>CANLQG010000036.1 GCA_947493195.1 uncultured Sphingomonadaceae bacterium | reverse complement strand
GCGCCGTTCATCGTCATGGAGACCGACATCTGATCGAGCGGGATCTGGTCGAACAAGATCTCCATGTCGCGCACCGTGTCGATGGCAACGCCGGCCTTGCCCACGTCCCCCACCACGCGAGGATGGTCGCTGTCATACCCGCGGTGCGTCGCCAGATCGAAGGCGACCGACAACCCCTTCTGCCCCGCCGCAAGGTTGCGGCGATAGAAGGCATTGCTCTCCTCCGCCGTCGAGAACCCCGCATACTGCC
>CANLQG010000035.1 GCA_947493195.1 uncultured Sphingomonadaceae bacterium | reverse complement strand
CGTGGACGATCCGGCAGTATGCGGGGTTCTCGACGGCGGAGGAGAGCAATGCCTTCTATCGCCGCAACCTTGCGGCGGGGCAGAAGGGGCTTTCTGTTGCCTTCGATCTGGCGACGCACCGCGGGTATGACAGCGATCATCCCCGCGTGGTGGGGGACGTGGGCAAGGCGGGCGTCGCGATCGATACGGTGCGCGACATGGAGATCTTGTTCGACCAGATCCCGCTCGATCAGATGTCGGTCTCCATGACGATGAACGGCGC
>CANLQG010000034.1 GCA_947493195.1 uncultured Sphingomonadaceae bacterium | reverse complement strand
CGCACCTACACAGCGCGCGCTCTTCCCGCCCGTCTGGCAAGCCACGCCGGTCACATGATCGAAAAGCAGCCGCCCGACACCAGCAAGATGCTGCTGTGCCCCATGCCCGGCCTGCTGGTGAAACTGCACGTGGGCGAGGGCGACAAGGTCGAGGCCGGCCAGCCGCTCGCCACCGTCGAGGCCATGAAGATGGAAAACATCCTGCGCGCCGAAAAGCCAGGCACCGTCGCCTCCATCAACACCGCAGAAGGCGAAACCCTCGTCGT
>CANLQG010000033.1 GCA_947493195.1 uncultured Sphingomonadaceae bacterium | reverse complement strand
CGCCGCAAGGTTGCGGCGATAGAAGGCATTGCTCTCCTCCGCCGTCGAGAACCCCGCATACTGCCGGATCGTCCACGCCCGGCCCGTATACATGCTCGCATAAGGCCCGCGCGTGAACGGCGCGAACCCCGGAAAACCCGGATCCAGCCCCTCTGCATCCCCCGCCGCATACAGCGGCTGCACCGCAATCCCCTCGGGCGTGTGCCACGTCAGATCACGCCCCTTCACTTCCCTGTCAGCGCGCGAATGCCAGTCTTGTTTGGTGGGTTTTTCGGTCATG
>CANLQG010000032.1 GCA_947493195.1 uncultured Sphingomonadaceae bacterium | reverse complement strand
CGCCAGGACCGCGACAACCCGGAAAAGATCGCCGAAAAGACAAAGGAATACGAAGACCGCTTCGCCAACCCCTTCGTCGCAGCATCACGCGGCTACATCGACGAAGTGATCTACCCCCACTCCACCCGCCGCCGTATCGCGCTGGGCCTGCGCAAGCTGGCCGGCAAGAAACTCGAAAACCCGTGGAAGAAACACGATAACCTGCCGCTATGACCGACATGACCGAAAAACCCACCAAACAAGACTGGCATTCGCGCGCTGACAGGGAAGTGAAGGGGCGTGATCTGACGTGGC
>CANLQG010000031.1 GCA_947493195.1 uncultured Sphingomonadaceae bacterium | reverse complement strand
GCCAGACGGGCGGGAAGAGCGCGCGCTGTGTAGGTGCGGCCGTGGGTGTTGATCTGCCAGTTCGGGCGCTGGCGGGTGACGGTAAGGCCCAGCGTAGGGCCGTCGGGCTGCGTGGCGGTGGCGGTGCGCTGGCCGGGGGCCCAGTCGCAGGTGACCTGAACCGTGTGCCCGTCGACCATGGCATGGCCCTCGCCCAGCGTGACACTATGGTCCTGCCCGTCGACACGCACGATCCATGCGGGGGTGACCGGCTGCGGACCGTCAAGCTGCCCGCTGATCTGCCGCTGGCGGGCCTGGTGGGTAAACTCGATTCCGGCAGCGATGGCAGCGATGACGCGGGTGCGCTCCTCGCTGGTGGCCGCCCCTTC
>CANLQG010000030.1 GCA_947493195.1 uncultured Sphingomonadaceae bacterium | reverse complement strand
CCGGCCGTGTTGGCAGCTGCGCTGCCTGCCCGCACCACCCGTCATGAACAGGTTTCCCTTCGGCCCCCAGACAAGTCTGTTGGCCTCAGGTGCAGTCCTCCCATGCCCTGCTTCTTCCAGATGTACGCAAGCCGGAGATGGTCTCCGGTTTGAGGAACTGAAGGAACTACCATCATGACCAATATCGCAATCCTCACCGGCCGTATCGCCCGCGATCCCGACACACGCGAGACCAAAGGCGGCACCAATGTCACCGGCATCACCGTCGTCACCGATCGACCGCTGCGCGACAAGGACGGCAAGACCTACAAGGATGAGAACGGCTACACCGCCAGGGAAAGCGAGTTCCACCGGGTGACCTGCTTCAACGGCCTCGCCAAGACCGTCGGCCAGTACTGCTCCAAGGGCCAGCTGGTCTCCGTCCAGGGCCGCATCCACTACACCCAGTGGGAGGACAAGGACGGGGTCACGCGCTACGGCACCGAGATCCTCGCCGACA
>CANLQG010000029.1 GCA_947493195.1 uncultured Sphingomonadaceae bacterium | reverse complement strand
AAACATCAACCTCAGACGAGGCCCACACTCCGTAAGCCTACGCCGCGAGTTGTGCCAAATGTTCTGACGACGGACAGTCTCCCCCAAGCCCGGTCATGCTTTTTTTGAGCAGCCGGTTCTCAAGAGTGAGGTCGGCCACGCACTCCTTCAGGTCGCGGGCCTCGCGGCGAAGATCCTTCACCTCGTCCGTGGTAGCAGCACGCGCAGTGTCACCGGCAAGCCGACGCTTGCCAGCTTCCATAAACTCCTTGGACCAGGTGTAATACAGGCTCTGCGCAATCCCTTCGCGGCGGCACAGCTCGGCAATGGAGTCATCGCCGCGTAGGCCGTCGAGGACGATCCTGATCTTGTCCTCGGCAGAGAAATGCCGACGGGTCTTGCGGCGGATATCCTTCACCACATGCTCGGCAGGGGATTTAGACCTTGAGGATTTGGGCTTCATCTTCGTTCCTTCGTCACTACGACGAAGCCCAAATCGTCCTTAAATCACAACCTCAAAT
>CANLQG010000028.1 GCA_947493195.1 uncultured Sphingomonadaceae bacterium | reverse complement strand
AACATCAACCTCAGACGAGGCCCACACTCCGTAAGCCTACGCCGCGAGTTGTGCCAAATGTTCTGACGACGGACAGTTGGCAAGGACCTGCCAAAGAGTGCGAGTGCAGCTGGGAAGTTAAGCCCGCTGGATTTGTCGCGCCAAGCTCCAGAACTCATTACCGCGCTCTACGCGCTCTATAGCCATTACGAGCAGACATACGATCTGTGGGATCGTGAAGGGATTGATGTTCCTCCAGTCTTCATCGTCGTTTGCCAGAATACCGCAATCTCAAGACTGGTGTTCGAGTGGATAGCCGGTTTTGAGCGCGATGCCGAAGATGAGAGCGGAGAGCGCCTCGCGGCGCACCATGGTCACTTGGAACTCTTCCGGAATTATGACGAGCACGGCGGACGCTTGGCTCGTCCACGCACACTGCTGATCGACTCCCGTCAGATCGAAGCGGGAGATGCGCTGGACAAGGGTTTTCGCGATGCAGCCGAGGCTGAGATTGACCTATTCAAGCGTGAGCTTGCGCAGCGCGAAGGGGCAGGTAATCCGGACGACGTAAGCGATTCCGATCTCCTGCGCGAAGTGATGAACACTGTGGGAAGGAAGGGAAGGCTCGGCGAACAGATCCGATGTGTAGTTTCCGTTTCGATGCTCACGGAAGGATGGGACACAAACACGGTCACGCATATCCTCGGTGTTCGCGCATTCGGAACCCAGCTGCTTTGCGAGCAGGTGGTCGGTCGTGGATTGCGCAGGCAGTCCTATGAACTGAACGAACACGGCCTGTTCGATGTCGAATACGCCGATGTCATGGGCATTCCATTCGACTTCACCGGAAAGCCGCAAACGGCAACGCCGGTTAAGCCGAAGCCCGTCACGCGTGTTCATGCGATGCGCGAGCGAAGTGAGCTTGAGATCGAGTATCCGCGTGTCAGTGGTTACCGGAAGGACTTGCCCAACGAAAAATTAGTTGCGGAGTTCAACGAAGATAGTCGGCTTGTCCGTCGTCAGAACATTTGGCACAACTCGCGGCGTAGGCTTACGGAGTGTGGGCCTCGTCTGAGGTTGATGTTT
>CANLQG010000027.1 GCA_947493195.1 uncultured Sphingomonadaceae bacterium | reverse complement strand
CCTCATTCAGGTAAACAATCCGAGTCAGCCTGAGCTTGAGACACGTTCCTGCTACCATAAGGGTAGGGGATGATTTTCGAGACGCTCGGATATTCATCTCTATGACCCTAACGGAACAGGAGAAGCGCATGCTGGTCGGATACGCACGGGTGAGTTCGTCGGGACAGTCGCTCGACATCCAGAACGAAGCCTTGGCCCAAGCGGGATGCGAGAAGGTCTTCGCCGAGAAGATGTCGGGACGGTCGGCCAAGGACCGTATCGAACTCGGCAACGCGCTGGACTTCGTTCGGGAAGGCGACACATTGGTTGTCACTCGTCTCGACCGATTGGCGCGCAGTGTCGGGGACCTTCACCGCATCATCGAAACGCTGAACAGCAAGGGTGTCGAGTTCCGCTGCATCAACCAAAGCGGCGTCGATACCGACACCAGCACAGGCAAGCTGATGCTGAGCATCCTCGGGGCCGTTGCCCAGTTCGAGAACGACATCCGTCGCGAGCGGCAGATGGAAGGCATCGAGAAGGCAAAGGCCGAAGGTCGTTACAAAGGGCGTCCCGCGTCCATCGACCCCAAGCAGGTCAAAGCTCTTCATCAGAAGGGCATGGGAGCCTCTGCAATCGCCCGTGAGATGAACATCGGTCGAGCCAGCGTCTATCGAGCACTGGCAGCCTGAAGGCCATCAAAAGGGCTCCACAGCCATCCTGGCCGTGGGTGGAACCTCACGATGTCAATCCGTCGAACTCGATGGAACGCGGGCCATGCTCGCTTCGGCATGGACTTCGAATCGCATTCTATCGCCCCCCCATGGCGCGTGCAGTAATCTTCCACACGGTCTCGGCCATCATCATCGCGCAGCGTCTCGATATCGTTGACCAACTGACGAACTGTGGCACGCTCGACCGATGACCAAAATGACCGTCACCGAAAACGCCGACACAATCGTCACGACAAAACCGACCAAAACCGCTGATGGCGATGCAATCGACGGTCACGATGACGATGACCAACGTTGGGCCGAAACCGTCATCGCCAGCCTGCCATCACGCTCCCCCGCAGCGTGGCAAGCGTTGGTCGAGGCTCTGCGGGACGGTTATCCCCTCGCCGCTCCTGTCGGGTGCGCCA
>CANLQG010000026.1 GCA_947493195.1 uncultured Sphingomonadaceae bacterium | reverse complement strand
ACCTGAAGGAGTGCGTGGCCGACCTCACTCTTGAGAACCGGCTGCTCAAAAAAAGCATGACCGGGCTTGGGGGAGACGACGAATGAGGTATCCCGCATCCGAGAAGCTGGAGATTATCAGGACCGTCGAACAGTCGCACCTGCCAGCCAAGCGCACGCTGGACCAGCTCGGCATCGCCCGGCGGACCTTCTACCGCTGGTATGACCGCTACCTTGAAGGCGGGCCGGAGGCACTGGCAGACAGGCCATCGACGCCGAGCCGCGTGTGGAACCGCATCGGCGAGGATATCCAGCAACAGATCGTCGAGATGGCGCTGGAGCAGACCGATCTATCCCCGCGCGAGCTAGCAGTGCGCTTCACGGACGAGAAGCGCTACTTCGTATCGGAAGCCACGGTCTATCGCCTCCTGAAGGCGCACGATCTGATCACCAGCCCGGCCTACACAGTGATCAAGGCCGCCGAGGCGTTCCACACGCAGACCACCCGTCCCAACGAGATGTGGCAGACCGACTTTACCTACTTCAAGATTATCGGATGGGGCTGGGTCTATCTATCGACCGTGCTCGACGATTACTCACGCTACATCATCGCCTGGAAGCTCTGCACCACCATGCGAGCCGAGGACGTCACTGACACGCTCGATATGGCGCTTGCAGCCTCAGGCTGCGACCACGTCAACGTGCTGCACAGGCCCCGCCTGCTCAGCGACAATGGCCCCAGCTACATCGCAGGCGAGTTGGCCGAATACATCGAGGCCAAGCAGATGGATCACGTTCGCGGCGCGCCCTTCCATCCGCAGACGCAGGGCAAGATCGAACGCTGGCACCAGACCCTGAAGAACCGTGTGCTGCTGGAGAACTACTTCCTGCCCGGTGACCTCGAACAGCAGATCGAGGCCTTCGTCGAGCATTACAACCACAAGCGCTACCACGAGAGCCTCGACAACGTCACACCCGCCGACGCATACTTCGGCAGGGCACCAGCAATCATCAAACGAAGAGAAAGGATCAAGCGACAGACGCTCGAACATCGGCGCTTGCAACATCGCAGGCTCGCCGCCTAAACATCAACCTCAGACGAGGCCCACACTCCGTAAGCCTACGCCGCGAGTTGTGCCAAATGTTCTGACGACGGACA
>CANLQG010000025.1 GCA_947493195.1 uncultured Sphingomonadaceae bacterium | reverse complement strand
CCCCGCTACTACGTGTTCTGCCGTCCGTCGATAAGGCGCTGGACGAGGGAGGGGTCTGCCAGCGTGGAGGTATCGCCGAGGGCGGCGTAGTCGTTCTCGGCGATCTTCCTGAGGATGCGGCGCATGATCTTGCCGCTGCGGGTCTTGGGCAGGCCGTCGGTGAAGTGCAGGTGGTCGGGTGTGGCCACGGGGCCGATCTCGCGGCGCACCTGCTGTTTCAGCTCGGCATGGAGCTCGTCCGATGGCTCCACCCCCTCCATCGTGGTGACGTAGCAGTAGATCCCCTGGCCCTTCACCTCGTGCGGGTAACCCACCACCGCGGCCTCTGCCACCTTGGGGTGCAGCACCAGCGCGCTTTCCACCTCGGCCGTGCCCATGCGGTGACCAGACACGTTGATCACGTCGTCCACCCGGCCCGTGATCCAGTAGTACCCGTCCGCGTCGCGGCGGCAGCCGTCGCCGGTGAAGTAGCGGCCGGGGAAGGTGGTGAAGTAGGCCTCGATAAAGCGGTCGTGATCGCCGTAGACGGTGCGCGCCTGGCCCGGCCAGCTGGCAGTGATGCACAGGTTGCCCTCGGCCGGACCCTCGCTGTCCAATGCCTGCCCCTCGTTATCGACCAGCAGCGGCTGCACGCCGAAGAACGGCTTGCCCGCGCTGCCCGGCTTCATGTCGTGGGCATAGGGCAGGGTGGTGATCATGTGGCCGCCGGTCTCGGTCTGCCACCAGGTGTCGACGATAGGGCAGCGGCGCTCGCCCACCACCTCGTGATACCAGCGCCAGGCCTCCGGGTTGATCGGCTCGCCCACGGTGCCAAGAATGCGCAGGGAAGAACGGTCGTGCTGCGTCACCCAGCCATCGCCCTCGCGCATCAGCGCGCGGATGGCGGTGGGCGCGGTGTAGAAAATGTTGACCCTGTGCCGCGCCACCACGTCCCAGAAGCGGCCGTGATCGGGATAGTTGGGCACCCCTTCGAACACCAGGCTGGTGCCTGCGTTCAGCAGCGGGCCGTAGGTGACGTAGGAGTGCCCCGTCACCCAACCGATATCGGCGCTGCACCAGAACACTTCGCCGGGCTGGTAATCGAAGGTGTAGTAAAAGGTTGCCGCGCACCACAGGGCATAGCCGCCGGTGGTGTGCAGCACGCCCTTGGGCTTGCCGGTGGAGCCGGAGGTGTAGAGGATGAACAGCGGGTCCTC
>CANLQG010000024.1 GCA_947493195.1 uncultured Sphingomonadaceae bacterium | reverse complement strand
ACGAAGGGGTTGGCGAAGCGGTCTTCGTATTCCTTTGTCTTTTCGGCGATCTTTTCCGGGTTGTCGCGGTCCTGGCGGAAGATGATCTCAACTGCACCTTTCGCCCCCATCACCGCGATCTCTGCGGTGGGCCAGGCGTAGTTGAGGTCGCCGCGAAGGTGCTTCGATGCCATCACGTCGTATGCCCCGCCATAGGCCTTGCGGGTGATCACGGTGATCTTGGGCACGGTTGCCTCGGCATAGGCGAACAATAGCTTTGCGCCATGCTTGATGATGCCGTTGTGTTCCTGGCTCGTGCCGGGAAGGAAGCCAGGGACATCCACGAAGGTGACGATCGGGATGCTGAACGCATCGCAGAACCGCACGAAGCGCGCCGCCTTGCGGCTGGCGTCGATGTCCAGCACACCGGCGAGCACCATCGGCTGGTTGGCAACGAAGCCCACGGGTTTGCCCTCGATACGGCCAAAGCCTGTGATGATGTTCGCGCCGTGCTTTGGCTGGATCTCGAAGAAGTTGCCGTCGTCCACCACCTTTCGGATCAGTTCGTGCATGTCGTAGGGCATGTTGGAACTGGCAGGGATCAGCGTATCGAGGCTGTCCTCGCGCCGGTCCCACGGATCGTCGGTCGGCAGGTGCGGCAGCGGGTCGCGGTTGCTTTCCGGCACGAAGCCGATCAGTTCGCGCGCGGCCAGCAGCGCCTCGATATCGTTTTCCAGCGCGAGGTCGGCAACGCTCGTCTTGGTGGTGTGGACCACGGCGCCGCCAAGATCTTCCTGCGTGACTTCCTCGTTGGTGACGGTCTTCACCACCTCCGGCCCGGTCACGAACATGTAGGAGCTGTCCTTCACCATGAAGATGAAGTCGGTCATGGCCGGCGAGTAGACCGCCCCGCCCGCACACGGCCCCATGATAAGGCTGAGCTGCGGGATAACGCCCGAGGCCAGCACGTTCTTCTGGAACACCTCGGCATAGCCGCCCAGCGAAGCCACGCCTTCCTGGATGCGCGCACCGCCGCTGTCGTTCAGCCCGATCACCGGCGCGCCGACCTTCATGGCGTTGTCCATCACCTTGCAGATCTTCTCCGCATGGCGCTTGCTGAGCGAACCGCCAAAGACGGTGAAATCCTGGCTGAAGACATAGACCAGCCGCCCGTTGATCGTGCCGCTGCCGGTCACCACACCGTCGCCGGGGATTTTCTGGTCCTGCATGCCGAA
>CANLQG010000023.1 GCA_947493195.1 uncultured Sphingomonadaceae bacterium | reverse complement strand
GTATCACAAGCGGCTTCGAGGCATTTGGCGTCGAGGGGGAATCTGGCAATTTCGCGTTCGAGTGCCCGCCGACCTTGTTGCGGTCATCGGCAAGAGTCATATCAATCGCACGCTTGGGACCGCAGCGTATCCCGATGCTCTTTCACGGTGCCGAACTGTCGCGTTGGAAGTGACCAACTGGTTCGAGGCTTTGCGGGCTGGCGGTTCGCCATCATTCCGCCCTTCAACCGCTCGACCTTCGCCCCAAGTGCCACGACGTCCGATGTCCGACCAACACCGCATCACATTGGCCGAGGCGTGGGACCGCTATCTCACCGACCCGAGCAGCACTCGAACGCACAAGACGACGCTTGCCTATGAGACGGTCAGAAACGTGGTGGTGTCGGTGCTCGGAGCGGAAACTCTGGTGGCCGATGTCGGTCGGCAAGACTGCCGACGAGTGCTGGACACGCTGCGTCACCTGCCGCCGAACTATGGGAAGAAGTGGCCCGACATGACACCACCCGCCATCGCTGCGATGGCGGTGCGCGACGGCCTGCGGCCAATGGCCGCTGCAAATTGCAATGGATACATGACGCGCTGGGCGGGCATGATGAACTGGCTGGTGAAGGAAGAACTTGCTGACCGAAACCCCTGTGTCGGGTTGCGCGTCGCGGACCCTGTGCCCGTCCGAGACAAGCGTCGCCCGTTCTCGACAGGCCAGCTTCAGCGCATTTTCACAGGTCCACCGTTCGACGCGCTCAGGAATCCCGCCACAACAAGTTTCATTCCCGCCTGCCCATCGAGATTCTACGTGCCGCTCATCGCGCTGTTCAGCGGGTTGCGGCAGAACGAAATCTGTCAGCAGACGACCGATGACATCGCAGACATCGATGGTGTCCTATGCTTCATCGTGAAGAGCGACCCGACGCGTGGAAAGCGCGTCAAGACCGCTTCTTCCGAGCGAGCCGTGCCCGTGCATCCAGCACTGGTTCGCGCGGGCTTGCTGGACCATCACCGCAAGAGGTGCTCGTCGGGTGAAACGAGGATGTGGCCAGACTTGGCACTGGACAGATTCGGTTACGCATCCGCCTATTTCTCGAAGTGGTTCGCTCGCTACCTCGCGCAGGAGGGCGCGAAGCTCGACCGCACCAGCTTCCACAGCTTCCGCCATTGCTTCCGCGATTCACTCCGCGCTGGTGGTGTAGAGCGCGAAATCGCCTTTGCCCTCGGCGGATGGAGCGGCTCGCGCTCGGGAGTCGTGTCGATTGGTGACCTATACGGCAGCGGCCACCCCATCGCGGCTTTGCAGGACGCAATTTCCCGCGTGTCTTATGATGTCGATGCATTGCGACCCTTGCTGGGGGCGTCGAGTTCCTCGACACCCG
>CANLQG010000022.1 GCA_947493195.1 uncultured Sphingomonadaceae bacterium | reverse complement strand
CAAGCTGGCGAGCAACTGCTCGCTTGCTTGAGATGGGACAGATCGAGGTCAGGAAACGAAACTTTCGAGATCGCCTCGAAGAGAATGATCGGGCGGTAGCCAGACCCATAATCATCAGCGGTTTCACTGTGCGATCCACCTGTGATCCATCCACCAAGCCGTAACGCGATGTCCCGGTCGATCTGCGCATTGCGGGCGGCATCCCTGAACCCGTGACGGAACGAGTGGAAACATGTGCGATCTGACGCAGCGTTGACGCTGACCAAGAAACGCGAAAACCAACGCGAGAACGCTACCGAACGGAAGCCTCGCTTACCGGGAGGCAGATCGTCAAAGAGCTTTGTCGCACCCTCTTGCCGTTTCCTATGCACGAACACCGCAAGGCCGAGGTCGAGTAGCATCGGATGTGCAGGCACAATGCGTTCACTGGATTTGGTCTTGAGCGATTTGTCCCGCGTGCCGCTCAAGCTTGATTCCGTGATGACGAAGCAGAGGACGCCTTCCAGTTCGCGCACATCAGTGACATCGAGTTGGCACGCCTCGTTCAAGCGCATGCCGCTGAACAAGCAGATCAGTGGCACCCAGTATCGAGCACCGCTGGCGATGGTGTCTCCGGCCACCGCATATCCCTGCCCCTCGTCCTTGCAACCGGTGTAGATGGGCGCATGGAAGATGCGGCGTAGCTGCCACGGCTCGAAAGGCTTGCGTCGGTCCTGTGGATGCACGGTTTCCGCGAGTTGGAGACCACGCGCCGGGTTCCGCCCGAGATATTCTTCCGCCACCGCCCAGTTCAACATGGTAGCGAAGCGCGCCATGTAAGCGTTGAGGTTGGTGGCGTTGATCGTCCGGATCGAAGTATCTGCCTTTGCTGCGTCTGCGGCTTCTCGCACCCGCATATCACCGAACTTCTTGGCGAGGTTCACAGGCAACCAACGCAGCGTCTCCAACAGATTGCGACATTCTTCCCGTGTGATACTGGTGATTGGTTTGTCCGCACCCAGCACATCTTGGACCACACGCCGGGTAGTGTGATGCGCGAGCATTGTGCGATCCGACCGGCGCTTTGTCGGGTCTTGAAGATAGCGCTCGTAGACCTGCGACAGCGTGAGCCCATTCAATGGCTCGGACGCTCCTCCTGATCGTGCATCAGTCGTCGCTGAACCAGTCGTCAGGGCAATCGAAGGGGAAAGTAGGCAGCCATTGTGGGGCAGCCCGTGTTCAAGCCGCTTTTCCTCGAACATCGCGTCAACCTCGGCGGCGACCTTACGGCTCAATCGAACTGCCTGTGAATGGCTGTCAGTTCGAAGCGATCTCTTCACATGGCTTCTGCCAATCACCTCTCGCAGATCAGCCGGAACCCTCACCCGAAACTGATA
>CANLQG010000021.1 GCA_947493195.1 uncultured Sphingomonadaceae bacterium | reverse complement strand
AAGCTTTCCCGCCAGTTCTGGCCGGCCAAGTTCACCCACCCTTTTGGAGGACAGTCTGGCTCGCTTTTGTCGAAGAGAACACGGTTGCCGTTTCGTGGAAAGATTTGACAAAAACGCTTTCTTTGGGGTGGGCAGAAGATTCACTCGTGGGTATCGGTGGAACAAACTAGCATAACGACGGGAAAAAAATGTCTACTACAGCAGATGTGCGTTCAAGGCTCGATCTGATCAGCGACCTGTCTGTTGATCTAACTCCTGCGGGCCGGATTATCGATTTCCTTCGACCCGACATTACCCGTCCGGACGCTCCAGAAGAGAGAGTTCGTCAGTTCTACGCACGCACACTGGTAGAGGAATACGGCTACGAGCCAGCCAATATGGCTTTCGAAGCGCCAATCAGCATAGGGTCCGAAACCCGCTTCGCAGACATAGTGGTCTACAACTCTCCGGAAGCCGCAGTCGCCCGTGACCAAGGTCAGATTTGGCTTATCGTTGAGGTCAAGCAACCTACTGTTAGCGAGGGTCGGCGTCAGCTTGTCTCCTATGTTTGCTCAAGTTCATCGTCTGGTGGCGTCTGGTTCAATGGTGAAGAAATCGCCTATTACAGGCGAATTGAGCGACCCAGACTAGAGCTTCAGGACTGGACAAATATTCCAAGGCGAGGTGAGACTTGGGACACGGTTGGACACTATCGGAAATCTGACCTCCGCCCCCCTCGTGACCTGAAGCATGTTTTTCAGCGTTGTCACAACGCGATATACCGGGCTGGCCTCGATTCTGAAGATGTGGCCTTGGACATGGTCCGAATTATTCTGGCCAAATATCGAGACGAGCAGAACGAGGGCGAGCTTTGCCAGTTCCGTTGCACTCCGGATGAGTTTGCAACACCCGAAGGGCAGCGCGATGCCGCAACCAGAGTGCGAAATTTGTTCGCTCAAGTTCGCAACGATCACGCCGATGTATTTCCTCCAAGTGAGGAGATCACCATCGGTGATCGCAACTTGGCAATCGTCATCAACGAATTGCAGCCGTTCCGCTTTCTTGCCGATGACGAGGTCGAACAGGTTTACGATGTAATCGGCACCGCATTCGAGGTGTATGTTTCTGCACACCTTAAGGGTGCGCGCGGCCAATTTTTTACGAACCGACTCGTCGTCAATATGATGGTCGAAATCCTTGATCCCGGGGAAGGCGATGTCGTCTACGACCCGGCTTGCGGATCGGGCGGATTTCTCATCGCTGTGCTACGGTATGTGCGACACAAAATCTTCCAGTCACAACGCACACCAGCCGCGAAGCAACGCGAAATGCGGACGACAAGTCAGCGTCTTTTCGGAACTGACATCGCGCCTCGCCTCGTTCGTGTGGCCAAAACCAATATGATCCTGAACGGAGACGGGCATGGCGGTATAGTTCGCGCCAATGCGCTCCGTGACATGACGGAAATTGAAGAGACTTTCCCACTTAAGCCAAACGCCCAGCCATTCCTTCGCCCTGTCCCCCGTCAGCGCCTATGACACAGATTTGAGGTTGTGATTTAAGGACGATTTGGGCTTCGTCGTAGTGACGA
>CANLQG010000020.1 GCA_947493195.1 uncultured Sphingomonadaceae bacterium | reverse complement strand
AAACATCAACCTCAGACGAGGCCCACACTCCGTAAGCCTACGCCGCGAGTTGTGCCAAATGTTCTGACGACGGACAGGCGCATGATCTGCACCTGTCGCGCGCCAACCGACAGGCCGTTGTGCTCGCGGGCGCAATCATGCGCCGGCAATGTGATTTGCTTGCATAGCGAGGGCTCTTTTCACCTCGCGTTGAAGGTCTGGTCGATAACTTGCGCCATTCAGGGCATTCACGGCCGTAGCCAAATCGAACAGCGAGTCTGCGCTGATAGGAAGCTCTCGTCGCAGTGAGCGGGCCGCCACTCTGCATAGAAAGCGAAACATTCTTCCGCCTTGGACCTCGCCGAAGGGCTGGTGACCACAATAGAGTGGGTTGGCCGGATCAGATGCGAGCCGATAACCAAGGCTACCCTTCGGTGGAACCATGGACGCACATGCTTCGAGCAAGGAGCGTGCCGCCGGAGAGAGGCAAACTTCAGCGCTTTGGGGTTCCGAAGGTTTGCTATTTCGAGGACGCGGGATTGTAATATTGGTGGCCGCCGTCGCAGCAAAACTTGGTTGCCCGATGGGATTGCCATTGCGATTGCAAGCAAACGCCTGAAAGGCATCCTTGGCCGGCCAGTCATTTATTATAGCGCCCTTCGGGTCGCGAGGCCGCCCAGTCCAATTTGCCGGGAAGAATGAAAGGCGCGATGGATCATGCGTCGAGCGGTCGAAGATATTGCCAAACAGGCCGTTAATATGACGCCACATCGTCAAATGATGGGCGGCCTGCACAGGCACATCGAAGCGGAGTATTAAGCGATAACGGTGGTCATCTGCCAATGACTTGGTGGAGGTGGCGAGAATATAGCTCACACACATGACCTCAAGCCTTGACCTCATTGCGTCAAAACTGATGTAATCAGGGTGATCCCCCGGCAAATCGATGTCAAAACTGCCAAAGCTTAAGTGCTCGACATTGGCCGCAGCGCGCGGCCCATTTAGTCGACCGGGAATATAGGCTAGACGGCGGAGCTTGGATGCTCGATCCCACGGCTCATGGCTTGCTTCTTCGAAAAGATCGCAGAGGCCTTCCCATGAATATTGGAAGACATGAGAGTCTGTGTTCCTAGCGCCTTCAAATACTGTAAGGTCCAACAAAATAATATACCTCCTGACACGGGCATTGGTCAGGAGGTATACTTGGATCAACAGCGCTGAAACGATGGTCGAAGTTTGAATAACTCTTTAGCCAAATTTGCCCGTGGCTTCATTTGTATTTATGTAATTTGCCATAGTGCGAATGTTCGGTGCAATAATTATGAGATTGCCCAGCGCTTTTATTCTGTATGATGTAGAAGTGTAGTCTGTGCAGCCACGGCCGACCGCAGATAGGGATTTTTTCTGTTTCCCGTTCTTCTTTGAAATCAACCTACACAAACTACATTCTTACACACAAAGGCTGGAAATGGCTGTTTCCTGCGGGGGGGCGACGCCGTCATGGAGCGTATGTTCGGTGTAGCCTGTGACTCTTCGACAAAAGCGAGCCAGACTGTCCTCCAAAAGGGTGGGTGAACTTGGCCGGCCAGAACTGGCGGGAAAGCTT
>CANLQG010000019.1 GCA_947493195.1 uncultured Sphingomonadaceae bacterium | reverse complement strand
TTGGAGCGGGTAAGGGGAGACTGCTTTGCCGCCAGATAGGCGTCAGATTCTGTAGCCCCAGTTTCAGTAATTTCCGGAGGATTGGCGCACCCGACAGGAGAGCCGGGGGTTAGAGGATGATCATCGACCTTACCATCCCCTGTTGCTTCCGGCGAGCATGGCTCGATGGTGCCGTCCAAGCTCTTGGAAGCGTCCTTGTCCGTCATGCAGCTTGCTTCATCCGCGCTTTGATCCGGCAGACCGATCCGACGCCGACGCGTGCCTTTTTGGCGATGGCATCGATGCTCAAGCCTTGGGTGAGAAGCTTCTCGACGGTCTGGACCTTCGCTGGTTCGAGCTTCGGCCGGCCGCAGTGCTTCCCAGCTTCCCGGGCACGATTTAGGCCGGATTTTACGCGTTCGGCGATCAGTGATCTTTCCAGTTCCGAGAACACTCCCAGCATCCCAAAAAGGGCTCGGCCGGCCGGCGTCGATGTGTCGATGGACTGCTGGTGCAGATAGAGATCGACATGGCTGGCGTTGATCTCGGCGAGGAAGCCGACGAGGTGTTGTAGGGATCGACCGATCCTACACACAGACCACGATGCCACGATGTCGATCTCGCGCCGGGTGATCGCCTTCATCATCGCATCGAAGGCCGGCCGCTTGTCCCGGCCATGCTTTCCCGAGATGCCTTCATCGGCGAAGATATGGATCACATCCCACCCGGATCGTTCGGCGACGGCATGGAGATCGCGAAGCTGGTTCTCGACGGTCTGGCCGGCCGTGGTCGAGACACGGACATAGAAGGCTGCTCGTTTGCTCATTCCAGAAGTCCTCGCACACTTCTGGTAGGCGTCAAGCAGTTCATTTAGTTCGATAATTTCCCGATCTCGGGGTAATCCATGACCTCAACGCGAAGGAGGCACCATGGCGAGGCAGACCATCCGGGATCAGAACCAGCGGATCATCGGCTACATCGACGACTTTGGCCTGATCAATGATCGCCAGAAGGCCACCGATGCTCGCTTCAACCTGCTCGGCCACTACGATCCGCACCGCAATGTGACGACTGATCCACGCGGAGGTATTGTTGGTCGTGGCAACATGCTCGCGGCGCTGATCGACCGGGCGAACCGGTAAATCGTATAGGGCGATTTTCTCCTATTGCTTTTGGGTGGGCAGGGCCATACACCCGGCCTGTAGGGCGATTTCCCCCTATCCGATTCGCCGGAGCCACCTATGCAAGTCTACATCCCGATGCACTTCGCCAACGATTATGACACCGAACTGGGTCGCGAGCTATGGAAGACCCTGAACAACGATGTAGTCGTCGCCAAGATGGAGACCGCCAGCGATCTCGATCAGCCGGCCCTCAAGCCGGTCGAGGACATCCTCCTTGCCCAGTTCGATGAGCAAGTGCTCGATCCTCGCACCAAGCAGATGATCGGGCACATGGTGCGACAGGTCATGGAGAGCCGTGGTTACGAGCATGTCACCACCGATGTGCGGCTCAACTCGGTGCCGTTCTATAAGGCCAGTCGCTACCGCAAGGCCGGCCGGGACAGCCTTTACCTGTTCCATAGCTCGAAGGATCGTCGCGAGATCGCCCTGACCGACACGCGTGACGGCAAGAAGCTGCCTGCTGCCCCGGACGGTGCTAACTGGAAGTTCGTCAATGTCCTGACCTCGCCGATCAAGGCCAACATCGGTTACGGGTTCCGTCTCGCCGATGCCGTCACCGAAGTCGAGAAGTCGGGCTTCTACCGTCACCGCGTCGAGCGCATCATGCGGCCGGCCAACCAGTCCCCGAACTGATCGACGGTCATCGCCCTGCTAATGGGCTCGCCGGCCGCCCTGATCCTCTCCACCAAGTCGGCCGGCCAAGGTCCGCTACAGACCCGGCATCGCTGATCCTGATTACCCATCATCGCGCCCACCATTGCTACACCTTGTGGAGGGACGATTACCCACCACCCGAGCAAAGCTTTCCCGCCAGTTCTGGCCGGCCAAGTTCACCCACCCTTTTGGAGGACAGTCTGGCTCGCTTTTGTCGAAGAG
>CANLQG010000018.1 GCA_947493195.1 uncultured Sphingomonadaceae bacterium | reverse complement strand
ACGGTGCGCGACATGGAGATCTTGTTCGACCAGATCCCGCTCGATCAGATGTCGGTCTCCATGACGATGAACGGCGCGGTGATCCCGGTGCTGGCGTTCTACATCGTTGCGGCAGAGCGTTCGGGCGTTGCGCAGGAGAAGCTCTCGGGCACGATCCAGAACGACATCCTGAAGGAGTTCATGGTCCGCAACACCTACATCTATCCGCCGGAACCCTCGATGCGGATCGTGTCGGACATCATCGCCTACACCAGCCAGCACATGCCGCGCTTCAACTCGATCTCGATCAGCGGCTATCACATGCACGAGGCAGGGGCGACGGCGGTGCAGGAGCTGGCCTTCACCATTGCCGACGGCAAGGAATACGTGAAGCGCGCGATGGCAACGGGCCTCGACATCGATGCCTTCGCACCGCGGCTGTCGTTCTTCTGGGGCATCGGCATGAACTTCTTCATGGAGATCGCCAAGATGCGCGCAGGCCGCGTGTTGTGGCACGACGTGATGGACGCGCTTGGGGCGCAGAACCCCAAGTCGAAGATGCTGCGCACCCACTGCCAGACCTCGGGCGTGTCGCTGCAGGAGCAGGATCCTTACAACAACGTGATCCGCACCACGCTGGAAGCGCTGGCCGCGGTGCTGGGGGGCACGCAGTCGCTGCACACCAATGCGCTGGACGAGGCGCTGGCGCTGCCGACCGACTTCTCCGCCCGCATTGCGCGTAACACGCAGCTGGTGATCGAGGAGGAAAGCGGAGTGACCAACGTCGCCGATCCGCTGGGCGGGTCCTATTACATCGAGAGCCTGACGAACGAACTGGTGGAGAAGGCCCGCGCGCTGATCGAGGAAGTCGATGCGCTGGGCGGGATGACTGCAGCGGTCGCCAGCGGCATGCCCAAGGCGCGGATCGAGGAGGCCGCGGCGCGCAAGCAGGCGAGCGTCGACAGGGGCGAGACGGTGATCGTGGGGGTGAACAAGTACCGCCTCGATGAGGAAGCGCATATCGACACGCTCGATATCGACAACCACAAGGTGCGCGCCAGCCAGATCGCGCGGATCGAGGCGGTGCGTGAGGGCCGTGACCAGGAAGCGTGCCGCGCCGCGCTCGATGCCATTACAAAAGGCGCGAAGGGCGATGCCAACCTGCTCGCGCTGGCGGTGGAGGCGGCGCGCCAGGACGCGACGCTGGGCGAGATCTCGATGGCGATGGAGACAGCCTTCGGCCGCTACGACACTGTGCCGACCCCGGTGAAAGGCATCTACGCCAGCGCCTACGAGGGCGATGCGCGCTATGCCCAGGTGACAGAAGGGGTGGAAGCCGTAGCCCGCCGCCTGGGTCACAAGCCCCGGGTGCTGGTCGCCAAGATGGGCCAGGACGGGCACGACCGCGGCGCGAACGTGATCGCATCGGCCTTTGCCGACATGGGGTTCGAGGTCATCAGCGGCCCGCTGTTCCAGACGCCGGAGGAGACCGCCAGGATGGCGCTGGAGTGCGAGGTGGACGCGGTAGGCGCATCGTCGCTTGCAGCAGGCCACAAGACGCTGATCCCCGAACTGATCGGTCACCTGCGCGATGCGGATCGCGGCGATATCAAGGTGGTGGCAGGCGGCGTGATCCCGCCGCAGGACTACGACTTTTTGAAGAAGGCCGGCGTGCAGGGCATCTACGGCCCCGGCACCAACGTGGTGGAAGCCGCCGCAGACCTGCTGCGCCTGCTGGGCCACAACATGCCGCCGGCGGGTGAGGAACTGGAGACCACGCGATAATGTTCACGAAAATCCTCATTGCCAACCGCGGCGAGATCGCGTGCCGGGTGATCAAGACCGCACGCCGCATGGGTATCGCCACGGTCGCGGTCTACTCCGATGCCGATGCCCGCGCGCCCTTCGTGCAAATGGCGGACGAGGCGGTGCATATCGGCCCGCCGCCGGCCAGCGAGAGCTACCTGCTGGCGGACAGGATCATCGCTGCGTGCAAGCAGACAGGCGCCGAGGCCGTGCATCCGGGCTATGGCTTCCTGTCGGAGCGCGCGAGCTTCGTCGAGGCGCTGGAGGCGGAGGGCATCGCCTTTATCGGCCCGCCCGCCAGTGCCATCGCCGCGATGGGCGACAAGATCGAGAGCAAGAAGCTGGCCAAGGCGGCAGGCGTCAACACCGTGCCCGGGTCCGAGGATGCCATCGACACCACCGAGGAGGCGCTGAAGGTCTCCAATCAGATCGGCTATCCGGTGATGATGAAGGCGAGTGCTGGCGGCGGCGGCAAGGGCATGCGACTTGCGTGGAACGACAAGGACGTGGAGGAAGGGTTCGAGGCGACGAAGCGCGAGGGGCTGAACAGCTTCGGCGATGACCGCGTGTTCATCGAGAAGTTCATCGAGGACCCGCGCCATATCGAGATCCAGGTGCTGGGCGACAGGCACGGCACGGTGCTTTACCTGAACGAGCGCGAGTGCTCCATCCAGCGCCGCCACCAGAAGGTGGTGGAGGAAGCGCCTAGCCCCTTCGTCACGCCCGAGATGCGCCGCAAGATGGGCGAGCAGGCCGTCGCCTTGAGCAAGGCTGTGGGCTATCACTCGGCGGGCACGGTGGAACTGATCGTCAGCGGTGCGGACCCGACCGGCGAGAGCTTCTACTTCCTCGAGATGAACACCCGCCTGCAGGTGGAGCATCCGGTGACCGAGGCGATCACCGGCATCGACCTTGTGGAATACATGATCCGCGTGGCCGCCGGCGAGAAGCTGCCGATGAGCCAGGATGATATCGGCGTCGATGGCTGGGCGATCGAGAACCGCATCTATGCCGAGGACCCCTACCGCGGCTTCCTGCCCTCGACCGGCAGGCTGGTGCGCTATGCCACCCCGGTCGAACCGTGGGCGGGCGACCTTCGCGGTGTTGCCCAGGAAGGCGGCGGGGGCGTGCGCTTCGACTCAGGCGTCAGGGAAGGCGGCGAGGTGTCGATCTTCTACGATCCCATGATCGCCAAGCTGGTGACCTGGGGCACAACCCGCGAGGAGGCAGC
>CANLQG010000017.1 GCA_947493195.1 uncultured Sphingomonadaceae bacterium | reverse complement strand
AAAATCATCCCCTACCCTTATGGTAGCAGGAACGTGTCTCAAGCTCAGGCTGACTCGGATTGTTTACCTGAATGAGGGGGGCGTTGACTCAAGCAGGGGTGGGAAAAAGGGCTGTGGAGCGAAGCCCCACAGCCCAATAGCGTAGACCACCACGTGCTACGCTGTAAGTTCAGCGAACAGGTGTTCGCGTTCGACTTTGGTCAGATGTGCCGCCTTCAACGCTGCAAGCAGAACATCGTAAGTCTTCGTGCGAGCGAAGGACTTACCCTGAACCGCCTCAGGCAGAGGCATGAGACGAATCCATGAAAGAGAGTTCGGGGTCTTGTCAGCAATTGCCACGAAATCCCTAACCGCCTGAGCAAGCTCTGCTGGTGCGGCATGAGTGGTGCCGCGGTCATGACTGCTGCCGAGGGCGTAGTCGGTAGCTACGCCGAGCGCACCGATGGCGCGCTCAGAATCGCTTCCGCTGATGTTTTTCCGAACGGCATCATAGTCGGGGATGCTCTTCATCTGGTGGCCGACAAATTTCGAAAAACCGATGATGTAGCCATCCCCGTTTGTGCGCGGGAAAGCGATGAAGGAGCGAGTATGGGAAAAGGCGTTCTGAACGACCTTCTGCTGCTTCGGCGCAAGGTCGTCGTAACTGGTTCTGATGAGGTCATCGAAAAGTAAGGTTGCAGCATAAAGCTCGTCGAGCGTGCTTATGAGTTTCGGGTTTGACATGGTTCGACTCCAGTTGAGATGCGGTGGCACAAATCAAATGCATCCAATTGCCCATCCTGTCAATGAGACGCATTGAAATAATTTGACGCACCCAATCCGAGAGGCATTCGTGTAAACCGTATATTAAGTCCGCACATTTCGCTCTGACCACTGAGCTAAATACAGCAGGAGGTGAGAGAAAATGAACACACTCACAGATATCTACGAGGTCCTGAAAGCGGACGGACTGGTAACATCGCGAAGCGACTTCAGCCTCAACTGGCTGGGGCGCTCAGCCCACTACATGGCGCAAACGGGCGGCGACCCAGAGAAATGTTCTCTGACGTCCCTGAAGCTTCTCGCAAGCAGATTGGAACTCGCGACGATGCAAGCGAACGAGCATTCGTCACGCGCGTCATATCGAAGGATTCGAAGCGCGTTTGTGGCGGCGACCACCATCCACAATGGGGTCTACGAACTCAGGCATGTGCCGCCATATTACCGCGTCACAGCGCTCTTTAATTAATGCAGCACCATCGCTGTCGTGGTATTTTGGCAGCATAACATAACTACTGCTCAAGGGATTCTATCTGGGGCCAATCCACCCCAATCCCTGTCTTTGGTCTTTGTAGGCGCTCCGAGGGAGGGCCATGGTCATCGGCAGGAAATGGAAGAGCAGCCGACCGCGAGGTGATGGCGGAATAAAATTAGTCACCAGCAGACGATGGCACTGTCCTTGGCGACAACCATCGGCTCGCGCGCGGTCTGGATTTCGGCTGCGTGTGAGTGCTTCTCGGCTTCGGTCGAGATAACCGTCGTGCGCAGTGATGCGCAGGATAGGCGTGACAATGACGTGGGCAAAGGCGACCACCCGTTCCAGCGTAAAGTTGGTAAGTCACGAGAACCCCGTTGGGCGATGCTCATGGAATGCGAATGGCATAATCTATCCCCCCTCTTTCTCGGAAACTGTGACGAGCAATCTCTCGTCTCCCCAATCGAACATACGGTGGTTCGATTGGTGTTCTGGGAGAGAGGGGGGATAGGGCCATTGAGTCTTCCGCTATGGAATACATGATTATCTGACCCGATAGCTTTGACCAAACATCCGAAACCAGTGAAAGCGAGCGATAGCGAGTGCACTGGTTGAGGAAGGGCGTAGCGAGCGAAGCGAGTTACCCCTCAAACGCTTACAGCCATTCTCCTTCAATTCGCTTCAGCCAACTCCTCGAACCCGTAGTCGAGATTGAATTCAAGCAGGTGCGAGCAGATGAGATTGTGCAACGCATCCCAGCGTGATGGCGTCCTCGGTTGGCGTCGTTCGACAAGGACCCCGTTCTCTTCCAGATAGGCTTCAATCCACTCGCGCGTCGGTCGAGAAGGACGACGGTTCCGAGGCTTGAAAATCCCTTCCAGCTTCCAACCCGCCGTTCCGCGAACCAGATGCACGACAGTGCGATGCTCGGCGCGTGTCACGACCGCAAATGCATTCCCTTGACGCTCATCAAGGAAGGACGTCGTATAGTTCCGAAGGCAATTCCTGAATTCACGCGCTACTGAGAACAACTCCTCGCCAGTCGTGATGGGACGGTAGAAGTCAGATGCGGGAACGGGATGTGGCGGCGCATTCGCCCGACGAGCCGCTTTCTGAAATACCGACGAGAGCGCGCGTTGCGTTTTCACGTCGCGAAGGGAACCCGCAAGCCAGTCTGCATCAACTCCGTTCTCGACGAGCACATCGAACGCCGTCGAGACATCTTCGGCATCCGCACTACCCGCCACGGCTTGAACGAGCTTCGGACTACACGCCTCGGGCGGCAACGCTTTGATGGCCAAAAGAGTATCGAGGTCCACGCGAGAAACCTGAGCGATGCACCTCGTGATGTGGCTTTCGCCGCATGATAGGAGTTCGACGAGAAGGCCGTAGAAACGCTCGTGGTGAACGACTGCTCCCGCCCGACGCAACGCGCGCCGAAGTCCTGACGGCACGTTCGCATAAGCGGCAGCGAGGATATCGTCGTGGCCCGCTTGGAGGAGGAATCCAGCTACCTCGCCATTGTGACATTCGCTCTGAGACGTCGCGCTCAGATAGGCTGCGATGACGTGTTGCCGTTCAGAACTCGCACGAAAGAACTCGCCACAAAACGATTTGTGGCGGTCAAGCTCAATGGCATGGCGAAGAACCCAATTCGGATGCGACGTAATGAGGGTCAATGGTGTCTCCTTTACTGACGTAAAGGAACGACTCCAGAAGAATACCGCGATGGATGCATGTCCACACTATAGCACAAGTTGCGGACTGCGCTGGACATTTTATGCGCACGAGCAAGTTCGAACCCATTGGCATGTCAGCCGCACTGCGATTAAACCGAGGAACGACCTGACTTGGGCTGGGGAACTTTGTGGCTGCTATCCGTGAATTGCTAACCCGCTATCGGGATGCGTCGAAAACCGAGCGCGAGAAGGGCACCTATTTCGAGCGCCTGTGTGTTGAGTTCCTCAAATCCGACCCAGAGATGGCGCAGGAGTTCGAGGACGCTTGGCCCTATGCGGATTGGGCGCAGATGCAGGGCATCGACGGTCGCGATGTCGGCATCGATGTCGTCGCTATGATTCGTGATGAGGACGGGTTCTGCGCGGTGCAGTGCAAGTTCTATCAGGAAGGCCATCGCATCCAGAAGTCGGACATCGACTCCTTCTTCACTGCCTCTGGCAAAAGGCATTTTACCCGACGCCTTGTCATCGACACTACAGACGCGCCGTGGAGCGTCAATGCCGAGGACGCGCTCAAGGAGCAGTCGATTGCCACACAGCGCATTGGCCTCGAACGGCTGAACGAAAGCCCCATCAATTGGGCAACCTTCCTTGCAGACAACAAGGTCATCCTGAAGCCCAAGAAGGAACCGCTGCAACATCAGCGCGAAGCTCTGGCTGACGTGAAGGCGGGCCTTGCGGAAGCTGACCGAGGCAAGCTCATCATGGCTTGCGGCACGGGTAAGACTTACACCGCACTCAAGATTTCTGAGGACATGGCAGGCACGGGCGGTCGGGTGCTGTTCCTCGTGCCATCACTTGCTCTGATGTCGCAGAGTATCCGTGAGTGGTCGCTCGACACGACTGTGCCCTTGCGCTCTTTTGCGGTTTGTTCAGACGCTCAGGTCGGCAAGCGTAACGCTGGCAATGATGACGTGGGCGACATCGATGTCCACGACCTCGCTCATCCTGCGACCACAGATGCCGCCAGGCTCGCAGCCAAGGCAGGCAATGTGACAGCCGACCGCATGACTGTAGTCTTTGCCACCTACCACTCGATTAAGGTCATATCTGAAGCCCAGAGGAAGCACGGACTGCCTGAGTTCGACCTCATCGTTTGCGACGAAGCCCACCGCACGACCGGTCAAACGCACGAAGGCGAGGAAGAAAGCAACTTCGTCCGCGTCCACGACAACGATTACATCGCAGGCAAGAAACGTCTCTACATGACGGCCACGCCCCGCATCTACGCGGATGCGGCGAAATCGAAGGCGAGTGAAGATTCCATCGCCATCTGCTCGATGGATGACCCAAACATCTATGGCGAGACGCTCTTCCAGCGCGGCTTCGGCTGGGCCGTGCAGAAGGGCCTTCTGACCGATTACAAGGTAATCGTTCTCGTCGTTGATGAAGAAGCTGTCAGCCTCGGCGTGCAGAGCCGTCTTACCGACGAAAACAGCGAACTTAAGCTCGATGACGCCACGAAGATTATTGGCTGCTACAAGGCGCTGACCAAGGCCGACATGGCCGCCGATGTCGCGACCGATACGGGGCACATGCGGCGCGGTCTCGCCTTCTGCAAAGACATCGCCAGTTCCAAACTAATCCGCGACGAGTTTACCGCCGTTGTCGATGCTTACCTTTCCTCGCTTGATGAGGACGATGAGGTATCGGGCGAGAAGAAGCTGTCCTGCGAAGTCCGCCATGTCGATGGGACGTTCAATGCCAAGGCGCGCAATCGCGAACTCGACTGGCTTCGTGCCGACCATGATGACCACAGCGCCCGCATCCTCTCAAATGCTCGCTGCCTCAGCGAGGGCGTCGATGTTCCCGCACTCGACGCCATCATGTTCATGCACCCACGGAAGAGTCAGGTGGATGTGGTTCAGAGCGTGGGCAGGGTTATGCGCCGCGCTGAAGGCAAGAAGATGGGCTACGTCATCCTGCCCATCGGCGTCCCTGCGGGGATGGAACCTGAGGAAGCTCTCGCCAACAACGAGAAATACAAAGTCGTCTGGCAAATCCTGAACGCCCTGCGCGCGCATGATGAACGCTTCGATGCGACCATCAACAAGCTGGACTTGGGCGTGGACGTCAGCGGCCAGATTGAGGTCGTGGCGGTCACGAACAACCTCAAGGCAAAGCAGGAAACGAAGAAGAAGTCTGCCAACATCGGTCAGGGCGGCGCGGGTTCCGACGACGAAACGCCCGACACGGGGAAGAAGCAGGAGCCAGCTACTCAGGACGCATTTCGCTTCGACGAGTTCTCGACGGCCATCATGGCGAAAATCGTCAAGAAGTGCGGCAAGCGCGATTACTGGGAAGACTGGGCAACCGACATCGCCAAAATTGCTCAGACGCACATCACCCGCATAACTGCGGTAGTGCAGCAGCAAGGCACGAAAGAGCGCGATGCGTTTGAGCAATTCCTCAACGAAATTCGCGACGACCTGAACGAGAGCATCACCGAGGCCGAGGCCATTGAGATGCTTGCGCAGCACATCATCACCAAGCCTGTCTTCGAAGCATTGTTTGAAGGCTACAGTTTCACCCAGAACAACCCCGTGTCGGTCGCAATGCAGTCCGTGCTCGACGTCCTTCAAGAGCAGAACCTGGCGAAGGAATCGGAGTCCCTCGAAAAGTTCTACGCCAGCGTTCAGGTCCGCGCGGCAGGCATCGACAACGCGGCGGGCAAGCAGAAGATTATCGTCGAGCTTTACGACAAGTTCTTCCGCAACGCCTTCCCGCGCATGACCGAAAAACTCGGCATCGTTTACACGCCCGTCGAGGTCGTCGACTTCATCATCCATTCGGTGAACGACGTGCTCAAGGCGCAATTCGGCCAGACGCTCGGCAGCGAGGGCGTGCACATTCTCGACCCCTTCACTGGGACGGGAACATTCATCACGCGGCTTCTCCAATCGGGTCTCATCGCACCCGAACAGCTTGAGCGGAAATACGCCGAGGAGATTCACGCCAACGAGATTGTGCTGCTCGCCTACTACATCGCGGCCATCAATATCGAGGCGGTTTATCACGCTCTTTCGGGCGGCGATTACAAACCTTTCGAGGGCATCTGTCTCACTGACACCTTCCAACTTTACGAGAAGGAAGATTTGGTCAGTTCCCTGCTGGCGGACAACAGTTCACGTCGGCAGAAGCAGAAGGACCTCGATATCCGCGTTATCGTTGGGAACCCTCCTTACTCAGTCGGGCAGGGTAGCGACAACAATGATGCCGCGAATGTATCATACGAGAGTTTAGACCAGCGAATTCAAAAGACCTATGTAGCTCGGTCAACAGGCAACCCGAGAAGCCTCTATGACAGCTATGTGCGTGCCATTCGCTGGGCGAGTGACCGCATCGGCGAGAAGGGGGTAGTCGCATACGTTTCGAACGCGGGGTGGCTGGACGGCAAGGCGGCGGATGGCCTGCGAAAAAGTCTCGTCGATGAGTTTACCAGCATTCATGTTCTGCACCTTCGCGGTAACGCGCGGACGTCAGGCGAGCAGCGTCGCAAAGAAAAGGATAATGTGTTTGGTCAAGGAACCAGGACACCTGTTGCAATCATGGTCTTGGTAAAAAACCCAAGTGCTCCAAAGACAAAGGTTATCCAATTCCATGATTGTCCGTCGTCAGAACATTTGGCACAACTCGCGGCGTAGGCTTACGGAGTGTGGGCCTCGTCTGAGGTTGATGT
>CANLQG010000016.1 GCA_947493195.1 uncultured Sphingomonadaceae bacterium | reverse complement strand
GACTTGTCTGGGGGCCGAAGGGAAACCTGTTCATGACGGGTGGTGCGGGCAGGCAGCGCAGCTGCCAACACGGCCGGAAAAGAAACGGGTTGCCGTCCTCAGCTGACCTGGTTCAGGACTGTTCGCGACAAAAGCCGGATGGGTATCGGGTGCGGGTCTGAAGGCTCACGTGACCCTGCAAAAGTCAGCCTCCCCCATCGCCTTGCGATGCCGACAGCAGATCCATGAAGCCCAAGCGCAGGTCCCGGTCTTCCTCGTTCCCGAACGCCGCATCGAGACAACAGAGACACCGCATGAGATCATGCGCACGGGTCCGACAAATGTATCGCGACTGGGTGGTTAGCAAGACCCGCGAATAGCCGATAAAGCTCTGGTTCGTGGCCTTTTGCGGGGATTTGGCCGCTGTCCCAGCCATCTGAATTGGCGCGCCTGTCTGCACGGTTTCCACACCTTCATCTCGGCCGTTGGCCGCGGGTATCGCAAGCCTCCCGAACCGTGGCAGGTCGCGCGGCAATTCGCATCTCTTTTCGGCGGAGACCTCAGGCAACCCCCGGCAAGGGGAAGCTGGGGTTCACGTCAAGACCTGTACCCGGTGGACAGGTAGCCGGGATCGAACAGGGCCGTCATGCCAGGTGACCACCGGGCCATGATGACCTGACGGGTCGGGTAGAAATTCACGAGCACGATTTGGTCCCCTCCAGGCAATATCGCCAATGGGGGCTGCAAGCGCGCGAGCGCATGGCAATTGGCCACAAGTCCGATTTATCTGGATTATTCTACCAGGCTGGAGCCTGCGGCGCGCCATCAAGATCCTGCTCGCGACCGTTACCGTGCCGGTGCACGATCGCGCTTCCTGAACCGCTGCTGCGAAGCGTGTACCCTGGCTGCTCTCAGTTCTTGCGTTCCCCCTCAAGAAATGCACGGTAGGCATCCGCGATGCCTTCGCGCAGGCCGATCTTCGGCGCCCAGCCCATTGCCGCGATCTTGTCTCCGCTCATGAGCTTGCGCGGTGTGCCATCGGGCTTGGATGCATCTTTCGAAATGGCGCCGTCAAAGCCGACGACCTCGCACACCAGGTAAGTGAGGTCGATTATCGGGATATCGGTGCCGGATCCCAGGTTCACGTGCTCGTCGCCCGAATACCCTTTCAACAGGAATACGCAGCCGTCCGCCAGGTCGTCCACATGGAGGAATTCCCGGCGCGGTGAGCCGGTGCCCCAGATTTCGATGAAGGCGGCGCCCGCTTCCTTTGCCTCGTGCGCCTTGCGGATCAGCGCGGGCAAGACGTGGCTGCTGTCGAGATCGAAATTGTCGCCCGGGCCATAGAGGTTTGTGGGCATGGCGCTGATGTAGTCGCAGCCATGCTGACGGCGGTATGCCTGGCACAGCTTGATGCCGGCGATCTTGGCCACGGCATACCACTCGTTGGTCGGTTCGAGCGGGCCGGTCAGCAGAGCGTCTTCAGGGATCGGCTGCGGCGCCATCTTGGGATAGATGCAGGAAGAACCGAGGAAGAGCAGTTTTTCGACATCGTTCCGGTAGGCGGCCTCTATCAGGTTCGCCTCGATCATCAGATTGTCGTACAGGAAATCCGCCGGGTAAGTGTCGTTGGCAAGGATGCCGCCAACCTTTGCAGCAGCCACCACCACGGTATCGGGACGATTGGCAGCATACCAGTCGCGCACGGCGGCCTGTTCGCGCAGGTCGACGGAGCGATCGGCGGTGAGAACTTCGCAGCCTTCACTGGCCAGTCGCCGCACGATGGCCGAACCGACCATGCCCTTGTGCCCTGCGACATAGACCCGTTTTCCGGAGAGGTCGTAATCCATCAGTCGAACCCGGCGATGGGTTCGTCGCGCATGATCTTGAGATCTGCCTCGACCATTTCACGGGCGAGCTCGCGCGGCGATGTCTCGTGCCGCCAGCCCAGCTTCTGGTGCGCCTTGCCCGGATCGCCAAGCAGCAGTTCCACTTCGGTCGGGCGGAAATAGCGGGGATCGACCTCGACCAGGCAGCGCCCGTCGCTCCTGGCATATCCCTTTTCCTCGACGCCCTCGCCGCGGAATTCGATGGGCACGCCGGCGTCCTCGAACGCCCAGAGAACGAAGTCGCGCACATGGGTCGTCTCGCCGGTCGCCAGTACGTAGTCGTCGGCTTCGTCCTGCTGCATCATCATCCACATGCCGCGAACGTATTCGCGTGCGTGGCCCCAGTCGCGCTGGGCATCGAGATTGCCGAGGTAGAGCTTCTCCTGTCGTCCCAGCGCGATCGCGGCGGCAGCGCGGGTGATCTTGCGCGTCACGAATGTCTCGCCGCGCAGCGGGCTCTCGTGATTGAACAGGATGCCGTTGCTGGCGTGAATCCCGTAAGCCTCGCGGTAATTCACCGTGATCCAGTAGGCATAAAGCTTGGCCGCGGCATAGGGGCTGCGCGGATAGAACGGGGTGGTCTCGCGCTGCGGGACTTCCTGGACGAGGCCATACAGTTCGGAAGTGGACGCCTGGTAGAAGCGCGTCTTCTTTTCCAGCCCGAGAATGCGGATCGCCTCGAGCAGGCGCAGCGTTCCGATGGCGTCGGCATTCGCGGTGTATTCGGGGGTTTCGAAACTCACCGCGACGTGGCTTTGCGCGGCGAGGTTGTAGATCTCGTCGGGCTGCACTTCCTGAACGATGCGGATCAGGTTGGTGCTGTCCGTCAGGTCGCCGTAGTGCAGGTGGAAACGCTGGTTGTCGACGTGAGGGTCCTGGTAGATATCCTCGATGCGACCGGTATTGAAACTGGAAGACCGGCGCTTCACCCCGTGGACTTCGTAACCCTTCTCCAGCAGCAGGTGGGCAAGGTACGCGCCATCCTGGCCAGTCACCCCGGTGATCAGGGCTGTCTTTTGTGGTGTTTTCGACATTTGCGGAAAATCTCCTTCATGTGCCAGCCGTTACGGCGGCTCGAAACAGATGGCAACATGGAGAGAGGAGGCGTTCTTCAACCTGGGCCAACCGCACTGGTCGGCCTGCCGAGCGCGCGAACGGTATCGTCCGGGTGCCTTTTCGCGCAGTAACGGACGATCCAGCAATGGACGAAATTGCCGCCAAGGAAACCGGCACCGCTCGTAACGGAGCAGGTCAGCCAGTGGCGAATTCCTCCAAGAGCATCTTGCGCAGGTCAATGCGGCTTGCGCCAGCCCAAGGATCTCGCCTGCAGGGCATGGCTGATCGAATGCTGAAACCGGGCCCATTACCCGGCACACGCCCGAACTGCGCCGGGTCTTCCGGGTTGGTGATGATCAGCACGGCGCCGATGCCCGCCAGCATCAGTGCGGATTACGGGTCACCGGTTTGTCGAAAGCCTGCGTCAGCTGCTTCGGTAGACCCGATGTCAGCGGATAGAGCCAGGCGCCCGAGCCGCAACTTCTATTCTACATGACTGGGGACGCCAGGGGTCAGCGCCAATTACTGCAGAAACCATCCGCACCGCATCACTATTAGTCCGTGTCGCCAGCACCAAGTGCGCTTGAACAGTTCGGCCAATGATTAGCGCAAAATTAAGTATAGTCGGCCTAACAGACAGCCATGGCTCCGGGAACGCACATCGACAGACGCATGGAGAAGTCTCGAACCTTCAGACTCGGGAAGCCTATCTTCATGGAAGTTCCGGAAGCGTCGGCGGCAACGACGCTGACCGTATGTGCACTTTTGGCGTTATTCGCGCACAACGCCTTTCCCACCGTCAGTTTCGGTCCATTCTTTTTGCTCATATGTGCGCTTGGCGCCTGGTTCGTCAGCAACAGGTTTGCTGTTCTGGTTGGTCTCTTTATCGGTGTTATCCAGATCCAGAGCGGCCACGCGCTTGTACTTGACGACAATCCTGTCGTTATGGGCCTACAATTCTGCAGCGCCTTAGCCGTAGTTTTGATGCTGGGAGTAGCCCGCGCAGCCGTTGAACTGGAGTGGCGCTTTGCCCGGATTGATCCGTTGACGGGAGCTTTCAACAGAATGGCGTTCTTCGAGGCCGTTAAAAGCGAAACAAACCGGTCTGGAATTACTGTCCTGCTGTTTGCCGATTTGGATGGGCTCAAACGAGTGAACGACGATCTTGGCCATGACGCGGGTGATGAAGCTCTTCAAGACTTTGCAAATCGTGTGAGGATGACGATCCGTAGTACCGATATATTCGCCCGGGTGGGCGGTGACGAGTTTGTGATCTTCCTGAGAGTGGGTGATTTGGCATCTGCCGATAAAGTGGCTCGCCGGTTGAATTCAGAACTTAATCTGAAAGGGAGTTCAAAACTCGGGTGCAGCATTGGTGCTTTGGTCCTGCCGGATGGCTCATCATCTATCGACGCCGAACTCAAAGTGGCTGATCGCCTCATGTACCATGCCAAGAGGGAGAAGCTCGGCATGGTGCTGGCCATGTCTGCCAAAGGCGACCTGGGTGAGCTCACATCACTGGCGCCGAGCACAGATTACGGGGAGCAGCAGAGCGCAGTCATACGAGCGAGAGGCCGCGATCGTGAAATGGCAGTCCAGGACCGTGTGCATGCTCAGGTAGCAGCGAGTTGAGAACCCGGACTTGCCGAGTTTTGCGGCCTGTATCGTGAATAGCCTCCGGACTTGCCGGCGCTTTCTTTCCTGGATTTCAAAGCAGGAGGCGACGATCGACAGGCCGATTCCAGCGACTCCAGACCACCTTCATAGCTTCTTGCGGTGCTTGATAGTGCCGGGATACTAGCTCTGGCTCCCGGCGATTGTGCAAGCCTCAGGATCGTCTCGGCCCAGCGCTAGCGCCAGCGGAGCGCCAGCATAAACAGCACACATGGCCAGAAAACCGTGTTCGCCACATCCCAGTAAGGCTCGGATGGTCTTGCTGAAGGGCCATTGATCAAATCCACAAGTTCGTTGACCACGGCTAACACGAAGACCAGCGCAAGGGGTACCGGCGAGCGGAACTTTTTTCGCAGAACCAGCGCAGCTCCCACGAAGATCAGCAGGCCGGCATGGACATGCAGGAGCTCCTGGCTCGCGCCGGTCCAGACTTCGATGTCTCGCTTGCCATCGCGGTACCATGCTGCCGCACCTTCCAGGTATCCTGTGATTGACATGGCGATTGCCGAACCTTCTTCGATAATTTTGCGAGCGGATGTCGTGCCAAGTCCACCGGCGCTATCATTATTATCAAGGCGAGTCGCCCGCTAACTTCTGGGTTCCCGGAGAGAGCGCTGCTGGTGCGCGACCCTACTCAGCTCGCGGGCAGTCTTCCTCGCTCGGGTTCGGATTCTAAACCATCGGAGCTCCCTCATTCCAGCGCTCCCCGGTACGCCTGATGGCGGAGATGACAGCCAAAGTCGGTCTAGGCCGCCAGTTTCTTCCGTCTGTTCCGCTGGGCCATGTTGAGCAATTCCACACCCATGGAAAAGCCCATTGCCGCGTAAATGTAGCCCTTGGGCACGTGGAAGCCAAAGCCATCGGCGATCAGGACGAGACCTATCATGACGAGGAAAGCGAGCGCCAGCATCACCAGTGTCGGGTTGTGCTCGATGAACCGCGCCAGCGGATTGGCTGCCATCAGCATGATGCCCACGGTAATGACGACGGCAGCAACCATGATGGGAATCTGGTCCGTCATGCCCACTGCGGTGAGGATTGAATCGATCGAGAAGACGAGGTCGATGGCGATGATCTGGACGATCACGGCGCCGAAACTGGCCGTAGCAACCTCGGCCACGCCGGGGGTCTTGTCGAGAAGATCGCCGGAATTATCCGCCGGCTCCATGGAATGATGGATTTCCTTGGTCGCCTTCCAGAGCAGGAATAGCCCACCTGCCAAGAGAATCAGGTCTCGTCCCGAGAACGCGGTTTCGAACGGCACCTGCCCATATTCGTTTGGAGCGGCCTGTATGCCCAGGTCGAACAGCGGCTCCTGCAAAGTAACGATCCAGCCGATGAGCATCAGTAACCCGATGCGCATGACGAGGGCTAACAGCAAGCCGATCTTTCGCGCCCGCTCCTGCTGGTGTTCTGGAAGCTTGTTCGAGAGAATGGCAATGAAAATGAGGTTATCGACCCCGAGAACAACCTCAAGAGCGATGAGCGTCAACAAAGCCAACCAGGCAGCCGGGTCGGTCAAGAGGGCCATAATATCCATGGCGACCAACTATATGCGTCAGCCAGGCTTCGCAACAGGTTGTGTCTCGATGGCAAAACAGCATCAAAGCGTGATCGCGGGATGGAGGACCTGCTCGCACGCACGCTGGGGCCCATGATCAAACTGGATAAGGAACTCAACCCCAACCCCGCACCAGTTCTGGCCGATGCCACGCAGGTAGAGATGATGATCCTCAACCTGGCCATCAATGCCCGTGACGCGATGCCTGATGGTGGGAGCCTGACAGTTTCTACCAGCAAGCACGCCCTCAAAGGAGACCCCGAACTTGCGGACGGCGACTATATCGAACTTGCAGTCCGCGACAGCGGCACCGGGATGGACGAGGATACGCTGCGCCGGGCGATGGAGCCTTTTTTTACTACAAAGCCGCAGGGCAAGGGAACCGGCCTGGGTCTCGCGCAAATATACGGAAGCGCCCGCCAGGCTGGGAGCACCGTCAGGATTGAGAGCGAAGTGGGGGTAGGAACTGCTGTCCGCGTGTATCTGCCCTGCACCGACGAGGCACCACTTCGGATTGATGGTGAGGCTCCCGGCGAAAAGGAAGGCCAAGCCCTGCCACCGCTCCACATTCTTCTCGTGGACGACGACGATCATCTTCGCTGCGTCCTTGCCGAAGGGCTGACCGATCTCGGTCATACGGTCAGCACGGCATCGAACGGCGCGGAGGCGCTGTCCCTGCTCGAAACCGAAGAGCCTCAGGTCGCCGTGGTCGATTTCGCGATGCCGGACATGAACGGGGCAGTGCTTGCGCAACAGATGGCAGCGCGTCTACCCGGCCTGCCGATCATTTTCGTAAGCGGTTATGCGGATACGGCAGCCATCAAGAACACCGCCGGCGAAAATGTGTTGATCCTGCAAAAACCGTTTAACCTGGACCGGCTGACGGCATCGTTGAAACAGGTAGGTGCGCGAGCGGCTGGCAGCGGCTCTCACGCCTGAAGCGACGTTCGCCGCTAGGGGAAATGGAAGTCCTACCGGGAAACGCTTCATGGTATCTTGATAGAGCCAGTCAGACCCTCGGTTGACGCAGTCCCATCCTTCAATTCCGACCGCTTGTGGGCGGGCGCGGGTCTACGGATAAAGTGTTGTTAACCTTATGAGATTGACATGACCGCTGAAGTGATGGACCTTGTGATGGGGAAGAATGAACGGGGGCTTTTTGCGACGGTTTCAGCCTCGCAGGGAGAGGAAACGGCTCTTGAAGTATCCGATATACATTGTCGACGCGGAAAGAGATTCCCGCATCCGGCTTAACAGGATGTTGTCACAAGCTGACTGGAGTTGTCGTCCATTCCTGAGCGGAGCGGATCTGATTAACGAGATCGAAGCCTTGGAACCCGGTGTCGTCCTGGCAGACGTCCGGAATGCAAGCTTTGACGGTGTCGATCTTATTGAATCCATCTCGAAGAGAAACTTCGCTTTACCTATCATCGCCATGGCAAAAATGCCGGACACCAGCGTTGTTGTCGCTGCTATGAGAAGTGGTGCAGTCGATTTCCTTCAGAAGCCGGTCCGCTCTGAAACTCTGGAGAAAGCGATCGAAGGTGCTGCACCTATAGTGGATCAACGAATAAGGATCGTCGATCAGACCAAGCGGGATAAGGCTCGTATTGAAGTTTTGAGCCCCCGGGAGCTTGAAGTCCTGCAGGCCCTTGCGAACGGGGAGACAAACGCAATGATTTCTCGAAATTTCGATATCTCGATGCGGACAGTCGAAAATCATAGGGCAAACATAATCCGGAAAATCGACCTGCCCAACATCATCGGGGCTATTGCGGCTCTCCAGCGTTATGAAGCTGCTTGCTTGCTTCATGCGAATCCGAACCGGTTACTTTCGACAATTTGAAGCCTGGCGGGACTTAACCGTGACCGGATGAAGGATGACGTGAGTTCCCACGGGAATGAAAGGTGAGCGGCTCTGCTCCGCATAACCATAGAAGAAGAGGCCCTGCCGCTTGCAGCAGAGCCTCTTCGCCAGGGGAGCGGCCGGTATCGATGTCAGTCGATTTCGGGTGCGTCGGTGTTGTCGTTGTCGTCGCCAGTTCCGTCGCCCTGGCCGTTACCACGAGAGAGGAAGTCGACCCTGTCGGCGAGGATCTCGGTGCCGTAGCGCGTGACCCCGTCCTTGTCCTCCCACTGGGTGTAGTGGATGCGGCCCTGG
>CANLQG010000015.1 GCA_947493195.1 uncultured Sphingomonadaceae bacterium | reverse complement strand
AAACATCAACCTCAGACGAGGCCCACACTCCGTAAGCCTACGCCGCGAGTTGTGCCAAATGTTCTGACGACGGACACCTGATCTGCGGCCGGCGCTTCCGCATCCTGTGCGTGGTCGACGACTACACGCGGGAATGCCTGGCGCTGGTGGCTGATACGTCGCTGTCGGGTGCCAGGGTCTCCCGCGAGCTGACCGCGATCATCGGCCAGCGCGGCAAGCCGAACACGGTGGTCAGCGATAACGGCACCGAACTGACCTCGTCGGCCATCCTGCGCTGGTCGCAGGAGCGGCGGGTCGAGTGGCATTACATCGCTCCGGGCAAGCCAATGCAGAACGGCTTCGTCGAGAGCTTCAATGGCCGTCTGCGGGACGAATGCCTCAACGAGACGCTGTTCACCTCGCTGGCCCATGCGCGGTTCGTGCTGGCCGCTTGGCGCCAGGACTACAACACGGTCAGGCCACCCTCGAAACTGGGCGGGAAGACCCCCGCCGAGATCGCCGGCCAACGTGGGTGGGGGCATGCCCCCACACACGTTACCATCCCATCAAACAACCATCATGAAGGAGCGAGACTCTACCTCTGACTGGTAACAATCAGGGGAGCACGTCAGTGGCAATCAAAAGGCTCCCAATTTTCGCTTCGCATCGGGAACCTTCAAGGCCTTGAAAACGGATCTGCGGACTTGTTTTTGCGCCTTATCGCGCAGTGACTTGAATTTAGGACTAAAAATACAAGCCGCAAAGGATGAGGGTAGACCGACGGATGAATATGCTCCGGCCTTTATCGTCGGAGGAAGTCTACTCGGACTGACCGCTTCGGCATTGCTCGGCTTTCATGGAGTGCCACACATTCTTGGCGAGCCGCATCGGGGAACAGCCATCCATCCCCGCACCGCTTCCTTTCAGCAGCGGACACTTTAAATGTTCCGCAGTGTCGGACTGCAGGATGCGGCCGAAATGGTAGGAATAGACCATCAGGCATGATTTCCGAAACGAAGCGATCGAACTAAAGAGAACGGTCGTTCATCGGTCGACGATTAGATGCCCGACACTCCGTTTGTTTGAACGGGGCGAATTTGGAACATTGATCTGTTAGGGATCATCGACGGAGCCGGTGCTACAGCCCAGTTCGGGTGAGGAGCGGTAAGGGGAGCAGTTCTGTATGTTTAGGACTTTTCGGATTGCGGTTCTGGCATTGGCGGGTGGCATGGCGGCAGCCTGCGCTTCCGAGCCGGAGGCGAATCCTGAGCTGTTCGATCTTTCCGAACCGGCGGGAGATATTGTTCTGGAGGTTTTCGGGGCCATCACCGTTCGCAATGGCGAGAATGGCGCGCAGTTTGACATGGCCATGCTGCGCGCACTGCCGACCACTAGTCTTTCCACCAGCACCTCGGTTACGGACGGGAGCAGTGATTTCGAAGGCTTCCTGTTGCGTGACTTCCTGTCCGGGCTTGGCGCTACTGGCACGACCCTGCGCGCCAGCGCCCTGAACGACTATGTCGTCGACATCCCCATGTCGGACATTGAACGCTTCGAAATAATCGTGGCCCACAGCATGGATGGAGAACCGCTGTCCCTTCAGGACAAGGGTCCACTCTGGATCGTTTATCCACGCGATACCCATCCAGAGTTGCAGGATATTCGTTACGACTACCGATGGGTTTGGCAGTTGCATGCTCTGGAAGTCCAATGATGATCCGCAGGGGCACACTCGGCATAGTGGTCCCGTCAGTGACGATCGGCATATTTGCCGTGCTGATCGCTTTTTCGCTCGTGCGTCTTTCGACGATCGAAGAGGATATGCGGATCGAGGCGACGCAGAACATGCTGTGGGTCATCGCGCGATCGCAGGTTGCCAGCCTGAAATTGCAGCAAGCGGCCTCTTCGCGCGTCACGGGTGTGGGCGAACCCGCTGAGGTGGAGCGCCAACTCAACAATCTCCTCAGTCATCACAATGTTCTCAACCATGGGCCGCAACGGCGGCAGATGGTCGAAATGGGGTTTGCCGATGCGCTCGATGCGATGGAGGCACGACAAGGCGAGCTGTGGGAGATTGTGTCTGGGCTTGAGGCTGGCGAGGAAGCTTCGCTGTTACGGCTCAATGCCATCCTCTCGCGCTATGATGCGGCTCTGGCGCGTGCCGCGAATATGGCCATGATTGCCGAGTGGGACAGCCTTGGAAGCAAGCTGGACAATTCGCGGCAGGAAGTTTCGCACATCATCCTGTCGTTGATCGTCATCGCGCTGACCGGCGCGGGCATGACGTTTTATCTGGTCAGGGCTACACAATCTGGCCGTTCGAGGGCGCAGCAGCTGGAAAGCGAAAAGGCATTGTCGCAACTGCTCGTAACGTCGAGCGGTGAGGCCATCATTGCGGTGGATCGGGAGCGGCGGTCAACCCTTCTGAACGATGCGGCAGCGATGCTGTTCGGCGTCACTGCCGAGGAGACATTGCACTGCCCCCTGGCCGCCATATCGGGGGTTTTCGGCGAGGACAGGGTCGAAGCCGTTATCAGCGAGGCGCTGGATGGCCATTCAGGAGTACTGAGAGATCTGCCATTTTCCCACAAGGCCGATACCGGCCCGATCTATTTCGATCTTCGCTTCTTTCCCATGCGTGACGGGACAGGAATTATCGGAGCGATCATGTTCCTTTCGGACGCCACGGAACAATATCGTGCCAAGCGCGATCTGAGCGAGCGGCGCGACTATCTGGAAGAACAGGTCGTGCTCAGAACGAAAGAACTGCACGCCGCGCTTGAGCGGGAACGTTCCGCGACCGCGATCTATCGCAATTTCGCGGCGCTGGTTTCGCATCAGTTCCGCACTCCGCTTGCAATAGTCGATTCCTCATTGCAGCGGCTGATGAGACGTTCGAACCGTCTCGAACCGGACGAGATTCTGGAACGGGGCGGGCAGGCGCGATCAGCAGTCCGCAACCTTGTGCAGCTTGTCGACAGCACTCTCGATAACGCCCGGCTCTATGCGGGACAGATCGAACAGAACAGCGTGGCCTGGGATCTCGACAGGCTGATTGCCGACACACTCGAGCGGCAGGCAGAGGAAATGCCGGGCCGGGCATTTCGCTATGCAAATGGCTGTCCAAGACTTGTCCTTTGCGACCCGGTTTATACCGAACACATCATTGTGAACCTGTTGTCGAATGCAGCAAAATATGCCCCTCCCGGAACAGCTGTCGATGTGGAGCTGGTGTCGGCTGACGGTTACGGGGGTTGCCGGATCATCAACGAAGGGCATATCGATCCCGATGACCGGGAACATCTTTTTGAACGTTTTTTCCGGGGGAAGAATGCCAGTGACAGAAACGGCGTGGGAATTGGCCTCTATCTGGCGCGCAGCTTGGCGCAATTGCAGTATGGCAAGCTCTCCTTCGAGATATTGCCCGATGGGCGGATCGCGTTCACGCTGGTTCTGCCGTTGGCGGACGCAGCTTGTTCGGCCACCCAGTAGCGGTCTGGCATTGCGATGAACAAGCTTGCCAATACCCGCCCGCTTATCTTGTGTGTCGAGGATGAAGACACGCTGAGGCGGGACATTGCCGAAGAGCTGGCGGAAGCGGGCTATCGCGTCATCGAGGCAGCCAGTGGCAGGGATGCTCTGGCGCAGCTGGAAGCGGTGCGGCCCGATCTCATTCTATGCGATATCTGCATGCCCGACATGGACGGTTACGATCTTCTGCGCTCGACGCAGCAAAGGCCGAATGATTATGCGGGAATCCCGTTCCTGTTCATGTCCGCGCTTGCCGATCGCCATGACGTGGTGAAAGGCAAATTGCGCGGCGCTGACGATTATCTGACCAAGCCCATCGATTTCGACCTTCTGCTGGCGACGGTCCATGCCCGTCTGCGCCAGATACAACGAATGAAGGCGCACCCAGTGTCCGCAGGTGACGTGGTGGAGCGGCAGCTTGCCGCACTATCGGGCGCGGGCAGCTCCCCCTCGTCAGGATTCGGAGGCGTGCTCGATCTGATCTCGACAGCGATTGCGCTGATAGACTCGGAAAGGGTGCCGGTCTTCCTCAATCGCGCTGCATGCGAGATGAAAGACAGTTGCATCGAGCTTTCCTCCGCCCTTTCCAATTGTGCGGGAACGGTGCCTGCGAAACACGGGTTCGCGGCATGGGTGGATGCCCTGCTTGGGCAGGGTGATGAGGATAATGTCTCGACCTTCACCATGCATTGTCACACAGGCGACGAGGATTTCAGGATGGTCGGGTGCCGTCTGGAAAGCGATGGGGACGAGGGGCCGCAACTGGCCCTGTTCATCGCCAGGGCGAGTAAATCGGCCATGCTTCCGACCGAGATATTGTCGGAAATGTTCGGCCTTACGGCGACGGAAAGCCTTATCGCCGTGGAACTGGCGCGGGCGCAGCGCCCGGCTGAGATCGCTGCCTCTCTGAACATTGCCCAGACGACCGTTGCCTTCCACATGCGCAACATTTTTCAGAAAACGGGCGTCAATCGGCAGGCGCAACTGGTTGCGCTGTTGCTGACATCACCGGCAAGTATTCTGTAAGCCGTATGTTCGCGCTTTCCCGCGCATGCGGTCTACTCGGGGGCGTCAGGCGACTGCGATACGGTGATGTCGATTCCGGGGATCGGATCGCCAGCACTTTGGGCCGGTTCACGCTCCTCATTGCGGTCCGTTTGCGGGTTTGCTGCCCCGCTGCCACTGGCCTGTGCTGCACCTGCGGGTAGGTCGCTGCGATGCCTGACCGTATCGGCGAGGGCCTTGCCTCCCTTGAATTTCGCCTGCGATGCGTGACCGTCGCTATCAAGGTCGCCATCGTGCACCTGACTTGCCGTGCTGGCATTGGCGGCCGCATTTTCGGGTTCGCCCTGATGGGCCATGGCCGGACTGCCCGCTGCAAATGTCAGTATCGATGCAATGGCTGCGAGTGATCCTGCCAAAATTCCAGGGCGTGAAATAAGGATATTTGCCAAGAAAACCTCCCCCATCCAGATATTTTCCATGATCTGTTTTCTACTCTGGGCCTGGACATCTTAATCCCATATGTATGGCGATGCGAAAGGGCAGGTTTCGGCCTCCTTCCACGGCGCCGGATGGCTGGTGTTTCGATATGGCACTGCCCTTGAAGGGAAAAAATTCTCCATCCCCTTCAAACAAACGGGGCGCGCCGGTCGGGCGCGATGTATCGATGTCTGGGTCAATGCCTGTCAGCAGGCGCGTATTGGGGGACGATCGCATGACCAGTCTGAAACTTGCCGTCTTTGGCCTTTCGGTTCTTGCCTTGGCGGCTCCGGGTGCCGCCCTGGCGCAGCGGACCACCGATTCCTCCCGTGCGGATCGATCCGCGACTTCAGCGAAGGATCCCGCCCCTGCGGCGACCGGCAGAACATCGCGCACCGCAACGACGCGGAGGCAACCATCGGCGGACAGGCCGCCTGCCGGCGAACAGGCGGAAATGCCTGTCCCCAGGCTGGATGATCCGCGCATTCGGCAGGGCGGGCGAACGCTGCCGGGCGACATGTACGAGCCGCGCCCCGCGAACCCCTCTGCCCTGCCGGGCGACATGTATGACGGGCCGCCGCCCGGCAACAGGCCAAACTGAAAACCGAAAGGCGTGCCAGCCTTTGGCACGATTGCATCATGGGAAGTGAAGATATGGGGAAGTTTGTGCAGCAGGTAAGCAGGCAGCATGGGGCAGCGGCATGTCGGGCACGCAAGGGGCGTTCCGTCCGGTCACACCTGATGACAAGCGCAGCCGCCCTGGTCGCTGCGGTTTCCTTCCATCCTTCCGCTGCCCTGGCGCAAGAGAATGTCTGGGAAGGTGATGCGGACCGAGACTGGTATAAGGATGAAAACTGGTCCGAGAATGACGCGCCGGTTGGTGATGGCCAGGCAGACGAAGTCGTTATCGATGTTGTCGGCCTGAACTCGCCTGTGATCGAATATTTTGACGACCCCTGGGAAATGGACCGGGTGGCGTCTTCTGTATCTGCAACCGTCGGTTCGATAGGGAGCGGTGAACTGACCATCCGCAATGGCGGCGCATATCGAGTAGGAAGCGGCGCTCTGACGCTGGGCGATCAAGCCGGATCACGTGGCCTTGTTACCGTCAGCGGTGGCGGATCGAGCCTTACCGCGACCGGGTGGTATAGCTACATCGGCAGGTCTGGCGAAGGCACACTTGTAATCGATGGGGGCGCCTCTTTCGAAAACGATACGACATGGATCGGTTGGGCTGCCGGGAGCGAGGGGCATGTGACGGTCAGCGGACCCGGCTCGACCTGGACCGGGATACGGACCCAAGCGACGACATTTCCTGCAATCTATGTCGGAAATGCAGGCACCGGCTCCCTGACAGTGGAGAATGGCGGCTCGATTCTCAATATGTCCGCTGTCCATGTCGGGCGGGAAGCGGGCGGCAACGGCACCGTCACCGTCACTGGCGCAAATTCGTATCTCAGATCAGGCGAATTCTACATTGGCGGAGGCAATTCCTCCCTGACCGGTACGGGTGCTCTTCTCATCAGCAATGGCGGGACGGTGGAGAGTTTCACCAGCTTTGTCGGACGCCGGGGCACTGGCAGCGCGTCAGTCACTGGCGCAGGTTCAAGCTGGGACATTAACGGGACTCTTTTTGTGGGCGAAGCCAATTCCGGATCGCTGGATATTAGGGATGGCGGCGTGGTGAATGCCACTACGGTCATTCTGGGGCGCAGCAGTGGCGGAAACGGCACGGCTCTTGTGCAGGGCGCGGATTCACAGTTGACCATCACGGGCGATCTGTTCGTCGGCGCGCAGAGCGAAGGCTCGCTGACAGTGAGCGAAGGTGGTCATGTGGCTGTCGGCGGAACGCTGCATATTGCCGAACAGAACGCTTTCGGCACGCCCAGCACCGGCACGGTTTATATCGGCGGCGATACGGCACCTGCTGCGGCCGGAACACTGGCCGCAGGCGAAATCCTGTTCGGGCAAGGCGTCGGCACGGTGGTCTTTAATCACACTGGCACCGTGCATCTGTTCGATACGTCGCTTCGCAGTGTGGCGGAGGGGCAAGGCAGCCTGTTCCATCGCGCTGGCACCACCGTCCTGACCGGCGACAGCTCGGTATTTTCGGGCGCGACACAGATATCGGGCGGCACCCTCTTGCTGACAGGGGTGCTGGGCGGCTCCGTTTCGCTCGATAGCCTTGGTCCCGATCTTGCGGGGCTGGGCGGAACCGGCAGGCTGACCGGCGATCTGACCGTTACGAGCGGGCTGCTGCGGCCCGGTCTCGAGCAAGGCACGCTGACGATAGACGGCAACCTTACGCTGGGAAGCGGGGCGACGCTTCGCTATGATTTGGGCGCCCCGTCCGGCACGCCGGGCGTGGACAGCGATCTTCTGGTGGTGGGGGGCGATCTTGTCCTCGACGGCACGCTGGAAGTCACCGATGTCGGCGGCTTTGGCGAAGGGCTGTATCGCCTGATCGATTATGGCGGCGCGCTGACCGATAACGGGCTGGCCATCGGCAACCGTCTGCCCACAGGTTATGATGACATCAACCTCACCGTCCAGACGGCCATTGCCGGGGAAATCAACCTGCTTGTCGGCGAAAGCAACGATCCGGGTGGCGATCCGGGCGCATTTCAGTTCTGGAACGGGACGCAGACGACCCCGAACGGCAGCATCGCGGGCGGAGCGGGCACATGGTCCGCCACCGGAACCAACTGGACCAATGCGGATGGCTCGCAGTCCGGCGTGTATGACCCTGATGCGATCCTGATCTTCGCCGGGATGCCTGGCTACACCGTGACGGTGGATGGCAGCGAAGGTCCGATCACGACGAGCGGGTTGCAGTTCGCCGTGCCGGACTATACCATCGCAGGCGATGCAATCGCGCTGGATGGCGCTGTCACGATCCGGGTCGGTGACGGCACAGCGGCAGGCGCCGCCTATACCGCGCACATCGACAGCGACCTGACCGGCTGGGGCATGCTGATAAAGGACGATCTCGGCACGCTCGTCCTGACGGGCGAAGGCAATAGCTATCGCGGCGGAACCAGGGTTATTGCCGGTGTGCTTGTGGGCAATGGAAACAGCCTACCAGGCGATATCGTCAACCAGAGCATCGTCGAATTCAGCGATGATACCGCCTCGGTATACATGGGTAACATGATCGGCACCGGGGCCGTCACGAAGACCGGGGCTGGCGAGACCACCTTCGCAGGTGCCAACAGCTATACCGGCGGCACCTTCATTCAGGATGGCGCCTTGATAGGCCATACGGTCAGCCTTCAGGGTGAAATCGAGATTGGCACTCATGGCAAGATGATTTTCGATCAGGATGCCGATGGCGTCTTTTCCGGCAACATCACGGGACAAGGCAGGCTGGAGAAACATGGTTCCGGCCTCGTGCATCTTGACGGGGTTACCACCCACACTGGCGGCACCGAGCTGACCGAGGGCACGCTGTCGGGCACGACCGACAGCCTTCAGGGCGAGATCGTGATGATGGATGGCACGATGCTGGTGTTTGACCAGGAGGCCGACGGAAGATTCGCGGGCATACTGGGAGGAAACCGAGCTATCCTGGTGAAAACCGGCCTCGGAACCGTTACCATGGTAGGGGATAACAGCTTCTTTACAGGCGATGTCCAGGTCCTCAACGGCACGCTGGTGACAGAAACGGTGATCAGCCCGCGCAGCTTTGTCATCGGTGCACCCGGACATCTGAAAGGCACGGTGGATACGCTTGACGGCGATATCGCTGCCAACGGCACGCTCACGATCACGGAAGATGACGATGCAACCTTTGCGGGCCGTCTGTCCGGGAGCGGCGGCGGGCTGTTCATCAAGGATGGGGATGGCATCCTGCGCCTGACGGGCGATAACAGTTTTGCCGGGCGGACCGATATCCGCGAAGGCGCGCTGCACGGCAACACGCAGAGCCTGACAGGCAGCGTATATAACATGTCGGAAGATACCGCGCTGATCTTCAACCAGAGCGGGAATAGCACTTTCGCTGGCGAGATTCTGGGCTTCGGAACGCTGCACAAGGCTGGCGCAGGCGAACTGCATCTGACGGGCGCCAACTATTATACCGGCGGCACCATCATCCATGAGGGTTTCTTGCGCGGTGATACGAACAGCCTTCGAGGCGATATCGAAACCGAATTCTCCTCGGATATCATCGTGATCTTCGATCAGGACGGCGACGGCACCTATTTCGGCGACATCAGTGGAGGCGGACGTCTCCGCAAGGAAGGGGAAGGTCTGGTCCAGTTGGTGGGCACCAACACCTATGATGGCGGAACGCAGGTTATTGCAGGGACATTGTCGGGGACGACCGATAGCCTGCAAGGCGGTATCGGGATTTCCGCCAACGCAACGCTCCTGTTCGATCAGGACAGCAACGGCAGCTTCGATGGCGAACTGGCGGGAACCGGCAATCTGATCAAGGATGGCACCGGGGCCGTCACGCTGACGGGGGATGCGTCGAACTTCACCGGGCAGACCGATATTCTGGCTGGCGTGCTTGCCGTCAATGGCAGCCTTGGCGGAAACATCACCGTGTCTGGCGGGGCCTTGAAGGGAACGGGAACCTTCGGGAACGTCACGACCGGACAAGGCGGCACCTTCGCGCCGGGCAATTCGATCGGCCAGAGCAATGCGGCCAGCGTGACGTTCGAGGCCGGATCGGTCTTCGAAGTGGAACTGAACGATGGCGGCTTCGTGCCCGGCGTCAACCATGACGCGATCCACGTCACGGGCAGCGCGACCCTGAATGGCGGGACCGTGCATGTCACCTCGGATAACGGAACCGATACGGGCGAAACCTATCTGCCGGGCATCTATACGATATTGACGGCGGATGGCGGCGTTAGCGGAGCCTTCGACGGGGTGACGGACGATTACGTCTTCCTCGACTTCACCCTCGAATACGATCCCGCGGCAGTCTATCTGACGTCGAGCCAGGTCGCCCGCTTCTCCGATATTGCGCTGACAGCCAACCAGGCGGGCATCGCGGCGACGCTCGACGCGCTCGATGGCGGCAATGACATCGTCAGTGCCCTGCTCGGCCAGACTGACGAGGGCGCGGCCCGCCATGCATTAGACAGCCTGACCGGCGAGCTTCATGCCTCGCTAACCGCCACGCTGGTGGAGCAAAGCCGCGTCACCCGCGATGCTGCCTTTGCGAGAAGCGACCGTACCCTTCGCGGGGAGGGTGTGGAACTGTGGATCGAAGGGCTTGCCGGCAACCAGCGGCACGATGGAACAGCCAACACCGCAGCATTGAAAAACAGCCGCTATGGTTTCCTTCTGGGCGCAGATACGAATATCGGGAGCAATCTGCGTGTTGGCGCCTTCGCAGGTTATACCGATTCCGACGCCAAGACCGCGGACAGGGGTTCCACGGCATCGATCGGCAGCACCCATCTGGGGGCATATGGGGCTGGCCAATGGGGCGGCTTCGGATTGCAGGCCGGGGCCGACATAAGCTGGCACGATATCGACGCCAGCAGGCAGGTGAGCTTCACCGGCTTCTCGGACAGTCTGGAAAGCGCCTATTCGGCGCGCACGGAGCAGATCTACGCCGGAATGTCCTATGCCTTGAACGCCGGTGTCATGACCTTCGCGCCTTTCGGCGAGATCGCCCATGTCTGGCACTCGTCGGAACGCTTTGCGGAGACGGGCGGCCCGGCGGCGCTGGCGACGGAGAAGGTCGATACCAGCGTGACCTTCTCCACACTCGGCCTGCGGGTGGGAACGGGGGGTGATCCTGGCCGGTCCCGCGTCGCATTCAGCGCGGAAATGGGCTGGCGGCACGCTTTCGAACAGCCGGAAGCATCAGTCCACGCGCTGCGCGCAGGTGGCGTTTCCTTCACTGTGGCGGGCGCTCCGATTGCGGAGGATGCGCTGTCCCTGGGGCTTGGCGGCCGGTTGGCGCTGTCGGACCAGGCGAGCCTGTCGCTCGGCTACAATGCGGATCTGGCGAAGCGATATGAAAGCCACGTCTTCAGGGCGGGCCTGTCCTTTGCCTTCTGATCGGGATCGCCCGGAATTGTCCGGCAGGAAAGGGAAAGCGATGAAACGCGGAATGACAACACTGGCAACCGCGCTTCTCGCGCTTGGCTTGTCGGGCTGTTCCGGCGGGAACGAGTCCCAATCCGCTACGGCGGATTCCGCAGGCGGACCGCAAGGCGATGCCGCGCTATCGCAATCTACACCGCAAGCGACACAGGGCGATTGCGATTTGCTCGATCCCGATAGACTCGAACGGGCATTTGGGGGCAAGCTTACCTTCACGGGCATGAGCGGTCGCGGAGAGCGTGGAGGTGGCTGCACCGTGTCGGTTGCCCAGGGAGAGGAAAGCCAGATCATCCTTCAGGTCGGCGATGCCGAAGACTATGCAGCCCGCAAGGATGCCTACGGCGCGCAAGGTCTGGAATTGGCGCCCGTGAATCTCGGCAGGGAAGCCTTCATCGTCAACGATGCGCAACTCATCGGCATCGACGATGAGAACCGATCCATCTCGCTCAGCCTGTCGCTTGTCGTTTTTGACGGAGAACCGCCGCTTTCGGGCGAGGAGGTCGCGGCTGGCATCGAACAGGCTGGTGGCGAGGTTCTGGCGAATATGAAGGCGTCACCTCCAGCTTGACAGGTGTGAAATTCGACCATTGCTGAACAGAGGGGTCTCACGATCATGAGCAGATATCATCACCTCAAAACCATCCTTGCGGCTGCCGCGGTCATGCCGCTTGCCATCTCCTGTTCCGGTGATAGCCAGGGCGATACCATGGCCGCAGATGATGCCGGTGCCGCCGCCAGCGAAGAATGCGGCGGCCTGCTCGGCAGTGCCGATGTCGCGGAAGCCTTCGACGGCCTCCTGACCGTGAGGGATACGACCGTAGCGGCCATGGGAGATGAGCTGGCCGGTTGCATGCTGTTTCTGGACGAGGGCGCAAACAACAGGATCAACTTCAACATCGGCGATGCCGAGGACTTCGCCTCGCGCAAGGATTCACAAATGCGCCAGACTGGTGGAACGCATGAAGCGTTCGATGCCGGTACGGAGGCTTATGTATTCAACGGCATCAACGTCATCGCGCTGAACGCGGAGGGGAAGTCACTGTCGCTGGGGCTGTCATCAGCAGCGATCGAGGAGGAGGACCTGCTGACGCAGGAGCAAAGCACGACCGGGCTCAAGCTGCTCGCCCAGCGGATCATGAGCCGCCTCTAGGGCGATCGTCCAACTATTGCGCGGAAGATCCATGGCAGGAGGCAACATGCGAATTTTCATGACTCTTGTTCCGGCTTGTCTGCTGGTCGCAGGTTGCTCCAGCGAACAAGCCACTGCGGATGACAGTAACGATACCGGGATGACTGCGGCTGCGGGATCGGGCGTGCCGCCTGTTGCCGAAGCCTATCGGTCATCGCTTGACGATGCGTGGCGGAAGGCGGGCGAAGGGACGTCCCCCTCAGGAGCTTGCGCGGGTGTTGTGGGGCAAGCGACCACCGTCCTGAACAATGCGGATGTCGCAGCACAGGATCGCGCGGATGCGATTGCGGCGCTCGATGCCTGTTATGTGCGTTCGATGGCCCGCTTTGTCGATACGACGGTGTCCATCGAAAATCCCGGCCCGCAGCAATGCATCAGCTTGCTAAGGGCTCTGCCTGTTCACCGCAGTTCGCTTGGCAGCTTCTTCGAAGGCACCGGGGAAGATGTTGCGGACTATGACAAGCGACTCACCGATCTGGTCGGGGAAAAAGTGCGTTCGGCGTGCCCTGACAATGCAAACACCATTCTGGGTGGGTGACTGGCGCAAGCTGGTCCCGGATTTTACTGAGGAGATTCCTGTGAAACAGCTTCCCCTGGCGAAAATCGCTTCGGTCGCCGCCTTGCTCCTGCTGTCGGCCTGCGGGACGGACGCCGATACCGATGGCATTGCCAGTGATGACAATGGAAGTGCGATTGCTGGTGGTTCCCAAGACATAGAGTGGCTTCCGGCGGGGCTCGTCTTGCCTGAGCCGCATACCGTGCTTCAGAACAGCAGCATCGGAACAAGGACGCAACTCCTGCAAGTCAGCGTTCCCGACGATCCATCGGGGCAAGTTCCAGCCTGGAAAGCGGCTCTCGAGACAGCGGGTTATACCGTCGCCGAGAGTGCTGCCAATGGCGGTCTGCGCTTCAATGGCCTCGATGTGGAAAGCGGCCAGATCGCCATATCCACGCATCAGGGAGCGGATGATTATATGATCCAGATCGATATCAGTCGGCAGACGCAGTGAGCGCATTGCGCCTCGCCAGCATTGCATTGATCGCCGGGCTTATGACGAGCGAAGGACGGGCGCAGGCTGATACGGACATTGCCGCCGGAAAGATTCGAAACTGGAGCCATGGGGCGCAGGCCCTGGTGATCATGGACTTCGAAGATAGAAGCACTTTGAGGGCCATCGGAGCCATCGATGCCGAGGGCCAGATTGTCATGGAGCAGATCGTTCCCCCGCCATCGCAACAGACCGTCTCCCGAACCTTCGATACATGCCGCGCGAATACGGTTCAGATCGTCAATGGAAGCATTGGGATAACGCCCATCGTGCCCCTCGCCTTGTCGAGGGACGGAAACGAGCGCACATTGGCAATCGCGGATTCCGAGGAGATGGCATTGTGGAGATTGAACCACGGACGGGCTCCCATGACCAAAGGCGTGCATCTCCAGCTTGTCTATGCCGAGGGCGAGGCCGAGGTTCAGGGAATCTGCTCATGGGAAATCCTCGTTCCGTCCGGAGATGCGGAGGTGACGGTTGAATATGCCATCCGCTTCAGACCGGGCTGGAATCTCATCCGCAACCGTATAGTCGATTTCATCGAATCCTGGTCGGGCGCCGATCAGGAAACCCACATGATTATCGACACAGTAGACGTGCTGCCGGAAGATGTGGTCTGGTTCTCGCAATAATTCGGGCCTGAGGAGATCGGTATAAGGGAAGACAAGGATCGCGCAGACCTAAGCAGCATTCCGCAGAAAGGAGCTTTCAATGTATCGTTTGACCCTGCTTGTTATCTCCGTACTCACAACCATGAGCCTTGCCGAGCCCGTGCAGGCGCAATCGGCGCAGCAGTCCTACGATCAGGGCGCGCGTGCCTATCGCGATCAGGACATGACCACCGCGCGCGACAATTTCCGCCGCGCCTGCGATCTCGGACATGGCCGGGGCTGCTACAACTACGGGGTCATGTCCTATCAAAGGCTGGCCGGGGGCGAGCCGGATCTGGAACATGCGCGCTGGCTCTATGACAAGGCCTGCCAGTTCGACCATGTGGCCGCTTGTTTCAACCTTGCCCGCATGGCCTTCAACGGAGTAGGGGGCGCTGTCGATTTCGCTGTCGCCCGAACGGGGTTCGAGGCGTCATGCAATGCGGGAATCGCGAATGGTTGCAACGGCTTCGCCGTCATGTTGGAACAAGGACAGGGCGGCCCGGCAGACAAGCCGCGTGCCCGCTCTCTCTATCAGCAGGCCTGCGACACGGGTGAGGCGCCGGCGTGTGAAAACCTCGCCAAGTTCGATGTCGGCCCGGTCACGGCCGAAAGCTTGCGTGCCGGGCTCGAGGCCTTTGACGCTGACCGCTTTGGCGAAGCGATGCGCCTGCTGCGTCCCCATGCGGAAGGCGGCGAACCGGCCGCGCAATATGCGGTGGGCTTCATGTACACTTATGGGCAGAGCGTCTCGCGCGATTATCTGGCGGCGGCAGACTGGCTCACGCGTTCGGCGGAACAGGGGTATGAGCATGCGCAGGACCTGATTGTCCTCATCACGCCGAATATCGCCCAGGCCCGCTATATCGATCACATCGATCGCTACGGGCTGGATGCGTCGAGCCTTCAGAGCTTGTCCCCCGTCAGCGCCTATGACACAGATTTGAGGTTGTGATTTAAGGACGATTTGGGCTTCGTCGTAGTGACGAAG
>CANLQG010000014.1 GCA_947493195.1 uncultured Sphingomonadaceae bacterium | reverse complement strand
TTCGTCACTACGACGAAGCCCAAATCGTCCTTAAATCACAACCTCAAATCTGTGTCATAGGCGCTGACGGGGGACAGCAGGTTGCTCCCGAGCCCGCCAATCCCGATCTGCCTCCATTCGAAGAATGGACGATGCCGCGCGAACCGGGCACGCCCTGGCCGGACGAAGCGCTGAAACCGTTTGCCGCGGCACAGAAAGAAGGCACGAAGCGCGCGACGCGCGAAAAGCACTTGGCCAAGCTCAACGAGATTTTGGGTCGGGCTTACACGCTCGAAACCTTGCCAGACGCCCCAGTCGATCCGTGGGATGACGAGGAAGCTATCGCGCTGCACGCGCAATGGTGGGAAGCACGCATCGCCCGGCAGAAAGAGATAGACGAAGTCATCGCGAAGACTGCTGAGACCGAATATCTCTACGACAAGCCGTATGAAGACCCTGGCCGAGTTCGCGTAGCTGGCCCCTTCACCGTGGAGAGCCTTTCGCCCCATCGTGTTCTGCCAGCGAGCGAGGATGACAGCCTCGCCGAAGACCTCGATGCGGCTGAGGGCAAGCGCGTCCGCGAGGATGACGGCGCGAACAACGACTTCGCCGCCATCGTGATCGAATACCTGAAGAGCGAAGGCGTCAAGCAACAGGAAAAGGGTGACCGCATCCGCTTCGAAAGCGTGATCCCTTGGCCCGGCCAATGGATTGGTGCCGAAGGCCGATTCATGGAAGGTCCGGAAGGCAACCAGACCGAGCGCCGCGCTGCGATCTTCATCGGGCCGGAGTTCGGGACTACTGGGCGCAGCGATCTCGTCGCTGCCGCACGTGAAGCGGTCGACAACCGCTTCGACCTCGTGATCGCCTGCGCCTTCAACTTCGATGCGCATTCATCGGAACTGGATGGGCTCGGCTCTCTCAAGATTCTCAAGGCGCGGATCAATCCGGACATGCACATGTCGGATGAGCTGAAGAACACCGGCAGCGGCAACATGTTCGTCGTGTTCGGCGAGCCCGATGTCGAAATCCTCGACGATGGCGGGGAGGAAATCCGCGTCAAGGTGAACGGCGTCGATGTGTTCGATCCCAACACGGGGGACATTCGCAGCAACGACACCAAAGGCATCGCCGCCTGGTTCATCGACACCGACTACAACGAGGAAAGCTTCTTCGTCCGCCACGCCTATTTCCTGGGCGCGAACGATCCGTATTCCTCGCTCAAGACCGCACTCAAGGCAGAGATCGACGAAGAGGCGTGGAGCACGCTCTACTCCGATACATCGCGACCCTTCGAACGGCCTGACGGCGGGCGGATCGCGGTGAAAGTAATCAATCACTTCGGGGATGAAGTTATGAAGGTCTTTGGAGTCTGAGGGGGCACCTTATGTTTCGATTACACATTGCCGAGAAGTGGGAACCGCAGGACTACATTGCAGCAATAAGCGCGGTCGAAACTACCTACTACGTGGCTCTTTTTGGCAGCAGGGGTTGGAGGCCTGACGACTGGGATTTACCCCAGCGGTACTATTACGGTCGTAATCCGTGGTCGAGAGACCGTCTCGCGGAACCGATTGTAGAAGAAGCGCGAGCGATCGCGGTGAGCGACGAAAGACTGATCGTTAGTCAGATTCGGCACGCGTCGCCGGGCTTTCTAGACTTTGAAGGAGTCGGCAAGGTCGCTGAAGCGATAGATAGAAGCTTCGGACGCATTATCGATGTCCTCGTGCACCGTAGAATGCGGAGGGAACTCGACGAAAGGGCCAAAGTCGAAACCGATATTCTCCGCGAAAATCTCAACTCAATTAAGATCGAGAATGCTCGTAAACTTTTGGATCTCTATCGTGACTATCCGGAGGTAGGACACCAACCGGATCTGGAGCGAACACTAGTTGACCAGCAAACCAAGATTGAGGACCTCGCTGCTCGCGGCTTGATCACTGATAAGCGGGATCACGACCTCGACGAATGAGATTTCATCTCGCCGATACGTTTACCGCAGCTTTCGACAAGCTGACAGGACAGGAGCAGAAAGCGGTCAAATCGACCGTCTTCGATCTGCAACTTAATCCGTCCGGGCGCGGATTGCGGATGCATCGGATCGACAATTCAAACGATCCGAATTTCTGGTCGATGCGGGTCAATCGCGACGTTAGATTGATCATCCACAAGACCGGCGATAGCCTGTTGGTTGCCTATGTCGATCATCACGACAAGGCGTATGCTTGGGCTGAGCGTCGCCGGATCGAGGCACATCCCAAAACCGGCGCCATCCAGATTGTTGAAGTGCGAGAACGGGTTGAGGAAATTGCCCCACCTGAGCAGTTCGACTTTGTATATCCCGTCGAGGATGTTGCTCCCGAAACACCAGCAAGTGCTCCAAAGCACTTTGCGGCGCTAGCGGACGATGATCTCCTTTCTGTCGGCGTTCCCTCAGATTGGCTCGCTGATATTCGCGCGGCGACGGAAGATGAATTTTTCGTACTGGCAGAGCACCTTCCCAGCGAAGCCGCAGAAGCGCTTTTGGAATTTGCGGCAACTGGAAAACTGCCAGCGTTTGCTATTGAGCCCACCTCTGATCCGTTCGAGCACCCGGATGCGCAGCGGCGCATCAGGCTCATTTCGGATAGCGAAGAACTCGAGCAGGCGCTTGCTTTCCCATGGGAGAAGTGGGGTGTTTTTTTGCACCCGGCGCAGCGCAAGATCGTCGATCAAGACTTCAGTGGCCCAGCGCGGGTAGCTGGCTCGGCAGGTACCGGGAAGACCGTGGTCGCAATTCATCGGGCGGTCCGACTTGCCCGCGAAAATCCGAATGCTCGCATTTTCCTGGGCAGTTTTTCCTATCCATTGGCACAATCGATGGAACGCAAGATTGCAGTGCTAGCACCGGAAACCAGTGAAGTTACTCGCCGGGTTACGACGGCATCATTCCAAGCGATTGCTGAGCAATTATTCCAGCTCGAATTCGGGGCTCGACCGCGCATCGCATCTGAGAAAGTAATTCGCCAGACGGTCGAAGCCGCTGCGGCGGACCTCAATCTATCGGGATTCTCGAACCGCTTCTTCGTGTCGGAATGGACAAATGTCATTGATGCTTGGGGTGTTGGCTCCTCGGACGAGTACGCGAATATTGCTCGAATGGGCCGGAAGAGCCGACTTGGTCCGAAGCAACGAGAACGGCTTTGGCCTCTGTTCGAGAGAGTGCGCCAAAAACTGAAGGCGGCAGGTTACCTGACGCCGGCTGATGTGTTCACCGAGCTGGCAGATAGACTTACCGAAAAGAGCGCCAAGCCTTTTGACCACATCATTTTAGATGAAGCGCAAGATCTCGGGCCAGCGGAACTTCGCTTCTTTGCCGCTATATCTTCGGATAGTGACAATGCTTTGTTTTTTGCGGGTGATCTTGGTCAGCGAATCTTCCAGCACCCGTATAGCTGGAAATCACTTGGAGTTGATATTCGAGGTCGATCATCGACGCTGAAGGTCTGTTATCGGACTTCTAGGCAAATTCGGAGTGCGGCGGACAATCTCCTGCCCCTACATCTGCGTGACGTGGACGGAGTGGAAGAGGCGAGGTCCGGAACCGTGTCCACATTCGAAGGTCCACTCCCCATTGTCGAAATCTTCGATTCTGAGGCGGAAGAAGCAAAGAGAGTCGCTGCGTTTATCTCAAGTGCAATCACAGATGGTGTTGCTCCGAACGAGATCGGCGTATTTGTTCGCACCCCATCGCTGACACCTCGTGCAAGGGACGCCATCAGCGGGGTTGATGAGAGTGCCGAAATCACCATCGCGAATATGCACTTGGCAAAGGGACTGGAGTTTCGCGCAGTCGCGGTGATGGCATGCGATGAAGGTGTATTGCCACTGGATGATCGCGTTGCCGACGCAGCGGACGAAGCGGAATTGGACGATATCTACGAGACGGAACGTCGATTGCTCTACGTCGCCTGCACGCGGGCACGAGATCGTTTGCTAGTCACAGCTTCCGCTCCAGGTTCTGAATATCTGCATGATCTTAATGCGGATTGATTCCAGAAGCGTCGGGTTCCTGAATTTGCATATTTGGCGATTAGACTTCAGGCGACCTCATTCGTGAAGATAATCAGCAGCTTTCGCCGCCGCGCTCGCGGCAGTGAATATTGCGCGATTGTCGGCCTTAAGCACCTTCAGCCAATTGGCGAGGTAGCTGGCGTGATCCGGGCGCGGGCTGGCGGAAAGGCCAAGGTCGCCGCAGAGGAAAGCTGAACCAAGCTCGGCCACTAGTTCTTCCATTGCATAAGCATCGTCGCCGAACCGTTTGCCGAAGGTCCGCGCAAGGCGGTGATCAGTGCCAGTCCAATGGACGAGTTCGTGCAACAAGGTCGCATACCAGTTCTGCGCCGCGCTGCCGCTGGCGGTAGCGAAGAACCGCTCGCGGTCCGGCATGGTGATGGTGTCGGTCGCGGGAGTGTAATGGGCGCTGTCGCCGTGGATATGCACAATGGCACCCGTGCCTGCAACAAAGGCATCCGCCTGCGGGATAGGGTCGAAATTCCCGCCGTCCGGCACTTCGGGCAGGGCGTAGCCTTCGACCTGGTTTGCGTTGAACACATGTGAGGCCTGCGCAAAGATGCGGGCCGAACTGTCCGCTTCCTCGGCCTGATCGTCATCGCGCTTGTCGAAGACCTTGTAGAATACGATGGGCGAAGCCTTCTCGCCCTTACGGACCTGAGCGCCAAGTGACTGCCACTGGCGATAGGTCGCCCAGAGACCATGCCCGAAGTCCTGCGCTTCGGCGCTGGCCCAAAGGGCGAGTACGTTGACGCCGCGATAGGCTTTTCCAGTCGCCGCATTAACAGGGCGCGAAAGCGGCGCGGTGCTGCGATGCCAAGGGAGCGAGAACTTGTCCGTGCCGCGTTCAAGGGCGGTGATAATCTGGTTGGTGATCGTATCGTAGATGCTGGCGGTTGTGGTGCTGGCCATGGTGAAAATCCTTCGTCCAATCGTTGGGAACGCGGATGAAGGGACGGGCCGGATTGGCCGGGCGGGTCAGCGGTTACGCGAAACAGCCAACACGGGAGGGCTTCAGCCCGAATGGAGCGGGCAGGCTGTTGATCCCGCCCGGTACGGCCTGTCGAAGAGGAGCAGTTCATTCCAACGGCAGTGCGAAGGACGCCATAGCCTGCCGCCGTCAGGCCTTTTGATCAGCCCAACCCAGCACCCAATGCCTTTGACTTTCCGGCCTCGGGAGTACTCACGGTCATGGCCGTCTGCTTCTCGCCCGCACGCTCATAGATCGCCCGAACGAGCCGGTCCTTGTCGTCGGTGATAACCACCGCCTCGGCTTTTGCGCGCGAAAGCGCGACATAGAGCATCTTCTGGTCGACCAGATTGGTGGAACGGCTATCGGCGTGGATCAGGACGCGCTCGGCGGTCTGGCCCTGGGCGGCGTGTGCGGTCTGGACGTAGGCATGGCGCAAATGAGTATCGCGAGGATCGGAGAGATAGAGCTTTTGCTCGCGCCCATTGGCGAGCTTTACGGTAGCCTGACCACGGTCGGAATCGATGCCGGTAACGGCACCGCCAAAACCATTGACCCGTCCGGCGTCGCGGTCGTTGCGGGTGAACTGCACGCGGTCGCCGGTGCGCAGCTCCATCGGTTTCGGCTCGAACACCTCCGCCTTGCCCGCACCCCACTGCCGGGGATGCCAGTCAAGCGATCGCCCGTCGCGGCCTTCCAGAGCAATGCGCCCGCGCTCGGGATCGACAGCGGAAATTGCGAAGCTCTCACCCCGGCGCACGCCCTTGGCGGCATAGGCACGGCTGAACCGGACGACATCGCCGATGGCATAGCTTGCTGCCTCGCGCGCTTCTGGACGGGTCAGGCCCTTCGCCTCTAGCGTATCGAATCGCACGGCCTCCGCGGACAGCTCGCCGCGCTCGGTCAACTTCGCGCGGATCATGGCAGTGATCCTGTCCCGGCCCTCGCGCGATGGTTCGATCACGAGCGTTCGTCCTCGCTGTGAGACCGGCAACGCCAAATAATGCCGGGCCATCGCTCCAAGGCGCTCGTCCGGCGTTGCGCCCTCGATCACCTTGCCACCGCCACGTTCCAGCGCGGCCAGGGCCTTGCCTGCATGGCCCTCGATCGAGGCCATGACGGCATCGCGTGTGTCGGCATTAGTTTGCCGGACCACCTCGGCAAGTTTCGTGGTCGCCATGCCAGCCTGCTGCAACTGGGCGAAGGCTGCGCCAGCACCCACTGAACCCAGCTGTTTGACGTCGCCGACCAGAACAAGCCGGGCTCCGGCCTTATCGGCACGGGCCAAGAGTTTCGCCATGTCGTGGGCCGAAAGCATCGAGGCTTCATCGACAATCCAGACGGCATCCTTGCACGCGCTCTTCGCTTCGGGCACGAGCAAATACCGCGCCACGGTATCACCACGCAGGCCAAGTGCTTCGCCAAGCACAGTCGCTGCCGACGCGGTCGGCGCAAGTGCGGTCACGGCAAGCCCATGTCGCCGGGCCTCGCGCGCATAGGTTGCCAGAACTGTGGTAGTCTTGGCCGTCCCGGCATAGCCCTGGACGGCGGTGACGCGATTGCGCGAGGTAAGCAGGTCGGCGGTCGCGTGCTTCTGGTCATCGGTCCAGGCATAGCCGGATCGGGCTGACTGCCGTGCAGTGCGTTCAATCTTCCGTGCTGCTGCTACCGGCGTGGCGAGCGATTGCGCCATGCCGCGCCCGGTTTGTTCGAGGCGCAACATGGTGCGCTCAGTCGCGATGGCTTGAGGCGTCGTGTATCCGGCAAACTCCACGCCGCGCCGGTCAAGAAAGGTGCGCGGGACAAGCTCGCCGCGCTCTCCGGCCTCGGCAATCGCTGCGCTGATTGCACCGTGCCCGACCTTGCCAAAGGCAAAGTCTCCGGCTTCGCGCGCAAGTGCGCTGGCAGAGAATACGGCCTCTCGTTCGGATAGCTTGGCAGCAGCCCAAGTCACCGCCTGCCTCGCCAGCAATTCCGGGCTGGCAGTTGCTTCACTGCTCCGCGCCCGCTCTCTCGCGTCGCCGATCAGCATTGCCCGCGCTGCCTTGTCGAACCCGATAGCATCGGCGGTCGCTCGCCAGTCGGCGCGCAAGGTTCTGTGATCCGCATTGGACTTGGCCTCGCGCGTATCGAGCGCGGCGATCTGCTTCTCGGCGGCACTGGATTCCGCGCGGCTCGTGCCGCGCTCGGCAAGCCGGGCATCGATTGCTGCGGTGCGCTGGCTCAGCGCATCCATAGCCTTCTCCGAAACACCCGCGATCTCGAAGAGCGAGTCCTTGCCCGCCTCGATCCGATAACCCAGCGCGGCAACGCCGTGCGCCAGTTCCTGCCGGTAGATCGCGCCGATCTCCTTTTGCAGCTGGTAGAAGGCACGCGGTTCGAGGCTGCGCCAGTTGCCATCCTTGTCCTGCGTGGCATTGATCACAACGGCATGGGTATGCAGCTGCGGGTCCTGCGCCCGGCTTGTGGCATGGCGGAAGGTGGCGATGGCGAGATTGCCGGTCGCCTCGCGCCGGACCTCGCCGTCCTGCCTGATCCGTGTTGCTGCCATGTGCTTCTCGACATGGGCGAGCGCCACTTTCACTGCCGCGCCATGTGCCTTGATCAGACGCTTGTCTCCGGCGACCTCGGTCATGATCGAGACCGACTTGGGTGCGGACAAGGTGACGTCCCAGCCTGGGCGGTGCTCGACCTTGCCATCGCGGGTTGTGCCGAGTTGCTGTCCGGCAATCCGGCCTTCAAGCAATTCGGCAAACTGCTCGCGATCAACTTCGCCTGACAGGCCCAGCTTCTCCGCTCCCTCGCCAAACCATTCGGACGGAGCCATGCCGCCTTCACCGTAGTAGTCATCGGCTTCGTAATAGCTGGCAGCCTGACCGGCGCTCGACAGGGCCGAGACCGAGGCGACCATCAAACCGGTCCCGATTTGGCATCGGGTTCGGCACCTTTGGCGATCTCGCTGACCCGGCTCCACAGCGTGCCTGCCGGATCGCCTGGCACGTAACCGGGCTGACGGGGCTCGCCACGGCGGGTGATGTGATCGGCAGTAAGGCCAATACGCGCGACTGGCAGGCCATCGGGGAGCAGCAGATAACCCTGATGCGGAGAGAGCCGCAGTTCGCTTTCGAGCACGGCGGGGCGGAACTGGCGCTGGGTCGCGATGGTCGTGCGCGGCACCTCACTGCCAATCGACAGCGTGTCGGTGGCAACGCGCAGTTCCACCTCGCACTGGCCGATGGTTTCGCTCGCCCACTTCCGGGTTTCCTGATCAACGGTTTGAAGGAACAGCTTGGTGTTGCAGCAGGCGAGCATGGCCTCGGCAATGTTGGCACCGTAGCGATTGCGCATCTGCCCGAGCGCCTGAAAGGTGAGCACGATGGCCGCGCCGAACTTGCGGCCCTCTGGCAAGAGGCGTGCGAGGTTTTCGACGCGGGGCAGGTCGGCGAGCTCATCGAGCACGAACCAGATGCGGCGGTCTGGCGATGGCGACAGACCCAGCACCGCACTTGCCGCGCATTCGAGCCAGCAGGCCATCAGAGGCTTCGATGCCTCGAAATAGTCTTCCTTGCGCGGGACAAAGATCCAGGGCTTTGCGCCCTCGCAGTCGTCCAGCCTGGCGATGAAGTCGCGGAAGGCAAAGCGCTCTTCGCCTTCATCTTCGACCTTAAGGAACTGGATCAGGTTTGCCGCCTTGGCGAGCATGAAGAGCACGCTGCCAGTGGCGCGGTCGGCGTCATTGGCAAAGGTGCGGGCCGATGACGTGTGTCCCAGCCATTCCTTCAGTTGCTCCTTGTCCTTGACCTGCAAGGCCTCGAGTAATGCTTCGAGGCTGCAGTTCTTCTCCGCCCAGAGCGAGCGGATCATGTTGGCGACAAGAATGCGGCTTGTCTCCAGCCAGACATCATCATCCTGGCTGCTGGTTTCCGAGACCAGTTGCCGCGCTATCCGGTCGGCGTCGGCAGGGTGCGATATTTCGTCGAATGGCGTCCAGAAAGCGCAGCGCGCATCGAAGGGATTGAGCATTATGTCCCCGCGCGCGGGGTTGTAATAGTGCGCGATGAACTCGCCCGATGTGTCATAGACCAGCGCCGCTTCGCCGCGCCTTTTCGATACCGTCGAGCATCTGGCGCAAGGCAGTGGTTTTGCCGCTGCCGGTGGTGCCGAGAAAGGCGAAGTGTCGGGTCTCGATCCGGCGCGGAATTGGGACCGGACCGATGCGCAATGCGTCGCTTCCACAGAGCAATGTCGTCTGGGCCGCAACGTCTTCTTCATCCGCTACGCGCGTGCCGCCAATGACACGGTCGGCGAGCCTATCCTTGCCCTGTTCAGACATGGTGCGCTGGAGCACCCAGACCGTGAACAGGCCTATCACAAGGCCGGTGATTGCTCCGCCAGCGATCACTTTGACGACCTGCCAGAAGGTATCTGTGAAGAGCGGTTCAGAGGCGAACCAGGCGGCGGAAACGGTCCAGCGCTGGCCGTCCATCGCTACGTTCATCTTGATGTCGCTGCCCCCAAGGGAACCGAGCAGGGTTAGCACGTTGGCCCACGCATACTGCGCCGCTGTCGTTATCGCAGGGCCATGCAGTAAGAACTGCGGGGCGATAAATGCTCCGGCCACTGCTGCACCAAGAGTGATCGTAGAAAAGAAGCGAAAACGCTGCTGCCATTGCGCCATGCGCACACGCCACAGGGCATGCGCGCGGGTGACAAAATCGATGTTCGAATTCATGGCTCGATCTCCAGGGCAAGCGAACGCTGGCGCTCGAACGCGGCGCGCGCTTCTGCTGCAATTGTCTCGTCGGATTTCTTGGTCCCCAGCGCCGCATGGCGGGCGTAAGCGTAGGCCGCACAGGCGGTGAACAGGGTCCGGTCGAGTACCCGTTCAGCCTCGGCTAGGCGCTCCGATATTGCCCCGATCTCGCGCGCCAGTTCGGCAAGATCAGTCTCTTTGTCAGTGCCGTGCAGGACCGAAAGGAAGCCCGCGTCGATCACCTTCAGGAGCATCGCATACTCCGACATTCCACGCCGGTCGGCGATGCCGGACAGCGACCGTGCCTGCGAAGGATTGAGGCGGATGGTTCGCTTGATGTGGCTCGCCATCATCACCTCCCGCGCGCGCTCGAAGCGCGCTCTGGAAGTGGCAGAATTGCGAGGGTGTGAACGCTTCGTTTCGGTGAGCGCGCTATCCGCGCGCTCCAGAAACCGCAGAAATCCTCGATGCACACGTGCGTGGGGTGTGTGTGAAAATTGCGGGTCCGATACGCAGTATCGTGGCCCCTTCTTTCTCCAGCCTTTCTCCGGTCAATTGGCATGTGCGTCTTGCTCCATGCTTGTCGTTGGAGGCGTCGCAGACAGTATCAGATTGCGAGCGACATCGTCGTCGAAATACCGTTCGCGGGACTGGCGTGAAGGCAACCGGCGATCCGCCATTTCGGGGCGCGTGAACCAGCGAAGCAGGGTCAGGTCGATTGCGGACCGAACCTCATCTGCGATCGCGTTGGTCTCTTCTGGCGTGAGGTCAAGCCACCCGAATTCGGTACGAAGCTGGCTGCCGAGCGGATATCAGGTTCCGTCCCGGCTCCTGTAGATCGGGCCCTCGACAGTGAGGCAACAATCTTGCCCCTCAAACCGCTCGCGGACAGGGCGTTCGTACCAGAGCCAGGGCTGTAACGTGTGGCGACGGGCGCGCCCATCGGCGTTGTATTCGACGAGCAATTTGATGAGCTGGGCCGTGCGATCTTCTTCGTCAATCGGAAGGCTGGCGATCAGCCAGCCATGCTTCTGCAGGGCTGCGTTGATTAGGGAAAGGATAGACATGGGGGATTGGCTTTCTGCGGGCCATTGCCCGCTTTGGAGCGGTCAATAGCTGCGCAGGGGGAGAGCCTCGATCCACTCCTCGATGTCAGTGGAACGCCAGCGGATACGTCCGCCGCCAATGTCGATGGGATGAGGAAAGGCACCCCGGCGGATGCGTCGCCAGATCGTTGTCCGGCTGCGAATGCCCGTGAGACGCATGACCTCATGGCAGGGGAGTAATTCAGTATTCGGCACGACAGTCTCCTTTGCTTCAAGGTTCTGTCACCGAAGCCGTGTTCCCCCACGACGATGGGTTGTCCTTCAAATTGCCGTTGCGGACCGTGCGATAAGACGTTCAACTCAGCGCCACCAAGCTTCGGTGACGCGAGCAACGCTATGCGAATCGCAATGATGTAGGAAAGAACAAAAACAGAACATATGCCGTTCCACATTGGCGGATGGACAATGTTGGATCGCTATGGACAGTCCGGGACTGGAAGAATTTTTCCCGCTGGTGTCCGCTCCGGGCCAATGCAGGTCCGAATCTACGGTTCTGGTGCAGCGGGAGACCGGTTTTCGCGCGAATCGCAGCTTGAGCCGATATGACAAGCAATCGCGCTTTCGCTTTGCCCGTTGATGCGGACATGCATAGAAAACGCGAAAATCTTTACACGTTAGCGGAATTGCGGATGCAGCAACTTGGGCCGGATAATGCCATCTGGGATGATGGCGAATGGATCAGCTGGGACGAAATCAATGAGCAAATCCAGTACAAGGAATGGCGGGCAAAATATCCCAATGCCGATCTGTCGCTGGTCTCGATATTCGAGAACCTGATCGGCACGGCTGAAGATTATCACCTTCACACAGGCAAGCACCTTCAGGTGTATGGCGATATCGGAGAGCTCTACGGGGCGATCACGCACGGCATAAAGCTGCACCGCAACTACGCTCAAGGATCGGACGGACGGCTCGGCAATGACCTGGTCGAGGTCAAGACAATCACACCATTCAAGAGCAATGACCGGGTCACGCTGAACCTCAAACGGAACTTCAGCATGGTCTTCCTGGTCAAGATTACCTCTGACTTCGAGGTTCGCGGGAAGCTCATTCCACGCAAGGCCTTGCCCCGTGTGAAGGGTGACAAGCTGGTTCTTGAATGGGCGGATATTGGGGCTGAGCGAGGGGAGCCCTAGGCGCCTAGCGTTGCACGCAACAGCTGCACTGTAATCGCCTGCGCTTCGTCAACCAAGTGACCGTTATGATCGCGGTACATGAGTTGCTTGATGATTGAGCTAGCGAACTCAGGCTTCATATTTTCCGCAGCTCGAAGGGCATTCGTACATCGATCAACTCCACATTCCCGGAGGGCATTGATCACGTAGTCTTTGCCCAGCTTTTCGTTGGTAGCCGCGATATCGAACATATCGCGTGGCTGCATCGATGCACCGCGATAGTAGACCTTCTTAGCAACTATCTCTGCCGGAGTTTCCTGCCGGATTGTTCGCCCCCGTAGCTCACTGACCTGTGATGGCTCTGGCGTAATGTCGGCACAGCAAATGAAGTCGATTTCACCAATGTCCTCGAAGATCAGTTTGAGGGAACCTGCGCCGTCTGTTTTGTAGGTGTCTGGCATTCGATCGAGCTCAAACCCCTGCGTCTCGGGATTGAGGTAAGGGAGGAATTGGGGATCGGAAAGGAAGAGGTCGATGTCATGGCTCTCGCGATGATCGATCTGGAGCATCAATGCAGTCCCACCTCCGAACGACCAATCTGGCTCGCGGCCAACGGCTTCGGTGGTTCGCGCGATGATGTCGGATGCCAAATCAAATAGAAGCGGCCATTGGCTCGGCTGCTGTCGAGGCGAGATCACTTTCTCAGGCTGCCAGAGGCAGCGAGTACCCAGCCATCTTGGAAAACTGGCTAGCGACAGCTTTCGCCATATCCTCATTGACCTTCATTTCAGCCATGAAGGCTTTCTGGATCGCTGGTGCCACTTCCGAGAAGAAAGCGAAGACGCTGGCGTCACACGTTTCCACACTCGATGGGTCAGCGATGAGCGCAGCGAGTTGATGAGCGGAATGGTTCGCCCCATAGGGGGCGTTCACCGTTGCCAGAACCTGTGCAGTTAGGTTGCTCATCTTAAACCTGCGGAATCGATCTCAGGGTGAGAATATACGCTTCATGCGTTAGCAAAACAAGAATGTTCGAACATAGGAAGAACGCAGAGGGCCAATCCGCGATTTATCCCGCATTTTTCAAAAATCGCGTTTTGCGGGATAAAAGCCCCTCGATTGCAGACGCGCTCGGACATCGCTGCGATCCCTTAGAGCTCACTCCAGTCATCCATTCAAATTGCGTGAGTGACGGCACCTCGGAAAATTCGAGCATCCGAGAAAGCTTCCGAAACGCCCACTCTTCTCGACGAGCTGGCCATCGCAGCCTTCCATCGAGCACGGCATTGTTGATTCAGGTGTGTCGAAGAGCGGCGTTTGGCGAGCAGGCTTTGGTTTCGCTCGACGAGCCCTGTAGCGCTGCTTCTTAAATTCCCACGGATGAACGTTGTCGTCATTCGCCCAGATACCTCGCCGGTTTCGCTGAGCATCTTCAAGCGCATCGAAGTAGCTTTCATCGGGGCCATAGCGATCAAGCACCCAAGCCCATCCATTGAGGATCATTTCCAACTCGATGTTGCGGTGAGACGGTGCAGTCAGACCCCGAAAGAATTGCCCGAGCCGGGAAGCTGCACCGCTAGCCTCACTGCTCTGATCCATCTGCAAGTAGGGCACGGCTACGATCCGCTTGTGGCGATCGACAATGCCGCCAGTGTCCATTTTCATCAGAATGGCCAAATCGACATGCCTTCCGCCAATCAGCGATTGAAGGAAGTCACGCGCTTCGATCCCGCCAGGCTGTTCCATCTCCGGAGCATCGATGAACCCCAGCCTGATTGTAACTTCAAGGCTTGCTCCCCGTCGCGGGTTGTCGATACGGGTCAGGAAGCCATCGCCGTCAAAGACCTTGATGACAGGCACCCGAATGGTTTCGGAACCGGGATCTTCGGGTGCGATAAGCAAACGCCAATTCTCCTCCTCGATGGGGCTGCAGCATTGTAGCAGAGTTGATTATCGTTTCACTTAGCATCCCGCTTTCGGAGCTGGTTGGCCATGCAAATTTGCTGGAAATCAGACGCGTTTTGCGTTAAAAGACGCCTATTGAAATCATTGCGTTTTTTCGAGGATGGGACCCAAATCCTCTGGTAAAAATACATTCTGGGGGCACCAACGGGGGCCTCACTTAAGTAACCAAGGTCAAGTTTCTCGCAGTTTTGCGACATTCTGAGAGCGGTTCGAGTCCTCTTCTGGGCACCACTATTCACTTCCCGATGTAGCTAAGAGTATCGCCTAAACGGGCGGAATTCTGCTAGTTTTCAGCATAGTTCGTCGCGGAGTGTTTCGATGCATTTGGCTGATCCCACGCTTCGGTCATAGATTTGCGTATCTATCGTCGGCTAACGCCGCGCTTACATGTACACGCCAACCCGGCGTGGGGCGAACTCGAGGCTTTAGTGCGGGGTACTGGAAGATGGTACGTCGTTTACAGGTCCGGCAGTCAAGTTTTTAAAGAACATTCCCGTCGAACCGGTCTCGCATCTCGCGATACTCTCTAGTCGCTCCTGGCCGGTCCGGGGCTCTGTCTTTCAAGATCATAGGGCACCACATTGCGCCTATGGTGGTCTATCGCGATTGCGTGATCACTGGGTGGGTAGGCGCGTTGATCGCAGTTTGCGCGTGGGCAGATGCGGCAGGACGGTCCGATCGGGGTGGCACTCCCCCCCGGCGAGGTATCGAGGGTATCGGCGTATATGAATTCGTCGGCGTGCTTTGCCTCGCAGCCCAGCGCAACGGCATAACGGCGGGGCTGGCGATCGAACCGGCCGGTGGTTTTCACCAGGCCCTTGGCCATCGAGACGTAGCGGACACCGTCGGGGGTTTCTGCCAACTGGACCAGTACGCGGTCGGGAATGGCCACCGCGTCGTGGACGATCCACAGCGGGCAGCCGCCACCGTACCGCGCAAACTGAAGGCGGGTGGCGCTATGCCGCTTGGTGATATTGCCGGCCATGTCAACGCGGCAGAAGAACACCGGCAGGCCCCGGGATCCGCTGCGTTGCAGTGTCGACAGGCGGTGACAGGTCTGCTCGAAACTCGTCCTGTAGATCGAACTGATGCGGTCGATATCGTTGCGATATTCGCGCGCCGTGCGACGAAACCTTTCGTACGGCATCAGGATTGCGCCTGCCGCATAGTTCGCCAGCCCCAGCTTCAGCAGTGCACGCGCGGTAACAGTTCGCAAGCCCGAATTGGCTGCAATATCATCGATCGGCTCGCTCAGCGAGCAGGCTACCAGGTGGTATGCCAGTTGAAAGCGAATGCCCGCTGCCGGCTGACCGGCGTCGATGGCCAGGGTTCGTGTGGAGGCATCGTAGGTACGCAACGTGTCGCTTTGTTCCAGAACCACGTTTACGCCATGCAATTCCTGCAGATAGTTGCGCAGGGATCCCGTGCTGACGTGATGGGCGTCATCGGCCATCGCGTGATGAAGGGCTTCGGCCTCGCGATCCAGCCGATCGACATAGTTGTTCGAGAGATGGAACCAGTCCCGCACCTCTTCCCAGGGCAAGCGCGAACCGGTCGGGCTTTCGGCGGAAATCGCCTCGTCAACGATTTCCAGCCGCTGGCTCGTGCGGCGATAGATCTCGTGCAGTTCCACGAACCGCCGGGCGAACTCGGGCTGCTGTTCGGCAATGCGCGTAAGGGTCGCAGGCGGCACCGGATCGGCAAACATCGGATCGGCGACGGCCTGGCGCAATGCGTCTGCAAGATGCTCGGTCTCGTCGAGCTTGAAGTCCTGCCAGTCGACCGGGAAAAGTGTCGCCAGCGTTTGCGCCAGTCTGGGGGTCAGGGGGCGGTCATCGTGTTCGAGCTGGCTGAGGTATGACGAACTGATCGCAAGCAATGTTGCCAGGTCGGTCTGCTGCAGGCCCTTCCTGCTTCTGAGTTTCCTCAGCTGGCTTCCGGCAAAGATCCTCGGGCGCTGTGTCATCGCGAGAGCGTAGTTTGCAAAGTAGCCTTTTGCAATTTTGCAAATTAACATTGGACTGCGTTACGGTTGGGTCCCACTCCGCCCCATTCGCAACAGCAGTAAGTGTTTTTTATGTCCGCCAATATTGCCGAGATGGAACGACGCCGTGAAGCTGCCCGGATGGGTGGTGGCCAGAAGCGCATCGACGCGCAGCATGCGAAGGGCAAGCTGACCGCGCGTGAGCGGCTGGACGTGCTGCTGGACGAGGGAAGTTTCGAGGAACTGGACACCTACGTCGAGCACGACTGCGTCGATTTCGGCATGCAGGACCAGAAAATCCCCGGCGACGGTGTGGTGACCGGCAGCGGCACGATCAACGGGCGGCTGGTCTA
>CANLQG010000013.1 GCA_947493195.1 uncultured Sphingomonadaceae bacterium | reverse complement strand
AACCGACATTGCCATCCATTTCGGAGCCTGCACTTGTCTGAAACGCGAGGGTCAGGTCGCTCCTAGAGGAACCCCCACCCATCCTTTTATCCGACGCATTACGGCCACGGTTCTGACGGTCTCGATCTTGAGTTCCCCATCGGCCAACTCGTCAGCCAGATTGGTCCAGAACTCCATGTCCGGAACCAGGAAACGAACCAGAAAATCGTAGCTCCCGCTCACCTGATAAGCCTCGATTGCTTCGGGGATGTCGGCAAGCGCCTGTTCGATCCTTCGCGTGCTTGCAGGATCGTGTGCCGTAGCAACAATCTCTGCGAACACGGTAAGATTAGGACCCAGCTTGGCTGCATCGACCTGGGCCTTGTAGCCCGTGATGACTTCTTCTTTCTCCAGCCTGCGAAGACGCGCGAGACAAGCACTCGGTGAAAGAGCCACCGCCTCGGAAAGACGCTGATTGGAAATCCGGCCATCGCGCTGAAGGATATCGAGGATTTTGCGGTCGATTCGGTCAAGCGAGGGTTTCTGCGGCACGCTCGTCTCCTTTCCGCAGATTCTATTGTGCAGGGGAAAAACTTCGAAGGGAAATACGGCTTTCCAGCCTCTATATTTGCAGTCGAAGCGCCGCAAGATCTGCGGCGCTCGTTTTTTTGGCTAGCGAGACAGGAAGTCGGCATGCAGCGACTGCACATCCCCCGTCGTATCGTTCCCGAGCTCGCTCTGCTTGCTGCATCGGTGCTTTGGGGCGCGAGCTTTCTCGCGACCAAGATCGGCATGGAATTTACAGGGCCGCTCGGCTTTGTCGCCCTACGCTATCTGATGGCAACCGTTGCCTTTGCGCTGGTCCTGCCGCGTGCGACCCGCGGAATTGGTGCCACCGAAATGGTTGCCGGTATCGTCGTCGCTGCCACTGCGTGCATCGCATATGGCGCACAGGCCTATGCGCTGCAAACCACGGACACTGGGCGCGTAGCATTTCTTTCCGCACTCTACGTGCCACTTGTTCCTGTGCTTCAGCTGCTGTTTTTTCGCCAACGCGCAGCTGCCGGGATCTGGATCGGAGTTGTCCTTGCCTGTCTCGGTGTAGCCATCATGTCGGGCCTGTCGCCAGCCGACATCACCCTTAGCTACGGCGATACACTTTCGATCGTTGGCGCCGTTGCAATCGCGGTAGAGGTCGTCATCCTTGGATATTACGTGCGCCGGGCCGATCCTCTGCGGATCGCGTTCGTGATGATGGTCACCACCACGCTGCTGTGTGCTGCCTTCGCGCTCGCCACAGGGGAGCCAATGCCGGTTGCTTCGCCGACATTGTTCTGGGTGGTCGTGGGCTATGGTATCGCTACCGCCTACATCCAGTTCGCGATGAGCTGGGCGCAGGCCCGGGTCGATTCCTCGCGTGCCGCAATTATCTACGCGCTCGAACCAGTCTTCGGTGGGTTGTTTGGCTATGCGGCGGGCGAAATCTTCGGCCTGTCCGACGTGGTCGGTGCGCTCGTTATCCTGGCCGGCGTGATCATCGCTTCATTGCCACGGCTGGTGGACAGGCTTCTTATGCGCAGACCGGTCAGGACGCCCGTTCGATCGACCGATCGGCCCATGACGGAAACGTCGCCATGATCTCGCCTGTGAGAACGGTCGGCATCGCAGCCATGTTTTGTATCCCCGCGTGCACGGGCGTCCCGAAGTCAACGGAGCCGCTCGTCGGAGCCTGGGTCGTGGAAGACATCGCCGGGCGCGGGATCATCGATTATTCGCGTGTGGAACTGCTCCTGGAACTTGACGGGCAGCTTTCTGGCTCGACGGGATGCAATCTCCTCATCGGTAGATACCGCGTCGAAGGCTCGGCCATGACGATCAATGTCGTAACGACGACGCGTAAAGTCTGTCCTGAAGCGCTGATGTATCAGGAACGGGACTTTCTAGGAGCCATTGAGTCGATCGATAGCTACCGCTTCGACCCGACCGGCGCCCTCGTGTTGCAGGACGACAACCAGCCATGGATTTTGGCGCAACCCTACAAAAGACGACCATGAAACCCAACCCTATCAGTTCGATCTTGCGGCGTTTATTTGTTCACGCAGTCGCGGTCATGGCACTTCTTACCGGGGCGACAGTTGCGCACGCCCAACTTCCGACGCCAGAGCCTTCCGAAACAGCGCCAACCGAAGCTCTGGTAGATACATTCGAAAGGCAAACACCGCGCTCCAGCGTAACAGCGTTGCTGAACGCGCTTGCCGCCGAGGACTACGAACGGGCCGCGCGCTATTTCGCCGGCACCCCCGATCCGGCCACGCTGCCCCTAGACGATGAAGGCTCGCCAGCGACCGACGCGTCGGAAGGACTGGTTCAAGGTGCAGATCTCGCTCGAAAATTGAAACTCGCGCTCGACAGCGGGGGGATGCTTCGACCCTTTGCTGTGCTTTCCAACGCTCCCGATGGCGACTTGGAAGACGGACTAGATCCCTTCCTGGAGCAAGTCGGCACGTTCCAGCTCGAAGGTTCCGAGCAGCCCATTATCCTGCAGCGCGTTGCCGCTGGGGAGGGAAAATTGCTGCAATGGAGAATCTCGCTGGAAACAGTATCGGCCCTCGAAGACTGGTCGCCTTCGCCTGAAGTTGCTGAACAGAGCGAGGAAAAGGCGATCGAAGTCGCCGGCGCGCCAGTCCTGGACTGGCTTTTGCTGATCGGCGTAGCGGTCGCGCTTTTCGCGGCGCTACGCCTGCTCGCTGCTGCAATTATCTCGGTCCTGCGGCGAGTCATTCCCGAACACAGCAGCAGCACCGTCTTTCGTCTCATCCACGCCGCTCTCCCACCGCTCGCCCTCTACGGGGCGACAATCGCCTTCTTCTATGTTGCAGGCACCATGGAGGCCTCGATCATCGCTCGCCAGCAGCTGCTGCGCGGCGCAGGTATCGCGGCCTGGCTTTCCCTTGGCTGGTTTTTGTTCAGGCTGATCGATGCTGTCGCGCGGATGGCGAGCGAACGGATGAACCGCGCGGAGCGGCGCCAGGCCGCATCGGTCATCACGCTGCTGCGGCGGATCGCCAAGCTCACATTGCTCATCATGATCTTCATCGGCGTGCTCGACACGTTCGGTGTCGACTTAACCACCGGTATCGCTGCTCTCGGCATCGGCGGGCTCGCCTTGGCGCTCGGCGCGCAGAAAACGATCGAGAACCTGGTCGGGTCTGTAACGATCATCGGAGATCATCCGGTGCAGGTAGGCGACGCTGCCCAGATCGGCGATACGTTCGGCACGGTCGAGGATGTCGGCATGCGCTCGACCCGTGTGCGCACGATCAACCGGACGCTGGTAACGATTCCCAACGGATTTCTTGCCGGCGAGAAGATCGAGAATTTTTCCGCTCGCGACCAGTTCCTCTTCAAACACGTGATCGGGGTCAGCTACGACACGGATGCCGAGAAGATGAGCGAGGTCCTGGCCGCGTTCCGGACAATCCTGGCGGAAAACGATCATGTCCTCGAAGAAGATGCTCGCGCACGCTTCATAGGTTTCGGCGAAAGCGCACTCAACATCGAGATATTCGCTTATTTTCGGACTGCATCGTTCGCGGAGTCACTCGAGATGCAGGAGGATCTGCTCCTCGCGCTGATGCGGAAACTGAAACAACTCGACGTGGAAATCGCCTTCCCTACTCGCACGCTTCACATCGACGCTTACGGCTCGGCCAACGGCCGCTCGGCGCCGATCCCAACCGCCCGCCCAAATCAGGAGGGTAACAAGGAGAATGACGGTGAAATGTAACTTGCTGTTAGCATCGGTTGCCCTCGCCATGAGCTTGAGTGCCTGTGCCACCATTCAGCCCGCTGCAGAAAGCGGTGAGGTCGCCATGGTAGAAAGAATTACCGGCACACTGTCCTATCGCGAGCGCATCGCGCTGCCCCCGGGCGCACAGGTGGAAATCGTTGTTTCCGACATCACCCTTGGTCGCAACCAGGAGCTCATCTTCTCGCGCACAACGAACACGATCGGACAGGCATCGCCGCCGATCCCGTTCTCGATCGACGTGTCGAAGCTGAATTTGAGCGACGGCCCGCTCTACGGCTTGCGAGCCTTCATCCGCGAGCCCGATGGCACAATCCTGTTCCGCACCAGCGAAACTTTCCTGCTCAATCCTCGTAATGACACCGTCGATATCGGCGACATAAGGGTATCGATGACATCGCCAGGCGATCCCGGCCTTGCCGGTATTCCTGACCTGCAGGACGGCGAATGGCGTGTAACCCAGATCGGCGGCGATGTCGTGGCGCAGATCTCCGCTCCTACGATGACCTTCACGGCCGATGGTCGCTTGTATGGTTCCACCAGCTGCAACCGCTTCAGCAGTTCGTATAGCCTCGATGGCAGCTCGTTCGAGGTTGGCAATATCGCTGCGACCAAACGCGCCTGTGAAGCTGGATTGATGCAGCAAGAGCGCCGTTTCCTCGATGCCCTTTCTCTGATCGAGAACGCATCGCTCGAAGCTGGGGGTTTTCTCGTCCTCTCCGGCAATGGCCAGCGCCTCGTCGCAGTCCGCAATTAAGGATAATCCGATGTTGAAGAAACTTCTCGCATCCGCAGCGATCGCTTCCATTCTCGCAGTCGCACCGGCCCAGGCCGCAGAGATATCGACCCATGTCCTGAATATCTCGCAAGGTAAAGGCGGTGCCGACGTGCCTGTCACCCTTTCTAAGCAAGCGAGCGATGGCTCCTGGCAGACCGTCGCGTCCAGCCTAACGCAATCAAACGGGCGAGCCGAGGATTTCGGCAATCCGGAAAACCTTACGCCAGGGGTCTATCTCCTCAGCTTCGATGTTGCCCAATACTATGCAGGAAAATCTGATACGTTTTTTCCCGTCATCACCGTGGTGTTCAACGTGACGGAGCAAGATGGGCACTATCACGTGCCCGTCCAGCTCAGTGCATACGGATATTCGACTTACCGGGGCAACTGATTGCAGTTCGTCAATAATCCGCAGCGATTATCCACCTCCGGTGTCTTCCCTCCAGTTCAGATGAAGTTTCAACATGTTCGACAGTCACTCCTTCAGACTCGATGGCCACGTAGCACTCGTTACCGGCAGTGCTGCGGGCATCGGTTTTGCAATCGCTGATACATTCGCCTCTGCTGGTGCAGCCGTCATGGTCAGCGATGTCGATTTGACAGCGGCTGAAAAAGCAGCAGCGAGGATTGCCAAAGCCGGTGGGAACACCGCGGCCATCGCATGTGATGTCACCAGTGAGGAGGACCTTGAGCGCGTAGTCGACGCGACGCAGGCCGAATTTGGCGGCATGACCTTGCTTGTGAGCAATGCGGGTGGCGGCGGACCGAAACCGTTCGACATGCCGATGAGCGATTTCCGGCGCGCCTTCGACCTCAACATCTTCTCGCTCTTCCGCCTCGCTCAGCTCGCGGCACCGGTGATCGACGAATCTGGTGGCGGAGCCATGCTAGCAATCACCTCAATGGCAGGCGAGAACAAGAACGAGCGCATGGCTTCCTACGCATCATCGAAAGCTGCTACCAATCACCTGATACGGAATATCGCATTCGATCTCGGTCCCCGGGATATCCGGATCAACGGCATTGCTCCCGGTGCCATCCGCACGCACGCATTGGAAACGGTGCTGACCGACGAGATCGAGGAGGCCATGCTGGCGCACACTCCGATCCACCGGTTGGGAAAACCGCAAGACATTGCGAACGCCGCTCTATTTCTGTGCAGCGATGCAGCAAGCTGGATCAGTGGTGAGATACTGACGGTTTCGGGTGGTGGCATTCAAGAATTAGGATGACCCGATAACGTAGTGCCAATCGGAATGGTCGAAGGCAGCATGTTAGAAAAGCTCAGAACTGGCAGAGCATCTAGCTGCGTTCCAGTCGAAAGCAGCCGTGAATTCCAGAAGAGATATTGACATGAAGCTCCGGAAAAACACTGATTATGCCGTCAATCTACCTCATATGCTCCGTAGAACCCTTACGATCGCAGAAGATCGTCTACCGTGGCGTTATATACTGGCTATTCTGGGCGTCTCTCTCATGGGGTTCTTCGTTCTCGAGCTCTGGTCGGAAATCAACGAGGGAGACGCCCGTGCAATAGATCGTGCTGTGCTGCTTGGATTTCGTGATCCGGCGAATGCCGACAACCTGCTGGGGCCCGATTGGCTCACCCAGATTATGAAGGACGTTACCACTTTAGGTAGCCCGACAGTGTTAATTCTTGCTGTCGTGGCGTCGGCAGGCTTCATGGCGGCGAGAAGATCCTACCGGATGGCGGCGGTTGTTTTGGGCGCTTCATTAAGCGGAAGTATGCTTGTCGTGCTTTTCAAGGATCTTTTCAGCCGCGCGCGACCCGATGTGGTTACACGTCTTGTCGAGGAGACAAGTATGAGTTTCCCGAGCGGCCACGCATCAAACTCGGCGATTATCTACCTCACGATAACCGTATTATTTATTCGGGTGGAAAAGTCGCTGCGCACACGCGTTTTCGCGGCAGTGCTAGGCGTATTGACTGTAATATCCATCGGAATTTCTCGGCTGGCCCTCGGCGTCCACTGGCCAACAGATGTTTTGGCAGGCTGGCTCTTCGGAACCGTATGGGCCGCGACTTGGGCCTTGGTCGTCAAACTGCCAGTTGTCGACGAAGATTGATCAGCCGTGATATGCCCACTGCATAGCTGAGGCCGCAGACAAAGATTTTCAAAACACGATGAACTGCAAGCCGTGCGACTTGAAATTACGATGTCGAAATCGCACTACCTTTTTATGACACGGGTCGATCATGGTCTCGGAGTGATGGTTCCGGCAGGCAGCAGCACCGCGCGCCTGTAGCCCTAGAGCGCTTCGGGCGTTCTAGGGATTTGCGCCGCGCTGCAACTTCCAGCATCGATGTTTTCCAAGCCCAAGGCGATAACGAGCCCGAGGCATGCTCGCATCATTTGCGAGACCGGAGCCAACCGTGTTCTTCTCCCGTTTTACCGTGTTCGGCCTCTGCCTGGCTGGCCTCCTGTTTGCACTCACGAGGCTTAGCGACGCATGGGCATTGCCAGTTCTCGCAATTTTCTCGTGTCTATGTCTCTTGGGTGTCATCGACCTTATCCAAGCGCGGCATGCGGTGCGCCGGAACTATCCCATCATCGGACGCCTGCGATGGGCTTTCGAGAAGATAAGACCGGAAATCCGCCAATACTTGATCGAGGGGGATGACGATCAGACGCCCTTCTCGAGGGCACAGCGCTCCCTGGTCTATGCTCGCGCAAAGGACGAGGTTAGCGACCGTCCGTTCGGAACGCTCTCTGACGTCTACAAGAACGGCTACGAATTCATTTCGCATTCCACCAAGCCCAGGCCGTTGGCAGATCCCGACAGCTTCAGAGTGCCCATCGGAGGAAGCGACGCGCGCGACCCCTACATGGCCTCGATCTTCAACATCTCCGCGATGAGCTTCGGCTCCTTGAGCGCCAGTGCTATTCGAGCGCTAAACAAGGGGGCCAAACTCGGCGATTTTGCGCATGACACTGGCGAGGGCGGGATCAGCCCCTACCACCGTGAGAATGGCGGCGACCTTATCTGGGAAATTGGCAGTGGTTACTTCGGCTGCCGAACCGAAGAGGGACGCTTTGACCCGGTCCGCTTCGCTGACAACGCTGCCGACCCGCAGGTCAAGATGATCGAACTGAAGCTGAGCCAGGGTGCCAAGCCCGGTCACGGCGGCATCCTTCCAGGCGAGAAAGTCAGCCCTGAGATCGCTGCTACACGCGGTATTCCGGTAGGCGTCGATTGCATTTCCCCTGCCGAGCACTCGGCATTCTCGACACCGCTTGAGATGATGCAGTTTCTCGCTCAGCTCCGAACCTTATCGAAAGGCAAGACAGTCGGTTTCAAGCTGTGCGTCGGACACCCATGGGAGTTCATGGGAATGGTCAAGGCGATGCGCGAAACCGGGATCTTTCCCGACTTCATCGTCGTCGATGGCGCAGAAGGCGGAACCGGGGCGGCCCCGGTTGAGTTCGCCGACAACCTCGGCATGCCGATGCGCGAGAGCCTCCTGTTTGTTCATAATACACTCGTGGGTGCCGGGGTTCGTGACCGGATAAAAATTGGTGCGGCCGGCAAGATCGTCAGTGCGTTCGACATCGCCGCGGTTCTCGGGCTGGGTGCCGACTGGACCAATGCGGGGCGCGGCTTCATGTTCGCGCTCGGATGCATCCAGTCTCTTTCCTGTCATACCAACCGCTGTCCGGTCGGCGTTGCCACGCAGGACCCCTTGCGCCAGCGGGCCCTGGTCGTGCCTGACAAGGCAGAGCGGGTCCGGCGCTTTCATCGCAATACGTTGCGAGCGCTCGCGGAAATGACTGCTGCTGCCGGTCTCTCGCACCCATCCGAGCTTGGACCGCACCATCTGGTAAGACGTGTCTCTCTGACCGAAATCCGGCTCTTCTCCCAGCTTCATATTTTTCTCGAGGACGGCGAGCTGCTGTCAGGAACGCATGAACGGGATTTCTACAGCGCCGCCTGGAAACTCGCACGCGCCGACCGGTTCGAGCTGGCAGCGTGAAACTGATCTTCCATATCCTGACGGCTGTTCTTGCAGCCCTTCTGCATTCGCAGAGTACCCCAGCGGATCGAGGTGGCACCGCGCGGGATTTGACCGCATGGACCGTATCGCAAACCACCGGCTGTTACGATACCGGTCCCAGGCGTGGCGCCGAACTCTCAGCAGATACCGAGCTGGGCGCTTCGGCCGATGGACCCGACGGACCGTGCGGACTGCCGGCCCTGGTTCGTCAGGCGCACGCATAGGAACGCAGCGAGGAGGTCCGGCAATCCTACCACCGGATGGCCGACGCACCTGCGAAATGGTCGCGTCCCCCTCCGACCGGCCCTCCATTCTCCTGACACTCTGGAACTTTCGGCGGACTTTCATCCGCATCCAACAGTCAGGACATTCAATGGAAACCGAAATGCAACGCGGTGCGATCCGCGACGAACGGCGCGCATACGCCAAGGCCTTAATGGCCCGATACCCCGACCTGCCGATTGATCAGCTCGACGATCTTGTGCGGCGGTTCCGCAAGGAGGCAAGCGCGCTCGATGTCGGATTGATTTCGATGGATGACGAGGTGTCGCAGCAATATGCCTTGTTGAAGCGCGACAAACTCGATCGGTTCGCGATACCCGACATCGTCTTCATGCTGCTTTTCTGGTCGGCGATGTGCGCCATCATCGGCGGTATTGGGTATCTGGGTAGTTGATATGTGGAAGGGCCCGGAGCGAGGATCCCTTCGTTCCGGGCTCATACCCCGTCGCCAGATCCTGCCAGCCAACAAGCCATTTCAGTCCACTGCGAAACATTCCTGTCAATGCCCCGTTTGATAGGAAGAACGACATCGTCCCAACGCAGGAGCGCATCATGGCAAAATACGCAGTCGGAGATCATGTCAGCTGGAATTCCGAGGCAGGAAGAGTCAGCGGAACGATCTCCAAGATTCACGATTCGGATTTCGACTACAAGGGCCATACGCGGCGTGCCTCGAAGGACGAACCTCAATACGAGATCGAAAGCGACAAGACCGATCATGTGGCAGCCCACAAGGAAGGTGCGCTTACAAAGCTGAAAAGCTAATGCCAACCGTTTTCACGATCGGCCATTCCAATCGGGATGCGGACACTGTCATTGCCATGCTGAGAGCAGCTGATGTGGACATGCTGGCCGATGTCCGGGCTTTCCCCCGCTCCCGCGCCAATCCCGCCTTCAACATCCATTCCTTCCCCGATCTGCTCGATGAGCACGACATCGCCTACGGACACTTCGATAAACTCGGCGGTAGAAGGAAACGACAAGATGATGTGGATCCGGCGCTGAACGGATACTGGCGCGTCCAGAGCTTCCATAACTACGCCGACTATGCGTTGAGCGGCGACTTCCAGTCGGCGATCGAGGACCTCGTTAACCTAGCGGATGATTGTCGAGTGGCGTTGATGTGTTCCGAGGCGGTCTGGTGGCGATGCCATAGGCGTATCATCGCCGATCATCTCATGACTCGCGGTCATGAAGTTATCCATTTGATGGCTCCCGATCGTCAGGAACGGGCAAAGTTGACGGATGGAGCCGTTGTCAGCGGATCAACCGGGGTCGTCTATCCAAGCTCGGAATGCCGTGAGGAGCCGAACGAGCATATCCCATTATGCCGATATGAAAGGCTCGCGACCCGCGAGAACGAACTTCGTGCGCGATGCGCAGATCAGTCTATCCGCTCAAGCAGCTCTCCCGAAGAAACAACCTCGTAAAGATTCCTGTCTATCTGTCGGACGGGCTCACCATCGGATGTTCTCCACCCGATGGCGCCTACACTGCGACGCTCGCCGCGCTGAGATTCGGAAATGGCGATGTGGCGATACTGGATGACTTCGACCGGTCTGTTCGCATTGCCGCGGCAGGACATACTGGCCATTGTTTCTTCGATTACATTGGCTTCGGCGGGCATTGAAGCAGGCGGAAGCTGACTTGCCGGCTTGCTTCGCTCGATCGTCACTGAATCTGCGCATCCGGAAGCGAGCCGATATCTTCCATCGTCATCTCCGACGAAAGATCGGTGTCATTGCCACGGGTCGTCACGGTCAGACCGTCAATCGGTATCGTGACGTATCGATCCGGATCGCTGTCCTCGACTTCTATGAGAAGTTCGGTCGCATTGCCGTCGGCATCTTTTGTCACGGCTTCCACGTCACCCAATTCGGTTCCGTCGCGGCCAGGATTTCAGCATCGAGCAACTGGCGTTCGGTCAGACCGAGTGCCACCGGGGTGTCGCCGGACTCCTGCGCGCGCTGCTCGGCTTGTTCTTCAATACGGTCTTCGACCTGGTCTTCCTGATCATTGCAGGCGGAGAGGAGCAGAGCGGATCCGAAAAGGAACGGGGCGAACTTGTTCATGTTCATCTCCATTTTTATCTAGCCGTCACGCTAACGGATGCGGCTGCTCCTGTGTTCCGTTAAGGGCTCCCGATGAGCGCCAGCATCGAGGCTTCGTCTGGCCGTGCGGCGACACGAATATCCATTCCTTGCTTCCCCTCGAAAGGAGCCGCGGCTGCATCGGAGATGCAATAGATGATGCCTCCGAATGGCCGGGATGTCCGTTCCAGGCAGCGGTTCACCACATTACCAGCGCGCGGCGAGTGGATCAGAATTCCGTTTATCTCGTGCGGTGCTGGAAGGGATGCCAATAGCTTCGCGACAGCGACATCGCGGGTCTCATACACCGGTTTACTCGTGGCGAGATAACCCTTGCGGCGAAGGTTGCCGGTCAGGTCTCCAGCCGGCCGGTGGGCGGAGAAGTGCAGAAGCCGGTTCCCTCGCGGGAGGGACTGAACGATCAGGCGCTCCAGATCGAGAACGTCCCCAGCCGCCGAGACGACATGGGTATATCCAGCGTGGGCGGCACTCTCCGCTGTCCTGTCGCCCACTGCGAACGCTGGAATATCGAGAAGTGCCGGGCAGATAGAATGATGGCGCACGCCATTTACGGACGTGAACACGATCGCATCGGGCTGCTCGTCCAAGGCTTTCTCAGGGAGACCTTCCACTCGCAGAACTGGCACAGCCAGCGCATCGAACCCTAACCGCCGCAAGGCGCCCGCAGTCTTTTCGTTATCCGGCGACGTGCGTGTGACCCAGATCGTCGGCCCGAATGCGGGATCCTTCGCGTGTGTCGGGAAACGGTCACTCACTTTCATTTCGTCGTTCGATATTGTCTGTCTTCGAAGAAACGACAGCCCCCGCCAGAGGCTTGCTACCCCGGCCAGCGAGAAGAACGCCGCCAACTATCAGCGCCATTCCGATCGCATGGAAGCCTCGCAGATGTTCGCCCAGGAAGACGATCGCAAGACCCGCCCCCATGATCGGCATGATGTTCATATACATCCCGGTTCCTGCAGACCCGATGAGTTCTACGCCCCTGTTGAAGAAGAGGTAGGCAAGGACGGACGGAAAAATCGAAACATATCCGATCGCCAGCAGGCTTTCCTCCTGCAAAACCACGTATCGTTCCGAATTGAGCTCCATCCCATAGAACGGCGAGATTCCGATTATGCCGACGATTAAGGTCACTGCAAACAGGCTGAGGGGATGGATCGCAGGGCGGCGCCTGAGCATTACCGCATAGACCGCCCACAGACACACGGCGAGCCCGATGATGAGGTCGCCTTCGTTGATATTCAGAGTGCCGAGAATACCAAGGTTCCCGCGAGCGATGATCCAGAGCACACCAGCCAGCGCAATGGCGGCACCTACGATCTGGCGCACCGTCGTGCTGTCACCCATGAAAATCGCGCCGAGAAACAGAATGAGGGCAGGTTGGCCCGACTGCAGCAACATGGCGTTGATCGCTGTGGTCTGTTGCAATCCGCTGTAGAGCAGGGTGTTGAAGGCCCCGATGCCAAGTGCGCCAAGCACCAGCAGCATCCTCCAGTTCCCTCTGATGACGGGTGCATCCCGACGCAAGTGACGCCATGCGAATGGCAGAATGATGGCCAGAGCAATCGTCCATCTCCAGAACGCCAAGGCGACGGGAGGGATCAGCTCGCGCGCCGCGCGCGCAACGATTGCGTTACCGGCCCAGAACAGGGCGGTGAACGTGAGGAGCACGTAAGCGCGCGACCACAAGCTTGCAAAGAAGCGGGACCCGTTTTGCATGATCGACCCGGACGAAACGCTGCCGGCGTAAGTTAGGCAGCGCGCTCCTCCATCAACCGCATCAGGCCGCGCGAAACGCAACCGGAGGGATCGTTGGCGATGGTCACGGGAACACCGCATTCCGCGGTGATCGCCTCAGCCAGGAATCTGGCGCAGATTCCACCGCCCGTGGCGACAACGCGCTCGCTCAACAGGTCGGCGGCAAGATCGGGAGATATTTCGCCGACCACAAGCCTGGCGGCATCTGCAAAACGACCGAAGTGTCGCTGCAGCACGGGGTGAAACTCGGAAACCGGCAAGGTCAACGTTCCTGGAAGACCATTGTGCAGTGATCGACCTCTGATTTCCACTTCCGCGTCCTCGGCACCTTCTGCCGCGAGATGCTTCTTCAGCGTCTCGGCGGTGATTCTGCCTATGAGGAAGTGATGCCGGAGATGAAGATGTTCTGTAATCGCTTCGTCGAGGCCGAGACCGCCCAAACGCACGGAGCGCGAACGACATTGTCCGTCGATCGAGAAGACCGCAACCTCGGTCGTTCCGGCGCCGCATTCAACGACCATGGACGCGCGGGCTTCGCGGACGGGCAGGTCTGCCCCGATAGCCGCTGCAAAAGGCTCTCGCACCAGTTCGATCCTTCCGAAGCCGGCATCGTCCGCGGCAGCGAGCAATGCATTCGCCTCTGCCTTCGTGGCGTCCGCCGGAATACCGATCATGGCTGGGGGGCGTCCTCTACGCTTCCTGCCAACCACCGACGAGAGACCATGAGCAAGCAGTGCGGAAGCTGCGTCCATATCCTGCAAAACACCGCGGGCAAGGGGACGGCGGACCACATGGGTTCCGGGAACCCGATCAACCATCGCCAGGACGTCCCGGCCAGCTACAATCAGTTTCATCTGACCGGCCGTCTTCTCGTAATAGCACAGGGATGGTTCGTCGAAGACCACGCCTTCGCCTCGCACCATGATACGCATGTTGGCAGTGCCGAGATCGATGGCGAGATCTGGGCCGCGCCTGAATCCGAAAGAAGGAAAGTTCATCATTTCCTTTAGATAGGCCTTCAGGACTCGAAAGTCTCGAAATAGTCGACGAGGCGATTGGTCTTATGCCATTTGACTAAACCGAAGATCGCGCCCACATGTGGCTCATGGTCTTTTCGCAACACATCGACCGACATTTCGCGCACGCAGGTCAGCTGCCCGCACGGGCGCACGCCTCGTCTCGACGGCCGTGATCCGGTCCGGGACGAGGCTCCCGGACGATCTACAGCCCAGCCGCGATCCTTTTGCGGCTCTCCAGCGAGTTACGAAAAATGACCACTTCCCAAAACGGCGAAAAGCCGATCATTCATGTTATCGATACCGAAGCGGACGCGCTCTACGAACTGGCGATGTCCATCGAGGAGCGCAGTCCGGATGTAGCTGGAAAACTGTGCGAGGAACTGGATCGGGCTAATGTCGTGGGAGCCGAAGACCTGCCTCATGACGTTGTGACCATGCAATCCGAGGTCGAATTCGTCGACGAGCGATCGGGTGACCGGCGCAAGGTTCAACTGGTATGGCCGCGCGATGCGAACCTGGACCAGAACCGTCTCTCCGTGCTGACCCTTGTGGGCGCCGGTCTCATCGGAATGCAAGCCGGTTCTGCGATCAACTGGCCCGACCGTTCTGGTAAGGAACGCTGCCTGCGGATCGTCGAAGTGCGACAGCCGGAAAGGACGGACCGGGCAGCCTAGCTTTGCAGCTCGGCCACTGCACGCTCGAAGTTCGGAGGGTATCTAAGCTCGCAAAGCCAGAGGAGTAGAGCAAATCAGTGTCCGCCGAAGCGTAGCCTTATGCCGCCGTTCAGGATAAATCCTTCGAGAGGTGCCCAGGCATCGACGGTCCACTGCCCGCTTGCGGCGCGTCGCGGCAGTAGCAGCGGATCGTATTTCGTCTGACGCACATCTAGAAGGTTCTCCGCGTTGACGAACAGGCTTACACTCCCGAGGGTGATCTCTCCAAGAATTCCGAGATGCAAATAGGGCCGCGATCGGGTTCGGTAGGGGTTGTCGTCGAGGGCCTGGGGGCCGGTGTAGTAGGCTTCCACCCCGATACGCCCCTTACCGTGCTCCTCCCACATGCCGACCAGGCCCGCGGTGTGCTTAGTCGTGAGGGGGATCTCGCGCCTTCCGATGCCGGACGGATCGGGTTCGCTTGAATCGACGAAGACGTAGCTTCCGGTCACGGTAAAACCATTCTGCTTGAAGCGGAGCAGCAGCTCGCTCCCGCGCACCCGCGTCATCCCTTCGATATTAACGAGCGCGACCCTGTCGGGCGCGATTTCCGTCAGCCGCGTGGCGTTCTCGATATTCGCGCCGAACAGGGTGACATTGGCTTCCCATGGGCCGTCGGAATATCCCACATCGAGCGAAGCGGTGCGCGCGGTCTCGGCTTCGAGGTCGCCCAGCGGCTCCCGGCGCGAAAGCCCCGCCGCCTCGATCTCGTCCACGAACGGCGTGGGAGCGAAGAAGCCGCCGCCGAAGGAGCCGCGAATGGTCCAGTTGCCGGGGCGATAGAGCGCGGACAGGCGGGGACTGAATTGTGTGCCGAACTCGCTATGGAAATCGACGCGCGCACTTGCCGCCAAGATCAGGTCGAGCGATGCCTCCTGCTCGATCTGGGCGAAGATGCCGGGCACATCGTAGGTGTAGTCGAATGCCGTGAAAGTGTCCGAGCGGAAGCCGTCCTGCTGGAAAGCAATCCCGCCGACCCATGCAGTGGCGCCGCTGCTGCTCGCGATCGAAGCCTCGCCGAACAGGCTGGTGTGCCGGTCATCCTCGATCACATCTTCGTAGCGGTGTAGATGGTCCTGCCGCATCGCGGAGGCGCGCAGGTTGAGCTCGGCGGCGTCTGAAACCGGCGTCTGGGCGACAAGGCCCGCATCGAGCCGCTGCGTTTCCTGTCCCTGCACGTAGGAGGTTCCGTCCGGAACGGTTCGCCCTGGCAAGGTGCCGCCGACCCGGTCCTCGGTCATCGCGCCGAGCGTGAGGTAGATCGACGATCCGTCGTCCCCGTCCCACTGGAAACGCGGACGGGCGGTCAGACGCTCGTAGGACGCCATGTCGAGCCAGCCGTCGTCATCGAGATCCTGCCCGGTCTGCCGGTGTGCTCCCGCGGTAAGCGAGAGACCAGCGTTCGAGGTGATAGGGCAGGCGACATATGCGGTCAGGTCTTGCCCGTTGCGGGTGGTCGCGTTGGCGAGCATTTCAGCTTCGAATTCGTCGCCGGGGCGTTTGGATATGAGATTGATCACGCCGCCCAATGCCGACGCGCCGTAGAGCGCCGAGGCCGATCCCTTGATGACTTCGATCTGCGCAAGATCGGTCGGCGGGATTTGCAATAGCCCAAGAGATGCGGCCTGCCCGCCGTAAAGCGGAAGGTTGTCGGCCAGCAGCTGCGTGTAGCGGCCTTCCAGTCCCTGTATACGGATGTTCGCAGCACCTAGGGCCGGCGAGGTGACCTGCACGCGCACGCCGCCGGTTTCGTTGACCAGCATGGCGATGTTGCCGGGGCGCATAATTGCCTTTTCCTCTATTTCCTCGCCCGCGATCACCTCGACGCGGATCGGCTCGTCCTGCAGGCGTCGCCCGAGCCTGGTGCCCTGGACAATGATGGCGTTCTTGCCCTCCTCGTCATCTTCGCGGGCCTCTTCCTCTGGGGCGGTTGCCTGCTGATCCGCATTCTGGGCGAACGCAGGGGTAGTCAAAGCGAGCGACGAGGTCGCGCCAAGAAGCAGGCTCGCATACAAACGATTCTTCACAGTCAATCGGTCTTTCTGAGATAGGAGGTCGAATAAGGTCGCCGCTCAATCCGCGTGCGGATCGAGAATGGCATGAAGGTCGGGCGGCAGTTCCATCGGTGCAAAAGCACTGACATTTGACCGGCCGGTATTTCCCAGCGGAAGCCGACCAGTGAGGTTGCCGAGCGGTGCGAGGGCAAACCGGATCAGTTGGCCGATCACCTCTCGACGGTCGCGATTGCGCAACGCCAGGTGAAGCATCTCGCGATGCGACTGAAGATGCGGCCAGAACCGCGTCTGGGCGAGGATGTGCCCGCGTTCCAGATGGTGCCATGCCATGGCGATCCGTCCCGCACGTTCTGCCTCGTCGGCTGCGTGATATTCCTCTGCGAGAAGGACCGCGAGGCGGTGCGGACTCACGTCAGCCATGGGCCAGCTCCCGGCGTGCCTCTCCGAAGACTTCGACGCTGCCCCAGATCGCCAGCCCCGCCATGATCGCTGCCACCAGCAGATCGGGCCATGCCTGGCCAGTGCCGAACACCCCTAATGCTGCGCCCAGCACCGCGATGTTGCCGATCGCGTCGTTACGCGAGCAGATCCACACGGATCGCATGTTGGCATCACCCTCGCGGTAACGGAAAAGCATCAGCGCGACGATCACATTGACCACCAGCGCCAGTGTGCCGATCACGCCCATGGTCTGGGGCTCCGGGTTCGATCCGGCGACGAGGCCGTAGACAGCGTAGCCGATCACCCACAGGCCGAAAACGAGCATGGTCGCGGCCTTCACGAGCGCTGCCTTGGCCCGCCAGGAAAGCGCGAGTCCTGCTACGCCAAGACTGATCGCGTAGTTGGCCGCATCGCCGAAGAAATCCAGCGCGTCGGCCTGAAGCGCGCGGGAGTCGGCGGCAACAGCCGCAACGATCTCGACCACAAACATGGCGGCATTCGCGATCAGCGCGATCCAGAGGATAAGGCGCCTGCGCGGATTATTGTGCGCATGGCCGTCGGGTTCGGGTGTCTGGCAGCACGACTTGCCCATACCGCTCTCTTTGCAACGTTCGAGTCGCAGAGACATATGCACCTTGCAG
>CANLQG010000012.1 GCA_947493195.1 uncultured Sphingomonadaceae bacterium | reverse complement strand
CTTCGTCACTACGACGAAGCCCAAATCGTCCTTAAATCACAACCTCAAATCTGTGTCATAGGCGCTGACGGGGGACACCCGAAACAGACCAGGATACCGCAGAACCCCGTAGCGCTCGAATTGTTCACCTAGTGAACCATGGCGGAATTCTTTTTTTCGGATTTACACCGGGAATTCAGGAACTTGCCGATGTCTTCGTGCATGCTTTGGAATCAATATCCAGGGTATTGAACAAAGCTAAACCTACCAAAGGTGGTTGTTCTCTAACTGAAGACCACGAACCATGCGAACCATGCGAACCATGCGAACCATGCGAACCATGCGAACCATGCGAACCATGCGAACCATGCGAACCATCTGAAGCTTGATCTATGATTATCATCTTCCATGATTTCGGTGTTCCATCGCTCGCATGCTCCCGTGACCGTCATGGTCTTCATGGTTTCCATGTCTCATTGCTACCGGGCTTCGCCCGGTAGCGGAACGTCGCTGCTGCGCAGCACCGTTCCATTTGATTTTGAATTCAGATTAGGAAGACATGAAATACACCATCCCAAGGAAGACATTTATCCCCCCGCCACCATGCAAAGAGATCAGCATGGCAGCGGAGGGGTTATTCCTGGTTATCCCATGGGAAGTGGTAGAGAGCATCGATCGTGCGACGATCAGGCTGGCGGAACGCATTACCAGCCTATCTGCTCCGAAACCCCGGCCTCTCGGCCCGTTCGGTCACCCAGCGCATGCTGGGCACACCCCGCTGGACTTTCCTTCAATCCTCACAGGGCAGGGGCGTCAGCCCCATCTTTTTGGCAACCTTTAACTCACATGGGAGCGGGGCTTTCACCAGCCGGTCGTAACGGCTGATTTTCCCGGTGCGCGCACTCGCTCGGCTCCGGTCTTCTTCCCGGCTACCGATATGCCGCAGGGCAAGCGGCGAGATCCCTTGTGCGTATGGCAACGCGCGGTCGCTAACCGTCTGTCGCAGGCCGGAAGTGGCTTGCCATCAGTATACCATGGAGCCGCTTGGCCTCGGACTGAAAAGTGACTGACGAAGCCGTTTAGACGCCGCAAAAAGTCGATCAATAGACCGCCAGCGATTACCTTGTTGACGCAGCTATGTAGACGCGTCTATAGCCGCGCGATGACTGACCCCATCAAGCGCGACAATTCATATTGGCTTCGCCGGCTAGAAAAGGACGGTCACAGCGATCTTCTCGCTCAAATTGATAGCGGCAAGATCACCGTCTATCGAGCGACGCAGAAGGCTGGGTATAGGAAGACTGGACCGAAGTCTGCGGCTGCTAAGCTATCTTACCACTGGATGCGCGCAGATCATGCGGAGCGAAAGCGCTTCGTGCTCGCGCACCTGAAAGAGGTGAACCGCGTCATGCGAGATGTCCGCGATGAGTTGGTCGAATTGAAGGCACAAAAACCCAGCGAATAGGCACGGAATCCACCCGACAGACTACTCCGTGTCTCCTAGAATAGCGGGATAAACCAACGCTCTAGGATATGCTCAAATGACCCTCTCTCCCGACACCGTTACCATTAGCGATGCAGCCAAGCTCTGGATCGCTCGCTGCGAACTCGAACAGCTCGAACGCGCGACGCTCCACTCTTACCGCGGCCATGTGAAAAACCACATTGAGCCGAAGATAGGAGATCTGCTGCTCAACGATTTGTCGGCCGTCGATGTCCGCGATTTCCTCGACAGCATGCTTCGAGACAGCACGCGAGCAATGGCGAAGAAGTGCCTCACCACGCTCCGGTCAATTATCAGTGCAGCGCAGGAACGCGGGCTGGTGAAACACAATGTCGCGCGCGACGTGAAATTGCGGCGTGCAGAACGGCACGATCCCGATCGTGTCTTCCCAACCAAGGACGAGATCAAGGCGCTAATCGCGAACGCACCAGAACGCCACAAGCCCCTCATCATGACCGCACTGCTGACCGGCATGCGCATGTCCGAACTCCGAGGGCTGACTTGGGCGGCGATCGACTTCCAGCGCAACCTCATCACCGTCAAGCAGCGAGCCGATCGCTACTGTGACATGGGCAACACCAAGAGCCGGTCAGGGCGGCGGGAGATTCCTATGGGACCGGCGCTGGCGAACGTCTTGAAGGCATGGAAGGTTGCTTGCCCCCAGGGCGACCTCGACCTGGTGTTTCCGAATGGCATTGGCAATGTCGAGACACACTCGAACATCTACAACCGCATTTTCAAGCCGCTCATGCTCAAGTGCGGTATCGTCGATGGGGAGGGCGCTCCGAGGTTCTCGTTGCATGCTATGCGGCATGCTGCTGCCTCGCTCTTCATTGAGCAGGGCTGGCCGCCGAAGAAGATCCAGACGATGCTGGGGCATTCGTCGATTACCATGACGTATGACGTCTACGGCCACCTGTTTCATGATCCGGCGAAAGACGTGGACCTTATGGGTGAAATGGAGCGTGGATTGCTGGCGGCTTGAATTCTCAAGCACTTGTTTCGAGGGATTGAGTCCGAACTGCAATTGAGAGTGCTTATTGCACTTGATAAGGATTCCCGATGGTTGAAAAGAAGTTTGTCTGCGCCGAATGTGTGAGTGAAGCATATCTCGGCGACAAAATTGTCAAAGAAGGGCAAGGGCAAACCTGCGATTATTGCGGTGACAAGCAACCCGCTATCACAATCGAGGAACTTGCCGACTACGTAGAAGGCGCGTTCGAGCGCCACTACTACCGCACATCCGACCAGCCCGAAGGGATCGAATGGGCGATGGCTCGCGAGCATGGCTTTGAGCGACACGGTGAACCAGTGCTTTGTGCCATTGGTGAAGCCGCCGAAGTCGATGAAGATATAGCGACCGACATTCTGGAAATCCTGAGCCAGCGTCATTTAGACATGGAAATGGCGCAGATGGGTGACGAGTGCGAGTTCGATTCCGACAGCCACTACGAATGGAAGCGTCCGTCCGACTACGAGATGCAGTTCGGCTGGAATGAGGTCGAAGCCTCTCTCAAACGCAGGTCGCGTTTCTTCAATGATGAGGCCGTCTCCTTCCTCACCAAACTCTTCGCCGGCCTTGCCGAGAAAACCACCGAAGAAGGCAAGCCGGTCATCGTGGATGCCGGACCCGATCACGAGCTGAAGGGCTTTTTCAGAGGACGGGTGTTTTCGATTGGCGATGATATCGAGCGTGCCCTTAAACGTCCCGATATCGAGCTTGCAGGTCCGCCCACACACCTTGCGCGCGCGGGTCGCATGAACGCTCAAGGAATCTCGGTGTTTTACGGTGCGACAAAGTCAGAAAACGCGCTCGCGGAAATAAGACCTCCCGTTGGAAGTGCGGTCCTTATCGGATACTTCGAGCTTCTCGAAAATGTTCGCTTGCTCGATCTCGAGGCGTTGAGCGATCTTCTGGTGGCGGGAAGTATCTTCGATCCTGAATATGAAGAAAAACTCGCTCAAGCCCGTTTCCTGAAAGGCTTTACCTCACGCATGACCATGCCGGTCATGCCCAATGAAGAGGCTTCCGAGTATCTCGCCACTCAGATGGTCGCAGATTTCCTCGCTCAAAAAGCTGACACAGAGTTGCACGGCATCCTGTATCGTTCCGCGCAAGTTGGAGGTGAGGGCAAAAACGTCGCGCTCTTTCATGATGCATCCAAGGTCGAGGAACTGGAATTTGCCGAAGGAACCGAGATCAGGGCGCACCTGCATTGGGACACTGATGACGGCCCAGAGATCCACTACTCTGTTTACGAAGAAGTCCCGCCTGCAGAAGAGAAAGAAGGCGATGACGATGATGACCCCTTTCCCGACATACCCTGGGGAGCGGAGCCTCTGTTCGTCGATCATGAAGCCGACGGACGAGTGCCAAAGCTCAAAATAGACCTTGAATCGCTGGAAGTTCACCATGTCGATGGAGTTAGTTTCAAGACTGAGAAGCACGGGGTGAGGCGAACACGCTCCGAGAAGCGAGAGTTGCCATTTTAGGGCAGAGCAGTCACCCAATAACCTTCTCCCATTCCCGCTAGTGGCATGGCCCTTCGACCATCAAGCGTTAAGCAGATCTAGACTATCTTAAGACACTCCTTGATCAACATGACTTATGATTTCGATCAGAAATTGCTCCAGGAACCCGCGAAGGACGTGGATCTGACGGACTTTATAGAACGAGGTTTTCTGGCTGCGTGAACTATCTCAACCCCATTTGCGCATCTGCGAATAATAGTTGGCCACGCATATCAGACCTTACTGTCGCTTCAGATCGGTTCTGCTTTGCCCAAATTACTTTGTGCGCGGTAGGTGTTTACGGGGTTCTATAGCGACGCCGTTTGTGCGAACAGTTCGCCACAGGTTTGGGGGGGGTGTGGCGCAAGTGTCAGGAATAATTGTTTTTCATACAGCATGGATGGCAGAATACGACGGTGACCGAGCTAGCTTTAGCGCGGGTGGCTTCAAATACGCTTTAGAGCATGGCTACGGTCACGAGATGTTTAATTTTCGCGCCATTGACGATGTTTGCTATGGTTATGTTCCTCCGACGGGCAACCTCCGTTTAGAAAAACATTTCAATGTTGATCGCAACGCTGCGACGCTCAACGGTGCGACCATTGTTTGGACCGCACCACACCCTGAGCAGGGTGGACGAGCGGTGGTCGGAGTCTGGCGAAACGCGACAGTTTATAGGTCAGATCAGGAGGCGACCGGTAAGACCGCCAAACATCGTAGAGTTGGTCCGAAGGATATTGCCGGTTATCGGTGCAAGGCGAAGGCCCGAGACTGTGTTCTGCTAGAGCCAAGCGATCGGCCAATATTTGTTCGGCCAAGCCAGCCGCGGACCGGAGGTTCGTGGCCAGGTCAGCAGAAGGTGTTCTACCCTAAGTCTGGGTCAACGGCTATGAAACGCCTTGAATCCATCCTCGCCGACATTGAATTCGATAATCCGTCATCGAACAAGTCGCGCCTCAAAAAGGCGAAGAAGACTCCTTCCAAATGGATGGTCGACGTAGAGCGGCGCAAACAAATCGAGGTTGCCGCGATAATGGCCGTTGGATCAAGGCTGGAAGGCATGGGTTACCATGTCAAGTCGGTAGAGCGAGACAACGTCGGCTTTGACCTCCTTGCTACGCGAAAAGAGGAAGTGCTCCACATTGAAGTGAAGGGCAGATCTGGCCGCGATGTGTCTGCTGAATTGACTGTCAATGAAAGGTCGTGTCTCAAACAATATGTGGGTCAAAAAAGGCCGCGCGCTCATTACCGAATTGTGATTGTCACCCAAGCGCTTGCCAATCCTGTCATCACCGAGTTTGCTCTAGTGGACAGGGTGGAGGAAAAGTGGTGCACCTTAGATGGTAAGTGGATGCTGAAGTTCGAGGATCGCACAGCGGCGAAAGTGACGGCGACGTTGCAGGAGTAGCCTCCAGCTTATCCGAAATTGAAAAGGACCTGTGATGGGGTATGTTCTGAACGAACTGGCTAACCTTCCAGTCGACGACAATATAAATTTCTACGTTTTTGTCGTGAATGGTCAGTTTCGTGAACCACTTTATGATATGGTTGAACAAAATTTCATGGAGATTGCCCGAAGCATCGGGAACCATGCTGTCATTGCGGTTGGCACGGACAAGAAGCAATTTACGACGTCGGTGGCTAAGAAGTATCTTGGCGAGGGAAACACGGATAGCACGTTTCTGGCGATGTTGCCTGCGTTGCTAATTACGAATGACCATCCTGAGAAACTCCATTCAGACAGTTTGCGACTTGTCGTTCCGCTCCGAAATGCAGAGGAGCGGTTTGGGGGATGGCAACAGTTTTTTACCTTGCTGTCCACTTTCGTTCGAGGAGAGAGCGACGAGTTCTTGGGTCGTTTCCAGTCAGAGGACAACCTTCTCGAAGCTGCGAATAAGGTAATGGAATTGAAGCCAAATTTCTTTGGATTTGGAATTAATATCAATGAGCTTATTGATCGGTGGCTGAAAAGCGGCGGTGTTCACGCGCCGCGTTCATAATTTAGCTCAGGTGCCAGGTTCTAGATTATGAGCACAATCTCAGATGCTGAATATGAGAGGCATTTGGCTGGAGTTGTGACTGAAGGATTCGCTCTAAATCCCTCGGGGTTTGAGCGGCTGGTCCTTTGGAATCACCTTCTGTTGAATTGCGTCAGCGCTTCGGAGAGCTTTGGACGATTGCAGCTCCGAGAAGTGCGGCTCGGCAAGTTCGACGACGTTGTCGATGCTCAAGCCCTATTTGTCGCGGGGATAATGGCTTACGGCCGATGCTTCTCGCAGTCGGGACCAGGCATTCCAACCTTGAATCCGAAGCAAGTTTACAAAGGTTCAGACGAAGGAATGAGGGTTCATCGTCGCATGATCGAACTGCGCAATACTGTTGCAGCTCACTCGGACGTTTCCGACCTTGCAAGATTCACATTGGCAGTGCGCGAAGAAGGGGACCGTCTTGTTATACGCCATCTTGCGACGACAGCTATGCCAATAAACGAGCTGCATGACTTCCTTGAAGCAGTGGAGCACACCGCGCATTTCGTCACTATCAGTATCAACAAGCTGTTGGATCATCTTGGGAAAAAGCTCGGGAAACGCATCATTCTCGACTGATTTCAATCGCGGTGAACAGTCAAAATTTGTCGGGCGATGCTAGCGGACATTGACGCATAGCCAGCAGCGTCATTTTGCAGTGCGGATTGAATTCATATGATCCACGTAGACGCGTCTACACCACTTTCCCGTTGGAATCATAATCCGCGTGTCGGGGGTTCGAGTCCCTCCTCCGCTACCAGTTCCTGCACGATCGATAGAACCGCGCAGTAGTTGCGGCAGAACTTGGGGGAAAGCTGGTCAGTCCCGGCTTTCCATCAGAAATACCTTGCCCGCAAGCGAGCTGTCTGTTGCCGCGCGTGCGAGTATCGCCGCGACGTCTCCGCGCGCTGCTTTTCCGCTCGGATCGGCATCATCGCCAAGGCGTATATCGCGAGAGCCGTCGTCGTCCGTCAGCGCCACGGGGCGAACGATGGTGTAGGACAATCCCGATGCCTTGAGGTGTTCATCGGCATCATGCTTCGCCTGCAGGTAATGGGCGAGATCGGAATCGGGGTCAGGTTCTCCCGCACCAACCGAACTCAGCATCACGAAGTGGTTCACACCGCTGCTGGCGGCAATATCGATCAGCCTCTTCGCGCCATCCCGGTCGACCTTGTCGGTCATCTCTTCGCTCGTGTCGCCGCCCGATCCGGCGGCGAACACGACGACATCCGCGCCGTCGCAGACATCGTCGCCAAGCTGGGTCAGGTCTGCCTCCCGCTTGGCGACATCGGCGGGCAGGCGAGACGTGTCGGATGAAGATCGGTGCATGGCGATCGGGTTATGGCCAGCTTCGACGAGCTGGCGGGTAAGACGGAGGCCAGTGTTTCCGGTAGAGCCGGCGACAAGAATGTTCATTGGGGACACCTGTAGGTCTGGTGTTGAAAGGTGCTCTTGCTAGAGCGTTCTCTCATCAACGCAGGCATCGCCCGATTGTTGCATCTATCTGTCGCTTAGGTGCTGCCCTGTCTGCGGAAGTTGACAGCGACCTGCGCTCAGTCGCGTTTGCCCTTGGGTGAAGGCTTCGAACCCCGGTGCGGCTTGCCCGCCTTGTTTGCCGGACGGGGTTTCATGTCCTTGTTCTTGTCGAACTTCTTGAAAGCGGGTTTCGCTTTCACCCTTGGCGGCCCTGCATTGTCGTGCCCCGGTCGGCGGTTGCGATTGGTGCGGGCGACTTCGCGCGGGCCGGTTTCGGAACGCTCGATGTTCACAGGCTCGTCATCGCTTTCGGCCTGCGCGGAACGTGCGGCGGCATCGGCGAACTTGTCGGCGATCGGGCGCGGGATCTGGAAGAAGGTCTCGTCCGGCCCGATGCGGATCGCGCCGATTTCGTTGCGGGTGATGTGACCGCGGCGGCAGAGCAGGGGCAGGATCCAGCGAGGATCGGCGTTCTGGCGACGGCCAAGGTCCATGCGGAACCAAACTGTGTCCTCAAAGCCGGGGCGATGACGTTCCTTCTGTGCATCGCGTCGCGCTTCGGGCGTATTGGCGATCAGGTCTTCCGGTTCGGGCATTTTCGCGCGGTGGGCCTGCACCAGCATCGCGGCAATTTCCGCGGGGGTACGCTCTGCCAGCAGGCGCTCGGCCAGTTCGCGATCCCCGTCATCAACCTCGACCGGCTGCAGAAGCGTTTCCAGCAGGCGTTCACGGTCCTTCGCCTTGATCGCATCCCTGTCCGGCGTGTCGATCCATTCGGCCGACACCTTGGCGCCGCGCAGCATGGATTCGACCCGTTTGCGGCGCGAGAACGGAACGATGAGCACGGCGGTGCCCTTCTTCCCGGCGCGGCCCGTGCGACCGGAGCGGTGCTGCAGGGTCTCCGCATCGCGCGGAATCTCGACATGGATCACCAGGCTTAGCGAGGGGAGGTCGATCCCGCGCGCGGCGACATCGGTTGCGACGCACACGCGCGCGCGCCTGTCGCGCAGGGCCTGCAGCGCCTGGTTGCGTTCCGACTGCGAATGTTCGCCCGAAAGTGCCACGACCGCAAAGCCGCGTTCCTGCAAGGTGGCATGCAGGTGACGCACCTTCTCGCGCGTAGCGCAGAACAGGATGGCCGTGTCCGCCTCGTGATAGCGCAGCAGGTTGACGGCGGCGTTCTCTACTTCGGGTGGAGACACCGTTACGCACTGGTAGGCAATGTCACCGTGCCCGCGGCTGTCGTTGATCGTCGCGATACGCAGTGCGTCGCGCTGGTACCGGCGGGCCAGCGCCTCGATCGGCTTGGGCATGGTGGCAGAGAACAGCAGCGTGCGGCGCCCTTCGGGGGTCGCATCAAGAATCTCTTCCAGTTCCTCGCGAAAGCCCATGTCGAGCATTTCGTCCGCTTCGTCGAGGACGACGGCCTTCAGGCCCGACAGGTCGAGCGCGCCACGCTCCAGATGGTCGCGCAGGCGGCCCGGAGTACCGACAACGATGTGCGCGCCAGAGCGCAATGCCTTGCGCTCTGCCTGCGGGTTCATCCCGCCCACGCATGTGGCAATGCGGCCGCCGGCCTTTGCATAGAGCCAGCCCAGTTCCCGGCTGACCTGCAGGGCGAGTTCGCGCGTCGGCGCGATCACCAGGGCAAGAGGTCCTTCGGCGAAGGGCATCCGGTCGCTGTCGCCCAGCAGTTCGCCGGCCATGGCGAGGCCGAAGGCGATGGTCTTGCCGGAGCCGGTCTGGGCGGACACGACGAGATCGCGCCCGGCTGCTTTGGCATCCAGGACTTCGGCCTGGACCTGGGTGGCGGAGGCATAGCCTTTCTCGGAGAGGGCAGCTTCCAGGCTGGAGGGTAGGGGAGGGAAATTCATGGCACGGCCTGTCGATAGAGTAGAATTGCGCCAGATCGCTGCGGGCGGCGAAATGTCTCTTGGAGAATGGAGCGCAGGCGCAAGTCAGTTTGCGCACTCGCGGTCCCCATAGGGAAGGATTACGCTTTTGGCTTGTGAAATTTTTCGCCGTGTCCTTGCCCTTGTAATGTAAGACCCCGTTGTTAGACCGGCAGCGATGACATCCTTGCCTCTTCCGCCCGATATTTCCGCGCTTCAGGCCGACGGGCCTGTGTCACTGTTCCTCGACTTCGACGGGACACTGGTCGACCTTGCCCCGACACCGGACGGGATCGACGTTCCCGATCATCTTGCCCGCAGCCTGCACGCGCTTGCCGAACGGATGGAAGGACGACTCGCGCTTGTAAGCGGGCGGGCCATTTCCGATCTCGAAAAGCATCTGGGGCCGGTGAAGCTGGCTTGCGCCGGTTCGCACGGCAGCGATTGTCGCGGTGCCGATGGCATCAACATCGGCAAGGTGCCCGAGGGCTTGCCGCCGAAGCTGTTGGCCGAGGTTGCCGAATTCGCGCAGGAAACCGGCTTTGCGCTGGAGGACAAGCCCCACGGCGCGGCGCTGCATTACCGGTCCGATCCCTCGCTGGAGGACAAGGGGCTGGCCTTTGCCGAACGGGTGGCGAAGGAGAGCGCTCTCGACATCAAACGCGGCAAGTGCGTGATTGAACTGGTAGGGCGCGGGGCGAACAAGGGCTCGGCCTTGCGTGCCTTCATGGACTGCGCGCCGTTTGCCGGAACCAGGCCAGTGTTCGTGGGCGACGATATCACCGACGAGGACGGGATGCGGGCCGCCCGTGACATGGGAGGTTTCGGCGTGATCGTGGGCGATCGCGAGCCAACCTGCGCCAAATACGGCCTTGCAACCCCTGCTGCGGTGCACCATTGGTTGGGGCTGTGACAGCACATCAAAGCGATCTCGACCTCTGGCCCATCGGCAACTGCCAGGTTTCCGGCCTTATCGACAACCGTGGCGGAATAGTCTGGGGGTGTGTCCCCCGCGTAGACGGTGATCCCACCTTCTGCGCCCTGCTGAACGGCGATTCGCAGGACGTTGGCGTCTGGCGGTTCGAACTGGAAGGCCAGGTTTCCTCTCACCAGGAATACATTCGCAACACGCCAATCCTGCTCACGCGGCTTGAAACGAAGGATGGCAGCGTGGTGGAAGTGCTGGACTTCTGTCCGCGCTTCGAACGGTCGGGCCGTATGTACCGGCCGGTCGCCTATGCCCGCATCGTGCGGCCTGTCGCGGGCAACCCGCGCATCAAGGTCGTGCTGAAACCGATGAAGAATTACGGCGCCGAGGTCGCGGAAACGACCAGCGGCACCAATCACATTCGCTATCTGACACAGGGGCAGGCGCTGCGGCTGTCTACCGATGCGGCGGTTGGCTATATCCAGGATGGACGAACTTTCCGCATCGAGGAAGATACGCATTTCTTCCTCGGCCCGGACGAGCCGTTTGTCGGCAACCTGCGCGAACAGGTTCGCCGCATGGAGCAATCCACGCGCAGCTATTGGCAGAACTGGGCCCGCAGCCTGGCGACGCCCTTCGAGTGGCAACAGGAAGTCATCCGCGCCGCCATTACGCTGAAACTGTGCCAGCACGAGGAAACCGGCGCGATTGTCGCCGCGCTCACCACCTCGATACCGGAGGCACCGCACAGCGAGCGCAACTGGGACTATCGCTATTGCTGGATCCGCGATTCCTATTACACGGTGCAGGCGCTGAACCGGCTGGGCGCGCTGGACGTGCTGGAAAAGTACCTGGGCTATCTGCGCAATATCGTCGATTCGGCCAAGGGCGGGCAGATTCAGCCGCTTTACTCTGTAATGGGCGTCGCCGAACTGAACGAAACGACCGCAAGCTGGCTGGCGGGCTATCGCGGCATGGGGCCGGTGCGCGTGGGCAATGCCGCCTACAAGCAGGTACAGCACGACTGCTATGGCCAGATCGTGCTGCCGACGGTTCAGGGCTTCCTGGACAAGCGACTTCTGCGCATGGCGGATGACCGCGATTTCGAAAGCCTGGAACAGGTTGGCGAAATGGCGTGGAAGATGCACGACCAGCCCGATGCCGGTCTGTGGGAATTCCGTACGCGGCAGGAAGTCCACACTTACTCCGCCGTCATGAGCTGGGCCGCCTGCGACCGCCTCGCGACCGCAGCGCATTACCTTGGCAAGGAAGACCGCGAGTCCTTCTGGCGTGACCGCGCCAACACGATCGCGGCAAAGATCGAGGAAAAGGCGTGGAAGGAAAACGGCGAGGGCGGTCACTACGGTGCCAGCTTCGAAAGCGACTACCTGGACGCAAGTCTGCTGCAACTGCTCGAACTGCGCTTCATCGCCCCTGACGACGAAAAGTTCCTTTCCACATTCGCCATGATCGAACGCGATCTCCGGCGCGGCGAGCACATGCTTCGCTATGCGGCGGAGGATGATTTCGGCGCGCCCGAAACGGCGTTCAACATCTGCACCTTCTGGCTGATCGAGGCGCTGGCGCTGATGGATCGCAAGGACGAGGCGCGAACGCTGTTCTGCGCCATGCTTGACCATCGCACCGGCTCGGGCCTGTTGTCGGAAGACATGGACTTCGAAACGGGCGAACTGTGGGGGAACTTCCCGCAAACCTACTCGCTGGTGGGTATAATCAATTGCGCCTCGTTGCTTTCGAAAAGCTGGAATACCGTACGTTAGGAGGCTTGAATGCCGCGTCTTGTTGTCATCTCGAACCGTGTCGCCGTTCCCAAGGCACGCGGGGTCGCCGGGGCACAGGGCGGACTTGCGGGGGCGCTGAATGCTGCACTGAAGGCCAATGGCGGCATCTGGTTCGGCTGGTCCGGACAGGAGTGCGACGAGTTCAGCGGATCGATCAACTATGTTAAGTCGTCCGACGGTGTAACCACGGCGACGATCGATCTCGAGCATCAGGATATCGAGGAATATTACAACGGCTACGCCAATTCCACGCTATGGCCGCTGCTGCATTACCGCATCGACCTGACCCAGTACGAACGCGAATTCGGCAAGGGTTACGAGCGCGTCAACGAGCGTTTTGCCGACAGCGTCCTGCCGCTGATCGACAAGGGCGACGTGGTGTGGGTCCACGATTATCACCTGATGCCGCTGGGTGAGCGGCTGCGTTCCCTGGGCGTGGACAACCGCATGGGCTTTTTCCTGCACACGCCGTGGCCGCCGACAAACCTGTTCGTCTCGCTGCCCTATCACGAGCGGCTGGTGAAGGCGCTGCTGCACTACGACCTGCTTGGCTTCCAGTGCGACACATGGCTGGACAGTTTCCTGCACTATTGCTGGAAGGAACTGGGGGCCAAGGTCGACTACGAAACTGGCGAAATAACGCTGGACGGTCGCACGACCGTGGCGCGCGCCTATCCCATCGGGATCGACTATGATTTCTTCATCGCGAAGGGCGATACCGGGGAAGCCAGGCAGGCAGGACAGCGCCTGCTTTCCTCGACACGCCATCGCACCGCGATGATCGGGGTCGATCGCCTCGACTATTCGAAGGGCCTGCCGGAGAGGCTCGACGGGATTTCCCGCTTTTTCGACCGGCATCCGGACCGCGTTCGCGACCTGGTGTTCATCCAGATCGCACCACCCAGCCGGGAGGATATCGGCAGCTACCAGAAGATCCGCGAGACGCTGGAACAGAAGGCGGGACAGATCAACGGAGCGCGATCCGACGTGGACGTGGTGCCCGTCCGCTATGTCAACAAGGGCTATCCGCAGGAAGAGCTGTTCGGCTTCTACCGCGCAGCCAAGATCGCGCTGGTGACACCGCTGAGAGATGGCATGAACCTGGTCGCCAAGGAATATATTGCCGCGCAGGATCCCGACGACCCCGGCGTGCTGATCCTGTCACGCTTTGCCGGGGCCGCCCAGCAGCTCGATTGCGACGGGCAGGGCGCGCTGCTTATCAACCCGCACAGTTCGGATGATATCGCCCACAACATTCGCCTGGCGCTGGATATGCCGCTGGAAGAACGCAAGGCGCGCTACGAAAAGCTGATCGTCAGCGTGCGCGAAGAAAACGTGCAACGCTGGACGGAGAACTTCATCAGCGACCTTGCCGAGGACGCTGCCTGAGACGGCGAAAGCCCCCGCAGGCGTTAGATGGTGGCGAACAAGGCGCGTACCGCGAGGTAGGCTAGGGCAACGGTCGATAATACGAACAGCGTGAAGCGCACCGGAAGCGTGTTCACCAGCGCCTGCCACAGCGAATGGACAATTCGCAGGCCGGTATAGGCCCATGCGGCTATCACCGAGTCTTGCGAGGCGCCTGCAATCGCGAGGATGACGACAACCGCGTAGAACAGCGTCGGCTGTTCCATCAGGTGCGTATAGTTGTGCGCTTTCCAGTTGACCTCGTCCGGGATGCGGCCTTCCAGGTCCTGCCCGCGCGCGCCGGGCTTTGCCTTGCCCAAGCCCGCACCGCTACCGCCGCTCTTGCCCATTTTGGCCATCGCAGGGAATCGGGTGAGGGCCATCCATACCAGCATGACAATCGACCAGACGATCAGGACAGCAGCGGGTGCGAGTATCTGGGTATTCATCGTAAAGCCTTTCCCTGTCTCCGGGCCGAAGACTGTGCGGCAAGAATTAGATTGTCAATTGAAACGCAATTTGGCCGGGGGGGATATCTACGACAGGATTTGCGCAAACTGCTGCGGGTCCACGTTCCCGCCCGACAGGATGATAACGGTCGTGCCATCGAGGTTGGCCTTGTCCGATAATGCCGCCGCCAGCGCCACCGCGCCTCCCGGCTCCAGCACAAGGCGCAGGTTGGTAAAGGCAAAGCGCTGTGCTTCGCGCACCTCGTCTTCCGACACCCGCAGGCCATACTCGCAGCGTTCCTTCAGCACGGCGAAGTTGATCGCACTCGTCTGGAAGGTCTGCAGGGCATCGCAGGCGGTGGAAGGAGGGGAGGGGTTTACCGACTGGATCTCGCCCGTTTCGATCGAACGGCACACGTCGTCCCAGCCTTCGGGCTCCACCGGCACAACCAGCGCTTCGGGGCACGCGAGGGCGAGGCCGGCAGAAAGGCCGCCGCCGCCGCAACACGCGAGGATGCGCGTCGGCTGCTGAGCGCCCTGGGCGGCCAGCTGTTCCAGTATCTCCACCCCCGCGCTGCCCTGTCCCTCGATCACCCAGGGATCGGCGAAGGCATGGACATAGGCCGCGCCTTTTTCCGCGGCCAGCGCCTGTGCGATCTCCTCCCGGTTCTCGGTCATCCGGTCATAGGTCACGACAGTCGCGCCGAGTTCGCGCGTGCGGCCGAGTTTGATGGGCGGGGCATCCTGCGGCATTACGATGGTGGCTTCGATCCCCAACCGCTTCGCCGCCCAGGCCACGCCCTGTGCGTGGTTGCCACTCGATACCGCGACAACGCCCGCTGCGCGTTCGGCCTCGTCCAGCGCAGTCAGCCTGTGCCATGCACCGCGTATCTTGAAGGCGCCCACAGGTTGCAGGCATTCCGCCTTTACCCAGACCAGCGACCCGCCGATCTCGAGCGGAATCAACGGGGTTGAAGGCAGGATTGCAGCCATCTTCGCGGCCGCCTCCAGCACCCCATCGCGGGTAGGCGTTCTTTGTGGCTGTGCTTCGCTCATCGCCGCGTTATTACGGCTTTACCAAAACGACGCCAGCACCTAATGGCGCGCGCCGCGCGTCTGCGGAACCGACGCACCCTATCTCCCGTTATCGGGGGGTGTACGGACAGGAGAATTTAAAAGAATGAGCGACAGCAAGATCAACGATACGCGCAAGAAGGAACTGCTTTCCACCCAGGTCGAGCATATCGACATCACCAGTTTCGATGCCCGTCCCATCATCGATTCGATGAAGAAGATGAGCTTCACCAGCCGCGATCTTGCGAACGCCACAGGCATCTACAACCAGATGCTGGAAGACAAGGATTGCACCATCTTCCTCGTCATCGCCGGTTCCACCAGCGCGGGCGGCTGCATGGATGCCTATGCCGAACTGGTCCGTTCCAACATGGTGGACTGCGTCGTGGCGACGGGCGCGACAATCGTCGACATGGATTTCTTCGAAGGGCTGGGCCACAAGCATTACCAGGCGCTGGAAGTGCCCGACGACGATACGCTGCGCAGCCTCTATATCGACCGGATCTACGATACCTATATCGACGAGGAGCAGCTGCAGGACTGCGACTTCACGATCAACAAGATCGCCAACTCGCTGGAACACCGGGGCTATTCCAGCCGCGAATTCATCCGAGAGATGGGCAAGTATCTTTGCGAGCACGGCAAGAAGGAGAACAGCCTCGTCAAGCTGGCATACGAGCATGACGTACCGATCTTCTGCCCTGCCTTCGTCGACAGCTCCGCCGGGTTCGGCCTTGTGAAGCACCAGGTCGACCAGATGGAGAAGGGCGAGGGATACATGATGATCGATGCCATCGCCGACTTCCGCGAACTGACCCAGATCAAGATCGAGGCGGGTGAGTCCGGCCTGCTGATGGTCGGCGGCGGCGTGCCCAAGAACTTTATCCAGGATACCGTCGTCTGCGCCGAGATCCTGGGCCACGAGGACGTATCGGTCCACAAGTATGCCGTGCAGATCACCGTGGCTGACGTGCGCGACGGTGCATGCTCTTCCTCGACGCTTCAGGAAGCTGCCAGTTGGGGCAAGGTCAACACCGGGATCGAGCAGATGGTGTTCGCAGAAGCCGGCTCGGTCATCCCGCTGCTGGCCAGTGATGCCTACCACCGCGAACACTGGAAAAACCGCGACAAGCGCCGCTGGGCGAAGCTGTTCGAACAAAGCTGATTATTGCCGAGGGGGGGCGCAATGGAAAGCTTCTGGGAACTAGCCTTCAATGAGCCGATGACTGACGGTTCTGTCGCAGTCATCGGCATCTTGCTTGGCCTGGTTTCGGGTATCGTCGGCTATCTTCTGGTTAGCAGGCCGACGGCGGTGCGGGCCCTGCGGGTCGAGCGCTCCCAGGCTTACCTGCAACTCGAAATCGCCTCCATCGATACCTTCCGGTTCCGGGCGGAATATGCCTATGCCATCCAGTGGTCCTTGACCGGCAGCAATCCGAAAAGACTGAACACGGGTATCCTCGCCGAGCAGGTCGATCAGTACTATTACCAGTGCCTCAACCTGTTCGAGGTTGCGAGCAGGTTCCGGAAAGCCAGGATCATCGCCCCGGAAATCTATGCCAGCTGGGTCGCATGGTTCTTCGAGGCTCTCGAAGTGCGCTATTTCCGCGACCGTTGGCGCGAGGTTTATAGCGACAATTACACACACGAGCTGCAAGATATTTTCGATGGCGGTATCGCGCTATTCGGCCACCACGGCCTCCGCGACTACAATCCCCCTCCGGCTGAACAAGACGATTCGGAAGAAACCAGAGATAAGCTTCGTGTCGTCCGCGAGGCTTTTTATCGCCACGTCGCCTGGGTGGTGCCCTGCGCGATGATTGCTGATTGGCCTGAACAAGCGGACAAGCCATTGTCGAATGAGGGGCTAGGAAACTGGTTCTACCGCAGGCGCCACAAACTCCGCCACCTTTCGTCGTCATTGCGGGAAGCAGACGGCGACGCAATTGCGGACAGGGTATGATGGCTCGATCCGAAAACGGAATGGATTGGCGTTGGAACGATGCGGCCGACACCCGCGCCGCAGCAACGTTTGCCGCGTCCGTCGTCGGGCTTTCCACCGACTACATAAGCCATGGCGAAATCCAGACCGGCCTCAGCCCGGACGGGCAACGCTGGGCGGATAACCTTGCAGAGCTTTACGCGGCCGACTTTGCCGAGCCAGATGACTGCGACATGCTGGTGGGACGCGGCGCTGAAGGAACGGTTTGCGCATTCCTGGTCATCGCCTGGGAATCATCGGCGCGGCGCGAATTCGCCGTGATCGAGGACATGGCCGTCGCCCCGCATCTGCGCGGGAAGGGTGTCGGGAGCGAGTTGCTCGCACTCGCGCTGGAACGCATCCGCCAGCGTGGCATCGACTGGGTGTTTCTTGAGAGCGGGGTGGCCAACGATGCGGCCCATCGCTTTTTCGAAAGGGAAGGTTTCAGCACCGTCAGCCACGTGTTCGCGCGACGGATTGGCAGCTAGCGCTCCGCCTCGTTCAACTGCGCACACAGGTCGGCCATGGCCATGAACTGGCTGACGCAGGTTTCCACCATCTCCCGATCACGATTGTGATCCAGGGAACCGCTTTCGAACATGTTCTCGCTCTTCAGCACGATGGTCAGTTCGCCGTCCTTGAACAGGGTCTTGATGTCCTTGCCGCAAAAGGCATTTTCCAAAGCAATCAGCCGCTCGATATAGCTGGGATGCACGAGGTACCTCGCCTCGGTCTGGTCGCTGGTGAAGACCGTGAAGGCATCTTCGAAATCGGGATGAACCATATCGGCCTTGTCGAGAACCTGTCCGTCGACTTTCAGCCTGTCCTTCTCTCCGAAGAAGAGCAGCTTGGTGTGGCGGCCTGAACGCTCCACAAGTGTCGTCGCATGGAACCGCCGGGAAAAACCTATGGTGATAACCGGGCCGCGAAACACTGTGACCCAGTGCCTGTTCTTACCGCTGCCCCGCTGCTCCTCTAGATGCGCTTCGTGGAGCGTGAAAGGCTTCCCGGCCATTTCACCCTGCCAGAGGTCTTCGAAATTGCTCCGGTCGTAGCCCGGCAACATCTTGTGCGCTCTGGCGCGTGCAAAGCCGTGACCGGCGTCGCAATCGTGCTGGTATTCCAGCCCCAGCGCCTGCGCGATGGCAGCGTTGATGCCCGACTTGGTGTGCTTTTTCGCCCTGTTGACCGGGATGCGGCTCCACCACAAGGCGCCCATTGCCATGGCGGCGGTTATGAAGAAGCGAAATTCGCCAAGCGGTGCGAACCATACAAATCCCAGTATGGGAAGAGCCACGACAGCGCAGATGAAATAGCGGTTTCGCGTGCTCGCCCTGGCGTCCTCTCGCACGGCGATCTGGCCACGAAGGAACTGGCCGAGTTCGCCAGCCATCAGATCGTTCACGTCCGGCCGTTCGATCATCTGTTTCCCCCGCTCGCCCGAATCCCGTTGCGTTTGGCCGGTTCCATGGCACACAACTCTTTAACAAGGGTAGGCTAGGGGGACATCATGGAATTGATACTCGCAATCGTCGTCATCGTGTTTTTGCTGCTGGTGTTGGTGGGCATCTACAACCGGCTGGTGGCCCTGCGGCAAAACGTGAACCAGGGCGTGGCCGATATCGATGCACAATTGCGCCAGCGGCACGACCTGATCCCCAATCTCGTCAACACGGTAAAGGGATATGCGGGGCACGAGCAGGACACGCTCGAGCAGGTGATCGCCGCGCGCAACACGGCCGCGCAGGGTTCGATCAACTCGGGCGACGAGGCGCAACTGCGCATGGCGCTGGACCGGTTGCTGGCGCTGGGCGAGGCCTATCCTGACCTTAAGGCGAGCGCCAATTTCCAGGAATTGCAGCGCGAACTGGCGGACGTGGAAGACAAGCTGGCCGCCTCCCGCCGCGCACTGAACGCCGCCGTTTCGCGATACAACACCGGCCGCGAAAGCTTCCCCGCGGTACTCTTCGCCGGCGCGATGGGCTTCCAGCAAGCCGACTTTCACCGGCTGGACGACAGCGAAAAAGGCATTGTGGATCAAGTGCCAAACGTTCAATTCCAGAGCTGACGCCCTGCGGCGGAACGGTCTGTCCGAATTCACTTGCAATTCACCCTATCGGGCTTAAATGCGCGCTTCCGCTGCCCCAAGGGATTCCCACCGCAAGGCAGCTTCTTGTCGGTAACGTCGTTAGGGGGTCCCTTGAATTGCTCCAGTATCCTGATGCCAAGGCTGTAGTCCGCGCTCTCGAGCCGGACGAACCCGTGACACTTCTGCGTCCGCACGCAGCATCGCGCGCGGCCCGATTCTTCACCCAGAAGTTTCCGGGCAAGGCGATGTATGCCGTGAAGGCCAATCCCTCTCCCGATCTCATCCGCATCCTGTGGGACGCGGGTGTGACGCACTATGACGTCGCCTCCATCGCCGAAGTGCGCATGGTGCGCGACACCCTGCCGGAGGCCACGCTGTGCTTCATGCATCCGGTAAAGACGAAGCGTGCCGTGCGCGAAGCCTACTTCGAGCATGGGGTGAAGACATACAGCCTCGACACGCTGGACGAACTGGCGAAGATCGTCGAGGCGACCACGGACGAGAGCGGGGAGGCCGCGACCGATCTTAACCTGCTGGTGCGCCTGCGCGTATCCTCCGAACATTCGGAGCTGTCGCTTGCCGCCAAGTTCGGGGTCGACCTTGTCGATGCCGCGCCGCTGCTGCAGGCGACCCGCCAGCACTGCGACGCGCTTGGCATCTGCTTCCACGTCGGCAGCCAGGCCATGACGCCGTTCGCCTATGTGCAGGCGCTGGAGCGTGTACGCGCCGCCATCGTCGAAGCTGCCGTTACCGTGGACATCATCGATGTCGGCGGTGGTTTTCCCAGCATCTATCCCGATCTCGATCCGCCCGCGCTGGAGGACTACTTCCAGTTGATTCACCAGCATTTCGAGGCCTTACCGATTTCCTATTCGGCGGAGCTTTGGGCAGAACCGGGCCGGGCGTTGTGCGCGGAATATTCGTCCATCATCGTGAAGGTGGAAAAGCGCCGCGGGGACGAGCTTTACATCAACGACGGCGCCTATGGTGCGCTGTTCGATGCGGCGCACGTGGCATGGCGGTTCCCGGTGACGGCTTTGGAGGACGACCTGCGCAACCCGCTTGCCGAGTTCTCTTTCTACGGACCGACCTGCGACGATGCGGACTTCATGAAAGGCCCTTTCATGCTGCCCGAGGATATCCAGGCCGGCGACTATATCGAGATCGGCATGCTGGGCGCTTACGGCGCGGCGATGAAGACCAGCTTCAATGGCTTCGGCGCGAGCGAGGCGGTGCAGGTGGCGGACGAGCCGATGCACAGCCTCTATCGCGGTGACCGCCCCGATCCGCGCAGCAGCGACAACGTGGTGAGCCTGCGCTGAGCGGGCTCACCATCGATTTTCAGATTCCGAACGTTGGCGTGATCGCGACGAGAGCCGATCAGCCTCGCTGCACGGTTACCTGCATGAACTGTGGTTGGCTTCTGGGGCCGTCACCCAGCATCGAACTGGGATAGTTGCCCGGGGGCAGCGATGTCAGCGGCATCCCGGCGGCAGCCAGCACGTAGGGCGAAACGCGGTGCCGGGTGCACAGGCCGCCGGATCCATCGCTGATCAGCGGTGTCTCGAACTCCACGCCAATCGTTGCGTCCTGGCTGCGGCGCACCTTGCCCACCGCGAGTTGTCCGCCGCCAAGGTCCAGCACCAGTCCCGTGCCCACGGGCACACCGACAAGGCCCTCGATACGGCTGCCGGTCTTGCTCAGGTCGCGCATCACCGCTTCGTAGCGATGGTCTTCGTGGATCACGCCTATGCGGCGGAACACGCTGCGGCGTTCGGGGCGGTAGGTATCGGGGCCACTGGGCTCGATCTTGTATCCACCGCTGGCAATTTCCTGGAGGATATCGTCCTGCGGGCGCGCCTTGGAATAGATCCAGCCCTGAATGTATTTCGCGCCCTTCTTCGTCACCAGGTCGAACTGGTCGAACGCCTCGACACCTTCCACCGTCACATCCATGCCCAGCGCATCGGAAAGCCCGATGATCGCGGAAATGATCTTGGCGCTGTTCTGGTCTTTCTGGGTGCAGCTATCGACGAAGCTCTTGTCCACCTTCAGCTTGTCGAACGGGGCCGAGCGCAGGTAGCTGAGCGACGAATAGCCAGTGCCGAAATCGTCGAGAGCGAGGCGGACGCCGAGCTGCTTCAGGGCGCTGAAAGTCTTTTCGGTGGTTTCCAGATCGCCCACGAACACGGTCTCGGTCAGTTCGAGTTCAAGACGATCGGGATCGATCCCGGTTTCGGCCAGCGTCTGGGTGACGACCGTTACGAAGCCCTTGTTGGCGAACTGCTTGGCCGAGACATTCACGGCAACGCGCACGGCTTCCGGCCATTGCATCGCATCTTCGCAGGCGCGGCGGATGGCCCATTCGCCGATGCGGTTGATCATGTCCGAATCTTCGGCGACCGGGATGAAATGCATCGGCGGAATGTTGCCCTTGTCGGGATGTTCCCAACGCATCAGCGCTTCGAACCCGACGATAGCGTTGTCGCTGGTGCGAACCACGGGCTGGTAATGCAGTTTTAGCTGATCATTCTCCAGCGCCTCTCTCAGGTCGTCCAGCATGATCTGGCGTTCCTGCTCGACGTCTTTCAGCTCCGCCGAGTAAAAGCGGTACATGCCGCGCCCGCCATTCTTGGCGGCGTAGAGCGCGAGGTCGGCGGAGCGGGTGAGTTCGTCGCGCTCCAGCCCGTCGTAGGGCGCAATGGATATGCCGACGGAGCAACCGATGATCGCCCGCTTTCCGTCTACCTGATAGGGGGATGAAAGCATCTGGATGATCTTGTCGGCGAGTTCCCCCAGATCTCCGCGATCATCCATGTCAGGCAGGATGACCTGGAATTCGTCACCGCCCAGACGACCGATTTCGCCGCGGTTGGCGATGACGGCGCGCAGGCGGTCGCCCACCTGGCGCAGCAGGTCGTCGCCAGCGGGATGGCCCATGGTGTCATTGACGTATTTGAACTTGTCGAGATCGAGCAGCATCAGCGCACAGGCGCGCTTGGCAGTCCTGTAGGCACCGAGCGTGGAATCCAGCCGGCGATCCATGCGGTGACGGTTGGCGAGTCCGGTCAGGGCATCGTATTCGGCCATGCGCGAATCTTCCAGCTTGCGCTGAAAGGCAACCGTGATGTCCTTGGCGCTGCCGCGATAACCCTGGAAGGAACCGTCCGGGCCGACTTTCGGGTGACCGGATAGCGCCCACCATCGCGGTTTCTCGCTATTTCCGGTGAAGCGCACCACAAGGTCCGAGAGCCTGTTATGAGCCGATAGCTGGAAATTCAGCGGGCGATCGGATTTTTCTTCGGGATTATCCCGGTCGATCTCGAACAGCGCGACGAGCGGTTGCCCCAGCAGATCGCGCGCATCGCGGCCCAGGCACTCGATGGCCTTGTCGGAAAGGTAGATCAGGCGGCCGTCGGCATCGCTGGCCCAGATCCAGCCGATGCCGGCCTGTTCGAAGTCGTCCAGCACCTCTCGGCGCAGCGCTTCGCTGCCTTTCTCGCGTCCTCCGGCAAAACCTTTAAGGAGGCTCGTAACCGCCATCTTACTCCAACATGCATCATGCAGGGCCGATAGTCCGACCTCGCATCAGCTTTGGCGTGCAATGGTAAATATGGTCCTAATTCAAGCCGGGTTCGCGCCCGCAAACGGGCGTGCGATCAAGCCGCTTCGCTCAGTTCCAGATCGAGCCGGTCCCAGATTTCCAGCAGCGCATCGGCCAGTTCGTCCATCATCGCGGTGGAGTGGGCGGGGCCGGGGGTGAAGCGCAGGCGTTCCGTGCCGCGCGGCACGGTGGGGAAATTGATCGGCTGCACGTAGACGCCGTATTCCGCCAGCAGGATATCGCTGATCTTCTTGGCACGAACCGGATCGCCCACCATCAGCGGCACGATATGGGTGGTGGAATCCATCACCGGCAGGCCCTTTGCCCGCAGCTTTTCCCTCAACATGGCTGCGGCAGCCTGTTGCCCTTCGCGCTCCACGCTGCTTTGCTTCAGATGGCGGACCGAGGCGAGCACGCCCGCGACCAGAACGGGGCTGAGCGAAGTGGTGAAGATGAAGCCCGGAGCATAGGATCGGATGCAATCGATCACCCGCTTGCTGGCTGCGACATAGCCACCCATCACGCCGAACGCCTTGCCCAGAGTGCCCTCGATCAGGTCGATGCGGTGCGCGGCATTGTCCCGCTCCGAAATGCCGCCGCCACGATCGCCGTACATGCCCACGGCGTGGACTTCGTCGATATAGGTGAGGGCGTTGTATTTCTCGGCCAGGTCGCAGATCGCGTGGATCGGGGCGACGTCGCCATCCATAGAATAGACGCTTTCGAACGCGATCAGCTTGGGCGTTTCGGAATTTTCCGCAGCCAGCAACTGTTCAAGATGCTCGACATCGTTGTGGCGGAAAACACGCTTCTCGCAGCCGGAGTTGCGAATGCCGGCGATCATGCTGGCGTGGTTCAGTTCATCGGAAAAGATGATGCAGTCCGGCAGCAGCTTGGCCAGCGTGGACAGCGTCGCATCGTTGGACACGTATCCGCTGGTGAACAGCAGCGCGGCTTCCTTGCCGTGCAGGTCAGCAAGTTCCTGCTCCAGCTGGATGTGATAATGGGTGTTGCCACCGATGTTGCGCGTGCCGCCTGAACCTGCGCCGACATCGTGCAGCGCCTCTTCCATGGCGGCGACAACCTTGGGATGCTGACCCATCGCGAGGTAATCGTTGGAACACCACACCGTGATCGGCTTCGGCCCGTTGTGACCGGCAAAACAGCGCGCGTTGGGGAAGGCACCCTTGTTGCGCAAAATGTCGATAAAGACGCGGTAACGCCCCTCGGAATGCAGGCGGTCGATGGCCTGGTCGAAGATCTGGTTGTAGTTCAGCGTACCTGTCCAAGCTGCACCGCTGTTGGAATCGCGGCCGTCTCTGGAGGCGGATTTAGTCAATCCCGACTGGATTTTGAAGCACGAAGTTTGCGACCGATTCGCATTAAAGTGGCTGAATTCTCCCGATTCCGTACCGTTCGAGACCTCCGAGAAGAGGCGCGCTATCTTGTTCATTACCCGTCACAATCACAAAGTTATCGTCCTGCCGGTCGAACGACTGGCCCTGCGTCAGGTAGGCGATGCGACGGGCGATTCCTTGCGCTCCATCAATAAACTGCACTTTGTTTCCGAACGCGGCGGCGAGTTCGTCCTGCACCAGCGGGAAGTGCGTGCAGGCGAGCACCACCGTGTCGATAGCGTCCCCGCCGGGCTGGCCACGCAGCCCCTCGGCAGCGCGGGTGAAAATGGCAGGGTCGGGCGTTCCGCCACGCAGTTTCAGTTCCGCTGCTTCTACCAGTTCGGGCGCAGCATGGCGCAGCAGCAGCTTGCCCCGCGCGAATTCCGCCTCGAGATTGTCGACATAGGCCTGGCGGATCGTGGCTGCCGTGCCCAGCAGGCCGATGGTGCCGGTCTGCGTCATCGCGGCAGCAGGCTTGATCGCGGGGACTGTGCCGACGATGGGCGTTTCGAGCACATCGCGAACCATGCCCAGCGCAATGGTGCTGGCGGTGTTGCAGGCAATGCAGATCAGGCGGGGGTGGAACCTCTCGGCAAGGCGTCCCAGCAAGCCAGCGACACGCGCGGCGACTTCGGCCTCCGTCTTCGGGCCATAGGGTATCCCGGCGAGGTCGGCGCCGTAGATCACCGGAGCCTGGGGCAACTGCCTTTGCAGTTCGGCAAGGACCGTCAAGCCGCCAAAGCCGGAGTCGAACAGCAGGATGGGGGAGGCAGGTTGCACGTCCAAGACAAACTCCGTTCGGACTGGATCCATTCACAAGCTCAGGACATGCTTGTCGCGGCGCGGCACTTCACTTAACCGGCCAACTAGAGGAAAAGGCAGTCCTTCGACAAGCATGGGGCGAACGGTTATGGGGCATTGATGGACCAGATTCTGGGATTACTGCTGGGATATGCCTTCGGCTCCATCCCCTTCGGCCTGTTGCTGGCCAAGGCGGGCGGAAAGGGGGATATCCGTTCGATCGGCAGCGGCAACATCGGCGCAACCAACGTCCTGCGCACAGGCTCCAAGAAGCTGGCAGCCGCAACCTTGCTGCTGGACCTTGCCAAGGGACTGGTGCCGGTACTGCTGGCAAAAGCTTTGTTCGATCAGCCCGCTGCCATGCCCGAAGCCACGTGGGGCGCGGTGCCCCTTGCAGCCCTGGGCGCGGTGCTGGGTCATTGTTTCCCGATCTGGCTCGGCTTCAAGGGTGGGAAGGGCGTTGCCACGAACGCTGGCGTCAGTTTCGGCCTCGGGTGGCCCATCGGGCTGGCATACGCTGCGGTGTGGATCGCGACGCTGGCGATATTCCGCATTTCCTCCGTCGCCGGAATGAGTGCGGTGGTGGCCGCTGCACTGGCGGCCTGGCTGCTGGGCTATGCGCACTTCGTTCCCGTCCTGGTGATCGTCGCCGTGCTGATCGTCTGGCTGCACCGCGCCAACATCGGCCGCCTGATACGGGGCGAGGAACCGAAGGTCGGCAGCAAGTCGTGACCACCCCTTCGCTGAGACAGGACGAGGCATTTGCCCGTATCCAGCTGCTGCGCTCGGCCAATATCGGTCCGGTCAGCTATGGCCAGTTGCTGAAGCGCTTCGGCAATGCGCGCGATGCGGTGGAGGCCCTGCCGGACCTTGCCGCTCGCGGTGCGAAGCGCAACTACAAGGCTGCCCCGCGCGACAGGATCGAAAAGGAAGTGCAGGCAGCACGCAGGGCGGGCGCTCGTTACCTGTTCCATGACCAGCCGGACTACCCGGCCAATCTCGCCGCGCTCGACGGCGCACCGCCCATCGTGACCATGCGCGGCAACCTGTCGCTGGCATCGCGCCCCTGTGTCGCGATGGTCGGTGCTCGAAACGCCTCGGCAGCGGCGGTAAAGCTGGCGCGGGACTTTGCGCGGGAACTGGCAGCCGAAGGGTTCGTGGTCGTATCCGGCCTTGCCAAGGGCATTGATGGGGCTAGCCATGAGGGAGCTTTTCCGCACACCATTGGCGTGATCGCCAGCGGCATCGACATTGTCTACCCCCCGCAGCATGCGAAATTGCAGGAGCAGATCGCCAGCGAGGCGCTGCTGATTGCAGAGGAACCGCCCGGCACCGAGCCGCGTGGCCAGCAGTTTCCCAAGCGCAACCGCATTATTGCGGGCCTCGCGGTCGGCACGCTGGTGGTGGAGGCTGCGCCAAAGTCCGGCTCGCTCATCACGGCGCGGCTGGCGGGAGAGGCGGGCCGCGAGGTCATGGCCATCCCCGGCCACCCGGCGGATGCCCGGTCGCACGGCTGCAACCAGCTTATCCGCGAAGGCGCGGTGCTGGTGCAGTCCCCGCAGGACGTGGTGGAACTTCTGTCCGGCTTCGACGGCCAGCCGCGTTCCAGCGTTCGCGAAACCGGATACGACTACGCTTTCACCGATGCGGACGAAGATCTGCCGGCTGACGAAATTGCCGCCATCCTGTCCAGCGCCCCCGTCGCGGTGGACGAACTGGTTCGCCAGACCGGCACCACGCCGGGCGCTGTGCAGATGGCGCTGCTGGAACTGGAGATTGCCGGGCGGCTGGAACGCCATGCCGGAGGGAGAGTAAGCCTTGCCTGAAACACCGCACGCAGCCGTCACTTTCGCTCGTCGCGTTTACATCATCGCCGCGATCTACGGTTTCCTCGCCGTGCCAGCCCTTTACTTCACCGATGCGCCAGACCCGCACCGGTTGCTCTATTTTGCCTTCGCCGGGATCGCGCTGGTATTCCAGGGCGTATTCCTCGTTATCGCGCGAGACCCGCTGCGCTACGCCGCCTTCCTGCCTCTGACCGTGTTCGAGAAGATCAGCTTCGGCGTTCCCGCGCTTGCCTTCTGGTCGCAGGGGCAGGCGGCGGACGACATGGCACTGGGCGGTGCGGTGGACCTGTTGTTCGCCGCGCTTTTCATCGCTGCGTGGCTGAAGATGCGAAAGGTCGCTTGACGAATCCGGCATAGCGCCACCACCTTCGCGCGTACGTACACGTAAGGCTCGCCGTATCGGGCAAGACATCAGGATAACGAATTTACAATGCAACTTGTCATCGTTGAGTCGCCCGCGAAGGCGAAAACCATCGAGAAATACCTCGGCAAGGACTTCAAGGTCCTCGCCTCCTACGGCCACGTGCGCGACCTGCCGCCGAAGGATGGCTCCGTGCGTCCCGAAGAAGATTTCGCGATGGACTGGGAAGTCTATGCCGACCAGCGCAACCGCGCGCAGGTAAAAGCGATTGCCGATGCCGCCAAGAATGCCGACCGCCTGATCCTTGCTACCGACCCTGACAGAGAGGGCGAGGCAATTAGCTGGCACGTTATGGACCTGCTGAAGAAGCGCAAGGCCCTGCCCACCAACGTGGAGCGCGTGACCTTCAACGCCATCACCAAGGCCGCCGTGACCGAGGCGATGAAGAAGCCGCGCGAGCTCGACCAGGATCTGATCGACGCGTACCTTGGCCGCCGCGCGCTGGATTACCTGTTCGGCTTTACCCTTTCCCCCGTGCTGTGGCGCAAGCTGCCCGGCGCCAAGTCCGCGGGCCGTGTGCAATCCGTGGCGCTGCGCCTGATCTGCGAGCGGGAGCGCGAGATCGAGGTTTTCCGGGCGGACGAATACTGGTCCGTCGTCGCGAAGATGGAGGAAGACGGCACCGCGTTCGACGCGCGCCTCGTACGCTACGACGGCAAGAAGCTGGAGCGGCTTTCCATCGGCGACAAGGGCACTGCCGACGCGGCGAAGGCCGCCGTCGAGAACGGCAATTTCAAGGTCGAGGAAGTCGAGACCAAGCCGGTAAAGCGCAATCCCGCACCGCCGTTCACCACCTCCACGTTGCAACAGGAAGCGGCGCGCAAGCTGGGCTTTTCCGCCAGTCACACGATGCGGTGCGCGCAAAATCTCTACGAAGCGGGCGCGATCACCTACATGCGTACCGACGGCGTGCAGATGGACATTAGCGCGATCATGGCGTGCCGCGACGCGATCGCAGAACGATTCTCGCCCGACTACCGGCCCGAGAAGCCGCGCTTCTATTCCACCAAGGCGAAGAACGCGCAGGAGGCACACGAGGCGATCCGGCCCACCAGTTTCAGCAAGGACCGCGCCGGTTCGGGTGACGAAGCCAAGCTGTACGACCTGATCTTCAAGCGCGCGATGGCCAGCCAGATGGCGACCGCGCAGCTTGAACGTACCACGGTAACCCTGCGCGAGGCGACCGGGGCGCACGAGCTTCGCGCGACCGGGCAGGTGGTAAAATTCCCCGGTTTCCTGGCGGTCTATTCCGAGAGTTTCGACGAGAAATCGGAAGAGGACGATGACAACCTGTTGCCGATGATGCGCAACGGCGATAGCCCGGCGAAGAAGGCAGTCGAGGCGACCCAGCATTTCACCCAGCCGCCGCCGCGTTTCAGCGAGGCATCGCTGGTGAAGCGGCTGGAGGAACTGGGCATCGGGCGTCCTTCCACTTATGCCTCCACCATCCAGACCCTGCGTGACCGCGATTACGTTCGGATGGAGAAAAACCGTTTCTTTGCAGAGGATTCGGGCAGGCTTCTGACAGCCTTTCTCGAACGCTTCTTCCCCCGCTATGTTGCCTACGACTTCACGGCGGAGATGGAAGACGAGCTGGACGAGGTTTCTGGCGGGCGTTCCCAGTACAAGACGCTGCTGGAAAATTTCTGGCGCGACTTCAAGCCGAAGAGCGACGAAGTCATGGAACGCCAGCCTTCGGAAGTGACCGAGGTGCTGGACACCTTCCTCGAGGATTTTCTCTTCCCGGAACGCGAAGATGGGCACAACCCGCGCTGGTGCCCGCTTTGTGCCGAGCAGGGCCGCGAAGGGGGCGAACTGCACCTTCGTGGTGGCCGCTACGGCGCTTTCATTGGCTGCGTGAATTACCCTGAGTGCAACTTCCGTCGCAAGTTCGGCCAGCCCGGCGGCGAGGATGGTAGCAACGATGGCACGATGGGCGAAGACCCGGAAACCGGGCTGCCGGTGGAGCGCAGGACCGGGCGCTTCGGCCCCTATGTGCAACTGGGGGAGGGCAAGGATGCCAAGCGCGCCTCCATCCCCAAGGACATCGACGATTTCGACCTGGAATGGGCGCTGAAGCTGCTGGCGCTGCCGCGTATCATCGGCCAGCATCCCGATACCGGCAAGGATATCGAGGCGGGTCTGTGGCGCTATGGCCCCGCTGTCCGTCACGAAGGCACCTACGGCAAGTTGCAGAACACCGCCGAGATTTTCGAGATCGGCATGAACCGTGCGGTGGACCTGCTGGCGCAGTCGGCCAATCGCAAGGGTGGCGGGCGCGGAAGCCGCGAGCCGCTGAAGGTTTATGGCAAGAACGATGCCGGGGATGAAATCAAGCTGATGGATGGCCGCTATGGCGCCTACGTCACCGATGGCACCACCAACGCGACCATCCCTAAGGACACGGACAAGGATGCGCTGACGCTCGAGCAGGCTCTGGAACTGATCGCTGCCAAGGCGGCAAAGGGCCGGGCCAAGAAAAAGCGCAAGGCTCCGGCAAAAAAAGCACCTGCCAAGAAGACCGCCGCGAAAAAGAAAGCTCCGGCAAAGAAGAAGGCTCCCGCCAAGAAGAAGGCTGCGGCCAAGACTGCGGAGGAGAGCTGATGGCGAAGGAGCAATTCGAACGGCACAAACAGCCCTGGAACGGCGAGGAAGCGGGCAAGCTGAAACTGCTCGCCGGCAAAGGGCAGGGCTTGAAGCAGATTGCCAAGTCCCTTGGCCGTAGCGAGGAATCGACGCGGGATTTCGCCAAGAAGAACAAGATCGCGATCGCCAAGAAGCGCTGAGACTGCCCGTTCGGGCAAATGCTGCACTTGCACAATCTGCAAGCCGGTCGCACATGGCGGGGATGCAGCAGCCCGGCACCTTTACCGACGACCCGCGCGTCGAGACGATCCCGGACGACCATGCCGGTCTGCCAAAGCCCCGCCGCCTGTGGGCCATTGCAGCCATCAGCTTCGGCACCTCTCTGCTGGTGATCGACAGCAACATCGCGAATGTCGCGCTTCCCACTATCGCCCGCGACCTGAACGTGGGCGAAGCCGCCGTGACCAATGTGGTGACCATCTACCAGCTCGTGCTGGTGATGCTGTTGCTGCCGTTCTCTTCCCTTGGTGACAGGCTGGGCCATCGAACCCTCTACCAGGCCGGTCAGGGCGTTTTCATGGTGGCGTCCGCTGCCTGCTTCTTCGTCGACAGCTTTACCGTCCTGCTGCTGCTGCGCGCCGTGCAGGCGATCGGCGCCGCCATGGCGCTGAGCGTGTCGGCGGCCATGTTACGACAGATCTATCCGGCCAGCAGGCTGGGCACCGGAATGGGGATCAACAGCGTGATCGTTGCCAGCTCTGCTGCGCTGGCCCCCACGCTGGGCGGGTACATCGTCGGCAACCTGCCCTGGCAAACGGTATTCGTGGCCGCGGCCCCGATGGCGGTTATCTCGCTTCTGCTGGGCCGCGCGCTGCCGGAACCCGAACCGCGCAATCAACCCTCCAAATGGCGCAGCGGAGTGCTGAGCGCGCTCACGATGCTGCTGCTGGTCGGCGGTATCCAGCTTGGCACGCATGACGCGCTGGGCTGGGGCATCGCCGCCTTTGCACTGGGCGTGGTCGCGCTGCTGGCATTGATCCGGCGCGAGCGTCGGCGCGAGGCACCCGTATTCCCGGTAGACCTGCTGGCGAAACCGGTGATCGGCCTTTCCGCGCTGGCCGGGTTCGCCAGTTTCGTTTCTGCCGGGGCACTGATGCTCGGCCTGCCATTCCGGTTCGAGAACGCCATGGGCTACGAACCGCAGATGGTCGGTTTGCTGCTGCTGCCTTTCCCGCTCACCATGTTAGTGGTCTCCCCGATTGCGGGCATGGCTTCCGACAAGATCGCGCCTACCAAGCTGGGGGTCACCGGCATGGCGATTGCCATCGTCGGGCTGCTGCTGCTGGCGACCATGCCCGACCAGCCCGGTGCATGGAACATCGCATGGCGGCTCAGCCTGACTGCAGTGGGTTTCGGCCTGTTCTTCAGCCCCAATTCGCGCCTCTTGATCGGCCGCGCTCCGCGAGACCGCGCGGCGGCTGCGGGCGGCTTGCTATCGACATCGCGCCTTTTCGGCCAGACGATGGGCGCGGTCGCGATCGGCATCCTGCTTGCCGCCGGTCTGGGCACCGGGCCAGCCCCACTTTATGTCAGTTGCGCGCTGGCAGTGGTGGCTGCTTTGGCAAGCATGGTGCGCTTTTCGCAGCGGGATAATCCGGCGAACCGATAGCCTTTCGCAAACTGATACCGCGTGGCTTGTCGCAAAGAACGGGGCCTGCCATGATCCATGGTGCGTCAGGGTGAGGTATAGGATTGGCAGCAATGCAGAAAAGTGGTTTCTGGCGCCGTGTCCCGTTGCTGCTGATGCTGTGCGTTCTATCAGCCTGTGCCAGTCTCCAGTCGCAAGATGCCGGCGTTAGCGATCATCCCACGGTCGTTTTGAAACTCGACGACTATCGCGCCGACGAGGGTGTGCATCCAGGATGGGCGAATGTTTTCGCTTTGCTCAACCGGCGCGGCGTTATCGCAACGATTGGAGTCATCGGAGAAGGTCTGGAGCGACCGGACCCTGCAGCCGTAAGGTGGCTTCTGGAGCAGCGGGCAAGGGGGCATGAACTCTGGAACCACGGCTATTGCCATTGCCGGAGCGGGCCTGACCACAGCGACGTTCGGGAGTTTCGGGGAGCCGGATTCCCTGCGCAGATAGCGGCGCTTCGGCGCACTCAATATCTGGCGGAAACCGTTCTTGGTGAGCCATTCACCGTGTTCGGGGCACCCTATAACAGCACGGACGCCGATACGGCGCAGGCGATCGCGCAGATACCTTCGCTGAAGGTATGGATGTTCAAGGATACCAACGGTGAGATCGCACCCACCAGCCTTGCCCAGTTGCGCCGGGCACCTGAATTGAACATCGAGTATCCTGTCCATATTCCCGATGCCAGCCGCTTCATCAAGGCCTATCGGGCGGCACCACTGGACGAGGTCATCGTCATTCAGGGCCACCCCCGCAGCTGGGCGAACGAGCCGGAGCGGTTTGCACAGTTCAGCCAGATTGTCGATTTTCTGATCGCGCAAGACGCGCGCTTCATTGGACCGAGTGAGGCTGCCGAATTGGGTCGCTAGAGTTTCAGGCTCAACCTTTTCTTGGCCTGCGCCTGACCTGCGCGCAAGGCAGCGCAGCGGCGAAAGTCGATCACTTGACCCAGTCCAGCCCGATCTCTTCGTAAACCTCGCGGTTCTCCGCCCACTTCTCGTCCACTTTGACATGCAGGAAGAGGTGGACTTTCACGCCCAGCATTTCCGACAGCTCCTTGCGCGCGGCCTCACCGATGGCCTTGATGCGGCTACCCTGCTTGCCCAGCACGATCGGTTTCTGGCTGTCGCGAGCGATCACGATCTGCTGCCGCACCTCCACGCTGCCGTCGGGGCGCTGGGTGTAGCTTTCGGGACGCACGGCGGCGTCGTAGGGCAGTTCCTCGTGCAACTGCTGGTAAAGCTGCTCTCGCGTTACTTCGGCGGCGAGGAGGCGTTCGCTGGCATCGGAAACCTGGTCTTCGGGATAGTGCCACGGCCCTTCTGGCATTAGCCCGGCCAGCATGTCCTTCAATTCCGGCACGCCGTCGCCGGTGAGAGCGGAGACGAAGAAGACCTCGCCGAAATCGGCAAGCTGGGTCAGTTCCTGCGCCAGTTCCAGCAACGGCTCCTTCTTCGAGACGTCCACCTTGTTGAGTACCAGGATCTTGCGCTCCTTGCGATCCTTCAACTGTTCGACCAGCGGCATCAGTTCGTGGCGGCGCTGCTTCACAGGGTCCACCACCAGCAGCACGGCATCGGCTGCCACCGCGCCTTCCCACGCGGCGCTCACCATGGCGCGGTCTAGGCGGCGTTTTGGCTCGAAGATGCCGGGCGTGTCGACCAGGATCATCTGCACATTGTCGTGCAGGGCAATGCCCAGCAGACGCGCGCGGGTAGTCTGCGCCTTGGCGCTGGTGATGGCGACCTTCTGGCCCACAAGCTGGTTCACCAGCGTAGACTTGCCCGCGTTGGGTGCGCCGATCACAGCCACCAGGCCGCATTTCTGTTCGCCTTGGCTCATCCGTATTTCTCCATGAAAAGCCTTGCGGCTTCGGTTTCGGCCTCGCGCTTGCCACCGGCGGTGGCCTCCACTGCGCCGACCTTGTGTACGCTCACCTGTACGGTGAACCGCCGGGCGTGGTCGGGGCCGGACGTACCTGTAACCGAATATTCGGGCGGGCGGCGCTGGTTGCCCGCAGCCCATTCCTGCAGCGCGCTCTTGGGATGCTTGCGGCGTCCTGTCTCGCCGTCGAACACCTCGCGCCAGAGATTGCGGATCAGGTCCCGCGTCGCGTCGAACCCCGCCTCCAGAAAGTTCGCGCCGATCAGCGATTCCATGATGTCGCCCAGCACGTTGTCGCTGTCCTGCGCGCCGTCTTCCCTGGCCTGCTTGCCCATCCGCACATGGTCGCTCGTGCCGATCGCGCGCGCCCGGTTGGCGCAGGCCTGCTTGCTGACCAGGGCATTCAGGCGCTGCGCCAGCTTCCCCTCGGCACTGTTCGAATGGTCATACAGCCAGTCTGCGATGGTGAGGCCCAGCACCCTGTCGCCCAGGAATTCCAGCCGGTCGTAATCCTTGGTTTCGCCCGTGCTGCCGTGGGTGAGCGCCTCGTGCCACAGCGCCTCTTTGCGCACGGTGAAGCCGTGGCCTTCCAGCCATGCGCGGGTTTCAGGCTCCAGCGTGCTCATATGCCTTCGAAGATCCGGCCCCAGCGCACGCCATTGCCCCACGACCAGTACATGAAGCTGGCTTCGGCAACGAGGTTTTCGGTCGGTACCAAGCCCACCCAGCCGCCAGAGACCGATGCGCGTCGGCTGTCCTGCGAGTTGTCACGGTTGTCGCCCATCATGAAGACATGGTCTTCGGGCACGATGACCGGCGCGGTATTGTCGACCGCGACCACGCCCAGATCGAGCACGTTGTAGCTGACGCCATTCGGCAGGGTTTCGCGGAACTGCGGATAGCGGCAGGCGGGCGCGCCGTCTTCGGTACGGAAGGCGAAGCGACCGGAATAGCAGCGTTGCCCGGCAGGAAGGTCGACCACGAAATCCTCGACCCGCTCCTTCGGCACGGGCTTTCCGTTGAGCACCAGTTGCCCGTCCACCATCTGCACGGTGTCGCCTGGCAGGCCGATAACGCGCTTGATATAGTCGGTATGGTCGATGGGATGCTTGAAGATCGCCACATCGCCGTGCTCGGGCAGGGTAGCGAACACGCGCCCGTCGCCCACGTCCACGTCGAACGGCAGCGAATAGCGCGAATAGCCGTAAGGCCACTTGGCGGCGAACAGGTAGTCGCCCACGAGCAGGCGCGGCATCATGCTTTCGGACGGGATGTTGAAGCTGGTGAATACGAAGGTGCGGAATACCAGCACCACGATCACCAGCTTGACCAGGAACCAGCCGAAGCTTTTCCAGTCTTCCTTTTCCTTGGGCTTGGCCGCTTCGGGCTCCACCACTTCGCGCGGAGTTACGTTTTCAGTCATCGGCGGCGGTCTTGTTGCGAGAGCGCCCTCGCGTCAAGCACCTGCTTGCAAAAGGGCGCTTAACGTCGACCGGCGTCGCGCAATGTGGAACACCTGGAACACTGTTCTGAAGCGAAAGCCTTGGAGCCACTCCAAACTCTTTCGCAATTGCACAAATTCCCCAAGATTTGCGGTTTTCATTCATGACCCGGTGGCCTAGCGATGGGATAAATCGGTAGGAAAGGAATCGCCCCTGTGACACGCCCCGAGAGCATGACCCGCGACGAAGCCTGGAAAGCCCTGGCGCTGCATCCCGACCCTACGCTGGAAGAACTTTTTGCCGAAGATCCGGGCCGGGTGGACAAGCTTTCCACCCGCATCGAACTGGGAGAGGTCGGCATCCGCTTCGACTGGTCGAAAACCCACCTGACCGATGAACTGCTCGGCGAATTCGAGGCCTTGGCGAAGGCATCGAACTTCAATGAAATGCGCGAACGCATGTTCGGCGGCGAGGTGGTGAACCCCACCGAAAACCGCGCGGCGGAACATTCCGCCCTTCGCGGCGTGGGCGAGGGCGCCAGCGTGGAAGAGGCCGAGGCTCTGCGCGAACGCATGAAGCTGCTGGTGGAGGCCATTCACGATGGCGCGATGGGAGAGGTAAAGCACCTGATCCACGTCGGCATCGGCGGCAGTGCGCTGGGACCGGCGCTGGCCGTCGACGCGCTGGGCCGTGACGATCCGAAGGTGGATGTCCACGTCGTTTCCAACATCGACGGCGTCGCGCTGGAAGAAGCCTTTGCCATGTGCGACCCGCAGACCACGTTGCTGGCCGTCGCATCCAAGACCTTCACCACCATCGAGACGATGACCAACGCGCACTCGGCACTGAAATGGTTGGCCGACAACGGGGTGGACGATCCCACGGGCCGTGTCATCGCGCTTACCGCCTATCCCGAAAAGGCCGTGGAATGGGGCGTGGACGAAACGCGTATACTGCCGTTTGCCGAAAGCGTGGGCGGGCGATACTCGCTGTGGTCCTCCATCGGCTTTCCCATCGCGATTTCCATCGGCTGGGACAATTTCCAGGCCATGCTGGACGGGGCTGCCGCGATGGACCGGCATTTCCGGGACACCGATGGACGCGACAACCTGCCGCTGCGGGCTGCCTTTTCCGACCTGTTCTACCTGCGCCTGCGCGGCTGCCAGACCCGCGCGGTGTTCGCCTACGACGAACGCCTGCGCCTGTTGCCGGACTATCTGCAGCAACTGGAAATGGAATCCAACGGCAAGAGCGTGACGGTAGACGGCGAGCCGAGCGGACCGACCGCGCCGATCACCTGGGGCGGGGTGGGCACCGATGCCCAGCACGCGGTCTTCCAGTTGCTGCACCAGGGCACCCATCTCGTGCCGATAGATTTCATCGCCAGCATTGAACCGGGCGACTTGCTGGATGCAGCGCATCACCACATCCTGCTGATGAACTGCTTCGCGCAAGGGGCCGCGCTGATGAGCGGCCGCGCATCGGATGATCCGCACCGCAATTATCCGGGCAACCGCCCCTCCGCCACGATCCTGTGCGATGATCTGGATGCCGCCACTTTCGGCGCGCTCGTCGCCTTCCACGAACACCGGGTGTTTGCGTCGGCAGTGATGCTGGACATCAATCCCTTCGACCAGTTCGGGGTGGAGTTGGGCAAGGAAATCGCCAAGAAGATCGAAAAAGGCGGAGAGAAATTCGACGCCAGTACCGAGGCGCTGCTGAAAGTTGCTGGCCTCGATTAGCCGCGATCCATTGGAGAAGTATGGACTTTTTCGGAAAGGTTAGTCCGATCATGCGTTGCGGGTACGTAACAAGTGGAAGGAAGAACCTATGAAAAAGCTCCTGATGACCACCGTGGTTTCCGCAGCAGCCCTCGGCCTTGCTGCGTGCGATTCCGAAGACGTGGAGAACACGCCGGTCGACGATATCGATGAAATCGTGGACGAGGACGAACCCTATCCCATGGGAGGCGAACTGAACGCGGACCAGCAGGCCAATTACGACGCGATGGACCGCCAGGCGGTTAGCGACGAATACGATGCCAACATGGCATCCATGCAATCCGGCACGGATTCAGGCGCGATGTCCGATGGTTCGATGGACGGCAATGCAACTTCGGGTTCGACGTCCGGTTCGGGATCGATGGAAAGCGACAGCATGTCCGATGGCGATACCATGTCGGGCGAAGGATCGATGGACGATGGCGATGCGATGGCCGGATCTTCAGGTTCCAACCAGAGCACATCCATGCCCGCGCGCAGCCAGATGACCTTCAGCTACCTCGACCGTAACGGCGACGGCGAGCTTTCCGTGGCCGAGTACGCCATCTGGGCGCTGCCAACCAATCCCAATCCGCCCGAACCCAACGATGCGCTCGCGCCGCATCTGACGCAGGATCAGATCAACGAGGCCGGGCAAACATTCTTCTACTTCGATGACGATGGCGACAGCTATCTTTCGCAGGAAGAATTCCAGGATGCACGCAGTTCCGGGCGTACCGCCTGACCAGTGAATAACGCTAACCTTTGACGCATTTGATTGGCCGACAGCTATGTTGCTGTCGGCCAACATGTTTTTCTGTTGCGATTGTTGGCAGGCATTTGGCTAATTGGCCGGAAATGCTTAAGCATGGTGATCCACCATGACAGACAGGATGCTTCGGGCCGGATGGACCAACTCAATCAGCTTTCCACGCGCACCTGGCAGGTATCGCCGGACATGCTGTGCTATTTCCATGCCGACGGTACCTTCGCCCATGTGAATCCGGCGTGGGAGGATACATTGGGGTGGTCATTGGAAGAGATGATCGGAAAACCGTTCAGCGCCTTTATTCACCCCGACGATGTCCGCGGTTCGGAAGCTGCCTTCGCGCTTCTGACCAGCGGCGAGCCGGTTCTTGGTTTCGAAAACCGCTATCGTGCCAAGGATGAGGCTTATCATCGGCTTTCGTGCGTGGCGGTTCCCGAAGGGGACGACAGGTATTTCTGTTCCGCGCGCGATATCACCGGCGATCACGAACGCGTGGCCCTTGTTGAAGAGCAGGAAGAGGAAGCGGAATTGCGCGAGCAGTTCCTCGCAGTGCTTGGCCACGACCTGCGCAACCCGCTGGCCGGGCTCGATTCTGGTATCGCAATCATAGAGCGGCGCAGTGCGCAGGCCGGTTCGCAGGCCGACCTCGCGCCAGTGCTGGAACAGATGCGCCGCAGCGTTACGCGGATGGACGAGCTGATCCGCAACATGATGGATTTCGCCCGCGTCCGGCTGGGTGACGGCATCGGGCTGGATCTGGCGATGCAGGGCGACATGGGCGCCTTGCTGCAACAGGTCTGCGAGGAGATTGCCATCGGCAAGCCTACCGCCGAGATCAATTTCATCAGCGATGCCGATCGCGTGGTGCGCTGCGATGCGCCGCGAATACAGCAATCCCTGTCCAACCTGCTGGCCAACGCTGTGACCCACGGCGACATGTCCCATCCGGTAACGGTCGAATATCGCACCCAGCCGAAGCATTTTGTCATCGCGGTGCGCAATGCCGGCGGGCAGATTTCCGAACAGGGCCGTGCAAACCTGTTCCAGCCGTTCTTCCGGGGCACCCCCGATGAAAGCAAGCAGGGTCTTGGGCTGGGGTTGTACATCGTGTCCCAGATCGTTGGCGCGCACGGAGGAAAGATCGACGTGGTTTCCGAAAATGGCGAGACGCGTTTCATCATGACTATCCCCGGGTGAGCACGGCGGTTCGCCAGTTGGAGGTTGCGCAAATGCCGTGTAGAACCGGGCAATGACATTCCCCATTATTTTTGCCGTGGCATGGGCCGTGATCCTGGGTCTGGGCGGCGGACTGCTGACCAAGATCGGGGAATGGTATCGAAATTTGCACAAACCCAGCTGGCAGCCGCCCGACTGGCTTTTCGGGCCCGCGTGGAGCCTGATCCTGGGCCTGGCCGCATGGGCTTTCGTGCGCTGCTGGCCCGCGGCAGAAGCGGTGGGGGAGACATCCTTCCTCATCGGACTTTATGTCGTCAACGGCGTGTTCCACTTCCTCTGGTCGCCGCTGTTCTTCACGGTGAAGCGCCCTGACTGGGCCTTGGTAGAGGTGCCGTTCCTTTGGCTTTCCGTTCTTTCACTGACGGTGTTCCTTCGCCAATGGGACGAGCTGGCGAGCTGGCTGATCGTACCCTACCTCGTATGGGTCAGCTTCGCGGCGATCCTGAACTGGAAGATCGTCCAGTTGAACAAGCCTTTCACGCCAGCGCATTAATCTTTCGCGGCGAATTCCTTTGACATTGGTGCTGCAACGCACCACATGCCCCCAATCGAAGCGCGCGCCAGCGTGAAGCGGTGAACGAGACATGTTCCCCCCGGCAGCCCTTCGGTCCTTTCCCCAAGACTTCCCTTTTCACGCGGGTGGTTTTCAAACCCCGCGATGGCGCGCGCCCTTTCGGCTGCGTGCCGGTCGCATTATTATGCGAGTTAAATACCTATAATGACTATCCAGTTTTCCGATCTCGGGCTGTCGCAGCCGGTGATGCAGGCCCTCGACATGCAGGGCTACAAGACACCCACTCCCATCCAGGCGCAGGCCATTCCGCCGGTGCTGGAAGGCCGGGATCTTCTGGGCATTGCGCAGACGGGCACGGGCAAGACCGCTGCCTTCATGCTTCCCAGCATCGATAACCTGCGCAAGGCCGACAACCAGATTCCGTTCAAATCCTGCCGCATGCTGGTCCTCGCTCCGACGCGCGAACTGGCTGGCCAGATCGCACAGAGCGCCAGGGACTACGGCGCGCTTGCGGGCCTGAAGGTCCACTCCATCGTCGGCGGCACCTCGGTGAACAAGGATCGCAACAAGCTGCACCGCGGCTGTGATATCCTGGTTGCAACGCCGGGCCGCCTGCTCGACCTGATCGACCAGAAGGCCTTCAACCTCGATGGGCTGGAAATCCTGGTGCTCGACGAAGCGGACCAGATGCTCGACCTCGGCTTCATCCATGCGCTTCGCCGCATTCGTGAGCTTGCCCCGGCAGAGCGTCAGACGCTGTTTTTCAGCGCCACGATGCCCAAGCAGATCAAGGAGCTGGTTTCGGGCTACTGCAAGAACCCCGCGCAGGTCTCGGTCACTCCGGCTGCCAGCACGGCAGAGCGGATCGACCAGTACCTGTTCATGGTGCAGCAGGACGAGAAGCAAGCGCTGATCGAGATGATCTTGTCGGAGAAGCACGAAGTGCCCGGCAAGTTCGAGCGCGTGCTGATCTTCACCCGCACGAAGCACGGCGCGGATCGCCTCGTGAAGAAGCTTTCGCAGGTCAACATTCCCTCCAACGCCATCCACGGCAACAAGAGCCAGCCCCAGCGCGAACGTGCTCTGAGCGAGTTCAAGTCGGCCAAGGTTCCAATCCTGATCGCGACCGACGTTGCCGCGCGCGGGATCGACATTCCGGGCGTCAGCCACGTGATCAACTACGAACTACCGAACGTGCCGGAGCAATATGTCCACCGTATCGGCCGTACCGCGCGCGCCGGTGCCGACGGCGTGGCTATCGCCTTCTGCGCCGAGGATGAACGCGCTTACCTGAAGGACATCAACAAGCAGACCGATGCTTCGTTCGAGCGCCTGCCCCTGCCGGACAACTTCCGCGCCGTGGTGGAAGGTGTCGGCCCGACCAAGCCTGCTCCCAAGCAGCAGCGCCAGCGCGTGAACCCGAAGCCGCGCGGTGCCTCTGCCGAACGCATGGGCGAGCGCAGCGACAAGCCACGTGGCCGCAGCGGCGGCAACCGCGGCGGCCCCAACCGTCAACGTGGCGGCCCCAAGCAGGGCGGCGGACAGCGTCGCGGCGGCGGTCGTGGCCGTTCGCAGGGCTCTTCGCAGAGCTGATTGCCCGAGATAGCCTAATCTTAACCATGCGCGCTCTAGGACGGTCTCGTTCCAGAGCGCGCATTGGGTTAGGCTGACGATGATTAGAACGAAGACCGCAATTGTCGTGGGCGCAGGCGCTGCGGTCGAAATAGAACTGCCCGGTCAACGAGAGATGCTCAACCGCATCGCGCAAGGCTACGATTTCCAGCGCCTGGGTACCGAACTGCAATCGCGCGAGATGCAGGATTTCGATACGCTTTTCAGCAAGGTGAAGGGCAAGAACGCGGAACTGCGCAATGCCGCCATGCGCATCCGTGCAGGCTCCCGCCTCTCCAGTTCGATGCACGCGCTGTTGCAGCAGCACGGCGACGACAAGCACGTGCTGGCCGCCGGGAAGCTGGCTGTCGCCTACTACACGCTTCGCGCCGAAGAGCATTCCCCAATGGGCGCAGAGCCGCGCGATCCCGGCGACATGCCGCTACGCGGTACCGAGAACTGGCTTTACGAACTCAGCCGGATGGTGGTGGACGGCGTTACGCGCGCCAAAGCCGAGCAATGCTTCGAACACCTCCACATCATCAACTTCAACGCCGATCGCTCTATCGAGCACTACATGCCCTGGGCACTGCATCTCGGCTTCGGAATGAGCCTGACCGAGGCCCAGGCCATCTGCGCGGAGAAGCTGCGTGTCGTCCATCCTTACGGCCGGGCAGGGAAGCTCGCCTGGCAGGCTGGCGACGAAGCCGTCGCCGGTTGGGGCGAGATGGAACTAAAAAACCTGCTCAAGCAGGCCGAAGGTATTCGCACAGCTTCCGAATTCCTCGCCGACCGGCACATGCGCGCCGCGCTGTACGGCGGGTTAGCAAATGCGCGGCGGCTGGTGTTCCTCGGCTTCGACTTCAACGCGCTGGACACCGCCTTGTTGTTCGACGAGCGGCTTACGCAGTCGCCTGACGCATTGCTTTCCATCCCCGTGGGCGCAGCTCATCACAAGGAAAGCATCAGCCGAGTTCTGAAATCCGTCGGCGGAATCCAGGCGGATTCGGTTGTCGCCCTCCACGATGGCCGGGTATGGCAGATGCTGCGCGATCACGGGCTGTTCCTGGAGAGCTGACCGGCGCCAGGCCGCCAGGTAGTTTGAAACCCTTGCCCGTTGGCGATCGTATGGTCATGGACCGTACCAGAATTGCCACCAGCAGGAGTTTTCCCCGCCAATGTCCGAATACGACTACGACCTTTTCACCATCGGTGCAGGCTCTGGCGGGGTGCGCGCCAGCCGCGTTTCGGCGGCCCACGGCGCGAAAGTGGCGATTGCGGAAGAATACCGCGTGGGCGGCACCTGCGTCATCCGTGGCTGCGTTCCCAAGAAGATGCTCGTCTACGGCGCGCATTTCGCGGAGGATCTGGAAGACTGCCAGAAATTCGGCTGGGAGATCGAGGGCAAGACGTTCGACTGGAAGAAGCTGCGCGATAACGTGCTGGCCGATGTCGACCGGCTCGAGGGTGCTTATACGGACACGCTGGAAAACCACGACGTCGAGATCTTCAAACAGCGCGCCACGATCACCGGGCCGCACGAGGTCACCCTGGCAGACGGTACGAAGCACACCGCGCGTTACATCCTGATTGCCACCGGCGCGCACCCGCGCATGCCGGAGTGTCAGGGCGCGGAACATGCCATCAGTTCCAACGAGGCGTTTCACCTGGACGAACTGCCGAAGAAAGTCCTGATCGCGGGCGGCGGCTATATTGCCAACGAGTTCGCAGGCATTTTCAATGAGTTCGGGTGCGATGTTCACGTCGTCAATCGCGGCGACCGCCTGCTGCGCTCCTATGACGAGGGCGTGCGCGACCGGCTCCTGCAGATTTCCACGATGAAGGGCATCAAGTTCCGCTTCAACACCACGTTCGAATACATCAAACCGTGTGACGAGGGCGGCTATTTCGTGAAGCTTTCCGATTCGGATGAAGAGAGGGCCGATCTGGTGATGTTCGCCGTGGGACGGGTGCCGAACACGAAGGACCTGGGTCTCGACGCGGCGGGCGTCGAACTGGGCGAGAACGGCGAGATCAAGGTTGACCGTTTCAGCAAGACCAATGTCGACCACATCTACGCCGTGGGCGACGTGACCGACCGCGTGCAACTGACCCCCGTCGCGATCCGCGAAGGGCAGGCCTTCGCCGACAGCGTTTTCGGAAAGGGCGATCCTATAGCCGTGGACCACAGCTGCATCCCCAGCGCGGTGTTCAGCCACCCGCCGATCGCCGCCGTCGGCATGACCGAGGGCGAGGCGAAGAACAAGCTGGGCAGCGTGAAGGTCTATCTCAGCGATTTCCGCCCGATGAAGAACGTGCTGGCAGGGCGCAACGAGCGCAGCCTTATCAAGATGATCTGCGACGGGGAAAACGGCAGGATCGTGGGCATCCACATGATCGCCCCCGACGCGCCGGAAATGATGCAGGCCGCCGCCATTGCGGTGAAAGCCGGGCTGACCAAGGCCGATTTCGACGCTACCACCGCCATCCATCCGACGATGGCCGAAGAACTGGTGCTGATGCGTTAGGCTTCGCCGCTGGCGCCGATTTGACCGAAACCCTTTCCCGTGCAACGGCTTTTCCCAAGTTAAGGAGAGCCGATTTGTCCGCCAATATTGCCGAGATGGAACGACGCCGTGAAGCTGCCCGGATGGGTGGTGGTCAGAAGCGCATCGACGCGCAGCATGCGAAGGGCAAGCTGACCGCGCGCGAGCGGCTGAACGTGCTGCTGGACGAAGGCAGCTTCGAGGAACTCGATACCTACGTCGAGCACGACTGCGTCGACTTCGGCATGCAGGACCAGAAAATCCCCGGCGACGGTGTGGTGACCGGCAGCGGCACGATCAACGGGCGGCTGGTCTA
>CANLQG010000011.1 GCA_947493195.1 uncultured Sphingomonadaceae bacterium | reverse complement strand
TTGAGGATTTGGGCTTCATCTTCGTTCCTTCGTCACTACGACGAAGCCCAAATCGTCCTTAAATCACAACCTCAAATTTGTGTCATAGGCGCTGACGGGGGACAATGAATTGGGGTATCACTGGGGGTAAAATTGAATGTCAATCCGGACGAGATATAATAAATTCAGTACAATACAAGATGAGTTTGAATCCCTCCCGCTCCGCCACGGGCTCCCAGCACCAGTCTTTATTTACAGGTCGCCCACGCAAAGCCGCGGCGTGCGCGGGCTTGAACAAGTCCGCACCCCGCGGTGACTTCGAACTTGCCTGTTCGTTTGATGGCTACAGAAGCTCCGCCGCTCAGTTGCATGGCTGCGTGGCAAAGCCTCTTTGCCTAAACTGTCGGCAGGTAGCGAAGCTTTTCGTTGGCCAGAAGCTCGTACGATTGGATTGACACTACCGGTCTGCTCCTAGGCGACCAGTTCCGTAATCGTTCGGTTGGTTTCCATCGAGAGGCTGCCCCAGCGTTCGACAGGGACACCCATGATCTGCTGTACTGTCAATCCGACGCGGGCGATAGAATCACCGCCACCAGCAAGGTGGAAGCCGGTGCGGACCTTGCCGCCGGCATTGCCCGCTATCATGACCGGGATACCCTCTACCGCGTGCGCCTTGGCGATCGAGCAGTCCGAATGTGCCAGCACCAGGCAGTTATCGAGCAGTGTGCCGTCGCCTTCCGGGATAGCCGACATCGAATCAAGGAAATCGCGCCAGCCCACCATGCTCTGTGTTACGAACTGGCTATGCTGCTTCTGATAGCCCAATTGTGCGTCATCGGGTTCTTCATGCGTCAGCGTGTGGTGCGTGGTGGTTTGACCGGGCAGGCGCAGGTTGGAGGTGGTATCGGAAAAGAGCATGTTGAATACGCGGGTCTGATTGGTCTGCAAAGCACGGGCCAGTAGGTCCGCCATTAACTTGTGCGTTGCCAAGACATCGCCGATTTCCGATCCCAGCCCGTCGGCTTCCGGCTCTGCCGGACGTTCGAAATTTTCGACCGGGGCGGGGGGCTGCAATTGCAGTTCCAGTTGCTGTTCGATCTGCCGGATCGAGGTGAAATATTCGTCCAGCCGATGGCGATCTGCCGCACCCACGTTGCGCATCAGGCGCTGGCGATCTTCCGCAACGGCAGAGAGTACGCTGCGCCGCGCCATGATCCCGACATCAGGAGTGAAGCTGGTGGAATTAGGGTCTTGGAAACCTTCGCCAAAAATCCGCCGATAAAGTTCAGAAGGCGAAATTTCGCTGGGATTGGGTGAACCGGCGGAATGGTAGGAATAGGAATTTTCCAGCCCGCAGCTGCTGACTTCCAGCGACCGAAACCGCGTGTCTGCGCCGATCTGCTGGCCGATCAGGACATCCAGGGTTGGCGCGCGAACATTGCTGTCAGGCACGGGAATGCCGGTACGCATACCAAGGCAGCCGGTAATATGGGGCTTGTTGGCCACGCCATCCAGTCGCACATCGAAACCGGACAAGAGCGCCAGACGGTCACGATAGGGTTCCAGCGGCGCAAGATCGGCAGGCATGGCGAAATCGGTACCGGTGCCGCTGGGTATCCACTTTTCGGGAATGAAACCGCAGCCCCATATCCACGTACCGAAACGGGTGGGGATGTGTTGACCTGTGGCGGCAAGGGCGGTGCCATTGGAGTTCAGCAGGCTATCCAGCAACGGTATTGCCACCCCGACGGCTGCGCCGCCAATGGTTCCGCGAAGAAGCGTACGCCGGGAAATTCTGTTCATGACCTGTCTCCTTGAGCCTTGCCGCGCTTGCCTCTGCGCGTACCGGCGATGTTTCCGGACTGGCTTGCTGGCGAAGCAATCACGGCGAAGAAATTCTCGCTGGTGGCGATCCTGCGCATCAGATCCGGCACGTTGTAATCGTCATCGGCAAATTCCTCGATCAGCCAATCGAGATAATAGCGTTCATTCCACGCGATGTCGCGTCCGACAGCGCCGGTATACATACGCTGGGCAAGGCAGCGCGGCGTTTCAGGATGATCTCGCAGGGCTTCGGCCAGCCCGTCCGGCGTACTATAGGAGGTACCATCGAGTTCTCCCGAAAGATCGATCAGTTCACCGTTCTCATGCGTCCGGCTTGCACCCACACCGTCATAGCCTTCCAGCGCCAGCCCCAGCGGATCCATTACCTTGTGGCAACCCGCGCATGATGGCTCGGTATTATGGATCGAAAGGCGATCACGCGCGGTTACATTGGCTTCCCCGACATGCTCTTCGATGGCGGTGAAATTCACGGTTGCCGGCGGATCGGGCACTTCCTGACACAGGAACACCTGCCGCAGCGAATAACCGCGCAAGGTTGGCGAAGAACGGCCCGGATGAGAATGGAGAGCGAGAAACGAGACATGCGACTGGATTCCGGCCCGTCCAGCATCCGGCGTGAAGCTTACAGCTTCCCAACCCTCTCGTGCCGGCACTGGCGTGCGGTAAACCACACCCAACGCGCGCGTAAGAAATGTATCGCGCAAGGTGAAGAGATCGCGATAGTCGCCATCATTCGCGATAACATGATCGACAATCGTGCGCAGGGTCTGTTCCTGTGCATCACGGGCCAGATCGATATTGTAAGCGGGATAGATTTCCGGGTCTTTGGTCAGTTCGCCGAAGCGATCGAATTCAAGCATATCGGCAAAGAAGCTGCGCACAGCTCCCTCAAACCTGGCTGATTTGATCAGCCGTTCGGCCTGTGCGCGCACCCCACGCATGCTGTCCAGATCGCCGTCTGCGGCAGCTTGCAGCAAGTCTTCGTCGGGAGCAGAGTTGGTGAGGAAAAAGCTCAGCCGTTCGGCCCGCGAATAGGGATCTAGCTGAGTCGGATTGTTGGGATCAATACGCTCGATCCGGAACAGGAAATCAGGGGAAACCAGCATGGCATAAAGCCCGAGCTGAAGCCCCTGGTGGAAATCCCCGAGCTGCTCCGTCCCGTCGCGTGCAAGGCCAACGAAACCAGCGACTTCGGTTTCTGCCAGCGGACGGCGGAACAGTAGCCGACCTTTTTCAGCCAGGAAATCGCGGGCGCATTGTTCGTCGAACTGGCTGGCCTGGGCGGGGCCGCAGGTCAGGAAAGCGCGACGCCGTTCCTCTCCCAGCACCGCAGACGAGATTGCCTGCGCAGAGGCTTCGAATTGTTCGACCGCGAATGGAGAAATGCCGGCCTGTCCAGTACCAACAGCGATCAGCCCGTTCGCCCGAAACGGTCGTTCGAACCGCCCGGGGATTTCGATGTCAGGTGCAAAGATGTCGGCGATGGAATTGCGGTATTGCTCTTCAGTAAGGCGCCGGACCATCGGTGGACCACCTTCAGGCTCCGGCTCGCCAGAGCCGATCAGTGCCAGGGCAAAGACCAGCACCAGCATTGCCAATACGGCGTAGACAATCAGTCGCTTGCCCTTTGTCCCAAGATCGAAACGGGAGGTACTTGCAGCCTCAGACATCGTCGTTTCCAGCAGCAGTTTCGGGATCGACCAGGAAGGCCGGGCGCGCGGAGAAGCGATATTGCGTTGAGATCGAGGTGAACCGCCCGCCCTTACCGGGATGGCCATCGGCAAGCTGATGCAGCGACTGCCACATGCCCTGGCACGTATGTCCGAGCACGCGGGCCGAACCATTCGCCGTTTGCAGGCGGCGCGCTTCGTCTGCCGGAGTGCCATCGGCTTTGAGAGCATTGCGATAGCCGAACTGGAAATCATACAGTGCCGTGACCGGAGTGTAGCCGCCCAGAATTCCCTCAAGCCGCCCTTGTCCGTCGATACTTGCGCGGATGCGCGCGTCCTGCAGCGGGCGTGCAGCGTGGCCTCGAAGTGATCGAGTTCGCCTGCGGCATTCCGCACGTGCAGAAGGGTGAGCATACGCTAGGTGCGGGCACGGGCATCGACGTCTACTCCATGCGCCAGCCACTAGGCATCGGTGCGGGGATTACCCCGTTCAACTTTCCGGCCATGATCCCGATGTGGATGTTCGGCATGGCAATCGCGGCGGGCAATGCCTTCATCCTAAAGCCTTCCGAGCGCGATCCTTCGGTACCTGTGCGGCTGGCCGAACTGTTCATGGAAGCGGGCGCGCCAGCAGGTATCTTGCAGGTCGTGCACGGCGACAAGGAAATGGTCGATGCTATCCTCGACCACAAGGACATTGCCGGGGTCAGCTTCGTCGGCTCGTCCGACATCGCGCACTATGTTTACGAGCGCGGCGCGAAGGCGGGCAAGCGCGTGCAGGCGATGGGCGGCGCGAAGAACCACGGCATCGTGATGCCCGATGCCGATCTCGAGATGGCGGTAAGCGACCTGATGGGCGCGGCCTACGGCTCCGCCGGTGAGCGTTGCATGGCCTTGCCAGTGGTGGTGCCAGTGGGCGAGGAAACGGCGGAGCGCCTTCGCGAAAAGCTGGTCTCTGCAATCAACGGCTTGCGCGTCGGCGTCTCGACCGATCCCGACGCCCATTACGGTCCGGTCGTCACGCCCGAACACAAGGCCCGCATCGAGCAGTGGATCGACACTGCCGAGGCCGAGGGCAGCGAAGTGGTGGTGGATGGCCGCGGCTTCAGCCTGCAGGGCCACGAGGACGGGTTCTTCGTCGGCCCGACGCTGCTCGACCATGTCACTCCCGACATGGAAAGCTACAAGGAGGAAATCTTCGGCCCCGTCCTGCAGATCGTGCGCGCGAAGGATTTTGAAGAGGCCGTGCGTCTTCCATCCGAACACCAGTATGGCAACGGCGTGTGCATCTTCACCCGCAACGGTCACGCCGCGCGCGAGTTCGCTGCCCGAGTGGAAGTTGGCATGGTGGGCATCAACGTGCCTATCCCCGTCCCCGTCAGCTATCACAGCTTTGGCGGCTGGAAGCGCAGCGGCTTTGGCGACGCGGACCAGTACGGCATGGAAGGCCTGCGGTTCTGGACCAAGACCAAGAAGGTGACCCAGCGCTGGCCCGATGGCGGTGCGGACGGGTCGAACGCCTTCCTCATACCCACCCTGTAAGCCGACGGAGCACGCCAGCTCCGCCAATTAGCCATGGAATAGAGACGATCGCAGCGATGGATTACCAAACAATCCTGGTCGAAAAGCACCATGCTGTAACACTGGTCACGCTGAACCGGCCGAAAGCGCTCAACGCGCTCAATTCGGTCGTTCTGCGCGAACTGATTGCGTGCTTTGCCGAATTCGAAGCTGATCCTGCGCAGCGTTGCGCGGTGCTGACGGGAGCGGGCGACAGGGCCTTTGCAGCCGGGGCCGACATCAAGGAAATGCAGGACAAGTCCGGTGCGGAATTCTTCGGCGAGGACTTCTTCGGCGGGTGGAACGACCAGCTCGTACGCAACACCCGCAAGCCGTGGATCGCTGCGGTCAACGGCTTTGCCCTGGGTGGCGGGTGTGAACTGGCAATGATGGCGGACTTCATCATCGCTTCCGAGACCGCGAAATTCGGCCAGCCGGAAATCAAGCTGGGGGTCGCACCTGGCATGGGGGGATCGCAGCGCCTGACCCGCGCCGTAGGCAAGTCCAAGGCGATGGACATGCACCTGACCGGCCGCATGATGGATGCAGCGGAAGCGGAGCGGGGCGGACTCGTGTCGCGCGTAGTCCCGGCGAAAAGGCTGCTCGAAGAGGCGATGGAAGCGGCGAAGGCCATTGCAGGCATGGCGCCGCTGGCTGCCTTGGCGAACAAGGAAATGGTGGATACCGCATTCGAAACCACGCTGGCCCAGGGGCTGCTGTTCGAACGCCGCGCGTTCCAGATCCTGACCGCCACCGAAGACAAGCGCGAAGGCATGACGGCTTTCGTTGAGAAACGCGATCCGAAGTGGCAGGGCCGCTAAAGGCGAGCGAAAAGGAAGAGAGTGGATGGCAGGCAAGTTTTTCAATGAATGGCAGGTGGGAGAGAAAATTACCCACGAAATCCGTCGCACGGTGACAGAGACGGACAATCTGCTGTTCTCCACCATGACACACAACCCGCAGCCGCTTCATCTCGATGCGCAGGCTGCCAGTGAAAGCGAGTTCGGCCAGATCCTGGTCAACGGCACTTTCACTTTTGCGCTAATGGTGGGGCTGAGCGTCGGCGACACCACGCTGGGCACGCTGGTGGCAAACCTTGGCTATGACAAGCTGCTGCATCCCAAGCCGACATTCATCGGCGATACCCTGCGCGCCGAAACCGAAGTGGTGGAAAAGCGCGAGAGCAAATCTCGCCCCGGTTCGGGTATCGTCACCTTCAAGCACCGCCTGATCAACCAGCGCGATGAGGTGGTGTGCGAGTGCCTGCGTATGGCGCTGATCAAGGGCAGCAAGGCGTGAGGCTGCGCAGTCTCCTGTTCGTCCCTGCCGACAGGCCGGAACGTTTTGCCAAGGCTGCCGCAAGCGGCGCCGATGCCATCATCATCGACCTGGAGGATTCGGTCGCCCCGGCGAACAAGGCGAAGGGCAGGGAGGCCGTGGCCGAGTTCCTGCAATCGCCTGGCGAAGTGCCGGTTATCGCGCGGGTAAATCCACTCGACAGTGGTGAGACCGAGAGCGACCTTGCCGCCGTGCTGCCGTATCCTCCGGCGGGCATCATGCTGCCCAAGGCCGAAGGCGCCAAGAGCGTCGAACGACTGGTACAGATGATGGACAGCGCGGCGATACCGGTTTTTCCTATCGGCACCGAAACAGCCGCCGCCATTTTCGAGCTTGGTTCATACCGGGAAGTCACCACGCCGCTGATGGGTCTGACCTGGGGCGCAGAGGACCTGCCTGCCGCAATCGGTGCGACAACATCCCGCGAGGACGACGGCAGCTATACCTCGCCATACGAGATGGCGCGTAACCTTACCCTCCTGGCAGCGCACGCGGCGGGCGTTCCCGCAATCGAAACGGTCTATCCAGACATCAGGAACACCGACGGCCTTGCCGCCTACGCCGCGCGCGGGCGGCGCGACGGCTTTACCGGGATGATGGCGATCCACCCGGCGCAGGTGCCCGTCATCAATGCGGCGTTCGAGCCGACTGCGGAGGAAATCGCCCATGCCAGGGCAATCGTTGCCGCGTTCGCCGCGCAGCCGGATGCAGGCGCACTGCAACTCGACGGCAAGATGATAGATCGGCCCCATCTTACGCAGGCCAGGCGCCTGCTGCAGAGCGCGGGCGAAGCTGCCTGAACCCACGCCGCATCGGCGAGGCGATCAATCGTCGGCGCTGGCAATTTTGCCGCTTTATCGCACAAATCCACGGTAGGACGAACCGCGCCCGCGATTGCAGGCGATGTGGTTTCAACGAGGTTCTCCCATGGCTGCAACAGACCAACCGCCCGCTTCTCCGTCCGCCCGCAAGCTGGCCGAAGAGAACGGCATCGATCTGACGACGGTAACGGCAACCGGCCCGAATGGCAGGATCACGCGCGGCGATGTAGAGACTGCGATCGCGGCCAATCCGCCAAAGGCTTCCCCACCGCCGGCAGCCGATCCAGCGCCCGCGCCCGCGCCATCCTTACCCGAAGCCGGTATTCCGGCATCGCCGCTGGCCCGGCGCATGGCGGCGGAAAAAGGTATCGACTTGGCCTCGATCAAGGGCAGCGGCCCCAATGGCAAGATCGTGAAGGCCGACATAGAGAATTACGAACCAGGTGAAGCGCCAAGTCCAGCACCGGCTGAGGCAAGCGCGCAAGCTCCTGCCGCCGCCCCTGCGGCCGATGGCCTGGAAGCACCCTACAGTAAGGTGCCGCTGAATGGTGTGCGCAAGACCATCGCGCGCCGTTTGACAGAGGCGAAGCAGACCATCCCGCACATCTACCTGACCGTGGATGTCAGGCTGGACGCATTGCTCGCGCTGCGCAGCCAGATCAACGCATCGCTAGCCGAACAGGGCGGCAAGGTTTCGGTGAACGACATGCTGATCAAGGCGCTGGCAGTTGCCCTGCAGCGCGTTCCGCAGTGCAATGTCAGCTACCGCGAGAACGTGCTTTACCAGTATCGCCGTTCGGACATTTCGGTGGCCGTGGCAGCGCCTTCCGGGCTTATCACGCCAATCGTACACGACGCGGCGTCGCGCGGCGTGGCGTCGATTTCATCGGAGATGAAGGAACTGGCAGGCAAGGCGCAGGAAGGCAAGTTGCAGCCGTACGAATTCCAAGGGGGCACTGCGTCGCTTTCGAATCTCGGCATGTTCGGCATCAAGCAGTTCGAAGCCGTGATCAATCCGCCGCAGGCCGTGATCCTTGCCGTGGGTGCAGGCGAGCTTCGCCCCGTCAGTACGGAGAACGGCGTGGAGTCCGCCACCGTCATGACCGCCACCGGCAGCTTCGATCACCGCGCCATTGATGGTGCAGACGGCGCGCAACTGATGCAGGCTTTCCGCGAAATCTGCGAAAGTCCGATGTCTCTGGTTGCCTGAGCGCACGAAAAATTTTGATCAACGGAGTAGGTTGAATGCAAATCAAGAATGTAGCGGCGATTGTCACCGGCGGAGCGTCGGGGCTTGGAGCTGCGACAGCAGAAGCGCTTGCGGCCAGAGGTGCCAAGGTCACCATCTTCGATCTCAATGACGAGGCGGGCAATGCCCATGCCGAGAAGATCGGCGGCCGTTTCGCCAATGTGAACGTAACCGACGAGGCAAGCGTCTCTGATGCCCTGGAAAGCGCGGCCGAGGTGCAAGGCGTTGCGCGTATCCTCGTCAATTGCGCAGGCGTTGCGCCGGCGAAAAAGGCAGTGGGCAAGGAATTCGTGCCGCACGACATGGACAGCTTTCGCCGCGCGGTGGAGATCAACCTGATCGGCACCTTCCTGACCTGCTCTCGCTTTGCTGCCCGCTTGCAGCAGGTCGATCCCATCGGCGAGGAACGCGGGCTGATCGTCAACACCGCTTCGGTTGCGGCGTTCGATGGGCAGATCGGCCAGCCAGCCTATGCCGCATCCAAAGCAGGTGTGGTCGGCATGACCCTGCCGCTAGCCCGCGAATTCGCAAGAGAGCTGATCCGGGTGATGACCATCGCGCCGGGCATCTTCTGGACCCCGATGCTGGAGAGCCTGCCCCCTGCCGCACAGGAATCGCTGGGCCAAATGGTCCCGCATCCCGCCCGCCTCGGCAAGCCTGAAGAATACGCCGACCTGGTGCTGGCGATTGCGGGCAACTCGATGCTGAACGGCGAGGTCATCCGCCTCGACGGTGCCATTCGCATGGCAGCGAAGTAAGACGGGCGGAACACGAAATGACGGGACAATTCCAGCTCGACGAAGACCAGCTGGCCATTCAGGAGCTGGCACGGCGCTTCACCGCCGACAACATCACTCCGCACGCGGCGCGCTGGGACGAGGAGCACATCTTTCCTGTCGATGTGATCAAGCGCACGGCAGACCTTGGCTTCGGAGCGATCTACGTATCCGAAGAGTCCGGGGGAATCGGCCTTGGACGGCTGGAGGCCGCGCTGATCATGGAGGCGATGGCCTACGGTTGCCCGGCCACCAGCGCTTTCGTCTCGATCCACAATATGGCTGCTTGGATTATCGACATGTTCGGCGGACCGGAGCTGAAGGACCGCTACCTTCCCGAACTGGTGACGATGGACAAGCTCGCCAGTTACTGCCTTACCGAACCGGGTAGCGGATCGGACGCTGCGGCGCTGAATGCGAGCGCGCGGCGCGATGGCGATCATTACGTCCTCAACGGCACGAAGCAGTTCATTTCGGGCGCGGGGGTCAACGAAGTCTACGTCGCGATGGTGCGAACCGGCGAACACAAGACTCGCGGCATCACCTGCCTGGTGATCGACAAAGACACCCCGGGCGTAAGCTTCGGCGCGCCCGAGAAGAAGCTTGGATGGCATGCCAGCCCCACCGCGCAGGTCATTTTCGAGGAGGCCCGAGTGCCGGTCGAAAATCGTATCGGCGAGGAGGGTGAGGGGTTCAGGTTCGCCATGGCGGGGCTCGATGGCGGCCGTCTTAACATCGGCGCCTGTTCATTGGGCGGGGCGCAGCGGTGCCTGGATGAAGCGATTGGCTATGCGAAGGATCGCCAGCAGTTCGGCCAGCCGATCGCCGATTTCCAGAACACCCAGTTCATGCTGGCGGACATGGCAACGGAACTGGAGGCGGCGAGGGCGCTGCTCTATCTCGCGGCGGCAAAGGTCACGGACAATGCACCCGACAAGACGCGCTTCTCAGCCATGGCCAAGCGATTGGCTACCGATAGCGGCTCGAATGTCGTCAACAATGCGCTGCAACTGTTTGGCGGCTACGGCTACCTGCAGGACTACCCCATCGAACGCTTCTGGCGTGACCTGAGGGTGCATTCCATCCTGGAAGGGACCAACCAAGTCATGCGCATGATCGTGGGGCGAGACCTGCTGCGGGACTGAACGTCAATAGCGGGAGTCGCTTTGCACTAAGCCCACTGCATCTCCCAAGTTGCATAGAATGCATCGTGTGGGGTGCGGCATGCAATCACACAACAGTCCGTGTTCGGTTCGCTCTGGCTTCGACTTGGGAGGACCGATCCCGCCGAGTTTTCGGTGTTATCCTGCCAATTTTAGGCAGACTATTTCGCTGTAATCGAACCATCCCCATGACAGGGTATCTGTAGATCGTAACAGGCGCTGGTATCGCGTGGATCAGGCGATTTGCTCGAAAGAACAGGAAGCTACAGGCGCGTTGCTGCCAATCGCTGCCCGCTGTTTCCAACGGGCCAGCGGCACCTCAACCCTCCTGAATGGAGCGAGGTGAAGCTCCGAGACTGATGGCCTTGCCTGCAGGAAATGGACGTGGGCGGAACGGCTTCGCGACATGAGGCGAGGCTGAAACCTCGCCAATGCACTCGTACCAATTTGACACAAGCCCGGTGGATTCGGGGCGGTTCGTTGCAAAAATGTAAATGCATCGTTAACCAATAGACAGTCGCACCGGCTAATCGATTCGTTTTGAAGGCGAGTACAGATTGCCGGTTTCAAATGGGGGGAGAGGACTCCCGCAACATAGAAGGCGAAACGCGCCTCGCTAAACAACCGGCCGAAGATCCTCGATTCTTCGGAAGGAACCCTATTGTCCAAGGAAGAGGATTATCACATGAAGAAAATTGCAATTCTTGTCGCGAGCGCTGCCGCTGTTTCGGCCGCTCCGGCTTTCGCACAGGCCAACACGACCAGCGATTCATTCGTCGTCAACGCTACCGTGACGCCGACTTGCCTCATGGAAGACGTGCAGGACATCACCATCACCCCGGCGCTGAAAATCGTCACCACCGCTGGTTCGAACGCCCTGCTTTTCGGTAATGGTTCGACCCAGACGAACAGCAACGAGGTGTTCCTGAGCTGCAACGACAACAACCAGATGACGATCACGACCAATGGTCCGCTGGTCAATCCGCGAGGAGTGACCCCCGAAGAAGAAGCCGAAGGCTTCAGCGACGAGATCGATTTCCGCGTTGCCGCCAACAACTATGGCGTGGGCACCGGGAACAACCGCCTGTACTACGCGACCAGCTCCGGCAACACCCGGAACGACGACCCGCGTCACGCCCTGCATCGTCAGATCAGCTTTGCCGGTTGGGTCGACTATGACGACAATCGCGGTTTCCGCGCGGTCGCAGGCACCTACAGCGCGACCGCAGAAGTGACGGTCGCGATCGCACCCTAATATGCGCTGACAGTTAAAATGCCGGCGCGCTTCGCGGCGTGCCGGCATTTTTTCGTTGTCTTGGGGATTGGGGACCAGGGTTAAGAGAGAATTTCGCGCCGCCGCAGCTGCGCCAATTCTTAGAGGGGTTTAGATGTCATTTCGCCGTTCATTGACTGTAGCGTCCGTTGCAGCAGCCTTCGTTCTGTCGACCTTCATGACCGCGCAGCCGTTGAAGGCGGCTCGGGTAACCCCCATGGTAGCCGAGATCGAGCCTTCGGGCACCGGTTCTACCCTGCGCCTGGAAGTTTCGAATTCCGAAGATCGCGCAATCCCATTCGAAATCACGATGCATCGTGGGATCATTTCCGAAGACGGGACGGTCACCCTGGAGCCCGCCGATGATCGCTTTGTTGTCTTTCCACCCCAGACGGTGCTCGAACCGCAAAGCCAGCAGGTTTTCCGCATCCAGTACATCCCCGATGGTTCCACGAACCAGTCGGAAATATTCTACGCTTCGGTCAGCCAGGTCCCCGTTGCGTTGAGCGAGGATGAATCGCGCATCCAGATGCTGATGCGGTTCAATGTTCTCATCAATGTGGTTCCCCGAGGCACTCAGGCGGAGCCGACGGTGGAATGGATCAGGACAGCAGAGCGCGTCGTTCCGCTGAGCGAGGAAGAGGCGGAGGTTGCGGAAGAAGGCGTCGAGACCAAGACCGTCTCCGGCATAGAGGTGCGCATAAGCAATTCCGGCGACCGCTATTTCGGAGCGGGACAGACAAACTGGGCAATCAAAGGCACCACGCTTGAGGGATCGCCTTTCGAGCAGCGGTTCAGTGACAGCGAAGTGCGCCTGAACACGGGCTTGGGAATCGTGGCTCCGAGCAAGGCTCGGATATTCTTCATACCGCTCGAGCAGTCACTGGATCCGGACAGCGTCGAAATCGAATTCCAGTAAGCTGGCGTCGGGGGCAGGGGACATGTACGGGCATTGCATTTCGGGAGCGATGCTCTTGCTGTCGAATGCGGTTGCGCCGAGCGTCGTGGCTGCGCAGTCCGTCCCACCGGAACAGGGCGCACCTGCCGTTGCGGATCGCGCCGAGCAACCGGCACCTACACAGCTTCTCCTGCCCCTTGTGCGCGGCGGGAGGGTTTACGGCGATGTTCTCGTCGATCTCTATCTGGACGGCCGGATACTTTATAACCGAGCGTCGCTCATCGAAAAACTTGAACCGCTGCTCTCGCCCGATGGATATGCTCTTTTCGAAGATAACCTGATCGATAAGCCGAAACTGACCCCGCAAGATGTCGCAGCCGCAGGAATCGACCTTCGCTACAACTCATCCCAGCTGGAAATCTCCGTTGAGCGGATCGATGGATCGCTGGCTGTTCTGCAATCGCTCGGCTTCGACCGGGTTGCCGACGAAGTACCGATCACCCTCGAGCCTAGCGGGACAAGCGCCTATCTCAACGTTTTTGGCGATTTCGGGGTCGATAATTTTGGATCGCCGCTTGCTCCGGGCATTCTTTTCGATGGGGCACTGCGCGCTCGCGACATAGTCCTCGAATTCGAGGGTGGCTACGACGAGAACATCGCCGGTGGCAGCGGCTTCTACAGGAGGTCGGTACGCGCGATTTACGACGAACCGGAAGAGAGCCGCCGCTGGTCGGCCGGAGACGTGCAACTTGCGGGCCTCAGCCAATTAGGCGGGATCTTCCTGGGCGGTATCGGCGTGCAAAAGGGGCGCCGTGTCTTCAACGATTCCGGGCCAATCACTGAACTGGGTGGCCAGCAGATCCTGCTGGAGCGTGATGCAACCCTGGAAGTCCTGATCGACGGTCGGCAGGTCGACTTGCTGCAGTTGACCGCTGGCCCCTACGACCTGGCTCAGCTGCGAGCGCAATACGGCGGGCGCAACGCCCAGTTGTTCGTCACCGATGCGACCGGCCGCCGTCAGATCACGTCTTTCGATACATTTCTCGATCCGAACGCCCTTGCTGCCGGAGAAACCGAGTACGGGGCTGCGATCGGGTTCATCCCTGTCGGGTTTGGCATAAACCCGACCTATTCGAGCGACCCGGCGCTCTCGGCTTATTACCGCCGCGGGATCAGCAACCGGTTCACCGTGGGTGGCGCAATCCAGGCATCGCAAGATGTGCAGGTTGTCGGCACCGAAATGATTGTTTCCCCACGCTCGATTCCCGGCCGGTTCGAACTCGGCCTGGCTGCAAGTCTTGGCCAGGGAACGGGGTATGCCGCGGAAATCCGCTATTCTCATCAATTCGACAATTCCTTGGGGTCGGGCCAGATTTCGCTCAATGGAGAGTACCGCAGCGCCAATTTTGTGACGGTCAACGACGGGATATTTTTTAACCGGGCGGACTCGTTCTTTCTGAATGGAAATTTTTCCCAGCGGATCGATGAGCGATCTTCGATAGTGGTGGGCGCGAACTGGTTCGAACGTGGCGGGACCCGGGCAAATCGATCCATTTTTGCCGACTTCGTACGCTCGACTCGCCGGTTCCGCTTCAGCGTCGGCGTCGAATACGGCGATGACTTCTTCCGACGCAATTTCGGCGTCCGCGCCACTATCTCGATCCCGCTTGGACGCTCGGTCAGGGCCGACGCCAATTACAGCAGCCGGAGAGACGATGCCCGCGCATCGATCTCGAAGGGCTTCGAGAACACTGTCGGATCCTGGGGATACGACGTGATCATGCGAAGCTCGCAAGGCATCCAGGGCGTTGAGGCAAGCGCCTCCTATGTCGCCAACCGGTTCTTCGCGCGCGGGTTCGTCGCTTCCAGCGGAGATGGGTTAGGCAACATCACCGACGCGCGTAGTGCGCGACTTCAGATCGGCACAGCATTCGCATTTGCGGACGGTGTTGTGGGCATCGGACGTCCGATCAGCGACAGTTTCGTGCTCGCACGTGCGAATTCCGATCTGGAGGGCCCGCGAGCGACGCTGGGCCGTACGCTTGGCGCCGGTCGCCCGGAAGCGCTGAGTGGACCGCTCGGCGCCGCCCTGAATGGCAACCTCAGCTCGTACAATCGTCAGTCCATCATCTACGACTTAGCGGATGCGCCTGCTGGTGTCGATATCGGGACGGGTGTCGAAACTGTCCTCCCGCCCTATCGCAGCGGGTACAGCATTGTCGTCGGGTCCGGAGCGAGCGTGACCGCAATCGGGTTTCTGAGCTACCCCGATGGCCGGGCAGAACTGCTGTCGGGAACGGTAATGTCGGTCGACGACGCGGAGTTTGTCGATCAACCGTTCTTTACGAATTCCACAGGTCGTTTCGCCATTGTCGGTTTGCGGCCGGGCTACACATACCAGATCGATTTGTTCGGGGCTGAAGCAAGTTTTACGGTCCAGGTGCCAGACAATTCGAATCCCATTCTTCAGCTGAATGAGATTTACATAACTCCGGAAGGCGGAGAAGAGGAGTGAGAGGATGATCCTTCCCCGCATCATAGCAATGTCAGTAGCGGTTCTGTTTGCTACCACGCTTGCTACCACAGCCAAGGCAGAGTGCGACCCGTCGTTCGTCGATGGTGACAATACCATCAGGCTCATCCCGCCACCTTCGTTCAGTAGCGACCAGTTGAACGAAACCTTTCAGGTGCGGATCAGGAATGCTGGCGACGAACCATGCTTGCTGCGTTTGGGTGTCGGTCGAAGAATTGCGGATGGGTCTCAGCAATTCCCAACTTATTCGCTGACCGGACCGGACGGGAACGTCCCACTGTCGTCCTTGTCGGGAGCCCCGGACGCCGGAAGCTTTGGCACCGAGTTCGTGGTGCCTGCCGGCGAACAGGTTGTTTTCGCTTACGAGATCAGGATGGATGTGGGCTGGGGATCGGAGGCGGGGATCTTCACAGAGGACCTGGTGTTCCAGCTGTTCGACGACCGCCCTGGGTATCCCCCGATCATCCGTGATGCGCGAGTGATGCTCGAGATACCGAAAATGGCCCTGATCCGATTTGCAGGGGTAAGCGGTATCGACGGCCCGGCACTTATCGAGATGGGTGCCATTTCTCCCAGTTCCGTGACGCAATCACCGCCGTTTGCCTTGCGAATTCTCAGCACATCAGGATATCGTATGGAACTCGTATCGGACAATGGCGGGGCGCTTCGCCGGATCGACGGACCGGATCTGATTCCTTACGAACTTTCGTTACGCGGACAGAGGCTTGAACTGGATGGAACATCCGACGGGATCGCAGTGAACCGCCACACAAGCTCATTGGGCGATGTGCACCCGGTGACCGTGACTATCCAGCCCAATCCCGAATACCATGCGGGCGACTATTCCGACCGCGTTTTCATCACCGTCACGGCGATGTAACCCAGCTGTCAGAATGGCGTGACCGTCAGCGTGATCGCGAGGGGGGTGTGTAGCGAATTGTAGGTCAGATTCACTTCTCGCAGGCCGTACCGGGCTCCAGTGCGCGTGGCGATCTCGCTCCAGCCATCAGCTTCCAGCGACCTGTGCACTCCCGCGAATTCGAGGTCGACCTGCTCTTGTTCACCCAGCTCTCGGTGGGAGGCTACGATAGCATACCCACCGGTCCCGTTGCACATTTCCAGGACTTCGCCGCGAAAAATTCCGGCAGTGTCCATAATAAACAAGTCCGACGCAGAAACCTGGCAGAACTCAGGAACAACAGCAGCTACCCTGAAGCTACTGGCGACTGGCTCGGCGTTCGCACTGGTCGCCAGTGCGCAAGCGGCAAGTGAACATACGACTAGGCGGTACACGAGCTTCTCCTTCAGGGCTCGTGTAACCACAAATGATTAAGCCTGCGTCTACGGGCCACGTCTGGCTTCGCGCGAAAACGCGGGAGTTGTCCACCCTCTCGGAGGCAACACTTCTGGCGAGGCGCAGAAGATGGCGCTGAACTGTCGGACATAATACCAGGTCCGCAACCGGGCTGCATGAATCCAATGATTTATCGAAAAGGTCCGGTTGCAGCTGCAACGTTATCGTTCTAGCGAGAGCGGTGAACAGGCATGACACTGGGGCTCGCCAGGCGCGCGTTCCACTGCGAGGAGAATCCAAGATGAACAACGCAAAACTGCTTTCGCTGAGCCTGCTGCTGAGCTCCTCGCTAGTTGTGCCTGCAGCGGCTGAAGAGGGCATGTTTACGCCGCAGCAACTGCCCGACATCGCCGAGCAACTCGAAGAGGCAGGTCTCGAACTCGACCCTGACACTCTGACCGACCTTACCGGCTTCCCGATGGGCGCGGTGGTATCTCTGGGCGGGTGTTCGGCAAGCTTCGTTTCGCCCGAGGGTCTGGTCGTCACCAACCATCACTGCGCGCGCGGGTCGGTGCAATACAACTCCACCGCCGAGAACAACTACCTTGCGAACGGCTTCCTTGCGCAGACGCAGGATGCCGAACTTCCCGCTGCGCCGGGATCCCGTGTCTATGTCACCACCGAACTGACCGACGTGACCGAGCGGATGCGCGCGGGCACCGAGGACATGGAACCGCTGGCGCGCTACGAAACCATTGATCAGCGCCGCAAGGACATTACCGCCGAGTGCGAGGCGGATCCGGGCTATCGCTGCCTCGTCGCAAGTTTCTATGGCGGGGCGGAATATACCTTGATCAAGCGGCTCGAAGTCCGTGACGTCCGCCTGGTCTATGCACCTGCCGATTCCATCGGCAAGTATGGCGGCGACGTGGACAACTGGATGTGGCCGCGGCACACCGGTGACTTCGCCTTCTACCGCGCCTATGTTGCGCCCGATGGTTCGGCAGCGGACTTCGATGAAGCCAACGTTCCCTATTCGCCGGAACACCACCTCAAGGTGAGCGCAGCGGGCGTCGAGGATGGCGACTTCGTGATGGTCGCGGGCTATCCGGGTTCGACGAGCCGCTACGCCCTGCTCGCCGAGGTCGAGAACACGTTCGACTGGCAATATCCGACATTCCAGGGGCTGCTGACGAACTGGATCGCCACGATCGAGAACAACGCGCCCGAAGGTTCGGATGCGCGAGTGAAATACGAAAGTCGCCTCGCCAGTCTCAACAATTTCGAGAAGAACCTGCGCGGGCAGATCGAGGGCGCGCGCCGCGTGGGGCTGGTGGATCGCCGTCGTGCGCGCGAGGCTGCACTGGCCGAATGGATTGCCGCCGATCCCGCACGCGCCGGATACGGCGACGCGATTGCTGCGCTCACCGACCTTTCGGTCGAAAGCGCGACGGCCGCGCGTACCAATTTCTGGTATGGCAACGCGACCCGCCCGCAACTTCTGTCTGCCGCTCAGCGTCTCTATCGCCTTTCGAAGGAGCGCGAGCTGCCCAATGCGGAGCGCGAAAGCGGCTATCAGGAACGCGACATGACCTTCTTCCGGCAGGGTCTTCAGGCGCTGGACCGGCGTTTCGATCCGGAAGTAGACAAGGCCGAGTGGGTCCTGTTCCTCAGCGGTTATATCGCACAGCCGGAGGCGGAGCGTGTCGAGGCTTTCGATGAAGCCCTGGGAATCACCGCCGACACGACCGCCGCCGACCTGCCCGGTCTGGTCGAGCGTTTCTATGCCGGAACGCAGCTTGACGATGCCGATACGCGCCTCGCGCTGATGGAGGCGGATGCGGCCCAGTTCGAAGCCAGCGACGATCCCTTCATCGAACTGGCCGTGGCGCTATACGACTATGAGCGTTCGCTTGAAACCGAAGGCGAAATGCGCGCCGGTCAGTCGCTGGCGCTTCGCCCGGCTTACATGGAAGCGATCACGCAGTGGCAGAAGGAGGAAGGCTCGCTGCCCTATCCCGATGCGAACTCGACCCTGCGCATCACCTTTGGCAATGTCATGGGCGGCTCGCCCTTCGACGGAATGGCTTATCTTCCCTTCACGACGCTGGAAGGGATCGCGCAGAAGGACACCGGCGAGGCCCCGTTCGATTCTCCGCAAGCCCAGCTCGATCTGATTGAGGCACAAGACTACGGCAGCTACGAGCTGGAATCGATCGGCTCGGTGCCGGTCAACTTCCTTTCCGATCTTGATGTGACAGGCGGCAACAGCGGTTCGGCAACGCTCAATGCGAGGGGCGAACTCGTGGGTCTGCTGTTCGATGGCACTTTCGAGAGCGTGAATTCCGACTGGGATTTCGACCCGCGCACAACCCGCTCGATCCATGTCGATACACGCTACATGCTGTGGGTGATGGAAAAGGTCGACGGTGCCGAAAGCCTGATCGAGGAAATGGACATCGTTCGGTAACATCGTGCATTCCCGATGCCCGTGACTCGAACCACTCGGCCGCAGTGGCCGAGTGGTCGAACCTCATGGGTCACTGACTGTCAGGCGGCTTTCGTCTCCGTCCGGCGCCCAGTCAGTGAATCGAAGTCGCGTCTCCTCGCGGGGCATAACTCCGCCTTTGATGAGTGTGATTGCAATTTTCTGTCAGCGAAGCGCGAAACGATTGCTGGCAAGGCCCGTTTGGTGGGCATGTCCAGACCATATGAAAAGCTCGACCGTCTCTTCGTCGCCGGTGAATGGCGTGAAGGAAAGGGCGAAATTCTCACGAACATCTGCCCATGGGACGAAAGCGTCATCTTCGAGATGAACGCCGCCCAGAAAAGCGATGTCGACGACGCATGCCGCGCCGCTGCAGAAGCGCAGAAAGACTGGGGTTCACTCCCTCCAGCCGCGCGTGCAGCCAAAATGGGAGAGATCGCGGAAGTGCTGGATGCACGACGCGAGGAAATTGCAGAGTGGATCGTAAGGGAAGTGGGCGGCACGAAGGTGAAGGCCGCGCTCGAGCTTCAGCTCGCCACCGATTTCGCGCGCAAAGGTGCGGTCTGGCCCTTCATGGTCGAAGGCGCGATCATGCCGGAGGACATTCCGGGCAAGGAATCGCGTGTCTACCGCCAGCCTGCGGGGGTCATCGCGCTCATCAGTCCGTGGAACTTCCCGCTCCAGCTTACTGCGCGCACGCTGTTCCCCGCGCTCAGCCTGGGCAATGCAGTGGTGATAAAGCCTGCTAGCGATTCCATCGTTACCGGCGGCACCATTTTCGCCGCCATCGCGGAGGAAGCGGGCCTCCCTAAGGGGCTCGTCAGCGTCCTGCCGGGCTCGGGGAGTGATATCGGTACTCCGCTGATCGAACACGACACCCCTTCGGTCGTGTCCTTCACCGGATCGACAAAGGTGGGCCGCGGGGTAGGCAAGACCGCGCTCGATGCGAACCTGATCAAGCCCGTCGAGCTTGAGTTAGGCGGCAACAGCCCGATCGTGGTGCTCGACGATGCAGATCTCGACTATGCGGTCGAAGCCAGCGCCTGGGGCAAGTTCATGCACCAGGGCCAGATCTGCATGATCGCCAACCGCATCATCGTGGCGGACGGGATATACGACCAGTTCGTCGAGGCGTTCGTGGAGCGGGTCGGCAAGTTCGTGGTGGGCCAGCGCGACGATCCGGAATGCTTCATCGGCCCGATCGTCAACCGCGCCCAGTTCGACAGCGTGACCGGGCTGATCGCCAAGGCGAAGGAGCAGGGCGCAACCTGCGCGCTCGGTGGCGAACCGAATGGGCTCGTGGTGCCCCCGCACGTGTTCACCGATCTCGACGAGAACAGTTGCCTGCTCAACACCGAAATCTTCGGACCGGTCGCCCCGATCGTGCGCGCGAAGGACGATGATGATGCCGTGCGTCTTGCCAATGCGACCGAATATGGATTGTCGGCAGCAGTGTTCAGCGAGGACGAGGGCCGCGCGCTGAAAGTGGCGAAGCGGATCCAGTCTGGCGTGTGCCATATCAACGACCAGCCGGTAAACGATAGCCCGTTCTCGCCTTTCGGCGGCGTCAAGAATTCGGGGATCGGTCGTTTCAACGGGCGCTGGGCGGTCGAGGCATTCACCACCACCCGCTGGATATCGGTGCAGCACGAAAAGCGCAGCTACCCGTTTTCTGCGAAGGACCTTTGATCGCGATGGGATATCTGAAGAACGGCACGTGGCACGACGAGTGGGCCCATAACGACGAGGATTCCGGCGAGTTCGAACGGGATGAAAGTGCGTTTCGCAGCTGGATCACGACCGACGGTTCGGCCGGCCCTACCGGTGAGGGCGGCTTCGTCGCCGAACCCGGCCGCTATCGCCTTTACATTAGTCTCGCCTGCCCGTGGGCGCATCGCGCCAACGCCGCGCGCCACCTGAAAGGCCTGACCAATGCGATCGAACTGAGCGTAGCGCACTGGCTGATGAAGGACGGGGGCTGGTCCTTCCGCGAAGGGGAGTGCGTGACCGGCGACCCCGCGATCGGCGCCGATCATCTCCACCAACTCTACACGCATGCCAAGCCGGATTATTCGGGTCATGTCACCGTGCCTGTTCTGTGGGACATCGAACGCGAGACGATCGTCAACAACGAAAGCGCCGATATCCTGCGCATGCTGGGCAGCGCATTCGACGGGTGCGGCGCAAACGACCTTGATCTCTATCCCGAGGGCCTGCGCGACGAGATCGATACGCTGAACGACCGGGTCTACGATGCGGTCAATAACGGGGTATACATGGCGGGCTTTGCAACCACGCAGGATGCCTACGACAAGGCGGTAAAGCCATTGTTCGCCATGCTCGACGAACTCGAGAAACGGCTGGAGGGCAAGGACTGGCTGGTCGGTAACAGGCTGACCGAGGCCGACATCCGGCTGTGGACCACGCTGATCCGGTTCGACCCGGTCTATCACACGCATTTCAAGTGCAATATCCGCCGGATCGCAGACTACGCCAACCTGTCAGCGCTGACGCGGCGCATGATGAAGCTCGACGGAATGTCTGAAACGGTGAATTTCCGCCACATCCGGCACCATTATTACGAGAGCCACGAACGGATAAACCCGCATGGCATCGTGCCCGCAGGGCCGGAGCCGCTGGTACCGGGGGCGGTATCATGAGCACCCGGCAAGTGGCCTCGCTTCACCCGGCCATGCGCGACGACATCCAGGATCTGTTGACGCGCCGCCCATTGCCGGGGCCGGATTTGCCACAGGTCGACCCGTTCCTGTTTCTCAACCATCACGGGCCGCAGACCTATCCTCGGGGCAACCGCGGTCTGCCCTTCGGCCCGCATCCGCATCGGGGGTTCGAAACGGTCACATTCATCATCGAAGGAAGCCTTGCGCATCACGACAGCGGTTCGGGTGCAAGTGTGGTGAAGGCTGGAGGGGTCCAATGGATGACCGCCGGCAGCGGACTGGTGCACGCAGAACTTTCGCCCGACGAGTTCAAGCGCTTGGGAGGTCCGCTCGAAATCCTGCAGCTGTGGGTTAACCTGCCCGCCCGGCTCAAGATGACCGACCCGGCCTATGCCCCTGTACCCGCATCGGACATCGGTGAAATACGTCTGGCGGAGGGCGTGATCATGCGCGCGGTATCAGGCACGCCAGACGCACCCCTCACATCGTTAACGGGCGTGATGCTGGCGATGGTTGTCATGGAAGCCGGAACCAGCGCCATTCTGCCCGCGCCAACGGGGCGGAACGTGCTGTTCTATACTGTTCGCGGATCGGCACGGATCGGCGAGGCACGTGTGCCCGAGCACAACCTCGCAACGTTTGGCGAAGGTGCGGGTGTTAACGTGGAGAGTGATGACGGCTGCCTGATCCTGTACGGCTACGCCGACCCGATCGGCGAGCCTGTGGTGGCTCATGGGCCGTTCGTGATGAACAGCGAAGCAGAGATTGCGCAGGCAATTCGCGACTATCAAGCCGGGCGGCTTGGCGGTCTGTAAATCGCTGCGCATTTTGCCGGGAGTGACCGTCCGAACTCGTTCGATCGGGTGAGAACTGGTTGCACGGCAGCGGGCATGCTGGTGGGGGCCTGCACGTCCACTTATCGCTTCAAAGGGGTCGTCGGCTTAGGTGAGGCCGACCGCTCACTATTTGTCAGGTCTTCGCCAAGCTACCCAGAACCCTCCGCAACGGTTCGAGGTGCTGGGAATAGGGGCGCCAGACTTCCATACCGTCACGGTTGAGTGGGCGGCGAACCTGTTCGCTGCTGGGGGTACGCACGGCCCTTTGCAGCCTGTGGAATTCGAGCAAGTCGTTTTCCCATTCGAGCCCCAGATATTCAAGGGTAGGCGCCAACTGACCTTGCGGGTCTTCTACCAGCGCCGCGTAATCGACTTGGTGAACGAGCCCGGGGCAACTCCGGGCAAAATGATCCATCAGCCGCACGTTTTCGACATAGCTGCGTCCGACGTGTTCAAGGGCAAACGAGGACGCGTGCGCACTGGTAAACGATTGGGTGAAGTTCGAGAAACAGCAATCCATCGCATCGCGGCGGATACTGATGAACCGCGCCTGCGGCAGGATCTTTCGGATGAAAAGGACATTACTCCAGTTCGGCGGCAGCTTGTCGATGAAGAAAGGCTTCTTTCCCGCCAGATGCACCCCTGCGCGGGCCATGTAATCCCTTCCCAGCGCGTTGGCGACGTCGGCGTTCATTGCGTGGATGGCCTGGGTCACGCTGACCTTGCCACGGCGGGTGGCCATCTCCATGAAGCTGCGCAGCATGGCGGGAATGTAGGGCAATTCGCCAGCCGGTTCGATCTGCGTATGCGATCCCAGCATCTGCTCCAGCAAGGTCGAACCCGAACGCGGCATCGAAACGATAAACACCGGCACGACATCGCCTACCGACTTTTGCGGCAGCTGGGCTATATAATCGGCATCGACACTGGCAACGATCTCGTCGACTTCCTGCGTCAGCTCTTCGGGATCGTAGTTGATCGCCTCCGCGCGGATCTGATTGCCTGCCCGATAGTGCGCGAAAGCTTCGTCGTAATTCTTCCGGTCGTGAAAGGCGCGGCCTAACGCAAAATGCAGCGGAGCCGTGTTCCGCTCGTCGACGGCGATTGCGAGGGCCGCTTGCATCGTCTCGATGTCATTGTCGGTCAGGACAGGTGACTTGATGCTCGCTAAGCCCCACCAGGCATCGCCGAAGCCGTCGTCGATCCGGATGGCCCGCCGATAGGCCGCGATGGCATCCTCGACCTGTCCGTTTGCACGCAGGCTGTGGCCGAAAGCGACCCATGCAAGCAGATGCTCGGGATAGGCCTCCGATATCGCGCGATACATTTCCCTCGCCTGTTCACCGCGACCCGTCTTCTCGTGGATCGACGCGAGAGTGAGCTTCGTGTTCGGGTCGGGCCTTTCCCGATTCAATACCTCGAACATCTCTCGCGCTGCTTCGGGCTTCGCCTGCTGGTTGAAAACCGAGGCGAGCTGACGGCGTGTCTCGTGATCTCTCGCACCGACACTGATGGCCTTCCGAAGGAAATGCTCCGCCTGGCCCAGTGCGCCCAGCCTCGCCGCTGCTTCGCCGAGCATGGCGAGACCCTGCGGGTGCCCCGGATTGCTGCGGAGAAATCCGATGAGCTGCTGCGATGCCAGTTCGAATTTACCATCCTCCAGCAATCCCTTGATGGGAGACAGGCGGGGGTCGATGGAGGGGATCGCCTGGCCGTGCATCAGTTGTAACCCAGCAGCTTGCGCAGGCCGGGCGCCTGATAATCCACCAGTGCCCGGTGCTTCTCGGGCAGAGTCTCGGGCAAGTCGATAGTAACGCCTGTCAGGTTCTCGCGCGCTGTGGCGCTTTCGCCCCGCGCGGAGCCGGCCTTCACACGTTCGGCCCAGTCTTCCGGGGTGGCGATACCGCAGGCACCAAGCAATTCGTTGAAGAACTCTGCCGCGCCACTGCTGGCAGTATCCTGCACGTATGCAACGAGCTGTTCATACTTCACGACATGGCACCGCGCGCCGAGCCAGGCGGCCGCGTTGAGTTCGTATATGTCGTTGAGCGAAGGGAGCTTTTGTGGAAGGCCGAAGATCATCATCGTCAGCAATTCGTCGCTTGAAAGAACGCCGGTTCGCAAATGATCGACATTGCCCCGGAATTGCTCCGAAAGGATGAAGCGGGCCCGGGCAATGACCCAGTCGTATGGATCACGGTAGAGCAGGATCCTGTGGACGTTGGCGGTTTCGATCAGTGAGGCATCGGCGAAGAACAGGTGTCCCCAACTCAGTTTCGGGGAGGCCGGATCGAAGGCGCTGCGATGGGCCTGCAGGTTGCCCCACTGGATGAAATCCGCCGTGTAGGTCTGGTCGGTAGGCACGAACATGCGCAGGATGTTACGCAGCAGATGGCTTCCGCTCTTGGGAAGGGAGTTGAGAAAAACCCCTTGCTCGAGAGGCTTGCGGTCGAAGCGCTCTGCGACCTCGTCCAAATTGTCACGTTGAACTAAGATTTCCGGCATGTCCGCTCCTTCCCGGCGGCCTAACAGAAAGGGCGGCATGTTGCCATGCCGCCCTCTCGTTTCGAACGGTTGCCCGCCCGTGTCTGTCGACCTTAGAAATCGAGCGATACGTTGACGAAGGCGCGGCGTCCCACGAAGGGATACTGCGACGCCGCCACGACCGGACCAAGCATCGAAATCTGGCCGCCATTGCGCACCGAAACACGCGGCGGACGGGTGTTGAAGATATTGCTCACACCGGCCGTGAGTTCGGCGCGGCCATTGAGCAGTTCCTTGCTCACCGAGAAGTTGTGGTAGAACGTCGTGCTGGCGGTCAGGTCGGGACAATAGGTTCCGTAGATCGGCAGATCGTCGCTCGGGTCGGACGTGCCCTGGCTGTTGAACGAATTCAGGCACGGGTCGCCGTAACGATCTTCGAAATCATCCTGGTCAGATGTCGCTCCGATCAGGTTCACGCCATAGAAGACCGAGAGACCCGAGGGGTGCGAGTAGCTGGCACGGAAGTCGGCGACCCACTTGGGCGAGCCCGATTCCCCGTTGCTCGAATCCACCGGCGAGGTGGGAAGGAGCTGGAAATCCCTGTCGATCTGGCGGGTTGCTTCGGCGCGCAGCGTTACAAGGCCTGCTCCACCAAGATCGTGAGCCACGTTCGCGGAGAAATCGATCCCCGAGTTCTGCTGGCTCGCGATGTTGATGAACTGGTCGTAGATTTCGTCGATCTGATAGATCGCCGTCTCGTTCTGGCCACGTGTGAACTGGTCACACAGCGGTTCGTTGGCGAAATCCTCCGAATCGTAGCATCCGAAGAGAATGTTCGAAGCGCCCAGCTGCGAGATTTCGCCATTCACCTCGATTTCGAAATAGTCGACGGCGAAGCTGAAATCGGTATCCGGAAGGAAGGCGAAGTTGGGCGTCAGGACCATGCCGACCGTCGTGGCCTTCGAGGTTTCGGCCTCGAGAATGCCAAGACCACCCGAGGCAAACGAAGTCGCTGTGATACCGCCGCCCTGGTAGTCAGCCGGAATGCCGTCTGCAGCGCAGTTTGCAGCCACGCGCTCGGATGTCGTGCCGTTTTCCACGCCGGCACCGTAGTTGATGCACGGATCGTTGCGCTGGTTCACGAAGCTGGTCTCGTCGGCAAGGAACTGCTCGAACAGCGCAGGCGCGCGGAACGAGGTGCCGTAGCTGCCACGGAAGCGAAGCCAGTCGGTCAGAGCCCAGTTGAGGCCGATCTTGTAGGTGAAGTTGCCATTGTCTTCGTCTTCCACACCATCGGAACGGCGCGTTGCCGTAACATTGGTGAGGCGGCCAGCCAGCGACAGGGTAAGGTTTTCGAAGAACGGACGATCGGCGAGGATCGGAACGCTGAGCTCGCCGAAAGCTTCGGTCGTCACGCTCTTGCCCGCCGTGATACCGCCCGAGCTTGAGCCCCAGGCGTTACCGGCCAGAGTGATTTCACCCGGCGTGTCGTTGATCTTGTCGCGACGGGCCGTGACACCGGCAGCAAGACCAACCGGTCCGCCGGGAAGTTCGAAGAGCTCGCCCGAGACGACGACTTCGCCGGTCAGCTGGGTGTAGACCGTACGACCTTCTTCCCAGTCGAACAGGAAGCCGATCTGTTCCGAGGTCAGGTTGCCGCGCAGGAATTCGGGATCCGCCCACGGGATGTCGATGCAGTTGCGGCCCGAAATGGGCGTAACGGTGCCCACGCAGGAACTGGTCTGGAAATAGCCCGTGTCATAGGCGTCCTGCAGAATCTGCTGCGAACGATAGCGACCGTCGCTCCGGCTGTACTGGACATAGGCGTCGTACTGCCAGTTCCCCGCGGCAGAAAGCAGGCCGCGAAGGCCGCCGACGCCGCGATAGTAATCGACCGTCTGGCTGTTGTCGGACTGGTTCGTGATGGCGGTGGGGCTGAGGTAGTTCACCCCTTCGAACCCTTCGCCCCAGAAGTTGTCTGCATTACCCGGCCCGGTGCCGTAGAGATCCCCGGTGTAGCCGAAGTTCCAGAACTGGCGCCAGCCATTCTGGTAGGTTTCGCGGCGGTTGAACAGGAACTCGCCGAACAGTTCGACCGCGTCGGAGAATTCGTAAGCTCCTTCCGCATAGGCAGTATAAAGGTCGGTTTCCGGAATCAGCGTCTGTTCGGCAACGAACGGGTGGTAGGCGTTCTGCACTGCCATGCTTTCAGCATTGTAACCGGTGGGGTAGAAGCCTTCCGGCGCGCTGAAATCGCCTTCGTATGCCGGGGCACCATAGGCAGGAATGCCAAGGTTGCCCGCAGCCACGCCGCTGCCGTACTGGTATTGCAACAGCACGGTGCTGCCGTTGGGCGAAGTCTGGATGCCGGTGTTCGGTCCATCCGGACCATCAAGCCGGAGGTTGTCGATCAGGTTGTAGGTCCAGATATGGCCCCAGCGCAGATCGTCGCACATGAACTGGCCCGTGCGCGGATCGACCAGGTCGGCGCGGTTGCCGTTTTCGTCGAAGATGTACGATTCCGGGCAAGCCAGGTAATCGCGATCGCCGCGAGCCAGTTCGTTGGTGTGCGAATAGTCGCCGGCGACGGTGATGTGACCACGGTCGAAGTTCTTCGTGTAGGCGATGCTGCCACGATATTCTTCGCCGCCAGCGTCGAAGGGCAGCGAGACGTTGAAGTCCAGCGAGAGGCCCTCCTCGCGGTTGCCGGTGAAAATGTTCACAACCCCTGCGATGGCATCGGAACCGTAGATTGACGAGGCGCCGGTCTTCAGGATCTGGATGTCATTGACGATCGAGAGCGGAAGGACGTTGAGGTCGAAGGACGACACGCCGCCGCGCGTACCGGCGGGGCCGGCACGGCGACCGTTGAGCAGCACCAGTGTACGGTTCGGGCCAAGACCACGAAGGTCGATTGTCTGCGCACCCGGACCACCATTGGTCACGAAGTTGGACGACAGGGCGGCAGTAATCTGCGTCGAGCCGGCAGCGACGGGCGAGCTCTGCAGCGCGCTGGCAAGGTCGAGCTTGCCTTCGCGGCGGGCAATCTCGGGGCTGACGATAGAGATGGGGTCGGGGCTGTTGAATGGCGTGACAGAGCCAATGCGCGAGCCGGTGACGACGATTGTTTCGGCTGGGGCAGCATCGTCGGTCGGGACGGCTACTGTCTCCTCTTCTTCATTCTGCGTATCCTGCGCGTAAGCGCCCGTGGAAAGCGCGATGGCTGCAAGACCGGCACCAGCGCTCAAAACTGAACGACGGTGCGAATTCAAACTGCTGTGCCGCATTAAAGACCCCAAATATGATTGTTTCCAAGTGCTTCTGGGTAAAGCGGACCCCCGAAGTTACAAGGGATACCTTTCACGCGTGCCGCTCGGAGTATTTTTTTGCGGCTTTTGCGCAACACTTTTCCACGCCGTCAGCGCAGGGTGGGGTAATTTACGCCTTCTCGAGTTTCTCCAGATCTTCGCCCAAGGCCAGCCAGTCCGCCTCGGCCTGTGTCAGGTCGTCACTGACTTGCGAACGCCGGACGAGCAGATCGCTCATGGCGATGTCGGCCAGATGGGCGGGGGCAGACGCAGGCTCGCCGATGGCCCTGTCGATTTCGGTCAGGCTGGCTTCAAGCTTAGCCATGGCCTTTTCTGCCGACGCCAGTTTGGACTTGAGGTAGCGTGCCCGTTCCTTTGCTTTCGCGCGGTCGGAAGGCTTCACCTTGGGCGTGCCGGAGGAAGGCTGCTTCTTTGGTTGGTTGCGACCCAGAACGAAGTCTATGTAATCGTCCATGCTGCCCGCATATTCTTTCGCCGTGCCGCTATCGACCAGCACCAGCCGATCCGCCGTCAGCTCCACCATGTGGCGATCATGGCTGATCAGGATGACGGCCCCAGCAAAATCGTTCAGCGCCTGCACCAATGCTTCGCGCGCATCCACATCGAGGTGGTTGGTCGGTTCGTCCAGGATCAACAGGTGTGGCGCATCGCGGGTGATGAGAGCGAGCGCGAGCCGGGCGCGCTCCCCGCCGGAGAGTTTCTCCACCTTCTGCGTGGCGCGCGGACCGGAGAAGCCAAACCGGCCCAATTGCGCTCTCACCGCGCCCGGCGCCATGCCATCCATGGCCCGCGTCATCAGTTCAAGCGGCGTCGTGTTGCTCTCCAGTTCTTCCACCTGGTACTGCGTAAAGTACCCGACCTTCAGCTTGCCGGGAGCAGACAGTTCCCCTTGGACGGGCTTCAGCTGCGAGGATAGCAGGCGGGCAAGCGTGGTCTTGCCGTTGCCGTTGCGGCCGAGCAGCGCGATCCGGTCGTCCGAGTCGATCCGCATGTTCAGATGCTGGAGGATCGGCGGTGCCTCGCCATAGGCCACGGCAGCTCCATCCAGCGTGATCATGGGTGAGCGCAATTCTCCGGGCGAGGGGAAGTCGAAGGACAGCGACGGGTCTTCCATCAGCGCAACGATCGGGTGCATCTTGGCCAGCATCTTTGCACGGGCCTGCGCCTGCTTGGCGGTGGAAGCGCGGGCGCTGTTGCGCGCCACATAGTCCTGCAGGCGCGCCCGCTGCGCATCCTGTGCTGCCTTCGCCGATTCCAGTTGCGCCGCGCGTTCGGCACGTTGCTTTTCAAAGGCGTCGTAGCCGCCCGAGTAGAGCGTCAACTTGCCGCCCTGCAGGTGCAGGATGTGATCGACCACGTTGTTCAGCAGGTCGCGCTCGTGACTGATGACAAGCAGCGTCGCGGGATAGGACCTGAGGAAATTTTCGAGCCACAAGGTCGCCTCGAGATCGAGGTGGTTCGAAGGTTCGTCGAGCAGGAGCACATCCGGCTCCGAAAACAGCAGCGCGCCCAGCGCCACGCGCATTTTCCAGCCTCCGGAGAAACTGGAGAGGGGGCGGCGCTGCATCTCCTCGTCAAAACCGAGGCCGTTCAGGATCTTGGCCGCACGCGCCGGTGCCGTGTAGGCATCGATGGCCAGCAGCCGCTCGTGCACTTCGCCAAGCCGGTCCATATCGGTGCAGGTTTCTGCCTCCTCAAGCAGGGCCGCCCGTTCAACATCTGCGGCGAGTACGGCTTCCTCCGGCGTGATCGCGCCATCGGGCGCTTCCTGCGCGATATAACCGATGCGCGACTTCGACGATTTGCCGATCTGCCCGTCGTCTGGTTCGATCTCGCCGATAAGGGTTTTCATCAGGGTGGATTTGCCAGCCCCGTTGCGGCCAATCAGCCCGACCCGCGCGCCTTGCGGAATCGACGCACTGGCGCGTTCGAGAATGGGCCGGCCTCCAAGCCGCACAGTGATACCGTCGATCGTAAGCATGGCGGGCCCATAGCAGCACAAGTGGCCGCTCCCAATATGATGAATCGCGAAAGGCTTGCGAGCCGAGGGAGGCGCGATTCTCGTCCGACCTGAAAAGGTGGGGCGGGCATCTCAAGCTTGCCTTGATCCGTGTCGATCCCAAGGCTGCGAGCGATGCCATTCCGCCCCGCCGAGAATGTTCAGGCGCTCGCAGACACTATCAGGCCACCGCTGGGGGTTGGTGCCAGAGTATCGTCACCTCCAGGCGATCTGCAGTTGATGAGGCTCATGTCAGAGGAGGGCAGTTACGAAAGCGCGGTCGGATGGCGTAGGTTGCCAGCGCGATGCAAGCAGACCGCCAGTCCCGAATATGGCCTCCACGATGCCTCCCGTACCGGCACTTTTCCAGGCGGCTGCCAACTCCTGCGCCAAAGGGTCTTCAACCTTCCGGCTGTCGCCGCGAATATGGCGCAGCCAGGCGGCGAGGGCCGTCAGGATCGCGGGGCATTGCTGCGCATCCCGCTGGTGTGCAGCGAGTGTTTCCAGCCACCGCTGGGGAATTTTCTGACTGCCGTCCATGGCGATCTGGATTAGCTGGTGGTTCAGCGCCGGATTGGCGAAACGGGCGACCAGCGCATCGGCATATACCGACAGGTCCTGGTCAGCGCCTGCCGTAATCGTCGGCGCGGCTTCCTCGCGCATCAGCTTGTCAGTCAGCGCGCGCAATTCGGGATCCGCAATCGCTTCGTGCACATAGGTGTGGCCTGCATCCAGCCCGCAATAGGCAAGCAGCGAATGGGCGCCGTTCAGCATGCGCAGCTTTGCGGTCTCGTAAGGGGTGACATCGGCCACGATCTGCGCGCCGTGGTTCTCCCACGAGGGACGCGGTCCGGCAAAGCCGTCTTCGATCACCCACTGGCTGAAGGGTTCGGTGAAGATCGCCCCCTCGTCGCGCATGCCGAGCGCAGCTTCCAGTCTGTCCAGGTCGGCCCCAGTGCTGGCGGGCACAATCCTGTCCACCATGGTATCCGGCGTGTTGCATTCGTTGCCGAACCATTCCGCGAGTTGAGCGTCAGTCCGTTCTATCCACGCTCGCACCAGTTCACCCAGAATCTGTCCATTGCCTGACAGGTTGTCGCAGGACAGCAACGTAAGCCCGTGCAAGCCAGCCTCCGCACGCTGCGCCAGCGCTTCTGCCAGCAACGGGTAGAAGCCTTCGCCGGCGCGTTCGAAATCAAGCGATCCGGTGGCTTGCCTGCAATAGCCCTTTTCGGTGATGGTGAAGCTGGCGATGTGGCAGTCGGGCGAAGCGAGCCGCGCGACGATCGCGTCCCGGTCCGCACCAGCCACCAGCACCTCGCGCACCGCGCCGATCACACGCGTCTCGGCACTCTCTCCGCTGCGCTGTGTCAGCGTATAGAGCCCGGATTGCGGGTTTAGTTGCCCTGCCACGGTAGCGGAGCGCATGGAGACGCCGCAAATCGCCCAACCGCCTTCGCCTGCATTCAGACAGGCATCGGTATACCAGGCCTGGTGCGCGCGATGGAACGCGCCGATACCAAAATGGACGATGCCGATGGCAGTTTCATCGCGCTCGTAACCGGGCCGCGCAACCGCATCCGGCAGCCGGTCGAGGGTGTCGGGAGAAAGCCTCACAGTTTGTAAGCCTCCTTCGCCAGGTTGTACGCGAGATCGGCGGCAATATCCGCCGCCTGCTCTTCTGTAAGGCGGTGTTCTGCCACCAGTTCGGCGAGGTAACCGCAGTCGATCCGGCGAGCCAGGTCGTGCCTTGCGGGGATGGAGAGGAAAGCGCGGGTGTCGTCGTTGAAGCCCACGGTATTGTAGAACCCCGCGGTTTCCGTGGTCATCCGGCGGAAGCGGCGCATCCCCTCGGGGCTGTCGTGGAACCACCACGCCGGGCCCAGCTTGAGCACCGGATAGTGCCCGGCCAGCGGCGCGAGTTCGCGTGAATAGACCGTCTCGTCCAGCGTGAAGAGGATGATGGAGAGATCACGCTCGTTGCCGTACTTCGCCAGCAGCGGGCGCAGGTTCTCGACATATTCGGTGCGCATCGGGATATCTGCCCCGATGTCGCGGCCGAAGCGTTCGAACAGGTGCGGATTGTGGTTGCGGAAGCTGCCGGGATGGATCTGCATGACCAGCCCGTCCTCCAGGCTCATGCCCGCCATCTCGGTCAGCATCTGGGCGCGGAAGAGTTCGGCATCCTGCGGCGAACAAGCGCCGGAAGTGACACGGGTGAACAGCGCCTCCGCGTCGGCCGGCGACAGGTCTGCGGTGGCGGGCGTCGGATGACCGTGGTCGGTGGAGGTGGCGCCCATTTCGGCGAAGAACGCGCGGCGCTGGCGATGCGCGGCGAGATATCCCTGCCACGTCAGACAATCCTCGCCGGTTATGTCGGAGAACCGCTTGAGATTGTCGAGGAACCCCTCGAACTCGGGGTCGACCACCGGGTCGGGGCGATAGGCGGTGATTACCCGGCCGTTCCAGCCGCTTTCGCTGATCGTCTTGTGGTGCTCCAGCGTGTCGAGCGGGTTCTCCGTCGTCGCTATCACCTCGATATTGAAGCGGTCGAACAATGCGCGTGGTCGGAAGTCGTCGCTCGCGAGCTTGGCATTTATCATATCGAAGTAGTGGTCAGCCGTTTCGCCTGACAGCGCCACGTCGATGCCGAAAGCCTCGGCGAAGACCCAGTCCAACCAGATTTGCGAAGGTGTACCCCGAAACAGGGAATAGTTCTCGCCAAACAACCGCCAGGCATCTCGGGGGTCGGCCGATGAGGCCGTGCCCTTGGGCGCGATGCCCAGGTCTTCCATCGCGATGCCTTGCGAGTAAAGCATGCGCAGTACGTAGTGATCGGGCTTCAGCAAAAGCTCTGCCGCATTGCCGAAACATTCATTCTGCGCGAACCACGAAGGGTCCGTATGGCCGTGCGGACTGATGATCGGCAGGCCCTTCACCTGCGCGTACAGCACACGGGCGATATCGCGGACTTTACTATCGACAGGCAGCAGGCGATCAGGATGAAGCGTGAGTGTTTGAGGCATATGTCTCTCGTGAACGGATTTGGCGCCGCTATGCCACAGGCAGGCGCACGGAAAAGGGGAATTTGCGATGAAGATCACCGGGGCGAAGTGTATCGTCTGCTCACCTGGACGCAATTTCGTGACACTCAAGATCGAAACCGATCAGGGTGTCTACGGGATTGGCGATGCCACGCTGAACGGGCGAGAGCTTTCGGTCGTTTCATACCTGGAAGATCACGTGATCCCCACGCTGATCGGCAAGGATCCGCGGCGCATCGAGGATATCTGGCAGTACCTTTACCGCGGTGCCTACTGGCGTCGCGGCCCGGTCACCATGCGCGCCATTGCCGCGGTCGACGTGGCGCTTTGGGATATCAAGGCCAAGATGGCGGGCATGCCGCTCTACGACCTACTGGGGGGGAAGAGCCGGGAACGGGTGATGGTCTATGGCCATGCCAACGGTAGCGATATCGATGAAACCGTAGACGCGGTGGGCCAGTATATCGACATGGGTTACAAGGCGATCCGCGCGCAGACCGGCGTGCCGGGCATCAAGGGCGCCTACGGGGTGGGCCGGGGCACGCTGTATTACGAGCCTGCCGATGCCGCGCTGCCTAGTGAAACCGGATGGGATACGCGAAAAGCGCTGAACTACGTGCCAAAGCTGTTCGAGAAGCTGCGCGAAACCTACGGCTTCGATCACCACCTGCTGCACGATGGGCACCATCGCTACACCCCGCAGGAAGCTGCGAACCTGGGCAAGATGCTGGAACCCTACCAGTTGTTCTGGCTGGAGGACGTGACGCCTGCGGAAAACCAGGAAGCGTTCAAGCTGATCCGCCAGCACACCGTCACACCTCTGGCAGTCGGGGAAATCTTCAACACCATCTGGGATGCGAAGGACCTGATCCAGAACCAGCTGATCGACTACATCCGCGCCACCATCGTGGGGGCAGGGGGCGTGACGCACCTGCGCCGCATCGCCGACCTTGCCAGCCTCTACCAGGTGCGCACCGGCTGCCACGGCGCGACCGATCTCTCGCCCGTTACCATGGGCACCGCGCTGCATTTCGATAGCTGGGTGCCCAATTTCGGCATTCAGGAATACATGCGCCATACCGAGGAAACCGATGCCGTGTTCCCGCACGATTACCGGTTCGAGGATGGCTACATGATCTGCGGCAACACGCCCGGCCACGGCGTCGATATCGACGAGGAACTGGCGGCCAAATATCCCCATAAGCCTGCCTATCTGCCCGTCGCGCGCCTGTCCGACGGGACGATGTGGAACTGGTGACGGCCCCCCGGATAATCTGCCTTGGCGAAGGCATGGTGGAGGAGCGGGTGGCACCGGACGGTACGCTGACCGCACACTACGGCGGCGATACGCTGAACACCGCGATCCCCCTTGCCCGGCTGGACTGCGATGTCGCCTACGCCACGGCGCTGGGATGAGACGAGGAAAGCGATGCGCTGGTCGCCGCATGGCAGGCAGAGGGCATCGACACTTCGCTGATCGGGCGGCATCCGGATCGCGGGGTGGGCCGATACCGGATCGCGGTGGACAGCGCGGGAGAGCGCAGCTTTTCCTACGACCGGTCGCGCAGCGCCGCGCGCGAGATGTTTTCTCTCGAGGCGAGCGCGGACTGGACCGGCGCCGTCGGACAGGTGGATTGCTTCGTATACTCCCTCATCTCGCGGGCCACCCATCCCGAACAGGGGCGGGAACAGGTGCTGGGCCTCGCGGAAAGAGCCAGCGATGGCCGCGCACCGGTTTGCGCGGTGGAACATCATGCGGGCCGGGGCTATCGCGGCTGCGGATGAAGCGGCGCCTTATCGCAGCATGCGCGAACATGATCGGGAGTAACTGAAATGAGCGAAATCGGTGTAGGCCTCATCGGCTTCGGTCTTGGCGGACGGGTGTTCCATGCGCCTTTCATCCAGCACACTCCGGGCCTGGCGCTCCGGGCCGTGGTCTCGAGCGACCCGGCCAAGGTGCAGGCGCATCATCCCGAAGTTACCGTGGTGCCGACCGTCGACGATCTCCTGCGCGACGAGGGGATCGCACTGGTAGTCGTCTCCAGCCCGGATCACCTTCACGCAGAGCACGCGATAGCCGCCCTGAAGTCGGGCAAGCATGTGCTGGTGGACAAGCCATTCGCCACCAGTCTCATCGATGCGCGCCGGGTGGCCGATGTGGCAGAGGAACACGGTCGCCTTCTCACCGTATTCCAGAACCGCCGCTGGGACGCGGACTTCCTCACGCTGCGCCGGTTGCTCGATGCAGGGGAACTGGGCGATGTGGTGCATTTCGAAAGCCATTTCGACCGCTGGCGTCCCAATGTCGCGGACGTTTGGAAAGAGCAGCGCGACGGGGGATCGTGGCAGGACCTGGGGCCGCACCTGATCGATCAGGCGATCGTGCTGTTTGGAAGGCCGCAAGCGGTCACGGCGGATATCGGCACGATGCGAGCCGGAGCGCAGGCGCCCGACTGGTTTCACGTCGTCCTCCACTATCCGGCCATGCGCGCCATCCTGCACTCGACGAAGATGGCGGCAAGTCACGATCTCCGCTTTATCGTTCACGGCACCGGTGGAAGCTGGACAAAGCAGGGCACGGATACGCAGGAGCCAGCGCTTATCGCTGGCGCCATGCCGGGGGACGAGGACTTTGGCCATGATCCACGGGAGGGACTGCTGACCTTTGGTGACGAGCGGGAACCTATCCAGCCAGCGAACGAACGCGGCGCCTATGCTGCTTTCTGGGAAGCGCTGGAGGCTGCATTGCGCGGCAAGGGTGCCAATCCCGTTCCTGCGTCGCAAGCTCTCGCCGTGATGGAAGTCCTCGACGCCGGATTGCGCAGTTCCGCTGAAGGCAAGACCGTCGTCCTTTAGTTAGCCACGGCCTCGGAAAACGCTCCCGTCGGCAGGCACAACCGGAAGGCCGTACAATTTCGCTAGCAGGCTATTTCTGGTTCGCCGTGCGAAGACTGTCCGGCATGCGAATTCCCCGCACGGCTTCTGCGCCTTCGATCGTCAGATCATCCTGGCGGGGGACGACACTCAGTGTGCCGTTTGTCTCCAGGATCACCCAGTTCGCGTCCTCGAGCGACGTCATTCCGTTGCCGCGCAGGGCCGTCATGATCTCGTCCTCGCTGATGCGCGTACGGGACATGGCATCCTCGAGAAATTCGCCCTTGTGCGTAAGAAGGATCGGCTTCTGCTTCACTACCTTCTCTGCTTTGTGCGATCTTTGCGTGACCCAGGTCAGGATAAACTGCAGACCGCTCAGAACCACGATTGCGACGAGGGCTTCGAGGATCGATACATCCTCCAGCATCACGCCGCTTGCAGCCAGGCTGCCGATCATCACGTTGATGATCCAGTCGAAGCTGTTCAGCTGGCTGGTGGTGCGTGAGCCGTTGACTCGCACGATCAGGATAATGACAAAATAGGTCAGCAAAGCGGCCAGCGCGACTTCGCCCAACTGGGGCCAACTGGTTTCGAACAGGGAAAATTGCTCGCGGTTCATATTATCCTGTAACCGATGGGTTTGAAGGTCCCGCCGTTGGAAGCAAATGCGGAACACGCGGTAAGGCCGATCACCAGGTCCATGCGCGCTTTCAGGGTCAGCGTATCGCCCGGCTTCGAAACCGGCGGCTCGACCGAGAGGCGACCGGTCTGGCCGTCGACGGGAACGTTCATGAAGACGTTGAACGCGCAGGGCAGGTCATCCTCCGCAATATCGTATTCTTCCAGTGCGGCCGCGAGGTTGCCGAAGCAGCCCCGGTGAACAGGCTTGTCAGGATAGAAATGCCGGAAGGTATCCTTGCTGCACGGTGTCAGCAGGAAATCGTGCAGCCCGACATCGTCGGCAACAATGTCCAGCATGGGGTTCGAACGGTTCGACCACAGGGTGTTACCGGCGGTTAGGCTGATCGTCTCTTCGTAATCGAACGTGCGTCCGTTCGACAGGGCCTCGCGGCGGTCGGCCAGAGCGAACGCGAGCAGGTCGGAAACCTGCCCTCCTTCGATATCGATCACTTCTAGGCTCTGGCCTTCGCGAAGGACGAAGCTCGTGCCGCTGCGCGGCTCTATACGTGTCATTCCGTTGCTCACGACCGGCGATCCTCGAATGGCGGCTTCCAATCCTTGTCGACAGCGCGGCCGCTGTACTGGCGCGCTTCGCTCGTCTCTCCGTGGCGCGAGAGCATGGGGTTGATGTCGCCCGCCAGTTCGCGATCCCGTTCCAGGATGGCTTCGCGCATCCTTTCGTACCGCCCCTGTTCGCGCAGCCGTTCGAACTGGTCGTGGAGGTTAAAGACCATGACCGGGCGAGAGAACCTGCGGGCCGGGCGCGATGCGTTGGGATGCATCCCGACGACAAAAAATGCCTCCCCGCCAAAGCTGAGGCTAAAGTGAGGGCTTTCGGGGTCTGCGCTCACGCGCTCGTCGTAAGTCTGGCCGCGCCAGTGATCCTTGTCGGCGAGCGACTGCAACCTGTCCCACAGGTTCGCTTCGAACTCGTCCTCCGACAGGTCCAGAGGCCCTTCGAAAATCACCGCGAGACTGCGCAGCCCCTCGGGATCGTCCTTGTAGGCAAAAGCCCACTTCAACAACGCGTCATGAATGGCGACATCGTTCCAGGCACTGGTGAGATCGCGCGCATGAATAATGTTCAGCTTACCGGTGGCGAGCGCAGATTTCGCCCCCACACAGGGAAACCCCTTGTCCCTTATGTAGTCCGCAAAGCGTTCTTTCGCTGCGTCGTCGCTTTCAATTGCAGGTTCGAGTGTAGGCATCCGTTGCTCCAAATCCTTTGGCGGAAAAGCGTCTCAGGGGGCGCGGTGTTCCGCGATTAGGAAAAGTCAAACACCTTCGAGTGCCGCTTTTCGGACCGCCCGCAGCGGATGTTTCAACAGGCCGAAGCCGGGATCGATGCGCCGGCCGGACAGATAGCCATAGCGGCTGGCGCGTGCTGCCTGCTGCTGGTCCAGGCACGGAGAACCCTCATAAGTCTTGTTGCCGTCGTGGACTTTTTCCTGAACCCTTACCGGTGCTAGGCCCGCAAATCGCGTGATCCGGTCCAGAACTGTCTGCGGCTGGGCGACCAGGTCTTCGTATCGAACAACAGTAGCGGCGTGAATGTATTCAAGATCGGCGAATGCCAGATCGTAGGCGTTTAGCGTGTAGTCGATGAGCTCCTCAGCTGGCCTGTCCACCCACTTGCGCAAGGCAGCGGCTACGGCTTCGGGATGGCGCAGGATGACTATGAACTGGCTGAGCGGGAAGAGCTGCTGGTAAAGCCGCATACGCGTAAGGTTGACCGGTGATTTTTCCAGCCGCCATTGCCCCCCGGTCGTGAACCAGGGCGCCCAATCATGCTCGATCCTCTTGCGGGTCGGCAGCGTGTCGTAGGCGCACCCCTCGATCAGATGCTGTTCGGGGTCGGCGGCATAATGACCGGGAATGCCGTGCCTTGCGGTATGCGGTATGGCTCCCGTCAGATAGACACCTTCGTTCTCCGGAACGGGCGCGTCAACAATGGCGTCAATAGCGTCGTGCGCTGCCAGCAGCCGCGCAATCAGGCTGGTGCCAGTCCTGTGCAGACCGCAAACGAACAGATAGCGATGATGTTGCTTGCCCGGGGTCATTCGGGTGCGAGTTCGTCGCCGATGCCAAGGCTGTCATCACCGTAGAGATAGCCCGGATCGAACCTGCCGAAAGCCTCCAGCCCCTGACGATTCTTGCAGTAGAAGCGACCGCGGCGGAATTCGCCCAGTCCTGCCTCTCTCAACGAGCTTAGCATCCGGCTCATGTGAACAGGAGTGGTGCCGCAGATGTCGGCCAGATGGCTTTGAGTCAGCGAACTAATGAAACCGTCAGCCTTGGCCATTCCCACCAGTTCCAGGCGCGCCCAGGTTTCGGCAAGGAAGTGGGCAACGCAGGCATCAGCACGCAGTTGCTTTGTCTTGAGAATCCATTGGCGGTGAATCGCAGCGTCCAGCAAGGTCGCAAACCACAGGATGCGTGCCAGGTGGATGTTGCGTTCGCACGCCTCCTTCAGATCCTCATGGCTGGCATAGGCGACGCTGCAATTCCCCACCGCCACGATGTTGTGATCTAGGCGCTTGAGCGCAAAGGAATGAAGGTCCACGAAATCGCCGGGCACCTGCAGCCCTACAATATGTTGCCGACCATCCTGCTCGATCGTGCGCAGCATCATGCCGGAGGTCAGCAGCATGCTCTTGTCATACAGTCGGCCTACTTCGAGTACGACCGTACCGTCCGCTACCTCTTGCTCTTCGGTAAGAATCTCTTCGAGTTGCACCTTCTCCGTGGTTGTCATGGCATGGCGGAGGCGACCTTGCAGGAAGGTCTCGCTAAGGGGGTAAACTGAGATATCGCGGGCCATCATCGATCCTGTTGTCCAGCTGCCGGGTGGCTCGACTATTCAATTTCAGAAAAGAGCTTCGGTTCCCCGCATTTGCGGAACGGCAGCGAAGCCTTCTCGTTGAACCGCAATGCGGATCGCAGTGGTCGCCCATATCCGACATCCGGTCGCCGAACCTTTCATGGGCGGAATGGAAGCGCATGCCGCGCTCCTTTGCCAAGGGCTGCGCAACGCCGGTCACGATGTCACGATCTTGGCTGCGAAGGGTAGCAGCGATCCTCAACTGATCCCGATTTGCGAGGAACCATACGAAAGCGTCCTGCCGTGGGAAGAATGGCGCGGCACCAGCAGACTCGATGAATTCCAGCGGCATGCCTTTGCGAGAGCGTGGGAGATCGTCGCTGACCAATCTTTCGATGTCGTGCACAACAACTCGCTGTTCCCCGACCTGATAGACTGGGCGCGAGAGGACGGGGTCGCCATGGTAACCTCGCAACATGTCCCCCCGTTCGAAAAGATGGGAGATGCAGTGCGCCGGGCTGCGGGCTGCGGTATCGCGCAGGTGACCGTTGCCTCACACAGTCAGATGCCGTTGTGGTTCGATGAGCCTCCGGCAAACGTTCGTGTAGTACACAACGGAATTGACTGTCGTAGCTGGCGTCCCGCGGAAGACAGCCCCTGCGATCGCCTTGTCTGGACCGGCCGCATCACGCCCAACAAGGGTCTGCGCGAAGCCGTAGAAGCTGTGCGCAAGGCGGGAGCCGCATTGGATATCGCCGGCCCTATCGAGGACCGGCCATACTTCGAGGAATGCATGGAAGCGGGTTCGGGCGCTGACATTCGCTATCTTGGGCAGTTACACGGTGCGGCGCTTCGTCTGCTGGTGCGACAGGCACGGGCTGCACTTGTCACGCCGATGTGGGACGAACCGTTCGGTCTCGTGGCGGCAGAAGCGCTGGCGAGCGGAGTTCCCGTGATCGCTTTCGATCGCGGAGCAATGCGCGAAGTCGTCGGACCGGTCGGGCTGCTCGTCGAAGGTGGCAGTTCCGACCGGCTGGCACAGGCCATCGCGAAGGTCGAAACCCTCGATCGGCATCGCTGCCGGTCATGGGCGGTGGAACGGTTCTCCGTCGAGGCAATGATCGAAGGTTATGAACGGGCCTATCACGACGCCATCGCTGCGGGAGACCGGGCCTCGTCCTCCAGTTGTTCCAGCACGGCCGCGCTGCTGGCGTAGGGCTGCCGTTCCTGCTGACGGGTTAGCGCTAGATCTTCCTCGGTCGGTTCACGCAGGATGCGCCAGCCGTCCTCGCTGCGTTCGATCAGGCCCATCAGGGTAAATGCACGCAGCCAGTGCTGCATGGTGGGATGTCCCCATTTGCGCCGGAAGTGTTCTGCATTGGCGACCACGCTGCGGAGGTGGTGAACAGGTGGCATGTGGTGGGGGTGGTACTGGTGATAGGCCTTCGCCCCGCGCAACCACCAGATCGGCAGGCCTGCGGAGACGGCCCCGCGCGCAAAATCGGTATCTTCCCCGCCATACCCTTCGAAACTTTCATCGAAGCCGCCCGACCTTGTGAAATCGCGCGCTGTCATTGCGAAATTCAGCGACCAGAAACAGCGATAGTCGTTGCAGGGTGCGGAAGGTGTCTGCGGGGGGCCTGCGCGTTCCGAATGCTTTTCGGCTACCGCATCGAAATGCCCGAAATCTATTCCGCTGTCCGTAGCACCGGCGGGCAGATAGCCGACCTCTCCCATCATGATGCCGGAATGCGTATCGGCCATCTGGGCGTAGTCGCCGATGAGGCAGGGGTGGGGAATACAGTCGAGATCGAGAAAGACGAGTAGCTCGCTCCTCGCATTTCGGGCTGCCGTATTGCGACCCAGTGCGAGGGGGATGCCGTGGCTGCCCAGCACGATCTGACGGATCGGAAAGCTGGTGGCGGGCAGGTCATACTTCTCGTCCTGCAACACTGCGATTACCAATTCGCATGGGGGCCGCTTTGATTGGCACAGGCCCTTCACCATGTTCGCGAGGTGCTGGTTTCTGCCGTGCGCCAAGGTGCAGACGGAAACCTTCATGGCTCTACCCTCTCGACCCCATTGGCGGACTTGCTGCCGGCCCAGATCGAGCGGATGAGACCGTCCAGCCATTTGGCCGTATCACGAGCGGCAGTCGGTTCGACAAGTGCCTGCTGCGCGTCGTGATCTAGACGCGAAGCCGCATCCCAGAGCTTTCGCCAGCTGTTCACGTGGCTTGGCCACATGCGCGATACAGCCGCCAGCCCGGCACGCTCCAGCCCGTCGGCCTTGCACAGCTGTTCGTCGAAATATCGCCATTCGGGCACGACGATCCACGGCTTTCCTGCTGCCGCAACCATGTGCACCGTGGTGTTGCCGCAACTGGATACGATGCCATCGGCAGCGGCTATCCAGTCCTCGGGATTGTCGACCCAACCCTTGTGAGACAGGTTGCCGGGAGGTGTTTCATGCCATTCGCTGGTGATGTTCCCGATGGTGATCCAGAGGGCTTCCTCATCATCGCGCGCGCCGAGCGTCAATGGCGCGGTCGGTGTACCGGTGCCGCCGCCTCCGGCTATGACCAGGACGATTCGCTTGTCCGCCGGCAGGTTCAGCCGTTTGCGTGCCTCGGCCTTGTCGGTGTGCTTGCCTGGCGAAATGCCGAGGCCGGGCGCATAGTGGGTCTTGTCGCGCATCCAGCCCGGCCTTTCGGGCTGTTCCAGGTGGCGGGAATAGGGCGCCAAGATGCCCACGGCGCTCTCGCAGCTGGACATATGTCCTGCATCGCTGCGGTCACCATGCTGCAATACTGCGACGTGCGGAACGGATGCAATCCGTGCCAACTGGCCGAGTTCTGCGGAAACGTCGGTCACAAACAGGGCAGCGTCGGCTGTGTCGAACCACTGCGCAATCGTGGCAACCGCATGCCGGATCGTGTGCCAGCCGAGCGGCGCGCAGTGCAGCGTATCCGGTGTCCGCCAGTCGGCAAGCTTCGGCGGCTCCCCGCCGGTTGCCTCGAACAGCGAGGGGAGCTGACACAGTTCAATTTGCGGGTCGAGACGGGGAAAAATGTCCGTACGTGCGCAGAATAGTGTGACGGGGCGGTGCGTCACCAATTCGTTGGCAAGCGCGCCAGCCCGTTCGGCATGGCCGCGGCCCTGATGGTGGACGAAATAGCCGACAGGACGTTCGCTCATGCCGCGGACCTCGCAGCTTCGCCCGCGCGCCGACGGCGGCGCGTATGGCTCAGGTGTCCTTCCAGAACCCCGCCCGCATGGGCGCGCCGGGCGACATAGACGCCGGGGTCCTGCACAAGGTCGCGAAGGTCCTCGCCGTAGTTGCTTACCAGCACGGCGTTGCGACACTCGCGCAACATGTCCAGGTCATTGCCGCTATCGCCCACGGCAACCACGGCTTCGGGCGCAATTCCGGCTTTCTTCGCAACATGACGCATCGCGGCACCCTTTCCGGCGCGGATCGGCAATACGTCCAGCAGCTCTCCGTGGCTGAAAATGACCTTAGCCTTCAGCCCAGCATCTTCCAGCCTTCTTTCCACTTGTGCGGTCACGTCGTTCCCGACCGCGAAATAGGAGCGCTTCCAGCGTCGCTGCTCGACCCCAGGCTGCGGGGTGAGACCGTCCAGCCCGTCCAGAACCCGCGTGACTTCGTCGGGCTGCCAATCCGCTTCGATGTGACGTGCGAAATCGACGTCCGCCTCCAGCCCGCTGCCTGTCTGCCAGTAGATTTCGCTACCGACGCTCGTGATCAGCACGCGCGGGCGAGGCAGGTGCCATTCGCGCAGGATCCGCCGCGCCTCGACAAGGCTGCGGCCTGTCGCGACGCAGAACGACATGCCATCCCGCCGCTGCACGTAGCGAGCCAGCCGTTGCGCGCCGTCCCGGCAACCGGTCAAGGTGTTGTCGATATCGCAAACCAGCAATTCCCGCGGAGCGCTGGCGAATAGCTGATGCGGCTGGCTATCGGTAATCTCCAGCGCCAGTTCGACGAACCCGTCGGCATAGGCATCCCAGCTCATGCTGCGGCAGCGGGTTCGGCCATTGGTGGAGGCTGTCTTCCAGGCTTCCTCATCATCCAGGAAAGCAAGCACCGCCGATGCGATGGCCCCAGTGTCCATCGGGTCGACGAGCGTGCCATGTCCGAGGTCTGCGACGATATCGTTGGGCCCGCCATTGCGCGTGCTTACCACCGGTAAGCCGTGCGCTGCTGCTTCTACCAAAGTCAGGCCATAAGGCTCGGTCAGGGCGGGATTGACGAATACGCCGCCGGTTTTGCTGGCCAGCGCGTAGAGCGACTGGACATCGTCCTGCGTATGGCGCGGGGGATAGGCCACGCTGCCGTAGAGATTGTGCCGATCGATCGCATCGGTCAGTTCGGCCAGCACGGCGCGCTGCTCGTCCTCGCCGCTTGCCAACCCGCGCCGCAATCCTGCCAGGATGACCAGGTTGGCCTGGCTGCGCAGTGCCGGGTTCTGACCGAAAGCCTCTACTAGGGCGACCAGGTTCTTCTTGTGTACCGGCCGCGCGATGGCGAGGACGATTGGCAGGCCCGGTTCGCGCAGGAAGGGGGCAATCAACGCTCGTGCCGGCTTCAGATCGGGCTGACCATCGGGTATGGCGACACCCGGCCGCAGGCGGTGAATGGTGGTAGGGTCCACCCGGTCATAGCGCAGCAACTGCCGTTCGCATTCGTCGCGCGATGATGCCACGATGGCATCGGCACAGTCGATAGCGCGTTGTTCCTCTGCGATCCGCTGCTTCAGGCCCATTGCCTCGCTTCCAGCCATGGCATCGCGCTTGTCGATGGCCAGCGAATGGGCGGTATATACAAAGGGAATGCCGAGTTCGGCGCGGATCTGGCACGCCACATCGGCGGCGTCAGCGAAATGAGCATGGATCAGGTCCGGCATGCGTGGCCTGTTCCGCAATTCGGCGATCAGCGCGCGGACAAAGGCACTGCGATCGTGCGCCAGTGCTTCTTTGGCAAGATAACGCCGGTTGCCGCTGTCGATGCGGGTGATCGTCACGCCCGACGGCAGCACTTCGACCGGTTTAGCATAGCTGGCGCCCAGTTCGGGCGCCTCGAACAGCCGGGTCACGATTTCGGCGCTTTCCACTTTCGGGTGGCGCGCAAGTGCGGCCATTTCGCCAAGGATGTAGGCGATGTGCCCACCGGTATCCTCCGTCAGGCCGTAATTGACTGGCGGACCCTTTATGCAGCCACCCAGGGCGAGGGACATGATGTGCATTTTGCTGCCTTTTCGGTGTTGGAAACTCCCCACACAAGCGGACCTGTCAGCGCACCGTTCCGAAGTTATGATTTGCTAATAATCTGATTTTGCGAAGTTAACCTAAGTTAACAAGGCGAAGATTTTGAACTGTTCACTGCAACCAATCGGCCAATCCCCCGTTGCAAGGTTCAATTGTCGACATCCTTTTTCACACGCTTCGAGAAAGGATGTGATTGGCCTTGATGCACCCTGTGGGTGCGGAACCGGCGTATCTGATGCGAACGGGTTTCAGGGTTTCCAAAGCAACTCGTAAAGGAATGGCAATGCGCAGCAATCGAGATTTGAAAACCCCCGCTTCCGTCGTGGGCCTTGGGCTGGCGATTGGCGGTATCGCCTTTGGGACCTTCCTGTCCCGTCGGCGAAAGGGCGGGGCGGACGATGCTCCCGTCTACGCCCGAAAATCACCTCCGGGCGATCACAGCCTCGTCGGGCGTACCGTGACAATTCGCAAGCCGCGCGCCGAACTCTACAGCTTCTGGCGCGACTTTGGTAACCTGCCGCAGTTCATGGAAAACGTGGAGGAAATTCGCAAGAACGGCGATACTTCTACTTGGGTCATCAAGGCTCCGGGCGGCGCGAGCGTCGATGTCGAAACGCGCGTTTCCGACGAGCGGGAAAACGACCTGATTGCCTGGCGCTCCACCGAAGGGTCGGACATCAGCACCAGCGGAAGAGTGGAATTCACGGACGCTCCCGGAGACCGGGGAACGCGTGTCTCGTTAATCATGGCATACGATCCGCCAGGCGGTGCAGCAGGCCGCGCACTGGCGAAGCTTTTCCTGCGCGAACCCCAGGTGCAGGCCCGCCACGATCTGAAACGGTTCAAGGCACTGATGGAAACGGGTGAGATTACCACCTCGGCGCGCCGCAAAGACCAGACCCGCGAAGCCAAGCAGCAGGAGAACGGATGATGAGAGCGCTTACCTGGCACGGCACGCACGACGTTCGCGTGGAAACCGTAGACGATCCCGAGATCATCAACTCGCGCGATGCCATCATCAAGATCACCTCTACCGCGATTTGCGGCAGCGACCTTCACCTTTACGACGGGGTTATTCCCGGCGTGATGCCTGGCGATGTCCTGGGCCACGAATTCATGGGAGAAGTGGTGGAAACCGGCAGGGATTCCACCCTGAAGAAAGGCCAGCGGGTGGTGGTGCCGTTCACCATATCGTGTGGTGGCTGCTTCCATTGCAAGATCCAGCAGTTCTCCGCCTGCGAGAACTCCAACCCTGCTGAAAAGCAGGACATGTCCGCTACGCTTTACGGGCATCCGATGGCTGGACTGTTCGGCTATTCGCATCTGACGGGCGGCTATTCGGGCGGGCAGGCAGAGTATGTTCGCGTGCCCTATTCCGATGTTGGCCCGATCGTCGTTCCCGATCATCTTGAGGACGACAAGGTCCTGTTCCTTTCCGACATCCTGCCAACCGGATGGATGGGTGCCGAGAACGCAGAAATCCAGCCTGACGATACCGTCGCCGTCTGGGGCTGCGGCCCTGTCGGCCTGTTCGCCGTGCAGTCTGCCATCGTGATGGGAGCGAGCAAGGTGATTGCCATCGATCACTATCCGAACCGGCTGGCGCTGGCGAAGCAGATGGGCGCGGAAACCATCGATTTCCGCAAGACGGATGTGCGCGAGGCGCTGATGGAGATGTCCGGCGGGATTGGCGTCGACGCTGTGATCGACGCGGTTGGCATGGAAGCCCATGGCTTTGCCGTCGACAACATGATCGATATCGCCAAGCAGAAGATCGGCATCGGCGCGGACCGGGCGAAGGCACTGAAACAGGCGATCCTTGCGGTGCGTCCCGGTGGACGTGTCTCGATTCCCGGCGTCTATGGCGGCATGACCGACAAGTTCCCGCTGGGTGCGCTGATGGAGAAGGGCCTGCAGGTTCGGTCTGGCCAGACCCACGTGCAGCGTTACCTGAAGGATCTGCTGGAGAAGATCGAGGATGGCACTCTCGATACGACCTTCATGATCTCTCATCGCCTGCCGCTGGAAGATGCCGCGCGCGGCTACAAATGCTTCCGCGAGGAGCAGAACGACTGGACCAAGGTCGTCCTCAAGCCCGATATGGAAATGGCCAAGTGAGCAAGAACAAGGTGGAGAAGCTTCGCGGCTTTACAGTCGTGACAGGGGCCAGCAGCGGCATCGGGCTGGAGCTGGCCAAACTGGCGGCGAAGGACGGATGCGATATGCTGCTGGTCGCCGACCGCGACCTCTTCGGTGCGCAGACAGAAGTGAGCAATAGCGGTGCTTCGTCGGTCGCCACTCTAGAATGCGACCTTGCGACGGAGAGCGGGGTGGAGCAGTTGATGGACGCGATAGGAAATCGCCCTGTCGATAACCTGATAGCCAATGCCGGGACTTCCGAAGGGGGTGCATTCCTTGACCACGAGTGGGGCCAGATCGCCCACACCATCCACACCAATATCACCGGCACTGCCTCGCTCATCTACCGCGTAGGACGCGCCATGCGCGACCGCAACGCGGGGCGCATTCTGGTGACCGGATCGATCGTCGGGGATATGCCGGGGCCCTACAACCTCATCTACAATTCCACGAAAGCCTTCATCGACGATTTCTGTGTCGGCCTTGCTACCGAACTCAAGGACACCGATGTCGTGATAAGTTGCCTGCTGCCAGGCGTTACCGATACTGAGTTCTTCGAAAACGCGGACATGGACGACGATACCATGGTCGGGCAGACCAACATGAAGGCCGATCCCGCGAAGGTAGCGAAGGACGGTTATGAAGCCCTGCTCGATGGTGAGACCAAACTAGTCAGCGGCCTCATGAACAAGGTCCAGTATTTCTTTGCCGACATCCTCCCGGCGGGCATCGTGTCCAGGATGCACGAGCGTATGGCGAAGCCCGACCGTTCCTGACCGGGGTTTCGCTGCAGGTGTTTCTCGCTGCTACGGGTAGCAATCTTTTGGCGGTTGCTATCGCGAAGTTGCAATATTGGTTGGAGCTCGCGCAGGAAATGTCCTGATATTTAAGCCGCCGTGCGCAACTGGTTCCAGCGACATGATCGCTATCGGCGATTGAGCCTTGCGCCTGCAACTGGTATCGGGGCGGCATGGATGGATGTGATACCTGTGTGGTCCGCAATCGCGCAATTTGCGCAGGGCTTGGTTCGGAAGAACTGGTCACGCTCAACGCGATTGGAAGGCGGCGCACGCTGGAGCCGGGCGAACCGTTGATCTGGGAAGGGGACGAATCCGTTCTGGTCGCCAACGTTGTCGAAGGTGTGCTGAAGCTTTCCTCATCCACCGAGGACGGGCGAGAACAGATCGTCGGCGTGGTCTATCCCTCCGATTTCATCGGCAGACCTTTCGGGGGAGCCGCAGGTCATTCCGTGACCGCGCTCACCGAAGCGCGCGTGTGCGTGTTTGCGCGGGCGGATTTTGATCGGTTCGCCAGCGAACATCCCAAGCTGGAGCACAAGCTGCTGGAGCGGACGCTGGGGGAACTGGACCGCACGCGCAAGTGGATGCTGCTCCTTTCGCGCAAGACGGCGCAGGAGAAGGTCGCCACCTTCCTGCTGGAAATGTCCGACCGGCTGCTCGAAACCGGCTGCGAAGGCCCCTCGAGCGGACCATTGCGCAAATTCGACCTGCCGTTCTCTCGCCAGCAGGTCGCCGATGTGCTCGGCCTCACCATCGAGACTGTCAGCCGCCAGATGACCACGCTCAAGCGCGAGGGTGTGATCGACCTGCCAACGCGCCGCACGGTCGAGATCCTCGACCGAACGGCGTTGGAAGATATGGCAGGCTAAAGCGTCCGCCACCGGTCAGAAGCGGAAGCCGACACCTGTCAGAAGCGGAAGCCGGCACCTGCACTGATCACCCATGGATCGAGCTGGTGCTCGGTCTGGATTATCGGCGTTCCGTTGGCAAACCATGTTGCCGTGGTGTCGATGAAATAGCGCTTGGCGTCCACGGAAACGAGGAAGCTCTCGCTTACGGGCATGTCGATGCCCGCCTGAAGCACCAACCCGAACTCGTCGCTGAGCGAGAAATCGTCCGCGCCAAGGACCACGGCGGTCGCGCCCGGCTCATCATCGAGCCAGATGAAATAGGCGACGCCCGCGCCCACGTATGGCGATACGCCCCCGGCGTTGAGATGGAACTTGCCCGTTACGGTGGCGGGCAGCAGCAGTCCGTCGGCGACAAGTTCTGTCCCCGCGGCGCCATCGACGCCGTCGACATCGTGCTGGGTCACGCAGCAGATCGTCTCGATCGAGAAGCTGGGCGCGACGAAATATTCGATGGCCACGGTGGGCACGACATTGTCATTGGCTTCGGTCTGGGTGCCTGCGGGCAGGCTGACAAGGTCGAGATCGACCGACTTTATCTTGCCGTCGGGCAAGACTCCGCTGGCCATGACCTTGACCTGGATATCTCCGGCTTCCTGCGCCGCGGCGGGCAGCGCAGCAAGGCCGGCAGCAGCGGCGAGGGCAAGGATGCCCGCCTTCGAAACCTTGGCAGTATTCATGGTGTGTCTCCATCATCGCCGCGGTGGTCGTCAGATCTGTGACCCATGCCGGCGGCGTGGCGGGGATGTGCGCCGGGCGTTGCCGGGGCGCTTTGACCCAGCGCAAATTTCGCGCACGAAAATTTCTTTTTCGCGAAACGATGTTTTTGACTCAGGTCAACGAAATCGGTGCTGCGCTGCCGCAAAGGCTCCTTGTTCTCAAGGGGTCAAATAATGGACGCTACACTCTCCCGCACCGGCATATGGTTCGCGATCCTGCTGCTCTGCCTGGCCGCGCTGGCCGGCGCGCAGGACGCGGCTTTTTCCGCGCATATGCTGATCGTCTCGATCGCCGCCTTCATCGGATTGGTGGCCACGGTCTGGAATACCGAGTTCGACGCAAAAACGCGCGACGTGCTGCGGCTTCCGACTGACCATTCGCGCTATGACGACGATCCGGTGCGCTGGGGCGTGATTGCCACGGTTTTCTGGGGGATCGCCGGTTTCCTGGCGGGGCTTTTCATCGCCCTGCAACTGGTCTGGCCCGAACTGAACTTCGAGCCTTACCTCAATTTCGGACGCGTGCGCCCGCTGCACACCAGCGCGGTGATCTTTGCCTTTGGCGGCAACGCGCTGATCGCCACCAGCTTTTATGTAGTCCAGCGCACCTGCCGCGCGCGGCTCGCGTTTCCCGGAACCGCCCGCTTCGTCTTCTGGGGTTACCAGTTGTTTATCGTGCTGGCCGCGTCCGGCTATCTGCTGGGCGTCACCCAGTCGAAAGAATATGCCGAGCCGGAATGGTACGTCGACTGGTGGCTGACCATCGTGTGGGTCGCCTACCTCGTCGTCTTCGTTGGCACGATCCTGAAGCGTAAAGAGCCGCACATCTACGTGGCCAACTGGTTCTACCTCGCCTTCATCCTGACTGTGGCGATGCTGCACATCGTCAACAACCTCGACATGCCTGTCAGCCTGCTCGGCTCCAAGAGCTACCCGCTGTTCGCAGGCGTGCAGGGCGCGCTGGTGCAGTGGTGGTACGGCCACAACGCAGTGGGCTTCTTCCTCACCGCCGGCTTCCTTGCCATGATGTACTACTTCGTGCCGAAGCAGGCGGAGCGGCCGGTCTATTCCTACCGCCTGTCTATCATCCACTTCTGGTCGCTGATCTTCCTCTACATCTGGGCAGGCCCGCACCACCTCCACTACACCGCGCTGCCCGACTGGGCGCAGACGCTGGGCATGGTGTTCTCCATCATGCTGTGGATGCCCAGTTGGGGCGGCATGATCAACGGCCTGATGACGCTGAACGGCGCATGGGACAAGATCCGCACCGATCCCATCATCCGCATGATGGTGATGGCGCTGGCCTTCTACGGCATGAGCACTTTCGAAGGGCCGATGCTGTCGATCAAGAGCGTCAATTCGCTGTCGCACTATACCGACTGGACCATCGGCCACGTCCACTCCGGCGCGCTGGGCTGGAACGGCATGATCACCTTTGCCGCGGTCTACTTCTTGGTGCCGCGCCTGTGGAAGCGTGAGCGTCTCTATTCGCTGCGCATGGTCAACTGGCACTTCTGGCTCGCGACCGTCGGCATCGTTTTCTACGCCGCCAGCATGTGGGTGGCGGGCATCACGCAAGGCCTGATGTGGCGTGAATACGGCATCGACGGATACCTGGTGAACAGCTTCGTCGACACGGTGGCCGCGCTGCACCCGATGTTCCTGCTGCGTGCGCTGGGCGGCCTCATGTACCTCGCCGGTGCGCTGATCATGGTCGCCAACGTGTGGCTGACCATCGCCGGCAGGCTGCGTGCCGAGGCTCCCATGAACGACGCCAAGTACGACGAAGCGGCGGACCGTCCGGTCCTTGCCACTACGGCTGAATGAGAGAGACGGACATGACCGACAAAGACAACGTCCAAGGAAACCAGGCCAAGTCCGCGCCGCCGCTTTCGGAAGTGCCGCCCGATGTCGCGGCCACGGTGAAGGGACACCAGGTGCTGGAGCGCAACGTGACCCTGCTGGGCGCAATCGCCCTGGTAGTGGTGGCGATCGGCGGCATCGTCGAAATCGCCCCGTTGTTCTGGATCGATAACACCATCGAGGAAGTGGAGGGCATGCGTCCCTACACCCCGCTGGAACAGGCCGGACGCGACATCTACGTTCGCGAGGGGTGCTACACCTGCCACAGCCAGATGATCCGCCCCTTCCGCGACGAGGTGGAACGCTACGGCCACTACTCACTGGCAGCGGAATCGATGTACGATCATCCGTTCCAGTGGGGCTCCAAGCGGACAGGCCCAGACCTGGCGCGCGTGGGTGGCCGCTATTCGGATGAATGGCACGTGCAGCACCTCGAGAACCCGCAAAGCGTGGTGCCGCAGTCGATCATGCCGCAGTACAGCTTCCTGTCCGAAACCAGCCTGAATGTGCCCGATCCCGAGGGGATGCTGAAAGCGCTGCGCATCGTGGGCGTGCCCTATACCGATACCGACCTCGAGAATGCCGAGCAGGACCTGATCGCACAGGCCGATCCCGACGTGCCCGCCGGTGATCTGGAGGAACGCTATCCCGGTGCGCAGGTGCGCGATTTCGATGGCGATCCAAGCCGCGTTACCGAAATGGATGCGCTGGTAGCCTACCTCCAGATGCTCGGCACGCTGGTGGATGTGAACAGTGCCGCCGCGCAGGAAGAACTGGCAACGGAGACGGGCCGATGAGCGACCACTCCACCTACGATTTCCTGCGCCACCTGGCCGATAGCTGGGGGCTGCTGGCAATGGTCCTGCTGTGGCTTTTCTTCGGCCTCTGGGCCTTCCGCCCGGCTGCGAAGCCACACCACGACAATGCCGCCAGGATGATCTTCAAGGACGAGAACGATGGGTAACAAGCGAGTCGACGAGCCCACCGGTACCGAATTCGTCGGTCATGAATGGGACGGTATCGAAGAACTGGACACGCCCATGCCGCGCTGGTGGCTGTGGACTTTCTACGCCACCTGCGTCTGGGCGCTGGGATATGTCATCCTCTATCCGGCATGGCCGCTGATCGAGAAAGGCACCGAGGGCGTGCTGGGCTGGACCAGCCGCGGGCAACTGGCAGAGGAAATGGCCGTTGCCGACCAGGCCCGCGCCACGGTGCGCGAGGAAATCGCACAGATACCGCTGGAGCGCCTTTCCGAAGATGCGCCGCTGATGCAGCGGGCCGTGGCTGGCGGCCGCGCCGCGTTCCAGATCCACTGCATCCAGTGTCACGGTTCCGGCGCGGCGGGCAGCCAGGAACTCGGCTATCCCAACCTCAACGATGACGACTGGCTGTGGGGCGGTGATATCCGCGCCATCGAATACACGCTGGTTCACGGCATTCGCCAGCCCGGCGATCCGGAGACGCGTTTCAGCGCGATGCCAAGCTTCGATGGCCTTCTTGCACCTGCCGAAGTCGATGCCGTGGTCGATCACGTCCTGTCGCTCAGCGGGCAGGCACAGCCGAATGCCCAGGGCGCGCAGCTGTTCGAACAGAACTGCGCGGCCTGTCACGGCCTTGCCGGGGAAGGCTCTCGCCAGTTCGGCGCGCCCAACCTCTCCGATGCGATCTGGCTGAGGGGCAGCAGCAGGGAAGCCATTACGGCGCAAATCCTGAACCCGAAGATGGGCATGATGCCCAAGTGGGAAGGGCGTCTCGACCCGGTCACCATTTCCATGCTGGCCGCCTATGTCCACTCACTCGGGGGAGGTGAGGACTTCATCGAAGTTGCCGAGGATCCCGAGGTTGAGGTCGATGAACACCCCTGATCCCCAACTGCATCACAGCCTGCTGGGCACTTACGAGGCCCGCAGGACCGTGCATCCCAAGCGGATCGACGGCTTCTTCCGCCGCTTCAAGTGGCTGATCATGCTCGTTACCCTGGCGATCTATTACGGAACGCCGTGGATCCGCTGGGACCGGGGACCCTACGCGCCCGATCAGGCGGTGCTGGTGGATCTGGCGAACCGCCGGTTCTACATGTTCAATATCGAGATCTGGCCGCACGAATTCTATTTCGTCGCCGGATTGCTGATCATGGCGGGGGTGGGCCTGTTCCTCCTCACCTCGATGGTGGGCCGCGCCTGGTGCGGCTATGCCTGCCCGCAAACGGTATGGACCGACCTGTTCCAGCACGTCGATCGCTTCGTGGACGGCGACCGCAACAAGCGCATGAAGCTGGACGCTGCGCCGTGGACCGCCAGCAAGATCGCGCGGCGGCTGTTCAAGTGGTCGATCTACCTCGTGATCGCCTTCTGGACCGGCGGTGCGTGGATCATGTATTTCGCCGACGCGCCCACGCTGGTGCGCGAGTTCTGGACTCTGGAAGCGCCCCTCGTCGCCTATGCGACCGTCGGAATCCTGACGGCTACCACCTTCATCTTCGGCGGCTTCATGCGCGAGCAGGTGTGCATCTACATGTGTCCCTGGCCGCGCATCCAGACCGCGATGATGGACGAAAAGTCGCTCACCGTCACATACAAGGACTGGCGCGGCGAACCGCGTGGCAGCTTGAAGAAAGCGCAGAAAAATCCCGGCGAGTTTGGCGACTGCATCGATTGCAACCAGTGTGTCGCCGTGTGTCCCACCGGATGGGACATCCGCAAGGGACCGGACATCTCCTGCATCACCTGCGGCCTGTGCATCGATGCGTGCGACCGGGTGATGGACGAAGTGGGTCGCCCGCGTGGGTTGATCGATTACCTTACGCTGGAAGACAGCGAGGGTGAAGTCAGGGGCCAGGACCACCGCCCGACATGGAAGAAGGTGCTGCGTCCGCGCTCCGTGCTCTATTTCTGCGTCTGGGCGGGCATCGGTCTTGGACTGCTGTTCGCGCTTTCCGCTCGCACGCACACAGAAATCAGCGCTGCGCCCGATCGCAACCCGCCGTTCATGCTGATGAGCGATGGCGAGGTGCGCAACAACTACACCGTGAAGCTGCGAAACATGGAGGCTCGCCCGCGCGAAATGCGCGTCGGCATCGAGGGTCTGCCCGGCGCGGTGATGTGGTCCGACACCATGCCGGGAGACGATGCCGCCCGCACGATCGACGTGCCAGTTCCGGCGGACGCGCAGCAGACCGTGCGGCTCTACGTCCGCGCGCCGCAGGGCACCGATGCGCAGGATTTCAGCCTGTCTGTCGTCTCGCTGGACGAGCAGGCAGAAACAGACGCGGTAGAAGTCCGCTTCGTGACACCCGGAGACGAATGATGGCCCAGACTTCGCGCAAACGCTTCACCGGATGGCACATGACCGGCATCCTCGTCACCTTCTTCGGCAGCGTCGCGGCGGTGAACTTCACCATGGCAAGCTATGCCAGCTCAACCTTCGGCGGGATCGTGGTGGAGAATTCCTACGTCGCCAGCCAGGAATTCAACGGCTGGCTGGAGGAGGCCCGCGAAAGCGAGGCACTTGGCTGGCAGGCGGTGATCACCTGGCGGCCCGACGGGCGGCTGGTCATCTCCGTCGACGGCGCACCCGATTACCTGTCCGCCACGGCAACGGCCCGCCATCCTCTCGGGCGCAAGCCCGACCAGGCAATGGGTTTCACGCGCATCGGCGAAGGCACTTACCTTTCCGACGAGGAACTGCCCGACGGCCGCTGGACGCTGCGGCTGGAACTGAGCGATGGCGTGTCCACTTGGCGGCGCGAGGATGACCTGTCGTGAGCGCAGCCCGCCAGCTTTCCGAGGAGCATACCAGCGTCCTGGCTGTCCCGACGATGCATTGCGCCGGTTGCATGAGCAAGATCGAACGCGGTCTCCTGCGCCGTGACGGCGTGATCGCGGCGCGCGTGAACCTGTCGTCGCGCATGGTGACTGTCTCGCACGATGAAACCCTCGACGAGAATGACCTGACCCGCTTCATTGCCGAGGCCGGTTTCGAGGCGCAGCCGCGTCGCAGGCAGGCGGAGCGGCCCTACAGCGCGGTAAAACCGCTGCTGGCACCGCTTGCCGTCGCTGCATTTGCGGCGATGAACGTGATGCTGCTGTCGGTCAGCGTGTGGTCCGGCGCGGAAGGCTCCACGCGGGAACTGTTCCACTGGATATCCGCGCTGATCGCCTTGCCCGCCATCGGCTTTGCCGGGCGGCCCTTCTTCAAATCCGCCTGGAGCGCGGTGAAGCGCGGCAGCACCAACATGGACGTGCCGATTTCGCTCGGAGTGATCATCGCCAGCGGCCTCAGCCTTTACGAAACATGGGTCGGCGGCGAGCACGCATGGTTCGACGGGGCACTGATGCTGCTCACTTTCCTGCTGGCGGGCCGGGTGCTCGATGCGATGATGCGCGACAGGGCGCGCAGCGGTGTTGAGGCGCTGGTGAGTCAGGCAGCGAAAGGTGCGCAGGTCGTCGGCGCCGACGGATCGCTGACCTATCTCGCCGCCGAGGACCTGCAACCCGGTATGGTGATGCGCGTCGCCACGGGCGAACGGCTTGCCGCCGATGGTGAGATCGTTTCTGGCCGTAGCCGGTTCGACCAGTCGCTGCTGACAGGTGAAAGCCGCCCGGTCGCTGTGGCCCAAGGCGAGACGGCTCTGGCGGGCACGCTCAACCTCGAAGCGCCTGTCGACGTCCGCGTCAGCAGTGCGGGCCGCGACACGACGCTGGCGGAAATCGCCCGTCTGATGGAAGCCAGCACGCAGGACCGCAGCCGCTATGTGCGCTTCGCGGACCGGGCCGCGCGGCTTTACGCCCCTGCCGTCCATTCTCTTGCGCTGCTGACCGTGGTTGGCTGGCTGGTGGCCGGGGCCTCGCTTTACGAGGCGCTGGTGATCGGCGTAGCCGTGCTGATCATCACCTGCCCCTGCGCACTGGGCCTCGCCGTTCCGGTGGCGCAGGTGGTGGCCAGCAGTGCGCTGATGCGGGCGGGAGTGATGGTGAAGGACGGGAGCGCGTTCGAACGCCTCGCCGGTGTGGACCGTGCGCTGCTCGACAAGACGGGCACGCTGACCTTGGGACGGCCCGTGCCCGATGCGCAGGCGATCGCTGCGCTGGGCGTCGGGGAAGCAGGCATTGCCCTCGCGCTTGCCTCGCACAGCCGCCACCCGCTTTCGCGCGCTGTGGCGAAGGCGCTGGCCGCCAGGGGCGTGGTACCTGCCACTCTCGAAAACGTGGTGGAGCGTGCGGGCGAAGGCGTGTTTGCCACCCACAATGGCTGGGGGGTCGCGCTGAAGCGTCCCGAAAGCTCCGGCACCACCGCCGTCCTCCTGCGCACCAACGACGGCGCGGATCGCCTGATCCCGATTGCCGACACCCTGCGGCCCGACGCGCGTGAGGGGATTGCACAGATGCGCCTTCAGGGGATCGAATGCTCGATCCTGTCCGGCGACACCGTGAAGGCGGTTGCCGCAGTGGCGCACGAAACCGGGCTGACCGCGCAGGCCAACGCCCGGCCCGAGGACAAGCAGGCGCTGGTGGGCCGCCTGCGCGCGTCCGGCCACAAGGTGCTGATGGTGGGGGACGGGCTGAACGATGGCCCGGCGCTGGCCGCCGCCGATGTCTCCATCGCACCGGGGTCCGCCAGCGACGTCGGGCTTCAGGCCGCCGACTTCGTGTTCGTGCAGGATTCGCTCTCAGCCCTGCCGCGCACCGTGCGCGCTTCCCGGAAGACCATGCAGGTGGTGAAGCAGAACTTCGCCCTTGCCATCGTCTACAACCTGTTCGCCGTGCCACTCGCAATCGCCGGGCTGGTGACACCCCTGATCGCTGCGATTGCCATGTCCGCCAGTTCGCTGCTGGTGGTGGCCAACTCGCTGCGCCTGATGAGAGCTGCAAAGTGAATGGAGTAATCATCCTGCTGCCGATTGCGCTGCTGCTGGGCCTTGCCGGTCTCGCCGCGTTCTTCTGGGCGCTGCGCAACAACCAGTTCGATGACCCTGACGGTGCCGCTGCGCGCATCCTGATCGACGATGAAGAGGATAGCGTCTGATGAGCATGTTGGGGCAGATCGTCGGGATCGCCGCACTTGTTCCGGCCATGGCTGGTTCGGTCGCTCTGCCCGGTGACACTGGGCAATCGCGGCTCGTGTTGTCCCTGTGCCACGGCGGCACCCTCGCCATTCCGCTGAAGTCGGGCGATGCGCCCGCCATGCCCGCCACGCTTTGCTGCGCCAAGGGATGCCAGCGGCGCGAGAAACGCGCTTCGGTTGATCCAGAACAATGAAACCGCCCGCAGACCGGTGAAGGGATATCGCATGTGGCCCTACTATCCCGATCTGCTCGCCGTGCCGGTTCCGCGCTATACCAGCTATCCTACCGCGGCTGAATTTGCCGATGACATCGGCCCGGCAGACCTTGCCGACGCGGTCGCCACGGCCACGGGCGAGGTATCGCTCTATGTCCACATCCCGTTCTGCGAGAAGATATGCTGGTACTGCGGCTGCAACACCGCTGCGGCCAACCGCAAGCAGCGCCTTGCCAGTTACATGGAAGCCCTGCACCGAGAGATCGCGCTGGTTGCCGCGCTCCTGCCCGCCAATGCGCGTGTGACCCGCATCGCATTCGGCGGCGGCAGCCCCAATGCGGTCGCCCCGGTCGATCTCGTTCGCCTGTTCGACCAACTCGTCATCAAGTTCCCGCTGGACAGGCCCGCGGTCTCGGTCGAACTCGACCCCCGGACTCTTACCGACGAATGGCAGGCGGTCCTGCGCGGGATCGGGGCGACGCATTCCAGCATGGGAGTGCAGACTTTCTCCCCGCGCTTGCAGGAAGCCATCGGCCGCGTGCAGCCGGTGGAGATGATCGAGAAAGGGGTGGAGATCCTCCGCCAGGCCGGGATCACCTCGATGAACTTCGATCTCATGTATGGCCTGCCGGGCCAAACGATGGAGGACCTCGAGCATTCGCTGGATTGTGCCGTGCGGTTCGGCGCGGATCGCATCGCCCTGTTCGGCTATGCCCACGTGCCGGGCATGTTTCCCCGCCAGCGCCAGATAGACGCGTCGAACCTTCCGGATAACGCGGCACGTTTCGCCATGGCGGCATCAGGCTACGAGCAATTGCTGGCCGCAGGTTACCAGCCTATCGGTTTCGACCATTTCGCGACGCCTGGCGATCCGATCGCATTGGCTTCGCGAGAGGGCAGGCTGCGGCGCAATTTCCAGGGCTTTACCGAGGATCAGGCACCTGTTCTGATCGGGCTTGGCGCATCTGCCATCAGTTCCTTCCCCGGATTGCTGGCACAGAACGAAAAGAATTCGGGCCGCTATCGCGAGATGCTTTCACAAGGCCAGCTGACGGTTACACGCGGCAAGCGCCGCAGCGTAGAGGACCGGCGCTGCGGCGCGATCATCGAGGAATTGCTATGCCGGGGCCGTGCAAGGGTGGGAAGCGCTACGCTGGAAGCGGCCAGCGCGCGCCTGACACCTTATCTGGAGGCTGGCCTCTGCTCGCTGGACAATGGCCATGTGACTATAGGCGAACATGCTGTTCCCTATGCGCGCAGCATAGCGTCGGCGTTCGATCCCTATCGTCGGCAAAGCGCACGGCAGTTCAGCACCGCCATCTAATCGGCATCCATGAAGCCTTCGCTTGGGCAGCGACTTGCCGACCCCGCTACTACGTGTTCTGCCGTCCGTCGATAAGGCGCTGGACGAGGGAGGGGTCTGCCAGCGTGGAGGTATCGCC
>CANLQG010000010.1 GCA_947493195.1 uncultured Sphingomonadaceae bacterium | reverse complement strand
GGCGATACCTCCACGCTGGCAGACCCCTCCCTCGTCCAGCGCCTTATCGACGGACGGCAGAACACGTAGTAGCGGGGGGATATGCGCGAACGGATCATCATCGCCGACGACCACCCGCTGTTCCGCACTGCGCTGGTGCACGCGGTGTCGCGGGTCTGGCCGCAGGCGGAAGTGATCGAGTGCGCTTCCGCCGCGCAGGCCCGCGCCGCGCTGGAAAAGGGCTGCGACACCCTGCTGCTAGACCTGCACATGGAAGATTCGCACGGTCTTTCCGTGCTGATGGACCTGCGGCAGGAATATCCCGCCCTGCCCATCGTGATCGTTTCCGCGAGCGAGGAGAGCCGCGTGTTCCAGGCAGCCAGCCAATTGGGCGCGGCGGCCTTTGTGCCCAAGTCCGCAGGGCTGGACGAGATGCGCCATGCGCTGGGCGCGGTGCGCGACGGCGATGGCTGGTTCCCGGAAGCCGCGGGTAGCGAGGATGCCGACCTGCAGCGCATCGCCAGCCTCACCCCCGCGCAGCGCCGTATCCTGGCTCTGATCAGGGAAGGCTTGCTTAACAAGCAGATCGCCTTCGAACTGGACATAAGCGAGGCGACGGTGAAGGCGCATATCACGGCCATCCTGCGCAAGCTGGGCGTGGTGAGCAGGACGCAGGCCGCGCTGGTGGCAACGAAGCTGGACGTCGATTATGCTTTGGTTGAAACCGGATCGTCCTGAACACCTCGCGCCTTGCTGCGCGACACCGCCTCTGCCAGCAGGGCGCGCAGAGCGGCGGGGGGCGAGGGCTTCAGCAAACGGTGCGCTGCGATCGATGCCGCCGCGAGGCGCGTCTCTTCCCCCGATTGCGCGGTCAACATGATGGCGGGCGGTTTCGCGCCCCACTGCCTCGTCACGCTGCGATAGGCGGCATCGCCCGTAACACCGTCGTCGAGCTGGTAATCAACGATCACGACATCGGGCGGCTCGGGGCAGAGACTCAGCGCTTCAGCCGCACTTGCCGCACCGGTCACGCGAAGCTGCCACTTGCCCAGCAGGGCACCCGTTGCCGCAAGGGCCGCAGGGTCGTTGTCGATCACCAGCACGCTGGCATTGCCCAGGGAAAGGGACCGCGCGGGGTGCCGGACCGGCGCGGTGTCCGCCGACCATCCGGCGACGCGCAGGCGAAGCGCAAAGGCACTGCCGCTGCCCACGCGGCTATGGAGTTCGATGGGCACGCCGAGCAGTCGCGCGGCCCGCTTTGCTATCGCCAGCCCCAGTCCCAGCCCTTCGCCATCGCGCGAGGCCCGCTGGAATTCGCCGAAGATGCGCTCGCGATCATCCGGTTCGATGCCCGGTCCCGTATCGATCACGCATAGCCGGATTTCGTCACCGCAGCGCTTCACCCCCACCAGCACCCTGCCCGACGGGGTATAGCGGATCGCATTGCTCACGAGGTTGCGCAGGATCGAAAGCAGCAGGGCGCGGTCGCTTTCCACTATGGCACTGGTGGATAGACATCGCAGGTCGATCCCCTTGGCGGCGGCCTGGATAGCGAATTCGCGTTTGAGGTCGCCCACGATCTCGGCAAGCGCAAGCTGCTCCATCCGCGGCTCTATACCGCGCCCGTCCAGCTTCGAGATATCCAGCAGGGCGCGAATCAGGCGGTCTGCCGCGGCGATGGAGCCATCGAGATTGCCCACCAGCCTTTCCAGGCCATCCTGTCCAGCCACCTCCTCCCCAAGTGCAGAGGCAAACAGCCGGGCGGCGTTGAGCGGCTGGATCAGGTCGTGACTGGCAGCGGCGAGGAACCTTGTCTTGGAACGGGTCGCCTGTTCCAGCGCGGCGTTCGCCTCGCGCAGCTGCGCTGTGCGCTGCGCCACTTTCTCCTCCAGCGCCTGCTCGGCCAGCCGGTCTGCAGTGATATCGGTATAGGACGTCACATAACCCCCGCCAGGTGCGGGATTGCCGAGTATGCGCATCACCCGGCCATCGGCCTGCGTGCGCTCCGCCCGGTGCCGGGTGCCTTCCTTCATGTAGCCTATGCGCCTTGCCACCTGCTGCTCGATCTCTTCGGGGGCCACGCCGCTCTCGGCAAGGTTGAAGCGGATCAGCTGGGCGATTGGGGTGCCGGGCATCACCAGGTCATCGGGCAGGCCGAACATGTCCTGATAGCGGGAGTTCCAGGCGACGAGGTTCATGTCCCTGTCCACCAGCGCAACGCCCTGGTCGATGTTCTCGATAGCCACCCGCAGCAGGTCGGCGTTGAACGACAGGCGTCTGCTCGTCTCGTCGAACATGGCGACAACTTCGGCGAACGAGACGGGATCATCCTGCGCCCATGACAGCATCAGCAGGCGGGCGGACGAGCTGCCGATCACGCCGGCCACCATCCGTTCCGCCATGGCCAGCAGCGGCTTGTCGGCATGGTCGTTGTCGCGATAGGCGCGCGGCGCCGCGGCAATGGCCGCATCGGCGTTATTGCGACCCACGAACTGGGCCAGCAACAGGCGCACGTCGGCCACGCGTTTGTCCACTTCGTGCAACGCCTGTTCGGCGTGGCCCGGTGCGCCCCGGAAGGCCGCCGCCTGCGCTTCGTCGACGAGATTCGGCCTCGTCAGCAGTGCGGCGATCCAGAACAGTGCTGCGTTGGCCGCCAGGCTGAGCGCGATGCCGGAAACCAGCGGATCGGGATGGACGCTGACCACCGGCTGCGTGCCGAGCGCAGCAGGGCCGATCAGCAGCACTACCCAGATGGCGAAGCCTGCGACCAGCCCCGCCACCATTCCGTGGCGATTGGCACGGCGGGTGTAGACACCGAACAGCAGACCCGGCGCGAACTGCGCCGCCGCCGCAAAGGCGAGCGTTCCGAGGTCGGCCAGGCTCGTGAGCCCGCCGAAGCCCAAGTAGAAGAGATAGGCAAGTACCAGCAGCGAAGCGATGACGATACGGCGGATCGCCAGTAACTGGCGCGCAAGGTGGGTGCGATCGCCGCGCCCCCGAAAGACCTGCCGGAACACGAGCGGCGCGACCAGATCGTTGGTGATCATCGTCGACAGCGCCACGCTGGCGACGATGATCATCCCGGTCGATGCCGAAAGTCCGCCAATGAAGGCGAGGATGGCGAGCCAGACATGGTCCGTCGCCAGCGGCAATTGCAGCACGATCATGTCGGGATTGGTGCCGTCTGGCAGCAGCGCCGTGCCCGCCAGCGCTATCGGCACGATCAGCACCGCCGTTACCGCGAGGTAGGCGGGGAATATCCAGTACCCGCGCCGTCCCGCACCGGCATCGCGCGCCTCCACGAATGTCATGTGGAACTGCCGGGGAAGGCACAGGGCGGCGCAGGCGGAGATGAGAGTCAGTACCCAGAAGCGGCTATCCACCTGGCCCAGCGAAAAGGTGGCGGGCAGGTCCGAAACAGAAGCCGGATCGGTCATGGTCAGCACCAGGGCCAGCAGCGCGATGGCCAGCAATGCCACCAGCTTCACCACCGCCTCCACCGCGATGGTGAAGACAAGGCCCGCGTTCTCGCCCGACCGATCGCCCCGGCGAGAGCCGAACAGGATCGCGAACAGCGCCATCCCCGCGGCCACCAGCAGCACCAGTTCATCCTGCGCCAGCGCCTCGCCCATGCGGTTGTCCAGCGCCAGCAGAGAGGCCCCCACGGATTGCAGCTGCAAGGCCATGTAGGGGAGCGAGCCCAGCGTCGCGATCACCGAGACCAGCGCCGCGACGGCGCCGCTCTTGCCGTAGCGGGCGGACAGGAAATCGGCGATCGAGGTCGAATGCTGCGCCTTGGCGTGCAGCAGAACACGGCGGATCAGGGGCTTCCCCAGCATGAACAGCAGGATCGGGCCGAGGAAGATCGGAAGGAACTCCAGACCCTGCGTCGCTGCCGTGCCGACACCGCCGAAAAAGGTCCAGCTGGTGCAATAGACCGCCAGCGAAAGGCCGTAGACCCAGCCGCCGTGGCGGTTGCGGTCGCTCCTTTCGGCCTGTTGCCGATCGCGTCTCGTGGCGAGCCAGAAAAGCAGGCCGAGATAGGCCGCGGCCAGCGTGACCGCCAATGCGAACACCATGGCTCATTCACTCCCTGCCCAAGGCTAGCGAATGGCGTGTGCGATGCAAGACCTGCCGGATACTTGGCGGAGGCGGAATCCGGCGGGGCCGCCAAACGGTGCGAGCACCGGATGGCAGCCCCGAGCGGATCAGTGCACGTGGGCGCTGGCCGCGCCGCGCGGCACGCGGATCGAATCCACCAGCTTGCGTACCTCCACCGGCGGGCTTGCCGTCATCTTCGACACGGCGATAGCCACGACGAAGTTCAGCACCATGCCGACCACGCCGATCCCTTCGGGTGAAATGCCCAGCAGCCAGTTCTCCGCCACGTTCGCCGCCGGATTGGCGAGCTTGAAGTAGAAGATATAGGCGAAGGTAAAGAACAGCCCGGAAACCATCCCGGATATCGCCCCTTCCCTGTTCATCGACTTGGTGAAGATGCCCATGAAGATGGCCGGGAAAAGGCTGGATGCAGCAAGCCCGAAGGCAAAGGCCACGACCTCGGCAACCCAACCCGGGGGGTAAATGCCCAGGTATCCTGCAACCACGATTGCCGCGCTGGCCGCCAGGCGCGCTGCCAGCAGTTCGCCTTTCTCGGAAATGTCGGGCCGGAACGTGGATTTCAGTAGATCGTGGCTGACCGAGCTGGAAATCACCAGCAGCAACCCTGCCGCAGTCGACAGTGCCGCAGCAAGGCCGCCCGCTGCCACCAGCGCAATCACCCATCCCGGCAGGTTGCCGATCTCGGGGTTGGCCAGCACCATGATATCGCGGTCGACATAGACCTCGTTGGTGTTTTCCGGAGTGGGCACGTTGGAGAGCAGGCGTTCTCCCGATGCGCCGCGTTCCTCGGTGAATACCGGGGTACCTTCGAAAGCGGTGCCGGCGGAATATTGCATCACGCCGTCCTGGTTCTTGTCGACCCAGGCGATCAGGTCGTTGCCTTCCCAGTTGCCGAACCAGGCGGGCGCATCCTCGTAGGCGGTCTGGTTGACGGTATCCACGAAGTTGAGCCGGGCGAAAGCCCCCACAGCAGGCGCTGTGGTATAGAGGATGGCAATGAACAACAGCGCCCAGAACGCCGATTTGCGCGCGTCCGATGCCTTGGGCACCGTGAAGAAGCGCACGATCACGTGCGGCAATCCAGCCGTGCCGACCATCAGGGCCAGGGTGATGCAGAACACGTCGATCATCGACTTGCTGCCGTCGGTATAGGGCGCAAAGCCGAGGTCCGTCAGCACCAGGTCCAGCTTTTGCAGCACGTACAGACCGGATCCGTCGTTCACCTCCGATCCCAGGCCAATCTGCGGGATGGGATTGCCGGTGATCATGAAGCTGAGGAAGAAGGCGGGCACCATGTAGGCGAAGATCAGCACGCAGTATTGCGCCACCTGGGTGTAGGTGATGCCCTTCATTCCGCCCAGCACGGCATAGATGAAGACGATCCCCATGCCGATGATGACGCCCCAGAAGATCGATACGTCGAGGAACCGGCTGAACACGATGCCGACCCCCCGCATCTGCCCGGCAATATAGGTGAAGCTGATGAAGATCAGGCAGATCACCGCCACCACTCGCGCGGCCTTGGAATAATACCGCGTGCCGATGAAATCGGGCACCGTGAACTGTCCGAACTTGCGTAGATAAGGTGCCAGCAACAGCGCCAGCAGCACGTAGCCGCCGGTCCAGCCCATCAGGTAGACCGAAGCATCGTAGCCCAAGAAAGCGATCAGCCCCGCCATCGAGATGAAGCTGGCTGCGCTCATCCAGTCTGCGGCGGTGGCCATGCCGTTTACCACCGGGTTCACCCCGCCGCCGGCAACGTAGAATTCCTTGGTGGAGCCCGCGCGGCTCCAGATCGCGATGCCGATGTAGAGCGCGAAGCTCAGCCCGACGAAGAGATAGATCAGTGTCTGCGTGCTCATGCTCGCCCCCTCAATCGTCGAGATCGTACTTGCGCTCGATCTTCCGCATCCGCAGGACGTAGAAGAGGATGAGCGCCATGAAGACGTAGATCGAGCCTTGCTGGGCGAACCAGAAGCCGAGCGGGTAGCCAGCGATGCTGAACTGGTCCAGCCAGTCGCGCAGCAGGATTCCGCAACCGAATGATGCGATGAACCAGATGCTCATGAGCACCACCAGCAGACGCACGTTCTCGTGCCAGTAGGCGTTTTCCACCGCGCTGGTTTCACCGTCTTCGGCGTGCGTCTCCTGGCCTTGTTGTTCGTTTTCCATAGCCTCCCCCGGAGTTCGACATCCGCTTTCCGGACATCTTCCCACGCAGGCTAAGCGGCGCGTCGCAACAGCGCGACCGCGACATTAGTCTAATGCACGATGGTAATTGTTTCCGACGGGAAGGCTGCAATCCGCCGGGCCCGCTTCAGACCCTGTTGCGCAGCGTCAGCGCGGCTTCGCTTTCCTGCATCAGTCCGGCGATGATATCGGCCACGGGTTCCTCCGCCTTCACCATGCCGACCGACTGGCCCGCCATCAGCGAGCCGTTTTCCACGTCGCCGTCGATCACCGCACGGCGCAGCGCGCCTGCCCAGTAGTGCTCGATCTGCAACTGCGCCTCGGCCATGGCGATTTCCTCGCGGTCGAGCACGGCAGCGACTTCGCGCTGCTTGGCGGTAAATTCCTCAGTACCCTTGTTCTTCAGCGCCCGCACCGGAATTACCGGCAGGCGCGCATCCACCTGCACCGATGCCACGGCGTCGCGCGCACTGGCGCGGAAGAAAGCCTTCTTGAAGGCCGGGTGGGCAATGCTTTCCGTCGCACAGGCGAAGCGGGTGCCGAGCTGCACGCCCGCCGCGCCCATTTCCAGATAACCTGCAATCATGTCACCACGGCCGATGCCACCCGCCACGAAGACAAGGTTCTCCGCGCTGAGTTCGGGAAGGATTTCCTGCGCCAGCACGCTGGTGGAAACGGGGCCGATATGGCCGCCTGCCTCCATCCCCTCGATCACCAGCGCATCCGCCCCTGAACGCAGCAGCTTCTTGCCCAGCGCCAGCATCGGGGCAAAGGCGATCAGTTTCGCGCCCTTCTGCTTGATCGCGTCCACGCTGCCCTTGGGCGGCAGACCGCCTGCCAGCACCACGTGACCGACCTCGTGCCGTGCGCACACATCGATCAGGTCGAACAGGTCGGGGTGCATGGTAATCAGGTTCACGCCGAAGGGCTTGTCCGTCAGCTTCTTCGTCTCGGCAATCTCGTTGTCGAGCAGTTCGGGCGTCATCGCCCCGCAGGCAATCACGCCAAAGCCGCCGGCATTGCTGATGGCAGAGACAAGGCCCCGCTCCGACACCCAGCTCATCGCGCCGCACATGATGGCGTAGTCGCTGCCGAGAAATTCGCTGCCACGCGCCATCAGCGCGGATGTCTTGGGATAGCTGCTCATGGCGTGGTCCTTAGGGGCAGTGCACCGCGTCGACAAGCGCGGCGCGTACCAAACCGGGCTTGGTCCATTACAATATCGGTTATCGGGTCGCGGCGCGTTTGTAAGCGATTGCCTGCTCGTAAAGCCTGCAATAACAAAAAGTACGGCAACCGCCGCGAGTCTCTCGCGGTGCAGGGTAAGCCAAGGGGGCAAAAATGAATTTTCGACATTTCGTGGCCGCGGTTTGCGGCGTGGTGGGGCTGGCGGCGATGCCGCTGACAGCGCAGGCGCAAAGCGATTCCTTCCGGATCGATGCCAACGCCAGCCACACGACGGACCTGACCATCTGCAATCCGGAAGTGCGCGTGGTACTGAGCGGGGATGGTGATACCGATCTCGATTTCGTGATCCGCAACGTTCGCGGCGACATTGTCCATTCCGACTACGGCCTGACCGATCAGAGCAGCGCCACGCTTCAGCGTCAGGCCCGAAGCGGGTGCGAGAATTTCGAGTTGCGCACGACCAATCTCGGTAATGTCTGGAACCTGCTCGATGTCAGCCTGGAAAACATTCGGACAGATAGCGGCAACCCGATCGATACCGACAGCTACCGCGTCGATGCCAACTCCACCCACCGGGTGGACCTCTCCATCTGCTCGCCGCAGGTGATAGTCAGGGTCAGCGGCGATGGCGATACCGATCTCGATTTCGTGATCCGCAATTCCCGCGGAGAAACCGTTCATTCCGATTATGATCTGACCGACCAGACCAGTGCGACGCTCTCTCGCCGCAGCGGGGTGAGTTGCGAGACCTTCGAGCTGGAGACAAGCAACCTGGGGAATGTGTACAACCTCTTCACCGTGCAGCTTGAGGACGTGGTGCGTGATACGGCAGTGCGCAGCCCGGGCGATGGAAACAACCGCGAAATCTCCATCCAGAACCGGACCGGCCAGACAATCATGTACCTTCACTGGTCCAACGTCGGCGCTGACGGCTGGGGGGATGACAAGCTCGGTTCCGGCATCCTCGCGAACGGGCAGGACTGGAACGTCACCGTGGATGACGGATCAGGTGCCTGCCGCTTCGATTTCAGGGCTCAACTCGCAGACGGGCGCGACCTGGAGCAGCGCAATGTCGATGTATGCTCAGTTTTCGTCGTGCAGTTCGCCGGCAACGGAAAGTAACGATGACTGCGGCGGTCTGATCTGAAATCAGGCCGCCGCATCCTCCCCGTCAAGGCCATAGGCGGTGTGCAGCACGCGCACGGCAAGTTCGGTCTCGTCCTCGTCGATCAGCACGGACACCTTGATTTCCGAGGTCGAGATCGCCTGAACGTTGATGCCGCGATCGGCCAGCGACTGGAACATGGTGGCCGCAACGCCCGCATGGCTCTTCATGCCCATGCCCACGACCGAAATCTTTGCTACCTTGCTGTCGGTGATGATGCGGTTGAAGCCGATCTTCTCGCGCTTGTCTTCCAGCAATGCCTGGGCGCGGGCGAGTTCCGCCTGCGGCACGGTGAAGGTCACGTCGGTCTCGCCCTTGTCGCGGCCCACGTTCTGGATGATCATGTCGACATTGATGCCCGCATCTCCCAGCGGGGTGAAGATATCGGCAACCGCGCCCGGCTTGTCGGGCACGCGGGTGAGAACCACGCGGGCCTCGTTCTTGTCGTGGGCGATGCCGGTTACGGACTGGCGTTCCATATTGGTGTTCTCCAGGATATCTTGCATCTCCTCCTCGGAGACGATCATTGTGCCGGGCAGGGTATCGGCTGCCGGGGAACCGTCTTCCACGAAAGACGACAGCACCTGCACGCGCACGTTGTGTTTCATGGCGAGGCTGACCGAACGGGTCTGCAGCACCTTTGCGCCGACCGAAGCCAGTTCGAGCATTTCCTCATAGGAAACGTAAGGGATCTTGCGCGCCCGGGCGACGATGCGCGGGTCGGTGGTGTAGACCCCGTCCACGTCTGTATAGATATCGCAGCGGTCGGCATTCACCGCCGCAGCAATCGCGACAGCCGAGGTATCCGATCCGCCGCGCCCCATGGTGGTTATGCGCTGGAGATCGGACACGCCCTGGAAACCGGGAATGATGGCGATCTCGCCATCGGCCATCGATTCGGCCAGCCGTTCCGCATGGATCTCTCCCACACGGGCATTGGCGTGTGCGGAAAAGGTCTTCACTGGCAGCTGCCAGCCCAGCCAGCTGCGCGCCTTGCAGCCCATCGCCTGCAGGGTTAGCGCCAGCAGCCCGCTGGTCACCTGTTCGCCGCTGGAAACGACCACGTCGTACTCGGCCGGGTCGTACAGCGGGTTGGCCTCGCGGCAGAAGTTCACCAGTCGGTCCGTCTCGCCCGCCATGGCGGAAACCACGACGGCAACCTCGTTGCCGCCCGCGGCCTGCGCGCGCACGATATTGGCCACGCGGCGAATGCGCTCGGTGCCGGCCACCGAGGTGCCGCCGAATTTCATTACGATGCGGGCCAAGTCACGTCCTTCATGCGTTTGTCTGGTTTAACCTTGCGCGCGCTGTTAGTGAGGGTGAATGTCCGACGCAACTGTATCGAATGCAACCAACTCGGCCACGATCAGGCCAGAGGAAGCCGAGCACTTCGGCAAGCTGGCTGCCGACTGGTGGAACCCGGCGGGAAGCTCCGCCATGCTGCACAGGCTGAACCCCGTGCGGCTGGGCTTTATCCGCGAAGCTATCGACATGCACTGGGGCGGCGACGTGGAGAGTGCGAAGCCGCTGGTGGGCAAGAGTGCGCTCGACGTGGGCTGCGGCGCTGGACTGCTTTGCGAGCCGTTGGCGCGCATGGGAGCGGAAGTGACCGGTGTGGACGCCAGCCCGCAGAACACGCAGGTTGCCGCCGCTCATGCCGATGGTGCGGGATTGGACATTCGCTACATCCCTGGCGAACTGGGCACGCTGGGCCTTGGCCATTTCGATCTCGTCACCTCCATGGAAGTGATCGAGCATGTCGAGGACAAGCAGGCCTTCATCGTCCAGCTTGCCGCGCATCTTGCGCCCGGTGGCCTGATGGTGCTTTCCACCCCCAACCGCACGCTGAAAAGCCGCACGCTGCTGGTCGGCGCTGCCGAAGCGCTGGGCGCGGTGCCGAAGGGAACGCACCATTGGGACGACTTCGTCACGCCGGAAGAACTGGAAGCGCTGCTGGACGCTGCGGGCCTGACGATGGGCGAGCCGAAGGGCATCGGCTTTTCCGTGGGCAAGGGCCTGCACCTGTCGGACGATCTGGCGCTCAACTACATCGTCATGGCGCGCCATCGGGCCTAGCGATCAGTATCGGTCGTCACGATCGTCTCGAGCAGGTTTTCTCTACCGCGCGGCACGGCTTCGCGGGCAATCGCTGGGTCATCGGTAAACACACCGTCTGTGCCTATGACGTCCAGTGCCATGATCAAGGCCGCCAGGTTGCCGCTTTCAGCCTGATCGTCGGAAGACCGCAGCACAACAGGCAGAAACGCGTTTTCCTTACGCGCGGTCCATGCATGGACAAGGAGACCGGCGCTGTGAGCCTGCTCCACGACGCCCGTTGATCCACCCGCTTCCAGCAACAGCAGCGGGATCGCAGCGCCGATCCCGTCGGCGTATCCAGCAATCGCCGCCAACCCGCCGGGTGTCACCATCTCCGCATAGCTTGTCGAAAGGTCATCCGCCGGCCCGCCTTCTGCTGCAACCAGTTGCACCAGCGGCAGGTCGGTCATGCCATCCAGCCGTCTCAGGGGGGCGACTTCAAAGCTCTGGATGAACACTGGCGCGCTCTCGCCCGCGTAGCCCGCCGCGTGAAGTTCCTCCACCAGCATTGCAGCAAGGTCGTGCCCTATTCCGTCAAAATAGGCAGGGTGCTTTATCTCGGGGTAGAGGCCGATGACCCGGCCCGTCTCGGCTTCCTTGGCGCGTGCCAGCTTGATGATCTCGGCCAGTGTCGGCACGGGGTATAGCCCGTCGAACCGGGTGTTATGCGGCCTGCTTTCCGGCAGTCGCTCCCGCGCGCGCAGGGTGCGTAGTTCGGCCAGCGTGAAATCCTCGGTGAACCAGCCGCTCACCTCCTCACCGTCGATCACCCTGCTCGTTCGGCGGTCGGCGAATTCGGCACGCTCCGCCACATCCGTGGTGCCGGAAATCTCGTTCTCGTGCCGCGCCACCAGTACACCGTCTTTCGTCGAGACGAGGTCAGGTTCAATGTAGTCGGCACCCCGGTCGATGGCGAGTTCGTTGGCCGCCAGCGTATGCTCGGGCCGCTCCCCGCTGGCCCCGCGGTGGGCGATGATCAGCATTCCATCCTCCGTGGCCGTGGCTGGCGCTGCGACCAATACCGTGGCGCACAGGGCCAGCAACTGCACCGCGGCGCGAATGGGCTTGCTGGTTAACGCCTGGCTCATGTCTTTGCCTTCTCTTGCTGGGATCGAAACTGGTCGTCGCTGCCTTTCGACAAGGCGCGGCCTGCATCCAGCCATTGCGCTGCCTCTTCCAGCTTGGTTTCGTCATCCGCCGCGCCTTCGCTGGCGAGCTGGCCATGAGCAACATCGCTCAGGGCAAGGCGCAGCCGCTCGGCACAGTCTCGCCACTGGTCGACCCTTCGCTCGATGCGTGCCTTGTGCATGTATCCGCGCAGCGTCCGCTTGCCGACGCGCTTCACGTAATCAAGCTGCTCTTCCAGTTCGGCGGTGGCGGTATCGAGGTCGCGCACGGCGGACCGTACATCTTTGGCCTCGATCTCCCCCTTCCGGCACTTGTCCAGGGCATCGCGCAGGGCCGTGGCTGCGTGCAGCAGCTTGGCCCCTTGCCTGCGCATGATGGCGAAAGGATCAGGCGTCAGCAGCACTTGGCTGAAAGTCAGCGCCACACCGCCGCCGATCAGCGCATCGATGATGCGGGCGTAGCTGTTCTGACCCTGCCCCTCCACCAGCACGATCACGGTGGAAACGCCCGCTTGGATGCCGATGATGGGTTGCACCTGGATGGAGATTGCCAGCATGATCGAAACGAACACGACCGCCGCGAGCAATGCCGGATGCGTGCCGGCGAAACTGGCAAGCGCGATTTCCCCCACCACGATGCCCACCAGCACGCCCACCACGAGGCCAAGCGCCTGGCGCGAGTGGCTGGGCAGGCCGGGCGCGAGGCTGACGATTGCCGCAATCGCGGCGAAAAGCGGGGTATGATCCGGACCAAAGACCAGCAGCCCGATCCACCAGGCGATCCCGGCGGCCAGGGCCGATTCCAGCGCCTCGCGAAAGGCGCGGCTCCACTTGCTTGTCAGGCCATCTAGCATGGCGGGGTCAGCACAACACGTTTTCCCATTCGCTCTGGGTGAAGCCCACCAGTATCCGATCGCCGTCGTCGGTTTCCACCACCGGGCGCTTTATCATGCTGGGATGCTCCGCCATCAGCGTGAGCGCCCTGTCCCGGTCGATCCCGTCCTTCTGCGCCTCATCCAGCTTGCGCCAGGTCGTTCCGCGCCGGTTGAGCAGCACTTCCCAGCCGACCCGGTCCGCCCATCGGGCAAGGTTACCGGGGTCTGCGCCTTCCTTCTTGTAGTCGTGAAAGGCGTAGTCGATCCCCTGCGAATCAAGCCAGCGCCGGGCCTTCTTCACGGTGTCGCAGCCCGAAATGCCGTAGAGATGGATCGTCATGCCTTGGGTGCCTCTTTCCAACTAACCTGGAACACATGGAACACTGTCCTAGAGGGAAAAGGTTCGCGCTGTCAGCAAGGGTTGCGCCGCGTCCCCGGATAGCGCGCGTTTCGGACAGGTTTGCGACAGAGCTCTGCATGCCGCCGGGGTGGGCCTCCACATGCGTGTAGGAAAGCGTCAGGGAAAGCGATGGGTGCGGGGGCGATCGCAGCCGAACATGGTGTATTCGGCATACCAGCGCGCCCGGCCATCGGCCTGTGCTGCGGCGTGTTCGGCTACCCGGCCCCACGCGCGGGCGCTGGCCTCGTCGGTCCATTCGGACAGCGCGATCACCTCGCCGTCTTCCGCAATATAGCTCTTGAAGGAGAGGTAGCCTGGCTGCGCGCGCGCCAATGCCTCCATCTCCACCACCTGCAAGTCGTAGGCGGCGGTGTCGATATCGGCGCGTTTGCGGTTGCGGAAGACCACGAGGTACATGGCGCGCAGTTAGCCACACCGGCCCCCGATTCAAACCACCTTGGTTGCGCAAATGGTTAGAGAACGCGGAAATCCGCGATGCGCCCGTTGCTGGCGAAGGTGCAGGTGAATTCGTCGCGGCTGCGATCGCGCGTTTCGATGCGTCCGTCCACCCGCACGCTGTCGCGGGTAATCTGGTCCACCCGCTCTACCCGAACGCGGTCACGGGTAGAGCGCTCGGCTTCCTGGCCGCAGGCGTTGACCGCGGCGCGTTCGAAATCGCTCAGGTTACGCTCGTTGTAGCCGTTACCGCCAATAATGCCGCCAAGCAGGCCACCAAACGGGTCGCCGCCGACGCCGGTTGTGCAGCCGCTGACGCATAGTGTGGCGGCAATCAGGGCGGGTAGGGTCTTGCGCATTTCAGATCTCCTTGGATCAGGCCAGCGCCGTCCTCGCGCCCGGATGCCAATCTACGAAGCGCGCAAGTCCTTGTTCCAATTTGTCTTGTCGTCAGCCAAAGTTGGCGTCTGCAATGGCGACGGCCAGCGCATCTGCGGCGTCGGCGCCTTCCGGCTCCGCGCCCGGTAACAGCACGCGCAGCATCGCCTGGACCTGGGTCTTGTCGGCGCCGCCCGTGCCGACAACCGCCTTCTTCACCAGCCGCGCCGCGTGTTCGCGCACTTCAAGGCCCGACGCTCCGCAGGCCGCCAGCACCGCGCCGCGCGCCTGCGCCAGTTTCAGCGTCGATTGCGGGTTCTTGTTGGCGAAGACCTCTTCCGCCGCTGCGCGATCCGGGCGGTGCCGGGCGATGACCTGTGCGATCCCGGCGTGCAGCATGGCCAGCCGATCAGGCATCGTCGCGCGCGCGGAGGTGGCTATCTGACCGTTGGCGACATGGGATATGCGGCTCCCCTCGACCCGGATCACGCCCCAGCCGGTGCAACTGAGCGAAGGATCGAGGCCGAGGATGATGGTCACCACACCGCGTCATCCGAATGGGGGAAGTCCATTCGCAAGGGCGCGCTCACCCGCCCACCTTCTCCATCACCTCGTCGGAGATGTCGTAGTTGCCCCACACGGTCTGCACATCGTCATCGTCATCCAGCACGTCGATCAGCTTGAGCAGGGTGGACGCGTTCTTCTCGTCCATGTCGACGGTGAGATTGGGCTTCCACGCCAGCTTGACCGTCTCGGCCTCGCCCAGCGCCTTTTCGAGGTCGCTGGCAACCTGGTGCAGATCGTCCGCCGCGGTCCAGATTTCGTGGCCGTCCTCGGTCGAGGTGATGTCTTCCGCGCCCGCTTCCAGCGCCGCTTCCAGCACCTTTTCCTCGTCGCCCGCATCGGCGGGATAGACGATCAGGCCAAGGCGTTCGAAGCCGTGGACCACGCTGCCTTCGGTGCCCAGGTTGCCGCCGTGCTTGGAAAACGCCGTGCGGATAGAGGTGGCGGTGCGGTTACGGTTGTCGGTCAGCGCTTCGACGATGATCGCGCTGCCCCCGGGGCCATAGCCCTCGTAACGCACTTCCTCGTAATTCTCGCCGTCGCTGGCGGAGGCCTTGTCGATCGCGCGCTGGATATTGTCCTTGGGCATCGACTGCGCCTTGGCCGCGTTCACCGCCAGGCGCAGGCGCGGGTTCATGTCCGGATCGGGCATGCCCATCTTCGCTGCGACGGTGATTTCGCGGGAAAGCTTTGAAAACAGGTTGGACCGTTTCTTGTCCTGCGCACCCTTGCGGTGCATGATATTCTTGAATTTGGAATGGCCTGCCATGATGGTTCTTCTAAGGGGTGCTGAAAATGAAAGCGGGGCCTAGCCCAGCCCCGCTCATCCTTCAACAATGTCTGTTGCCTCAGCCGCCGACGACGGTGCCGCCGTTCGGGTGCAGGACCTGCCCGGCCATGTATGACGAATCCTCGCAGGCCAGGAACAGAAAGGCAGGCGCGACTTCATTGGGTTCGCCCGCGCGGCCCATGGGGGTGTCGGTGCCCCAGTCGTCCATTTCCTCCTCCGGCATGCCGCCACACGGGTTCAGCGGCGTCCAGATCGGACCGGGCGCGACGGCGTTCACGCGGATGCCGTCGTCGATTAGCTGGCCGCTGAGCGAGCGAGTGAAGGCGGTGATCGCGCCCTTGGTGGCGGAATAATCCAGCAGGATCGGTGCGCCCTTGTACATGGTGATGCTGGTGCAGTTCACGATCGTCGCGCCCCGCTTCAGGTGCGGGCGGGCAGCCTGCGCCAGATAGAACATGGAATAGATGTTGGACTGAAACGTCCGCTGCAACTGTTCGGGCGTGATGTCGGTAATGTCGTAGTCGGGATGCTGCTCGCCCGCGATCTGGATCAGGCTGTCGATCTGTCCGAACCGATCCATCACAGCTTCAACGAAGCCCTTGGCATAGCGTTCGTCCCCAAGATCGCCTGCCGACAGCAGGACCTCGGCCCCCTCGGCCTCGCACAATTCGCGCGTCTTGTTCGCATCGTCATGCTCTTCGAGATAGGAGATCGCCACATTGGCGCCTTCACGCGCAAACAGCACGGCAGTGGCGCGGCCGATGCCGCTGTCGCCGCCGGTGATGATGGCAACCTTGCCCTTCATCCGGCCCGAGCCGGGATAGCGAGGCTGCCATTCGGGCTTGCGATCCAGCGCGCTTTCGTGGCCGGGCATGTCCGGCTCTTCGGCGATGGGCTTGATGAAGGTGGCATCCTTGGTGGTGTCGAGCGTGTCGGTCATGGTCGTTGTCCTGCAAATCGAGAGTATATGCAGAAATAACGGACCGGTCCGACACGCCGTTCCACGCGTCACCGCTAGACAGGCTCACGCCACCCCCGGTTATTCCCCATCGGGGATGAAAATGCGTGCCCTCACGGCAGGCCGGTCAAGTCGCGCGCCGTGCTGAAACTGGCAAAAGCGAGATATTCCAGGTGGCTACTGCCCTCGCTCAACCCATGCCGAGCGCAGCCTTGTAGGTGTCGAGAATCATTTCCTGCTCGCTGCGGTCGTTCGCGTCCATCTTCCGCAGGCGCACGATCTGGCGCATGATCTTCACATCGTAGCCCACGGCCTTGGCTTCGGCGTAGACGTCGCGGATGTCGTCGGCGATGCCCTTCTTCTCTTCCTCGAGGCGTTCGATACGCTCGATCAGCAGGCGCAGGCGGTCGTCGGTGGCTTCGGCCATGGGGTGTTGCTCCGGTAGTATGTGAGAATCGGTTGGCGCGCTGATTAGCGCAGCCGTTCACGGGTGCAAGCGCGCCCTGTGGACCGATTTGTGCAAAGCGGGCTCTAGCGCAGGTCCGCCCGGTTCTTTTCGAGGCTCGCGGCCATCCGGTCGAGCTGCTCGGGTGTCGCCTCGGTCTGGCGAGTGGCTTTCCACTCGTCCATCGGCATGCCGTGGATCAGTTCGCGCGCGGCGGCCTTGTCGCCCTCGTACCCGGCATCGCGAATCCAGTCGGCCAGGCAATTGCGGCAGAAGCCGGAGAGGCCCATCAGGTCGATATTCTGCGCATCGTGGCGATGCTGCAGATGGCGCACCAGCCGGCGGAAGGCAGCGGCGGCGACCGCATCGGGCAACTGGTCGAGGGGATCTTGCGCAGTGCTCATCATATATCCTTGTCTTGTCATGCGAGAGTGCCATAGGCGGGGGCCATGGAAACGCTCGATACACGAAAACTTGGCCCGCGCGGCCGCAAGGTCAAGATTCTCGCAACCACCGGTCCTGCCTGCAGCGATATCGACATGCTGCGGCGGCTGTTCCAGGCAGGTGCGGACGCCTTCCGCGTCAACATGAGTCATGGCGAGCACGAAATGCACGCGCGCACCATTGCCAACATCCGCCAGCTGGAAAAGGAATTCTACCGCCCCATCGCCATCCTGGCCGATCTGCAGGGGCCGAAGCTGCGCGTGGGCACGTTCAAGGATGGCCGGGCCATCATCCCGCACGGCGGCACCTTCACCTTCGATCGGGTGGGCGAGCCGGGCGACGAGACGCGCGTGGAACTGCCGCACCCGGAAATCTTCCACGTGGTGGAGGAAGGCCAGCGCCTGCTGGTGAACGACGGCAAGATCCGCCTGAAGGTGAAATCGGTCAGCAACGCCGAGATCGTGTGCAAGGCCGAAGTCGGCGGCGTGATCTCCGATCGCAAGGGCGTGAACGTGCCCGATGCGGAAATTCCGATTCCCGCCCTCACCGACAAGGACAAGCGCGACCTTGCCTTTGCCATGGAACAGGGCGTTGACTGGATCGGCCTGTCCTTCGTGCAGCGCCCCGACGACTTGATCGAGGCGCGCAAGCTGATGGAAGGCCCCGATGGCGAGCGGCGCGGCGCGCTGTGCGCCAAGATCGAGAAGCCGCAGGCGGTGCGCCGCCTGGACGAAATCATCGCACAGGCCGACGGCATCATGGTGGCGCGCGGCGACCTTGGCGTCGAGTTGGAGCCGCAGGAAGTCCCGCCGCTGCAGAAGAAGATCGTCAACGCCACGCGTCTGACCGGCAAGCCGGTGATCGTGGCCACGCAGATGCTGGAAAGCATGATCGAAAGCCCGGCCCCGACCCGCGCCGAAGTGTCGGACGTGGCGAACGCGGTTTACGACGGTGCCGACTGCGTCATGCTGAGCGCGGAGACCGCCGCTGGCGACTGGCCCGAGGAAGCGGTGCTGATGATGGACGCCATCGGTCGGCAGGTGGAAAAGGACGACGCCTACATGCAGCGCGTGCGCATGCTGGACACCCCGCCCGATCCCACGCTGGCCGACGCGCTCAGCCACGCCTGCATGACCATCGCGGACACCGTGAACATCAGCGCCATTGCCGTGTTCACCTTTTCCGGCAGCAGCGCCCGGCGCGTGGCGCGCGAACGTCCCGCCGTGCCGCTGATGGTGCTGACTCCGTCGATGGCGGTGGCCCGCCGCGTGGCCCTGCTGTGGGGCGGCCACCCGGTGGCAACCAAGGACATCGGCAGTTTCGAGGAAATGATCGCCAAGGGCAAGCGCATGGCCCTGCGCCACGGCTTTGCCGAGGAAGGCACGCGCCTTGCCATGCTGGCAGGCGTCCCGTTCGGCCAGGCCGGCGCGACCAACCTCGTGCATGTGGTGAACGTGCAGGGCGACGAACTGGAGAATTACGAGGGCTAGGCCAGGCGAAGCGCACAGCCATATGCTGTGCGCTCGTCAGGCAGGTTTTCGGAAGGAAAATGGAGCGGGCGAGGCGATTCGAACGCCCGACCCCAACCTTGGCAAACTTGCCAATGGCCTTTCGCCAACTTATCCCAAGGCACGCCAGAACGCTCCATAATTGTTTGATTAGATTATGGATTTTTTGGTCGTCCTACGCTAGAGATATCCGGCAAGTAACCCATGGTTTTCCTTTGCGGTGTTGACCATGTGTTGACCAAGACCGCCGGGATATCGTGATCATGCCTGCCAGCTCGAAAGTTCGCCTTACCAAGACTCTCGTTGATTCTGCAGAAGCGACCAATAAGCGATATATGATCTGGGATAGCGATCTGGCCGGATTTGCAGTTCGCATTGAGTCCAGTGGTACCAAATCCTTTGTCATCCGCTACCGCGCCGACGGTGGTGGCCGCAGCGCACCGCAGCGCTTCGTCTCGATTGGCCGGTTCGGCAATCTCACAGTTGAGGAAGCGCGCAAGGAAGCCAAGAAGGTACTCGGTCGAATTGCGGTAGGAGAAGATCCTGCGGCCCATCGCAATGCCAGGCGGAAGGAGATGAAGATCGCCGCGCTGGTTGATCTCTATGAAGAGGAAGGCTGCTATATCCAGCGCGGCGTTCGGCAGGGTGAGCCAATGAAGCCTCTGACCAAGCAGTACACGATTGGTCGCTTGCGCCATCACGTGGTCCGTCTGCTTGGCCACAAGCGGATCACCGAATTGACCGCCGGAGATATCGAGCGCTTCGTCCGCGATGTCGAACAGGGCAAATCGCGCAAAGACGGAAAAATCGGCCACCGAAAGCGCATAATCGTGCGCGGCGGGCCGGGCGCCGCGCGCAAGGCTTTCCGCGACCTGTCGGCCATGTACAGTTTTGCGGTCCGGCGCGATTTGGTCGACAAGAACCCCTGCGAAAAGGCCGTCGTTCGCAAAACCGACGGTCGCCGCACACGTTTCCTGTCGCTGGCGGAAGTTAGAAAGCTTGGGGACGCCTGCGATATGCTTCAGAAAGAGGGGCTGAACCCCAAAGCTCTGAACATTACCCGATTATGGATGCTGACCGGTTGCCGTCGTCAGGAGATAGTCGAGCTCAAATGGACTGAACTGGATTTTGAACGGGGCCTCCTGGTCCTCGCTGACAGCAAAACCGGCCAATCGACCCGGCCGCTTTCTCGTGCAGCGATTAGTCTGCTTCGGACCATCCCCAAGACCGACAAGATAGACTACGTGTTCCCTGCCGATTGCGGCCAAGGCTACTTCCAAGGGACCAAGAAACTCTGGCCGAAGATCGTTGCCAAAGCAGGACTCGAAGGAGTCACGCCACATACGTTGAGGCATACATTAGGCGCCATTGCCACGTCGAGCGGTGAGGCGCTGGCAATGACCGGTGCCCTTCTCGGTCATGCGAACCTCCGTTCGACTATGATCTATGCCCACGTCGATTACGATCCGATGAGAAGGGCAGCCGACAGAGTTGGCGAGACGATCACTTCGGCCCTACTGAGTTAGCTATCGCTGCTCGAGATTGGCTTTTATTCATAAATGCTTGAACCGCAACAGTTCAGCCACCGCAGAATCGAAACAAACAGGGCTTGAGCGGGAAAAGCAGATCAACGATCGGAAATCATCTATTTTGTGCGCTGCGGCCCTTGGGGGTCAGCGATGCTTCGGTTACGCGAGCATCATCTTCGCTCGGCCGGGTAACAACAAACCGATCTTCCTCCATGCACTCGACAATACGGGTCATCGTGGGACAGCTTTGTGCGAGCTTCTTATGCCAGATAGCTAATACTGCAAGCGCGCGAGCAGGACCGGCCCGAGTGCCTGGTCTTCATCGACGAGACCTGGACAGCCACCCAAATGACCCGAAGCCATGGCCGCTGCCCGAAGGGCGAGCGGCTGCGGCTGGGCTTCCCGCATGGCCACCGCAAAACGACCACGCTGGTAGCCGGTCTGCGCATGCCCGGCATGGTCGCGCCAATGGTGCCATTCGGCAAGTTCGTGACTGTTGTGCCAGAAAGCGCAACCGGTGCTGCTCGTCCGGATGTGGTCTTTCGCGAGATTTCCGAGCCTGCCGGTGCGGCGCATTTCAATTTTGCCGCATGGTGGCGCAGGGACAATGACAATCCCGCACTCGCCTGTTTTTTCAAACTGGTCGATGAGCGCTATCAGCTGACCGCCGCTGGCTGAACATTTCGCCGGGCCTTGGCGAATGCCCGATCGGTCGCAATGAAGCGTTCCAGCATCGGAGCAATCAGCTGTTCGGGTGCTGGTGCACCTGGCTCTTCTCCACCATTCAAGATAACACCATAGGTAATGAGGTCGCAGTGCAACCGCGCGGGGATCTCGATGGTCAGCTTTACCGGCTTCGCGTCGTTGATGTCGGAAAGTTTAAGCCTGGTCACGATGCACTCTCCAGCACGATATCACGGGTGACCAGCACACGCACAGGAAAGCCCGGACGAATGGTAAGCGTCGGGCGGATATTGAGCTCGCGCGAGACAATCTGTTCGCCTGCGCGGTTGACGCTGTCCTGACTGCCGCGCCGCAGCGCCCGCGCCAGATCACTGTCACTGCCTGAGCCCAGCTCGCTTCCGACGCCCAGCAAGGTCGAGACCAGCGCGGCTTTGAGCACACCACTCCAGTGATAGTCGACCCCGTCTTCGAGGCCCGCATAGCCGGAAGGGTCTGCGGCAGGCGGGCGTTCGAGCACAATCGACCCGCCATCGGGCAGGATCAGCCGGTTCCATGCGAGCAGCACACGCCGCTGGCCAAAGCCAACATCGGATTCATACTCGCCGATCAGGCGGGCGCCCTGCGGGATCAACAAGCGGCGTCCGGTCAGGCTGTCATAGACGTTTTGGGTCACTTGCGCAGTCACCAAGCCGGGCTGGTCGGAGCGGACACCGGTAATCAGCGCTGCGGGGATGACCGAACCGGCCTGCAGCAAGGCTCCAGATGGTGAGGCATCGAGCCTTTGATGCGAAACCGTGCGGCGCTCGGCGGGGCGGTCAAGAAACGCAGGCTGGTCAGCAGAAACCGAAGCTTGAGCGGGTGCAGGCACCTGCGAGGAGGGTGAAAGTGCCTGCGCCAGACTGGCAGCGGGCGTTCCGCCGCCAAGAAACAGGCGGCTACCGCGTGCCGCCTCGCGTTCCTGTTCGATCTGCTGACGCGCCGCTTCCGCTGGGCTGACACCCTGCGGCTGTGGCGGCGAAGGTTGCGCGCCGACGGGCGGCAATGCAGCGACCGCACCGCGCTCCTGCGCATCGAGGATCGGCTTGCCGAGATCGCCGGGAAGCGGCGGTCCAAGCCTTGGCACCTGCGAATAATCGCTCGGGGCTGATACCAGACCGTCGGCCACCGCTACACCATCGGTGTTGAACAGCTCTTCCTCGCCCCTTTGCGCGGCAGGCTGCAGCGCATAGAGCAAAGCTGCGCCCACCAGCGACAGTCCAATGGCGCTGGCAATGCCAATTGCCTTGCGCGACAGCCGCACGACGCGCGGGCCCTCGCCGCGCAGGCTGGTGATGGATTCGGCGTCGACGGGCTTTTCGGGTTCGGGCTCGCTGTTCATTATTCGCTCCGCGCCCGATTGGTGATCTTGACGCGAACCTGCCTGCGTCCTGCGCCAAGACGCAATTCGGCCTTGTGGAACAGCCGGTCGACGATCAGGTAGCGCCCGTTTACCCGGTAATTGACCAGTTCGGCCTCGTCGTCCGCGCCAATGACGAAGAAAGGCGGCATTTCGCCCTGGGCAATGTCCGGCGGGAATTCCACCAGTGTGCGCTGGCCGTCATCGAACACTCTCAAGGGCCGCCAATGTGGTTTGTCGCCCGATATCCTGTAGTCGAAATTGAGGCTTTCGATGGCGAACCCGTCTGCAATCGGAGCGGCGCGAACGGCTTCCGCTTCTGCCCGGCGCAATGCGATCAGATCATCTTCAGGATAAGACCAGCTGACCGACGCCATGTAGACGCGGGCGTTCGCGCGCAGTTCGACGTGATAGGTGCGCCGGTCGGTGTTGATGACGAGATTGGTGGTGATGTCAGGCCGGGTCGGCTTGACAAGGATATGCACCCGCTGTGTAGCGCCCGATCCGCTGAGCGTATCGCCGATCATCCAGCGCACCGTATCGCCTGCCGCAACCGGGCCGGGGCCGACGAGCTGCTCGCCTTCCTGCAAGGCGATATCGGTCACCTGGCCGGGTTTGGTATAGATCTGGAACAGCGCCCCTTCGCTATAGGCATAGCGCTGGATCGCGTTCTGGAACCCTGCATCCTCAGGCTGGATCCGGGCAGCATCGTTTGCCGCTCCCACTTGCGCCTCGGGGTCAGGCGGGCGGGAGCGGCGCGCGGCACTGGGGGAGGCCTGCCGCGAAAGGGAACTGATGTGTTCAAGCGATCGGATCGCAGCGACAGGACCCAGCTTTACCAGCGCGCCAAGAGCCGTCTGCATGGCTGGAGCCATAGGTGCAGGTGTCGCCGAAGCGGACGAAGCGAGCGCCAGCGAGGCAGCGCCAAACAGGCAGACACAGATTTTTTGCGACAGAGTATGTGAGCAGGCCATCAGCCGAGCTCCTTTGACCAGTTGATGGAGGTGACGAAAATGCCGAGCGGGTTCTTGGTGAGCGCATCGGGATTATTGGGTGGCTGCACGGTGATGCCGAGGATCGCGGTCCAGCGGCTCGTCTCGGCGAGCGCGCCGTCGCGGTAGCGGCGCTCGACCCAGGCCACCCGGAAACTCCTTGGTGAAGCACGGATCACGCTGGTGACATCGACAGCCACCTGTTCGCGTCCAATCACCGAAAAGGGATCATTGGCGCGCGCATAGTCATTGAGTGCGAGCGCGCCCTTGTCGCTCGCGAAGTCATAGGCTCTGAGCCAGCTTTCCCGCACGACAATGGCATCGTCGGGAATGGCGCGGACATACTCGATGAAGCGGGCAAGATGGAAGGCAATCTGCGGATCGGTTGGCGCGAACTCGGCATTGGCTGGCGCGACGCTGCGCGCTTCGCCAAGCTTGTCGACTTCCACCACGTAAGGGACGATGGTGCCGCGAGCATTCTGCCAGATAAGACCGCCGGTCAGCGCTGCCGACAGGCCGAGCGCGCCAAAGAAGGCATAGCGCCAGCTCTTCGCCTGGACGCGGGCCGAGCCGATGCGCTCGTCCCAGACCTGTGCCGCGCGCTGATAGGGCGTCTCTGGTTGCGGTGTCTTGCCGTACCGGATCGAGGGGCGTTTGAACATGAGAGGTCAGTCCTTCTCTTTGGTGTCGATCGAGGAGCCTGCGCCGTGGCCGTCACCGGAGCGCACAGTGTGCGCGGCGAGCGAAGCCGAGTGGCCGAGGCTCTGGCGCTGCTTCATGGCTTTGGCCCAGGCGGGCGGGCCGTTTTCGGGCGGTGGGCCGGACGGCGTACTGCCTGGTGCAGGCACGATGCGTCCGCCCATATTGCCGACCGATGCCCGTGCACCCTGGCGGAAACTGCTCTTCGCGCTATCTGCCGCTTTGCGCAGCGGCGACATGGCTGCGCCTCCTGCGGCGCGGCCCACACCGGCCATACCGCCTGCAACCGCTGCACTGCCGCTCTTGCCAGCGGAGCCTGTGGCGTAGGCCATCGTTGCCCCGCCCGCAGCGCGCGATGTGCCTTGCGCGGCCGACGATGCAGCGCTCGCCACCGCCCCGCCCGCCAGCTTGGCTCCGGCGATGCCGCCCACGGCAGCGCCGCCCGCCAGCAAGGCCGTGCCTGCTGCTGCGCCGGCGCCCAATTGCGGCCCGCCCGCCACGATGCCGTTGGCGATGCCGGGACCGAAGATTCCCAGACCGAGAAGCGTCAGGCTTGCAAGCACGATGGCGAGCGCATCCTCGATGGTTGGCTCGCCGGGAATCGCACTGGTAAATTCAGCAAAGAGCGTCGAGCCGATTCCGATGATCACGGCCAGAACCAGCACCTTGATGCCCGAAGAAACGACATTGCCGAGCACGCGCTCTGCCATGAAGGCGGTCTTGCCGAACAGGCCGAACGGTATGAGTACGAAGCCAGCCAGCGTTGTCAGCTTGAACTCGATCAGCGTAACGAAAAGCTGGATCGACAGAATGAAGAAGGCGATGATCACCACCGCCCAGGCGAGCAGAAGAATGATGATCTGCAGGAAATTCTCGAAGAAGCCGACATAGCCCATCAGATCGGCGATGGATTCGATCAGCGGCCAGGCGGCATCAATCCCGACCTGGGCCACACGCCCGGGCTGCAACAGGTCGGCGGCACCCAGCCCCGACCCGCTGGCCTTGAGGCCGAGACCGGCAAAGCTGTTGAAGATGATGTTGGCAAGCGCGCTCCAGTTACCGATGATATAGGCGAAGATGCCGACGAAGAGCGTCTTCTTGACCAGGCGCGCGATGATGTCGTCATTCTCGCCCCAGCTCCAGAACAGGGCTGCCAGCGTCACATCGATCACGATCAGCGTGGTCGCGATGAACGCGACCTCGCCCGAAAGCAGGCCGAAGCCGCTGTCGATGTATTGGGAGAAGATCGCCAGAAAGCGATCGACGACGCCGGTGCCACCCATGTCAGTTCTCCCCTCGCTGTTCGCCAACCGGGCTTGGCACCGGGAGACCAGGCGCGTCCGGCGGCGCAGGATCAACGAGCCCGGAATAGGCCTCTGGATGATCCACGCCCAGGAAGCGGCGACGCTTTTCCGCCCAGGCTGCGCGGCAATCGGGTGAGGACAGCGCCAACTCGCCCATCTCTGCACAGGCCTTGATCTTTAGGGACAGCGGGTCGCCGTCGGGCACCCACGCAACTGGCATAGAGTTGGGCCGCGTGGCAGGCTCCTCGCGCATCTGCACGAGCGTCATGGCGAAGGCGAGGCCGACGAAGACGGCGGCGCCGACGCGCGCGACGAGCTTGCTATCCATGGCAGATCACTTTTGCCCGCTGGGCAGGTAGTGCGGACGATTGGCGAGAAAGCGCCGCAATTGTTCGCGCGCCTGAGCCTTGGCCGCCGCGCTTTCAGCCGCATCGAGCGCCTGCGCCCGGCTCATGGCTGCCAGCGTGGCAGTGAGATCAGCCAATTGGCCTGCTTGCACCGCTAAGAGCTGGTTGCCCGCCTGCGCGGCCTGCAAGGCACCGGTTGCCGACTGGCTGGCGCTGACCAGTTCATTCACCGCCGCGCGCGAGCCTTCGATATTAGCGACCGCGCCCGCCTGGACCTTCAGCGCGTCCTCGAAACCAGCGACGCTGTTTTGCCAGCGCGCCTCGGCGCTATTGACCATCGCCTGCTGTGAGGCACCCAGCGGGATATTCTTGTATTGCGCATCGAAGGTGCTTTCGATTTCGCGCACATCGTAGGCTATGCGTTGGGCTTGTTGGAGCAATTGCTGCGTCTGCCGGACCTGGTCCTGCAAGGGCTGAAGCACGGTAAGCGGCAAACTCTGCAAATTGCGCGCCTCGTTGATGAGCGAGTTGGCCTGGTTCTGCAGCATGCGGATCTGGTTGTTGATCTGCTCGAGCGTGCGCGCCGCAGTCAGCACATTCTGGGCATAGTTCGTCGGATCATAGACAATGCCGCCGAACTGCGCGTGGGCAGGCGCGGACACCAGAGCGCCGGTTCCGGCACAGGCAAGCGCGACACCGGTCAAAAGACTGCGGAGGTATTTACGGGGGATCATGGGAGGTCTCCTTGTTGGGGGCTGGGGGTAAGGGAGGTTTGTTCGGGGGCACCGAGCAGGTCGGCAGCCCAGTCGAGGCCGCGGTGGCGCAGCCAGGCGGCGGCAAAATCTGCGCGGCCGGAATTCGCGATGATCCGCGCGATGGCGAGCTGGTCGCTCTTTGAAGAGGCTGCAGTGAAGGCGAGAGCGACCTCGCCCAGACCCAGCTCGAACAGGCGGTTGCCACGCGCCGACTGACAGTAATAGTCGCGCTTGGGGGTTGCCCGGCTGAGGATTTCGATCTGCCGGTCGTTGAGCCCGAAGCGGCGATAGATGGCGAGGATTTGCGGTTCGACCGCGCGCTCATTGGGCAGGAAGATCCGGGTCGGGCAGCTCTCTATAATCGCGGGCGCAATCGCCGATGTCTCGATATCGGCAAGGCTCTGCGTTGCGAAAACGACACTGGCATTCTTCTTGCGCAGGGTTTTCAGCCATTCGCGCAATTGTGCGGCGAAGGCCGGGCTGTCGAGTATCAGCCAGCCCTCATCGATGATGATCAGCGTCGGCGATCCGTCGAGCCGGCCCTCAATGCGGTGGAAGAGATAGGTCAGGACTGCGGGGGCCGCTGCCGATCCGGTCAGCCCCTCGGTCTCAAAGGCCTGGAAGCTGCCTTCTCCAAGCCGTTCGCTTTCGGCATCGAGCAGGCGCCCAAACGGTCCGCCGATGCAGTAGGGCGCGAGCGCCTGCTTCAAGCCCTGCGACTGCAGCAGGACGGCGAGGCCGGTGAGCGTGCGCTCGCCGATTGGCGCGGTCGAAAGCGAGGTTAACGCCGACCACAGGTGGTCCTTGGTGACCGGGTCAATGGTGACGCCTTCGGAAGCAAGGATCGCCTGCAGCCATTCGGATGCCCAATTGCGCTCTGCCGGCTCGGCAATCCGTGCCAGCGGTTGCAGTATCACGGCCTCGTCGCCGTCCTCTGAAAGGCTTGATCCCAAGTCCTGCCAGTCACCGCCGCAGGCGAGCGCCGCGGCCCGGATCGAGCCGCCAAAATCAAAGGCGAAGATTTGCGAGCCAGTATAGCGGCGGAATTGCATTGCCATCATGGCCAGTAGCACCGACTTGCCCGCCCCGGTGGGGCCGACCACCAGACTGTGCCCGACATCGCCGACATGCAGCGAAAAGCGGAACGGGGTCGAGCCTTCGGTCTTCGCATAGAAGAGCGGCGGCGCAGCAAAATGCGCATCGCTTTCCGGCCCAGCCCAGACCGCCGAGAGCGGCATCATATGCGCAAGGTTCAAAGTCGAGATCGGAGGTTGGCGGACATTGGCATAGACATGACCCGGCAGCGATCCGAGCCAGGCCTCAATCGCGTTCATGCCTTCGGTCACGCAGGTGAAATCGCGCCCCTGAACAACCTTCTCGACGAGACGCAGCTTTTCAGCAGCAAGCGCGGCATCTTCGTCCCAGACGGTGACAGTTGCCGTGACCAGCGCCAGCCCCACATGGTCTGCGCCCAGTTCCTGCAAGGCCGTGTCCGCATCTTCGGCCTTGTTGGCCGCGTCGCTGTCGACCAGCACCGAAGCCTCATTGGTCATCACCTCCTTGAGGATCGCTGCGACCGATTTGCGCTTGGCGAACCACTGGCGGCGGATCCTGGAAAGCAGCCGCGTGGCATCGCTCTTGTCGAGCATGACCGCTCGGGTCGACCAGCGGTAGGCGAACCCTTGCGCGTTCAGTTCATCGAGCAGGCCGGGAAAGGTTGCGCTCGGAAAGCCGATCACGCTTAGGGTGCGCAGATGCGCCGTGCCCAGACGCGGTTCGAGCCCGCCAGTGAGCGGCTCGTCGGCGAGCAGCGCATCGAGATGCATCGGGGTTTCAGGAACGCGGACGGACTGCACCTGCGTCGAGATGCAGCTGTGGAGATAGGTCAGCGTTTCGCCATCATCGAGCCATTGGGCTTCGGGCAGGAAGCCTTCGAACAGTCGCAACAGCCGGTCGGTCCGGTCGACGAAGCCGTCCTGCAATTCACGTGGGACAATGCCTTTCTCTGCCTTGCCCTCGTAGAGCCAGCTTTCGGCGCGTGCGGCGTCTTCGGCGGGCGGCATCCACAGGAAGGTGAGGAAATAGCGGCTCTCGAAATGCGCGCCTTCCTCGGCAAACTGCGCGGCGCGTTCGCGTTCAACCAGCGCCGAGGCGGGATCGGGAAAGTTGCAGACCGGATATTCCAGTGCCGGTCGACGCACCGCATCGACGAATATCGCCCAGCCAGACCCCAACCGCCGCAGCGCGCTGTTGAGCCGCGCGGTGGTTGCGATCAGTTCAGCGGGCGTTGCGCTGTCGAGGTCGGGGCCGCGCAAGCGCGCGCTGCGCTGAAAGCTGCCGTCCTTGTTGAGCACCACGCCCGGCGCGACCAAAGCTGCCCAGGGCAGGAAGTCCGCCAGCCGGTCGGCTTTGTTCCGATATTCGCGCAGGCTCAGCATCGCTTACACCTCGCACCAGGCAGGGAAGCGCAGATGCCGCCTCGCCACGTCCACAAATTGTGGATCGCGCCGCGCGGCCCAGACCGCCACCATGTGACCCATCGCAAAGCAGACGAGCCCAGCGATCCACAGCTGCAGACCAAGTCCGATCGCCCCGGCCAAAGTCGCGTTGGCGATGGCCAGACCGCGCGGTGCGCCGCCCAGCAGGATATGCTCTGTCAGCGCGCGGTGAACCGGCACCATAAAGCCATTGGGCAGAGGAGAAGCGCCGCTTTGCATTACACCAGCGCTCCGCCGCCGAAGGAAAAGAAGGACAGGAAGAATGACGAAGCGGCAAAGGCAATCGAAAGGCCGAAAACGATCTGAATGAGCCGTCGAAACCCGCCCGATGTGTCGCCGAAAGCCAGAGCCAGTCCGGTAGCGATGATGATGATCACCGCGACGATCTTGGCGACCGGACCCTGGATCGATTCGAGGATCGCCTGCAGCGGCGCTTCCCATGGCATGGACGAACCGGCGGCATGGGCAGGTGCTGCGACCGCGAATGCGACCAGGCAGGCAAGAGCAAGCGCGGACAGGCGCGAGCGCGCCCCAGGACCAGAATGGGTAAAAGGGTGGGTCACGAAGGATCTCCTTGAGTGTGGGAAAGGTGGGCAAGGACATATTCACCGGAAGCATCGAGCCCGCGAACCTCGGCGAGTTCGGCAAGCCGCCGCCCGGTTCCGTCGCGCACCAGCACGGCGACCACGTCGATGGTCTCGGCAATCAGCGCGCGCGGAACCGTGACCACGCTTTCCTGGATCAGCTGTTCGAGCCGCCGCAGGGTGCCGAGCGCTGTCCCCGCGTGGATCGTTCCGATCCCGCCCGGATGACCGGTGCCCCAGGCCTTGAGCAGATCGAGCGCTTCGGCACCGCGCACCTCGCCAATCGGAATGCGGTCAGGTCGCAGTCGCAAGGCCGAGTGGACAAGGTCTGACAGGGTGGCGACGCCATCCCTGGTCCGCAGCGACACCAGATTGGGCGCGGCGCATTGCAGCTCGCGCGTATCCTCGATCAGGACGACGCGATCATCGCCGGAAGCCACTTCGGCCAGGAGGGCATTGGTTAGCGTGGTCTTGCCGGTCGAGGTGCCGCCAGCGATCAGGATGTTCTTCCGCGACACGACGGCATTGGCGAGCCAATCGGCCTGCCAGTCGGCCATGATGCCAGCTGCAACATAGTCAGCCAGCGTGAACACGGCGACGGCGGGCTTGCGAATGGCAAAGCTTGGAGCTGCCACCACAGGTGGCAGCAGTCCCTCGAAGCGCTCTCCACCTTCGGGCAGTTCCGCCGACACGCGCGGCGCACCGGCGTGAACTTCGGCTCCGACGTGGTGCGCGACCAGCCGGATGATGCGCTCACCATCGGAAGCGCTCATCAGGCAGTCGGTTGCCCCAAGGCCTTCCCCGAGACGGTCAACCCAAAGCCGACCGTCGGGATTGAGCATGACCTCGATCACAGCGGGCTCTTCGAGCCAGCGCGCGATCTCTGTCCCCAGAGCCGTGCGCAGCATGCGCGCGCCACGCAATGAAGCTTCGGATCGGATCGGAATAACGCTCATGGGCTGTCCCCGACTGCGGCAACCGACCATCGGCTGCGCTTGCGAGGCAGATCAAAGAGGCATCAGAATGTTGAAAGGCAACAGGGAATTGTCTCAGGCGTAGTCCCGCGCACAAAAGCAAAGGTTTGGCGATATTCCTTTGTCAGGAAATGGGCCAGGTGCCGCTCACCCCTTTGGGCGCGTGAACTGTCCGCACCGGGTCACTATGTAAAGCTGATATCGGCGCCATACGTGAAGGTCGTATCGCCGATCACCTCTAAGAGATCGTTATTTTCCGATGGTTTTGCCCGGTTCGGCAAGGCCATCGGTGACACACAGCATTAAGAATTTGTTCGATTTTCTTCCCTACTCCAATGCCCTCAGACATCAGAGCAGTCGCGGCAGGAGTATGATCGTGAAAAGCAAGCCAACGCTCTTGATCGCCTGCCTTGTCCTGGCAGGTGTCATGTTCGTCTTCGAAGATACCGGGTAGGCCAGCCGGCTGGAGGCCGCGACGAAAAGCGCTATCGCAAGCAAATCCGGCTCGAACGGGAATCATACCCCTTCCGCAGCGGCCGGGCCGGTTACGCGCGCCGCGGCCGCGCGCTCCAGCGAGGTTCCCGGAACCGCGAGCGCGGCTGATCCCTCGTGGTATGACGTTACTGACCCCATCGTCGAACCGACGACACCGAAAGCGAGGTCGCCGAAGCAACCGACGCTGGAACCGAACCGCTGATCGATGACTACGATCCCGACGGTCGGGCGCCAGAGGGCTCGACTTCAGCGGCGGCATTTGTTCCGGCACCGACCATCGATGCCGGTAAGCATTTGTGAGACCGGATTGCCCCGGAAGCGGCCTTTCTGAGCGGAACAAGCTGAGCCTCGATATTCCAGAGCCCGCAAAACGGACCCGGAATTCTCATCAGATACAAACGGGTACGATACGAGTTTGGCAGAGATCTTCGGAAAAGCAGCTTCGACGGCAATAATGCTAGGAAGTGTCGTACTCCTGGGCTCGGATTCCTTTGCACAGACAACCCACGGGCAATTCGGTCTCCGTCTGGTAATCGAGCCGGCCTGCCCCAAAGCCCGCGACACGGCGCAGGCTGCCGGGCGGGCAGCGGCGGACGCTTCCGACGCTATCAGCATTGCCCGCCAGTATCTTCGGGGCCGGGCCGACTTTCGCTATCTTGCTCAAACCGGTTTGACTGCCGAGCATGACCTTGCCGACACTGGAAACTGGATCATCAGGGCGGGCGGGATCGAGGAGCCGATCCTGCGTATCGAGAAGTGCAGCGGATTGGTTACGCCGCTCTTTGCTGCATAGCGAACGTTCTGCTGTTGCTCCTTCAGAAATGGACGGTAACCCTGACCGTATCGGAGTAGCGGTCCGGCGTAACGTCGGTACCGGGCACGGTAATGTAGACCGGAAAGTCCTGGTTGTTTCCACTGCCTGTCCCCGACACGCCGTTACCCACATTGGTCGCATCGGCCGTGGCGCCCCAGACCGGCCCGGTCGAACTGGCCGAGCGCAGCTGATAGGGAACGATGTCAGGATTTCCGGGCCCGCCGCTCATCTCGCCGAACCCGGCTGGATGGCCGTTCGATGGCTCCAGCCCGATGTTATAGGGCGTGCCCGTCGGGCAGTTTACCGCGATGCTGCCGACGCCGGACACGGGGCCTGTTGCGGCCGCAACCGAACCCAGATCGGCATTGCCGGTCGCGACTATCCGGCATTCGTTTGCGATCTGCGCCCCAAGGCTCAGGGTGAATTGCTGGGCAGAAAAGGAGAATCCCGTGTTTCCCGATGTGCGGCACTGGCCGCCATTATCGGGCGTGCCGAGAACCGTGTTGTAGAAGAATGCGCGGTAGGTCCCCGGAACCGGGGTCTGACCAGGCGCGATCGCGCCGTAGAACTGAAAGCTTCCCGATACCGACGACGCCATGCCCGCTGGCATCGATACGAGCCTGGTCAGCGGTCGCTGCGCTGTCCAGCGCTGGCTCAGCGCGGGATCCTCGAAAACCTGGTAACCGGCATAGCGGTTGCCGGCACGCAAGACCGGTTGCTGCGGGGTACCTGGCCAGCTTGGATTGCCAAGATCGACGCAAAGCGTGAAACTGCGCGGGGTGTAGGAGTAGTTCGTGCACGTATAGTCGATAGTGCCCGTGCCCGTCGAGCTCGTACCGAACTCCAGTTCTGCGTTGTCGATCAGGCACACGACGTTCGCTTCTGCCTTGTTTGGTAGCAGCATCGCCAGCAGTGGAACTGCGAGAGCAAAGATGAGCACTTGCACGATCGCTTGGGACAGGTCGCAAGAGGTGCGTTGAAGCATCAGGGATATCCTTGTCTCGAACATACTACCTGGCCCAGTCGTCCCGCATTGTCGTCGGGGAAAATGGCGGGCAGATTGAAGGCGCACGGTGAACCGTCGCCATCGATTACCACGCGGCCTCCGGGAATGGCATTCTCGATAAACAGTTGGCCATCGAAGCCCACCATCAGAATCGCTTCATCATCGTCGTCCGCAAGCGCAACAGTGCCCATCGGAATATTCGCACCTGTATCGTCGACAACCGTCACGAGAACAGAGTGGCTTGGCGCGAGGCCGAACTCGACTGTCACACCGGCGCGCAGCGAAGGGACCGCGCCTTCCTCATCGGAACCCACTTCGATATGCGGTGGCAGGTTGGCGGTGTCGATCGAGAGGCGGTTATGCTGATAGGCGTTCAGGCCTGTCACCAGCAGACGACCCTCTGCATTGGTCACGCCGATCTGCCTGTTGTTCAGACTCACTGGCACATCCGCGAAGCCCGAGGCGGAAACGAGCGCGAAGCCGTCGTTTATCTTGCGAGCCGCTTGGACCGAGCCATCGATTGCAACGATGGCACCGGAATAGCCCACGTAACCCGATGTGCTGCTGCCAAAGATGCGCGCGCCGGCGGTTGCCTGGCCGAAGGATCCAAGATGGTCGAGCTGCGCGGCCCCGCGGAAGCGATCGCCGTCGTAGGAGCCGTCGATTGCCCAGCCCATGCCGCCTTCGTAGGGTACGTTTCGGCGATATCCGAACGCGCCTGTGGTCCGCCGCTTATTGGCCTGCAGGGTCGCGCGGTAATGGTCACGGTTGCCGGGAATGAAGGTAAGTGTCGCAAACACGCCCTTATCGGAGGTGTTCTCGAGGTTGATATTGCCCGAGAGGCTGACCGAAAGTTCTTCGGTCACGCTCCGGCTCCAGCTGGCATTCGCATAGCTGGTCCGCTCTCTCCCGTCCGACAGCTGCCGCACGAGGCTCGCCCCGAAGGTACCCAGCCGCTCGTCGCTGTATCCCGCGCTCACGATTTCCCGTTCGAGAGGGAAACGCGCACCTGCTGTTGAAGGAATGTCGACAAAATCCTTGCTCGTCCGCTGGAGCGTGGCAGCGAGGTTGAAGCTGGAAGTCGTGAACGAATAGCCGACTTCAAGACGATGACCCGTATTGCCATCGTGCTGGCTGGCGGCAACAGATGCCGAGATCACGCCGAAGTCGGGCGATGCCAGGGCAAACCCGCCGCCGGCATTGAGCAGCGAGGATGAAATCTCCGCATGACCTTCGACGGTCAGGGTATCGCTGATGCCGCGCCGGAAGCTACCGCTGGCGACGAGCTGATCTGCGTAGTCGAACGATCGTTGTCCATAGTTCTGGCGCACGGTGCCTATCTCGACAGACCAGTCCGACAATCCTTTTCGAAGGAGCAGGGGCGTGTCGTAGAGCGGAAAGTCGAGAGTGGTGACCTGCCCCAGCACGTCGGTTACCACCAGTTCCGCATTGGCGGCACCGTTCACCCGTGTCGGGCCGGAGCCAATCTCGAATGGACCGGGGGCGACATCTGCGGAATAGCGGCGAATCCCATCGATGTAGAGATCGACAGTCGAAGGCAGCGTAGCTTCGCCGAAGAACGCCGGAACCGGAGCTGTCACCAGGTAGGGTTGCAACGCGAAATCGGTGCCGATGCGAACTCCGCCTATCCGGCTGGGGCGTGAAAGACTAGTCGAGCGGGTCACGATGTCGCCGATGCGAACCGTGAGCCGGTTCTCGGGGAACGTCAGCGCGGCGCTGGTATCGAGGCGCAGGAAGCGGGCTTGCGAGGCAGGGCCGCGGTCACCAAGCTGAAACACGCCGACATTCTCCAGCAGGAAGTTGCCGGAAAATGCGCGGGCCTCGGTCACGCCATCGAGCGAGATCCTGCCGCTGGCAAAATTGGCGTAAAGGTCATAGTTCAGGAGCACGCCCGTCGCGCTCTGCGCCACAGGATTGTCCTGATCGTAGAAATTCAGGCGACTTGTCGCGACGGCAAGCTGCTCCGATTCCACGAGGATAGACAGCGACTGCGTGCCGGAATTATAGCTGCAGTTCTGCCCGAATGCCTCGGCCAGCGAAACCATGTCGCCGCTTGCGACTGGCACATTGTCGAGGCGCAGGCCCAGGTCCTGCAAGACCGAGCGCGACGCCCACACTTCCTCGTCGATGAGGCGGAACTGCGCGAGGCCATGCGCCATTCCGTTGACCTCGACCTCGAGGAACAGCAGGGTGCTCTGAGCCGCAGCCAGGGCGCGCTCGTAGGTCACCGCAGATGCGATCAGGGTCCGGTCGATCGTTCGCTCAGCCGTCTCGGCGGCGGTCCTGTTATCCTCTGCCTGCGCACTTTGTGCGACCAGCGACAAGGCGATCAGGGCCGATTTACCGATCCGCGAAAGCCAACGCGACATTTGCGCGTTGCTGCGTACCATTGAGTGTAACCTCGATCTGCCCCCCGTTCGCAAAGGTCTCGGCTGTTCGGGGCAGCTCGAACCTGCGTTCGCTTTGGGGAAGGACGTAACCGAGCAGGCCATTCGCAATTGTCACGAAATCCCCGCCCGAAGAGATGAAGCTGGCAGCTGCGAGCTGCGCCCGCGTTTGCCCGGAATTAACCACGTTCAGCCACGCACCATCGCCATCGATGACGATTTCCCAGTGCAGATCGGGCTGCGCGTTCTCGCATGCGGGATTGAGAAGGTAGACCGGCACCGAGTAGCGCAGGACATATTGCAGTCCGGTCTGCAGCTTGCCCGGATCGCCCGGCAGTTCGTCGACGACGACACGGTAGGAGCGCTCGCATTCGTTCATCGCGAGGGCTGCCTCGCCGAAGCGAACGAGCCGGATGACCTGTTCCGCGTCGGGAGCGACCTGAACAAAGGGAGGGCTGGCGACCAGTTCGTCGGTCTCCACCATCCGGTCTTCGCCGTCGGTCTGTATCCAGCGATACACGCGAACCTGGGCCCGCAACTGTCCGTCCGAGCCGTTGCCGAGGCGCAGGACGCCGGAACGCTCCGGTATCTCGAGGGAGACCGGAGACACCTGGAGCCCCTGGGCATGCGCAGCCGATGGAATGGCTGCGCATGCCAGGAGAGTGATCGCCTTGCGGGAGAGGGTAGACAGCATGGCAATCGCTCTCCGGTTCAGTAGTTGACCGTGATCGTAACGGTGTCGGAGTAGCTGTCGGGCGCGTAGTTTGCGCTCGGTACAGTCACATACACCGTGTGGTCCTGGCCGGCACCGCTGCCGGTGCCGGCAACGCCGTTGCCCACGGCGGTCGTGGCTGCCGTATCGCCCCAGATCGTGCCGGAAGCACCGGACGCCTGGCGCAGCTGGTAGGGCACGGTGTCGGCGCTGGAACCGGCAGGCGACATCACGCCCGCACCGTCCGTCGCGCCGTTCGAGGGTGCAAGACCGATGTAATAAGGAACGGTCTTGGAGCAGTTCACCGAGAAGGTGCTGCTGCCGCTGAGATCGGTCGCGTCGGAGTCTTCGGTGCCCAGATCGATATCAGACCCTGTGCCCGCGGTAACGGAACAGGTTGCATCGATATCGAGCATCACGTCGAAGGTGGAGGTCGCCGTTTCGGCATGTGCGGCACTGGAACACAAGAGAGCCAGAGCAGCAACGCCGTAGAAAGCAGACGACTTGGTCGAATAAGTCATTTGAGGTCCCCGTTGGTTAACGTTGCCACGCCGGCAACACCCGGACTGCTAGGAGGAAGGCGGAAAGGAATGGTTAACGCCCGCGCCTCGAGAACGCAGAAAAAGCTCTTGTTCAAATAGAACAGGCGCCGATTACTTCTGCTGCCCCGGAAGCGTTCCGGCGATCAACAAACTGTTTATGCACCGTTTTAAGTAAAATCCATTGCGACACTGTCGCCCCTCGCGACTGCCGGGTATCTGCCGACAATTTCTTTGATGGCCGCGTAGTCAGGCGTCCGGACACTGTGTCGCCGAGCAACAAACTCCCGGTCGCAGATGATCGGTGAACCTGAATCGCCCCCGACCCGTCTGAGCCTCCAGCTCAGGGATCTGCGTGCCGGTGCGGCACGGGGGTGATGTAGTGCCCGCACGACGTGCGGCCCCTTCGCTTGTCTGTCCCGGGAATGAGTGCGTCCGACCAACCCATAAAGACCGGGGCCCGTCATGCCGCGATCGAACCGGGCAATCCCCCGCAAGACAGTCAGCAGCATGAATTTCCGGGCGCACCCGTGTACCGATCTGTCGGATGGTTGGGGCGTCGATGAAGAACAAGGCAACCAGGGACCTGAGGGTTCGACGCCCCGAAAGCATTCGTAAGTTCAAGAGGTTAACCAGCAATTTACGCGCCGCTCAATTTTTGGGTCTGTAAAAGACAGAACCCCTTGGCGAAATTCACAGACTTGTCTGTCTGACGCCTCTTTACCCTTTCGCCGGGAGTGCGGCGCGCATGTTCGCCAGCTTGCCCTGTGCATCACGAAGCTCCGGACGTATGGGCCTCGTATCCGGAGGTGCGTCGCGAGATCGTAAGGCTTTTCGAACGACTGGCGCATTCAATTCCGGGTTCGGGGTGTGCAGCCGTCGATCCGCGGGAAGGTCACAAAGGCAGACTCGGCTACGAACTTGCTCGAAATCATGGAGCCGTTTGCGAGCGATCCGCACAGGCTGGCCTCCATCTCGGTTCCGGCATGGGGACTCAGCTTCAACAGGAGCGCGAGGACGAGCTCTTCGCCCGCTCATCTGTGGCCGCTTGCCGACTGGTGAGCGGGTACGGACCTGAAGAGCAAAGTCTTTGATGAAGTCAGGTCGGATGACTACATCTGGAACACGCCGAACTGAACCTCGGCGACTTTCCGATCCTCGCCGCCACCGGAATGTCGGTAAGGCGGGTAATGATACCTGGTATCGATCCGTTCGCTTGCCGCCGTTTGCTGATCGACCAACCCGGCAATCGCCCCTCCTTGCATTCGCCGTCCTCACCGGACCGCTTTCAGGTGAGGCCCGTGTGCCTTTCCAGACCTCGTGGGCGCAAGGAGTCAGCAAGGCCATTCTGTTGCTTCCCGGACTACCAAAACGGGAGGCCAATGGTGCGAGATGACGAAGGCGCTTGTTCCCCGGATCCTAACTCAAATGCAAAAGCCAATCGCCAACCCGGCATTGCTGCTGGCGAGATCGCGCAGCCTCAAGCGAAGGCCAGCGTGCAAAGTATAGAGTTCCGAGATCGTCTAAGTCGCAAGATCGGAGCGCCAGGAGTACAATCGAACCGCTTGCAACACCGACACGGATGCTTAAGGAATTACCCTAGGGCAAGAAGCTTGATTCGAACAGAATCACCTCAGGGGAAATAGTTTGAACGCTCCGCAGACAAGATCGAATTTCGTATCGCGAGCTGCAACGGCTATCGCACCGTCAATGAAGCACAAGCGTTTACAATTTGCCCTGTATCTGATGATAGTGGATGGCTTCGCCATTCTGACGGCGTTTATCGCAGCAGAGATCGCGTATCTCGGTTTGCCGGTCAACAATCTGGGCGTGGCTGCGAAACTCATAATTCCCCTCTATCTCGTCGTAGCGGTTTACCAGGGCGCTTACTCGACCGATGCCTTTATCAGCTGGTGGAGAGCCTCTCGAAGGGCATGCGCAGCGTTAATCATTGCAGGAGCGATGCTCCTGTTCGTACTTTTCTTCGCGAAGACGACAGCAGAATTTTCGAGAGTGGCCTCCAGTCTTGGCCTCCTGTTGTCCTGCATGCTGCTGGCCACGCACCGGGTGTTGGCGCTCCGTCTGGCCGAGGCTTACTGGGGACCCGGCTTCCACAACATTCTTGTCATCCAGGATGACGGCCCCGAGCTGCGATTCGAGCATGCCTATCGCATCGATGCGGCGGAGCTCGAATTAACGCCGGAGATGGACAATCCCGAAACTCTCAACAGGCTCGGCAAACTGGTCAGCAACATGGATCGCGTTATCGTCTCGTGTTCGGTGGAGCGACGACAGAATTGGGCAAAAATCCTTCGTGCGGCCGGTGTCCATGGTGAGGTCGTCTCGGAGGCGCTATTCGAAATGGGAGCCTTGAGCCTCAAAAGAGAAGCGGAATTTTCGACACTGGTCATTTCGACAGGGCCGCTTGGCGCACGCGCCCGGGTCATCAAACGCCTGATGGACCTTGCATTCAGTCTTACCGCGCTTGCAGCATTTCTCCCGCTGTTCCTGCTCGTTGCGGTGGCCATCAAGATAGAAGACGGGGGGCCGGTATTCTTCCTGCAAAGGCGGGTTGGGCGCGGCAACCGTTTCTTCGAGATCTACAAGTTCCGCTCGATGACGCCCAACCAGGCGGGTACGGACGGGGACCAATCAACGTCCCGGGACGACCAGCGCGTAACGAAGGTCGGCAAGGTTCTTCGCCGGACCAGTCTCGACGAGTTGCCGCAGCTGATCAATGTCGTCGTTGGCGAAATGAGCATCGTCGGGCCTCGCCCCCACGCGATCAAATCCCAGGTGGGTGACCGGCTTTTCTGGCATGTCGACAGGCGGTACTGGGACAGGCACTCACTGAAGCCGGGCCTGACCGGACTTGCCCAGATCAAGGGCTTTCGCGGAGCGACAAACGAAAGCAAAGACCTGACGGAACGCGTGCGCCACGATCTGGAGTACATAAGTACGTGGTCACCGTGGCTCGACCTGAAAATTATCCTGAAGACATTTCGCGTTCTCATCCACTCGAACGCGTACTGATCCGTCGAGTTTACAGATCGTTCCCTCGCGAACGCGTTCTTCCGCCCGCGTACCGTGAGCTCATAGGCGAAATTTGCTTGAGCCGCAGCGGCCTTCCGAGACGAGATCTCTGTATTTCACGGACAAGAGGAATCCGAAGTGTCCCGCGAGATGCCGGTCTCCATAAAGACGGCAGAGCGCATCTGTCTGCCGCTACTTAGGCCGGATCAGATAAGCGCGGGATCGAGCGGGTCTCGGAGCTTCAGCGTCGGAAGGGCGCAATTCCAGAATTATCCCACCATCCTACAGCGCCCCGTGGGCTCCCACACTACAACCATGCAAGAAAGTCGAAGACGCGCTTAACGGGTCCAGTGAAAAACGCGCCTTCCAAACAAGGCTACTGTAGAAGTTTTTAACCTGCAACGATGGTTTCCAAAGTATGCGCATCGTCAAAGAAAACATATCCAGATGATATGTTGATCCAAGGTTTGCTTTGCCACGTGGAAACCCGGCCATTCTACGTTAAAGTTTTCCGCCAAATGTATCCCTGGCTGGGCGAGGAGTTACTGCATGAGCCGAAGGTCGGCGCAGCCAACACATCGAAGTTCACGGACGCGCGGAAAGCGTTCGTTGTTAAGCAGGGTGAGGAAGGCACGCCGGTGGCTGAGACCTGTCGCAAGGCGGGGTCAGCCAGGCGACCTGTTTCAACTTGAAGAAGAAATACGCGGGGTCTTGTTATCGGATAGGCGGCGGCCGCGTGAGCTGGAAGATGAGAACGGTCGGCTTAAGAGCATCATCGTTGGTCAGATTGTGGATCGCGAGACGCTGCAGGGTGTCATCAAGCGAAGTCGCAGACGGCGAAGCGAAGCGGAACAACGCTCTGAAGCCGGATCGCAAGCGCGAGATCATCGACGCGGTTCGGGTGAACTGGCAGGTGACGACCCGCAGAGCATGTCCGGTTTTGCACTTCGATCGTTCGACCTGCCATTACCAGTCCTGTCGCAGCGATCCGACCTTTCTGACGAAGCGTATCAAGGAATCTGCGAGACGCATGTCCGTCATGGCTACCGTCGGGTGCATGACATCGCCGGGGCCGGAAGGGTCCCGAACATGGAAAAGCCTATTCGGCTCTCCGAAGGCGATCGGGGTGGCAAACTCGACCGGTGCAACCAGCCCGCCGGACCTGAGCAAGGCGGAGGGCTCTATCCCAGAGCAGTTCCAGATTGGATAGCAGCGCAAGAACGCGGCTTGCTCTAATCCCGCCGGGGGCAAGCCGGGGGCCACGCCAAAGAAACTCCACAGCTCGAGTTTTCATGCGCCGTCTCCGATTTACTCTTCACAAGATCGCCGCGAAAGTGTTCTCGTGGATCAGGCGACAGGGTAAAATGGCTGCGACCGCACTCTTGTCATCGTCGTTGACAGCCGCAGGCCATCAGGCGATCAAATCATGCACGAAGGTATGGCACGCATCAGCAGTCGACGCAGAGAGCTTTGGTACCGATGACCACCCTGGACACCCAAGATGCCCACAAGGTCCGTCTATGGTTGGAGCATCTGCACCTCGGAACGACCGGCGAGCAGATGCTTGTAATCACGCTGGACGCCGAAGAGGCATTAGCCCGGTACCGAGAGCGACTTGAGGCTGCTTGAGTCACTCTCCCCGCAAGGTCGCATGGTCTTTGGCGCGCTACTGCTGCTGGTGTTCATGGCTGCGGCGATCGTAATCTGGGGCGAAACCCAATGATGTTTTTCCTCTAACTGCGATGATGACACGCGACAAGGAGATCTGGGGCATGGCGCTGTGGGTCGAGAAGCAGCATGGCGATGGTGGCCATGCGTTCATCGCAACTCGGATCGAAGAGCTTTCACAAGCCAGGGAACACGAGGGGGCGAAGCTTTGGCGGCAAGTGGCTAATCGCCTGGCCGAGCTTCGCACCGGACCGATCCCGATCCACGACCAGGATGAGACGCTGCCAGACTAGCCACTTTCCTACTTGGAACAATTGGTGAACAAGGCGTGGCGCAACTGATTCGGAGGCCCCATGTTCATTCTCGATCCTGCCGCGGTAATTGCCCTCGCAGCGCTTGTCACGGCGCTCTCCGCCCTTGTCTGGTCGGTCAGGCGGAAACCGTGACCAGGCGCAGCGCATTGAGGGCCGCCATTGATGATTTTCGGTTCGCAATTCAAGTTACATTTCTTGTGCCTGACACCGGCCTCGGCGCTGACCTCCTTCGCTTAGACGAGTGGTTGCCTGCGCATGTCGGCAATGATCGTTTCGCTGTCCACAGTGCTACATACCGCGGAGGCTCAGCAGTTGCGGCCCCCCTTGGTGATACGAGTGACTGCGTCCAAGTTGCGGGAGCCTTTCCGCAGCTGCTTCAGGTGATAACCGATAAACCCTGACGCCCGGGAAAGGAGCTGCGAGGCCCTGTCTTTTCACATTTCGCTATGTGGAGGACAGGGCAAAGGCTGGCCGCATCGGTCGACACGGCCTAGCACTATTGCATTAGAACCGATAGCCCAGGCCCACAGCGACCTGGTGACGGTTGACGTCGATAACGTCGAACAATTCGTCGAAGTCCCCGGAGACCCCATCATATTCCCCGGAGATGCCGCTATAGGCGGAGTAGCGATACTCGAGCTTGCCATAGAAGTTGCCCGAGACGTTGCCTTCCAGGCCGGCACCAACGCGGAAACCCTCAAGGTCAGTGTCGATTACTTCGTCATAAGCGGTGCCATCGACCGTGCCGATGGCGGAGAGCTCGGCGCTCGCCATCGTGTAGCCGCCCTTGGCGTAAACTTGCGCCCAGCGATTGATCCGCATTCCAAGGCGAGCTCCGACGTAAATGTCTTCGGAAGCGTCGAGTGCGAGCGTGCCATCGACATCATAGCCATCGAGGTCGCCGACGTAGGATTCGGACACGCCGGTCGTAGCTTCTGCGATTTCGGCTTCGATCCCCACGGTGTAGCCGCCCAGATCGAAATCGTAGCCTAGGCCCGCACCATAAATCAGGCCGTCATCATTCTGATCGAAGTCCGAAGTATCGTCCGCTCCGGTAGAGACGCGGTCCAGTCCGGAAATAACCTCCACTCGGAATCCCGAGATATCGGCATTCTCCTGGGCAAAAGCAGGCGTCGCTACGCAAGTGGCCGCAGTAGCGAGAAAGAAAAGCTTAGACCTCATTAGTATTACCTTTTGTATCAGCCCTTTAGTGGGCGACGCGCGGTTATTCGAATGAGGTTTGAAAGCAAGTATGAAAATTTCGAGCCGTTGAGGTTATCCACATTTCGTCGCGAACGCACCTGTCAACACCATGGCTCCCGCCGCCCGCTCCAGGTCCGCGCCAACCCCTCACCCACAAGCTGGTCGCCTATCGAGCCACGGCTGTTCACGACAATAGCGAGCGTCCGGCCATATCGATCTTCGCCTTGCCGCCGGATTTCGAAGTTCCCAGCATTGAGAAGCTGCACCAGCCGATTGCGCGCTTGAATAGCAAGGTTGCTCTCATAGCCGCACTGCCCGTCGAGTTCCGGTGTATCGATATCGGCAATCCGGATCCGCTCTCGTTCGACAATGAACGTATCGCCATCATGCACACATGTGATGCGGATGCCGTCGGCAGGGCAGACTGCGAAAGCGAGCGAAAGAGCTGCAAGGATCATAAAAGCATCCTAATCAATGGTGGGAGAAAGATAATCGCCAGAGCGAGCGCCAGGAGGCCGAGCGCGTCCTTGAGCAAACTCGGCCCCTCGGTGCTTCGGTCACTTGGCTCTCTAAGCATGTGGATGCTTCACTCTGGCAAAGTCGTTTCGGTTTCGGCTTCAAGCGTAGTTACTGCCCCTGCCTGCACGATCGGAGCCGAAGGGCCGCGCGGGGCGATCTGTGCAACGCCCACAGGTTCACGGCGAACCGCACTCGCAGGGATGGAGAGTTCGAGATTGTTTTCGGTGGTAGCTGCGAGCTCACGGTCTGCCGGAATTACCGCGCTGCGCCCTGTGATGAAACCACCAAAGACCCCTGCGAGAACAACACCGCCGACTGTGGCAAGAGTGTTTCCCTCACCTTCCTGGCGATATGTACCGTTGATCGGAATCTGACGACCACCGACTTCGACGTACTCCAGTTCGATATCCATCTTGCCCGACTTGCCGAACATGCCCCGACTGGTCAGCCACGTGATCCGGCCAACGCCCTTGCTGCCTTCGGGAATTACAACGTAATCTCCAAGCATCACGTCGTTCGAAACGGTCAGATTGAAGGTGTCGCCTTCATTCCATGAATCTCCGCGAGTGGAAACGTCCTGGTTCATCCGCAACCTGATTTCGGTGTTGGCCGACAGGTAGGCGTTACCCTCGCTCTGGCGCTGAACCTGGAGAGGCGCAGCCGCGTCTTGAGCGAGCACAGGCGTGGTGACTGCCGCCGCGAGTGCGACGACCAGAGCAATCTTTTTCATGAGTTCCCCCTAAGAGAAGCGGCCCCCGCAGCCGCGACAGGGAAGTTCTGCCGCATAACTGCTTCAAAATCCATATGGGAAATGGTTTACGCGCGGTGTTTGGCAGCAGGTGACGCTTCGCCTTTCCGAATTTCATCGGCACCGGAGCAGGAGGGGGCGATTGCTTGTCTGCGGGAAGCGTTCCAATGCCCCAAGCGGCCGCAATACGAAGTGTTATGCAGCTTGAAGTTGGTAACGCGTGGGGTATCAGTCAGATGAACATCAAATTCCCGCTAACTCCGGCGATTGTGTACCATAAACGACATAAACGAGAATACCAAAGCGGTTGCACCCGTTGGGATTTTCCAGCACTCCCCGACCGTGGTTCTTACCTGGAACAAGGTCATTCCCGGTAGTTTTGCTGGGCAAGTTGAATTCGAAGCCAAGGTGACATCATACTGATGAATGACGACCCCTTCTTGGTATCACGGGACGGAGAAGTTTGGGCCTGCTGGCTTAACGGAAAGCCTGCGGTAAATCTGGGGTCTGAACAGAACTTCTGGGCCGCGGCAGAGAAGCTTTTCAATGACCTTAACCCTCCCGCGCCACCGCAGCGGGATAAGCCGACAAGCGAGCGCAAGCCCGTCAACACCAACGTCGAAACGCAACCCGCCGATAGAGCGCAGAAAGAGCGGGATGAGCCCAGGTATGACGTCACTGTGATAGGCAAGCTCTACGGATCGCGGGGAAGTCGAGAGGTGACCATCTTCGATCTGTCCACGCGTGGATGCCGGATCGAGGATTATTCGGGCGCCCCTCCCGGCTCGCTGGTGACTATCAAGATCGGCGCTGTCGGCCCTATTGCGGCGGTAGTCAGATGGCGGCGAGATCATTCCGTGGGCCTGAAATTCGAGGATCCTCTCTATCCGGCTGTTCTTGAGAACATTCGCAAGCAATACAGCCTGCGCTAGATGGGCTCCTCCGGCAAAAAGATCCCCCCGACATAGCGGTAGGTCTTCCATTCCGATACGTACTCCGCCAATCGCCGGCGCTAACGGTCAGCCTGCGCCTCCTGGCTGCTTCCAGAAGGTTTGCGCCATTCCTGCGATCTATTCGCCCATATCGATGATCGTTTCGATTTCGTTTTTTGATTAATGGGCATCGGTCGAGTTGTTTTTCCGACGCCGCTTTACCTTTTTGTGAAGAGTGCCGGTCACGTGTTCGTCGGCTCCATCATCATAGGCCCCAAAGGTATGAGCATCGTTTCTCGTTGTTGGTCGCAAGTTCGTAGCGCCTTCCGTGCGGATTCGCCTATTCGGCCCAACATCCTAGTGTGTGTGCAGCCGCTGATTCGACTCCTGATAGCCGGTTGGTGGTCAGGGCCAGCGATTCCCCCTTTGCCTTAACGCTGGCCCGCATTTACCCGTTCACGCGATCTCTTTGCCGCGCCGGGAAGCACGACAGGTTCTCGTTCGGCAACCGCGGTGATGGCGGCAATGCGCCAGTGCATCGGCCGCGGATCATTTTCTCTTCTGGGCATGTCGCGGAAAATCGCTAACAACGACAGACCTCGCTTCGCTCGTACTCGGGGGTTTCGCAGCTAACGGCCACGTGGCTTTGCGCGGCGAGGTTGTAGATCTCGTCGGGCTGCACTTCCTGAACGATGCGGATCAGGTTGGTGCTGTCCGTCAGGTCGCCATAATGCAGGTGGAAGCGCTGGTTGTCGACGTGAGGGTCCTGGTAGATATCCTCGGTCCGCCCGTGTTGAAACTGGAAGACCGGCGCTTCACCCCGTGGACTTCGCAACCCTTCTCCAGCAACAGGTGGGCAAGGTACGCACCATCCTGCCCGGTCACCCCGGTAATTAGGGCTGTCTTCTTGATTGAACTGGCCATTTGTATCCCTTGTAACGTCTTGCGCTCCAAGCGCATCGGACAGCAAGTTGCAAGCCGCGCTTATTGTGCGGTGCAATAAATTCTTGCCGAAGGGGGTGCTGTCGCCTTAGGACTGCCTCAGAGAAATTACCTATTCGACAGGGCGGGCGAACGTGAAAATTGCTATTTTTGGTCTGGGTTACGTCGGGTGTACGGCTGCTGGGTGTATCGCATCGCAGGGCCACACCGTTGTCGGGATCGACGTCAGCGAGGCCAAGGTCGCGACGATCAACGCAGGCAAGACACCAGTCCGCGAACCGGGTCTGGACGACCTGATCGCGACGGCCCATGCAGATGGCCGGTTGTGGGCCGTGCGCGACATCGGCCGCGAGCTTGACGATTGCGACATCGCCATCGTCTGCGTGGGCACGCCCAGCGGCGTGGATGGTGCCCACAACATGAGCTATATCGCGCAGGTCACCCGCAATATTGCCGAGGCTATCGATCCCGCGCGGGGCAGGCCGCTGACGGTTGCCTATCGCTCCACCATGCGCCCCGGTTCAACCGACCAGATCATCCTGCCGATCTTCCGGTCCAGGCTGGGCGACAGGACGCAGGATCTGGTGGAACTGGCCTACAACCCCGAGTTCCTGCGCGAGGCGACCGCGATCAAGGACTATTTCGAGCCGCCCAAGATCGTGCTGGGCACGATCGACGGTCAGCCTTCGCAGATGATGGAAATGCTGCACGACGGCATCGATGCACCGGTATTCCATGTCGGTATCCGCGAGGCCGAGATTACCAAGTTCGTCGACAACACGTGGCATGCGGTGAAGGTCGCCTTTGCCAACGAGATCGGCCGCGTCTGCCAGAACCTCGATATCTCGGCCAGCCAGGTGCACAAGATCTTCGTCTCCGACACCAAGCTGAACATATCACCGTACTACACGCGGCCCGGTGGTGCCTTTGGCGGTTCTTGTCTGCCCAAGGACGTTCGCGCCCTTCAGCACATCGCCGCCGATATCGGCGCGAACACCCACCTCGTCGACTCGCTCATCCGCACCAACGAAGCGCACAAGCATCACCAGTTCCTGCAAGTGACCGAAGGGCTGGAGCCGGGCGCCAGGGTGCTGCTGGTGGGGCTCGCCTTCAAGAAGGACACCGATGACCTGCGCGAAAGCCCCGCCGTCGATCTCGTCCGCAAGCTGCTGGATGCAGGCTACGCTATCGATGTCTACGATCCGGCACTAAAGCCCGAACACCTGGTCGGGCAGAACCTTGGCTATGCCTTCGCTTTCCTTCCAACCATCGAGACGCTGCTGGTGGACAGGCAGACTGCCGAAAAAGGAACCTATGACCGCGTGGTCGCCACCAACCGCCTCGTCGACGAGCTCGAGATCGATCGCTCGAACGTGATGGATGTGAGCACCATTTCGTGAACACGGCCACTACCGACGACTTCGCCTTCCCGGCCGAGATCGAAGGCCAGCCGCTCGCCGGCAAGAGCGTGCTGATTGTGGTCGAGAACCTGCCGCTGCCGTTCGACCGGCGCGTTTGGCAGGAGGCGCGGACGCTGAAAGCCGCAGGGGCCACGGTCTCGGTCATTTGCCCGACCGGCAAGGGCTTCGAAAAGCGTTACGAGGTCATCGAAGGGGTTCACATCCACCGCCATCCGCTTCCCCTCGAGGCCAAGGGTGCCCTCGGCTTCCTGCTGGAATATGGCGCCGCGCTGTTCTGGGAAACCGTGCTGGCGTGGCGCATCTACTTCAAGCGCGGGATCGACGTGATCCAGGGCTGTAATCCACCTGACCTCATTTTCCTGGTGGCGCTGCCGTTCAAGCTGCTCGGTGTGAAGTACATCTTCGATCACCACGATATCAATCCCGAGCTTTACGAGGCCAAGTTCAACAAGCGCGGCTTCTTCTGGAAGCTGATGGTGCTGTTCGAGAAGCTTACGTTCAAGGCTGCCGACGTATCGATGGCGACGAACGAAAGCTACAAGGCAATCGCCATTGAACGCGGTGGGATGGACCCGGGCAAGGTCTTCGTTGTCCGCTCGGGCCCGGATCTCTCGCGCCTCAGGGCGGTCGAACCCGTGCCGGAATGGAAGGACGGCAAGACCTACATGGTCGGGTACGTCGGGGTGATGGGCGAGCAGGAAGGGATCGACCTGCTGATCGACGCGGTGGATCACCTGGTCAACCGCATGGACCGGCGCGATATCCGCTTCGTCCTTGTCGGCGGCGGTCCTGCGCTTGCCGATCTGAAGGTACTCGTGGCCCGGCGGGGACTGGACGAGTGGATCCATTTCACCGGTCGCGCGCCCGACCAGGAATTGTTCGAAGTGCTCTCGACGATGGATATTGGCGTGAACCCCGACCGGGTGAACCCGATGAACGACAAGTCGACCATGAACAAGATCATGGAATACATGTCGCTGGGCAAGGCGATGGTGCAGTTCGACGTTACCGAAGGGCGGTTCTCGGCGCAGGAGGCCTCGCTCTATGCGAAGCCCAACGATCCGGTGGACATGGCGGAAAGAATTGTCGAACTGCTCGATGATCCCGCCCGCAGGGAAGAGATGGGGCTATTCGGTCGCAGGCGCGTGGAGACCGACCTTAACTGGAACAGACAGGTCGAGCCGCTGTTGGCGGCCTACGCGCTGGCGCTTTCCCGATAGTCCTTAAAGAACGCTTTTCCGAGCAAGCACAACATAGCATGTTGCAGCGAAAAAAGTTGCCACCGTGAAAGCGCCATCCAGCACCCAGTTCAGGTGTAATCCGCGATACAATACCCTGTCGATCGAATGGATCGAGATAAGGCGCATCGAATAAAGTCCAACGAAACCGAACATGGCAGCCCAAGCGACCCGGCGGCACCGTTCTTTTCGCGTCGCTTTAGTTCCATAAAATTTGCGCCATGCCAAAAAGGCGACGACTAGGAAAACAGCGAGTGCGATAGCCATCAGGGCGATCTGCAAATCGTTGCGGTCCCGGTAAATACCCTGCGCCCTTAGCGCTGTACGGAAGTAGTCTCTGAAGCTATTCTCAAAATCGATTATGCGAAGAATTGCTAGCCCCGCATAGAAACCTGCAACGCCCCACCAAAGCAATGCCGAACTCCTTCGGGGAGAACTGCGCGTGGCCAATACAGCCGCTATTGCTGCGGCGCAGCATACTACCGCATAAGCAGCGACAGCAATCTGCGAAGCCAAGGTCATGAGATTTGTTCTGCAACATATTTCGGTGTCAGTCTAAGGTTAAAAGCAAGTATCTTTTCGCACCTGCGAACATACGGGTTGTCCCTGATTCCTTGACGGTCTATGGCATCAGTCTAGGAAATAACGGGGATTAGTCGGACGGTGCCTTTCATGCAAAATCCACTAAGGTTCAAAGCGGTACGGGCAGTCGGTATCGCGACTCTTTGCTGCGCAGCAACAGCGTGCGCTTCCGGCCCGGACATCAAGCCCGGCTACGCAACGCCAACCGCGTTGCCGGAACTCGGTCAGGGCAGACTGGTATCAGCATTGGAAATGCGCGCCTACACGATTCGGCCCGCCGATACGCTCAACATCGGTGTCTTCCGCGAGCCGGAGCTCTCACTTCAGTCAGTGCGGGTTGATGCGAATGGCGCGATTGCCATGCCGCTCGTCGGACCGGTTCAAGTGGCTGGCCTGTCGCCGCGCGATGCTGAGGATCGCATTTCGCAAGCGCTTCGCCAAGGCTATCTTCGCAACCCGGAAGTCAGCGTCAACGTGGTCGAATATCAATCGCACCTCGTCACGGTGGAGGGTGAAGTGGAGAATCCGGGTCTTTTCACTTTCCAGCCTGGCACGAGGCTCTCCGGCGCCATTGCGCTGGGGAATGGCATGTCGCGCGTTGCCGACCGCAGGGATATCGCGATATTCCGTACTCTCGATGACGGCACCTATATCGCCAAGTTCGATTATACGGCGGTGCAGGCCGGTACGATGATTGATCCTGTTCTCATGCCTGGCGACAGAGTTATCGTCGGCACCAATGGTTTGTCTCAATTCTGGCAGGACTTCCTCCGTTCCCTGCCGGTCTTCGCCCTTTTCACCCGGCTCTAATTAGCGCGAGCGATACCGATGCAAGATAATACGCTCTCAAGGGATAGTTCCGAAGATCGCGCGTCCCGGGGCGCGCAACATTATCCCGTTCGGGAAAATCCCGGCATTCTTGGCATTTCCGATATTCGCGGCATGTTATGGCGGCAGCGCTTCGTCATCGTCGGCGCGCTTATTCTTTCACTGGTTGCCGGCCTGATCATAACCATGTTGCAAACTCCAATGTACGCAGCGACATCAACGGTACGCGGCAACTTCTACGGCAATGAGATCGTGGCCGGTCAGGATATCGCCGACCCCATTCTTCCAACCAACGAAATTTCGAGATATCTTGGCACCCTCGCGGAAGTGCTCGCCAGTCTTCGCATGGGTGAAATCGTTGTAGAGAAACTCGAGCCGCAAATCGTCACGCGCATCGCAGGCGAAGACATCGCTGATCTCGACCGGGCAAAGAAAGCTGCAGCCAATATTATTCGCGGCGGGGTCGAGGTCGAGACCCCTACGAGCAGCCGTATCTTGCAAATCAGCTATGAATCAGACGACGCACTGGTAGCGGCGAGCGTTGTCAACGCTTTTGCAGATGCACTGGTGCAGGACAGTGTCCGTTCGGGTGTGGATGCGAACCAGTTCGCTATCGAGTATCTTTCGGACCAGATCGCTAACACGCGCGCGATGTTGCGCGAAGCTGAGTTCGCAGCCAATGAATATGCCCGTGCCAATCGCCTGATCGCCGAGCGTCAGGAGCCCTCTCAATCGGAAGGCAGTGCCACCGCACCCACGATCACCGGCAGCAACCTCGTCAGCGTGAACCAAGAATACATTAACGCGCGCGCGCGCCGTATCGCGGCCGAGCAGCGGTGGCTCGCGGTCTCAGACATGCCTGCCGAGCGCATTAGCTCGGTTACAGAGAATGAAGCTGTACAAGCCTTGCGCCTGCAGCTGACAAATCTGGAGGTCGAAGAATCGGCGTTGCAGCAGCGCTATCAGGACGATTACCCTCAGTTGCAGGAAACTCGGGCCGAGATTGCTACTGTTTCACAGCGCATGTCGCGTATCGCCGAAGATCTGAAGAACGGTATACGTGATGAGTTCCGCATATCCCAGCAACAGGAAAACGCGCTGGCTGCAGAGCGGGAGCGCCTCTCCGGAGAGACTTTGGACGAGCAGGACCGCCGCGTTCAATTCAATATCTTGGCACGAGATGCGCAAGCTTACCGCGATCAGCTGCAGGCCTTGCTGGCGCGCTACAATCAGGCTGTGTCGGCTGAAAATATCGAGGAAGGCGATTTGTCGGTTCTCGACTACGCGCCGGTGCCGGAATCGCCTGCTTCGCCGAACCTGATAACGAATATGATTGTTGCGTTCATTTTGGGTATCGCACTCGCCGGTGGTCTTTCCCTTCTGCGCGAGATTTTCGACGACCGCATGCGCACTGTCGACGATGTGGAGCGCAGGCTTTCGCTCCGCGTGTTGGGGCAGACTCCTTATGTTGACGACGCGGTCGAGGATGCGGTCGACGATCCGTTTGATCCCATCAGCGAAGCTTATTCGTCTATCCGAGCGTCGCTCGATTACGCACTGGGAACCGAAGGGCCGCACGTCGTCCAGATGACGAGCAGCCAGCCGGGTGAAGGTAAAACCACAACTGCTGCTGCTCTTGCTCGCCGCTTCGCCATGGTCGGTCGCCGCGTCCTGCTCGTGGATGCCGACTTGCGTCGTCCGGCAATCAATCGTCAATTCGGTGTGAAGCGCAGAGAACTAGGCCTAATCGAAATGCTTCACTCGCGCACTTCGCTCGACAAGGCGCTCATCCCCACGGATCTGGAAAATCTGCATCTGCTGCTACCTAGCGAAATTCCGGCCAATCCGGTGGAGATTCTCTCCTCTGGCCTCTTCGCGGATCTTCTGAGTAGGGTAAGCCCTCACTACGACCTGATCATCCTCGACAGCTCGCCCGTGGTCGGCATCGCTGACGCGCCGTTGCTGTCGCGGTTCGTTGATGGGGTGGTCTTCGTCGTGGAAGCCAACAGGGCTCATTTCGGCCAAGCGCGCACGGCAATTCGGCGCCTGCGGGATGTCGATGCTCACATCCTCGGTGCGGTATTTACCAAGTTCCGTGCGCTCGAAGCCGGGCAGAGTTACAACTATTCGTACGAGTACTACAGCTACGACGCGAAGGACAGGTAAGCCTGCCGATTCTGACCGGAATACAACGCGTGCAGCATACAGATGTACTCGACGACGATGCGCACCGAGCGGCGCCTCTGCGGATACTCCACGTCTCCTGCGACTATCCGGATGCATTTAACGCAGCCAAGACGAAGGCAGTCAAAAGCCTGATCGAACTGACACGTGATGAGTTCGATCATTTCGTCGTTTCATTGAACCGAGCGTCCGTTCCTGCCGCCAAGGCGCCGGGCTTTGCCGTTCAAGTCTTTCTGCGCCGCCCTCTTCCTCTTGTAGAGAAGAATGCCGAAAAGCACGGTCTGGCGGTTCGTTATCAAGCACCGGGTAAGGGACTGCTGCACAAGACCTGCCTCGTGCGGCTTGCAGAGCAGCTTGCCGAGAATCTGATCACGCACGAAACCCCAGAACTACTGTTCGGCCACAAGCTCGGCATCGAGGGCATCGTGGTCCACCGTCTCGCCCAACTGATGAGTCGACCTTTCGGACTATGCCTCCAAGGCGATACGGACACAAAGATCCTCCAATACCGGCCGGATCTTTCGAAGGCATTTGCACAGATATATCACGAAGCCGAAGTCGTATTTCCTTTCGCGCCGTGGACGCGCGCTCAGGTCGAGGCGAAACTTGGTCGGCGCAGCAAGCCGACCATCATCCTGCCTTGCGCAACGCACATTGACGCCCCCATCCAGCCGGTTACTGCCGGGGAAGGGCTGGTAAGTGTCTTCCATCTCGCAAGCTATCGGCGAAAGAATTTGTCTGGACTTGTCGCGGCTTCAGTTGAACTCGAACGCCGCGGGCGGGGCGTTCCGCTAAGCATCATCGGCGGGGGCAGCCCAAATGACCGTGCAGCGTGCGAGGCCATCACCGCTCGTAGCGAACACGTTACCCTGACAGGCCCAGCCGACCGACAGCAAGTCCGCAGCATGATGAGCAGCGCTGCGGGCTTCGTCCTCCCCTCGCTGCGTGAGAGCTTCGGCATGGTGTTCATCGAAGCGCTGCTTTCAGGTTTGCCAATCGTTTACCCCCGCGATCGGGCCGTAGCGGGCTATTTTGACGGATTGCCCTTTGCCATTCCGGTCGATCCGCAGGACCCGCGGGCACTCGCCGATGCGATGGCCAGGCTGGTTGACCAACAGGAAGAATTGAAGGGCGCGCTGGCGGAATGGATCGACGCTGGAAATGCCGAACGTTTTTCAGACGCCCGCATAGCGCGGGATTTCACGCAGGGTCTGCAGGCCGCCGCCTTCGGCTAGCTTGCGACGGAAAAAGAAGCTGCGCTCGGCTGTCTATGGCCGACGACCCGTGCGGGCAAGCCTGCGACGATCGCGCCGGGGGGGACATCGTTCCTCACCAGCGCTCCTGCCGCGACGATCGCGCCGTCGCCGATGGTGCAGCCTGGCAGCACCACGGCGCGGGTCCCCAACCATACGTCATCCCCGATTATCACATCCGCCTCGTCCATGGCCTGATCGGTTACCGGAGAACCATCGTTGAAACGGTAGGTACCCGCCGTAATCATGACTTCGGGACCGAACAGCACGTCGTCGCCGATGATGATCCGGCTATGGGCAGGGCCGGGCCAGATATGACAGCGAGAACCGATCCGAACCCGGTCGCCGATATCGATCCGCTCACCATGAGAGAACGAGGCATCGGGGCTTATGCTCGGACTCATGCCGATGCTCATCCGCCGCATTGGTGCGACATGGGTGTAATTGTAGAAATTGACGAGTTTGAGTAGATGCAACCATGCGCGGGGATCGAGCACTGATGCCAGCAGACGAAGGCCTTTTCCGCCCTTTCCCATCGTGCTCTTGCGAGCCAGCTCATCCGGCATTTGCGTCATTGATAGCCCCTCAACCACGTCTTCCGCGAAGCCCACATGCTTTTCCATGTCGTGGCACTCGCTTCATCGCGACCAAACTGCGCCGAAAAGCGCCGAATGGCAATCCAGAGCCAAAGCAGGCCAATACCTACCGGGATCTTCATCGGGTTCCAATGATCGCGGATCAGGGTTGCCTTCGAGCGCATCAGCCGAATCAGCTTGTCCTCACGCTTCTTCGATGAAGCACCCACAAGGTGCATGATCTGCGCGTCAGGCGTGACCATAGGGCTATAGCCGCGGGCGGCAGCACGCAGGCACATATCGCTTTCCTCGCCATACATGAAATAGCGTGGACTGAAGCCCCCCAGTTCGTCCCACACTCGCTTCCGGATCATGAACAGGCACCCGACCACGATGTCGACATGCCGCACGCTGTCGCGCTTCCAGCCGCCGATACCTTCGTGATTGAACAACGGGCTGTCCGGAAACATGCGCGATAATCCGAAGGCGCTGCAAAATAGGCTCCAGATGGTGAGCTTGTTCCAGCAGGAGGCGATGTTTAGCGATCCGTCAGGGAAAACTGTCCGACCACCGGTAATCCCGGCCTCCGGATGTGCCTTCGAGAACTCTAGCAAATTCTCGACCATGCCTGGATAGGTCTCCGTATCGGGGTTGAGCAGCAGCATCCATTCGCTCTCCACCATTTCGGCGACGAGATTATTGGCCTGCGCAAAGCCGAGATTCTCCTCGCTGCGGATGAGGTGAAGCTGTGGAAACCGCTCGGCAATAGCATCGGCCGAACCATCATGCGAAGCGTTGTCCCAGACCACTACATGCATCGCCACATCGCCGGCGTTCTGCAGCAGCGTCTCAAGCGCCTTCAACGTGATATCCCGGGTGTTGAAGCTGACCATGATCACGGTCACTTCGGCCAAGCGTGGTTCAACTAGGCGCATTGAAAATCTTCCCATGTTCCTGTTTCGCTGCAAGCGCCCTGGAAACAACCTTTTCCAGGGCCTCCCCCCATGCGTTCCAGTTCAAGTGCTCCTCAAAACGTGCCCGGGCAGCATGGCTCATGCGCTCAAGACGTTCGCCGTTGCCGAGCAAGGCAACGATCTCATCACTGATCAGCTGGGCATCGGCGTCGCTATCGAACAAGAGGCCCGTCTCTTCGTCCTGCACGATGGTCCTGACCCCCCCGGTACGAAAACCGACGCACGGCAGGCCGAAGGCCGCTGCCTCGCAATAAACGAGTCCGAAGGCTTCTTGCCGGCTGAACATGATGAAGAGGTCAGCAAGGCGGAAAAGCTCCAGGAGCCTGGAGTACTGAGCAGGTTCGGATTTCCGCAGATAGCCGTGGACGATGACGCCGTCTTCGTGCGGTACGGCGTCCTCTTCGAGCCCGACGATGTGCAGCCGCGCTTCTGGAAGGCGTTGCTTCAGTCGGCGGAAAACTTCGAGCATTTCATCGCCGCCCTTGCGTTCCCATTCAACGCCGATCCAAAGCAGATCGAAGCCTGACTTGTCGCGCTTCGTTTCCGCGACGCCGGGATCTTCCAGCAGGTTCGCGCCGATCGGTGCAACAGACACCCTTTCTGGGGGTATGTCGTAATACTTGAGTGCGCCTTCTGCCGCCCAGTCGGCCATCATGAGCAAGTGCGTGAAGGGTGCTTCGACCATGTCTCGCTCGACAGCCATCATCCTTTTTCGCACCGCTTCATCGAAGGCTTGAAACCTGGGGTAATATTCAACCATCGAGGCCATCAGCCCGTCCGAGACAAAGATCACCGGGATACTTTTGGCGAGGTGAGCTATCTTGGTAGCCCCGCCAACAGCTACGATCACATCGGGATCGAAATCGCGCAATTGTCGGTTTACCGCTGCCTGCAACATGCGAACCACGAGGGGATGTCTTGCCAGCGGCAGGCCCAGCTTGCGCGAAGCCAGCTTGAGTACTTTTGCAACCCGGTTGTATACTGGAGTGTGTATGACCTTGATGTCATCGAAGCGTTTTTCGACTTCGCGCAGGGCAAAGAACGGGGTGCCGCTCCACGTACGGGGATTGCGCGGATTACCCATGGAGGCAAATGCTATCTTCATGATGCGGGAGTCTGTTCCTCGTACTTCGTGGAACTACGCCAGTGTGCGGCCTGCGGCACACCAATCATACCTAGGCTTTTCGCGGCAGGATCCTTTTTGACTTGCATAAAGGGCCTCAGCCATTCAACCGCTCGTGCTGCATTGCACCAAAAACGTAGCGCAGGCCAATTCTTTTTGGGCTGACAGATAGAAAACCGACATTATGCACCGTCCTGACCGTAGCTCGCAGCGTCATGCGCATGTGGCTGGCCCAACGATCGGAAGCGCATCGAGACAACCGTTAGTGTCAGATCGATCCTAGGCAAGGAGTGGGTGAAATTACCGAGGAACGCGGAGCTGCGAAGTCGGGGGGTATCGCCGGCAAGTTGATTGGCGGCGCATTCTGGCTGTCAGCCGCGCGCATGGTCGTCAATGGACTGTCGGCCGGCAGCATGATCGTGCTTGCATGGTTCCTCATGCCCGCGGATTTCGGCCTCGTTGCGATCGCTTCGACGATTGCGATCATCAGCGTCGCTGTTCTGGACCTGTCGCTGAACCAGATGCTCATCCGCCACGAAGGGCCGACGGAAGAGCACTACGACACCGCTTGGACGCTCAACGTTCTGAGAGGGCTGATTCTTGCTATCGGCCTTGCTGCCATTGCTCATCCCGCTGCTGTTTTCTACGGCGATCTCCGTCTCGTGGATCTCGTCTGGGCGCTGGCGGCCGGTCAGCTTGTCCAGTCGGCATCCAATCCGCGCCGTTCGATCCTGCCCCGCAATCTTGTATTTTGGCACGAGGTAACGTTGTCGCTGGCGGAAAAGTTCGTCAACGTCATTGCCGCGGTCGGCTTCGCCATCGTCTACCAAAGTTACTGGGCTATCGCGGTCGGCACCATCGCCGGCAACGTGACGTTTTTCCTATTGTCCTATATCGTTTATCCCAAGATCCCGCGCCCGCGATTTGTTCATGCGCGCGAATTCTTCAGCTTTGGCGTCTGGACGACAGGCATACGCATTACGGAAGTACTCAGCTTTCGCTTCGAATTCCTTTTGATCGGTCGCGTTCTTTCACCAGCGATGGTGGGCTTCTATTCCATGGGCGCCAACCTTGCGGCCATGCCTTCTCGGGAATTGAGCCTGCCGCTCATGAAGGCAGTGTTCCCGGGCCTTTCAAGGATAAAGAAGAATCCCGAGCGGCTTACGCGGGGGTATGAGACTACGCAGTCCGGCGTGATGCTGATTGCCTTGCCTCTCGGCTTCGGAGCGGGACTACTGGCGCAACCGGTTATCCCTCTTCTGCTGGGCGAGCGATGGTTGCCGATCATTCCGATCCTCCAGATCCTTGGCCCAGCCATCGCGCTTAATTCGCTGGCGACGATGGTCCAGCCGCTCGGCATGTCACTCAATCGCAACAAGCGGCTGTTTGTCAGGAACCTACAAATGCTGGTGGTTCGCGTTGCTGTAATCGGGACGGGCTTGTGGCTTGGCGGTCTTTACGGGGTCGTTTGGGGGCGGGCCCTTTGCGGCGTCATCGGGACGTTTGCCAATATGCTCCTGGTCCGCGAGTTCATCGGGCTAACGATCAGGCGCCAGTTCATGACAAACCTGCGCCCGATCGTGGGAGTGGTGATCATGTCGGGCGCGGTGCTTGGCGTGCAGGCCGTGTTCCCCGGCGATCAATCGCTTCTGTCCCAGTTGGGCCTTATCTCCGTTACCATCGGATGCGGCGCACTAGTCTATCCGCTGATTGTGTTCGGCCTCTGGCGGCTGGCGGGAAAGCCGGACACCGCCGAGCGCACTTTGCTTGGTTTCGGGAAAAAGCTGCTAAGACGCAAAGCTTAGCAAAAGCACATTTGGCGTCTGGAGGGACTGCTTTCTCCCAGCTTAAGGCCTGCGGATCAATCTGCCGTGGCATACCGTCCGGGGCGAGGAGACAGATCGCGATAAGCGGGTTTGACCGGTCCCGAACGTCGTATGGCAGTCGTTTCGCCTCCAATCCCAACGGCGATACCCAGCAGCGCCATAAAGAAGACCACTAGATGGTTCCAGGCGAAGACGGTGAAAAGCGACAGGGCAAAGGAGACAAGGCAAATGAGCAGTGCGGCCTGCTGGACCGGACGCTGTTCAAGCGAGAAGCGCTGCGACCGCACGAGGTAGGCGCAGGCCATGATTACCGTACCTAGCAGGAAGACCGTCGCAGGTATGCCGTGCCGCAAAGCAATGGCGAGCCAGTGATTGTCGAGGCTGCCGCTGCTCATCCAGCCCGGCCTGTCATAGCTGGCAAAGCCGACGCCGAGTACCGGATTGCGCTCGACCGCATTCGTGCCATGTTCCCAGATCATCTTGCGGTAACGGGCGCTCGAGGAATTTATTGCCACGTGGCGAATGAAGAAGCTCATGATGCCGCCGGTGGCCAACAGCTGGATGACGAAGCTTGTAACAAGGGTCGGCACGACGATCATGGGCCAGTTCGGCCGTTGCGTCAGTTGTACATTCAGGCACCAGTAGAACAGGAGGCCAATGACCATGATCAGCATTAGGACTGCCGACGTGCTGACCGTGAAAAACGCGCAGGCGGAAGCGATAGTGCCGGTAACCTTGACCCAGCCCGGAGCTTTTGCCGTTGCATAAAGCGGTAAAAGGGAAGCCATAATCAAACCGCCGTGGATCGGGTGGCGGAACGGCCCGACGGCTCGGCGCAACCCGAGGCGAATGGTTTCCTGCATCTCTCCCTCACCGCCGCTGACGGGAATAATGCTCGCAATCAGCAGATCGCGAGTGATGCTTTCGTACGCCAGTATCACCGCGACCACGACGACACCGGGAAGGAGCTTGCGCAGGATCCAGGACAACTGGTCAAAATCGCGCACGAAGGTTCTGAAGACGAGATAGGCAACGCCGATGTCCACCAGTTCGCGGCCGATTGGTTCGATTCCGTTTGCCGGGCCAAGGTGAAAACCGAGCGAAATCGCCACCCAGAGTGCGAAGAAGCTCAGGAAAGCGTCAGCAAGGGTCGGCTTGAAAGGGTTTCGCCGGACTTCCAGAATGATGAAAGGAATCAGCAGCAGCAATAGCAGCCGGTAGGGGAAGAGCAGAATCGGCCCGACCTCGACGCTGATACCGGCCGGCAGAAGGAGAGAGTACAGCGTAATCAGGGGGATGGCGTTCTGCCTACTCCAGCCCTGCCTGGCGGGGCCCTTGCTTCCTTGCACTGCAAGTCGCCCTTCGTAACTTCGCTTCGGTTGCATACCACCCTCTGCAATTCGTGCTTTGCCCGGAGACTTCCGAGAACTGCGTTATCGACATTGTGAATTGCATTTGCCTCGCCAGCAAGTAGGCATTTCGCACTGCACAATGAGGATAGCATCGCGGATGTCGCGATCACAAGCCGGAAGGAGCTTCTCACGATGGACCTGCAATATTTCCCGGTGGAAGGCGGCAATTTTGGCGACGATCTTAATCAGTGGCTGTGGGACGATCTCCTGCCGGGATGGCGCGAGTGGAAGCGGGACAGCCTGCTTGTCGGGGTGGGCACAGTTTTGAAGAAAGGTTTTCTGCCTGCCGACAGGCACAAGCTCGTGATTGGATCGGGCGTTGGTTATGGCAGCAAGCCCGATATCGCGGATGCTCCGGAAATGTGGGACATTCGCGCAGTGCGTGGGCCATTGTCGGCAAAGGCGCTGAACCTGCCAGCATCGGCGGGAATCATCGACCCCGCAGTCTTCGTCAACCGGATCGACCGGTTCGCCGATCTTGCCCCTAGCGGCGAGACGCTGTTCGTCCCGCACCATTCAAACCGAATGCTGAACTGGCAGCGCGTGTGCGAGGATCGCGGTATCGGTTTCCAGACCCCTGCCGCTGATGCAACGGAGGTTATCAGGCGCATCGGTTCGGCTCGCCTCGTGTTGGCCGAAAGCATGCATGCCGCGATCATCGCGGACGCATTCGGAGTGCGGTGGCACTGCGTCACTTTTGTGGGAGGTTTCAATTCCTTCAAATGGAACGACTGGTGCGCCAGCCTTGGCGTTGAACTCGAGATCCACGCTCCGTTCGCCGCGCTGCGCCGGTTACAAGACCGCTTGAGCCCAGCCACCTCGACATCAGCTGTCGCAGGAGTGGGCGGTAGTACAGCTCCGCACAGAGCAGGTCGCGGGCCCGACTCCAAAGGTCTCAAAGGCAGGGTAATGGCAGGCGTGGCAGGCGCTGCCCTTTCTCGCCTTGCGCGCAAGAACGGCGCGCTTTCTAGTCGGCAAAAGCTGCAGGAACAGCAAGATGAATTTGCTAGGGTCCTTGAGGGAATTACGCGCGATTTCAGCGGGTGATCCGCAGCCATCGGACAAAAATCCTTTCCTACCGATCGGCGCTGTTTATACCGGAGCAACCTCCTGCAAGATTACGGAGGATAATATGTTTCACGATCGATTTTCTAACGCTGCCGCGAGTGTGACTTCCCCAGCTACGGACTGTTTCGCAATCGAGCCGTCCGATGACACGGATATTCGCGAAGCGACCAAAGCACTCTATATTGGCGAGGGGGGTGACCTGACCCTTAGACCTGTTGGCGGCGCTGAAGACGTAACCTTTTTCAATCTCGCCAGCGGCAGCATCCTCGACGTGCGGACCCGTGCTGTTCGCGCCACGGGGACGACCGCGGCCAAGCTGATCGGGCTTATCTGATGCCGGGTCGCGGTTTCGGATTCTCTAGCCGGCAAAGCTCTCGCCGGTTGCAAACGTCTCAAGGTGTTTTCTCACTGGTGCCTGCCATCACTCCCTCGAGCGCATGGAATGGTCTGCCTGGCTCCGGCTTCTCGGCCGAAACGAAGGAGGTGCCGGTAGACCCCGAGCGTTCGCTGGCAAAACCGGCAATCCATCTCGTTGAACCTCCGCACCAGTACTTTCTTGACGAACTTACGACCGGTTTCGTTGCCATGTCTCTCGACGACGGGTCGCTCGTCGACAATTTCGGCGTTGAGAAGATCGAGATCCATTTCGAGGGGAATGTTGTCGAGATGGCTTCGCCGAGCTTCCGTACCTTCGTCGATTCACGTGGCGAAACGAGGACATATCATGCCTGGTGGGTTACGCTTTCCAAGCCTGCTAACATGGGCGGGCATGCGCATGTCTATGCCAGGGCTGTACCGCGAAACCCATTATTCCAGGACAGGGTTATCGGACCTTTCCAGTACTCGCCTGTAGAACCTTTCCCGGCCACCGGGTCGGCACACGACGCCGAGATCGAGATTGCACCTTCGCAGGCCGAAATTGAAGGCGCGCGCTATCAAAGCTTTGCCACGGGGTTGAAGTTCATCAAGGATGGAGCCTTTGACAACCCATATATCAGAGTGACGGAGGGCAATTCTAGCGCGCCCGGATACTATGCGCTGGAAAGCGGTGGATCTGCCAAACACAAATATCCCCAGGGTTGGGTTACCATCGAAGCCGACGTGCCGATAACAATCGACCGGGAATTCATCGGCAATGGTGGCTATCATCGCGCGCAAATCGACGGATTGCACCTCAAGGGATCGAACATCACGATCCTGATGGATCGGGCAAACAATTTCTACCTTGAGGAAAGTTCGGCCAGTCTGCGCAGAAATCACTGGTTGGACGGAGTAACCTTCACCCAGGAGCAGGGGCGCGAGTTCTACTGGTACGGCAAGGGCAGACCGTCGACCTACATGGTGGATGGGGCGCCTTATTTCACCGAATGCGAAATCAGCTATCAGCAGGACCCTTGCCGGTTCGCCACGCTCGTGCGGGGCTGCCACATCTATGGCGGTGCGGCGGACGCCGTCGGCCGATCTTCGTGCGTGATTTTCAATCGAACCGACGACTGGGACAGTTCCCACCTGCACGATGAAAAGCCGGATGCGATTTTCGCACTTCGGTACACTGGTGATGCCGCAAGCGCGACAATTGAGATGTCGAGCGGCAATCTCATAACTCTCAAAGAGGAAGGAGTGCCGGTTTATACCTTTGCCTGTTACGACAACAACAATGCCGATCCTGGCGCCGTCACCGGAGGCTTCTACTGGCCCAGCGATGTCGTGGCATGGCTGAATGGTGAGAGGGAGGGCACGAGCGGTGGCATTGTCGCAGACTGGACGGCAAGTCTGGGCAACGACACCAAGCGCGCTCAGTACCTCACCCTGCCCGGAAGGACCGGTTCTTTTGGCCCGACCGATGCCAAGTCGGCTTCGCTATCATTGTCACTCGGAGGCTTTGACGTCCATGCCGACTGGTATCAGGGCAAGGAGACCGAACCGAACGAGAACATTATTATTTTCGGGAATACCAATACGAATATCCTCGCCGCCTTGCTTTTCATCGGCAGGGAAACTGCACCTTGCCGAGATATCTTCGTGGTTAACCACGTCATGCAGGGCAGGGTTGATTTCGGCAACTCCTCGCAGTTGCTGGGAAGTCATAGCCACGTCGTGATTTGCCACAACAGTTGGGTGGATCAGGAATTGCGGCTAAGAAGCCGAGATGGCAACAGCTATGCCGCGCAAGACTTCTGTATGATCGCGAACAACGTTTTCTGGGAGTTGAATGGTACCCTGGCGGATCCTGATCTGCTGATTGCCGACAATCATCTCGAAGCGGGTGCGCCGATGCTTAGAGGGGCCACGGGGACGACACGGGGCGGCGACCGCCATAGCCTTTACACGAATAGCGATGGGCGTGATTTCACGCCTGCGGGCGAATTACTCGCTAATCCAGCCTCCCCGGTCTTGCTTTTTGATCGCAGTAACCGGAAACGGGGAACGCTATCCGCAAAGGGAGCTGTAGGGTAGCGGAATCGATGTTCCCAGGCGGGGCCGCCAGAGTAACGAACCCGGCGAAGGCCAAGGCGATCGGCGCGCGGCCGCCCTAGCCGAACAGGGAACGAACCCTCTTCCTCAATCGGTTTTTCAGCGTCATGCGCTCGCCTGCTGTATTCGTTCTTACGAAGGGACCGGTCGGCAAATCATCTCGGCCGAGAAAGCGGGCGAGCGCATCCCAACCATCCCCGTCCTCGAGATGCATGATAAGAAGATCATCATCCCGGTTCGCGAAATAGTCCTGAACCTCGGCATTGTAGTTGTCGTACACCTCTCGGTACCGTTGTTCGTTCCCCACCGGAGCGCCAGCATCGGCACCATAGGTCAGTTCCTGCAGCGGTGCGGGTCGGTCGCCAAAATGGTTGCGAATTGAGCGATACCAGTTGTCCGTGTCACGCAGCGTCAGGATAAACCTCGAACCGGGAAAGGCTTCGTCCAACTCACGATAAATGAGCGGCCAAGGCATGTCCGCAACGACATCATGCTCCTGCGCGATGGCGAGACCTGCGGACTTGTATTCCTTTTCCAGACGTTTGAGCGACCAGTCACGCCCGTAGGGGCCGTGATATCGGTAATCCATTTGCCGGAAAGCATCGCGCAACGAAGTTGTGCCGGTCTTCTGGAAACCGATGCAAAACACCTTGCGTTCGACCATTTGTAGTACCTTCGAGTTTATCGGTGCCCAGCTTGCGTATTGCCGGTGAAGTTTCCCAAATGCTTCCTAGCCACAGTATTGCTGCGCTGCAACAAAAGGTTGCAAAATTACGGTGCGGCCCATATGCACCCGATCACGGGATTAGGTGTTCAATCGGATGGCGAGCGGCAAGGATTTGGAATGACAAGCCCCACTTTCCACGTCTCTGTTGCAGCGCACTATGTCCCCGGGCGCGTCCCCTTCCTTGCCGATGTTTTGCGGGCAATTCTCGACTGGGATCGCCGCCATGTCGAAGTGACGCTGGTCACTAACGACCTTGCTCTCGCCGAAGAACCGCTTCTGGTCGACCTAGGGAAGCGATTTGAAGAGCGCGGCTTCGCCCTGCAGTACGACAAGACGCATGGCATGGCGCATCCGTGGCATCTGACCTGGTGGCACAAGGCAGCCCTTCGCGAATGGCTGGATGCGGGCGGCACCGAAGACGACCTCTATATGTACATCGAGGACGATATCGTCGTGGATGCGGACAACGTCGCCTATTTCACCAAGTGGCTACCGGCGTTGAAGGCGAAGGGTTGTCTGCCGGGTTTTCTCCGGTTCGAGAAAGGCCAGAAGGGCGAGGCAATCTCACCTGACTATCGCGGCTATCAAGAGGTTTTGGACAGCCATCGCATGACCGTCGACGGGCAGGAATTCATCGCACCCAGCTTTCCTTACTGGGCCGGTTTCATCATGGATCGCGAACTGGCTGCAGAATATTTTGCTTCGCCCTGGTCGGATCTGGAAATAGCCGACACGATGCCGCAGTCGAAAAAGAATTCCTGCCGTGTCCAGTCTGCCTGGGCCCTGACGCACGAGAATGTGCCCGCAGGACTGCCCTCGCGGTATGTCGTCCCGGTCGACAAGGAGATGAACCCGCTCACATGCTGCATGGTCTGGCATTCGGCGAACAACTACAGCGTCTCAAAGACCTACAGTTTCGGCACTGTGCCGATGCGTTCGATCTTTCAGCGCCCCGGCCCGCTGGCCAAGGGCAAGCAGGCATTGTGGAATGCCGCCGCCTTTCGCCGACGAGTGGTGGACAAGGTGCGGCGAAGTGTCTCGGGATTAGGCCGCGGCTAAGCGGAGCGCAGGACCAAAGACATGAACGCAGCAAACTATCGCAGCGATATCGACGGCCTTCGGTCGCTCGCGGTGGTCCCTGTGGTCCTCGGTCACGCCGGAGTCGCCGGCTTTGAAGGCGGCTTTATCGGTGTCGACATCTTCTTCGTTATTTCGGGCTACCTCATCACCTCGATCCTGGCCCGGGAAATTGCCGAAGAACGATTCTCGATAGTCGCTTTTTACGAACGGCGCGCGCGGCGTATCCTGCCAGCGCTATTCTTCGTGATCGCGATCTGCATGCTCGCAGGCTGGTTCATCCTGCTTCCCTTGCAATATGAATCGATGGCCAAGTCCGCAGTCGCTGCGCTGGCCTTCGCATCGAACGTCTGGTTCTGGCATTCGGCGTCCGATTACTTCAGCCCCGGCGTGGCTTACGAACCTTTGCTGCACACATGGTCGCTGGGTGTCGAGGAGCAGTTCTACATCTTCTTCCCGCTGCTGCTCTGGGCGCTGGCCGCGAAAGGACGCACGACATGGTTGCCGGTTATCGGCGCCTTCGCGATTGCGTCTTTCGCGCTTTCGCTTTGGGGCGTTCATGCACGGCCCGTCGCGACTTTCTACTTGCCGTTCTCGCGAATTTGGGAACTTGGCCTTGGAGCTCTTCTCGTTCTGTGGCTCAATGGCAAAGCGATCGGTAGCCAGCGAATGGGCGAGGTTACGGGCGTGATTGGCCTAGCTCTGATCGCTGCGGCCGTTTTGCTGATCGAGGAAAACACGCCTTTCCCCGGAGCGGCGGCACTGGCTCCGTGTATCGGGGCGGCGTTACTTATTGGTAGCGGATACAAGCGTTCTACCTTCGCTTCGCGCCTTCTAGGTCTTCGCCCTCTCGTGTGGCTCGGCCTCATCTCCTACTCCCTGTATCTCTGGCACTGGCCGATACTGGTCGCTGCCCGGCTGTTGTCAGGCGAACACGTCCTCTCGCCGCTGGTCATCGCGCTTTGCGTCGTAATGTCGGTACTGCTGGCATGGGTAAGCTGGGCCGTGGTCGAGCAGCCCTTTCGCAAGCGCGCTGGCGAGGTCGCGCTTTCGAGAGGACAAATTTTTGCATTTTCCGGATTGGGAACCTCCGCGCTTGCAGCTGCGGCTGCGGCCGCTGTACTGACGAGCGGCTTCGCCTTTCGGCTGCCAAACGACATGCGCTCGGCATATGAGGCAGCCTCAAGAAGAGCGCCACTCGATCAGAAGTGCATGAACAAGGATGCCGCATCCGGGCCTTGCCGCCTGGGGGAAGACGGAAATGACACAATCGATGTTATGGTCTGGGGCGACAGCCATGCCGGGGCCATGCTGCCCGGTATTGAGGACTGGCTTATAACTACGGGACAGACCGGTGCTGCCTTCACCCATACGGCTTGTGCGCCGCTGCTCGGTATCACGCGTGCTGATAGGGAAGCTTCGCATGGTTGCAATGTAAATAATGCGGAGGTGATGGATTTCCTCGCCTCGCGCAATGACATTCGCACCGTCATTCTGGCTGCGCGCTGGGCATTGAATGTCGAGGGGCTGCGTCCCGAAGGTGAGATGGGCGGATCGGCAGTGCTGGCACGCGAAGGGGACGCCGCTGGAGGAATTGATGGGAATGCAGCCCTTACTGCTGAAGGTCTTGAAGCGACGCTCCAAGCCCTGCGCGGCAGGGGGATGCAGATCATCCTCGTTGCTGGCCTCCCGGAGATGCGCCGAAACGTCCCAGATGCCATTGTCTCCGCACGCTTTCGCGGAAACGCTATACCTGAATTTGTCGATCAAGGTTCACATCAAGCGCGAAACCGCCGCAGTCGCCCCATGCTGGATGCGCTGGCTGCCCAATATGATGCCCAAGTGCTGGATCCGGCAGAATTGCTGTGCAGTCAGGGTGAGTGCATGGCCGAGAACGATGGGCAATTTATATACCGCGATGACGATCATCTCAGCGAGTTCGGCGCAAAATGGCTGATGCCTAGGCTCCTCGATAGTGTTGCCAAGCCGACCGAGGTGGCGACGCCGACGACCGAAGAGCCACTCAGATCGCTATAGATCGTAGCCGTAACGCTCGCACATCGCTTCGAGATCAGCGAACTCGGGAAATTCCCGCAGCCTGCCTTCCAAGTCACCGACCGGCTCCTCCAGGCTGCTCTTGCGGGTGTTGGTGTCAGTCGCGGTATCAAGCGCCGAGGGCGGTACTGGCAAGCCCAGCCACCTCTCGATGTCCTCGAGATGATCGGCAAAATGCTCGATCCGGAAACGGTTCGAGGTGATTGCTTCGCAGCGCTCGTTCCACTCGGCATACCAACGCAGACAGCTTCGCAGCGGATCGTCGGAAAACTCGAAATACTGCTTTGCCAGAGCGACATAGGGGGCGCGCACTTCTTCGTGCCGGGGATCAAAGAAACCAATCTTGTAGAATGATCCGATCACCTTGTAGGGATGCCGAACCTGATGCAGGGCGATGATATCCTCATCGGGCAGGAATGGCACTGCACACCAGGAGGAGTCGCCGATGGCACTCCAGTCGCGATAGGGGTGGCGCAGGCGTGGGCCGCCATAGGTAAAATATCGCTCGTGACTTACGGGAATTCCAGCCCGCGTCAGCGCGGCCGACGTAAAGGTCGTGCCACTGCGCCCCGTTCCGATGATGACGAACCTTGGCTTTTGGGCAAACATGTAGTTGCGAATTTCGCCGAACTTCCCAAGCGGGTCGGAAACCAGTTCGTCCAGTTGGGATCGAATACCTCCGCGTTCGAACATCAGTTGTACTCCGGCTTGTTAAGATTTGCAAAATTGCCATTCACAACAGCGGCCTCCACCAATCTTCGTTTTCGAGATACCACCGAAGGGTGGCAGCCAGGCCCGTGTCGAAGCGATGGTGCGGTGCGTAGCCCAGTTCGGCGCGCGCCTTGCTTTCATCGATGGCATATCGCCTGTCATGGCCAGCCCGGTCAGTCACGAAAGTCTTCAGGATCGAGCAGCTTTCCCCTTTCGCCGGCGGCGCGTCGGGATAACGTCTGGCCAGCTCCGGCATTTGCTCAAAGGCCCGGTCGACTTCGGCAATGATATGGTCAATGACGGTGAGGTTGGGCAATTCAGCGCCGCCACCGATGTTGTAGGTTTCGCCGGGGGTGCCGCAATCGAGGCACGCCTCGATGCCTCGGCAGTGATCTTCGACGTGAAGCCAGTCGCGCACGTTCATCCCGTCTCCGTAGATCGGCAACGGCCTGCCGTGCAGCGCGTTAATCGAGAACAGAGGAATCAGCTTTTCCGGAAATTGGTACGGACCGTAATTGTTCGAACAGTTGCTGGTAGTCGCTTCCAGGCCAAACGTATGATGGTAAGCGCGCACCAGGTGATCGGAAGAAGCCTTTGACGCCGAATAGGGTGAATTGGGCTGGTATTGGTGCGTTTCGCTGAACGCAGGTGCGTCAGGCTCCAGCGATCCATACACCTCGTCAGTCGAGATGTGGTGGAACCGGTGCGGACGCCCGCTCCCTGTGTCAAGCCAGACAGCCCTCGCCGCTTTTAACAAGCTGTTGGTTCCCAAGATGTTGGTGTCGATGAAAGCATCCGGACCGCTGATGGATCGGTCGACGTGGCTTTCGGCGGCAAAGTGCACGATCGTATCGATCTCCCGATCCCGTAACAGGCTATCAACCAAGTCGGTATCGCGAATGTCTCCCTCGACCAGTTCCGTGCGCGCGAGCCCGCGAATGGTTTCGGGATTACCCGCGTAGGTAAGGCTGTCGAGCACTACGATGCTGTCTGTCGGCCGCTTCGAAGTCCAATAATGACAGAAGTTCCCGCCAATGAAGCCAGCGCCACCCGTAACCAACAACTTACCCATTGCGATAAACCCTTAGATTCCTTTCTAGCGGCCCAGGGATGGTCATATCCGGCTCGTGGAACACCCTTGGCATCGCAGTCCCTTGCTCCGGGGTCAATTGCTTTACGGCAGTCGCGAACAAGATTTTTGCATTGCAACATAGCTCAGATAGGGTAAGTACTATTACTTGGTGCCGAAGATCTGGATACGGCTATGATCAATTTTGAGGCGATCAAGGCTGTTGCCGGAGAATTCGCTGGGGCAGTCCCTTTTGACCACGTCGTGGTCGATAACTTCTTCCTTGCGGATGCCGCTGCGGCGTTGGAAGCGGAATTCCCTGCTACTGACGATAGCCATATCTGGCATCGTTATGACAATCCGATTGAACTGAAGCAGGTTTGCAACAACTGGAATCTCTTTCCGAAGACAACCTATCAGGCTTTCAGCCAACTCAATTCGCCTGAATTCTGCAAGCAGCTTGGCGAAATGCTCGGTCTGGAACAGCTGTTTTCCGATCCGGGGCTGAATGGCGGCGGCTGGCATGCCCACGGCAAGGGTGGCAAGCTGAACGCCCACCTCGATTACTCGATCCATCCCAAACTCGGGTTGCAGCGCAAGCTCAACATCATTGTCTATCTCAACAGCCGCTGGCAGCCTGAATGGGGCGGCCAGCTCGGCTTCTGGAGCGCCAAGCAAGAAGGTCACGGCCCAGACAAACTGATGAAGTCTGTTGACCCTGTTTTCAATCGGGCCGTCATCTTCGATACGACCCAGAAAAGCTGGCACGGACTGCCCGCCCCACTGGAATGCCCAGAAGGTGAAAGACGCCAGTCACTGGCAGTGTATTACCTTCGACCGGCACCGGCGGGCACCGACCCCCGCGGCAAGGCGCTTTTCGCCCCGGCAAGCGGGCAGGAAGGTAACCGCGAAATCGAGGAGTTGATTCGAATGCGAGCCGACGAGTCGACCGCGTCGAAGGTGTATAGCTAGGGCTCGATTAAAGTTTCGCGCAGCGGTGCGCGTTGTCCCAATCTGTCAGCGCCTTTTGTTCCTGCAACATATAGCGCAGGTTCGTGCGCCAGTGGACCGCGTCTTCACGCAAGGCCTCGCGGGTCGCTGAACTGTCGAGCAGCGAAAACGCAGGCCGGGTTGCCGGCGTCGGATAAGCGGAAGAGGGGATCGGCGTAATCGGGATCGCTCGGTCCAGCAGGCCAAGCTCCAGTGCTTCCTCCTGAATTGCGATGGCAAAGTCATACCAGCTCGCTACGCCTGCATCGCTGTGATGGAAAATGCCTTTTGCCGAAATCTCCACCAGTCCCCAAATTGCGCGGGAAAGGGCGGGAGCCCAGCTCGGAGCGCCAATCTGGTCGCACACGACGGACAGCGCTTCTCGCTCCCGCATCAGGCGCAGCATCGTCGTGACAAAGTTCGCTCCGCCGCTGGAGTGGACCCACGCGGTGCGTACGATGAGAGCATCTCCACCGGCCAGCTTCTCTCCTGCAGCCTTGCTCTGCCCGTAGATCGAAACGGGGTTGGGTGGGTCTTCCGGGCGATATGCGCGGGGACTTGTCCCGTCGAAGACGAAGTCTGTCGAAACGGTGACAAGCCTTCCTCGGTACCGACTTAACGCATCTGCAAATGCGCCGACTGCTTCAGCATTGATCGAATACGCCAGAGCACGTTCTTCCTCAGCGCGATCTACCGCCGTATAGGCACCGGCATTGATGACTATGTCTGGACGTTCCCGCTCAACGAAAGACGTTATCGCGCGGGCATCGGCAAGATCGAGGTGCTTCCTGCCGGGTACGACCAGTTCATGAGCGGCAGGTGCCGATGCCATCAGCGCTTTTCCAAGCTGGCCCGTGGCACCCGTTACCAGAACTTTCATACCGCCGCCTTCCTGTCATCGAAAATCACTGCCACAGCGTCCGCGTTTCGGGAATTCGTTCGAAACAGTAGTCATAGACGTCCGAATAATAGTCCCTAATCTCTTCTTCGAGTTCGGCATCGTCTTCGGGTTTGCCGGAGGTCTTTCCAACTTTCACCGACGCGAAATCGTAGTTCGGCTCCATGCCCAGGAAGGCAGCGAGCTTTTTGACGCCCTCCCTGTCGAACATGTTCTCGTAAACGCCGATATAGACTTCGTCGGGGGAGAACACTTCATCAACGCGCATCAGTGTATCATGGTAGTTGGTGCGGATTGTGCAGTGGGTACTGGTGTAGTATTCTCTCAAAGCAGTCTTGTAATCGGTCGTGCCGGGCGTGATGCCTTCGTCATAGGTTCCCCGGTTGAGATGGAACCTGACCGCGCTCTTGATACGCGAGACCGGCTCACGGATGAGCATCATCGCCTCGCATTTTATACCACGTTCGGCGAATTTTTCCTTCACATAGGCCATGCGCTCCGCGGAAAGGGCGCTGTAGGAAGGAGTAATGTCGGCCGATTTGTCGGCACCCTCCGCAATCAGCCCTTCGAAGTAATCGAAGTAAAAGTCGGGGGTTTTCTGCATTTTGTGGACGACAACCCTGTCGGGGAAACGCAGCCGGTCCAAGAGCGACGGCTTGGACCTGATCTTCTTGGCGAGTTCGGGCACATCAAGCGAATCCCACACATGATACTCGCGAGTGACGCCGCCATTGAAACCCTTGCACTGCTGCAGGTAGCGAATTAGCCAAGTGGTACCGCTCTTCTGGCTGCCGGTACCAAGAAAAAATCGTTTCATGCTGATCGACCTCCAAGTGTCCTGAATGAATTTCGATACGCTCGCGGCGACGGTTGCCACCGTGTTTTTCCAGGCTGCTAGCAGTGCAGCGGCAAAATGATTGCTGCCGCTCTTCGGGCGTTGTTGTCTTTCGGGCGGAATGATGAGAGAGTTGGACATCCCTCAGCGCTAATGGCGTTTGACCCGCACCCTACAATACAACCGGAGTATCGAGACCGATGAAGCTTTACGAACCGCAGTTCGCAAAGGGTCTCGATATAGAGGGCGCTCCACCTGCGCACCGAACGATCATCATCGCGTCCACGCCTCGCTCTGGCAGCCATATGCTCGGGCACACGATCCATGAGACCGGCGCCATGGGCGTGCCATTCGAATATGCGAATCCGGCGAACCTGCCGCGATGGAAAGAAATGCTGAACGCAGGCAGCGACCTGGAGGCGATTTCCGGCATTATGCAGCGCCGCACTACAGCGAACGGGGTCTTCGCGATCAAGTTGCATCCTGGCCACCTCAAGCCCTTTGGAGGTCTGGAAGGCGCGCTGGACTTTTTCCCCAATGTAAAAGTCCTGCGGATCGTGCGTTCCGACCTGCTGAAGCAGGCCATTTCGATGTCTGTCGCGCAGCAAACCGGGGTCTGGTTGTCCGGCCAAGAAAGCAATGGCATCGAGCCGCGTTATGATCGGCAGCGCATTGAGACCTGCCTTGTGGCACTTGCCCGGGCCAACGCGCGCTGGGATGTCTATTGTGCGCAATCGGGCATTTCCCCGCTGCGCGTTGAATATGAAAGATTGGCTTCCGACACTTCCGCAGAAATCGACCGGATCGCGCAGTTTCTCGGGATCAGCGAATACCAGCCGGTTGCGGCACCCCCGACAAAAAGCCAGGCTTCCGGACGCAACAGCGAGTGGGTTGAGCGCTTTGCCAACGAGCGTGGTGCGCGCAATGTGCTCGACCGTTTGCGAACGAAGCTGACGGTGTAGACCTGAGCCGGTCACTCGAAGGCCGCGAGCTTGCTAAAAGGCGTGCCCTTCCGGTCTTTTGCCGACAGTTGAAGTCCCAGCCCGCCAGTGGGCCATTCAATTCCGAGGTCAGGGTCATCCCATGCAAAGAAATCCTCGTTCGCCGGTTCGTATCGAGCATCGCACTTGTAAAGAAAGTCCGCGTCGTTCTCAAAAGTGAGGAACCCGTGGGCGAAGCCTTGGGGCACCCAGAACATGCGCTTGTTCTCTGCGGACAGCACGACGCCGATCCATTGGCCGAAGGTAGGCGAACTGCGACGCAAATCCACAGCAGCATCAAAAACCGCGCCGCTAGTCACTCTGACCAGCTTGCCTTGCGGGCTAGGGTTCTGGAAATGCATCCCGCGCAGGACTCCCTTCTGCGAGCGGGAATGCTTATCCTGCACAAAGGCTATATCGAGCCCCACCTCGGCGAACTTTTCGGCGTTCCAGCTTTCCATGAAAAAACCGCGGTCATCGCCAAACACCTGCGGTTCAATCAGCAGTGGGCCTGCGATATCGCACTCGTCGATTTTCATTTGATGCTAGCCTCTCGAAGCAGGCTTGTCAAGTATTCACCATAACCGGACTTTCTTAGCGGCGCCGCAATCCTTTCGAGCTGGGCATCATCGATGAAGCCGTTGCGCCAGGCGATTTCCTCCGGACAGCAGATCTTCAACCCCTGCCGTTCTTCGGTGATTCGAACGTAGCTGCCCGCGTCGATCAGCGACGCATGGGTGCCCGTATCGAGCCATGAATAGCCGCGGCCCATGACCTCGACCGCCAGCTTGCCGTCATCAAGATAATGTTTGTTGAGATCGGTAATTTCCAATTCCCCGCGCGGAGACGGCTTCAGTTCGTTGACGCGATCAACAACGGTCTCGTCGTAAAAGTACAATCCTGTTACCGCGAAATTGGATTTCGGTTGCGCTGGCTTTTCTTCGAGCGAAAGAACTTGCCCGTCGGCATCGAAATCGACCACACCATAGGCCAAGGGGTTGTTCACACGGTAGGCGAATACAGTAGCGCCGTCCTGCCGCGCCTGTGCGCTATGTAGCAATTCCGGGAGGCCATGACCATAGAAAATGTTGTCTCCCAGAACGAGCGCACTGGATTGACCGGCAAGGAATTCGGTACCGATCTGGAAAGCTTGGGCCAGTCCGTCGGGACTGGGCTGAGCGGCGTAACTAAGCGTCAGGCCGAGATCGGTTCCGTCGCCGAGGACGCGCTGGAACTGGGCTTGGTCTTCCGGTGTCGTGATAATCAGAATGTCGCGTATATTCGCCATCATGAGCGTAGACATCGGATAGTAGATCATCGGCTTGTCAAAGACCGGCATCAGCTGTTTTGACACGCCCCTTGTCAGGGGATACAGCCGGGTCCCCGAACCTCCCGCCAGAATAATGCCCTTTCGTTCACCAATGGACACGTCTCGAGCTCCTCACAAAACTCAGTATAACTCTCTATGTTGCAATGCAGTACATAGAGTTTCGCGTCAATCGGTTTGCCCTTGCCGCCTGACTATGGCGAACGTGAAAGAAGAAGCGCAGGGCGAGGCACGGCGCTGTCTGAACGCGAGAACAGGCGCTGTCAAAGCCGATTGGGGAAGGCCGTACGGATATCTGTCTCAGTCCATGGCAGTAACAGATCTGGATTTTCTGCTTGCCCAAAACCTGTGGACTGGCCGCGCTGTCTATAATGCGATCGCATGGCCCGAGCCTGCTCTCGCACAGCTTGCCGAATAGATTGAATTTCATGGGATCGCTGCGCTGCTATACCAAGCGTCGCGTAGTGACGGGGGATGGCCGCAGATGGCGATGGAGAGCATCCGCCGCAAAGCTCACCTTCACGGATTGTGGAAGCGTCGCAACGCGAGACCTTGTTACCCTTGCTCGAAAATTCTGCTGCGGAAGGTGTCGACGCTTTGCTGATGAAGGGCAAGGCATTCGCCTATTCGATCTACGAGCAGCCCGAGTTCCGCAGGCGCGGCGATAGCGATCTTTTGGTCCGGCCTGCTTCGCTCGCCCAAGCGCGCAAACTCCTACACCGTGCCGGTTGGCCGCTATTGCCCTACGAGATTGGCCAGAGTTTTCAGGAGGTCTGGCGGGAAGGACGCTGGCATAGGCTTCACCCACGATATCGACCTTCACTCGCAAGGCGTTGACTCCCCGGTATTGCGCGAGGTTCTGGTTACAGAAGAACTGTTCGCACGCGCCATGCCGCTCCCCGCACTTTCGCCGCGTGCCCATGGTGCAGATCCCGGTGTTTCGGTTCCTGCATGGTTCCGTCAACCAGATATGGCATTTCAATTTCGGTTATGAGTTCAAGGACGGCAAGGTGAGCGGTGCACGGCGCTGCATCTGGGATGTGGACAGCGACCGCCAGGCGCATTGCTCCACCGCCGATCAGTGGAACGAGACGGCCGAGATCGCACAGAAGCGCAGAATGGCACCAGTGTGCCTACAATGCTTGTTTTCAGCGCAATCCACTCTGGGCACCAACGTTCCGAACGAGATCATTTCGCGGCTGGAAGCGTCGCCGCAATCCATCTAGGTCTTCCGATACCTTAGCAGTTCAGTTATCGACCAAGCGTTCAGGAGGATCTCTCTGCGGAAGAAAAGGGGTGAAGGAAGACAATTTTTATGCTGCCCCAGGTCTTCCCAAAGCCCGACGAGTTGCGCGAGAAATACGGGAGGAGGCCGAATAAGCGGTTATTAAGCAAAATCAGTTATACCGCGTTGCATTCCATTGTGCAACGCGGTATAAGCGATATCGAACTTGAATGAATACGACTGAAGGAGCCAGAAAATGCTGAAGAATATTCTTGCCGCCTCCGCCGCTGTCTCGCTGTCGGTTGTGCCCATCGCCGCACAGGCCAACACCCGCGCAGCCGATGCCGGAGTTTCGATCGATGTTTCCGACCGTGTGGGGGCCTCGATCGGCGAATCGGAAGAAGCCGGTCTGAAGGTTCCCCTTGCTCTTATCATTCTGCTGTTTGGTGCGGGTGCAGCTGCGATTATCGCGCTGATCGAAGACAACGGTGGCGAAGTTGTCGGACCGCCGGCCTCGCCGGGCGTCTGATTGCCTAGCGTAAATTGATATCTTACCAGATCCGCCCGCATTTCGCGGGCGGATCTTTTTTGGGAAGAGCAAAAGTTGAAAAGCAGATCCAAGCGTGATCACGCAGTTGCCGATGGCTCCGTGATCAATCGCTGGCGCCGGTTTTCTCCGATTCTGCGAACGCCCCTATTTCACCTCCAGCTTATGATTGTGATGGCCGTCTTTCTGGGGGGTGGCGGAGTGGCCTATGGCCTGCGCAATCTCCTGATCCAGCTGGCCGCACTCGCGGTATTGGCAATGCACGCTCCTCTGGCGATTCGCTTCTTGCGCGACGGGCCACGGTTGCTCATTGCCTTGGCTGGCCTGACGCTGGCCATTCCGTTCCTGCAACTGCTCCCTATGCCGCCGCAAGTCTGGCAAGGCCTTCCGGGGCGGGAGCTGGCGGTCGAGACCTTTGAGATTGCCGGCCTCGAACTGGACAGCTGGCTGCCTGCAAGTCTGAACCCATCGCGAACTCTGGTTGCCTTCTGTGCCAGTCTGGTGCCCGCCACTATCATCGCCGTGGGAGCACTGCTGCCCTTGGCTGCCAAGTTGCGCCTGGTCTGGACGCTAGCGGGGAGCGCGTCTGCTGCGCTTCTACTTGGTGTCGTCCAACTTAGTTCCGCCAATACCTTGGGCATGTTGTTCAACGAACGCACGGTTTCCGACGTACTTTATGCAACCTTCGCGAACCGAAATTCTACGGCGCTGATGTTCGTCCTGTCCCTCTGCGTGATGTCAGGTCTCCCGTGGCCAAAACGCAATTGGGGCCTTTATCCGATGCTGAGCATTGCCGCGCTTCTGGCTATTGGCACTATACTTACCCAATCACGCAGTGGCATGGTCCTGCTCATTCTTCCCCTAAGTGTGGTAGCCCTGCGGGGGCTGTTTCACTTTCGCAAGCGCGGCACCGCTGACAGGCGACAGTCGCGCATGACGACGTGGATAAGTGCGGTCGCAATCTTGCTGATCGGCTCGGCGATTGTCATTCCAATTTCGATGGGAGGGCGCGCTTCCAACAGCTTTGCGCGCTTTTCCGAGACACAGACGGACCGTCCGGAGATGTGGGAAGACGGGCTTTATGTTGCAGGGCAATACTGGCCCGCTGGCGCGGGCACGGGATCCTTCGACGACGTCTTCCAGATTCACGAATCGCTTGAGTACGTATCGCCGCGTCGAGCTGGCAGGGCGCATAACGATTACGTCGAACTGGCAATCGAGAATGGGTTGGTCGGCATTGCCGTGGCCGTTATGTGGCTAGTCTGGGCAGGCTATAATACCCTCCGTCCGTGTCCATCTCAGATGTTATGGTTACGCGTTGGTGCGGGCACGGGAATTGCTGCCCTCGCCCTCCAGTCCCTCCTCGACTATCCACTGCGTAACATGACATTGCTCTGCTTTGTGGGCATACTCATAAGCCTTCTTGTCGATCAACGAAAGCGTGGGATATGAAGGGCAATGTTCTCGTTATTCTGTTGGCCATTAGCCTTGCTATTCTCACAACGTTTGCGCAAATCGATCAGGAGGCTCGGTTGTCGCCGAGTTACTCTTTTCTCGTCCCCGACCGTTTCAGCGGCAATTCCGCACGAGAGCGCAGCAAGCTCGCGTTGACGATGGGCAATCCAGAACTGGCGCTTGCAGAAGCGCGCCAGCAGGCGGCTCTCAGGCCGATGCCTGCCGAAAGCCTTACGGTGCTGGCTCTCGCCGCGCTCAGGGCGGAAGAAGCCGATACCGCGAGGCAGGCTCTCGAGGCAGCAAGCCGCCGAGGTTGGCGCGAACCGATTTCGCAAGTTGCCAGCGCCGAAGCCGCCTTGGATCAAGGTAAACTAACGATTGCCTCGCGCAGGATCGTCGCCCTACTTTCGACCGGCAACTTGACCGAACCGGCCTTGGCCATGATGGCGCGCCTCGTTGCCTTGCCTGAAGGACGTGAGGAGATGGCAAGCCGAATGGCAAGCTTTGGGCGCTGGCAATCCGCAACGCTTACTTCAGCGGCAGGTTTTGCTGATCCCGACCAGTGGGCGCACACGGTCGCCCTCGCTGGCGAAAAGGGTGCCGATTTGCCGTGCAACAGGCTAGAACTCCTTTCTGCCCGATATCAAAGAACCGGCTATCCGGAAGCCGCAGCTTTGGTGGGCTCGGTCACCTGTAAGAAGTGATGAACCTGTCCTGCCAGCCGGCAAGGAACTTTCCTCCTGCAGAACGTACAACTCGCTTCAACTTCTAGATACACCTTGCGGTCAGCACATCGTCGTATAACCGCATACTGACGATGCCGTGCGCAATCTGATAAAACGGGCGTCGCCCTACAAGGGGGCTACTTCTGCTGATCAGTAGCTTTGCTCAGTCGGTTCTGTCGGCGTGCTGACTATTTCGGCGCTCGCTGGTCTGATTCTTGGCCGCGCGGTGAGCGGTTTCGAAATCGAAGATGGCTGGACCGTCTTTCCGCTCTTCGTGTCGCCGGGGTGGTTCTGCGCCCAATAGTGAACGAAGTTGCCGCCGTTGAAGCCAGCACCGCCAGTAACGAGCAGGTTAGCCAAGATCTGCTTCCTCTTCGAGTATTCTGCGCAAGTTCACGCGCCAGTGCGTATGGCCCTCGTCCAGCAATGCGCGCGTCTTGCTGCATTCGAGTAGCGAAAAGCAAGGATCACCGCAGACATGGGGTAGGCGCTGGTGGGAATGGTTGTGATCGGTATAGCCTCGTCCAGCAAGCCGAGCGTCATGCCTTCTTCCTGGATGGCGACTGCGAAATTTACCGGCTGGCAACACCTGCATCGCTGTGATGGAAAGTACCGCTCGCCTGCTTTTCGACTAGCCCCCAGATTGTAACACCAAGACCAGGCGCCCAGGTGGGAGCGCCGATCTGGTCCGCCACCACGTCCAGCGCAGGCTTCGCCGCCATCAGGCGCAGCATGGTGCGGACAAAATTGGAACCGCCTGCAGTGTAGACCCAGGCGGTGCGGACGAGGATGTCACTATCGCGCAGGTGATCTTCGCCTTCGGTCTTTGTCCGTCCATATGCGGACAGAGGATTGCGGCTGTCATCGGGAAGGTAGGCACGACTCGACATGCCGTCGAACACGAAGTCGGTCGATACGTGCACAAGCTTGCCGTCATGCACGCTTGCCAGTGTAGCAACCGCTTTGGCATTGATTGCGCGGGCGGCCTCCTCGTCACTCTCAGCCCTGTCGACTGCCGTATAAACTGCCGCGTTGATCACAAGCTTGGGCGAGACTTCGCGCAGAAGGGCGACGATTGCGCTCGCGTCGGCCAGATCGCATTCGTCAACATCGACAGGATGGACAACGCAGCCTGCTGGAGCGCTGGCAATGAGAGCACAACCCAGTTGCCCTCTCGCGCCGGTTATGAACACCCTCAAACGAAAGCCTCCACTTGTGCCAGCGACTTTCCTTCACGGTCCTTGGCTGACAACTGGATGTCCAGCCCTTCGGTCGGCCATTCGATACCCACCTCGGGATCGTCCCACGCCAGCGATTGTTCGTTTGTCGGCGCGTATGGCGCATCACATTTATAAAGGAAGTCCGTGCCGTCCATTAGCGTGAGAAAGCCATGTGCAAAGCCTGGCGGCACCCAGAAGATGCGCTTGTTCTCAGCTGAAAGCTCCACACCCGTCCATCTGCCGAATGTGGGGGAGGAACGGCGCAGATCGACCGCTACGTCGAATACTGCTCCTGATACCACGCGCACAAGCTTGCCCTGGGGGCCGGGGTTCTGGAAATGCATTCCCCTGAGCACGCCCTTCTGCGAGCGAGAATGGTTGTCCTGCACGAAATCAACGGCGAGACCGGCTTGGGCAAATTTTACTGCGTTCCAGCTTTCCATAAAGAAGCCGCGCTCGTCGCCGAAGACCTGCGGTTCAATGATGAGTGGACCGTCGATGTCGCAGCAGTTGACCTTCATCGGCTCGTGGGCTCGTGCAGGAGCCTCATCAGGTAATCGCCGTATCCAGACTTCCCGAGAGGGGCGGCGATCTTCTCCAGTGCGGCATCGTCGATCCAGCCCTGCCTCCATGCAATCTCTTCCGGACAGCTGATTTTCAAACCCTGTCGCTCTTCGGTGATGCGAACGTAGCTAGCCGCGTCCAACAATGATCCGTGGGTGCCCGTATCGAGCCACGCATAACCGCGTCCCATTATCTCCACCGCGAGTTGGCCGTCATCGAGATATAGCTGATTCAGGTCCGTGATCTCCAGCTCTCCCCGCGGCGACGGCTTCAGGTCACGCGCTCGGTCCACAACGGTATTGTCGTAGAAGTAGAGGCCGGTCACGGCATAGTTCGACTTCGGCGCGGCGGGCTTCTCCTCAATTGAGGAGGCCACGCCGTTAGCGTCGAAATCAACCACGCCATAAGCCTGAGGATTATTGACCTGGTAAGCGAACACGCTTGCCCCGCCTTCGCGCGCAGCCGCATTGCCGAGGAGTTCGGGCAGACCATGACCGTAGAAGATGTTGTCACCCAAAACGAGAGCACTGGGGGCGTTCCCGACGAAGGCTGCACCGATGTGGTAGGCTTGCGCCAGCCCCTCCGGTCTTGGCTGCACGGCATAGCTGATAGCGATCCCGAAATCGGACCCATCACCAAGCACGCGCATGAATTGCGACCGATCTTTCGGCGTGGTGATGATCAGCACCTCCCGCACGCCAGCCAGCATCAGCGTACTGAGCGGATAATAGATCATCGGTTTGTCAAAAACCGGCATCAGCTGCTTCGAGACGCCACGTGTCAACGGATAGAGCCGGGTTCCCGAGCCGCCCGCTAGAATTATTCCCTTACGTGGCATGCACCCTCTGAGGCTGGAGACAATCTCTGCGACACGCGGCTGCATTGCAGCAGTATCAGCTGCGGTCAACAACGACGTATGAAGTTGAGAGACTCGGCTGAAGATTAGCGAAAAATTAAGTATGCCAAGCCTTAGGATCGATCATGATTCCAGGGACGCACCATGAAAGACGCGCGGAAAGACCTCTCGCTTTCCAGTCAGAGATGCCCATTTTCATGCAAGTTCCGAAAGAACCGGCGGCAACGGCATTAGGCTTTGTGGACAAAGCCTGACCTGAGACTCGTTCTTCGATTCAAGGCTACCTTTTGGAGGCGGCGTTGGGCGCGCGGATCGGGGTATTGGATAGCGAGTGGGAACTGATCGGGCCGCTGTTGCCACCGGAACGCGGACGTGGCTGCCGACCTGCGCAAGATAATCGACGCTACTTCGAAGGTATGATGTGGATCGCGCGCACGGGTGCGCAGTGGCGGCATCTGCCGGACGAGTATGGCAAGTGGAACAGCGTCTTTCGGCGCTATCGAAGATGGGTCTCGATCGGCGTGTTCGATGCCATGCTCGAGACGCTGGCCGAACTGGCGGGACGGGACACCGCCCTCGACATGATTGATAGCGCGGTGGTGCTCTGCCACCTGAAAACTGGACCATTTGCGGGTAGAGTTTTCCGCCGTAAGTTTCCTTGGCTGGGCGAGGAGTTACGGCATGAAAGCATCGAAGTTCACGGACGCGCAGAAGGCGTTCGTAGTGAAGCAGGGCGAGGAGGGCACGCCGGTCGCTGAGATCTGCCGCAAGGCGGGGAACAGCCAGGCGACTTACTTCAACTGGAAGAAGAAATACGCGGGGCTGATGCTGTCAGAGATGCGGCGGCTGCGCGAGCTGGAGGACGAGAACGGCCGGCTGAAGAAGATCGTGGCTGACCTGACTTTGGATCGGGAGATGCTGCAGGACGTTATCAAGCGAAAGCTCTGAGGCCGGATCGCAAGCGCGAGATTATCGACGCGGTTCGGCAGGACTGGCAGGTAACGATCCGCAGGGCATGTTCGGCTTTGCACTTCGATCGATCCACCTACCACTACCAGTCCCGCCGAAGCCATCCGGCCTTTCTGAAGAAGCGCATCGAGGAGATCTGCGAGACGCATGTCCGCTACGGCTACCGGCGGGTGTATTACATCCTGCGCCGCGATGGTTGGCATGTGAACCTGAAGAAGGTTTACAGGCTTTACAGGGAGTTGGGCCTGCAGCTGCGCAACAAGACACCCAAGCGACGGGTTAAGGCGAAACTAAGAGAAGACCGCGCACCAGCAATCAGGCCGAACGATGTCTGGGCGATGGAGTTGGGCGCAAGCGCCCCTCTACGCTTCGCTCCGAGTCCGTTCAGGACCAGCTGGCGACGGGCCGGAAACTACGCATCCTGACGGTGGTCGATACGTTCTCACGGCTCTCACCGGTAATCGATCCCCGGTTCAGCTATCGTGGTGAGGACGTGGTCGCGACGCTGGATCGGGCATGCAGGGGTATCGGATATCCGAAGACGATCAGGGTGGACAATGGTAGCGAGTTTATCTCGCGCGACATGGACCTGTGGGCTTACCAGCGCGGTGTGATCCTGGACTTCTCCCGCGCTGGCAAGCCCACCGATAACGCGTTCATTGAGGCGTTCAACAGCAAGCTACGCGGCGAATGTCTGAACGCTCACTGGTTCCTGTCGCTGCAAGATTCTTGCGAAAAGCTGGAGGCCTGGCGTAGACACTACAACGAAGAGCGACCGCACAGCGCGATCGGGAATATCCCCCCGAACATGCTGGCAAACTCAGCTGGTGCAACCAGCCCACCGGATCTGGGAAAGGCGGAAAACTCTAGACCCGAGCGGTCCAAGGTCGGGTAGCAGTGCAGTGGTTCGAGCACATCATTGTGCAGTCGGCATAAAAAGGGGACTCGGCAAACAGAGGCGCTCGGCCGATCGCGGAGAGGCTTCACCACCAAACTCCACGCCAGATGCGACGCCAGAGGCCTCCCACTCGGCTTCGTGCTGACGCCCGGCCAAGCGCACGACGTTCAAGGCTTTGCACCGCTGTTGAGGATGATCAGCGATCGGATCGAAGCGTTCCTTGCCGATCGCGGCTATGATGCCGATGCCATCCGCGAAGAGATCGCCGCTGCCGGCGTCCAAGCGGTCATCCCTGCCAAGGCCAACCGCCGCACGCCCGCTCCGCACGACCGTGTAAAATACCGCTGGCGGAACCTGGTCGAGCGGCTCTTCAACAAACTTAAGAACTGGCGCCGGGTCGCCGCCCGCTACGACAAAACCAAAGAGTCCTACCTCGGCTTTGTTGCACTCGCATCAATCAAACTCTGAATACCCTTTGTCCACGAAGCCTAGAGAGCCGATTGCGCAGGCAATCGCGTTTTCCGCGCCTTGCGGATCGGGCAGATGACCGACCAAGGAAATTTCGAGACGATACTTGCCGTGTCCCCCGTCAGCACCAATGGCACAGATTTGAGGTTATGATTTAAGGAGGATTTGGGCTTCGTCGTAGTGACGAAGGAACGAAGATGAAGCCCAAATCCTCAAGGTCCAAATTGCCTGCCGAGCAGGTCGTAAAGGATATCCGCCGCGAGACCCGGCGGCATTTCTCTGCTGAGGACAAGATCAGGATCGTCCTTGATGGCCTGCGCGGCGATGACTCCATTGCCGAGCTGTGCTGCCGCGAAGGGATTGCGCAGAGCCTGTATTACACCTGGTCCAAGGAGTTCATGGAAGCCGGCCAGCGCCGCTTGGCTGGTGACAGTGCGCGTGCTGCGACCACGGACGAGGTGAAGGGTCTGCGCCGTGAAGCGCGCGATCTGAAGGAGTGCGTGGCCGATCTCACTTTGGAGAACCGGCTGCTCAAAAAAAGCATGATCGCGGATGGGGAAGACGACGTATGAGGTATCCCGCATCCGAGAAGCTCGAGATCATCCGGATCGTCGAGCAGTCGCACCTGCCCGCCAAACGCACGCTGGACCAACTCGGTGTGGCACGGCGAACCTTCTACCGCTGGTATGATCGAGCGCTGGCATCATACGCTCAAAAAACCGTGTGCTGTTGGAGAATTACTTCCTGCCGGGCGATCTCGAACAGCAGATCGAGGCCATCGTCGAGCATTACAACCACCAGCGATACCACGAGAGCCTCGACAACGCCACACCCGCCGATGCCTACTTCGGCAGGGCTGCCGCCATCATCAAACGAAGAGAAAGGATCAAGCGAAAGACACTCGAACATCGGCGCTTGCAACACTGCAAGCTCGCCGCCTGGACATCAATCCGAGACGAGGCCCACACTCCGCTGATCTACGCCGCGAGTTGTGCCAAATGTTCTGACGACGGACAGGTTGTCGATCGAGAAAATCCACACCGGCAACGAGAGGAGATCATACGCCTCCGCGGCCGAGCGAGGCAAATTCGGTGTTTCTGCCATGCAATCCTCACATGCCATATTTCGCGCGCAGTGCCGGGATGTACCAACAAACAAGACCTTGGGCAAAATTTTCCGAACCCGGCGCACAGGCAGGTGAAGCTGCGGGGATACAAAACTTGATGTGACAGACGTACGGGCGAGTAAAGACGCTCGCTTACAAATGATTCCCGATCACCCAGGTGAATATCGGGTAGTCAAAGCCCGCCTGGTCATAGTTATACGGTCTCCGTCGTATGCGGGGCAATATGCGAAGAATGGAAGGGGGGTTGATCTATCTTGCCAGGTGGCCCGATGGGGAACGCGCCCCCATCCGAATGCAAACCGAGTTGAAGGTCTTGCGCGCTTCGCGAACCCCCGCCGCCTTTCAGGTTCTTATCCTCGAACGGAATCCTCATTAAGCTGCTTGAGACGCCCGGAGCACACCTCGTGCACTACGCGGCCAAGCTCCTCGACCTGTTCCCCGAGCCATTCAAGCTCTTCCTTCGTGATCCGATAGTGTTTCGAGTACCGCGCCTTGACATAGGCTTCCTTCAGCTTCTCGAAGCGCGCACGATCCTTCTTGGTGTCGCGAGGCCATACATGGGTGAGACGCGCGTCGATGCGCTCGGCCTGGGTGCGCAGGAAACCGAGGTTGTGCACGTGCGGTGTGTAGAACGTGCAGACAAGCAGGACGCAGTGGTAAAGCGTTTCAGTTGTTTGATGCAGGTCAAACGCAGCTTGCTTATTGTATTCCTTGTCCATGAGAAAGCGAGCACCCTCAAAACGCTTCATGGCAGAGGGAAACCAATCCTCGAAATACTCCTGTGCCATCGCGAGCGCCTGCGCGGGCGTCTTGGGCCTGGGCGAATGCAGCTCGCTGTCGTCGAACTGGTAGAGCGCCACCCCGTCCTTCGCGACATCCATAAAGAAGTAGCGCCCGTGGGCGAGCCCGTCGTTCACTTCCTGCAATGTGTGAACGATGAAATTGACTGGCGTGTTGAGCGTCCCAGTCACGCCATATTCGCGCATGAGCCGGTCGTCGAGCTTCGCCCAGTACTTGACCCGGTCGGTCAGCCGCTTGTCGTTGACGATGATCAGCAGATCGTAGTCCGACTGGTAGCCCTTGGCCGTATGCGGCTCGTCGATCCAGGTACCGCGCGCGTAGCTCCCGTAGAGAATGACCTTGAGGATGCGCCCGGCTTTCTTCCATTCGTGCTTCGCCAGCGCGAAGGCGTCATCGAATTCCTCGAACACCAGCTGCACCACGCGCTCGAGCTCGCGCTGCTTCTGCGGTGGCAAATGGTCGAGATCGGTACGCATCGCAAAACCCTTAGCAAGCAGTTGGCATGGTTGCACCTGTCCAATACGGATCAGGGGCCATCATCCATCTGCGCCGCCCCTCCACTCTCCGGTTTTGGCTGGTAATCGTCATCGCGTACCAGTTCCTCGTGCAGCAAGCGACCTGCCTCCATGCGCCGAGCAAGCGCCTCGATGAAAAAGGAAAAGCGTTTCTCTGTCTCGGCGCGCATCGCGGCGGTCTCCTGACCCGATGGCAGCCCGGTCACCGAGAGCCAGCGGCGCAGATAGAGTCCGAACGCCTCGTTGCCCACGTCGACATGATAGCCGAGCCGGTCGAGCTGGCGCGAGATCCGGTCGAGCCTGCGGCTGAATGCCGCCTCGAGCCGTTCGGACCCGTCTGGCGAGAGAAAGGACGAGATCGCCGCTTCGACCACGGCTGCCTGTGAGACGCGCTTGCGTCCGGCATAGTCGGCAAGTCTGCGCGAGAGCTGCGGCGGCAGGCGAAAGGTATGCTTGATGCGGTTGCCCTTGCTCACAACGCGATCCCGTCGTCCGGATCGAGGGCGGCCCGCCGCGCATTGGCGCGCATCTGACTGACGATGCGACGGTTATGCCCGGCCTCTTCGCCCGCTTGCCTGTCATCGAAGGCAAATTCGTTGGGTATCGGGACACGGGCGCGTACGATCTCTTCATGCTCGGGGAGTTCGGGTTCCCGGCGTACGCCGCCTTGCGCAGTTTCCTCATTACCTTCGTGGGATGCTGTTTGGGGATCGCCGGATCGCTCTTCGGCATCAACAATCCGGCCGCACCAGTCACCCTTTCCGGAGCTGTCCGTCGCTTTCGTGGTCGAAGGGGGCGGCACGACGCGTCTCGCAAGCCGCGGGTCAGCATAGTAGCGTGCCTTCTTCGCGCGGATCGGATGGGCGCCTGCCAGCATGACAATCTCGTCTGTGTCAGGCAGCTGCATGACCTCGCCCTGGGTGAGGAGCGCACGCGCGGTCTCGGTGCGCGAGACCATGAGATGTCCGAGCCAGGGAGAGAGCCGGTGCCCGGCATAGTTCTTCATCGCGCGCAGTTCGGTCGCGGTCCCGAGCGAGTCCGATATGCGCTTGGCGGTTCGCTCGTCGTTGGTAGCAAAGCACACCCGCACATGGCAGTTGTCGAGGATCGCATTGTTCTGCCCGTAGGCCTTTTCGATCTGGTTCAGCGACTGCGCGATGAGGAAGGCCTTGATGCCGTAGCCGGCCATGAAGGCCAGCGCGCTTTCGAAGAAGTCGAGCCGTCCGAGCGCAGGAAACTCATCGAGCATGAACAGCAGCCGCTGACGCTGGGAACCTTGCGACAGGTCCTCCGTCAGTCGCCGCCCCAGCTGGTTGAGGATCAGCCGGATAAGCGGCTTCGTCCGGCTGATGTCGGAAGGAGGAACGACGAGATAGAGCGTGACCGGGCTGCGCGGATCGACCAGATCGGCGATGCGCCAGTCGCATTGCCGGGTAACCGCAGCGATCACCGGGTCGCGGTAGAGCCCGAGAAACGACATCGCGGTGGACAATACGCCCGAGCGCTCGTTTTCCGACTTGTTGAGGAGCTCGCGAGCGGCGCTCGCCACCACCGGGTGGACGCCGCCTTCGCCCAGATGCGGCGTGCGCATCATAACCGTGAGCGTAGCCTCGATCGGGCGCGCCGGGTCGGAGAGGAAAGCGGCGACACCGGCGAGCGTCTTGTCGGGTCCGGCATAAAGCACGTGGAGGATTGCGCCCACGAGGAGGGAGTGACTGGTCTTCTCCCAGTGATTGCGCCGCTCGAGCGAACCTTCGGGATCGACCAGCACATCGGCGATGTTCTGTACGTCGCGGACCTCGTTGACGCCGCGCCGGACCTCGAGCAGCGGATTGTAGGCGGCTGATGCTTCGCTCGTCGGATCGAAGCGCAGCACCCGGCCGAAGCGCGCACGAAAGCCCGCGGTCAGCTCCCAGTTCTCGCCCTTGATGTCGTGGACAATCGCCGAATGCGGCCAGGTGAGCAGGGTCGGGACTACCAGGCCGACGCCCTTGCCACTGCGTGTCGGCGCAAAACACAGGACGTGTTCGGGCCCGTCATGGCGCAGGTAGAGGTTGTGGTGGCGACCTATGACGACCCCCTTGGAGCCGAGCAGTCCCGCTTTCGCAATTTCGGCCCGCCCGGCCCAGCGTGCCGACCCGTAGGTGGCGCTGTTCCTGATTTCCCGCGCGCGCCAGACCGACATGGCGATCGCGACCACCACCGAGACGAGCCCGCCCGAGGCGGCAATCATCCCCCCGGTCTCGAAGATCCGCGGCGCGTAGGCCTCGTAGCTGAACCACCACCAGAAAATCGACCAGGGTGGGTAGACCGGATGCCCGAGCGCCTCGAACCACGCAGCACCAAGTTCGGGCTGGTAGGCGAGCGCGGCGGCGGTCCATTGGGTCGCCGTCCAGATGCCGCCCAGCGCCAGCATGAAAACAGTGATTATCTGACCCCACAGGATTCGTGTCGCCGACATCGGGTACCTCCTTTCGGGTGCAAGGAGGGCAGGCAAGGCCCGGCAGTTCAAGGACGACCTGCCCGGAGCGCGTTGCAGCGAAGAAAAGGAACGGCGCGGCCAGAGCGCCCTGACACCCAAAGCCGGGTTTGCGGCGCAGGCCATCGGGTACGTGGCACTCTGCCCGGCCGATCACCCAAAAACTTGGCTTTCGTGACTTCAGATCGTGGGCCCGCGCCGGCGCCCGAAGCTCCAGTCAACCCCGCCGTTCGCATTGATCCTGCCCCCGACCACTGTACCGCGGCGCGGTTCGAGATCCTGTCGCCAGGGGACGAGTTGAAAGCCCGCGCCATCATCGATCACCGCAAACCGTCCCGAAGCAAGCGCGATCCGCTCGCGATAGACTCCGGTTATCGGCTGTCCCTCGCCCGGGACGCGCGCCCCGGCCCCCAACCTTGCGGAGATCGCACCTGCGGCCTGCTGCAATTCGTCCTGCCGCAGGCGCGCAAGCAGGTCGCGGACAAAGACCACCCGCCCCCCTTGCCGGATGGCGTGGCCTTGCCCGACCAGCCAGTCGGTTCGCTTCTGGAGCGCGACGGCAACCTGCGCGCCAAACCCGGCATCGGATCGTTCCGCCTGCGGCGCAAGCAGCTGGCGGTCGAGCCAGGTCGCTCCGCGCGCATCGACCTGGCGCTCGATCGGCAGGTCCGACCGGACCAGCAGGCTCGCCTGCTCGCGTCCCTTGCGATCAGTCCAGCGGCTCTGCGTCACGATCGCGCCGGGTGCGCCATCGCCCGTGCGCTCAAGGTCGGGGAAGCGCAGATAGTGCGTGCGCCCGTCTGTCGCATCGACGATCGCATAGGCTTCACCGGTGAGCTCGTCATGGAGGCCGCGCCCGATCAGTCGCCCCTCGAGCGGCCGGTCGGCACCGGGCGAAGCGAAAGCATCGTCGAGGACCATGCGCCCTGTAGCGAGCGGAAGATCGCGCGCCGCCATCGCCCGGTGCATCGTCTTGACGATGTCGCCGCGCTCACCGAGCGCTCTCAGGGTCGGCTCCAGTTTGTCGGAGAGCTTCCACGTCGCCGGGCCGACCCGTTCGGCGAGGTCCATTTTTTCCAGCGTTCCTGCGCGGCCGATGAGGAAGCGCGCATCGGGCCGCCGGACGCCCGTCGCATCGGGTCGCAGATCGACAACTCGCTCGCTGCCGCCGACGTACTGCAGCCGACGATCAAGCCCTGTCCAACGCTCGGCGCCGACCTCGCTGCGCAGCGCTGCCTCGATATCCCGCTCGCTGCGCGGACCGAGCTCGATCGTCACCCGCTCTGCGGCCCGGGCGCGCAGCCCGCTGCTGATGTACCTGCGATCGATGACGAGATCGCTTCCATCATCGGCGACCCCGCGAACGAGAACATGCACGTGCGGGCTTGCCGTATTCCAGTGATCGATCGCGACCCAGTCGAGCGACGTATCGAGATCGCGCACCATGTCGTCCATCAACTCGCGCGTGAATTCCCGCAGGTCGCTCATCTCGCCGGCATCCTCGGGCGAGATCATGAAGCGGAAATGATGCCGGTCTTCTTCGCAGCGCGCGGCGAAGGCGTCGCCATCCGCGTTCTCGCTTTGTGCATCGAACATTCTGCCATCGCCTCCGTCGCGCGTGACCCCATCGCGGGAGAGATAGGTGATGTGGCGCGCGAGCGGCGCCGCCCGGAAGCGCGCGCCGCGATGGCGCACGACCCTGGCCTTGACGATCACGCGTCGCTGGAGGCGCCCGGCGCGCCGTCCGAAGGCCGCGCGTCCGCCCCTGCCGAAACGTCCGGTCCCCCGCTTCGCGCCCGTGACACGGCTCCGCGGGGAGCGTCCACTGCGGCGGGCGATCTGCTGGACGCGTCCGACCAGCGTCTTCGCCTTGCGATAGTTTGCCGCGCCCTGGTCGCGAACGCCTCCTGGCCGGATGTCGAAATCGTCCCCGGCCATGCTCAGAAAATGCCCCGCCGCCGCTTTTCACACTGAATTTGCACGCCAATCGGGACCGACCGATGGCGCACCACAGCGAGTGACGGCGCATATTCCCCAGAAAAACCAACCACCTGCACCCCGCCCGACGGCGGTGCTTTTATCTTGCCATCCCCCTTTTCATACTCCTGGTGACGCTTTCCCCGCACACAGTTCGGGCAAGACAGGGGCCGGGTGGCCATACTGCGCATGGCGATCACCGGTCAATCGCCGTCGACACGGCGGCAAACAGATCGTGTGCCGGCTGCGCGGCACGCGCAAAGGGATTTGCAGAACCATCCCCGACCTCGATCAACTGCCGCGTCGCCGCAGGCCCCGAAGGAAGGCTTTCGGAAGGGTCTGGCGGCTCTGCCAAATGCGCATCGGATGCGATGAACGCACGCCCGGCCTGCAGCTGCGGCGCAAGCCGGGCGACATATTGACGCGTTTCGGGCGGCAGCGAGCGCCGCCCCGCGCGCCAGTCTTCGTATCGCCCCGGCCCTGCATTGTACGCAGCGAGGAAACCCGGCACGCCGTAGCGGTCGTACATTTCGCGCAGGTATGAGGTGCCTGCGAGGATGTTGTCGCGCGGGTCGAAGGGGTCCACGCCGAGGCCGTGGCGGGCGCGCTGGCGCGCCCAGGTTCCGGGCATCAGCTGCATAAGTCCCATGGCCCCGGCCCGCGAGACTGCGCGCACCCTGCCAGCGCTTTCGGCGCGGATGACGGCATAGATCCACTGCGCAGGCATGCCGAAGCGCTGCGAGGCTTCGCGCACGTGCGCATCGATCGCGATGCGCGCGGGCGGCAGTGTCGTTGCAACCTGTCTCGTTTGCCCCGCGGCCGGAGCCGCCGCTGCCAATCCTGCAGCCGCGGCGAGCAGGAGCGTCCAGGCGCGCATCGATCAGGCCTGGGCGGTGCGGGGCGCGGGACGCGACCATGTCAGCACGTGCGTGCCTGCGCCGCCGGCAAAAAGGTTGCCGCGCAGCGGCGCCGGGAGGACCGGGTCGTCGATGACGAGCACGATGAAGGCGCCGGCCTTCTCGCCGACATGCTCCCAGCCCGCGCCGACCTCGATCGCCTCGTCCCCTTCGCCGCGAAAGACGCGGTAGGTCGGCGCCTTCGCATTGTCGCCCGGATCCTGCGCGACAATGGTGAGCTCGACGTCAAGCGAGAGCGTGTGCAGGCGACCCTCGAAGCCGGTTGGGGTTGCAGTGAAAGTGCCGATCGCGGTCATTGGTCATCTCCTTTGGGGGGTTGGATTGAGATTACGGAAGTTGGAGCGGCGAACACAAAGTGCGCAGCTTTGCCGGCCTCGCCGGTCCAGACCGGCACCGCGCGGCCGACGATCGTGCTGCGTGCCAGCACGCCGAAATAGCGTCCATCGAAGCTGCCGGGCGCATGCTCGTTCAGCACGAATACCTGCCCGGGACGCAGGATCCGGCACCCGTCCCAGACCGGCAGGTCGCGCTCCAGCGAGTCGCGGGGACGCGCTGTGGCGCGCGGCTCGCCATCGATCGTGATCGTCAGCCCCGAGCGGCAGACCTGCTGCCCCTCGAGTGCAGCGACCTGCTTCAGGAGCGGAACGCCGGATGGAAGGTATCCGCGCTCGGCAAGCAGCGCCTGCAGACGCGGCGGCGGCGCGATCGCGACCCGGTCGCCGGGCCGTAACTGACGTGCGGGTTCGATCCGATAGAGCCCTGTCGGAACGCTCGGCGTGATGTTCCAGACCAGCAGTCGCGCGGGCGGGAGCAGTACGCTCGTGAGGGTGGCGATCGCAATCGCGGCGGCGAGAAGCGAAGGTGCGCGCTTCATCGGTTCAGCTTCCGGCGAAGATGCCAGGCGCGGTGCCGGTCGTGCCGGTAGCCTCGCGGTTCCAAACCGGATGCAAGGCGGTTGCCTATGTGCCGCCAGTGATCCGGCGCAACGAGGCACGGATCATGGCCAGCCTGCTCGATGGCGTCGATCCGGCGGAGCACCGCGCGGACCTTCGCCCAGCCTCTGACCGAAAGCAGCAGTTCGCCGCCCGGCTCGACCTGTGCAAGCGTCGTAAAGGCTTCGCCGGGTCCGACCGCACGGACGATGTCGAGCGTCGAGCGGATGGTGCCGAAGGTGTTCGACGCCCAGCGCACCAGCGCGAAGACCTGGCCAGGGACGTAGCTCTCGACGCGTCGGCGGCGATCGATGATCCGCTCGACGACGGGTTTGCCAAAGCGCAGCCAGTCCTCGTGCTCGTTCGCCCGCCACACGAGCGTGACATGCGTGAGCGGCGGGTCAGCGGCCGTGCGCCGCAGCGTCTGACCGCGTGCCGCGCAACCCGGCGTCTTGCACAGTCCCGTCGCCGTTAGCAGGAATCCGAAGGATTCCCTGTTAGCATTGTTAAGGGGCCGGAAAATCGAGGCGTGCCGGTCGTTTGCGGGCGATTCGGGTTCCCGATCGTCCGAGCGAGCGGTTCCCGATAGACCGAGCCCGCGGGTTCCCGATGGTCCGACCATCATGCTGACTTTTCCACAGGGGTACGAGACAAGCGCCGCATGGCGAGATCTGCGAGATCGGGTGGGAGCGGCGCGAATTGCAGCACGGTCGCGCCCCGCCTCGATCCGATCTGCAACCGGTACCCGGGGAGCGCCTGCCGTCTGACGATTGCCCGCACCTCGAAGGCGAACCGCTTGAACGGTGAGAGCGCGCCCGACTTGCGATACAGGTGAGCCAGGTCGAAGCTCCAGCCAGCGGCCTGACGTCCGCCATGCTTGCGCACAATGCGGTAGAGCCAGCGTTCGAGACCGCCCGTAAGTGCAAAGTAGCCAGGGTCGATGGTCAGCACGAGCGCGCGATCGAGCACACCTGCATAGAGCCAGTCCGGAATGATCAGTTCGATGCCGACCGCACGTCCGCCGGGGGCGATGATCTCGCGCCATTCGTTGATCCACGAAAAGCGGTGGCGACGCCGCGCGCCGCACTGCCGGATCGATGTCGCGATGCTGGTGGACTGCAGCCGGTCAAGGGCTGCCCTGAGGCGCATGTAGCTTGCCTTGCCGGTACCGCGGCGCGTGAAGGTGAGAATCTCATGCGGCGTGGCCAGGATCAGACGCGAAGTCGCCCGCCCGGTGTCGCGCGCCTCGACCAGCTGGCTGACAACCCAGATCAGCACGTCGGCATCCCAGATCGTCGCCATGCCGTGCTCGAGCGTGGGCTCGACCAGAATCGCGGTCTCGCCCATGCGAAAATCGATCGCCCGCACGCGCCGCGACTTGGCGAGGCTGAAGAACGGCCACGCCATGAGTTCCTGCATGTCGCGCACGGCGATGTTTCCGCCGCTGGCGACGAAGCGCTCGAGCGCCGGCTCACCCGGTGGAGAGGACTGCAAACACCACATGTGTGTCAGCGCCGCACCGGCGGGGTATAGCCATCGAGCCGCTTGGCCGGATGGACTGTGCCCTTGCCCGGGTCGCTGGTCGAGCGGCGCACGCCCTGCTCGGCCCAGGCGTCGAGGTCTTCAAGCCGGTATACGATGCGCCCGCCGAGCTTGTGGTAGACCGGGCCAGTGCCATAGCAACGGTGTTTCTCCAGCGTACGAGGCGAGAGTCCGAGGTGTACGGCTGCATCGGGGGTGCGCAGGTACCGGGGGCGAACAGGGTCGGGAGGCGCGGTCATGGTTAGCTCCGGCTGAATTGGGCGGGCGCGGCCAGTGACCGCATGCTGCCGAGGGTCCTGGCGCATGACTGGCGCGGAGGGGGAGCGACAATCTTCGCTGGCCAGGAATGTCGCCCCGCCTGCAATCCAGCGACGCAGACCTGCGGCCAGACAAGAGATCGCACCTGCGCGAGAGGGGCCGGACAGGGACCACGTGTAGAGCGGCAGGAACGGGGCGAAGTCGGTCCTGCCGCGCGCGCTGGTCCGACCCGGTTCCGGTGCGCAAGTGCGTGCGGGGCCCGGAAACAGATCAGGCTGCGCCCTCAGGAGCGCAGCGTCAGCTGCGCGGGACAGAGCGCATCCACAGCCCCGCTCCGTTTGGCGTCCAGCCACCTGCCCTGGCGAGCATGGAAAAAAGGGCGGGAACCGTTGCCAGCCCCGCCCTTGTCGGCGTTTCAATATTCGTCGAGCAGAGCTCCGTGTACCGTATGCACCACGCGGTGTGCCAGGTATGCCGGAAGTGCGTTATAGTCGCCTTCGTCGAGTGCGAGGTAGCCGACGTCCTTGTCCTCGATAACGTGCTGGTCGAAGAAGCTGTGCAATGCCCGCCGTTCGGCGGTGGCAAGTGCCTCGAAGTAGCTGTTCGAATTGGTCTGAACCGTTGCAAGTGTAGCCATGATATCCTCCTGATTGTGCCGGGAAGCCGGCAGGAGGCCCGAAGACGGGGATGCGGCCGCCGGGTCACAGGATCGCCCGGCCGGGCGACCGCGCCAGCGGCGGTGGGGGTAACGGTTTTGTCGGACCGCAGCGCAGGCGGAGGGGAGGCAAAATCGTGGGGCCCCGCCGTTCTTGAGGCGGTGGTTGCAGCCCCGTCAGCATAGGAATTCCGTGAGCCAGGACCCTCTCATCTCTCCCCATGACGGAAGGTCAGATTCCCATTTTCCTATAAGTCCGTTGCTGGGGCAGTATCCATACGGGCTGCGATTATGGGGGAACATGCAAGGATCTCGTCATGCCATCGCAGCGAAGCGCGATTGCCGCATTGAAGAAACTTGAAGCCGACCACGAAGCACTCGACCAGCGCCGGCGCGAACTGGAAGAGAAGGCTGCCATCGAGCTGGGCCAGATGCTTCTCGGCAGTGGTATCGAGACCTTCTCGAAGAAAGGCGTCAGGAAGGTCGGTGAACTGCTCGGCAAGCTCGGCGAAGAAGAAGGCCTGCGGCGGCTGGAAGGAGCCCGCGCAGCTCCGGTTCGCGAGCAACAGGTATCGTGCGGATAGCACAGGAAGAGGGGCGCTGTCCGGTCTGGACAGCGCCCCTCTGGCGGGATCGATGATGACAAAAGTCAGTCGATCTCGGGAGCGTCAGTGTTGTCGTTCTCGTCACCCGATCCGTTACCACGAGAGAGGAAGTCGACCTTGTCGGCGAGGATCTCGGTGCCGTAGCGCGTGACCCCGTCCTTGTCCTCCCACTGGGTGTAGTGGATGCGGCCCTGG
>CANLQG010000009.1 GCA_947493195.1 uncultured Sphingomonadaceae bacterium | reverse complement strand
GCCAGGCACCGTCGCCTCCATCAACACCGCAGAAGGCGAAACCCTCGTCGTCGACGCCGTCATCCTCGAACTGGAGTGATACAGGCCTAAGGGCCAGTATTGCGAAGGTTTCGCAACCCGTTATATTCGAGCCTGCGGATACCGGGCCCCTCTGGCGCGTCGCTGAAAGCGTCGCGTGATGTCGGACCGCATCGGACAGCCGATGCAGTTTGACGGGAGCCTGACTCCTCCAATCGCATCGGTAGGTGAGAAGAGGAGTTACGCTATGACGACACGTAGAAATTTCATCGGTGGCATGGGCGCCGTTGGCGCAGCCTCGCTCGTGGGCGGGAATACCGCCATGGCGCAGGAAAGCGACGGCGGTCTGACACCGGCCCCACTGGCAAGCGAACTAAGCCCGCAGCAGGCGCTGGATTTATTGCGTGAAGGCAACGCTGCATTCCTGCGCGGCGAGCAGACCCGTGTCCTGACAAGTGCACAGCGGCGTCTCGATCTGGCGAAGGGCCAATCGCCATTCGCTGCCTATGTGACCTGCTCCGACAGCCGTGTGCCACCCGAACTGCTATTCGGTCGTGGGCTGGGGGAACTGTTCATCATCCGTAACGCAGGCAATACGGTGGATACCGTGGCGCTCGGCTCGATCGAATACGCGGTGGCCGTTCTCAACACTCCGCTGGTGGTCGTGATGGGGCACGAAAGTTGCGGCGCGGTAAAGGCGGCAACGGAAGTCGTAACGGACAATGCGACCTTCCCCGGATCGATCGGGCCGATGGTCGAACCGATCATCCCGGCAGTGCTGGCCGCCCGGAACGAGCCGGGCGACCTGCTTGATAATTCGGTGCGGGCCAATGTGCGCCGCGTTGTGGGCCAGTTGCGCAATCACAGCGACCCCTTGTTGCTCGAACCGCAAAGGGATGGACACCTCTGGGTGGTTGGGGCCTACTATCACCTGGACACCGGCGCGGTGGATTTCTTCGACATTCCCGAAGGTGCCGAATAGCCTAACGCTGAAGGTGGGCCGGGCGAACCATCGTACCGGCCCATCGTCCTTAAGCTAAACATTCGCGTGATCCGCCCGACCGGGCCGGCGCGTTATTCGAGCGCGGCCTTTTCCAGAAAGTCGAAGGTATTTTCCCCGGCGGAGTAAATGTCGTTGCCCCATTCGTCCCAGGCCATTTCGCCTGCGGCACCACCAGCGATGCCCGCCACAATCACGCCGCCGATGGCGATGGCGGCCGGTCCCAGCCCGGCCGTGCCGACGCCGAAGGCCACGATCAGCGCGCCGGCCGCCCAGCCGCCTACGCTGCCGCCCAATACCGAAGTCACTTCACGGCCCACTCGCATGTTCCCCGCGCGCGAGCCTAGCCTCTGATAGGTATCGTGAACTTCCTTGCCGGTGGCCCCCAGCGACACGATCTTGAAAACCAGCGCGCCGTTCTTGAGCTTTGCCGCCAGTTTCTGTGCCTTCGCTGCCGCTTCGGAGATCTTGTCCAGCTCCTTCAGGTTGCTGCCGACGCGAACATCGTTCTTCAGCGCCTTGTGGCTGATCCCGATCATGTCCTTCATCCGGCTGCGCTGCGGGCTGGCGAGGAACATCTTCTGGCTCAAACCCGTGATTTGGCCGCGCAGGTCCCGCTCGATGAAGAAACGCGCGCTGTTCGCGGCGGAATGCTTCGTGAAACTCTTGCCCGGACTGCGTGCCGCAATTTCGTAGTTTCGCCGGTACTCGCCCAGCGTGTCCGCGATGCGATTGGCCCGTTCGCTGAAATAGGTGAGGGTGTTCTCCGCGACGCCAGCCCCTGTGTCGAAGTCATTGCTGACCACGAGATCGCGTACCCAGCTAAAATTGGTGTTGAATTCGGCAGCCGCCGGCTCTGCCATCGAGTTGCGCATGACGTAGTTTGCACGGCGGATGGAGCGACCGACCTGCTCCGGCGCCAACCTCGGCCCCTCCACCAGCGAAGGCACGATCAGAAGTTCTCCCGGCATGACCCGCACGGAAGGAGAGGCGATACCGTTGAAGCGGAGGAAATTCTGGACAGTCTCCGGACCAGGATTCCGGTACGCCTCCTTCAGCATCGTATCGACGCTGCAAGCCCTTTCGGCGGCGAGGAGGTAGAAGTCGGTCATTGCTCCAGTGGTGGCGGTGCCGCATGGGCGGGCCAGCGACCGTCGCGCAGCGCTTCGGGCATCTCGGAGGGTGGCGGAGGCGGCATCGGAACACCGCGCTCTGTGAGAACGTCGAGCAATCGCAGTCTTGCGGCGCCATCGGGCATCTCTTCCATGAGGTCACTGCTCAGAATGCCGGCCGCCGCGGTGATGTAGAAGGAATCCATGGTGAACGGATCTGCGCCGGCAGTAACCAGCTTCTCGGCGATGATGTATTGTTCAGACGCAGCGGCGATCCACAGAGGCGTCGAACCACGCTCATCCCGTTCTTCCAGCGGAGCGCCCGCGGCGATCAGCTGATCCACCTGCGCCTCGTTCCGGTTGTTGACCGCGTCGATGAGCGAAATGTCTTGCATGGATTCTCCTGGGGCGCAGCTAGGCCCTGTTGCGATCATGGCCAATATGGCGATGCCTCTCAAGGCCCGCATTTCAAGGCTATCTCTTGCGATATCGCTTGCTGCTTGTCGGCCAGGCTCTTGTGAACGGAGCCCATCGAATGCAGCGTGATGCCCCTGGTTGCCAAGGCACCGAGGGGGCCGCCAACCACGGCACCTACGCCGGTAATCAATCCCCGGACAATCGCATTACCGATACCCTTTGGCGGATCGAGGGCCCAGTCCTTGTCGGATGCTGCACGTGAAGCCGGTCCGATCTGGACACCTGTGACGATGTCGCCTTTGACATAGACACGATCGATGGTCCCGCCGCTCTCGCGACCGACGAGTGTGTTCGGGTTCAAGCCCGCTGCGTTGAAAGTGGAGGCGTTGGCCCCGGACCTCCTGGCTGCTGCCGAAGCCAGTCCTCCGCCAAGCGAATGGCCGGTGAATTCGGGAGTGGTGCCAGACTGTTTCATGGCGAAGCTGATTTTCTGGGCTTCCGTGTAGTAAGACGACTTCGCGAACATTTCCTGTTGCGCATTGTTTTTCCAGTCTTCCAGGCTGGTCGGTGTCGTACCCTTGAAGGCTACCACGGTCCGACCGTCATCGCTCTGGAAAACAGCTGCCCTGAAATCGCTATCCTGTGGTTCTAGTTGACGAGGAAGCAGGCCCATTTCCATAAGGCTTTGCTTGTCGCGGATTTCCCGATAGGCGGGTGGCAGCTGACGCTTTGACGGATCGGGCTCATAGACTGCGTCGGCCAGTTGTGCGTCCACCTGCAGGGCTTCGACCTTGGCCTTGTCCGATTTCAGCTGCGGACATGGATCGGCAAGGCAGGCCTGGACTGCGCCGCTCATTGCCCCGAACTCTTGATTTGTTCGAACGCGGCGATGGCTGAGTCGTTCGAAGGGCTGTCGAACACGGCATCAACGCCCAGCAACCATTTCTGTTCGTTCGGATCGCGAAGCAGCGCATGGAAAGCCATCAGGCGGCGAAGCCTGTCCAGCTCGTCCTCCTCGATACCCAGTTGGGCCGCCCGCTCGCGGGAATAGGCGAGAAGCTTGCGCAGATCGGCTTCGCCATACTGCGGCAAGCGTTCGCCCTGCGCGTGATACCACTGAATAACCAGCGCATCATCGCGGGAACGAGCCTGTTGCTCGAAAGCATTCAGTGTGTTGTCCGAAATCATCTGCATGGTGTTTACTCAGAGGGTTGTTATCGCTCCTGCGAAAATTCTACAGAAATTCAGAGAGACTCCCCATTTTCCTGAATGGTGCATGATCCTGATGGATGTCTAGTACGTTCTATTTTCTAATCAAATTGAGCCATAAATCTCGAAATTGATCGCCGAGTACTGTGGATTGCAGCCTGCCCGATGAGAGCGCCTTGTTCGGCTGTGAAAAACTCCCCGAATGAATTGTTGCTCGGGTTTGTCTGCTTGTTGAAACCGGCCCGAAGGAAACCTTCGTTAAGTTGACCGACCAGGACGGTGAGGAAGCCGGTAGTCATCATGAATGGTTTCGCTTGTCCCACATCGATAAGTTCTTGGGCATATTGATGAAGCCTGCGTGTCAGTCGGTCATCCGACGGATGCCAGCGATACTCGTTCGCGCCGCGCAAGAGTACTGTTAGAGGAGTTGTTTTCCGACTTGGGCAAGCAATCAATTCCCATGTGATGGGGAATGTTCCGAGAGCGCCAGACCAATCCTCGATCGCGAAAGTCTTCTGAAATAGCGTAATCACGGGATCGATGTTGACCGCGACTGAGGCGTTCTGCGCCCGTTCGCTTCGCCTGATGTTGTGAGGCAATGACATTCGCTGTGCGTCGTTTATCGCTTGCGCTTCGCGAGCAGTCATTATCCCGTTAGCGCGACGCAGGATTTCTCCTGAGATGCGTGCCGAAGCCCCCTTATCTTCATTCAGGAGTTCGGTTAGCCTGATTTCCATCGGAGTGCCTCTGCCCAACAGGAAATGTCGCATATGCTGCATGGCTCGGCCATTGGCCCCGTAGCGAGCTTCTACCGCCTTGAGCAGAACTCTTCCCATGCCTTCGTGGCGTGACTTGCCTTGTTCAATTTCCGCTTCAAGAAGGCTATCGAAGACATTGTCCGAGGAATCCAGCAGGGCTTTCTTTATAGCATTTCCATCAATCGCCATCACATCGCTCCCAAGATAAACGGTTCAAAGCCGAACGATCGATCCTCAACCAAACTCGTATTCAAAATCGTTGTCGGCGGCCTTCACTTCGATTGTCTCCACCTCGTGCCCGTCCATCTGCTTCTCCAGCAGGGCGATCGACATGTCGGGCAGCATCGTGTTGGTCAGGATGTTGTCGATCATGCGGCCGCCGGAATCGAGTTCGGTGCAGCGGCTGACGATGTAATCGACCACGTCGTCGCCGTAGGTGAACTCGATGCGGTGCTGGTCGTGGATGCGGCGCTTGATCCGGTCGAGCTGGATGCGCACGATGCCCGACAGCATCTCCGGTGACAGGGGCCAGTAGGGCAGGGTGACGAGGCGGCCCAGCAGGGCTGGCGGGAAGGTTTTCAGCAGTTCCGGGCGCAGCGCGTTGGCCATTGCGTCCGGTTCGGGCTTCAGTTCCTCGTCCGATGCCATGTCCATGATGAGGTCCGTGCCGACGTTACTGGTGAGCAGGATGATGGTGTTCTTGAAATCGATGTAGCGGCCTTCGGCATCGTTCATGAAGCCCTTGTCGAAGACCTGGAAGAACATCTCGTGCACGTCGGGGTGGGCTTTCTCCACCTCATCCAGCAGGACGACAGAGTAGGGCCGCCGCCGCACGGCCTCGGTCAGCACGCCGCCCTGGCCGTAGCCGACATAGCCTGCCGGTGCGCCCTTGAGCGTGGAGACGGTATGCGCCTCCTGGAATTCGCTCATGTTGATGGTGATCATCGATTCCTCGCCCGCGAACAGCAGTTCAGAGAGAGCCACGGCAGTTTCCGTTTTGCCGACGCCCGAGGGGCCGCAGAGCATGAACACACCAACGGGCTTGTTCGGATTGTCCAGCTTGGCGCGGCTGGTCTGGATGCGGCGGGCAATGGAATCGATGGCGTGATCCTGGCCCACCACACGCTTCTTCAGCCGGTCGGCAAGTGTCAGGGTGGACTGGATCTCGTCCTTTACCATGCGGCCGATGGGGATACCGGTCCAGTCGCCGACGACTGCGGCGACCGCGTCGCTATCGACCACCGCGAAGACCATCGGGTCATCGCCCTGTGCTTCGCGGTAGCTGTCGATGGCATCGGCCAGCGCCTTTTCGAGTGCCTCCATATCGGCGCCTGTGTCGTCGTCCTTGCGCGCGTCGGCAAGAGCGGTGCGGGCATCGATAACCTTTGCCAGCTCCTCTTTCTCACGCTCCCACTTGGCTTCGATGTCTTCGACAGCGGTTTTGGCGGCGGCAATGTCTTCCTGGATTTTCTCGTAGCGGTCGTCGGAGCGGTACTGATTGCCCACTTCGCGCTCGACCACCTCGCGTTCCACCTCGAGCAGTTCCAGCTTGCGGCGACGGTCCTCCACCTTGGCAGGGGTGGCGTGCTGCGACACGGCCACGCGCGCGCAGGAAGTGTCGAGCAGGCTGACGGCCTTGTCCGGTAGCTGACGCGCCGGCACGTAGCGCTGCGAAAGCGTGACGGCTGCATCGACAGCCTCATCTAGCACCACGACATTGTGATGCCCTTCCATCATCGGCACGACGGAGCGGATCATGTCGATGGCTTTATCGCGATCGGGCTCGCCCACGTCCACGGTCTGGAAACGGCGGGTGAGAGCGGGGTCCTTCTCGAAATACTGGCGGTATTCGGCATAGGTGGTTGCGCCGATGGTGCGCAGGTTGCCGCGGGCCAGGGCAGGCTTCAGCAGGTTCGCCGCATCGCCGGTGCCTGCCTGGCCTCCCGCACCGACCAGCGTGTGCGCCTCATCGATGAACAGGATGATCGGTACGTCGGAATCCTCCACCTCGTCGATTACCGCACGCAGGCGTTTTTCGAACTCTCCCTTCATGCTGGCACCGGCCTGCATCAGCCCGATGTCGAGCGAGCGCAGCGTCACCCCTTGCAAGGCCGGGGGTACGTCGCCGTCGGCAAGCCGCTTGGCAAAGCCTTCGACAACGGCGGTTTTGCCGACACCGGCCTCGCCGACCAGGATCGGGTTGTTCTGGCGGCGGCGCAAAAGGATGTCGACGATCTGGCGGATTTCGGAATCGCGCCCCACGATCTTGTCCATTTTCCCATCGCGCGCTTCCTGCGTGAGGTCGGTGGAGTATTTCTCCAGCGCGGTGCCGCCTTCCTGGCCAGTTTCACCGGGGCCGGTGGGCGCGCCGTCGATTCCGGCAGCAGACGAGCCGCCGCCCACGGCCGTGTTTTCCTCGCTGGAATGCTTGGTGATCGTGTTGAAATCGGCGGCCAGCTTGTCGGGCTGGATCTTGCGGAACTCGTTGCTGATGGCGAACAGCGCGTTTCGCAACGTCGCCGTCTTGGCCATGCCGTACATCAAATGGCCGGTGCGCACGCTGCCAGAGCCGAACTGCAGCGAGGCATAGAGCCAGCCTTTCTCGATGGCTTCCTCGATCTGCGGGGAGAAATCGGAAATGGCGCTCGCCCCGCGCGGCAGTGTATCGAGAGTGGTGACGATGTCCTTTGCCAGTTGCCCTTCGTCGAGGCCGAAGGCAGTGCGGATGGAGGCCACGTCATTGGACGAATCCTGCATCATGATATGCAACCAGTGGGCCAGTTCCACATAGGGATTGCCGCGCATCTTGCAGAAACCGGTGGCCGTCTCCACGGCTTTCAGCGAAGTCGGATTAAGGCGCCCGAACAAGGCCTTGCGGCTGATTTCCGTCATCTGTCATTCCCCCTGTCAAATATCATCGCAACGCAGTGCGCCGCAGGTGCACATCGCTGCGCATGTCGTCGTTCGAAACGTTTCCGAGCCAGGAACACCATCCCAGCGGCGTGCGTCCGTCCAGGCTGGCTGGCGGAGCTTCGGGACCCGGCAGCCGCAGGCTTAACGTCCATTCCAGGTGCCCCGGCGTTATCGCGTCCAGCGCTTCCTTCACGATCGGAAACAGCGGCCCGGACGGCAGCAGGCGGCGAAACTCGTGTTCCTGCGAAGACGTGATCTCGGCGGTAAAGGCGTAGGATACGTGCAGCATCCGGCTGCCGATCAGCGCATCGCCGAGTTTGTGATGGCGCAGACCAAGCTGTGTCTGGTCCTCACGATCGATGTCGGACCATCGCGGCTGGAACTCGAACACGCGCACGGGCATGTTCAGCAGGTGCCGCAGCAGCCCCTCGATCGAACCAGCGCTGCGGCGAGAGGCGAACTGCGAGGCATAGAAAAGCCGCGCCAGTCGCGGCATGGCACTGTTGTCGTTCGCACCTTCACCAGCGCCAGTGAGCTGGTCGATCCGCTCGCGAAACATGTCCTTTTCGGGCCTGTCTGCCTGCACCGCAGGCTGGGAAACAGCCCAGGCGCGGTAGAACAACTGCAGAAACCGGCCCGCCAGCAAATCGAGGAAATCGCCGAACGGCTGGCTTTTCGAATAGCGGCGTTCGTAGATCGCGAATTCGGTGAGATGCAGGGGGAGCGGACCCATCGGCCCGGTCAGCCCCAGCCAATAACCCTCTGCCACCGGCACCGGCCCCTCGAACTTGATGTTGTCCAGCGTGGGTGCGGGAAAGGCGGTGTGAGGAATATGGTGCAGTCGTATCACATCCTGCGAAGGCTGGCGGCTCTTGCCGACTGGCGGCTTGTCACCGGCACGCGCGGCCGCGCCCCTGACGAGGGCAAACAGATTGTACCGACGAGGGATTTCCGCAGCTTCCCGCAGGAAGTTCAGATACCGTGTCGGCGACCGATCCTTGGTGGCCATGCCGCTACCTCTCCCTGGAACTTGCTGCGGAAATGGGTTTCGGTGAACGAGTTCACCATCGCGAATTCGGACAGGAACCTGTCCACGACCGCGCAGAACATGAACATGCGAGACTGGTCGAAACTGGCATCATCCAGCTCTATTTCCACCCGCAGACCACGGGCCATCGCAAGACGGCCAAGGTCGGGCACGCGGCGCGTGACGGGCTTTCCCCTGACCGACACGATCCCGTCGATCTGCGCGCGCATCACGGGGTCCTCCTGCCTTCCGTAAAGCGCGAGGTGGTTCTTGAGCAGCTCCCCATCGCCGCCGTCTTCGGGCAGCAACGTCGCATAGTTCGGGGTCAGGTGGCCGATAACCCGCCAGGCGGCATCGCCCATTCCCATGGGCGGCAGGGGGCTGGTGGGGGCGCGCACCACCTGAATGGAGCGTGCCGGAACGCCCGATGCCGTCAGGTGCTTGTCGCCAGAAAACTGCAGCAATTCGGGCAATTCGCGGTTGGTTACCAGCGCGCGGACCGACAGGTCGCGGACGTGTTCCAGCCCCTCCGGATCGCCGGGGCTGGTCAGGCTCATCCAGGTCTCGGTGCCGATGTAATCCTCGCGCGTGCGCTGGCGGCGTTCCTTGCGCGAAAGCTTTCTGGGCCGGATCGACGTCGTGAAGAACAGCGCGTCGCGATAGTCGTAGAGCAGGGCGCCAAAAGCATAAAGCGGCGCGACTGTGCGCGGGTTGCGGTTGTTGCGATCGTAGGCCTTCACGTTCAGCAGGCGGAAGACTTCGAAATCCAGCACCCCGTCGCGGTCGGGCACGATCTTGAACTCGTGCTCGGTCTTGCTGAAGGGAACGCGGTTCAACTGCTTTTCGAACAGGTTGATGGCAGGTGTGGCATAGAGTCGAAGGTTCCGCTCGCTTACCGCCTGTACCAGCGTTTCGGAGGAGCGATTGAACAGGATCGTGATTTCGACCGCCTCGCCCGAGAGCTTCAGAGCCTTCTTCAAGTCCCGCAGTTGCACGAAACGAAATCGCTCGGGGCAGGCGAAGTATTCTGTTAGCAGCCGATAGGCATCCAGCGTACGCCCGTCTGTCGGCAGCAGGGCCTGCTCCTCCGCAAAGCCGAACTGCGCGGGCTTTTCCAGCACGGCGTGGCTCTTGGACTGCGCGTCCATCGGCCGGGCGATCACGGCCACGGCCTCGCCGATGATCTGGCGGTACAGTTCGTTGGGTACCGCGCTGTTGCCTTCGAGGAATATTTCGAGCGTGTCTGCCTCGACCTGACGCAGGTCGAGGCCGCCGGTGGGTTCCAGCCTGATGGTGAGGGCAGCGTTCGCACGCACCCCTGCCAAGGCGGCCTGGGCAGCCACGGCGGCCCGCGAACCGATGTACTCGGCCTTCGCCACCTTGATCGGCCACAGCGTAACCTCGTGGCCGGAAACGAAGGTGACGGGCGTGCGCGTTCCCGCAGGCGGTTCCGCTGTCAACTCGGTACCGCGCGCAACCGTGTGTCCGGACAGCAGGCCCTGGTCTCCGTCCTTGGGGCCGAAGGCGGCGATGCAAATCGATGGCGTGGGCGCGAGATAATGCGGCTGGATGGCCTGCAACAGGTGCTGCGTGAACTGCGGAAACTGGTCGTCGATCTTCAGCTGCACACGGCTGGAAAGGAAGGCCACCCCTTCCAGCAGGCGTTCGACGTAGGGATCGGGATCGGATTGATTCAGACCCAGCCGGGCGGCGACGGTTTCGTGTTCTTCGGCAAAACGCTTGGCATCTGCGCGCAGGTAATCAAGCTCTCCTTCGTAGCGGCTGAGCAGGCGCGGATCCATTATTCGGTCACTTCGACAGCGGCAGTATCGCTGTCCACCTGCGTCTGAAAGCGCACCGGTGCCAGGTTCGGCATTCCGGCGATCTCCGCCTCGATCACGAACACGGCCTTGCCGTTGGAGAGCGGGTCTGGCGCAGGATGCACCCGCAGCGAGCGCGGGTCCAGGCGCGGTTCGAAAGCCTTTATCGCATCGCGGATTTCCCGCGCCTGTTCTCGCAACGACGTGGTGTCGCGCGTGCGACCGGCGAAATCGCGCACCCCGTAGTTAAGCGCGGAGGTGCGAATTTCGGGAAAGTCGGTGAGATCCATGCCGGATTCGAAAGACATCGTGTTGAGCAGCCAGGCCAGATCGCGGCGGATGCTGGCGCGCAGCGAATTCTCGGTGAAGCGCTCGACGTTCGAGGCCGCGAAATTGCGGAATTCTTCGCGTGAGACTGTGGGCAGGTCATCCTCGCTGGATAGACTGGCGATTTCGCTCCCATAGACGAGTTTGTCGAACAACGTCGGGCGGAGACGGATATGGGATGACATTTCAGGTCCGGTCGAACTCGATCTTGCGCAATGACATGAGCGGATGTTCCGAACCGTCGGACAGCACCATCAGGCGGTGGCCCAGGCCGATCTCCAGATCGCCGTCCTCGCGCCACTCGGTCACCCGGCCGCGAACCACGTCCGGGTCCTTGGCCTCGTGTGAGCCGGGATAACGTACGCACACATATCCGGCGACGCGTGCCCCGTCGCGAAGGCCGAATTCCGCCTGACCCCAAACCGTGTCGCGAAGATCCACCGGAGCGTGGATGGTCAGCGATTCGAGCGCCTGGAACGGCAGCAGCGCATACCGTCCGGCGATCATGGTTTCCAGCGTCGGGCCGAACCGCTGATCGGCATCCGCAATCCATTCGAATGGCGTCCCGTCGGCGGTTCCGGGTGTGGTGGGAGCTTCGTCGAAAGCCTCGGCCCGCAGCGATGCGGAAGCGGACGGGTCCGGGCCGGTGAGGGCCAGGGCATCGCCCAGCTTGGCCAGCCACGGATAATCGAACCGCGGGCTGTGCTCGGCCTTCCCCGCGATCAACGCCTCGCGGTCCCGCTCTGCGGCGATGCACTGGCGATAGGCAACCGCCAGCATCTGCGCCGCAGGATCGAGTTTGGCGAGCGTATCGAGCTGCTTTTCGGCACGGTCCCATTCTCCGCGCAAGGCGAAGATCTGGAACAGGAAGCTGCGCACCTCCCAGTTGCCAGGGTCGGCGCGGACCTGTTCGATCAGGACCGCGCGCGCCCCGTCAATATCTCCTGCGGAGAACAATGCATCGGCATCTTGCACAGCGTGGGTTAGGCCAAGGCTTGAAAAGCCTTAGCCCGCCTTGTTCAGGAGAACATCGAAGAAGCCTTCGACCTTGCCCTTCGAAGTGCCCTTTTCGTCGCGCTGGTCGTAGATCTGCTTGATCTTTGCGTAGGTGAGGCTGCCATGCTCGTCGGCTTCGGACGAAGCGGAGAAGTTGTAGCTGTTCACCACGACGTTCTCGAGTTCGTACACCAGGAAGTCGATCTTCTTGTCATCGCCGACGTTGGTCTGGAACGCGATTTTAACCTTCGGAATGACCTTGCCCGAAGCGCAGGCCTTGAACAGCTCGACCGAAGTCTTGTCGGCTTCCTTGCTGAACTGGATGTCCGCCATCTGGGCCTGGCCCTTCGACACGGTCTTGGATGCGTTGTTGTAAGCAGACGAATTGGCCGCGGAAAAGCTGCACGAGCTCAGCCGGATCTCATCCTTGTGCTTCTCGTCGGTGGATTCGCCTTTGATGCCGTCGACGTTCATGAAAATCGAAACAGTCATATGTCTCTCCAAATGCAGGTGGTTACTGGATAATCTCTGCCGTTAATCTTGCTTTGGCAGGCGCGACACCATGCTTACGCTCACATCCATGCCTTCCAACTGGTGGTGGGGCACGAACAGGAACCTGCTTCTATAGTAGCCCGGATTCTCGGGATCCGGTTCGACCGAAACGTCCGCCTTCTTCAGCGGAAGCCTTGCCTTCGTTTCTTCGCTGCTGGTTTCTGGCGCAGCGTCGACATACTGGTGGACCCAGTCGCTGAGTTCGGCCTGAAGCTGGCCTTCCTCGCGCGAGCCACCAACCCAGTCACGCACCATGCACTTCAAATAGTGGGCAAAGCGGCAGCTGGCGAAGATATAGGGCAGCCGCGATGCCAGCTTGGCGTTCGCGGTTGCATCGGCATTGTCATAGCGGGCAGGGCGGTGGACCGTCTGCGCGCCAATGAACGTGGCCGAAGTCGTGTTCTTGCGGTGGACCAGCGACAGCAGTCCCAGTTCCGAAAGTTCGGCCTCGCGCCGGTCGGAAATGGCGATTTCGGTAGGACATTTCTGGTCCACGCCGCCGTCGTCGGTCGGGAAGACCGAATTGGGCAGGTCCGTAACCGTGCCGCCGCTTTCCACGCCGCGGATGCGGGTGCACCAGCCATACTCGCGGAAGGCCGAATTGATGCGGACGCCCATGGCATAGGCGGAATTGATCCAAAGATGGTTGTCGTGCTCGCCGTTGGTAACCTCGTCGAACTCGAACCCCTCGATGGGATTGTCCTTGGTGCTGTAGATCTCCCGGCCCAGGATGCGCGGCATCGTCAGCGCCAGGTACTTGCTGTCGTCGGAATCGCGGAAGGCGTTCCAGGCGGCATGTTCCGTCGTGGAAAAGCGCTTGGAAAGGTCGCGCGGATCCGCCAGTTCGGCCCAGCTATCCATGTTCAGCAAATTGGAATCGGCCGCCGCCAGGATCGGGGCGTGAGCGGCCGCGCCGATCCGGGCAAGGCCTTTCATCACGTTCAGGTCCTTGGTCGTGTGATCGAACTGGAAATCGGCAACGAAGGCACCGTATGGCTCGCCGCCGAGCTGGCCGAATTCGGTTTCGTAAACCTTCTTGAACAGCGGGCTCTGGTCCCAGGCCACGCCGCGGTAGGCCTTGAACATGTTTTCCAGTTCCTTGCGCTCCACATTGAGCACGCGGATCTTCAGGTCCTTGCCGGTTTCACTGTTGTTGACCAGATAGTTGAGACCGCGCCAGGCCGACTCCAGGTTCTGGAAATCGGGATGGTGCAGGATGGCGTTCATCTGCTCCGACAGCTTGCGGTCGAGCTCGGCCACCATCGCATCGACGGTTGCATAGACATCGTCCGAAATGCGCGAGGCATCTTCCAGTGCCTGCTGCGCCAGCGTGGCCACGGCGGCGCTGATGGTATCCTTCGCCGAATCGTCCTTCGGCTTGAATTCCTTTTCGAGCAGCGACGAAAATTCGTCGTATTCAAAGGCCGAACCGGGCTGCCCCCCAGCTTCTTGCGTCGGTTCCGAAGCCATCAAAATCCTCCATCAAAAAATAACGCGCTGTGCAATCGGCCGGGCATGGCAGTCGCCTGTGCCCCGCCAGCTTCTTATTCGGCTTCGCCCTCTGCAGCTTCCGGCGCCTCCGCATCGTTTGCGGCAGGTTTCGAGGCGGAAATGGCCTTGAGCAGTGCAGGGTCCTTCAGCACCTGATCGATCAGGTTCTGCGCGCCGGACTTGCCATCCATGAAAACAAGCAGGTTGTTCAACTCGTCTCGTGCCTCGAGCAGCTTCTTCAGCGCGGGCACATTCTTTGCGACGGTCGCAGGGTCGAAATCGTCCATCTTGGAAAAGGTGAGATCGACCGAAAGTTTGCCATCGCCTTCCAGCGTATTGTCCACGTTGAAAGCGGCGCGCGGCGCAATGGCGCCCATGCGCTTGTCGAAATTGTCGATGTCGAATTCCAGGAATTCGCGATCCTTGAGGTCTTTCTTCTCGACATGGCTGGAACCGGACAGGTCCGACATCACGCCCATTACGAAAGGCAGTTCGACCGACTTTCGTGCGCCGTAGGTTTCGACATCATAGGAGATATGGACGCGCGGAGCCCGGTTTCTGCCGATAAACTTCTGACCTGAATCCGACACTATAATTCCCCCTCTTTCAACTAGTCCTTAAGAGACTCGTCGCAGCATCCTAGAATCGATTGACGAGAATCACAAACGATCAATCATCGTCTTGTCTTTCTAGAAGTACATTAGTGGCATCGTCTACGCTGTTTGGAACTATGTCATTGAGAATTTGCATGAAATCCTTGTTGACCCAGCCCGCGAGACGCCGCGATGCTATCTTTACCGGGTGTCCTGGCTCCGCCCGTTCGTAATATTGCTCAATCGCACGAAGCGCGCGAAGGACGTCGTCGCGAGAACGAATCTCGCCCGAAAGGGGCGTTCCCGCGCCGCCGACAGACGCCTTCGGCGCATCTTGGCCAGCGGCATCCCCATCGGAACTCTCCTCGCCATCGGCCTTGGCGGATTCCATTTCCGCCAGGACCATGTAGGCAATGCGGACGCTGTTCACGTATTCGATGGTGGTATCGAAACTCGGCGCTTCCTCACCGTCTGCGTGAACCTTCATCGCACCTTCGATGCGCTTGATGGTGTCGATGATGGATTGCAGCTTGTCGGCAGTTGCCTGCTTGCGCTCTTCGTCCCAGGTTTCAAGCATGCGCTTGATGGGCGCATATTCGTCCGAGCTTGGCCCGCCGGCCTCGGCATCCATCACCTGCCCGGCCCGGAACGCAGCGCGGCCTTCGCGAAGGATGGTCGTGTTCAGGAACGGGATCGAGAAAGCGCCGCGGCCGGCGATCTGCTCGCACACCCCCTTGCGCCCGATATATCCCAGCACCGCCACCTGCGGGTGGACGTCTTCCCAATAGGTTTCGAGGAGCCCGGCCATCATCATCAGGCCGCGTTCGACGGTATCGATGTCATCGATCGCGATCCCGCATCGCGCCAGCGAGGCAGCCAGGAATATGTCCTTGGTCTTGTCGCTAAGGTCTTCGATTATTGCGATCTGCTTTTCCCAATCGACGGGCGGAGGCATCTCGCGCCCCTCTTCGACCTCTTCGAGGCCGACGTCGATGGGAAAGCGGAAATCGAAAGCGGTCCGGAGCGCTTCGAACGTTTCGGAATCGTCGAGGTCCTCGCCGGTCGGGGAGTCACCCTCGATCGGCGCGAGCAACTCGTCTAGACTTTTCATCCCCCCTGAACCCGGATCAGTCCACGACCACCGCTACGACCCTGCGGTTCAGCGGGTCATTGCCGCGACGCCCCTCGAGCGGCTCGGCTTCACCCTTGCCAACCACTTCGAACCGTTCTGCCGGAATGCCGTAGGCAACAAGCGCGTCGACAACTGCCTGCGCACGCTGTTCGGAAAGCTGCTGGTTGAACTCGTCTGCACCGGCGGCATCGGTATGGCCCTCGATGCGGAAGCGGTTGCCGCCACCGGTAAGCTCGTCAACGCTCTGCAGGCCCACGGCAAAGCTGTTGATCGCAGTCTGGCTGGCTTCGGTCAGGCGTGCGGAGTTATTGGCGAAGGTGACCATCAGAGCCGACGTGCCTGCCACTTCAGGCGGAATGATCGCCGCGGCAAGACTGGCATTATCGACCGGGGCGGAACTACGGCGCGTCACCGGGCGAGGGCGCGGTATGCTGCGTGCCGGCGTTGCAGCGGCGGGCGTGCTCACGGTTTCACTCGCGACGCTTGCCCCGAGCACGCGAGGTTTCTTGACCACGCCGACATCCCCGATGGTTTCCGGGGGGCGCATGGCAAGTTCAAGCGCTGCTTCGCCGCAAATGGGAGTGTCCGTAGAGGAGGTGACATCGCAGATCATCTGTGCAGCCTGCACGGGATCGTATTCGTTGTCGTCAGCCTGAGCCATCACGGGCGCGGCGACAGCAAACGAAAGAAAAACAGCCAAATACTTCATGTTAGACTCCAGCACGAGCGTCTGAGAAAGTGATGTCCGTGGCTCCCCCAAGCATGTCGGAATCACAAAAGAGAATCCGGACAGTCAATATTTTGTTAAATACCACGTAGGTCGGTCAACGGCAAGTCGCGGAAAATTCTTTGCTTCAAAACAGGTCACCTTGCCGTGAATTGATTTTCATGTGATTTAGGGAGCATTGCAACGGGGAGGGCATACCTTGACCAGCGAATACCGCGAAACCCGGCTAGCCGTCGATTTGGGGGGCGAGCAGGTCGAATTCGTCTCGCTGACCGCGAGAGAGAACCTGTCCGACCCCTTCGAATTCGAACTGGTCATCACCTCGCCACTGGGGGAGCTGGACCTCGGCCCGCACATCGGTGAACGCGTTGGCGTTTCCGTTTTCGAGGATGAGGACGAGGTTCGCTACTTCAACGGCTACCTGACAGAGGCCGTATATCTGCGCGAGACAGCCGATGGCTTTTATTACAACCTCTCGCTGCGACCGTTCCTGTACTTCATGGACACGGCCAGCGGGTTCGCCATTTACCAGGAGAAGTCGGTCCTCGACATTCTGAAGGATGTTTTCGCGCGAGTCGGGTTTACCGATGTGGAATACCTCGCGGCTGAAAGCTACGAACCTTACGAATATTGCGTGCAGTACGCTGAAAGCGACTTCAACTTTGTCAGTCGCCTGATGGAGCAGGAGGGGCTCTATTACTTCTTCCGCCACCATGAAGACCGGCACGAGATGGTGATCTGCGACAGGGCCAACCAGCACGAGGAAACCAAGGCAGGCGGCCTGGCTTTCAATCCCACGGCCGATGTGAGCCAGTCCTACCGGGTCAGTGCCGAATGGGGCTCGAAATACTATCTGAAGAAGTGGACCGAGCGTGTCGCCAGTTCTGGGCACGAACGCGTGCAACTGCGCGATTTCGATTTCAAGAAACCGGCGAAACCGGTGGATGGTATCGCCACCGATTCCGCCCAGCACGAGCACGACAGCTACGAATATTACAGCTACCCCGGCCAGTTCATCGACGACGGTCGCGGGCAGCGGTTAAGCTCCGCCCGGCTGGAAGAGTTTCGGGCGCTGCGGCGTACCTACGCTGCCGACGCCACGGCCAAGGCCCTTTGTGTGGGCACAACAGTGACGGTCGCAGAGCACCCGACTGCGCGCTTCAACCGCGATTACCTGATCATTTCGACAGTCCACAACCTGCAGTCCCAGTCCTACCGCTCGGGTACCGGCAAGCGCGACGAAGATACCGTGCATTTCGTGGCCATCCCCGCCGACACCCAGTTCCGCGCCCCGAACGACACGCCGAAGCCGCGTGTGGTGGGCCTGGAATCGGCGATCGTTACCGGGCCCGAGGGCGAGACGATCTACACCGACGAATACGGCCGCGTGAAAGTGCGCTTCCACTGGGATCGCAATGACGAGCCGGGTGAACGCACGACCTGCTGGATCCGCGTTTCCCAGACGGGCGGCCTGGGCAATATCATCCTGCCGCGCGTTGGGCATGAAGTGCTGGTGGACTTCCTGCACGGCGATCCGGACAAGCCGCTGGTGACAGGGCGCGTGTTCAATGCCGAGCACATGCCGGTCTACGACTTGCCCGCCAACAAGACGCGCGCTGTCTGGCGTACCCTGACCTACGGCGAACAGGACTCCTACCCCGAGACCGAGGATCTGGATACCGGCAAGCCCAAGGCGAACGAACTTCGGTTCGAGGACAAGGGTGGCAAGGAAGAGGTATTCCTCCATGCCGAGCGCGACATGAATATCCGCGTTCGCTTCGATACCTCGACCCACATCGGTCATGACGAGGAACTGAAAGTCGGCCATGACAGGTCTCGCTACGTCAAGAACGACGAGAAGGTGGAGATCGACGGTAACCGGGAATACACGCTCGAAAAGAACGAAGAGAACACCTACACGTCGGGCAACCGGACCACCACGATAAAGCAGGGCAACGACAAGCTCACCGTGACAATGGGCAATATCGAGACCAAGGCTAGCGCCGGCAAGATCAAGATCGAGGCGATGCAGCAGATCGAGCTCGTGGTTGGCATGACGAAGCTGACGCTTACTCCGACAGGTGCGACCTTGAGTTCGACCATGATAAAGGTTGATGGCAAGGCCATGACCGAGGTTTCCGCAGGGGGCATCCTGACTGAAAAAGGTGCCCTGGTGAAGATCAACTAGGCCGGGAGCGGGAGGCATTCAGTCATGACCGAGTGGACGACCGTCTTGTGGACCGATGCCCGAGAACTCGCCCGGCAATGCGGGGTGGAGGAAGGGCAGCTGCCGGCTCCGGAAGTAAACCCAAGGGCGCACTTTCACGCGCTGCGCAAATCCGCGGAGCGGGTACAGGCAGTCGGCTTCCTGGCCGCAGCCCTGCCGCGTGCAGAAGCGATAGCCTGGGCGGCCGCGTGCCTTGCACCCCTCTCCGAACGAAAGGATTACCCACCCGTCCGCCGCAACCTTATGGACTATGCGCAGCGCTGGATCGATCAGCCATCCGATGAATTTCGCCGCGCCATGTTCGCGCAGGCGGAACGGGCGAGCGAGGACAGTCCGGAGAAATTGCTGGGTTACGCGATCTTCTTTTCCGGCGGCTCTATCTCCGATCCCGATCTGGAGCCGGTAAACGGCGATCCCGCGGTTACGGGTCACCTGGTGGCAGGCGCGATTGTGTCTGCGGCTGTGTTAAAGCGGGAAGAAACCAACGCATTTCTCGACAAGGCACTCGATTTGGGCGAGAAGGTGGCGATTTCCGGAACAGATGCCCTGACCAAGACGTGAGCCTGACACTACGCATCCAGAACAGGGATAGGCTGGAGAATGGAGCCAGCCTGGAATTCGTCCTGCATCGCAGGGGCGGGCTGATCGGGCGTTCGGCCACAAACGACTGGTCCTTGCCCGATTCAAACAAGGCGGGCATTTCACGGAAGCACTGCGAAATTCAGTACCGCGAGGGCCGGTATTTCCTTTCGGACATCAGTTCCAACGGCACCTTCGTCAATGACGGGCAGGAGCCGGTTCAGGGCCCTCATCCCATTGCTCCGGGCGACCGGATCTACATCGGTGATTACGAGATCGTCGCCGTCGTTTCCGGCGAAGCGCGCGAGTCGTTCGAGCGCGAGGAGGAGCGTAAGGCCGCCGAAGAAAACACCGGTTGGGACGACTGGGAAGGCCTGCCTTCCGGCGGTGCGGGCGCTCCCGCTGGTGCGAGCGAACCGGCTGCGGGTGCTGCCGAGGACTGGGGCCTGCCGCAAGATGCAGCGAGGGAAGTGTCGGAGTGGGCCGACGAAGCGGGTTCGGGCAATTTCGCTCCCGATGGCGATGACATCTTCGGCTCGCTAACCAACAATCACCAGGTCGATTGGGCCGCAGCATCATGGGATGCTCCGGTCTCCTCGGACGAGGGCTTTGGCGCGCCAGCAGACGACGATTTCGCACCTCTCGATGGCGGCAAGGACGATGATCCGTTCCTGCCTCTCAACCCGGCCGCGCAGACCTCCGATCCATTTTCGCCAGCACCCGCTTCCCAACCGCCGGCACCGCCCGAAGCTGGCCGAACCGCGCCAGGTGCCGCGGTGCCTTCGGGGGAAGGGAACTGGGGTACGCAGTACCCTGCCGGCAAGCCTGACGCCAAGGCCCGTCCGGCCCCGCCGCCGCCCACCGGAGCCCAGCCTGCGCGTCGTCGCTCCCAGCAGCAAGCACCAGCTACCCCGCCGCCTACGGCCGCACAGGTCCCTGATGCGGCCTATCAGCAACTCGTCCGCTATCTGGGAGTCGATCCCCAGAAGCTGAGCCAGACGCCGGAAGAGACTGCAGAGCGCACCGCGCGTCTGCTGCACCGCCTTCTCGCCGGCTTGATGACACTGCTGGAAGCACGGGCGCGGGCGAAGGACCAGATGGGCGCCACGGCCACGCAACTGCGTTTCGATGGTAACAACCCGTTGAAATTCGCAAGGAACGTCGAACAGGCGCTGGAGATGACTCTGAACCCGCCGATGCGGGGATACATGGAAGCCGACCGCGCGGTGGAGGATGCCTTCCGCGACCTTCAGGCTCACCAGATAGCGACCCTGAAAGCGATGCAGGGCGCGCTGCAGGCGACCCTCAAGCGATTTTCGCCCGCCGCGATAAAGGCCCGTACGGAAGAGAAGGGCGGTCTGTCGAAGCTTATTCCCGGACAGCGCGAGGCCGAACTGTGGAAGGCTTACGAGAAGGAATTCGGCGGCGTCGCGCAGGGGTCTGCCGAAGCGTTCCTGGACGTGTTCTCCAAGGAATTCCGCCAGGCCTATGAGGAGGCGTCAAGGCAGCCCTGAACCCTTCGTGCTCTCTAGTTCGGCACGTCATCCGTGATGCGGAACCAGAGAATATCGGTTTGCCAGTTGTTCTCTCGCGCCGCTTGCTCGAACCGGTTCGCCCAATCGGGAGTTACCCTGATCTCGCCGAGTTCCGCCTCGTCCGTTCGTGGGAAAAGGTCACGCGGAAATTCCTGTTGTCCGGTGACGATTACAAAAGCGGCACCGCCTTCGGTTTCATACTCGACCTTGGTCTGAAAGCCGGTCGTGGTTACCGAGCCCTGGCTCGCCAATGCGCCGCGCCTGATCATTTCGCGATTGTCCGAGAAAACACCCGCGTCCGTATCGTCGATGTAGAGCAGGATGGCTTCGTCGTCCGGACTCAGTCCACTGGCCTGCAGGATGGGTCTGGCAATCTCCGCGCTGTCGCCGTGCACGGATTCCTGCATCTCTATCTCGTAGGACTCTTGAGGGGTGGACATCAGCGGGCGTTCGCTGCGCGCAGTGCGCAGGGCATCGACCATTGGGCACAGGTTCTCGCCGAATGTCACCAGGCCCCGCGTGTCGGGCGTGACGTTGGGCATGCCGTTGGCGGCAAAGGCACCTTCCAGCGCAGTCTGCACCGCACCGGGGCGGGCAGCACCGCCGGTGAATCGCGCGCTGTTGCCGCTCGCTCCATCGAACGTCAGCCAGGCGCAATCGACCTCCTGCACCGCTGCGGCCGCGATCTGATCGATGCTGGGCGCGGCGGGATCGGAGGTGCCTTGCGCGACCTGACCCGTGCCGCCTTCCACGGCATCTTCGGGAAGATCGTCGGGACTTGTCGCAAACACGATGACAGTGACAAGGATGGCCAAAGCGGCCACCGCTCCAGCGCCACCATAGACGATCCACTTCTTCGAGGGATCGGTAAACAATCCGGGCTTGTCCTTCTTCCCGTCCTTTTGGTGCGGGGCCCGATCCTGTTTCCCGGCAGCATCCTTCTCTGGATTCAAGGGAGCGTCCAGCCCGCCAAGCGCGCCCGTAACGGCCTTGCTACCATCGTCCAGCAGGCCTGAGAATTCGGCCATTGTCTGCGGGCGATCGGCCGGATTGGGTTGCAGGGCGGCGGTGAATGCCGGTCGCAGCGCTTCGGGAATTGCGGAAAGGTCCGGCACGCCCCGCCGCTTCAGCACGGCATCGGCCATCGATCCGCCCATGTCGGCGTGGTCGCCCGTCGCCACCGCCAGCATCGTCAGGGCCAGGCTGTAGATATCGGTCCACGGCCCGACATTGCGGTTGTATTCGCCCATCTGCTCGGGCGCCATGTAGCGCAGCTTACCGGCCGTGCCGTCACCGATGATAGTCTTGTTCGATTCGCTGGTATCCTTGACGATGCCGAAATCGATGATCTTGGGCCGGGCCGCGTCTCCGGCGACCAGAAGGATATTGTCCGGCGCGATATCGCGGTGAACGACGCCCTGGGCATGGGCGGCACCCAGACCACGGGTCAGGCGCTGGGTGAGCCGTTTCAACTGCGCCTCGTCCGGCGAGAATTCGCCCAGCAGTTCCTCCAGGCTCGGCCCGTCGACGAATTCCGTGATCAGGTATGGCTGGCCGTTGGGCCCTTGCGAGGCGATGCGGTATTGCACGATGTTCTCGTGGTGCAACCGGCCGAGCGCGGACGCTTCCTTGTAGAACATGTTCAGCACGTTCTCGTCCCGAGCGAGATCGGGCAGCATGATCTTCACCGCCACCTGCTCGTGCGGCGGGTGCGGGTTCACTGCCTGCCAGACTTCGCCCATTCCGCCGCGCGCAATGAATTTCTCGACCCGGTAGACATTGACGTAATCGCCCACCTCGATCGGTCGGATCGGTTCGCTTGGCGAGGCTGGCGCGCCGGGAAAACCCGACGGGTTGGGCGGGCTGCTGCGCGAGTCGGGAAAGGCCGACGGGTTTGGCGGCGGTGCTGGCGAGGGCGCCTGGGCTGGCGGAACCGCTTCGGCATCTTCGCCCGGCTCCAGGCGGGGCAGGAAAACGGTTTTCTCGTCCTCCTCTTCGTTTTCCGGAGGAGGCGGAGGCGCAGGTTCGAAGACTGTCTTGTCATCATCCCCGCCGTCTTCCGGAGCGGGCGGAGGCACGGGATTGAAGACGGTCTTGTCGTCCTCGTCGTCACCGTTCGAGTTGTCTTGTCCGGCCATCAGGAATCACTCTCGACAGCTATCAGTGCCACGCTCACGTTATCGGGCGCCCCGTTCGCATGGGCCGCCTCGATCAGCTTGTCCACGGCTTCTGCTGGTGCATGGGCGGACACGATTTCGCGGATATGGTCTTCGCTAACGGGACCGGTCAACCCATCGCTGCACAGCAAGAATATGTCACCCGGCTCCAGCGTGTCCTCGACGATATCGACCTGCACGGTTTCCTGTACGCCGAGGGCGCGGGACAGGACGTGGGCCATCGGGTGATGTTCGGCTTCCAAGGGTTCGAGCATGCCCTGGTCGACCAGGTCCTGCACGTGCGTATGATCGGTGCTGAGGCGGAAAAGGCCCCCGCGCCGATAGATGTAGGCACGGCTGTCGCCTACCCACAGGATCGCGAAACGCTGCCCCCGGATCAGCAGGGAAACGATAGTGGTGCCCATGGTCCCGCGAGCTTCCGAGCCGCCTTCGGCCTCCCATATCTGCTGGTTGGCGGCGTAGATGCAGTCCGCGGTGCGCTGCAGGGCCACGTCGAAATCCTCTTCGAACGCAAGCTCCGCCAGGCGGCCGACTGCCTGCGACGACGCGAAGGCCCCATTCTTGTGACCGCCCATGCCATCGGCCACCACCCACAGGGACTGGTCGTCATCGATCAGCATCGAATCCTCGTTTGCCGGGCGCTTCAGTCCGGGGTCACTCATCCCTGCCGATCGGATTCGAAAAGTCATGCCATGATCACTCCCGGGGTCACGCTGGCCTCATCCCAGCACAGCGGCAGGCGCGGGGCCTTTTCATCGATGCAGAACCATTGGCCTTCGGGTTCCGAACTTGCACCGCCGTCGAAAATCTCGAGGTTCTCCAGTGCCTCGAACAGGTCATCCGCGCCTTGCGGAGCGGCTATCGCTTCCACCACCGTGTCGTAGAGATGCTGCAGCACCACGCGGTGCCCTGTTGCGGCGTAGAGCGGAAACAGCCGCCCGACCTTGTCGGCGCTTGGAATAACGATGGCCGTTCCAGCGGCGGCAGCGAATAGCCAGGGCTGCGCGGAAGCGTAGGTTTCGCCAAACTCGGGGCCCCATTCCTCCCGCGCCTGCTCGACCGACCTTGCAAGTGTTTCATCCAGCGCGGCTTCGCGGGACCGCTCCAGCCCCCTCGATACGAAGTCGCCATGCCCCGGCAATTTTCCGTAGAGACAGGTGGCCATCGGGGCATTCATCACAGGGTCTGGGGGCAGGTGACTGACCAGAGCCCGCCACCGCCGAACGGATTGAACTGCGGCGGAAAGCCGACGAGGAAAGTCGCCTGCGCTGGGCCCGGATTGAACGTTGCCTGGACCCTGCCTTCGCCGCGATTGCGGATATCGGCGCGCTCCAGCACGCGGAAAAGCGACCACGGCCCTTCGTTAGGGTGGCGCCAGACAAGCTCTTCCGACCCGTCGTTGTCGACGTAGATCCGAACTTCGGACGTGCGCGCCAGGCCGCCACCCAGCGTCCAGTTCAGCGACTGGGCATTGTCCGCGCCTTCTTCATCGAATGTCATCGAAAGGCCACCGGACGAGAAATCCACCCGGCTGACATTCGCGCCCTTGTCGAGCAGCGCGATTTCCATCGGCAACCCTTCGGCCAGCATGTCGCGCAAAAGCGCTGCCTTCTGGAACGCGCCGGGCGTTGCGGGGCTGAACCCACGGGCGATCGGTTCGTTGTCGCGCCAGCGCCAGTATTCGTCCTCCCGGTCGAGATAGTTGTCGAGGCGATCTTTCACGAACCGGTCCATTGTGCCGTTGAGGGCGAAGAACTGCCGGGTCTCGGAAATCCCGGCATCTTCGGGCGACTGCGAATCGAACGGATACTTGCTGGCAACGATCGCCTCGCATTCAGGCAGGATGTTCTGCGCCCAGGTCTCTCCTGCTTCGCTTTGCAGGCTGCTGACCTGAGCGCTGGCCCCGCCGGTGGCGACACCCTCGGCAAAGTCGCCAAGCAGCGCCGGCACTTCGAGCGCGGCCTGCGATAAAGGCGCCATTGCCTCTGCCAGGCGGGTGCTGCTGTCGGTGCCGATGCCCGGGCTTCCCGCCACGATGACAGCCTGCAAGGCCTGGCGCACCTTTGCCACGTATTCGTCAACCGGCGCGGGGTCCGTGCCGTTGCCAACCCAGTCGTGCAGTTCGCGGAAGTGGTTCGCGATTTCCCGGTCTGCGGACAGACCGCCCCCCGATGCTGCGCTGCCCATCTCACTGGCAACCCGCGTCACGCGGTTGTTCTCCAATGCGCGCCCGATAACCTCGCCAGCCTGATCCTCCACGCCCCCTTCGAACGTCGTGTTGTCGCGCAGCACGCTGAGCACTTTCTTCAGGGGGGAGGGGGCGCGGGTGAAGGCGCGATAGGCCTGCTGGTTGGAGAAGTAGTCGGCTGGCTTCAGCACATCGACCACGCTTTCCCATGCGGCGATGTAATCGCTGGCATAGCGGGCGGAAATGCCAGAAGTGATATTGCCCATCTCGCGGCGCAGGCCGCCGGTATCAGCATCCTCGCCCAGCACCCACAGCTCGCTTTCCACCGTCATTGGGATGGTCTGGAGGCGCATGGTGTAGGCCTGCGTGAAGCCTTCGCGGGTGAAGAAATAGGGGACCGTCGTGTCCATCACCAGTTGCGGATCGGCAAACGCCTCAGCCTCGCCCTGCTGCAATTCGGTCGACAGGCGCACGTCGCCAGCGGGGTTGATGGCCCGCTGTTTCATGATCGCATAGGCGCGGTCGGCAGGGCTGAGGTTGGCGATCTCGCGCCGCGCAGAATCCACCAGCAACGCGTCGAGCGGTGCCTCGCGTCCGGTCCAGGCGGCCGAGATGTTCTCATCCTCGGTCAAGGCTTCGAGATGGCGGGCCAGGTTCTCACGCAGAGGCCGGTTCTCCGCGCCGGGGAACTGGTATTGCGACCATTCCTGCATCATCATGTTGGCGACCGCTTCGGAATCGATTTCGCCCTGCGGATGATGGCCGCCCAGCATCAGATAGATCTTCAGAGGCTCGTACAGAGCGAAGGCATCCGACATGTTCGCCCGCATCCGGGTTTCCAGGTCCAGCATGATGCGCGGCAGCAGGATACGGCGCAGGCCCGTGCGATAGGCTTCCACGTTGCGACGGCTCAGGTCCGACTGGAACAGGCCGAAGCGCATCGACAGGTCCGGGCTTCCAGCCTGCCGCGCCTCGTACCCCTCGGGAAGTGCGCGCAGCGCGTCGAGAACCGTTACTGAACTGGTGAGCGGGGTGTCGGAATCGCTGACCTGCACTAGGTCAAGCTGGTTGCGCTCGATCTCGTTGTCGATGGCGACGGCGGCGCGCGCGGTCTCTGCCTGGAACCCGCGGTTGCCGATGAAGCTGACCGTCCATGCAGCGATCAGGCCAAGCGTGACGATGCCGATTGCAGAGCAGATGGCGACCATGCGGTTGCGCTGCCGCTTCGTCGCACTGGAATCGGCGATGGGCAGGCCGGCTTCCTTAAAGGCGACATCCTGCAACAGGCGGTTGAGGAAAAAGGTGCGGCCATCGGCCTGCGTGGAACTGGCATCCATCGCATAGCTTTGCGCCATGGTGTTCAGGATCCGGTCCAGCGCGGCACCATCCTGCGTGCCCGAGGTCAGGTAGAACCCGCGCAGTTCTCCGCTGGGGCGGTCTTCCTTCAGGAACGCGCCCTCGATGAAACGGTGCAGCGGCGCGCGCAGTTCATGCAACTGTGAGGGGAAGCCGAGGATCAGGCTGCGCCGCCGGATATCGGGTTCGTCCTGCAACCGCTTGGGCTGGCGGGCGGCAACCTCGTTGGTCATGGTGTCGAAGGCGCGAACCATGCTTTCGGAATCGAGCGGGCCGCCTTTCCAGTCAAACGTATGGCCCAGCACGGCGCGCCGTCCGTCGACGTCGAGATCAGCGAAATATTCGGGAAAGCCCGCGATCAGATCAGACTTGGTCAGCAGCAGGTAGACCGGCAGCTTGGTTTCCAGCTTCTCGCGGATTTCGCGCAGACGCTGGCGTACGATCAGCGCATGACGGTCGATCTCGCGCACGTCGCCGCGCAGCAGGTCGTCGGTCGGGATGGCCACGAAAACGCCGTTGATCGGTTCGAACGGACGGTTCTTGCGCAGCATGTCGAGCAGGCTGCTCCAGCCGCTTGAATCCACCTCGCTGTCGGAATCCTGCGTGGTGTAGCGGCCTGCCGTATCGAGCAGCACGGCCTCGTCCGCAAACCAGAAGTCGAGGTTGCGCGTGCCCGAAGACCCGCCGACAGCCTGGTCCGAGAAGGGGAAGCGCAGGCCCGAATTCAGCAGCGCGGTCGTCTTGCCCGCGCCCGGCGGGCCGATGATGACATACCAGGGACGGGTATAGAGGTAGTTGCGTTGCTTGCCGCTCGCCTTGCGCAGGTTGGCCAGTGCCTCTTTCATCCGCCCGGCGATCACGCCCGCTTCCTCGCCCGCCTTGTTCTGCTCTGCCAGTTGCTCTTCCAGCGCGGCGTTGCGTTTCTTTTCGCGGCGGCGGCGCAGGAACCACCACAGGCCCCACAGCGCGATGAAGAACAGCGCGACGGGAACGCGCACGTACCACGGCTTCAGGAAGTCCACGAACAGCGGCAGGCCCACCGCGAACACCAGGATCAACACCACGGTTGTGAAGATGGAGACCGTCCACCAGTTGGTGAGGAAACGCTTCATTGTCCGATCGCCTCCCTACGAACCCAGGTCGAGCACGATTTCCACCCGCCTGTTCTCCGCCTTGCCCTCGGCTGTTTCATTCGTGGCGATGGGGCGCGTGTCGCCGAAACCCACCGCGTTGACCCGGCCCGGATCGGAAAGCTGCCCGGCGATGATCTGCGCAACCGTATCCGCGCGGGCCTGCGACAGGGCCATGTTGTTGGGGAATTCGATGGTCGGGCTCACCTTGTCGGAATCGGCGTGGCCTTCGACGGTGACCGGACCCTGTTCCAGCTCGATGGCCTCGCCGATACGGCGGAACAGGCGGGCATTGTCGCCCACCAACTGGTCCGAGGCGGACGCGAACAGCGTGCCCACCGTCGTGCGCACGCGGTCGTTTTCCACGACGACCAGCCCCTGCTGGATTTCCGGCGTGAGAAATTCGCGCAGGCGCGTTTCCGTGCTGGTAGGAGGAGGGGCAAGCACCGTAGCCTGCCGGTTTAGCGACACCGGTTCGCTGGGGAACAGCCCCGCCACGCGTTCCTCAGGTTCGCTGTTGGTGGCCATCAGGACAAAAAACAAAACGAGGTAAAGCAGGAACGCGATGCCCGCCGCTGCGGCGGCAACCAGCGCCACGACGGTCCAGAAATTGGGCGGCTTGCGCGGAGTATCCTCCCCGCGCCAGTGGCTGACGACTTCCTGCTGCGACAGGCTGCGTACGTGTTCCAGTGCCCCGTAGAGGCTGTTCATCACCTCCTGTTTCTTGCCCTGGCCGTCAGGCATGGTGCGAAGACGCCCTTCGAACCCTGCGGCAAGGCAGGCGTGGAACATCTCGATCAGGTCGGAATTGCGCTGCGGATCGCGCAGCATTTCCTGCACCAGGTTCCAGAACCGGTCGCCGCCGATGTTCTGCTGGAAGAACAGCACCTGCATGTTGCGCTGCGCCCATTGGGCGCTGTCATTACCGGAGCCGGGAAGGTTCTGCGCCACGTCGTCAACGGTGGCACAGATCGCGTACTTGGCCCGCTGGCGCACGGGTTCGGGGTAGAGCGGGGCAATGGCCTGCTCGAAGCGCCCGATAGCTTCGGACACCTTGCGGTGGAATTCGGGCAGGCTGATCTGCCAGCGGCCCGACTGCATCGCCGCTACCATCGCCAACACCGGTGCGGCGTGGGCCAGCATGGGATTGCGATCGGTGCGCGGCGTTTGGGGGCTGGGCACGCTATCTGCCGGGCTGGCCATGAATTCACGCGTTGCGCCCATCGGCGGCGGCGGGGGTGCGGACGGAGACGGACCCAGCGGATCGAACCTGCCACCGCTACCCGATCCGGGCGGGGGCGGCGGCGGAGAGGGAGTGTCCCAGCCGCCCCCTCCTGTCGGGGGCGGAGGCGGTGGCGGCGGTGTGCCCCAGTCGCCGCCGGTGAACCCTCCCCCTGCGGCTGGCGGCGGGGAAGGCGTGCCGGGACGGTCCCCGCCGCCTTTCAGCGGGGAAGGACGAAAGACAGTCTTGTTGCCGTCGTCGCTCATGGCTTCTGCTTAACCGCCCACAGTTCCAGTTTCAGTTCGGGCCACTCGTCGGCGATGTGGAAACCGATGCCCGGCGCATCGTAGAGTTCGGGCCAATGCGGAGAGCTGCGATCGAGCTCGAAATAGACGTAGTTCGGCAGGATACGCAGCTGTGAGGGCGGGGTGGTCGTGTGCCGCAGCGGAATGCGGCTTTCTAGGTTCGACTGCACCATTTCGCGCATCTTCAGCGTGGAGCCGATCTTGGTATAGGCGGGAATCCGCTTGCGGATTTCCTCCAGCGATTTCGAGCGATCGGACACGGCAAGGTAAAGGTAGGAATTCTTCACCAGCTCGCGGTCGCGGATGATGTGCTGGAAAGAGCTGTTGGACTTCCCGACCTTGCCCAGCTGCAGCATTTCCGTGGACTGTTCCAGGCTGCCCGACAGCAGATCCTGCAAAAGGTTCACCAGCGGATCGAAGCAGCCCTGCAGATCCTCGTGCTTGTAGGTTGGCAGGGGCGGTGGCTTGCGGTCGGAACGTTTGAGCGTGGAAGCCTCTGCCGCCAGTGCCAGGAAATTCTCGAACAGCCGCTCGGGATGGATGGCGGGCATCGTGTCGAGATGTTTCAGAACCGCTGTCCAGCGGTTGAGCGCCTGCAGCAGCAGGAAAGCGCGGAACGTATCCTGCCCGCCTTCCGCCGAATCGGCAGCCGTTCTGGCCAGGGAGGAGGCGAGCTGTTCGGCCCGGCCCATGATATCCTTGTTCAGCGATGCGAGACGCCCGGCCCGCAGGTCGATGGCCGGGGGGATGAAGCGATCGTCGAAGACCACCTTCTTGCTCGAGACTTCGCGAATGCGGGCTAGCCCGACCAGCAGACGTCCCTCGGTCTCGTCCGGCGTCATGCCGAGTCGCAGGTTCGGGCGGCCCAGGGCAATATCTTCCGACGCGCGCTCTTCCGAGAAATTGTCGCTGATTTCCTGCTCTTCCACCAGGAACCGTGTGTCGACCGCGCCGCTTTCGATATCGGCAAATTCCACCGCCCCGCGCTGGCGCGGGGGCAGGGTGAGGTAGACGATGCTGTCCCTCGTATCCTCGGCGATGGCCAGCGGTTTGGGCGGCGGCATGTCTTCCGGGATCGAGAACGGCGTACCATCGGGCATCACGCCCCGGGCAGAGGCAATCGCGACCTGCCCCAGTTCCGCCAACCCCAGGTCGAGCGAAATCTGGGAGAATCCCCATGAATAGGGCAGTGCCTGGTCGTGACGGGCTGCCACGAACCCTTCGACGAAGCGATCCTGAGCTTGAAAATGCTGCGGACGCAAGAACATGCCTTCCCGCCACGCAACACGATTACCTGCCATACCTTGCCGCCCCCTTCGTGATTAGTTAAACACAAGACTGGCAAAGAAGAAAGTTTCAATTGGCGGTATCTACCATTTTGGTCGGTATTGTTGGAGTGAAAGATCGGAGGGCAAAATGTCTGAAAACAATGCCGATTCTTTCAATCCGAAGACTTGGCTTGATGCAAAGCCGCCAACATCTTCTTCATCAGGCGCAAACGACGGACCCGGCTTCGATCCGCGCAGCTGGGTGGGGCAGGGCGAGGATGCCGCCGATTCTCCCGAAACTCCCGCGAAAGGTGCGCGGCTCAAATGGAGTGTGGCCATCGGCGCGCTGGGGGCAGTAATGCTTGGCGGCTTTTTCTTCCTGAGCTCTGATGGAGAGGAGGCAAACGCCGCCTCGTCTGCGGAGACGATGGCAGGCGAAGCCTCGCCGACCGCGCCGGAAACGAGAGAGACCCCGGCGCGAACCTTTGCGGGCAAGCAGCAGCTTACAACCGTCGATGGTTATCGGGGCCTTGTGCAGACGCTGATCGACATGCGTGTTCCTGCCGATGAGGCGGGCGCCCTTGGGCGCGAGACGATTGCAGCCCTCGACTCGGCCGACAAGGAAATGCAGATCGAGATCTGGCTTGCTGAAGGAGAAAACGGACAGGAAACCCAGTTCATGGCAGCCTCGCTTCCCAGCGGGGCCAGCGTGGAGCTTACACGGCGCGCCGACGGCGGTTTTGACCGGCGCGACGTCTTCGCCGAAATTCGCACGGAGATACGCCGCGTCGAGGGTGAGATGGGCGAGACCGACTTCTACTCCGCCGCCGTGGTGGCCGGCATGCCCGACAGTCTCGTCACCCCGTTCGCGAAGATATTCTCCTACGACTTCAGCTTCGCCGACGAGGTGGATGCGGGCGACCGGTTCATGGCCCTGTGGCAGGAAGACGTGACCGAGGATGGCGAAACCGTCGAGGGATCGCTTCGCCTCCTCTATGCGCGCATGGTCACCAAAAAGGGCGATCGCGAGTATTTCTCCTTTGCGCCGCCGGGAGCCGTCGAAACCCAGTGGTTCGATACCGGCGGGCAGGCCAACGTGCGCAGCCTGATGCGAACGCCGGTGGACGGCGCACGCGTCTCGTCGCAGTTCGGTTTCCGCAACCATCCGATCCGGCAGCGGCGAATCCTGCACGGCGGCGTCGATTTCGCGGCTCCCACGGGAACGCCCATCTATGCCTCCGGCGATGCCACGGTCGACTTCCGCGCCCCGGCTGGCGGCGCGGGCAACATGGTGCGACTGGCCCACGGTGACGGGATGATCACGCGCTACCTGCACCTCAGCAAGTTCCGCGATGATCTGACAGTCGGGCAGCAGGTGAGGCAGGGCGAGGTTATCGGCTACGTTGGTAGTACCGGCGCTTCTACCGGGCCGCACTTGCACTATGAAATCATCATCAATGGTGAAAAGGTCGACCCGCTGACGTTCGAGACGACAAAGGTGGAGCCACTGGTGGGAGAGGGCCTCACGATGTTCCGCCAGCAGCGCGCGCTGCTGGGCGAAAAACTGGACTAGGCAGCCGCGCTTACCGGCTGGCCGTTTATCAGCAGGCGACCGTTCCATTCGTACCGCCGCCGCCCCCCGCCGGGATCGGCGACGAAACTTGCAACTGCGCTGAAGATCGGCGCGACTTCCTCGGCGGTTCCCGCCAGCGCGAACGGTTCGAAGACGCGCGGATCCCAGAAGCGGAACAGCACGATCTCTCCATCGGGAAGCCGTGCGGTGGTGAACTTGCGAAAGTGCCGCCGCAATTCGGCAAGGCTGCAGTCACTGTCGCACAGCATTCCCCAAAAACGGCCACTTTCGTGCTGACGCCAGGTTTCGGCGAGGGGTTCGGCACGGTCCAGCTGGACAAGATAGGGCAGCGCCTTGCGGGTATCGTCGTCGTAATCGCCGGAATACAGGCACGTGCGCTTTTCGCTGCGCTCGACAAGAGCATGGAGGCGAGCATCGCGGGCGCAATCCACGATTGCGAACCACTCGCTCACTTGTTGCAGATCTCGCAGAACGGCTTGCCATCCTTGGCCGCCCCGATCATCGCTTTCATCTGCGTGTTGGGCGCGGAGAAGGGCACGTTGCCCGGCATCCCCATACCGCCGCCGCCACCGCCGCCGCCCGCGTTGGCGCCGTCGCCGATCAGCACGTTGGGCGCACCGCTGACAATCACACCGCCGTGGGCCGTCATGTCACCCAGGCGGGCCGCGGGCAGGTTGCCTACCAGCACCGTGGCCGATCCCTTGACGATGATATCGGGAGGCCCGACACAGACGCATTGGTCCGAAATGCGCGCCTGTGGCATCATCGCCGTCAGGACGTTGGGCTGGCCCTTGATTACCGGCCCGCCGACATGCGGCACCGGCCCGGGGCTTACCATCGGGCAGGTGTGCATGTCGGTGATGCGGGCGGCAGGTGGCATGCCTTCTCCTGTCTAGCGGCGCGAACCGGCGGCGTCGTTCATGGCGACCTGCGCCGTTTCGTCGTCGGCGGAGGCACGGCTTCCTGAACCGTCGGCCAGCATTCCGTTGGTGGTGTTACCTACGACGAAGAAGGCGCCCCAGTAAAGCGGGTGCGAATACTCAGCCGTATTGATGAGTTCCACCTGGGCATCCTGCAGCGAACCCGCGATATCGCGGGTGCGACCGCTGCCGTAGAAGCGACGGAAGAAGATGTCGGCATCCTCGTTTGCGGAAGCTTCCCAGTATGTGGCCATCACCGCCCTGGCATTGGCGCTGAAGAACGCGCGAACCAGCCCGTCCAGCGTTTCGCCCGGCTGCGCGCCGCCGGCAAGCTGGCGGTTGCGCTCACCCAGTTCCGAAGCGGTTTCGCATGCCGACAGCACCACGAGGTTGGCATCGAGGTTGAGATTGGGAATCTCGTCGAAGCTCAGCAGCATGTCGGAGCCTTCCTGGCCGAAGGACGTAAGCAGCGCGGCAGGCGATTGCTCGCAACCGAATTGCCCTTCCGATGCGCCGTGGGTGGCGAAATGGAGGATCTTGTAGTTGCTCAAGGTCCCGCCGCGCGATCCCAGCGAGAGCATGTTCTGGTCCGTAAAATCGTCGCCCGCGACAATGCGTGCTTCGCCGATGCCCAGCGCTTCTGCCGCCAGTTCGATCTCGCGCCGGGGAATAGGCGCAAGGCCGCGGGTCAGGTTGGCCAGCTCTACCGGCTGCAACACGCACGGGCCGATGCTAACGGCCTGCGAAAGGTTCGCTGCCTCCGACAGCGGACGTGGATCGGCAAAACCGATCAGCGGTTCCGGCGCAGTCGATGCCCCCAGCTGCCGAGACGCGATGAAGGAACTGGGCGAGATGGCGATACTGATCGGTGCCTTTTGGATCAGGAACGGCACGTCCGAATAGTCGCGCGAAGCCCTCTGGCTCTGACGCTGGACGGCTGCCTGCGCATCGGTAACGAGCACCGCCGGCGACAGGGTGCGAAGAACCTGGCCGCCATCGACGACCAGGGCAGAACGTCCTTCCAGCGCGTCATCGATCGGACCGAACAGGCGTGAGTACAGCACCGCCGATTGAAGGACGTCGAAAGAGCGAAGGTCGTTCGAATCTTCCAGCGCACCGTCGATCGAATCGCGGACCCGCGCGACAACGGGCAAAAGAGAACTTGCCGATCCTGCGACCTTGTACGGTGTGGCGCCGTTGGCATCGATCATCAGGCCGTAAATGGAATCGCCGATAACCGTCAGTTTCACATATGTCTCGCCCGGAGCGAGAAGTGCCTGCATTTCCGCCAGGTCGGCAGGCCGGTCGCTGATGCGATTGATGCGGCCATCGGATTGGAGCTGTGCGTTGATTTCGGTGCGCTGCTGTTCAAGGCTGGCGTATTCCGCGCGCGCCTCCGCCAGCGTCTCGTCGCCGGGCGCGGCTTCCTGGATCTGCAGGCCCAGTTCCCGATAGCGCCGCTCGATTTCCTCGCTGCTGCGGATCAGTGCGCCGATTTCCGGGTCAGCCCCGGCCTGAAGCTGCAACTGGCTAATCTGCCGGGCGGCCCCGCTCTCGCTGGTTATCTGCATGGCCTGGAAATAGTCGCCGAGGGCCGCGACATTTCCGGCTTCGCTGCGCTCCAGCAAACGGTCGAGGTAAGGTTCCAGCGGGGCGGTGACAAAAGCTGTCTGCTGGCCGCGGGAATTCAGCAACGATGCCACGGCAGCGCCGTAAGCCTGGTCAACCTCGGCCTGGGGTGCGCCGCTTTCTTCCAGGATGCTGGCGCGTTGCAATTGCAGTTCGGCGATTGCCGGTTCCGCCCCGGTGCCAACCCCGGCAAGCGAGCTGCGGATCAACTTGGCCAGCGCCTCGTCGAAAGCCACAAGTGCCGCACTGTAATTGCCGTCGGCAGCCTCGATCCGGCCAAGCTGGCGGTCGAGACGTGACTCGAGCCAAAGCACACCGGCGCGATCGACGCCGGTCACGGTCGCTACGCTTTCACGCGCCGCCGCCAGGGCCTCTCGCGCCAGTTCGAGGTCGTTGTCCGGCATTGCCGCCACGCTGAGCGCCCAGTAAGCTTGCGAGGTCAGAACGACTTCACGAAGGCGTTCGGCATCGGGCAGGTTCAGCGCATTACGCACGTCGCCGGTGACGCGGCCTGCATTCAGCAAGCTGATGCCCACCGGATCGAGCAGCGGCTGGTCGCCCGATACCCGGTTCTCCAGAATGGGTGTCAGGATCGCCTTCGCCGCATCGAAATCGCGCCGGTTCAGGGCGTGGAGACCGCGATAGATGGCGAGTTTGCGGCCAAGGGTCCGCTCGCCCTCGATATCCGCGCCTCGCAACAATTCTTCCGCCTCGGAAAAGCGATTGTCCGCACTGCCGAAGAAACGCAGGTTTGAATCGGCAAGACCGGCTTCCAGATTCAATGCGGCACGGATTGCGGGCGGGGTATCGGGTCCAACCTCGTTCAGCGCAGCCTTCAGCCGGTTGGAGGCTGCTGCATGGAGCCCGAGAAAAATCTCGCGAGTAACCACTTGCAGCGTTTCATCCAGATCGACACTCGAATTTGCCGTGGCGGACGAGGGCCTGGCCGGTGCCGGGTCAAGCTGCGCGTAATTCACGACATCGCGATCGGAGGTGACGCCTCCTGTGCTGTCGAAACCTGCAAGCAGGCGGGCCGCCTGCACACCTGCGCCCACGGCATCGGCAGCGGACGATATCTGCAGGGATGTAGCCCCGGCATCGGCGTTGATGACTGCCGTTTGCAGCCCCAGTGCAGGATCATAGCAGCGTTGCGCCGTTGCGCTGTCGAAGCCTTCCAGCGAAACCGGGGTCTGCGCGCCGCAACTGAGCGAGCTGGCAAACGCCGCGCGGTCCGCCGGACTGTCGAACAGGCGCACGCGGGCGAGGGCGCCGCTCGCTTGCTGGCCCCGGCAGTTGACCGAATAGGAGCGGGCAAATTTGACCGTGTCGTCACCGAAGCTGGGATCGCTCCAGTTCGCAGTCGCCTCGCACGGCGCGCCGACGGCATTGTTGCCAAGCGCCAGGCTGGTGCCCGTGGGATAGCTGGAAGTGGTGGCGCAACCCGCAGTCATGAGGGCGGAAAGACCGACCGCCGCGACGAGCCTTGCACGATTGCCGCGTACCTTGTTCGTCATCTTACTGTTCCTCTGACGGGGTGATGCAAATGCCGTTTTCATCGAATTCCTCGCATTCCGGCCCGACGTCGGAGAAGAGGCCCTCGTTATTGGTGCCGACCAGTGGATCGAACGGCAGCAGTACGTCGCTTTCCGAACTGAACAGGTCGAACTGTTCGGAAGAGATTTCGACGATGGTGTTACCGATAACCGTGTTCAGGCAGTCCGCGCCGCTGCGGATCTGGCAGCCGTTGATGCGGGAGGCGAACGGCTGCACTTCATCGTCATCCAGCAGGATGACAATCGAAGGATCGGCCAGAGCCGCTGCGCGCCCTTCAAGGGTTTCGATGGTGCCGAAGATCGCAAAGGCGTTTGTCGTATCGGTGGGATCGATGGTCAGTGTCTGCGAGATGTTCACGCCCGTCGTTTCCACCAGCGCCGTGCTGACCTCGCCAGAGTTCTGGAACAGCGCGGAGTCGCCGTAGACGACGTTGAGATTGCTCGCTTCCAGGTAGGTTGCCGGGCCGCTGTAATCGAGGCCTGCGTTATACAGCGAGGAGCCTGAATTGCCGACAATCAAGGCACCTAGCAAGCCGCTGAAATTGCTACCGCTCCCATCGCGCAGGTCGATCATCTCCTGAATGAAGGGCCGCGTCCCAAAGAGAATGTCATCGGCCCGCAACTGCAGGTCCGCCCCGGCAAACGCCAGGCGTGCCTGTTCGGTGTTCATCGAGATGGTGCCGGCGAGGCCGGTGTCCGGCGCACTGCCGCCGAACTGGAACAGTCCACCGGTGCCCGACCCGTCGATTACGCCGGTGAACGCTATATCGCCAGTGGTCGCGACCGTGAACGATTCAGAACCGGCAGCACCATCGAAGGTGACACTGGAAACCTCGACGTTGGTCGAATTGGCCTGCAGCAGCAGGTTCTGCGCTTCGATGCGGTTAAGCTCGGCATCGGTCAGGGCAAAGGCCCCGCCTCCATTCGAAGCGCTTGCACCGAGGCGGACCCGCGATGCGTCCTGCGATACCGTAAGTGTGGCGTCGCCTTCGGCTTTCAGCAGACTGCCAGAACCAAGATCGATATCGGCCGAGGTGGTGAGCAGGTCGCTGCCCGCCGCTACACTGCTGTTTGCGGCGACCGTGATCGTTCCGTCGGAGGTGATGGTGACATCCCCCACCACGCTCGACGCCCCGCTGAACCGCACGTTCGCCGGAGCATCCATCTGTCCGATGAGCAGGTTCGCACTGGACGTGACCGGCCCGGTAACGAGATTGCCGATCGCATCGATCGTCACGTTACCGCCTGTAGACCTTGCCGAACCCAGCGTGACCGCGCCGCCGCTGTCGATATCGACAGACACACCGCGCGCCGCGCCGGTTACGGTGAGGGGACCATTGGTACTGGTCAGGTCGAGACTGCCTGCGCCGTTACCATCGCTGTCCGCAGTGGCGCTGGCGAGGATCGTAGCGCCTGCCGAGTTCGCGGTGATGGCGTTGCCCGCAGCCACCGCCTGCGCACCGATGGTAGTTCCGGCGCCCAGCGACACGTCGCGGCCTGCAGTGATGTTGAGAGAGGTTACAGACGTTCCGGCAGTGATCAACACGTCGCGGCCTGCAACGGCGTCCTGAGAAGAGATGGAGGTTTCTGCATCCAGCACCGCATCTGCGGTCGCCGAGACGCTATCGGTCGTGATGGAGGCGGTGCTGGAAGTGAGTTCCGCATTGCCGCCAATCGCCTGGATCTGGCCGGTCCGGATGGCACCTGCAGCGTCAATGTCCAGCAGGCCCCCGGTCGACCGGGTCAGCGACAGCACACCGCGGTCGAAGCCGAGCGTAGCATTCCCGCCACTGACGACACTTACTGTAACCCCGCTGGTAGCTCCGGAGACCGTGAGCGGGCCCTCGGTGCTGGAAAGCGAGACCGAGCCCATGCCGCTGCCGTCACTGTCGGCAGTAACGCTGGCGAGCGTCATCCGATCGACGGCAGTGATCACGACATCATCAGCCGCGCTTACCGCGCCCGTGGCAACCGTCGTTCCCGCATCCAGAATGGCATCGACACCGGCGGTGACCGATCCACCATTGATGAAGGTACCTGCATCGAGCGAAGCACTATCTCCGGCCATGACGGTGGCAAAATCGATCGACGTTCCTGCGTCCAGAGTGGCGTCACCCTCGGCGCTGACATTCTGGGTGGAAATCCGCGTCCCCGCGTCGAGCGTAACATCGGTCGCAAGGGTTGTCAGATCACCAGTAATGATGTCGGTATTGCTTACCACATCGATGGCATCGGCAACTACCTCGCCGCCGAAGGTGACGGTGTCGGGGGTGGTTCCCCCACCGACGGTGAGTGATCCGACCAGGGCGGCATCAGTCACGCCGGCGTTGATTGCACCGGTACTCACAAAACCTGCAGTATTGATCGCGATGTTCGCGCGGGTGTCATCACCCGCCACGTTACGCGCATCGATCGTGCCGGTGGCGATATTACTACCGCCCACGCTTTCGATATCGATATCGCCGTTCGTGGCCGACAGGTCCTGCGTCGTGATTGCGCCATTGACGGTCGCACCGGCGGAATTGCCTGCCGTTATGGCAAGGTTGCCGCCGGTTGCAGTCACATCGCCAAGCGTTGCCGCGTCGCCGCTATCGATATCGACACTCACCCCGCTGGAGGCCCCGGCAACGCGGAGCGGTCCCGCCGTAGTGGTGAGCACGAGATCGCCGATGCTACCACCATCGTCATTGGCAGTAGCGCTGCCAATGACCAACCTGCCTTCCGAGGACGCTGTGATATGGTTGCCAGCCGTTACAGCATCAGCCTCGATCATTGTTCCGGCAACCAGGGAAACGTCGAGGTTTGCATCGACGTTCCGGGAATTGATGAAGGTGGCGGCCGCGATCAGCGTATTTTGGGTCGACGACACATCGGCAGTGGTGATGGAACCGTTGGCCGAGGTCAGTTCTGCGTTACCGCCGACTGCCTGGATCTGACCGGTCCTGATGACGCCTGCGGCATCGATATCCAGCACTCCGCCGGTCGACTGCGTGAGGGAAATGATGTTCCCGTCGAAGCCAAGCGTTGCTGCGCTCCCGCTGTCGATGTCGACTGCCACACCGCTCGATGCGCCACTCACCTCCAGCGGACCGTTCGTGCTGGTGAGCGTGAGGTTACCCGCGCCGCTGTCATCGCTGTCGGCCGTGGCAGTGGCGAGCGTCATATTGTCACCCGACACGGCGACAATGTGATTCAATGCCGAAACGTTCTGCGATGTCAGCCGGGTCGCAGCATTAAGAAGGACATCTGCTGTCGAAGAGACATCGTCGGTCGTGACAGCACCATTCGCCGAGGTCAGTTCTGCATTGCCACCGACTGCCTGTATCTGGCCCGTCCTGATGGGGCCTGCGGCATCGATATCCAGCACGCCGCCGGTCGACTGCGTGAGGGAAATGGCGTTCCCGTCGAAGCCAAGCGTTGCTGCGCTCCCGCTGTCGATGTCGACTGCCACACCGCTCGATGCGCCAGTCACCTCCAGCGGACCGCTTGTGCTGGTGAGCGTCAGGTTGCCTGTACCGCTGTCATCGCTATCAGCCGTGGCAGTGGCGAGCGTCAGACGGTCGAGGGCGGTTGCGGTCAGGTCATTACCGGCCGTAACGGAACCGGCATCGATCGTTGTGGCAGCACTCAGTATCGCATCGTTCGCTGCCGTAATGTCTCCGGTCGAACGTATCGCATTGGCGCTCGAATTGAAGATCACGTTCGAACCCGTCAGGGTCTCTGCAGAACCTAATGTCGTCGTATTCGGGCCAGAAGCTCCCTGATATTCGAGGAACACGGAATCGTCGCCCGTTCCGCGCGCGGTGGCCGACGTGATGGTGATGGTGCCGGGCGCAGTCACGCGAACATCGTCACCGGCCGACAGGGCACCACCAGAGAATGTGGCGCCTGCCTCGGCGAAAAGATCGTCGCCCGCGCTGACTGTCTGGACGTTAGTTGCGCCGCCGGACCGCATGAGCACATGCCCCGAAGCCGGGTCGCCGGCAAGCGACGTTGCGATGGTACCGGTCGCGGTAAGCGACCCGCCGGCCAGAAGGAAGATATTGCTGCCGCCTGATCGGGCATCACCAATCGAAATATCGCCCGCAGCCGCAAGGCGTTGGAACGAACCAGCCGAGAGGGTGCTGCTATCGCCCGTTATGTCACCGGCCAACGAAGTCACAAGAATGGTGCCGCCGGCTATCCCCGTTCCGACAAGGTTCGCGAATGAGATGTCGCCCTGCGCCTGCAGGTTCAGGTTGCCTCCAGTAGCGGTGACATCGCTGAGGCTCGCCGTGCCGCCGCTGTCGATGTCGGCGGAGACGCCGGACGATGCACCAGTGACGGTGAGCGGGCCGTTGGTGCTCGCAAGCGTGAGATCGCCGGTGTCTGCCGTGGCGCTGCCAAGGGTGAGGTCGCCGGTCGCGGTCGCGGTCAGGTTGCCACCTGCGCCGACCACTCCGGTATCGAGCGTGGTCGCTGCGGTGAGGGTGACATCCAGCGACGAAGACACGTCGCCCAGGTCCAGCAGGCCGGTGGTCGAGGCGACGCTGGTGTTGCCGCCGGTCGCTGCAAGATTGCCGGTGTCGATATCGCCCGCGGCATTGATGGCAAGCGCGCCGCCGGTGGTGGTCACATCGCCGAGGCTCGCCGTGCCGCCGCTGTCGATGTCGGCGGAGACGCCGGACGATGCGCCGGTGACGGTGAGCGGGCCGTTGGTGCTCGCAAGCGTGAGATCGCCGGTGCCGTTGTCATCGCTGTCCGCCGTGGCGCTGGCGAGGGTGAGATCATCGGTTGCGGTTGCGGCGAGATTGCCGCCTGCGCTGACCGCGCCTGCCGCAAGCGTCGTGGCGGAGGTGAGGGTGACATCCAGCGACGAAGATACATCCCCTAGGTCCAGCAGGCCGGTGGTCGAGGTAACGCTCGTGTTGCCGCCGGTTGCTGCAAGATTGCCGGTGTCGATATCGCCTGTGGCATCGATGGCAAGCGCGCCGCCGGTGGTGGTCACATCGCCGAGGCTCGCCGTGCCGCCGCTGTCGATATCGGCGGAGACGCCGGACGACGCACCGGTGACGGTGAGCGGACCGTTGGTGCTGGCGAGGGTGAGATCGCCGGTGCCGTTGTCATCGCTGTCCGCCGTGGCGCTGGCGAGGGTGAGATCATCGGTTGCGGTTGCGGTAAGATTGCCGCCTGCGCTGACCGCTCCTGCCGCAAGCGTCGTGGCGGAGGTGAGGGTCACGTCGAGGCTCGACGACACATCGCCCAGGTCCAGCAGGCCGGTGGTCGAGGCAACGCTCGTGTTACCGTCGGTCGCTGCAAGATTGCCGGTATCGATATCGCCAGTGGCATCGATGGCAAGCGCGCCGCCGGTGGTGGTGACATCGCCGAGGCTCGCCGTGCCGCCGCTGTCGATATCGGCGGAGACGCCGGACGATGCACCGGTGACGGTGAGCGGGCCGTTGGTGCTGGCAAGCGTGAGATCGCCGGTGTCATCGTCATCGCTGTCCGCCGTGGCGCTGGCAAGGGTGAGGGCATCGGCTGAGGTTGCGGTGAGGTTGCTTCCTGCGCTGACCGCGCCTGCCTCAAGCGTCGTGGCGGAGGTGAGGGTCACATCCAGCGACGAAGACACGTCGCCCAGGTCCAGCAGGCCGGTGGTCGAGGTAACGCTCGTGTTGCCGCCGGTTGCTGCAAGATTGCCGGTGTCGATATCGCCCGCGGCATCGATGGCAAGCGCGCCGCCGGTGGTGGTCACATCGCCGAGGCTCGCCGTGCCGCCGCTGTCGATATCGGCGGAGACGCCGGACGACGCACCGGTGACGGTGAGCGGACCGTTGGTGCTGGCGAGGGTGAGATCGCCGGTGTCTGCCGTGGCGCTGCCAAGGGTGAGGTCGCCGGTCGCGGTCGCGGTCAGGTTGCCACCTGCGCCGACCACTCCGGTATCGAGCGTGGTCGCTGCGGTGAGGGTGACATCCAGCGACGAAGACACGTCGCCCAGGTCCAGCAGGCCGGTGGTCGAGGCGACGCTGGTGTTGCCGCCGGTCGCTGCAAGATTGCCGGTGTCGATATCGCCCGCGGCATTGATGGCAAGCGCGCCGCCGGTGGTGGTCACATCGCCGAGGCTCGCCGTGCCGCCGCTGTCGATGTCGGCGGAGACTCCGGACGATACGCCGGTGACGGTAAGCGGACCGTTGGTGCTGGCGAGGGTGAGATCGCCGGTGTCGTTGTCATCGCTGTCAGCTGTGGCACTGGCGAGGGTGAGACCATCGGTTGCGGTTGCGGTGAGGTTGTCGCCTGCGCTGACCGCTCCTGCCGCAAGCGAAGTGGCGGAGGTGAGGGTCACGCCGAGGCTCGACGACACGTCGCCCAGGTCCAGCAGGCCGGTGGTCGAGGCGACGCTCGTGTTACCGCCGGTCGCTGCAAGATTGCCGGTGTCGATATCGCCAGTGGCATCAATGGCAAGCGCGCCGCCGGTGGTGGTCACATCGCCGAGGCTAGCCGTGCCGCCGCTGTCGATGTCGGCGGAGACGCCGGACGATGCGCCGGTGACGGTAAGCGGACCGTTGGTGCTGGCGAGGGTGAGATCGCCGGTGTCGTTGTCATCGCTGTCCGCCGTGGCGCTGGCGAGGGTGAGACCATCGGTTGCGGTTGCGGTGAGGTTGTCGCCTGCGCTGACCGCTCCTGCCGCAAGCGAAGTGGCGGAGGTGAGGGTCACGCCGAGGCTCGACGACACGTCGCCCAGGTCCAGCAGGCCGGTGGTCGAGGCGACGCTCGTGTTACCGCCGGTCGCTGCAAGATTGCCGGTGTCGATATCGCCAGTGGCATCGATGGCAAGCGCGCCGCCGGTGGTGGTCACGTCGCCGAGGCTCGCCGTGCCGCCGCTGTCGATGTCGGCGGAGACGCCGGACGATGCGCCGGTGACGGTAAGCGGGCCGTTGGTGCTCGCAAGCGTGAGATCGCCGGTGTCTGCCGTGGCGCTGGCGAGTGTCAGCTCGCCCGTCGAGGTGGCTGCGAGATTGCCGCCCGCGTCGACTACTCCGGCATCGAGCGTGGTCGCCGCGGTGAGGGTGACATCCAGCGACGAAGACACGTCGCCCAGGTCCAGCAGGCCGGTGGTCGAGGCGACGCTCGTGTTGCCGCCGGTAGCTGCGAGATTGCCGGTATCGATATCGCCAGCGGCATCGACGGCCAGCGCGCCGCCGGTGGTGGTCACATCACCAAGGCTGGCCGTGCCGCCGCTGTCGATGTCGGCGGAGACGCCGGACGATGCGCCGGTGACGCTGAGCGGACCGTTGCTTGTCGCAACCGTGAGATTGCCGGTGTCGCTGTCGTCGCTGTCCGCCGTGGCGCTGGCGAGGGCGAGGGCATTGGTTGCAGTGGCGGTGAGGTTGCCGCCCGCGTCGACCACTCCGGCATCGAGCGTGGTCGCCGCGGTGATGGTGACGTCGAGGCTGGAGGACACATCCCCCAGGTCGAGCAGGCCGGTAGTCGAGGCGACGCTCGTGTTACCGCCGGTCGCCGCCAGAGTGCCGGTGGAGACATCACCCGTGGCATCGATGGCAAGCGCGCCGCCGGTTGTGGTCACATCGCCGAGGCTCGCCGTGCCGCCGCTGTCGATGTCGGCGGAGGCGCCGGACGATGCGCCGGTGACGGTGAGCGGACCGTTGGTGCTCGCAAGCGTGAGATCGCCGGTGTCGTCGTCGTCGCTGTCCGCCGTGGCGCTGGCGAGGGTGAGGGCATCGGTCGCGGTCGCGGTGAGGTTGCCTCCTGCGTCGACTACTCCGGCATTGAGTGTGGTCGCCGCGGTGAGGGTGACATCCAAGGACGAAGATACGTCGCCCAGGTCGAGCAGACCGGTGGTCGAGCTAACGCTCGTGTTACCGTCGGTCGCCGTGAGATTGCCGGTGGAAACATCACCGTCGCCGGTCACATCAATCGCTCCTGCGGATGATGTGAGGTCTGCGGTCTGCACCGTGCCGGCCGCTTCGATAGCGATCGCTCCGCCAGTCGCGTTCTGAGCAAGGGCTACATCGCCGTCGCTGTCGACGTTGATCAGTCCGGTGGACTCGAGTGCACCGCCAGCAGCAATCGAGACCTCGTCTGCACCATCGTTGGCGCCGAACAGGACGATGCCGTCAGGCGTGAAAGCGGCGTGCGTTGCGGTGACATCAGCATCGACCTGCAGCAGGCCATCGAGCACGCCGCCGGCCGACACCATGTGAAATGCGGCGAAGTCGCCTTCCACGGTGCCGCCCACGGTTTGCCCGGTGGCAATGGTGCTGCCGGCGTTGACCGTGATGTTGAGCGGACTTCCGGGCGTGAATGCCACGTCCACGTCGCTGGCCGTGATGAAAGCGACAGTCTCGTTCGTTGAGGTGAAGGACGCGGTCAGATCGAGATTTTGCGAGACAAACCAGAGCGACCCGTCGGTGATGAACTGGGCATTGGTGCCCGCAGACACGATACCGGCCGCCGAGGGTCCGCTGAAGTTGCTCGAGGACGGTCCGTCAAAGAAGTCGGCGTTGGAAATGTCGAGGGTGGAGGCGACAAAGCTGTTGGCGGTGATCGAGGTGTTGTCACCGAACAGGATGCCGTTCTGGTTGATGATCCACAGATCGACATCGGTGGCCGTAATCGTGCCGCCAAGATCGGACGGACTGCCCCCGATCACCCGGTTCAGCAAGGCGGCAATACCGCCATTGCCGCTGCCGTTGACGACCGTCAGTTGCGTTGCATCGGGGACGTTGAACTGGTTCCAGTCCGCAACGACGACTTCGGCAAGAACCTCGATGTTCGCTTCGGTCGCGCTGGGGTTGGTGACGTTGATGTGCGGGCCCGCGGTGGCGGCTGCATCGAATGTCGCGTTCAGATCCCCTGCCGAAACGAGCTGCGCATGGGCAGTGCCGGGGACTGCGACAATCCCTGCTGCGGCTGTTCCGAGGAGGAGGTTGAGGCGGAAATTTCCAGTGTTACGGTTCATCGTGTTATTTCCTCTTCCCCAGATCAGCGCAACAGCGACGGAAAACGCGTGCTTATCGAGAACAGTACCCTGGCCGGCGGCTCGGTCGTGTCGTTGAACAACGGCCGGTCGAGCGGTTCGGCATAGGCGATTTCCGCGCTCAGGCCCTTGGTCAGGTTCAGGCGAAGGCCACCGCCCCATGATTCCAGCGTGCGCAACGGATCTGGCGTGCCCTGGTCCAGGTTTTCGATCTGGACGATGTCGTAGAAACCGAATGCCTGCAGTTTCAGGCCCTCGCGCAGAACGAAGTCCTGGGTGACCTCCGCTGCAACACCGATCGCCCTGTCGCCGCTGTTTGCGCCCGGATCATAGCCGCGCCCGATCGTGAGGTTGCCGATGCTGAATTCATCGAAATTAAGCAGCGGATCGTCGGTGTATTGCCCGGCAAGGGTCAGGTTGAGGCCCAGGCCTACGGATGAGACCACGCCTGCCGTCGCTTCTCCGCGCACCACGAAAGCGGTGGAATCGCCGAACGGGCGAGAGGCGGAGACACCATCGGTCTGCGCTGTTCCGAACGGGCCGAACTCCGTGGCGCCAAGGATGCCAAGTCCATGGCGCAGTTCGAGGAACCCTTGCGAATAGGTCCGGAAAGAGCCCATGTTTGAAATCGCGGTGGCAAAGTCGCCGCGCAGATAGATCGTGCGGGTCGAGTCCTTGCTCAGCGAAACCGCACCGACCTTGGTTTCCTGGTCGGCGTATTCGAGGCCCAGCGTCAGGTCGGCCGAAGCGGCAACCCTCCGCAGGACCGGCATGGTCACGTTCACGTCAGCAAGCAGCGTGTCGGTGCTCAGATCGAGGTTCTCGATAAACGGATTGGACCAGGCATAGGTGAAGGCCGCGCCCGCGCGTAGGCCGCTTGCCCCGAGGGCGAAATCGTGGCCGGCCTGGACCAGCACCTGTTCGTCGAAATCGTAGGTCGTCTGTGCTGCCACGAAGGTGCGGTCGGCAAGTCCGGTAAGGCCGTAATACTCGAACCGGCCATACAATGTCTCGCGCCCGATGCGGCGCGAGTTGTAATTGCGGGTGTTAAGCAGGATCGCATAGGGCTCGAAATCGATTGCGAGGTTGCCGACGACGTCGCCCGTGCCCGCCTGACCCGGCGCGAGGGAGAGTTGCAGGGTAATACCCGGAACATCGTTGGCCAGCAGCAGGATGCGCTCGGCATCGCGTTCGTTCAGGGGATATACGCCCTGCAGGGCTTCAACCTGGCTCGCGATCTGGTCGCGAAAAGGGCCCGCATCGCCGACGACACGGATTTCCGAAATCCGAGCGGCAATCACGTTGAGTTGCAAGGTGTCCGTCAGCGTTTGTTGCGGTACCTGCACGCGGGCAATCCATCCGTCCCTGCGGAGTGCCTCGTTCGCCGCGTCGCGGATGTCGCAAACGCTGGCGAGTTCCTGCTCGCCGCCTGGCGCGGTGATTCCGGAAAGACTGTCGAGCAATTCTTCGGGCACGGCGCCGCCGGCCGAATTGACGAATTCGATCCGGTCGATTCGCACACGCAGGTCATTGCCGATGAAGGGACAGTTCTGACGGGCGAATTCACCATCGAAGCGGACGTTTGCAGGCGGGAGAAGACCATCGTCCGGACCGTCCGGATCAAGTTCCTCTCTGGTGGGCGCGTCCGTGTCTTGCGCCAGGGCCGGTATCGAAAAGGAAAGTAGCGGGAGTGAAAAGCACGCCGCAAGAAAGCTTTGCCGACGCAAACGATTGTTACTCATCAGTGCCCCCCCCCGGGTTTCGTGCCAGCGCCAAGGGATCGGCGCTAACGGCTCGAATCTACAGTGCCTTTTGGTTAAGCTACCGGTGCAGGACATGTCAATCGGAGTAGTGCCCAACTATTGGCAGATTGTGCATTTGTAGAAATACGCCAATTTCAGGGTTATCGCGACATTTTTACTTACGATTCATATGTCTAGTCGTGGCGACAGGCTGTGAGCCGTCGATATCGTTCCATAAGGTCTGGCTCGCGCATTACGCAGGCGCCGTAATGGCGGTGGTAACGGTGTGATGACCGCAAAAGCGCGCATTCATTGTGCGTGGGCTGCGGCATTCACGCGCATACGGCGAAGGCCGCTGCGAGAGCAGTGGAGCAAGGCAGGCCGCGAATGGCCGTGCGGGGGAGAAGAGGAGAAAAACCACTGGTCGGGAAGACAGGATTCGAACCTGCGACCCCCACACCCCCAGTGTGATGCGCTACCAGGCTGCGCTACTTCCCGAGACCAGTGGAGTGCGGCCCTATAGTTGGGCATTTCCGGTATGGCAACCACCTCGATTGCCTCAATATGCCAATGCTGCTAGGCGCGCCTCCAACGTCTCGGGGAGGGGCATGCCTTGAACCTTGCCGAGGCCTCCCCACTCTAGTGTTTCCAATGTTCGGGATGGACCTCGATTGATGCTTGATATTCTCTCTGCCGCTGCTGCTGGCGATGCCCCTCCGGGCTGGCTACAGTTCCTTCCCATCGTCGGCATGATCCTGATTTTCTGGTTCCTGCTGTTCCGCCCGCAGATGAAGCGGGCCAAGGAGCACCAGGCAAAAGTGGCCGGTCTGAAGAAGAACGACCAGGTCGTTACCGCGGGCGGCGTTGTGGGCAAGATCACCAAGGTTGATGAAACATACGCCGAAGTGGAGATTGCGCAGGGCACTCGCATCAAGGTGGTGAAAAGCACCATCGGCGACATCATCCAGCCGGGCGGCAAGCCCGCCAACGACTGATTTATTCCGGCGGATAGCTGACCATGCTCGATTTTCCTCTCTGGAAGCGTATTGCGCTCTGGGCCATAACCATCCTTTTGGCTCTGGCCGCGCTGCCTTCGATCGCCTCGCTCTCGGGCATCGATCTGCCCGATGCGCTAGAGGGGCCCGAGGTCAACCTCGGCCTCGACCTTGCGGGCGGCAGTCACATCCTGCTCGAAGGCGATACACAGGCAGTCCAGCGCGAGCGGCTGGAGATCATGGAAGAATCGGTCCGGCAGGCACTGGCGGATGCTGAGCCGGAAATTCGCATCGGCGACGTTTCCACTGCCAATGGTCGCCTTTCCTTCATGCTGGACGATCCCAGCGAACTCGACCGCGCCCGCGAGGTACTGACACCGCTCATGAACGGGCAGGGCCTCGTTCGCGAGTGGAACATGGCGGTGATGGACGGCAACCGCATGGTGCTGACCCAGACCGAGGAAGGCCTGGAAACGGCAGTTGACGATGCGATGGAAGCTACCGTTGACGTGATCCGTCGCCGTATCGACGAGCTTGGCACGCGCGAGCCCACGATCCTGCGCCAAGGCGACAATCGCATTGTGGTGCAGGTTCCCGGCCTGGAAAACCCGGAACAGCTAAAGAGCCTGCTGGGTGAGACCGCGCAGCTGGAATTCAAGCTGGTCGATGCGAACGCGCTGCCCAGCGACGTTGCGCAGGGTATCGCCCGTCCGGGCAGCGAGATCGTACCCTACGCCGAGGACAGTGGATTTGCCGGTCAGTTCGAAGCGGTCCGCCGCCTTGGCGGTATTCGCGGCGACAGCCTTACCGGAGCGCAGCAGAGTTTCGACGCGCAGACGAACGAGCCGGTTGTTTCGATCCAGTTCGATCAGGAAGGCGGGCGGCGCTTTGCCACTTTGTCCACGGAGAACGTGGGCCGCCGTTTTGCCATCATCCTCGACGGCGCGGTGATTTCCGCACCGAACTTCAACGAGCCGATCCTTTCCGGCAGCGCGCAGATTTCCGGCGGCTTCACCACCGAGAGTGCCAATGAACTGGCGATTCAGCTGCGCTCGGGTGCGTTGCAGGTGCCGCTTACCATTATCGAGGAACGCACCGTCGGGCCGGACCTGGGCCGCGATTCGATCGTGGCAGGCGCCGTCGCCATGGGCATCGGTTCGCTGCTGGTGATTGGCCTGATGATCGCCACCTATGGACGCTTCGGGGTCTATGCCACGATCGCACTGGTCTTCAACGTGCTGATGGTGCTGGGCATCATGGCAATGATGAATACTACGCTGACGCTGCCCGGTATCGCGGGATTCGTGCTGACGGTGGGCGCGGCAGTGGATGCCAACGTGCTTATCAACGAACGCATCCGTGAGGAGCGAAGGCGAGGGCGGCGCGTGGTTGCTGCGGTGGAGAATGGCTACAAGGAAGCCAGCCGTGCCATCTACGATGCCAACGTCACCAACTTCATCGCCGGTGTGCTCCTGTTCCTGTTCGGCTCGGGCCCGGTGCGCGGCTTTGCCGTGGTGCTGATCATCGGTCTGTTCACCAGCGTTTTCACCGCCGTGACGCTCACCCGCATGTGGGTGGCCGGTTGGCTGCGCGGCAAGCGCCCCAGCGAAATCCACATCTGAGGGGCGAGGATTAGATCATGAAATTGCTCAAGCTCGTTCCCGACAACACGAACATCGCGTTCCTGAAATGGCGCTTGCCGTTCTACATCGTCAGCCTGCTGCTGATCGCGGCAAGTTGGGGCCTCGTGATGACCAAGGGCCTGAACTACGGCGTGGACTTTGCCGGCGGCCAGGAAATCACCGGCACTTTCCAGGAAGAGGCCGAGGCTCCCGTCGGCGAACTTCGCGACACCCTCGGCACGCTCGGTCTGGGCGAACCGGTCATTCAGCGCTTCGGAGAGCCGAACCAGGTCTCGATCCGCGTGCGGCTGCCCGAAAGCGCGGAAGGCGATCCGGCCGCCGCCAACCGGATATCGGGCCAGATCATCGACACGGTAACCGCAGCCCACGCCGACTTCCGCGTGGACTCCAACAACACGGTTTCGGGCAAGGTTTCCGGCGAGTTCCGCGAGACCGCGCTTTACGCGCTGCTCTTCGCCATGCTTGCAATCGCGGCCTACATCTGGATTCGCTTCGAATGGCAATTCGGCGTGGGCGCGCTGTTCGCGCTTTTCCACGACGTGTCGCTAACGCTGGGCATGTTCGCGCTGTTGCAGTTGGAGTTCTCGCTCCAGATCATCGCCGCCATCCTGGCGATCATCGGTTATTCGCTGAACGATACCATCGTGGTCTATGACCGTATCCGCGAGAACCTGAAGAAGTATCGCAAGATGCAGCTTCCGGAACTGCTCGACCTGTCGGTGAACGAGACGCTTGCGCGTACCGTCATGACCTCGCTGACGCTGCTCATCGCGCTCGTCCCGCTGTTGTTCTTTGGCCCTGCCAGCCTTGTTGGCATGGTGGGCGCCATCGTGCTGGGTGTATTCGTGGGTACCTATTCCTCGGTCTACATGGCCGCGCCGATCCTGGTGTGGCTGGGTGTAACCAGCGACAGCTTCGTGCCGGAAGAGGGCGTGGCCGAACGTCAGGAACGCAAGGCGCGCGGCGAGATGTGATACGGCACTGATCCTTCCCGCCAGCCGTGAAGGATCAGCCGATCAGCGTCTCGTAGTACGCCGCCAGTGCGGCGGCATTGGCATCCCAGCTGAACCGTTCGGCCATCCTGGCAACGTCGTCCGGCGCATAATTCGCGGCCAGCACCTCACGCACGCCTGCGACGATGGCGTCGGTCTCGCGCGCCACAATACGTCCGGCCTCGGCTGCTGTGACCAGTTCCTTCGCTCCGCCGGCATCGGTGATGATCAGCGGCGTTCCGCAGGCGAGCGATTCCACCCAGGCGTTGGCAAGCCCTTCGCTGGCAGACGGCAGCACCATCGCATCTGCGGCAGACAGCACCACCGGAAGCGCCCCATGATCGAGGCTGCCGAGAAGATGCACCCGGTTCGCGAGGCCCAGTTCAAGAGCCAACTCCGCCAGCGCCGCCCGGTCGCCCCCCGTGCCGACCAGCGCGAGGTGGGTGCCTGGCAACTGGCGTAGGGCGCGGATGACGAAGTGCTGGCCCTTGCGCGGAATCAGCGCGCCGACGCAGGCCAGCAGGCGCTCTCCATCCTTCAGCCGCAGGTTGAATTCCGCCGCCAGTTGCTGGCGCGATGAAAGGCGCGTCCGGGGGTAGAACAGATCCCGATCAAGCCCGGTGTAATGTACAGTGATCTTGTCTTCTGGCAGCCCGATGGCGCCCATGTCGCGCTTCAGCGCCTCGCTCACCGCCAGCAAACCGGCGGCCTGTTCGCTGGCCGCCTGCATCTTTTTTAGCGCATATGACTTGTGCCCCCAGTGGGAAATGTCCGCCCCGCGCGCCTTGATGCTGAGCGGCAGGCGTAGCGACCGCGCAACCTGACAGGCGGCCGGGCCATCGGGATAGAAGAATTGAGCGTCTATCAGATCGAACGGCTCAGTGTCATGCAACTGGCGGGCAATCGGCAATGCGGCCCTGGCGATCATTGCCGGATTGAACGGGCCGCCGACCGCCGGGATTAGCGTGAAACGCGGACGGCGAACGTCGACCCCGCCTTCCTCCCCCGAAATGGCGGCGGCGGCGAGCGCCTTGTATCGGCCCATCGGCACCGGCGTCACCCCGATGGGATTGATCACGGTTACCTCCCAGTCGGCGCGCGCGGCCAGGGCCTCCATCTGCCGCGCGACGAAAGTACCGAAGCGCGGCACATGCACGTTGGGGTAGAGCGTTGCGATGGACAGGACGCGGGGCATGTTCGGCTTTGCCTCAGAGCTTCCTTACCAGCATTTCCGCAACTGCAAGCCACGCCGGGTTGTCGATCACGATTTGCCTTTGCCCGATTCCGGGAGGCAAAAGGCCCACCAGTGTTCTCTGCCGGTCGATCAGTCGCCCGAACGCGAAGCGCCCGCCGGAACGGGGTGCCAGCACATCGCGGTTGACGAGATTGCCAGCATCTGCGGGTGAAACCTGGCGCATCCAGAGCTGGTCACCGCTGCGATATTCGCCCTGGCTGGTTTCGATGGAAAGGCAAACCAGGGATGCGCCGTCGACCAATTCTGTAGGCAGGATGGCATCGTGCGGGCTGGACAGGCTTTCGGCGCCGGCTTCGGTCAGGCGCGCTATGACCTGCGTCGGTCTTTGCGCGTCTCCTTTTACCAGGGTTTCGGGATCGACGCCCAATGCCCCGCCAATTCGGTTCATCCATGCGAGCGACAGGTTGCGCATGCCGGTTTCGAGCCGCCCGATCGTTTGCGCCGTCGTTGCCGGAGAGCAGGCGGCGGCCACTTCGGCAAGCGTCATGCCCTTCTGCTTGCGGATGTCGCGAATGCGATTGATCATGCGGAACGGATCTCCAAACTAACCGATCTGGTTTTAATTTCCTCTTTCCTACACCCGATTCGTTTTTGCAAGGCGCTTCCCTGTTGAAGAAGGGGATAGCGCATGAACAACCGCAAGCTGGTAAAACGCGAACTTACCGAGGAAGGCCCGCGCCGCGGCGGAGGGGTGACGCGAAAGCGCCGCAGCGTGACGGTGAACGTGGCGGAAAGTCCCCTGACCTGGCTGCATGCGCATGGCCATCTGGAGGACAGGCTGTTTGACGCGGGCGAGCGCTTGCGAGCCGATTACGAGCGCGCGCAGCTGGGCGCCAGCGTGACGGTGCGATGGGATCCGGTGCGGATAAAGGGGACGGGCGAACAGGGCCTGACGCAGACCGAACGGCAGATCGCGGCGCGCAGCCGCTTCGACGGTGCCTTGCGTGAAGCGGGCCGGGGGTTGGAAGATATCCTCTGGCGCGTGGTCTGCGCCGGGGAAACGCTGCCGGTGGCGGAAAAGGCGCTGGCTTGGCCCGCGCGCAGCGGGAAACTGGTGCTCAAGCTGGCGCTGGACCGGGTGGCAGAGTACTACCGGATCACCTAGCCGAACAGGCCCCGGAGCCAGTTGGCAAGGCGAACCATGATCGAAGGGCGATGCTCGGCCTCTTCGGCTTCGTCAGGGGCATCGGCGCGTTCCTTCAGCAGCTTGGCGCGCAGCGAATTGCTTTCGCCGTCGGCAAGCGCTTCCAGCGTGCGGCCACGGGGGCTGTTGGCATACATGAAGGCATAGCCGTCCACCGGCTCGTCCTCGATTTCGGTGTAGCTGTCATCCTCGCCCGGATAAGCAGCATCTTCCGGATAGACCTCGTCGTGCTCCGGGTCGGCCAGGCCGAGAGGCAAGTCATCTTCCCACTCATGTTCAAGTTCCAGCTCGAAAGGCAGTTCGGCAAGGGCGTTCGTTTCGCTTTCTTCCTCCCGATTTGTGTCCGGGGGAACCATACGGTTTTCGGAAACGGCTTGCCGAGGTTCGTCTTCGTAGCGCAGCGGGCCAGGCGGAAAATCGAGGAAGGGCGCATCGCCGAAGGCGCGTCTTGCCTTTCCGCTTTCGACAGGCGCGACCGGAAGCTCATGAGCCGCGGCCTGTTCGATTTCCGCCTCCGGCCCGGGCAGCGGGTTAACCGGAAAAGCCATTGTGCGCCGGGGAGCAAAAGTGCGCTCGGGATCATAGGCGATCTCGATGCTCGAACTTGGAAGGGCGGCATCCCCGAGGTAGTCGTTTGAAGGTTCTGCATCGTTTGCGCGGACAGCGGTCCGTGCGCGCTCAGCATCTTCCTCGGCAGCGATTTCCGATTCCGATTTCAGCGGCAAGCTGGGGAAGATACGATGCCCGACTTCAAGATTTTCCAGCTGACGGGAAATGAAGTCGTCTTCCATCCCGTCTTCGATATCCGTGTCAGGATCGACGGGCTCGCGCCCGGCTGTCATGCGCAGAACGTCTTCCGCGCTGGGGATGGCGTCGGTGTCGTCACCCGCTTCGGAATCGTCGCTTTGGCCCATGTCTTCGGGTGCGGCTTCGTGATCGTCGATCGGAGCAAGGCCAAGGATCGACTTCGGCCGCTCGGGACGTTCCACTTCCTCGCCCAGCAATTCGGCCGAGGCTTCCTGAAACAGCATGTGCGCCTTTTCCAGTTCCTCTGGATCGAGGACGAGAACGGGCTTTTTCTTGAATTTGCGGGGGCCGCCAAGGTTCGCGAGGCTGCCGAAGGCAGGGCCATCGTCACCCGCCATTCGTGCGGGCGTTACCGTTTCGTCGGCACGCAAAGCGGAGCTGGTCGCATTCCCCATGAGGAGGGGTTTTGACGCGGTTTGGTGCAAACGACGTTTGCAAGCGTGGTTAATGCCAATTAACCCCCGCTGCGCGGCGTTAGTCCTCTACCAGAGCGGCGAGATCCAGCCAGCGTTCCTCGGCCTCGTCCTTTTCCTGCCGGGCCAGTTCGATGGATTTCGAGATACGCGAAAACTTGCCCGGGTCGCGGCTGTAGAGGTCGGGATCGGCGAGGGCCGTCTCGCCTTTGGCGATCAGTTGCTCCAACTCCTCGATCCGCGCGGGCAGCTGCTCGTAGTCGCGCTGGTCCTTGTAACTGAGTTTCGCCGGATCCTTTGGCGGCGGGGGAGGGGGCGCAGCTGGCGTATCCGCTGCACCGGAACTCGCGGATGATTTTCGCGCGGTCTGCTGCTTGCGCTTCGCCTGCCAGTCCTCGTAGCCGCCTGCCACGATATCCACCGTGCCGCTGCCATCAAGGCCGAGCGTCACGGTAACGGTGCGATCCAGAAAATCGCGGTCGTGGCTGACGAGAAGGACCGTACCTTCGTAGTCGGCGATAACCTCCTGCAACAGGTCCAGCGTTTCCAGATCGAGGTCGTTCGTCGGCTCGTCCAGAACCAGCAGGTTCGATGTGCGGGAGAATTCGCGAGCCAGCAGCAACCGCGATCGCTCGCCGCCGGAGAAGGTGCCGATCTTGGCATCCACCAGCGAGGGATCGAACAGGAAGTCCTTCAGATAAGCCTGCACGTGCTTGCGCTGGCCGCGCACATCGATCCAGTCGCCGCCTTCGGCCAGCACCTGCCGCACGGTCATGTCCGGTTTCAGCAGGGCGCGCTGCTGGTCGATCATGACGCCCGCCAGGGTCTTTGCATGGGTGACGGTGCCGGTGTCGGGCTCCATCTCCCCGGTCAGCATCTTGAGGAGCGTGGTCTTGCCAGCACCATTCGCGCCGACGATGCCGATGCGGTCGCCGCGCTGGATGCGCAGGGAAAACGGCTTGATGATCTCTCGCCCGTCGAAGGACTTGGCGATATCCTCGGCCACGATCACCGACTTCGACTTGAAATCACTGTCGCTCGCCAGCTTCAGCTTGGCGGTTCCGCCCGGCGTGATCATGGCTGCGCGAGCGGCCCGCATTTCCCACAGCTTCTCAAGCCGGCCCATGTTGCGCTTGCGCCGCGCGGTGACGCCGCGTTCCAGCCAGTGCGCCTCGATCTTCAGCTTCGCGTCCATCTTCTCCGCCGCGCGGGCTTCTTCGGCGTAGACCTGTTCTTCCCATGCTTCGTATCCGCCAAAACCCACGTCCTTGCGGCGCAGTTGTCCGCGGTCGAGCCATAGGGTCGAACGTGTCAGGCGCTTGAGGAAGGTGCGGTCGTGGCTAATGACGATGAAAGCACCCTTGTAGCGGGTAAGCCAGGCTTCCAGCCAGTCGATAGCAGCAAGATCGAGGTGGTTGGTCGGCTCGTCCAGCAGCAGCAGGTCGGGTTGCAGGGCAAGGGCACGGGCGATGGCCGCCCGCCGGCGCTCGCCCCCGCTGGCGCCCGCAGCGCCTGTCGTCATGTCGATGCCCAACTGGCCTGCGATGGCTTCCACCGCGTGTTCCGCAGGCGGCCGTTCCCCGGACAGGGCATAGTCCATCAGCGTGGCGAAGCCGGAGAAATCGGGATCCTGCTCAAGCCACACGATGTTCATGTGCGGCTTAACCTTGCGGGTGCCGCGGTCGGCCTCGATCTCTCCGGTTATCAGCTTCAGCAGCGTGGTCTTTCCTGCGCCATTGCGGCCGATCAGCGCAAAGCGGTCGCGGGGGCCGATGTGGAGGTCCATGCCAGACCCATCGGCGGGATCTCCGAACAGCCAGCGCCCGCCCTGTTGCAGGCCCAGTCCTTCCCAGCTCAAGATCGGTGGTTCTGCCATCGCGGTGCGCAGGTAGGGGCGATGCGGGCGACTGGCAAGCTGAAGGAAGGGGAACGGCCCCGTTCAGCCCGGCGTTATCGTGAGCAAGGCAGATGACGTGCCTGACAATCCAGGAGCTACCCAATGATCCGTCCCATCCTTCCCATTGCCGCAATCGCCATGATGGCCAGCCCTGCTGCCGCCGAAGTCGCCATTGAATCCAACGGTCCGGTGATCGCCCTTTCGGTGAGCGAAAGTGTTTCGATCGATCCGGACATCGCCAATCTCAGCGCGGGCGTCACGACAGTTGCGCCCACGGCAGTGGAGGCAATGCGGCAGAACGCGCGGCAGATGAATGCCGTGGTCGACCGGATCGAGGCACGCGGTATCGACGAGGACGATATCCAGACCAGCGGCGTGAACCTGAACGCCGAATACGACTACAACCAGCAGACCCGCGAGCAGGAGTTCCGCGGCTACCGCGTGATGAACCGGGTGAACATCGTGCTGCGCGATATTCAGCGTACCGGAGAGGTGCTGGATGCCCTGGTCGCAGCAGGGGCCACGGACCTTGGCGGGATCGGCTGGGCGGTGGACGACCCGGCCCCCGCGGTTGAGCAGGCGCGCCAGGCCGCTTTCGCCACGGCACAGCGAAGGGCGCAGACCTATGCGCAAATGTCGGGCTATTCGAATATCCGCCTGCTGGAAATCAGCGAAAATGTGACGTCCGATCGTCCCATGCCGATGATGCGACAGGTGGCGACCATGGACATTTCCGAAGAATCGACGCCGGTAAGGCCGGGCCAGGTGAGCGCCGGGATAACCGTGAATTTCAGTTTCGAGATGGTGCAGTAACCTGCAGGCAACAGGTTGCTGAACGCTTGGCACCAGCAACATTCACACCTTGTTCAATGCCTTGGCATTAGGCACAAACACATCATGAAGATGATTTCCGCCCTGTTCGCTGCAATAGCATTGACCGCTTCTGCCGGCGCAGTGCCCGCGCATGCCCAGCAGGGACGCGGCGACCAGCAGAGCGCCAGGGCGGAAATGCAGGCGGGCCGCATTTTGCCTATCCGCGATATCGAACGCAGGATCATCCCGCGCATGGAGCCGGACGATGAGTATATCGGCTTCGAATACGATGCGACGGCACAGGCTTACCGGCTGAAGTTCATTCGTAATGGGCGGATGATCTGGGTCGATGTCGATGCGCAGACCGCGCGGATACTGCGCGTCTCCCGTTAAATCTCTCCACAATAACGCATTCGGTGAAACCAGCCCCTTGCTTGACGCGTTTATGGCAAAAGCCCACTTACCCACTATAATTTCGGGCATGATTGCAGGGGAGAACCAAGCACAATGCGTATCCTGATCGTCGAGGACGAGCCCACACTCGGCCAGCAACTGAAATCGACGCTGGAACAGAATGGCTATGCAGTGGACCTTTCCACCGATGGCGAAGACGGTCATTTCCTCGGCAGCACCGAGGATTACGACGCCGTCGTGCTCGACCTCGGCCTGCCGGAAATCGATGGCCTGACCGTGCTCGGCATGTGGCGCAAGGAAGGTCGCAACTTTCCCGTGCTGGTGCTGACCGCGCGCGATAGCTGGTCGGACAAGGTGGCCGGGCTGGACGCGGGCGCGGACGACTATCTCGCCAAGCCATTCCAGACCGAGGAGCTTATCGCCCGCCTGCGCGCCCTGATCCGCCGGGCATCGGGCAACGCTTCCTCCGAACTGACGGCGGGCAAGGTGCGCCTCGATACGCGCTCCGGCCGTGTCACGCTGGACGGCGAGCCGGTGAAGCTTACAGCACAGGAATACAAGCTGCTGAGCTATCTGATGCACCACAAGGGCAAGGTCGTCAGCCGTACCGAACTTATCGAACACATCTACGACCAGGATTTCGACCGCGATTCCAACACCATCGAAGTCTTCGTCACCCGCATCCGCAAGAAGCTTGGCGCAGACGTAATCACGACAATCCGTGGCCTCGGTTACAGCCTCGACGACCCCGACGATCCCGCCCGCGAGTAACATCTCGCCAGCGGCTGACACGGCGACGCGCAAGAAGGAGGGCGACACCGCCTCTCCTCTTGCGCCGCGTCATACGGGTAGCCTTGCACGGCGCATGATGCTGATCGCGGCGGGGTGGATCTTCGCCCTGCTGCTGGTTGGCGGCCTGGCGCTGGACCGGGCGCTTATCAACCTGATCGAACGCCAGTTCGACGAGCAGCTGGAAATCTCGCTCAACGCCATGGTCCTCTCAGCAGAGCTGGACCCGTTTGGCGAGGTGCGCTTCAACCGAATCCTTGGCGAACAGCGCTTCCTGGAACCCAACAGCGGTTTCTACTGGCAGATCAACGGGGAAGGGGTGCCGCCCTATCCCTCCCGCTCCCTGTGGGATGACCTGCTGGAAATCCGCGACGATGCGCAGGCTTACGAGCCGATCTTCTACAACTCCAGCCAGTTCGAGAACGAGGAACTGCGCATCGCCCAGCGCACCGTCGCCCTGCCGGGGAGCGAGGTGGAATGGCAATTCGTAGTGGCTGGCAGCCGCGAGGAACTGGACGCGCAGATCGCGGACATCCGCTCGATCGTGGCGTGGTCCTTCGCCGTCCTTGGAATAGGCCTGTTCCTGATGGCCATGGCGCAGACATGGTATGGCCTTGGCCCGTTGCGACGCGTGCGCAAGGCGATTGCGCATATCCGTTCCTCGGGCAGCAACCGCGTGACCGATCCACTGCCTTCCGAAGTGCAGCCCATGGTGGACGAGTTGAACGCGCTGCTCGAACATTCCGAATTGCAGGCAGAGGAAGCGCGCCGGCATGCAGGCAACCTTGCCCATGCCTTGAAGACACCTCTCACGGTCGTCACCAACGCCGCCAGCGCCGACGCGCCGGACCTTGGCGAAACCGTGCTGCGCGAGGCAGCGACGATGCGGCGGCAGGTCGACCATCACCTTGCCCGCGCGCGCGCGGTGGGGCGGCGCGCAGTCGGCCTCAGCCGCGCAAACGTGATGGACAGCGCCGTCGCGGTAGAGCGCGCCGTGGGCCGTCTCTATCCCGATGTCCGTTTCGATATCGACGGGAATGGCGGAGCCCATGTCGCGGTGGAGAAGCAGGATCTGGAAGAGCTGCTCGGCAACCTGATCGAGAACGCTGCAAAATACGGCGGAGGAAGCGTCTTCGTCACGGTCGATGCCGAACCCGATGCGCAGCAGTGCGCGGTGATGGTGGAGGATGATGGCATGGGTATCCCCGAAGCCAAGCGTGTCGAGATTTTCGGCAGGGGCGCACGGCTGGATACCGAGAAGCCGGGCACCGGCCTTGGCCTGGCTATCGTGCGCGACGTTGCCGAGATTTACGGGGGCAGCGTGCAGCTTGGCGAAAGCGAGGATCTTGGCGGCCTGCTGATAACCTTGCGGCTACCGCGCGCAAGCGAATAGCGCTCCGCGCGCAGCCTAGCTGACCGCTGTTGCCTTTTCGCGCAGGATACCAAGCGCGGTTTCGATCACCACGTCGCTGTCTGCAGGCTTTGGAAGGTGTTTCGCACCCAGGTTGCGAACAGTCTCGTCCGCCCGGTTGAGGTCACCCGAGTGCAGCAGATAGGGAATGCCGAGCCGATCCAGTTCCCTGGCAACGGGCACGCAATTCTCCTTGCCCTTCAGCGTCACGTCCAAAACGGCAACGTCGATATTGTTGTCGTTCAGGTGCCGCATGGCTGCGTCAACGCCGGAAGCGCAGAATGCGCGACAGCCCTGGTCCTCGGCGGCAAACTCCAGATCCATTAGGATAAGAGGTTCGTCCTCCAGCAGAAGGATGGAGTGTTCCGGCATTTGTCTTTTTATCCTTATCTTGCAGGAAATTCTATCATCACTTCGAGTCCTTCGGGCTTCCACTCGCGAGTGATATTCCCCTCGGCATGTCGGATCAGCCGGTCGATGATGGCATTGCCCGATCCCCCCTCACCGGATGGGTTGGAGGCATCAGGACCGCCGCTTTCACGCCATGTCAGGACAAGATCGCCATTGTCTTCGCCGGCTGCGCGCCAGCTGACTTCTACCCGGCCCTTTTCGGTGGACCAGGCGCCGTGCTTCTCCGCGTTGGCGGCAAGTTCGTGCAAGGTCACGCCGACGCCGGATACGACTGCGAAGGGCACCTTCAGACCGTTACCCTGCATTTTGAGCCTTCCGGTGCCGAGATCGTAAGGCTCCAGAATGGCGCGGATCGCATCGCCGATGGCGATATCGCCCGATGACGCCTCGTCCAGGGTGGTTTCATAAGCGCGTCCGAGGGCCTGGACGCGGCGATTGATCTCTCGCGCCTCTGTCTCGACACCGCGCATCCTGCCAGTGATGTTCACGATTCCGGAGATGACGGCGAACATGTTTTTCATACGGTGAGACAATTCGCGCGCCATTTCCTTGGCGTAGAGTTCCTCCGCACGGGCGGCGCGCACGTCGGAAACGTCCCACTGGCTACCGAAGAAATAGATGAGTTCGCCCGCGTTGTTGTAGATCGGGCCGATATGAAGCGCGTTCCAGAACTTCTCGCCATTCTTGCGGTAATTCAGGATTTCGACCACGGTAACATCTTCGTTTTCCAGAGCGTCCCTGATCTTGGCCACTTCGCGCGGGTCGGTGTCGGGTCCTTGCAGGAAGCGGCAGTTGCGCCCGACAACCTCTTCCTGAGAATAACCGGTCAGTTCGCGAAATGCCCGGTTGGCAAAGACAATCGGCATGTCCTTGGCGTGGGGATCGGACAGGCAGATCGCCATACGCGTCTGCGCCATGGCCTGCTCGAAAAGCACGCCGGAGGCGCCGATGAATTCATTATCGGCATTCGCCTTGCGAAACTCGTCAGTGCTCGCATCGAAATTCGGCCGGCTGTCGTATGCCTGGCCCGATGGAGACGAGGGTTTCCCGGCCTTTAGGTTAGTTGGTTTATCCATCGGAAGCTTGAACGCTCAATACCGTTTGGCGGTTCCAACGTATGCTAACACCCGTTTGTCGCTTCAATCGCCCTGCGCGATGCGGTGGTGACGGATGACTTCGTCGATCACGAAACGGATAAATTTTTCGCTGAATTCAGGGTCGAGGTCCGCTTCTGCCGCCAGCTTTCGCAGCCGCTCGATCTGGCGGGCTTCGCGGCCCGGATCGGCGGGGGGAAGCTGTGTCTTGGCCTTGTACTCGCCCACAGCCTGGGTGATGCGAAAGCGTTCGGCCAGCATGTGGATGAGAGCTGCATCGATGTTGTCGATGCTCTTGCGGTATACGGCAAGGACGGGATCGGTCTTCTTGTGGTGCATGGCAGGCATCGGATCTGGTTGCGGCGGCGGACTGGACATGGCTTCCTCTTGCGGCAGAAATGCGCGCTTGCCAACCGCCCAGTGCATCCCCATTGAGGGCCGCATGACCGACAACGTCGTCCCCATCAAGCGCGGTCCGGATGCGTCCCCTGCCACGCTGACACCGATCCTGTCGCTTACGGCGACGCCGATGAACGCGGTCAACGCCATCATCCTCGACCGGATGCAGAGCGAAATTCCGCTGATTCCTGCGCTTGCCGGGCACTTGATCGCAGGTGGCGGCAAGCGGATGCGCCCCATGCTGACACTCGCCGGGGCAGAAGTCGTCGGCTACCAGGGCACGCGCCATCACAAGCTGGCCGCCGCGGTGGAATTCATCCACACCGCCACGCTGCTGCACGATGATGTCGTGGACGGCAGCGAGATGCGCCGTGGCAAGTCCGCCGCCAACATCGTCTATGGCAATCCGGCGACGGTTCTCGTCGGCGATTTCCTGTTCAGCCGCGCTTTTGAACTGATGGTGGAAGACGGCAGCCTGAAAGTGCTGAAAATCCTTTCCGGTGCCAGCGCGATCATCGCCCAGGGCGAAGTCGACCAGTTGACCGCGCAGCGCAAGATCGAGACAAGCGAGGACCGTTACCTCGACATCATCGGCGCAAAGACCGCAGCCCTCTTTGCCGCCGCCAGCCGCATTTCCGCCATCGTTGCCGAGCGCGGCGAGGAAGAGGAGATGGCGCTCGATTCCTATGGCCGGAACCTCGGCATCGCCTTCCAGCTGGTCGACGATGCCATCGATTACGATTCCGATGCCGCCGAAATGGGCAAGGACCGGGGCGACGATTTCCGCGAGGGCAAGATGACCTTGCCCGTCATCCTGGCCTACGCTCGCGGCAATGACGAGGAACGCCGTTTCTGGCAGGATGCCATCGCGGGCTTCAGTACCGAGGACGAAGACCTGGCGCACGCGGTGACGTTGATCCGCAAGCACGATTGCGTCACGGAAACCCGCGAGCGTGCCCGTCATTTCGCTCAGCGAGCCTGCAACGCGCTGTCGATCTTCCCCGATTCCGCCGCCCGCCGCGCTATGGTGGAAGCCGCCCAGTTCGCGGTGGCGCGCGGCTACTGACCTGCGGGGCAGTGGCACAAAATCTTCCCATACATGCGGTTCTGCCGGACCTGCTGTCCGCCCTGCGTGACGGCAACGGTGCGGTACTGGTCGCCCCGCCGGGCGCAGGCAAGACGACGGCTGTCGCGCCGGCGCTGCTCGGCGAAGAATGGTGTACCGGCCAGATCATCCTCACATCGCCGCGCCGCGTGGCAGCCCGCGCCGCCGCCGAACGCATTGCCGACCTGCTGGGCGAGAAACCCGGCGAGCGCGTGGGGTACCTGACACGGCTGGATTCGAAACAGTCCTCGGCCACCCGTATCCTCGTGGTGACAGAAGCCATCCTCGTGAACCGATTGCTGGAGGATCAGGAGCTTGAGGGCGTTTCCGCCCTGCTGTTCGACGAAGCGCACGAACGCCATCTCGATAGTGACCTGGGCCTCGCTCTCGCGCTGGAAAGCCAGCAGGTCCTGCGCGAAACCTTACGCATCTCTGTCATGTCCGCCACCATCGACGGCGCCCGGTTCGCGCGGTTGATGGGTGAGGGCACGTCTGTGGTGGAGAGTGAGGGCAAGGCCCATCCGCTGCGTCTGGAATGGCTGGGGGCTTCGCCTGAAAAGCGGATCGAGGATGCGATGACATCCGCCGTGTTGCAGGCATGGCGGGAAGAGGAAGGCGATATCCTGGCCTTCCTTCCGGGTGTGGGCGAGATCGAGCGGACCCGCGAACGGCTGGCAGAGCGCCTTTCCGGAGTGCCTGTCCTGCCGCTCCACGGACAGGTCCAGCCTTCCGACCAGCGCGCCGCCATCCGCCGCGATAGCGAAGGCCGTCGCCGCATCGTGCTTGCCACCAGCATCGCCGAGACTTCGTTGACGCTGGAAGGCGTGTCCGTCGTGGTCGATTCCGGCCTTGCGCGGCGGGCGGAGTTCGATCGGGCGGCAGGCACCACGCATCTGGTCACGCAGCGCGCCAGCCAGGCTGCCGCCGCGCAGAGGGCCGGGCGCGCGGCGCGGCAGGGGCCGGGCGTGGCCTATCGCCTGTGGGAAGAGGGCAGTCATGCCGGCAGGCCCGAGTTCGATGCGCCAGAGATGCTGACAGCAGACCTCGCCCCGTTGGTGATGAGTCTGGCGAGATGGGGTGTTACCGATCCTGCCAGCTTGCAATGGCTCGATACACCGCCACAGGCGTCCATCGCTTCCGCCAGGGACCGGTTGGCCGCGCTTGGGGCGCTGGACGATACCGGCGCGCTCACCCAGTGGGGCGAGAAGATCGCCGCGCTCCCGCTCGACCCCGAAGGCGCGGCTGCCGTGTTGTTCGGGGCCCTGCACGGACAGGCGGAGGATACCGCGCGGCTCGTCCTGCTTTCGCAGGAGCGCGGTCTTGGTGGGAGAGGCGAAGACCTGCTGGGCCGCATGCAGCGCTGGAACGGCGATCGCGGCAAGCGCGCCGATGCCTCGCGCAAGCTGGCAGGGCGTTGGGCGGACCTGGCAAGGAAGCTGGTAGCCGGTTCGCCACGTCGCGAGGGTGGAAACCCCGCTGTTTTCCTCGCCATGGGCCGAGCGGATTTCCTCGCCCGACGTCGCGATGCCTCGGGAGAGAACTGGGTGTCTGCCGGGGGCAGGGGCTTCATGCTCGATCCCGCGTCTCCGCTGGCCCGCGCCGAATGGCTGGCTATCGCGGATGCGCAGGGCCAGGCCAAGGGCGCGAGGATCACGGCAGCGGCGGAACTGTCCGCCGCGGAGGTCGAGAAGCACTTCGCGGACAGGATCGAGAAACGCACGATAGCGCGCTGGAATTCCAGCGAAAAGCGCGTCGAGGTGCGGCTGGAAAAGCGGCTGGGTGCCATAACCCTGGCCAGCGGGCCCGATCCCGACCCGGACCCGCAGGCAATTGTGGATATGCTTGTGGAAAAGGCGGTGGAACAGTTGGGGACACTGCTCCCGCGCAGCCTGCTGGCGCGCGCCCGCTTTGCCGGGGTGGAGGCTCTGTCCGAAACCGCGCTGGCGGCGCGTGCGCAAGAGTGGCTGGCCCCGCTGCTGCAGGGGCGCCGCGACCTGAACCTGCCGCCGTCACGCTTTGCCGAAGCAGCCCTGAACCTGCTCTCGTGGGAAGATCGCCAGGCTCTCGACAAAGCCGCCCCGCGCGAATTCACCAGTCCGGCAGGCACGACGCACGCCATCGACTACGCAGGCGACGATGCGCCCAGTGTCGAGGTTCGCGTCCAGGCGGTGTTCGGTCTGGATCGCCATCCGCTGATCGGCAGAACGCCTTTGCTCCTGAAGCTCACCAGTCCCGCCGGTCGCCCGATCCAGTCGACCCGTGACCTGCCCGCGTTCTGGCGGGGCAGCTGGGAGGATGTGCGCAAGGACATGAAGGGCCGCTATCCCAAGCACCGCTGGCCGGACGAGCCGTGGACCGAAAAACCCAGCCTGAAAACCAAGAACGCCTTTAACCGGTAGTTTGTTTTACGCTTCGACCTGCGTCGAAACGTCCTCGCTCGATGCGCAGGCAAGCTGCGCCCGCTGCGGGCGGGCAGTCGCCCTTGCGACACGCGAGGCGCGTCGATGCTTGAGCAAAGGCGAAACCTGCATTATGGCCGCTTCACTATGGAAGCTCGCATCTACAAACGCCCGAAAAACGCCATGCAGTCAGGCAAGGCGCTTACCGACCAGTGGGTTCTCGATTTCGTGCCTGCGGAAGCGAAAAAGCCCGATCCGTTGATGGGCTGGGCAGGCAGCGGCGACACGCGCCAGCAGGTGCAGCTGAAGTTTCCGACGTGCGAGGCCGCGCAGGCCTATGCTGCGAAATACGGCATCGCCGCGCGGGTTCACTCGGTTCCGCCGAAGAAACTGAAGATCCAGGCCTACGCCGATAATTTCAGGTAGGGTTTGTTCCTGTAAGCGCGCCTCCACGCGTTCGACTAAACTCTTCTGTTGAAATCCCGAGCCGTCCCCGCCATATGGCGCGCCGGGAGTCGGGTGGACGTTCGCGTTTGCTCACCGGGTCAGGACCGGAAGGTAGCAGCCCAGGTAAATGGCAGCGGGTCGCTCGGCTCCTTTTTCCACCACATTGTTGCGATGACATTCGGGCTGGCAGCGCCTACCTTTGCCGGCATGAGTGATTCCCCGGAAAACCCGGATACCCCGCCGTGGGCGAGTGACGAGCAGGATACGAAGGCGCAGCCTTCCGCGGCAGAGCTGGAAGCGGCAGGCCAGAACTCCATGTTCGGCGATCCCGCGCCCGCGCCGCCGCCCACCGCTATCGAGCCGCCGGTGCAGGCCACCCCTGCGCCCGAAGAACCCGCTGCGGCAGAGCCGACAGCCGCTGCACCGCTGCCCGATCCGGCGCAGCCGTACCGGGTGCTGGCACGCAAATACCGCCCGCAGACGTTCAGCGAACTCATCGGCCAGGAACCGATGGTCCGCACGCTGGGCAACGCGATCGAGCGCGACCGGCTGGCCCATGCTTTCCTGATGACCGGCGTTCGCGGCGTGGGCAAGACCTCCACCGCGCGGCTGATCGCCAAGGCGCTCAACTGCGTTGGCCCGGACGGGCAGGGCGGCCCGACCATCGATCCGTGCGGCGTGTGCGAGCCGTGCCGCGCCATCGCCGAGGGGCGGCATATCGACGTGATCGAGATGGACGCCGCCAGCCATACCGGCGTGGACGACGTGCGCGAGATTATCGAGGCGGTGCGCTATTCCGCCGTTTCGGCACGCTACAAGATCTACATCATCGACGAAGTTCACATGCTGTCGCGCAACGCCTTCAACGCGCTGCTGAAGACGCTGGAGGAGCCGCCCGCGCATGTGAAGTTCCTCTTCGCCACCACCGAAGTCGACAAGCTGCCCGTCACCGTGCTCAGCCGCACGCAGCGTTTCGACCTCAGGCGCATTCCGCGCGAAATGCTGCAGGATCACTTCGCCGCCATCTGCCGCAAGGAAGGTGTGGAGGCCGAGGACGAGGCCCTGGCGATGATCGCTGCGGCAGCCGAGGGTTCGGTGCGTGACGGCCTGTCGATCCTCGACCAGGCGATTGCCCATGCAGACATGGATGCCGGGTCATCCGGCACGACCGTGCGCGCGGCCAAGGTGCGCGACATGCTTGGCCTCGCTGACAAGAGCGCCCAGCGCCGTCTGTTCCAGCACTTGCTGGAAGGCGACGCCAAGGCACTGCTGGCGGCAGTCGATCAGCAATATTCGCTGGGCGTCGAGCCCATCGCCCTGATGCGCGCACTGATGGAATTCACGCATCGGATTGCCGTGACCCAGGTGGCCGATGGGGAGGCCGATGCGCCCACCGCAGAGGAAAGCGAAGTGCTTGGCGAGTGGTCGCAGAAGCTTTCCGCCGGACAGGTCCACCGGCTCTGGCAGCTGCTGCTGAAAGGCCATGACGAGGTGCGCACCGCGCCCGATCCGCTGGTCGCGGCGCAGATGGCGCTGCTGCGCGTGCTGCATGCCGCCGACATGCCCGATCCGGGCAAGCTGGCGAAGGAACTGAAGAACGCGGCCCTGGCAGGCGCTGTCGGCACCGGCGCGGCTGGCGCGGGCAGCACCGGCGGGGCGCAGGCCATCAGCTGGCAGGACCTTGTGCAGCAGGTGGACAACAGCGGCGTGGAGAACGCCATGTCGGTCGCCTCCATCATGTCGCGGCAGGTGCGGGTGATCGAGCTGGCACCCGGCAAGCTGGTCTATTCCCAGCCGCGCGGTTTCGACGACGATATCACGCCTGCCTTGCGGCAGGTGCTGAATGCCGTGACCGGCCAGCGCTGGGAAGTCACGAAGGGCGAGGGCGAAGGCGCGCCCAGCCTGTTCGAGCAGGTGGAACTGGCGGAAAAGGCGGAGAAGGATCGGATCGAGCAGCATCCGCTGATGCAGGCCGTCCGCCAGCATTTCCCCGACGCGCGCCCTGTCGAAGATGTGGAACCCCCGCGCGGCCACAGGAATTGGTCTCGCAGCGCCTAGAACAACACTTGTCCTCCCGAGGAGCAGAACATGCAGAACATGGAAGAAATGATGAAAGCCGCACAGGAAGCGGCGCAGAAGATCCAGCAGCAGATGAACGATGCGCAGGTGAAGCTGGACCAGATCGAGGTGGAAGGCAGCGCCGGGGGCGGGCTGGTAAAGGTGCGCGCCAGCGCGCGCGGCCGCATCATCGGTGTCAACATTGATGACAGCCTGTTCAAGGAAGAAGAAAAGGCGATCCTGGAAGACCTCGTCACCGCCGCCTTCAACGACGCGCGCGACAAGGCCGACCGCAAGGCGGGGGAGCACATGGCGGAAATGCAGCAGGGCATGGGCCTGCCGCCGGGGTTCAATCTGCCAGGCATGGGGTAAGCTTTCATTCAAATGAGGTCGCTGTGGGGAACTCTCCGATGAAAATACAAGCTGTCGGCCTTTTGATCGCCTTCACTCAGTTTTTCCTGAACGCCCCCGCCGCCGCGCAAGTAGACGATCTGGAGGTTAGTCCATCCGGGCCTTGGGTTCTGGACCTTGGTGACGAGTATTGCGCATTACGCCGGGATTTCGGCAGCGAAGATGCAGGTATGCTGATGGAATTTCGGCAATATCTTCCGAGTGACGATTTTGATTTGCTCGTTGGTAGCGATGATTTGGCTACGTTGGAGAAGACGCCCCGCGTTTCGTTCCTGCCGTATGAGGTGAATGAACTGACAGATGCGCGCTTCTTGCGAGCGCCAGGCGGCGTAGAGGGCTTCACTGCCAGGGTCAGCCTTCGTCCTGTCGAGGAGCAGGATGCGGAGGAGTGGTCTGAGCGCAACGTGCGGGAGGCTGGGGTCGAGGCATTGAAGATAGAGGACGCCTTCGAAAGGCCCGTGATCCTTCGAACTGGGGCGTTGAGCGGACCGATGGATGCCATGCGAACTTGCATGGACGACCTGATGAGGACGCGGGGCATAGACCCAGATGCTTCGCGAGGGCCGTTGGCGCGAGCGGCCAAGCCTATCGATCAGGTTAGATGGACACGTATCATAATTCGCAATTACCCCCGTTCAGCACTCATGGCCGGCGCAGAGGCAACCTTGCGCGTATTCCTTCAGATCGACCCGGAAGGAACTGTCAGTAACTGCACTGTGCAGACCAATTTGGATGAGGAGGTGTTCGAAGAAAGCACTTGTCGCAACATGAGGCGACACGCTCGATTTGAGCCAGCGCTCGACGGCCAAGGCAATCCAACTATTGGCTTCTGGTCGACGAATGTGATTTTTCGACTGAATTGACAGCGGGACGCAACGAACTTTCCAGCAGTTGTAACCCAAGTGCAGCCCTCGTCCGGAATAGGCTAGGCGCTTCCACCCAATCGCAATAAGAATGGCAGCCATGTCCTTGATTCGCATGATCCCCGTGGCCGCCATGACGGTCGCGCTCGTCTCCCAGCCTGCCGCCGCTCAGGACGGTCGCGTGCTCGCCCCAAGCTCTCACTGGGAGATGAACTACGACGACGATAGCTGCGTGCTGCGCAGGGGCTTCGGCGGCGAGGGCGAAGGTGTGTTCTTCGAGCTGCGACAGTTCGCGCCGGGTCTTTCCTACCAGATGCTGCTGGTGAGCCCCGATCTCGCAGTCGGCGATGAAAGCCCGACGATCCGCTATGGTAGCGATGGCGATAGCTGGAAACCGCGCGATGCGGTGATTGTCGAATACGAAGGCGGTCTCGAGGGGGTCTTGCTGAGCGACACGATGCTTTCCACTGCGACGAAGTCCGAATTGCGAGACCTTGACGAGGACGAGCGAACGCTACGTTATCGGGCCTTGACCGCGGACATGGCCGCTCTTTCGGAACGGGAGACCATCGTCGAGACGATCACGGTGGGCGATGTCTTCGGCGAGGATGTTACCCTGCGTACCGGCAGCATGAAGCCGCCGATGGATGCAATGCGCGAGTGTACCGCCGAGATGGAGCGGCGCTGGGGGTTCGATCCTGCGGTGCAGCAAACGCTTTCCCGCCATGCCACGCCGCGCAACGGCCACCGCCTCGCGCGGCGCGTGCAGCAGGTCTATCCGCGTGCGATGCGGAATACGAACCAGAGCGCCCGCCTGCGTATCCGGCTCGATATCGATGAACAGGGTTCCGTAACCGGCTGCCATTTCCAGCTTCCTGTGGAGCAGGAGGCCTTCCGCGAGGATGCCTGCAACAGCCTGATGCCGGCGCAGTTCGTACCCGCGCTCAACGCCGATGGGAACCCGGTTGCCAGTTACTGGACCACGGCCATTTCCTACCTCATGTCGTGGTAGGTAACCGGGTGAGATGGTAACATCTCCCTCGCACTGGACCGGCTATCGAAAAGCCTTGTTCGAACGGTCCGGCTTTTGGCTTCAGGACACTGTTCCAGGTGTTCCAGGTTAGCTATCCACCCCTTAGCCTTACAGCGTCATTGCAGGGACGGGCCGTCGCCCCCATATTCGGCATCAAGCCAGAAACTTGGCCAGAATTATGGACATTGAAATGACTGCATTCCCCCTTCTTCCCTTGCGCGACATCGTCGTTTTTCCCGGCATGGTGGTGCCCCTGTTCGTAGGGCGCGAAAAGTCGGTGGCGGCGCTGGAAGCGGCGATGGAGAACGGCAAGGACATCTTCCTTGTCGCCCAGCTAGACCCGTCCTGCGACGATCCGGAGGCGGAAGACCTCTATGATCTCGGCGTGGTCGCCCAGGTGCTGCAGATGCTCAAGCTGCCCGACGGCACCGTGCGCGTGCTGGTGGAAGGCCAGTACCGCGCCAAGCTGGCCGAGATGCGCCTCTCCGACGATTACGTAATGGCGCAGACCGAGCAGGTGGAGGAAACCACCGCCAGCGGCACCGAAGTTTCCGCCATGATGCGCAGCGCGCTGGGTCAGTTCACCGAATATGCCAAGTCGAACAAGAAGATGTCCGACGAACTTGAGGAAGAGCTGGAAGCGATCGACGATGCCGGCCGGCTGGCCGATGCCATTTCCGCCAACCTTGCCGCGAAGGTCGATACCAAGCAGCAACTGCTGGCCGAAGGCGACGCGCTGAAGCGGCTGGAAATGGTCTTCTCCGTGATGGAGGGCGAACTATCCGTCCTGCAGGTGGAGAAGAAGATCCGTGGCCGCGTGAAGCGCCAGATGGAGAAGACCCAGCGCGAATATTACCTCAACGAGCAGTTGAAGGCGATTCAGAGCGAACTGGGCGGCGAGGGCGAGGACGGCGACGAACTGGCCGCGCTTGCCAAGCAGATCGAGGAAACCAAGCTTTCCAAGGAAGCCCGTTCCAAGGCCGAGGGCGAGCTGAAGAAGCTGCGCTCCATGCAGCCGATGAGCGCCGAGGCGACGGTCGTGCGCAACTATCTCGAGGTACTGCTCGGCCTGCCGTGGGGCAAGAAGAGCAAGCTGAAGAAGGATATCGGCAAGGCGCAGGAAGTGCTGGATGCCGATCACTACGCGCTGGAAAAGGTGAAGGATCGCATTGTCGAATACCTCGCCGTGCAGGCGCGTACGAACAAGCTGAAGGGGCCGATCCTGTGCCTCGTCGGTCCTCCAGGCGTGGGCAAGACCAGTCTCGGCAAGTCCATCGCCAAGGCGACCGGGCGCGAATTCATCCGGCAGTCGCTGGGCGGTGTGCGGGACGAGGCCGAGATTCGTGGCCACCGGCGCACCTATATCGGCTCTCTGCCGGGCAAGATCGTGTCCAACCTCAAGAAGGCCGGCACCAGCAATCCGCTGTTCCTGCTCGACGAGATCGACAAGCTGGGACAGGATTTCCGCGGCGATCCCGCGTCCGCGCTTCTTGAGGTGCTCGACCCCGAACAGAACAACAAGTTCCAGGATCACTATCTGGAACTGGATATCGACCTGTCGGACATCATGTTCGTCACCACGGCGAACAGTCTCAACCTGCCGCAGCCGCTGCTGGACCGAATGGAGATCATTCGGCTCGAAGGCTACACAGAAGATGAGAAGGTCGAGATCGCCCAGCGTCACCTCATCGCCAAGCAGGTGAGCGACCACGGCCTGAAGGACGGCGAGTTCGAACTGACCGAAGAGGGTCTGCGTGACCTGATCCGTTACTACACCCGCGAGGCTGGTGTGCGCACGCTGGAGCGCGAGATTGCCAAGCTGTGCCGCAAGTCCCTGCGCAAGATCCTCGAAAAAGAGGTGGAGAGCGTCACGGTCACGGCCGAGAACCTCGGCGATTTCATGGGCGTGCGCAAGTTCAAGCACGGCGTGTCCGAGGAAGAAGCGCAGGTTGGTGCCGTTACCGGTCTCGCCTGGACTTCGGTTGGCGGTGAACTGCTGACCATCGAAAGCGTCACCACGCCGGGCAAGGGCGAAGCCAAGACTACGGGCAAGCTGGGCGACGTGATGAACGAATCCGTTGCCGCCGCCTTCAGCTTCGTAAAGGCACGGGCGCCGGCTTACGGCATCAAGCCCAGTATCTTCCAGCGCAAGAACATCCACATCCACCTGCCTGAGGGGGCGGTGCCAAAGGATGGGCCAAGCGCGGGCATTGGCATGGTAACCTCCATCGTTTCCACGCTGACCGGAATTACGGTACGTCCGGACGTGGCGATGACCGGCGAGGTCACGCTGCGCGGCCGCGTGCTCCCGATTGGCGGGCTGAAGGAAAAGCTGCTGGCGGCGCTGCGCGGCGGTATCAAGACCGTGCTGATCCCGGAGGAGAACGAGAAGGACCTGGCCGAGATACCCGACAACGTGAAGGAAGGGCTGGAAATCATCCCCGTCAGCCACGTGGACCAGGTGCTGGAACATGCGCTTACCGCCATCCCTGCGCCAATCGAGTGGACCGAGGCCGACGACCTCGCCAGCCAGCCTCACGGCGTGCCGGGCGGAGACCTGACGGCGACCACCGCCCATTGAGTCGCGGCATCCCGGCAATCATGCGGGCTGGGGAGGTGGCCTCCATCTTCCTGCCCGCAACCGGGCCGCTAGGGCAATTTTCGTGGCCTTTTGATAGATAAAGCTACGTGCTGCCTCAAAAATCCTGCCAGTTGAGCGGCTTTGCCTTTGACTCGGGCGGGAAAACTCGCTCAATTCCCGCCATCGCAAAGCGATTCAGAATTTGAATTTCTAGCACAGAACTAGTGAGGGGGTTCTCCAGAACATGAACAAGAATGAAATGATCGGCGCAGTCGCGGATTCTAGCGGCCTTTCGCGCAACGATGCGACGAAGGCCGTCGAAGCTGTTTTCGATACGATCACCAGCACCCTGTCCAAGGGCGATGAAGTACGGCTCGTCGGTTTCGGCACCTTCTCGGTTGCCAAGCGCAAGGCTTCCACTGGCCGCAATCCGCGTACCGGTGAGCCGATGACCATCAAGGCATCCACCCAGCCCAAGTTCAAGGCTGGCAAGGGTCTCAAGGACGCAGTCAACTAAGACAACGTTCCGCCGGGGTACCGGGGCGCCGACCCGCGCCGAACATACAGGGGAGAATGGGCCGTCCTGATGGGCGGCCCTTTTCTTTTGGTCAGTCGCCGAAAGCCAGCAGGGCCGTGGGCGCAGCCAAGGTGTTGCTGCCAATCTCCCACACCAGCATTTCCCCGCGCGGGTCCGACACCGGGCCTTCATCGGTGTTGTTGGCAAGGATCCTGGCATCGGTAACGATCCGGAACGTCCCTTCGGGCTGGCGCACATCCAACTGCGGGGCATCTTCGCCGCCCTCTGCAGAACCCTCGGCAAATGCGCCCATCATGCCCATCATCATCGCGCCCATCGGATTGCCGCCAGTCGGCGCGAAGCCGGGCGCGGAAATGCGCGCACGTCCATCGTCGCGCAGGCGCACCTGAACGAAGGAGTTGGACATCGGCACATCCTCGAACGTGGGGAAGTCGAAATCGTGGCCCAGTACGCTGGTGATGGCAAAATCGACGACGAAGACCCCGTCGCCCACGAATTCCACTCTGTTCCATCCGGTCTGGCGTTCGAGCATGGCTGCCATCTCGGCGACCTGCACATCGTCGGACATGTCGAGGCCGCCGAACATGCCTTCCATCATCTGCCGCCCCATGGCGTCCTCACGCGCGCGTTCGGCCAGTTCCTCATCGGTGCATGGGCGTTCCTTGCCGGTATCCGTATGGCAGGGCTCCTGCTCCTCCGCCTCCTGCGCCATCTCGGCCAGGTCGCTCATCCCCGCCATCACGATCTCGCCCTGGTAGGTGAAGGCGAACTGGCGATCCTGCGTGATGTACAGCGTGGCATCGAAAGTGCCCGGCTGGAAAAGGCAGCCAGATAAGAGCGCGCTGGATGCCAGCAGCGTGGCGCCGGCAAACAGTCGCCTGGTGCGGAAGGCTAAGCCCATGATTTCAGTCCCCCATATTGCGTGTCGCCACCGCGTATAGCGCAATCGCGCCCGCGTTGGATACGTTCAGGCTCTCCATGGCTTCGCTGATGGGCAGGCGGGCCAGCGCGTCGCAGTGCTGGGTGACATTGTGCCGCATTCCTTCGCCTTCCGCGCCCAGGACCAGGGCAACCGGCCCGGTTGGCAGGGCTTCGGCCAGCGTCGCCTCTGCCTCTCCGGCAAGGCCGATGCGCCAGTAGCCAGCCTCGGCGATGTCTTCCAGCGCGCGGGACAGGTTCACCACCCGCACCCAGGGCACGATTTCCAGCGCGCCCGACGCAGACTTGCCGATCACGCCGCCCTCTGGCGGGGCATGGCGGTCCTGCGTGATGATGGCGGCAGCGTCGAAAGCGGCAGCAGAGCGCAGAAGCGCACCGACGTTGTGCGGGTCGGTAACCTGGTCGAGCACGATGATCGGGCGTGCCGGATCACCGTGGAGAACGTCGGACAGGTGCAGGTCTTCCAGCGGCTCGCATTCCAGCACCAGCCCCTGGTGCGGCGCATCCTTCGCCACGAGCCGGGCGAGGTCGGTAACCTCGGCATATTCCAGCGGGAAGTCGGCCGGCAGTTCACCATCGAGCGAATCGATGCCTTCGCGCGTCGCCCACAACTTGCGGTGCTGGCGGCGCGGATTCATCAGCGCGGCTTCCACCGCATGCCGTCCCCAGAGGCGCACGGCACCCTTGGCGGCGCGACCCGAACCGCGTCCACCCTGCATTCGACCGGCTCGTCCCCGCAGTCGTTTCTTGTCCTTGGCCATTTTGCCTCGCTTTGTTCAAACTTTGGCGCCTCCTGCCAGCACGCCCATTGACAGGCAAGCGGCGCTTCGCCATTGGGGCGCCTCTCGGCTGGAAAGCACTCTTGTGGAGTGCGGACCCATGCGGGTGAAAACCCGCCTCCGGCAACGGTGTGGACAGGTGGCCGAGTGGTTAAAGGCAGCAGACTGTAAATCTGCCCGCGCAAGCGTACGCTGGTTCGAATCCAGCCCTGTCCACCACCGCCGACATTCGATTTCGCCGCAGATATTGCAGTTCGCGCGACACCGGCTGCGAACCAGCGTCGGGCCATCGCGAAGCGATGGTGCGCTGGGGCGGAGTCGGAGCGAAGCGGAGACGGCTTCGCAAGAAACCAATCCAGCCCTGTCCACCACCGCCCTCACGAAACAGAAACGACCGCCGCAGCTTTCGCTGCGACGGCCGCTCCCGCTCTCCTACCCTGTGGTGTCAGTGGTTCTGCTTGGCCAGTGCCCGGGCGCGGTGCAGCACGGGCTCGGTATAGCCCGACGGCTGCTTCGTGCCTGAGACGATCAGTTCGCGCGCCGCGTTGAGGGGAATGGAGTGGCGCGCGTTCCCTACCATCGGACGGTAGGACGGGTCGCCGGCGTTCTGCGCGTCGACCTTTGCGGCCATGCGATGAAGCGCGTCGTCAACCATCAGCCTGTCCACAATGCCGTGGTGCAGCCAGTTGGCGATGTGCTGGCTGGAAATGCGCAGCGTGGCGCGGTCTTCCATCAGGCCCACGTCATTGATGTCCGGCACCTTTGAGCAGCCGATACCGGCGTCGATCCAGCGGACCATGTAGCCAAGGATGCCCTGCACGTTGTTATCCAGCTCGGCAGACACTTCCTCGGCGGACCAGTCAGTGTCCTCCGCCAATGGCACGGTCAGCAGCTTTTCCACCGGCACGATGCGTTCCTCGGCACGCTCGCGCTGGCGTTCTGCCACGTCGCAGCGGTGATAGTGCGTCGCGTGCAGCGTTGCGGCGGTGGGCGAGGGGACCCAGGCCGTGCTCGCCCCGCTCATCGGGTGTCCGATCTTTTCCGCCAGCATCGCCTGCATGCGGTCGGGCGCGGCCCACATGCCCTTGCCGATCTGCGCCCTCCCGGTAAAACCGCAGACAAGACCGATCTGCACGTTGCGATCCTCGTAGGCGGCGATCCACTCGGCCTGCTTGATCTCGGCCTTTGGCAGCATGGGGCCGGCCAGCATAGAGGTGTGGATCTCGTCGCCCGTGCGGTCGAGGAAGCCGGTGTTGATGAAGAACACCCGGTCCTTCACCGCTTGGATGCAGGCCGCAAGGTTGGCACTGGTGCGCCGTTCTTCGTCCATGACGCCGATTTTCACCGTATTGCGGTCAAGGCCAAGCATGTCCTCCACGGCGGCGAACACGCTGTTCGCAAAAGCGCATTCCTCGGGCCCGTGCATCTTGGGTTTCACGATATAGATCGAACCGGTGCGGCTGTTGCGCAGGCGGCCAAGGCCCTTCAGGTCGTGCAGGCCTATCAGCGCGGTGATCGCAGCGTCCAGCATTCCCTCGAAGATTTCGGAGCCATCGGGCAGGCGCACGGCCGGGTTGGTCATCAGGTGGCCCACGTTGCGCACCAGCAGCAGACTGCGGGCGCGCAGTTCGTGCTCGTCACCTTCGAGGTCTCGCCAGGTGCGATCCGGATTGGCGGTGCGAACCACTTTGCTGTCGCCCTTGGTAAAGCTGGCCACCAAGTCGCCGCGCAGCGCACCCAGCCAGTTGCGATAGGCGGCAACCTTGTCTTCCGCATCGACGGCGGCGACCGAATCTTCCAGGTCGACAATCGTCGAAAGCGCTGATTCCAGCCGTACATCCGCAATCCCGGCGGGATCGCTGTTGCCGATCTCGTGCGCAGGATCGATGACGATCTCGATATGGAGGCCGTTGTTGCGCAGCAGCAGATTGTCACCGATTGTGCCGATAAACTGGGCAGGGTCGGCCATTTCGGGCACACCGCCCGTCCAGTCGCGCCAGCTGCCGCTTGCCAAAGGAGCGGCTTCGTCGAGGAACTCCTTGGCCCAGGCGATCACCTTCGCGCCGCGCTGCGCATCGTAACCGGACCCGGCAGGCGTGGTGCCGTCCAGTGCATCGGTGCCGTAAAGCGCATCGTAGAGGCTGCCCCAGCGCGCGTTCACAGCGTTGAGTACGAATCTGGCGTTGAGTACGGGCACCACAAGCTGCGGACCGGCGATGCTGGCGATTTCGCTGTCGACCTTGGCCGTGCCAATGGTGAACGGCTCGGGCTCCGGCGTCAGGTAGTTCATCTCCCGCAGCACGCGAGGCGGCACGCCGGTACCGGTTTCAGGGTTTTCACGGTGCCAGCAGTCGATCTCGTCCTGGAACATCCGACGCTTGTCCAGCAGGTCCCGGTTTTGTCGGGTGAACCGCGCAGTCAGGTCGGCAAGGCCGCTCCAGAAACGATCGGCGTCGATCTCGGTACCGGGCAGGGCTTCGTTCTCGATGAAGTCTGCCAGCACTGGATCGACGGCCAATCCCGCGCGCTGGACGAAGGTATTCTCCGTTCCCGCGCGCGGTGAGGGCGCATCGCTTTGCAGTTTCTGGCCAAGCGACGCAGTGGTCATCGGCCGAACCGTCCCATGCGGTGGTGCAGGTTCACCAGCTTGCGCGTCTCGGCATTGTCTTCTCCGTCGCGGATGGCCACTGCCAGCGCGTTGCGGATGAGAGTGAAATCCTCGGTCGAGAAGACCGGGCGTGCCATTGTCGGTTCTGCCATTTTACTTCTCCTTCTGCTTCTTCACGCTTGCGCGGTTGTCAGGCCGCAAACTGGTTCATGGTGTTGTTCTCGCCACCGGCTTTCAGGGCCGCCTCTCCGGCGAAAGCTTCCTTGTGGTCGTCCCCGATGTCGGAACCGGCCATGTTCTGGTGCTTCACGCAGGCGATGCCCTGGCGAATTTCCTCGCGCTGCACCTGCTTGACGTAGCCGAGCATCCCTTCTTCGCCGAAGTAACGCTTGGCGAGGTTGTCGGTGCTGAGCGCAGCCGTGTGATAGGTCGGCAGCGTGATCAGGTGATGGAAGATGCCGGCTCTTGCGGCGCCATCTCGCTGGAAGGTGCGGATCTTCTCGTCGGCTTCCTTCGCCAGTTCGGTGTCGTCGTAGTGCTGGCTCATCAGCATGTCGCGTTCGTACATCGCCACATCCTTGCCCGCCGCTTTCCAGGCATCGTAGATCTGCTGGCGGAAGCTGAGCGTCCAGTTGAAGCTGGGCGAGTTGTTGTAGACGAGCTTGGCATTGGGCACGACTTCACGGATGCGGTCCACCATGCCGGCGATCTGGTCGACGTGCGGCTTCTCGGTCTCGATCCACAGCAGGTCGGCACCGTTCTGCAGCGCGGTGATGCAATCGAGCACGCAGCGATCCTCTCCGGTGCCGGGGCGGAACTGGAACAGGTTCGAGGGCAGACGCTTCGGGCGCACGAGCTGACCGTCGCGGTTCATCAGCACGTCGCCCTGGTTCCCCGTGCCTTCCACAGGTTCACAATCAAGATAGCTGTTGTACTGGTCGCCAAGGTCGCCCGGCTCACGGGTGAAGGCGATCTGCTTGGTAAGACCGGCACCCAGCGAATCGGTGCGAGCGACGATGATACCGTCGGGCACGCCTAGTTCGAGGAAGGCGTAGCGGATCGCCCGGATCTTCTGCAGGAAGTCCTCGTGCGGAACGGTTACCTTGCCATCCTGGTGGCCACACTGCTTTTCATCGGAAACCTGGTTCTCGATCTGCAGCGCGCAGGCACCGGCTTCGATCATCTTCTTCGCGAGCAGGTAGGTCGCCTCCGCGTTGCCGAAGCCTGCATCGATATCGGCGATGATCGGCACCACGTGCGTTTCGTAGTTGTCGATGGCCTGCTGCGCCTTGGCCGCGGCGCTTTCGTCGCCGGACGTGCGGGCGCGGTCCAGGTCGCGGAAGAGGCCGCCCAGTTCTCGGGCGTCGGCCTGGCGCAGGAAGGTGTAAAGCTCCTCGATCAGCGCCGGAACGCTGGTCTTCTCGTGCATGGACTGGTCGGGTAGGGGGCCGAATTCGCTGCGCAGCGCGGCAACCATCCAGCCGGAGAGATAGAGGTAGCGCCCCTTCGTCGTGCCGAAGTGCTTCTTGATGGAGATCATCTTCTGCTGGCCGATGAACCCGTGCCAACAGCCCAGCGACTGGGTGTAGTGCGCCGGATCCTTGTCATAGGCTTCCATGTCGGCGCGCATGATCTTTGCCGTATAGCGAGCAATGTCGAGGCCGGTCTGGAAGCCGTTCTGCGCACGCAGGCGAGCAGCGAACTCGGGGTCGATACCCTGCCAGTCAGCGCCGTGCTTGTGCTTGATGCCGGTCTGACGGTGGATTTCTTCAAAATAAGTCATTGCGATACGGGTCCTTCGAAAACATTGGCTTGCCGCGCTTGTGCCAATCGAAATCGTCCCCGTCGCGTGCTTCGATGTAATGTTGTCGAACTTTACAAGATTTGTGTGTATAGTTGTAAGGTTCGACACTTCGCATGGAACCACGCATGGCTGCCAAGACACTCTACCTCGGGCCCCGGCTGAAGAAGTTGCGCCGCGAGCTTGGACTTACCCAAGCCAACATGGCCAGCGATCTCGACATCTCGGCCAGCTACATCGCCCTGATGGAGCGCAACCAGCGACCGGTTACCGCGGAGATGCTGCTGAAGCTGGCCACCACCTATCGCATAGACGTGGCCGACCTGGCGGATGGCGACGCGGATGAAACCGCCGCGCGGTTGCAATCGGTGCTACGCGACCCGCTGTTCGCCGACATCGCGATAGAGCCGCTCGACATTGAAGACATTGCCACCAGCTATCCCGGCATGGCGGAAGCGATCCTGCGCCTTCACACCGCCTTCGGAGAAGAGCAGCTCGTGCTGGCCGAACGCCGCGATTCGGCGGAGGAACAGGGCAGCGGAGGACCTGTGGCGAGCGATCCGGTGGGAGAGGCCCGCGCATTCCTGGCGGCGCGCCGCAATTGCTTTCCGGAACTGGACGACAGCGCGGCGGCGCTTGCGCGCAAGCTCGATTCCTTCGCTGCTATGCAGGATCACCTTCTCGAGCAGCACCAGCTCGAACTGCGCCTTACCGACGATGGCCTGCTGCGCGGCGCATTGCGCTGGCATGATTACCACCGCCGCCGGATCCATATCTCGGAACGGATCGACCAGGCCGGGCGCCGCTTCCAGGCCGCCTTGCAGATCGCGATTATCGAGCAGGAGCAGCCAATTGCGCGAATCGTTTCGGAAAGCCGTCTCGGCAGCGACGATGGAAAGCGGCTGGTGCGTCGCGCGCTGCAGTCCTACTGGGCGGCCGCGCTGCTGATGCCCTATCGCGCTTTTGCCAGGGCGGCAGCCGACTTGCGCTATGATGTAGAGGCGCTGTGCTCCCGCTTTGCCGTCAGTTTCGAACAGGCGGCCCACAGGCTCACCACTCTTCAGCGACCGGGGGAGGAGGGCGTGCCGTTCTTCTTCCTGCGGGTCGACCGCGCGGGCAACGTGTCAAAGCGCCTGGACGGGGCCGGCTTCCCCTTCGCGCGCCACGGGGGCGGATGCCCCTTGTGGAACGTCCACACGGTTTTCGACCAGCCCAATACGGTGGACGCGCAGTTGATCGAGTTGCCCGACGGAGAACGTTACGTGTCCATCGCCCGCACCGTGCGGGGCGGGGGCGGTGCGTTCGGCGTTCCGCGAGTGGTGCGCTCCGTCGTTATTGCCTGTTCCGCCTCGCAAATGGACAAGCTGGCCTATGGCGAAACGCTGGCAGCGGCGGAGCCGACCCCGATCGGCGTTGCCTGCCGCCTGTGTCACCGGCCTCGCTGCATTGCCCGTTCCGCGCCTCCCATGGGGCGCGAGATCGTGCCGGTCCGTTACCGCGAGAGCGGCGTGCCCTTCGACTTCTCGATGGAATAGCGGGAGCTATGCCTTCGGGAGGCTCGCCAGCTTTGCGGTAACCAGTTCGCGCACGTTCACCTTCGCTTTCATGCGCGCCGCAAGCAATGCGGTGCCGCTGATCTTGCGCTGGGCGAAAAGGATCTCCGCGGGCGGCAAGTGCCATGCCGCGCGATCCTGGGCGATGGCGATCCCTTCCTCGCGAATGGTCTTGACGAAAGCCCGGTCGCCGAAATCGAACAGGCCCGGGCGCGAGAGTTCGGCGACGATCACGGAGATGATCCTGTCCAGTCCCTCGCGATGGGCATCCGCGGCGTGCCGGGAAAGGAAGCCAGCGGCAATCGCTGCCTCCGCGATGGCTGCGTGATCCTCGGCAAGGCCAGCTTCCAGAAGCGTGCGATAATTCCCGACCACGTGCGGGGGCACTTCCCGCGCCGCGCCGAAATCCAGCAGCACCAGCTTCGTACCATCTTCGGAGATACGGTAGTTCGCGAAATTGGGATCGGTCTGCATCAGGCGAAAATCGAACAGTTCGCGCAGCACGAGCGAGATGAGCCTTTCCATCATGGCATTGCGTACGTCGTGAGGCTCTTCCTCGAGGCTTTCAATGGGTCTGCCCGGCACGAAATCCATCGCCAGGACATTCGTGGTCGTCAGGTCCTCGTGAAAATCGGGCACGATGTAATCGTCCTCACCGGCCAGGAGTTCGCGGAAGGCACGCATCTGCCGCGCCTCGCGCTGGTAGTCCGCTTCTTCGTGCAGCTGCGTCTTGGCTTCTTCCAGCAGCGGGGCAATGTCCAGTTCCTTGGGCAGCAGGCCGGACACCCGCAGCAGGGTGGCGACATTGTCGACATCGGCGTCGATCGACTCGCGCACGCCGGGATATTGCACCTTGATCGCCAGGTCGCGCCCGTCGCGGGTCGTCGCCCGGTGAACCTGCCCGATGGACGCGGCCGCGAGTGGGCGCGGGTTGAAGTACTTGAAGTTACGCCGCCAGCCGGGCCCCCAATCCTTCGCCAGCACGGCCTCAAGCTGCTTTGGCGGCATGGAATGGGCGTTTTCGCGCAAGCGCGCCATGATCTGGGAGAGTTCTGGCGGCAGGATGTCGCCGGCGTCCATCGACACCATCTGGCCCAGCTTCATTGCCGCGCCGCGCAGTTCGGAGAGGCGATCGGCAACCCGGCCCACGTTGCCTGGCGTCAACAGCAATTCATTCAGGCGAGGGCGCTTTCCCTCGGCCAGGCGCCTTGCCCCTTCGGCCATGATCCCGCCAGCAAGTCCGCCCGCAAGCCTTCCGAATTGCCCCATGCGGGCGCTGCGGCTGCCGGGAACGGCGCGTGTGTCGGCATCGTTATAGTCATCTGACATTGTGCCTAAATGGTGTGCATAATCGGCAAAGGCCAGCGGGGACAAAAGGCGGTATCGCTTGTGACCATCGTGCCAAGAGCATAGGTAGGGGCGATGGCTGGTGAACTTAGAGACAACCGCGGTCGCGGCGATGCCGAATGGGGCCTGCCCCCCATTCATCCCGAGGGCCGCAAGTTCGGAATGATTGCCGCCGGGGTGGCGCTGGCTTTCCTGCTGATCTTCGATTGGGACTGGCTCGGCTGGCCGCTGCTGCTGCTGTCGGTAGGCATATTCGCGTTTTTCCGCGATCCGGAACGGGTCGTGCCGCAGGGGGAGCGGCTGATGGTTTCCCCGGCAGACGGGCTTGTGTCCCTGATCGCCCAAGTCGTTCCGCCGCCCGAATTGCAGAACTCATCCGAAGACACCGGGCGCGGGCTGGGCAAGGATCCCGTCACCCGCATTTCCATCTTCATGTCGGTGTTCGACGTGCACATCAATCGCTCGCCGATCCCGGGCACGATCCGGCGCATCGTCTACATTCCCGGGGCCTTCATGAACGCCGACCTCGACAAGGCGAGCGAAGAGAACGAGCGCCAGCACGTACTGGTCGAGCGCGCAGACGGCACCACGGTTGGCTTTACGCAGATTGCCGGACTGATCGCGCGTCGTATCGTGCCATTCGTGAAGCCGGGCGACACTGTCGCCGCGGGCCAACGGGTTGGGCTGATCCGTTTCGGCAGCCGGGTGGATGTCTATCTGCCTGCGGGAACGGAGCCAAAGGTGCTGCTGGGGCAGCGCGTAATTGCAGGTGAAACGGTGCTGGCCGAAATCGGCACGGCTGGTCTGCTTGAAGGAGTAAGCCAGTGAGGCCGGGTGAAGACGACAGTATCGCTTATGATGACGATGACACGGTAAGTGCAGGGCCTGCATGGTTGGGGCCCAAGGCCAGCGAGCACGAGCGGGTAACGCGCTCTCGCGCCGGCAAGGGCCTGTCGCTGCGGGCGGTGCTGCCCAATGCCATTACCGCAGCCGCGCTGTGTTCGGGCCTTACCAGCATTCTCTTTGCCATCGGAAACCAGTGGCCGCAGGCGGTCTTCGCCATGATCCTGGCGGGAGTTTTGGATGCAATGGATGGCCGCATCGCCCGGTTGCTGAAAGCGCAGTCGCGTTTCGGCGCAGAGCTCGACAGCCTGTCCGATTCGGCCAGCTTCGGCATCGCCCCGGCCCTGGTGCTGTACCTATGGGCTCTGGTGGACGCGCCGCGCCTCGGCTGGCTGGCGGCGCTGGCCTATGCCATCTGCTGCGCCTTGCGCCTGGCCCGTTTCAATGCACAGATCGACGTGGATGACCAGCCGCACAAGTCCGCTGGCTACCTGACGGGCGTCCCTGCACCCATGGGGGCAGGCTTTGCCTTCATGCCGATCTACCTGTGGCTGGCCACGGGCGAAGCTATCTTCCGCGAGCCGTTGCTCGTCGGGCCGTGGATCATACTGGTGGCCATCCTGATGGTCTCGAACATGGCCACGCCAAGCTGGAAATCCCTGGCCCCTTCAGGCGATTTCAAACTGGCTTTCATTGCGCTGGCAGGCTTGCTGGTGGGCGGCCTGCTGATCGAAACGTGGTGGACGCTGGTGCTGATCGGCTTTGTCTACATAGCGCTGATCGTCTGGTCGGTTACCGGCTACGCGAAGGTCAAGCGGGAACGCCGGGCCGCGGTATCCGACCATGCGCCGGAAACCGGTGAAACCGCTACGCTGCCAGCATCGCGAAAGCCTCTTGCGGTCGACGAAGTGGACGCGGCTCTGAGGGAAAAGGGCGACCGATAGCGGCCAGTTCACGCCGGGTCTGCCCCCAGCGGATCACGCCGTAACGAATGCAGGCGTGGCAGGAGAGAAGCGAAAGCGCCGCGACAAAGCCGAAGAAAACGGAGAGTGCGATGGCCATGGTCATTGTTCCGGATCCTTCGTTTGTTCCTGTTGCGTTCTATGTTCCACTTTCGTTCCAAAGGGTCAACCCTTTTGTTCCGCTTGTGTTCCGTAACTGAGATTTACGGGTGGATTTCCTCCCAGCGCTCCGCTAATGGCGCCCACGCCTGAAGGGCAGAAACGATTCCCGTTTCGGCCGAAGAGGGCAAATCCACATGGAAGGCACTGACATACCGGTGCCGCCCGCGGATATCGTCCGTGGGCCGGTTCCCCGTCTTCCAGAGGCTTAACCGGAAAGGAATTTACTTATGGCGGCTCCTACCGTCACGATGCAGGAATTGATCGAGGCCGGCGCACACTTCGGCCACCAGACCCACCGCTGGAACCCGCGGATGAAGCCGTACATCTTCGGCAGCCGCAACGGTGTTCACATCATCGACCTGTCGCAGACCGTGCCCCTGATGGCGCGTGCGCTGGACTTCGTGTCCTCCACCGTGCGTGCAGGCGGCAAGGTGCTGTTCGTCGGCACCAAGCGCCAGGCGCAGGAGCCGATCGCTCAGGCAGCGCGTGCTTGCGGCCAGCACTTCGTCAACCACCGCTGGCTGGGCGGCATGCTCACCAACTGGAAGACGATTTCGGGCTCCATCCGCGAACTGAAGAACCTGGAAGAGCAGCTTGCCGGTGACACCAGCCTGCTGACGAAGAAGGAAGTCCTTCAGCTGACGCGCAAGAAGGACAAGCTGGAGCTTTCCCTGGGCGGCATCCGCGACATGGGCGGCATTCCGGACGTGATGTTCGTGATCGACGCCAACAAGGAAGATCTCGCCATCAAGGAAGCCGGCGTGCTCGGCATCCCCGTGATCGCGGTGCTCGACACCAATGTCGATCCCAGCGGCATTGCCTTCCCGATCCCCGGTAACGACGACGCCAGCCGCGCCGTGCGCCTGTATTGCGACGCCGTCGCCCAGGCCGCGACGACCGGCAAGACCGAAGGCGTGGTGGATTCGGGTGCCGACATCGGCGCCATGGATGCACCGCCTGCCGAAGCTGCCGTGGCCGAAGAGGCCAAGGCCGACGCCTGATCCGGTCGTGATGCGTGCCGCGTAAGCTGCGCGTCACAATCCACGCACAATGGGCCGGTTCACGCATCGCCGTGAACCGGCACAAAACCAATCTGAAGGAATAGAAACATGGCTGCATTTTCCGCATCCGATGTGAAAGCCCTGCGCGAGAAGACCGGCGCGGGCATGATGGACGCCAAGAAGGCTCTGGAAGCTGCCGATGGCGATATCGAAGCCGCGATCGACGCGCTGCGCGCCAAGGGCCTTGCCACCGCGCAGAAGAAGTCCAGCCGCACCGCGGCCGAGGGCCTCGTCGGTGTTGCCGTGGAAGGCACCAAGGGCGTTGCCGTCGAAGTGAACTCCGAAACCGATTTCGTCGCCAAGAACGAGAAGTTCCAGGATTTCGTCCGCAAGACCACCGACGTGGCTCTGGGCATGGACAGCGATGACGTGGAAGCGCTGAAGTCCGCATCCTACCCTGACGGCGGCACCGTGGCCGAGAAGCTGACCGACAACGTCGCCACCATTGGTGAGAACCAGCAGGTTCGCCGCATGAAGAGCGTGTCTGTCTCCAACGGCCTGGTCGTGCCCTACATGCACAATGCGCAGGCCCCGAACCTGGGCAAGATCGGCGTGCTCGTCGCTCTGGAATCCGAAGCCGGTGCCGACGTTCTGGAACCGCTGGGCAAGCAGCTGGCCATGCACATCGCCGCCGCTTTCCCGCTGGCGCTGACCGCTGAAGACCTCGACCCCGAAGTAATCGAGCGCGAGCGCAAGATCGCCGCCGAAAAGGCTGCCGAAAGCGGCAAGCCTGAAAACGTGCAGGAAAAGATGGTCGACGGCGCGATCAAGAAGTACGCCAAGGAGAACGCTCTCCTCAGCCAGGTCTACGTGATCGACAACAAGACCGCGATTGCCGACGTCGTTGCCGCTGCCGGCAAGGAAGCCGGCAAGGAAATCGTCCTCAAGGACTATGTCCGCTTCCAGCTGGGCGAAGGCATCGAGAAGGAAGAAAGCGACTTCGCCGCAGAAGTCGCCGCTGCCGTCGGCGGCTGATCGCTCTCTTCTCGTTAGGCAAAAAAGGGGCCGCCGGACTTTCGGGTTCGGCGGCCCTTTTTGTTGTCATTCGCTACCAGGCACCAATGTCACCAGCCATATTTCGGCCTGTGTGCCGAAGCGCAGGGGTAGCACGCTCGTGCCCAGTCCGGCTCCGACAATCGCGGATTGTTCGTGTTCCACGATGTGCCCGCAAGCGAAGCGAGCGCCGTAGCGCGACATGTAGCTGGCCGCGCCGATCAGGGGCAGGCTGATCTGCCCGCAATGGGTATGCCCCGCCAGCACCAGCGAGACGTCGGGCGGTAACTGCGGGAAAACGTCCGGGCTGTGGGTCAGGATTACGCGGCCGCCTCGCAACCCCTCCATCTTCTCCAGCACCAGCGGCAGGTCGTCGCGCCGGGTGTAGGCGTCATCCACTCCGCCGATGGCCAGCGGTCCGACCTCGGCCGCATCGTTCTGCAGCACCCGAATGCCATTGCGCCCCAGTTGCTCCTGCAGGCCGGGCCAGTCGTACCAGTGGTCGTGGTTGCCAGGAGCAACGACCACCCCCAAAGGCGCGACAAGATTGCCCAGGGGAGCGACAATTTCCGCCGGAGTGTAAACCTTCGATGCGAAACGTTTCTCGCTTACCAGGTCCCCTGCGATCATGACTATATCGGGCTGCAAGGCGTTCATCTGCGTGACGATGCGCTCAAGCCGTTCGGGGGGCATGTCCGGCCCTGCTACATGCACATCGGAGATCAGCACCGCGCGGATCGGCCCGGCGTCGGCGGGCATTCCCCGCAGCGCGACCTCCGCCCGCATCACGCGCGGGTCCGCCATTGTGTCGTGCCAAGTCTTCGCCGCCAGTAGCATGGCGGCCAGCGCCAGTACTGCCAGCGCACGGTATCGGTTTCGCCAGAGATAAGAGAGCGCGCCCGTCACGCCGGCATGTTTAGGACGCGGGCGCGGCAGGGCAAGCCGATGCGGCAAAATCGCCAGAGGAACCCTTGGCAGTTTCACCCTCGCGCTCTAGAAGCCCGCAGACCCTGCTACCTGAGAGGAACCCTCCCCCAATGCTGTTGCCCAACGCCAAACGCATCCTGCTCAAGCTGTCGGGCGAGGTTATCATGGGCGACCAGGGGTTCGGGATCGATCCCGCCTACGTGCTGCGTCTGGCCGAAGAGGTGAAGGCCGCGAAAGAAACCGGCCTCGAAATCTGCCTTGTCATCGGCGGGGGCAATATCTTCCGCGGCATGGCGGGCGCGGCGCAGGGGATGGACCGCGCGCAGGCCGATTACATGGGCATGCTGGCGACGGTGATGAATGCGCTGGCGATGCAGAGCGCGCTGGAGCAACTGGGTGTCGACACCCGCGTGCAGAGCGCCATCCAGATGGACCAGGTGTGCGAACCGGTGATCCGCCGCCGGGCAGAACGCCACCTTGCCAAGGGCCGTATCGTCATCTTTGCTGCGGGCGTCGGCGCGCCCTATTTCACCACCGACAGCGGTGCGGCCCTGCGCGCGGCGGAACTGCGCTGCGATGCGCTGCTGAAAGGCACCAGCGTGGACGGCGTGTACGATGCCGATCCCAAGCGCGACCCCGATGCCACCCGTTTCGAGACAGTCACCTATGACAAGGTGCTGGCAAATAACCTGAAAGTCATGGATGCTTCTGCTGTTGCCCTGTGCCGCGACAACGCCATTCCCATCGTGGTCTTCTCGATCCGCGAACGGGGTAATGTGGCGCGGGTGCTGGCGGGCGAGGGCGTGCAGACGATTGTAAAGAAGGATTGAGAGCGATGAAATACGACAAGGCCGATATCGAGCGCCGCATGGCTGGCGCTGTCGAGAGCCTGAAGGGGGACCTTTCGGGCCTGCGCACGGGCCGCGCCAATACCGCGCTGCTCGATCCCGTTGTGGTCGAGGTCTACGGCTCGATGATGCCGCTGAACCAGGTGGCGACCGTTTCCGCCCCCGAACCGCGCATGCTCAGTGTGCAGGTGTGGGACAAGGCGAACGTCAGCGCCGTGGAGAAGGGCATTTCCAAGGCCAACCTCGGCCTCAACCCGATGCAGGACGGCCAGACCATCCGCCTGCCGCTGCCGGACCTGAACGAGGAACGCCGCAAGGAACTGGCGAAGCTGGCCGCCGACTATGGCGAGAAGGCCAAGATCGCCATTCGCAACGTGCGCCGCGATGCCAACGATGCGCTGAAGGAAGACGAGAAGAAGAAGGAAATCTCGGAAGACGACCGCAAGCGGCTGGAAGACGAGGTCCAGAAACTCACCGACAAGTACGTGAGCGACACCGACGCGACGGTGGAGAAGAAGGTGCAGGAAATCCTGACGCAGTAAGCGGCCAGGAGCAATTCTTCTCGTGCCCGAAAGTTCTCAACCCCGCCACGTGGCGATCATCATGGACGGCAACGGACGCTGGGCCAAGAAGCGCGCCCTGCCGCGTGCGATGGGGCACAAGGCGGGCGGCGACGCGGTAAAGCGCACGGTTGAAGCGGCAAAGACGCTCGGGCTCGAGTGCCTGACGCTGTATGCCTTCAGCAGCGAGAACTGGAAGCGCGAGGAAGGCGAGATTTCCGACCTGATGAACCTGATGCGCAGGTTCATCGAGCGCGAACTCGATGCCTTCGTGGCGAATGGCCTGCGCCTGAAGATCATCGGCGATTACAAGGCTTTCGCGCCCGATATTGTCGAAAAGCTTGAAGACGCGCTGGAGCGCACGAAGGACGGCAGCCGCACGCTGGCCGTGGCGCTGAACTACGGCGCTCAGCAGGAAATCGCCCGCGCTGCGCGGCTGGCGGCAGCGGAAGGCGAGGTCTCGTGCGAGGGCATCGAGCGCCACCTCTACACTGCGGACCTGCCGCCGCTCGACCTGCTGATCCGCACCAGCGGGGAGGTAAGGCTGTCGAACTTCCTGCTGTGGCAGTCGGCCTATGCCGAAATGCTGTTCGTGGATGTGCTCTGGCCCGATTTCGGAGAGGAGCACCTGCGCGCAGCCTGCGAGGAATTCGCCAGGAGGGAGCGCCGCTATGGTGGACGCTGACCTCGAGAGCGAGCGCAAGCGCGACCGGATTAGGCGCTACGCGAGGAAAGCCGTCACCGTTCCGCTTTCGGTGCGTACCGGAGACTTGCCGAAACGTGCCGCTAGCGGTGTGGTGATGCTTGCCATCGTCGCGGGCGCCATCTGGACCGGAGGCTGGATCTGGTCGATCTTTGCCGGTCTGCTCGGCCTTGGCGTGTTCTTCGAATGGAGCGCGATCGTCTGGCGAATGACCAAGAGCCCGGTCTGGCGCGTCATCGCCCTCATATTGGGCGTTCTTTACATCGGGTTCGGAGCGGCCATCGTTGGCGCCCTCGGCAATGACGAAGCGATGGGCCTTTCCGAGGGACAGCTCCCGTGGGCCCTGGTCGGCATTGTCGCTATCGTCATCGCAACGGATACCGGCGCCTACTTCAGCGGACGAACAATCGGCGGCCCGAAAATCGCCCCGGCCATCAGCCCATCGAAGACATGGGCCGGGCTGTTTGGCGGCATGATCTGCGCAGCGCTGGTCGTGGCCTATATCTCCACGCAGGATACCGGAATGCCGATCCCGCTGGTCGGCGGCATGATCGCAGGCGCTCTGCTGGCGGTCGTCGCGCAGGCCGGAGATTTTCTTGAAAGCTGGATGAAACGCCGCGCGGGGCTTAAGGATTCCGGCAAGCTGATTCCGGGTCACGGCGGCTTGTTCGACCGGCTCGATGGATTGCTGGCGGTTGCAAATGTAACCGGAGCAGTGCTTATCTCGCATCTTATGACTGTAAGTGATTTATGAGCGAAACCCGCTCCATCTCTCTTCTCGGCGCGACCGGCTCCATCGGAGATTCCACGCTCGACCTTATCCGCAATGATCGCGCCAACTGGACCGTGCGCACACTCAGCGCCAACTGCTCGGCGGAGAAGCTGGCGAAGCTGGCTATCGAATTCGAGGCCGAGATCGCGGTCGTTGGTGACGAGGCCTGCCTGCCTGAACTCAAGCAGCACCTTGCTGGAACAGGGGTCGAGGCGGCAGGCGGGCGCGAAGCGTTGTGCGATGCCGCCGCGCGCTCCGTCGACATAACTGTCGCCGCCATCGTCGGCTGCGCAGGGCTGGCGCCTACCATGCGGGCGATAGAGCAGGGGAACACAGTCGCTCTCGCAAACAAGGAAGCGCTGGTTTCTGCAGGCGAGGTTATGACCCGACTGGTCGCGAAACACGGCACCACGCTGCTGCCGGTCGACAGCGAGCACAACGCCATCTTCCAGTGCCTTGCGGGCAATAACATCGACGATGTGCGCTGGATCACTCTGACTGCCAGCGGCGGCCCGTTCCGTACGAAAACATGGGAAGAACTGGACGCTGCGACCCCTTCCCAGGCCGTTGCCCACCCCAATTGGGATATGGGCGCAAAGATCAGCGTCGATTCCGCCACCATGATGAACAAGGGTCTGGAATTCATCGAGGCATTTCACCTGTTCCCCGTGGAGCTGGACCGGCTGCGCATCATCGTCCACCCGCAAAGCGTGATCCACTCGATGGTAGAATACCGCGACGGCTCCACGCTCGCCCAGCTAGGCCCCAGCGATATGCGCGTGCCGATTGCCTCCACTCTGGCATACCCGGCGCGGATGGATACCAGTTGCAAGCCGCTGGACCTCGCGAACATCGGCGAGCTCAGCTTCTTCGCGCCGGACGAGGAGCGGTTTCCCGCGACAAGACTGGCCCGCGAATCCGCCCATGCCGGCGGCGGCACACCCGCGGTTCTCAACGCCGCGAACGAAGTGGCGGTGGCCGCATTTCTCGCCGGTCAGATCAGGTTCACGCAAATTTCGGCATTATCTGCCAGAACTCTCGACAATTACGCGCCCCCTGCGCCACAAACACTCGACGACGTGCTCGCCGTCGATGCAGAGGCGAGGGCGCGCGCCGGGGAAATGCTGGAGATAGCCTGACGTGAATTTCGAAACGCTGCCATTCTGGGTCTACATCTTCGGCTTCCTGCTGATGCTTGGCCCGCTGGTCGTTCTGCACGAACTGGGCCACTACCTGGTCGGCCGCTGGTTCGGTGTGGGGGCAGAGGCGTTTTCGGTCGGTTTCGGCAAGGAAATCGCCGGATATACCGACAAGCGCGGTACCCGCTGGAAACTCTCTGCTTTGCCTTTGGGCGGCTATGTGCAGTTCCAGGGGGACATGAACCCTGCCAGCATGCCGGATGCGGATGCGCCCGTGCGAGAGGGCGATTTCCAGAACGCGGCGCTATGGAAGCGCGCCCTGATCGTGGCGGCAGGTCCGGTAGCAAACGTGATCGTGGCGCTGGCCATCTTTGCGGCATTCTTCATGGTTTTTGGGCGCCCTGTTGCAACGGAACAGGCGCAGGAAACCGTCATCTCGAGTTTCTCCGAAAACTCGCCCGCGCAGCAGGCGGGCTTGCAAGTTGGCGACAGGATCGTAGCCGTCGACGGCGAGGCGGTAGGCTCTTACCGCGACCTGGTGCTGGAGGTCATGCTCTATCCCGAAACCGAACTGGACGTGACCGTCGAGCGCGGCGGCGAGAATGTGACCATTCCCGTCACCACCTTGTCCGACGAGCGCGTGGACCAGTTCGGCAATGCTACCATCGTGGGGGTCATCGGCGTTTACGGCTCTGCAGTCGAACCCGTTTTCGAACCGGTTGGGCCGATCACCGCGGTAGGCATGGCGTGGCAGCAGTCGCTCGATACGGTGGACATGATGCTGGTCGGCATCAAGCAGATCGTCGTCGGTGATCGCTCCGTGAAGGAGCTTGGCGGGCCGATCACGATTGCGAAGGTTTCCGGGGAGCAACTGAGCCTGGGATGGCTGGAGTTTACCAGCTTCGCCGCGCTGATTTCACTTAATTTGGCATTCATCAACCTGCTGCCAATCCCCGCACTCGACGGCGGGCACCTGGCTTTCTACGCGGTCGAGGCGATCCGTCGCAAGCCAGCCAGCCGGCGCAGTCAGGAACTCGCATTTCGTACCGGCATGGCTCTCGTGCTGGGACTGATGCTGTTCGTGACCGTCATCGATATTGCCAAATTGCCGATATTCGGCAGCTAGGCTTTGCAAGCCCGAGTGGGGATAGAAAGGCACTTATCGCGCGAAATGGGGCAACTTAACTTGATTGCCAGACTGGCATCGGGCAAGGGCGCTTTTCGCAATTGAGACAGGTGACTGATGCTCGCAGGGGGTGGGCGTACCAGTTAACCGCCTCGCCGATGCGCTAGTGTCGACAAGAGTGGACGGATAATGGGTTCCAAGGCCAGGACGATAATTTCCCAGCATTACGCGGCGACCCTCTTGGGTTGCACGATGCTCGCAGGATTGCCCGCGCAGGCGCTGGCGCAGGATGTCGATGCGCAAGCGCAAGCGACGGCCGCCACGCAGCAGGAGGATGCTGCCACCGCGCAGGCAGAGGCCCCGCAGGTGCAGGAGGGCAACCTCATTCGCTCCATCGCCGTGGCTGGTGCCCAGCGGCTGGAGCCGGAAACCATCGTTTCCTACATCCAGCTGCGACCCGGTCAGACCTATACGGCGGCGGCCGGTGACCAGGCGCTGCTCGATCTCGCGCAGACCGAACTGTTCGCCGACTTTCAGATCGCCTTCAACGAAGATACTGGCGCGGTCGTGATCACGGTCGAGGAAAACCCGATCATCAACCGCATCATCCTGGAGGGCAACCGCAGGATCGATAACGACAAGATCGTCCCCGAAATCAACCTGGCGCCGCGCCAGATCTTCACGCGCAGCCGCGTGCGTGCCGACGTTGCCCGCATTATCGAGCTGTACAAGCGACAGGGCCGCTTCGCCGCCACGGTAGAGCCGCAGATGGTGATGCTGGACCAGAACCGCGTGGACGTGATCTTCGAAATTTCCGAAGGCCCCAAGTCCAAGGTTCGCCAGATCAACATCATCGGTAACGAGGTGTTCTCCGACGGTGACTTGCGCGACGAGATGGTCACGCGCGAAGACAGCCTGTTTGCCCTCTTTAGCTCCAACACGAGCTACGATCCCGACCGCCTTGCGTTCGACCAGCAGAAACTGCGCCAGTTCTACCTGACTGAGGGTTATGCCGATTTCCGCGTGGTATCTGCGGTGGCAGAACTGACCCCGGACAAGCGCGACTTCATCATTACTTACGTGGTGGAAGAGGGCGAGCGCTACACCTTTGGCGATGTCGAAGTCGTGAGCCAGCTGCGCGACTTTTCTTCCGAACAGCTTTCGGCCGGTCTTTCGATGGAAAACGGCGACTGGTATAATGCCGAACTCATCGACAACACCATAGAAGGTCTGACCGAGACCGCCGGTGCCTTTGGCTACGCTTTCGCTGATGTGCGTCCGCGCATCACGCGCAATCCCGAAACCCGCACGATGGACGTGACCTTTACCGTGGCCGACGCGCCGCGCGTCTATGTCGAGGCGATCGAGATCAACGGCAACACGCTCACGCAGGACAAGGTGATCCGGCGCGAGTTCCGTATTGCGGAGGGAGACGCCTTCAGTTCGCTGCAGGTTGCCCGTTCATCCGCACGCATCAATTCGCTGGGCTATTTCCAGGAAAATTTCGAGGTCGAACAGGTCGAAGGATCCAGCCCCGACCGCATTATCCTGCAGGCCAATGTGCAGGAAGAGCCGACCGGCGAACTTTCGCTGTCTGCTGGTTTCTCCTCGCTCGAAAGCTTCATTTTCAACGGCTCGATCCGGCAGAACAACTTCCGCGGTCGCGGCCAGACCATCGGTCTTGGCGTCAACTATTCGCGCTATTCGCGATCAGCGAACATCAGCTTCACAGAGCCCAAGGTGTTCGACCGCGATATCGCGCTGGGCTTCGACATATACCGCCAGGACTACAATAACGGTTACTTCAACCGTAGCAGTGCGACTTACGAGCAGGCCACGACCGGCATCTCTCTGCGTATGGGTGTTCCGCTCACCGAATACATGAGCTTGCTGGGCAGCTATACACTGAACTACCAGCAGGTGACCGTGGCGGAGCAGCAGTTCTTCGCCGACTTCGACGGTGATGGGGTGGCGCAGTGCGAGCCGCTGCTGGCGGGACGTTACCTATGCGACGCGCTGGGTGACCGTTTGCAGTCCATTCTCGGCCTCACGCTCAACTACAGCTCGCTGGACAGCCGCATTCGCCCGACGCGCGGTGAGAATGTGCAGCTCCAGTTACAGTTCGCCGGACTGGGCGGAGACACGCGCTATGTTCGCACGCGCGTAAATGCTGCCAAGTACTGGCCACTGGGGGCGGGCTTCATTGGTTCGCTCCGTTTGGAAGGCGGCTATATCAACGGTCTCGGCGACGACGTGCTGCTTACGGACCGCTTCTTCCTTGGTGAAGGCCAGATCCGCGGCTTCGACATTCGCGGCGTGGGCCCGCGCGTGGTGCGCCGCTTCTACGAGCGTGACGAGAACAACAACCAGGTCCTGATTCCGCTGGGTGATCGCCGCAACCAGGATGATGCGCTCGGCGGCGAGGCCTATTACCTCGCGCGTGCGGAAATCGAGATTCCTCTGGGTTCCGGTGCGCGGGAACTGGGCTTGCGTCCGTCGGTGTTCGTCGATGTCGGTTCGGTGTTCAACGTGGATACGCCGCAGCTCACCCAGAGCCCGCTGCCGGATGGCCTGTTCATCCCGCAGCGCGACGGGCAGGGCAATCCTCTCTACGTGCAGACTATCCTCGGCGACAATGGCCAGATCATCGGGTCGTTGCTCACCACCAATCTTGTAGGCCCTGATGGCCGCGTAAACGAGCCTGCAGGCCAGCAGCTTCCGCCGTTTACCGAGGAATTCCTTGGTGACACGCCTTCGCCTCGCGTCACCGCGGGTATCGGCGTGAACTGGAACTCGCCCTTCGGTCCGTTCAGGATCGATGTAGCTTACGATGTGCTATCGGAGCGCGGGGACGAAACGAAAACTTTTTCCTTCAACGTAGGAACGCAATTCTAATGAATATTGTCATGAAATCGGCGCTCGGTGCCGTTCTCGCTGCCGCGACAGTTGTCGCACCCGTCGCCGTTGCACCCGCAGCTGCACAGGAAAACCAGCGTGTCGGATTCGTCAACGTGACGGCCGTGGTTGCCAATTCCTCTGCCTACCAGACCGCGCAGCAGCAGCGCCAGACGACCTATGCCGCGCAGTTCCAGCAGGCTGAGACCCGTCGCGCCGCTATCCAGGCGCACCTCGATCCGCTGGTGCAGGCTTTCAACACCGCCCGTCAGCAGCCCAATGCCGATCAGGCTGCGCTGCAGCAGCAGGCCGCGCAGATCCAGCAGATCCAGCAGAACGGCCAGAACGAACTGCAGCAGATTCTCGCACCGGTCGCGCTCAGCCAGGCCTATGTCGAAGAGCAAATCCGCGATCAGCTTGGCACGGCTATCCAGAATGCGGCGCGCGCACAGGGTGTTACCCTCGTCATTTCGCCGGAAACGATTCTTCACGCGGAAGCCAGCCACAACCTGAACGAAGCCGTTCTGGCCCAGCTCAATTCGCTGATCCCCAGCGCCCAGCTGGTTCCGCCCAACGGCTGGCTGCCGGCCGAACTGCGTGCCCAGCAGGAAGCCGCCGCAGCAGCCCAGGCCGCTGCACCGCAGCAGCCGGCTGCCACTGGTCGCTAAGCCGAGTTCGAAGGGGCAGGGTCATGAGCCAAACGCCGGATTACGATGTCGTAAGGATTCTCAAGGCTCTGCCCCATCGCTACCCGATGCTGCTGGTCGACCGGGTCGACGAGCTGGTGAAGGGGGAGCGGATCAGCGCCACCAAGGCGGTGACCTTCAACGAAGGGTTCTTCCAGGGGCACTTTCCGGGCCGCCCGATCATGCCCGGCGTATTGCAGATCGAGGCGCTGGCACAGGCCGCGGGTATTCTCGGCATTGAAACACTCGATCTGGCCGACAGCGGCAAGCTCGTCTATTTCATGGCGATAGAGAACGCCAAGTTTCGCGCTCCGGTGTTGCCCGGCTGCCTGTTGAAGCTGGATGTTGCCTTCACCCAGCAACGCAGCAAGATCTGCAAGTTCGTGGGCAAGGCGAGCGTCGATGACAAGGTGACATGCGATGTCAGCTTTACCGCGATGATCGCCGATCCACCCGAATAAGGTTGCAATTGGCGCGCCTGGTCGCTAACCGCGCGCCTTCTCGAAATCCCCATCTGCAGATCGGTCGGAACCGGTCGAACGCAAAGGACAATGCCATGAAGGCCGATACCCACCCCGATTACCACATGATCAACGTCAAGATGACTGATGGTACCGAATTCCAGACGCGCTCCACCTGGGGCAGCGAGGGCGATACGATGAACCTCGAAATCGACCCGACCAGCCACCCGGCCTGGACCGGCGGACCGCAGCGCCTTCAGGACGGCGGCCGCGTTGCCCAGTTCAACAAGCGCTTCGGCGGTCTCTCGCTCAAGAAGAAATAAGCTTCTTCGCGACATTGCGACGAATTCATGAAAGGGCGGTCCTGCGGGGTCGCCCTTTTTGTTTGAGGCTAGCCCCACGGCCTTTCGCGATACCACTTGGTAATCACGTATTTCACTCCGGCGCGCACCTTCATCCCATGATGAAGTGTAGCCGCATTGCAGGTGCCGTCGGGCCGCTTGTTGTCCCAGCATAGCAGGCGTCCGGCTTCGGGCTGGAAGGTCTTGCCGATCACCTTGAAGCGGGTGGCACCGCCCGCTTCGACCTTGTTCAGATAGACCATGAAGGTCCAGGTCCGGTTTCCGGCCACGCCGCAGTATTTCTCGAAATCGGCGCCTTGCGGTTCGAAATAGTCGGTATGCGCCTTGAATTCCTGGCCCACTGCATAGCGCTGGCCCTGCACGGGTTCGCCATGGGCCGGGTCGATGCCGTTCAATGCGAACAGCCTGTCTTCAAGGTCTTTCACTGCGGCTTCGGCAGGATCGAGATCGCAGGTCTCGCTCGTGCGAAAATAGTCGTCCCCGTTCGCATCGGCGATGGTGGAGGGGCGGCGGTCCTTGTCGATCAGTGCGATCAATCCTTCGCACAGGTCCGGCGGGAGGAACTCCGCAGCGGTGAGCAAGGTGAGCCGCGAGCTCGGCACATGGCGCACGCGTTTGTCCTGCATCAGGATGGCGGGGGAGGTGTTGCCCGGAGTCGTCATGCACGCAATCATTAGGGGAGGGCCACGCGCTTTCAAGCCCGCGAAATATTCTTGCGTGTGTATGCTCTTTGCGCACTTTTCACTTTGCTTCGGCGGTAAGTTGTGCAACAGGCTCGCGCCCGCGCCGAATGCGGGTTGACCGAACGGCGCAGACCCCTAACAGGCCGCCTCTCGGCATGTGTGCCTGGTTCTTGTGGCGATCGTAGCTCAGTTGGTTAGAGCGCCGGTTTGTGGTACCGGAGGTCGGGGGTTCGAGACCCCTCGATCGCCCCATTTTCTCAAGGGCTTGCTTGCCAGTCTTGTAACTAAAGAGGGCAAGGGCCATGCCGGCATTCTGGAGCGAACCCGACTGGGACGAGCACGAGCGCGTAGAGGTGGTGCATGACCGCGCCAGCGGTTTGACCGCAATTATCGCGCTGCATTCCACGCACCTTGGCCCCGCTGCGGGCGGCACGCGATTCTGGCATTACGAAGACCCGGCCAAGGGCATGCGTGACGCGCTGCGCCTGTCGCGCGGCATGAGTTACAAGAATGCCATGGCCGGGCTTCCGATCGGCGGCGGCAAGGCCGTGGTCCTGCTCGACAAGGATCGCACCAAGACCGAAGCGATGCTGCACGCATTCGGTGACGCTGTCGAAGCGCTGGACGGCCGCTACGTCACGGCGGAGGATGTGGGCGCGACCGAGGCCGACATGGTCGCCATCCACACCCGCACAGAGCATGTCTGCGGCCTTCCGGCCGACGAAGGCGACGCAGGTGGTGATCCCGGTCCGTTCACCGCCATGGGCATCTATCACGGCATCAAGGCTGCTGTTGCTCACAAGCTCGGTACGGAATCGATGAAAGGCGTTCGCATTGCCCTGCAGGGGTGCGGATCCGTGGGCGGCGGAGTGGCGCGACTGTTGGCGAAAGACGGCGCGCAACTCACGGTGGCCGATATCGATGACAAGCGTGCAGCTGCGATGGCCCAGGAACTGGGCGGAACCGCCGTTGCCGCCGATCAGATCATGGGCGTTGCGTGTGACGTTTTCAGCCCGAATGCGCTCGGCGCCATTCTGGACGAGGAGGGTATTGCCCGGCTCGACTGCGCCGTTGTCGCCGGCGGGGCGAACAACCAGCTTGCTCGGCCTCATCATGGCCAGCAGTTGCACGACCGCGGCATCCTTTATGCGCCGGACTATGTGATCAACGCTGGTGGCATCATCAACGTCAGCTACGAATACCTGTGCCGCCGCGAGGGAACGCCGTGCGACATCAACGAGGTTCGCAAGCGCATTGCCCGCATTCCGGGTCGCCTGGGCGAGATCTGGAGCGAGAGCGATGCCAGCGGAAAGCCGTCGAACGAGGTGGCCGACGCAATGGCCCAGGCCCTGATCGGTCGCTGATTGATAGCTGGGGCGACCGGGTTAGAGATATTGGGCGCACCCTACGTTCCGGTTTTGCTTGTTCGCCAACACGCGCTCTGTAAAAGGACCGTCCAACGAGTGACTTTGTCCGGAATATGCACGGCTTCGCCAATCCTGCCCGCTTTCTGAAGATCGCCAAATGGCTGACAGTTCCGCTGTTGGTCGGCGGCCTCGTGATTTCCTTCGCTGCGGTGCTGTGGGGGCTCACCCAGGTTCCGCCCGACCGCCTGATGGGCGAGACGGTGCGTATCCTTTTCGTCCATGTGCCTGCCGCCTGGCTGGGGATGGGTGGATGGACGACGATCGCTATTGCCAGCCTAGTGGAACTCGTCTGGCGCCATCCGCTGGCTGCCATCGCCGCACGTGCAGCAGCAGTGCCGGGTGCCGTGTTCACCGCTATCTGCCTCGTGACGGGATCGATCTGGGGGCGTCCCACCTGGGGCACCTGGTGGGTCTGGGATGGACGCCTTACGTCGATGCTGGTCCTGCTGTTCCTTTATTTCGGCTACATCGCGCTTTCTTCGTCGCTGGCACGCGAGGGGCAATCGAGCCGGATCGCTGCAATTTTCGGGCTGGTCGGTGCGATCAACATCCCGATCATCAACCGCTCGGTAGTGTGGTGGAACAGCCTGCATCAACCACCCAGCATTACCATGGGCCAAAGTTCGATTGATCCTGTGTTCCTGTGGCCGCTACTGATTGCCACGCTTGGTTTCTCGCTGTTGTTCGGCGGGGTGGTGCTGGCGCGGATGCGGGCCATCCTCGCCGATATCCAGGCCGAGGCACGCCTGCGCCGTAAGGCATTGCAGGCAGAGGAACTGGCCGCGTGAGAGAGTCCCTCGATCAGTGGCTGTTTGTCTATGCCGCGCTTGGCGTGACGCTGGTTGGCATGCTGGCGCTGGTGATATCCAGCTGGATGGCCATGCACCGGGCCGAGAAGCGGCGAGAGGAAACGCGCAGGAAATGAGCAGCACCGGATCACGCGAGCTGAAGCCCAAGCACCAAAGGCTGGTGCTGCTGGTTATCGCACTGGTGGCGCTGGTGGGCGCGGGCCTGCTGGCGGCCTATGCACTGCGCAATCAGGCTAGCTATTTCTACGTACCCGCCGATATCGCGGCTGCACCGCCGCAACCGGGCCAGGCGATCCGTCTCGGCGGTATGGTGGAGAACGGCTCCATCACTACCGCTGCCGATGGCGTCACCGTGGAATTCGTGGTGCAGGACGGGCAGGCGCGCGTACCTGTAAGCTATACCGGCATCGTGCCTGCCCTGTTTGTGGAAGGCTCCGGCGTGGTGGCCGAAGGGGCGATGCGAGCGGATGGCGTGTTCATCGCCGACAACCTGCTGGCGAAGCACGACGAGAACTACATGCCGCGTGAACTCGAAGGCATGAACAGCGCCGAACTGCGCGAGGAATTGCAGGAATCCATGGCGGGTTCGAGCGAATGATCGCCGAGATCGGACTTGCCGCCCTGTGGCTTGCAGCCGCCCTTGCGGTCCTGCAATTGATCGGCGCATTTTTCGGCGTTCGCCACGATGGCAACGAACTGGCTGCACTCGTGCGCCCGGCAGCCGTGCTGCAGGGCGTCTTGTGCGCGGTATCGTTCCTGGCGCTCGTTTATGCCTTTGCCGTTACCGACCTTTCTGTGAAGCTGGTTGCCACCAACTCCCACTCCATGAAGCCGCTGGCTTTCAAGCTCTCGGGCGCATGGGCGAACCATGAAGGCTCGATGCTGCTGTGGATTACCGTGATGGCGTTTGCCGGCGGACTGATCGCCTTTATCGAGCGGCGCCTGCCCGAGCGCACCATGATGGCAACGCTCGGAACGCAGGCGTTCGTCGGCATCGGCTTCTATCTCTTCATCCTCCTGTCTTCCAATCCGTTCGAGCGCCTTTTTCCGGTACCTCCCGAAGGCAACGGCCTGAACCCGCTGTTGCAGGACATGGGCGTATCCTTCCACCCGCCCACGCTTTACATCGGCTATGTCGGGCTGTCGGTCGCGTTCAGTTTCGCGCTGGGTGCATTGCTGACGCGGCAGGTTACGCCGGAGTTTGCCAGGGTCATGCGGCCATGGGTTCTCGGATCGTGGATCTTTCTCACCATCGGCATCACCGCAGGCTCCTACTGGGCCTATTACGAACTGGGCTGGGGTGGATGGTGGTTCTGGGATCCTGTCGAGAACGCATCGCTGATGCCCTGGCTGGCTGCCACCGCGCTGCTCCATTCGGCCAGCGTGCTGGCGGCGAGGGACGCGCTGCGAACCTGGACGATCATGTTGGGCGTCGTGGCCTTTTCGATGAGCATGGTTGGCACGTTCCTCGTGCGGTCCGGCATTCTTACTTCCGTTCACGCCTTTGCCGTTGACCCGGAGCGCGGCAGCTTCATCCTGATGCTACTGGCTCTCTACATCGGCGGGGCGCTGGTAATATTCGCGCTGCGTGCAAACACCATCGCCGAGGGGGAGCGGTTCTCCGTCCTCAGCCGGGAAGGTGCGCTGGTGGTGAACAACGTGGCGCTCACCGCGATACTCGGGATCGTCCTGCTGGGTACGCTGTATCCGCTGCTGACAGAGGCCTTCGACGTGCGCGTGTCGGTGGGGCCACCCTATTTCGACCCGGTCAGCGCGATCTTCTTCCTGCCGATGCTGGCGATCATGGCTGTGGGTCCGCTGCTGCGCTGGCGCAAGGACAGTTTCGACCGGATCAAGCTGCCGGTCCTCATCATAGCCTTGGTAACCGTCGCCGTGTTCGCGCTGGTATTGGTGCTGGCCGATGTCAGTTTCCTGTCTCTGATGGGCATGGCGATGTCCATTGGTGTCGCCATCGCCAGTTTCATGCCGCTGCGCGGTCGCAGCATCCGCCGTGTACCCCTGGCCGTATGGGGCATGTGCGTGGCCCATTTCGGCGTGGCCCTGGCGCTTTTCGGCGTGGCGGCAGATACGGCGTTCCAGAAAGAGCGGCTGGTGGCGGCCAGTCCCGGTGACACGGTAGAGGTCGGACCCTGGGAGGCCAGACTTGCCTCCATAAGCCCGGTCGCAGGGCCGAACTGGACCGCCATGCAGGGCGATATCTTCGTGTCCTATAAGGGTGGGCCGCCAAAAGAGACGTTCCCGCAGGCGCGCAGCTTCTGGGCCCCGCAGGGTGAGACGAGCGAGGTGGCGCTCGTCACCCGCTGGAATGGCCAGCTGTACGTCGCACTCGGCAACATGGCCGAGGATGGACGCTGGCAGCTGCGGCTGTGGTGGAAGCCGTTTGTTACCTGGATCTGGTACGGCGGCCTGCTGATCGCGCTGGGCGGAGCGATGGCGCTTGTCGGACGCGTGATCGGTGATCTGCGTCGCCGCCATGCGACCACCCGCGGTGAAGAGCGCCGGGCCGACGAAGACGGATTGCTGCCGGAGCCGGCAGAATGAAGCGGCTGCGTTTTACGCTATGGATCATCGTGGGGTTTGCCGCGGCGCTGTTCGGGTTGTTCGCATACCAGTTGAGCCAGCCGAAGGACGAATTCGTCGAATCGGCGATGGTCGGGCAGCCAATGCCCGAATTCGATCTGCCGCCTGCGGTTGCCGAAAGGCCGGGCCTGTCGCGTGCCGATCTTGCCGATGGCCGTCCCAAGCTGTTGAATGTCTTCGCGAGCTGGTGCGTCCCCTGCGCGGCGGAAGCGCCGCAACTCGACGCGCTGGAGCGCAGCGGCGCGAACATCGTGGGCGTGGCCATTCGTGACCGGCCCGAGGATCTGGAGCGTTTCCTCGCCAATTACGGAAACCCTTTTACCCGCATCGGGCGCGACGACATTTCCGAAGTACAACTCGCCATAGGCTCCAGCGGGGTGCCGGAAACTTTCGTGATCGATGGCAGCGGCACGATCACCTACCAGCACATAGGCGACATCCGCGAAGGCGACGTGCCGACGTTGCTGGATGAACTGCGAAAGGCGGGTTCGTGATGCGGAACCTGCTTCCGATCCTCGCCGCATTCTTTCTGGTGCAGCCGGCCAGCGCGCAGGACCGAATGCCGCCGGCACCCTATGCCTATACGCAGCTGGAAGATCCCGCACTTGAGGATCAGGCGCGCGAACTGATGCACACGCTGCGCTGCCTCAAGTGTCAGAGCCAGTCGATTGCCGATAGCGACGCGACTATGGCGGGCGACATGCGGCACCAGGTCCGCACGCGTATCGCCGCTGGGGAAAGTCCCGCAGAAGTGCGCGAGTGGCTGATTTCCCGTTACGGTGACTATGTTAGCTACGAGCCGCAGGTCAGCTCTACCACCTGGCCCCTGTTCGCCATTCCAGTCGTGCTGATATTGCTGGCCGCAGCGGTCCTCATGCGCCGCGTGGGACGGCGGGACGAGCCGGAAGCGGGCGAGGGGGAAGGCGCATGACCTGGATCCTCGTTATCGCTCTTGCCATCGTCAGCTTTGCCATTGCCGCTTTCGGTTTCGGGCTTTCCAGGAGCCTGTGGACCAGCATGGCAGCTGCGCTCGGCTTTGGGCTTGCGGGCTATGCCATGCAGGCCAGCCCGGATATGCCAGCCGCGCCCAAGGCCGCTGTCGCCAGCGAGGGCGAACAGATGTTCAACGTGGTCGACGCGAGACTTGAGTTCGTCCCCCAGGGCGAAAGGTCCGGTAGCGATATGCTCATCCTGTCCGACGCCATGGCGCGGCGGGGGCGTTACGCCGATGCAGCGCAGATGCTGGAAGGAGTTACGCGGGAAAATCCGCGGGATTTCGAAGCCTGGCTGGCCCAAGGGATAGCCCTTGCGGAGCATGCCGAGGGGAACCTCTCGCAAGCCTCGCTTTATGCGTTCCAGCAGGCCGCAGATGCGAAACCGGAGAGCCTTGCGCCGGGATATTTCATTGGTGTCGCGCTCATTCAGCAAGGGCGGCTGATGGAGGCGCGCCAGGTGTGGGGTGAAACATTGCAACAGGCTCCGGAGGGAGCTGAAGGCCGTGCGGGGATGCAGGACCGTCTGATACGCCTCGAGACCATGCTGGGCGCAATGCAGGCGGGCCAGCAACCCTTACCCGCTCCGCAAGCCGCAGAGAACGGGGAGTAATGTTGCACCGCGTCATGTTGCGGTTACTCTCGACTGCTGCTAACGCGCCCGCCTCTAAGGCCCGATGGGGGCCAGATGGGCTGAATGGGCTGAAATCCATATGAGCGCTGCCGGACAAGACCGGGGTTCTGCAAAGCTGAAACTCGCCGCCGGTGCCATTGGCATCGTATTCGGCGATATCGGCACGTCTCCGCTTTACGCTTTCCGCGAAACCTTTCGCGGTGCGCACAGCCTTCCGATCGACGATCTTCACGTTCTGGGGGTGGTAAGCCTGATCTTCTGGTCGATGACACTTGTCGTCTCGATCCAGTACGTGACCATTCTCATGCGGGCAGACAACAACGGACAGGGCGGCAGCCTTGCGCTCGTCGCCTTGCTTTCCCGCGCAACGGGAAAGACCAGTTACAGCTGGGTGGTGGTGTTGCTCGGGGTGGCCGCAACTGCCCTGTTCTATGGCGACTCGATGATCACGCCTGCCATCTCGGTGCTTTCGTCAGTCGAGGGGCTGACAGTGGTGAACCCCGAACTGGACAGGTTCGTCATCCCCATTGCCCTGGTTCTGCTGATCGGGCTCTTCGTGCTGCAGAAGCGTGGCACGGCAAAGGTCGGCGCAATGTTCGCGCCGGTGATGGTCGTATACTTCGTTACCCTTGCTGGATTGGGCATCACGCAGATTTTCAGCACGCCGGAGATCCTCTGGGCTCTCAACCCCTGGTATGCCATCCAGTTCTTTATCGTCGACAAGTGGTTCGCCTTCCTTGCGCTCGGCTCGGTCGTGCTGGCGGTGACGGGGGCCGAGGCGCTTTATTCCGACATGGGCCATTTCGGCCGCGGGCCGATGAAGTTGTCGTGGTTCGGGTTTGTCATGCCGTGCCTGCTGATCAACTATTTCGGGCAGGGCGCCATGATCATCGGGTTGCCCGATGCCGCTGCGGAAGAAGCGATCCTCAATCCCTTCTTCTTCCTTGCACCCGAGGCTTATCGCCTGCCGCTGGTGATCCTTGCCACGTGCGCCACCTTCATCGCCAGTCAGGCTGTCATTTCAGGCGCGTTCTCGATCACGCACCAGGCGATTCAGCTCGGCTTCGTTCCGCGCCTGTCCATCCGGCACACAAGCGACGAACATTCCGGCCAGATCTATATTCCCGTGGTGAATTGGGCGCTGATGTGCGCGGTTATCCTGCTGGTTCTCACGTTCCAGAACTCTTCCAATCTCGCCAGCGCATACGGTATCGCCGTAACCGGTGCGGTAACGATCGATACGCTGCTGATGGCTGTTCTGTTCGTCGGCGCATGGAAATGGAAGATGTGGCTCGCCATCCCCGTGGTCCTGCTGTTCCTGATCGTGGATGGCGCATACTTCGCCGCCAACCTGACGAAGGTGCCCGATGGGGGCTGGTTCCCTCTGCTGGTCGGCGGGATTGCCTTCACCTTGCTCACGACCTGGGCGAAGGGGCGCCAGTTGATGCGCCAGCGCATGACCGAAGCGGGCCTACCGCTGGATATCTTTGCCAAGTCCGCCAGAGGCAGCACCGCACGCGTGCCGGGGACCGCGATCTTCATGAACTCGGGCAGCAAGGGCACGCCATCGGCGCTGCTGCACAACATCAAGCACAACAAGGTCCTGCACGAGCGTGTGATCGTGCTGACCGTGCAGATCGCCGATGTGCCCAATGTCGGCGAAGAGGACCGGTGCAGTATCGAGGAACTGGGCGATGGTTTCTTCCGGGTTATCCTGAGCTACGGATTCATGCAGGAAACGGACGTGCCGGCAGCCCTCAAGCGGCGTGAGATGTGCGGGGGGCCGTTCGACATGATGCAGACCAGTTTCTTCCTCAGCCGCCAGACGCTGTTGTCAGCGGAAAATCCCGGCATGATGGTGTGGCGCGAGAAACTGTTCGCCTGGATGATGCGCAACGCTGCAACACCAATGGAGTTCTTCCGCCTGCCCACGAACCGCGTGGTGGAACTGGGCAGCCAAGTCGAGATTTGACGGTTCCCCTGCGCTGACATAGCTTACCCTATCCGGCGCTGGCTTTCCTCGCCCCGGATGCCGGGGGGCAGCCATGAACATACCGACGTCCAGGAGACCGCTCGGCCTGATGATGAGTTTGTCGCTCGTCATCGGCACGATGATAGGCAGCGGCATCTATTTCCTGCCATCATCGCTGGCACCACTGGGGTGGAACACCGCTTTGGGATGGTTCATCAGCGGGGCCGGGGCGCTGTGCCTGGCGATGACGTTCCGCTACCTCATGGATGGGACAGGCGAAGGCATCCAGCACAACGTCGAAAGGGTTATCGGGGAAGTGCCCGGTTTTCTGGCGATCTTCGCCTACTGGGCGTCCGGGTTCACGTCTATCGCTGCGCTTAACGTTGCAGGCGGATCGATCATCGCGGCTCTTCTTTTTCCGGGCGCCGGCGATATGCCCGGTATTATCGTCGCTGTGGCGCTGGTGTGGCTGCTGACGGCGATCAATGTTTCAGGCACGCGGTCGGCTGGACGATTGCAGGTGCTTTCGGTGATCATCAAGATCATCCCACTGCTCCTGGTGATCGGCGCCTCCCTGTGGGTGATGGCCGGGCCGGAGCCCCTGCAGGAAATGGCACCGGCACCCATCAGTTTCGATAATCTGTCCGGCGCTGTCGCGCTCACCCTGTTTGCTCTCCTGGGTTTCGAAGCGGCGAGTATCCCGGTCAACAAGATCAACAACCCGGCCCGCAATATCCCGGTCGCCCTGATCGGTGGAACCTTGCTCGTCGTCTCGCTCTATCTCCTTGTGAGCACGGGTCTGGTGCTCGTGATACCGTGGCAGGATATTGCCAGTTCCAGCTCTCCGGTATCGGACGCGCTCACCTACCTTCTGGGGCCGATAGCTGGAACGCTCGTCGCCCTGTGCATCATGGTGAGCGTGACTGGCTGTGCGAACGGCCTGCTGTTGATCGGCGCTGACTGCACCTATTCGATGGCGCTTCGCCGTGAAGTGCCACAGATTTTCGCCTTAACGAATTCCAATGGCGTGCCGCACTGGGGAGTGGTGGCCCAGGCCATCGGAGCAACTATCTTGATCCTGGCAAACACTTCGCGCGGCCTGTCGGGCATGTTCACCTTCATGGCCCTGCTTACGACCGGCGGTGTCCTGGTATTCTACCTTTTAGGCGTGGTTGCTGCGATCCGTGAGAACCGGAAGGTCAGCCGCTGGCCCGTTCTGTTCCTGGGCTTGGCATTCGCCGCTTTCGCCACTTATGGCTCCGGTCTGGAAACCTCGCTCTGGGTTCTGGTCCTGCTCGGAATTGCGATGATGGTTCGTTGGGCGTGCAAACGAAAAGCGCTGACGCGCGACAGCTTGCCGACCTGATAGCGATCAACCCGGCGGCGGCGTGTCGTCGCTGGGATCGTTGTCCTCGACGCTCAGCCCGTGGCGCATCAACATGGGCACCTGGGTAAAGGTAAAAATGAACGTCAGCGGCAGGAACAGCCACAGCTTCATGCCCAGCCACATTTCGAAACTGACCATGAATATCAGCACCGTGTTCAGCGCGGCCAGCACGATGAAGAACAAGCCCCAGTTGCGCGACAGCTTCAGCCAGCCTTCGTCGGTGAGGCCTTCGAATGCTGCCTCCAGCAGGACCTTCAACAGCGATTTGCCCTTGGCATATCCCGCCAGCAGTACGGCCGAGAACAGCACATAGATGATTGTCGGCTTCCACTGGATGAACCGTTCATCCTGGAAATAGATGGTCAGTGCGCCAAAGCCGACGATCATGGCCGTCGATAACCACAGCATTGGACTGACCTTACCCAGCCTCCACTTGCTGACCACCAGTGCAACGATGGCCGCGACGATGAATGCGCCCGTGCCGCGTATGACAGCAAAAATCTCGCCCGCGGTGTCTTCCCCAGCATTTTCGGGCGAGTAGTATTTGTAGGCGAGGAAGAACACGAGCAGAGGCCCGTAATCGACCGCGACGTTCAGCCAGCCTGACTTGGGTTTGTCGGTGGCTGTCGCCTGCTTCGGCGCTTCGGTCGTCATCAGGCTACTCCTGCGATCACACGCGCCACCAAGTCGGGGTCGAACGGACGCAGGTCGTCCAGTGTCTCGCCCACGCCGATGGCGTGGATTGGCAGACCGTATTGCTCTGCCGCCGCCACCAGCACGCCGCCGCGCGCCGTGCCATCCAGCTTGGTCATGATAAGGCCGGTAACGCCCGCCACTTCCTTGAATATCTCGATCTGGGAAAGGGCATTCTGGCCATTGGTAGCATCCAGCACCAGCACCACGTCATGCGGCGCCTCCGGATTCAGGCGTCCCAACACTTTGCGGATCTTAGCCAGCTCGTCCATCAATTCGCGCTTGTTCTGCAGGCGTCCAGCGGTGTCGACGATCAGCGCATCGGTGCCGATTTCCGTCGCCTTCTTCACTGCGTCGAACACAATGCTGGCCGGATCGCCACCTTCCGGACCTGTGATAATGGGCGCACCGATGCGCTCCGCCCAGATCTTCAACTGACCGATAGCAGCTGCGCGGAAGGTGTCGCCCGCCGCCAGCATCACCTCGTAATCCTCTTCCTGGAACCAGTGGCCCAGCTTGGCGATGGTGGTGGTCTTGCCGCTACCGTTGACCCCGATCACCAAGATGACTTGCGGGCGGGGGAAAGCCGTCACCTCCAGCGGCACGGCCACGGGCCGCAGGATTGCGGCGATCTCTTCTGCCACCGCTTCTTTCAGTTCGCGTTCGGTAATCGTCAGGCCGAAACGCTTCTCGGCCAGCTTTGCGCGAATTCGGGCGGCGGCGCTGGGGCCTAGATCGGAAAGGATCAGGGCATCTTCCACGTCGTCCAGCGTGGCATCGTCCAGCTTGGCCGTACCCACCACGCCGGTGAGATTTTCCGACAGGCGGTCGGAGGTCTTGCGAAAGCCTCCGAACAATTTCTGGGACCAGCTTGTTTCGCTCACTTCAGCAGGCCTTCTTCAAGAACGTGGGGCGTGATGGACTGGATGGTGCCGGGCACGCTGCCCGCCGGTGCCTCCACCCGTGCGAAGTTCTCGGCATAGCCGGTGCCGTCGCGTTCGATAAGCACGCGCTGGATTTCTCCCACAAGGCTCTGCAGCCAATCGCCGCGTACCTTCGCCACCACAGCGCGCAGTTCGCTGGCGCGCACCTTGATCGCGGCGCGGTCGAGCTGCGGCATGCGGGCCGCGGGCGTGCCCGGACGAGGCGAGTAGGGGAAGATGTGGCCATGAACGATCGACAGCTCCTCGATGATGGAGCAGTTGTCCGCGTGGTGCGTCTCCGTCTCCGTGGGGAAGCCGGCGATGAGGTCCGCGCCTATGACGGTCTCGGGCCGAACCTGCTTGAGGCGGCTTACAAGGTCGATGGCATCGCGGCGCAGGTGACGACGCTTCATGCGCTTCAGGATCAGGTCCGAGCCGTGCTGCAGGGACAGGTGAAGGTGCGGCATAAGTCTCGGTTCGCCCGCGAAAAGATCGAACAGCAGCGGGTCGATCTCCACGCCGTCGAGCGATGACATGCGCAGCCGCTGGAGTTGGGGAAATTCGTCGAGCAAGGCCTTTACGAGTTCACCCAGCGGCGGTGTGCCGGGAAGGTCGTGTCCCCAACTCGTTACATCGACCCCGGTGAGTACCACTTCGGGCGCGCCCTGTTCGAGGTGACGCTCAACCTCCCGCAGAACCTCCGTTACACCGAGCGAACGGCTCCGCCCGCGACCTTGTGGAATTACGCAAAACGTACAGCCATGGTCGCAGCCATTCTGAACGGCGATAAAGGCGCGGGTGCGCCGGGTGGGGGCGGGGGCAGGCCCGGCAGGGACGTTCCAGGCGCGCGGATCCAGCTTGCGGGTGTTGGATATAAGGCCGTCGACTTCGGGCATGGCGGATAGCTGGTCGCGCTCGATGTCTGCAGCGCAGCCCGTTACCAGCAGCCGCGCATCGGGACGCGCCCGGCGAGCGCGCCGGATCGCCTGCCGCGTCTGCCGCACAGCTTCCATGGTGACTGCGCAGCTGTTGACGACCACCACGTCGCCTTCATCTGCAATCAGCGTGCGGATCTGCTCGCTCTCCGCGATATTCAGGCGACAGCCTAGCGAGATCACCTCCGGCGCAATGGTTTCGGCGTCGCTCAAGTAAAATCATCCAGCTCGAAACTGCCGCGAAAAGCCTGCGTCGCGGGGCCTGTCATGATGATACGGTTGTCCTGACACCACGCGACAGAGAGCGGGCCGCCCGGCAATTCGACGGAAACTTCCCGATCGACAAGGCCGCGCCGCATGGCCGCAACCGCCGTGGCGCAGGCGCCGGTGCCGCACGCACGGGTAAGGCCGGCACCGCGTTCCCACACCCGCAAGCGCAGGGTCTTGCGGTCCACCATTGTGGCGACGTTCACGTTCACGCGCTGCGGAAACAGCGGATCATGCTCGATCTGCGGCCCGAGCTCCTCCAGCGGCACGGCATCGCAATCCGGCACGAAGAAAATCGCATGAGGATTGCCTACATTCACCGCCGATGGCTGCTCCAGCATGTCCCAACCCACTGGCATGGCATCGGTGTCGACGGCGTAGGCGAGGGGGATTACCTCCCAGCCAAAGCGCGGCTCTCCCATATCCACCGAAATGCCGCTTTCTGCAGGGGTGGTGCTGATGAGGCCGCCTGCGGTCGCAATCGTGGCGGGTTCGCCCAGCATCAGACCGATGGCCCGCGCGGCATTGCCACAGGCTTCGACTTCACCGCCATCCGCATTGTAGATGCGCATTCGCACGCTGGCATCGGGATCGGGTTCGAGCACGATGAACTGGTCGCATCCGATACCGCGCGTCCTGTCGGACAGGGCGCGGATCGTTTCCGCATCGAGATCGGGCAAGTCTTCCTCTCGCGCATCAAGCACGATGAAATCGTTGCCCAGACCATGCATCTTGGTGAAGTTGATGCGCATCAGCGCCACCTAGGGGCGCAGCGCACTTATCGCAATGCCTCAGCTGGCCCTGCGCTGAGGGTGAAGCGCCTGCGCGGCTTCGGCGGATACGCAAGCGCAGGTGTCCTTCAGCATGCCAAGTCTCGCAAGCCGATCGCGGGTGGTGCTGGCATCTTCGGGCATGCCATAGAGATAACCCTGGCCCTTCATCTCGCCCATCCCTTTCAACTGGCCCAGAACATCTTCGCTCTCGATGCCTTCGGCAGTGACCGGAAGAGACAAGCCCTTGCCGAGCGAGATGATCGCTTCAACCAGCGTCCGGCCGTCTCCGCCCGCTGCCAACTCGGCCACGAAGCTGCGGTCTATCTTCAGCCTGTCGAAAGGTAGCGAGCGGAGTTGGGAGAGACTGGAATAGCCTGTCCCGAAATCGTCGAGGCTGATCCGGATACCCTGGTTCTTCAGGCTCGAGACGATTGAACGCACTGCACCTATGTTCTCGTGCAGGCAGCTTTCGGTGATCTCGATTTCCAGTCGCGCAGGGGGGAACCCGCTTTCCACCAGCAGGTGCAGCAGTTTCTGCGCGAACCATGGATCTCGGAGCTGAACCGGAGAGATGTTGATCGAAAGCGTGAGACTGGAATCCCAGTCCTTGGCGTCTTCCAGCGCCTGCCGGATCAGCCGTTCCGAGAGCTCGCTGATGACATCGATCTCTTCGGCGATGGGAATGAATATCTCCGGACTGACAATCCCGTATCGGGGGCTCTTCCAGCGCGCCAGCATCTCGAAGCCCGAAAGCTTGCCGGTTTCAAGTTCGATCTGCTGTTCATAAAACGGCACGAATTCGTCTGCTGCGATCCCTTGGCGAATGCCCGCTTCGAGCTCGTTGCGAAACCGCAGTTCGTCTTCCATCTGCGATTCGAACCAGTAATAGCGATTCCGGCCGCGCCTCTTCGCATGATACATGGCGATATCCGCGCGGTGTATCAGCGCCTCGGCATCGGCAACCTGTTGCGGATCGTAGGATCGACCGGACTGGGCGACCCCGATCGACACCGTTGCTTCCACTGTCAGGCGGTTCGCTTCGATGGGAGCGGAGACAGTCCGGATGAAAAGAGCGACAAGGTCGTCCACATCATCACGCGCGTGATGCTCGAAAGGCAGGGCGCAGGCGAATTCGTCTCCGCCGATCCGGGCGAGAATGGCATCGTCTGGCAGCACGTCGGCAATCCGGCGCGCGACCGTGGTCAGCACAATGTCCCCCATCTGGTGTCCGTTAAGGTCATTGATCTGCTTGAAGTTATCCAGATCGATCATCATCACCGCGATCTCTCGCTGGGTCTCGGCCACGGCGCGGCGCAGGTTTTCCATCGCCGGCGGGCCGCTGCGGCGGTTGAGACAGCCTGTAAGCGGATCACGCTCTGCAAGTTCGCGCGCACGCTCTTCCGCACGGCGGCGCACTTCTACTTCGGCATGCAGGTCGCGGTAGCGTCGCCAGCCGAAAAGAAGCAGGGCGATGTTGAGAAGCACGGCGTTTATCAACAGCATGTCCGGTGCGCTGCCGCCCCAGAACCAGGCGCGCGCGATCTGCGGCATGAGCGTGCCGCCGGTTCCGACGAACATGATGACGGACGCAGTCGCGATACCGAGCGCGATCATGTCGCGTTCCGCGCTGCGAATCTTCTTGTCCGCGGCTTTCGCCTTTGTTTGCAACGCCCGTTTCAACAAGCGATTTTCCCCAGTTCAACGCTGGGCTTATCGCGCAACACCTTCAAGATAGGGTTAATTGCCCCTGAGAATTGCCCGCGTTAGGGATGCGACGCGTCAAAGGAGAGTACATTGCCCCATTACTGGCTCATCAAATCGGAACCGTTCAAGTACGCTTGGGAACAGCTGGTGAAAGATGGCGAGACCATCTGGGACGGGGTCCGCAACCATCGTGCCGCGAACAACCTGCGTGCAATGGAAGTGGGCGACCAGTGTTTCTTCTACCATTCCAACAAGGGGCTGGAGATTGTCGGCATTGCCCGTGTGAGCGAGGCCGGGTTGACCGACCCCACCGATCCCGAGGGAAAATGGCCTACCGTGAAGGTCGCACCCGTTCGCCCGTTGGACAACTTCGTAACGCTCAAAGCGATCAAGGCAGAACCAACGCTTGAAGGGATCGAACTGGTTCGCCTTTCGCGCCTGTCCGTTGCCGAAATCAGACCAGAGGAATGGGAAATAATTCTTAAAATGTCAGAGAGTTAATTCGGAACATCGGCTATTCGTTACCGTTGCTAAGTTAAAGGGTGCGCGATGGTCGTGCTAGCCCGGTAGAACAATGGAGTAACGAACATGGGTGAATTTACAGAGAAGGTAAAAGGCAACGCCAACGAAGCTGTCGGTAACGTGAAGCAGGAATCGAACAATCCTGAGACGCGCGCCGAAGGCCGGAAGCAGGAAAAGAAGGGCGAAGCCCAGCAGCTGAAGGGCGAAGTCGAAGGCAAGCTCGGCAACGACGTCTAAGCAGCCGCACAAGACAAAAAGGGGCCGCTTCCGGAAGGAGGCGGCCCCTTTTCGTTGCGTACTACCGCGATCTAAGGCCGCTCACAGTGGCGCCTGCGGCGCTCAACTGCTCGATATCGGTGATACAGTGCAGCAGCCGGATGCCCTTTTTCTGCAATGCCGCTTCCAGCGCTTCGTCGAACGCGGCGTTGCTCTCCACCCGGGTGCCCCAGCCACCAAAGCTCTCGGCCAGTTTGGCAAAGTCGGGGTTTGCAAGGTGGGTGGAGGCTTCACGCCCCGGGTATTCGCGTTCCTGGTGCATGCGAATGGTGCCGTAGGTCGAATTGTCGAACACGATGACCAGCAAATCCAGCCCATATTGCGCGGCTGTCGCCAGTTCCTGTGCGTTCATCAGGAAATCGCCATCGCCTGCCGCCGCGACTACGCAGCGACCGGGTTCTCGCATGGCCGCAGCGACAGCTGCGGGAACGCCATAGCCCATTGCGCCTGCAGTAGGGGCAAGCTGGGACGGATATCCCGAATATGGCCAATATCGGTGCCACCAACCTGCGAAGTTACCCGCCCCGTTGCAGATGATGGAATCGGCCGGCAGCTGGCGCCGACAGGTTGCCATCACCAGCGCAAGATCGAGATCATAGTGCGCTTCCTCGCGAGGCGTGTTCCAGGCCTGCCACTCGGCATGGGCGTGGGCGCCGCAGTCGAAATCGATCACGTCGCTCTCGTCCCACAAGGCGGCGCTTTCGGAAAATTCGGCCATGTCGGCGCAGACCGGCAGGTCCGTGCGATAGACGCGCCCCAGTTCCTGCGGATCGGGATGTACGTGTATAAGCACCTGGTCCGGATGGTCCGGCGTGATGAGCGAATAGCCGTCCGTCGTCGCTTCGCCCAGACGAGCGCCCACGACCAGCAGCAAATCTGCCGCTTTCACCCGCTCGGTCAATTTGGGGGAGGGGCCGTAGCCGAGGTTGCCGGCATAGACTGAAGAGTCTGGCGAAATTGCATCCTGGCGGCGAAATGCGGTGGCGACGGGAAGGCCTATACGCTCCGCAAACTCCGTAAAGTAGTGCCGCGCCCGCGCGTTCCATCCAGCACCGCCGACTATGGCGAGGGGGGCTGCGGCATCGCCGATCATCTGCATCACAGTGGCCATCACATCCGGGCAGGGGGCCTGGGCGGGCTTGGCGACAGCCGGGCGCACGGGGCTTTCGATCCCGTCCTCGTGCAGCATGTCCTCCGGCAGCGCGAGCACGACCGGGCCGGGCCTGCCACTGATCGCGGTGGACCAGGCACGCGCGATGTATTCCGGTATGCGGCTCGCGTCGTCGATGCGGGCGGACCACTTGGCGATCGGCGCGAAAAAGGCCGGGAAGTCGACTTCCTGAAAGCCCTCGCGGTCGCGCATGGAGCGGTCGACATCGCCAATGAACAGGATCATCGGCTGGCTGTCCTGCATGGCCACATGGACGCCGATACTGGCATTGGTCGCCCCCGGGCCGCGCGTGACGAAGGCGATGCCCGGTTGGCCGGTCATCGTGGCATCGGCGCAGGCCATGAAAGCCACGCCGCCTTCCTGGCGACAGGTCACGGTCTGGATCGCATCGCAATCCGACAGGGCATCGAGCACAGGGAGGAAGCTTTCGCCCGGAACGGTGAAAGCGAGCGAAGCCCCTTGTTCGACAAGGCAATCGACAAGCAGGCGGGCAGCGGTTCTGGTCATGCCAGAGCGATTAGCCCCGCCGCGAAGGCGCGGCAACCAGTTGCGCGAGTTACCAACCGTCCCGCGATTGAACATCGTGGGGGTGGCGGGAGCCAAATCGTTACCAAGACGTTAACACCGCATCATGAGACGCTCACTTGTCCTGACCACTGAATCGGCCCGCCATCCGTTCCGGGCTTCCCTGCCGCCGCATGTTCTGGAGCGCGCCAACGAGATCGAGCCTATGGCGCCCTGGCGAAAGAGGCTGTCTCTCGGGCTGACGCGCCATGATTTCGAGACGGTTGCCGCCACCTATGCCGCGGGCTTTCTCGCCACCATCACCTTCATCGCCTGATCATTCCGCCGCCACGGGTTTCGCCGCCAAAGCCGCATCCTTCTCGGCGCGGTAGAGGCGCGCACCCAGCCATACCGAGAACAGGCACATTGCCGCGCTCAGTAGGACCTGCTCGGCCAGCGGGACCCCGACGGCGCTCAATGCCAGTGCGAGCAGCGATCCGAATACCATCGCCCCGGAGTTGACGATGTTGTTAGCCGCGACCGCACGGCTGGCCTGCGAGGCCGGTACCTTGGTGGTGAGGAAAGCGTAGAGCGGCACCACGAACATGCCGCCGAAAATCGCGATGAACAGCAGGCTGCCGAGCACTGCCCACGCCAGCGGGTAGGAGAGGAAGGTCGCCACATCCATCAGCTGCGTATCGCGCAGGCCGGCGTTCCATGCCTTGCATACGAAATAGAAGACCGCGACCATGCACGCCATCAGCAGAACCGATACAGGCGAATAACGCGCCGACACTTTTCCCTTCAGCAGCAGGTTCACGGCGACCGACCCCACGGCCACGCCGATGGAGAAGAACACCAGGAACAGGCTGGCCACCGTCGGGTCTGCCATCAGCACGTTCTTGGCCAGCGGCGGAAACTGGATGAACAGCACGCTGCCGATGGTCCAGAAGAAGCTGATCGCTATGATGGCGTAGAACACCTCGCGGTTGTGCGCGCATTCGCGAATCATGCGCCAGGACGAGGTGAAGGGATTGAAGTCGATCTTCTCCGGCTCTCCCATCGGAGGGGCGGGGGGGACCTGCCGGCTGGTGAGATAACCGATCACGGCGAAGGCCAGGATCGCGAGGGCAGCAATCTCGATCTGGTCGGCCAGGAACCCGGCCAGGATCGTGCCGGTCATGATCGCGATATAGGTGCCCGCCTCGACCAGACCGGTACCGGCCAGCACCTCGTCCTTCTCCAGGTGCTGCGGCAGGATAGCGTACTTGATGGGTCCGAAGAAGGTGGAGTGTACCCCCATCGCGAACAGCGCCAGCATCAGGAGCGGAATAGCGAACATTTCGACCGCGATGCCCTCCCAGGCGAGGAACAGGCCGAAAGCGCCCACGCTCATGATGCCGATCTCCGCCGCCTTGACGGTGCGGATGATCCTGGCCTTGTCGGTAAGGTCGGCCAGTTGCCCGGCAATGGCGGAAAGCAGGAAGAACGGCAGGATGAACACCGCCGAGGCCGCGCCTGAAAACACCGTTTCGGCATCGGGCGAGTTGTAGACGCTGTAGACGACGAACAGCACCATCGTCGTCTTGTAGAGGTTGTCGTTGAAGGCGTTCAGCAGCTGGGTGCAGAATAGCGGCAGGAACCGGCGTTGCTTCAGCAGGTGGGTTGAGGTGAACATAAAGCCCGTTTGCAGCGCCCGAAGGGCAGGTCCGGAACAGGGCTTAACGCCGTTTCTCCCAAATAGCAGCAGCAACGATGCTTTTTCCTGTCGCGAATTGCGGCTAGGGCTGCTGGCACCATGTGGACCCTGCCCAATATCCTCACCCTCAGCCGTATCGTGACCTTGCCGCTGCTCGGCTTCCTGCTGTGGTGGCCGGGCTGGGCGCTGGGGTACCTGTTCGCCTTCGCGCTTTACTGCCTGATGGGCATTACCGACTATTTCGACGGGTTGCTCGCCCGTTCCAGCGGGGCTGTGAGCAAGCTGGGCATCTTCCTCGACCCCATCGCCGACAAGATCATGGTGGCGACCGTGATCCTCGTCCTCGCCGCGCAAGGCATCCTGCGTGGCCCCTATGTGGGTGATGCTCACGTCATCGCGGGCCTCATCATCCTGATCCGCGAGATTGCCGTGTCGGGCCTGCGTGAGTTCCTTGGGGAATTGCAGGTGAGCGTACCGGTTTCCAAGCTGGCGAAGTGGAAAACGACCTTCCAGCTCGTCTCTCTTGGCGCGCTGATACTGGGGCAGGGCCTTCCCGGCTGGAACGTCATGCTGGCAGGTGTCGAACACAACGTGCCGCACCTTGTGGGCCTCGTCACCCTGTGGGGCGCGGCGATCCTGACGCTGATTACCGGGTGGGACTACCTGCGGGTGGGCATCAAGTACATGGACTGAACCTGGAACGCCGAAACGGGTGTTTAGCGAAAGTCGGTCTGCCCTTGAAGTCCTTCGATACCAGGCATTTAGCACCGGTTCTGGTGTTGGAGGTGTGATCTTTCGTGCCCGGCAGCCTGCGTTTCCGGCGAACGGTAGTTGAGGAAGGCTGGACGAACAGGTGGACATGGCGCGCGCGTAGGCATCAGCAGCGGCGTAGGAAACCAACGGGTTCGCGCCTGTTGCGCTGACCGCGAGGCCGGTTCGAAATCAGTTCATGGCTGAAAAGCGCTCGATGTCGGCAATCCTTCCCGACACCACGAGCTCGTCGTCCGGAAAAACCAGCGTGTCGGATACTGCGTGAATGAAATCCTCTGACCCTCGCTTCACCCCCACGACCGTGACGGCAAATTTCTTGCGACAGTCGCTGGTCATGGGACACGAGGTCCGAACAGCGCATGGGCGAACGCGTGGCGCATCTGCTAAACGGACGTCTGATCGATTCCATCGGCTTTGGGGACGAGTTTGCGATTGCGAGGCTCAAGGCTCCCGAGGCGATTGTCGGCCTGCCTGGCGTGTCGCGGCCTTGCTTATTCGAGGCGCTGCGTAAAGCAGACTTGAGAGATCAGGCGTGACAATGCCGGAAGCGGTTTGCTCCCTATTCCCCGGCTGTTGCTTCATCTTTTCCCAGCGCCTCGTGAAAGGCAATCACCGCGCGTGTGACTTGCTGCATCATTTGCATGCGCTCGATGGTGGGGCGCTTGGTCACACCGATCATCACCGCCACGGCGTAGGCCGAGGAGTCTGGCGCGAAGAGTACGCCGACATCGTTGTAACCCGATTGCTGGCCATCCCAGAACTGGCCGGTGCCGGTCTTGTGGCTGACCACCCAACCTTCGGCCTTCCCGCCCTTGAGTCGACGAGGCCCGCTGCGGGTGTTGGACATGATGGTGAGCAGTTCCTCTGCCCGATCTTTCGAGAGGACTTCGCCGCGTTCGACGGCGGCCAGGGCGCGGGCAATCCCGATGGGCTTTGCGCCGTCCACCGGATCATCCAGATAACTTTCGAAGGCGCGCTTGCGCACCTGTTCAGGCACACGGTCGCGCGCGTCGAAGAAATTGTTCTCGTAGGAATAGCTGTCGCGCCAGCGCAAACCGGCGATCTCGCTCTGCATCGGCTTTTCGCCGGGGCCGAAGCGGATGCCGTCCAGGCCCTGGGCGCGCAGCATGGCGCGCACTGCGCGCGGGCCGCCCACGCGTTGCAGGATGGCGTTGTTGGCGGTGTTATCGCTCTGCTGGATGGCGCGTTCGATCAGTTCGCTAACGGTCGTTTCCACCGCGCCATCGCGCAGGATTTCCTTGCGTATCGGCTGATGGAACAGTGTCAGGTCTTCGCGGCTGACGCGGATCGGCGCATCGAGATCGAGCAGCCCCTTCTCCGCCATTGTCAGCGCGGTAAGGGTGACCCAGGTCTTGCTGACGCTTTGCTGCGGTAGCCATCTGGTTTCGTTGAAACCGGTGCTCCAGCCAGTGTCGACATCGACTACGGCAATGCCGACGGTTCCGCCGAACTCTTCCGCGATTGCGGTGATCGTCTCGCTCAATTCCTCGCGCGCCTGCACCACGGCGGGGTCTGGCTGCGGGGTAGGAGTGGGGGTGACAGCGGGAGCCGGTGCCTCGCTATCGTCCTGCGCGAGGCGCATGTCCTCACCCCATTCCACGCCGTAGGGAGGGCTGGGATCTTCGGCGGTGCCGCAGGCAGCCAGTGCCAGTGCGGCGGTGGCGGGCAGAAAAAATCGTTTCGTGTTCACATGAATCCAATGAACGGAGGAGGGTATCTATCCGAGAAAGCTATGGATGCGCGGTTGGGTGGGAAACCGCGCAGGGTCATCCCGCGCGCAGTTCCTCTGCCAGCAGGCGAAATTCATCGCCGCGAGGGCTGTTGGCTCGCCAGACCAGCGCGATCTCGCGGCTGGTGTGGTCGCCTTCCAGCGGGCGCGCGACGACATCCGTTTCGTGCAGGATGCCAGCGTCGATCGCCATCTGCGGCAGCATGGTGAGGCCGAGGCCATTGTCGACCATCTGCACCAGTGTGTGCAGCGAAGTGCCGATCATCGTGGCGCTGGCACTCAGTTCGGGCCGGTTGCAGGCGGCAAGCGCATGCTCCTTCAGGCAATGCCCGTCCTCCAGCAGCAGCAGCCTTCCCTCGTCGATCATCGCAGGGCTGATCTCGGCGGGCGGATCGCGCGGGTCATCCTTGGGAAAGGCGACGAACAGTTCGTCATCGCAGATTTTCGCACGCTCCACGTCGCCCGTGGCAAAGGGCAGGGCGAGCAGCACGCAGTCGGCGCGGCCATGGTGCAACGATTCAAGGGCCTGGTCGCTGGTTTCCTCGCGCAGGAAGAGCTTGAGCTGGGGGCGTTCCTTGCGCAGGCGCGGCAGGATGCGCGGCAGCAGGAACGGCGCGATGGTGGGGATCACGCTCATGCGCAATTCGCCCGACAGCGGCTTTCCGGCGGCCTGTACCAGTTCAGCCAGCTCCTCCGTCTCGCGCAGGACGCGGTGCGCCTTGGCCACCACCGAATTGCCCAGCGGGGTGAAGCGCACCACCCGTCGGCTGCGCTCCACCAGCGTGATGCCCAGCAGCGACTCCAGCTCGCGAATGCCTGCCGATAGCGTGCTCTGCGATACGAAGCTCGCCTCTGCCGCGCGGCCGAAGTGCTGCTGTTCGTGCAGGGCGACGAGGTATTGCAACTGCTTGATGGTGGGCAAGTAGGTGCTCACTCGGCAGGAGCTTCCTCTAATTCGGCTTTCGCATCATCGATGTGAGTCATCTTGAGGCGACCTTTCTCGACCGCGAAGGCGAGTTTGCCTTCCACCAGGTCCAGCGCATCCTTGCCGAACACCTCGAAACGCCATCCTTCCAGCACCGGCAGCTTGCGCACGCCGGCGGCCAAAGCTTCCAGCTCGTCCGACCGGGTAAGCAGGCGGGAGGCAACGTCGATCTCGCGGCTGCGGATCTTCAGCAGCAGCTTCAAGAGGTCCGCCACCAGCGCGCCTTCCTTGCCCAGCGGCGCGCCGCGCTTGGGCTTGTCGGGCATTTCGTCGGCAGGCATCGGCTCCGCGTTGGAAAGCACCTTCATCAGGCGGCGGCCGATGTCGTTTTCCTTCCAGGCGTTGGAAAGCCCGCGCACCTTGGCGAGGTCGGCCTGCTTCTTGGGCGGATGGCTGGCCAGGTCGGCCAGCGTCTCGTCACGGATGATGCGGCCGCGGGGGATGTCCTTGTCCTGCGCCTCCGTCTCGCGCCACGCAGCGAGCGCTTTCAAGCGGCCCAGCACCGCAGGATTGCGACCGGGGGAGCGGATACGCTGCCACGCCACGTCGAGGTCGTTGGCGTAGTTGGAAGGGTCGGCCAGCTTTTCCATTTCCGCGTTCAGCCAGTGGCCGCGATTGGTCTTGATCAGCTTTTTCAGGATCTTGGGAAAGATCTTGGCGAGATAGGTCACGTCGCCGATGGCATATTCGATCTGCCGCTCGGTCAGCGGGCGGCGGCTCCAGTCGGTAAACCTTGCGCCCTTGTCGATGGTCTTGCCCAGCCAGCTTTCCACGAGGTTGGCATAGCCGATCTGTTCGGACTGGCTGACAGCCATCATGGCGATCTGCGTGTCGAAGATGGGGAAGGGTGTCTTGCCCGTCAGGTTGTAGATGATCTCCACGTCCTGCCCGCCGGCGTGGAAGATCTTCAGCACCTCGTCATTGTCGGTCAGGAGGTCCAGCAGCGGGGTCAGGTCCAGCCCGTCTGCCAGCGGATCGATGGCGGCGGCTTCTTCCTCGTTGCCGATCTGGATCAGGCAGAGGAGGGGGTAATAGGTGTTCTCGCGCATGAACTCGGTGTCCACGCAGACGAAATCGTGTTTCGCCAGCCGTTCGCACAGCTCGGCAAGGTCATTTGTCTTGGTAATCAGGGGATGGATTTGCATCTGTCTTCTTTTCGTCTGTGGCCGGTTCACCGACCTGCGGCATCCACGAGGCGTGTCGTCCTTGACAAAACGCCCTGCTTCGCCTGTTAGCGCGCGCTTGATATACGGCGTATCGCCGCGCATCTCTCGCGCGCCCTTAGCGCCATAACCTGCCAAATGAAAAGAGTCCTCATGCACGCCTATCGTACCCACAACTGTGCCGCGCTGACGAAAGAGAACGTTGGCGAGACCGTCCGCCTGTCGGGATGGATCCACCGCAAGCGTGATCACGGCGGCGTTCTGTTCGTGGATCTGCGCGACCATTACGGCATCACGCAGGTGGTGGCGGACGAGGACAGCCCGGCGCTGGAACTGCTCGATTCGCTGAAGCTGGAAAGCGTGATCACCATCGATGGCGAGGTAAAGGCGCGCGATGCGGCTGCGGTGAACCCGAACCTGCCAACCGGTGAGATCGAGGTGTTTGCCCGTTCCGTAACCGTGCAGAGCCACGCGAACGAACTGCCGCTGATCGTGAACTCGGCAGAGGATTATCCCGAAGACACGCGCCTTAAGTACCGCTTCATCGACCTGCGCCGCGAACGCGTCCACAACAACATCATGCTGCGCAACCGCGTGATCACCTCGCTACGCCGCCGCATGACGGACCAGGGTTTCAGCGAATTCCAGACGCCGATCCTGGGTGCCTCCAGCCCCGAAGGCGCGCGTGACTACCTGGTGCCAAGCCGCCTGCATCCGGGCCGCTTCTACGCACTGCCGCAGGCGCCGCAGATGTTCAAGCAGCTGCTGATGGTGGCGGGCTTTGATCGTTATTTCCAGATCGCGCCGTGCTTCCGCGACGAAGACCTGCGCGCCGACCGCTCCCCGGAATTCTACCAGCTCGACTTCGAGATGAGCTTCGTGACGCAGGAAGACGTGTTCCAGGCTATCGAACCGGTGCTGGCGGGCGTGTTCGAGGAGTTCGGCGGCGGCAAGAGCGTGACACCTGCAGGCGAATTCCCCCGCATTCCATACGCCGATTCGATGCTGAAGTACGGCACCGACAAGCCCGACCTGCGCAACCCGATCATCATTTCCGACGTGTCGCACCACTTCGAGAAGTCCGGCTTCGGTATCTTTGAAAAGATTGTTGGCGGCGGCGGCGTTGTGCGCGCAATTCCCGCTCCCGAAACGCACGAAAAGAGCCGCAAGTTCTTTGACGAGATGAACGACTGGGCGCGCAAGGAAGGTTTCTCCGGCCTCGGCTACGTCACCCGCAAGCAGGGCGAGTTCGGCGGCCCCATCGCCAAGAACCACGGCCCGGAGGAAATGGCCAAGCTGTATGACGAGCTGGGCCTGGGTGAGAACGACGGCCTGTTCTTCGCCGCTGGCAAGGAAAAGGACGCCGTGAAGCTGGCAGGCGCCGCCCGCACCCGCACGGCCGAAAACCTCGACCTGATCGAGCAGGGCTGTTTCAAGTTCTGCTGGATCGTCGATTTCCCGATGTTCGAATACGACGAGGAACTGAAGAAGATCGACTTCAGCCACAACCCCTTCTCGATGCCGCAGGGCGAGATGGAGGCGCTGGAAAACCAGGACCCGCTGGAAATCAAGGCGTGGCAATACGATATCGTGTGCAACGGCTACGAACTGTCGAGCGGCGCCATCCGTAACCATCGCCCGGACATCATGTACAAGGCGTTCGAGATCGCCGGTTATACGCAGGCCGACGTGGATGCGAATTTCGGCGGCATGATCGAGGCGTTCAAGCTGGGTGCCCCGCCGCACGGCGGCTCTGCGCCGGGTATCGACCGTATCGTGATGCTGCTGGCGGACGAGCCGAACATCCGCGAGGTGATCGCCTTCCCGCTGAACCAGCGCGCGCAGGACCTGATGATGGGTGCCCCCAGCGTGGTGAGCGCACGCCAGCTGCGAGATGTGCATATCCGGCTTTCGGGAGAGGCAGTGGACGTTAACAAGAACGCCACCGCCGCAGAAAAGACCGATATGAACAGCAATGCGGCCCAACAGGACATTCCGCCGCAGGACAGGTAGCAGAAAAGAGAAGGGGCGCGACTTCCGGAAAAGCCACGCCCCTGTCTTTCGAGTTAATTCAGGCGTTCTTAGTCGAACTGTTTGTCGATCATGTCGCCGAAACGTTCGCCTTCGCTGATTTCGGCATAGCACTGCTGAATGACGGTGCGCGACTGCGGGTCGAGATCGTCGTCGTCCAGCGCGCTCTTGAACTTGCCCTTCAGGTAGTCCTCGCCTTCCTCGACACGCTCGGCTGCGGCTTCGTCACCGCTCTCGAAAGCGTCCGCGATGCTCATCCATGTGCGGTGCGCCGCTCCGGTCATGGTGCCCTTGGTCACGAGTTCGCCGCCCTGACGCTCGATTTCCGCATTCAGCTTTGACACTGTCTTCTCACGCTCGACACGGCGGCGTTCGAGCGCCTGCTTGAGCTGCGGGTTGTTCGCCTTCTCGGCGGCCTGGCGATAGCCTTCGACAGAATCGAATGCGGTATCGGTAAGGGTCTTGAGTACGCTGTTGGCAGACATTGAAATTTCCTTTTTTTCAGTTCGTTGTCTGTCCAACGCCCCGACGGGCAAGACTATCCCGGACCGGGCGCTGGTCCGGGGCGCTCTGGCGCGTTTATGGTGTTCTGCACGGGTGAAGACGGCATCGCGCGAGCGAGCGTCTTGATATTTCTTGGTCGTATATCGACCTATCTGACGAGGGCGACCGATGGTTTCTCGTCGCGAGGCGTGAAAAACGGGTCATTCCGGGCTTCTCCGGCACTTGCTTTGCCCGCCGCCGTTCATTAGGGCGAAAGCGTTATTTGAAACCTCAGAGTGAGAGAGATTACATGAGCGATATCGCTGCACGCGTTAAGAAGATCGTTGTCGAGCATCTCGGCGTCGAAGAGGACAAGGTGACTCCGGACGCCAGCTTCATTGACGATCTGGGCGCCGACAGCCTCGACATCGTCGAGCTGGTCATGGCGTTTGAGGAAGAGTTCGGCGTGGAAATTCCGGACGACGCCGCCGAAAAGATCAACACGGTCGGCGACGCCAACAAGTATATCGAAGAACATACTTCGTAAGCGACCACTGGCCTCGTTCGCGAATGGTCTCCCCGGACGCGGACGGGGTTGGAAGGCTCGGCCCGAAAGGCTGGGCCTTTCTTGATTGGAGAGATGAATATGCGGCGTGTCGTCGTTACCGGACTTGGCCTTGTTACCCCGCTGGGAGGTAACGTTGAAACCACCTGGAAGAACCTGATTGCGGGCGAGAGCGGGATTGGCACGATCACCCGCTTCGATACCGAGGGGCAGAAATGCACCATCGCGGGCGAGGTGAAGCCTGCGGACCATCCCTGGGGCTTCGACGCCAACAAGCGCGTGGATAGCAAGGTGCAGCGCCAGGTCGACCCGTTCATCATCTACGGCATCGATGCCGCGGGGCAGGCGCTTGAAGACGCCGGCCTTACCGAAATGGACGACGAAACGAAGCTGCGTGCGGGCTGCTCCATTGGGTCGGGCATCGGCGGGTTGCCAGGAATCGAACTCGAATCGATCAACCTGCACGAGCGCGGTCCGGGCCGTGTCTCTCCGCATTTCGTTCACGGTCGCCTGATCAACCTGATTAGCGGCCAGGTGAGCATCAAGTACGGCCTGATGGGCCCGAACCATGCCGTTGTCACGGCATGCTCCACCGGGGCGCATTCGATCGGCGATGCCGCGCGCATGATCAAGGACGACGATGCCGACATCATGCTGGCAGGCGGCGCGGAAGGCACGATCAATCCGCTGGGCGTTGCCGGATTCGCACAGGCGCGCGCGCTCAACTGCTCGATGAACGATCGTCCCACGGAGGCGAGCCGCCCCTACGACAAGGACCGCGACGGCTTCGTGATGGGCGAAGGCGCCGGTGTCGTCGTGCTGGAAGAATACGAGCACGCAAAGGCGCGCGGCGCCAAGATCTACGCCGAAGTCGTGGGCTACGGCCTGTCGGGCGATGCCTACCACGTCACCGCGCCGCACCCCGAAGGCAAGGGCGCGGAAAATGCGATGCGCATGGCGCTGCGCAAGGCCGGGATGGACGGAGCGGACATTGACTACGTCAACGCTCACGGCACCTCGACCATGGCGGACACCATCGAACTCGCCGCGGTAAAGCGCGTGCTGGGTCACGATCTTGGCGGTGCCTCCATGAGCAGCACAAAGAGCGCCATTGGCCACCTGCTGGGCGGCGCTGGTGCGGTGGAGAGCATCTTCTGTATCCTCGCCATGCGCGACCAGATCGTTCCGCCCACGCTCAACCTGCATAACCCCGACGACGGCACCGAGGGGGCCGATCTCGTCCCGCTCACCGCGAAGAAGCGCGAAGTGAAGGCCGTGCTCAACAACAGCTTCGGCTTTGGCGGCACCAATGCGTCACTGGTGATGAAAGCCGTCGAGGACTGATATGAAAAAGCTGCTGGCGGCTGTCGTCGCGCTGGGAATTCTGGCGGTCGCGGCCGTGGGCGGCTGGTTCGCGCTCGGCTGGTACGGCGGAGCGGAGATCGAGGAAGAGACGGCCTTCATCGTCCCTTCCGGGGCAACGCTGACCTCCGTCGCCGGAAAGCTGGAAGAGGAGGGGCTCATCGCCTCTGCAGACGGCTTCCTGCTGCGCGCCAAAGTGCTGGGTAGCAGCGATCCGATCAAGGCTGGCGAGTTCCTGCTGACGCCGGGGATGAGCAATGCGGGCGTCCTCGACCACCTGCAGCACGGCGAGGTAATCCGCCGCTTCGTCACCATTCCCGAAGGCACCCCCTCGGCCATCGTCCACGATATCCTGATGGCGGAACCGTTGCTGGTGGGTGAGATCCCCGTGCCCGAGGAAGGCAGCGTCCTTCCCGAAAGCTACGACTTCGAACGCGGGGAAGAGCGCGTGGCGGTCCTCGCCCGGATGCAACGCGCCATGGATGAAACGATTGCCGAACTGTGGCCCCGCCGGACGGACCGCACTGTGGCGAAGACGCCGGAAGAGGCGGTCACTCTCGCCTCCATTGTGGAAAAAGAGACTGGCGTGCCCGAAGAACGGCGCATGGTGGCAGGGCTCTATTCCAACCGCATCCGTCAGGGCATCTTCCTGCAGGCCGATCCAACGATCATCTATCCGATCACGCGCGGGCGCCCGCTGGGCCGCCGTATCCGCCAGTCCGAGATCGCCGATATCAACGATTACAACACCTACCAGATGGCCGGTCTTCCCGCCGGGCCGATCACCAATCCGGGCCGCGCCAGCATAGAGGCGGTGCTGAACCCGGCGGAAACCGATGCAATCTTCATGGTCGCCGACGGCAGCGGCGGGCACGAGTTCAACGACACCCTGCAGGAGCACAACGAGGCGGTCGAACGCTGGTTCGCCTTGCGCCGCGAGCGGGGGGAAATGTGAACGGGGATGGTCCCGCTCCGCTGATCGTAACCGCCGAACTGCCACCCGACCTGTTCAGCTGGGCCAACCAGCTGCGTCAGGACCATTTCCCGCCGGAACGCAATTACCTGAAAGCGCATGTCACGCTGTTCCACGCCCTCCCGCCCAGCTGCGAGAGCGAACTGCGCGACTGCCTGAAGGAACTCGCGCGCGACAACCCGCCAGTGCCTGCGCGTCTCGTCGGGATAATGAAGCTGGGGAAGGGCACAGCGCTGCAACTGGAAAGCCCGCAGATGATCGAGCTGTGGCGGCAGATGGCAGACCGGTTCCACGGCTTGCTCACCCCGCAGGACGAACACAAGCCTCGCCTGCATGTCACGGTGCAGAACAAGGTGAGCATCGAGGAGGCCAAGGCGCTGCAGGCGGAATTGATGCCGCGAGTTGAGCCGCGCGATTTCGCCTTCATCGGTCTGGCCTATCACTACTACCGCGGCGGCCCCTGGGACGCGGCGGGGAAGTTCCCGTTTCGCGGAAACAAGCGCGGGTGATTGCCGGTGCCGCTGCCTCTGGCATGTTGATTTGCGCGCAGGCAAATTGGCAGGTTGACCGCAGGCAAAAGCAGACCTAAATGCGCGCCTCGCCTGCCGCCCGTTCGGTGTCCGCAGGCCAGCCGGATGGCGGAGTAGCTCAGGTGGTTAGAGCAGCGGAATCATAATCCGCGTGTCGGGGGTTCGAGTCCCTCCTCCGCTACCAAATTTAGAATACTGTCGAATGGATTTAGCTGTGCCCATTGTGATAGGGCTTGGCAGCTATGCGCCCAAAATTCGGACATCCGCCCTAAATTCGGACGTTCAGCCGTTTGACGTTGATCCCGAAAGCCGCCGTTTATCCACCAAGTGTCGAGCCGACGGACTGCATACTTATGGCAAGAACCAATCGAAATCGGGCGAGATTTGCTCTCGCTAGGCTGGGATCCACTTATAAATTGATAGGGTAGACCCAGGACCGCCCAACGCCCGTCGAGGTTTCTTTGTCGTATTTTTGGCACAACGGATAAATGATGGAAGAGGGCCTACCTTGCATGCGTTTGAGGTAGTGGAGGCCGAAGCCGACAGCTTGGGGCTTGGTGGCGAGCGGTGAGAAATAGATGTTAGTGACACGACGCCGTGTCTCGGCGAGCCTCACGGCATCCGCCAACGAGGCGGCCACGACAAACGGATCATTGGCACTGCTAAATTGAACTTCGTCGCCGACCCGCGACCGCTCGCTGCTCACCCTGTCGAGCCTCAGTATACTCTCGTGATACATGTCGGCGCTCAGCGACGGAAAGCTATGCAGTTCGATGACCCGAGCGTTTTCCTTAGCCTGAATTGCGTGCGAGATGAGATGATGATCATAGCCGATGCCGATTGTCCGTCGTCAGAACATTTGGCACAACTCGCGGCGTAGGCTTACGGAGTGTGGGCCTCGTCTGAGGTTGATGTTTA
>CANLQG010000008.1 GCA_947493195.1 uncultured Sphingomonadaceae bacterium | reverse complement strand
TAAACATCAACCTCAGACGAGGCCCACACTCCGTAAGCCTACGCCGCGAGTTGTGCCAAATGTTCTGACGACGGACAGCCGAAAAACTCTTGATAGGGCTTTCGACAAACCAGGTACTGCGCCTGCGAAAACCGACCCTTCGGAAGAACCAGTAGAACGCAATCACCTTGTATAATGGCAAGACCAACGAAGCTCTGGCAGGATCTTCGGTGTTTCCCTGTCAATTCACCGTAAGGTGCGCGAAGGGCCTCGAATAGTAGTATTCGAACTATTCTTCGCGCGAAATTTGATCGATCGGAACACACCGGCATTCAACGGCGAAGGATCAGTAATTCTTCTTCACCGATAGTTCTCCAAAAACCCGCTGGGCTCTCGCGCCTTTCGCCCGATGCTTCCGGCACCAAATATATCAATGCTTCTGCCGAACATCAGGTGCGTTGGCAGACGACTTGAGAGGTTGATTCCAATTGCTCATCGCCAAATATCAGGATCAGCCCTCCTGATTGGGCAAATCGATTTTAGCGGCACTTCGGCATCGGCAAGCCGGGCCGGATCGATCTTTACCCGCGCTTCCACAAGCTTGCGCCCCTGCACGTAATCCTTCGTGTTGTTGACGCAGTCCAGCGCCAGCACGCAGCCGTCCTTCAGATAGATGATCGAGAACTTACGCTCCGCAGGGTCGCCGCGCAGCACGGTTGCATCATGGTTGATCGACAGCCCTACCGTTTGCAGTCGCAAGTCATATTGGTTTGACCAGAACCACGGCACTGCATCATAAGCCTGCGGCTGTTCGCAGATTGCCTTGGCAACCACCGCCGCCATGTCATTCGCGTTCTGAACCGACTCCAGCCTGATACGGGCACCTCCAGCAAAAGCGCTTTCATGCGCAGCGCAGTCTCCGATGGCATAAATATCGGGGAGGCTGGTTCGGCAGAACGCATCGACATCAACCCCGTTCTGGCCATCCGCGCCAGCAGCGGTCAACGGTTCCACCGAGGGAACAATGCCGATCCCAACGATGACCATATCCGCTGAAATATGCGTGCCATCCGCCAACCGCACACAGGTAACCTTACCACTCTCGCCTTCAAGTGCGGCAACCGCGGTTTCGACGCGCAGGTCCACACCGTGGAGGCGGTGCTCTTCCTGGAAAAATGCGCTCAGATCCTCCCCCGCGACACGGGCCAGGACGCGGGGCAGCGCTTCGAGCACTGTTACGTTGCAATCGAGCTTTCGCAGCACCGCTGCTGCTTCCAGTCCGATGTAGCCGCCACCAATAACAACCACATCGCGGGCACCGCCATCGATGGCCGCCATAATTCCATCGACATCCGCACGGGAACGAACCGAATGAATTCCCACAAGGTCCGCTCCGGGACAGGCAAGGCGGCGAGGTTCGCCGCCTCCGGCCCAGATTAACTTGCCGTAGGCTATTGAACCGCCATCGCGCAGATGCGCAACGTGGTCTTGCGGGTCGATTGCGATCACGTCTTCGCCCAAGCGCAATTCGACAGCCTTGTCCGCCCAGAACTGCACGGGGCGAATCATGATGCGTTCGAATGGCTTTTCGCGGGCCAGGTAATCCTTGGACAGCGGCGGACGCTCATAAGGCGGTTCGCTGTCCCTGCTCAACATCACCACGCTTCCGTCGAAGCCATGCTGCCTCAGGCTGACGGCTGCTTGCGCACCTCCATGGCCCGTACCGACGATCAGCACGTCGACCTTATCGGAAGATGGCATGGTCCCGCTCCTAAAGCTTTTCTGGCAGCTCTGGCACTGCATTATAGAGGTCTGCCACCAGGCCGATGTCCGCCACCTGGAAGATAGGGGCTTCGGGGTCTTTGTTGATGGCGACGATCACCTTGGAGTCCTTCATGCCCGCCAGATGCTGGATCGCGCCGGAGATGCCGATTGCGATGTAGACCTCGGGCGCCACGATCTTGCCGGTCTGGCCGACCTGGTAATCGTTGGGCACGTAGCCTGCATCGACAGCGGCGCGCGATGCGCCGATGGCTGCTCCAAGCTTGTCTGCCAGCGGGGTGATCGTTGCTTCGAAGGTCTCTGCGTCCTTCAGTGCGCGGCCACCCGATACGATGATGCCGGCACTGGTGAGTTCGGGACGATCGGACTTGACCGCATCGAGCTTCACGAAGCTGGACAGGCCTGCATCGCCAGGGCCGGAGACGGCTTCAACAGCGCCGCTGCCGCCGCTGGCCTCGGCCTTGTCGAAAGCCGTGGTGCGCACGGTGATCACCAGCTTGGGATCGCTCGATTCCACGGTGGCGATGGCATTGCCGGCATAGATCGGGCGGGTGAAGCTTGTGGGGCCTTCCACGCTGATGATGTCGGAGACCTGCATCACGTCGAGCATCGCCGCCACGCGCGGCAGCACGTTCTTGCCGGTGGTGGTGGCAGGTGCCAGCACCGCGTCATAGGCATCCATCAGCCCCGCGATCAGCGGCGCGATGTTTTCCGCCAGACCATGCGCATAGGCCGCATCATCGGCGACGAGCACCATGTCGACACCAGCAATGGCAGCATGCGCGCTTCCAGCGGCAGTCGAGCCAGTGACCAGCACATGCACCGGGCCGCCCAGCGTGGCAGCAGCGGTGACGGTGGCAAGGGTGGCATCGGCGACGCTGTCACCATGCGGTTCGGCAAATACCAGAGCAGTCATCAGTTGGCTCCCAGAGCTTTGAGCTTGGCCACCAGCGCATCGACATCGGGCACGATCTCGCCCGCTTGCCGCACCGGCGGTTCAGCAACATTGGTGGTGGTCAGGCGCGGGGTGACATCGACGCCGACATCAGCGGGCGTCTTCACATCCAGCGGCTTCTTCTTGGCCTTCATGATGTTGGGAAGGCTCGCATAGCGCGGCTCGTTCAGCCTGAGATCGGTGGTGACCACGGCCGGAAGCGTCAGCTTCACCGTTTCCAGACCGCCATCGACTTCGCGGGTGACAGAGACGGCATCGCCGTCGATCTCCACCTTCGAAGCGAAGGTCCCCTGCGGGCGGCCCATCAGCGCCGCCAGCATTTGCCCTGTCTGGTTGCTGTCATCGTCGATCGCCTGCTTGCCCAGCATCACGATGCCGGGGGCTTCTTCATCCGCAATCGCTTTCAGGATCTTGGCTACCGCCAGCGGCTCCACCGCTTCCTCGGTCTCCACCAGGATCGCCCGGTCCGCGCCCATCGCCAGCGCCGTGCGCAAGGTCTCCTGCGCCTTGGCCGGACCAACGCTCACCGCGATAACCTCTTCGGCCTTGCCCAATTCCTTCAACCGCAGCGCTTCTTCCACCGCAATCTCGTCAAATGGGTTCATGCTCATCTTCACATTCGCAAGATCAACACCCGAACCATCGCCCTTCACTCGCGGCTTCACGTTATAATCTATCACCCGCTTCACGGGCACGAGAATTTTCATGGGGGAACTCCTACTCCAGTTCGAGGATCACGGCATCAACGACCAGCGTCTCGCCTTCGCTCGCATTGATGGTGGCGATGGTGCCGGCCTTTTCGGCGCGCAGGATGTTTTCCATCTTCATCGCCTCGACCGTGGCGAGCGGCTGGTCGGCTTCGACCGCATCGCCCTCGCCTACGTGCAGCTTCACCAGAAGGCCGGGCATCGGGCACAGCAGCATCTTCGACGTATCGGGCGGGACCTTCTCGATCATGTGGGCGGCATGTTCAGCCAGCCGCGCGGGCAGCGCGCGCACGGTGTAGGTGCGGCCGTGGGTGTTGATTGCCCAGCTGGGGCGCTGGCGCGTAACTGTCAGGCCCAGCGTCGGTCCGTCCGGTTGCGTAGCGGTGGCGGTGCGCTGCCCCGGCATCCAGTCGCAGTGCCCTTCCACCTTGTGGCCATCCACCACGGCGTGTCCCTCGCCCAGTGTGACGGTGTGATCGACGCCATCCACACGCACGATCCATGCAGGCGTGACCGGCCGAGGTCCGTCCAGCTGACCGCTGATCTGCCGCTGGCGCGCCTGGTGGGTGAACTCGATGCCCGCCCCGATGGCGGCGATCACGCGGCTGCGCTCCTCGGTGGTGGCCGCCCCTTCGAAGCCTTCAGGATATTCCTCGGCGATAAATCCGGTGGTGATATTGCCGCTGCGGAAGCGCGGGTGCTGCATCAGGACAGAGAGGAAGTCGACATTGTGCCCCAGCCCTTCCAGTTCGACCGCATCCAGTGCCTTCACTTGCAGGTCTGCCGCCTCGTCGCGCGTCTTGCCCCAGGTGATGAGCTTGGCGATCATGGGATCGTAGAAGATCGACACCTCGCCGCCTTCCTGCACGCCAGAATCGAAGCGTATGCCATCCACCCCGCGAAGGTCGCCTGCCCACGGCTCTACCGGCGTGGAATAATGCACCAGCCGCCCGGTGCTGGGCAGGAAGCCGCGATAAGGATCCTCGGCATAGATGCGCGTTTCGATGGACCAGCCATCGATACCGATATCATCCTGCGTCATCGGCAGCTTCTCGCCAGCGGCCACACGGATCATCTGTTCGACAAGGTCGATGCCGGTGATCGCTTCTGTCACGGGATGCTCCACCTGCAGGCGGGTGTTCATCTCGAGGAAGTAGAAGCTCTCCCCTGTCGGGTCCGCGCCTGACACGATCAGTTCCACCGTGCCTGCCGAATGGTAGCCCACCGCCTTGCTCAATGCGACCGCCTGCTCGCCCATCTTGCGACGCATGTCCGGCGTGACGAAAGGCGATGGCGCTTCCTCCACCACTTTCTGGTGACGGCGCTGGATGCTGCATTCGCGCTCGTTCAGGTAGAGGACGGTGCCGTGCCTGTCGCCCAGCACCTGGATCTCGATATGGCGCGGGTCCTCGATGAACTTCTCGATGAAGACGCGGTCGTCGCCGAACGAGTTCAGGCCTTCGCGCTTGGTCGCCTCGAAGCCTTCGCGCACGTCCTTCTCGTTATAGGCAAGGCGCATGCCCTTGCCGCCGCCGCCGGCGCTGGCCTTCATCATCACCGGATAGCCGATCTCGTCCGCGATCCGCACCGCATGCTCGGTGTCGTCGATTTCGCCGACGAAGCCGGGAACGACATTGACTCCGGCCGCCCTGGCCAGCTTCTTGCTCTCGATCTTGTCTCCCATCGCGGCAATAGCGTTCACCGGCGGACCGATGAATTCAATGCCCTCTGCAGCAAGCGCCTCGACGAAGCTCGCGCGTTCCGACAGGAAGCCATAGCCCGGATGCACGGCCTCGGCGCCGGTCTGCTTGCACGCAGCGATGATCCTGTCCGCCAGCAGGTAGCTCTCGCTGGCCGGCGGCGGGCCGATATGCACCGCCTCGTCCGCCATTTGCACGAAGGGCGCGCGGGCATCGGCATCGGAGTAGACCGCGACCGTGGCGATACCCATGCGGCGTGCGGTCTTGATCACCCGGCACGCGATCTCGCCGCGATTGGCGATGAGGATCTTGGAGAACATCAGACGAGTTCCTTCAGCAGGGCATCCAGCGTAGTGCCCAGTTCGCTGGGCGAGGGGGAAACGCGGACGCCCGCGTCTTCCATCGCTGCGATCTTGCTTTCCGCATCGCCCTTGCCGCCCGAGACGATGGCGCCCGCATGGCCCATGCGCCGACCCGGAGGCGCCGTGCGGCCAGCGATGAAGCCGACCATCGGCTTCGACCGGCCTTTAGCCGCTTCCTGCTTAAGGAACTCGGCTGCCTCCTCCTCCGCGCTACCACCGATCTCGCCGATCATGATGATCGACTTTGTGTCAGGGTCGTCGAGGAACAGGTCGAGCACGTCGATGAAGCTGGTGCCGTTCACCGGATCGCCGCCGATGCCGACTGCGGTGGTCTGGCCAAGGCCAACGGCAGTAGTCTGGTGCACGGCTTCGTAGGTGAGCGTGCCCGAGCGGCTGACGACGCCGACGCTACCTTTCTGGAAGATCTTGCCCGGCATGATGCCGATCTTGCACTCGTCAGAGGTCAGCACGCCGGGGCAGTTGGGGCCGATCAGGCGCGATTTGGAGCCGGTCAGCGCGCGCTTCACCGCCACCATATCGAGCACCGGAACGCCCTCGGTAATGGCGATGATCAGCTCGATCTCGGCTTCGATGGCTTCGAGAATGGCATCGGCTGCAAATGGCGGCGGCACGTAGATGCACGATGCGGTAGCGCCGGTGGCTTCCTTGGCTTCGCGCACGGTGTCGAATTGCGGCAGACCGAGGTGCTCGGAGCCACCCTTACCGGGAGTCACGCCCGCAACCATCTGCGTGCCATAATCCAGCGCCTGTTGCGTGTGGAACGTACCTGTGTTGCCGGTCATTCCCTGCGTTATGACCTTGGTGTCTTTGTTTACGAGGATGCTCACGCTGCTTCTTTCACCTGCGCGACGATCTTCTTGGCGGCATCGCCAAGGTCGTCTGCCGCGATAATGGGCAGGCCGCTGTTGGCCAGGATATCCTTGCCCTGCTGCACGTTGGTGCCTTCGAGGCGGACGACCAGCGGCACGTCCAATTCGACTTCCTTCGCAGCGATCACAATGCCTTCAGCAATCGTGTCACAGCGCATGATGCCGCCGAAGATATTGACGAGTATGCCTTTCACCGCCGGATCCGACAGAATGATCTTGAATGCAGCCGTCACCTTTTCGGTCGTGGCGCCGCCGCCGACATCGAGGAAGTTCGCCGGGAAGGAGCCGTTGAGCTTGATGATATCCATGGTCGCCATGGCAAGGCCTGCGCCGTTCACCATGCAGCCGATATCGCCATCCAGCTTGATGTAGGCGAGGTCATACTTGCTCGCCTCGACCTCCATCGGGTCTTCCTCGGTTTCGTCACGCATCGCTTCCACGTCTGGGTGGCGATAGAGCGCATTCGAATCGAAGCTCATCTTGGTGTCGAGCACCAGCAGCTCCCCGCCCTTGGTTTCGACCAGCGGGTTGATTTCCAGCATGTCGCAATCGAGCGTGGTGAAAGCGGTGTAGAGCTGGCTCGCAAGCTTCGCAGCAGCCTTCGCCAGCGCACCTTCCAGCTTCAGCGCATTGGCCACCGCGCGGCCGTGATGCGGCATGAAACGTGTGGCGGGATCGATGGTGATGGTGGCGATCTTCTCCGGCGTGTTGTGCGCCACGTCCTCGATATCCATGCCGCCTTCGGTGGAAACGATCATCGCCACGCGGCTCGATGCGCGGTCGATCACCATGGAGAGGTAATATTCCTCGGCAATATCGACGCCATCGGTCACGTAAAGGCGATTGACCTGCTTGCCCGCATCGCCTGTCTGCACTGTCACCAGCGTGTTGCCCAGCATGTCCTTCGCATCGGCTTCGACGTCGGCAACGCTCTTCGCCAGCCTTACACCGCCTTTCGCATCCGGAGCCAGCTCGACAAATTTGCCCTTGCCACGTCCACCTGCGTGAATCTGTGCCTTCACCACGTAAAGCGGCCCCGGCAGCTTCTCTGCGCCCGCAACGGCTTCCTCGAAGCTTGTCGCCGGATAGCCTGTCGGCACACCAATACCGAACTTCGCGAGCAATTCCTTGGCCTGGTATTCGTGGATGTTCATGGAGCTTCTCTTTCCATTGTCATTTCCTCACCTGCAGGCGGCATGTTGTGGCCAAGCAGGCGCAGCAAATCCGCCGCCGCTTCGACCACATTGGTGCCGGGGCCGTAGATGCCCTGCACACCTGCCTTCTTGAGGTAGTCGTAGTCCTTTGGCGGGATAACGCCGCCGGCGACCACCTTGATATCGGCGCGGCCTGCGTCCTTCAGGTGCCCGATGAGTTCGGGGATCAGCGTGTTGTGCCCGGCGGCGAGCGAGCTGGCGCCGATTGCGTCCACATTGTTGTCGAGCGCCATCTTCGCGGTTTCGTCGGGCGTCTGGAACAGCGGACCGGAAATCACTACGAAGCCCATGTCGGTGAAGGCCGATGCGATCACATTGGCACCGCGATCGTGCCCGTCCTGGCCCATCTTGGCCACCAACACGCGAGGTGTGTGGTCGAGCCTGCGGGCCACCGCCTGTACGCCTGCAACCACTTGCTCATACCGAGCATCGCCTTCGTAGGCGGAAGCATAGACGCCCTTCACCGGCGTTGGCACGGTCTCATAGCGGCCGAACACATCTTCCATCGCCGCGGAAATCTCGCCCAGCGTGGCATCGTGGCGGGCAGCCTCGACAGCCAGCGCGAGCAAGTTGCCATCGGCCCTCGCACCCTCGGCCAGGGCCTTGAGCGCAGCTGTGCAGGCCGCCTGGTCGCGTTGGGAGCGCACTTGCTCCAGCCGGGCGACCTGCGAAGCGCGCACCGCGTGGTTGTCGATGTCGAGCGTGTCGATCGGGTCTTCCTTGTCGAGGCGATACTTGTTCACTCCGACGATTACCGTGTCGCCCTTGTCGACGCTCGCCTGCTTGGCGGCGGCGGCAGATTCAATGCGCGCCTTGGGCATTCCGGACGCGACCGCCTGGGTCATGCCGCCCAGCGCATCGACCTCGACCATCAGTTCACGGGCCTTTTCGGTGATCTCGGCGGTCAGGGTTTCGATATAATAGGAGCCGCCCAGGGGATCGGCGACGTTAGTGACGCCGCTTTCTTCCTGCAACACCAATTGAGTGTTGCGCGCGATACGGGCGGAGAAGTCGGTCGGCAGCGCCAGCGCCTCGTCCAGAGCATTGGTGTGCAGCGATTGCGTACCGCCGAGCACTGCCGCCAAGGCCTCCAGCGTGGTGCGGATGACGTTGTTGTAGGGGTCCTGCTCCTGCAAGCTCACGCCGCTGGTCTGGCAGTGGGTGCGCAGCATTTTCGACTTGTCGTTCTGCGCGCCAAGCTCGGTCATCACATCGTGCCACAAAGTGCGCGCGGCGCGCATCTTGGCGATCTCCATGAAGAAGTTCATGCCGATGCCCCAGAAGAACGACAGGCGCGGCGCGAAGGCATCGATATCAAGGCCGGTTTCCATCGCGCGCTTCGCATATTCCTTGCCGTCGGCAATGGTAAAGGCGAGCTCCTGCACCGCCGTCGCCCCGGCCTCGTGCATGTGATAGCCGCTGATCGAGATCGAGTTGAAGCGCGGCATGTTGCGCGAGGTGTAGCCGATGATGTCCGACACGATCCGCATGCTGGGCGCAGGCGGATAGATATAGGTGTTGCGGACCATGAACTCTTTGAGGATGTCGTTCTGAATGGTTCCGCTAAGTTTTTCCTGGCTGACGCCTGCCCGCTCTGCCGCGACGATGTAGAAGGCCATCACCGGGATCACCGCGCCGTTCATGGTCATGGAAACGCTCATGGTGTCGAGCGGAATCTGGTCGAACAGGATCTCCATGTCGCGCACGGTGTCGATCGCGACGCCCGCCTTGCCCACGTCGCCGCGAACGCGCGGGTGATCCGAATCGTAGCCGCGATGGGTGGCAAGGTCGAAGGCAACGCTCAGCCCCTTCTGCCCACCCGCGAGATTGCGGCGGTAGAAGGCGTTCGATTCCTCAGCAGTTGAGAAGCCTGCATATTGACGGATCGTCCACGGACGGCCGGTATACATGCTGGCATAGGGGCCGCGGGTGAAGGGCGCGAAACCGGGCAGACCGGTATCGCCAGGCACGTCTTGCGCCGTATAGAGCGGCTGCACGGCGATGCCTTCGGGCGTGTGCCAGGTCATGTCGCGGCCTTTGACTTCCTTCGCGGCCTTTTCCTGCCAGTCCTGCTTCGTCGGTTTGTCGGTCATATCAATGCGCGTCTTTCGGCGTTTCCATGATCTCGGTCAGCTGGCCCATCATGTCCTTGGGGTGGAGGAAGAAGATCGGCGTGCCATGCGCGCCGATGCGCGTGGGACCGAGGATTCGCTTGCCCTGCTGCTCGAACCATTTGCGGGCATCGTCAATGTCCTCGACCTCGAAACAGATATGATGCTGCCCGCCCAATGGGTTCTTGGCGAGAAAGCCGGCGATGGGAGAAGCATCGGACAAAGGCTCGATCAGCTCGATCTGCGTGCCGTTGTAGCCGCCAAGACCATCAGGGCCGGCCGGCGTATCGACGAAGCAGACCTTCACCCCCTGCTCCTCCAGGTCGAAAGGGGTATGAATCCTGGTCGCACCCATGGTCTGGGCGAAATGCGCAATCGATTCTGCGATGGAGGGCGTGGCGACACCGATATGGTTGAGACGGCCGAGCTTCACGGTCACGCCTCGCAACTCTCTATAACCATGGCAATGCCCTGACCACCGCCGATGCACATCGTGATGAGGCCGTATTTCCCGACGGTGCGGCGCAGTTCATACATGCACTTGATAGTCAGGATCGCGCCGGTCGCGCCAATCGGATGGCCCAGCGATATGCCCGAACCGTTCGGATTGGTCTTGGCGGGATCGAAGCCCAGCGTCTTGGCGACACCGCAAGCCTGCGCGGCAAAGGCCTCGTTGCTTTCGATCACGTCCATCTGGTCAAGCGAGAGACCGGCGCGCTTCAGTGCCACCGGCACAGCTTCCACCGGCCCCAGCCCCATGACAGTAGGTTCTACACCGGCGTGGCCCCAGGCGAGAATTTTGGCCATCGGTTGCAAGCCATCTTCCTCAACGGCCTTGCCGCTGGCCAGCACGACTGCGGCTGCGCCATCGTTCAAGCCGCTGGCATTGCCTGCCGTCACGGTGCCATCTTTCTGGAACACCGGCCGCAAACCAGCCATGGCTTCCAGCGTGGCATCTGCCCGAACGTGCTCGTCCGTGTCGAACACCTTGGTGCCCTTGCGCGTGGTGAACTCAACCGGAACGATCTGTTCCTTGAAATAGCCGTTGGCAATCGCATTGGCCGCGCGCTGGTGGCTGGAGACTGCCAGTTCATCCTGCTCTTCGCGGGTGATGGAACATTGCTTGGCGATGTTCTCTGCCGTCACGCCCATGTGGATGTTGTCGAACGGATCGTGCAGCGCGCCCAGCATGCTGTCCTGCAGTTCGATCGAGCCCATCTTGGTGCCGAAGCGCGCGCCGCTGGTCATGTGCGGAGCGTTCGACATGCTTTCCGCCCCCATGCCGATGGCGAAATCACATTCACCCAGCTTCACAGCCTGCGCGACCGAGACGATTGCCTGCAAGCCCGATCCGCACAGGCGATTGACGCCCATGCCCACGCTGGAAACGGGCAAGCCGGAATTGATCGAGATGACCCGCGCGAGATAAGAGTCGCTTGGTTGTGTCGGCACCACGCTGCCCACGGCCACTTGCTGGAACTTCTCGGCCGCCACGCCTGAGCGCGCAATCGCTTCCTTGGCCACATGTGTACCCATGTCAGCAGGGCGCATGGATGCTAGCGCACCGCCAAAGGATCCGATGGCGGTGCGCGCGCCGGAAATGATGTATACGTCTTCCATGAGATTACCTGTTTCTTCCTAGAGCGGTAGATTATCGTGTTTCTTCCATGGGTTCCGGAGGCTCTTGGTCCGCAATTTGCGCAGGCCAAGTGCAATCCGTCGCCGTGTCGAGTGCGGGTAGATCACTTCGTCGATATAACCGCGTGAAGCGGCGACGAAGGGGTTGGCGAAGCGGTCTTCGTATTCCTTCGTTTTCTCGGCAATCTTCTCCGCATCGCCGCGTTCGTTGCGGAAGATAATCTCCACCGCGCCTTTCGCGCCCATCACCGCGATCTCCGCTGTCGGCCAGGCGTAGTTCAAATCGCCGCGCAAATGCTTCGACGCCATCACGTCATAGGCGCCGCCATAGGCCTTGCGCGTGATTATCGTGATCTTGGGCACGGTCGCCTCGGCATAGGCGAACAGCAGTTTCGCGCCGTGCTTGATAATGCCGTTATGCTCCTGCGCGGTGCCGGGCAGGAAGCCGGGCACATCCACAAACGTGACAATCGGGATGGAGAATGCATCGCAGAACCGCACAAACCGCGCGGCCTTGCGGCTGGCGTTGATGTCCAGCACGCCTGCCAGCACCATCGGCTGGTTGGCGACGAAGCCCACCGGGCGCCCTTCGATCCGGCCAAAGCCGGTGATGATGTTCGCGCCGTGCTTGGGCTGGATTTCGAAAAAGGTGCCCTCGTCCACCACCTTCGCGATCACTTCATGCATGTCGTATGGCATGTTGGCATTGGCAGGGATCACCGTGTCTAGGCTGTCTTCCAGCCGATCCCACGGATCATCGGTGGGCAATTCGGGCAGCTCGGACCGGTTTGACGCGGGCAGGAAGCCCATCAGCTCGCGCGCAGCCAGCAGCGCCTCGATATCGTTCTCCAGCGCCAGATCGGCAACGCTCGTCTTGGTGGTGTGCACCACTGCGCCGCCAAGTTCTTCCTGCGTTACCTCTTCGTTGGTAACCGTCTTCACCACTTCGGGCCCGGTCACGAACATGTAGGAGCTGTCCTTCACCATGAAGATGAAGTCGGTCATGGCTGGCGAGTAGACCGCCCCGCCCGCACATGGACCCATGATCAAGCTGAGTTGCGGCACCACGCCGCTGGCGAGCACGTTCTGCTGAAACACTTCGGCATAACCGCCCAGCGACGCCACGCCTTCCTGGATGCGCGCACCGCCGGAGTCGTTGAGGCCAATAACGGGCGCGCCCACGCGCAACGCCATGTCCATCACCTTGCAGATTTTCTCGGCATGGCGTTTGCTGAGCGAGCCGCCGAACACGGTGAAATCCTGCGAGAACACATAGACCAGCCGCCCGTTGATAGTGCCGCTGCCGGTGACGACGCCATCACCCGGGATTTTCTGATCTTCCATGCCGAAATCGACACAATCGTGCTCGACATAGGTATCGAGCTCTTCAAAGCTGCCTTCATCCAGCAGCACGTCCAGCCGCTCTCGTGCAGTCAGTTTGCCCTTGGCGTGCTGGGCGTCGATGCGTTTCTGGCCGCCCCCCATGCGGGCAGCCTCGCGGCGGCGTTCCATCTCGGCGATATTGGCGGACATTGGTAAAACCCTACTTCAAGGAGATGATGATCGCCGAGAAATCGCGAGCACCGTTTCCGGCGGCATCGAAAGCCTCGAATAGCTCACGCGCGCGCTGACCCATCTGCGGGTCGACCCGGGCGGTCTGTGCAGCTTCCATTGCGAGCTTCAGGTCCTTGAGCATCAATCCCGTGGCAAAGCCGCCCTGGTAGCCGTTGTCTGCAGGCGTCGTCGGACCAACGCCGGGAACGGGGCAATAGCTCGTCATGGACCAGCACTGCCCGGAACTGACGCTGGAAATGTCGTAGAAGGTCTGCGGATCGAGACCCAGCTTCTGCGCCATGGCAAAAGCTTCGCAGGTGCCGATCATGTGGATGCCCAGCAGCATGTTGTTGCAGATCTTTGCCGCTTGGCCGTTGCCTGCCTGTCCGGCGTGGATCACGGCCTTGCCCATGGCGCTCAGCACCGGTTCTGCCCGTTTGAAAGCCTCTTCGGAGCCGCCAACCATGAAGGTGAGCGTGCCAGCTTCGGCAGCAGCGATGCCGCCCGAAACCGGAGCATCAACCATGGCATAGCCCGCCGCTTCGGCATCTGCAGCCACTTCGCGCGCAGTCGCCACGTCGATCGTGGAGCAATCGAGGAACACCGCGCCTGCCGGTGCCTTGCCAATCACGTCATTGGCGTAGACCGACTTCACAATGGCGCCATTGGGCAGCATGGAGACAACCGCGTCCACATCCTGACAAGCCTCAGCTGCTGAAGCGAAGGTCGCGCAGCCATGCTCTTTCGCTGCGTTCAATGCGTCGTCCGAGAGGTCAAAGGCACGGACCTCGTGACCGGCCTTCACCAGGTTGGCGGCCATTCCGCCGCCCATATTGCCAAGGCCAATAAAGGCGATTTTCACAAACATACTCCCAGTTCAGAGCGAGGCGGCGCTTATTGGGCCGTTGGCACCGCTCGGTACCCACCATTGGATAGGGTCAGAAGAGCAGGTGGAGCCTCAACGCCCCTTCCAGCGACCTTCTCTCTTTTCGATGAATGCGGCCATTCCTTCGGCCTTGTCTTCGCTCGCCGCGAGGATCTGGAATATGCGGCGCTCGTACGCCAGACCAAGCTCCAGCGTCGTTTCAAAGGCGGCATTGACCATTTCCTTGTTGGCGATAGCGGCCATCGGCGGCTTCGAAGCAATGGTCGCGGCGGTCTTCAGTGCGTCCTCAAGCAGGTCATCGTGCGGTACGACGCGCGCAACCAGCCCTGCGCTTTCGGCTTCGCCAGCATCCATCATGCGGCCAGTAAGGCACATCTCCATGGCCTTGGACTTGCCCACCGCGCGGGTGAGGCGCTGAGATCCTCCCATGCCGGGAGCTACGCCGAGGTTGATTTCGGGTTGGCCGAACTTCGCCTTGTCGCTGGCGAGGATGAAATCCGCCATCATGGCGAGTTCGCACCCGCCGCCCAGCGCAAAGCCATTCACCGCCGCGACCCACGGCTTCCGGACCTTCTTCACAAGCTCGCTTGTCCAGGCGGCGAAGAAATCCTCGAGATAGAAATCCGCCGCGGCCTTTTCGCTCATCTCCTTGATGTCGGCGCCAGCGGCAAAAGCCTTCTCTCCCGAACCGGTGATGACGGCGCATAGCTGTTCGGGATCGGCCTCGAAGACAGCGAATGCCTCGATCAGCTCACGCAGCACCTCGCTGTTGAGAGCGTTCAAGGCCTTGGGTCGATTGAGAGTGACAAGGGTAACACCCTTGTTTCCCTGGGCGTTGGTTTCAACGATCAGCGTGGCATAGCTCATAGCGGCGTCCATTCCTCATTCTGTGGTAGCGGCGCGAAAATCGCGTCGAGCAGCTCGTCGGTCACGTCTTCCGGCCGGGCGGGCTGCCATGACGGATCGCCTGTCTTGTCGACGATTACGGCACGCACGCCTTCGGCGAAATCGGGCCGAACCAGCACGCGAGAAGCGATGCGGTATTCCATGGCCATGTTCTGGGCAAAGGTCTTGCACTCGGCGCCCTCAGCCAGTTGGCGCAGTGCGACCTTGCAGGTCTGGGGACTCTTGCTGGCAAGCACTGCGAGCTCCTTCGTCGCCCACTCGCTGGTGTCAGCTTCAAGGTTGGCCAGAATGTCCTCGAACCGGTCCGGTGCAAAGGCTTGTGCAATCCGGTTCGCATGAACTGCGATCTTTGCGTCGGGCGGCGTCTCCGACAGCTCTGCCAGAATCCCTGCGATACGATCAGGATGTTCGCTGATCCGCGCCTTGGCTTCAGCGAGTTTGCCAGAGGGGAGATAATGGGTAGCCAGCCCGGCCCACAGGCACTCGGCCCCGTCGAGCCGTGCTCCTGTCAAGGCCAGGTACTGGCCAAGTCGGCCACCAAGCCGCGGCAAATACCATCCCCCGCCGACATCAGGAAACAGGCCAATCCCTGTTTCGGGCATTGCGAAGCGGGTGTTTTCGGTCGCCACGCGGTAGCGCGCAGGTTGCGAAATCCCGACCCCGCCGCCCATCGTGATGCCATCCATGAAAGCCACGATCGGCTTGGCATATTCGAACATCTGGTGGTTGAGCTGGTATTCGTCATGAAAAAACCGGCGGCCCGAAACGCCGCCGTCGGAAAGGGCGGATTCGCGCAGCAGATTGATATCGCCGCCTGCGCAAAAGCCGCGCCCTTCGGCGTGGTCCAGCAGCACGGCGGCAATGCCATCGTCCGTCGCCCATTTGCTGAGCGCCGCACTCATCTCGTGACAAATTTCCAAGGTCAGCGCGTGAAGGGCCTTCGGGCGGTTGAGCGAAATGTGACCGATCTTGCCGTGGGTGTGGATGTGGACGTCCGAAGTCATTGGCGCAGCAAATCCTTTCCGACGATCATGCGCATTACCTGGTTGGTGCCTTCGAGAATCGAGTGCACCCGCAAGTCGCGCCAGAAACGCTCGATCGGGTAGTCGCGCAGGTAGCCGTAACCGCCAAACAGCTGGAGCGCGTTATTGACCACATTCGAACCGCTGTCGGTCGCAAGGCGCTTGGCCATGGCGGAGAAACGCGTCTTGTCGGGCGCGTTGTCGGTCACTTTCACAGCGGCGAGATACAGCAGCGCACGCGCCGCTTCCAGTTCGGTGGCCATGTCGGCCAGCATGAACTGGGTGTTCTGGAAATCGGCAATGGGCTGGCCAAACTGCTGGCGATCCTTGGTATAGGCAATCGCCTCGTCCAGGCAGCGTTGCGCCCCGCCAAGAGAACATGCGCCGATATTCAGCCGTCCGCCATCCAGCCCGGCCATGGCGATGCGGAAGCCCTCGCCTTCCGTGCCCACGCGGTTTTCCACGGGCACGCGGGCGTCCTCAAAGATCACCTGCGCGGTGGGGCTGGCGTTCCAGCCCAGCTTCTTCTCTGGCGCGCCAAAGCTGAGGCCGGGTGTATCCTTGTCCACTACCAGGCAGGTGACACCGCGAGACTTGTGCTCGTCCGTGCGAACCATCACCACGTACACATCGTTCACGCCGCCGCCGGAGATGAACTGCTTGGTGCCGTTCACAACGTAATAATCACCATCGCGCTTCGCGCTGGTCTTCAGCGCAGCGGCATCGGAGCCTGATCCCGGCTCTGTCAGGCAATAGCTGGCCAGCTTTTCCATGCCGATCAGATCGGCAAGGTACTTCTCCTTGACCGTTTCGCCGCCAAAGCAATCGATCATCCATGCAGACATGTTGTGGATGGAGATAAACGCGCTCGTCGTGGGGCATCCGTAGGCCATGGCTTCCATGATCAGTGCCGATTCAAGGCGGCCAAGGCCGATGCCGCCACCTTCTTCCGAAACATAGATCCCGCCAAAGCCAAGCTCTGCCGTGTTTTTGATCACGTCTACCGGGAAATGGTGTTTTTCGTCCCATTCCGTGGCGTAGGGCGTGATGTTGTCGGCCGTGAAACGCTGCGCCATCTCCTGGATGGCAAGCTGTTCTTCGTTAAGCTGGAATTGACCTGTCATCTTGTCATGCGTCCAATGCAGTGTCGATCGCTGCGATCAGCGCAGGATCTTTTGGATCTGTGGTGGGCGAGAAGCGCGCAAGCACCCGTCCATCTCGCCCGACAAGGAATTTCTCGAAGTTCCACAGAACTTCTGGGTCCTCGTTGGGAGAAAGGCCGTGGCCGCGCAACCTGTCCTTGAAGCCATCCACGTCGCCAGTCTTCGTCGGCGCCGCTTCAACCAGCGCGGCGTAAAGCGGCTGCTTGTCGCTGCCAACTACTGACGCCTTGCGGAAAAGCGGGAAGCTGGTCTGGAAATTGATCGAGCAAAATTGGGCGATCTCGTCATCCGATCCCGGCTCCTGCGCGCCGAAATCGTTTGCCGGAAAGCCCACCACTTCAAGCCCGCGACCAGCATAGGTCGATCGCAGCTTTTCCAGTCCTTCATATTGCGGCGTCAAACCGCATTGCGATGCGGTGTTGACTATCAGCAGCACGTTGCCCCGGTGTGCGGCCAGGCTATCGGGTGAACCATCGTTGCGGATCAGCGCAATATCGGGAAGCGGTTGTGTCATAGCCATGCTCAGATCGCTGCCTGGTATTCTGCGGTGGTTTTCGCCGCCACTTCCTCCGCCGTCACGCCCGGCGCCATCTCGATCAGCTTGAACGGGCTGGCATGATCGGGGCGGCGGAACACGGCGAGATCGGTTATGATCATGTCCACCACATTGGTGCCGGTCAGCGGCAGGGTGCATTCGGGAATGAACTTGGGATCGCCGTGCTTGGAGGTGTGCTCCATCACCACGATGATCTTCTTCACGCCCGCGACCAGATCCATCGCGCCGCCCATGCCCTTCACCATCTTGCCGGGAATCATCCAGTTGGCGATGTCGCCGTTCCCGGCCACTTCCATCGCGCCCAGCACCGTCAGGTCGATATGGCCGCCGCGGATCATGGAAAAGCTGGTGGCGCTGTCGAAATAGGCGGAGTGCGGCAATTCGCTGATGGTCTGCTTGCCGGCGTTGATGAGGTCCGCGTCCTCCTCACCCTCGTAGGGGAACGGGCCGATACCCAGCATGCCGTTCTCGCTCTGCAGCGTCACCTGCATCCCTTCGGGAATGTGGTTCGCCACCAGCGTGGGAATGCCGATGCCGAGATTGACGTAGTAGCCGTCCTCCATCTCGTTCGCAGCGCGGGCAGCCATTTCGTCGCGGGTCCAAGGCATTATGCAGCCTCCCTTTGCCGCGTAGTACGAAATTCAATCTTCTTGTCGTAGGGCGCGCCCACCACCATGCGGTTGATGTAGACGCCGGGCAGGTGCACGCAGTCGGGGTCGAGCGATCCGGCCGGTACGATCTCTTCCACTTCGGCAACGCACACCTTGCCGCAAGTGGCAGCCGACTGGTTGAAATTGCGCGCGGTCTTGCGGAACATCAGGTTGCCGGTCTCGTCAGCCTTCCATGCCTTGATGATCGACAGGTCGGCAAAGATGCCGCGCTCGAGGATGTAGGCCTCGCCGTCGAACTCTTTGTGCTCCTTGCCTTCGGCAACTTGCGTGCCGACGCCGGTCCTGGTGTAGAAACCAGGAATGCCCGCGCCGCCTGCGCGCATGCGTTCCGCGAGCGTACCTTGCGGACAGAATTCCACTTCCAGTTCGCCCGAAAGATACTGCCGCTCGAACTCCTTGTTCTCTCCCACATAGGAGGAGATCATCTTCTTCACCTGCTTCGAGCGCAGCAACATGCCGATACCTTCGTTGTCGATTCCGGCATTGTTGCTGGCGAAGGTGAGGTTTTTCACGCCTGCATCCTGGATCGCCTTCAGCAGCCTTTCCGGGATGCCGCACAGGCCGAACCCGCCAGCCGCTATCAGCATGTCATCATGCAGCAGGCCTTCAAGGGCGGCTTCGGCGGAAGGAAAGAGTTTCTGCATGGCTCCTCAGCCCATTGTCGGGATGACGAAGGAGTTGGAGCCATCGCCTGCTCCATCGGGCCAGCGTTGGGTTACCTTCTTGGACTTGGTCCAGAACCGCAGGCCTTCCATGCCGTACTGATCAATATCGCCAAAGCCCGAGCGCTTCCAGCCGCCGAAGGAGTGATAGGATACCGGCACCGGGATCGGCACGTTGATACCCACCATGCCCACGTTCACGCGGTGCGCAAATTCACGCGCGGCGTGGCCGTTGCGGGTGAAGATGGCAACGCCGTTGCCGTACTGGTGCTCGCTGGGCAGGCGCAGCGCCTCTTCAAAGTCGTTCGCCCGCACGATCTGAAGGACGGGGCCAAAGATCTCTTCCTTGTAACTTTCCATGTCGGTGGTGACACGGTCCAGCAGCGTGGGGCCCACGAAGAAGCCCTTCTCGTGGCCTTGCAGGCTGAACCCCCGCCCGTCGATCACGACTTCGGCGCCTTCCTTTTCGGCGGTGTCGATCCAGCTTTCGATGCGCGCCTTGTGTTCCGGCGTTACCACCGGGCCATAATGCGCTTCGGGATCGTTGGAGACACCCACGCGCAGGGCATTGATCGCAGGGATCAGCTTCGCCTTCAGGCGCTCTGCCGTGTCTTGGCCCACGGGCACAACCACCGGCAGTGCCATGCAACGCTCGCCAGCAGAACCGAAGGCGGCCCCGGCCAGATCGTTGACCACCTGGTCAAGGTCCGCGTCGGGCATCACCACGCCGTGGTTCTTTGCTCCGCCAAAGGCCTGCACGCGCTTGTGATTGGCAGCGCCGCGCTGGTAGATGTACTGCGCGATGTCGCTGGAGCCGACAAAGCTCACCGCGGCGATATCGGGATGATCGAGGATGGCATCGACCATTTCCTTATCCCCATGCACCACTTGCAACAGCCCTTCGGGCGCTCCGGCTTCAAGGAACAGCTCCGCCAGGCGCACGGGCACGCTGGGGTCGCGCTCGCTGGGTTTGAGAATGAAGGCATTGCCCGCCGCGATCGCCATGCCGAACATCCACATCGGGATCATCGCGGGGAAGTTGAACGGGGTAATCCCCGCGCCGATGCCGAGCGGCTGCCGCATCGAATAGACATCGATGCCCGGCCCTGCACCGTTGGTATATTCGCCCTTCAGGGCTTGAGGAATACCACAGGCGAACTCGATCACCTCAAGGCCGCGCTGCACGTCGCCCTTGGCATCGTCCACCACCTTGCCGTGCTCGCTGGCCAGCAGTTCGGCCAGTTCCTGCATGTTGTCTTCGATCAGCTGCTTGAATTTGAACATCACCCGCGCGCGGCGCTGGGGATTGGTGGCGGCCCAGGCCGGTTGCACCTGCTTGGCGGTTTCGACGGCCTTTTGCAGCAATGCGGCATCGCCAAGGGCAACCTCAGCCTGCACTTCGCCGGTCGAGGGGTTCCACACCTGATGTTTGCGGCCGGTGCCGGCCGAACCGGCGCCGCCTACGATGAAATGGTCAATCTGTCGCATGAGAAACGCATCCTCCAATTATTGGAGCCTGCGATGGAGCACTGAAAAGTTACAGACAAGGTTCAATTCTGCATCTAATAACTGCAAATATGCAGGATCTAAACTGGAATGATGTGCGCGTCTTTCTCGCGGTAGCGGATGCCGGGCAGATTGGCCGGGCAGCGCAGAGCCTGAAGCTTGATCCAACGACGCTGGGTCGACGATTGAAGCGACTGGAACAGAGGCTGGAGGTCACGCTCTTCGAACGTACCCGCGAAGGCCAGGTCCTGACAGAAGCGGGCGAAGCACTGTTGTCCAAAGCCGAAGGCATGGCAGAGCTTGCCCGTATGATCGACGAGGTCGCGGTATCGCATTCCGGCCTCAGCGGCACCTTGCGACTAAGCGTGTCCGAAGGATTTGGAAGCCAGTTCCTTACGCCTTACCTCAACGAATTCTCCGCGAGCCACCCCGCACTGACCATTGAACTGGTGGCTAACAGTGGTTTCCTCAGCCCGTCCCGGCGCGAAGCCGACATTGCCGTTATGCTCTCTCGCCCCAAGGCCGGCCCTGTCCTCTCCCGCAAGCTGTCAGATTACTGCCTCAAATTGTACGCAAGCAAGACCTACATTGATCAGCATGGGATGCCCGAAACGCCCGCGGAACTCGCCACGGGACACACGCTGGTGAGCTATGTCCCCGATCTGCTCTATGCGCCAGAGTTGAATTATCTGGACGACTTTCATGCCGGCCTTGAGGCGCAAATTCGATCTTCCTCAATCAATGCACAGCATCGCCTTGTTGTGGGCGGTGCCGGGGTCGGTGTCCTCCCTTGCTTCATTGCGGAAGGATCGAGCAATCTCGAGGTAGTATGCCCACAAAGGGCAATACAGCGCAGCTTCTGGATCGTAACGCACCGGGACACGCAAAATCTCGCCAGGGTCAAAGCTGGCAAGGAATGGCTGCTGCGGTGCGTATCGCTTGGCAGGGAGCGACTTCTGCCGCCGAACTAGCCTTTTCTGGGGTCTCTTCCTTTTGCTGGACCGGGAGCCGCCTCTCCCTATCCATTGAAAGGTGGCCAACCCACAAGCCGGCCTATCACTGCAATTGTGGAACGAGGAGGATTCTTCCTTCTTGGAAGACGCGGGGAATATTTGTGATCGACGCAAAGTCATTGAGGAACGCGCTGGGAAATTTCGCCACCGGAGTTACCATCGTCACGACATGTCATGACGGGCGAAAAATCGGGCTGACGGCAAACAGCTTCAACTCGGTGTCGCTTGACCCTCCGCTGGTGTTGTGGAGCCTGGCCAAGAAATCATCGAACATCGATGCCTTCATGAATGTCGATGCCTTTGCGGTACACATCCTTGGTGCCGACCAGGAAGCCCTTTCCAACCAATTCGCCACGCCCGGCATCGACAAGTTCGAAGGCGTGGATATCAAGACCGGCGATGCCGACGTGCCACTCTTGCGAGACTGCGCCGCGCGCTTCGAATGTCGCACCGCCTACCGTTATGACGGCGGGGACCATATCATCTTCGTGGGCGAAGTCCTCGATCTGGAGCAATCGGAAAAGGAACCGTTGCTGTTCCACCGCGGCAGATACGCCCGCAAGACGATGCCAAAGACAGGCGATGGCACGGAGAACGCTCGCGATCTCAATTATCTGGTTGCCCGTGCCTATTTCATGCTGACAGACGGCGTGCGCGCGCAGGCGACCGAAGACGGACTGTCGCAGGTCGATCACTATGCGCTTTCAGTCTTGCTGAAAGCCGGGCCGACCACATTGTCGGAAGTGAATGGGATGCTCGGCACATCAGGCTGGCAATGGACCGACGCAGACGTTGCGCGGCAGGAAGATGCCGGGCTCGTCCAGTTGGCCGACGATGGCAACGTTTCACTCACGAAATCTGGGCGCGAGACGATGATCGGCCTGTTCGCGCAGGCAAAGGCGGTGGAGGCAGACGCGCAGAAGGCATTTTCGCCAGACGAACTGGACCAACTCCGCTCCCTGCTTTCGCAGTTACTCGAAACGCTGGGCCGGCAGGATACCAAGGGCACGGCGCAGCATCTGGAAGTGATGAATGCGCTGCAGGCGGACCAGCCTGCTCAAGACGCCAGCGATAGCTAGGCGGCGGAACCACCGCCTGGCCGCGCAGGGCTGGCGGCAAGCGTGATGCGCTTGCGGTCTGGTTCCGGTTGGGGGAGTGGTTCGGCCTCGCGCAAGCTGGAAAGCGTTTCGCGCGTCAGATGCTGATAATCTCCGTCACCATCGTTGCGCCAGGTCACCTCCTCGGCTGACAAGGCGCGCACGATCCGCACAGGAGTGCCGGTCAGCAGGCTTCGCTCGGGGACTTCCATCCCATGTGGCACCAGCGACAGCGCACCCACCAGACATTCCCGGCCAAGCACTGCCGCATCCAGCACCACCGAATTGATGCCTATCAGGCAATTCTCACCGATCTCGCAGCCATGGATAACCGCGCCATGAGCGATCGTGGCACCGCGCCGGACTATAGTGTCACGCTGGGTGGAAACATGGATAGTGGCACAGTCCTGCACGCTGCAGTCGCTTTCAACAATGATCCTGCCGAAATCAGCCCGCAGGCTGGCGCCCGGGCCGATGTAGCAACCGGAACTGACGATAACGTCGCCAATCAGCGAAGCTTGCGGGTGAATGAAGCTGCCGGGATCGACCACTGGCCTGATACCTTGGAATTCGTAACAGGGCATAACCGGCGTTCCCTCTACAGCCGTGGCGGCGAGGCCAGACGAACCTTCAGCCCATCTCGATAGGGCGTTCACCCACGATCGACAAACCATAGCCTTCAAGCGCCACCAGCGAGCGGCTGTTGTTGGTCAGCAGCACCATGTCCCTGACGCCAAGTTCGGAAAGGATCTGGGCGCCGTTGCCATAGTCGCGCTGCTCCGGGCTTTCCCCCGATGCCGGGCGTTCGGCCTTCTCGGCCCCGGCAATGCGCATGGCGCGGCTGACGAAATCGGGCACCGGGCGGTTGATCAGCACCAGCACACCGCTGCCTTCCCTCGCGATGGTTTCCATGGACCGCTGCACCAGCGATTCACGCTCCCCGATCTCGGCAAACACATCGGGGAAGATCGACAGCAGCTGCATGCGCACCAGCGTCGGTTTGGCGGGATCGACCTCCCCCTTCACCAGCGCCAGCGTTTCTTCCCTGGTTGCCTTGTTGTAAAAGCAGATGGCACGCCAATCGTCGCCCCAGCGGCTGGAAAACTGCCGTTCGGATCGCCGTTCGATCAGGTGGTCGTGCTCGCGGCGATAGGCGATCAGGTCGCGTATCGTGCCGACCTTCAGATCATGCTTGCGGGCAAAGCTGATCAGGTCGTCCATCCGGCTCATCGTGCCGTCTTCGTTCATGATTTCGCAGATCACCGCAGAGGCGTTCAGACCGGCGAGCCGGGAAATGTCGACCGAAGCCTCCGTATGTCCGGCGCGTACCAGCACGCCCCCATCGCGAGCGACCAGCGGGAAGACGTGCCCCGGGGTAACAATGTCGTCCGCGCCTTTGCCGCCATCAATCGCCACAGCAATAGTGCGGGCGCGGTCGGCAGCCGAAATGCCGGTGGTCACGCCATCGCGCGCTTCGATGGAAATGGTGAAAGCCGTTTCGTGTCGCGTCCGGTTCTGGCTGCTCATCAGGTCGATGCCCAGTTGCTCGACCCGCTGCCTGGCCAGTGCGAGGCAGATCAAACCGCGACCGTGCGTTGCCATGAAGTTGATAGCTGCAGGAGTGGCCATCTGTGCGGGAATGATGAGATCACCCTCATTCTCGCGATCTTCGTCGTCCACGAGGATGAACATCCGCCCGTTGCGGGCTTCCTCCACAATTTCACCGACGCTAGAAATCATCGTGCCGCCTCCCGCTGCAGCGCCCTATTGGCCTGGCCGCGGGGCGATGAAACGATTGGTTCCTCTCGCCCACACCCAAACGCTTTTCAGTTCATTTTCCGTTCGTCGAGGCCAAGCCCGCGACCGATGATTTCCAACATGATTTCGCTGGTACCGGCAAAGATACGGCTGATACGCGCATCGGTAAACATGCGGCTGATCCGGTATTCTTCCATATAGCCCGCACCGCCGTGCAACTGCACACATTCATCCATCACGCGGCCTTCCAGCTCGCTCGTCAGAAGTTTGGCAGCCGAGGCATCCTCTGCCGTCAGCGTCTTGTCGTTCAGCAGCAGCACGCACTGGTCGACATAGGTCTGCGCCATATCCAGCTCAGCGCGCATCTGCGCCATCTTGAACCGGGTGTTCTGGAACGCGCCGATGGGTTTTCCGAAAGCGCGGCGTTCCTTCACGTATTCAAGCGTGAGGTCGAAGGCCGTCTGGGCCGTGGCCATGAAGCCAATGGCGGCAATCAGTCGCTCCTGCGCCAGCATCTGGGCAAGATACTTGAAGCCCTGGCCGGCTTCGCCAATCAGGTTTTTCTGCGGCACCTTCACATCGTTGAAGAACAGTTCCGCCGTGTCCTGCGACTTGAGGCCCATCTTCTCCAGCTTGCGGCCGCGTTCGAAGCCTTCCATCCCGCGTTCCACAAGGAACAGGCTGATGCCGTGCGGGCGATCCGGATCGGTGCGCGCGGCAACCACGATCAGGTCGCCCAGGATACCGTTGGAGATATAGGTCTTGGCGCCGTTGAGCACCCAGTGATCGCCATTCTCCACCGCGCGGGTTTTCATGCCCGCGAGATCGCTGCCGGTCGAAGGTTCGGTCATCGCCACGGCCAGAATCGTCTCGCCCGAGACAATGCCCGGCATGAACCGGTCCTTCTGCTCCTGATTGCAGAGCTTGTGGATGTAGGGCGCGACCAGATCATTGTGCAGGTTGATGTAAAAACCGATATCGCCGTAACGCATGTTTTCTTCGACGATGATCTGATCGAAGCGCAGATCATCGATAGCCGCACCGCCATACTTCTCCTCAGCGAAGACGCACAGCAAACCCTGTCCACCAGCCTTCAGATAAACCTCGCGGTCGACCATCCCGGCTTCGCGCCAGCGATCGGCATGAGGGCCAACCTCAGCCTGCATGAACTTGCGAACGCTGTCGCGAAACTGTTCGTGTTCGGGTTCAAAAATTGTGCGCTGCATAGCCACTCAGCCTGCCTTGATCGGGGGATAGAACGTTGTCTCGGCAGCTGCGCGTTGCTGCAACCAGGACGAAGGGGCAAAGCGCGAGCCATAGCTTTCGGCAAGCCTGCTTGCCTCGCTCACGAATTCCGCGATACCCACTGTATCGATGTAGCTCAAGGTGCCGCCGGTCCAGACGGGGAAACCCCAGCCCAGAATGGCACCAAGATCGGCATCCTGCGCGGTTTCCAGCACCCCTTCTTCCAGGCACTGGGCGGTTTCGTTCGCCTGCGCATAGAGGAAACGCTTCTTCAGCTCGTCCTGATCGGGTTGCTCTTCCGAGGTCGGAAATTCTTCCGCCAGACCCGTCCACAACCGCTTGCTGCCGTCTTCTGCGTATTCGTAGAAGCCACCGCCTGCCTTTCGGCTACCGCGGCCAAGCTCCAGCATGCGGTCCAGCACCTTGCCGCCGCGCTCGATGGTGTAAAGATTACCTTGCTTGCCTTCGGCATCCTTCAGGATCTTTGCCGGCAGATCGATGGTCACCTCATCCAGCAGGGCCAGCGGACCGATCGGGAAGCCGGCGGCCTTGGCTGCATTCTCGATGCGTGCCGGTTCCACGCCATCTTCCAGCATGGCCGCGCCTTCAAAGATGAACATGCGGAACACGCGGCTGGTGTAGAAGCCTTGCGCATCGTTCACCACAATCGGCGTCTTGCGGATCTGGGCGATGAAATCGAGCGACTTGGCCAGCGTCTTGTCAGAGGTCTGCGCACCCATGATGACTTCCACCAGTCCCATCCGGTCCACCGGTGAGAAGAAGTGCAGACCGATATATTGTTCGGGCCGTTTGGATGCCTTGGCCAGTTCCGAAATCGGCAGGGTGGATGTGTTGGTGGCGAAAGTGGCGCTTTCGGGCAGCACGGCTTCTGCCTTCTGCGTGGTTTCGGCCTTGATACCCATGTCCTCGAACACGGCTTCCACCACCAGGTCGCATCCGTCCAGCAGCGCGAAATCGTCGGTTGGGGTGATGCGGGCAAGCGTGGCATCGGCCTTGTCCTGCGTCATCTTGCCGCGCTGTACCTCTTTGCCGAACACCTTTTCGCTGTAGCCCTTGCCTTTTCCTGCCGTGGCCGTGTCGCGGTCTATCAGCACCACGTCGATACCGGCCTTGGCAGCGACCAGCGCAATGCCTGCACCCATCATGCCTGCGCCCAGCACGCCCAGCTTCTTCACTTCGGACTTGGCGACACCGGCAGGACGGCGCGCGCCCTTCTCCGCCGCCTGCTTTGAAATGAATGTGGTGCGGATGATATTGCGCGCCACCGGATCGGTCAGCAGCTTGGCGAAGTACTTGCTCTCCACCGAAAGCGCCTTGTCCATCGGCAGTTGCAGGCCTTCGAACACGCAGGAAAGGATCGCCGCCGGGGCAGGATAATTGTATCCGTGCTTACCCGCCACCTTGGCCACGTGGATCGAATAATCCATCGCGATTTCTGGCACGATCATGCCGCGCATTTCGGGAATGGCATAGCCTTTCACGTCCCAGATACGCTCCGCCGCCGGATTGGTCGCCAGCCATTGGCGCGCCCGTTCCACCAGCTGATCGACTGCGGCGATCTCGTCTACAATGCCAAGTTCCAGCGCATCCTTCGGCGCAACGGAGCGGCCGGACAACAGCAGGTCGAGGCCTTTCTTGCGCCCGATCAGACGCGGCAGGCGCTGCGTTCCGCCGGATCCCGGCAGCAGGCCAAGATTGACTTCCGGCAAGCCCACGACTGCGCGCGGATCGTCTGCCAGAACGCGGTAATGGCAAGCCAGCGCCAGCTCGAAACCGCCGCCCAGCGCCAGCCCGTTCATTGCGCAAGCCACCGGCTTGCCCATGGTTTCCAGCGCACGGTGCATGGCCGTGGCCTTCTGGCTGAAACCATAGGCATCCTGGCGCGACATGCTCTCGTAACCTTCGACCATCAGCTTGAGATCGGCACCGGCCATGAAGGCCTTCTTGCCCGAAACGATGATCACGCCGCTTACGGATTCGTCATCCCGCAAATCGGCAATGGCTGCATTCATGTCGTCCAGCCATTCTGCGGAAACGACATTCATGCTCTCATCGGCATTGTCGAGGGTGAGAATGGCGACGCCATCGGCGTCCTTTTCCAGCTTGATGTGTCGCATTGTTTCGCTCTTTGCGCTTTCGCTCATCGGGTCAGACCCGTTCGATGATGGTGGCAGTGCCGAGGCCGTTACCGGCACACAGCAAGGTCATGGCGGTGTTGAGATCGCGGCGTTCCAGCTCGTCCAGCACGGTGCCCAGGATCATGGCGCCCGTTGCCCCCAGCGGATGCCCCAGCGCAATCGCGCCGCCGGCCACATTGGTCTTGTCATGGCTTACGTCCATGTGATCCATGAACCGCAGCACCACGCTGGCAAAGGCCTCGTTCAGTTCGTAAAGGTCGATATCGTCCTTCGACATGCCGACATTCTTCAACGCCTTGCGCGCCACCGCGGCAGGCGCGGTCAGCATGATCGTGGGCTCCGATCCGATCGAAGCCCAGCCTTTGATGCGCGCGCGCGGTTTGAGTCCGGCTGCCTTGCCGAACTCGGCATCGCCCAGCATCACAATGCCCGATCCATCCACAATCCCGCTGGAATTGCCGCCGGTATGGACGTGGTTGATCTCTTCGATCTGCGGATAGCGTTCCTTCACCACGCGCGAGAAACCCATGTCGGCAAAGCCGGGAAAGGCCGCGCGCAGACCGGAAAGCGATTCGAGCGTCGTCGCCGGACGACGATATTCGTCGTGATCCAGGATAACCTCGCCCATTACGTCCTTCACAGGAACGATGGAACGTTCGAAAGCGCCTGCATCCCATGATGCCGCCGCACGGCGCTGGCTTTCCACCGCATAGCGATCAACATCCTCGCGCGAATAACCTTCCAGCGTGGCAATGATATCGGCACCGATGCCCTGCGGGGTGTAGTAGTTTTCCAACGCCACGGCCGGGTCTGCCACCCAGGCCCCGCTGTCATAGCCCATCAGCACCCGGCTCATGCTTTCCACGCCGCCGCCGATGCCGGCGCTGGCCATCCCGGTGCCGATCTGCGCGGCCACGTTGTTGACCGCTTCCAGGCCCGACGCACAGAAGCGATGCAATTGCTGGGCCGCCACAGTCTGGGCATACTTGGCGTTGATCACCGCGCCGCGCGCCAATACGCCGCCCTGTTCGCCAACAGGCTGCGCGCAGCCGATTACCACGTCATCCAGCAGCGCCGTGTCCAGGCCGTTGCGATCACGGATCGCTTCAAGCAGCTGGGTAACAAGCTCAATTGCGGTAACTTCATGCAAGGAACCATCAGGCCGCCCGCGGCCACGCGGCGTCCGGACATGGTCGTAGATAAACACTTCACGCATTGGAGTGATTCTCCCAAGGTCGACGCTGAACGGACCGATGTCCGCCCTTTTGAATTTGCCATCCAGACGAATGGCGCCCTCAACACCTACCCTGCGATAGGAGGTCCGCCGTCAGGACCCTGTCTTTTGGCAAGCCATGACACAGCCAAAGCCCGCCCTGAATAAAAGGGTCATCCTTGTCTCGCGCCCCGTGGGCATTGCGCAAGCAAACGATTTCGCGATCGAGGAGGCCGCCCTGCCTCGGTTGCAAGATGGCGAGGTTCGCGTGGCCAATCAGTTCCTGTCGGTCGATCCGGCCATGCGCGGCTGGATAGCCGACAGCGGAAATTATTCAGACCCGGTTCCCATAGGCGGCGTGATGCGCTCGCTCGCGGTTGGCAAAATTGTCGAAAGCAGCAGCCCGGACTGGCACGCGGGCCAGATCGTGCTGGGCTGGTTCGGCTGGCAGCAATTCGCAACGGTAAAGCCAGAGGCGATTGTGCGCCCGGTATTGCAGACCGACCTGCCCGCCTCTTTGGCGCTGGGTGTCCTGGGAATCAACGGTGTGACCGCTTTGCTTGCCCTCACGCTGGTTGGAGAGCCGAAACCCGGCGATACGCTGGTCGTCTCAACGGCGGCTGGCTCTGTCGGTTCTGCCGTGGGGCAGATCGGCCGTTTGCTGGGTTGCCGCACGGTGGGCATTGCCGGAGGTACCAACAAGGTTCAGCAATGCCTGGAGGAATTCGGCTACGATGCGGCCATTGATTACAAGGCCGGAACGCTGGACGCGGCGATTGCCCAAGCCTGTCCCGATGGCGTGGATATCTATTTCGACAATACGTCCGGCCCCGTCAGCGATGCGGTGCTGCCCCATCTGGCACCGAGGGCCAGAGTTGTGAACTGCGGCACGGCGGCCATCGACCGCTGGTCCCCCTGGCCAACCGGCCCCCGGGTGGAACGCCATCTGCTGGTGAAACGCGCGCGCATGCAGGGCTTTGTCGTCTTCGACCACATGGACAGGTGGGAAGAAGCGGTCGAAAAGCTGGCGCAGTGGGTGCGCGACGGCAAGCTTCGCTATTCCGAAGAAGTCCTGAACGGGCTGGACGCCTGCCCGGATGCGCTCGCCGGACTCTATCGCGGCGAAAATACCGGCAAGCGGGTGATCAGGATCTAGCCCAGGCCTTCAGCACATCGTCCACCGTGGCGGCCTTGCCCTCGCTCACCTCTCCCGGCGTGACCGAAAAGCGCGGAGCCGGCGCGGCCTGCATCACGCCGTTATGCTGCAGGAACACGCCGCGCTCGTCATTCACAGGGTGGCGCGTTGCCTCGGACAGCGACAGCACCGGCGATACGCAAGCGTCGGTCCCGGCGAATCGGTTCTCCCACTCATCACGTGATTGCGACGCGAAGATCTGCTCGAATTCCGCCTGCATGGCGGGCCACTGGGCGCGGTCGTGCTGGCGATAGCGATCCTGCGGCACTTCCAGCCCATCAAGCAGCAAGGCGAAGAATTGCGGCTCCAGTGCGCCGACCGCAACCGATCCGCCACAACTGCACATATAGCAGCGATAGAACGGCGCCGCACCGTCGAGCAGGTTCGATTCGGGCTGGTCCTCCCACATGCCATTGGCCACGAAGGCATGATAAAGGCCAAGCAGGTTCGCTACGCCATCGACCATGGCCGCATCGACCACCTGCCCCTTGCCGGTGCCCCGCGCTGAAAGAATCGCCGAGACCAAGCCCAGCGCCAGGAACATGGTGCCGCCGGCATAGTCTCCCACCAGATTCAGAGGAACGGTGGGCGGCTCGCCCTGCTTGCCGATGGCGTGCAAGGCGCCTGTCATGGCGATATAATTGATGTCGTGCCCCGCCGCCTTGCTGAGGCTGCCTTCCTGCCCCCATCCGGTCATCCGGCCAAAGACAAACGCGGGATTGCGGGCCAGGCATTGATCCGGTCCCAGCCCCAGCCTTTCCATTACCCCGGGACGCGCGCCTTCTATAAGGCCATCGGAAAGCTCCACCAGATCAAGCACCGATTGCTTGCCACTATCCGACTTGAGATCGATTTCCACCTGTGTCCGGCCGCGCAGCACAACAGCATCGCCGATATCGCCCCATGCCGAATGCCCGCCCGGACGTGTGATGCGAACAATCTCTGCCCCCAGACCTGACAGTATCATTCCGCACAAGGGCACTGGCCCGATTGCGTCCATTTCCACTAAGCGGATACCGGTGAGCGGTCCATGCGACATGATTTTCATTCACTTTCTCAAGAAATTGTGGGTGGCAGGAGCAACCTTTTCTACGCCCAAAATCATTCTGTGACTAAATTGCTACAGATGGGAACCCTAAGTTGAGACCCTGTCGCACCCCCTACCTTCCGATAGGAACAGGCATCTGACAAAGCGATCACTTACATTTCACGGACCGGGTAATTCCGGCGGGACAGGATCAGGCCATACTAGTGGTCTAAATTGGGAAGGTATGAGGATATGAACTTACTTCGGTTTAAGGCCGGGCTTTCTGCTTCGGCTGCGCTTTTGGCAATGACAGCCAGCCCCGCTTACGCCCAGCAAGAGGGCGCCGAATCGGATGTGCAGGCGCAATCACAGCAAAGTGACAATACTATTGTCGTCACCGCCCGTCGAACGGATGAAGACCTGCAAGACGTCCCTTTGTCGGTAGCTGCCTTCTCGTCTGAGGCGCTCGATCGCAGCACAGTGCAGGAGCTGTCAGACGTTCGCGTTATTGCGCCCGGCCTGAACTTCAATTCCGAGGGCGGCAAGAACACGATCAACGTCAGCTTGCGCGGATTGGGTCAGCTGCCCGTTGGGTTGGCGACACCCGGCGTTGTAACCTATGTCAACAATGTCGCCATCCCCAGCCTGGGTTCCAGCATTCCCACTTTCGACCTCTCCGATATCCAGGTCCTCAAGGGGCCGCAGGGAACACTTTTTGGCAAGACGACGCTCGGCGGCGCCATCCTTATCAACACGGCGCCCGCAGTCGATTATTTCGAAGGATATGTACAGGCCACGTATGGCCGTTACGACTATTTCGCCCTCGAAGGCGCGCTGAACATCCCTCTGGTCGAGGATACCGTCGCGTTGCGAGTTGCAGGGCAGATTCGTCGGCAGGACCCGCGCACGCCGGCAATTGATAATCTGCTTGCCGACGCAAGCGCTTATCCAGGGTTCGCAAATGTTGATGGAGTCCGGGCTGAATATCCTGGCTTTGACGATATCGACCAGAACTCCGCCCGCGTCACGCTGTCACTCACTCCGGGCAGCCGCCTGACCAACACGACAGTCTTCGAATATTTCGAAGCAGATGAACTTGCATCTTCCCTTTATGCATTCCGCCAGGGACCCGGCTTTGCCATTCTCGGTTTCAGCCCTGCAGCTGTAGCGAATTTCACGCCGCTTTTCGGCGGTCCGGCTGGTTTCAACCAGTTCCTCGCCAACGGCGTGACGGCACAAGGCGTTTCCGAAGCAAACCCCCGCGGAGCCTTCGATGGAGGCATCAATGGCGGTCGCGCATATCGTGAGACAATCGGAGTGGTCAACAGGTTCGAATACGAGTTGACCGACAATCTCACCTTCCGGAATATCTTCGGTTACAGGGATACGACCAACGAACAGCTGATCAACACGTCGGGACTTCCGCTGTTGGACAACGGCGGTATCGATCTGGACCCCCGGCCTTCTCCGAATGACCTGATTACCCAGCCGCTGATCGTCTATTATGCCGCGCAGCAGTACCGGCGCGACTATCTCGACATCGAAACCCAGATGCTCTGGGAATCGGATGGCCTCAACGCCATTGTCGGGCTTTATTACAGCGAAGACGGCCCTTCAGGTGAGTCTGGCAGTGCGTTTACCCAGTTCTCGCCATTCGGCTTGAATAACTACACCACCGAGCACGTCAAAAACCGGAATGTTTCCGTATTCGGTCAGGCGAGTATCGATTTGACCGAGGCGCTTACCTTCACGCTGGGCGCACGTTACGGGTGGGACAAACAGGAATTCTGTTATCTACCAGCCAGCCCCGCCGGCCCTCTAGATTACGATGGATGTCTCGCCGACGTCGAAGCTTCCAACATGCTCCCAACGGCGAATGTCGATGCAAAGAGTATCGGCAGTACAAAGGACTCCGCGCTGGCCTGGACAATCGGCCTTGATTATCAGGTCAATCCCGATCTCCTGGTCTATGTGACCAGCCGGCGGGGTTATCGGCCGAGTATCCTGAACTATCCGACCTACGAATCTCCGCAGGCAACTGGCGATCCGACAGCTTGCGGTGGCTTCCAATGCGCCGACCTTCGCGGATTTCAGACGGTTGACCAGGAACGCGTGACCGATATCGAGATTGGCGAAAAGCTGGTGTTCGAGTCGGGGAATGTACGCGGTCGGTTCAACGTGGCGCTCTTCTATTCATGGTACGACAACGCCATCCAGTTCATTTCGAACAGCAGCATCCCCGCTCTGAACTTTGCGCCTGACAGATCACCTGCGGCGTTCATTGCAAATGCTGCAGATTTGAACATTTATGGCGTAGAAGCCGATTTCAGCATCTCGCCGACCCGGAATCTGACGCTTTCGCTGAATGGTGCCTACACCAAAACCGACGTTGCTCAGTTGTTGCCTATCGACACCAGCGTTCTGCCGGGCTTCGGATCATTCACCGAAGATAGCGTGAACCGCCTTACGCCGGAGTTTTCCGGAACGGCCAGTTTCTCCTGGACTCTGCCATTTCGCCCGCTGGACGGCGATGTGGTTCTGAATGGCGACTTGTACGTGACCGACGATTATGGTGGCCAACAGGGGTTCCAGCTCGAAGGATATGAACTCGCCAATGCGCGGATCGATTGGAACGAAATTGGTGGAACCGGTCTCGACCTCGGTTTCTACGTAAAGAACGTTTTTAATGCGACCTATCAGTCGGGTGTTTCCATCCTGCTTCCCAACCAGCCGTTCAATTCGCTTTACATCGGACCGCCGCGGACCTGGGGTGTCGAAGCCCGATATAGCTTCTAATTGCCGAGCGATTTGGCCAAATGAAACGAGGAAGGCCGGGCAGCAATGCCCGGCCTTTTCTTTGGCCGTCAATCGCCAAGGCAAGCCTCCAAGCCGGCCGGACCACCGCCTGCGATGACCGCCCGCTTTGGTTTTGTCACGGCAATCGAATGGCCAATACATGAGAGTAGGCAGAAGGCGCCGCCGGGAAAAAGAGGACGTTTTATCCGGCTAAAGCGCTCACGCAGATACCGCCAAACAGTCGCTGACGTTTAGCTAGATTCGCAGGCAATGCTGCGAGGTGGCAGGCTAGATCGGGCGCGCTGGCTTGTCCCTATCGTGCGAAAGGGCAACCGCTTTGCGCTCCCGCCGAAGAGATCAGCCCTGCATCGCACACCAGAGGTATTCCCCATTTCCACGCGCCATCTTGTCGATCCGGAATTGCTCGCACTTGCCGACAATCTTCCTCCCATGACGTTTTCGGACGAGAGCCTGTCGGCGATACGTGGCATGTTCACCAGCATGCTGGCGGAACAGGTCTTGCCAGACCTGCCGGTAGAAACGCGCGAAGTGGCTGTTCCGTCGCGCGAACAGGGCCGCACGATCCGGTGCCTGATGATATGCCCGTCCACGATGAAACCTTGCGCACCGGCAATCCTGCAATTTCACGGCGGCGGCCATGTGATGGGAGCGCCGGAGATGAATCAGGCGCAGCTGATGCAATGGGCAGCCGAGCTAGATTGCCTGGTGCTGTCTGTCGACTATCGGCTGGCACCCGAAATCCCCTTCCCCGGCCCGATGGAGGATGCGCAAGATGCGCTGCGCTGGCTTCATGGAAAGGCGCATGCACTGGGGATCGACAAGGATCGCATTGCTGTTGCCGGACAAAGCGCTGGCGGAGCGATGGCGGCCTGCCTCGCCCTGATGACGCGAGACGAAGGAGAAATTCAGCTCGCTTTCCAGCTGCTGGAGGCGCCGCGCCTTGATGACCGGATTCGTGAAGGCGCGCTGGCCAACCCGTTCACCGGAGAATTCGTCTGGACCCGGCAATCCAGCGCCTATTGCCGAAAAGCCTATCTCGGTGAGGGCAATTCGTCTCCCTACGCCTCTGCGCTGAGGGCAACCGAACTTACCGACCTGCCGCCAACCTTCATCGCTGTTGGCGCGCTCGATCTGTTTGTAGACGAGTGTGCGGAATACTGTGGAAGACTACTCCGCGCGGGCGTACCAACAGAGATGATCGTCTATCCCGGCTGCTTCCACGGCTTTCAGATGGCAGCCAAAGCGCAAGTTACCCTGCGCTCGCACCGTGACAGTCTGAACGCACTGAAAAAGGCCCTGATTGAATGACCGCCCCGCTCGATACCGAAAAGCTGCTTTCATATTCGATTCCGCAGACGCAGGACGATTACGATCCGCGCGACGTGATCATTTATGCACTGGGCGTGGGCGCCGGGCTTTCCGCCGAGATCGATGAGACCAGCCTGGTGTTCGAACGCGACCTGCAGGTCTTGCCGACCATGGCACTTGTACTGGGCACGCCGGGTTTCTGGGCGATGGACCCGGGCAACGGGCTGGACTGGCTATCCATTCTTCATGGCGAACAGCGGCTCAAGATTCACACCCCACTCGAACCTGCTGGAACCCTGATCGGCACCACCAGGGTAACAGACCTGGCTGACAAGGGGCCGGGAAAGCCTGCCTTGATCCGTGCAAGAAAGGAAGTGCGCACGCTGAGCGGCGTGCTGGTGGCTGAAACCTCGGAACTCTGGTTCGTCCAGGGTGCCGGGGGATTTGGCGGCGAACGCAGCCTGCCAGCGGAACCGCGATCGCAAATCCCCGATCGCGATCCCGATCTCGCCATTTCCCTGCCCACCAACCTGGCGCAGGCGGCGACTTATCGCCTGTCAGGCGACAGGAACCCCTTGCATATCGATCCGGAGACTGCGGCATCGGTGGGTTTTGATCGCCCTATCCTGCACGGGCTTGGCACGATGGGCATTGTCGGACGGGCACTTGTCCACGCGGCTTGCGGCGGCGTTGCATCAGCCTTGCGCGAAATGAACGTGCGTTTCACCGCGCCCGTCTATCCCGGCGACACGATCAATACGCATATCTGGCAGGATGGCGAGACCCTGCATTTCCGTGCTTATCGCAACGGTTTTGAGCACTGCGTCATCGATAACGGGTTTGCGAAGATTACTCTGTCGGGGGCTTGAAGCAATAGGCGCAGATCTTGTTGCCATCGGGATCCAGCAAGTATGCGCCGAAGGCGTGCGGGACCGCGCCGCGCGGTCCCGGGGCACCCGCATCGGTGCCGCCCGCCGCCAGTCCGGCGGTATGGAAGGCCGAGACATCCTGCCTGTCTGTCGCCTTGAACCCGATAGTCACACCATTTCCGGGCAAGGCACCTTCCCCGTCTATCGGCCGCAGGACAAGAAATTCAGCCGCGCGATTGCCATAGGCCAGCCCCTGGTCGAGGAAGTCTCCCAGCCGCCTGATGCCCAGTCGCGCAAGGCAGGCATCGTAGAACCGGCCAGACCTCTCGACATCATTCGTGCCGACGCAATTGTGGGTGTAAATGCCCATCAGGTAGCCTTTGCGCTGTTCGTCATTCGCACCAGCATAATGGCAACGATCGATATCGCAGAGCCGATAGAGATGATCAGCGAGACCGTGGCCACATCCAGACCACGCGCAAACAGGATCCCGGCCAGCGCAGGCCCCATTGCTGCCCCTGCCCGGCCAAAGCCGATGCCGAACCCCGTTCCGGTGGCACGCACATGCGGCGGGAATGCCATGGCCAGCAAGGCATAGAACCCGACCGCCGCAGCATTGGAGAAGAAGGCCGTAACCCCGGCGATCCAGCCGAGCATGGCCACATCCTGCGGAGCGCGCCCAAACACGTTGAGCATCACGAATGCACCGGCAAGGGCGATGACCGTGGCTTTCTTGATCCCGATCTTCAGCGCAACCACGCCCAGCAATCCGCCGCCTATCGCGCCGCCCAGCATCGCCTTGGTCAGAACATCCCCGCCTGCGGCCGGATCAAATCCCATGTCGACCACAAGCTTGGGTATCCATTTCACGAAGTAGTAATAGGCCGTCACATGCGTGAGGTAGGCGATCGTCAGTAGCACCGTGCGTGAAAGCAGCGGCGGCTTGAAGATATCGGACAGCGATCCTCTCTGCTCTTGGCTGATCGCTTCAGGCAGGGCTCCGGCCTGTGGCAGACCGAACCTGTGCAAAGTCCTGTTGATCCGCTGCAAGGCACCGGGTGGGCGTCGGTCGGCCAGCCAGTCGGGCGTTTCCGGGATAAGCCAGTAGGACAGCGGGATGGCCGCAATGGTCAAGCCTGCGCCCAGGTAGAAAACCCCGCGCCAATCGCCCGCATCCAGCACGTTTGCCGCTATCATTCCGCCGAAGAATGCACCCAAAGGATAACCTGTCACCATCAGCGGCAACACAAGACTGCGATAGCGCGCGTTCGAGAATTCCGCGACGGTGGCATTCAGCGCGGCCAGCATTCCGCCAATGCCCAGCCCGGTCAGCAGTCGCCATGCGGAAAGCTGTTCAACCCCCGTGGCGCTTGGCACCATCAGCATGCCGATGCCCATCACCGACAGGCAGCCAAGGATGGTGGGACGCCGGCCAAACCTGTCGGCCATGCCGCCCAACAGGATCGAGCCCACGGCCATGCCGATCAGTTCCATCGACAATACCCAGCCCAGCACATCCTGCGGAACTTGCCATTCCTCGGCAATGCCCGGCGCAGCGAAGCTTATCGACATAACGTCGAAACCATCCAGCGCATTGAGCAGGATTGTCATGCCGAGCGCAGCCTTCTGCCAGCCGCCCAGCTTGCCTTCATCGATGATTTCGCGCGGCGTGCTCGCCATTGTTCTGTCTCTCCGCCGATTCCGGCCACCCAGCCCATGCACGCGGCCAGGGCAGCTGCGGTCTCCAACCCGGAACCCCTGCAATGCGGTTATCGCATTGCTGGATTCAGAGCCAGACCGTTCTGGCAGGATCACGGCGGGAGAAGCCTGTCTTTGGTCAGGCCGTGGCGAAGCGTTCAAAGTGAACAGGCTGGTCGCCCATGTTCTCGATCGGGTGGCGCCCGCGACCGCATGCCGGATGGCGACTTCGCTACAGCCAAGCTCCTCGTAGGTCGGAACCGCCGCCGCTAACTTTCCTCTTTCTCGTCAACGGGCGTTAGTTTGCTCATGAACGCATAGAAGTCCGGCCCCAGTTCGGGCAGGTCCATGCCCAGCCGTTCCGCCAGGTATAGCGTCATGAAATTGGCGTTCAGGGAGAGGTTTTCAGGCGGGATATTGCCAACCGCCACTTGCCGGTCAAACGCGCCGACAGCCACCAGCGCCATGCGCAGGGCTACCACGATATCGTAGTAGCCGAGATGCTGCGCCTTGCGACGGACGGCCGCTTCCCAGATCGCCACCGTCTCGTCACGCGTGGGCAGGCCGTCGAGCCGCTCGACGCCGAAGCGGCGGCTGAACAGGTCATCGAAATAGAGCCACCACGCCAGGTCAAGCTCTGCCGGGCCAAGCGCCGCGAGTTCCCAGTCGATTAGCGCGTTCACGCTGCCATCGGGATCGAACATTACATTGGAAGGCGTGCTGTCGCCCCACAGCACATTGACCGAAGCATCTTGCGGCTGATGCGTACGGATATAGTCGATGGCGGCATCGACATAAGGCATTTCGCGGTCCTTGCGGCAACTGTGATACCACGCCTCGATATAGCCGAGGTACTGGTCCAGCCCCGGCTCACCCCAGTCAGGACGGGCCATAAAGTCGAACCCGTCGTCCTGCCAGTGTATGCTGGCCATTCCGGCAAAGGCCTCCACGGCATTGCGCCAGGTGGATGCACGCTGGGTCGCCGTCATCTCTGCCAGCCAACCCGCCTTGTTGTAATTGGGGTTCTGTGTTGCCGCGTGGCCACCGACCTGGCCCATCACGATGAAGGGCATTTTCAGCACTGAGGGGTCGAGTTCCATCCCGATCCACTCCGGCACAGGGATCGAACCCAGCGCATCGAGCGCCGCAATCATCTGCCCTTGCAGCTTCAGGCTGGAGGCGAACACGACTTCGTGATCCTGCGGCTGGCGGCGTACCACCAGGGTCTTGGCCTGCGCGCCATTAGCATCGGTGTATTGCACATCGACGAAAAATATCTCCGCCGAAAAGCCCGACCCGGTGGTGACTTCCAGCGGCTGGATCTGCACATCGCTCCAACCTTCGACATTGGCTTCAAGCCAGTCGCGCAGGCGCTGCCGAATTTGCGACGGAGTCATCAGCCTGCCTTCTGCGCCAGCGCGCGCTTCAGTTCCTGCGTCAGTGGCCCCATGTCCTTGGGCGCGGCACCGTGCAGGAGGATTTCATCCGTCCCTGCATCCAGATAGGCCATCAGTTGATCGGCGCAGCGCGCGGCAGTGCCCACGGCTGCCCCTTCGTCAATCCACTGCTGCGGCAACAGCTGCCCCACGTCGACCAGTTCCTGGCGCGTATAGGCCTGGTCTGCGGGTTTTCCGCCAAGAGAAGCGATCTTGGGATGGGCGCGGACCTTCTCGAGCACGGACTTGTCCCACTCGTTGATCTCCACGATCAGGTCGCCGAAGCCGGGGAGCTCGAAATAGGTGATGGCGCGGCCGCGCACCACGGCGTCTTCCTCATCCTTCGGCAGGTCAGGCGCAACGATGATATTGTGGTAGATCCGCACCGACATGGGATCACGGCCCGCCTTCTCGGCCGCATCGCGCACGATCTTGGCGCTGTTCGCCACGCCTGTGGGCGATACGAACGGATGCAGCAGCACGCCGTCGCAATGCTCGCCGGCGAAGGCCAGGCTTTTCGGGCCGATGGCGGTGAAGATCACTGGCGGGCGTGGCCCATCGTGGAAATCCGTCAGCTTGAGCGTAGGGAACTTGCCCAGCACCCCTTCATAGGAAACCGTCTCGCCATTCCACAGGCGGCGATAGATCGAAATGTAGTCGGCCAGCCGTTCCATGGTGATTGCCGGCGCGCCCATCATCTTCATGTAGGCCGGCACGGCCCGCGCGAACATGATGCCGAAGCGATTGCCGCTCATCGCCTGCATCATGTTGGCAATGCTGGCGGTGACGAGAGGATGGCGCATGGTGGCATAAAACGTGCCGTTGATACGGATCTTGCTGGTCGCCTCGGCAACCGCGCCCGCCAGCACGGCGGGCTCTTTCAGGGCGAAACGTTCTGAAATCCACACCGCGCCTAGACCGATCCTCTCCGCCTCCTGCGCCTCTTCAATGCCGCGACGCGGATCATCGACCCGGCCGGGAAGAATATAGGTGCCGAACTTGTCGCACAGGGCTTGTGCACCGGGCTGCGTCATTTTGAACTCTCCATTGATCTTGTGGCCATAGGTCAACCCGGGGAACCGGTCCGCAACCTTCCCAAAGGCAGGCAAGCCGCTTCTTCTGCAATGCCAGCTTCGATCTTCTGGGAGGTAATCATGAATTCCACAACACATGGGCTTGCCGATCTGCTGACAAAGGAAGCGATCAAGGTCGTAAAGGCGCGCTATTGCCGGTTCCTGGATACAAAGGACTGGAGTGGGTTTGGCAGTCTTTTCACCGCTGACGCCACGATGGATGTGCGCGAAGATACCGGCATGGATCCCGTCACGGGCGTAAAGGCAATCGTTGCACAGGTTCGTTCTGCCGTAGATCGCGCTTCCAGCAGCCACCAGGTCCACACCCCCGAAGTCGAACTCATCGGGCCGGACAGTGCCCGGGCGGTATGGGCCATGCAGGATCGGGTCATATGGGAATCAGGCAAATCGCCTGTAGAAGGCGTCGGCTCGATCACCGGATATGGGCAGTATCACGAGACTTATCGGCGCGTGGATGGCGAATGGAAAATCGCTTCGCTTCGCCTGTCGCGCTTTCACGTCGATATGCACCCGGCCTGACCGGCTGCAACGCAGCCGGCAAGGCAGCTATCTGCAACCGGCCCGATCAGCCCGCTAGACGTCCCAGGCCAGTTCAAGCTTGGGCACGTGGGTAATGTTGCCCACGTGATACTGGATCTCGAATCCATCGGCGACGCGGAAGGGTGGCACCAGTTTCAGCCACTGGTCCAGCGCCGTCTGCAATTCCATGCGCGCCAGGTGCATGCCCAGACACTTGTGGATGCCAAAACCCAGCGAGATATGCGGCGCCTTGCGATCGAAGCGCACTTCCTGCGGGTCCTCGTAATAGTCGGGATCATAGCCGGCGATTGGCGTGGAAATTCCCACATAGTCGCCCGGCAGGATCTTCTGGCCGTGGATCTCGATTTCCTTGGCCGCGATGCGGAACACGCTCACCGGCGCAAAGGCACGCAGGAATTCTTCCACCGCCAGCACGATCTTCTTGGGATCGTCGCGTAGTTCCTGTTGCCTGTCCGGATTTTTCGCCAGGTAGGCAAAGATATTGCCCAACAGCGAGGTCACCGTATCGAGGCCTCCGATGAACAGGTTGAAGCAGTGGCCGAACACTTCCTTGTCATTCCATTTGCGACCGTCGATCTCGTAGTCGAAGATGCCGCTAATGTAGTCGTCGCCAGGATTGGCTCGGCGCTCTGCGATCACCTCGTTCAGGTAATCCACCACCTTGCGAACCGAACGCGTACGAAGTTCGAAATCATTGGTGTGGAAGATGTTCTTCTCCCATTCCAGGAATTCCGGCATCCGTTCCTGCGGCAGGCCCAGCAAGTCCAGCACGATGAAAATCGGGAACTTCGCGGAGAATTCGTCAACGAATTCGCAATGGCCCTTGTCCTTGAAGGTATCGATCAGGCGGATAGCGCGTTCATGCAGCTCATCGCGCATCCTGGCGATCTTTTGCGGGGCGAAGAATGGGTTCAGCGCCTTGCGATATTCGCCATGCTCGGGCGGATCGGTTTCCGTGGGGATCACCAGCCAGTCTTCACCAATCGACTGGGCGAACTTGCCCATCCCGTTCTTGGTGTAATTGTCCGGATCGCGCAGCACTATATGCATGTCTTCGACCTTGGTCAGCAGCCAGCCACCCTGGTCGCCGGGGAAGATGTTGGTGCACCAGGTCAGCGGTGGAAGCGTGCGGTGTATTTCGGGCAACATCACTTCCTGCGGGCACACATGGGTGTTCTCGCGCTTGAAGAAGTCGAGCGTCACTACCTTGTCGGCAGGAACATGGGCCGGAATGTCTTTTACCGGGGCGGAAGCCATTATCACTCTCCGTTATAAGTTTTTGGCGCTTACCAGATGAACCGCATCTGCGCGGCAAGCCTACGGTCGCGCAACGCCTCGCTGCGCTGTTCGGGGCTTACACGCCGTGTCGATTTCGGCAGATGCGACATAATACCGGCGGTCTTGACCTTTCTTAAGGTAGGCATCGGCTTTTCACTCGCCTCGAACCAGCGGCCCTGGATCGCGCCACTGCGGTAGCCCGATGTGTCGAGCCAGTTGTGCACACCCGGGTCGCGCGCAGAAATGACCGTGCGGAACACCCCGTCAGGGTCGACTACACCCTGCTTGTCGTTCAGGCTCGCCTGGTTGTTGTACCAGTCGGTTGTTTCGTAGATATCGTTCGTCAGGATAATCGACCAGTAGCGATAGCTTTCGGGTACGCGCACTTCGCTTATCAGGGCCTCGTCATCATCCAGTTCGTATGCCCCTTCATAGTAGAACTGCCCCTGCAGGCCGGACATCTGTGAGACGTCGAATATCTTCAATTCGTTGAGATAACCTTCGTTGCGCAGCTCTTCCACGTGGGTAGGGAAGGCCAAGGCACATACGCCGGAAATAAATGGCATTTCATCGAAGGCGGCGTGCAGTTCTGCGACCGACAACCGCCCTTTCGCCTCGTCCACATCCAGCCGGGTGATGCCAAAGCGCGGCTCTCGCTCCACCCCCCAGTCGCAGGAAACGATGCGCACCATCAGCTTCTCGCACTGCGGATCCAGCGCGTACCAGTCGCCTTCATATCCAGCAGGCCGCTGGGGCGAGATTACCAGCTCGAAAGCCCCATCCTCGCCAAGCTTGAGATCATCGAAGTCGATCTGCCCCAGCAATGGGCTATGCTGTCCTGTACGCAACGTGTCCGGCCCCATCTGGGCCAGCACGATCATGCGGACCGTGCAACGATCACCGCGCAGCAGGTAACTGCCCCCCTTCTCTATGATGGCGGACTTGTAGATCGTGTCGGCATTGGGCTGAAAAATATTCTGGGCGATATTCAGTTCAGGCACGAACATGGGGTGCTGCCGATTGCCAACCAGTGCATCCGAACTTGCACGCGCCAGGCCTGCCAGCAGCAAGCGCATCGATTCCGCCATGATCTGCGGATCGCCCCGCAGCCTTTCCGGCATACGTTCGCGCATGGCGTCGCCTAGCGGGCGCAGACCATCGATCAGCTTTTCCCAGGCCAGGCCGTCTTCGCTCATTCCCAGCAGCTCCTCTTGCAGTCCCGGCCTGCTTTCACCAGGCGCCTGACGCATCAACCTTTCTCCCGGCAGGTGAATGCCACAAGTGCTTGCCCAAGCCATAAGCTTCAGCAAGGAGCGACGGACGATGAGATCAGCTGACATGATGGTGGACGTTACCGCTGCGGCAGGGATTGACGAGACGGTGGAGATTGCCGCCACACTGCACACGCCGGACAATTGGGAAGAGCGTGGCGAGCATCTTGTCTTCGCCATTCACGGCGGAGGTTACTCGCGGCAATACTGGAACCCCTCCTTTGCCGATGAAAGCTACAGCTTTGCCCGCTGGTTCTGCGATCGCGGCAAGGCCGTGCTGGCCATCGACATGCTTGGTATGGGTGAAAGCACCCGGCCCGAACCGGAAAGCAAACTGAGCCGCGCGATTATCGCCCGCGCACACGCCTCGGCGCTGGCGCAGGTCCTGAAAGGACTTGAGCGCAAGGTCAGCGTGACCGGCATTGGCCACTCGATGGGAGGGATGATGATCATCTCGCAGGCTGCGACCCATCCGATATTTGCTCGGGTAGCCGTGCTTGGCTGGGCGAATGAACCGATGGTGCTGGGCGATACCGACGTTGATACACTTCAGGCTGACCTCATTCCCAGCGGCTATCTTGCCACGCCAAGAGAACCGATGCGCAAGCTGTTCTACTGGCCCGATGTGCCGCCACCGCTGATCGAGGCGGATGAAGCCCACGCTTCCACAACACCTGCCACCCTGGGCATCGCAGCGCTTACTCCCGGCATTGTTCACGAGGATTCGGCGAACATCGCGGTGCCGGTTCTGATCGTGCAAAGCACGGTGGACACCAGCCCCAAACCCGAACTTGAGCCGGGCTATTTCAAGGCGGCGGCCTCCACCGAGTTGCAGATCGTGAACGACGCGGCGCATTGCCAGAATTTCGCCGGAACGCGCATTAGCCACTGGCAGGCGCTCGACAGCTGGATAGATCGCACCTGAGAATAGCCGCAGCCCACCCATTGGCGCTATTTCAGGTGCCGCAGAACCCTGTCTGCCGCAATCCGGCCCGCAATGCCGGATACGCCGCCGCCCGGATGGCTGCCCGCGCCGCCAAGATATAGGCCGGGCACTGCCGGTTTGAGTCCGCCAAACCCTGTAGCCGGGCGATGCTGACCTGCCCGCAAGGCACCGAAGTCCACATGGGTTACGCAGCCATTGGTCACGTTCAGTCGTGTCTCGCGCTCTCGCGGAGTTTCCACGAAGCGGCCAACCTCATGCTGGAAACCGTCATAATATTCAGAAACCTGGGCGATGATCGATGCCATGGTCCGGTCTTTCAGTTCCTGAGACCAGCCCTCGCGCGCATCCACCGCCATGGCAGGAAGGTAGAGGTAGGCCAGTGAACACCCCTCCGGTGCCTGCGAAGGATCGCTGTTGGAGAGCGGGGTAAGAGAGACTGCATGACGATCTGGAATATCGCCACGCCGCGCGGCGGCAAAGCTGTTGCGCACATCATCGGCGAGACCAATCAAGCCCACCGCCTTGTTCAGATCGGCATCATCGTGCCGCAGGTCCTGATGTCGTTTCAACCGCAAGGGTGCCTTCATCGCAACATTGGCAAGGAAGGGCGCTGCATTGGATCGGTTGGAGGGGACATGCTCGATCCGTTTCATCAGCTGCCGGTCAACCGCGCCCGGCGTCGTCATGGCAAAGGTGGTGCGGGGATCGCTGGTGGCTATCACCACCTTCGATCGCAGTACCCGGCCATCGGCCAGGCGCACGCCTCGCGCGGCGCCATCATCGATCAGGATTTCCGCGACAGGCGCATTGAGCATGATCTCTGCACCGGATTCGGTAATGCTGCTGGCCATGGCATCGGCAAAGGCCTGCAGGCTGCCGATAGGCTTGCCCGTGCCAAGACGGTGCGTGACGGCAAAGATCATGTAGGCAGCGGCATTGCCATCATCGTCGACCGGCCCCGCGCCTGCGGCAATGCCGTTCAGCAGCGCGATGGTGGCCGGGTGTTCGAACCACTCGCAGGCCACCTGGTCTGCCGTCGCCCTGGAGATCGCCAGCAGCTGATCCTTCAACCGCACATTGCGCACCCCGCTCTTGATCATCTTGCCAAGGTTGCGCAGGTCGGGCCGACCAGGTTCCGCCATCATGATCGGGAAACCGATATCCATCATGGCGTCCATGACTTGCATGAACTTCAGATACTGCTTGCCATCGCCGGGATGGATACGGGCGATATCATCCGCCGTGCGCCGGTAATCGCGAAACAGCGCAATCGAGCTGCCATCGGGATGGAGATAGGCATAGCTGGGATCGGGATCGACGGTGCGCAGGCCGTGGCGAGCAAGCTCCAGATCCTCGATGATGCCCGATCCGCGCGCGAACAGCAGCTCCACCGCGCAGGGGGTCACCAGATAGTCAGGCGCTTCGGGGATCATGTATCCCGCACTCGTCATCCCGCCCACCTTGGCCATCCGTTCGACGACGACGACTTTCTTTCCGGCCCGGCTCAGATACCCGGCTGCCGCCATCCCGTTGTGGCCGGCACCGATAATGACGGCATCATGGATTTCGTTCATTTCGCTTCACCTTCGATCACGGTTATCTCTCCGGCGATCGAGCGTGCTGCCAGCCAGTAGCAGACGATCGCCAACAGCAGGAACAGGCCCAGCATCAGCAGCGCCTGCTGCAAGCCGGTGCCTGCAGCCTCGGCACAGCTGGCCGATGCGCTGGCACCGCCGCCAATGCATTCGCGTGCATATTGCTGGCCATAGCGCGCGGTCGCCAGCACATCGCTCATATAGCCCAGAAAGGCCGATCCGAGGCCAAGGCCGAAGGCGGTCTGGCCAAAGGCGTGGATGGCCGCTGCCGTGGCGCGCATCCGGGGTTCCACCAGCCGCTGTGTCACGGTCATGATGGTAGGAAGGAAGGCATAGAGGCAAAAGGTGGAGGCAAACAGCAGCACGGCCATGATCTGCCAATCGTCCTGGTAGATCGCCGCCAGGAAAAGCGGCATCGCCAACGCTGTCGATACCATCGGCAGGATGCCGTAACGCCGGTATTTTCTGGCAGCGAAACGATCGGCAGCCAGCCCGCCCACAACGCCGCCCAGCGCGGTGGCCGCGCTGAAGGTGAAGGCAAACGTCAGAGCCGCTTCGGCAAGGTCGAAACCGAAGCGCCGCACCAGCAGCGGGATCAGGAACAGGTTAAGGCCAAAGCCCACCAGCGCCACCATGCCGCTGCCCAGGGTAAACGCCACGAAGGCGCGGGATCTTCCGACCCGGCGAAGCACCGCCGCAAATGGCGGGGCCGCCTGTCCGGCGTTCAGGCGCGCAGGCTCGCTGATAGTTAGCCACAGCAACAGCGCCAGGCCGATGCCGGGTGCCCCTGCCGCCACGAAGGCCCAGCGCCAGCCATAGTTTTGCGCAATCCATCCTCCGGCCAGCACGCCGATCGCGCCGCCCACGGATACGCCTACCGCGATCATGGAGAAGACGGTGGCGCGGCGTTCGGGAGGAAAACGATCTGCAATCAAAGAGACGACCGGCGGCGTGAACCCGGCCTCACCCACACCCACGCCCATGCGCGCCAGCAGCAGCTGAATATAACCGGTCGCCGCGCCCGAGAGAATTGTCATCACGGACCAGAGTGCCGTGGCAGTTGCCACGATGCCGATCCGGTTGACCCGCTCTGCGAGGCGCGCAAGCGGAATGCCGATGCCGCCATAGAACAGCGCGAAAGCCGCCCCGCCCATGATGCCGAGCTGGAAATCACTCAGGCCGAATTCCTGCCTGATTGGCTCCCCGACCACGGCGATGATCATCCGGTCGATGAAATTGAACGCGTAAATCGTGCCTAGCAGGCCGATGAACCACCAGTCGCGGCCCGAAAATCGGCTCACAATGGGCTTTCCTGCCGCAGTTGCGCCATCTGCGCGATCACATGGATGGCAATCAGGCACATTGCCATCGTGGCAGCGCCAGCCAGCCACGTCATGACAGGCGACCATGCAGAATTGAGTGCCAGCGAGACAGGTGCGGTGGTCGATCCCAGCGTTGCCGCGTAGGTGAAGCTTGGCAGGATCAGCAGCCACAGCCGCCTGCTGTCCGAAAGGTAGGGCATGAGCTTGGCAAGCGCCGCCCCGAGCACAAAGCCGCCCGTGGCATCGCAGAAGGAAAACCACACGGGAGAGCCGAACAGATGGAAAGGCTGGTTGCCGTAGAAGGCGCTGAGTTCCAGCCATTCGCAGATCGAAACCGCCAACCAGTCGACCGCTGCGGTGGCAAAGAACAACTGCCAGATGCGCGCAGCCGATGCGCCGCTCTCTATCACGCGCCAGACGAGGTAGGCCGATCCGCCGAAGAACCAGGCATAGCCAAGCGGCACATACCAGGGGATTGTCCGCTCATATCCTCGAAAGAAGGCCAGCGGGTTTTCGGCCGGATACCAATAGAGCAGCGTGTTGTCGTAGATCGGTTCGATCATCACTGCGGAAAGTGCGGTGCCAGCGAAGACCAGCGGCAAGACCCAGCCGCGCATGCGCCTTTCATGCCCCAGCGCCCACCATCCCAATATGCCCGCCATGATAATGCAGGTACCGACCAGAAAGATCGTTCCCGCAGGCTCCGGCGCCGGCATGACCGGCATCGGTACAATCGTCGAATTCAAAACGGCCTCCCCAAACCAATGCACAGCAGATGGAAGTGCGTGCAATGCGCGAAACCTGCCCTGCGACAGGTTGTGACCAAGGCCAGATGCAATCTAGTGCGGCAAAAGAGGAGACCCAAATGACATCACGGCTGGAAGGCAGGATCGCAATTGTCACAGGCGCCGCAGGCGGTATCGGCGCGGCTTCGGCGCGGCGACTGGCTGCGGAAGGTGCCCGTGTAGTGCTGGGCGATATCGATGCCGATGCAGCTGGTGCCGCTGCGCAGGATATAAAGGGCGCACTGGCGCTGCCGCTTGACCTGACGGACGAGCATTCCGTGCGCGAACTCGCCCAGCGGGTTGTTAAAGATTTTGGCCGGATCGACATCCTGCACAACAACGCCGCCATACAGAACGACGCGCAGCGTCAGGCAGATCTCGATGTCATGAATCTGGATGTCGCAGCCTGGGACAGGGCGATGGCGGTCAACGTGCGCGGCGCCATGCTGATGAGCAAATATGCCCTGCCCCACATGATCGAGGGTGGGCGCGGATCGATTGTCCACAGCGCATCCGGCTTCGGCGTGCAAGGCGAATCCACGCTGACTGCCTATGGCTCTTCCAAGGCTGCACTGATCCAGCTCAGCCGCATGATCGCCACCCAGTATGGCAAGCTGGGCATACGTTCGAATTGCATGGTAATCGGCTTCGTGCTGACCCCGCTCGCCACCCAGTCGACCCCGCCGATGGTGAAGGACATTCTCCTGTCGCACCACTTGACGCCGCGGCTTGGCGAGCCGGAAGACATTGCCAATCTCGTCGCTTTCCTCGCCAGCGACGAGAGCGAGTTCATCACCGGTGCGGCAATCCCGATCGATGGCGGTGTGACTGCGCACCAGCCCAGCTATGCCGATTTCCAGAAGATGTTTGCCGAGATGGGAAGCGGCAAGCTTTAGGGCAGTGGCAAGTCAGGCAAGCTCGGCCAGCCGGTCCATGCCGCGCACGGGATCGGTCTTGCCGTCCCAGGTAGCATGAGCCTTTTCCATCAGTGACAGGCTGGCCTGCATGGCTTCTGAGAGCTCCATAAGCTCGGTGTAATAGCCGTGCGCGGCAAAGGTATCGAACAGGCAGAACCGCTCGCCCGAAGGCATCATGCCGCTATAGGCAATCTTGAACCCTGCGGCCAAAAGGCGCGCATGGGCCGAATCGAAATCGGCGCGGGGCATGATGTGGTGCAGCCCTTCTCCCCGTGCTTGCAGAAAATCGCGAAAGGGCGATGCGCCATCGTTGGTCTGCTGCAACAGTTCGATCAAAACGCCGCCAGAGAAGCCAAAGCCCACCCGCATCGAAACTGCGGTCGGCTCTCCATAATATAGCTGGCCGGGCAGCACAGGCACGTCGAACACGAAGAATGGCCCTGCCCCCAGATCACGCGTCCAGTGCGCCAGCGCCTTGTCCAGGTCTTCAACCACGTGGCACAGTTCGACGATCGAACCTTCAGGCTGCATCGGTCCATCCTCCCTCGCTGGTGCGCTGGGCAAAGGCCTTTGCGCGTGTGGCAATCTGGCGGCGGCGACCGGCCAGGTCGATGGTGGGAATGCCTTCCGGCAAATGATCGATCGTCGTCAGGCGCACTTCGCGGATCATGCTGGAAAGGTTTGCAGCGGCGGGCACACCTTGCCAGCGGGTCAGCATCCAGCCTTCGTGCAGCCCGCAGGTGTCGATCCAGTTGGCAACGCCAGGGTCGGCCAGCGCCAGCACATATGTGACGGTGCCATCGGCGTTGGGCACCACCTGCCCCTTGTTGAGGCTGGCCAGACGCAGCATGGGATCGGGCGCGATGGTCCACGGATCGGTGATCTGGAAACCGGTGTAATAACTACCTGCCGGATCAAGCGTGACCAGCAGCGCCTCATCATCGCCGAGCTCGAAGCGGCCACCGGCCAGATAACCCCAGTTCCCGTCGCGCCCGTTTGGCCCGACAAGCCGATTGGGTTCGGGATAGCCAAGAAAATCGTCCTTGAAACCGCGCCAGAAGCGGACCCAGGCAGGCATGTCGGCGAGAATGGTCGCGGCGATCTCGTCTTCGCTGCGGGCCTGCCAATCCGCAGGTGGATCAAGGCGTTCCACGCTGACCTCGGCGGGGAGCTGATTCCAGTTGCATTGGCTGTCGCGGGTGTAAATCTGGATACGTCCGGGCCGCGATTGCAAGTGCAGCGGCCCGCCCTCTTCCGGCCCCACGGTGACCGAAACGTGGCCCTCGCTATCGCAATGAGGGCGCAAGTCCTGCAATGTCAGCGCACCGATGTTGTGGCCCAGACCGGCGTGATGTTCCGGCTCCATCTCGATCACCACGCTGAACTGCGGTGGATCGTCCGAGAAGCGCAGGTCGACGCGATAGTGGCCTTCCCCGTCGATAGGGATTTCGCGGTTGAAATTATCGGGATTGTCCACCGCCACGGCGGCGCCGTGATAGACATGCCCGAACCACTGGCGTGGCGGGTTCGACACGTTCCAGACCACGCGCGGATCGGTGGTATCCCCATTCGCCTCTCGCATGGCCAGCGCCAGCACCCATTGATCGAGCGCGCGATCAAGCGCCAGATTGCCATCCACCGTCGCGGCAGCGGGATCGGCCAGCATTCCCTGGCGCGCCTCTTCGCGCGCAGCCCGCACATCTGCCCGATTTATCAGGCGCAGCGCCAGTTTCTCCGCCGCTTCCTGATCTGGCGTATAGAGAGGATTGGTCATGCCACCGTTCCCACCCTTCCGCCTTCCACGAACACGGTGCTGCCGGTGGTGTAGCTGGAGGCATCGCTGGCCAGCAGGATGGCCGCGCCCACGGCTTCGTCCGCAGCGCCGAACCGCTTGATCGCGTTGCGTTCCGCCAGCCCCAGTCCCTTGTGAATTTCGGCCTCCTCCCCGTCGGGACTCATCGAACCGACGCAAAGCGCATTCACCCGCGTGTGCGGCGCCAGCGCCTTGGCCAGCGAGCGGGTGAGGAAAGCCAGCGCCGCCTTGCTGACGCCGTAAGCCACAGCGGGAGGGATAGGGGTAAAGCCGCCGCAGCTTTGCACGGAAATGATCACGCCCTTGCCGTGCTTTTCCATCTCCTGTGCGGTCAACTCGGCCAGTCGCCAGGTGGCAAGGACATTCACATCCATCGCAGTCTTCCACACCTCATCGGTGTTGGCCCACAGCCCGCCATCATGCGCATAGACCACGCCGGCGGCGGCATTGTTGAAGACGATATGAATTGGCCCGAAGGTGTCGCGCGCCTTGGTGACAAGGTTTTCCAGATCGGCGCGCTCTCCCGCGTCGGCGGCGATGGCAAGCGCGCGTCCGCCGTCAAGCGCGTTGATCTCTTCCGCGATCCGGTCCAGCCGGTCCTGCGAACGGGCCGAGATGACGACGTTCGCGCCCAGTTCGGCAAAGGCCTTAGCCACGTGCTCTCCTACACCGGGGCCGACGCCGGTGAGAATGGCGTTACGCCCATCAAGCCGGAAGCGATCAAGTACGCTCATTGCGGTTTCCCCAGAAGGTTGCCGAAGCGGTGGTAATATTCCGTCATACGCTCGCGCACCTCGGCCACGTCGATGCCGTATTGCTCCGGCGAATGTTTGTGCTTGCCCATCCGTTTTGCCGCCGGATTATCGGCGAGAAAGTGGTCTATGCGGCGCGCGTGCTCTGCGGAAAAGGTCAGGCCGAACTTGTCGTAGATGCGCCTGATTGCCGCCTTTGGGTCGCCCACCACGTCCTTGTGCGCCAGGTCGATGATCCGCTGGTCAATCGAAGGATCGGCGCGCGCGGCCAGCGCGCGATTCATCGCGGCGATCCATGTCTCCACCACGTCGCGCCCGATTGCCGCCTTGTCCTTGTCACCGCCAAAGGCCGCCAGGAACCCGGCGATGAAGCTGGAGAGGGAAGAGAATGTCAGCGCCGGATCGCGGTGCGTCCACACCAGCATCGCACCGGGGTATGCCGCCAGCAGGGCCGGAAGATCAAACAGGTGCTGCGGCGATTTCAGCGTCCAGCGGCCGCGCGGCCCTTTCCACTGGAAGTTCTGCAGCAGACGCTTGTGCGAGACATATTGCCCCGGCGCATCGCTGGCGCGCAGCCAGTCCGCATAATCGGGCACGCCAAGTTCGGCGGGAAAATTGGTGCTGGCAAAATGATACTGCATGCCGTGGTTGCACTCACCCGGCTGGGTGCAGTCGAACCGCTGGATATCGAGCAGTTGCGGCGCATGTTCGAGCCAGTTGTCATACATGGCGGTGACCTGCGCAATGCGCGGATCGCTGTCGAAAGTGGCGGCATCGGTCGGCGGCCAGGGAATGTACCATTCCCATTCGCGCGGGGCACGCGCCTCGGGATCTAGGCACACCAGATCGTAGGTAATGGTAGTGCCGGTGCGCGGCAGGCCGATCACGATCAGCGGATCACCCACGTCTTGCGTGGTTATCTCGGGATTGTTGCGATCATCCTCGACAAAGCGCAGGCGTGTGGCGAGCTGGCCGACGATATTTTGCTTGGCCAGTTGTCGCAACTGGTCATTCGGCCCCATCGCCTCGACCGCCGCCACCAATCTTTCAAAACCCTCGCGCCAACCGGTATCCGGGCCGAAATCCGAAAGGCCCGTGGCAGCGCGCGCTGCTGTCTCCATCCCTGCAACGGTCAGCCGTTCACCCATCACAGATGCTGTTCCATCATTGCCAGCAGATCGGCATAGTGCGGCTGGTGCGACAGGCCTCCGCCAGAGATCGATATGTTTTCCCCAGTGATGTAGCGGCTCTCTTCCGAAGCGAGGAAGGCGACGAGCGCCGCGATATCGTCCGGCGTGCCGAATTCAGGCGTCAGGATATGCCGCTGGATCACTTCCTTGAGGCCCGGCACCGTTGCTTCGAGTGCGGCGGTCAGCACCACCCCGGGGGACACGGAATTGCAGCGAATGTTCTTCTTGCCGTATTGCGTGGCGACATATTTCGACAAGGTGATGATGCCACCCTTGGATGCGCCATAAGCAACTCTGGCAAGGTCTCCGGCAATACCACTATTCGATGCGGTGTTGATGATGGAGCCGCCACCGCGCGCGATCATGTGCGGGATCGCATATTTGCAGCCCAGGAGGTATCCGCGCAGGTTGATATCGATGATCTCATCCCAGATCTCGATGGGGATATCGACCGGAGTGGTGTCGAGCGGATGCTTTGCCGGATCGGTCATCGCGGCATTGTTGTGTAGGATGTCCAACCCGCCAAAATGGTCGACCGTGGCCTGCACCATTGCCTCTATCGAAACAGGGTCGGCAGCATCGAACTGAACCGCCAGCGCAGCATCGCCAAGCGGATCGGCAGCGGCCTTCGCGCTGTCCTCGAACACATCGGCTATGGCGACCTTGCCGCCTTCTGACACGATGCGCCGCGCGACGGCAGATCCGATACCTCCGCCCCCGCCGGTGACGATGGCAATTTTTCCTTCCAGCCTGCGCATGCGCTTATCCTCCGGTAAATGTCTTGTTGAATTCGACAAAACCGATCAGGCGGGCCTTGCGATCTGCCTCCACCTGCGGCTGCTTTTCCGCGCCCGGTCCATCGGGAATGATCTGGATCGGTTCCCCGGCCAGTAACCCGGCCAGCGCATTGTGCGTAACGTCAGCAGGATCGAAGGTGTCGGATGTGTCGAAATCCTCGGGAACCATCCGCAGCAATGTCGGCGTGCGCATGATCGGGGCGGCCACGCCCAGCACATCGATGCCCCGTTCATGATATTCGGCCCAAAGGGATTCTGCGAAATTTATCTCGAACGCCTTGGTCGCCGAATACATGGCCAGGTTGGGTTGACCGCCCAGCCCCGCGCCTGACGCCATCACGATAATGCCGCCGCGTCCCTTTCCATCCTCGCCACGTTCAAGCAGGCGCTTGCCAAAGCCGTTGGTGGCATCGATCAGGGTGGTGATATTCATCCTCACCAGCCGGTGCGCCTTCTCGGTGCCGTCTTCGAAGAAGGCCGCAAATCCGTCTGCGCCGGCGTTGGATATGTAAAGCCCGACATCAAGGTCGGCAGCGGCAGCGACGATACTCAACCCGGCATCGGGCTCTGTCAGGTCCTGTGCGCAGGCCCGGAATTCAATTCCGTGTGCTTCCGCCAGTCGCTTGCCCAGAGCCTCCAGCGCCTCCTGTCGGCGCGAAACCAGCATCAGGTTGATGCCCATTTCGGCCAGTTGGCGGGCATAACATTCGCCGGTGCCTTCGGAAGCGCCAGCGATCACGGCCCAGGGGCCATAACGCTTGCGGAAGGCATCGGCATCCAGCGGCAGGCGGGGCAGATCGCGCATGTCGTCTCAGTCCTTCTTCAATTCTGCAAGGCGCGCCTTGGCCGCTTCGATCCCTCGCACCAGCGAGGTGCAGTTGCCTGCCCCGGCATAGAACAGCATGAAGTGCGGAATCAGCGCCAGCTCTTCTTCGGTGAACTCGTTGTTGCCAAGCGCGCCCATCATCTGGATCTCGATCAGATCCTGCCGCCCCAGCATGGTCGTGGCACCCAATACCAGCAGCCGCTTTTCACGGACGGTCAGCGCTTCGTCCGCCCACAGGTTGCCGAACTGATTTTCGATAATCTCGCGTGAGAAGCGGTTATCTTCCTGCCCCTTCATCATCGCGGAAAAGCCGTCTCCATAGACAGCATCGAAAACCTCTAGTCCCTTGTTCCAAGCATTTTCACTCATGTGTATTTCCTCGAATTGTATGTACCATTGCTCAATCGAGCGGCTGGCCCTTGCGGTGTTCCAGGCCACAGGTGGAATCGGCGTTGTCGCGGATCAATTCGATCATCGGCAGACGTACACCGAACTTGGCGGCCTCTTCGATGGCGACTTCCAGATCCTTGACCATCAGCCCCTTGAAATAGTTGCGGACGCCGGTTTCCTGCTCATTGCCTTCGGGATCGGGGCGGAGTTCCATTGACAGGGCACCTTCCAGGCCGCCCCCTGCGTTCGGATCACCAGCCAGCGCCATGCGCAATTGGTTCAGGTCTACGCCGTAATTGCGGGCGATTACTGCGCCTTCGTAGCCTGCCCGGATACAGCCGAAGAATGTTGTGTTGCGTGCGATCTTGGCCGCCATGCCTGTGCCCGGCCCACCCATGTAGATGACCTGTCCCGCAAAACCATCGAAAATGGGCTTGGCCGTGGCCATGTCCTCTTCGCTGCCGCCAGCAAGACAGATCAGCCCGTTCTCGCCCGACTTTGGCCCGTTGGTTACGCCGCAATCGATCAGCGTCACACCGGCATCGGCGCAAAGCTTTTGCGATGTTTCCAGATCGGGCATGGAAATCGTCGACAGCAGGATCACGGTCTGTCCCGGCTTGTTTGCTGCCAGGACACCATCGGAGCCGGAGAGGACATCGATGGTCTGCTCACCATTGAGCACGGCGATCAGGACACAATCGGATGCCGCTGCGACGTCTTTTGGCGTTGCCGACATTGGCGGCGCACCGGGCACCCGTTCTGCGGCCTCTGCGCGCACATCGTATATTGCCGATAGTTGGCCGGACCGCTGAAGGCATTGCGCCACGCCTCCACCAATGCCGCCAAGGCCGATTACACCGCCAGTTTTCATGATAGTTCTCCTTGATATGAAGGCGAGACGTCTTGCGTTACAAGCAGACGTCTCAGCTCAATTTGCATGTCATGGCCAAGACCGGCATCGGCGAGATAGCGCTCGACTGTAGTGTGCTTGGCCTCGATTTCCTTCCATGCGGAAATCAGGTATTCGGGACGGACCCCTATCAGGGCATCGACTTGCCCCGGGCTGGGCATGAAGCCAAAACTGGAGCGGAATCCGCGTTCCAGCGAGCCACTTCGGCGCAGATTCTCTCCAAAAATGCTGGAGCGGGCATAATCATCCAGAATTGCCTCGCGTGGCGCGCCCAGCATTTCCAGCAGCACGGCCACTGCCACGCCGGTCCGGTCCTTGCCTGCGGTGCAATTCACCAGCGCCGGCTTGCCGTCCAGCAGCGAAGTGCCCACCGTTTCCCAATGCGGAGCCAGCGCGTCGGGAATCTCGCGATAGGTCTCGCACATGATGTCGGTCGCCAGTTGTTCGTCCTTGCCCAGGCTGAGCCGTTCGCGACCATCATTGCCAAAAACGCGCAGGTCCGCATTCACGTCCAGTCCGAGCCACTGGCAGTCGGCGTCATGCCAATCACAAGGATCGGCTTCCCGCTCTTTCGCGGATCGCAGGTCAAAGATGTATCCTATGCCCAGCGACTTGATCTCTGCCACGTGCTCCGGCGTGAAATTCGCCGGACCTTCTGCACGAAACAATGCGCCGGCGCGCACCTCGCCGTCACGCGTACTGGTGCCGCCGAGATCACGAAAATTGAGGTCTGCCAATGCCATCCCTAGTGCGCCGGGTACACTGGAATAGCCGAAGCCATCTGCTCGTACATCGCCGGGTCGAACCAGACGTGCTCCACATAGTGCCCCAGCGTCGCGCGCTGATCGGTGTAGGCAAACCGCATGACATCGCCCATTTCACCGCGCCAAACTACCGGGTTCGCTGCAGGGTCCAGCGAGGCCATGTGTTCCTCGAAATCGGAGAGATCGCCATGAACCCTCACGGCGATGTGATGAAAGGCCATTGCGAAACTGCCATCGGCGGGCAGGACTTCGGCGTGCATCGGCGCGAGGCCAGGCAAGGGCTCGATCAGTTCGATCTCGATACCGCCGACATTGGCGAGCGCGATTTTCATCCGGTATTCCGGGGATGATACGAGGCCCGGCGCATCATTCTCGAAAACGTAGAATTCGGAAACCCCGTAATCATCCCGCCAGATGGACAGCGCACGATTGAGATCGTTTGTTACATAGGCGTTCTGACTATGCCTTGCCTTCGGGCGGGAAAACACGATGGACGCTCCTAGTTGTTAAACATTTTTCCGCCATCGATCACCAGCGTATCGCCGGTGTGATAACGAGAAAGATCGCTGGCGAGATAAATCACCGCGCCCCACAGATCGTCGGGCATGCCGGCCCGCCCGATGGGTGCCTTTGCGGCAACGGCATCGGCCAGCATCTGGCCGTACTCCGGATCGGCCATGGTCATTTCGGTAATGATAAAGCCGGGTGCGATGACGTTGCAGCGAATACCATGCGGCCCAAGTTCGGCGGCAAGACCCTTCGACAAGGCCGCCAGCGCTCCCTTGGCCGCGCCATAATGCGTCAGCGTCGGCACGCCCTGGAATATGGAACCGCTGCCACACAGGATCATCGAACCGCCCGGATCGCCTGCCTCGGCGCGCGCAACCATGTGCCGCGCAACTTCGCGCAAGGTGAACACCACGCCGTGCTGGTTTACGGCCATCAGCGAGTTGTAGGTGTCGGCATCCATTTCGATGAAAGGCTTGGCGCTGGCGATCCCGGCATTGGCGACCACGGTATCTATCCGCCCCATTGTGGCCAGCGCATCGGCCACGCCGGCAACGATCTGCGCCTCTTGCGTCACATCCACTTCGGCGGAATGAACCTTGGCGCCCAGAGCGCGGAGCTTTTCGGCTGCGCGCTCATTCGCTTCCTTGCGCCGGCCCCAAATGACCAGGTCGCTCCCAGCCCGCACCAGCCCTTCGGCAAAACCGAATCCCAGACCGGAGTTTGCGCCGGTTACCAGCGCCACCTTGCCCGTCAAGTCGAACAGCTTGTCTGTCATCTCGGCGTTATCCTCTCCCCATTCGACCTAACGGCATTTGCCAGTGGCGCAGCATATCTTTCGGTAGGGCAAAGATTACCCGCCTCCGCATCTACGAGTAATCGGAGACAGGATGTGGTGAGGGAGCAGGAGCAAGTGACGCAAGCCGCCAAGGGGCAGGTGTTCGAAATCAAGGACATGCGCGCGCCCGTACTGGACGAAGCGCAAAGGAACGCGCTTGCTGCCGCTTCGCAGGCCAGTTTCGACTTCTCCTCTGCGGCCATCATGGGGGCCGCCAAGGCCCGGACCAAGCTTGAAGATTTCGGCGCCATGGACTTTGTCGAGCGGCTGGACCTGTGGTGCGAATGTGTGGAAAAGGATGAATTCCTCTCGCCCATCGGTCGCGCTGGGCTGTGGACCATGTTCGTGCGCTATGCTGCCGACCGCCTGCGAGTGGAAGACATCTGCAGGCGCCATCCGGAAATTCTCGACATCGAAATCGATCGTCCGATCATCGTGGCCGGTCCGCCGCGTTCGGGGACCACCCATTTGCTGGGGCTGCTGTCCGCTGACACGCGCCTGCGCTCGCTCCCGTGGTGGGAAGCCATCGCCCCCGTCCCAACGGCAGAGGACGAACCGACGCAGGATGATCCCAATCCGCGCTGGACCAAGGCGGAAGCCGGATGGCAGCAGCAAGAAGCGGTGCTACCGATGATGAGCTACATGCACGAATTCTCGCCCGACCATATCAGCGAGGATATTGAACTGCAGGCGCTCGATTTTTCATCCTACCTTCTCGAATGGCTGGCGCTGGTGCCCAAGTGGCGCGATTATTACCTGTCGCACGATCAGAGCGGCACCTATGCCTACCTGAAAAAGGGACTGCAGGTGCTGACTTTCCTGAAAGGGCCGAACCGCTGGGTAATCAAATGCCCGCAGCACATGGAACAGTTGCCGGTGCTGTATAAGACCTTTCCCGATGCGACATTCGTGATCACCCACCGCGACCCGGTCGGCTCGATCCGCTCGACCTTGTCGATGTGGCTCTATGCCTCGCGCGTGTTGCGCACGAAAAGCGATCCCGAAGAACCGAAGGGATACTGGATCGATCGTTACAAGACACTGCTTTCGCGCTGCGTGAAGGACCGCGATTGCCTGCCGGAAGACCAGGCGATCGACGTCTATTTCCACCAGTGGATCAAGGATCCGGATCCCATCCTTCAACGCATCTACGACATGGCGAAAATTCCGCTGGACGAGGCCACTCTCAAGACCCTGCACCAATATCACAAGGATCATGATCCGGCGGTCAGGGGCAAGGTGAAATTCAACCTTGAGGGTGATTTCGGCATTACCGCCGACGACATCCGCCAGCATTTCCAGTTTTACTTCGATCGCTTCCCGGTCGAACCTGAAGTCAGATAATTTTTAACGGAGCAAGACATGCCTAAAGTCAATGTGATCGATCGTTCGGGTGCCAGCAAGGAAGTGGAGGCCGAAACCGGGCTTACGCTGATGGAGATCATTCGCGACGACGGTTTCGACGAGCTGCTGGCCCTTTGCGGCGGATGCTGTTCATGCGCCACCTGCCATGTGCACGTGGATCCGTCATTTGCCGACAAGCTCCCTGAAATGACCGAGGATGAAAGCGACCTGCTCGACAGTTCGGACCATCGCAACGAGACCTCGCGTCTTTCCTGCCAGATCGAAATGACCGACGCTCTTGACGGGGTGACCGTCACCATTGCCGAAGAAGACTGACCATGACTGACGCGCAAACCGAAGTCCTTGCCTTCTTCGACGAGTGGAAGCCTACCCTGGCGAACATGATGGCGTCGATGGAAAAGCGTTTTACCGATCAGACGGTTTGGGAAAACGTGGGTATTTCCAAGACCACCGGCTTTGCCGAGGCCAAGGCCTTCATGGCCGGTTTTGCGCACATGTACCCGATCGAAAGCGGCGAAGTGATTGTTCACCACATCGCCTCGACCGGCAACGTAGTGCTGACCGAGCGGACCGACAATTTCCACGACAAGAATGGCAAGCTCATCATTTCGCTCAAGCTGATGGGCGTGTTCGAGATGGACGGCGACAAGATCGTTTCGTGGCGTGACTATTTCGATACCGCGAAGGGCTTTGGCTGATGTTTGCCGGCAAGAAGGTCTGGACGCAGTTGCCCGTCCTTCCTGCCGGGCAGCTTGTGCCGCTGGTGCAGGAATGGGAAGCAGCCGGTATCGAAGGGGTCTGGGTGCCGCAGATATTCGGCCTACCTCAGGTCACGCTTGCGGCTGCCGCGGCAGTCACCAGTCGCATCAAGCTGGGCAGCGGGATCACCCTCGCCTTCACCCGCAGCCCGCTGGAAACAGCTTGCAGCGTCATCGATCTGGATCACATCAGCGATGGCCGCGCGGTACTGGGTCTGGGTTCCAGCGCGCAGAGCCAGATCGAAAGCAGCTTTGGCATGTCTTATGGCAAGCCTTTGGCGCATATGCGCGAAGTGGTGCAACAGGTGCGCGCGGTGATCGCCAAGGGGCACACGGGCGAATTGCAAAGGCTGGAAGGCGAATATGCAACGCTCGATCTCTCGCATTTCCGCCTGACCGGTCCGGCGCGCAGGCCCGCCGTGCCCATTTACCTGCCGGCGATTTTCGAAAAGGCGTGCGAACAGGCAGGCGAAATTGCCGATGGGCTGCTGGGCCACCCGCTGTGGACCACGCAATGGATCCACGAGAAGGTTGGCCCGCACCTTGGCGCTGGGCTTGAAAGGAGCAATCGGGATAGGTCCGACTTCGACCTGAATCTGATGATCTTCACGGTGATCAATGACGACCGCGATGAGGCCATTGCCGACGCGCGCGCCAATGTGGCCTTCTACACCCAGTCTCCCCAGTACCTGCGATATTTCGAGGCGATCGGCTTCGGCAAGGAGGCCAAGGCCATCCAGGCGGCCTTCGCACAGCAGGATTACGCGGGTATGGCACAGTCCTGCCCCGATGAAATGGTGAGCGCGATCACCGTGCTTGGCTCTGCTGATGATGTGAAGACGCAGGTAATTGAACGAGCCGCTTTTGCCGATTCCATCACGCCCGTTGTGCCGCAATTCGGCATGAAGGAGGACAAGGCGGCCACATACCGCAAGCGGATCGCCGATCTGTTCTTCTAAGAAGCTGTCTGTCGACCGTCGCCCCGCGCCGGATCAGCCAGCGAACAGCCCGGCCAGCAGGAATTCAGCCATGGTATCTGCGCGATCTTCGTCCGTCCGCCTGCCAGCACTTCCCTGCGGCGCATCGGGCAGCATCCTTTCGTACAACGGACCAAGCGCAAAGAACGAGCCCACGCCGTGAACCAGCAGCGCCAACAGCGCAGACGAGCCAAGCGGGCGCAGACTGGTGCCGGAGCCAACCTGTTCCAGCAGCTTCTGCAGGCGGCGCTGGAACGGCAGAGTGAAGCGTTCGGTCAGGTAATCGAGGCGCCAACTGGGCTCCCTTCCCTCTCGCTGGCTGATCGCCACGATGTCCGAATTGATGATGGCCCAGCGACAAAAGCGAAACACGAGGTCGCGCAGTTGTTCTTCGGGCGAGCGGGTCGGATCGAAGGCAATCTCCACGTCCCGCGCAGCCTCTTTCAGTCGCCAATCGACCGCAGCCTTCCAAAGCTGCGACTTCTTGCCGAAGCGCACATTCAGCAGATTGTGGCTTACGCCCAGTTCACGCGCCATCGCGCGCATGGTGGCGGCTTCATATCCGAGATTGGCAAAGGTGGTGAAGGCGGTGCGCAACAGCGCGGCCTCATCCACCGATTCCTTTGCATCCGCACGTGGGCGGCCCCTGCCCCGTTCACGCCGGACCGGCTGACTTGCACCCTGTTTCGCAGAATCCGCAGGATTTCGAGCTATCGTTGCCATTCTCAGACATTGACAATTAAATTGTCATCCGTCAATTTAATTGTCATAAGACACCCATTGGGAGATGCGAGTCGATTATGACCGAAACAGTTTGGTGGGCAGTGGCCCGCTCTGAAGAAGTAAGTGCGGAAAAACCGCTCAGCGTTGATATTGGCGATCAACCGATTGTGCTCTGGCGCGACACCGATGGCGCTGTCCGCGCGCTGGAAGATCGCTGCCCGCATCGCCGCGCGCCGCTTTCGCTCGGCTGCATCCTGGGCAATGGTGCAATACAGTGCGGTTATCACGGCTGGACGTATGACGGCGCAAGCGGCCGGCTGATCGACATTCCCAATCTGAAGAGCGAGCGAAAATTTCCCCCGGTTTACAAGGCCAGATCCTTTGGCGTGCATGAAAGCGCGGGCTTCGTGCGCATCTGCCTCGATGCAAAGGCGCCGCTGCCAGCCGATGATGGCTATACATTGCCCCTTTCGGGCACGTCCACCGTGGCGCTGGAGCATGGCCAGTATATCGCGGCGCTGTTCGATGATCCCTCGCTGCTGATTTCAATCAAGGGCGTGCGCTTCTCGCCCTACCTGCTGTCAGAGCTTTGCGAACAGGAAGGGCAACTGGTGATGGAACGGTCTTGCCAATGGGCATCGCCGCACTGGCCCGCCCCCTTCACATCCGATTTTCCGATCAGCCTGCGGATCGCCACCGATCCCGTAACCGGCGAAAGCGATCTCACGTTGCGGGATGACGAATTCAACCTGCTTTTGCATGCCACGCTCGCGCCGGTACCTGGCGCGCGCCGAGTCACGCAGGTGCGCTGGCGCGCCATACTTTCGCCCGAACGTCATGGCCTTGCAGCCAAGGCCATGGGTGTGGGCACGCCACTGCGCGTGCACGATCATATCGATGGCGCTGCGCTGCGGGTGCTAAAACCTTCAGCATCGATCCACGCAGACGATCTGCGGGAAAAGATCGCGGCCAGCGTTGAACAGCAAGACAAAGTCGCCTGAGAGCAAACCGTACCAGGACAAGGAGCCTGCCATGCTAGAAACTACCGAAAATCCGGCAACCCTCGCGAACGATGACCCGATCACTTCAGACCCGCGCCAATTCTCGGCCAAGGTCAATGCCTGGATGCCGCACGAAATCATGCTGACGGATGCCTGGTTCCCGCTGGCTCACAGCTTTGCCGTGGACAAGAAGCCGGTGCGCCGCGCTGTCTACTCCCAGCCGTTCTACCTGTGGCGCAGCCCCGATGGCGAGGTGCTTGCTGCAGAGAACCACCCCAACGATCCGCTGGCTGACACCAAGAGCGAATACACGGACGAAAGCGGCCACTATCCAGTTCTTGAGAAATACGGCTATGTCTGGGGCTGGCTTGGCAAGCCTGAAAATGCCGCGTCCGAGCATGTTCCCAGCATCCCCTACCTGCCAGAAGACGGCGGCTTGCCGCTGCACATGCTGGGTACCGTTCGCTTCGATTGTTGCGCACCGCTGAGCCTGGAGAACCTGATCGACCTGACGCACGCAGATTTTATCCATGCCGACGTCGTGGGTGACGAGAAGATGGATTCCGAGAAGGTGGAAGTGTTCCACGACAGCGAAACCATCACCATGGTTCGCACCTGCGTGAACAAGTCGGTTGCACCGATCATGAAGATGTTCGGCGGCGTTCGCGACGATGTGCAGCAAGTGCGCCAGGTGATCCGCATCTACTTGCGCAGTCATGCCGCGATTGCCTATGGCCGGTTCAGCCCAGGTGACAACGTGCAGTTGTTCCACCCTTGTGTGCCGGAAACCCGTGACCGCACCCGGCTGGACTACGCGATGAACACGTCGAACGTTAAAAAGAGCAATCTTTTTCGCTATATGATGCCCAAGGCGAGCTACAAGGTTTCACGCCAGGACAGTTCGATGACCTCGCCGCAGAGCCCACGCTACATGCGTCCTGAAAAACGTAAGGACTTGCACTCCCCGCTGGATGAAGCAGGCCAGAAATACCGCGTGTTGATGACGGAACTCGCCGAAAGACAGGCGCGCGGCGACTTTGCCTATCGTGATGATGTCAGCGCAGATTGCAGCGACATCATAGGATACGAAAAAGCATGACGAGACTGACGAACGCGACTGGCGGTGAGCGCAAGTGGTGGGGGGTGATGCCAGTTCTGCCTGCACCGGCGATGGGCGGCATTGCAAAGCAGATGGAGCAGGTTGGCTTCGAGGGCGTCTTCTCGCTGCAAATCTATGGCGCGCCCTTTGTGCCGATGGCCGCCGTCGCCGCGATGACGGATACGCTCAAGGTCTCCACCGGCATTGCCGTGGCGGGCACCCGCAGCCCGGTGGAAACCGCCTATTGCGCAATCGAGTGTGACACGATCAGCGAAGGGCGTTTCATCCTCGGCCTGGGCACGTCGCTGCACAGCGCGCTGGAAGGTATTTATGGCGAACCGCACCGCAAGCTGCTGACGCACCTGCGCGAAGTGGTGAAGATCGTCCGTTACGTGAACGCCAACGGTCACAAGGAAATGGAGCCGCTGCACGGCGAGTATTACGACCTTGAATGGACCGAGAAAATGATGACCGCGCCGCCCGTGCGCGAGAATGTCCCGATCTGGATCGCCGCGCTCAAGGACAAGCTGACCAGCATGACGCTGGAGATTGCCGACGGGCTGATGGTGCATGCGCTGTGGACTGTCGATTACACGGTACAGAAGAACGATTTCATTCATTCCGAACTCGCCCGCTTTGGCCGCAAGCGCGAGGATATCGAGATCAACGCCTGGCCCTGGGTCGCCATTAACGACGATAAGCAGCAAGCCATCGACGACAGCCGTGCCACCGTGGCCGGATACGCCGGGTACAAGGAATACGAGGATTTCTTCGATTCCATCGGCTTCGGCGATCTGGCGCGCGATTGCCAGCTTGCCGCAGGCGAGCATGGCGATGTGTCGGGCGTGATCGACAAGGTAAGCGATGAAATGGTGCAGGCCTTCGTCAAATGCGGCCCGGTGGACGAGGTGCTGGAGGAGCTCGAACCCGTCTGGGGCGTGGTGGATTCGCTGTGCCCGATGACCCCCTATCGAAACCTCTCGATGGAACAGCTGACGAAATACAACGAAGGCCTGTTTGGCATGGTCGCGGAGGCGAAACGCCGAGAGGCCTGAAAAAGAATCAGGTCGGGGAGCGAGAAAATCGCAACCGCAGTCGAACATCGACGCGCAAACCCGGGAAGTTGAGAGGTTTGTTGCAGGCAGCGCCGATCGATTAGCTGGCCGGTTGACCCGCCTTGGCCACCAGATCCTCGCTGGTCCGCCACAGTTGCGCCGCGCTTTCGTCGCTCCAGGCAGCAGGCGTTATGTCACCAAGCTTGCGTTTTGCGAGATATTGACCGGTCGCGTCGGGAGCCCCGCCACGCGCCAGCCAGAGAATGGTTTACAGTCTTCATGCAGCCACGCTCCTCCCCGCGATGAAACCAGTCACCAGGGCCGGGCCGACATTGCAGCCATGAGCGGGAGACTTGCCCTGCCAGATCGAATTGGCATCAAGTCCCGCCGCCCACAGTCCGGGGATCGGCTGTCCGTCTTCACCCTTCACCCGGCACTGAGCATCGATTTTCACGCCGACTGTGGTCGAACCATCGCCGGGGAAGATCTGGATTGCGTAATAGGGCCCCTCGCCCACCTGGCCGAAGCAGGGATTGGGCGCATGGTTGGGATCGCCGATTTCCTGATCGATCAAGGTATCACCTTTGCCGAATGCGCTGTCCTTACCCGTTGCGGCATCGGCGTTGACCTTGGCTGCGGTGGCTTCCAGCCCTGCCGCATCTACACCGATCTGTGCGGCCAGATCTGCCAGCGTGTCGGCGGTTTTCAGATACCCCGACGCAACCAGCTCCTTGATTTTTCCGCCACCGGGTAGCGACAGGCCAAAGCCGTATTTCTTCACGTTCCTGGCATTGGAGATAATCCATGCTGGCACATTGCCCGTGGCATGCATGTCTTCCACGAAATGAACGCTGGCCTCGTTGCCAAAACGTTTGCCGTCTTCGCCCACGGCGATGCAGCCCGGTTTCGACATATCTATGAGGTGGGCATAGCGCTCGACATAGCCATCGTCGCGTGTGCGCTTCGAAACAACAGCCCAGACGGCGTTGGCGTGATTGTCCGCCCCCATGACTGCGCCAGAGGCGGTAGCGACCTTGATACCATCGCCGGTGTTTTCATAGGGCAGGATCGAAACGTGCTGTTCGGCAAAGGGGATATATTCCTTGCGCATCTGCTCGTTGGCGGAAAAGCCGCCTGCGGCCAGGATAACGCCTTTTGATGCAAGGACTTGCGTTTCCTCGCCGCCGATCGTGGCCATAACGCCGGTTACCCTGCCGCCCTCCACCAGCAACCGTTCTACCGGCGCATCTGCATATAGATCGACACCTGCATCCAGCACCGAACGGTACAACCTGCCCATCAGGGCGGTGCCCATGGTGAGACGCGAGCCGCGCCCCAGCTTCTTCTTGTCCCGCGCAAACCGGATAGCGATCTTGGCCATGTGCCACAACGCGCCGGGGCGCGGCAGCCTGGCGATGTATGGCAGGTCGAATAGGTCGATCATCATTCCGCCAGGCGCGTTGAATTCCTGGCGCGGCCTGGACAGGCTGTCGAAATACGGGCCAAGCTGCTTGCCGTCGTATTCGGCGGGCGCAAGCAATCGCCCTTCGTGCATTGCTCCCTCAACGTCCGGATACCAATCGCTGGATGGCGGGGAGAGCAGGAAATTTACCGAACTGTTGGCCTCCAGCCACTCGACCATTTCCGGCCCTGTTTCGATATAGGCTTCGATCAGCTCACGCTCTGCCCGGTTGCCAACCACCGACAGGCAATAGTCGAGCGCCTTCTGCTTGCTGTCATCCACGCCTGCCGCAACCGCCTGCGGACTTTCGGGAATCCACACGCCGCCACCGGAGATCGCAGTCGTCCCGCCAAAGTGCGGCGCCTTTTCCAGCACGGCCACCTTGCGGCCCGCCTTGGCGGCAACCAGGGCTGCTGTCAGGCCTGCACCGCCCGACCCCATAACCACTACATCATACTGCATCGCCATTCCCCTCAAGCACCCATAATCGAACGCATGGCCTGGTCATCGATCCCCAGCTGCCCGGCGCAATCCAGACAATCCCAATATTCCCGCCACCACACGATCTTGCCCGCATCATCCAGGTCGAACACGCCGACAACACTGGTGATCGTTTCCCGCCCGTCTTTCAGCTGGCGACAGGTATCGACCCGTTCCGTGAACACGGTGGAGCCGGAAACGGCGATGCTCAGAATGTTGCAGGCACATTCGTCGTAAAGTTCGTACTGGCGTTCCAGCTCCTCGCAGATGGCATTCGCACCCTGCCTGACTGGCGCGATCGGAACGACCGGCTGATACCGGGCATCGTCTGCCAGCAAGGCCCGCACCGCATCGACATCAAGCTTGCGGGTATGAAAAAGCGAGAGGAATTCGCGCACCGTGATTTCAGGGTTCATGCTGTATCTCCCTGCGATCCGAAGAAAGCGGCGACTTTACCTGTGTCAAAATACTCGCGCCCGTGCACGATCTGGCCACCCCTGATCACGAACAGGTCATGGTATTCATTGACATAGACCCGCTCGCCGAAATGCATCTCCGAGCGCACCTCTGCGGCAACGGTGTCACCTTCGGCAACCATGCCGATGATCTCGACCTTGCGTGGGGAAGCGGTCAGCAACATGCCTTTGACCGCATCTGTATAGGATTCCCGCGAAATTTCGCCGGTTCCGATGATCCACCAGCTACATTCGGGTGCCTGCAAGGCCTCGATCGTATCGATGTCGCCAGCCTCTACTGCGCCCAGGAAACCGCGGACAATTTCCTTGTTCTGTTCTTCCTGCGTCATACCGGTTTTTCTCTCCATTATCGCTTCATCACGCGATGCCTCTCCGCCCGCGCCTTTCCTTGGACAGGTTGCGACATTGGCGGCTCTGCAATGCAGGGTAGCGAGAGAGGAATTCGGATGGCTGGCGCTTATATCAGCAAGGAGCAAGGCAACTACCGTTGGTATGTGCTTGCTATCCTGACAATTGCCCAGACTTGTCACGGGATTGACAGGGCCATCATCGGCCTCGTGCTGAAGCCGCTGGGCGACGAATTCAGCCTGTCTGGCGAACAGTTGGGTATCCTTGCAGGCCTCGCATACGGTATTCCTTTTGCCATCGCAGCCCTACCCTTCGGCTACGCTGTTGACCGCTTCAACCGCAAGAACCTGATGACCTTCGCGCTTAGCGCATGGAGCGGAGCCACCGCGCTGTGCGGCGCTGCCACGGGTTTCTGGACCATGCTGATGGGCCGCGCCGCAGTTGGCGTGGCGGAAGCCGGCGGATCTCCCACAGGCATGTCGCTGCTGTCCGACTATTTCGGCACGGACAAGCGCGCCACCGCCATTGGCATCTGGTATCTCAGCACCGGCGTCGGCACGGCGCTGGCATTCTTTCTGGGCGGCTGGATCGTGGAGTTTTACGGCTGGCGATGGGCCTTCGTCGCAGCCGGAATCCCCGGCCTGATACTGGCCCCACTGCTGTTCCTGACGATCCGGGAACCTAAGCGCGGACAGCAGGACGCACCATCCGAAGAGGCATCCGGCCCCTTCCGCCAGCGCGCGGGAGAATTGCTCGGCAGGCCCGGCATCTTTTTCTGCATCGCCGCCATTACCTGCATCGCCACCGGCATCTATGGCATGAGCACATGGCTCGCCACGTTCCTTATCGACAGCCATGACCTAGCAATCTCCAGCGCCGGCATGGTCGTGGCCATCGCCTATGGCATCCTGGGATCGGTCGGCAATCTGGTTGCGGGATGGGGCACGGATCGGATCAATGCCGCGTGCGGCGGGTTCGATCCGGGCTTGACCGCCTTGCTGGGTGCGATCATCCCATTCCTGACCGCCATCACCGGGCTGGCCGCCGTGGGCGCTAGCGATACGACGCTGGCGATCGTGCTGGTCTTCGCCGCAGGGATTTTCAGCTCATCCTATAACGGCCCGATCTACGCTGTGATCGTGACTATCGCAGGGCCGCAACTGCGCGGCCTGGCGGTATCCTTCGTGCAGCTCAGCGCGAACCTGATCGGCGTGGGACTAGGCGCATGGTTGATCGGCAGGGTCGCAGATGAAGTGGGCGGCCGGGATGGCGTTGCCTGGGGCATCGCAGCGGCAATGATGTTCTGTATTCTCGGCGGCATCCTGCTGCTGCTGGCCAGCCTTCAAATCAAGAAATCACAAGTTGCTAGGAGTTGACCATGGATCCGCAAGCCCCCGCTCAATACAAGGCCGCAGTCGTCGATCCGAACTGCGTGCCCCGGCCCTATCCGGCCCGAACGGAAAAACTGCCGACCAGTCTGGAACAGGTGGATGCCGCGTGGCTGGGCCGGATGATGAGCTACAAGTATCCGGGCGTTGCCGCCAACTCTATGGAGACAGTGGAACTGCTAAACAGCCACACCACCAAATGGCGGGTAAAGGTTGACTGGAACGATGCCGGAAAAGCGGCGGGCCTGCCCGACCATGTATGCATGAAAGCCAATTGGTCCGGTTCTTTCGACAATGTCGATATTCATGCCTTGGAAGCCCGCTTCTACCATTTCATGGTGCAGGAAATGAAGGTTCCGACGGCGACGTGCTATTACGCCGACTGGGACGACGATGGCAGCGCACATGGTTTCGTGGTGCTGGAGGACCTGGTCCAGCGCGGCGGGAAGTTCGGCCACAGCACCGATGCCAACGGCGTCGATATGATCATGGACAACCTCGAAGGGCTGGCCAAGCTTCATGGCAGCCTGTGGGGCAGCGACAAGATCAGCCCCGCCAATGCGCCCTGGCTGCAGACCCAGATGGATACACCGGTCGATAGCGACCAGGTGCGGATCATGTGGCAGTGGATCGAAGCCAACCTGAAGGATCCAGCCTTCTGCGAAATTGCCCCGCAGCATTATTTGAATGATCCGCGCAAGTTGGAACGCGCGTTCGATCGGCTGGGAGAAATCGAGCGCGCATATGACGCGCCGCACTGCATCGCGCTTGGCGATTGCCACCAAGGCAACACCTACATTCTTCCCGAAGGCGAGCGGTTGTGGCTGGACTGGCAACTGGTGCGGCGCGGACGGCCATGGCGCGACCTGACCTATTTCGTGATCGGCGCGCTAAGCATCGAGGAACGACGCAAGCACCATAAGGACATGGTAAAGCAATACTGTGAATACCTGATCGCCACCGGAGCGCAGGGTGTGCCCGATTTTGACGAGGCGTGGGAGCAGTCCCGGCTGTTCGTGATGTATGGCTTGCAGGCCTGGGCTGCCAATCTCGATGCGTGGGGCCAGAACGGCGTCCCCATGAATGAGCGCTTTTTCACCGCCGCCGAAGATTACGGGACGTGGAAACTCCTGGGAGAGTAACGATGGGTCTGGTCGAAGGCAAAATTGCAATCGTTACCGGTGGCGGCGCCAATATCGGGGAAGCCTGCGCGAAATTGCTGGCAGATCATGGTGCCGCAGTTGCGATTGCAGACATCAACGAGGAAGGGGCGCAGCGCGTTGCCGCAGAGATAGGCGATGTTGGCGGCAAGGCAATCGGCCTGAAGGTGGACCTTGGTGACGAAGCCAACATCGCCGCGATGGTCGCCGCTGTAGTAGATAAATTTGGCCGCATCGACATCCTCCATAACAACGCCGCCAATACCGCTGCCGCGCAGATGACCCGCGACGGCTCGCTGGTGGAAATGGAACCGGAGGTGTGGGACGCCGCCTTCGACATCAACGTGCGCGGCACCATGTTGGTGACGAAGCACGTGGTGCCGCACATGATCGCCGCCGGTGGCGGCTCGATCATCAACACCGGTTCTGGCGTGTCCCTGCTGGGAGACGTCCTCAACCCCGCCTACAGCGCATCGAAGGCCGCGGTGAACGCGCTGACGCGCAATACGGCCACGCAATTTGGCCGGGCCAACATACGCTGCAACGCCATTCTGCCCGGCCTTGTCCTCAGCCCGGTTGCCCGCGCACAGATGACAGAGGAACAGCTCGGCATGATCCAGCGGCACGTGCTGTTGCCGCGCGCAAGCGTTGCAAACGACATTGCCGGCGCGGTGTTATGGCTGGCATCGGACCTGGCCAGCTTTGTCACCGGTCAGATCATCTCTGCCGACGGCGGCATCGTTCACCATCAGCCGCATTACGCAGACATGCTGGATATGTTCGCCGCGACGCAGGCGCAGCAATAAGGCGTGCCGTTGAGCTCCGGGCTGCAACCCGGAGCCTCCCGATCAGATCGCTGGCATAATCTCCTCGGCCACCCAGTGCTGGCGGTCGATCCAGGCCTGTTCGCCGGTCAGACCTGGCGGCAGTGGCACGATGGTTTCGGTAATGCCCAGTTCCTTCAGCCAGCCGATCTGATCGATGATCTTCTGCCTGTCGGCCGTGCCCGGCGCGCGCGGATCGTCGAGAATTTCGTGGTGAGCACCGACGTTGAGCATTTCCAGTGCGAAGAACACATCGATGTGCCGGCCATCGTATTCCGGCTGCGACTTGATGTAGTCGATGCAGTCCGGAAAGGTTTCCGGCTGAGTGCGGAAGGGCGACCAGCCATTGCCGAACTTGGCCACGCGGCGCTGTACCGCCGGGGCATCTCCGCCAAACCATACGGGCATATGCGGCTTCTGGATCGGCTTGGGGGCAAAGCCGCAATTGCTGAATTTTACGAACTCGCCGTCGAATTCGGGATCGTCCTTGGTCCACAACTCTATCATTGCGGCAATGTATTCGTCGGCCATCGCGCCGCGCTTTGCAAACGGCACGCCCAACATGTCGAATTCTTCCTTCAGCCAGCCGACACCGAAAATCGGTTCCGCCCTTCCCCCGGTCAGCCAGTCGAGCGTGGACCACGCCTTGGCCTGCACGATGGGACTTTGTAGCGGAAGAATGGAAATGGAGGAAGAAAGCCGCAGATTGCTTGTCTGCCCGCCGAAGAAACCCAGCGCAACCGCCGTGTGGAAATACCAGTCGCCTGAAAGCTCGATATGCTCTTCGGGGATAATGAAGTGCTCGCCCAGCATGCACTTGTAGAAGCCCAATTTGTCGGCAACGGCCATCAACTTGCCCACGTCGGCGCCGGACAGGGGATCCTCCCACGGCTGAACCATGGCGGCGACCTTCATGGTCTTGGGAATACCGATACTCAGCTTCATCACCCACTCTCCTGCGGTTTCAGAACCGTGCGTGTATCATCGCGGAAGGTCGGGCCGACCTGCCGGAAGGAAGGATGTCAGACCCGGAGCCCGTGCTGGCGAAGAAAGGACAGATCGTCCGGCGTATCGAGATCGGCAGACAGGCCAACCCGTTGCAGCACCGGCATATTTTCATCTGCCGCGCCGTGCAAAGCGCGGCTGCCTTGCCCGAACCGGAAGACAAACGGCCTGCCATCGGCCAGTGCGATTGCATTGGTGCCTTCGCCCGCCCGATCTGTCGCCATGGCAATACCGTGGTCGGTAGCCGCTTCAAGCAGGGCCTCCACATCGGCCTTTGCCAGCAGCGGAAGGTCGGCATGGATCACAAGCAGGGGAGCCGGGCCGAAGTCATCGCGGAAAGCGGATATTTCCGGGTTCAGACCACTCCCGGCATCCAGCGCGAACGTGGCCTCAGGATGATCAAAAGCCTTGTTCGAGAGCACCACGATCCGTTCGATTTCGGGGCAGCGCGACAGCACATCGATCACGTCATGCGCCATTTCCCGTGCCAGCCGTTCGCGCGTGGCAGCATCCAGCACCGCCTCCAGCCGGGACTTGCCTCCGGTTCCGGTGCGAAAGGGAACAAGCGCGGTCCACCCCATCAGCGGCGACACTGCCGCGCCAGATCCATCGCCGCCAGCGCAACCCGGCGTCGATCTTCAGCCTGTTTCATCAGCGTGTCGGTAACACCGATCGCGAGATCGCCGGGCGCAGCGTCACCCTGGTGGATCACCATGCCATCCAGCAGATCGCCGTAGTGATCGGCGATAGACTGGTTGGTGACTTGCAGGCCCAGTTCGCCCATCAGTTTCGCTGTCGGCCCTTTCACCGCATCGCCCCCGACCAGCGGCGACACGGCGACCAGCGGCACCCGCCTGTCTTTCAGTGCCCGGAAAAGGCCGGGAACGGACAGTAAGGGATCGATGCTGAGCCAGGGATTCGACGGCGCGAGAAGAATCATGTCCGCAGCGGCCAGAGCTTCCACCACGCCGGGTGCGGGACTTGCCTTTTCCGCGCCTTCAAACCGTATGGCGCTGACACGTGGTTCGCAGCGCTGCTGTACGAAATAGCGCTGAAAGGGAAGCAGCCCTGCGTCGGTTTCCAGCCAGGTCGCCACCGGATCGTCGCTCATCGGCAGAATGGCGAGATCAAGGCCCCAATTGCGGGCGAAACCCTGCACGATGGCAGACAGTGGCTGGCCGGCATCTTTCGCCATGCGGCGCAGCACGTGCAGCGCCAGGTCACCATCGCCAAGGTTGAACCATTCCTCCCCGCCAAGGCTCTTTATGGCTGCCATGAAAGACCATGTTTCGCCCTCACGCCCCCAGCCAAGGCTGGTGTTGGCAAGGCCTGCGAGGGTATACAGCATGGTGTCGATATCGGGCGAGATCGGCAGTCCGAAATGTTCGAAATCGTCGCCTGTGTTGACGATGGCGGTCAACTGCGGGCCAGGCACGACTTGCTGCAATCCTTCGACCAGCTTTGCCCCGCCAACGCCGCCTGTCAGCACAACCACACGCTCGCTCACCGGAACAGATCCTCGCCTTCGGGTCGCAGCAGTTCGGTGCTGGTCTGACCACCTTCTTGCCAGACAAGGCCGCGTATCACACAGGCGGGCAGGCCTTCCGATCCCTCGCCCATCGCCAGACCCGCAGCACCCGCAACCGCATCGGCAAAGGCGATCTGCGTGACCTGCATGATCCGCCCGTCCCGGTCTGGCTGGCCGCGCTGATCGATTACCGCTGGCGGCCCTGCCACGCCAATCGCCACATTCGTTGTGCCGATACGCCATGGCCGGCCAAAACTGTCGGAGATGATTACGCCCGGCCTGATGCCGGTCCGTGCTTGACATGCCTCGGCAATACGCGCGGCGCTCTTGTCCGGGTTTTCAGGCAGCAGCAACACGTTTTCCTGCGCATTTGAGCCCAGGTTGGACGCGTCGATCCCGGCGTTTGCCATCACATGGCCCAGCCGGTGCCGGGTAATCAGAACATTGGGCACGGCGCGCACCACGGCGCTGGATTCGCGCAGCACCCATTCGACAAGGGAGGGCTCCTTGCAGGTCAGCGCAGCCAGCTCCCGCGCCTCGTCACTCACCTCGACAGAGGCCAGCGCGACACTGCGCCCCTCTGCCTTTGACACGATTTTTTGCGTCACTACCAGAATATCGCCCGAGGCAATGGCGGGATCGCCTGCTGCCAGCCGTTCGGCCAGCAGCGCAGCAAGGTCATCGCCTGCCAGAATTTCCGGCAAGCCGCCTATGGGGTGGACGCAGAACATGGTCAGTCGAGCGGTTTCAGATCGCCCGTGATCCGAATGCCGGCACCGTCTACCTTGTAGTTCTTGTTGATGAAGATGAGCAGCGAGGTCATCGCCTCCGCCGCTGCTGCATTGACCAGCGGACCTGCATGGATGCCGCGCAGGCCCACGGCATCAGCCAGCGAGACAACCTCGGCGCGGGCCGCCTTCTCATCACCGAACACGAGGATATCGCAATCCACCTCGCCTTCTTCAGCCAGACGATGCGCTGCGACATTATGGAATGCCGCTACCAGCCGCACGTCATCGCCCAGCAGTTTGCTGGCACAGGCCGCCGCCGACCCTTCTTCGGGCAGTTGTACGCGCATCACCTTGGGAGGAACCAGCGGAACCGTGGTGTCGACAACGATCTTGCCCGCCACGTACGGCTTGATTTCGGTCAGCGTCGCTGCCTGCGCGGAAAATGGCACGGTGACGAGCACGATCGCGCCTTCCCTTGCCGCATCGGCATTTGCCATGCCGACGATTCCATGACCCAGCTCTGCTGCCCGCGCAGTTGCGGATTCCGCAGCGCGCGATCCGATGATGACTGTATGGCCCGCCTTGGCAAGCCGCCATGCAAGCGCGCTGCCGAGTTGGCCCGTTCCGCCGATCACGGCGATGGTCTGGCTCATATCTGTTTCCTAACTTTTCAAAAACTGGCGAGAACCTTGTCCGCGCGCATGGTGTAAGATGTTGTGCGTTCACACAGGCGGCGGCCAATACCCTGCGCCAGCGCGTGCATCTGCGGCACCCCAAACTCCTGCCCGTTCACCCCGCCCGCTGCGCGGGTGATCGATTCATCCATCAGCGTGCCGCCAAGATCGTTGGCACCGGCCTGCAGGATCCGCGCAGCACCATCAGGCCCCAGCTTCACCCAGCTCACCTGAATGTTGGAGATAGCACCATCCAGCGCAATACGGGCGATGGCATGCATCAGCACGGTCTCACGCCAGGTCGGGCCGGAACGGGTTTGTCCACGCCGCCAATTGGGCGCTTCCATGTGCACGAACGGCAGCGGCACGAACTCGGTAAAGCCCCCGGTTTCCAGTTGCAGCGCGCGCAGGCGCAGCAGGTGCGTGGCCCAGTGCGAATAACTTTCCACGTGGCCGAACATGATCGTGGAAGTGGTTTTCAATCCTACCGTGTGCGCCGCGCGCATGATGGAAAGCCATTGCTGTGTGGAAACCTTGTCCGGGCAAATCAAAGCCCGCACATCGTCCGAAAGGATTTCTGCCGCCGTGCCTGGCAAGGTGGCCAGTCCGCATTCCTTGAGCGAGGCCAGATATTCTTCATAGCCAAGCCCGAGCGTAGTCGCCCCGTGATGGACTTCCAGGGGCGAGAAGGCGTGGACGTGCATGTCCGGCACCGCCTCCTTCACGGCCTGCACGATCCCGCGATAGGTGTTTCCGTCGTAGCTGGGATGGATGCCGCCCTGCAGGCAGACTTCGCTCGCCCCGCGCTCGTGCGCCTCGATCGTGCGGCGGGCGATTTCCGCATGATCGATGTTGTAGGCCGGTCCGCGCTCGCTCTTGGTGCTGCCCTTCGAAAACGCGCAGAACCCGCAGCGATAAAGGCAGATGTTGGTATAGTTGATATTGCGGTTGATTACATGGGTGATGGCATCGCCCACCCGGTCGCTGCGCAGTTCGTCGGCAAACCGGCAGATTTTCTCGAAATCGCGGCCTTCGGCAGTGAACAACCGCGCAATCTGGCTGCTGTTCAGTTCCTCGCCATGCTCCACACGGCCTAGGGCGATGCGGATTTCCATGTCACTGGCCGTGCTCACCACCAATGGTGCCTCGGGCACTTGCTCTCCGGTGCCGGGGTGCCAATCACTATCACGCGGCAAGCCGCTTGCGTCGGTTGCCTGCCTGATGCGCGGCTGCAGGGCCTTGTCCACCCAAGCGGACGGATCGCGTGCGAACAGCGGACCGATGGCCAATCGCTGGCGCAGCAAACGCCCGGCGTTTTCGGTCTGCGTCTCCATCTGTTCGAGATGCGGCCATGGCGCCTCGGGATTGACGTGATCCTGCGTGACCGGGGAAACGCCGCCCCAGTCGTTGACACCTGCGCGGATAAGCTTGCCCAACTCTCCCGGCTGCAAATTTGGCGGAGCCTGCACCACCATCTCGGCTGGCAGGATCAACCGTGCGGCGGTGATCGTCCACAGGTGTTCGTCCAGACCAAGATCGGGCGCATTGGCCATCAACGTATCCGCCTTGGCACGGAAGTTCTGAATGATCACTTCCTGGATATGTCCATAGCGGGCGTGGAGGTCGCGAATGGCGAGGAGGGCTTCCACCCGTTCCAGCCGGTTCTCGCCGATACCGATCAGCAAGCCGGTGGTGAACGGCACTTTCGCTTCGCCCGCATCGCGAATGGCACGCAGGCGGACCTCGGGGCCCTTGTCCGGCGATCCGTAGTGCGGCATCCCCTTGGCGCAAAGCCGGTCCGACGTACTTTCCAGCATCAAACCCATGGATGCCGAAACCGGGCGCAGGCGCTCGTAATCGGCAGGCTGCATAATGCCCGGGTTCAGGTGCGGCAGCAGGCCGGTCTCCTCCAGAACCAATGCCGAGACATGCGCCAGATAATCCAGTGTGCTGGCGAAACCGCGTTCTTCCAGCCATTGCCGGGCAGCGGAGTATCGCGCCTCCGGTTGATCGCCCAGAGTGAACAGGGCCTCCTGGCAGCCGCGCTCCTCGCCCGCGCGAGCAATCTCCAGCACTTCTTCCGGCTCCAGGAATGGCGCTTTCAGTTGTGAAGGGCGATGAGCGAAGGTGCAGTAATGGCAAACATCGCGGCACAATTTCGTGAGCGGTATGAAGACCTTGCGAGAATAGGTGACCAGCGTGCCATGTGCCTGCAGCGTCTTGGCTTCGGCTTCAGATGCAAGCTCATCCAGCGAGAAGCATTCCAGCCTGTCCAGCCAGTCGCGTGCTTCGGTCTTGTTCCACCATTCGGCCATAGCGCGTTACATTCTCTTTCGTGCAGCGGCGAGGCCGCGGATTGTGGTTAGCGGGTCAGCATGCCCCGGCAAGGCGGCGATGACTGTCGAGACGCCCATTGCTTCCAGCCGTTTCAGCACCTCGGCCACGTGGTCTTCGGGGCCGGCAATCGTATCGAAATCCTGCAGCAACTCGGTCAGTCCCATTTCGTCCATCAGGCGGACATTCTTGCCTCCTACCACGACATGTTCGGAAGGATCATATCGCGCCTGGAAGGCCTCGACGAGTGGCCGTACGTTCGCTGGCAACATGGCCAGCGCCTGCGGTGTGCGCAAGGCCATGGCGTTGACGGCGATGAAGGCCTTGAGATCGTCTATGGCCTGCTCCCGCCGGGGGCGGACCGAGATATAGCTGGTAACCCAGATATCTATCGCATCTGCATCGCGCCCGGCTTTGGTTGCCGCATGACGCAGTATGGTGATCCTGTCCTCGACCGCGCCCAGATGCTGGTCGCCTGCAAACAGGATGACCCCGTCAGCCTCCTGCGCTGCCAGTTCCAGCGCCTTGGGACCGAAGGCCGAATAATAGATTGGCACCTTACGGGCAAAGCGCAGCGATTTGACCGGGCGGCCTTCCCACTCGATTTCTTCGCCTGCAAACAATCGGCGCAAGGCGGCAAGCTCGGTGCGCACTTCGGCCTGTGTTGCCGGCGGGCGGCCGATCGCAAGCACAGTGCTACCGCCTGTGGCAAAGCCCAGGACAGCGCGGCCTCCAGTCAATTCATCGAGTGTGGCAAAGGCATTTGCGGCAACCAGCGGGTGCCGCATGAACGGCGATGTCACCAGCGAGCCTATCTGTGCGCTCGGTGCTTCCAGCGCGGCAATCGTCATTGAGGTGACCATTTCATGCCAACCCGATGGCGAATCCCCCACTGTGACAAGTTCATAACCCAGTTTTGCAGCCAGCCTGACTTCGCTACGATACAGATCGAGCGAGGTGCCCCACATCGAACAGATGCCAAGTTTCACTGCACCTCCTCCGCATGCGCACTTTGGCCTGCAATGGACATCTGACCGAGATGGGCAGCTTCGTTCAGGCCCTGCTCGCGCACATAGTCCTGCCAGATCGCCATCATGTCATCGATAAGCGCGGCATCGCAATTCCAGCTTGGCGAACATGATTGCGCACTGTGCAGCTGCGTCAGCCCAATGCCTTGCTGCGCCAGCCAAGAGAGGATGGGCGTGGCAATTTCCCCGCCGTACTGCGCGATGTCCGAAAAACCCGGATCGTCTGAAACGATGTCCAGCACGTTGTGGCGGTGGGCAAACGACGTTCCCTGGGCGGCAGGCTGGGTGCCACTGATGCAGCCTTTCAGACCAAGCGCAGCCATAAAGGCCAGAAGGAGACGCCAAAGGGTCATGAAACCGGCGGGATCATGCCACGATCAGACATTCGTGCGATCGCCGCCCTTCAAATCCAGGATCTGGCGCGCTTCATCGGGCGTCGCGACGGAAAGGCCCATGCTTTCCACTATAGACCGTGCCGTTGCCACCTGCTGGGCATTGGTTTCGGCCAGCCTGCCCGGCCCTGCCCACAGCGAATCTTCCAACCCGACCCGCACGTTGCCGCCCATTGCCGCAGCCATGGCGACGATGCTCATCTGCCGCGCTCCTGCGCCCAGTACGGACCATTCGTACTGGTCGCCGAACAGCCGGTCTGCCGTTCGCTTCATGTGTGATACGTCATCGGGATGGCCGCCGATGCCGCCAAGGATGCCAAAGCAGGTCTGAACGAACAGCGGTGCCTTCACCAATCCGCGATCGAGGAAATGGGCCAGGTTGTAGAGGTGGCTGGTGTCGTAGCACTCGAATTCGAAACGGGTGCCAAGCGGGGTCAGCAACTCCAACAGCCCCTCGATATCCTTGTAAGTGTTCTTGAACACGAGATCGCGCGAGGCCTCTAGCGTGGCCGGCTCCCACTCATGCTTCCAGTCCTTGTAGCGATCGAGCATGGGGAACAGGCCAAAGCCCATCGAGCCCATGTTCAGGCTGGCAACTTCCGGGGCAAAGCGCGTGGCGGGCCGTAGCCGCTCCTCCAGCGCCATCGACGGGTGGCCGCCGGTGGTGATGTTGAGCACGGCATCGCTGCGCTGCTTGATGACCTTCAGAAACGGCTCGTACAGATCGGGGTTCTGATCGGGGCGGCCGTCCTGCGGATTGCGCGCATGCAGGTGAATGATCGCAGCGCCAGCTTCAGCTGCGCCGATGGCAGCTTCGGCGATCTCGTCGGCTGTCACCGGCAGGTGCGGCGACATGCTTGGCGTATGGATCGCGCCGGTCACTGCACAACTGATGATTACCTTGCCCTTGGCCACAATGCTCTCCCGCCAGAAATATGAATTTTCCTACGGGTAGGAGCCACGGAAGGGAGCGCAATCTAACCTTAGATAGGGTCTCAGGACAAAATCCCCAGCTGTCTGGCTCGCAGCACGGCTTGCGGACGGCGGCGCACGCCCAGCTTGTCGTAGATTTGCTGCATGTACCACTTCACGGTGCCTTCAGTCAGGCCAAGGCGGTCACCGATCTCGCGGTTGCGTAAACCGCCGCTGACCTGCGTGAGGATTTCGATTTCGCGCAGCGAAAGGCCACCGCTCGGCCCGAATTCCTCGCCGTCCTCGTCCTCGATCTGCGCATTGCCCTTGAGCGAGCGCACAAGCCGGTCTGCAAACCTGTCGACCGGGTTATCCAGAATCGGGCCACTGCCATAGGCCTCGATGATCAGCGATCCGATGGCTTCGCCCTCATCCAGGAACGGACGCACCCAGCCGCCGGGTTCGGCCAGCTCGACAGCCGAACGGACAGATCGGCGCGCTTCCGAACGGTTTCCTGCAAGCACCGCGATTTCCGCCAGCAACAGCTCGAACGAAAGGGCCGAGCGCACGGCCCCGCGTCGCCGGACGAATTCAAGCCAGCGCCGGGCAACCTTGCGGGATCGCACCAGGCGGAAACGATGCATCTCGATCCGTAACCAGGCCAGCGCCAGCCATTCATTGAGACGCGATGGGTTCAGCGTGGGGACGGGTTCGCCCTCGGCTACCAGATCGCAGGAATAGAAGAGGTTTTCGGCTTGCTCCAGCTGGCCGCTTTTGATCAGGGTGCGCACCTGTTCCGAAACCACCATTGCCCGCAGCCGGTCAAGGCCACATTCGATGGCCACGAGGTGGGCCTCTTCCAGAACCGACAAGGCCGATGCAAGATCGCCCTCCGCAGCGGAAAGCCGGGCACGCACCAGATATCCCGAAGCCACCTGGTCGACAAAACCCCATTGCCTGATCGATGGCATATACTGATCGACCAGGCTGCCGGCTTCCTCCAGTTCCCCGCATTCGTAGAGGATTTCCGCCATGGGCAAGGCCGGCAAGGCGCCCAGCCCCGGCACTTCGTTTTCACGCTGACGGGCAATTTCCTGCGCCTCGCGCAGGAATTGCTTGGCGGTCTCGGTCTTGCCTTGCGCAACAAGCGTGGGCGCAACGGAGGATTTCAGAGCGATAGATGCGAAGGTCGAACCAGGCCGGGCCAGCGCCTTGCGCAGTTCGCCTTCCAGTCGCAGCATGTCATGGAAGTGATAAAGTTCACGACGTGCAGACAAGAGCTGTGCCAGCAGCGTGCAGCTGAGATAGGGATGGTCGTCACCCAGATCGGCCAGCAAGGGCCCGCAACCCTCTTCCACAGCCACCATGTTGTCGCGCGCAGCTTCCAGCATCAGCTTTCTGTGGCTGACGTGGAAATTCAGCTGCCGCGCGGAGTAGGCATCGAGTTCACCCGACTCGACCTTGGCCTCGATCGCCTGTTCCGCAGCCTCGATCATCCGTTCAGCCGAACTGAAAGCCAGCCGCCTGCTGCGCCGCCACGACATTGCCAGCAGGATTGCAGGCTTGTCCTCGATAACTTGCCAGGGCAATTGGCTCGCCAGTTCGTCCAACCGTTGCAGCAGACCCGCATAGATCATCTGTTCGGCCAGATTTTCGATCTGCGTCGCCAGAAATTCCTGATCGGCGCTTTGCTCTGCATGTTCCAGCGCCAAATGGTAATTGCCCGATTCCGCATAGAAGCGGCTGGCGCGGCGATGCAATTCCGCTGCCCGTTGCGGCGCCAGTTTGGTCAACCGTCCACGCACCATCTCACGAAACAGCTTATAGTGGCGATATTCGCCGAGTTCGCGATCCAGCTCGATCAGGAACAGACCGCGCTCGAACGCCTCGTCAAGGTAGTGGCGCGCTTCGTTCTGGCCGATCACCGCCGCACAGGCAGAAGGTGTGAGTTCCTTCAGGATGGACGTATCGATGATGAAGTTGCGCAGTTCGTTGGGCAGGCCCTCCACCACTTCCTCGTGGAAATAGCTGGCGTATTCATAACGCAGCCGACTCTCCGCCCTTTCCGGCTTTTCCTCGCGCAGGCTGTCCTTGTGCCAAGTTTGCGAGGCGAGGATAAGGCCGGCTGCCCAGCCCTGCGTATCCGAAATCATGCGCTGTATCTGCGAGGCAGTGGGCTTAGAGCCAATCTCCTGCCGCAACAGGGTGCTTGCCTCTTCGGCATCGAAGGACAGGTCCTGCATGCCGATTTCCAGAAGGTATCCCAGCGACCTCAGCCGGGCGAGGTGCACTTCGTTTTCTCCGCGCGAAGCAATCACGGTGGTCAGGCCATCGCGCGAGCTGAAGATAAGCTGCTCGATAAATTCGTGCACTTCCTTGGGCAGCAACTGGCCATCGTCGATGAACAGGATCGGTGCTGAACCGGATCGCTTGCCCAGTTCCACAAACCATGATCGCGGATCGGTGGATGCAACCCCCAGTCCCGCCACGGTGCAGGCCTGCGACAAGGCTTCAAGGAAGGTTTCCAGGCTGTCGATTCCGGCCCGCGCCGCAATCCAAAGCACCGAACGGCCGCTTTCGGAAAGCACATCGGCCCAGCGCAGCATGGCCGTGGTTTTCCCGAAACCGGCGGGCGCAATGACCGTTACCGCGCGATAATCGCCGATCTTGCCCGCCAGGGTCTCGATCCTGTCACGCTTCACATATGCGCGCGCCGAACGCGGCGGCACTATGGTCGTCTGGACTACGCCCATTCTCGCAAACCTCTTCCCACATCCCGGTTGGTCTGTTCTGCCAACTTCAAGATCCCTTATCCTCCACCGAAACACGTCTTGCAAGGGTCATTTCCTATCCGCAGATAGGTTTTGACAGGCAGGTTTCCCTACACCCTGTAATCAAAGGAGCGCCCGCTGCGTGCGGATCGGGCGTTGGGAGAGCTAAATGGACTTTGATCTACCAGAAGAACACAGCGCGTTTCGCGACGTGATCAGGCGCTGGGTGGACAACGAGTGCCCCAAGGATTGGGCGCGCGAGCTGGAAGCCGATGAAGACAATTATCCGCATGCCCTGTGGGACAAGTTCACCGAAGCAGGCCTGCACGGCGTTGGAATTGACGAGGAATTCGGTGGCCAGGGCGGCGATGTGCTGATGCAGATGGTGCTGGCACGCGAACTGGCACGATCGTTGGGCGGGCTTTCATGGATCTGGGGCATCACCTCGTTCGCGGGATCGAAATCCATCGGCCTTTACGGCTCTGAGGAACAGAAGGCCAAGTACCTGCCGAGGATCGCCGCCGGTGAATTGAAGGCGGCCATTTCTTTCACTGAGCCTGGCGGCGGCACAGACCTTCTCGGCAGTATGGCAACCACTGCAGAGCGGGTTGACGGCGGCTGGGTACTCAACGGCGAAAAGATCTGGAGCTCGTCTGCCCATGTGGCGGATTATCTCCTGTGTATCGCCCGTTCCGACAAGACCGTTGAAAAGGCACACCAGGGGCTGACGCTGTTCTGGGTTCCGGCAGATTCGCAGGGCGTATCGATCACCCCGCTGCCCAAGCTGGGCATGCGTTCGATGGGCAGTTGCACCGTCGTTTACGATAACGTGTTCGTGGCTGACGAGAACGTCCTCGCCGAGCCGCACAACGCCTGGTACACGCTGCTTCCCACGCTGAACAACGAACGCATCATGGTCGGCGCATTTTGCCTCGGCGTGATCGACGGTGTGCTGGAGGATGCGCTGGCTTACGTCATGCAGCGCAAGGCATTCGGCCGGTTTATTGGCGAATTCCAGGCCCTGCAGCATTACATCGCCGATATCGCGACTGCGCAGAAGACGACCGAGCTGCTTCTCTATTACTGCGCCTCGAAACAAGCCCGCGGAGAGCCGGTGGGCAACGAAGCGAACATGCTCAAGCTGCACGCTTCCGAAGCCGCTAACCAGGCCGCAGACCTTGGCATCCAGATGCTGGGCGGCATGGGCTATTCAGCCGAGACCGACATGCAGCGATACTGGCGTGACAGCCGCCTGTGGCGGATCGGCCCAATCACCAACGAGATGGTCAAGAACGGCATTGCCCAGTCGCTTGGCCTTCCCCGCTCCTACTGATCACAAAAGGACTTTGCTCACATGAAAGCTCTCTTGCTTGAAACCACAGACGGTCCCGAATCCGTTCGGGTCGCCGATGTGGAAACGCCCGAACCCGCAACCGGCGAAGTGCGCGTGGCGATCAAGGCAGCATCGATGAACCACCGTGAAATGTGGATTTCACGCGGTCTCTATCCCGGCATGGTTACCCCGTGCACGATGGGCTGCGATGGCGCCGGTGTGGTCGACATGATCGGTGATGGCGTCGAAGGCGTAAACATCGGCGACGAGGTGGTGCTTTACCCGGGCCGCGACTGGGGACCAAACCGCCATGCACCGCAAGCCGAATTCGGCCTTCTGGGCATGCCGCATCCCGGCACGATCGCGGAGTATGTCTGCGTTCCGGCTGACAACCTTGCCCCCAAGCCTGCGGGCATGAGCTGGGAAGAGGCCGCGGCATCGATCCTCACCGGGCTGACCGCTTGGCGGGCGCTGATGTTCAAGGGCCAGCTACAGCCCACCGACACAGTGCTGATCAGCGGCGTCGGCGGCGGCGTGGCAACCTTTGGGCTGGTCTATGCCGTGGCGCTGGGCTGCAAGGTTTATGTCACCGGCGAAAGCGAGGAAGTGATCGAACGGGCCAAGAGCATGGGCGCGGTTGACGGCCTGCTCTACACCGATCCTGAATGGCGCAAGAAAGTCGGCCCGATGACCGGCGGGATCGACGTGGTGCTCGATGGCGCACCGGGGCCGAGCTATGCCAACTATATCCGGGCCATCAAGCCCGGCGCGCGGATCGTGATCTATGGCTCCACTGCGGGCGACAAGTTCGAGATCACTGCGACAGGGGTGTTCCTGAAGAGCGCTAGCATCGTTGGCAGCCAGGTCGGTGATCCGGAAGATTTCCGCAACATGCTGGCCTTCATCGACAAGCACAACATTCGCCCGGTGATCGAAAAGACATTCCCGCTGGCAGAGGCCGACAAGGCGCTGCTTTACCTCGAAAACGATCACAAGTTCGGCAAGGTGGCAATCACCGTATGAACGAGCTGTTTGACCTGACAGGGAAGGTGGCGCTGGTGACCGGCGGTGCCCAGGGCCTTGGGCGCATGATTGCAGAGGGCCTGCTGAAAGCCGGCGCAACTGTTGCCATCACCTCGCGCAAGGAAGACATCTGCAACGCGGCGGCAGAGGAAATGTCCTCGCTGGGAACCTGCATCTCCCTGCCCTGCGACCTTTCCAGCGCCGAAGCCGCGGTCGATCTGGCCGCGCGGGTACAGGCCGAATTCGGCAACAAGTTGCATATCCTGGTCAACAACGCGGGAAAGACCTGGGGCGGAAAGCTGGATGATTTTCCCGACAAGGCCTGGCCGGGCGTGATGATGGTGAACGTGCAGGCGCCTTTCACCCTGATCCGCGAACTGCTGCCCGCGCTGGAAGCAGGCGGAACGAGTGACGATCCCGCCCGCATCATCAACATCGGCTCTGTCGCGGGCCTGAAGACCGCCCGCCTCTCCGCCTATTCCTATTCGGCGAGCAAAGCCGCGATCCACATGTTGAGCCGCGATCTCGCGGGCGATCTGGCGGACCGCAACATCAATGTGAACGCGCTGGTTCCGGGTTTCTTCCCCACGAAGATGACTGCTCACCTGCGTGATGAGGACGAGGTTGACCCGGCAGTGCTGGCCAAGATCCCGATGGGCCGGCTGGGTCGCGCGGACGAAATCGCCGGTTCGGTGGTTTACCTCTCTTCCCGTGCAGGTGCCTACATCACCGGCGTCGCGCTGCCCGTCGATGGCGGCGCGGCTGGCTGCGGATAGAACTGCAATTCCCACCGTCCCTATCCTTGGAGAGGGGAACTGGTGGCTCTTGGACTGAAGTAAGATGCGCGAAGTTGGGCAGGAATTGGAGGAGGCACGCGTGTCTGGTAATGGCGAGGATGCGTCCAGTATTCGGATCAGCGTAAGTCCGCTTGCAGACATGCTGCTCAAGGCCTGGGATGCCCATCCGGAAAAAGAAGCGCTGGTCTTTCCTGCGGGCAGGCGCAGCTACGACGATGTCGTGCAATCGGTGCTGCACCGCGCACGCGGCCTGATCGGACTGGGAATCAAGCAGGGTGACCATGTCGGCATTCTGCTGCCTTCCGGCATCGATTTCGTGGAAACGCTGTTTGCGGTCTCCATGGTTGGTGGTGTGTCCGTACTGATGAACGCCCGCTATCGCGCGCCCGAAATTGCCTACGTGGTCGAAAATGCAGACCTTGTGGCAGTCGTCACCAACAGTGAGGCCGATGATTTCGTCGACTTCACCACGCGCCTGGCCGAAGCCTTCCCCGAAATTGCCGAGTGCAAGGATCCCATGGCGTTGCAGGTCTCGCAGGCTCCGCTGCTGCGGCGGCTGGTCCTGAATGGCGGCAAGCAGGCACCCGGCTTTATCGACCAGCAGGCTTTCGATGCCGCCGCGCAAGGTGTTGACGAAAGCCTTGTGCATGATGCCCGGTTTTCGGTGCGCCTGCGCGATACCTGCATGATCCTGTATACTTCGGGGACATCGGCCAACCCCAAGGGCTGCCTGCTGTCGAACGAAGCGATCTCACGCGAAGCCAGCAATCTGGCCCGCAACCGCTGGGCCTTCAAGGAAGACGAGCGCGTGTGGTCGCCCATGCCGCTGTTCCATATCGCCGCCATGCTGGCGATGCTGGGCGCGGTGGAAGTTGGCGGCACATTCATCGGCCAGCCGCATTTCGATGCGGGGGAAAGCCTGCGGCAGATCGAGGCGGAACGCGCGACCATGCTGTTCCTGCCATTCGTCACCTTCCACCAGGCCATGATCGCCCACTGCGATTGGGACAAGACCGACATGAGCAGCGTGCGGCTGATGAACAGCTGTTTCTGCCAGATGCCCCAGTCAATCGGCGACGCATATCGCCGCAAGATGCCCAACGCCTTGCAAGTAGGCACCTTCGGCATGTCGGAAGCCAGCGGAATCGTGACCACCGGCGGTTATGACATGGACCCGGAGATGGGTTTCAAGACGCTGGGCTATCCGCTCAAGGGCGTATCGGTGCGCATCGTGGATACAGAAACCGGGCAGGATGTGCCGACGGGTGAACGCGGGGAAGTGCTGATAAAGGGCTACAACATGCTCGATGCCTACCACCGCGATCCGGTGAAAACGGCAGAGGTGATAGACGCGGATGGCTGGTATCACAGCGGTGATATTGGTTCGATCGACGCCGATGGCCACATGCAGTTCCATGGCCGTTTCAAGGATATGCTGAAGGTCGGTGGCGAGAATGTTGCCGCTGCCGAGGTCGAGGCCATTCTCGACACTCACGAAGCGGTCGAATTGTCTCAAGTGATCGGCATCCCTGATGAACGGCTGGCAGAAGTGCCGGCAGCCTTCGTCAAGCTGGCGAACGGCATGCGCCCCGATGAAGCGGAACTGATCGCCTTTGCCAAGGAAAGGATCGCTTCCTTCAAGGTGCCGCGCCATATCCGCTATGTTGACGACTGGCCAATGTCGGCGTCCAAGATCCAGAAGTTCAAGTTGCGCCAGCAATTGATGGCCGAACTGGGAATTTCGGAATGAGGTGTTTTGCATGCGCGTGGTGATTACAGGAGCGGCCAGCGGCATTGGCCGCGCGGTGGCAGAATTGCTGGCCGCGCAGGACGAACCGCACCAGATGCTGCTGACCGACCGGGACGAGGAAGGCGTGAACGCTGTTGTCGCCGCGATCGGTGCGGGCGCGCGTGCGCATGTTGGCGATCTGTCCTCCGTCGATTGCGGGCGCGATATCGTTGCCGCCGCGGTGGATCACATGGGCGGTATCGATGGTGTGGTCAGCAACGCCGGGATCATCTCCAGTGCGCCGCTGGTGGAGCAGACCGTCGACCAGTTCGATCGGGTCTATGCCATAAACACCCGCGCAACCTGGCTGCTGGGTCAGGCTGCCCAGCCCTATCTTGCCCAGTCACGCGGCGCATTTGTCGCCACGGCATCCATGTCTGCCACGCAGCCTACGCCGGGGCTTGGCTTCTATTCTTCCAGCAAGGCCGCATTGCTGATGCTGATGCGCCAGTGCGCGCTGGAATGGGGCCCGGACGGAATTCGCTGCAACACCGTTTCGCCCGGACCAACCTATACGCCCATGACTCAGGCCGGATACGACGATCCGGACCGCAGGGCACAGCGGGAATCGATGATCCCGCTGGGCAAGCTGGGCATGGCCGAGGACGTGGCCAATGCGATCATCTTCCTGCTCGGGCCGCAAGCAGGCCATATTTCCGGTGTCGATATCCTTGTCGACGGCGGGATGAGCAGCAACCTTATGCCCGCCACCGGTGGCGGAACCGGCCAGAAGGCCAGCAAGTAACACACGATCGGAGAATGACATGCGCCTTGCACGGGTAAGCAAAGACGGAAAAACCGGCCTCGCGGCCAAGATTGATGGCGAAACCAAGGTGGTCTGGGATGCCGGCCTGGCCGATCTGGATGCCCAGATTGCCAGTGGCAAACTGGCCGCCGCCGGTGCTGCCGCTGCTGCCGGGGCAACGGTAGACGAAGCATCGTTGACGTTCCTGCCGCCGGTTGCAAAGCCACCCAAGATCATCTGCATGGGGCTGAATTACCGCGATCACGCGGAAGAGGCAGGCCTTGGTATCCCGGATTTTCCGGTGCTGTTCGGTCGTTTTGCATCCAGCCTTATCGGCCATGGCGCACCGATCATTCTGCCCAAGGTATCCGAACAGCTTGACTGGGAGGCGGAGCTTGTCGTCGTTCTTTCCAAGGGCGGCAAGAATATCGCCGAATCCGGCGCACTTGATCACGTGGCTGGCTATTCCGTGTTCAACGATGCCTCCATCCGCGATTACCAGCTGCGCACGCCGCAATGGACCGCGGGCAAGAACTTCGATGATACCGGCGCCTTCGGCCCATGGCTTGTCACCCCGGACGAAGTGCCTGCCGGTGCTGCCGGCCTGAAGATCGAATGCCGGGTGAACGGCGAGGTCATGCAGTCGTCCAACACCGGCAACCTGATCTTCACCGTCGCCAACACCATCCACCTGCTGTCCACTTTCATGACGCTTGAAGCGGGCGACGTGATCGTGATGGGCACGCCGGGCGGCGTGGGCGTGGCGCGCGATCCGCAGGTGTGGATGAAGGCCGGCGATGTCTGCGAAGTCGAAATCGAAGGCATCGGATTGCTGAAAAACACCGTGGTGGCTGAATAACGGACCACTGCTGCAAGGGAGAGAGACATGCCGCAGAAACGCGCTGGCGCCCTGGGCGTCCACTCGATCGATCATTTTGACCTGCAAGTACCCGATCTTGCCAAGGCCAGGAACTTTTACGAAACGTTCGGACTGGACGTGCGTGAAACGGCAGACGGGCTGGAACTTTACACCTTCGGCAACGACCACTGCTGGGGCCGCATTGTCGAAGGGCCGGTAAAGCAGCTGCGCTACATCAGCTTCGGCATTTACGCCGAAGATGAAGACGCGCTGCTTGCCCGCCTTGACGAGAACGGCGTGGAGCGGATCGATGCGCTGGACGGGACGCCCGGCAAGGGCAGCTGGTTCGCAGGGTTTGACGGGATGCCGCTGAACATCGTGGTGGGAGACAAGTGCTCCCCCGATGCCAAGACGCAGTTCACCGTCCAGTCTTCCAAAGCAGGTGAATCGGGCGCAGTCTTCAATTCCAAGGCACCGCAGACGCGGCCCCGCAACCTGTCGCACTTCGCGATCTACACCACCGATGTGATCGCAGCCACGGACTGGTATGAGAAGAACCTCGGCCTGCGTCTGTCTGACGGCAGTGGCCCCGTGGTGGCCTTCCTGCACGGGCCGCACGGCAGCGACCATCACCTGCTCGCCCTTGTCGGCTCCACGCATCGCGGGATGCACCACAGCAGCTGGGATGTCGGCTCGATCCAGGAAGTTGGCCTCGGCTCGGCGCAGATGATGCGCGCAGGCTACAAGGAAGGCTGGGGCGTAGGCCGCCACGTGCTTGGCGGGAATTACTTCTATTATGCCCGCGATCCCTGGGGCAGCTACGCCGAGTTTTCCGCCGATATCGATTATATCCCGGCGGATTGCGAATGGCCGGCAGCGCAGCACGCGCCTGAAGACAGTTTCTACCTGTGGGGCCCCGATGTGCCGCCCGAACTCGTCTCGAACCTTGAACCTGGAGCGCCCGAATAATGGCTACTTACCTTCTGATGCACGGTGGCGGCATGGGCGGCTGGACGTGGAAGTTCATGCGCGCCGAACTGGAAGCGAAAGGGCACACTGTCTACACGCCCACCTTCACCGGCTTTGGTGAGCGCGAGCACCTTATCGGCCGCGACATCGGCAACAGCGTGCATGTGGCCGATATCGTCAACGTGCTGAAGTACGAAGACCTGACCGACGTAATCCTGGTCGCACACTCCTATGCCGGAACCGTTGCGCCGGGTGTTCTGGCACAGGCTGGCGACCGAATTTGCCGGGTAATTTACCTTGATGCCATCGTGCCCCATGCCGGGGAACGCATCGCCTCCATGATGGGCTTTGCCAGCGAGGAAGAAGCCGCCGGACTGGACGCCATGCTGGACGCAGGCGAAGGGCCGATAGGTTCGGGCGTTCACGAACAGCAGCGCGCAATGGCCAAGGAACATCCGCACATGATGGACCGTGACCGCGAGAAATGGCTGCTGGATCACTTGTCAGACCAGCCGATGCGGGCGACCAGTTGCGCCATTCCCGTGGGCGCAGAAGCGATCACCCACCCGGTCGATTACATCGCCGCCCAGCACACCATCATGGGCATGATGCACGAACGTGCCGAAAAGCTGGGTTGGCCGGTGCATAAGCATCCGGGCGATCACGCCTTCAACGTCGGTGATCCCGAAGGTCTGACCAAGATGATCCTGGAGATCGTCGAATGATCGATGCCGCAAACCTGTTCTCGGTCGAAGGGCGCGTTGCGCTGGTAACCGGCGGCAGTGCCGGGATTGGCCGGATGATTGCAGAAGGCCTCGCCGCCGCAGGTGCACGGGTCTACATCTGTGCGCGCAACGCCGAAAAGGTGGCAGCCGCTGCAGAGGACATGGCAGGCGATGTAACTGGAATTTCCGCCGATCTCTCCACGCTCGATGGCATCCAGACGCTGGCAGCCGGCCTTTCCGCCCGGGAAGATGCGCTGCACATCCTCGTCAACAACGCCGGAACCCTGTCTGACGCGCCGATAGATGCATTCTCGGAACAGGACTGGGACGGGGTTCTCGATCTCAACCTTAAGAGCCCCTTCTTCCTGTTGCAGAAAGTGCTGCCATTGCTGCGCAAGGGTGCCACGCCCCAGCGCCCGGCAAGCGTTATCAACATCGGTTCCGTCGGGGCCCTCAAGGTCGGCCCGCGCGAAGTCTACGCCTATCAGGCATCGAAGGGCGCGATCCACTGGCTTACAAAGTCGCTGGCGAAGAACCTTGCCGGCGATCACATTACCGTGAACGCGATCGCACCTGGCTTTTTCGAGAGCGACATGACCGTGATTACCGACGATGCCATGCGCCAGATGGTGGAATCGATGGTTCCGCGCGGGCGCACCGGCATGGCAGAAGACATGGCCGGGGCAGCAATCTACCTGGCTTCTCCGGCAGGCTCCTATGTCACCGGTTCGGTAATCCCGGTGGAAGGCGGGCTGTCGATCTGACCCATCGTTCGATAGGTTGATAGCCGCACATCCACAAGCAAGAGGCGAACATGGATTTCAATCTTACTGAAGAGCAGATCGCGTTCCGCGACGTGGTCCGTCGTTGGGTCGATGCGGAATTGCCAAAGGATCTCATGCGCAAGCTTGAAGCGGATGAGGAAAATTACCCCTTTGAAATTTGGGATAAACTGAAGGAGCAAGGCTTCTTCGGTATCGGCATTCCCGAAGAGTACGGCGGCCTTGGCGGCGACGTGGTGATGCAGATGATCTTCGCCCGCGAAATGGCGCGCACGGCGGGCGGCTTGCTGTGGGTGTGGGGTCTTACGTCCTTTGGCGGCGCGCACTCTGTCGCAATCGCTGGCAGCGAAGAGCAGAAGCAGCGTTGGCTTCCCGAGATGGCGGCCGGAAACCTGCGCGTTTCGCTCTCCATGACGGAACCTGACGGCGGCACCGACGTGCTTGGCGCGATGAAAACCTTCGCCGACAAGGTGGACGGCGGCTGGAAACTCAACGGCGCGAAGATGTGGACCACGGGCGCCAAAGTGGCCGACCGGCTGCTGGTGCTGGCCCGCAGCGATCGCAATGCGGAGAAGAAGCATCACGGCCTGATCGCCCTGTTCGTCGATGCCAAGTCGCCGGGGATCAAGGCCAGCCTGCTGCCAAAGCTTGGCATGCGGGCAATGGGCAGCTGCGAGGTGCACTACGAAGACGTGTTCGTGCCCGACGAAGACGTGCTGGGTGAACCTGGAAAGGCTTGGTCTGCAATGCTGCCCAGCCTCAATAATGAGCGGATCATGGTCGGCGCCCAGTGCCTTGGCGCTATCGACGGTGTCCTTGAAGACGCCATCGATTACATGATGCAGCGCAAGGCTTTCGGCGATGTCATCGGGCGTTTCCAGATCCTGCAGCATTACGTTGCAGACATTGCCACTTCGCAAAAAGTGACGGAGCTTCTGCTCTATAACGTTGCCTGGATGCAATCGAACGGCATGCCCTGCGGCAACGAGGCGAACATGCTAAAGATGGTGGCCACGGAAAACGCCGTGAAGGCCGCCGACATGGGTATCCAGATCATGGGCGGTATGGGCTATTCCGCAGAAACCGACATGCAGCGCTACTGGCGTGATCACCGGATCTTGCGCATGACACCGATCTCCAACGAAATGGTGCGCAATTCGATTGCCGAAAACCTCGGCCTTCCGCGTTCGTTCTGAGGGTCTGAGTTATGGAAGAATTTCCCCCCGCCCCCGATGTTGCCGGAACGTCGCTCGATGGAACTGCGATCTTCACGATCACTGCAGATGAAAATGCCGCGCTTTGCAAGTCCACCGGCGTGGAACCGGCAAGCGACGGCACCGCGCACCCGATCTATTACTACATCGCTACGCAGGTCGCGATGGGTAAAACCGTCGCCGGTGTATGCGAAACGTGCGAATTCGATGTGGACGACGGGCCCATGATGGGTTCATCGGGCGTACGCTTCGCCGAACAGCTTATGGTTGGACAGGATTACAAGGTGACGGGCGAAATCCTTAGCCTGGTGCGCAAGAAAAGCCGAAAGCTGGGCGTGATGGATGTTTTGACTTACCGCCTCCGCCTGCATCCTGCCGAAGGTGGCGACGCCGTGCTGGAGACGGACAATGTGTGGGTTCTGCCCCGCAAGGAGCTTGCCGCATGAGCGCGTTTGCCCACGTGAAGACCGGCTATGCCTTGCCGCCATTCGTGATTGAAAGCGTCAGCCCTGATGCGATGCGCGACTGGTCCGTATTTCTGGCAGACCCCAACCCTATCCATCTGGATGTGGAAGTGGTGAAGGCAAAGGGTCTTGGCGACAAACGGATCAACCAGGGTCCGATCAACGTCGCCTACATGATGAACATGCTGATGACAGCATTTCCTGGATGCCGTATAGAAACAATGGACTCCCGGTTCCTCGACAACGTCTATGAAGGCGACCGGGTTGTGGCATCCGGCGAAGTTACTGCGGTCGAAGGGAACCGGATTTCCTGCGACCTCAAACTCGATGTGGACGGACGCGGCACAGTGAATGCCGGCACCGCCACGATTGTTATTTAATTCAAGGAGAAGAATAATGCCCAGCGGTCCCTTTGCCCATGTATGCATGGTGGTTCGCGATCTCGATCAGGCGATCGAGGACTGGACCAAGATCCTCCGCGTGCTCGATCCGCAGTCGCTCGAAAAGCCCATCGTGAAGTACGATGAATTCTCCAGCGGCGATGATGCCGGCATGAAATGGGCTACCTTCGTCAACGAATATTCGACCGAGATCCAGTTCATCCAGCCCGCTCCCGGCACGCCGCTGGGCAAGCGGCTGGACAAGGTTGGCGAGCATGTCCATCACCTGTGCTTCAGCACCGACGATGTGCCCGCCGCGATGGAGAAGCTGAAAGCCGAAGGTCTGCACCTTCCCGGCGGTGGCGAAACCTTCAACGATCCTGACATGACCTGGCAGAAGTGGAGCTGGGTCGGTCCCAAGAGCACGCACGGATGCCTGATCGAAGTGGCATCACCTTATGAAAGCCACGACGATGGCAAGTGGCACCATGCACCCGGAAAGTTCGCCTACAAGGGCCCGGGAGAGCACCCCAGCCACGCCGAAACAGTGCCCATCACGGCCTGATTTGCGCGGCCAAACTGTCAGCTACCAAGGGGACGGACTGCAGCTTTCCGGGGAAGCCTTCGGCGATCCGGAGGCTGCGCCCGTCCTCTTTTTTCATGGCGGCGGACAAAGCCGTAACGCCTGGCGCGGCTCTGCCCGGCAGGTTGGCGAGGCAGGCTTCTATGGCATTGCTTTCAACCTGCGCGGCCACGGTGAAAGCGATTGGGCGGCAGATGGCGATTATCATGTCGAGGCGTTTGCCCGCGACGTGGAGGCCCTCCTTGCGCAGTTCACGAGGCGGGTGACGCTGGTAGGCGCTTCGCGCGGCGGGCAGGCCGCACTGATCGGGGGTTCGCGCCACCCGGCAAGGATCCGGCTGATCATGCTGGCCGACGTGGCGCCCGACATGCCCGACGACGGGATCGACGGAATTCGCCAGTTCTTCGCCGAAGGTGCCAGGGGCTATGACAGTCTGGACGCGGCTGCCGATGCGCTGTCCCGCCATCTGGATCAGCCGCGCGTGGCCGATCCCGCCCGGCTCGCCCGATCGATGCGACAGGACGACAAGGGGCGCTGGCACTGGCACTGGGATCCCGCCGCCGGGAACGATGAATTCCTGCATCCACCAAGCGAGAATGAAGCCGTGCTTGCCGCAGCCGCGCGGGTAACTTCCCCGCTGGTGATGGTGCGGGCAGAGCTGAGCCACCTCGTCAACGATACCAACACCGCGCGTTTCAAGACGCTAGCCCCGCATCTGGACGTGTTGACCGCGCCCGGCGCCGGCCACATGTTCACCGCCGACCGGAACGATGCGTTTGCGGCGCAGTTGCTGGCACAGCTTGCCAGCTATCCAGAGGAGCCTGTCGGATGAGCGCAAGGAATGCCTTGATCGTGGGCGCCACCGGCGGCCTTGGGCAAGCAGCCGCCATGGCGCTAGCCGAAGACTTCGAAGGCCTCGCCCTCACCTATCGTTCCAGCAAGGCAGAGTCGGAGAAGCTTTGCGCCAGCCTGCCCGCTTCGTGCAAAGGCTGGCCGGTATCCTGCGACCTTGCCAATCCCGCTTCGGTCCAATCTGCCGTCGCCGATGCGGCCGCGCAGCTCGGCTCCATCGATGCTGTGGTCTTTGCCTCCGGCGTGGCCATAGAGCAGCCCTTCGTCAGCCAGATCGAGGAGAGCCAGTGGCGCGAAGTAATCGAGACCGAACTGATCGGGTTGACGCGCGTAGTGGCGGAAATCCTGCCGATCTTCCGCGCGAAAAAGCAGGGCAATCTCGTAATCGTTGTCTCGGTGGCGAACTACACCTTCCCTCCGGGAGATGCGCTTTCATCAGTCCCCAAGGCGGGCATGGAGGCGCTGGGCAGAGCCATCGCCAAGGAAGAGGGTAAGTTCGGCATCCGTGCCAACATGGTGGCGCCCGGTATCATCGATGCGGGCCTTGGCACGCACTTTCTGCAGACCCTCTATTCGCCCGAAGTTTGGGAGCAACAGAAGAAGGCGATTGCACTGCGCCGCTTCGGCACGGGCCGGGAGGTGGCAGAGGCGGTGCGGTTCCTCGCATCGGAACGGTCGGCCTACATTACCGGACAAACAATCATCGTGGATGGAGGATTCAGCTTGTGAGCAAGAGCAACCATGACCGTGTTCTGGCGTTTCTGGACGATTTCCACGTCGAGGGAACGCCCGATTTTGCCCGCCTTTCGGAATATTTTGCCGAAGATGGCGCATATCAGCCGCTGGTGCCCGCCACCGATCGGATCGTGGGCCGAACGGCAATCGCCGATGCCCTGCAAAAGCAATATCGCACATATTACGAATGCCGCTGCGAAATCCACGCATCGGCGGCAATGGGCCCCTTCGTCTTCACCGAACGCACGGACCACGTCACGCTGCACAAGGGCGATAGGAAAGTTGGTTCACGGGTTTGCGCGGTGTTCGAACTGAACGATGCTGGGCTGATCGTCAGCTGGCGTGAATACTGGGACAGCGGCGACGTGATGCGTCAGATGGGCGTAACCGCAGACGAACTTGCGGCAGCCATGTGACCATGCTGACGCTGCACCACCTGAACAACTCACGTTCGCAAAAGATCGTCTGGCTGCTTGAGGAACTGGAGCTGGACTATCGCCTGGAGTGCTACCAGCGCGATCCCGAAACCCTGCTTGGTCCGCCTGAACTGAAGCGGCTGCACGCACTTGGCAAGGCGCCTGTACTGGAAGACGAAGGCGGCGTTGTTCTGGGCGAATCCGGTGCCATTGTGAATTACGTGCTCGATCGCCATGGCAGTGGAAGATTGTCGATAGACCCGGCTGATCCGCGCCGGGCGCGTTTTCTGGAATGCCTGTACCTCGCCGTTTCGGGCGGCATGAACCCGATCATGATCAAGGTCTATTGCAGCGCTTTCGGGCTACAGGAATCGGCCATGGACAAGGCTGCTTCAGCCGAGCTGGAAACTGTGCTCGGCTATATCGAGGAACTGCTGGGCAGCGGCGAATACCTGCTCGGCGAAGACTTCACCGTCGCTGACATCCAGATGAGCTTTATCCCCGAACTGGCCGCCGCCATCGGTTGTGCGGGCGAGCATCCCGTCATCCGCCAGTGGCAGCAGCGCATCTATGCCCGGCCGGGTTTCCACCGCGCCATTGCCCGGGGCGGCCAATATGATTTCGCCGCCCCGGTCTGACAGCTGAAAGGAACCCCTGCCATGGAAGAAAGCATACGTTCGATCTAATCCTGCTGGAACGCGGGCGATCATGAGGGCGTGATCAAGGCATTTCGCGCCCTTGGACCTGACGGCTTTACCGTCGAATACGTAGGCAGCGCACCCATCGATGGCGAGGCGGCGGTGCAGCAGATGTGGGATGAATTCGCCGGCACATGCACCGTGGAAATATCAGAACTGCTGGTGAACGGAGATGAAGCCGCAGCTTTCATTCTCAACCACGTGCACAGCGAAGACGGCACGATCACCCTGCCCAGCATCGAAACCTACCACGTGCGCGGCCAGACGCTGGACGTGCGCTATTTCCACCGCTCGCCCGCATAGGGCTGAGATCTGCGCGCGGGGCTCAAGAGCCGTGAAAATGAAAGGGGAGACATCGCTGCCTCCCCTTCAAAATTCAATCAAGACGGTTGGTCTTACTTGTAGGGATCAACCGGCTGCAGAGCTTCCATCACTTCAAGATCGATCAGCATCGAGAGCACATCGGAGATGGAGTAGATGTGCACGATCTTGTCGCCTTCGAACTTGATCCAGCTGAACCACAGCACGTCCAGCTGATTTCCGGTCGGCTGCACGCCCATGTAGGGGCCGCCGGTGTGCTTGCCGTGGTGGTGGCACAGCACGCAGATCTCGTCGTCACCCTTACCCCAGGCTTTCAGCGTGCGATAAACCGACGGGGGGAAGGTCTTGTACAGAGCCATCGGTGAAGTCGACCATTCCTCAAACGTGCCCAGGTCAGGACGGTTCGGATTGTCGTAGGTCATTTTCGACTTGTCCATGAACTCGTCAAAACCCGACCAGTCGCCGACGTTAAGCTTGTCGTGGAGGTCCATCCACTGGTTGACCATGAACGTCTGGCGCTCGGTGAGGCCATCGCAAATTTCTGCCCGCTTTTCGGGCGGAAGCTTAAAGTCGTCCATTGTGAAGGGCGGGAGCCGTCCGGCCATAAATTCTCTCCAGTTATTCGCGCTGCGAACTGCAGCTTCGGGATAGATGCGACCGGTACCCACATGGATCACGGCCTTCGAACTGCGCCCTTTTCGATTTCATGATCCATGCTGCAACCTACCAATGGGAAGGAACGCCCCACCGTGCGCAGGCGCATTCAAGAAGGGCAGACGGACAGAAGGGAGACTGCCGTGCTTTCAATCGAAGAGATGTCTGACAGGTTCGAGATCCAGGATCTGCTGGTTGGGTATTGCTATGCCGTAGATAACAAGGATTTCGAATCCCTCGATCAGTTTTTCACCGACGATGCGGTGATCGATTACAGCGAGATGGTTGGCGTCAAGGGCTCGCTGCCCGCGATAAAGGCCTTCCTCGAAGCCAGCCTCGGCCCGATCCCGATGGCCCAGCACGCGGTTTCCACCACGCAGTACAAATTTGATGGCGATACCTGCGAAACGCGCACCGTCTGTTACAACCCGATGGTCGTTCCCGGCGACGATGGTGAACCGCAAACGATCTTCTTCGGCCTCTGGTACATTCACCAGTTCCGCCGCACACAGCAAGGTTGGCGAATTTCCAGCCTCTACGAAAAGAAGGCCTACGCCCACAACCTGCCCGAACATATCAAGGCGTTGACCCAATGAACCCCGAAGCAATCGCAGCACAAACCATGGGCGATCCGGTCAATCCGTGGATGATGGAAACCGGCAGCATCTACCTGTGGTGCGGCCTGCTGCTGGCAGCAGCGGCCCTAACTGCGAAAAACCGCCGGTTTCCCCTTTTCGGCCTTATGCTGGTGGCCGGATCAAGCGGTTTCTGGCAGGAATTCTTCGCCGACTGGGGTGCCTATGTGGCGTGGAACCCGCAATTCGAACGCCTCCCCTTCTGGGGCGAAATGGCCTTTACCACCCCGGTGAAGCCCATGTTCATGCCGTTTAGCTGGGGCTGGTGGTTTGCAGTCTCCATCCCTTTGCTAACATCGCTGGTGCTGTTGCTGAAGCGCAAGTTTCCTGCTCGCTCGGTCTATGCCCTAAGCTTCCTCACTGCCTTTCCGTTGTTCCTGGCTTACCAGATCTACGTCGAAGGCAGTTCTGTCGCCAATGGCTGGTGGACTTATGATTCGGTGATCGGCCCGGCTCTGGAAAGCGAACAGGGGCGCTTGCCGCTGATCTTTCCATTGCTGATAGGGCTGTGGGCGGGCTGGTTCGTCGGCCTTTTGGCAGACAGGAATGCGGATGGTTTCATGGCTCATGAAGTGCGCCTTGGCGCTGCGGCAAAACCTGCGGGATGGCGCCGTGAATGGGCTCGGCTGTGGGGCATGGCCCTGCTGTTCCAGGTCACCTTTCTCGCCATCAACCTGGTCCCCGCCATGCTCGGTCGCATTCTGTTTGGCGGGCCCAGCGCGCTGGTGCCCTGATGCATCAAATTCGAGGATAAGACCTGCATGACCTGGCTCAACCGTTTGCTGGCAATCGTGCTGTTGTTGCTGGGCCTCGGCCTGGTGTGGTTAGGCGGGCAACTGCTGCTGGCAGGCGGCTCACCCTATTACCTGGCCTGCGGCCTCGCCCTGATCGCCATTGCATGGCTGCTGTGGCGCCAATCGCCCAAAGCACTGGTGGCCTATGGCGCGCTGTGGGCGATCTCGCTTGCATGGTCTGTATGGGAATCGGGGATCTCGTTCTGGCCGCTGTTTGGCCGGATGGGCCTGCTGACCGGAATTGGCATCTGGCTAATGCTGCCGTGGGTCCGGCGATCACTGGCTACGAAGCCCGTAACCCGATTGAGCGCCGGCCTGCTGGCCACTGCCGTGCTGGCATTGGCAGGCGGGCTATCGTGGACTTTCTGGAACGATCGCATTGCCGGTGGGGACGATCTTTCGCTACTTGCCGCCGGCCCCGAAACCGATCGCGATGGTGAATGGCACCACTACGGCAACCTTCAGGCCGGACGGCGCTTTTCGCCGCTAGACCAGATCACGCGCGCCAACGTGGGTGCCCTTGAAGAGGTGTGGCGCTTTTCCACCGGGGCAGAGCCTAACGGCGAGGCTGCTCCCTTCCAGGCCACGCCCCTGATGATCGACGGCAGGCTGTATTTCTGCACCGGCTACAACGATGTGATCGCCCTTGATCCTGAAAGCGGTGAGCAGTTCTGGCGCTTTGCCGCCAATGCCGACACCGCCGGGGTATTCGGGCAAACATGTCGCGGGGTCAGCCATTACGCCGTGCCCGATGCGGCCGAGACCGAAAGCTGCGCCGCACGCATCTATACCGCCACGATAGACAGCCGCCTGATCGCGCTGGATGCCCGTACCGGCGAGCCTTGCGCCGGGTTTGGCGAGGCGGGCGAGGTCGACCTGCTGCGCGGCATGAGCGACGCCCCGCCGGGCTACTATCACGTCACTTCGCCGCCAACCGTGGTCGCCGGAAAACTGGTGGTGGGCGGCTGGGTGACCGACGGCCAGATGACCGGAGAGCCATCCGGCGTCATTCGCGCGTTCGATGCGGTGACGGGCGAACTGGCCTGGGCATGGGACATGGGCGCGCCCGATCGCCTTGGCGAACCCGGCGAGGGTGAAACCTATACTCCCGGAACGCCCAACAGCTGGAGCGTGATGAGCGCGGATGAAGAGCTGGGCATGGTCTATGTGCCGCTGGGCAATGCCACCCCCGACTACACCGGCCTGCACCGCACGTCGGAAATGGAAACCTATTCCAGCAGCATCGTTGCCCTCGATGCCGAAACCGGCCGGCCGCGCTGGCATTTCCAGACCACGCATCACGATATCTGGGATTATGACATCGGCTCCCAACCGGTGCTGTTCGATCTTGCCGATGGCCGCCCCGCCCTGTTGCAGCCTACCAAGCGTGGCGAGATGTTCATGCTTGATCGCCGCACGGGTGAACCCATCGCGGAAGTGGCTGAACTGCCGGTAGCCGTGTCCGAAGCGGAGGGCGATCGCGCCTCTCCCACCCAGCCGTTCTCTGTCGGCCTGCCGAGTTTCGAAGGCCCGCGCCCGAGCGAGAAAAGCATGTGGGGCATGGCCCTGCTGGATCAGGCGTGGTGCCGCCTGCAATTCCGCAGGGCGCGGTTCGATGGCCCTCTGACCCCACTGGAAACCGACCGCGCCTCGATCATCTGGCCGGGCTCGCTTGGTGGCAACAACTGGGGCAGCGTGGCCATCGATCCGGGCAGCGGCATTGCCTTTGTCAATTCATCGCATGTCATCAACTACAATCGCCTGATTTCCCGCGAAGAGGCAGACCGGATGGGATTGCAACCGGCCGAGATCGCCAGCTTCGAAAGTGTGGCTGGCCCGGTGCCGCAGGCCGGAACGCCCTATGCCGCTTCGGTCGCGCCGTTCCTTTCCCCGCTTGTGGCACCGTGCACCCAGCCGCCTTACGGGCTGGTCAGCGCGGTTGATCTCAATTCGGGCGAGCTGCTGTGGCAGCGCCCATTCGGCACCGCGCGGGATAGCGGCCCGCTTTTGCTGCCCCTCGGCATACCTATCCCGATGGGCGTTCCCAACATCGGCGGGGCCGTAATTACCGGGTCGGGTCTGGCCTTTATTGGCGCAACGCAGGAACACATGATCCGCGCCTACGACATTCGCAGCGGTGAAGAGCTGTGGCATGGCAGGTTGCCCGCAGGCGGCAACGCCACCCCGATGACTTACTGGTCCGACCAGTCCGGGCGGCAGTTCGTGGTGATCGCAGCTGGCGGCCACGGCGGCATCCTGTCCGGATACAGCAACGAACTGATCGCCTACGCCTTGCCGCAAGGCGTGCGCACAGCGGGAGAGAATTGATGGGCATTGTCACAGTCGTGACCGGCGCAACCAGGGGCCTGGGGCGCGGCATCGCGCGCGAGTTCGCCAGCAAGGGTGCAACGGTTGCAGTAACCGGACGCAACGAGGCCGACCTTGCACAAGTCGCCGCCGAGATCGAACAACGCGGCGGCACGCCGATCACCATCGCCTGCGATCATTCTGACGATGAATCGGTGGCAAGCGCCTTTGCCCGGATCAAGGCCGAAGCGGGCGGGATCGATATCCTGGTCAACAATGCCGCCGCCGTTCACGCGATGGACCTGATCGCACCCGGCCCCTTCTGGGAAAAGCCGCTGCACCTTGTCGACATGATCGACGTGGGCCTGCGCTCCAACTATGTCGCCGCCTGGCACGCCGCGCCGATCATGGCAGCTGCGGGCAAGGGCCTGATCGCCAGCATATCCTTCTACGGTGCCGTCTCCTATTTCCATGGCGCGGCATATGGCGCGGCAAAGGCGGGGACCGACAAGATGATGGCCGATATGGCGGTGGATCTTGCGCCGCACGGCGTTGCCGCAATTTCCTATTGGCCGGGCTTCATCCTTACCGATGCCGTGCGCGCGATGCCGCCGGAAATGCTGCCGCCAGACATGCGCGAAGCCCTGCCCAACTGGGAAACGCCGGAATTCACCGGCCGAGTGCTGCACGCGCTCTATTCGGCGCCGGATCTGATGTCGCTCAGCGGTCAGGCGCTGATCGGGGCGGAGCTGGGCCAGCGCCTTGGCGTGAAGGATACCGATGGCAAGCAGCCAATCTCCTATCGCGAGGCGATGGGCGCGCCGCACACACCATTCACGCCGGTCAGCGAAGAGCAGGCATGATAGAGGCCGTGCTAGTGGTGCTGACCAAGCCGCATCCGGGCCGCGAAGCCGATCTGGACGACTGGTATACCAACATCCACATCCGCGATGCCTTGCGCTTTCGCGGGTCGATCACCGCGCAGCGCTTCATCCGTAGTGAACACCAGCCGATGGCAGTTCCCTCAGAATATGACTGGCAGTATTTCGCGCTCTACGATGTTTTCGACCCGGAGCGATTTTCCCGCGAGCACTGGGAAAATGCGCTGACCAGCCGGATGATGGTGACCACCGCCATCGATGACAGCGTGCTGGAGGACTATCATTACTACCCGCTGGCCTTTCGCAACAACGATCCTGACACGGCCCATTCCGGCGGCGTGGTTTTTGAACAGTTCAACGCCGCGCCGGGTAAGGATGCCCAATTGCGGGCATGGTATGCCGATCACTACCTGCCCGCAGCCGCACGGCGGGCGGGCGTGCAAAGCGCCGCACTGCTGGCCTTTCGCAACTTCGGCCAGATGATCCCCACCACGCCGCAATACAATTACGTGGGCATGTACAAGGTTAATTCGGGCGACAGCTGGAAGGCCTGGAAAGACTTGCCAGAACTGGCCAGTTCACCGCTTGTCCAGCAGGAAGGCCTGCTGGTCACCCATTGGGACAAGCTGACCGAAAAACTGACGAAGGACCAGGTGCAGCACCCCACATCTGAAGGCCTTGCCGCCGAAGAGGGCGCGCGGGCGCGCATGGGTGATGATGTGATGACCGGCGGCACCGAAAAGCTGGGCACGGGCTGACAAGCCTTCCGCTTACCAGCGACGGCGCATCTGCACCGCGCGGCGGCGCGCGCGCATAGACTGCTGGCGTTCTCCAGTCGTGACCCGCCGGGTGCCCGGACCCAGCTGCTCCAGCACGTCTCCTGCCGCGACGCAACTGAGCGTTGGCGCAGGGCCGCTGCTGGCACCGGTCCACCGCAGCATGATTGACCCTTGCGTGTGGCCAGCCGGGTCCAGCCAGTTTGCAATGCCCGGATCTTCCATGGCGATCACCGCGCGGAACTTGCCATCTGCATCGATGCTGGCCTGCCCACCGTTCAGGCTGCACTGGTGGTTCATCCAGTCCAGCGTGTTCCAGCGCATGTCGTTCAGCTGGACGTTCCAGTAGCGCACCGTTTCCGGCAGGTCGGTTTCCAGCACCAGCGCGCAATCCGGCTCCAGCCGGAAGAGGCCCTGATAGTAATGCTGCCCCTCCACGCCGCCGCGCCCGGCCCAGTCGTCATGCTCGAAAGCGTTCCACAGCCCTTTCTGCTGCTGCCCGGCAATGAATCCCATGGCCATGCCCGCCAGTCGCTTGGGAAAAGCGCACAAGGCCATCAGCCGCTCGGCAATCTCCGCCTCGCTCCAGCGGCGTGGCGCATGGGCCAGATCGGTGCGTTCGATGGCGATCCGCGCCTCCCGCTCCGCACCCCAGTCATAGCTTGCCTGCCGCAGTGAGAGCGAACTCGCTGTCGGATCGAGAGGGTGCCAGTCACCCTGCCAGTCCGCCGGCATTTCCGCGCTCAGCATCAGGGAAAAGCGCCCTGCCCCATCCAGTGCCAGATCGTCGAAGTCGATCGTACCCAGCGACGGACCCAGTGCGTCCATCACGCCCAGTCCGCCAGCGGCAATATCCATCTGCAGGAACAGGCATTCCCCCCGCTCCCCGGTAATCAGATAGCTGCCACTGCCATCAATCGAGGCTGCGGCGTAGATGAAATCGGGGTTGGTGCCGACAAGGTTGAAATGCGTGCCGACCGCGGGAACGAAATCGGGGCGGTCACGATCGGCAAAGGTCGTCAGCCAGCCCGATGCCAGCGCCGCGAACAGCATCTTCTCGACTTCCGCCTGCTCCAGCCCGTCAGCATCGCCCGGCAGCATGGCGAGGATATCCTCCGCCGAAGCGAGCTGCGCGAGATAGTCGGGCCAGCGGCTCACAGATAAGCCTCGTAAGTGCTGATGTAATCGGCATAGACGCTTTCAACCTGCTCGCGCGTCAGCCCGTAATCGGCCAGTTCGTAGCGGTGCTGCCCGTGCTTGTCGGATGGATGCTCGCGCCACCAGCGCGCCACAGCTTGCTCCGTCTCTTGCGAAAACGCGATATCGGCGTGCTCGTAAACTTTGCGCACTGCGGCGACAGGATCCGAAATCAGGTCTCGGAAGGCGAGGTCCAGCACCTGCATTTGCGGATTGGACTGCCGCCAGGAAAGTGCCGCCGCCTGGCCATCGTGCCACAGGTGCAGCAATTCCTGGCCAAGCTCGTTGCGGTCGATCCGGTCAAAGGCAACGCAGCGGATGACTTCGATCAGGCGCGAGATTGATGCCATCACTGTTACCGGGTCTCGGTGCGGCTGCACCAGCACGGCATCGGGGTAGATATCCAGCAATTCGGGCAGGTGGTGCGCGTGTTCCTGCACCTTGAGAACCCAGCGCTTGCGGGGGTTTTTCCATGCCAGGTGCTGCAACCACATCTTGTGAACGCGGTAGCCAAAGCGTGTATCTGCCTTGCGATACCAGTCGTAATAGGCAGGCAGGCGAAACAGCATCGTGGGGTTGATGCCCTGAAACGCGGTTTCCAGCATCATGCCACATTCCTGCGGAATGCGCGCGCCGATCGGATGCGCTTTCAGCACATCGGCCCAGGCCCCGGTGAAATTCTCGCGTACATAGGCATCGAAGCCATCGGCACGCGGATCGGTATCGAAGGTCGCGGCCTCTGGCGGCGGTGATGGCGCGGCAACCTCCCATTGCAGGGGCGTGCGGATTTGCGGATCGGCACCGATCAGCGCGTGCAGGATCGAAGTGCCGCAGCGCGGCAGACCAAGGATAAACACGGGCCGCTCGATAACGACGTCGGCGATATCCGGATGCGCCTTGCGGTCCGCCGCTATAGCGGAAAGGCGCGCCAGGTTATCGCGAAACTGCGCCAGCGCCCGCTCGCGCCCCGTCTGCGACAGCCCGCTTTCCTGCGCCAGCGCATCCATCGCCGCAGTCAGTCCCGGAAGGACGCCTGCCGCCATGTCTGCATCCAGACCGGCTTCCTCGATCAGTACCTGCGGTTTTGGATCTCCCATGCGCGCGCCCTCTCATCCAGCCATTTGCGGCGGTGTTTTCGCTATGTAGGCTAGGCACGGGAAAAATCGCTGAACCTGTCACTGGGTAGGACAGACGGGAGTCATGAGCGGCGACATATCCGTTGATGGAAGGGAGCGGATATGGAACCGTCTGAAAATCTGGAGCCGTTCTACCAGCTGCCGGTTTGGCGCTGAGGCGATGGTTTCGGATACTTCTTTCGATTTTATCATCGTGGGCGCCGGTTCGTCCGGTTGCGTGTTGGCCAACCGGCTGAGCACTGACCCGGCGACCAAGGTGCTGTTGATCGAAAGCGGGCCGGACGACAAGAGTCCGCTGATCCGAATGCCGCGCGGCGTGGGAAAATTGCTCGACCCTGCCAATCCGCATGTCTTTGCCTACAACGTCAAACCAGCGGGTAACCAGCCAGAGGAGATGTGGCTCAAGGGGCGCACGGTTGGCGGCTCAAGCTCGGTCAACGGCATGGTCTACATGCGTGGCGCGCCGCAGGATTACGACGATTGGGAAAAGGCCGGCTGCACTGGCTGGGGATGGGATCGCATGGGCCGTCATTTCGTTGCGCTGGAAGACCATGCGCTGGGCGCGGCAAAATGGCGCGGCACCGGCGGACCTTTGCGCATTTCGGTATTTGCGGACGGCAATCCGGTTACCCAGGCGATATTGCAGGCAGGCGCGCAAATGGGCGTGCCGACTGTGGCCGATGTCAACGCGGTAGACGTGGTGGCAGACCAGGGTATGGGCTACCAGACCACGACCACCTGGAAAGGACAGCGCTTTTCCGCCGCGCGGGCCTTCCTCGATCCGGCGCGCGCGCGCGCGAACCTCAAGATCATCACCGGCGGCACCGTGGAAAGGGTCGTTTTTGATAGGAACCGGGCTGCAGGCGTTGTTCTGGATGGCCAGCAAATCGCCTGTCGCGGCGAGATCATCCTGTGCGCAGGCGCTGTTGAATCCCCCAAGTTGCTTGAGCTGTCGGGAATTGGCGATGCGGCGCGCCTGAAGGCGCTTGGTATACCGCTGGTCGCGCACAGCCCCAACGTTGGCGAGAACCTGCGCGAACACCGCTATGTCGCGGTCGACTGGCGTATTCGCGGCCACAGTTCCAACCAGAAACTCAGCGGGCTAGGCCTCATCGCATCTGTCTTGCGCTATTTCCTGTTCGGGCGCGGCGCAATGACCGATGCAGCGCACGAAGTGGGCGGCTTCATCAAGACCGAACCTGGGCTGGATCGCCCCGATGCGCAGATCGGCTCCATGATGGTGACCATGAAGCAGGACGCCAAAGGCAAGGTCGTGCTGGACTCGTTTCCCGGCATGCGCCTGCTCGGCTATTTCAAGCGGCCTGAAAGTCGCGGCTCCACCCACATCCGGTCGAGCGATCCTGCTGCCCCGCCGCAGATCGATGCAAACCACTTCGCCGAGCAAGTGGACCGCGACCGCGCGCTCGCCCTGTTCAAGTGGATCCGCCGGTTCGGCCAACAAGGGGCGCTTGCGCCTTGGGTTGTAGAGGAAGTGGGGACCGCTGCTGACGTGAAAACGGATGAGGATATTCTCGCCAACCTGCTCCGGTTGGGCGGCACCTCGTTCCACATCGCCGGCACCGCCGCGATGGGGGCAGCGGCGGACAGCGTGCTTGATCCGCAGCTGCGTGTGCGCGGCGTCAGCGGTCTGCGCGTGTGCGACACATCGATCATGCCCGCGCTGGTGTCGGGCAACACCAATGCACCGGCGATGGCCATCGCCATGAACGCTGCGGACATGATCCTCGACAAGGAACAGACAGCATGACCATACCCTATACCGACATCAGCCAGGTCTATTACGATGGTGCCTGGCACGATCCGCAGGCAGGCACCGAACCGGTCATCAATCCGGCCACAGAAGAGGTGATCGCCGCCGCGCCGGTTGCCTCTGCACAGCAGGTGGATGCCGCCATCGCAGCGGCGCGCAAAGCCTTTGACCACGGCCCGTGGCCCCGCATGGCCATGGGTGAGCGGGCTGACATGGTCGAAAAGATGGTGCGCGCCCTGCGGGCAAAGCATGCCCGGATCGCGCAGTTGATCGTAGCCGAAGTGGGCTGCGCCGCGGGCATCACGCACCTCATGCAGGTCGACAATCCGCTGCGCCTGCTGGAAGCGGCCATCGGCCATGCGCTGCGCGAACAGCCCGAACGCCTGCCGATCGATATCACCCACAACCCCTTTGCCCCGGATGGCCCGCGGTCCATCGGTGGCACCACGGTGGTGCGAGAACCACTGGGCGTGGTTTCGGCAATCACCGGATACAACTTCCCCTTCCTGCTAAACCTGGCGAAGATCGGCCCCGCCCTGCTGGCGGGTTGCACCCTAGTGCTCAAACCATCGCCCTTCACCCCGTTTTCCGCTCTGCTGTTCGGACAGGTGGCCGAGGAAATCGGCCTGCCCGCAGGCGTGCTGAACATTGTCACGGGCGGCATCGAGGAAGGGCAATTGCTGTGCACCGATGAACGGGTGGACATGGTGACCTTCACCGGTTCCGAAGGCGTTGGCGCGCAGATCATGGCGCAGGCCGCGCCCACGCTGAAGAAGGTTCACCTGGAGCTGGGCGGGAAGTCGGCACTTATCGTTCGCGAGGATGCCGATGTTCAGAGCGCGGCGGCCATGGCGGCCACGGTCCTTTCCATCAACGCTGGGCAAGGCTGCGCCATCCCCACCCGGTTCCTGGTTCATGAAAGCCTGCGCCCGGCCTTTGCCGCAACGGCTGCTGCTGTCGCCGGGCAAATCGCCATCGGCAATCCGGCAGACCCGGCCATCGGCATGGGTCCGCTGATCCGCGAGAGCCAGCGCAGCAAGGTGGAGCATTTCATCGAACTGGGCCGCTCTGCCGGTGCCCGGCTGGTGTGCGGTGGTGGCCGCCCTGAGGGGCTCGACAAGGGCTTTTTCACCGAAGTTACCGTGTTCGACGATGTGACCAACGACATGGCGATCGCGCAGGAGGAAATCTTCGGGCCGGTCGGCTGCATCATCGGCTTCTCAACGGATGAAGAGGCCATCCGTATCGCCAATGATTCCCGTTATGGCCTGAATGGCGCGATCCAGACGGCGGATGCCGCAAAGGGTTACGAAATGGCCCTGCAAATCAGGGCCGGCAGCGTCTCGCTCAATGGCGGAACAGGCACGATGAGCGACGCGCCCATCGGCGGCTACAAGCGATCGGGCATCGGACGCGAGTACGGCCCGGGTTGGCTACGCGAATACCAGCACGAGAAATCGATCTTTTACCCGATCGGAAAGTAAGGAATTTTGGAGAGGAGGTTCCGGTGAGCGATACAATCATTGTTACTTTGGAGCTGTCGTTGAAGCCCGAAGTGGTGGAGGGGTTCTGCCAGCAGATTCCCGCCACGCTGGAAGGCACGCGAACATTTCCCGGCTTTGTCAGCATCGCCATCAGGTGCAATGCCGATGATCCAAACCGCGTGATCTTCATCGAGGAATGGGAAACGCGCGCCGCCTACGATGCCTATGTGGCCTTCCGCACAGAGCAGGGAATGATGGACCAGATGGCAGCCATGCTGACCGCGCCTCCTGAAACGCGGTTCTGGGATGCCAAGGTTGCCTAGGCCCGCCATGATCGCGGCATCATTGAGGAGGCTAGAAGGATGAATCTTCACCGCCGGGTAGACAGTGGGCTGAGCGCGCAGGACGAACGCTCCATAAACGCCCTTCTCATCGCCTATGCCACCGCAATCGATACGCGGGACTGGGCCTTGTTCAGAAGCTGCTTCACCGCCGATTGCAAAGCCGACTATAGCGAGTTCGGCAGCTGGACAGATGTTTCCACACTCACCGATTACATGCGCGAAGCCCACTCCCGGCTTGGCCCCACCTTGCACCGGATCAGCAATATCCAGCTATCAGGTGCGCAAGGCGGAGCCACGGCACATTGCTACGTCGATGCACTGCTGTGCCAGATGAACAATGATGGCCCCGTTCACCGGGGCATTGGCAGCTATGAGGATTTCCTCGTGCGAACGGGCGATGGCTGGAAGATCGCACGGCGCATTTTCAAGCCGATGATCCTGGAATAGAAAAAGGTGGACGGGATGGAACTGAAAGACAAAGTCGCAGTGATCACGGGCGCATCTGCCGGGATCGGTGCAGCAACCGCGCGCAGCCTGGCGCAAGGCGGTGCAAGGCTGCTGCTGGTCGCGCGAAGGGAAGACCGGCTGCAATCGCTGGCACAGGAAATCGGCGGGGACACGCAGATCCTCGCGCTCGACCTCGCCAAACCGTCTGCACCGCAGGCCATGCTCGACCATGCTCAAGGCCAGTTCGGCGCGGTTGATATCCTCGTGAACAATGCCGGCATCCTGCGCACCAGTCATCATGAGGAGTTTGACCTTGCCAAGCTCGACCCGATGATTGCCGTCAACTATTCGGCTGTCGTTCGCGCAAGCGTGCTGTTCGCCCGCCACATGAAGGCGCGCGGCACTGGACAGATCGTCAACATTTCCAGCATCGGTGCAGGCATCACCGCCGCTGGCACAGGCGTTTATGGCGGGCTGAAAGCTGCGCTGGAACGGTTCACAGACGTCTTGCGGATAGAACTCGCGGGGTCAGGTGTGCGCGTGGGACTGGTGGCGCCGGGCACCACCACCACCGAGATTTTCGAAGACATGAAGGCCAAGGGTCAGCCCGGCTGGGACGAATACATTCCGCCGATGCAGCCTGAGGAAATTGCCCGCGCGATCCGTTTCATGTGCGAACAGACTGGCAATGCCAATGCCGCCCGGATGCATATCTACGCAACATCGGAAAGCTTTTGAACGGGTCGATCTTGTGCGGCGATCAGTCCAGCCGTGAATAGGCGGATATGTCAAACGGCTGGAACGGCTCGCCCTCGCGCGCCTTCACGACCCATTCCGCATCCATCAGCAAGGCTCGGCCAATGGCCAACAGATCAAATTCTCCGGCTTCGAAGCGGCGGACAACTTCTGCCAGGTTGTCTACCGCGGCGGTCGGTTGGGTGAAGCTTGCGGCCAGTTCCTTGTCGAAACCGATCCCGCCAACCGTCATCGTCGGCAGCCCTGTAAGCTTGCGGATCCACCCGGCCAGGCCCATGTCGGAACCTGCGAATGCCGGCTTGGAAAAGACCCGAGTGCTGACATCGAAAATGTCCACCCCGGCATCAGCCAGGACTCCGCAAATCACACCAAGTTCATCGGGCGTGTCGGCCAGGCTGCCCTCGTAATCCTGCAGTTTCCATTGCGAGATACGATAGAAGATAGGCAGATCGGGTCCAATGGCTTCGCGCACAGCCTTGATCACTTCGACAGGAAAGCGTGTCCGCGCCACGGCATCGCCGCCCCAGGCATCGTCGCGCGTGTTGGTCTGCGCCCACAGAAAACTGTCAAGCAGGTAGCCGTGCCCGCCATGCAAGGCGATGCCATCGAAGCCAGCGGCCTTGGCGTTTGCTGCACTTCGAGCAAAGGCGGCGATGACTGCGGCGATATCGCTCTCGTCCATATTGTCCGGACCAAGCGACCGGGCTTCAGGGTGCGGCGGCGAACTCTCCATTCGCAAGGCCCCCATGTGCCAAAGCTGCGGCACGATCTTTCCACCCGCCTCATGCACACGGTCCACCACCTGGCGCCAGCCCTTCAGAGCCGCATCGCCATGTAGGACGGGAATGTCCTTTTCCTCCATACTGCCCTGGCCGATTGCCGAGGGGTGATCCACACCAACGCCTTCGGTCACGATCAGGCCTACATCGCCCCTCGCCCTGCGTGTATAATATTCCGCGACATTCTCTCCCGGGATGCCATCGGGGCTGAACTGCCGGGTCATGGGCGACATCACGAACCGGTTGGCCAGTTCCAGGCTCTTGCAGGAAAACGGCGAGAAAAGCGGGTCCAGTGCGTTGCGCATCCATCAAACTCCTTTGGCTGCACACTGCTATCAGAAGCCGCGCACCGTGTTTGCCCTGTCCTCAGGTAGGCAGCACTATATCGACTTGTCCAAGGTGCCAGAGATCAATAGTGGGACGGCCCTGAATTTGGTTCAGATCAATTTCACCAGCGCAGTTCGGGCATAAGGCAGTTGCGTTGCCGATGCGGGGATCAATGCCAGTGGAAAATGACCTTCTCGTGGGAGACGCCGCCAGAGCAGAGGTCCTTGAGCGATCCCTGTGGGCCGTTGCCGAGGCGGACAGGGATATCACGCCGATCTTCTTCGACCGGCTGTTTGCCCGCTATCCGGAACAACGCCGATCCTTTCACCATTCGGATTCCATCTGTGGTGCGATGGTGAACGAAATGATCGAGACCCTGATGGGGCTGGCGAAAGGCGAAGACTGGGTCGAGCGTTCGACCCAAAGCCTGGTCATGGCGCATCGCTGCTATGGCGATATCGGCCTGCCGCTTTACGCAGACTCGATAGACATGCTGATCGATACCCTTGCCGAAGTGGCAGGGCATGGCTGGTCAAAAGCGTTCGATGCTGCCTGGCGCGAACAGGGGGCCGCTCTCAAAGGCATCCTTGCGCGGGTCTATTAAAGCCTGCTGCGCGCCTGCCGTCACGCATCCACGATGGCCAGGGCCGATTGCGGGCAGGCATCCGCGCCCTCGCGGGCTGCGTCTTCCAGACCTTCGGGCACGATTTCATCGTCGACATAGACGATGCCGTGTTCATCCAGCTTGTACACTTCCGGGCAGATTTCCGCGCAAACACCATAGCCGCAGCACGCTGGCTTGTTGATTACGACCTTCAGATTACCCTTCTCAGACATCGATCTCTCCGTTCTTTGTCCTGGTTTTTGCCGCTTTACATATTGAACAGATATTATTCAATGTGTATAGAGCGAATCAATCACAAAAAAATGCACTACCGGGAGAATGCCGAGATGCTCCAGAAATCAAAGCTAGTATTGGGTGACGGAACCTCGCTTGACGATCTGATCATGCGCGAGAGCAATGAGGTCTCGCTTCGAGTGATGACCGACGAAGAGCTCTACCACCTCGAAATGGACAAGATTTTCGCCAAGACCTGGCTGCTGCTGGGCCATGAAAGCGAAATTCCCGAGCCCGGCGACTTCATCGTTCGCGACATGGCTGAAGACAATGTGATTGTGGCTCGCAGCCAGGATGGCGAAGTCAATGTTTCGCTGAATGTCTGCCCCCACCGCGGCATGCGCGTATGCCTTGGCGAAGCCGGCAACAAGCGCATTCACCAGTGCATTTACCACGGCTGGGCATTCCGACCGAACGGCGACTTCATCGGCGCGCCGGTTGAACGCGAAAAGATGCACGGCAACGATGTGGATAAGAAGACCCTGGGCCTGAAGAAGGCCAAGGTTCACCTTTATGGTGGCCTGATCTTTGCCACCTGGAACGTCGATGGCCCTTCGTTCGACGAATATCTGGGTGACATTAAGTACTACATGGACCAGCTGTTCTGCCGGACTGACAATGGTCTCGAATTGCTCGGCCCGCCGCAGCGCTTCACCTTGCCCTGCAACTGGAAAGTGCCGGGTGAACAGTCGGGTTCCGACGGTTTCCACACGCTGACGCTGCACCGTTCGCTGATGGAAGGCGGCGTGATGGGCGGAACGGCCGAAAGTATCTATGACCAGGCGCCGGGCATGTACGGGGTGGACGTATCGTGCAAGCAGGGCCACTCGTTGCGCTGCCTGGAAGCAGAAAAGACCTTCAAGATGTTCGCCGACGTGCCGTTCGAAGGCAAGTCTACGCGGGAGCGGCTGGAACTACTGACGCCGCCGGGCATCACCAAGGAGATGATCCCTGAACTGTTCCGCAATTTGAGTGAGGATCAGGTCAACCAGTTGGCGACCATCCCCCCGCAAGTTGGCGGGATGTTCCCCAATATCCTTATCGCTTTCATCTTCGCCCCGCGCACCGATGGCGGTTCCTCCGGCGCGCTGGCGCTGCATACCTATGTTCCCAAAGGCCCCGGCAAGGTGGAATTCGTGAACTACATTTTCGCCGAAAAGGATGCGCCCGAACAGATGAAGCGCGACATGCTCCAGAATTCGGTCCAGCAGACCGGCACTTCGGGCACGATCGAGCAGGACGATGCCGATGTGTGGCCGGTCATCATGAAGAACGCGCGCGGCGCGGTCAGCAAGGGCATTACACTCAAGTACCAGGCGCTGCACGGGCACGAACGCCCGGAGGGCTGGGTTGGCGAAGGACTGCTTTATCCCGGTTTCACCAAGGACGACACGCAGTGGAACTGGTGGCTGGCATATTATGACCTGATGGACGCAGTTTGAGCGGGGGGAGACACAGACATGACCTGGAAGACCAAATCGACCGCCGCCCCTGATTCAACCACGATCCTTCGCGGACTGGTTTCGAACAAGCGCGTGGCGCTGGGATCGCAAGTGTACAACCGCATCCTGGAAACGCTTTATGACGAAGCGGCCGCGCTGGACGAGCGCCGCATCGACGATTGGATAGCGATGATCGCGGAGGACATCATCTACCAGGCACCAATCCGCCTGACGCGCACCGGCCCCAATCGCGACCGCGACGTGATGCGCACGATGTTCCATTTCGACGAAGATTATGGCTCGCTGCTGATGCGCACCGGGCGTCTGCAAAAGAGCGCTTGGGCGGAAGACCCGCCTTCACGCTGCCGTCGGTTCATCACCAATGTCCGTATTGCCGAATGCGAGACACCCGGCGAGTATGAAGTGGTGAGCTACCTCTATCTCGAACGCAGTCGCGGCGACAGCCCGGAGAACGAGAACACCACCGCTGAACGCCGCGATGTCTGGCGCGAGGTAGACGGCGGTTACAAGTTGGCCAGGCGCGAAATCATCGTCGACCAGTCGGTGCTCGGAATGTCAAACTTCGCGGTCTTTTTGTAATCGGAATGAATGCCCCTGTTGCCCCCACCATCGTCGTTGTCGGCAGCGGTCTTGCCGGCTTTGGCGTGCTGCGCGAACTGCGCCGGCTCTCGCCGGAAGCGCGGCTGGTGATGGTTACGCTTGAGGACGGGCACTTCTATTCCAAGCCCGCGCTTTCAACCGCGCTGGCCAAGGGCAAGACCAGTGATACGCTGGTAACTACTCCTGCCGAAAATATGATTGCCAACCTCAAGCTGGATGCCCGCATCGGGCGCGAGGCCGAGGCTATCGATCGGGCAGGCAAGGCCCTGCTGACCACTGGCGGACCGATCCAGTACGATGCCGTGATCCTGGCGACCGGTGCAGAACCGATCCGCCCGGCTATCGGCGGAGACGCCGCGCACCGGGCCATTTCGGTCAATCAGCTGGAACACTACGATCGCTTTCGCAAGGAACTGCCCGAAGGCGGGCGTGTGCTGATCATGGGTGCAGGCCTTGTCGGAACCGAATTCGCCAATGACCTGGTGACCAACGGCTACAAGCCGATCGTGGTCGATATGTTGAGCCAGCCGCTGGCGCAGCTTGTGCCAACTGCAGTGGGCGAGACGGTGCAGGAATCCCTGCGTGCAAGCGGCGTTGACTGGCATCTGGGTCGCAAGGTCGAGGCAATCGATTACAGGCACACCGAACGCGGATATGTTGCCACGCTGGACGATGGCACGCGGATAGAAGCCGATATCGTGCTTTCTGCTGTGGGCCTTCGCCCGAACGTGAAGCTGGCGCAGGAAGCCGGCCTCGTTATCGGGCGTGGGATCAAGGTCAATGAATTTGGCCAGACCAGCGACCCCGATATCTATGCCATTGGCGACTGCGCCGAATATCCCAACGGCCTGGCTGCCTATGTTACGCCGATCATGGCGGCCGCGCGCGGGATTGCGCCCAGCGCGCTGGGCACGCCCACGCCGATCAGGTTCCCGCCGCTTTCGGTGCAGGTCAAGACCACGCTTTGTCCCATCAACCTGTTGCCGCCAGCTGCGGCCATCCAGGGCGAATGGCGCAAGGTCGAAAGCGATGTGAAGGGCGACAAGCACCTGTTCGTCGACCACGACAACAAGATCCAAGGCTACGTCCTGACCCGGGAAAAATGCGAAGAACGTATGGAAATGGACAGAATGGTGGGGGAAGCAGCATGAGCGGATTGCTCGAAGGCAAAGTGGCAATCGTAACCGGCGGGGCCAAGGGCCTTGGCTATGGCATTTCGCGGCGCATGGCCCGCGAAGGTGCTTCGCTGCTGATCACGGGGCGCGATGGCGCGGCCACGGAAAAAGTTGCGAAGGAAATCCGCGAGGAATTCGGCACCAAGGCCATCGGCATTTCGGCTGACATGGGCATCAAGGAAGATGTTCTGGCGATGATCCAGCGCGCAGTCGATGAATTTGGCGGACTGGACATTCTGGTGAATAACGCTTCGTTGCTGTCCGACGGTGTCCTGCTTGAACATAAGACCGATGAGATGCTCCGAAGGACGCTCGAAATCGGTGTTTGGGGCAATTGGTGGGCAATGCAGGCCGCCTTCCCCCACATGAAGGCTCGCGGTGGTGGCTCAATCATCAACTTCAGCTCAATCGACGCGCAGACAGGTGCCTGGTTGCACAGCGATTATAACATCAACAAGCTCGGCATAGTCGGCTTGACCCGTAGCGCTGCGGTTGAATGGGGTCGCTTCAACATTCGCGTGAATGCGATCGCGCCGACTGGCCTTGGTCAAGTGTTTGCACAATTGGTCAAGGACGTTCCAGGCTTCCTTGAGAACGTCGTGGCGACTAACCCTCTCAAACGCGCTGGGGATCCGGAAAACGACATCGGTCCGGTCGTGGTCTTCCTCGCTTCCGAAATGTCCCGCTTCATCACCGGCGAAATGATCAACGTCGATGGCGGACAGAATCTCCCCGGCTACGTCAGTATTCCGCACAATCTCGATGAACTTGAGATAGGCGCGACATGAGGTTTCAGCCCGACCTGATTCAAGAACAAGATGTTAGCGAAGATTTCATCTCCTCGCCCAGCGTCATCAAGATCCTGTCGGGAGCGCTTGATGCCATTGCGGAACGCGGAGTGCGTCGGCTTTCCATGAGCGATATCATCGAGGCCAGCGGCGTATCACGCGGGACCATGTATCGCTATTTTTCGAACAAGGAAGATGTTCTTGCGGCGGTCGCGGAATTCGTCTGCACGGGGTTTGAAACAGGCATGCGCGAAGCGGCTGAAGGCATCGAGGATCCGATCGAGCGGTTCCGCCAGGTCATGCTGTTCTATGCCCGTTACACCAATGAGAACTCACCCGATCGGGTGTTCGAGGTAGAACCGCGCTTCCATCTCTCTTTCTTCCGCAGTCGCTTTAATCGCTACAAGGTTGCTGTCTATTCGGCGCTGCAACCGACATTCGAATACCTCGAAGCCAAGCTCGGCAAGAAGATCAATACAGAAGGCTTCGTGGAAGTGCTGGTCCGCCTTCAGCTGAGCACCCTATTGGTGCCAGCTGACGAAAACTGGTTCGCGCTGTGGAATGAGAGCGCAGATAATCTCGAAAACTGGGTGCTCGACCTAGCGCACCATTCTGCCTGAATAATCGAAAGGATGCATGATATGGCTACTCTGGCAAAAGCTCCTGTTGAACAAGTTAGTGGTTGGGCGAGCAAATCGGTCGCCGACAAGCTTGTCGCCCGCGCAAAGGAACTTCGTTCCTTTCTAGCGGAACAGGCGCCCGATGGTGAAAAGCGTCGCAACCCGACCGAAGCTGTCGACAAAATGCTCAAGAAAGAAGGTTTCCTGCGCCTGCTGCTACCGCAGCGTCTCGGCGGGTTTGGGCTTTCGCCGACCGACTTTTGCCGAGTGCAGATGGAAATCGCCAAGGGTGATCCGGCAATTAGCTGGGTCATACAGATCATCAACGGAACGTCATGGGTGACCAGTCTCGCGCCGGACTCAGTGCAGGATGCCGTGTTTTCCGAAGGGCCGCAGCCAGTTTGCGGTGCCTACAATCCTCCGGGCAAGGCGCGCAAGGTCGATGGCGGCTGGATCATTAATGGGGCTTGGCCCTACATGTCGGGTTCGCGCCAGGCGACCTGGACGCAACAAGGTGTCGTGCTCGAGGACTATGACGGCCCCGTCGTTCCCGGCATCAACATGTGCTACATCCCGATGAGCGAATTCGAGATCAAGGATACCTGGTTCGTCAGCGGAATGCAGGGCACAGGATCCGACACCGCCATAGCCAAGGATGTCTTCATCCCCGATGAGCAAATGGCACTGATGAACGAACGTACCGGCCAGATCGATCCGACCAAGAAGCATTTCGGTGCCCCTTCGGATTTGATCCCCGCCGTGCCGATGGTTCGCAACACGGGTCTGGCGCAATTGGTTGGAGCAGTCGAAGCCATGCTGGAACTCGTCACTGCTGAATCGGGCAAGCCGGTGCTCACCACCACCATCGGCCCGCGTACGGGATCGGGCGCCTACATGCGCGATCTGGGCGAATCGGCTGCGCTGGTCGAAACGGCGAAGACGCTGCTCTTCAGCCTCACCGCAAAGCTCGACAGGGTTGGTCTGGGCGAGGAATTCACGCAGGAGGAAAAGGTTCGGCAGCGTGGCCTGTGCGGACAACTTGTCGAATCAATTCACTGTGCGTGTGAATCGCTGATGTTCCAGGCCGGGTCGTCCGGCTTCTCGCTGGAAAAGCCGATCAACCGCTACTGGCGCGACATCTCGATGGCTCTGCGGCACATCCAGAATATCCCCACGATCGGTTACGAGATCCAGGGCCGTGCGCTTGCCGGTGGCGATCCGATCGCCCCTCCGGGTTCTTATTAAGAAGATCTAGACACCGTCGATCAGGCGCGCGCGAAAGAATTCAAGTATTTCGTCGCGCGCCTGGGCGGTGGGCTGACCGGCCTCGTCTATCAGGTGAAGCGTAACCACGCTGTGGGGTGTCTTCAGTGGAGCATCGGGGTTGGCGGCGCTGTCCGGCAGTACCGTGCCGACAAACCTGTCTCCCAGCGCCTCTTCGTATGCCGCAAACTTCGCCGCAGGGCAGAAGGTATCGCCCTCAAAACGAAAGGCCCTTACCGTCAGGTCGTCTTCCTCCAGGCGCTGTTTCACACGGGCCAGTTCGTCCGGGTGGATCGCCAGACCAGCGGCATCGTGCATGGGCAATGATGGCTGCGAAAGGACCGGTGCAACCACCGATTTTTCAAGCATCATGTTCAGGGCAAAATTGCCAGTGAAACACATGCCGATGGCGCCTACGCCGTGGCCGCCACACTCCTTGTGCGCAAGCGCCGCCAAGGCCCGCAGCCACTGCGTTACCGGGCTGGATTTGTTTGCCGCAAAGGCGCGAAATTCCCGGCTGATGCAAGTGCGCGCCAGCGTAACCATGGTGCCCGGAACACCGGGCATTACGCCGTCCCTGCCGAACAGCGATGGCATGTAGACGGTAAGCCCGGCATCGCGCACCCAGCGGGCGAAACGCGCCACGTAAGGGCTGATCCCCGGCATTTCCGACATCACGATCACCGCCGGCCCCTGGCCTGCGACATAAACGCGCCGGGCCTTGCCCAGCAGTTCGATCTCGCGATGTTCGAAATCTTCCAGCTTGTCGCGTTTGCTCGGGTCAAATGGCGGCATCAGGTATCGCTCCTCGTGCTAGGCAACCAGGCATGCCGCTTCGAACGGCAATCGCGGGTTGCGTGGATAAAGGCTTTGCTTGTCGCCATAACCAAGCGTGCAGATGAAATTGGCCTGCCAGCGCGCATCGGGAAAGAACTCCCGGTTGATCGCCGCTGTATCGAAGCCCGACATCGGCCCGCAATCCAGCCCGATCCCGCGCGCGGCGATGATCATGTAGGCACCCTGCAACGGCACGTTGCGCGCCAGCAGATCGGCAATCACATCATCCTTGCCCGCAAAGACCGAAGCAAAATCGCGCGACGGGAACAGCTTTGGCATTTCCTCGTAAAAGCGGGTGTCCGCCGCCACGATGGCGGTGACCGGCGCGGACTTTACCTTGGCCAAGTTCCCTTCGTTCACGCAGTCCAGCAAGCGCTGCTTCGCCTCGTCGCTGCTTACGAAGACAAAGCGGGCGGGACAGGAATTCGCGGCCGTCGGCCCCCATTTCAGGTGATCGTACAATTCCCGCAAGATCGCCTCGCTTACTGGTTTTTCAGTGTAGCCGTTGAATGTTCTCGCTTCCGAGAAAACCGGATCGAGATTGGTCTCGCTCATACTTGCCCCCTTGTGTTGCTGCCATGGTTCTCCCACCAGGCCATAAGCGACTTGATGGTCGGCTCCAGCTCTCGTGTGGCATCAGTCATGGTGTATTCCACGCGTGGCGGCACCTCGGCAAATACCTTGCGCGTTATCAGCCCGTCGGCCTCCAGTTCGCGCAGCTGCTTGGTCAGCACGTGCTGCGAAACGCCGACGATTGTCTTCTGCAATTCCCCGAAACGATGGGTGCGATGATACAGCAGCCAGAGAATTTCCAGCTTCCATTTCCCCGAAATCATCGTCAGCGCACGGCGCAGCGATTGATATTCGTGCGGGCTTACATCTCTGTTTTCAGGCAAATTTCTAGGTAATTTCTTGTCCATAGTCATCTCAAGGTGACATACCCTCTGAAAGTGATCCTACTTGTTGGATTCGGGTGTAGGGCCTAGTCTGCGATATGAAAACAGCAGTCAGGCTGGCCAGCACCCGGCAAACGGGCGGGCCTGCCGAAAATGGGAGCCAAAAATGCAGATCGAATTGCCCGAGCCGACCATCCCGGCGCACGTCCCCGCCACTCTGGTGAAGCACTTTCCCTACATCTTTGGCACCACCACTACGGAAGAGCCGCATCTGGACTGGGCCCCGGCAATTCACGCCGAAGGGCCTGACATATTTTATGCGCCCCACGCCTATCCCGGCGGCACTCCGGCCTGGGTGGTGCGGCGCATGGATCACCTGCGCGAAATCTATTTCGATACGGATACGTTCTCGAGCAAGGACTTCTCCCCCTTCGCCAAGCTGATCGGTGAAAGCTGGATCAACACGCCGGTGGAGATCGATCCGCCCGAACATGCCAAGTACCGCAAGATGGCCAATCCGCTATTCACGCCCAAGGCCGTGTCGGCGCTGGATGAGAAAATCCGCCACTACGCGATCGATTACGTGGAAGCCTTTCGCGCCAACGGCGAATGTGAATTCATGTCCCAGTTCGCCTTCGAATTCCCGATCAAGGTGTTCCTCGAATTGATGGATTTCCCGCTTGAGCACACGAAGCAGTTTCTCGAATGGGAATATGATCTGCTGCACGTGGCGGACATGGCAAAGATCGCCGCTGCAACCCGCAATGTAGTGGATTTCCTGCGAGAGCAGATCGAGGACCGGCGCAAGACCCGGCGCGATGACATTATCAGCTATGCGCTGGATGTCGATGTCGATGGTGCGAAGCTGAACGATGACGAGCTTGTTGGCTTCTCGTTCAACCTGTTCATCGGCGGGCTCGACACGGTTTCCACCAACATGGGGCTGCAATTCACCCACCTGGCACGCAACCATGAAGACCAGGATTTCCTGCGCAAGTACCCGGAGGAAATCCCCCATGCAATTGACGAGCTGATGCGGGCCTACGCCGCTGTCACCACCTTCCGCACTTGCACCAAGGAAACCGAATTCCACGGCGTTACCATGATGCCGGGCGACAAGGTGATGATGAGCACCACGCTTGCCGGACGCGATCCGGCAGAGTTTGATAACCCCGGCAAGGTCGATTTCGGCCGGCGTCCCCGGCACGTTTCCTTTGGCTTCGGCCCGCACACCTGCATCGGCATGCACCTGGCCAAGCGCGAAATGCGCATTGCGCTGGAAGAATTCCTTGGCCGCATTCCGCAGTTCAGCATCAAGCCGGGCCACGATTTGGAATATCACCTTGGCATGATCCAGCCAGTCACCCTGCCGCTGGTGTGGAAAGCAGACTAGTCTGCGACAGAGAATTCTCTGGCAATAACGACAATTTTTGACCGCAGGAGCAGCTATGCCCCACCATGCCTATCCCCACCATGCCTATATTGTGCTGAGCAATCCCGTTGCTGGCCGCGATGATGAATACAATGACTGGTACACCAACCGGCATCTTGCTGATGTTGTGGCGGTTCCGGGATTTGTCTCGGCACAGCGGTTCCGCCTCAGGGATCCGGCAGCCGACGGCGCTCCGGTGCAGCGTTATATGGCGATCTACACGCTGGACACCGATGATCCCGAAAGCGCGATAGCCCAGCTCACCAAACTGGTCGAAAGCGGCGAAATAAACATGAGCGAGGCGTACTCGATGAGGATATGGCGGCCAATCTTTACGAAGCCATCACGCCTGCGGTCCGCCCTGAAGCGGGAGACGATGCATGAGCACTGGCGAATTTGCCGGCAAGGCAATCGCAGTCACCGGCGCTGCATCCGGTCTGGGCCGCGCGGCGAGTATCCGTTTTGCGAAGGAAGGCGGAAAACTGTGCCTGATAGACCTCAACCAGCAAGGTCTTGAAGAAACCGCTGCCACGATAAAAGATGCAGGCGGAGATTGCCTTATCGCCGCGGGTGATCTAGGCGATCCGGCCAATTGCAAGGCAGCCGTGGCCGCCGCCCTGGATGCATTCGGGCGCCTCGATGTGCTATGCAATGTGGCCGGCATCCTGCGGTTTCACGCATTGGAACACGTCACGCAGGAAGACTGGAACAGGCTGTTTTCCGCCAATGTCAGCGGCGCGTTTTTCATGATGCAGGCGGCCATGCCGCATCTGATTGAAAGCAAGGGCAATGTCGTGAACGTCGTCTCGACAGCATCCTTCCTCGGACAAGCCTACACCGCCCCCTATGCCGCGACCAAATCCGCGCTGCTGAGCCTGACAAAATCGCTGGCCATGGAATACATGCACCATCCGGTGCGGATCAACGCGCTGGCCCCTGGCGGTATGCTTACAGAAATGGTTCAGACTCTGGAATTCCCCGCCGATGCCGATCAATCCCTCATCGCGCGCTACATCGGGCTGCGCCCGCCGTCCCAGCCCGAAGACATCGTCGAGCCACTGCTGTTCCTGGCATCGGACCGCGCCCGTTCGGTGCACGGTGCGTGCTTTACGGCCGACAGCGGAATCACCGCCGGCTGACCCGTCCGGCCCCTTTCCTGCGATAGGTGCTGGTAGGTCGGCGCATGGCTTTACCAAAGTCAAATCCGACCTTTGGACATCCACCTCGCGATGGCGGTATCCGGGATCAGGAAACGGAGAAAGCTCATCCCTGCAAGGGGAGAGCGGATTGGGAAGCTAAATGACTGCCAAATATGACGCCATGCTCGACCAGATGGTCAAGGATTATTCCCTTGTAACAAATGGCTATGCCGGAGCTGCTCCGGCCAACCCGTATCCCATGTTCGAGGAGAGGCGGGCGAAGTGTCCCGTCGCCCATGGGGACTTGCTGCAGGAAAACAGCATTCCCAGCATGGCCGACTACATGATGACGGGTCGCCCCGTTGTGACCTTGTATCGTTACAACGATATCCACTCTGTGTTGATGAATCCGCAAGACTGGCTCAGCCACATCGTGGGTGACGGGTTTGGCGCGGCGGTGGACAACATGCTGCTGACCGCAATGGATGGTGAACAGCACACGAAATATCGCAAGACGCTGCAAAAGCCCTTCATGCGCGGCCAGATCCGCAAGCTGATGGACACGCTGATCCGTCCGGTGGTGGTGAACGAATTCGTCAATCAGCTGCGCCCACATGGCAAGGCTGACCTGCTGCGCGAATTCGCGCTGCCCTTCCCCATTCGGGCGATGTACGCCTATTTCGGGTTCCCGCATAACGAGGATCTGCTGGGCAATCTGGCAAGCTGGGCAATCCAGGTCGTTGCCGCGCCGCAGACCGACCCGGAATTGGCCAAGATCACCATCCCGCAATCGATGGTGGCGGGCCAGTCCATGTACGAAACGCTGATGCCGATCGTGCAGCAGTATCGCGAGCGCGGGGAAATGCGCAACGACATCCTCGGCTACATGATGACGACCGAGCACGAAGGTGAGAAGTTCAGCGATGAAGACATCGCCAACTTCATCCGCATGCTGTTGCTGGCCGCGGGTGAAACGACCACACGCAGCTTTGCCAACATGATCGTGCAATTGCTGGAAGAACCCAAAGTGCTCGAGGAAGTGCGCCAGGATCGCAGCCTGGTGCCCAAGGCGGTGATGGAAACGATGCGCCGCGATCCCACTGCCGGCGCCGTTGCCCGCATTGCCGCGCGCGACATGGAAGTGGGCGACATGACCATTCCAAAAGGCACTGCCGTGCTGTGTTCCATCGCCTCGGCCAACCGCGATCCGGAAGTCTACGAAGATCCCGATCGCCTGTGGCTCAAGCGCCCGATGCGGCCGCTGCTCAGCTTTGGCTTCGGCCCGCACATGTGCATGGGTATGCACATGGCGCTGACGGAAATGGAAGTGGCGCTGGAAGAGATTCTCGAGCTTCCCAACCTGCGCTTCGATCCCGACTATCCCAAGCCCGAGATCCGCGGCCTCAACATGCGCGGCCCAGATGCCCTGCACGTGTTGTGGGATGCCGACTGAAGGTCAACGCACACCGGGGTCCCGCAAATAGAAGAGAGAGAGAGAGAGAGAGAGAGAGAGAGAGAGAGAGAGAGAGAGAGAGAGAGAGAGCAGGGCCGGTGACCAATCGCAGGGGATGGCGTCCAGGGACTCTGGTGGGGCTTGCCATGCTGCTCGGCTCCGCACCGTTGACCGGGCAGGGTTTAGATCGCACCATCCTGCCCATTGTCACGCCAGAATACCAGGGCAAGATCGTGCCTTCGCGGGAAGAAGCCGTGCCCTATTGGCCTCCGCTTGTGCAGGCCCTGGCAGATGCGCCGAACGTGTTGCTAGTGATGACCGACGACGTCGGGTTTAGTGCAGCCGGCACCTTTGGCGGCCCGGTGCCTATGCTCAACCTTGACCGGCTGGCGTAGCGCGACACGATTTACAACAACTTCCACACCACGGTGACGTGCTCCCCCGCGCAGCGCTCTTAAGGGGCGCAACCACCACGCGGTGGGCACCGGAGCACTAACCGATATCGCGATAGGTTTCCCCTGCTACGACGGCATTGTTCCGCCCCGATCCGCCACCATCGGACGCAATCTGCAAGGTGATGGCTACGCCGCCACATAAATCGGCAAGGATCACAGCTTCCCCAACGAGGACACACGAAGCCAGCACCTACGCCCATTGGCAGGCCAACAAGGCCTTCGATGAATTCTACGGCTTTATTGGATCGGAGACCGACCAGTTCCGCCCCACGCTGTTCCAAGACACCAACCGCGTGTTGCTGGACGATATCGATGCGGATTACATCCTAGATCGTGACCTTGCCGATCACGCTATAGAATGGCTGCGCCAGCTCAATGCCGATCATCCCAGCAAGCCGTTCTTCCTCTATTCCGCCACCGGTTCTGCCCATGCGCCGCAGCAGGCACCTGCAGACTGGATCGCCAGATTCGCGGACAGATCGACCAAGGTTGTGGTCTGAGCCCCTAGATTTCCTCCATCGATAAGTGTTTCGTTCCAGCATTTATGAGACAGATATGCGGTATTGAACAGATGAGACCAAAACCCTCTGCGCAAAAATCTCCCGGTGAACGGGTAATGCAGGACATCCGCCGCGCGACACGCAAGCATTGTTCCGTCGAGGACAAGATCAGGATCTTGCTCGACGGCCTGCGCGTCGAGGACAGTATTGCCGAGCTGTGCCGCCGCGAGCGCATTCCCCAGAGCATGTATTACGTCTGGTCGAAGGAGTCACTCGAGGCTGGCAAGCGCCGTTTGGCGGGCGACACTGCCCACGCTGCAACCACCGACGAGGTGAAAGGCCTGCGCCGCGAGTCCACCGCGCCGAAGGAGGTCGTCGGCGAACAGGCACTCGAGATCCGATTGTTTAGAAAAGCATGATCGCGGATGGGTGAGACGACGAATGAGGTATCCCACATCCGAGAAGCTTGAGATCATCAGGATCATCGTACCATCGCACCTGTCTGCGCGCAAAACGTTGGATCAGATCGCCATCGCTGCGATAGCCTGCACAGACCGTCGTCACTGATGGCAAGCAGCCCGCAACGTTCATCGAATATGCAGAAAGCAAGTCAGATCTATCCCCTTCCAAGAATTGTAGAAGATTTAGTGAAGGACGCACTTCTTTAGCCAACATTCAATATCACACTCGTTCCACGCGACGGTATGCGCACCAAGCTTCACCGGCTTCGGAAACTTACCCTGAGCCATCCAGCGATAAATTGTCGAACGACCAAGACCGACACGATGCTGGACCTCCCTAATCCTGATCAGACGGGTCGGGCGGACCAGTTCGCTATCGTTGATGCCGGGTTCTTCAGACATTCGCTCCCTCCCGTTCGCCAGAGAAGAAGTTGCCAAGGAACTCGTCCTTGCGTTCCAGCTCAATGATGTGATCCGACAGGAGCCTCGCCACACGGTTTGCGGCGCCTCTGGCCCAGCGTGGCTTTACGTTGCCGAGTTGGTCCCCCAACAATCGCTCCAGCGCGGTTGGAAATTCCGCACTGAACTCTTCGAAGAATTCGGCGAGGTCGGACTGGAGCCAGTCGATCGCCTGTTCGGAGCCACAGACGAGGAAAAGAAGCAGGTGAGCCCGAGGTGCTGCCCGGCTTGCCTCAAGGATACGCAGCGCCTCACCCAGTGTAGCCGAGCGTTCACCTTGCAGCACCCGCCGCAAGACGTCCTTGTGCAGCCCAGCATGGGCAGCGATATTGCATTTCGCTCGCCCGCTCGCATCGACTGCCGCGGCAAGCAAGCGCGCCAGTCCCTCCCTAATGTGGTCTTCCGAAAACTCTGGTCCGCCAGGCATGGACGAATTCCTTTCGCATTCTTCTTCGGTCCGAATCGAGGGTTAGGGCGAAGGAGAGATGTAGGAAAACGAAAAGAACATATGAAGAACATGAAGGAAGGCCCGATTCGCGTCCAGTGAGTGATTCGCGCAGAATCCGGTCGCCAAATCGCAAATTCCGGCAGCAGCCGCGCAGAATCCGGCCGAGCACGCGTGCAAAGCGGCCAACCCGGCGCGCAATCCGGCCTCCACCACGCGAATTGTCGTTTTTTGCTTGGTCACCGGCCGCAAATGCGCGCCGCGCCATTTCCTACATCTCCGCTCCGGGGGAAGGAAGGAACATACAGCGAACGCAAAGATCCGCTGTTGTCGATCAACCAACCGGAGTTTTCCTTCATGACCACCAGGACCCTGACCCGTTCGGCCCCGCGGATACGCGACTATCTCGTGCCCGCCGCGCTGACGCTTGCGATGGCAGGCGCCGCCTATGCCGGCGCCGACACCACCTTCGACCCGGCGCTCACCATGTTCACCGACTTCCTCGAAGGCTCGGGCGGCAAGATCATCACCGTGCTCTCGCTGGCCGGCGGCCTCATTGCGCTCGCCTCGGGACGCTTCGCGCTCGGCCAGGTGGCGGTGCCCGTCGGTGTCGGGATTGGCGTCGGCACCGGGGTGCCGATCGTCACCTCTGTCGTGACCGCGACCATCTGATCGCTGGTCCAACGACGGGAGGGCGGCATGGCCGACAGGTATATTGTTCCACGGCGGCTCGACGATCCGGAGCTTATCGGCTTCTGGACCGTGGACGAGTTTGCGGGGATGCTGATCCCCTTCGCCTGGGGCATCCTCACGCAGCACATCATTATCGGCACTGGCCTTTCGGTCATAGCCTGGTTCGGCCTGCGGAAGGCGAAGTCAGGCAACAAGGGCGCGAGACTGGTGCATGCTGCCTACTGGTACCTGCCGGGGTCTTTCCTCGGGCTGAAAGCCACGCCGCCCTCCCACTGCCGCCTGCTTGCGGGCTGAGGGGAGGACAACCCATGCAATCCGAATTCGCGCACGAACAGGCCCAGCGCCATCTGGCACAGCGCAACCGCTTTGCCGCGCTTGCCGGCTTGCTTGGTGTCACCAGCCTGATTGGCATCGGTGCAGCCGTCACCGGCGACGAACAGGTCGTCCTCGTGCCGATCACGGCCGAGACGCTCACCGTCTCGAGCGGCGGGGTGGACGCGCATTATCTCGAGCTCGTTACCCGCGACACCGCGCTGATGCTGCTCAATCGGGCCCCTGAAAGCCTCGACTACTGGATGGAGCAGATCCTCAAAGTCTCCGATCCCGCAGCCCATGGCCGCCTCAAGGCCGAGTTGGTCGCCATCGTCGAGGAGCAACGCGGTTCGGACATCAGCCAGGCCTTCGTCATCCGCGCGATGGACGTCGACACAAAAGCGCTGACCTCGACCGTCAGCGGCACGCTCAAGACCTTCGTCGGCGCGCAGGTGATCGCCAGTCAGGAGCGCACCTTCACATTCCGCTGGTCCAGGCGGGGCCTCAGCCTCGCGCTCACCGGCTTCGAACAGAATTCAACCCAAGAGGACCAGGACCAATGAACCTCCTCAGCAATCCCGCCTCCGCCGCGCTTGCCGCAACCGGCCTCGCATTCTTCAGCGTGGGCGCACGTCAGCGCCGAGATGTCGCATTGAAGCTCGCTGGCCTGACCGCACTCGGCCTTGCACTGGTACCGACACCGGCGCTCGCCGACCAGTTCATCGAGGCGAGCGATGGCTCGACGATCGATTGCGAACTGGCGCGCGGCGAGCTGACCCGCATCGCGCTTATCGAGGACGGCTTTGCCAATGTCTCGAAGATCGCCAGCGGCTTTCCCTATAATGATTTTCAGGTGACGCATGAGCCGGTGCGCGGCGACATCTATATCTCGGTCCCGCCGCAATATGCTTCGGACCGGATCAGCTTCTTCGCCACCAGCCAGGCGGGCCATGTCTACAAGTTCGCTTGCCGCCTTGGCGGCAATGAAGCGACCCAGCTCTTCATCACCAATCCCGCGCTCGGACGCAGCGAAGCCGAGGAGTGGCGGGAAGGCGCAAGCCCATCCGCCAATGCCATCCGGCTGATCGAGGGGATGGCGAGCGACGCCGTCCTGCCCGGCTTTGTCGCACGCGCCGAACTGTCGCGCCCGCGCCGCACCGGTTCCATCGAAGTTCAGCAGGTCGCGCAATATGACGGCGCCGAGCTGACCGGCCAGCGCTTCGTCATCCGTAATCTCGGCAACGATGCACTGGACCTTGCCAGCGAACGCGAGGCTCCTGCCGGTGCCCTTGCCTTCGCCTATGGCCGCGAAAGCCTCGCTCCCGGCGAAGCGACCAGCGCATTCCTTGTCTTTGCTGCGGGAGGGCTCGAATAATGGCCGAAGCCGACGACACCAAGGGCAAGGGCGAAACCAGCCCCAGCGAACACAAGGATTCTGGGCACAGGGATTCTGGGCGCAAGGATACACGGCGCAATCTCAACGCGAATATCGCGCAGCGGCAGAAGCTTCTGCTCGCGGGGATTGGCGGCTTGGCGCTGCTGGCCGGGGCCTGGTTCATCCTCGACGATGACGACAGCGCGTCGACTGACAGCGAGAGCGTTGCCAGCATCGACACCGGCGGGCTGGTCAATCGCAATCTCTCGCAGCGCGAGTTCGTCGCCACCTATGGCAATCGTCTCGATGCGCAGGGCCGCGCGATCAAGGACCTGCAGGATACCCAGCTCCCGCGTCCCGAGATCGAACAGGAACTCGAAGCGCTGCGTGCCGAAAACGCGCGGATGATGAGCGATGGGCAGGTCGCGATCGACGCGATCTCAGCCGAGAATGCGGCGCTCAGAGGCGAACTCGAACGCTCACGCGAAGCCGTACCCGTTGCGCCTGCCATGCCACCACCCGCTTACGGGCCGGGCGTGACAGCGCCCGGCGAGAACGGTGATAGCGCGAACGCTTCTGGCACAAGGTCCGGCGGGCTCGACATGCTGACCTTTGGCGAGCGCATGCCAACAAATGCGCGACCCGCCGCTGCCGAACGCGCACCAGCGCTGATGCTTGAGGCAAGCCGCGATTACCTGCCGCCCAATTCCTATGCGCCGGCACGCGTCATAGTCGGGGTCGATGCCTCGACCGGGGTGGCCAGCCAGACCGATCCATTGCCAGTAGTTCTCAGAATTACCGGTCCCGCGCGCTCCGTGATGCGCGGAAACGAACTGCTTTCGACTGATATCACCGGCTGCCTCGTCAATGGCGCGGCACGCGGCGATCTCTCGGCCGAGAAAGTCTACGTCCAGCTGGTACACATGACCTGCGCCCAGCCCGGTGGCCGCTTCGCGGTGAGCGAGGTCAAGGGATTCATCGCCTTTGCCGGCAAGTCGGGCGTGCGCGGCCGCGTCGTCAGTCGCGAAGGCAGCCTCGTTTCCCAGGCGCTGCTCGCCGGTATCGTCGGCGGTTTCGGGCGCGGCTTTTCCGCCAACGCCAACGGGATCTTTACAGGCCAGGTCGGCGCCAACGGCCAGCGCGAGACGCTCTCGCCGACCGACATCCTTGCAGGGGGCATCGGCCAAGGCGCCGGCGAAGCAGCCGATTCGGTCAGCCGCTACCTCATCGAACGCGCTGAACAATACCAACCAGTCGTCGAGATGCCGACCGGCATCGAGGTCGAGATCGTCTTCCTCGACGGCGTCCATGTCAGGAGCACAGTCCAATGAAGTATTCCGAGAACCAGCCCGGCCTCAAGGCGCGCCTCGCGCATGTCGCCATCGCTGCGAGTAGCGCAGCTACGGTACTGACCGTCGGGGTCAGCGCGGTGACCGCCATGCCCGCAACGGCCCAGAGCCTGGCCAGCGATGTCGCCGAAGTGTCCGTCGTCAGAACATTTGGCACAACTCGCGGCGTAGGCTTACGGAGTGTGGGCCTCGTCTGAGGTTGATGTTTA
>CANLQG010000007.1 GCA_947493195.1 uncultured Sphingomonadaceae bacterium | reverse complement strand
CTCCCCCGCAGCGTGGCAAGCGTTGGTCGAGGCTCTGCGGGACGGTTATCCCCTCGCCGCTCCTGTCGGGTGCGCCAGTTTTTCCGCCTCGTGCTAACCGAATGGCAACCAGCGTGGCTTTACGGCGCGATGCATGAATGCGCCTTCGACCAATTTTCGTTCCTCGCCCGGATTCAAGACCGGGACTTGCCGCACGACGGCCAGCGCCAGCAGCACGTCAATGCGCTGGGCCGCGCTGGGCGAGGCGGGGCAGGTGGTGGCGATGCTGGCCGGGTTGGAGGCCGAGCACCCAAGCAGGGAAATCCGCAATTTCCCGGCGCTCATCCGCGATGCTGAGAAATGGCGTCGCGACCTTGCCGACCAGGGTTGCGCGGATCTGGCCGCAGTGATGGAGCCCAGCATTGCCGCACTGCTCGCGGTGAATGCGCGCGGCGCGGACTGCAAGCCCGCCGCCCTCGCCCTGTGGCGCGAATTCGTCGCGGCACGGAGTGCCATGCTGGCGCTGTTGCCGCCCACCAGCAAGCTGGGGCCGCGGCGCAGCGCCTGACCCTTTCCAGCGAGCCATTCCCCGGCCGATGATGCGACATCGCTTGACGATGTTCTTATTACGTTCCATTTTTCGGGCATGGCTGATTCGCTAACCCAACCGCCCGCATCCCATTCACGTCACGACGACACGCTCGATCCAGATGCGCTGCGTTCTCGCGCGGTTTGCCGTGGGATCGGCCGGCTGTTCGCGCGCAACAACATCTGGGCGCTGCCCGAAATGCCGTTGCGCAATGGCAGGCGGGCGGACCTGATGGGCATCGATGCCAAGGGCAAGATCGTGATCGTGGAGGTGAAGACCGCACGCGGAGACCTGCTGGGCGATGGCAAGTGGCCCGACTATCTCGATTTCTGTGACCGGTTCTACTGGGGCCTGCCGCCGGAACTGGACCGGGCCTGCCTCGACAGCCCGGATTTCCGGCCGGAATGCTGCGGCGTGATCGTCGCCGACGAATATGACGCCGAGATCGTGCGCCCCGCCCCCAGCCATCCCCTGGCCGCGGCGCGTCGCCGGGTGGAAGTCGAACGCCTCTCGCGCACGGCGCTGCGCCGGCTGCAGGTGGCAAGGGATCCGCATTGCAACACCTGGGGCGCGGAACTGGCAGACTGAATGGGCGCGCGTTCTACCTGCGTGATCCGATGATGGAATAATCGCGCCGCTTGCGCCATAAGCGCGCCAGATGCTTCTCGCGATCACCCTTTCCGCCCTCGCCATGACGGCCATCGTCGCCGCGCGCTACCTGCTGACCAGCGGTGGGTTCGCCCTGGCCACGCGGGCGGTGCGGCCAGGACTTTACGAAGGGCTCAACCCGCAGATCCGCAGGGAAATCGGCTGGTCGATGGCCTCGGCGGCGATCTACGGCATTCCTGCAGGCGTCGTCGCCTGGGGCTGGCAGGAACTGGGCTGGACCCGCATCTACACCGAGGTGTCGGCCTATCCACTGTGGTACCTGCCCGTATCGCTGTTCCTCTACCTGTTCGCGCACGACACCTGGTTCTACTGGACCCACCGCTGGATGCACCGCCCCAAGTGGTTCCGCATCGCCCACGCCGTGCACCATGCCAGCCGCCCGCCCACCGCGTGGGCCGCGATGAGCTTCCACCCGATCGAGGCAATCACCGGGGCCGTGGTGATCCCGATGCTGGTGTTCTTCATACCCGTCCACGTGGGCATCCTTGGCCTTGTCCTTGCAACAATGACGGTGATGGGCGTGACCAATCACATGGGCTGGGAAATGTTCCCTCGCTGGCTTGTTCATTCGCGCGTAGGGAATTGGCTGATAACAGCCAGCCATCATCAGCGGCACCATGACGAGTATCGCTGCAACTACGGCCTCTATTTCAGATTTTGGGATCGCTTGTGCAACACGGATCGCGGGCTGGCAAAGCCTTCCTAACCCTGGTTACCGCCGCTCTGCTGGCGGCGCCCGCCGCGCAGCTTTCGGCGCGCCCTTCCGGCACGCAGGTGGTGATCGAGGTCACCAACCTGCGCAGCACCGATGGCGTGGTGCGCGCCTGCATGACCCGCGATTCGGCGCGTTTCCCGCGCTGCCAGGATGCGGCCCAGGGCTACCGTACGGTGGTGCCTGCCGGACACGCGGCAACGCTGCGGTTCAACAACGTGCAGCCGGGCACCTATGCCATCGCCCTGCTGCATGACGAGAACGACAACGGCAAGGCAGACCGCGTGCTGGGCATGATGCCGCGCGAAGGCTTTGGCTTTTCCAACGATGCGCCCGTCAACATGGGCCCTCCCAGCTTCGGCGATGCCGCGGTCCGCGTCGGCTCCAGCGCGATGCACCAGACGATCCGCATGCGCTACATGCTGTAGCGGGTTGCCTATGTGACGGGAGTAATTGCATTTCACCGTGCATCCGCTTCCGAAAACGTCCGCGCAACTTCACCGAATTTTTACCAAAAATCGCCAAAGGTGTCTTTGTCACGAAGACACGAGAAAAGGCGATTTTGGCATGGATACTTTGCGCGGCAGCTTCGAAGCGCTCGACACGGCAGACCTCGGACCGGGGATCGATGCCATGGATCACGAGCAGGACGATTCGGTCGATTCCTCCCCGCCGCCGGCCATCGGCACGGACGAGCGCCGCATGCAGGTGCGTGCCTACAACTTCTGGGCGAGCCTGCTGGACAACCGCAATTTCCCCGCCATCGACGATCTCGATCCCCAGGCCCTGCCCGATTTCGGCCCCAACTCCGTGTTGCTGGACTTCTCGCGCGGACTGGAAAATCCCGAGGTCGCCTACCTCGGCACGCGTCTGGCAGAGGAGTGCGACGGCGACCTTTCCGAGATCAACCAGCTTTCGGACGTGCCCGCGCGCTCGCTGCTGAGCCGCATCACCGACCATTACATGCAGATCATCGCCAACCAAGCGCCGATCGGGTTCGAGGCGGAATTCATCAACCAGCGCGGCGCGACGATCCTCTATCGCGGTATCCTGCTGCCTTTCTCCAGCGACGATGAAAGCATCGATTTCGTCTACGGTGTCATCAACTGGAAGGAGATGGCGAGCAGCAACGTTGCGGGCGAGCTGCTGCTGGAGATCGATCAGGCGCTGGAACACGCGGACGACGACGCTGCCGATGCCTGGGCTACCGAAGCGCGCCGCCCCGTGGTGGAAGAGATGGTCGACTGGGCAGACGGTCCGGCCACGCTCGACCTGCCAGAACACGATGCGGAACCGACTTCGCTCGCCATGGACCTTGCGCAGATGCAGCTGGCCGACTGGCTGGCCGCCGCCCGCGAGATGGCGCATGCAGCGCAGAGCAGCGAGGAACGCACCCGCTCGTCGCTCTACGATGCTGTTTCGCGCGCTTACGATTTTGCCATCGCCGCATACGACGCTCCGCACGAATTCGCCGAATTGCTGGCCGCGTCCGGGCTGACGGTACAGGAACGCGCGCCGATGACGCCGGTCGTCAAACTGGTTTTCGGCGTCGACTACGACAAGACGCGCCTTACCGAGTATGCAGCCGTCCTCAGCTGGGCGCGGCGCACCGGCGTCGAACGCGGCGCGCTGGCCGACCATCTCAAGACCGCCGAGGGCGGACTGAAAGGCATCATCTCCGCCGAACGCGCCTGGCGCCGGGAGCAGGATGGCAAGCCCGCTGCGCCCAAGGTGAAAGGTCCGAAGAAATCCGTGGTCCGCAAGCTGCGCGCCATGGAACCCCGCCGGTTCGAATCGCTTGCCGGTGATGGCGAGGAATTCGGCTTGGTGGTGATTCGCCGCACCGCCGATGGCGACGTGGTGATGCTGGGCGAAGTGCCCGCCAGTGCCGCACTGGTCGAGAAGGCCGCGCACAGCCTTTTCGACTGATCTTCGCCCGCAGGCGAAAGCCGGGACGACATTCGTGGAACCTTGCGGCTGACACGGCTATTGGGGAGGGCATGCCCCTTTTCCCCACACGGCCGCTCAGCATCCAGCCCTATTTCGGCCATCGCAGCCGCTCGCGCCTCGTTCTGTCCGCCCGCGCGCTGCGGATGAAGGAAGCGAATTTCGAGCGGCAGAGCACACTCGGTGCGATCGGCACCATGCTTGGCCAGTTCATCAGCCATGAAGTGGCCGGAATCCCGGTCACCCTGAAGGTTCAGGGCAAGGACGGTGCGATCCTGTCGCACGAAATGGTCAGCGACGAGGAAGGCTTCGTCCAGTTCGACGTGGCGCTGGAACCCGAGTGGGCCCTGCCCGAACACCCGGCATGGGAAGTGGTCCACCTGCACTGGGAAGGTGACAAGGGCCTTCAGCAGGTCGATGCTCACGTGCTGGCACCTGGCGCAGACGGCCGGCTGGCGGTCATCTCCGACATCGACGATACCATTATCGAGACCGGGATAACCGGGGGCATTGGCTCCGTGGCGAGGAACTGGGACCGCGTGTTCGCGCAGATGCCGCACCAGCGCACCGTCGTGCCCGGCGCCGCCACGTTCTACAACGAAATCGGCGGCATGGAGATCGAGGGCGGGCGCGAGACCCCCAGCGAACGCCTGACCGCGGCGAAACGTCCGTTCTTCTATGTCTCGTCCAGCCCGTGGAACCTGTTTTCCTACCTTGTCGCCTTCCAGCGCATGCGCGGGCTGCCGCTGGGGCCGATAAAGCTGCGCGACTGGGGCCTGAACCGCGAGACCTTCGGCAAATCGAGCCACGGCACCCACAAGGTGGCCGCCATCGCCGAAATCCTCGCCATGTACCCGGAGATGAAATTTGCGCTGATCGGCGACGATACGCAGGGCGATTTTCCCGCCTTTGCCAATGCGGTCTCCCAGTTTCCCGGCCAGATCGCGGCGGTCTTCATGCGCACGGTGTCGAGCGAGGCTCTTGCCCCGGAGGAGGAACAGGCCATCGCCACGATCCGGGACGCCGGCATCCCGCTGTGGATGGGAGAGGATTACGCGACCGGGCTGGAGTTTCTTGCCGCCAACGGCTTCACCCCCAGCGGCGAGACCCAGCAGATCGTCAAGACCGTGGACCGCGTGCCCGATGCCGAAGCAGATACGGGGGTGGATACGGGCGAAGATACGGCAGACGACCACGCGCCGGCCGGCTAAATCTTCAGTTCCGGTTCATGGCGCGGTCCGCTAGGCTGCATGCGGAAACCATGGCTACTCTCAAGACCCTTGTCGCCCGGATGCTGGCCGTGCTGGCCCTCGTCGCCCTTACCGTGCAACCGGTGGCCGCCCAGGGCATCTCCGTGCTCCGCGATGCGGAGACCGAGAGGCTGCTGCAGGACATGGTCGATCCACTGGCAGAGGCCGCAGGCCTCGGCGCGGGATCGGTGGAGATCGTGCTGCTGAACGACCCCTCGATCAACGCCTTTGTCGCGGGCGGGCAGCGCATCTATGTCCATTCTGGCCTGATCAACGCCGCCGACAGCGCGAACGAGGTGCAGGGCGTCCTCGCGCACGAACTGGGCCATATCACTGGTGGCCATATCAACCGCTTCTCCGAAGGAGCAGGCAATGCCACGCGCATCACGCTGCTTTCCGCGCTGCTGGCGGTTGGCGCAGCTCTGGCAGGCGGCGGCGATGCGGCGATGGGCGTGCTGGCCGCCGGGCAGCAGGCCGCGATGGGCAGCTTCCTCGCCTTCAGCCGCGTGCAGGAAGCCAGCGCCGATGCAGCAAGCGTGGAATATATCGAATGCGCCGGGATCGACGGCGCAGGGCTGATCACGTTCTTCGGCAAGCTGCAGAACATGGAATATCGCCGGCATATCCCGCAGAGCGAAAGCGCCGGCTATTCGCGCACCCACCCGCTGACAGGCGACCGCATCGCCCGGCTGGAAGATGCCATCAACCACGGAACCGGCGGGCCACGCGCCGATCTCTACGCAGAGGTGCAGGAAGCCCCCTCCGTCGCGGGCGCGCAGGTGATCGAGCGGGAGCCGGGAACGTGCGGCACCGCGCCCGCCGACACGACCGAGCTGGAAGAGCGTTTCCAGCGCGTGAAGGCCAAGCTTTATGGCTATCTCGCCCCACCCGAACGGACGCTGACGGCCTTTCCCGAATACATGACCGGCGCGCCCGCGCGTTATGCCCGCGCCTATGCCTATCACCAGCAGGCGAAGGTGGGCGATGCGCTGGAAGAGGTCGATGCGCTGATCGCCGCTGATCCGGCCGATCCCTATTTCCTGGAACTGAAAGGCCAGATCCTGCTGGAATCGGGCCGCGTGCAGGAGGCCCTGCCGCCCCTGCGCGAGGCGACCACCCTCACCGGATCCAACCCGCTGATCGCCAGCAGCCTTGGCCATGCCCTGATCGCCACCGAAGACCCTGCGAACCTTGACGAGGCGGAGAGCGTGCTGCGTTCCGCCGTGGGACGCGACCACGAAAATCCCTTCGCCTGGTACCAGCTCGGCGTGGTCTACGGCCAGCGCGGCGATATCCCGCGTGCGCGTCTTGCCAGCGCCGAACAGCAGGTGATGCAGGGCAATTTCCAGTCCGCACTTGTGAACGCGCAGGCGGCGGAAAGCGCTCTGCCCACCGGGTCCCCCGACTGGATACGCGCGCAGGACGTGGCGCTGCAGGCGCGCGGGTTGCTTGAACGCCAGCGGGATCGCCAGTAACGCGTTTGGCCATGCGCTGGATCATCACCACCTGTATCGCCCTGGTCGCCGGTTTTGCCGGAGCGGCAGCGTGGGACTATGCTGGCCTGAGCCCCGACCGCACGCGGGAGGCGCTGATGGCCAATCCCGAAATCCTGCCAGAGGCGATGCAGGAACTGCAGCGCCGCGACATGGTGGCGCGCATAGAGCCGCTGCGCGACGAGCTGGAAGAACCTTTCCCCGGCGCGGTGCTTGGCAATCCCGATGGCGCAATCACCCTCGTCGAATTCAGCGATTATGCCTGCGGTTACTGCCGCCAGAGCCTCGACGACGTGAAGCGACTGATCGCCGCAAACCCCGATCTGCGCGTCGTCATCCGCGAATATCCCATTCTCTCGGCTGGCAGCGCCGATGCCGCCCGCATGGCGCTCGCCGCGGCGCAGCAGGGCCGCTACCAGCAGTTCCACGATGCCATGTTCGCCGCCGACGGTCTCTCACCGGAGAATATCGAACAGGCGGCGCGCGAATCCGGCGTGGATATCGAGCGGGCGCGAGCCGCCATCGACGCGGGAAATTACGAGGGGCAGTTGCAGAACAACGTGTTCCTGGCCCGCAACATGGGTGTTTCCGGCACGCCTGCCTGGGTGGTGGGCGACCAGGTGCTTTCCGGCGCGGTCGGGGTGGAAACGCTGGGCGCGGCAGTCGCCGAGGCCCGCGATTCCTGAGGCAGGCCGCCTCGAACGGGAGACCGGCTCCGCCTCGCGCCAGCTACACGCCGGCGAAATCGATACTAGATTGGGCGGCATGAACATGCTGCCCATCAGCCCCCGGCCCTTCTTCGCCGACAAGAACAAGGCGTTCTGGCGGTTGCAGATGCTGGGCTGGGGCGGCGCTTTCGTGTTCCGCTCCGCCACGATCGTTGCCAGCAACCGTCCGTTCGATTTCGTCATCGTGGCGCTGATTGCCGCCATCACCGGCTTTGCGATCAGCAACGTGCTGAGCGTCATCTACTCCAACCTCATCAACCGCCGCCCGCTGATTACCTGGACCTCCACCGCCATCGTGCTGGCCATGGCCGTGACCATGTCGGCCTTCATCAACGCCTGGACGCTGAGCATCTACCAGGGCGGCAGCGAGGATGGGTTTGCCGGCCTGATGCTGACCGTGTTCTACCTCGACCTGCCGTTGCTGGGGGCCTGGTCGGCGCTATATTACGCGATCAACTTCTTCCTGCAGGTGGAACAGCAGGCAGACCGGCTGGAACGGCTGGAAACGCAGGCGACCAGCGCGCAGCTGGCCATGCTGCGCTATCAGCTCAATCCACATTTTCTATTCAACACGCTCAATTCCATCTCCACCCTGGTGCTGCTGGGCGAGACGAAGCCCGCCAATGCCATGCTCACCCGCCTGTCGGGCTTCCTGCGGCACACGCTGGTCAACACGCCGGGCGGCAAGGTGACGGTGGAGCAGGAGGTGGAGACGCTGATGCTCTACCTCGATATCGAGCGGATGCGGTTCGAGGAGCGGCTGCGCACCAATTTCGAGATCGGCCCGCGCGCCTCCCAGGCACAGATTCCCTCGTTCCTGCTCCAGCCGCTGATCGAGAACGCCATCAAGTACGGCGTTTCGGCGCAGGAAGAGGGCGCGCGCATCAGCCTTTCGGCGCACGTGATCGGCAACATGCTGCGCATGATCGTGTCGGACACCGGGCCGGGCCTGCAGGGCACGCAGCGCAATGCCGAATCGCTGGCGCAGACTCCCTCGTCCACCGGCGTGGGTCTGGCCAACATTCGCGACCGGCTGGCGCAGGCCTACGGCGAAAGCAGCCGGTTCGAGATTGAAACCCCGCCCGATGGCGGCTTTACCGTGATTATCGAGCTTCCCTTCGAACCGGCGAAGGCAGAAGATGATCCACGCGAGAAGGCGAAACTTACGCGCGCCTCGCGTGTTTCCAACACACCGGCTGCAACAGGGTCGAAGCAACCAACCGAAAGTGACGGAAACCCCGTCCCAGCCCCCCGAACCGGAGCCAATGCATGAGCATCCGTACAATCATCGTCGACGACGAAAAACTGGCCATCCAGGGCCTGCAACTGCGCCTTGAACCCTTCACCGATATCGAGGTGATCGAAACCTGCGCCAACGGGCGTGAAGCGATCCGCGCGATCAAGACCCAGAAACCCGACCTTGTCTTCCTCGACATCCAGATGCCGGGGTTCGACGGGTTTTCCGTCGTCAAAGGCGTGATGGACGTCGATCCGCCACTGTTCGTCTTCGTCACCGCCTACCAGGAACACGCCATCCGCGCGTTCGAGGCGAATGCCGTCAACTACCTGATGAAGCCGGTGGACGAGGACAAGCTGGCCGACACCGTGGAACGTGTGCGCCAGCGCCTTGCCGAAATGCGCAGCGCGGAAGAGGCGGAGAAGCTGAAGGACGTGCTGGCCGAAGTCAGCCCCGACAGCCTTGACGCGATCTCCGACGAAGGCGATGCCACGGGCCGCTACGAAAAGATGATCAACGTGAAGGATCGCGGCCAGATCTTCCGCGTCGATGTCGACTCGATCGAGCATATCGAGGCGGCCGGCGACTACATGTGCATATACACCGGCGACAACTCGCTGATCCTGCGCGAGACGATGAAGGATCTGGAGCGCCGCTTGGACCCCAAGAACTTCCAGCGCGTCCACCGCTCCACCATCGTCAATCTCGACCAGGTGCGACAGGTGAAACCGCACACCAACGGCGAATGCTTCCTGGTACTGGACAGCGGCGCGGAGGTGAAGGTTTCGCGCTCGTACCGGGACGTGGTGGCGCGCTTCGTGCATTAGTTTGATTTGCGAACCCGCCTCCGCGGGTTCGTCCTCGCTAGACGCGCAGCAAGCTGCGCCCGCTGCGGGCGGGCGTTCGCCCTTGCGGTCGCTGGGCGAGCGATGCAGGGATATTCAATGACCGAATTCAAACTCGAAGGCTTCGACCTCCACGCATTCGTCCGCGAGACGCTCGCCGAAGACCTCGGCGAAGGCCTTCCCGGCGGCGGAGTGGACGTTACCGCCAGCAGCGTTATTCCCGCAGAGGCACGCTTCCAGGGCGTAATGGACAGCCGCGATGCCATTACCGTCGCGGGCCTGCCGATTGCCGTCGCCTTCTTCCGCCATCTCGACCCGGACATGGCTATAGACCTGCTGGTGGAAGACGGCGCGCAGGTTGCCCCCGGCACCGACCTGATGCGCCTTTCCGGAAATGCCCGCGCCATGCTGACGGCCGAACGCAGTGCTCTCAACACCGTGCAGCACCTCTCCGGCATAGCCACGCTGGTGCGCCAGTATGTCGATGCGATGGATAATCCGCACTGCACCCTGCTCGATACCCGCAAGACCATTCCGGGCCTTCGCCATATCGAGAAATATGCCGTGCGCATGGGCGGCGGCAACAACCACCGCATGGGCCTGTGGGATGCGGCGATGATCAAGGACAACCACATCCTCGTGGCCGGCAACGTGGTCGAGGCGGTGCGCCGCGCGCGCGACGCAGGGGTAACGAACATCATCTGCGAGGTGGACCGGATCGACCAGATCGAACCAGCCCTTGCCGCTGGCGCGGACCATCTGCTGCTCGACAACATGAGCCCCGAGACCCTTCGCGCTGCCGTCGATATCATCGCCGGGCGCGCGAAAACGGAGGCCAGCGGCGGCATCACGCTGGGAACGATCAAGGCCAAGGCCGCGACGGGGGTCGAATACGTTTCAGTGGGCCGCCTGACACAAAGCGCGCCCGCCGCCGATATCGGGCTGGATTTCACTGTAGAATGAGACAGGTACGCGGGCCGCGTCCATGGCCTGTCTGCCTGTTCGCCGCGCTGTTCCTGCTCGCGGCACTGCTGCGGCTGGTCGTCAGCCTGATGGACCCCTTCGTCATGCTGATGGAAGTGGACCAAGTGTGGCCCGGCCTTTCCTTCACCCGCGATTCGGCCATGGTTCTTGCAAACGCGCAGTTCACGATCGCCTGCATTCCCGTGGCGCTCGTGTGGTTTCGGGCCGTGCGGATCGCTCGCTGGCTGGTGGCGACCATGGCGGCGGTGCGGCTGGCGCTGGCGGCAACGATGGTGCGCGAGGTGGTCGGTGGAGGATGGAGCCTTGCCCTGCATGACCTCGCGCTGCTGATGTCGGTGATTGCCGCCGCGCTGCTGTTCACGCCTGCCGCGCACCGCTGGTTCGCCAAGGGAGAGGAGCGCGATGCCAAGACATTCGAATAGCTTCGCGCTTGCCCTCGCGCTGCTCGCCGCCGCGCCCACCCCTGTTCAGGCGCAGGCCTACCAGTGCCGCGTGCCCTCCGGTCCCGTCTCCCTCCCCCCGGTTGAACGCGACGGCCCGGTGCGCGAAAGCCGCGTCACCGGCTATACCCTCGCACTCAGCTGGAGCCCGGAGTTCTGCCGCTTCCGCGATGAGCAACCCCGCCACGCGCGCCAGTGCGGCGGGCAGGCCGGGCGTTTCGCCTTCGTGGTCCACGGCCTCTGGCCCGAAAGCGGCCCGGGTCGCTGGCCGCAGTGGTGCCCTGCCCCGCGCCAGCCCAGCGCCGCCGAAGTGCGCGCGAGCATGTGCATGACGCCGGACCTGCCGCTCCTCGCCCGCCAGTGGGAGAAGCATGGTAGCTGCATGACGCGCGACCCGGACACCTACCTGCGCGTCACCCGCATCCTGTGGAACTCGCTGCGCTGGCCCGACTTCGACCGCCTCTCCCGCCGCGACGGCCTGACCGCAGGCATGGTCCGCGAAACCTTTGCCGAGGCCAACCCCTACTGGCACGCGGAGGACGTGGGGCTGGTGGTCAACGAACGCGGCTGGCTGCGCGAAATGCGCCTCTGCTACGATGCAGATTTCATGCCGACGGCATGCGACCGGCAACGGTTCGGGCCGGGGGATGAGGAGGAAGTGCGGATCTGGCGGGGGCTCTAGCGTCTGAAATTGGGTGGAAAGCAGACACCCCCACTGCTCAGTAACTGCTTTGGCGGATCAATTTTTCGGATGCCACCACGCCGAAGCAATTAGACCTAACGCCACAACGAACGATAGGATGGACGGCAGCCAATAATAGTCACCCGGATAGCTGCCCCACCCATAGCAATCATAGATGCAATCGATCGGAGGGATCACCCCGAAGGTCTCCTGCATGGTTTCCTCATCATGTGCGGACCAAGCTAAAATCCACTCAGCTACACGATTGAAGTGGAGAAGGACCAATACTGCCGAAACCAAGAGTAGCGGAAGCGAAGCGAGCAAACGGAGGTCACGCTTCATACTACTACTACCCACGCGCGCCCGGAAAGATTACTGTCGGCGCTCCCCGATGTATTATCCATCAGCCTGATTTCCCATGGCAAGCGAATGTCCGCAATGGGGTCGTTAGCAGACATACCGCTCTTACCGCCGCTCCGCAAAAAACCCGCGCAGCAAGTCCGCCGCCTCGTTCTCGCCCAGCCCGGAGTAGACCTCCGGCTTGTGCAGGCACTGCACCTGCTGGAACACCCGCGCGCCGTGTTCCACCGCGCCGCCCTTGGGGTCGCTCGCGCCGTAGTAGAGGCGCCCGATCCGCGCGTGGCTGATCGCGCCTGCGCACATCGGGCATGGCTCCAGCGTCACATAAAGATCGCATCCGGTCAGGCGCTCGTCGCCCAGCTTTTCCGCCGCGGCGCGAATCGCCACGATCTCTGCATGGGCGGTGGGATCGGCATTTGTGCGGGTGAGGTTGTGACCCTCGCCCACCACCTTTCCGTCCTTGGCCACCACCGCGCCAACGGGCACTTCGCCCATGGACGCCGCCTCCTGCGCCAGTTGCAGGGCGCGCTTCATCGGTTCCGGAGTTGACCATTTCGCCATGCCCCGCGCTACCGCGAAGCTTGACGAATCTCCAGCCCCACTGTAAGCGCGCGCCTTTCCCAGCCTAAAAGCTGCACAAAGCAACCGTTTCAAACGAGAGAATTCGTCATGTCGCGCATCTGCGAACTTACCGGCAAGGGCCGCCAGGTCGGCCACAACGTCAGCCACGCCAACAACAAGACCAAGAAGGTCTTCCTGCCGAACCTGCAGAACGTCACGCTGATCAGCGAGAAGCTGGATCGCAGCTTCAAGTTCCGCGTGTCGACCCACGGCCTGCGTTCGGTGGAGCACAACGGCGGTCTCGACAACTGGCTGCTGAAGACCCGTGACGAGAAGCTGTCCAGCAACGCGCTGAAGGTGAAGCGCGAGCTGAAGAAGGCGATGGCTTCGTCCGAAGCTGCCTGATCGGCGCCAATCAGCACTGAAAACGCGAAAAGCGCGCGAGGTTACGGTTCCTCGCGCGCTTTTTCGTGCGCGGCGTCCGGTTCGCGCCAGCTGAGTTTTGCGAGCAGGGTGCGCTGGAACGCAGAGAGATTATCGTCGGACATGAGCCAAAGCTGCACCGTGCCGTCCTTCGCCACACCCGCCAGCGCCAACGCCTCGTAATTTTCGCGCGGAAGAATGGCCTCCAACTCCACCAGCAGAGTCAGATCGAGTGTGTCCCCGTCGGCAAGGTCGCGCGGGTCGGCCAGCGCAATGGCCGTGGCGAATGGCGGTACCGACCACACCACCTGCCGTAGCAGCACCAGCACGCGGCCATCGGGCAGCGCGGCCATGTCGGTGGGGTGATAGCCGCCGGGAACCGCAAATTCGAACGCAACCGGCTCCACATCGCCTGTCGGGTCGGAAGGGTACAGAAAGCCGGTGGTACTGCGTTCCGGGAGGACCAGGAATGCACCGTCGGGCAGGCGCGCCATCGCTTCGGCGCCGCTGTTCTCGGGCCAGCCCTGCCACTCGGGCGGCGCCCGCGTCGCCCCCAGTTCGCTGGCGATCGTGTAGCGGATCACGGCGTTGGAATTTTCGAACGCCAGCCAGTAATCGCTGGTGACCGGATCGCGGGTGGCAGCTTCGATGTCGGCAAGCGTGTTGCTGAATTCTCCCCTGTTCCAGACAAAGGTGGAACGCACCTCCTGCCCGAGCGGCTGGTCTGGCGCGGTGAAAGTCAGCTGGTTGCCCCGGTCGGAAAACGCGCGCAGGGTCTTGCCACCCGGCACGAGCAGGGCCGAATAGCCGCCGAAGTCGATGCGCGGGCTATTCAATTCCCAGGCGCCGAGGCGGTGGAAACCGCCGCTCTGCCTGGCATCAGGCAGGTCCGCGAGCGGCGTTACCGTTAAGTCGATGACCGGGCCTTTGGGAATCGCGGTGCGCACGAGCGTTCCCGGCGCCAGCGCAAGCGCTATCACCAAGGCCACGGCCAGTTTGCGGCGTCTCATACCCCACTGCCTGTCACACTGCCCCCCCGTGGCCGCAGCGTCAGGGCATGGGGCCGGTGAACAGGATCGGGTCGAGCCGCGTCAGGTGCCATTTCAGGCTCCAGTGCAGATGCGGCCCGGTGGCCCTGCCGGAGGCGCCGATGCGTCCCAGCACCTGCCCCTGTTCCACCCTGTCGCCCTCTGCCACGTTGATCTGCGAGAGGTGCAGGAAAGCGCTGTTCAGCCCTGCGCCGTGATCGATGATGAGCAGATTGCCCTCCAGGCTGAAATCGCGCGCCGCCAGCGTCACCACGCCCGCGGCCGGGGCCACGAAGGGATCGCCGCTGCCGCCGGTCGCGATATCGATGCCCGAATGGTAGCTACCCGGTTCGCCGCGGTAGATGCGCTGCGAGCCGAAGCGGCCCGAGATGCGACCCGTCAGCGGCCAGATGAAATCCTGCTTCCAGCCATCGGTATCCGAATCGGCGATGCGGGCATCCCAGATGGCATCCAGTTCCGGCTGGCGGCGGCGCATGAAGCTCTCGCTCGCGCCGCCTGCGCGGCGGGCCACGTTCACCCGCTCGATATCCCAGCCGCGGGGCGCGATGGTGAGGGGGCTGCGCACTTCGCGCCCGTTTTCCAGCGTGGCGACCAGCACATCCTGCGATCCGGCATCCCGGTCGAACGCGGCGAAGAAATTGCCTTCCTCATCCAGCGTCAGTTCGGTTTCGCCCAGCCGCGCGCTGGCCGTGCCGCCGGGGGCCTGGCCGCGGATCCATCCACCCTGCGTCAGTTCGCCATCGAACAGGAAGGTGGAGGGGCCGGTAGGGGTCGGCGTTGGAGACGGCGCAGGCGATGGCGTTGCCACGGGCTGCACCACTTCTGCAGACGTGCCAGCCGGTGGCGCGGCGCGCTGTTCATTGGCGGGAGGCACCACGGTGCAGGCGGCCATCGCCGCGCACAGCGCAGGGATTACAATGGAATAGCGGCCTTGCGTCACAGGTCCTCAAGCGCGCGGCGGGTGGAAAGTTCCGCGCTGGCATAGGCCTCCTGCCGGTCCACGCTCCAGTAGCGCAGTTCCTCCAGCGGAACGGGTACGCCGCTCATCGCGCAGACGACGAAGTGGCCGGGTTTCACGATGCGGAACGCGTTGGGGCCGTACATCAGGGTGGCGGCTTTATCGGAAGATGACATCAACATGGTTGCCTATGTAGTGCGCGCGGTCTGACTGCGCAATTTACGAGTTCTACAGCAGTTTCGGCTGGCCGCTTTCGGGAAGATCCTTCGGTCGCCGGGCCACCTTTTTCGGAGCAGCGCCGGGCACGACCTGCAAGGTGCCGTCGGCGAATTCCAGCGTCAGCAGGGCCTGCTGGGCCGCGACGCCCTGCGATTTCACCACCGGATGCCCCTCCGCGCTCACCAGCGCATAGCCGCGCTGCAGCGGGGCCTTGGGGTCGAGCTGCAGCCGCAACCGCTCCAGCGATGCGAGGCGTTCGCGCTTTTCGACGATGGGCCGGGTGACGAGGGCAGGGGAGAGACGTGCGGAGGCGAGCCGCTGGCGCGAATCGCGCAAAGCACCGCGCAGGATCGCGGGCGAGAGGCGCAGGTCGGCCAGCTTCTCGCGGCCCTTCGCCGCCCTGTCCACCAGCCCGCGGCGCAGGCGTTCGCCGAGGTCATCCAGCCGCTGCGCGTGGGGTTGCAGCAATTGCTCGAGCTTCGGCAGGCGGTCGGTCCGCGCTGCGAGGCGTTCGCGGCCAAGCTGAACCGGGCGCAGCGCGCACTTGCGCTGGCGCAGGGCAAGGTCGTCGATCGTGGCGAGCAAGTCGCGCAGCACGGGCACAGCGATTTCGGCAGCGGCGGTGGGCGTGGGCGCGCGGCGGTCTGCGGCGTAGTCGCACAGCGTCGTGTCGGTCTCGTGCCCCACGGCGCTGATCACCGGGATCGGCGATTCGGCCACGGCGCGCACGACGATCTCCTCGTTGAAGCTCCACAGGTCCTCGATGGAGCCGCCTCCGCGCGCGACGATCAGCAAGTCGGGACGCGGAACGGGTCCATCCGGTTCAAGAGCGCCAAAGCCGCGAACCGCATCGGCAACCTGCCGCGCCGCGCCGTCGCCCTGCACCAGCACGGGCCATACGATGACGCGTGTGGGGAAGCGATCTTCCAGCCGGTGCAGGATGTCGCGAATCACAGCACCGGTGGGCGAAGTGACAACGCCGATCGCGCGCGGGGCGAAAGGCAGCGCACGCTTGCGCTCGGGCGCGAACAGCCCCTCCGCCTCCAGCCGCGCCTTGGTCTTTTCCAGCAGCGCCAGCAGCGCGCCTTCGCCCGCGATCTCCATCCGCTCGATCACGATCTGGTACTTGCTGCGCCCTGGATAGGTGGTCAGCTTGCCGGTTGCGACCACCTCGATCCCGTCCTCGGGCTGGAACGCCAGGCGCGGCACGGCGCTGCGCCACATGACTCCGTCCAGCACCGCCTTCTCGTCCTTCAGCGCGAGATAGACGTGGCCCGAGGCCGCGCGCTTCACACCCGACAGTTCCCCGCGCAGCCGCACATAGCCGAACCGGTCCTCCACCGTGCGCTTCAGCGCCTGCGAAATCTCGGTGATCGTCAGCGGTGCGGAATTGTCGCCCGCCTCGCTGGTCGCTAGGAGCCTGTCGTCACTGGAATCGTCGTATGGAGTGTTGGCGGCCATGAATATCCTTGTACTGGGCGGGGGCGGACGCGAACATGCCCTGTGCTGGAAGCTGGCGCAATCCGCAGCGATCGCGAAAGACGGTGGCAAACTCTACGCAGCGCCCGGCAATCCCGGCATCGCCGAGTGCGCAGAACTGGTAACGCTGGACGAGAAGGACCACGACGCCGTTGCCGCCTTCTGTGCCGAGAAGGCCGTGGGCCTCGTCGTGATCGGCCCCGAAGCGCCGCTGGTTGATGGCCTGGGCGATTCCCTGCGCGCCGCAGGCATCGCCGTGTTCGGCCCCTCGAAAGCCGCCGCCCAGTTGGAAGGCAGCAAGAACTTTACCAAGGCTCTGTGCGACAAGGCGGGCATTCCCACGGCGGGCTATGTCCACTGCACCTCGCTGGAGCAGGCGAAGCAAGCGCTCGCCACCTTCTCCCCGCCCTTCGTGCTGAAAGCCGACGGGCTGGCCGCGGGCAAGGGCGTGGTGATCGCGGAGAACGAAGCCCACGCGCACGAGGCGCTGGAGGACATGTTCGGCGGCGCTTTCGGCGATGCCGGCGCGGAAGTGGTGATCGAGGAATTCATGGAAGGCGAGGAAGCCAGCTTCTTCGCCCTGACCGACGGCGAGACCGTCATCCCCTTCGGCACCGCGCAGGATCATAAGCGCGTGGGCGAAGGCGACACCGGCCCCAACACCGGCGGCATGGGCGCCTACAGCCCGGCGCGCGTGCTGACAGACGCTCTGCTGGCCGAAACGATGGAGCGCATCGTCTTCCCCACCGTGCGCCAGATGGCCAAGGACGGCACGCCCTACGTCGGGGTTCTCTATGCCGGATTGATGCTGACCGACGAGGGGCCGAAACTGGTCGAATACAACGCCCGCTTCGGCGACCCGGAATGCCAGGTGCTGATGATGCGGCTGGAAAGCGACCTCGCCCAGTACATGCTCGCCTGCGCCAGCAGCACGCTGGCCGCGCTGCCGGAACCCAGCTTTGCCGACGATACCGCGATGACCGTGGTAATGGCGGCGAAGGGCTATCCCGGCACGCCGGAGAAGGGCGGCGCGATTGCATTGGGCGAAGCCGAGAGCGAGGGTGCGAAGGTCTTCCACGCGGGCACTGCACTGAAGGACGGCACCTTGGTGGCAAACGGCGGGCGGGTGCTGAACGTCACCGCCAGCGGAGCGGATACCCGAGCGGCGCAGGACGCCGCCTATGCAGCGGTGGAAATGGTGGACTTCCCCAGCGGTTTCTACCGCAGCGATATCGGCTGGCGGGAGATCGAGCGCGAGGGCCTGTAACCATCGCCGCCCGGCGGCAGGCCTTGATATGCGACTAGCCTCCGCTTGCACTTCACAGAACGATGGTTTCCAGCGCACCGCCGCGCAATACCGTCAGCACGCCAGCCGATGCGGCTGCCCTTTCCTCTACCAGCCACCGCGTCGTCTCGCATTGCAAGTCGGCACCTGAAACATCGCGCCCGTCGATGGTCACCACTTCGTCGCCCAGCCGCAGGCCCATGCGTTGCGCCGGGGAGCCCTGAAAAAGTTGCACGACCCTGGTGCCCGTTCCATCGTGAGCGAGCGCAAAACCCGGATGCGCGGGCAGCTCTTCCGCCGCCTCCCGGGGGTCAAGCAGGATGCGAGACCCGGGATAATCCAGGATCACGCGATACTGCGACAGCAGCCCCAGGCCCAGAAGCGTGGGCGGTACGCCGCGTGTCGTGGCAGGTTGTCGGCCGATCCCGGCATCGCCTGTCCGCGGCCCGCTCAGGCGAAAACCGTCGAGATCAAAGCGCATCAGGTCCGTTTCCGCTCCGGCACCGCCTGCCGACACGCCCTCGCTGCCGCGCCCTTCCACCACCGTATCGCTCACCATCGCATCGCGCACACGGTCGTCCGACATCAGGCCGGTAAACAGGGTGACAGCGTCGGAACTGCCGGTATCGAACAGTCCGCGATCTTCCAGCGTGGCGACCTGATATGTGAAGACAGGCGCATGGGGGTAACCGAAGTCCTCCAGCTTTCCGATGATTGCGGGATCGATGCCGTGGCCAAGACGGTTCACATCCGCCGCGATGCGCAGTTGCATCGCCTCTGCGTCGATCTGCCAAGCGTTGCCGGGAAAGATTTCCGAACCGATCACGCCCCCGTCGAACAGGCAACCGCGTGGATCGATCTCGGCGAAATCGAAGACCAGCACCGGCACTTCGAGAAACGCGACAGAACCAATCTGGAGCCGGTCCACCACGGCGAACCCGGTGGTCACCTCGCGCCCGTTGGCATCGTGCCCGGTGTTCGAACCGATAATCTCCAGCCCGAGTTCTTCGGCAAATGCACGGGAGATCATGCTGGGCGAGCCAGTATCGAAAATGAATTGCCGCTCGGCCCCCTCCACCCGCGCATTCAGGGCAGGCTTGCCCATCCGTCGTTCGAGCGGAACCTCGCTTACCGGGCTTTCGCGTTCGATCGCGATGGGCTGCGCCAGCACGGTCTGGAGATTTTCATGCTGCCGTGCGGAAGTGGGGGCTGCCAGCACAAGGGCGAATAAAGCCAGTAGGGTCTTTTGCGTCATACAGGCCTCCCGAAAGCTGCGCCTTTTCCCGCGCACCCCTGATCATGCTCCCGAAGCGCGCGCATGTCAGCCCGCTTTCCTACAGCGAGTGCGACTGCCACAGCCGCGCCCGCTCTTTCTCGCCGTCAGCTCCCCTTCCAGTCCGCGACCGTCCGCACGGGCACAAACGCGCACCTATGGATTTGAACGAAGCCTCGCGCCCTGCATGTATTTCATCAACTAAAGTCGGCGGGCAGTATCAGCCAAGCTTCTCGGCCATCAGCTTGGCAAGGTCCGTCTCGGGCCGCGCGCCGTAGTGGCTGATGATCTCGGCTGCCGCGATGGCGCCGCGCTTCAGGCAGCGCGAAGGCTCCTCGCCGCGCACGTGGCCGAACAGGAATCCGGCAGCGAACAGGTCGCCCGCGCCGGTGGTGTCGACCACCTTCTCGATCGGTTCCGCTGCCACCTTGTATGTCTCGCCGCCGGTGACGCAGACGGCGCCCTTTTCGCTACGGGTAACGGCCAGCGTGGGTACCTTGTCCTTCAGCGCGCCGATTCCCGCGTCGAAGTCTTCTTCCCCGGTCAGCGCGCCCAGTTCCACCTCGTTGGCAAACAGGATGTCGATCATGCCATCGTCGATCAGCGCGCGGAAATCGTCGCCGTAGCGTTCGATCACGAAAGCATCCGACAGGGTGAAGGCCACCTTGCGGCCCGCATCCTTGGCGGTCTTGATGGCAGAGCGCATCGCCCGGCGCGGTTCTTCCGGATCCCACAGGTATCCTTCGAGGTAGAGGATGTCCGCCCCGCCGATGGCTTCCTCGTTCAGAGCGTCCGCCGGCAGGAACTGGGTCGCGCCCAGGAACGTGTTCATCGTGCGCTGGCCGTCCGGCGTCACGAAAATCAGGCAGCGCGCGGTCGGCGGCTCGCCTTCGCGGGCGGGCACGTCGAAATCGATGCCCACGGCGCGGATATCGTGCGCAAAGACATTGCCCAGCTGGTCATCCGCCACCTGCCCCACGAACGCGCACTGCGCGCCCATGCCGGAAAGGCCCGCCAGCGTGTTGGCCGCCGACCCGCCGGAAATCTCCTTCGCCGGGCCCATCGCATCGTACAGTTCCTTCGCCTGGTCGGCATCGACCAGCGTCATGCCACCCTTCTTCATGCCCAGCTCTTCTACCAGTTCGTCCGAAGCGGGAGCCATCACATCGACAATGGCATTACCGATGGCGATTACGTCGTAACGGGGGGCGGACATGCATTCTCCTGATAGACTTGCGGCGCGTTTTCCGGCGCGGGGGCACCAAGCGGCGTTGACTTGGCCGATACGCCGGGCAATCGCAAGCACCGATGGGTTCACTTGCAACTTCTCTGGCTCTTGGTCTGCGACAGATCGCCGACGGGGCGGTGTTGCGCATCCTGCTGAAAAGTATCGCGGTCACCATTGCGGTGTTCATTCTGGTGGCGACCTGCGGCTGGTTCCTGCTGGACTGGCTGCTCACCGCGGGCGGGCTGGAGGACACGCTGTTCACGGGCGCTGGGGCCGTGCGCGGGGCGCTTTCGGCGGTGCTGGCGATAGTCGGGCTGTGGCTGACCTGGCGCATCGTCGCGATGGCCGTGATCCAGTTCTATGCGGACGAAGTGGTGCAGGCGGTGGAAGCGCGCTACTATCCCCACGAAGCTCAGATGGCGCGCGACCTGCCGTGGGGGACACAGGTTCGCAATGCGCTGTCGGCAGCGGGCAGGGCATTACTGGCGAACCTGATCGTGCTGCCTTTCGCACTGGTCCTGCTGTTCACCGGGGTCGGCACTTTCGTCCTGTTCCTGCTGGTGAATGCGCTGTTGCTGGGGCGCGAGTTGCAGGACATGGTATGGCTGCGCCATTCGCACGATACCAGGGACAGCGCGCCTGTCAGCAAGGCAGAACGGTTCTTACTCGGGGGAGTTATCGCCGCGATGCTGGCGGTTCCCTTCGTCAATTTCCTCGCGCCGGTGCTTGGGGCAGCATCGGCAACCCACCTTGTCCACCGCGGTTCGCGGCGGAAAGCAATTTCCTAGAAAGACGCCTGTTATGCGCCTGAGCGCCGCCCTTCTCCTGGTTGCCACCCTGTCTGCCTGTGTCTCCACACCGCGGCAGCAGCAGGCACCGCCGCCGCCACCCAGTACGGTAGACCCGCGACAGGTTCCGCCGACAGAATCCGTGCCGCCTCCGCCGCCTACTGCGGGTTTCCGTATGCCCGAAGTGCTGGAAGGCCCCGGCCTTGCAGGCATCATCCGCCAGCCAGCCTCCGCTCTGGTGAGCCGCTTCGGCCAGCCGCGGCTGGACACGCCGGAAGGCGACATGCGCAAGCTGCAGTTCCGCAGCGAGGCATGTGTGCTCGACATCTATCTCTACCCGCTGGCACCGGGCGCAGAACCAGTGGCGACGTGGCTGGAGGCGCGGCGTGCAAGCGACGGTGCGGCGGTGGATCGCCTCGCCTGCATCCAGGCTTTGTCGCGCTCGCGCTAGGCGCGAAAACTTGGGCCCGGTAACCCGAATTTAAGCCTGTTGCGGCATGACCCCTGATGCACAGGAGGATCTGCCCCCATGAGTCTTGAATTCGCCGAAATCGCCCGGCACGCCGCTGCCGATCGTTCGATCAGTTCAGAAGAAGTGCTGGCGCTGCGCCGGGCTGGCTGGGCTGATGGGCGCATGACGCGAGAAGAAGCCGAGATGGTCTTTGCGACCGAGCACGCCATCGACAATCCCTCTCGCGAGTGGTCCGACTTCTTCGTCGAAGCGATCCGCAACTACGTTCTCGAGGGCAGCGAACCGCGTGGCTTTGCCAGCGCCGAGGAAGGCGCATGGCTGATCGCGCAGGTCGAGGCGGACGGCAAGGTCTGCTCCATGACCGAGCTTGAACTGCTCACCACGATAATCGAGCGCGCCCAGAACGTGCCCGAAAGTCTGAAGACCTACGTCCTCGACGTCATGGTGCGCGAAGTTCTGGAAGGCACCGGCCCCACCCGCTGCGGTGGCGAATTGTCCGACAGCCACGTCAGCCAGGCCGAATGCCGCATCCTGCGCCGTGTGATCTTCGGTCAGGCGAGCGATCGCCCGGCAGCCGTCAGCCGCCGCGAAGCCGAAGTGATGTTCCGCATCAAGGATGCCGTGGCCGGCAGGGACAATACGCCGGAATTCAAGCGTCTTTTCGTGCAGACGGTGGGCAACTACCTGATGGGTTTCGCTGCCGACACGGCACAGGTCAGCCGCGAACGGATGGTTGAACTCGAAACTTTCGTCGGCGACAACAAGGCCAGCGTGGGCCGCTTCATGGACAAGATGGCAAGGTCCGCTCCCACCGCCTTTGGCGTAGTGTTCGGACGGCGCAATTCTGTTGAGAGCCGCGAAGAGCTTGTCACGCAGGATGCCGCGGTGACCGCGTTCGAGCAGGAATGGCTCGATGCCGAGATCGCCAGGAGCGGCGAAGTCGATGAGTACGATCGGGCGCTGCTGGAGTTCATTGCCGAGGAAACCGGCGAAGCTTGAACTCATAATGCGAAATTGGCGCGATGCTCTGGTTACGCTCGATCCGGAGGAAGGAACCGAGGCTTATGACCGTCTGATGCGCGAACGCAGAGTGAGGCACATTGCTCGCCGCCTTGCTGTGCTGGCGGTGATCGGGCTCCTCGCCTGGGGCGTGCTTTACCTTTCAGATCTGGGCCGAGCAGTAGAACACCAGGCCAAGATCGGCGGGTCTGCAATCACACCATGAAGCTTTCACCGCAGCCGCAGGCACCCTTGGCGTTGGGATTCTCGAAGGTGAAACCAGCGGTGAAATCGTCTTCCACCCAGTCCATCGTGCTGCCGATCAGGTAAAGCACGCTGGCGCCATCAATGTAGAAGGTGCCTCCCGGCGTCTCGATCTTCTCGTCGAACGCCACTTCCTCGGTAACGTAATCGACCGAGTAGGCGAGGCCCGAGCAGCCCCGGCGCGGTGTCGACAGTTTCACGCCGATCGCGTCGGAGGGAGCGCGCGCCATCAGGTCGGCCACGCGCTGCTCCGCAGCGGGGGTCAGGATCACTGCAGCCTTGGGGGCGGGGCGGGTCTTGGTATCGGTCATATCAGTTTCTTCTGCCAGAACATGGCTTTGCCAGCGGCGGGGTCGAGTTCGTAGTTGCCATAGCCGCAATTCGCGTAAAGCGCCTTGGCGGTCTCGTTTCCGCTCAGCACTTCCAATGTGATCTTGCATGCGCCGCGCTTCAAGGCCTCGGCCTCTACGGCGTCCATCAACGCCCTGCCGATGCCATGGCCGCGATGGCCCGGCAGCACGGCGAGATCGTGGATGTTGACCAGCGGCGCGGCTGCGAAGGTGGAGAAACCGGTGATGCAGTTGGCAAGGCCCACCGGAACATCGTCGAGCCGGGCAATCAGGCTGAAGGCACCGGGAAACGCCGCGAGCGCCTCTACCAGGGTATCGCGCGTCTCCTCCGGCAGCGGTTCGCCGCCGCCCATGGGATCGCGGGCATAGGTATCGAGCAGCGACACCAGCGCCGCCGCGTCGGCGGGGTCCGCGTAGTCGGCCAGCTCGACCGTCAGTGTCGGCGCGTCGGGGCTCACAGCATCCCCAGTTCGAGCCGTGCCTCGTCGCTCATCTTGGAGGGGTCCCAGGGCGGATCCCAGGTTACGACAACCTCGGCATCGCGCACGCCGGGAAGGCCCATCACGCGCATCTCGATTTCGTTGGGCATGGTTTCCGCGACAGGACAGTGCGGCGTGGTGAGCGTCATGGTGACTTTCACATCGGCATCTTCTGCCACCTCGACATTATAGATCAGGCCGAGGTCGTAAATGTTCACCGGAATTTCCGGATCGTAGATGTCCTTCAGCGCATCGATAACCGACTGGTGCAGTTCGCCGCCGGGTTCGCCGGGGGTGATGCCTTCGGGCTTCTTCTGCAGGAATCCTTCGAGGTAATCGCGCTTGCGGTCCAGCTTCTCGCCCGCCGTCTCCTCCGGCACAGGTGCGTCGGACACACGGGCGCGTGGCGGTTTCTCGGCCACGATTTCGGTGGGCGAGGGCGCAGCCACGAAATCCTTGTCGTCGTTCTTGGTCATGTTGTCCTGATTTGCCATCAGCCGAAAATCCTCTTGGTGCGTTCGATGCCGCGTATCAGCGCGGCGACGTCTTCCTCGTCGGAGTAAATCCCGAAGCTGGCACGCGCGGTGGCGGGTATGCCCAGCTTCTCCATCAGCGGTTGCGCGCAGTGATGCCCTGCGCGGATCGCCACATTCTCTTCATCCAATATGGTGCCCAGATCGTGCGGGTGAACCCCGTCCAGCATGAAGCTGACGATCCCGGCGCTGTCGTCGGGCCCGTAGAGCGTGACATCGTTCATGCCGCGAAGGGCCTCGCGAGTCTGCCGCACGAGTTCGGCCTCGTGGGCGTGAATGGCTTCCAGCCCGATGCCGGACACGTAATCGCAGGCCGCGGCAAAGCCGATGGCCTCGACGATCGCGGGGGTACCTGCCTCAAACCGCTGGGGCGCGGGGGCATAGGTGGTGTTTGCGAAACCGACCTTGTCGATCATCGCCCCGCCGCCCTGCCAGGGGGGCATCGCGGCAAGCAGGTCAGCCCGGCCCCACAGTGCGCCGATGCCGGTCGGGCCGTATAGCTTGTGCGAGGAAAAGGCGTAGAAATCGCAGTCGAGCGCGGCAACATCCACCGCCACGCGGGGCACGGCCTGGCAGCCGTCCAGCAGCAGCTTTGCACCTACGGAATGCGCCAGGTCGGCGGCGCGCTTGGCATCAACCACGCTGCCCAGCACGTTGGACACGTGCGCGAAGGCCACCATCGTGTGTTCGGTCGTCAGCATTTCCTCGGCCGCGTTGAGGTCGATCTGGCCGTCCTCCGTGATCGGGCAAACGTCGACCTGCCAACCGGCCAGTTGCCACGGCACGATGTTGGAATGGTGTTCCAGTTCCGACAGTAGCACGCGGCCCTTGTCGGGGTAGCTGTAGGCCAGCAGGTTGATCGCCTCGGTCGCGCCGCGGGTGAAGACGATCTCGTCCTCCTGCCCGCCGATGAACTGCGCCACCCGGCGCCGCGCGGCCTCGTAACCCAGTGTCATCTCGGCCGAGCGGGAATAGACGCCGCGATGCACCGTCGCGTAGTCCGCGCCCAGGGCACGGGCCACCGTATCGATAACCACGTGCGGCTTTTGCGCGGTCGCAGCCGAATCGAGGTAGTGCCACGGCTGGCCATCGGCCGTGACCATGCCGGGAAAATCGGCCTTGCGAGACTGGATGGCGGCGTCGGTCAGGCTCATGCGATCATCGCTTCGGCATCGTCCAGCACGGCCAGTGCGGTGTCGAGCAGGCGTTCGGCCTCGCGCTCGTCCTCCAGCGCGGCAAGCGCGTCGGCGATGAAGGCGCGGACCAGCAGCTTCTTGGCAAGATCGGGGGCGATGCCCCGGCTCGCCATGTAATAGCGGGCCATCTCGTCCATCTGCCCGATGGCGGCGCCGTGGGCGCACTTTACATCATCGGCAAAGATCTCGAGCTCGGGCTTGGCATTGGCGGCCGCGCCCTTTTCCAGCACCAATGCCTTGAAATCCTGCGCCGCATCGGTGCGCTGGCCGCCCCGGCCCACGTTGATCGCGCCGAGGAAATTGCCGGTCGCCTCGCCCCAGTGGACGGCGCGGACTACCTGGTTGGACGTCGCTTCGGGCTCATCGTGCGTGGTGCGAGTCACGAATTCGCGCACGGCATCGCCGCCACCGATGGTCACGCCGCCGAATTCGAAATGCGCGCCGGTTTCGAGGCGCGTAATCACTTCCATGCGGGTGTAATCGCCGCCCAGGTTGACCGCGAACAGTTCCAGCCGCGCGCCTTCGCCCACCTTGGCGCGGATGCGCGTGAGGGAAGGCTCGGCAGCGTGCAGCACGAAGCACTCGCGGTGGGTTTCACCGGGGGCAACATCGATATCGCGCCAGGCTTCGAACGTATCGGGAGACAGCGCGGCGAGCGCCTTGGCGTCCGCATAGCGCCATTCCTCGTCCTTCAGTGTCGGGTTTTGCTGGCTCATGCCGCCATCACCTCGTCATAGCCTTCCGCTTCAAGCTGCTTCGCAAGGTCGGCACCGCCGGTCTTCACGATCTGCCCGGCAGAAAGGATATGTACGAAGTCCGGCTCAACGTAGTCGAGCAGGCGCTGGTAGTGGGTGATGAGCAGCACGGCCTTGTCGCCCTTGCGCATGATGGCGTTGATGCCCTCGCCCACCACTTTCAGCGCGTCGATGTCGAGGCCGGAATCGGTCTCGTCCAGCACTGCGAAAGCGGGGTCGAGGATGCCCATCTGCACCATTTCGTTGCGCTTCTTCTCGCCGCCGGAAAAGCCGACGTTCACGTTGCGCTTCAGCATTTCCATGTCGAGTTTCAGCAGCCCGGCCTTTTGCTTGGCGAGTTTCAGGAACTCGCCGCCCGAAAGCAGCTCTTCCCCGCGCGCCCTGCGCTGCGAGTTGAGCGCCTCGCGCAGGAACTGCACGTTGGAAACACCGGGAATCTCGACCGGGTACTGAAAGCCGAGGAACATGCCGAGAGCGGCGCGTTCGTGGGGCTCCATGTCCAGCAGGTCCTTGCCGTTGAAAGTCACGGTGCCTTGCGTGACTTCGTAGCCCGGACGCCCGCCCAGCACGTAAGCCAGGGTAGACTTGCCCGCGCCGTTCGGCCCCATGATCGCGTGGATCTCGCCAGCGTTCACTTCAAGCGAAAGGCCCTTGAGGATTTCCTTTGCCCCGGAGTCACCAGTGATCTCGGCGTGGAGGTTTTCAATTTTCAGCATCAGTCGTTCCGTGTGTTGTTTCTGCGGGGAGGCCCATTGCCTTCGCGATCATAGCGCGGGCGGGTCTGCCGGGGATTTTCTGCTTCGTGACGGCGGCGCGCGTCGCCCTTGTCGGCGATGCGCAGGCGCATTCCGGCGGTGATGCGCTTGAGCACGTCGTCCATGTTTTCCCGCACGTCGGCAGCCTTGAGGTGCATCACCTTTACGCCGACAGCTTCCAGCGTCTTGTCGCGGCGACGGTTCAGGTTCTCGTCGTCGTCTTCCTCGTCGATCACGATGGCCATGCCGAGGTTGTGGCAGTTGAAATCGACAATCGCGCTGCCCACCACGGCGAACCGCTTGAAGGTGTACTTGCCAAGGTCCGCCTTGGCGAACCGTTCGGCCAGCGCCTTGTGCGCTTCGCTGGCATGGCGGCGCATCTTGCGCGCCTGCTCGTGCAGGTTGTCGAGCCGCTTGTCGGAAATTTCCCAGCCACGCCCACGCTTCTTGATCGCGGGGGCTTCGGCGTCCGAGGCGTCTCGAAGGTTCAGGGTCTTGCGTTCGGTCACCCCACGCTCCCCTCAAGCGAGATCGCCAGCAACTTCTGCGCCTCGACAGCGAATTCCATCGGCAGCTCTTTCAGCACTTCCTTGGCAAAGCCGTTGACAATCAGGGCCACCGCTTCTTCCTCATCCAGCCCACGTTGCATGGCGTAGAACAGCTGATCGTCGCTGATCTTGCTGGTCGTGGCCTCGTGCTCGATCTGGGCGCTGGGGTTCTTCACCTCGATATAGGGCACGGTGTGCGCGCCGCACTGGTCACCCAGCAGCAGGCTGTCGCACTCGGTCCGGTTGCGAACGTTGTCGGCATTGGCCGCCACGCGCACCAGTCCGCGATAGGTGTTGTTCGACTTGCCCGCCGAAATACCCTTGGAAATGATCGTGGAGCGCGAGCCCTTGCCGTTGTGAACCATCTTGGTTCCCGTATCGGCCTGCTGGTGGTTATTTGTAACCGCGACCGAGTAGAACTCGCCCACGCTGTTCTCGCCGTTCAGCACGCAGCTGGGATATTTCCACGTTACCGCAGAACCGGTTTCCACCTGCGTCCAAGAAATCTTGGAGCGGTCGCCTTGGCACAGGCCGCGCTTGGTGACGAAGTTGTAGATCCCGCCAACACCCTCGGAGTTGCCGGGATACCAGTTCTGCACGGTCGAATACTTGATCTCGGCATCTTCCATCGCGACCAGTTCCACCACTGCGGCGTGCAGCTGGTTCTCGTCGCGCATGGGCGCGGTACAGCCTTCCAGGTAGCTGACATAGCTGCCCTTTTCGGCAATGATCAGCGTGCGTTCGAACTGGCCGGTGTTCTCGGCATTGATGCGGAAATAGGTGGAAAGCTCCATCGGGCAACGCACGCCTTCGGGCACGTAGACGAAGGTGCCGTCCGAAAAGACTGCCGCGTTGAGGCAGGCAAAGTAGTTGTCACGCTGCGGCACCACCTTGCCGAGCCACTTCTTTACGAGGTCCGGGTGCTTCTTCAGCGCTTCGGAAATCGAGAGGAAAATGACGCCGGCGGATTCCAGCTCCTTGCGGAAGGTGGTGGCAACGCTGACGCTATCGAACACTGCATCCACCGCCACCTTACGCGCGCCCTTCACCCCGGCGAGCACTTCCTGCTCTGCAATCGGGATACCGAGCTTGTCATAGACGGACTTGATCTCCGGATCGAGTTCGTCGAGCGATTCAAGCTGCTCCTTCTTCTTCGGAGCGGCGTAGTAATAGGCATCCTGGTAGTCGATTTCCGGATAGCCAAGCTTGGCCCAGTTCGGCTCTTCCATTTCCTGCCACAGGCGGAAGGCCTTCAGCCGCCAGTCGAGCATCCATTCGGGCTCACCCTTCTTGCCCGAAATGAAGCGGACGGTATCCTCGGAAAGGCCCTTTTCCGCGAATTCCGTCTCGATGTCGGAGGACCAGCCATGCTCGTACTCGGCTGCCCTATCGGCCGCCTCGCGCGCTTCGCGGTCTTTCACTTCGACTTGTTCGTTCATGCCATTTCTTCCGTTCTTGCCAGCTGCACCAGCGAGATATTCGCCAGCGCGCCGCGCAGAGCATTGTTCACAATCGGCCAGTGCGGCTGCACCGCGCAGCTGCCCTCCAGCGCGCAATCGTGCCGTCCTTCATCAACGCAGGAGGTGAGCGCGATCGGCCCTTCCATCGCCTCGACAATGTCGGCGAGGCTGATCGCCGCCGCCGGGCGCGCCAGCTGCAATCCGCCCCCCGCGCCCCTTGCCGACCTTAAGAGGCCCGCCGCCGTCAGCTTGCTGACCACTTTCTGCACCGTGGGCGCAGGCAGGCCGGTCTCCTCGGCCAGTTCCGCCGCAGACGTGCGCCCGCCGCCGCAATGACGCGCGGCCTGACTCATCGTGACGACGGCGTAATCTGCAAGATTCGATAGGCGCATAGTTTAATCGGACCGATCTGTTCCGATTAGTCACCTATGCGTAAATCTGGCGGAATCAAGCCATTTCCGCCTGTTGCGAGTCGTTAGCAATTCTCTTCGCGCAGGCTCATCCAAGTTCGCGCAGGTTCTTCCCGTCGATCAGTTCGCGCAGGTACGGCGATTCGTCGTCCGCCAGCCTCGCGGGCGTTCTTCCGACGAATTCCCGGATCTCGTGGATCATGTGCGGCTGGTCGTAAAAGGCATCCTGGATGAGTGCCGCCTGTTCATCCGAAAGATCGGGTTGCGAAAGGGCTGCAGCGGCACGCAGGGCGCGATACTTGCGGCGAAGGGCGACGGGCGACACACCGAAGTACTGCTGCACCAGCCGCTGCGTCTGCCGGCGGGAAAAGCGGCTGGCGGCGTACAGATCCTCTACATCGGGTAGCAGACTGCCGGAAAGCCAGGCCCCTGTCGTCTTCATCAGCTCAAGGTGGGGCTGGCGCGGTGGCCTGACATGGGTCAGGATCAATCGCGCCAGTTCCTCCACCATCTCCGCTGCAGTAACCGAGCCATTGCGGTAACCGGCACACAATTCCCTGCTCCGCTCCGCGATTTCGGCAGGGAGCCAGTCGGCTGCGTCATACAACCTGTTCGCGTGTTCCTGTGCATGCAGACCCGTAAGGGCTGCCCATCCCAGCGGAGAAAGCGCGGCGCCAACCGCGTGAAAAGGCCCCTCCACTTCGATACGCAGGGCACAGGCCAGCGGCGTCAGCAGGTTCACTTCGTGCGAATCATCATAGCCGCCATCGGGCAGGCTGATGCGCCCCTTGCCATGCGGAAACAGCGACAGCTGGCCGACCGCTGCGGGCTGGATGTCCCTCACGAGCGCATCATCGCAGCTAAAGTGATAGAAGGTGGTAACGAACGCCGCGACATCCCCCTGGGGAGCGATATAGTCGATGTCGAACCGGTTTGGCGGGGTCAGCTCCCCGTCTTCGAACCTGTGCCGTTTCATCACCACACCCTGCAACCCCGCGACCTGGTGATAGGGTATACAGATAGTTAGGCATTGGGGGTAGCCACCAAAAAAAGGGCGGCCAATGCCGCGATGGCAGGCCGCCCTGTTTAAGTGGAGAACCCGATGCAAATATTGCGTCGAGCCCTTCGGGTCGCGAGTGGTGAACTAACGGATTCTTGCGCTCCGGGCTTGTAAGAAGACGACAATTAAAGGATTTTCACCCCTGTCCCGATCGATTGTGCTGGTGCCGCATTGTCGCCCCGTTCTCGCCAGCCCAGAAGCTATTGCGCGCGACCCCGAGATGCTGCCAAGGGCGTCGTCATGCTTTATTCGCTGATCCGACCTGCCCTGTTCAAGCTCGATGCCGAGCGCGCCCACGGTCTTGCTATCAAGGCTTTGAAAGCCAAGCCGACCGGCAAGGCGGAACCGCTGGGCGGCCCGCTGGAGACGATGGTAGCGGGTATTCGCTTCCCCAACCCCGTTGGCATGGCAGCGGGCTTCGACAAGGATGCCGAGGTCGCCGACGCATTGCTGGGCCTTGGTTTCGGCTTCGTGGAGGTTGGCTCCATCACCCCCCTGCCGCAGGCAGGTAATCCCAGACCGCGCCTGTTCCGGCTGGAGGAGGACCGCGCCGTCATCAACCGCATGGGCTTCAACAACGGCGGCGCGGAGGCTGCCGCAGTCCGGGTCGCCTCCCGCGGCGACAGGCCCGGTGTGCTGGGGATCAACATCGGCGCGAACAAGGACAGCGCGGACCGGATTGCCGACTATGCCGCGATGACGCGGATCATGGCGCCCTATGCCACCTACCTTGCCGTCAATATCTCCAGCCCCAACACCCCCGGCCTGCGCGCCCTGCAGGACGAAGGCGCGCTGGTGGAATTGCTGGACGGTGTGCTGGAGGCGCGCCGCGACAACGGGCCGCCGGTGTTCCTCAAGGTTGCACCAGACTTGCAGACAGCCGACGTGGAGGCGATCACCCGGATCGCGATGGACAAGGGGCTGGGCGCGCTGATCGTAGCCAACACGACCATCTCCCGGCCCGATCTCGCCTCGGCGCACAAGGATGAGACCGGCGGCCTTTCGGGCGCTCCTCTAAAGCCCCTCGCGCTGGAAATGCTGCGCTCTTTCCGCAAGGCCTCGGGCGGAGCCATCCCGCTGATCGGCGTTGGCGGCATCGCCACGGCGCAGGACGCATGGGAGCGCATTCGCGCAGGGGCCAGCCTGGTGCAACTATACAGCGCGATGACCTATCACGGGCCGGGTATTGCGAAGCAGATCAACAAGGGGCTGGAAAAGCTGATGCGCCGCGATGGCTTCGCCAGCATTGCCGAGGCCGTGGGCAACGAAGCGGCCTAGGGCTCGCCCACCAGCACCACGCCTTCGCGGCGCGGATCGTAACCGCCATCCACGCGGCCATCGCGTATCAGCACGCCGTGAACCCCAGAATCCTCGCCCTGCCCGGGTTCGAGATCGATCCCCCGCTCCACCAGCCCCGCGATGATCGCCGGGTCGAAGGCGCTCACTTCGCCGCCGATACGGTTACCGCGCGCCACGAGGTTGGGCAGCGCCAGTGCCTGCTGCATCGGCAGCCCCCAGTCGACGGCACCGACAAGCGTTTTGCCGACATAGGCAGGGATCGAATTGCCTCCGGCAGAGCCGATAGCCCCGGCGAACCCACCATCTGCATCAAGCAGGATCAGCGGGACCATGGAGGAGCGGGGCCGCTTGCCCGGCGCCACGGCATTGGGCGCTTCGTCGCCATCGGGCTGCAACGGGTTGAAGGCAAAGTCGGTCAACTGGTTGTTGAGGAAGAACCCGTCGACCATGCGCCCGGTGCCGAAAATGGATTCGACCGTGGTGGTGATCGACAGCACGTTGCCGTGCCGGTCACGCACGATGAAATGCGAAGTTCCGGCGGGCTCGTGCGTCAGGTCCTCCATCGGCAGATCCGCCCCTTCGGGTCGACCCGGCTCGACATTCTCGGCGGCGGTAGGGCCGATCAGTGCGGCGCGGGCATCGAGGTAATCCGGATCGAGCAAGCCCTGCACCGGTACGTTCACGAAATCGCCGTCGCCGAAATAGGCGTCACGGTCGGCATACATCAGGCGGCTGGCCTCGGCGAAGAGGTACCATGCGCGGGGATCGTCCGGCCCCAGCGAGGCGATTTCGGTGCGCTCCAGCAGTGCCAGCAGTTCCAGCATGGCAGCACCGCTGGATGGCGGCGGCGGCGCGCAGACGCGGTACACGCGCCATTCGTTGCACACAGGCTCCCGCTTTATCGGACGGTAATTGGCAAGGTCCGCCATCGTCATCGTGCCGCCGCGCGGCGCGGCACGGGTCCGCTGGACGATCTGCGCCGCCGTGCTGCCTTCGTAGAGTGCCGATATGCCGTTGGCGGAAAGGCGGCGGAGGAAATCGGCGTATGCCGGGTTCCGCAACCGGTCACCCTCCTGCATTCGCGTGCCGTCGGGCCGGGCAAAATAGGCGGCGGCATCGGGCTGCGACAGTTGCGGGAAATCGCGCGACAGGAACCGCCCCAGCCGCGGTGTGACCACGAACCCTTCCTCGGCGGTGCGGATAGCTTCGTCGAACAGGCCGTTCCAGGCCAGCGCGCCGTGTTCGTCATGCAGCATGGCAAGGGCCGCGACCGCGCCGGGAACCCCGGTGGCGCGCCCGCTCACCACAGCCTCGCGATAGCCCAGCGGCTCTCCGTCCGTATCGAGGAACATCGTGCGGCTGGCCTGCGCAGGCGCGGTTTCGCGCCCGTCGTAGATGCTGACCTTGCCCGTCGCGGCGTCGTAGTAGTTGAGGAACGCGCCGCCGCCCATGCCCGAACTTTGCGGCTCCACCAGCGAGAGCATGGACTGGACCGCCAGCGCTGCATCGGCCGCGTTGCCGCCGTTTTCCAGCACCGCCATTCCCGCCTCTGCGGCCAGCGGATTTGCCGCTATCACGAAAGGCGCGACTTCGCTTTGCGCGGCGGAAGATGTTCCGGTTGTTTCGGCGGGGCCGGGGACAGTGGTGCAGGAAACGAGGGCGAGAGCGGCGGCAGCGGCGCAAAGGCGGATAAGCGACATGCCGCAAGGCTTTAGAGGCGCGTGGCCGGGCTGGCAATGAAGCAGGCTTGCCCCCCGCGCCCGCGCCGCCTAACTCCGCTATTCATGCCATAAGCCGCGCCGGAACCATAACGATGGTCGGCAGCAAGGGAGAGCCGAGCGAATGCAACTCGCAGATATCGACCACGCCAGCAGTCTTGTCGCGCTGTTCCTGCAACGGGCCGACGAGCGCGGCGACAAGCCGTTCCTGACGGCCAAGATCGATGGCACCTGGACCTCGATGTCGTACACCGAGGCCGCCGAGAAGGTGTGCCTGATGGCGGAAAACCTTCGCAAGCTGGGCCTGCGCGATGGCGACCGGGTGGTAATCGTGGCGGAAAACCGCCCGGAATGGTGCATTGCCGATCTCGCCATCATGGCCGCAGGTTGCATCACTACGCCGGCCTACACCACCAATACGGAGCGCGACCACGCCCATATCCTCGACGATTCGGGTGCCAGCGCAGTGGTTCTGGGCAATGCCAAGCTGGCAAAACCGCTGTTTCGCGCGATCATGAAAACCGGGCGCGGCAAGAAGGTGATCGCGGTCGACCCAATTTCCTCGGCACAGAGCGGCAGCATCGAATTGGCCAGCTGGGATGATGTGACCAGCGGCGACGCGGCGCAGGCGCGGAAAGCGGTCGAAGCGCGTATTGCCGGGTTCAAGCGCGAGGACATGGCCTGCATCATCTACACCAGCGGCACCAGCGGCGCGCCGCGAGGCGTGATGCTGCACCATGGTGCCATTATGCACAACGTCGCCGCCGCCGCGCATGTGATCGAGCATGATTTCGGCTGGGAGGAGGAACGCTTCCTGTCCTTCCTCCCGCTGAGCCATGCCTTCGAGCATACGGCGGGCTTCTACCTGCCCCTGGGGCTGGGGGCGGACATCTGGTTCTCCGAAGGGCTCGACAAGCTTTCCAGCAACCTCGAGGAAGCGCGCCCCACCATCATGGTGGTCGTGCCGCGCCTGTTCGAAGTGCTGCGCACCAAGATGATGAAGGCGATCGAAAAGCAGGGGAAGCTCGCCCGCTTCCTGCTTGGCCGGGCGCTGGTGCTTGGCGATAAGCAAGTGAAGGGCAGCACCGGCGTGATGAGCGCGATAGATGAAGCACTGCTCGCAGCCACCTTGCGCCCGAAAATCAAGGAACGTTTCGGTGGACGGGTGAAGGCTCTCGTCTCCGGCGGAGCGCCGCTCAATCCCGAAGTCGGCGGGTTCTTCCAGGCTATGGGGCTCACCATGCTGCAGGGTTACGGCCAGACCGAGAGCGCTCCGGTGATCGCCTGCAACTATCCCAGCGCCGGCATCAAGCTCGACACCGTGGGTCCGCCGCTGCGCGGAGTGGAAGTGAAGATCGCCGAGGATGGCGAGATCCTCGTGCGCGGCGAACTGGTGATGAAAGGTTACTGGCAACGGCCCGACGATACTGAAAACACCCTGCGCGATGGCTGGCTGCATACCGGCGATGTCGGGCATATCGACGAAAAGGGCCGGATCAAGATAACCGACCGCAAAAAGGACATCATCGTCAACGACAAGGGGGACAACGTCGCCCCGCAAAAGCTGGAGGGGATGCTCACCCTGCAACCCGAGATCAGCCAGGCGATGGTTTCCGGCGACCAGAGGCCATACATGGTCGCATTGATCGTGCCCGATGCCGAATGGGCGGTGGAATGGGCGCGCGACAACGGCCAGCAGTTCGACATGGCCGCGCTACAGGACCTGCCGGCCTTCCGCGCTGCCATCAAGACGGCGATAGACCGGACGAACGAGGATCTCTCCGTGATCGAGAAGGTGCGCAAGTTCGTGCTGGCGGACGAACCTTTCACCGTGGACAACGACATGATGACGCCCACCATGAAGATCCGCCGCATGCAGATCCGCGAGAATTACCAGGATCGGCTCGACGCGCTTTATTGATGGGGCGCCCGAGGTCAGGCGGCCTCGACCTCAATCCTTTCCGGGAAGAACGCCGGTTCCTTGCGCGACCAGGCGGGCGCCGTGGCGGCTGCCTCGCTCAGGCTTTGCAACAGCATCCGGCGGCGTTCGGGGCGGATTTGTGGCAGTGCGGCCGCAGCGCAGAACGCTGCAGGAAGGAACGGCCGCACTGCGGCGCCGAGCAGGCGCTCATAGAGAAAACGGTAGGCGGAGAAGCTGTCCAGCCGCTCCATCGCAAGATCCTGCGCCGAAATGCGCAGCAGCGTTCCCATAAGCCCTTCGACCCCGTCGAAGGTGTCGCCACCCGGGATCATCGCCCGCAGGTGCTTCAGTTCGCGATAGGCAAGGTACTGGCCGCGGATAGCGCGCTTGTCGTCTGCACACACGCTCCACGTCTTGAAGGCATCGCACCGGCTCAGCGCAATATCCAGCGAACGTTCGATAAATTCCTGCTCGTATTCGGCGAAACCGGCGAACTCGCGCATTTCGGCGATGGTGAGAGAGAACGTCTTCGATTCGTGACCCATGATCGGCCCTTCCCTGCGGTGTCAGGGAAAGGTGTGCGCTCGTATGGTTAATATATTGTTGGCTTCGCGCCCCCACAGCATACGCGGCCATGCTGCGCGTCTGGCGAAGACGCTCACACGCAGGTGTGAGCGAAGGACAAACTATATCAATCCCGCCAGCGGCGAGCTGGGATCGGCATATTTGCGCCGCCCCATGCGGCCTGCAAGATATGCTTCGCGCCCGGCCTCCACAGCCAGCTTCATTGCGCGGGCCATGCGGATCGGGTCCTTGGCCTCGGCAATAGCGGTGTTCATCAGGACCCCGTCGCAGCCGAGTTCCATGGCGACGGCGGCATCCGAGGCGGTGCCGACGCCCGCATCCACCAGCACGGGGACGGTGGCGCCCTCGACGATCAGGCGGATCGTCACCCGGTTCTGGATGCCCAACCCCGAACCGATCGGCGCGCCCAGTGGCATGATCGCGACGGCACCTGCGTCTTCCAGCTGCTTCGCGGCGATGGGATCGTCGGTGCAATAGACCATTGGCTTGAATCCCTCCTTTGCCAGGACTTCGCAGGCGCGGATGGTTTCGACCATGTTGGGATATAGCGTCTTCGCTTCACCCAGCACTTCTAGCTTCACCAAGTCCCAGCCGCCCGCCTCGCGCGCCAGACGCAGGGTGCGGATCGCGTCTTCGGCGGAAAAACATCCCGCGGTGTTGGGAAGGTAGGTCACTTTCTTCGGGTCGATATGATCCATCAGCACCGGCTGGCTGGGGTCCGAAATATTGACCCGGCGCACGGCGACGGTCACGATTTCGGCGCCTGCCGCCTCGACCGCGGCGGCGTTCTGCGCGAAATCCTTGTACTTGCCCGTGCCCACGATCAGGCGGCTGGTGAAGCGGTGCCCCGCCACTTCCCAGGTGTCGTCCTGCGCGCCGGAGCCGCCGCCCACGAAATGCACGATTTCCAGTTGGTCACCGTCGCAAAGGGCAGTCTGCTCAAGCGAAGAGCGGGGAGCGATTTCACCGTTATGCTCGACGGCCACCTTTTCGGGCATGAGCCCCAGTTCGCGCACGAGCGCGGCGATGGTGGCGGCCTGGGTGCGACGGGAGTCGCCGTTCACGGTTAGGGAGATTGGCTGGGTCATTACCCAAGCCACATAGAGCCTGTCAGGCGTGGCGCAAGTTGAGGATGTGGCCCGCTGCCACCAGTGTCACCCCGATCATGGTCAGCACCGCCTCCTCGAAACCGTGGCCTACGGCCAGCGCGCCGCCCATGAAGGTAAGGCCAGTCATCGCCACCACGAAGGGTCCGGCCCGGCGATGGCGCAAGGCACCCACGCCGATTGCCACGCCCGCGATGATCGTGGCCAGCAACAGCCCCCAGCGGTGAAGGTCGGGATCGAGCAGGAACGTGCCGCCAAACCCCAACCCGGCAACCAGCACGAGCCCGAGAACGCAGTGCACGAGGCACAGCGCGGACAGCATGACGCCGGCACGGTCGAGTCGACCGCGAATCCAGGGGTTGATCGAGCCCATGCGCAACCATCTATGTAACGTCATAACATTGCGCAAGGGGTTAGCGGCGGTTCCGGTCAAATTTGTGCCGCTGTGTGAAGCCTGCACCAAGGCCCTGCTTGCGAAACTCCGCGCAAAGTTGCAAATCGCGCCCCATGGTCGCCGCATCAGCAACTTCCGCAAGCCCCGTCGCCGCCACTTCGCCGCGCCCGCTGGCGCTGGCGCGCTGGCTGTTCGCCGTGGCAACCCTCGTACTCGTGATGGTTGTCGTTGGGGGTATCACACGGCTGACCGAGAGTGGGCTCTCGATCACGCACTGGAGCCCGGTCAGCGGCGCCCTGCCCCCGCTCACCGAAGCGGACTGGCAGGCCGAATTCGACCTGTACAAGCAGACGGGCGAATACAGGAATGTCAGTGGACCGGCTGGGATGGACCTAGCCGCGTTCAAGTTCATCTTCTTCTGGGAATGGTTCCACCGCCTGCTTGGCCGCTTAATCGGACTGGCCTTCGCCTTGCCGCTGGCGTGGTTCTGGCTGCGCGGCGCGATACCGGCTGGATACAAGCCGCGCCTGCTGGCGCTTCTCGCTCTGGGCGGGCTGCAGGGGGCGTTCGGCTGGTTCATGGTTCGCTCCGGCCTCGGCACGGAAATGACCGACGTTTCGCATTTCTGGCTGTCTATCCACCTGCTGACCGCCTTCTTCACGCTTGGCGGCCTCGTATGGACGGCGCTCGACCTGCGTCAGCTCGATAGCCGGGGTAAGGCAACGCCAGCGCGGTTCACGGGCATGGCCTTTGCCGTCGCGGTCATCCTGTTCCTGCAAATGCTTTTGGGGGCATGGGTGGCCGGCCTGAACGCGGGGCTTGCCTCCGACACCTGGCCGCTGATGCAGGATCGCCTGGTGCCCGAGATCGATTGGTCGAACGGTGTGGTCTGGACGTTCACGCACGATCCGTTCTGGCTCCACTTCGTCCACCGCTGGTGGGCGTGGGTCGCCGTGGCGGCGCTGGTGATCATGGCGCGGCGGGTGAAGCCGCTGGACCGGCGCGCTTCGATCGCAATTCATTCAGCGTTCGGTGTGCAGATCCTGCTGGGTATCGCCACGGTCATGACGGGCGTGGCGCTGTGGCTGGCCGTGGCACACCAGCTGGTCGGTGCGCTGCTGGTGGGAGCTTTCGCCTGGGGCGCACACGTGCTGGGCAGGCAGGCGCAATGAGTGCGCAGGATCCCATTGGCGCTGCGCTGATCTGGAGTCCCTTCGGGGCTGCCGAGCAAGCGCGGGAGGTGGCCGGTACGCTGCTGGAGGAAGGCCTTGTCGCATGTGCAAACATCCTGCCGCAAGTGCTTTCGGTCTTCCGCTATGACGGGCAGGTGCAGTCGGCTGCGGAGGTAGGCGTGCTTTTCAAGACCAACGGCGCCTTGCTGGAAGCTGCGACACAGCGCCTCGCCCAGCTTCATCCTTACGATACGCCCGCGATCTGCGGCTGGGTGGCAGATTCTGCGCCAGAGGCGACCCGGCGGTGGCTGGCCGAACTGTCGCCGGACGGGGAACGGCAATGAGCAAGACCGACAGACGCAATGCGATGCTTCTGGCATTTGCAGCGGGCGTCGCTCCTGCGCTGTGTGCAAACAGGGCCCTGGCTGCTCCTCTGAGCGGCCTGATCGCGCCGCCCGACGGACCGATGCGCTATTCCCGAACGGTCGTGCGCCAACTGGCAGATGGCAAGGAGTTTTCGGCTACGCGCGATTTCGCGGTGGCCTTCCGCCGGTTCGACGGCGGGTTCATGCTGAACGGACAGCAGACCGATGTACGGATCGACGCGCCCGCCGCACTCGAACAGTTCGTGCAGATCGAGCGAGAGCGTGACGAGAGCGGCTTGTTTCCCATCGCGCTCGATGCGTTCGGCCAGATACTTTCCACGCAGATTGCGCAGCCTGCCGGGCCGGATCTTCGACGCGCAGTCGGGGAGGCGCTGTCCCAGATCTCCAGCTACTCCGCCAACGCGGATGAGCGCGAACAGCTTGCGCAGTACCTTTCGGCTCTGCAGCAAGCTGGCAACCACGTGATCGCCTACCTGCCGACAGACCTGTTTGCTCCGGCATCCCTGTCACGCCGCGACAAGCAGCAGGTGGAATTGCCGGGAGGCCTGCAGGGTATGGTGGAAGCGGTTTTCGAATGCGAACGCGATGCCGGTACCGGCCTGATGCGCGCTGCGGCGCGCCGGATAGTGACGCTGGTGGAAGGCACGAGTCGCACGGTCCGCGAGCACTGGAGCCTGACCCGCTGATACGTCGCAATATTCCTGGCGGTATTATTTTACCTCCACGCTACGCCCCGGATTTGCTTGACTTGCAGCGGGTAAAGCGACAAACGGCGCGCCTTCGCTGCCCTCGCAGATGGTGATTCTTCACCGCCTTCAGGTCAGCGGCGAATTTTCGCACTGATTTTTGAGGACATCCAGCCATGAAGGCTCTGACGAAGACCACCCGGTCGATCAAGCCGGCCGAGGTCGAAAAGAAGTGGCACATCATCGACGCCGAGAATCTCGTGGTCGGTCGCCTCGCTTCGATCATCGCCAACATCCTGCGCGGCAAGCACAAGCCGATCTACACCCCGCACGTCGACTGCGGTGACCACGTCATCGTGATCAACGCCGACAAGGTGAAGTTCACCGGCAACAAGGCCGCGAAGAAGATCTACTATAAGCACACCGGCTATGCCGGCGGCCTGAAGGAAGTCACCGCCGACAAGGTTCTGGCCGGTCGCTATCCCGAACGCGTGCTGGAAAAGGCCGTTGAGCGCATGATCCCCACGGGTCCGCTCGGCCGTGCGCAGATGAAGGCGCTGCACCTCTACAACGGCACCGAGCACCCGCATGACGGCCAGAAGCCCGAAGTGCTCGACGTTGCCTCGATGAACCGCAAGAACAAGGTGTCCGCATAATGGCTACCGAAGAGAACAACACCGCCAGCGATCTCGCTGACCTGAAGGACGTCGTCGGCGATGCTCCAGAAGCAGATGCCGATACCGGGACCGCCGAACCCAAGGCCCCGACCGCGCCGCTGCGCGAACAGGAACTCGACGCCCAGGGCCGTGCCTATGCCACCGGTCGCCGCAAGGATGCCACCGCCCGCGTGTGGATCAAGCCCGGCACCGGCAAGGTGACCGTGAACGGCAAGGACCAGGAAGTGTACTTCGCCCGTCCGACGCTGCGTCTCGTCATCAACCAGCCGTTCACGATCTCCGACCGTGAAGGCCAGTACGACGTGGTTGCCACCTGTTCCGGCGGCGGCCTCTCCGGCCAGGCCGGCGCGGTGAAGCATGGCATCAGCCAGGCGCTGAGCAAGTTCGAGCCCGCGCTGCGCGGCACGATCAAGGCAGCTGGCTTCCTCACCCGAGATAGCCGCGTGGTGGAACGCAAGAAGTACGGCCGCGCCAAGGCACGTCGCAGCTTCCAGTTCAGCAAGCGCTAAGTCTCAAGGCGCTATCGCGCCTATCAAGAGTTTCCTCGACGGAGGAAAATGCGAAGGGCGGCCCCCACGAAGGGTCGCCCTTTTCGCGTCGATCGACGGGGTTTCGAAGTCCTAGTGGACTTTCTGGCCTTCCAGCAGCGCATCGACTTCGCCTAGCAGGCTTTCGATGCTCAGCGGCTTTGCTAGATAGCCGCCCGCCCCTGCGCGGCGAATCCCTTCCTCGTCGCGCTTGCCGGCATAGGCGGTGATTGCCAGGATCGGGATGTGCTGCGTCTGCGGATTGCGCTTGATTTCCCGGATCAGCTTGCGGCCACTGACGTGGGGCAGGTGAATATCCATGGTGATGATATCGGGCGTGAAGCTGTCGACAGCGTCAAGCACCCGCGCACCATCGTCCACGAGCATCAGCTCATAGCCGCGCTGCCTGAAGACGGCCTCGTAGAACATGCGGTTCAACAGGTCGTCCTCGACGATGAGGACCTTTGTCGCCATGACGGGACTTTACGCGGAGACCTGCCAATTCGGTCCTGTTGCTGCGACAAAATGGCCGGAAATACGGGTGAGTTGACGGGTTTGGTCGTTATTCGTCGCCGTAAATGCCTACCGATACGTGCGAATCCTTAGCCGCCATTCCGCGATACATGCCTGCGGTGTTGAAGGAATAGGCCCAGTCCCCGTCCGCCCCAAGGACGATAACGCCGCCGCTGCCGCCCATCTCCAGCGTTTCCGCCTGCACGAAGTCCGCTGCCTCCTGCGGACTTTCGCCAAGGAACCGGATGCGCGCGCAAATCTCATGCGCCACGCCCTCGCGAATGTAATATTCGCCCGCACCTGTGGCAGAGATAGCGCAGGCGCGGTTGTCGGCATAGGTGCCCGCGCCGATCACCGGCGAGTCGCCGACCCGGCCATAAAGCTTGCCGGTCATCCCCCCGGTCGATGTGCCAGCGGCAAGGTTGCCCTCCATATCCAGCGCCACCGCACCCACGGTGCCGAACTTGTAATCCGCACCAGCCTGGTCGCTGGCGTCGGCGCTATCGCGCGAAAGAAAACGCTGCAACTGGTCATAGCGCTCCTGGGTATGGAACCATTCAGGGTCGGCCTGCTCAAGTCCCTGCTCGATTGAGAATTCATTTGCACCGGTCGCTACCATCATCACGTGCGGGGAATCCTCCATCACTGCGCGCGCCAGGCTGATCGGATGGCGGGTGGCGGTAACCCCGGCGACGGCCCCCGCGTCGCGTGTGCGGCCGTCCATGATCGAGGCATCCAGTTCATTGCGTCCCGCAGCGGTAAACACCGCGCCGCGCCCGGCGTTGAAATTGGGATTATCCTCCAGAACCCGGATCGTTGCCTCAACGGCGTCGAGCGCACTGCCACCTTCGGAAAGGACTGCACTGCCAGTTTCCAGCGCCTGCGTCAGAGCAGCGCGTATCTCTGCGTCACGTTCCGGGGTCATGCGATCACGCTCAATCGTGCCTGCCCCGCCATGGATCACCAGCCGCCAATCCTGCGCGGCGGCAGGTGTAGCGGCGAGTAACGCAGATACGATTGCGGGAACGACGCAGTGACGAGCGAGCATGGAGACGACCTTTCCTGATAGTTTCGCGGCTATCTGGCATCATCGACTGACTGCCGACAAGCCGGGTACGATCGCTAATGCACCGGGCTGCTAGTGAACTGGGGGATCGGTGCGCGGCACCTTGCCGACGGGGGCCACGGGATCACCGGGATCGCGCGGCGGCATGGCATCCTCCGGCACGTCCTCGATCAGCATGTCGCGCGTTCGCACTTGTTCGAGGTTGCGCACGCGCACGCGCAAGGTCTTTCCATCCCAGTTCAGTTCGTTGAAGCTGGGCGGTGTCGAACGGACCCGCTGCGACAGTGTTCCTGCACCGATCATGCGTATCCGGCCATGAACGGTCTCTTCCATGATATCGAAAGCATCGTGGACATGGCCCGAAAGCACGGCCAGCACCGGCCTTTGGGCCAGTTCGTCGAGCGCGTTCTGCCCGTGTTTGGTCAGGGCCGTGCCTTGCGTGCCGACCTCGCGCAGCGGGTGATGCACCGTAACCAGTGCCTGGACTCCAGCGGGAAGCGTGTCGATGGCGGTAAGGCAGCGCTCGAGCGCGGCGTCGGTCACCCAGCCTTTCGACCAGTTGAGCCGCGGTTGCCAGCGGCGCACCGTTTTGAGGGGGATGATGGCCAGACCGGGCAGGTCGATCTCTGCCTCCACCTTGTCGGAAATGGCTCGGATGCGCTTGTAGGGATCGAAGAACCTCTCGATCGGGTTGAAATAGGGCAGGTCATGGTTGCCCACCTCGACCGTCACCGGTGCGTCTAGCGACTGGATCCACTTGCATGCGGCATCGAATTCCCGCTGCCGCGCGCGCATCGTCAGATCGCCCGTGATGGCCACGGCATCGGGCCGACGCTCGGCGATTTCCTGCTTCACCCAGTCGAGGGCGCTATTGTCCTCCAGCCCGAAATGGATGTCGGAAAGGTGAAATAGCAGCTTGCCTTCAGTCATTGCCGGGCTTTGCTAGCAGGTCGACTTCGGAAGTCACCAGCCTGAATTGCGATGGGCCATCCGCCTCCGCCGGCTCCCCGTCGAGAAGGACACCGAACTTCTCGCCGCCCACACTCGCCAGCGTCAGGCTCTGCGAGCTGCCGATCAGGTCGTGCGGTCCCTGGCGGAAATCGTGCTTGGCCAAGGCCAGCAACTGGTCGACGAATTCGGCGGTGGTTTCGGCATGATAGGCATAGAGCACGATTTCGTTATCGTGCGGTTCGAGCAACAGCAGCGGATAGCCACGGGCGCGGCCCAGTTCGGGCTCGATGCAACGCAGCGGCTTGTCCCGCAGGGTACGGGCAAAAGCCTCCCGCGTCTCGGTCGCCATCGCCAGCACATCAGCGTTCCGCATGGCCTCGCGAACGTCGTTCCAGCTGGTGCCCGGACCGGCCAGCAAGCCGGCATAGGCATTGCCAAGCGAGCTGGAGATGATGCCCGGCCGCCGGACGGCCAGTTTGCGACCGGCCACCAGTTCCAGCACCTCGTCCAGCGTCATGTCGGCAAACAGGCGATGATAGAGCAGGTTCATCGTGCCGCCCGGAAGCACCAGCACCTGCCCGCTCCAGCCGGATAGCGCATTGAGCGCGGCGTTCACCGTCCCGTCGCCAGCGAAAATGGCTACCAGATCGATTTCGGCCTCATCCAGCATGGCGGGCGTCGGCAGGTCCTCGGTCGGAAAGCTGCTGCGATAGGCGACGTGCAGGCCGCAATTGGCGCAACTGGAATCCATCCGCTCCAGCGCCTCGCGATCGTTCGAACCGCTGGCATCGTTGTGCACGAGCCAGAGTCGCCTCTGTTGGTCCTTCTGCGCATCCATGTTGCTGAAATCACCGGAGCGGCAATGCAGTTCCCGCTACAGCCTTCCCGTAATGACCGACCAGGCGGCACCAAGGTTGATCAGGGAGTATCCGGCATAGAGCCACACCCAGTGCACCACGCCTTCACTTGCGGCGTAAAGCGCGCCGCATAGCAGGACGAACTCCAGCGCGAGGCTGGCGCTGCGGGCAACCAGCAGGGTGCGCGGCGGCATTTCGGTCAGCATGCGGTGGCCGCTGGCAATCACCGCGCGGTGACAGGCGAAGTTGCCCATGCCCAGCAGGAACGTGATGATCAGCGCCATGTCCGCGCCTGTGCCCGAACCGCGTCGCAATCGCAATTGGTCGTTGGTGGAGCCGTATATGGCGTTGGTCAGGACACTCGCCTGCTGGTCGACTGGTCTCGCGCGCAGGTCGACCCTTTGCAGCACCCGGCGGCGAACAGGGCTACATCCGTAATCGCACCGCAGCTGTTCCAGTCCCACCGGCTGCGGTGCGACCCCCCAAGAATGACGATACTGGGATTCGAGGAGGAGGAAGCAAGTGATGAAAACCCGTTCAATCAACAGCCTGATCGGCGGTACCCTGGCCGCTGCCGCCATGACGCTGGCAGCAACCGGCGTATCTGCGCAAGATGCGCAAATGCGAAGCGCGGGCGTCAGCCACGCCGATCTCGACCTTTCCACTGCCGATGGTGTCGAAGAACTGGACCGCCGGGTCGACCAGGCAGCAAGGGATGTCTGCGGTTACGGCGAATTCGAACTCGGTAGTCGCATACCCAGCCGCGAGATGCGGCAGTGCTATCGCGACGCCAAGCGCCAGCTAGACCGGCAGTTCGCGCAGATCGTGGAGGACGCGCAGCGCGCCAGCTGATCTGCAAGCCACACTTCAGCAGGGGCGTCTCCGTTTGGCGGAGGCGCCCTTTTTCATGTACAAAAGTCGCCCCGGCTGACGGCCACCTTCACCGGCCCGCCATGGCTTTCACCTTTTTCAGATAGGTCCGCCCGATGCGCAGTTCCTTGCCATCGGCCAGTTCGGCGCACCACACGCCCAGCCCTTCGTGCTTCAGGCCGGTGATGAAATCCCGGCGCAGGATGGTGGAACGATGGATGCGGATGAATTTCTCCGGATCCAGCTTTTCCTCCAGCCCCGCAATCGTCTGCAGCAGCAGGTAACTGGTTTCGCCTACGTGGAGGCGTACGTAGTCGCGCTCCGCATCGATGCGATAGACTTCGCTCGCATCGATACGCAGCAGTTCGGAACGATGCGGCACCCAGAATTCACCAAGCCAGTCGCTTTCGCCCTCGCCCTGTCCCGCGCGCCGCGCCTTGCGTGCAAGAGCGCGCTCGATGGCGCGCTCAAGCCGCTCGGTCGCGACGGGTTTCAGAACGTAATCGATAGCTTCGAGGTCGAAGGCTTCGACAGCGAAATTTTCGTGCGCGGTAACGAAGATGACGGCCGGCGGCGTGTCCATCCTGCCGGCTTCGGCAGCGACCTGGAGGCCGTCCTTGCCGGGCATGGTCATGTCCAGCAGCAGCAGGTCCGGGTTGAGCTTTTGCGACAGGCGAAGGGCGGATTCGCCGTCGCTGGCGGTGCCGATCACCTGCAGATGCGCAATTTCTGCACACAGGACCTGCATCCGCTCGATCGCCAGGGGTTCGTCGTCCACGATCAGCGTGCGCAGGGTTCCATTGTCGTTGCTTGTCACGCTGCTACCCTCTCCTTGATCCGTTTCAGCGGCATGCGCAGGTGGGTGGCATAGCCGCCCGGCACCTGGCCGGAAACGACCGACGCCTCGTTGCCGAAGCGCGCTTCCAGTCGTTGCCGCACATTGCTGAGCCCGATGCCGAAGCCTGGCCGCGTATCGTCACGGTCTTCTGCGCTCTGCCCGTTGTCGGAAATGGTTACCACCAGCCGGTCATACTCCTCCCGCGCGCTGAGCGTGATGGTGACCTGGCCCGATGACGGCGCCACGGCATGCTTGACCGAATTTTCCACCAGCGGCTGCAGGATCATGCCGGGGACCAGGACATTCTCCAGTTCGGCAGGTATGTCGTAATGTGCCTGCAGGCGTAGCGGAAAGCGCACGGCCTCGATCTCCAGATACAGCTTTTGCAGGTGGATCTCTTCGCGCAGCGGCACGTCGGACGTGGTGTCGTCGGCCAGGCTGCGACGATAGAAGACGCTGATGGTCTGGATCATCCGCTCGGCCGCATCGGTCTTACCGGTCAGCACCAGCGCAGACAGCGAATTCAGCGTGTTGAACAGGAAATGCGGGTTCACCTGATATCGCAGGCTTTGAAGCTCGGCCGCCTTGGCGGCGTTGCGGAACTGCTGCTCGCGCCGCTCCGCATCGCGCGCCTTCTCACCGGTCAGCAGGGCAAGGTACAGCGCGCACCAGGCAAGCAGCAGGAAATAGCGGCTGAAGGCAATCTCGATCAGTTGCTGGTACGGGCCGATGGTCACCAGATCGGAAAGCTCGGTCATCAGTGCCTCGCGCCCGCTTTCCGCGTCCAGGCCTCGCGCCGCGGCGAATTCCTGCAAGACCTTGTCGTTCAGCGCGCTTTGCATGTCGGCAAAGATCACCGTGTTGGCCTGGGCGCAAAGCAGGGCGGCAGGCATGGCGAGCAGCAGTGCTGCGGGGATCTTTACCCACAGCGGCCTCGCGTCGAACGGGCGCAGCATGACCCACAGGCCGCAGGTGATGAGGACGCCGAGGACAACGGAAAGCAGGCGCAGCCAGATCATCTGGTCGGCGAAATCCATCTCCAGCAATTCGGCCCGTAGGGTGACGATCACGAAATAGGTCGCCCACAATCCGAAGATCGAGGCGAGCACCGTCTTGAACGGCACGCGCGAGGTGCTCGTTGCGGGCTTCTCGGCAAATTTCATGCAGCCGGTCTAGCCTAGAGGCGTAAATGCAACCAGTAGGTACAGTGGTTTCCATCGAAAGCACTGTGTCATTGGTCGATCACAAGTTCGGCACGATCGCTATTTCGCGTCGAGCAGCCCTTCCTCGCGAATCCTCTCGCGCCAGTGCAGCGGGGCGAGCGTATGGACGTTGTTGCCTTCGGCATCGACCGCGACCGTGACCGGCATGTCCTTCACCGTGAATTCGTAGATCGCTTCCATGCCCAGTTCTTCGAAAGCGACGACCCGCGATTCCTTGATCGCACGCGCCACCAGATAGGCCGCACCGCCGGTGGCCATCAGGTAGGCGACCTTGAAGCGGCTGATAACGTCCACAGCGTCGGCACCGCGCTCGGCCTTGCCGATCATGGCGAGCAGACCCTGATCAAGCATCATCTCGGTGAACTTGTCCATGCGGGTGGCCGTGGTGGGGCCGGCGGGGCCAACGACTTCACCCATCACCGGGTCCACCGGGCCGACGTAATAGATAGCCCGGCCCCTGAAATCGACGGGCAGTTCCTCGCCCGCGTCCAGCATGTCCTTGATACGCTTGTGCGCGGCATCGCGCCCGGTCAGCATCTTGCCGTTCAGCAGCAGGCGATCGCCGTTCTTCCAGCTGGCGACTTCCTCCGGCGTGAGGTTGTCCAGATCGACACGGCGTGCCTCGGCATCGGGCTCCCACTGCACGTCGGGCCAGGCATCGAGGTCGGGTTGCGGCAGGTAAGCGGGGCCGCTGCCGTCCAGCGTGACGTGGGCGTGGCGGGTGGCGGCGCAGTTGGGGATCATGCCAACCGGCTTGCCCGCGGCATGGCAGGGCCAGTCGAGAATTTTCACGTCCAGCACGGTAGAGAGTCCGCCCAGACCCTGCGCGCCGACCCCCATGGCGTTCACCGCGTCGAAAATGTCGATGCGCAACTGCTCGATGTCTGTCTGGGCGCCGCGCTGCTTCAGCTGCGCCATATCGATCGGGTCCATCAGGCTTTGCTTGGCCAGCTTCATGCAATGCTCTGCCGTGCCGCCGATGCCGATGCCCAGCATGCCCGGTGGGCACCAGCCAGCGCCCATCGAGGGAATCTGTTCCAGCACCCATTCGACGATATTGTCGCTGGGGTTCATCATCTTGAACTTGGACTTGTTCTCGCTGCCCCCGCCCTTGGCAGCAACGTCCACGCCCACGGTCTTGCCTGGCACCATTTCCACCGAGAGGACGCAGGGCGTGTTGTCGCGCGTGTTGCGGCGGGTGAAGGCGGGATCGGCAAGGATGGAGGCGCGCAGCTTGTTGTCCTCGTTGTTATAGGCGCGGCGCACCCCTTCATCGACGACCTCCTGCAGGCTCCTGCCCGATTCGAGGCGGCAGTCCTGACCCCATTTCAGGAAGACATTGACGATGCCGGTATCCTGGCAGATCGGGCGGTGTCCCTCGGCGCACATGCGGCTGTTGGTCAGGATCTGGGCGATCGCATCCTTGGCGGCCGGGCCCTGCTCGGCCTTGTAGGCCTCTCCCAGTGCCTGGATGTAATCCATCGGATGATAGTACGAGATGTACTGCAGCGCGTCGGCGACCGTCTCGATCAGGTCTTCTTCGCGGATCGTCACCATGTCGCTCATCGATTATGCACTCCTCTTGATCGGCTTCGCCATAGTCACGCGAGGCCCCGTTCGTCAAAACGCTTTCGTCGACCCCCGATGGCAGCGTGACGAATTGCGACAACGCAGGCCATTGCCCGTATCGCCTGCAGTCCCTAAGGCACTTGCCGTCCACCAAATGCGAGAGATTCCAGCCGTGATTTCCGATCCGCTCGATTCAGCAGAAGCCGCCAACACCATTCCGAACACCGGCCAGCACCGCGCCCGCCGCGCGATGATCGACAGCCAGTTGCGCACCAGCGGCGTGAACACGCCCTTCGTCATCCGGCGCATGGGTGAAGTTGCGCGCGAGGATTACGTGCCCGCCGCCAGCAAAGGCGTCGCCTATGTCGACCGTGCGATCCGGCTGGAAAACGGCGCCTGGCTGCCCGCACCGCTGGTGCAGGGCAAGACGCTGGAAGAGGCCCAGCCCGCAGGCGATGAAAAGGCTATCGTGGTGGATGCGGGGTCGGGCTATCTGGCTGAACTGCTGCGCCCGCTGGTGGCAGAACTGACCGTCATCAGTCCCGAAGAGGCCGTGGGCAAGGGCACCAAGGGAAAAGGCGCGGACCTGCTGGTGATCGACGGAGCGGTGGAAGAAATTCCCGCGAGCCTGGCAAAGCGGCTGGCCGATGGTGCCCGGATCGTGACCGGCTTGGTGACTAACGGTGTCACCCGGATGGCCGTGGGCCGCAAGACTGACAGCGGCGTATCGCTGATGCCGGTCTATGACCTCGGCATTCCGCAGCTGCATGAATTCGACAAGCCGAAAGGCTGGAGTTTCTGACAATGCGCAAGACCCTTCGGCTGGCGACCGCGCTCGCGGGTGTCGGCTTGCTGGCGGCCCCCGCTTCAGCCGACACGCTGAAGGAAGCGCTGGCGCAGGCCTATTTCGACAATCCTTCGCTGGAAGCAGCGCGGGCGCAGTTGCGCGCAACGGACGAAAACGTCGTGATCCAGCGCTCTGCCCGGCTACCCTCGCTTGACACCACGGGCGGCTATACCGAGTTCATCACGGGCGGTACGGGCGTTGCGGCCCGCCAGGCCACTGCCAATCTCTCGCTTGGCGTGCCGCTGTACCAAGGCGGAGCCGTGCGCAATGGTATCCGCGCCGCAGAGGAGCGGGTAGACGCAGGCCGCGCCGATTTGCGAGGGACAGAAAGCGGGCTCTTTACCCGCGTGGTTGCCGCCTACATGGATGTGATCCTCAACGAAGCGCTGGTCACTCTCTCGGCCAACAACGTCGAGGTACTGGGCGTTAACCTGGAGGCGACAAGCGACCGGTTCCAGATCGGCGATCTTACCCGCACCGACGTGGCCCAGTCCGAAAGCCGGCTGGCCCTGGCCCGCGGCGACCTTCGCAGCGCGCGGGCCAACCTGGTGCAGGCACGGGAAACCTATATCGAATTGGTCGGTGAAGCGCCGACCGATCTCGAACCTCCGCCGCCGCTCCCCGGCCTGCCGGACAGCCCGGCGCAGGCCGTTGCTGTGGCACTTGAAAACAATCCCGACCTGATAGCGGCCCAGCAGCGCGCCGATGCCGCGGGATATGACATCGCTGTGGCAGGGGCAGGGCGGCTTCCCCGGTTCGAGGTGGTCGGCGGACCCGGTTACACGAACTTCCTCGGCTCGCGCACCACGATTCCAGGCTCCGGCGCGGCTGCCGACCAGGACGACCTGGGCATCCAGGCCGGGGTGCGGATGACCTTGCCGCTTTTCCAGGGTGGCCGGGTGGCTGCGCAGCAGCGTCAGGCAACGGCGCAGGCGCAGGCCACGCTCGAGCAGATCATCGCGACAGAGCGCAACGTCATCGCCCAGGTGCGGGCCTCCTATTCCAGCTGGCGGGCCGCGCTTGCCATCATCGCGTCGAGCCAGGCCGCGGTTGATGCAGCGGCCCTCAGTCTCGAGGGTGTGCGAGCAGAGAACACGGTCGGCAACCGCACCGTGCTAGACATCCTCGATGCCCAGCAGGAATTGCTGCGCGCCCAGGTGCAGCTCGTTACGGCCCGCCGCAACGCCTACGTGGCCGGCTTCTCCCTGCTGGCCGCCATGGGCAAGGCAGAGGCGCGTGACCTCGGCCTTGGTGAGGAGGGCGTGCTTTACGATCCGGTAGCCAATTACGACCGCGTTCGTGACATCATCTGGGACTGGCAGCGCGATCCCGAACCGGTCGCCACCAGTTCGCGCACCGTTGACATACCGGCTGCCGATGGAGAAGTTGTCGACGAAAATCCGCTCGAAGAATTCGACACGGAAATCATTGATTATTCCGACACGGCACCCCCGCCGTTGGAAACGCCTGGGACGAACCCGTAGGGAGGGACTGAATGCGGCAGGAAGGCGAACCCTCGGTCGAAGAAATCCTCGATTCGATCAAGCGCGTGATCGCTCGGGACAACAGCGAACTGGCCCAGGCCACGAAAGCGCGCCGCCGCGAGGATCTGGTTTCCCGCAACGAGGACGACAAGCCGAAGGACGAGGACGTGCTCGACCTGGGCGTTATCGGCGCCGCCCTGCGCGAGGATGATGGCGAAGAGTCCCTGATCGAGAACGACGATGGCGCTGACGACGGTCTGACAACGGACCGGGCTGCCGAAGCCATGCGCCAGTCGCTGGCTGCGCTTGCCATGCTGTCCGACCCGCCGGCAAGGCCGCAGATCGTCCGGACCGGTGAGACGTCGCTCGAAGGCATGGTGCGCGAAATGATGCGTCCGATGCTGGCGCAATGGCTCGATGCCAACCTGCCCGAAATTGTCGAACGGTTGGTAAAGGCCGAGATCGCCCGAATCGCCGGGAAGACGCGCTGAGCAAGCCTGCCAGCCCCAGGCGCCTGACCAAGGCGCGCAAGAAGCTCGCCGAAATCGGCGGCGGTTCGGTGGAACGCCACATTTTCCTGTGCGCGCTGCCCACAAAGGCGAAATGCTGCGTGCCCAAGGTAGGGGAACCGGCATGGAACTATCTGAAAAAGCGCCTGAAGGAACTCGATCTCGTCGGCCCGGGGAAAATCCAGCGCAGCAAGGCCGATTGCCTGCAGATTTGCGCCGCCGGTCCCGTGGCGGTCGTCTACCCCGAAGGTGTCTGGTATCATTCCTGCACGCAGGAGGTGCTGGAGCAGATTATCCAGCAACACCTGATCGGCGGCCAACCGGTCGAGGAGTATCGGCTCAGGCCGATGGATGACTGATGCAGCAGGCGCCTAGCGCTCTGCCCCGTCCTTCCAGCCCATCTTGCGACGATCGGCCTGTTTCGCGGACGGATCGAGGGTATCGAGATCGTTTTCGACCGCGTCGTCATGGCCGGTGCCGCTGGACAGGAACACCAGTCCCATCAGCGCGCTCATCAGCAGCATCGAGAACCCGATGCCGAGCGCGGTGGCGATGAAGAAGTGCGGCGAAACATCGTCCACCTGGGTGTAGATTACCGCCATCGCAATGATGACAGTCCCCAGCGTAATGCCCATCATCAGGCGCATCAGTCGCCGGTATCGCGCCCACGCAAAGGCGGCGTTTTCCGGATTGTCGAGGGGAGAAGGCTTGGCCATTCGGGGTGACATGCCCGTGTTGGACCAGTCTGGCAACGCTGATTGCGCGGCGATTTGCCCAGACCCGCCCTCTCGTGGCACAATCGCGACGAGTCCGGGATAGCCCAGGACCAGAGGAGAGGCCGAATGACCGTAGCGAAGATTATCGCGAATCGCGATCACACCATTGTTTCGTGCACGCCGCAGGATTCGGTGCTGCTCGCAGCAAAGCTGTTATCGGACAAGCGCATCGGCGCCCTGCCGGTGATGGATGGAGACGGGATTGCCGGGATTTTCTCCGAACGCGATCTGCTTTACTGCGTCGCCCGCGATGGAGCTGACGTGCTGGAGCGTCCTGTGGGGGAGGTGATGACATCACCGGCCATCACCATCGATCAGGATACAAGCGTCCTGAAGGCGCTTTCCCTGATGACCCGGCGGCGCATCCGCCACCTGCCGGTGATGGACGGCAGCCGCATGGCCGGCTTCGTCTCCATCGGCGACTTGGTGAAACACCGCATGGAAATTATCGAGGCCGAAGCCCAGCAGATGCGCGATTACATCACCACGGCATGATCGCGCGCTTGAGAGCGGCACTTGCTCGCACTACATTGCACGAATGAACAGCTCACTCACCCTCACCGAAGCCGCCGCCTCGCGCGTTGGCCTGATCGCGCAAAAGCAAGGCAAACCTGCCGTCCTGCGGCTGTCGGTGGAAGGCGGGGGCTGTTCGGGCTTTCAGTACAAGTTCGACCTGGATGACGCGCCGGAGGCGGACGACGCCGTGAGCGAGACCGATGGCGTCAAGCTGGTGGTCGATCCCGTCAGCCTCGATCTCGTGGCCGGTTGCACGGTCGATTACGTCGAATCGCTGGGCGGTGCCGCGTTCCGGGTGGAAAACCCGAATGCTGCGGCAGGTTGCGGTTGCGGAAGTTCGTTCGGCATCTAAGGTTGCGGCGATGAAAATCGCCAGCTTCAATATCAACGGAATCAAGGCGCGCCTGCCGCGCCTCAAGGAATGGCTGGAAGAAACCCGGCCTGCGGTCGCCTGCCTGCAGGAAATCAAGACCCAGGACGAGGGCTTCCCCGCCGCCGAATTCGAGGACATCGGCTACAAGGCGATCTGGCACGGCCAGAAGAGCTTCAACGGTGTCGCCATCCTGGCGGACGGTGTCGAGCCGGTAGAGACCAAGCGCGGGCTCGGCATTGACGGTCCGAAGGAAGGGGAGGGCGAACAGGCGCGCTATCTGGAAGCAGACGTCAACGGCGTGCGCGTGTGCAATCTCTACCTTCCCAACGGCAATCCGCACCCTGGCCCGAAGTTCGATTACAAGCTGGCGTGGATGAAGCGGCTGCGCGCCCGCATGGCCGAACTGTCTGCGCTGGAGCAGCCGACAGTGGTGCTTGGCGATTTCAACGTCATTCCGGAGGACAAGGATGTCTGGTCGGTAAGGGCGATGGCCAGCGACGCGCTGATGCAACCCGAGTCGCGCGATGCCTACGCCCGGCTGCTGGCAGACGGCTGGACCGATGCCATCGACACACTCAACCCACGCGGCGGCGTGTGGACCTACTGGGATTACCAGGCGGGGGCCTGGCAGCGCGATCACGGCTTTCGCATCGATCACCTGCTGCTCTCGCCCGAAGCAGCGGACCGCATGGTCGCCGCGGGCGTCGACAAGGAATACCGCGGCCGCGAAAAGGCCAGCGACCATACGCCGGTCTGGGTGGAACTGAAGTAGCCCGCCCGGCGAACGGCGAGACATCTAAAGGGCGAGGCCAGCGCTTACGAGCGCGCCGAAGCGCGCCCGCAAGTCGCGATCAGCGATAGAAGACGTGGTTCTCGATCGTGGCGCGGGCTGTAAGACGACCGGCCCAGCGAGGGCTGACATGCCTGGCGTGGAAATACAGCGCATCGTCGGCGGGGCTTTCCCACAACTCGCGGTGCGCAATGCGGGCGATGGCCTTGGCGCGCGTCCATGCGGAGGTTCCGCGGTTCGGCTCCGGTATCCGGCCACCGCGCACGAACGAGAATTGCGAGCGTTGGGTGACGACCGAGCAGTAATCGTCGGGGAAGGCGTTGCTTTCGGCCCGGTTGATGATCACGCGGGCCACGGCGAGCTGGCCATCCAGCGGCTCGCCACGCGATTCGAAGTAGATCGCTTGGGCAAGGCACATCATCTCGCGCGACATCGTATCGCTCGTGTCGACGTGGCCGACCAGTTCGCGCAAGGATGCGGCATCACTGGCCTGAATTTCGGGATCTTCCGGCTGCTCGGGCAGTTCCTGCACCACTTCGTTCATTACGAAGCGAACCTGGGGAGCGGCGTCCGGCGCCTGGATGTTGTTCTGTTCTGCCTGGACCGTTGCGAGCGCTACGGGCTCTGCGTCCTGGGCGACGGCACCATTCAGAGCGGTGCCAAAACTCGCGGCGAAAATCATCGTGGCCAGGGCGAAGGCCCCGGTGCGCTTGCTGATAAATTTCATCTAACCCGTTACTTACGGCGGTGAGAGACACGATACAGGCCTGCGGACGCGGTTTGATACTTACCGCTTGTCGTCCGCGCTCCGTCCAAGAAGGACCTGCCGGTCATCCCCCCGTCTGCGCGCCGAAAGCCACCGCCTTATTGCGGTGCCAGTCAACCTACGCTGTCGGAAAGCTGCGGGGCAAATAGCCCGCGAACGTCAGATGTCAACCGTTGTGCAGTGCAACATCGATGAAGCGCTCTGCATTCACGATATCCAGCTCAACAACCCAAAGATCGTCGTCCTGCGCACCGCGGCGTTGATACCATTCCGAAAAATCATAAGGATTTTCAGGGTCTTGCTCTTTCGAGAGCACCCATTTCCGCGTTCCGTCGAGCTGTGGCATCCGCTCGTAGGCCCGCGCCGGAGTGGCGCGATTGCAACAGATTACCATCAGCGTTCCTGCCGTGCGCTCACCCTTGGAAAGCACCATTCCGAAACCGCCAGCGCCCTCCACAGCGCGGATCAGGCCGGTCACCTCGAGGTGGGCGGGGATACGATCATCCATTCCGCGGTCACTCGGGCTGGCGATAACCATCGAGACCTGAAAGGGCGATGTGCGAGCGCATGAACGTGCCCGTCCCGCGGCCGATCTCGTCGCCCTCGTCGTCCATAAGGTGCGCTTCGGCAATGAACACCCGCCGCTTTCCGCTGATCCACTTGCCTTCGGCTATGACCTTGCCTGTGCGCAGGGGCTTGGTGAAATGCAGGTTGAAGCCGGTAGTGAGCAGGAAACGGTCCGATACCAGCGAATTGGCGGCGTAGAACGCCGCATCGTCCAGCATCTTGAAATAGAGCGTTCCGTGAGTGGCGCCGGCCGCGTGGAAATATCTCTCGTCGGCGATGAAGGTGATGCGCGCACGGCCCGCCTCGAGGATGTCGAGATGCGAGCGAAACAATGCATTCACCGGGGCTGCGGCGTAGAGATTTTCCAGCGCGCGGAAATGCCGGGCAGCGCCGCCCCTGTCAGCAGCCTCAGGCGACGTCACGATCCGTCACATTGGTCAGTACGCCGTAGAGGGCCTCGGAATCGGGCGCATCGCTCAGCGCGTCATGCACACCCTCGTCGCGCACCAGCCGCGAAATCGCGGCCAGGGCGTGCAGATGGGTTGCCCCGCTGTTGGCAGGGGAGAGCAAGCCGAAGACGAGATCGACAGGCAGCCCATCGGCGGCGTTGAATTCAACCGGACGTTGCAGTTTGAGCAGGGCGGCAACGGGACGGCCCAGATCGGGCATGCGGGCATGGGGGATGGCCACGCCCCGACCGAAACCGGTGCTGCCCAGCTTCTCGCGCTCCTCTAGGTGCTCGAGAACCTGGTCCGCATCGAGCGAGAATGCCCCGGCAAACAGTTCGGCAAGCTGACGCAGGATGCCATCCTTGCTGTCGGCCTGCGTCACGCAGACCGATTCCGGTTTCATCAAGAAAATCGAATCCATGGTACTGAAAAACTCAAATTGGTTCCGTCCGAGGGGCAGTGCGCGGCCACGCGCACTGTCCGGTGTCAAAAACACCTCTCCCTAGAAAGATCGCTGGCGCGTCGCCCCAATATGGCTCCGGACGCTAGTGGCGATCAGGACGGTTCGACCCACCCGATCGACCCGTCTTCGCGGCGATAGACCATATTATGCCGCCCGGTGCCAGCGTTTTTGAAGAACAGGGCATTCGTATGGCGCAGGTCGAGCAGCATCACGGCGTCCGAAACGCTGACTTCGGGCACGTCGATACGGGTTTCGGCGATGATCGGCGGAGATTCCTCGCCAGCCTCTTCCTCGGTTGCGGGCTCTTCGGAGGCGAAGATGGTGTAGGCCGCTTCTTCTTCCTTCGCCGCATGGGCAACCTGCTCATGACGATTCTTCAGCCGGCGCTTGTAGCGGCGCAGCTGCTTCTCGATCTTTTCTGCCGCCTGGTCAAAGGCGAGGTGCGCATCCTGCGCCTGGCCGTGGCTTTTCAGGATCAGGCCGTGGTTCACGTGCAGCACGATGTCGGCTGCAAAGCCGCTGGCAGGGGCCTTGCCGAAGGTGACCGTGGATGAAAGCGCGCGGCTGAAATGCTTGTCGACAATGTTCTCGAGACGCTCGGAAGCGTGCTCCTGCAGTGCGGTACCTGTATCGACCTGATGTCCAGACACGCGAATATCCATGGGGCTTTGCTCCTTCTAAAATCGTTCGCTCAATCCCTCATGTGGGACCTAAGTCTCATGAGGTCCAGAGGGGAGATTCCAACGATTCAAGAAAGGCTTTGTGCCTCGACAACTCTTCCACCGTGGCAGCATGGGCCCGCGGTGCACGGTACTCGCCTGTTTTCGGGACAAAACGTGTCTGCACCGCGGTCTGCGTATCGGTGTTGTCCACCGCCAACTGCAGCCCGATCTGACGCCCGCCGGTGAGTTCGACATAAACCTGCGCCAGCAATTCTGCGTCGAGCAGTGCACCATGCAAGGTGCGATGACTGCGATCGACTCCATACCGTGAACACAGCGCGTCCAGCGAGTGCTTGGCACCGGGGTGGCGGCGGCGCGCCAGCACCAGCGTATCCACCATCCGGTCATTCCCGATGGCGACCTGGCCGCATTGCCCCAGCTCGAAATTGAGGAAGCCGAAGTCGAACTGCGCGTTGTGCGCCACCAGCGGCGAATCGCCGATGAATTCCAGCAAGGCCGCAACCTTTTCGGCAAAGCGCGGCTTGTCCGACAGGAAACTGGCGGAAAGGCCGTGCACGCGCTCTGCCTCCATCGGCATGTCGCGGTCGGGATTGAAATATTCGTGGAACGTGCGCCCGGTGGCGACGCGGTTGACCATCTCGATACAGCCGATCTCCACCATCCGATCGCCGGTGTTGGGGTCAAGGCCCGTGGTTTCGGTGTCGAAGATGATTTCCCGCATGGTGCCTATATCGCGCGGCAGGGCTCAGCGGCGCAAGTCGGCTTTCAGCTTGTCCACCAGTGCCTGCACCTGCGCCGCCGTTTCCTCTAGCGTTGTGCCGGTGTCGATCACGTGGTCGGCGCGCGCGCGCTTGTCCGCATCGGGCAGCTGGATGGCGAGAATGTCGGAAAATTTCTCGGGCGTCATGCCTTTGCGTGCCAGCACCCTGTCGCGTTGCTGTTCAGGCGTCGCGGAAACGACAACGACGGTATCGACAAAGGCCGCACCGCCTTTTTCGAACAGCAATGGGATGTCGAACAGCACCAGGGGCTTGTCGCCATGGGTTTCAAGGAACTGTTCGCGCAGGCGTGCGACCGCGGGATGGACGAGCGTTTCCAGCCGGGCGAGGGCATCGGCATCGGCAAAGACGATCGCCCCCAGCTTTTCACGCAGGACACCCTCCTCGCCGGTGCTGCCGGGAAAGGCGGCCTCGATTTCCGGCAAGAGCGTGCCGCCGGGCCCCTGCATGCGGCGCACTTCCGCGTCGGCGTCGAACACCGGCACCCCGGCGTCGACAAACATTTTCGCGACCGTGCTCTTGCCCATGCCGATGGAGCCGGTGAGGCCGATGATATGCGGTCGTTGCTGCGTCACTGGGTCAGCATCCTGCGTAACTGCGCGTCCCCATCCCCACGCGGCGGGGCTACGCCGAAGAACTTCTCGAAAGCGACTGCAGCCTGCCCGATAAGCATGGATAAACCGTCAACCGCGCGAAAACCCCGGCCCCGCGCTTCCTCGATCAGCGGGGTTTCCAGCGGGGCAGTGACGATGTCGTAGACCACGCTGCCGGGTGGCACATGGCTGAAATCGAATGCCAGCGGCGGCTGGCCGCGCATTCCCAGCGGGCTGGCGTTTACCACCAGGTCGAAACATCCTTCGCGGTCATCGAATGCAAAGTCGGTTGGCTCGGCAAAGTGATCGAGCGGAACGGCGTGGTGCTGCTGGCCTGGCGCCAGTTCATCGAGGATGGCCTGCGCCTTGGCCGGGTCCCGCCCCGCCAGCACGACGGTGATGCCGTGGTCCAGCAGTCCAGCCACTATTGCCCGCGCCGCACCGCCGGTGCCCAGTACCCGCGCCATGCGGAAATAGTGAGAACTTGCAAGATCCTGCCCCAGAGGTTCGAGAAAGCCGGCAGCGTCGGTATTATATCCGGTAAGTGTGCCATCGCCTTCGCGCACGACCGTGTTCACCGCCCCGATCCGCGTGGCCAGCGGATCGAGCCTGTCGCAGTTATCCATTATCGCCATCTTGTGCGGCATGGTGACATTGCACCCCGCCCATTGCGGGTCGTCCCTCCGCGCTGCCAAGTACTCCGCCAGACCGCCGGTTTTCACGCTCTGGCGATCATAGCGCGCATCGAGACCCAGCAGGTCGATCCAGTAGCCATGGATGGCAGGCGATTTCGATTGCGCGATCGGATCGCCGATGACCTCGGCCTTGCGGTTCATCGCGGCAACTCACCCAGATCGCGGAGCGCTCCCAGCACCGATAACAAAGGCATGCCCAGAACGGTGAACTGGTCCCCCTCGATGTGTTCGAACAACTGCGCACCCAGCGCCTCTATACGAAACACGCCGACGCAATGACCGACTTCGGGCCACTCTGCGTCGAGATAACTTTCGATGAAGGCTGGCGACAGCTCTCGAACCTGCAGGCGTGCGACAGATGCATGACGCCAGATTACCTCGCCGACGCGGGCGATGGCCGCGGCCGAGTGCAGGTGCATCGTCCTGCCGGAAAAGAACGCCAGGTGCGCGGCAGCTTCGTCGCGGCTGGCCGGTTTGTCGAAACGCCTGGCGTCCACCACCACGAGCGAATCGCTGCCGAGCACGGGACGTTCTGGTTCCGCAATTGCCAGCGCCTTTGCCTCTGCCAGCGCCAGCGCAATATCTGCCGGGGCCGCACGGTCCAGCCGCGCTTCGAGCGCGCGCTCGTCAAGGTCTGCCGCCTGCGCCTCGAACGCCACGCCGGCAGCCTCCAGCATCGCGCGGCGCGACGCGGATTTCGATGCGAGCACGATCATATCGGTTTCGTGCCGGCCTGCGGCGCGCGGTTGTCGTCCCGGCGGGCTTCACGCTCCTGATAGAGCTTGATGATCGCGGCCGCGGTCTCCTCGATGGAACGGCGCGTCACGTCGATCACTGCCCAGCCATTGTCTGCGAACATGCGGCGAGCAAAGGCGACCTCCTTGTTGACGTTCTCCTCGTCAACGTAGGACGTCTCGGTCTTCTCGTTCAGCGACAGCAGGCGGTTGCGGCGTATCTGGATGAGCCGGGTCGGCGCCGTGGTCAGGCCGACGACCATCGGGTTCTTCAGCTTGAACAGCAGGTCCGGCGGGGGGCTTTCCACGACCAGCGGGATATTGGCGACCTTGAACCCGCGATTGGCCAGGTAGATGCTTGTCGGCGTCTTCGACGTGCGCGAGACACCTGCCAGCACCATGTCGGCCTGCTCCCAATTTTCCCACGAGATACCGTCGTCGTGTGCGATCGTGAACTGGATGGCATCGACACGCTTGAAATAGGCCTCGTCCATCTTGTTCTTGCCGCCGGGGCGGCCATGCGCTTCCTGCCCCAGCCGTTCCTCCAGCGCTTCCACCACAGGGTCGAGCGCGGCGACATGGGGAAGGGCTTCCTGGCGGCAGAATTCCTCCAGCCGGTCGCGGGTCGCCTCGTTGCTGAGCGTATAGAGGACAAGGCCGGGGTTGGCCTTGAGATCTGTCACGATCCGTTCAAGATGCTGGACCGAGCGAACCATCGGCCAGAAATGTCGCTGCACGTCGGCATCGCCGAACTGCGCCAGTGCGGCCTTGGCCAGCATTTCCAGCGTCTCGCCGGTGGAATCGGACAGGAGGTGAAGGTGCAGTGAGGCCATGTGGATATCTAGGCTCATAAACCACGGGAGCGATTGGGGGACAAGCTGTTGGTCAAGTTAGCCCCGGATCCAAACCGGTTTCATCAGGCCACTCGTGGACAGGCGGGCCTGTTTCTGGACAGGCTGGGGATAGTGGGGAGAAGTGTCGTTTGACTCAAGTCCGGCCATGAGTCGCGCTTGAGCAAATGGGTTCTCAAGCCGGGAGAAATCGGGCAGTGACGCGCAATCCCCGTAATCCACAGGGCCAACAACCTACTGAATCCTTCTTAATATATATATTTATTGTTTGATTGGACTCTTCGATGCCCGGATGTCTCCTCGATACGCTTGCCGGCCAACGGACCCAAAGGCGTCCCGTATGGTTCATGCGCCAGGCCGGGCGCTACCTGCCCGAATACCGTGATCTGCGCGCCGAAAAGGGCGGATTCCTCGAACTCGTCTATGACAGCGAAGCGGCTGCCGAGGTTACCATCCAGCCGATCGACCGGTTCGGTTTCGACGGGGCGATCCTGTTTTCGGATATCCTGATCGTTCCCTATGCGCTCGGGCAGGACCTGTGGTTCGAGGCGGGCGAAGGTCCGCGGCTGGCCCCGCCGCTTGTCGATGGGGCCTGGGAAGGGCTAGGAAGGGCCTTCCAGCGCTTTGACGCGGTTTACCGGACCGTGTCCCGGGTAAAGGAGCGTCTCGGCCCTGAGACCACCTTGCTGGGCTTTGCAGGTTCGCCTTGGACCGTGGCGACCTACATGGTGGCAGGTCAGGGATCGAAGGACCATCACGCCGCACGCAAGCTCGCCTACCGCGACCCGCAGGCATTCGCCTCGCTGATCGGCGCGATCGAGGCCGCGACCATCGAATACCTGATCGGCCAGATCGACGCGGGGGCCGAGGCGGTGCAGCTGTTCGACAGCTGGGCAGGCTCGCTTTCGCCGTCGCAGTTCGAGCAATGGGTGATCGCTCCCAATGCCCGCATCACGGCTGCGGTGCACCAGGCACGGCCGGGCGTTCCGGTGATCGGATTTCCGAAAGGCGCCGGGGCCAAGCTGATCGCCTATGCCAACGAGACCGGCGTCGACGGGCTCGGCATCGACGAGACGCAGGACCCGGCCTGGATCCATGCCCAGCTTCCTGCCGATATGCCGGTGCAGGGCAATCTCGATCCCATGCTGCTGCTTGCAGGTGGCGAGGCGCTGGACAGCTCGGTGCGCCAAATCCTTTCCGCCTTTGCCGACCGGCCGCATATCTTCAACCTGGGTCACGGAATCGACAAGGAAACGCCGATTTCCCACGTCGAACATGTGCTGAAACTGGTGCGCGGCTAAGGGGTGACGAAACCGTTGCGCGCGCCTAGATACAACCCATGCAGGATGCCCTCGCGATGACCTATCTGTGGCTCAAGGCCGGTCATATCATCTTCGTGATTTTCTGGATGGCCGGGCTGTTCATGCTGCCCAGGCTGTTCGTCTATCACCAGGAAGCGCCCGAGGGCTCCGAGGAGGCGGCGAAGTTTGCCGAACGCGAGCAGAAGCTGCTCAAGATCATCCTGCTACCCTCGATCATCGTCGTGTGGGTGCTGGGCCTCGCTCTGGCCTTCACGCTCGAGGCATGGAACCAGGGCTGGCTGCATGCGAAACTGCTGCTGGTGCTGATCCTCTCGGGCTATCACGGCTATATGTCGGCCTATGCCAAGAAGCTGGCGAGGGGCGAGCGCCCCATGAGCGGAAAGCAGCTGCGGCTGCTGAACGAGGTGCCGGGCATTGCCGTGGCACTGATCGTCGTGCTGGTGATCGTCAAGCCGTTCTGATTCTCCGGCGAGCCACGCCGCCCTCCGATTTTGCGAATTGACCGGACATGGCGAAAGCCATATCTGCGTGTCTACTCCAACGGCAAAGAGTCGCCTTTCATGCGCGACACGGTCTGCTTTCTCCAAGCCCAGATTGACCAGCCGGCATCCCGAACTATCGGCCAATATACTGGCCAAACTACTGGAATTTAACGACAATGCATCTCAAGGAACTCAAGAAGAAGGCGCCGGCAGAACTGGTCTCGATGGCCGAGGAACTGGGCGTCGAGGGCGCTTCCACGCTGCGCCGGCAGGAACTGATGTTCGCCATCCTCAAGGAAGTGGCGGAAGAGGGTGAAGAAATCCTCGGCATCGGCACCATCGAAGTGCTGCAGGACGGCTTTGGCTTCCTGCGCTCTCCAGAGGCGAATTACCTTGCCGGACCGGACGATATCTATGTCTCTCCCAACCAGGTCCGCAAGATGGGGCTGCGCACGGGCGACACCGTCGAAGGTGAAATCCGCGCTCCGCGTGACGGCGAACGCTACTTTGCCCTGACCAAGCTGCTCAAGGTGAATTACGACGATCCTGAAGCCGTTCGCCATCGCACCAATTTCGACAATCTCACCCCGCTTTACCCTGATGAGCGGCTGAATCTCGACACCAAGGACCCGACCGTCAAGGACAAGTCGGCCCGTGTCATCGATCTCATCAGTCCGCAGGGCAAAGGCCAGCGCGCGCTGATCGTCGCCCCGCCGCGCACCGGCAAGACGGTGCTGTTGCAGAACATGGCGAAGGCCATCACCGACAATCATCCCGAAGTGATCCTGCTGGTATTGCTGGTGGACGAACGGCCTGAAGAGGTCACCGACATGCAGCGATCGGTGAACGGTGAAGTGATTTCATCGACCTTCGACGAACCCGCCTCGCGCCACGTTCAAGTGGCGGAAATGGTGATCGAAAAGGCCAAGCGACTGGTCGAACACAAGCGCGATGTGGTGATCCTGCTCGACTCGATCACGCGCCTGGGACGTGCCTACAACACCGTTGTGCCCAGCTCCGGCAAGGTTCTGACCGGTGGTGTGGACGCCAACGCCCTACAGCGCCCCAAGCGTTTCTTCGGCGCCGCGCGCAACATTGAGGAAGGCGGCTCGCTCTCCATCATCGCCACCGCGCTGATCGACACCGGCAGCCGCATGGACGAGGTGATCTTCGAGGAATTCAAGGGCACCGGTAACAGCGAAATCGTGCTCGACCGCAAGGTGGCCGACAAGCGTATCTTCCCGGCTCTTGATGTCGGCAAGTCCGGCACGCGCAAGGAAGAGCTGCTGGTGGACAAGGAACAGCTTTCCAAGATGTGGGTGCTGCGCCGTATCCTGATGCAGATGGGCACGATCGATTCGATGGAATTCCTGCTCGACAAGATGAAGGATTCCAAGACGAACGAAGATTTCTTCGCGACGATGAACCAGTAGTTCGCTCAAGTCGGTCTAACAATCTGATTGCAAAGGAAAAGGGGCTCTTCGGCCCCTTTTTCATACCTTCCTTTCAAGCCAGGTGCTCGGCAAAGAACTCTGCTGTCCGCCTATCCGCAAGCGTGGCGGCTTCTTCGGCACGGCGTTTGCCGAATTCGGTCGCGAAACCGTGATCGAGACCTTCGTAATCGTGCAGCGTGACCTTGGGATGGTCGTCCAGCCCCTCGTGCATCTTGGCCTGCGTTTCCTTGTCGACGAAACCGTCTTCTGTCGGAATGTGGAGCATCAGCGGATGGGCGATGGCGTCCTTCTCCCGCAGGAGTCCGTCTATACCCACGCCGTAGTAGCCAACAGTCGCATCGGCATCGGTCCGCGCCGCGGTCATATAGGCGAGGCGACCACCAAGGCAGTAACCTACCGCACCGACCTTGCCTGTTTCCGTAAGTGTTCGGGCGTACTTGATCGTCGCCTCGATGTCGCGGATCGCCGCGTCCTGGTTCAGCTTGCCCATGAGATCGAGAGCACGCTGGAATTCGGGTTCGATATCGGGATCCAGTTCCACGCCGCGCTCGATGCGCCAGAACAGGTCGGGGGCGAGGGCGAGATAACCTTCCTCCGCCAGTTTGTCGCACTTACGCCGGATGCCGGCATTCACGCCAAAGATTTCCTGGATCACAAGGATGGCTGACTTCGGCTCGCCATCGGGGCGCGCGATGTAGGCGTCGAAGGCTTCGCTACCGTCGAGGGTGGAAATCCGGACTGTCTCACTCATATAGGACTCTCCTGGGCGTTGAATTGGTCTATGCCTATCTACGCGCGTATCGAGAAAGGTGTCCGCAATGAAGGTCAATATCGAAATCGACTGCTCGCCAGAAGAAGCGCGGCGCTTCATGGGGCTGCCTGACGTGGAGCAGGCGAACGCGCTGTATATCGAGAACATCACGAACGCGATGAAGGGTGTCTCCAATACCGAACAACTCGAAGAATACGCGAAGCAGCTGGCACCGATGGGCCAGATGGGCTTGAAGATGTTCCAGAACTTCATGGAAGGTGCGGCCAAGAACGCGGCGACAAGTCCCTCCACCAAGGGTCCGAAATCGGGCGACTGAGCTAGGCCAATGGACACGATTTTCGCGCTTTCCAGCGGGCAACCGCCCGCCGGGATCGGTGTTATCCGCATGACCGGCCCGCAGGTGCGCCTCGCAGTCGAGACGTTCGTAGGCGCGATACCACCACCTCGCCAGGCAAAGCGAGCCGTGTTCCGCGATGTTTCACGTGAAACACTGGATGATGGACTCGTCCTTTTCTTTCCCGGCCCGAACTCGGTAACGGGTGAGGACCTTGCCGAATTCCACTGCCACGGCGGACGTGCGGTTATAGCGGCGATGGAAGCGGCACTCGGGCAGTTGGAGGGTTGCAGACGGGCCAAGCCGGGTGAATTCACCCGAAGGGCTTTCACCAACGGTCGAATAGACCTGGCCGAAGCGGAAGGGCTGGCCGACCTTCTTTCCGCAGAGACAGAGATCCAAAGACGTAGCGCGCAGGCCTTGATGGGCGGCGCTCTGTCGCGCAAAGTCGAAGGTTGGCGCGAGGAGCTGCTGCGTCTCTCAGCGCAGGTAGAGGCAGCGCTCGATTTCGACGACGAGGACGATGTTGGCAGACTGCCCGCGAGTTTGGGCACCAGCGTGGACCAGCTTCGACAAGCACTGCTGGAAAGCTTGTCGGCACCCCATGCAGAGACATTGCGCGAGGGATTCCGTGTAGCCTTGGCTGGACCGCCGAACGCCGGGAAATCCACCATGTTTAATGCCCTGGTCGATCGCGAGGCGGCCATAACTGCCGATATCGCGGGGACCACGCGCGATATCCTCACCCAGTCTGTGGCACTGTCGGGTATCCCTTTCACCTTTGTCGACATGGCTGGCCTGCGTGATGAGAGCGGCGACGTGATCGAAACCATGGGTATCGCACGCGCTCGTGAAGAGATAGCCAAGGCCGATCTTGTCCTTTGGCTCGGTGATGAAGGGGAGGGACCTGAAGGGTCCTGGGAAATCGAAGCCCAGATCGACCGTGCCGACACTTCTTCCAAGGAGGCTCCGCAATTTTCCGTGTCAGCGGTAACCGGGGAGGGCATGGATGCACTCCGGCGTGCGCTGATAAAACAGGCTCGCGGCACCATGCCGAAACCGGGCGTAGTGGCGCTCAACTTACGGCAGAGGGAGCGTATGCTGGAAGCGGCAACAGCGCTGGGCGCCGCGATCGACGAGAGCGACCCACTCTTGGTCGCAGAGAACCTCCGCCGGGCACGACAGGCTTTCGATGCACTGGTGGGGCGAACTTCGACAGAAGACGTGCTTGATACGCTCTTCGGCCGGTTTTGTATCGGGAAATAGCCTGTTCCACGTGGAACAGTTCCGCTAAGGGCGGGGCGAAATGGAGAAGTTCGATGTCATTGTTGTAGGAGGTGGTCACGCCGGTTGTGAAGCTGCGGCGGCCTCCGCCCGCACGGGTACCGCCACGGCGCTGGTAACGTTCGATGCGGGTACGCTTGGCGCGATGAGCTGTAATCCGGCGATCGGCGGGCTGGGCAAGGGCCACCTTGTTCGTGAAGTCGACGCGTTCGACGGACTTCTGGGCCTCGCGGCCGATGCGGGCGCTATCCACTATCGCATGCTCAACCGGTCGAAGGGTAGCGCCGTCCAGGGCCCGCGGGTGCAGGCTGATCGAAAGCGATTCCGTGCGGCAGTGCAAGCCATGCTGAGCGCGCAAGAAAACCTGCAAGTTATCGAGGGCGAGGCTGCGGAGCTTATGCTGGACGGGGGCCGGGTTTGCGGAATCCGGCTTGCGGATGGATCGGAGATTGGCGCGAAGGCCGTCATCCTGTGTACCGGCACGTTCCTTGGGGGAACACTGTTTCGTGGCGAGGAACGCTTCGAGGGCGGACGCATCGGAGAGGACTCTGCGCGGAAACTCGCATATCAGCTGCGATCTGCCGATTTGCCCATGGCCCGGCTGAAGACCGGCACACCTCCTCGCCTCGACGGGCGCACAATAGATTGGTCGCGACTTGAAGAGCAGCCGTCGGACGCGGACCAGTGGACCATGTCACCGCTCACCCGCGAGCGGAGCAACCCCCAGATATTCTGCGCCATCACGCGCACAAACCCCCGCGCGCACGAGATCATCGCGGAGAACCTGCATCGTTCACCGCTGTTCAGCGGTGCGATCGGTGCAGCAGGGCCGAGGTATTGTCCGTCGATCGAGGACAAGATCCACCGTTTTGCTGACCGTGATGGGCATCAAATATTCCTCGAACCGGAGGGACTCGACACGCACCTCGTCTATCCCAACGGAATAAGCACCTCTCTGCCCGTTGATGTGCAGCTCGCTATGTTGCGCGCAATGGAGGGGCTGGAACAGGTTGTGATGGAAGTCCCCGGCTATGCCGTGGAATACGACCATATCGATCCGCGCGCCTTGAGTCAGGATTTGCAGCTCAAGGCGATCCCCGGCCTCTATTGCGCAGGTCAGATCAACGGCACGACCGGATATGAGGAGGCAGCCGCCCAGGGGCTGATCGCGGGCCTGAGCGCGGCCTGCGCCATTCTAGGGCGCGACCCGCCTGCCATTGACCGGGCAAACAGCTACATGGCGGTGATGATTGACGATCTAACCCTGCACGGTGTCAGCGAGCCTTATCGCATGCTCACTGCGCGCGCTGAATACCGCCTTCGTTTGCGCGCGAACAACGCGACCTCGCGCCTTACTCCACTCGCGATGGACACCGGTTGTGTGGGGACAGAGCGAGCCGAGTGGTTCCAGAAGCGCGAGGCGCAGCGTTCCACGTGGAACAATGCTTTGCAGAGCATCGTACCCGCGACGGTTCTGTCGGACACTGGATTGCCGGTAAAGCGCGACGCTGGGCGAAAAGCACTGAGTGAATGGTTGGCGCTGCCCGATATAGCGATGTCCGATCTTGAAGCCTGGTTGCCGCAGGAATGCGACCCAGCCTCACCTCTCGCCGACGAATTGGCCGAGGATGCCGCCTACGCTCCCTACCTTGCGCGTCAGGAAGCCGAATTGCGCGATCTGCGCAGTAGCGAAGCTCTCGAACTGGGGTCCGCTTTCCCCTTCGCTGACGTACCTGGCCTCTCCAACGAGATGGTGGAGCGCCTCACCGCTGCGCAGCCGCAAAACCTGGCTGCTGCGGCACGAGTGCGAGGTATAACCCCTGCGGCACTCGCAGCCTTGCTTGTTCATGCCAAACGTCGCAATCAGGCGGCATGATAGAAAGTGAAGCCCAGGCGAGGGCGTATTGCGCCAAACGTTGCGATGCGGCTGCGAGGGACAGGCTGGAAAGGTTTATCCCCATCCTTGCCGCGGAAAATGAGCAGCAGAACCTTGTTTCTAAATCTAGCCTAGAAAACGTCTGGACACGTCATATAGCCGATAGCATTCAGCTTCTCGACTATGTTCCACGTGAAACATCCACCCCTTGGCTTGATCTTGGCGCCGGAGCCGGCTTTCCGGGACTGGTCATAGCCTTGGTACGGCCCGCTTGGCCGGTAATGCTAGTCGAATCTCGCAAAAGGCGAATTGAATGGTTGGAGCGTGTTGCGCACGAATTCGGCCTGGAAAATTGTCAGGTGCTAGGCTCGCGTCTCGAGACTGTGGAAACCTTCGAAACGGGCGTTATTACCGCGCGGGCCTTCGCTCCGCTTGGTAAACTTCTCGAGTTATCCGCGCGCTTTTCCACACGCTCCACCATCTGGTTGTTGCCCAAAGGGCGCTCGGGGGCGATTGAATTGGAAGAGCAACCCTCGGCGATTCGGAAAATGTTCCACGTGGAACAATCAGCCACCGACTCAGAAGCCGGGATCTTGGTCGGCAAAGGGAGGCCAGCACAGCGATGATCGTCATAGCCATTGCCAACCAGAAGGGCGGGGTGGGCAAGACCACCAGCGCCATCAATATAGCCACAGCCATGGCGGCAAGTGGGTGGCGCACGCTGCTGATCGACCTCGATCCGCAGGGTAACGCCTCGACGGGTGTCGGCGTGGGGGCTGCGCAGCGCGACATGTCGAGTTACGACGTGCTGGTGGACGAAATCGCCATAGACGACTGTATAATGACCTCGTCGATCCCCGGTCTCGATCTTCTGCCCGCAACCGTAGACCTCAGCGGGGCTGAAGTTGAACTCGTCGGCGTCGAGGATCGCACGCATCGGCTGAGGAAGGCCCTCGCGAGCCATCAGGGTCACGATATCTGCTTCATCGACTGCCCGCCGTCGCTCGGGCTCCTCACGCTGAATGCCCTATGCGCTGCCGATACCCTTCTCGTGCCGCTGCAGTGCGAGTTCTTTGCGCTGGAAGGCCTCAGCCAGCTTCTGCAGACCGTCGAACAGGTCCAGCAGCGTTTCAACGCCGATCTAGGTATTATCGGGATTGCGCTCACCATGTTCGACCGTCGCAACCGCCTGACGGACCAGGTTTCCGACGATGTGCGCGAATGCCTGGGTGATCTGGTGTTCGAAGCCGTCATTCCGCGCAACGTGCGCCTGTCCGAAGCGCCCAGCCACGGGCTACCTGCATTGATTTATGACCATTCCTGCCCTGGCAGCCGCGCCTACATGGCGCTGGCGCGGGAGCTGATCGGTCGACTGCCCGAAGAGAGGAAAGCGGCATGAGTGAAGCAAAGAAAGCCGCCAGCGATGCATCGACCCGGCCACCGGCCTCCAGGCGCAAGCTGGGCCGTGGGCTTGGCGCGCTGATGGGCGACATGAAGCGCGAAGAGCCGCTGGTTTCCCAGCGCACCAGCGCGACCGGTGAGGCAGGGGAGGGTGGATCATCCACCATCGCGGCGAGCAGGTCGGACGGACTCGCCATGCTGGCGATTGCCGACATCGAACCGCATCCGGACCAGCCGCGCCGCCATTTCGATGACGAGGCGCTGGCAGAGCTCGCGGCCTCGATCGCAGCGCGCGGCGTGATCCAGCCAGTGATCGTCCGGCCGACGGCGAAGGGCAAGTACCAGCTGGTAGCGGGCGAGCGGCGTTGGCGCGCTTCGCAGAAGGCACAACTGCATGAAATCCCGGCGATAATTCGCGATCTGGACGAGCGTGATGTCATGGCGCTCGCGCTGATCGAGAATATCCAGCGCGAGGACCTTAACCCGGTGGAGGAAGCCCGCGCCTACCAGCGCCTGGCAGACCTTGAAGACATGACCCAGGCCGAGATCGCGGGCCTGGTCGAGAAATCGCGCAGCCATGTGGCGAACCTTCAGCGGCTGCTTGCCTTGCCCGAAAGCGTCCTCGATCATCTCGAGACGGGCCGGATCGACATGGGTCATGCCCGCGCGTTGATCGGCCTGGACAATGCCAGCGAGCTGGCCGACCGGGCGGCAAAGGACAACCTGTCTGTCCGCGAGGTGGAGAAACTGGCGCGCAAGTCACGCAACGGGGGCGAAGCTCCGGTTCGACGCCAAGCTCGGCCCCCGCGCGACCCTGCGCAGGATGCCGATATCGCTGCGGTGGAGAACCACCTCGAGGAGTTTCTCGGACTGCCGGTGAAGATCGCGACCGATGAAGACCCGCGGTCGGGCACGGTAACGGTACGCTTCCGCACGCTGGACCAGCTCGATCTGATCTGCCAGCGCCTGACCGGCGGCGGAATTTAATTCAATATCAGTGATTTAGTGGCCAAAAAAGTCGCGCGGCACAACTTCCCTAGTCGAGCGGAACAGTCTTCCCGCCGGGCTGCGGGCGCGGGGCAATGGTGCGGCGCGCCGGGCGCGGGGCGGGTGCAGGAGCTTCGACCTCTACCCATTCTTCCCGCACGGTGGTGGTGCATTCGGGACCGTGGCGGTGGCCGTGCTCCCCGTGGCGCGCTGGCGCGGCGACGGTCTGCACCAGCATTACCGGCTGGCCGTAGGACATGTGACCCTGGAAAGCGGCCCCACCGCCCATTTCGTAGCGGCGCAGGTAGGCTTCGCAATAACGCGCGGCATAGAGCTGGTTCGCACTGACTCCGCGATCCTCGTATTCGTCCTCGTCGCCATCGATCAGCGAACCGATGACCGCCCCTGCAACCCCGCCGACACCAGCGCCGATCAGCGTTCCGGCCAGCCTGTCGCCATCGGCGATGCGATTGCCGGCAAAGCCGCCCGCCACCGCGCCCAGCAGGCCGCCGATCAGGCCGCCATCGGCATCGTCGCGGTAATAGTCGCCATAGTCGTAATAGCCCCCGGCGTTGGACATCAGCACGCGGCAGTCTGCCAGCCATGCCTCGCGCTCCGCCAGGGTATAGCCGAGGCGACCATCCGGCGATGCGCCAAGCGACGTGTGGTGACGCTCGACATCAATCTTGTAATGGCCTTCGCCTTCGCGCCAGCCATTGTTGTCCAGCATCAGCATGCGGCCATCGTCAGTGACGAAATGTCCTTCACCTACGAAGGTACCGACATAGCGACCTTTTAGAACCTCGCCGTTAATCGTGGTGTAGGTGCCGTTCCACATGCCGCGCCAGCTATCGCCGTCCTGCCAGTGGCCGGACCATTCGCCTTCATATTCGCCCGCAGAATGGACAACCTCCACCTGCTTATCCTGCGGATGATCGTCGTGCGCGGCGGCCGGGGTTGCGAGTGCCAGCGCGGCTGCGCCGGTGAGAAGCTGGATGGCTGCGGTCTTCATTGCGCGGTCTTCCCTGTTGCGGAATCGGGCCGGTTGCCCGTTAACCCCGCATTTACTGTCGAGAAACGCACAAATCCTAGCGGACAGCAAGAGCTGTCCCGATACGGAGCATTACAGGCGGGTAGAGAGCAGCCTCGCCAGGGCTTCGATGCCAGTCCGGTCATCATCATCGAAACGTGCCAGATCGGGCGAATCGAGGTCGATAACGGCAATCACCGCGCCATCGCGCACGATGGGCACCACCAGTTCGGACCGGCTGCGAGCGTCGCAGGCAATGTGGCCGGGGAAGGCATGAACGTCTTCGACGAGCTGCGTCTCACCGCTCTTGGCCGCGGCGCCGCATACGCCCACACCCAGTGGGATGCGGATGCAGGCCGGTCGTCCGGTAAAGGGGCCGAGCACCAGCTCGCCTTCGACCATGCGATAGAATCCGGTCCAGTTGCAGTCGGGCAGGAAATCACCCAGCAGCGCCGCGACATTGGCCATGTTGGCCACCGCGTCCGGCTCTCCGGCTGTCAGCGCGTCGGCAGCGGACAGCAGTTCACGGTAAACGTCGGCCTTGGCGGCATCGGGGTCTGGCTTGAAATCGAACATGGCTGCACAGATAGCGGGCAAAGAGATTGCCGCAAGGCCGTGGCTCGCCTAATCCTGCCGGCATGAGCACTTTCAAGAAGATCCTGATCGCGATCCTCGTCCTGCTGCTGATCGCCGCAGGCATTATCTGGTACCTGCTGCAGGGCGATCCTGCGGAGTATACCCTGGAGCAGACGACCGGCACGGAACCCGTCCTTGCCGCGCCCGATGCGCAGATGATTCCGACGGTCGACATCGCCGAACCGGTCGGCTGGCCCGATGGCGCTGCGCCCAGGGCGGCGGAGGGGCTGGCGGTCAACCGGTTTGCCGAAGGGCTGGATCATCCCCGCGTGGTCTACGCGATGCCCAACGGCGATGTGCTGGTCACACTCACCCGCGCGCCGGAGGGCGAGGTTTCGGGCGGATGGCTTACCAACCTGGTCGCCGGTTTCCTGTTCGACAAGGCGGGTTCAGCCGGACCGTCGGCCAACCAGCTCGTGCTGCTGCGCGATACCGACGGCGACGGCACGGCTGACGAGCGCCATGTGCTGCGCGAGAACGATCTCGATTCGCCATCCGGCATCGCCTGGACCGATGGCAAGCTCTACGTCGCGAACCACGATGCCGTGCTGCGCTTCGATTACGAGGAAGGTGCCAACGCCGTAACCGGCGCGCCCGAAAAGCTGGCCGACCTGCCGCCCGCCGGAAATCACTGGATGCGCAACATCATTCTCTCCGATGACGGCAACCGGCTTTACATCGCCGTGGGTTCTGCATCCAATATCGGTGAAGGCGGAATGGAGATCGAGGAGAACCGCGCCGCCATCCACGAGCTCAATCTCGAAACCGGCACCGCCCGGCTGTACGGAGCGGGCATGCGCAATCCCAACGGCATGGCCTTCAACCCGTGGACCGGCGAATTGTGGACCACGGTGAACGAACGCGACATGCTCGGTTCCGACCTGGTGCCCGATTACCTCACCAACGTGCCCATCGGCGTTCACTACGGCTGGCCATGGGTTTACTACAACGATGTGGTGGACGAGCGCGTGGAATCGCGCATGCCGCGCTTCCTCACCGAATATACCCGCACGCCGCAGTTCGCGCTGGGCGCCCATGTCGCGCCGCTGGGCATGGTCTTCACCGAAGGGGGCACCACGATGGGCGCCGGTTTCGGCCAGGGGGCATTCATTGCCCGGCACGGTTCGTGGAACCGCATTCCGCCCGCCGGCTACGACGTGGTGTTCGTGGAATTCGACGATCGCGGCAATCCTGTAGGAGAGCCGCGCACGGTGCTGGAGCCGTTCCTGGCGGGTGAGGGTACGACCTATGGCCGTCCGACCTGGGTCGAGTGGGACAGTACCGGGGCGCTGCTGGTTAGTGACGATACCGCGGGGATCATCTGGCGTGTCACCGCGCCGGGTGCCGAACGCGCAGCGGCGATCGAGCGGGTGCAGAGCGAACGGCTTCCGGCGCGCCGCCGGCTGGTGGACAATCCCGCCCGCGCGTTCGAGGAAGGCGCGATCAACCCCGGCGATATCGGGATGTAAGTTTCACCCCAGCGGCTTGCCTTCGCGGCCAGCCAGTTCGGTGATGAAATGCCACGCGACGCGGCCCGAACGCGCGCCGCGCCGCTTGGCCCACTCCAGCGCCTCGCCCTCGTCCAGACGCAGGCCGTATTGCGCCGCATAACCGCGCAGGATCGCGAGATAATCGTCCTGGCTGGCGTTGTGAAATCCCAGCGAAAGACCGAAGCGGTCGGCCAGTGCGAGGTTATCGTCCACCGCATCACGCGGGTTGATCGGATCGTCCTGCTCGCTGCCGTGGCGCGGCAGGATTGCCCGACGGTTCGAAGTAACGGCAAGGCGCACGTTGCCCGGCCGTGCCTCGACCCCGCCATCCAGCCAGCTGCGCAGGTGACGCGGAGTGGTCGCATCTCCTTCGGCGAAGCCCAGGTCGTCGAGAAAGACAAGGAAGTTGCGCGCCACCTGCGAGAGTTCACCGAACAGCGCGGGAAGTGACGCCACGGCGTCGGTCGCTATCTGGACCAGCGCGATGTCGCCGCCCTTGTCCTGCGCATCGGCCACGCTGGCGCGCAGCAAGGCGCTCTTGCCCATGCCGCGCGCTCCCCAAAGAAGCATGTCATGCGCGGGAGACCCGGCGGCCAGCCGGGTGACGTTGCCGGTAACCGCCCGCTTCTGCTTGTCGATCCCGCGCAACAGGCCGAGTGCCGGCGCCTCGATCCGCCCGATGCCGCGCGCACCACTGTTGTCCCACACATAGGCGGGGTGAGCACGCCAGTCTGTCGCGGTAAGGGGAGGTGGCACCATCTGTTCCAGCGCGGCGGCGATACGGGCAAGGAGTTGGGCTTGGTCTTCCATCGCAATCGTCACTATAGCGGTGGCCGATGAGCGGCAAGCCGACCCTGATTGCGCCCGATGACAAAGGGCTCGTCCGCGCGGCCGCGATCCTGCGCGGGGGCGGCCTCGTCGCTATGCCGACAGAGACGGTCTACGGACTGGCTGCCCGTGCGGACAGCAGCGATGCAGTGGCGCAGATTTATCGCACGAAGGGCCGCCCCGACTTCAATCCCCTGATCGTTCACGTTGCCTCGCTGCAAATGGCTCGCACGCTGGCGGTGTTCGATGCGCAAGCGGAAGCCCTGGCGGCGCGTTTCTGGCCTGGGCCGCTTACACTGGTGTTGCCCTTGCGAGAAGGCGCAGGCATCGCCCCCGCCGTGACAGCAGGGCTGGGTACGATCGCGCTGCGCCAGCCGGGCCACAGCGTCGCAGCCCGATTGCTGGCTGAAGTCGACTTGCCGCTGGCAGCGCCGTCTGCCAATCGCAGCAATGCCGTCAGCCCAACGCGGCCCGAACACGTGGTGGACTCGTTCGGAGATAACTGTCCGCCCGTGATCGACGGTGGCTCATGCGAGGCAGGACTTGAATCGACCATCGTCGCGCTCGATGCGGGTGGCGGTTGGCGCCTGCTGCGACCTGGCCCGATCGCCCTGGAAGACCTGACCGATCTGCTCGGGCCGCAAGCAAAGTCGCGCGGCGCGACTATCGAGGCACCTGGTCAACTGGCCAAGCACTATTCGCCAGGCAAGCCGGTGCTGCTGAACCAGTCTGAACCTGATGCTTCGGCGTTTGTCATCGGCTTCGGAAGTGTGGAAGGCGATACGAACCTGTCATCCTCCGGCGATCTGGCAGAAGCGGCGTCTCATCTCTACGCTGCGCTGCATGCAGGGGCCGCTTCGCGCAAACCGGTGATTGCTGTGGCACCAATCCCGGCTGAGGGGATGGGCCGGGCGATCAACGACCGGCTGCGGAGGGCAGCGGCGCGTTAGTCGCGCTCTACCGGAACTGTTGGGATAATTGCGGCGATTTCGCGCCGGGTCTCCACGGCCTTCCTGCAAGCACCGTCGTCACCGTCGAGACAATCGTCCTCGAGATCGGCAAGGTCCTCATGCAGTTCGCCGAGCCGCTCTTCGCGTCGGCGTATCTCGCGACCGCGCTCGCGATCGGCCTCGTCCTGGCTGGTGGTGGCCCAGTCTGCGACCTGCGCGCCCGCGCGGATAGGCGCGGTCACGACGTCAACCGCCGTCCGGGCTATGCAGCCCTGAAGAGCTAGAGTCGCGAGAGGAAGGATTAACAGCCTCGTATCAGGCATTTGCGGGCCCACGGTGGAAGATTTCCACCACCATGGACCCGCGAATTCGAGCTTGCAATAGGCGGCCTCAGACTTCTTCTTCGGTATCTTCGACAACACCTTCTTCGCAAACCAGTTCGCCCGATCCCACGGTGCTGACATCACAGCGGGCCGATCCGCGCACGCGGACGTTGCCCGATCCGACGATTGACGCATCGACAGTGCCGTTGGAGGCAAAAGCCGCATCGCCCGATCCGGCAACGGTGACTTCGGCGCGTTCGGCCTCAAGCCCTTCCATGTCGGCGCTGCCGCTACCCGCCACAGTCAGTTCGAGCCGGTCGGTGGTGCCGGTTGCAGTCACGGTGCCGCTTCCCGCCACCGTCACTTCCATGCTTTCGGCCGCGATCCCGTTCGCTGTAATCGTGCCGGAACCGGCCATGGTTATCTCCGCGCGGGAGGCCATGGCATCGGTGGTAATCGACCCGGAGCCTGCCATCACCAGCGATTCCAGCGCCGGCATGGTGATATTGATCGTCGCCAGGTCCCCATCGGGCCACTCGCCCTCCTGACGGTGAACGGCCAGCGAATCGCCATCCAGTGCGAAACGCAGGCGGTCCTGCGCCTCTGCGCTGCCTTCGACATCGATAGTGAATTCCTCGCCATCAGTAATGACCACGCTATCGGGCGCCGCGAGCACGAATGACGCCGGCGCCTCTGCGCTCAAGTCCAGTTCCGAGAGCGGTACACCCTCGTTGTCGCCGAACTGGACGTTCACGCCGTCACAAGCTGCGAGCCCTGCCGTCGCAATCAAGGCCACGACGGGGCCGATCTTGCCGAGCATCTTACCAATCCGCATTCCCTACTCCTGTTTCCCATGCGTGTTACAGGTGCAATACAGCAAAGCAGGCGATGGGGCAAAGGTGTTGGTCGAGAGGACTCGTTTGCTGGCAGACCGCACAAGACTAAAAGGGGCCGCCCGCGGTGCGGACGACCCCTTGTTGTCTTTTACCGGGCCCTTGCGGTCCCTTGCTGCGCCCTCAGGCGTCTTCGGTGTTCTCGTAGTACTGGGGAGCATGTTCCTTCAGCACATCGAGGATCTTGGTGAGCGCGGTCGGCTCGTCAGTCTTTTCCATTGCCGCCAGTTCGCGGGCGAGACGGCTGGAGGCCGCTTCGAAAATCTGGCGCTCGGAATAGCTTTGTTCGGGCTGGTCTTCCGGACGGAAGAGATCGCGCGTCACTTCGGCGATGGAAACGAGATCGCCGGAGTTGATCTTCGCTTCGTATTCCTGCGCACGGCGGCTCCACATGGTGCGCTTCACCTTGGGCTTGCCCTTGAGGGTTTCCATTGCTTCCTTCAGCGTCTTGTCGCTGGAAAGCTTGCGCATGCCGATCGATTCCACCTTGTTGGTGGGAACGCGCAGCGTCATGCGTTCCTTTTCAAAGCGGAGCACATAGAGTTCGAGCTGCATGCCGGCGATTTCCTCGCTCTGCAGTTCGATAACACGGCCAACGCCGTGCTTGGGGTAAACAACGTAATCGCCTACATCGAAGGCGGGCGCATTCGCAGCCATGGACATTCCTTTCTTTGGCAGTCACCGCAGCGAAAAACCTCTTCACGCCGCAAAACGAAGCGACGTTTTGTAAAGAGCCAATTCTGTAGCTTGAAGCGGGGACCTGCCTTCCTATCCGCCTGCACATCCGTAAAGATCGTGCAGTTGACCTATTATATAGCAGAGTCGCAACATAATTGCGAGTCTTGCAATTCACAGGCCAAACGCATCATTGGCGATCGCGCGCCTTTACGGAAACCGCGGCAATTTCTGCTCCCAACAGAAGGACATAGGCCGACAGCCACAGCCACGTCAGCAGGACTATGACGGCACCCAGAGATCCGTAGGTGGCGTTGTAACTGCCGAAGTTCGAAACGTAAAAGCCGAAAGCCAGGGTCAGCACCACCAGGCCGACGCTGGCGAAAATCGCTCCCGGCAGCACTTCCCGAAACTGCGGAGAGACCGAATTGGGCACGCGGCGGTAAAGCGCTGCCGCGCCCAGTGCGCCCATCACGGCGAGCAGGACGTAGGCGATCGCCTTGGCCAGGAATTGTCCCGCCCCTGAAAGGCTGGGCAGCATCGCTGTCAGCGAAGCCGTCACCGCGAGAACGCCGATCACCACGCCCATGCCGATGATGGCGCCCAGCGTAATGGCCAGGGCCAGCGCATTGCCGCGCAGGAAACCGCGCTGCTCCCTGTCGTTGAAGGCAAGCGAAATCGCCGTGACCAGCGAACCAGCCCCATTGCGTGCGCCGAACAGGGCGACGGCCAGAGCCACTGCCAGCCCGAAGCCCTTCGCCGTGCCGGATGTTTCCACCATCGATTCCAGCTGCCCGCCGATCAGTTCTGCCGCCGACTGCGGCAGTTCCTTGGCCAGCCCGGCTATATGCTCGGCAACCATCGCGGGATCGGCGAACAGGCCGTAGCTGAGCACGATCGCGCCCAGCAGCGGAACCATGGCGAGGAAGGCGTAATAGGCCACACCTGCGGCAAGAATGGGGATGTTATCCTCGCCGGCGACGGCGAAGGCGCGCTTCAGTCTGTCCAGTATGCCCATATCCCGCCAACGCAAAGCGCGGGATATGGTTCACGAAATGCGCGCAATCAGTCGCCTTCGCCCGGTTCCTCGGAGAAGAACTTCTCGAACTTGCCGTCCTCACCCTTGTGCTCGTCGGCATCGGCCGGCGGGTCTTTCTTCTCGGTGATATTGGGCCACTCGGCGGAGAACTTGGTGTTGATTTCCAGCCACTTCTCCAGCCCGCCTTCGGTGTCCGGCAGGATCGCTTCGGCCGGGCACTCGGGTTCGCACACGCCGCAATCGATGCACTCGGACGGGTTGATGACGAGCATGTTCTCGCCTTCGTAGAAGCAATCCACCGGGCAGACTTCGACGCAGTCTGTGTACTTGCACTTGATGCAGGCGTCGGTGACGACATAGGTCATGGGTAGGCGTGTCCTTAATGCTCGGCCGTGCGTGGCCGCGATTCAGTCCCTGCTATGGCCATAGACGCGCGAGCGTCAAGCTTGCGATAGCAGCTTTGCGCCTCCGCTGCCGGACCGCGCCGCTCTGGTAAAGCAAGGATTTCTATCACCTGTACATGGCGGCCGAGGGGAATGGTAAGGACATCCCCTACTGCAACGGCGTGCTGGACGCGGGTGACACGATGCCCGCTGCAGCGCATGTGCCCTTCCTCGATCCAGCGCCTGGCTACCGTGCGGCTTCTGCAGAATCGGAGCCGGACGAGGAGCAGGTCGAGCCGCATCAGCCTTTCTTGAGGAGCTCCGCCAGTCCGGCAAATGCCTGTCCGCCATCGCCCTTCGGCTCGGCCCGTCGCGGTGGTGGAGGCCCCTTGTGCGGTTTGCCGCCTGGCTTGCTTCCCGCCGTGCCGTGGGGCTGGCCCTTCTTGCCGCCATCGCGGCGCGGCTTGCGCGGGCCACCGCGGGCGGGCGCAAAATCCTTGCGCGGTGCGCGCCAGGTCCACGGTAGCGGGCGTGGAGGTCCGAAAGCGCCTTCGGCCAGTTCTGCCACCTGACCCGGACGGAAGCCAGCGTCCTTCATGAGGCTGCGAAAGCTTTGCGGCGAAAGGCCCATGCTCGTGGCAAGTGCGGTATCCACCGCAAATCCGCGTGCGTTCTTGCCTTGCGGAGCCTTCGCGCGTTGTTCGTGCGCTGCGCGGAACAGCTTTTCCGCCATGTCGATGCGAATTGCCTGCTTGCCCGCACGGCGATAACCCGCGGGCGGCCTGTCCGCGTTTTCGATGACAGCTTCCATGCCTTCGCGCACCGGGCGCGGATCGAGCGCGAGCAGATGCAGCAACTGGCGCGGCGCGGGTTTCAGCAGCGCGGGCACGAACACATCGAGAGAGCCGATGGTGACGCCGAGGCGGCGCAGGAAAGGCCGCTTTTCCTTGGATACGTGGGCAAGGCCCGCATCCTCGCGCCGGGTGGTGCCGTTGCGGTCTGCCAGTGTCAGCAGCAGCGCACGCACCTCCGTTCCGGCCTCGGGATCGGTGGCGGCATCTTCCAGGGCACGCAAGGGAGTGAGCGGCGCTAGCTGCTCCTCCAGCCACATTTCCAGGGCATCCTGCAGCCGCGCGCGGTGTGCGGGATCCAGCTGGCCCAGTTCCTTTGCCATCACCAGGCGCGGGCGGCTGGGCGTCTTACCCTTTTCCAGCACGGCAACGGGCTGTTCCCCGCGCATGATCTGGCCGTTCTCGATGCGCAGGTTGCCCAGTTCGTCAGCCACCAGCTTCTGCGCCTTTTGCGCCAGCAGGCTGGCCATGTGCTTTTCGGCAGCGGCAAGCATCAGCTTGCGCTCTTCGCTCGATGCATCGGCATCGACCACGAACCGGAATCCTTCGAGATGGCCGATCGGCTGGTCCTCAACCGTGACCTGGCCATCGTCCTTCAGTTCTACGCGCAAAAGCCCTGCATCCTTTCCCATACCCTTCATCAATACCGATGTTCGGCGATTTACGAAACGCTCCGTCAATTTCTGGTGCAGCGCGTCCGACAATTTCGCCTCAGCCGCGCGGGCCCGCGCCGCCATTTCGTCGCGCGCCAGCACCCAGTCGGGCCTCTGGCAGATATAGGCCCAGCTGCGAATACCCGACAGACGCCCCTGCAGCGTGTCGATATCGCCCGAGGTGTTGCCAAGCTCGGAAATTCGCGCCGCCACGAAATCCGCACCGATATGGCCGCCCTTCAGATCCGACCACAGGCGGGCAACGAAACGGGAATGCGCATCGGCGCCCTGCTGGCGGAAGTCGGGCAACTGGCACGCTTCCCAGAAGCGCCGGACATTGCCCGGCGTCCTGACGTCGCTCGCGATTTCGGGCTGTTCTGCCAGGCGCTTGAGCACGGCAAGATCGATCGCTTCGGGCGCAGGAGCCAGCCCTTCCTGCAAGGGTCGCGCCTCGAGATCGCCGATCAGCACGTCGAGATTGTCGAAGCGGGGATTGGGTTCGCGCCAATAGAGCTTCGTGATCGGGGCGAAGCGGTGGTTCTCTATGGCGTAGACCTCGTCTTCGGTCAGTTCCAGCGGCGCGCCACGGCGATTGCCCGAAAGGGTGCCGAAACTGCCGTCAGTCTGGTGGCGACCCGCCCGCCCGGCGATCTGCGCCATCTCTGCCGGGGTGAGCCGACGCTGCCGCACGCCGTCGAACTTGGAAAGGGCAGCGAAGGCGACATGATGCACGTCGAGATTGAGGCCCATGCCGATCGCATCAGTGGCAACGATGTAATCCACCTCACCGGATTGGAACAATTCCACTTGGCGGTTTCGCGTTTGCGGTGAAAGAGCCCCCATCACGACAGCCGCCCCGCCACGAAAGCGGCGTAGCAGTTCGGCAACCTGGTAAACCTGCTCGATCGAGAAGGCCACGATGGCACTGCGTGGCGGCAGGCGCGAAAGTTTGGCACTGCCAGCATAAGTCAGCGTGGAAAAGCGGGGTCGCTCTTCGATCTGCGCACCGGGCACCAGCGCGCGTACCATCGGTTCCAGCGTGGCGGAACCCAGCAGCATGGTCTCGTCCCTTCCGCGTGCGTTCAGCAACCGGTCGGTAAAGATATGTCCGCGTTCGCGGTCAGCGCCCAGTTGGGCCTCGTCCAGGGCAACGAAAGCGCGGCCCCCACCGTCGCGAGGCATGGCCTCTGCCGTGCACATGAAATAGCGGGCGTTGGGCGGCTCGATCCGCTCCTCGCCGGTGATAAGCGCGCAGGCGCTTTCGCCCTTGATGCGGCAGACCTTGTCGTAGACCTCCCGCGCGAGCAAGCGGAGCGGGAACCCGATGGCGCCGCTGGAATGGCCGCACATGCGCTCTATTGCGAGGTGGGTCTTGCCGGTGTTGGTCGGGCCAAGGATGGCGCGAATCCGGTTGCCGGAGGAGCTGGCGGTGCGGGGCGGTGTCACAGTGGCCCAGACATGGCCTTTCCCCTCGCGTGACGCAACCGAGGGGCAGTCATTACCCCCGCAGACTCGGTTCGGCGCTGGAGAGACTCGCCTCATCGACGTTAAGCGCAAATTTACTTTATTGCTGCAGTCTTTCAGACAATTACCGGTGCCCGAAGGTATGGGCGGAAAACATCCCATCTGGAATGCGGCATTTATCACGGCCATCGAGGGAGGGCGCGTTGTTCACCGAACGCGGCAGTGAAGGACAGGTATCGGCAGTGGGCAGCAGCTCGCCCGCCGACCCGTCGCTGGCGCGTGTGGCCGACGCGGGCAAAGCGAAGCCACGACGCCGCAAGCGCGCTGCTGCGACGCTTGGCGAAACCGCTGGCGGCTGGCGCACGGCAATAGGGTCGCGCCTCTCCCGCCTCGATCTTGCGCCCGACCTCGGCAGCGATATCGGCTCGCGCCGCTGGCTGCGCGGCGTCGCAACGCTGGTGGGTCTTTCGGCCATCGCAATTGCCGCATTCCCCGGTTTCTCCGCCGTGGAGGCCGCACCCGCCATGCGCATCGACGACCGAGTGCGCGACGAATTCCGCAGCCAGATGATACTTCCCCTGGCGCTGGGCGCAGATAGCGGCCGCCGCATGGGGGCAACGCTGGCGGTGCAACCGCTCGCCTCGGCACCCGAACGCCCCAGCCTGGACCTGGTGGCAACCCTTGCCCAGGGCGACGGCTTCGACCGTATGCTCCGCCGCGCCGGGGTAAGCCGCGACGAAGCCTTGCTGATCGCCGGCATGGTGGGCGGCGCTGTCGATCTCGAAGCGATCGAACCCGGCACGCAGGTCGACATCACCCTTGGCCGCCGCGCCGCGCCCGATGCGCCGCGCCCGGTGGACGCCCTCTCGTTCCGTGCCCGGTTCGACCTGCAACTGGTGGTGGAGCGGCGCGGCGACCGGCTTGCGCTCGATCCCCGTCCCATCAAGGTTGACACTACCCCGCTGCGCATCCGTGCGCGCGTGGGCGACAGCCTCTATCGCTCTGCCCGCGCCGCCGGCGCACCGCCCAGCGCCGTGCAGCAGTTCCTGCGCACTATCGGCACAGAGCTCGACATGAACCGCGAGATCAGCGCGGGTGACGAGTTCGACATGATCGTGGACTATCGCCGTGCTGCCACGGGCGAGGTGGAAGTCGGCGATCTGGTTTACGCCGCGATCATCCGTGGCGATCGGCCGCGCAAGCAGATGATGCGGTTTGGCCGCGAGGGACAGTTCTTCGATGCGTCGGGCGAAGGGGCTGCGCAGGACGGCCTGGTCGCCCCTGTACCCGGCGCGATTACGTCGCGCTACGGCATGCGCCGCCACCCCATCCTGGGCTATCGCCGGATGCACTCCGGTCTCGACTTCCGGGCGCGCCACGGCACGCCGATCTATGCCGCCACCGATGGCACGGTCAATTTTGCCGGGCGCAACGGCGGCTACGGCAATTTTGTGCGCATCCGCCACGGCGGCAACCTGTCTACCGGTTACGCTCACATGAGCCGGATTGCCGTGCGCAATGGCGAGCAGGTTCGGCGCGGCCAGGTGATCGGCTATGTCGGTTCGACCGGCCTCTCCACCGGTCCGCACCTGCATTACGAGATGTACCGCGGCGGGCAGAAGATCGACCCGGCCAGCGTGCGCTTCGTCAACCGGGCCCAGTTGTCCGGGCAGGATCTCGCCAACTTCCGCGAACAGCTGGTGCGCCTGCAGCTGGTGGAACCCGGCGCAGCCCTCTCGGACCTGCCGCAGGATCCGGCAGAGCAGGATGAGCCGGTTCGCGAAATCGACCGGATCGAGAATCGCCAGAAGGTCAGCTAGCCGCCTGCGCAGCTTGCCGCTGCGACCCGTCCCCTCTGCCGATTGCCCAAGCGTTTCTTTTGCGGCACATGGGATTGCCATGAGAAGCTATCCCAACAGCCGCCTCCGCCGTTCCCGTGCCAGCAGCTGGAGCCGCGCCATGCACCGCGAAACCGTGCTGACCAGCGCGGACCTGATCTGGCCGCTGTTCGTCACCGATGGCAAGGGGGTGGAAGACCCCGTCAGCAGCCTGCCCGGCGTGTCCCGGTGGTCGGTCGACGGGATTGCTGCCCGGGCGAAGGAAGCGGTGGAACTGGGCATTCCCTGCATCGCGCTGTTTCCCAATACACAGGCAGACCTGCGTAGCGAGACAGGCGAAGAAGCGCTCAATCGCGACAACCTGATGTGCCGCGCGATCAAGGCGATCCGCGATGCCTGCGGCGATTCTATCGGTATCCTGACCGACGTGGCGCTGGACCCCTACACCACGCACGGGCAGGATGGTCTGGTGAACGACGCGGGCTATGTCGTGAACGACGACACCGTGGCCGTGCTGGTGGATCAGGCGCTGAACCAGGCAGAGGCGGGCGCGGACATCATCGCCCCGTCCGACATGATGGATGGCCGCGTGAAAGCGATCCGCATGGCGCTGGAAATGGGCGGGCACCACAATGTCCAGATCATGAGCTATGCGGCCAAGTACGCCAGCGCCTTCTATGGTCCGTTCCGCGATGCGGTGGGGTCCAGCGGAGTGCTGAAAGGCGACAAGACAACCTACCAGATGGATCCGGCAAACGCGTCGGAGGCGCTGGCCGAAGTCGCTCTCGACATTGCCGAGGGTGCGGATAGCGTCATGGTAAAGCCGGGCCTTGCCTATCTCGACATCATCTGGCGCGTGAGGGAACGGTTCGAAGTCCCGGTATTCGCCTACCAGGTAAGCGGAGAATACGCCTTGATCGAGGCAGGAGCCGCTGCGGGTGTCGCCGATCGGGATGCCCTGTTGATGGAGAAGCTGATCGGCTTCAAGCGCGCCGGCTGCTCTGGCGTACTGACCTATCATGCTCCGGTGGCCGCGCGCATCCTGAATGACTGACTTTCGTTACGAGACAGACCGCCTTGTCCTGCGCGACTGGCGCGAGGAGGACTGGCCGCGCTTCTGGCAGCTGACCAATACGCCGCGTGTCATGCGCTGGCTGGGAGGCGTAGCCAACGAGGCGACCATGGCAGCGGCCCGCGAGCGGCTGGAAGGTTACCGCGCGAAATTCGGTCACACTTTCTGGGTGCTGGAGCGCAAGGACGATGGCCATCACCTGTCTGGGGAAATGCTGGGCTTTTGCGGCCTGAAGCGCGCTAACGTCGAAAGCAGCCCGGTTTTCGACATGGTCGAAATCGGCTGGCGAATGCGCGAGGATGCCTGGGGCCGCGGTTATGCCAGGGAGGCGGCGATGGCCTGCCTGGATCTGGCCTTCGGTCGCTTCGGGGCAGAGACGGTTATCGCGCTGACGCTGGATGGCAACACCGCCAGCTGGGGTCTGATGCGCAGGCTGGGCATGACCCGGCGAGAAGACCTCGACTATGTCGACGACAACTGGTCGGCAGAGTTCAATCCCAACATCGTTCACCTGATTACCGCGCAGGAGTGGGCGCAGCGCAGCGATGGTTGACGAGGCACCGCCGCGCCGGTGGCTGTTCACCGCCACGATCTTTGCCGGCAGCTTCCTGCTGTTCCTGGTGCAGCCGATGGTGGCGCGCATGGCGCTGCCGCAACTGGGCGGCGCGCCCAATGTCTGGAACAGCGCCATGCTGGTTTACCAGGCGCTGCTGCTGGCAGGTTACGGCTATGCCCACGCGCTGGGGCGCTTTTCTCTCCGCAAGCAGGGGCTGATCCATCTGGGCGTGCTGTTGCTGGCCGGGCTTACCCTGCCACTGGCCCTGCCTGACACGGGCACCCCGCCCAGCGGGTGGGAAGTGGTCTGGGTGCCCTGGCTGTTCGTCCTGACCGTCGGTCCGGCGTTCTTCGCCGTGTCTGCACAGGCTCCCTTGATCCAGCGCTGGTTCGCCGCGCACCCGCAGGCGGGCGACCCTTATCCGCTCTATGCCGCTTCGAACCTTGGCAGCTTTGCCGGCCTGCTCGCCTACCCGCTGCTGGCAGAACCGCTCCTCAGCCTCGGCGCGCAAAGCTGGGGGTGGACACTGGGTTACATCGCCATGTTCGCCCTCATCGGCGGCGCGATATTCAGCCGGACAAACGACCTGCAGGATCATCATCCACCGGTCGAGGCGGAAGAGGTCGGCTGGAAGCGCAAGGCCCTGTGGCTGCTTTTGCCAGCGGTGCCATCGGGGCTGATGCTGTCCACCACCACCTTCCTCACCACCGATATCATGGCGATCCCGCTGCTCTGGGTCATTCCGCTGGGCCTTTATCTGCTCAGCTTTACTATCGGATTTGCCGAGCGACGCGGTGCGGCGCAGGTCTTCCTGTTCCTCGCGCCGCTGGTGCTGCTGGTGGATGGAGGGATCGCGATCTTCGCGGCGGGCAGGGCCGACCTGCTGGCTGCCGCTGCCAGCGTCATCCTGCTGTTCGTGGTGGCGACCGCCTTGCATGCCCGCCTTTATGACCAGCGCCCCGGACCTGCGCGCCTGTCGCAGTTCTACCTCTACATGGCTGCGGGCGGCGCGCTGGGCGGCGTGTTCACCGCATTGCTGGCGCCCGTGCTGTTCGACTGGACGTGGGAACACCCGCTGCTGATCCTGGCCGCTGCCGCCCTTGTGCCGCTGGGCGCATGGCGCGGACTGATGGGCCTCATCACGAAGGATCGCCAGACCGTGCGGGTGGTGCTGATCGTGGGCCTTTTCGTTGTCTTCAACGCTGCCCTGCTGCTCTATGCCCGGGTGCAGGCAGAGACCGAGATGGTGTTGGTCGATTGGCTGGCATTGCTGGTGATCCTGTGCCTTGCCATGGTGCTGGCAGCGCGCCGGCTGTCCTTCGTGCTCGCCTGCGCCGCGCTGCTGTTGGCGCTGGGCGGCCTCAGTAACCTGATCGCCAGCATGGAGGGTGGGCGCGAGCGCAGCTATTTCGGCATCTATTCGATCACCCAGCGCGATGACGGTGACCGTATCCTGATGCACGGCACCACCATTCACGGTATCCAGCGCGGCGGCATCGATTCGCGCGAGCCCACCGCCTATTACGGGCGCAGTTCGGGCGTTGGCCTGGCGCTTGCCAATGCGTCGGCCATTGTCGGGCCCAATGCGCGCATCGGTGCGGTTGGCCTGGGGGTGGGAACACTCGCCTGCTATCGCCAGCCGGGGCAGCGATGGACCTTTTTCGAGATCGACCCCACCGTCGTCCACTTCTCGCGCGATGGCGATTTCACCTTCCTCGACCAGTGCGCGCCCGATGCCGCCATGGAACTGGGTGACGCGCGGCTCAGACTGCAAGCCCTGCCGCCGGGCAGTTTCGACATACTGGTCATCGATGCCTTTTCGTCCGATGCCATTCCGCTCCATCTGCTGACGGCGGAGGCAATGGCCATCTACGAGCGCGCGCTGGCGCCCGGAGGGCTCTTGCTGCTGCACACTTCGAACCGCTATGTGCGGCTGGAACCTGTCGTGGCGCGGCTGGCCGAGGTGCGCGGCCTTCATGCCATGGTATGGCAGGATGAACCGGCGCCGCGGAATGATCTCTATTCCTCCACCTGGATCGCGCTGGCGCCTCGCCGTGCGCCGTTGGATGCCTTGTCCACCACCGCCGACTGGCGCTTGCTGGTGCCGCCGGAAGGGCCGGTTTGGACAGACAACTATGCCTCTGTATTGCCTTACCTAGTGTGGGAGAACTTTCTGTGACCGTGAACAGCCAGATAACCGGCGATGCCCGCTTTCCCGGTGCCACGATCATGCCCTTCGAAGGCAAGGTGCCGCAGATCCATGAAACCGCCTTCGTCGCGCCCGGTGCCCGCATCATCGGCGATGTCACGATCGGTCCGGAAGCCAGCGTCTGGTACAACTGCGTCCTGCGCGGCGATATCCATCGCATAGAGGTGGGCGCGCGCAGCAACGTGCAGGATGGCAGCGTCTTTCACGTCGAGGGCCCTCGGCCGGACACCGATGGCGAACCGACGATCATCGGCGAGGATTGCGTGATTGGCCACATGGCCGTGGTGCACGGGTGCCAGCTGGACGACCGCGCCTTTGTCGGCATGGGTGCTGTCGCGATGGACGGGGCACGCATTGCCGAAGGCGGAATGCTGGGGGCGGGCGCGCTTCTCAGCCCGGGCAAGATGATCGGTCGGGGCGAAATCTGGATCGGGCGCCCGGCGAAGTATTACCGCACGCAGGACGATGCCCAGATCGCCAAGATCCGGTTCCAGACCGAGCGATATTGCCAGCTGGCGAAAAAGCACCGGGCACAGATCCTTGGCACGCCCGAAGATTGATCTTCCAAGGGCGCTTTCCTTGCGCGCGCTGATTTCAGCCGAAGGCCGATTGGCCGTGTGGGTAACGCCGGGCGCGAAGACGGAAAGCCTGGAGATCAGGGGTGGCCAGGTGCTGGCAAAGACTCGCGTCAGGCCGCAGGATGGGGCCGCGAATGCCGCGGTGACCGCGCTGCTGGCACAGGCACTGGGCTGTGCGCCTTTTCGCATCACCTTGTTGCGCGGCGCAACTTCGCGAGAAAAGGTGTTCGGTATCGAAGACTAGTCGCGAACGAGCGCCTGCAGGGCGTCGATGCGGTCGGCTTCGTGGACGGGCTTGTCCCAGCGGATGCGGTGGATGCGCGGGAAGCGCATGGCAAGGCCGGACTTGTGCCGCTTGCTGGCGTGCACCGAATCGAAAGCCACCTCGAACACCAGCGTTCGCTCCACCTCGCGCACGGGGCCAAAGCGGTTGAGCGTGGTCTGGCGAACCAGCTTGTCCAGCTTCTTCAGTTCGGCATCGGTGAATCCCGAATAGGCCTTGCCTACGGGCAGCAGTTCCGCGCCCTTATCCGGATCGCCGTCCCAGCAGCCGAAGGTGTAATCGGAATAGAAGCTGGAGCGCTTCCCGCTTCCGCGCTGGGCGTACATCAGCACGCAGTCCACCAGCAGCGGGTCGCGCTTCCACTTGTACCACAGCCCGGTCTTGCGGCCCGGAACGTATAGGCTGTCGCGCCGCTTGAGCATCAGGCCCTCGATGGCATCATTGCGGGCGCCCTCGCGGATTTGCCCCAGGTGGTCGAAGTCGCGCGCCTCGACAAGCTGGCTGATATCGAAGTGGCTGTCCGGCAAGCGTGGCACCAGCTTTTCCAGCCGCTCTCTGCGCTCATTCCACGGCAGGCCGCGCAGGTCTTTGCCCTCCAGCATCAGCACATCGTACAGCCGGACGAAAGCCGGGCTGTCCGTGAGCATTTTCTTGCTGACCGTCTTGCGACCAAGGCGCTGCTGCAAGGCGTTGAAACTGGCCGCGCCCCCTTGCTCGCCGCCCTGATGCACGCCGCGCACCAGCAGTTCGCCGTCAAGCACGGCGGGCAATTCCAGCGCATTGACCATTTCCGGGAAAGTAGCGCTGATATCGTCGCCGCTACGCGAATAGAGGCGTGTCTCTCCCGCCACGTGGACCAGCTGCACGCGGATCCCGTCCCACTTCCACTCCGCCGCATAATCGGCAAGGTCGACCACCGTCTCTTCCAGCGGATGGGCGAGCATGAAGGGCCGGAACAGCGGCAGGTTCTCCGTCTCAGGCGGATCGGCCCCATCAGCGCCCCAGGCGAACAGGTCGGCATAGGGAGGCTCCAGCGCGTGCCAGTATTCCTCCACGTCATCCACCGGCACATCGAAGGCCTGGGCAAAGGCGACCTTGGCGAGCCGGCCGGAAACCCCCACCCGCATGCCTCCGGTCGCAAGTTTCAGCAGGGCATAGCGGCCCGCGGAATCCAGCCGGTCGAGCAGGCGCGGCAATTCGGTCATGACCGAAGCGCGGGTCATGACGCCCAGGGCATCCACCGCTTCACTCACCGTGGGAGGCGTGCCGACCCCGCCCAGCGGTTCCGGCCAGAGCAAGGCAGCGGTTTCTGCCGTGTCGCCAACGAAGTCACGGCTCAGGCTCCACAATACCGGGTCGACCCGCTCTTTCAGCAGGTTGCGAATGGTGGAGCTTTTCACGGCCTTGAAATCGAGGCCATCGGTCAGCGCGGCCAGCGCCCACCCGCGATCGGGATCGGGCGTTTCGCGCAGGTACTCGGCGATCAGGCGCAACTTCTCGTTGCGGCTGCGCGTGTAGATCAACGCGTCGAGCAGGGCGGCAAACTCCTCCACCCTCAGTCGTCCTCATCCTCGTAGCCGACGAGGGCCAATGCGCGGGCGCGCCGCTGGTGCAACTGGTGCCAGCGCAGCAGCGCTTCCTCGCGCCCGTGGGTGATCCAGGTCTCGTAGGGGTTCACCTCCTCGATTGTCCGGGTCAGTTCGGCCCAGTCGGCATGGTCGGAAATGACGAGCGGCAGTTCGACATTGCGCTGCCGGGCCCGCTGGCGCACGCGCATCCACCCGCTTGCCATGGCGGTGATCGGATCGGGCAACCGGCGGCTCCACCTGTCGTTCAGCGCCGACGGCGGGCACACGACCACGTGACCGCGCATGTCATCCTTGTCATGATCGGCAACCAGCCGCAGTTCGCCCAGGTTGACGCCGAATTCCTCGTAGAGCCGGCACATCTTCTCCATCGCGCCGTGCAGGTAGATGGGCTGATGATGCCCTGCTGCGCGCAGTTCGGCGATCACGCGCTGCGCCTTGCCCAAGGCATAGGCACCCACCAGGACGCAGGCATCGGGGTGGGCTTCAAGCCGGGCAAGCAGCTTCCCCATCTCCTCTGCGATGGGCGGATGGGCGAAAAGAGGCAGGCCGAAGGTCGCCTCGGTGATGAAGATGTCGCACGGCGTTACCTGGAAGGGCGGGCAGGTCGGATCGGGCCGCCGCTTGTAGTCGCCGGTGATAACCACGCGCTCGCCGGCATGCTCGAGCAGGATCTGCGCGCTGCCAAGTACGTGGCCGGCAGGAATATAGGTGGCATCGACGCCGCCCTTCAGTCGGATTGTCTCGCCATATTCCACCGGCGTCGCGCCCTCCCGGGTGTTGTAGCGCAGGTCCATGATCGCCAGCGTTGCGGGCGTGGCGACGGTCGTACCGTGGCCGCCACGCGCATGATCGGCGTGGCCGTGCGTTACGAGCGCCGCGTCAACCGCTTTCGAAGGGTCGATCCACACGTCGGCGGGGACGACGTGCACGCCATGCGGTTCGGGCCTTATCCATGAGAAAGGTGCTGCCATTGCCCCTTAGAAAGTTGCGCCGCACGACATTCGTTCCGGGCTAATCGGCGGATTTCCCGTTTTGCGCGGCTTCGACAGCGGCATCGTATTTCAGTATCCGGTTGGCAGGATCGAGCACGTAGTGGCCGTCAGCGCTGCCAAGGTCCAGACGCCCGCGTCCGCCGGGCGTGTCTACGGTGCGCACCTCGTCGCCCACCCGTACCTCGACAGGCATGGCGAAGGGCAGTGCCGATGGAGTCTGCCATTCCAGTTCCAACTGGCTGCCCTTGCGCGTGGCCACCAGTCTGGGCAGGTCTGCCTCGTAGAGGTAGGCATCGAAGAACCATGCGAGATCCTGTCCGCTCATCTCTTCCAGGATCGCGCGGAAATCTTCGGTCGTGCGGTTGATCGGGCGAATGGCACCGGGTCGCGGATCGCCGGTCCCGTAGGTCAACCGGGTCAGTGCGGGAAACAGTACTTCGTCACCCACCAGGGCGCGCAGGGTGTGGATGATCCAGGAGCCCTTGAAGTAGATGTCATCACCCCAGAGCGCCTCGCGGTCGTTGTAGTCGGGCAGTTCGCCTTCGGGGGGCACCAGCGGCACGCGGCTCCACACGCGTTCGCGGTTACTCCGCATTTCAGCATCGTAGAATTCCTGCCCGCGCGTGTGGGCGAGATACAATGGCTGGGTCCAGGTGGTTATCCCCTCAGCCAGCCACATGTCGCTGGCGTTGGCGGGGCGCAACTGGTTGGCGAACCACTCGTGCGCGAACTCGTGCTGCAGTAGCCAGTCGTGACCGTTGGCTTCGAGCTGGTAACCGTTGCCGTAGGCATTGATGGTCTGGTGCTCCATGCCCAGGTGCGGCGTCTCTGCCACGCCGACCTTCTCGTCGCCGAACGGATAGGGACCGAAACGGTCCTCCATGAACGCGATCTGGCCTTCGAGTTCGCCCAAGAGGCGGTTTGCCCCTTCCGCATTGCCGGGAAGGTGCCAGAACATCAGCGGGATCGCGTTGCCAAACCTGCTATCGTAGGATCGCTTCGCCAGTTCGTAAGGCCCGACCTGGAGAGTGACACCATAGTTGCTGGGATCGCGGGCCTGCCAGGTGAAGGAGGTGGTGTCTCCGTTATCCTGCGTGCCGACAAGGCGGCCGTTCCCTGCCGCGACCAGCCCCTTCGGCACGGTCACGACCAGGTCGAGCGCATCGATACCCTGCGACGAATGATCGATGCAGGGCCAGAACAGATCGCACCCTTCGCCCTGCACGGCGGTGGCGATCCAGGGTTGCCCGTCATCGGTTTCCGACCACACTATTCCGCCTTCCCACGGAGCGTTGATCGCCTCGTGCGGGGAGCCATCCCAAGCGATCTGGACGAGGGTGGTATAACCCGCCTTCAATCCCTTCGGCAGGGCAATCGTCAGGACGCCGTCCGTGCTGGACCATTGGTTCGCAGCCAGTTCGGCCCCTTCGAGGCGGATCGAATAAACGCGGAACCGCGGATCCAGGTCGAACTCGAGGCGAGCGAGATCCTCGCGCGCCTGGACCTGGTACTGGCCGTTGCCATTGAGATAACGCCGCTGGGGATCCAGTTCGAAGGAAAGCCCGGCATAGAGCAGGTGCATCGCTGCACGCGGGCCTGTCAGCGGCAAGTCCGACTGTGCGGTGCGCGTGTCGAGCGGCGGCGCGCCCTCTGCCCATGAAGGAGCGGGGGGAGCCAGAACCCCCGCCGCCAGCAATGCGATAGCGGTTTTCGGCGTCATGAGGCTCACCTTACGACCCCGCAAGCGATCCGCACAGAGCCGATTCGCAAGGCCTTGATTGACCGCGATTAGTCTTCCGAGGAAGGCCCTTCCTCGCCGCCGCCATGGTCCTTGTCGGCAGCAGGTGTCTCGGATTTCTTGCCTTCCGCCTTCTTTGAAGCAGCTTTGCGCTTGCGCTTGGGTTTCGCCTTCGGCGGCGCGGGAGTGAGTTCGAAAGCGAGTTTCTCGTCCTTGACGGTGACGTGGACTTCGCCGCCTGCGGCAAGCTTGCCGAACAGCAGTTCCTCGGCCAGCGGCTGCTTTACCTTCTCCTGGATCAGGCGCGACATCGGACGGGCCCCCATCAACTTGTCATAGCCGCGCTTGCCCAGCCATTCGCGGGCATCGCCGTCGAACTGGATATGCACGTTCTGCTCGGCCAGCTGCAATTCCAGCTGCAGGATGAACTTGTCGACCACGCGGCTGATCGTTTCCTGGCCGAGGTAGCCGAAGGGAACCACGGCATCGAGACGGTTGCGGAATTCGGGGGTGAACATCTTCTTCACCGCCTCTTCCGAAGCCTGGGTCTTCTGCCCGGCACCAAAGCCTATACCTTGCTTCTCGGCATTGGACGCGCCCGCGTTGGTCGTCATGATAAGGACAACATTGCGGAAATCGACGGTCTTGCCGTGATGGTCGGTCAGCTTGCCGTTATCCATCACCTGCAGCAGGATGTTGAACAGGTCCGGGTGTGCCTTTTCGATCTCGTCCAGCAGCAGCACGCAGTGTGGGTGCTGGTCGATGGCATCGGTCAGCAGGCCGCCCTGGTCGTAACCGACATAGCCCGGAGGCGCGCCGATCAGGCGGGAAACGGAGTGACGCTCCATGTATTCCGACATGTCGAAGCGTTTCAGCTCGATGCCCATGATGTTGGCGAGCTGGCGCGCGACCTCGGTCTTGCCGACGCCGGTGGGGCCGGAGAACAGGAAGGAGCCGATGGGCTTGTCTGCCTCGCGCAGGCCCGCACGACTCAGCTTCATGGCGACGGACAGGCGTTCGATCGCCTCGTCCTGGCCATAGACGACCCGCTTGAGATCCTTGTCGAGACTGCCGAGCGCCTTCTTGTCGTCCTTGGATACGGATTTCGGCGGGATGCGCGCCATGGTCGCCACGACCTTCTCGATCTCCTTGGCGGTGATCGTCTTGCGGCGGCGGCTGGGCGGCACCAGCATCTGCATCGCGCCCACTTCGTCGACCACGTCGATCGCCTTGTCTGGCAGCTTGCGATCGTTGATGTAGCGCGCGCTCATTTCCACGGCGGTCTTCAGCGCATCGGGCGTGTACTTCACGCCGTGATGCTCCTCGAAAGCGCTTTTCAGGCCCTTGAGGATCTTGATCGTATCCTCGATCGTCGGCTCGTTCACATCGATCTTCTGGAACCGGCGCAGCAGGGCGCGGTCCTTCTCGAAGTGGTTGCGGAATTCCTTGTAGGTGGTCGAACCGATGCAGCGGATCGCTCCGCTGGAAAGCGCAGGCTTCAGCAGGTTGGACGCGTCCATTGCCCCGCCGCTGGTGGCACCGGCACCGATCACGGTGTGAATTTCGTCAATGAACAAAATGGCGTCGGGCAATTTCTCGAGCTCGTTCACGACCTGCTTCAGCCGCTCCTCGAAATCGCCGCGGTAACGCGTGCCAGCCAGCAGCGCACCCATGTCGAGCGAGTAGATGATGGCAGGCTCGAGCACTTCTGGCACGTCGCCCTCAACGATCTTGCGGGCCAGGCCCTCGGCGATGGCTGTCTTGCCGACGCCGGGATCGCCCACGTAGAGCGGGTTGTTCTTGGACCGGCGGCACAGGATCTGCACGGTGCGATCCACTTCGGGTCCACGCCCGATCAGCGGATCGATCCGTCCGTCGAGCGCCTTCTGGTTGAGATTCACGCAGAACTGGTCGAGCGCGGAATCCTTCTTGTTCTTGTCGGGCTTTTCCTCGCCGCGCGCCTGCGATTCCTCCTCGCTGCCGGTGGGGGAGCGGTCCTCCAGTTGGCGGCCGCCCTTGCCGATGCCGTGGCTGATGAAGCTGACCGCGTCGAGGCGGCTCATGTCCTGCTGCTGCAGGAAGTAGACGGCGTAGCTGTCCCGCTCCGAGAAAAGCGCAACCAGCACGTTTGCACCGGTCACGGTATCCTTGCCGCTGGACTGTACGTGCAGGATCGCGCGCTGGATTACCCGCTGGAAGCCCGCCGTGGGCTGCGGATCGGCATCCTCGTCGGTTTTCAGCGACTGGTATTCCTGGTCCAGGTACTGGCGCACCACGCCTGCCAGCTCTTCCATATCGACCCCGCAGGCGTTCATCACCTCGGCCGCATCCTCGTCTTCCACCAGCGCCAGCAGCAGATGTTCGAGCGTCGCATATTCATGCGCCCGATCGATCGCGTGCTGGATCGCGGTGTGGAGGGTCTTTTCGAGGTTTTGCGCAAAGCTTGGCATGGTTTTCCTTGGCTGGCCTCAGGCCATGGCGGGACGGTTGAGAAAATCTGCGTCCGGCTGGGTGAACATCGGCCTAACGCGGCGGCTGAACTCGCACGCGGTCAGGCCTGCAAGCGGTGTGAAAAGGCATATGGTGCGCTTTTGCGCGATTTCGAGAGGTACCAAGGGTCGTGGCCGACCCATCAATCCGTCTCTCTTGGCTTGAACAGAGCATCTGCGAACTTACGGTGCGCATCGGCCTTGCCGTGGTGCGCTTTCACCCGGGCGATTTCCGCCTCCAGCAGATGGATGCGTGCCATCAACTCGTCCTGCGAATAGGTATCGAGGCTTTCCCCGGCCAACTGGCCGGCAGCGTCGGAGCGCATCCGGGGAAGGTTGTCATCTTCCATTGCGTTGCAGCATCACTCTGCAGGCGCTTGCTGTCAATGCCTGCCGTCACTAGGACTGTGCATCGAGCCAGGGATTGAACAGGGGGGCCTTTGTGGCCGAAAAGTTGCCGCAGACCATGTCCGCAGTCGTTATCAGCGAGCCGGGCGGGCCGGAAGTTCTGACCATCGTATCGCAGCCCGTGCCTCACCCAGCGCAAGGCGAGGTGCTGGTGCGCGTGAGCCACGCCGGGGTCAACCGGCCCGATTGCCTCCAGCGAGCAGGTGCCTATCCGCCGCCCAAGGGAGCGAGCGAATTGCCAGGCCTGGAGATTTCCGGCGAGGTGGTGGCACTGGGCGAGGGCGTCGATTCCGGTGAACTGGGCAAGCGGGTGTGCGCGCTGGTGAACGGCGGCGGCTACGCCGAATACTGCATTGCCCGGCCTGAACATTGCCTGCCCGTTCCCGATGGCCTCTCCATGGCCGAGGCGGCAGCGATCCCCGAAACACTCTTCACCGTCTGGCACAACGTCTTCCAGCGCGGCTACGCCCGCGATGGCGAGACTATCCTGATCCACGGCGGCACTTCGGGGATCGGCACCATGGCAACCATGCTGGGCAAATTGTTCGGCATGCACGTGATCACGACCTCCGGCTCCGACGACAAGGCCGCCGCCTCGCGCAAGGTGGGTGCCGACTTGGCGATCAACTACAAGACGCAGGATTTCGTGGAGGAGGTGAAGAAATACACCGATGGCAGGGGGGCTCACCTGGTGCTGGACATGGTGGCGGGCAGCTACACCCAGCGCAATCTCGATGCCCTGGGAGAGGACGGTCGCCTCGTGGTGATCGCCGTGCTTGGCGGCCCAAAGTCCAAGGTTAACATTGCGAAGATGATGGTGAAGCGGCAATCGATTACCGGCTCCACCCTGCGCCCCAGGACCAATATTTTCAAGGGGATGCTGGCGGACGAGCTGTTCCGCGAAGTGTGGCCCCTGGTCGAGAGCGGAGACTTGCGCCCGGTGATGGATCAGACCTTTGCCATGGCCGACGCCGCCGATGCGCACGCGCGGATGGAAGCGGGTGACCATATCGGCAAGATCGTGCTCGGCATGACTTCGCGAGCCGCAAGTGATTGACGCTAAAGCGTCATACTGTCGCGCGGCTGACTCAAAACAGAGACCGTGCTGTCACATACAGGGGGCATAGGCTGGCAGCCAGACAGGCAGCGACGAGGCGCGCATCATGTTTGGCAACTATCTCGATGGTGAATTCGGCAACGGGCGAACTGTTTCGGCCTTCCCCGATTTCACGGGGCACAAACCCGCCGTACCCGAGCGCTCGGTCGGGGGGCGACGCAAGTTTCGCACGATCTGGATATCCGACATCCATCACGGCACGAAGGGCTGTAATGCCGACCTGCTGATCGATTTTCTCGACAGCGTCGACAGCGAGACGATGTATCTCGTCGGCGACATCATCGACGGCTGGCGGCTGAAGAAGAAGTTCTACTGGCCTGCGGAACACAACGACATCGTCTGGCGGCTGCTGAAGCGGGCCAAGCGCGGCACGCGCATCGTCTACATTCCCGGCAATCACGACGAGATGTTTCGCCAATTCACCGGCCTGAACTTCGGCGGGATAGAAATTCGCCGCGCCGCTTTTCATGACACAGCCGATGGACGGCGGCTGATGGTGCTGCACGGCGACGAGTTCGATGCCGTCATGCTGTCGCACCGCTGGCTCGCCTTCGTGGGGGACGCGCTCTACCATTTCATGATGGGCGTGAATCACTGGGTGAACGCCGTGCGCCGCAAACTGGACCTGCCCTATTGGTCGCTGAGCAAGATGGCCAAGCACAAGGTCAAGAACGCCGTGGAGTTCATCGGCAAGTACGAGGAAGTGGTCGCCCGCGCCGCCGGAGAGCGCGGGGTCGACGGGGTGGTGTGCGGCCACATCCACACTGCTGAACACCGCACGTTCACTCACGATGGCAAGTGCATCGAATACTGGAACGACGGCGACTGGGTGGAAGGTTGTAACGCGCTGGTCGAACACGCCGACGGCAGCATGGAAATCCTCAACTGGCCCGAAGAAGTCGCCCTGCGCGAAGCGCGCGAGCGGCAGGACGGGCAAGCTGTGGCCCAGGCAGCCTGAATGTGGCGGCGCGGGGCAATGGCATGAGGATCGCCATCGTTACCGATGCCTGGCACCCGCAGGTCAACGGCGTAGTGCGCACCCTAAACACCGTGATCGGAGAGTTGCGGGCACGTGGGCACACGGTGGCGGTAATGTCGCCCGATCTCTTCCACTCCATGCCGGCACCATCCTACCCGGAAATCCGTCTCGCCTTCACGGGCCTGCGGGGCATGGCGAAGCAACTGGAACGGTTCGCTCCCGACACCATTCACATCGCCACAGAAGGTCCGCTGGGCTGGGCGGCGCGGCACTATTGCCTGCGGCAGGATTTCCCCTTCTCTTCCGCCTATCACACGCAGTTTCCCGATTACATCGCGCGGCGAACGGGCCTGCCAGCCAGCCTTTTCTGGCCGCTGATCCGTCGCTTCCATGCACCGGCCACCCGCACGATGGTGGCAACCGAAACGATCCGGGCGGAGCTGGCCGAACAGGGTATCGGCCCGCTGCATCACTGGAGCCGCGGGGTGGACCTGGCGACATTCCACCCCGACCACGTGCCACCCGACCTGTTCTTCACCCTGCCGCGTCCGATCCAGCTTTATGTCGGGCGCGTGGCGGTGGAGAAGAACATCGAGGCCTTCCTGTCGAACACCCATCCGGGATCCAAGGTCGTCGTGGGTCACGGCCCTGCACTGGAAAAGCTGCAGGCGCAGTTTCCCGAGGCGCATTTTCTGGGCCAGCAGTCCGGCGCTGCGCTGGCGGCCTGCTATGTCGGCGCCGATGTCTTCGTCTTTCCCAGTCGCACCGACACGTTCGGGCTGGTGATGATAGAGGCGCTGGCTTGCGGCACGCCGGTGGCGGCATACCCCGTTGCCGGACCGCTCGACGTGCTGCAGGCGGAAAGCGGCGTCATGGCGGAGCGGCTTGAGGATGCGATCTCCGGCGCGCTCAAGCTGGACCGGCGGCGTTGTCATGAGCTGGGCTGCGGATTCAGCTGGGCGGCCAGCACCGATCAGTTCGTGGCTGGCCTGGCACCCATGGCGCTGGAGGAACCGATCGTCAGGCTTTCACACGTACGGGCCTAGCCAGCGGCTGGGCGATTGTAGCGCTCGCGTGCCCTAAAGCTTGCCGATTGCCCGCAACTGCTCTACATCGTGAAGCAACGATGGCCGTCCCGCGAGGGGCGGCCCTTTTATTTTCAGTTTTGGAGAACTGCTGTGGCTAACCAGCCCACGCCCCTGATGCCTCATGCCACCGCCAGCTGGCTGGTGGACAACACCGCATTGAGCTTCACGCAGATTGCCGACTTCTGCGGTCTGCACATCCTCGAAGTGCAGGCCATGGCGGATGACCTGGCGGGTGCCAAGTATACCGGGCGCGATCCCGTACACTCGGGCGAGCTCACGCACGAGGAGATCGAGCGCGGCCAGGCCGACGCGAACTACTCGCTGAAGATGCAGAAGGCACCGGTGGATGTCAGCCGCACCAAGGGACCGCGCTATACGCCGGTATCCAAGCGGCAGGACAAGCCCGACGGCATTGCCTGGATCCTGCGCAACCACTCTGAGATTTCCGATGCGCAGATCGGTCGGCTTATCGGCACCACGCGCGACACGATCAACGCGATTCGCGAGCGCAGCCACTGGAACATCGTCAACATCCAGCCCAAGGACCCGGTTACCCTGGGCCTGTGTTCGCAGCGCGAACTCGATGCCGCTGTTGCCAAGGCGGCCAAGCGGGTTGCCGCTACAGAGCCTGCTGCCGAAGGTGACGAACCGATCGAAGCCACGGTGCCCGCCACCCCGCGTGACGACAAGCAGGAGCTGATTGCCCAGCTGCGCCGCGAGCGCGAGGACGCAGCCAAGGCCGCCGTCCGGGCAGCGCAGGAAGCCGAAGCCGAGGCGTGGCTGGAAGCCAAGCGCGCGGCCGAGGGAAATGGCGAAGCCGGACAGGGCTGACGGCACCGGCCGGACTTTTCGGTTCGCTGAAAAGAATAGGGGCGGCCCCTCGGACCGCCCCAATCCTTCCACAAACGATAAATGGGATCAGCTGGCCAGCGTCAGGCCGGGCTGCTTGCCTTCGTCCGGCGCATTCACCGCCTGGGCGGTCTTGGCCTGCGTCTTGGCGCGCAGCGGGGCGAAGCGCCCGTCGACCGAGGCACCCTGCTCGATCGTCAACGTGTCGTAACTGACATCGCCTTCGATCTGGGCGCTCTTCAGCACCACCAGGCTGCGCACTTCGATGGTGCCTTTCACCTCGCCCGACAGGCGGGCGCTTTCGGCCTTGATTTCGCCCTCCACGCGGCTGCCTTCGCCCTGCACCAGGCTGGCGCAGGCGATATTGCCGATTACCGTGCCGTCGACGTGTAGGTCGACCGATGCCTCTATATCGCCGCGAATGGTGACATCGGCGCCGATGACGGAAAAGGTGCTGCCGGAATTAGCCATCGATCTGGCTTTCGTCGGTGCCTGGGGCGAATTCTGCTCGGACTTGCTCGAGAACATGGGGGGCTGTCTCCAGGAAGGGCCGTGGGTTCACGGCCCGGTTGTTGATACGCACCTCGAAATGCAGGTGCGGGCCGGTGGAGCGACCGGTGCTGCCGATGGCGCCGATCACGTCCCCGGCGGTGACGGTTTCGCCGACCCGCGCATTGAAACGCGACATGTGGGCATAGCGGGTGACCAGACCTGCGCCGTGATCGACTTCGACTACCTTGCCGTAGCCGCCCTTGACGCCGACAAATGCCACGCGGCCATCTGCGGCGGCATGGATAGGAGAGCCCATCGGCGCGCGGAAATCGAGGCCGGAATGCATGGCGGCAGTGCCGCGGAAGGGGTCTCGGCGGTAACCGAAACCCGAGGAAATCGAATTGAGATCGGCTGGCATGACCTGCGGGATCTGGTTCAGGCCGCGCTCCAGCGCGCTCATGCGCGCAAGGCTCAGGCCAAGACGTTCGAAACGCGGGTCGAGGCTGCCGTCGCTTTCGGAAGAAAGGCTTTCCAGGGGACCACCCATGGCGCTTTCGTTGGCCCGCTCCATCGCCCGCGGATCGAGACCAAGCTGGCGGATCGCTTCCTCGGCACGCGCAGCGCGGCGGTCTGCATAGCGAGTCAACCGCTCGGCAAAGGCGAGCTGGCGTGCTTCCATCCGGGCGATCCCTTCCGCCTCGGGAAAGACGCTGCGGATCATGCTGATCAGGTTCTCGCTCTCGGCTGCCGAGTCGGTGACCGTGTCGTCGCCCTCGGCCACGACATCCTCGGGCAACATTTCGACGATGCCGTCGAGCAATTCCTGCCGCGCCTCGAGATCAGCCACGGTGGCGGCGATATCGTCCGCATAGGCGGAGAAGCGATCCTCTGCCGTGGCGACCTGGGCTTCTCGTTCCAGAAGCGATGCACGTTCTGTGCTGGCCTGCCACTGGCTGACGGCCATTACGCCCATCGATACGACCCAGCCGAGCGTAACGGCGGCGACCGTACCGGCCGCAGCCATCTGCATCCGCGTGGTGATGGTAAGGAAGCGCACCTGACCCTGCGAGCGCATGAAAAATTCGCGCTCCGGAAACCGCGTGCGCAGGCGGTCGATAAATCCGCCCGTCGATGTTCTTGTCAAAACGACCCCGTCCGTCCGCTTATTTTGTGTGCTCCAAGCGATACCGATGACACGCGTGAGGTCGAGAGCGAACGTTAACCTTCGGGGCGAAATGAACCGATCGCGCGGTGAAACGTTAGGTATGTGAGAAAAAAGTGCCGGGGGCGGGAACAATTCGTCCGATCGGGGTTTGCGAGCCGCTCTCCACTCTTTGCCGATTCGCCCTGACAGGCACACCCACACATGTTAGAAGGCGCGCCATGACTACAGACACGCTAGAAAAGACCGATTTCACCCACCTCATTGAAGACCTTGCGAAAAAAGGCCGCGCAGCGCAGCGCAAGCTGGCCCGCGCCAGCGATGCCGAAAAGGCTGCCGGCCTGCGCGCCGCCGCCAAGGCCATCCGTAACGATTCGGCAAGTATCCTCGAAGCCAACGCCAAGGACATGGCAGCGGGCGAGGAGCGTGGCCTGACCGGCGCCATGCTTGACCGGTTGAAGCTGGACGAGGACCGGCTGGAAGCGATTGCCGGTGCCATCGAGAACGTGGCCGGCCTGCCCGATCCGGTGGGCGAAGTGATCGACAGCCGCAGTTCGCCTTCAGGCTTCGGGCTGGAGCGGGTGCGCATTCCCATCGGCCTCATCGGAATCATCTACGAAAGCCGGCCCAACGTCACCGCCGATGCGGCAGCGCTGTGCCTGCGGTCCGGCAACGCCGCCCTGCTGCGCGGTGGTAGCGAGGCGATCCATTCCAACCGCGCGCTGCACGCCGCCTTTGCCAAGGGACTGGACGAAGCGGGGCTGCCTTCCGATGCCATCCAGCTTATGCCAACGCAGGACCGAGAGGCCGTTGGTGCCATGCTGAAAGCGGCAGGGCTGATCGACATGATCGTGCCGCGCGGCGGCAAGGGCCTGGTCGCCCGCGTCCAGCAGGATGCGCGCGTACCCGTGCTCGCCCACCTCGACGGCATTTGCCACACCTACATTCACGCCGATGCGAAGCCTGACATGGCGCGCGAAATTGCCGTGAACGCGAAAATGCGCCGCACCGGCATTTGCGGGGCCATGGAAACACTGCTGATCGATTCGCATTTTAGCGAGGGCGAGAAGGTGCTTGCCGCGATTGCCGACGCGGGCTGTGAACTGCGCGGTGACGAGCGCGCGCAGCAACTCGATTCGCGCGTAAAGCCCGCCGATGCGGAGGACTGGGACACCGAGTATCTCGATGCCATCCTGTCAGTCGCCGTGGTCGACGATATCGACGAGGCAATGGAGCACATTGCCTCCCATTCGTCCGGCCATACCGAGGCGATTATCACCGACAACGACGATGCCGCACAGCGTTTCCTCGCCGAGGTCGACAGTGCCATTGTGATGCACAACGCGTCCACCCAGTTCGCCGACGGCGGCGAGTTCGGGCTGGGAGCGGAGATCGGGATCGCAACCGGTCGCCTGCATGCTCGTGGACCAGTGGCCCTTGAGGGGCTCACCACCTACAAGTGGAAGGTGAAGGGTTCGGGCCAGGCCCGGCCGTAACGCCGACACGAGGGAGACGAAAGTTGCCGTGAAGCGAGGTCCGATCACCGGCCTGCTGGGCGGCAGCTTCAATCCCGCCCACCTGGGGCATCGCCGCATCACACTTTTCGCCCGGGCCGCGCTGGGTCTGGACGAGGTGTGGTGGATGGTCTCGCCCGGAAACCCGCTAAAGTCCAAAAAAGGCATGGCGCCGCTTCCGGCGCGTGTTGGTTCGGCGAAGGCGGCAAGCAGGCGCGCCCCGATCAAGGTGACGGCGATAGAGCGGGAACTCGGTACGCGGTACACCGCAGACACGCTGCGCGCGCTGAAGCGGCGCTATCCTCACCGGCGTTTCGTGTGGCTGATGGGCTCTGACAATATTGCGCAATTCCACAGGTGGCGAAACTGGCGGCAGATCGCGCGGGAAATGCCCATTGCCGTTATCGCCCGCCCGGGGTATGATCACGCTGCTGTTGCGAGCCCCGCAATGGCCTGGCTGCGAGATCACCGGTTATCTGCAGCCCGATTACGCAACCGGGGCGAATGGAGCGCACCCGCGCTGATAGAGCTGCGTTTCGATCCCGATCCGCGTTCGGCTACACAAATACGCCGGGCGGATCCTGACTGGGCGGAAGACCATGCCGGTCCCCCGCCACGGGACGAAGTGACGCATTCCCTTATCCATGACGGGCATACGGGGGCAGACGCGTGAGGCGTCCGGCCCTTTACGCTGCCTGCATTCACCCCATATACGGAGCATGACCTTTCGCGATGAGCCAAGCCAACACAGGAGCGCCTGTGCGTTCCGCCGACACCGGCAGACGCCCCGCAACAGCCACCATTCTATCCATGCCTGATCTTGAAACCACCATTCACGCCGAACCCGGCTCGATCCACGCACTGATCCTCGAACAGCTCGATGACGATCAGGCGCAGGACATCGTCTCCATTCCGCTCGAAGGCAAAAGTTCGATCGCCGATCACATGATCGTCGCCTCGGGCCGTTCGACCCGGCAGGTCGCCGCCATGGCGAACAAGCTTGCCGTGAAGTTGAAAGAGGCCGGTGAGCCGAGCCCGCGCATCGAAGGCCTGCCGACTGCCGACTGGGTGCTGATCGACGCGGGCGATGTCGTCGTCCACCTGTTCCGCCCCGAAGTGCGCAGCTTCTACAACCTGGAACGGATGTGGGGCTTCGGCGAGGACGGTCAGACGCGGCAGATGGGATCGGCCTGATTGGAACTCTCCCGTCATGGGAGGGCTTTAATAGCGACGGAAGGCTTTGCAGCATGAGTCCTGAAGCCAGGTATCGCGCTGCCAATCGCGCCATGTGGGCCGCCTGGGGCCTGTTTTTCGGCCTTTTGGTCTACAGCAGCATATTCGGACCCGTCCGGCTATCGCGCGATCCTGTGTTCACCGTCGCCTTCCTAGCCCTTGTGGTTATGATCCCACTTGAAATTGCGCTGGCGTCCTACGCTTACAAGACCGTGCTTTGCGGCAAGTGCAAGCATCGGTTCTTCGATCGCATGTTCGTGCTGTTCCCGATCAAGTTCGGTTGCGCCAAGTGCGATGCCTCGATCGAAGACGCATTTCTCGTGGCGAAGGAGGGTTAGATCCTCCTGCATGTCATCGCCCGCGGCAAGATCGCCCGCTCTCCTGAGGAAGAGCTGGTCGAGCGCTATGCGAAGCGCATCCAGTGGCCGCTGAAGTTCACCGAACTGCCCGAAACCGGCGGGCGCATTCCCGAACCGCAAACACCCTGCAAGACCATTCTCTTGGACGAGAAGGGCAAGAACCTCGGCTCCGAGGAATTCGCGCATATCCTCGAACGCTGGCGCGACGATGGCATGCGCGAATGCCGTTTCATGATCGGGGCGGCCGACGGACATTCGAAGCAGGAACGCGAAGACGCCGACCTTCTGATTTCTTTCGGCAAGGCCACCTGGCCGCACCTGCTGGCCCGCGCCATGCTGGCAGAACAGCTTTTCCGCGCCACCAGCATCCTTGCCGGGCATCCCTATCATCGGGCAGGATAGCCCCGTCATGCACCGCGCCATTCTCCTCCTTGGCTCCATCGCCTTTTGTGCCGCGGCGGCTTTCGCCCAGCGTGCTCCTGTAAGCCAGAGTCCGGAGGACATGCGCGCCGCCCTTGCCGAGGCCCTGGCCGAGCGTGAGAACGCTGAGGCGCGCAGCCAGCGGTTCGAGGAGGAGGCGCGCGAAGCCGAGGACGCTGCCGAGCGTGCTGCGCGCGAAGCCGCCGCGCTTGCTGCACGCGTGCAGCAAGCAGAGGCCGGGATCACCGCCGCCCGCGCCCGCATCGCCATGATCGACCGCGAACAGGGTAACCTGCGCGAGGAACTGGGCCGCGAGCAGCAGCCCGTGGTGGAACTCACCGCCGCGCTCCAGCAATTCACGCGCCGGCCGCTGGCACTCTCGATCATGCGCCCCGGCTCCGTGAAGGATGTCGTGTACCTGCGCGCCATGTTGCACAATACCGTGCCCCAGGTGCAGGCGGGGACACAGGACCTGCGCAACCGCATCGACCGCGCCCGCGAACTGCGGCGCGAGGCCGTGGCGGCCGCGCAGGTACTGCAGGCCGAGGAAGCGGCTCTTGCGGAACGACGCGAGCAACTGGCCGACATCGAGACACGCCAGCGCCTTGCCGCGCGCGCTGCCGGCGGGGCTGCCAGTCGCGAGACGGACCGCGTACTGGCGCTGGCGGAAGAAGCGCGCGACCTCGACGGACTGGTCACGCAGCTCGACCGTGCTGCGGCTCTGCGCCAGCGCCTCGCGGCGTTACCGGGTCCGCGCCTGCGACCTGCACGGCCGGAAGAGACCGAAACTGCCGGGGGATCACGCGCCCTGCCTTCCCAGGCTGACAGGCAAGGCGATGCTCCGCGCCCGTACATGCTGCCAGTATCCGGCAGGACCCTTCTCGGTTTCGGAGCGCCGACCGGGTCCGGCCTCAGCCGGGGGCTGACGCTTGCACCCATTGGCGGCGCACAGGTGGTCGCTCCTGCCGCCGGGCGGATTGCTTTTGCCGGGCCGTACCGCGGCTATGGCAGCATCGTGATTATCGAACACGGCAACGGCTGGACCAGCCTTGTCACCGGACTTGCCCGCAGCGATGCGGAAGTGGGCGAGACGGTACAGGCCGGGGCACCGCTGGGGGTGGCCGCGCCGACCAACCCGAATGTCACGCTGGAACTTCGCCGCGATGGCGAACCGGTGAATCCGCTGCTTCGCCTCGACTGATTGTACCGCGTCCGGGCCAGCAAATCCCTCATCTGGTGTTAAGGCCCTCCATGCGATACAGAAGTGGCTGGGACTCCCTCCTTGCCGAGGACGAAAGATATATGAAGTTTGTACCCGCCATCCGCGCCGCCGCGCTTTGCACGGCTGTCGCGCTCGTGCCTGCCACCACCGCTGCCATCGCGCAGGTGGAAGGCCGGGCCTCCCCGGAATTCGCCAAGCTGTTCGCCACCTACCAGCGGATCAAGGCGAGCTACGTGGAGCCGGTGGAGGACGAGGTGCTGATACGCGGTGCGATCGACGGCATGCTGGCCGCGCTCGATCCCCATTCCGCCTATCTCGACGGGACGGCGCTGGAGCGCCTGACGACGATGATGGACGGCAATTACCAGGGTCTCGGCATCTCGGTGCAGATGGAAGAAGGCGCGGTGAAAGTCATTTCGCCGTTCCGTGGCAGCCCGGCCGAGGGCGCCGGCATCAAGGCTGGCGATTACATCACCCATATCAACGGCGACCTGATCTACGGCCTGGAACTCAACGATGCCGTGGCGCAGATGCGCGGACCTGCCGGTACCGATATTGAAATCACCATCTTCCGCCCCGGTCGCGAGGATAGCTTCGAGGTGACCGTAACGCGCGGTGTGATCGAACTGGAACCGGTCACGTGGGAACTGATGGACGGCAATATCGGCCACATCAGTGTGAACGAATTTTCCGCCGACGTGGGTGCCGACGTACGCCGGGGCCTTCGCGAATTGCAGGAACAGGCCACCGGTCGCCTCGGCGGTCTTGTACTGGACCTACGCCGCAATCCGGGCGGTTCGCTGGACGAGGCGGTGGCGCTGTCCGACCTGTTCCTCACCGACGGGCAGATCGTTTCGCAGCGCGGCCGCTCGCGGCGTGAGACCATCTATTACGATGCCGAAAGCGTTTATCGCGGCGATGCTGCTGCGGGCCTGCCGATCATCGTGCTGATCGACGAAGGGTCTGCATCGGCAAGCGAGATTGTCGCAGGGGCCCTGCAGGACCATCGCCGCGCGCTGGTGATGGGCGAGCGCAGCTTCGGCAAGGGCAGCGTGCAGACGCTGTTGCCGCTGTCACGCGATTCGGCGCTGAAGCTGACGACGGCGCGCTATTACACCCCTGCCGGACGCAGCGTGCAGGAAGGCGGGATCGAACCCGATATCCGCGTGCCCCAGCTATCCGATCCGGATGCCGAGCGCAGGCAGCGCTTCGCCTTGCGGGAAAGCGACCTTCGCGGTCACCTGGTAGGCGAGATCGGCGTGGAGGACGAGAACCTGGAACGCGACCGCCTCGACGATCCGCGCTTCCAGCTGACCGCCGCCGAGCTGGAGGAGCAGGGCATCGACGACTTCCAGCTGGATTACGCCGTGCGTACCCTGCGCCGCACCTCGGGCGTCAACGTGGCCGCGCGCGGAGAAGGTCCGGAGCGGCGCTGAGCGAGATCAACTCAGGCTTTAACATGCTTTCGACAAGCGCGAGGTGAGCCGCTAGAAGCAGTGCGATGAGCACTCCGCTTCTTCCTTCCGACCGGCTCGCCCAGCGCCTGGCGCTGGCGATGCCCGCCATCCTGCTCGCCGGGGCTTATATCTCGCAATACGGTTTCGGCCTGTTTCCGTGCGAGATGTGCTGGTGGCAGCGCTATCCGCATTTCGTCGCCGTGGCGCTGGGGCTGGTTTCCTATGTCGCCCCGCCGCGCCGTGCATGGATCGCTCTTGCCGCGCTTGCCATTGCGGTTTCTGGCGCGATCGGGGCGTTCCATGCGGGTGTCGAATACGGCTGGTGGGAAAGCCCGCTCGGATGCACAGCTTCGGACCCGCTATCGCTCAATTTCGTGCGCTGCGACGAACCGGCCTGGACGTTGCTGGGTATTTCACTGGCGGGATACAACGCGCTCCTTTCTATCGGCAGCGCAGTCGCCATATGGATGCTGTTGCTCGCCAGAGACAAGATCGCTGCGGAGAAGACTGCATGACCGACCCTATGAAGAGAGACCGCTCCGAGATGATCCGCGTCGACCAGGCGGGTGAATTCGGCGCGACGCGCATCTACGCAGGTCAGCTGGCGGTGATGGGAGATCGCGGTCCTCATTCGGCAGAGATCCGTGGTATGGCTGAGCAGGAAGCTGGCCACCGGGCCGAATTCGACGCGCTGATGGCGAAGCGCGGTGTACGCCCCACCATCCTTCAACCGTTCTGGAATGTGGCAGGTTACGCGCTGGGCGCTGGCACAGCGCTGCTCGGTCCGGAAGCCGCCATGGCCTGTACCGCCGCGGTAGAAACCGAGATCGACAGGCACTATTCGGCCCAGCTCGACGAACTGGAAGCCGACGGTGACGATCCCGAACTGGCCGACATGATCCAGCGCTTTCGCGAGGACGAGCGTGAGCATCGCGACGCCGCCATTGATGCAGGCGCGGAGCGCGCGCCTGCCTACACGCTGCTGTCGGCCGCGATCCGGCTGGGCTGCCGCGCCGCTATCCGTATTTCGGAAAAGATTTGAAACATCCGCGCTTCATCATGCGTTAAACCGTCAAGGTGCCAATTGCGCCAGACCGTATTTCTCGAGGATCGACCATGAAACGCCTGTTAGCCCTGTCCGCCGCATCCGCTATCGCAATCGGCGTAGGCACCGCACCCGCCGCTGCCCAGGAAACCGGCGGCGACAAGGTGAACCAGGTCATTATCTACGGTGACGATGCATGTCCCGAATCGACCGGCGATACCATTACGGTTTGCGCCCGGCTCGACGAAAGCGAACGCTATCGCATTCCGCGCAACCTGCGGACGAGCAGTTCGCCCGAGAACGAAAGCTGGACCCAGCGCGCACTGGCTTTGGAAGCCGTTGGCGACTTCGGTCCGCTAAGCTGCACGCCCGTCGGCGCAGGGGGCGATCTTGGCTGCACGATGGAAATGATCGAGGCTGCCTACGCGGAACGCGCCAGTTCGAGTGACGTGCGCTTTGCCGAACTGATCGCCGAAGAACGCGCCGAGCGCCTTGCCGCCATCGATGCCGATGCCGCCGCCACACAGGAGCGGGTCGAGGAACTGGAAGAGGCTGAATTGCTGCGCCGCCGCGAGGCGCAGTCGCAGCCCGTCGGCGACGAAGTGGCTGATCCCATCGCGCCGCCCGCGGCAGTGGTCGATCCGGACCGTATTCCCCCGCGCGACCTGCCGCCGCCCAGCTTCGACGATGACGGGGAGCAGGTGCCGCTCGACGCCGCGCCGCCTGCTGAATCGCCTGACTGATCAGGCCAGGTCACCCAGCTGGTAACCGTCCGCTATCAGGTCAGTGCGATATCCGGCGCGTCTTCCTGCTTCATGCCGACGACGTGGTAGCCTGCATCGACGTGGTGGGTCTCTCCCGTCACGCCGGATGACAGGTCGGAACAGAAGTACAGGCCGGCACCACCAACGTCCTCGATTGTGACGTTTCGCCGCAGCGGCGAGTTGAGCTCGTTCCATTTCAGAATGTAGCGGAAGTCGCCAATGCCGCTCGCAGCGAGCGTCTTGATCGGACCGGCGCTGATGGCGTTCACGCGGATGCCATCCGGCCCCAGGTCATTGGCGAGGTATTGCACACTGGTTTCCAGTGCCGCCTTGGCCACACCCATCACGTTGTAGTGCGGCACGACCTTTTCCGCACCGTAGTAGGTCAGCGTGACGATGGAGCCGCCTTCGGTCATCAGCCGCGCGGCGCGCTTTGCAGCGGCGACCAGTGAGTAGGCAGAGATGTTCATCGTCATCAGGAAGTTGTCGAGACTGGTATCGACGTACTTTCCGCGCAGTTCGCTCTTGTCCGAAAAGCCGATGGCGTGGACGAGGAAATCCAGCTTGCCCCACTTCGCCTCGATCTGTGCGAAGGCTGTATCCATCGCCTCCATGTCGGACACGTCGCATTCGATCAGGAAGTCGCTGCCAACCTGCTCGGCCAGCGGACCGACGCGCTTTTTCAGCGCCTCTCCCTGATAGGAGAACGCCATGTCCGCGCCCTGCTCGTGCAGCTTCTTCGCGATGCCCCATGCCAGTGACTTGTCATTGGCGAGCCCCATGATCAGGCCCTTCTTGCCTGTCATCAATCCACTCATCGGGCAATTTCCTCCGTATTTTCTGCCGTTTCGGCCGCTGTGCCCTTTTCCTGCGCGAGCCGGTTCTCCTCCTCCTCGGGCGTTTCCGACAGCGCGGCGTTCAATTCTGCACCGGCCACTATTCCTAAGCCCACCAGCCAGAAAAAGAAAAGCGTGATCATCACGCCCGCCAACGATCCGTAGGTCAGATCATAGGCAAAGATGGTGCGCAGAATCGGCGGAAAGGCGAGCGCCACCAAGGTCCACCACCCGGTCACCAGCAGGGCTCCGGGCCATTTGCGATAGCGTTTGCCACGGTATTCGTGGGGCGTCAGCGCGACGAAAAGCATCCAGATGGAGAAGAACAGGCCGGCCGCCGTCACTATGCGCGAATAGGAGAGATTGCCGAGGGCATGGCCGAACTGGGGGAAGTTTTCCTGAATCACGTTCTGCGCGGCCGAGATGGTCACCTGCGCCACAAGCGAGACGATCAGCATCAGCACAGCGGCAACAATGATGCCGACCGAACTGATCCGGTACTTCCAGAAGGCCTTCGTCGCACGCGTGCCGTAAGAACGGCGCAGGATATCGCGAATGGTTTCGATAAGGCTGCCGGTGGTCCACAGTCCGAAAAAGGCGCCGATCCACAGAAACCAGCCGGTACGCGCATCGATTACGGTACGCGCGACAGGTTCGATCACGTCAGCGACTGTGGGCGGGAGAGCGCGGACGATCGCAGCGACAGTGGCCAGCCGGTCGCTTTCGCTGCCGATGGCCGAAAGGATTGCGGTGGCGGTGATGAAAAAGGGGAAGATCGCCAGCAACGACATGTAAGCAAGATTACCCGCGTGGATTGTGCCGTCGTTGAAACAGCCCACCACCACCCGCCGCATGACCTCGATCACGCGGCTGCTGATACCAAGGCGGGTGCGGAAGGACTTCATGTGCCCGCCGGCCAACACCGTGCGCCGCCGCGCCTCTGGCGAGATATCCGCTGGCTGGACCTCGTCGGGGACCGCGTTCTGGGCTGAGGATTGCTCCATCACCCCGCTTCTAGCAGCGCCAGCCTTGCTGTCGAGCGTGGGGATCCCAAGCCACTGGAATCAAACGCCTGTCGCCATCACAGGCCCATTTGCTCGCGGGGATTGGATGCATCTTTCCAGCCGTCCAGCTTGCTGGCGAGATCGGCCACGTCGTCGGGCAGGTGGATTTCCAGCGTCACCAGCTGGTCGCCCCGGCTGGAATCCTTCTTGCTGAAACCCTTGCCCTTCATGCGCAGCACCTTGCCGGAGCTTGATCCTGCTCCGATGGTGAGCATCACCGGGCCGTCGACCGTCGGCACTTTCACCTTCGCGCCGTTCACCGCCTCGTCCAGCGTTATCGGCAGTTCCACGCGCACGTCGTCTCCTTCGCGGTAGAAGAACGGGTGCGGCTGGATATCGATCACGACGATGCCATCGCCGTTGCCGCCCGGACCCTTGTAACCCTTGCCTTTCAGACGCATGGTCGTGCCATCTTCCACCCCGGCGGGCAGCGAGAGGTCTATGGTCTTGCCGTCGGCCAGCGTGATGCGCTGCTTGGCGCGGGTCGCCGCGTCCACGAAGGGTACGGCCAGCTTGTAGCGTATGTCCGCACCCTTTTGCGGCGGCGGAGGAGGCGGACGGCGAAAGCCCTGCGGCCCCCCGCCCATGCCGCCCTGTCCGGCACCGCGCGCGCTGCTGCGCTGGTTGCCGCGACCAAATAGACCTTCGAACAGGTCGCCAAGGTCAAGGTCTTCGGACCCGCCGAAGCCCTGGAAATCGCGCGAGGAATAATTGCCGCTGCCACCCGGACGCGCGCCGCCGAAGCCGCCACCCATGCCGAAGGGGCTGGTGGGGTTGCCGTCGCCGTCGATCTCGCCGCGGTCGAACTGGGCGCGCTTGTCCTTGTCGGACAACAGGTCGTAGGCCTGCGTGACCTTGCCGAACCGATCCGCTGCCTGCGGATTGTCCTTGTTACGGTCGGGATGCAGTTCCTTGGCGAGCTTGCGATAGGCGGACTTGATGTCCTTTTCTGTCGCAGAACGGCTCACGCCGAGGGTGGAATAGGGATCAGCCATGGTGTGTTAGCTAGGTAATGCGGATTATTTAAGCAAGAGACACCAGTTGCCGCCTTGCTCTCAAAAGCGATGATAGGTCGCGCGCTTCCTGGCCAGTCTCCTCCTGCCCCACCAGAAACCGCCTGACCATAAGGCAACCCAGAGCGCGAGGAACGTTGCAGCGCCTAACAGCCCTGAGCCGAGGGGTATGGTGCCCGAGACATTCAGGAGATCGCGCGCCAACCAACCCGCGACTGCGACGCCGAACGTGAACAGGATCAACAGGCCGAAGGGGATGTCACGAAAGGAACTTGCCTTCATGCCATGGCGGGCCAATGCCGTTCCGATTACGATGTGGAAGACCAGAAGCGAAATGATAAACCAGTTCATTTACTCCTCCTAGTTGGCGCGCGGGGCGGGTCAACAAGGTTACTTCCAATAAGCCTGACTGGATTGTAAGCCCCCGGCCCATGAGCGACACCGCAAACGCAATTCCCACCATCGACCCTTTCGACCTTTTCGACACCTGGTTTGCCGAGGCAAAGGACAGCGAGCCCAACGATCCCAATGCGATGGCCCTGGCGACGGCAACACCCGACGCCGCGCCGTCGGTGCGCATGGTGTTGCTGAAGGGGCACGACGAACGCGGCTTCGTGTTCTACACCAATGCGCAGAGCCGCAAGGGCGGCGAGATCCTCGCCAATCCGCAGGCCGCCTTGCTGTTTCACTGGAAGAGCCTGCGCCGCCAGATCCGTATCGAAGGCCCGCTGGCAGAGGTGAGCGAGGAAGAGGCCGATGCCTACTTCCATTCGCGCCCCTTCGTCAGCCAGGTCGGATCCGCCGCCAGCGACCAGTCGCGCCCGCTGGACAACCGTGCCACTTACGATGCGCGGGTGGACGAGTTGCGCGCCGCTTACGAGGACGCAGGCGAAGTGCCGCGCCCGCCGCACTGGACCGGCTTCCGCCTCTCCCCGCAGGTCATAGAGTTCTGGATCGACCGGCCCAACCGTTTGCACGAACGCCGCCGGTTCACGAGCGACGGGGCAGACGGCTGGTCCAGCACGCTGCTGTATCCATGAGCGACACCCGCGCCAGTCTTACCCGCAGTGCGGCCATGGCATCCATGGTTACCGCGCTGTTCCTGGGCGCGATCAAGGGCTGGGCGGTCTGGCAAACCAGCTCCACCGCGATGCTCGGCAGCCTGGCGGACACGGCGCTGGATTTCGTGGCGAGCATGGCGACGCTGGTGGGCGTGTGGGTGGCAGCGCAGCCGGCGGATGAGGAGCATCGCTTCGGCCACGGCAAGGCGGAGTCGCTGGCGGCCATGTTCCAGATCATCCTGATCGTCCTTTCCGCCAGCGCGATTGCCTTTCGCGCGGTTCTGCGGCTGGTCGAGGGCGGCGAGACACAGGCTCCCGAGGAGGGGATCATCGTGTCGGTGATCGCCATCCTCGCCACTTTTGCGCTGATCGCGTGGCAGCGGCATGTGGTCCGTCGCACAGGTTCGCTCGCGATCAAGACCGACAGCGTCCACTACCAGTCGGACCTGTTTCTGAACCTTGCCGTGATCGCCGCCCTGGTGCTGGATCAGTATCTCGGCTTCGCGAAGGCAGACCCGCTGTTCGGCCTCGCCATCGCGGCGTGGCTGCTCTGGAACGCATGGCAGGCAGCGACCGAGGCAATCGATCACCTGATGGACAGGGAATGGCCGGAAGAGAAACGCCGCGCTTTCGTGGAAGCCGCGGCCGTCCACCCGGAGCTTTCCAACCTTCACGACCTGCGCACCCGCACCAGTGGCAGCCACGAATTTGCGCAGTTCCATGTCGACCTGCCGGGCAGCATGACGGTGGAACAGGCGCACGACATCATCGAGCGGGTGGAGGAGGACCTTTGCGCCCGCTTCCCCGGCCTCGAACTGCTGATCCACATAGACCCCCTCGGCCACGTGGACGAGCCTGACAACCCGCTCGCCGAGACGAACGAGTTCGAACAACTGAAGGATTCGGAATGACCCGCAAGTCGATCCCCTACTGGCATGTCGATGCCTTTGCCGCCAAACCGTTCGCCGGAAACCAGGCGGCAGTGGTGATCGTGGACAGGTGGCCCGACGATGCGACCATGACTGCAATCGCGGCGGAGAACATGTTCGCCGAGACCGCCTTCCTCATCCCTACGCCCGAGGCGCAGGCAGACTATGCCCTGCGCTGGTTCACCCCCACGCTGGAAGTGGCACTGTGCGGTCACGCCACGCTGGCATCGGGTCATGTCATCCTTGACGGGAACGAGAGCCGAAAGGCGGTGACGTTCTCAACCCGCAAGGCCGGAATTCTCGAGGTGCGCCGGGTGGAGGAGGGGTATGAACTGGCCCTGCCTGCTATCCCGACCGAGCCGGGCGATTTCCCCGAGGCGGTTGCCCTGCTGGGGGCCGAGCCGGTCGAGGTCTGGCGCAATCCCGATGGCTACCACATTTTTCTCTACCCGGATGCCGCGGCGATCCGCGCTCTCGATCCGGACCTGCGCGGCCTCGCAAAGCTGGGAGACGCGCAGTTCATCTGCACGGCGCCGGGCAAGGATACAGACGTGATCAGCCGCAATTTCGTGCCTGGTGGCGGAGTCGACGAGGACAGCTTCACCGGCTCTGCCCACGCGGTGCTGACCCCGTTCTGGACGAGGCGGCTGGGGCGGGAGAGTTTCACAGCCTACCAGGCCTCGCAGCGCGGCGGATATGCCACCTGCCGGCTTGAGGGAGACCGCGCCATCCTGTCCGGTGATTGCGTGACCGTGGTGGAGGGACGTTTCTACTTCGAGGGGTAGAGCGCCACGATATCCTCCAGCTCTTCCACCAGCCGTTCGCGCTGCCCGTTTTCGGTGTGACCCAGGCGCACCACGGTCAGCCGACGGTCCGGGGCGACGATGATGTACTGGCCCAGGTGCCCGATGGCGGCGAAAATATCCTCGTCCAGTGCGCCATCGAACAGCGCGCTACGTTCCTCGCCCGAAGGGTGGTTCAGCCATAGCTGCGCGCCATAGTCCGGCGCGGCAGGGCTGGGGCGGCGCATGAACTCGATCCAGCCACGCGGAACGATCTGGGCTCCCTTCACGGAACCGTAGTGGCGCAGGAATTCTCCGAATTTCGCCCAGTCGCGGGCGGTCGCCCAGAAGAAGCTGCCGCCCACCAGAGTACCGCTGGTATCGTATTCACCGACCAGCGTATCCATGCCCAACGGAACTGCCAGGCGCGCATCGACGAAGTCCGCCATGGCCCGCTGCCGCGCATCGGGACTGTTGCCGCGTGCGACAGTATCCGTAGCGATGTCGGCGAGAATGACGGAGGTGGCAGTCGAATACTGAAAGTGGCTGCCCGGCTCATGCTCCAGCGGCTGCGCCTCTGCCCAGCCAGACATGTTATCGCGGCCATCGAGGAACAGCATGCGCACTTCAGACGATTCGTAGGGGGGATCGCCGCCTTCCTGGTGGCGCAGGCCCGAACGCATCTGCAACAGGTGGCGCAGGGTCACACCGCTGCGTGGTTCGCCGGGGCGCTGCCAGTGCGGCACGGGCGCGGGATCATCCAGCCGCAGGCGCCCGTCCGCCACCATCATGCCCAGCAGCACGCCGGTGACGGTCTTCGACATGGACCAGCCCGTGTGGCGGATATCGGCATCGTACCCTTCGCCGTATCGCTCTGCGACGATCTCTCCGCCTTGCAGCACCAGCAGGGCACGGGTCTCGCCGATATCGTCTGCCGTGAACAAGTCGTCGACCGCGCGCGCCAGGCGTTCGCGCGGCACGCCGGGATCGTCCACCACTGCGGCCATCGCCTCTTCCGGCAAGGGTGGTTCGGGCGGCGGGCCTTCCTGTCCGCAGGAGGCCAGCAGGACAATCGGCGCAAGGCAGGCCAACAGGCCCCAGATCGCACTTGGCGAGCGGGCAGGCTGGCGGCTAGGGGAGAAGCGAAGCGTCATCGGCGCCCACCCTTTCCTGCAGGATCCGGCAAATGGCAACCGCAAAACTGGCTGGCGACAAACGCCGCACCCCGTGGCTCAAGCTGCTCGTCACCGTTGCCCTGATCATCGGCGGCGCGGCGTGGTATTACGGCGACGTGATAAACGGTTACGCGCAGGCGGGGACAAGCTACGCGGCGAAAACCGCCTGTTCTTGCCGGTTCGTCGGCGGACGTGAATTCGCCCAGTGCGGGGATGACCTGATCCCGGGCATGGAGGCCGTGTGGCTGAGCGAGGACGAGGCTGCGCAAAGCGTCACCGCGCGCATCCCGCTGGTGGAAAGCACCACGGCGACCTATCGCGAAGGATACGGCTGCGTGCTGGAACGCTGGGAAGGCTAGGCCTTCTCGGTCCGTTCGATCCAGCCGCCGCCCACTACGCGGTCTTCGGCATAGATCACGGCTGCCTGTCCGGGCGCCACGCCGAATTCGGGATCGACAAAACGAATGGTCACTTCCGCGCCTTCGCCCAGCGGCCCTTCGAGCGTAACCGGGACCGGCTTCGCCATCGAGCGTACCTTCGCTGTCAGCGGCACGTCAGGCAGGGGGCCGATGCGGTTGGTCTCGATCACCTGCGCAGCGTTCACCGCCAGCATACGCTTCGGGCCCACGAGCACCTGCGCCGCTTCGGGATCGAGGCCGACGACATAGAGCGGTTCCGGCTGGCCACCGATCTCCAGCCCTCGGCGCTGGCCCACGGTATAATGGATAATACCGGGATGCTGCCCCAGCACGTCGCCCGTTTCGGCATGGACGATGTCGCCAGCGCGTCCTCCTTCGGGACGCATGGCTTTCACGATTTTGGCATAGTCGCCATCGGGCACGAAGCAGATGTCCTGGCTGTCGGGCTTGTTCGCCACCACCAGTCCGAATTCCTCGGCAATGGTGCGAACCTCGCTCTTGGGCAGGCCGCCCAGCGGGAAGCGCAGGAAATCAAGCTGCTTTTCCGTAGTGGCATAAAGGAAATAGGACTGGTCGCGCGCGGGATCCAGCGCGCGATGCAGTTGCGGCCCGTGCTCTGTCGGCACACGGCGAACGTAGTGCCCTGTCGCAAGGCAATCCGCGCCCAATTCCTTCGCCATGCGCAGGAGGTCCGTGAATTTCGGACCCATGTTGCAACGGATGCAGGGGATCGGCGTTCGCCCGGCGAGATATTCGTCGGCGAAGGTCTCCACCACTTCCTCGCGGAACGAGCTTTCGTGGTCGAACACATAGTGCGCGATGCCGAGGCGATCGGCCACCATCTGCGCATCGCGAATGTCGTCGCCCGCGCAGCAGGCACCCTTGCGCCCGGTCGCGGCACCGTAATCGTAGAGCTGCAAAGTGATGCCCACCACTTCCGCGCCGCTGCGTGCGGCCAGCGCGGCGACGACCGAGGAATCGACGCCGCCCGACATGGCCACGACGATGCGGCATTCGGACGCAGGACGCGGCAGGTCGAAAAGCTGCTCGGCGTTAACCGAAGCGGGAAGGTCGGCAGTGCGGGACATTGTGGCTGCGCCCATACACGAGCGGATGCCACGGCAAAACCCCGCATCCACCCTTCAAGGTTCGGTTAAGGCGCGCTTTACCGGTTCTTGACGGTTCCTGGATTATGGAATGCCTTCATGTTCGAAGGAAATCCCATCCCCGCGCCCGACTCGCGCAGTTCCGTCGCTGGCGACACCGCGGAAAACCCGCTGTGCGAGCTGAACTGGGCCGACCTGACCGCCCGCCTTGCCGCCGCGCGCGAACTGCGTGCGGAGCTGGCGATAACCGACGATTGCGTGCTGGCCAGCTTCGATGCGGAATCGGCGCGGCACCTGGCATCGCAACCCGGTGGCTTCAGGCATGGCTACGACCAACGTGATGTTAACCCTGATGATTTAGGCAATTGCAAAGGCCGTACGGCAAAACACTTCTCACGCGCTGACCGCGATACGGCCACCCGAGGAAATACATGATCGAGAACCAGAAAATCCGTCCAGCGCAGGTCATCGGCCCTCTCGGAGAGCCGCTGACCGTCGACGATCTGCCGTCGCCAAAGACGAAGCGCTGGGTCGTGCGCCGCAAGGCAGAGGTGGTCGCTGCGGTCAACGGCGGTCTGCTGACCATCGACGAGGTGCTGGAGCGGTACAATCTCACGCTCGAGGAATTTGCCGGCTGGCAGCGCGCCGTCGACCGTTCGGGCATGCAGGGCCTGCGCGTCACCCGCATCCAGCATTACCGCGACCTTTACGAGCGCCAGCTGAAATATTGACACCCAAAAGCGCGTGAATCTCCCGTTTTGCGGGACTTTTACGCTTCACCGCACATTTCGCCCGGAACGTCGCCCATCTGGCGGCGTTTTCTCTTTCGTATCCCCGCTCAAGGGGGACTCTCGAAGGAGGAATATAATGGGTTGGATTATCGCACTTATCGTGGGCGGCATCGCCGGCTGGCTGGCCAGCATGGTGATGAATCGCAATGCGTCGATGGGGATTTTCTGGAATATCGTCGTGGGCTGCATTGGCTCGATCATCGGCAATCTTATCGCCGGTCCGCTGCTTGGCGTTAGCGGCAGTGTGCAGGAATTTTCGCTGACGGGCCTGATCATCGCGATCGTCGGTGCCATCGTGCTGCTGGCCATCGTCAACCTGGTCCAGCGTGGCCGGGTGCGCTAACTCGCACGCGACTACAAAATGATACAATTTGCCCAAAGGGGCGGAAGGCCAAGGCTTTCCGCCCCTTTGAAGCGACTGGACGGTCACATTTCATCGGACACCATCGGGCCTTGGCAGAGGCCCGCATTGCGCGCTGCGTCATTAAGGGGCTATGGCGCGCGGGCACGGCCATAGGGGCCGCTCGCGCGGGTCGCACCCCTGTGATACTCTTCCCGCGCCGCCAGATAGAGGCAATACGCCGATGAATTATGAGACACGCGTCGACATGAGCGACACCGAAGACCGCACGATGCCGGGCGACGAGCCGGGCAGCGAGGATTCGCGTCAGCGCCGCAAGAAGATGTGGATCGTGCTAGCAATCCTGGTCGGCGGCGCGATCATCGCCGCCCTGTTGCTGTCCGGCGGCGAGGAGGAAGCGCCTTTCGCCGCGACGGACGGTGCGACCACCCCTGCCGTAACGGTACTGGCGCCGGGTGCGGGCACGCTGCAAGGCGTTATCAATGCCACCGGCACCCTCGCCGCGCGCCGCGAAATGCCTATTGGTGTCGTCGGCGAAGGTGGCCGCGTGGTCTCCGTGACGGTGGAGCCGGGCGACTGGGTGAATGCGGGCCAAGTGCTCGCCGTGATCGACCGCTCGGTGCAGAGCCAGCAGGAATCGGCGCAGAGCGCGCAGATCGAAGTGGCGCAGGCCGATGCGGACCTTGCACAGGCCAATCTCGACCGCGCCCTGCAACTGGTGGAGCGCGGCTTCATCAGCCAGGCCGATATCGATCGCCTTACCGCTACGCGCGATGCCGCCGTTGCCCGCGTGCAGGTAGCCCGCGCGCAATTGGGCGAGCGCCGTGCGCGCAACGCCCAGCTCAACATCGTCGCCCCGGCTGCAGGCCTTGTGCTTACCCGTAACGTAGAACCGGGCCAGGTGGTCAGCCCCGGTTCCGGCACGCTGTTCAGCATCGCCCGCGGCGGCGAGATGGAACTGCTCGCCCGGATCGGGGAGGCCGAGCTCGACGCGATCAATGTTGGCACGCAGGGCACGGTAACCCCGGTGGGCACCGAACAGCAGTTCACCTGCAGCGTGTGGCAGAAATCGCCAGTCATCGACGAACAGACGCGCCAGGGCACGGCCCGCTGCGCGCTCGGCTACGATTCGGCCCTGCGGCCCGGCGGCTTTGCCAGCATCGAACTCGCCAGCGAGACGGTGGTCGCTCCGCGCCTGCCCGAAAGCGCGATCCTCTCCGACGATCGCGGCAGTTATGTCTACATCGTCGATTCCGACAACAAGGTTGTGCGCCGCCCCATCGAAGTGGGCTCGATCAGCGATGAAGGCATCGTTGTCGCCTCCGGCCTGCAGGGTAACGAGCGCGTGGTGCTGCGCGCCGGCGGCTTCCTGACCGAGGGTGAGCAGGTGCGACCGGTCACCCAGGGCGAAAGCTGAGCAACCCGATGGATTTCTCGCAGATCTCTGCCTGGTCGATCCGCAACCCGATCGTCCCCATACTGGCTTTCTTCGGCCTGATGCTGGCCGGCATCTTCGCCTTCCAGGACATGGAAGTGCAGAACCAGCCGGATATCGAATTCCCGGTGGTGATCATCTCCATCTCGCAACCCGGCGCGGCCCCGCCGGAAGTCGAGAACCAGATCACCCAGCGCGTGGAATCCGCGGTGCAGACGCTGGACGGCGTGGAAACGATTCGCTCGACCGCCAGTGAGGGCAATTCCCAGACAGTCATCGAATTCGCCATCGGCACTGACATTGCCGAAGCCACCAACGAGGTGAAGAGCGAGATCGACAACATCCGCGGCGAGCTGCCCGACGGCATTCTTGAGCCGCGCGTGTTCAAGCAGCAGACCAGTTCGCAGCCCATCGTCTCGTTCGGTGTCGCCGCGGACGACATGACGCTGGAGCAATTGAGCTGGTTCATCGACGACACTGTCACCAAGCAGTTGCTGACCGTCGAAGGCTTGGCCGAAGTCACCCGCAGCGGCGGTGTCGATCGCGAAATCCTCGTCATCCTCGATCCGGGCCGGATGCAGTCCCTGGGGGTCACCGCTAGCCAGGTGAACGCTGCCCTGCGCCAGCTCAACATCAACGCAGCCGGCGGACAGGCTGAAATCGCGGGATCGCGCCAGTCGGTGCGCGTGCTGGGCAACGCGGAAGATGCCTACGAACTGTCGCAGGCGCAGATCGCGCTGGGTGGCGGCCGCACAGTAAAGCTTGCCGATATCGCCACGGTCCGGGATTCCTTCGGCGAGATCAGGACACTGGCAAAACTCAACGGCAAGCAGGTCGTCACCTTCTCGATTACTCGTGCGCGCGGGGAAAGCGACGTCAGCGTCTACGATGACGCGGTGGATGTGCTGCAAGAGATCGAGGAAGCCAACCCCGGCGTTAGGTTCACTCGCCTGTTTACCGAAGTGGACTACACCCGCAGCGAATACGAAAGCTCGATGGCGCTGCTGGTTGAAGGGGCGCTGCTGGCGGTTGTCGTGGTGTTTCTGTTCCTGCGCGACTGGCGCGCCACGATCATCGCGGCGCTGGCCATTCCGCTTTCCGCCATTCCCACCTTCTGGTTCATCGACATGTTCGGCTTCACGCTGAACACCATGTCCCTGCTTGCGCTGGGTCTGGTGGCCGGTGTCCTTGTTGACGATGCCATCGTGGAGATCGAGAACATCGTGCGCCACATGCGCATGGGCAAAAGTGCCTACCAGGCATCGATCGATGCTGCTGACGAAATCGGCCTGCCGGTGGTGGCGACCACCTTCTGTATCGTCGCCGTGTTCCTGCCGGTGGCGCTGATGCCGGGCATTTCGGGCGAATTCTTCAAGAACTTCGGCCTGACCGTGGTTGCCGCCGTGCTCGTGAGCCTGGCTGTCGCGCGGATGATCACGCCAATGGCAGCGGCCTATTTCCTCAAGGCCAAGGGGCACGCGGAGCACGGCGAAGGCCGCGCAATGGACACTTACATGCGGGTGCTGCGCTGGTCGCTGGACACCACCACGTTCAACAGGAAGCGGGCCGAATACGGCCACGTCCACACGCGCTGGTTCTATCACCTGCTCGCCCTTCTCACCGGTTACTTCGTGCTGCTGGTGCTGCCTTCGCTGATTGGCACCGCCTCTGGTGGCGGAGAGGCTGCGCAAGGCGCGGCTGCGGTGGCCGAGGCGGAACAGGCCATCGCGCTGCCGTCGGTCGGAACGCTGGCCCTGCTGGCGCTGCCCGCCTACGTCTTGGGCGGACTGATCAACATGGGGATAGGCCTCATCATTGGCCGTCTCAGCGGTTTCTCCAGCCATTTCAGCCAGCGCGCGCGCTTCATGGCCGCGCGGTTCCTGGATCACCGCGTGTGGATGATGCTGATCGGTTTCGTGGCGCTGATTCTCACCGTGCTGGTGGCCGCCAGCATCCCGCAGCAGTTTTTCCCCGATGGTGACAGCGACTTCTCGCGCGTTTCGATCGCCATGGTGCCCGGCACCACGCTGGAACAGACGGAGGCGGTGGTGGATCGTATCTCCGCGCGACTGAGCGAGGAGCAGGAAGTTGCTCTGGCGCTCGGCATCGCGAACGAGGGATCCGGCCGTATCAGCCTTGTCTTCCGCGACGACCGCGAGCGCACCAGCCTGGATTTCGAGCGTGAGCTGACGCCCGTGCTGCAGGATATTCCCGATGCCCGTGTCAACTTCCAGAACAACCAGGGCGGCGGCGGCGGCACGGGCCGTGCCATTTCGATCATGCTGTCGGGTTCCGATCCGGAATTGCTGTACGACACGGCGTCCGTCTTGGTGGACCAGATGGAAACCGTCGAGGGCGCCGTTGCGCCCCGCATCGATTACGATCTCCAGCGGCCAGAGCTGATCATCGAGCCGCGCGAGGACCTGGCATCCAGCCTTGGTGTCACCACCAGTGCGCTCAGCCAGGCGATCCGCATTGCGACGTTGGGCGATATCGACCAGAACGCGGCCAAGTTCTCGCTATCCGATCGCCAGATTCCCATCCGCGTCAGGCTGGCCGAGAACGACAGGCGGAGCCTTTCCACTATCGAGAACCTGCCGGTTCCCACGGCGACCGGCGGCTCGGTTCCGCTCAGCCGGGTGGCCGAAATCTCGCTGGGCATGGGGCCGACCTCGATTCAGCGCTACAACCAGGCGCGCCGCGTCTTCGTAGGGGTGGACGTCGCCCCCGGTGTTGCGCGCGGCACCGTCCTGAATGCAATCAACGCGCTGCCTGTCATGACCAACCTGCCGACCGGCGTCTCCAACGCGCCGGTGGGGGCCGACGAATGGCAAGCCGATCTCATCAACAATTTCATCACCGCCGTGATTACCGGCCTGTTGCTGGTCTTTGCGGTGCTTGTTCTGCTCTACCGGCGGGTCGTTTCGCCGCTGGTGAACATGAGCTCGCTGCTGCTGGCACCCCTGGGCGGGTTCCTGGCGCTGGTGCTTGTCGGAGTCGTTACCACAGGCCAGCCGCTTCCCATCTCGCTCCCGGTCTTCATCGGCATGCTGATGTTGCTGGGTATCGTGGCGAAGAACTCGATCCTGCTGATCGACTTCGCAATCGAATCGATGGACGCCGGTACGGAAAAGCTCGCGGCGATCATCGATGCAGGTCACAAGCGCGCGCAGCCCATCGTGATGACCACCGTCGCCATGACGGCGGGGATGGTCCCCACCGCTCTCTCGCTGTCCGGCGATGGCGCGTTCCGCCAGCCGATGGGTATCGTGGTGATCGGCGGCCTGATCCTGTCCACCTTCCTCACCCTGCTGATCGTACCTGCCGGTTTCAGCCTGGCGGACGGCCTGGAGAAGAAGCTCGGCCCCTGGCTGCGCGATCGGCTGCTGACCTATAAGCCGGGGGACGAGCGCCCTTCGGCGGCGGAGACCCAGCCTGCGGAGTAAGGGCGACCTGACGATGCAGGGCGGCGCTGCCTTGCCGCCCGATCGGGCGCGCCGCATGCGCATCACCGCCACGCTGCTGCTGGTGGCGATGGCGGCGATCTTCCTGCTCGCCCACAATATGCTGACGGTCCATCCGGCCTGGGGCTATGTCCACGCCTTTGCCGAGGCCGCAATGGTGGGCGGGCTGGCCGACTGGTTCGCCGTCACGGCGCTGTTCCGTCACCCGCTGGGCATTCCCATTCCGCACACCGCGATCATTCCCGAGAACAAGGACAGGATTGCCGATACGATGGCGCAGTTCCTGCGCTCCAACTTCCTCACCCCGATCGTGGTGGCGCGGCGCATGCGCGACATGAATGTGGCGAAGGCTGCAGGCGATTTCCTGGTGAAGCGCGGCGACGACACCGAGGGGCGTTTGCGCGCTGGCGCGGCGGGCCTGTTCGTCGAACTGCTCGAATCGCTCGATCCCGAAAGGCTGGGGTTGCAGGTAAAGGCGGGACTGGCACGGCAGGCTGAGAAGCTGGATGTGGCGCCATTGCTGGGCAAGATGCTGGAAGCTGCCATTGCCGACAATCGCCACCGTCCGCTGATGGATTCGCTGATTCGCTGGGCCGGCCTCACGCTGGAAGACAACGAGGACATGGTGCGCGACATGGTGCAGGAGCGCGCCAATTCGATCATCCGCTGGACTGGCCTCGACGGACGACTGGCCAACTCGGTACTCGATGGCCTGTACCGCCTGCTTGCAGAAATTCTGGTCAACCCCGACCATCCGCTGCGCGCCAAGGTGCAGGAAGGGCTGGAGAAGCTCGCGCGCGACCTGCAGCACGATCCCGAAACCCGCGCCAAGGTGGAGCGGATGAAGGTCGACCTTCTCAACAATCCCGCTGTCGCCGTCTGGTGGATGGGTGTGTGGGAGCGCCTGCGCCGCTCGCTGATCGACAATATCCGCAATCCCGACAAGAAGATGAGCGGCGAAGTCGGTCATTCGCTGGCCGAACTGGGCAAGACCTTGCAGGGCGATCCGGGGCTGCAATTGCAGGTGAACCGCTTCGCCCGGCGCACGCTGGTGGGCGTGGTCAATCGCTATGGCGAGCAGATCGTCAGCCTGGTTTCGACAACGGTGAAAAGCTGGGATGCCAGCACCATCACGATGCGGATCGAGCGCGCAGTGGGCCGCGACCTGCAGTTCATCCGTATCAACGGCACACTGGTTGGCGGGCTGGTGGGCCTGACCATCCATTTCCTGACAGAGGTGCTGTGAGGCCGGTCGCTCCGGGCGAACCTCCCGGTCGGCCCGCGCTGCTGATCGAACGGCTTGAGCTATGGATGCCGCAGGTGGGCGACCTCCAGCCAATGTTCCGGATAACTTGCGAAGAATCGACCGCGCGCTACCTCGGCGCACAATCGACGCTGGGCGACCATTTCATGCGTTTCACCCGCAACGCGGGTTCGTGGCACCTCTACGGCTACGGCATGTTCATGGTGCGGGAGCGTGGCGGCGACGGGTCGTTACTGGGCAACTGCGGCATATTCCATTCGCTGCGAGGCATCGGAGAAGATTTCGACAATCGCCCGGAAGCCGGATGGATCATTCGCCATGACGCCACGGGCAAGGGTTATGCGCAAGAAGCGATGCGCGCGATCCTGGACTGGTTCGACGGAAGGTTTGCGCGCGAAATGGTGTGCCTGATCGTGCTGGGTAACACCGGATCGATGAAACTCGCCGACAAGCTGGGGTTCGAGTCGCTGCGCGAGGCCGAGATGCGCGACGGCTCGCAGGTACAGCTTTATCGCCGTCCGCCGACCAGGTGCGCGCCCTAGCCAATCACGCTAGTCGCGCGCGGGGTAATTCCTGCCGTCTGCGCCGGGCCAGTTCGTCAGGCCAACCGTCCGGAAAACGACATTGGTATACCACGTGCTGGCGACCGGGTTTCCGTTCAAGTCCATTGCAGTGGTGAATTCGCCGCTGTCGCGGATGGTCGCGCACACGGCTTCACGTAGCATGCGCGGCGTCAGACCGTCGCCTGCATGGCAATGCGCCAAGGTGCCGGCGTCGTCGATCACAAGGCGGATCGGCAAGTTGCCTTCCAGCATGCCGCGACGCTGGCGCATCGCTCTGCCATACGCTTCGCTGAACGTGGGGATCAGTGCGCCGGCGTTGGTAAGTGCGGCATCGCGCCGCAGATCACGCTGCGGGTCGACACCGAGCCGGGCCAGTTGCTCCATCCCGCATTGCTGCAGCGCATCGAGCGCGAGATCGATGCGACCGGTGCGCAGGACAACGGCTTCGCCATCGTCGTTCTGGGCGATGAAATAGCGCGTATCGCGCGCAAGCACGTCTTGCGTCGGTGCGGCGAAGCCGCCAGCGGGAAAGGGCTGCCCGGCAAAGAACACGCCTTCGCGCTCTCCTGCCGATGCCGAACCGATGAAAACGAATTCCGCCAGTCCGCCGCGACCCGGCTGGAAGCCCGCCTGCAGCCGTTCTTCCGGTTCGAAGCCCCCGCCAACCAGCGCGAACTCGACAGGCATGCGCCCCTCAAGACGTTTCATCACCAGGGTTATATGACTGTCGCCCAGCCGGAACTCCCGCTGGACCGCGCATCCGTCCTGCGCAGCCGATAGCGACCAGGAGCCATCCGGCGTGTGGATGGCGCCACTGTCGATCAGCCCCTGTGTTTCAGGCGCGATCGGGTGCAATTCAGCCTGGGCTGAAGCGGAAGCGGCAAACAATGCCGTAATGGCAAGAGCTATGGGATATGAACGCAAGAAGGGCCTCCGCCCGCGAACATACGGGGGAGGCCCTGCTTGTCAAATACCGGAAAAACCTAGAGCTTCTCGGTCAGCTCGGGCACGGCGGTGAACAGGTCGGCAACAAGGCCGATGTCCGCCACCTGGAAGATGGGGGCGTCGGGATCCTTGTTGATGGCGACGATGGTCTTGGAATCCTTCATCCCTGCAAGGTGCTGGATTGCGCCCGAGATACCGATGGCGATGTAGACTTCCGGTGCCACGATCTTGCCGGTCTGGCCGACCTGGTAATCGTTGGGAACGTAGCCTGCGTCCACCGCAGCACGCGAAGCCCCGATGGCGGCGCCCAGCTTGTCTGCCAGCGGGGTGATGACTTGCTCGAACGTCTCGCCGTCCTTCAGCGCGCGGCCGCCGGAAACGACGATGCCTGCACTGGTCAGTTCGGGTCGGTCGCTTTTCACCGCATCCAGCTTCACGAACTCGCTGGTGCCCGCATCGCCGGGGCCGCTAGCAGCTTCGGTGCTGGCGGAGCCGCCGCTCGCTTCGGCCTTGTCGAAGGCCGTGGTGCGCACGGTGATCACCAGCTTGGGATCGCCCGATTCCACGGTGGCGATGGCGTTGCCGGCATAGATCGGGCGGGTAAAGCTTTTCGGGCCTTCCACGCTGATGATGTCGGACACCTGCATCACGTCGAGCAGGGCAGCCACGCGCGGGAGCACGTTCTTGCCGGTGGTGGTGGCAGGGGCCAGCACCGCATCGTAGCTGTCCATCAGCCCGGCGATCAGCGGGGCGAGGTTCTCGGCAAGGCCATTGGCGTAGGCGGCATCATCGGCCACCAGCACCTTCTCGACCCCGGCGATTGCGGCGTGCGCATCGCCCGCGGCAGAGGAGCCTGCCACCAGCACGTGTACCGGGCCGCCCACGGCATTGGCCGCAGTTACTGTTGCGAGGGTAGCATCGGCGACGGTGTCGCCATGCGGTTCAGCAAATACGAGCGTCGTCATCAGGCAACTCCCAGAGCTTTGAGCTTCGCGACCAGCGCGTCCACGTCTTCCACGATCTCGCCCGCCTGGCGGACCGGCGGTTCGGATACGTTCGTGGTGGTGATACGCGGGGCTACATCGACGCCGTAATCGGCGGGCGTCTTGGTATCCAATGGCTTCTTCTTCGCCTTCATGATGTTGGGCAGCGAGGCATAGCGCGGCTCGTTCAACCGAAGGTCGGTGGTGACGATTGCAGGAAGGGTCAGCTTCACCGTTTCCAGACCGCCGTCCACTTCTCGGGTGACGGAGACGCTTTCGCCGTCGATCTCCACCTTGCTGGCGAAGGTGCCCTGCGGGCGCTCCATCAGCGCGGCGAGCATCTGGCCGGTCTGGTTGCTGTCATCATCGATCGCCTGCTTGCCCAGCATCACGATGCCCGGCTCTTCCTCGGCGGCGATCGCTTTCAGGATCTTGGCAACCGCCAGCGGCTCTACCAGTTCGTCGGTTTCCACCAGAATGGCGCGGTCTGCGCCCATGGCGAGGGCCGTGCGCAGCGTTTCCTGCGCCTTTGCCGGGCCAATGGAGACTGCGATCACTTCTTCCGCCTTGCCCGCTTCCTTCAGCCGCAGCGCTTCTTCGACTGCGATCTCGTCGAACGGGTTCATGCTCATCTTCACGTTTGCAAGATCAACACCAGAACCGTCGCTCTTCACGCGCGGCTTCACGTTGTAATCAATGACCCGCTTCACGGGCACGAGGATCTTCATGGGAATTGCCTCTCTTCGGTTTCGCGTTCTGCCGCATATGTAAGCTGCTTGACGTATAGGTCAAGCAGCGCTTTTCAGCAGGTCCACGCCATCAACAATGGCGCCTAGCCTGTGTTCCGTCCGAACGAAAGAGGGCCTTTGAGGTATGGGTGACTGTATCCCGGCTGCGATGCTCCCTTGGGGCCAGCCTGCCTGGCAAACGGGCAGAACCCAGAAACCTGCGCTTGCCTTCGGTCGTTGTGGCTGGGAAGGATGAACTGGATGGCCGCAACTCCCCATAGCGTGGGTGACATACTCGATTGCCTGGATGAACTGGCCGAAAAGAACGACAAGGTTTCTTTCGGCAATCTGATGGGATCGTTCGGCTCCCGAACTTTCGGACCGGCCATCATGGTGCCTGCCCTGCTGGAAATCACCCCGGTCGGTGCGATACCCGGCGTGCCGACCTTCCTGGCGGTGATCGTGATCCTGGTGGCGGCGCAAAAGATGATCGGGCGCAGGTCGCTATGGCTGCCCGGCTTGATTGCCCATCGCTGCGTATCGGCGGAAAAGCTGGCCAGGGCGGCCGACAAGCTGCGCCCGCTGGCGCGTTTCATGGACAGGCATTTCCACCAGCGCCTGCGATGGATGACCCACGCGCCCTTCTCGCAACTGGCGGCAGGCCTTGTCTGCCTGCTGTGCCTGACGGTTCCGTTCCTGGAAGTGCTGCCCTTCGCCAGCAGCGTTCCCATGCTGGCGATCGCCGGGTTCGGCCTTGCCGTGCTGGTGCGTGACGGGGTGCTGATGATGGCCGCATTGGCGGCCAGCCTCGTGGCGATGGGGCTGGGTTTCGACTACTGGGACGGGGGTCTGAGCGATACGCAGCAGGCCGATGGCGTTGTCACCCAGGAAACGGTCGATGCGGCGAAGGAGGGGGCACAGAAAGCGGGCGACGCCATGAGCGAGGCCGGCGAAAGCGCTGCCGAGGCGGTGAAAGAGGAATAGATTTCCCGCACGCCCCGGCAGCAATCGCTCACGCAGGGATCAGGCGGCTTCCTTCACCTCTGCAACGATCTTCTTGGCGGCATCGCCAAGGTCGTCTGCCGGGATGATCGGCAGGCCCGAATTGGCGAGGATGTCCTTGCCTTCCTGCACGTTCGTGCCTTCCAGGCGCACCACCAGCGGCACGTCGAGTTCGACCTCCTTTGCCGCGATCACGATGCCCTCGGCAATGGTGTCGCAGCGCATGATGCCGCCGAAGATGTTGACGAGGATGCCCTTCACCGCAGGGTCGGACAGGATAATCTTGAACGCCGCCGTCACCTTCTCGGTGGTGGCGCCGCCGCCCACGTCGAGGAAGTTGGCCGGGAAGGAGCCGTTCAGCTTGATGATGTCCATCGTCGCCATGGCCAGGCCTGCGCCGTTCACCATGCAGCCGATGTCGCCATCCAGCTTGATGTAGGCGAGATCGTACTTGCCCGCCTCGACCTCCATCGGGTCTTCCTCGGTCTCGTCGCGCATCTCTTCCACATCCGGGTGGCGATAAAGCGCGTTGGAATCGAAGCTCATCTTGGTGTCCAGCACCAGCAGTTCGCCGGCTTCGGTTTCGACCAGCGGGTTGATCTCCAGCATGTCGCAATCGAGCGCGGTGAAAGCCTCGTAGAGCTTCTTCGACAGCTTCTGCGCCGCCTTGGCGAGATCGCCCGACAGCTTCAGCGCGAAAGCCACCGCGCGGCCGTGGTGCGGCATGAAGCCGGTGGCCGGATCGATCGTGATGGTCGTGATCTTTTCGGGCGTGGAATGCGCCACGTCCTCAATATCCATGCCGCCTTCGGTGGAAACGATCATGGCAACGCGGCTCGTCTCGCGGTCGATCACCATCGACAGGTAGTATTCCTTGGCGATGTCCACACCGTCGGTCACATAGAGGCGGTTCACCTGCTTGCCCGCATCGCCCGTCTGCACGGTGACGAGGGTGTTGCCGAGCATGTCCTTCGCATCGGCCTCGACATCCTCGATGGACTTGGCCAGGCGCACGCCGCCCTTGGCATCGGGGCCGAGTTCGGTGAACTTGCCCTTGCCGCGCCCGCCGGCGTGGATCTGCGCCTTCACCACGTAAAGTGGCCCGGGAAGCTTCTTCGCGCCTTCCACGGCCTCCTCGACGGTCATCGCCGGATAGCCGGTGGGCACGCCGATGCCGAATTTCGCGAGCAGTTCCTTGGCCTGGTATTCGTGGATGTTCATGAGCTGACCTTCGTTTCGAGAATGAGAGTCGGAGTAACGGTTTTGCGGGCGCTAAAGCATTATCGCGCGGCGCTTGCAATCGGTTCCGCCCCGGCGCAAATGCCTCGGCACCCATGATCGACAGTATGAGACTAGAACAAATCTGCCGCGAGGCGGGGTACATGGCGCTTCGCAAATGGCCGGCGGGCGGGCATGATCTTGAAAGCTGGGAGAAAACTCCCGGCAGCCCGGTGTGCGAGGCAGACCTGGAAGTGGACGCCTTTCTGCGCCGCGAACTCGGCGCGCTGCTGCCAGCAGCAGGATGGCTGTCCGAAGAAACCGCCGACAGCCCCGAGCGACTCGACAAGGGGCTGATCTGGCTGGTCGACCCGATTGATGGCACGCGCGACTATATTCGCGGCCGCAAGGGCTGGGCGGTGTCCGTCGCGCTGATTTCCGCCGGGCGGCCGCTGATCGGCTCGCTGGTGGCTCCCGCGCGGGAGGAAGTGTGGTCCGCCGTGGCGGGCAAGGGGGCCTGGCTCAATGGCCAGCGGCTGCGCGCCAGTATGCGCACGAAATTTTCCGGCGCCCGGGTGCCGGTACACGACCTGCCAAAGGATGATGGCGACCTCACCAAGGTGGAGCAGCCCAACTCCATCGCCCTGCGCGTGGCCATGGTAGCCGACGACCGCGCCGACCTGGTAGCGACGGTACGTTGGGGTTTCGAATGGGACATCGCCGCTGCGGCGCTGATCGCGCGCGAGGCGGGCGCTGCCGTCACCGATGCCTTTGGCCAGCCGCTGGCCTACAACAAGCGCGACCCGCGCGCCTTCGGCCTGCTGGTAAGTGCGCCTGCCATCCATGCTGCGGCGGTGGAGCGGCTGGCAGAGCGGGCGGCGCGGCTGGTGGGGAACAAGTAGGCAAACAAAAAGGGCGCCCCGACCGGAGCGCCCTTTTCTGTTCGTTTCGAAGTGCCCGCTTAATAGGCCTGTTCGACATCGTCCTGCGTAATCGGCGTAATGCGGATTTCCACGCGGCGGTTCTGCGAACGCCCGCTTTCGGTGGAGTTGTCCGCAACCGGGTATTGCTCGCCGTAACCGATGGTCTCGATACGGGCACGGGCAACACCGCGCGAGACGAGGTAGTTGGAGACCGATTCGGCGCGGCGACGCGACAGGTTGAGGTTGTACTGCTCGCTGCCGGTGGAATCGGTATGGCCCATCACGTCGATCAGCGATTGCGGGTAGTCGATCATCGACTGCGCCACGCCATCCAGCGTATCCCGCATCTGCGGGGAGATGGTGGTGGAATCCACAGCGAAAGTAACGTCCGGGAAATTGACGAGGATGCCGTCGCCGTCGGGCGTCTGGCCTACATCCACGCCGGTGCCGGCGGTGACTTCTTCCAGTTCGCGGATCTGCTCGTCCATGCGGTAACCGACGTAGCCGCCCGCTGCCCCGCCGATACCCGCGCCTACGATACGGGCTGTCTTGCCGCCGATCAGGCCGCCCAGCAGGTAGCCGAGGCCAGCACCGCCGAGGCCGCCGATGGCGGTACGCGAAACGCTGCGTTCACCCGTGTTCGGGTCCGTCACACAGGCAGAGGTGGTTCCGACAAGCGCGAGCGCTGCCGTGGTTGAGACGAGCATTTTATTGATTTTCATAGCTTTCTTCCTCAAGTTGCACAGACCGTTTCACGTCCGATGCCGTAATTTCTGCTCCCATTAACGCTGGTCGATGAACCCTGTTCCGTGAACACCAGCTTTCTCGGGCGTTTGCGAAGGACGGTAAAGCTGCTAGCGGCACAATCCTGATGGACCCGTTTCCCTGGCATTACCTCGCCGCGCTCGCCCTGCTGATTGTCGTCAACGGCATCTTCGCCATGTCCGAACTGGCGATCGTCTCCGCCCGCACCGCCCGCCTGCGCATGGCTGCCGATAAAGGCAGCAAGAGCGCGGAGGTGGCGATGCGGCTGGCTGCGGAGCCGGGCAAGTTCCTCTCCACCGTGCAGATCGGCATTACCCTCATCGGCATTATCGCCGGTGCGGTATCCGGCGCTACGCTGGGAGAGCCGGTGGGCGAGCGACTGAGGGCGCTGGGCCTCGACGAAGGGCTGGCCGACAATATCGGCATCGCGCTGATGATCGGCCTGACGACGTTCTTCACCCTGGTGGTGGGCGAACTGGTGCCCAAGCAGATCGCCCTGCGTGCGGCGGAGCCGATTTCCATATTCATGGCACGACCGATGGCGATGCTGGCGCGCGTCACCGCGCCGTTCGTATGGCTGCTCGACAATTCCTCCGCCCTGCTGCTGTCGGCCATGGGTATCCGCCACAAGGGCGATCACAACCTGACGTCGGAAGAATTGCAGATGATCCTGGCCGATGCCACGCGCAGCGGCGTCATCGAGGAGAAGGAGCGCGCCATCCTGTCGGGAATCATGCGCCTGCAGGGACGTCCGGTGCGTGAACTGATGACCCCGCGTACCGAGATCGACTGGATCGATATCAACGCGAGCGACGAAGAGATGCGGCAGACGATCGCCGATTCGCCGCATTCGCTGTTGCCGGTCGCCGAAGGGTCTGCCGACAGGATCATGGGCGTGGTGAAAGTGCGCGAGCTGCTGGCCCTGTGGCTGATCGGCGAGCCAGTGACCCTGGCAGACCTCGTCCGCAAGTCCGAAGTCGTGCCGGACCAGCTCGACGCGATGGACGCTTTGCGGGTGTTGCAGCAATCGGGCACCGGCATGGCGATGGTGCACGACGAATACGGCCACCTCGACGGCATTGTCACGACGGCAGACCTGCTCTCGGCCATTGCCGGCGATTTCGCCAGCCACCAGGACGAGGGCGACACGCCGATGTTCACCGAGCGCGAGGACGGCAGCTATCTCGTCTCCGGCGCGCTGGCCGCCGATGCGCTGGCTGAACGGCTGGATATAGAGTTCCACGAAAACAAGGAATTTGCGACGGCGGCGGGATACGTCCTCTACGTGCTCAAGCATCTTCCGGCGGAAGGCGAGCATTTCACCGACCAGGGCTGGCGCTTCGAGATCGTCGACATGGACGGGCGCAAGATCGATAAGTTGCTGGTGAGCAAAGTGGAGGGGTGATTCTCGTCAGGGAAGAACCAGGGGTCCGCGAGATTGTTTGTCTTGCGAAGCCGCCTCCGCGGCTTCGTCCTCGCTAGACGCGCTCCGCTTCGCTACGCGCCCGCTGCGGGCGGGCGTTCGCCCTTGCGATCCGCTAGGCGCGGACCGATCGCGGAGAAACCATAAGTGAATGGCGAAAGTTTCGGTCGCGACCAGCGACCGACAGCGCGCGAATGCACAGCCCGCAGGTGCCGCGCAGCAAAGCGGAGCGAATAGCACCGACGACGTGGGCGCGGAGGCGCCCGCGCAAATCAGGAAGGTATTACCGCCCGCGCAGCCTGTCCGTCACCTTCGGGTGCGGCGATGATGGCCTGCGTGGTCGTGCCCTTGTCCACCGTGTAGGTTTCCGCGTCGCCGATTGAGGAGCGGATGCCGGGAGCGGCCTCGCCAGCACGATCCAGTGCGGAGGTTTCCACCGCGCTGCGCGGGGCGGTGCCGCCGAACAGGGCTTCCATGGCCTGTTGCGAGGCGGTGCCTTCGGTCGGACGCGGCGCGCCGGGCTGCGGCGGGACGAGGTGGAAATCGGGCGGCACCACCAGCGGAGCCTGGCGCTGCACGGCAAATTCGTCCGGACGGTCACGGTCGAGGCTGATGCCGCCGCAAGCAGCGAGAGCAAGCACGGCGCTGCCGGCGATCAGGGTGCGGGTGATGTTACGCATAATGGTCAATTCTCCGGGCCGGTGAGGCCTTCGGTGGTTCTGTCGATCTATTCCGTTGCAGCGTCCTGCTCATTGGACGGTTTCTCGCGCATGAACAAGGCGCGGGCAAGGATAATCACGACGCCGATTGTGATGGCTGCATCAGCCACGTTGAATATCAGGAACGGGCGGAAGGTGCCAATATGGAAATCGGCATAGTCGATCACGTAGCCGTACTGGTAGCGGTCCACGATGTTGCCCAACGCCCCGCCTAGGACGAGGGCAAGCGCGAGGATCTCTCCCGGCAGCTTTTCGCGCAGCATCCACACCAGCACCACCAGGGCGATCAGCGCAGTGACGCCGACGAGAATCCAGCGCATTTCCATGCTCGTGGCCTCGAACATGCCGAGCGACACGCCATAATTGTTGGTGCGGGTGAAATCGAAGAACGGCAGCAGCGGGTAGTGGTCGCCCACGCGGGTGAGGCCCAGCGTGTTGACCACGTAGTCCTTCACCCACTGGTCGGCGGCGAAGATCGCCAGCGCCAGCAGCATGCCATAAATGCGGAATTTCGCGAGCGCGCTCATTCGGCAGCATCCATCATGGCCACGACATTCTCGCAGCGGTTACACAGGTCGCCGTCCTCATCCACTTCGGGCAGCAGGCGCCAGCAGCGGCCGCACTTGGCATCGTCGGACTTGGTGACGGTCACTGCGTCTCCATCGCCCAGCGTTACTGTGCCGGTGATGAACAGCGTGGCGAGATCTTCTGCGCTGAAGCCTTCGGGCACGGCGCTGGCGGGCATGGTCACTTCGGCTTCGAGACCGGAGCGAATCACTTTCTCGCGCCGCAGCGGCTCGATGGCTTCCATCACCCGTTCACGTAGCGAACGCAGGGCTTCCCAGCGCTGGGCATCGGCCTCGGCGGCGGGAATCTCCGGCCATTCGAGCAGGTGGACGCTGCCGCCTTCGGGGTGGCGCGTGTTCCACACTTCCTCCGCCGTGAACACCAGCACCGGCGCGGCGTAGCGGATGAGTGCGTTGAACAGCGTATCGAGCACGGTGCGGTAGGCGCGGCGCTCCACGCTGCCGGGGGCATCGCAATAGAGACGGTCCTTGCGGATATCGAAGAAAAAGGCCGAGAGGTCCTCATTCATGAAATCCACCAGCGCGCGGGTGTAGGCGTCGAAATCGTAGTTGGCGACGTGCTGGCGCAGCTTTTCATCAAGCCCGCCCAGCAGGGTGAGGACGTAGCGCTCCAGCTCCGGCATCTGGTCGACACCGACGCGCTCGGCCTCGCTGAATTCGCCCAGTGCGCCGAGCATGTAGCGCAAGGTGTTACGCAGTTTGCGGTACTGGTCGGCCACGCCCTTGAGGATTTCCGGGCCGATGCGGTGATCGGCGGTGTAATCGACGCTCAGCGCCCACAGGCGGATGATGTCGGCGCCGTATTCCTCCATCACCTTGAGCGGGTCGATGGTGTTGCCAAGGCTCTTCGACATCTTGCGGCCGTCTGCCGCCATGGTGAAGCCGTGGGTGAGCACCTGCCTGTAAGGCGCGCGGCCACGGGTGGCGCACGATTCGAGCAGGCTGGACTGGAACCACCCGCGGTGCTGATCACTGCCTTCGAGGTAGAGATCGGCGGGCGATTGCAGGTCGGGCCAATTGTCCGATTCGAGCACGAAGGCGTGGGTGGAACCCGAATCGAACCACACGTCGAGAATGTCGGTGACCATCTCGTAATCCTCGACCGCATAGTCGGGGCCGAGAAGCTGGGCAGCGTTCTCCTGCGTCCACGCATCGACGCTGTCCTGCGCGATGGCTTCGATGATGCGCTGGTTCACCGCCTTGTCGACCAGGTATTCGCCGCTTTCGCGGTCCACGAACAGCGTGATCGGCACGCCCCATGCGCGCTGGCGGGAGAGCACCCAGTCGGGGCGCCCTTCGACCATCGAACCGATACGGTTCTTGCCCTTGGCGGGAACGAACCGCGTGTTCTCGATCTCCGCCATGGCAGTTTCGCGAAGCGTGGCGGTCTTGTCCGCCTGCGTGCCCAGCGCCAGTGCGCCGCCAAGCGGGCCGGCATCGGCCACGGGATAGTCGAAGGTGCCCAGCGGCTTGTCCATCGGCACGAACCACTGCGGTGTGCAGCGGAAGATCACCTTCGCCTTGGAGCGCCAGCTGTGTGGATAAGAGTGTTGATAATCTGCGGATGCGCTGAGGAGAGCGCCTGCCTCGCGCAGGTCCGAACAGATCGGGCCGTCGGGTGCGTTGAACTTGGGATTGATGACCGATGCATTGCGCTCGTCGGTGCGTGGCAGCCAGTCCCAGTCCTCGCGGTAGCGGCCATCGTCGTCGACCACGAACTTCGGCGTAATGCCGTTGGCCTTGCACAGGTCGAAGTCGTCCTCGCCGTGATCGGGCGCCATGTGGACGATACCCGTACCCGCATCGGTGGTGACGAAGTCGCCCGCCAGCATCGGACGCGGCTCGGCGAAGAACCCGCCGAGGTGGTGCATCGGGTGTAGCACCTTGGTTCCGGCTAGGTCGGAGCCTTTGATGGTCTTTTCATGATCGAAGAACGAGAAGGCTCCGGCATTCCATCTGCCGCCGGATGCCGCCGCCAAAACGGGTCCGAAGTAGCGCTCCTCTAATTCCTCGACCAAATTCGCGGCGACGAGAACCTTTTTGCCTCGGAAATTCGGCAGCGACCTCAGCGCTTCTCGCACTTCGTCGGGTAGGTCCGGCGAGAAAGATTCACTGATACCGACCAAGTGATACTCAACATCCGGCCCATAGGCCAAAGCCTGGTTCACCGGGATCGTCCACGGCGTGGTCGTCCAGATCAACGCGTGTGCGCCGACCAGTTCCGGAATCGGGCTTTCGACAATCTCGAACGCCACGTCGATCTGCGTCGAGACGATATCCTCGTACTCGACTTCGGCCTCGGCCAGTGCGGTCTTTTCGACAGGGCTCCACATCACCGGCTTCGCGCCGCGGTAGATCATGTCGCTTTCGGCGAACTTCAGCAGTTCGGCGACGATGCCCGCCTCGGCTTGCGGATCCATGGTGAGGTAGGGCTTGTTCCAATCGCCCATCACGCCCAGCCGCTTGAACTGCGCGGCCTGCACGGCCACCCATTCGGCGGCGTAGTCACGGCATTCCTGACGGAATTCCTTCGGCGGAACCTCGTCCTTGTTCTTCTTCTTCCTGCGGTAGGCTTCCTCGATCTTCCACTCGATCGGCAGGCCGTGGCAGTCCCAGCCCGGCACGTAGGGCGCATCCTTGCCCAGCAGCGTCTGCGTGCGGACGACCGCGTCTTTCAGCACCTTGTTCAGCGCGTGGCCGATGTGGATGTTGCCGTTGGCATAGGGCGGGCCATCGTGCAGGATGAACTTCTCGCGCCCCGCACGCGCCTCGCGCAGCTTCTGGTAGAGACCCTGCTCTTCCCAGCGCGCAAGGATGCCCGGCTCCTTCGCGGGGAGCCCGGCTTTCATCGGAAAATCTGTCTTGGGCAGGAAGACGGTGTCCCGGTAATCCCGCTTGGCTGTTTCGTCGGTCATCGCGCGGTTAATCCTTTGGGCGGGCACCTAGTAGGTCGCGCGCCCGCGCACAATCCTCTTCCATCTGCCCTTTCAGCGCGTCCAGATCGTCGAACTTCGCCTCTGGCCGCAGGAAGTGGTGGAAGGCGACATCGATCTCCTGCCCGTAAAGATCGCCGGAGAAATCGAAGAAGTAGGGCTCCAGCAGCTCCTTAGGCGGATCGAAACTGGGCCGCACGCCGAGGTTGGCCGCGCCTTTCAGTTGCTGCCCGGTGGCGACCACGCGGCCGGTCACCGCGTAGATGCCAAAGCGGGGGCGGATGTAGCTGCCCATGTCGACATTGGCGGTGGGATAACCCAGTTCGCGACCGCGCTTGTCACCGTGGATGACTTCGCCGCGTACGGTGAAGGGGCGGGTCAGCAAGCGGCTTGCCGCGTCGCAATCGCCGGCCTTCAACGCGTCGCGGATGCGGCTGGATGAAACGACTTGGCCGCCCGAACCGACGGGACCGATGGCGCGCGCCTCTATCCCGCATGTCGCGCCCACCGTGCGCAGGACATCGACGTTGCCGCCGCGACCCTTGCCGAAGGTGAAATCCTCTCCCGTCACCACGCCAGCCGCGCCGATGTGCCCGCCCAGCAGGTCCCTGACGAAGGCCTCGGCGCTCATGGCGGCCAGCGCGTCGTCGAAATCGAACACCAGCATTGCGGCAGCCCCGGCCTTGCGAAACAGCTCGTGCCGCTGCTCCAGCGAGGTGAGGCGGAAAGGCGGCACGTGCGGGGCGAAGTGGCGCACCGGGTGGGGATCGAAAGTGGCGACCACGGCGGGCCGCCCCTCGGCCTGTGCCCACTCTACCGCCGCGCTCACCACATGCTGGTGGCCGATATGAAAACCGTCGAAATTTCCCAGCGCGACTATCGCGCCGCGCAGTTCGTCTGGAATGATATCGCGATGCGACAAGCGAGTCATACCAGCAGCTCCAGCCCACGTTCCAGCACGCGCAGGGCATTGCCGCCCATTACTGCGCGGATCTCCTCATCGGTGAAACCGGCATCCATCAGCCCTTGCGTGACGTGCACCAGCCCGGCGGTGTCGAAGCGGACCGTGACGGTGCCGTCGAAATCGCTGCCCAGCGCAACATGCTCTATACCCACGAGGTCGCGAATGTGCGCCATGGCGGCGACGATTGCGGCGGGCGAGGTGTCGCACACAGCGCCTTCCCAGTAGCCCACGCCGATCACGCCGCCGGTTGCGGCAACCCCGCGAATCTCTGCATCGGTGAGGTTGCGATTGACCGGACACGTGGCCTGCACACCGCCGTGGCTGGAGACGACCGGGCGCTGCGCCGTGGCCAAAATGTCCGCCACGCAGGCGTGACTGCAATGGGCCACATCGATCACCATGCCTATCGCTTCCATCCGCCGCACGGCCTCGCGGCCCATTGCGGTCAGCCCGCCCTTATCGACGCCGTGCATCGATCCGGCGAGGTCGTTATCGAAGAAATGGACGAGCCCAGCCATGCGCACACCTGCATCGTACAGGGCATCGAGATTGCCGAGATCGCCCTCCAGGTTATGCAGCCCTTCGACGGACAGCATCGCTGCCACCGGCGCACTGTTGTCGTCGGGCGCGCGCACCGGCACGATATCGGGAGGCGTCCGGACCAGGGCCAGTTGCCCTTCGGACTTGGCTGCGGCCTCCTCCAGCCGCTTGCCGTGCCACAGCGTGCGCTCCAGCAGCGAGGTCCAGGTGCGCAGCGGCTGCAACTGGCCGATGGCGAGGAGAGTGATATTATCGGTCTCGCCCGTGTTGTTGTCGTAGTTCTGGTCGCGCGGGGTCTTCGTGACGCTGGAGAAGACCTGCAACGCGACGTTGCCTTCGCGCAGGCGCGGCAGGTCGATATGGCCGCGGTCCGCCGCCTCCAGCATGTCGCGCTTCCACAGCAGGGTATCGCCGTGCAGGTCGACAATGGTGAGCGTTTCGTGCAGCGGCCGCGCCTCGTCCGAAACCGGCGGCAGCGGCAGGCCATCGACGACGTTCATGTCCCGCTCGACATAGGCAGGTGCGAACGCGAAGAAGGCAGCCAGCGCCGCCAGCAGCACAACGCCAAAGCCGATGGCAAAGCGTTTCATCGGGGTGCCACCCGCTCGAAAGTGACGAAATCGTAAGGCGGGAAGCCATTCCTGGCCGGGCGGCTTTCGCGCGCGATCTCGCGCCAGGAGGGATCGTCCGCTGGGGATGGCATGTGAACGTCGCCCACCGTATCCTCGAACACCTCGGTCAGTTCGAAGGTGGTGCCCTGGCCCTGGAACAGGTCGAACACTTCGGCCCCGCCGATCACCGCCACGTCGCCATCGCCGACAATTGCCAGCGCCTCTTCCGGCGAGTGGGCGACCTCGGCACCTTCGGCCTGCCAGTCCGCCTGCCGGGTAAGCACGATATGGCGGCGACCGGGCAACAGGCCCGGCAGGCTCTCGAAGGTCTTGCGGCCCATGATCATGGGTTTGCCCATGGTCAGCCGCTTGAAGCGTTTCAGGTCCTCGCCGATCGCCCACGGCACGGCGCCGTCACGGGCGATCACGCCATTGGTGGCGCGGGCCACGATGAAGAGCACGTCTGCGGCCATTCACCCGATCCGCGTGACGTGGCCCATCTTGCGCCCCGCCCGCGCTTCGGACTTGCCGTAGAGATGTACGTGCGCGCGGCCATCAGAAAGGTGACCGGCAAGATCGAGCGCTTCGGCTCCGATCAGGTTGTCCATGACCATCGTGGGCGACATGCTGGCCGTATCGCCCAGCGGCAGGCCGCAGATGGCGCGGATGTGATTTTCGAACTGGCTGGTTACGGCGCCCTCGATCGTCCAGTGCCCGGAATTGTGAACCCGGGGGGCCATTTCGTTGAACACCGGTCCTCGCGAGGTGGCAAAGAATTCCAGCGTCAGCACGCCGATGTAGCCCAGCGCATCGGCCACTTTCCTTGCCATGTCGCGCGCCCTTGCCAGTTGCTCTGCGACGATGGCGGGGGCAGGCAGTTCGCAGTGCGAAAGGATGCCGTCCTTGTGCAGGTTGCGGGTGGAATCCCAGAAGCGCACCTCGCCGTCGCGCCCGCGCACCAGGATGACCGAGAACTCGCATTCGAAAGTCAGCCGCGCTTCGTAAACGCAGCCGCTTTCGGGAATGCGCACTCCCTGCGCATCGGCGCGCTCGTTGATCGGCCACTGGCCCTTGCCGTCATAGCCGTCGCGCCGCGTCTTGAGGATGCCGGGAACGCCGATCCGCTCCACCGCGTCCGCCAGTTCGCTGTCATGATCGACGGCGACGAAATCTGCAGGTGTGCCGCCAGCTTCAAGCATGAAGCGCTTCTCGCGAACGCGGTCCTGCGCGACTTCCAGCGCGCGAATGCCGGGTGCCAGCCTGTCCTGCGGCAAGCCCGCCAGCGGGCCGACCGGCACGTTCTCGAATTCGTAGGTGATGACGTCGCAAGCGCGCGCGAAGGCGGCCAGCGCGTCCCCATCGTGCCACGGGGCGCAGGTATACCGCGCGGCGACATCGGCGGCCACGTTGTCACCCTCTGGCGCGTAGATGTGGCAGCGATAGCCAAGCTGTGCGGCGGACATGGCCAGCATGCGGCCCAGTTGCCCGCCACCAAGGATGCCTATTGTTGAACCGGGTGCCAGCACACCAAAACTCCGTTCCCCCTGAGCCCGCCCTAGGGCTGCCTTGTCATTGCGCCCCGGACTAGAAGAAAGGACAGCCTTTCGACAAGCTCAGGGCGTTCGGAAACCGGGAATCAATCGACCGGCTTTTCCGCCACCTTGTCGGTCTGCGCCTGGCGGAAGGCCTTGAGCCGGTCTGCCAACGCGGTGTCCTCCAACGCCAGGATAGAGGCAGCGAGGATCCCTGCATTGGTTGCGCCGGCTTCCCCGATGGCGAGCGTCGCCGTGGGAACGCCGGCAGGCATCTGCACGATGGAAAGCAGGCTATCGAGGCCCGAGAGCGCCTTGCTCTGCACCGGAACGCCCAGTACCGGCAGGTGGGTGAGCGCCGCGATCATGCCCGGCAAATGCGCGGCCCCGCCGGCGCCCGCGATCACGACCTTGAAGCCTTCGTCCGCTGCGCCCTTGCCGAAGGCGTGCAGCCTGTCAGGTGTGCGGTGGGCGGACACGATGCGCGCGTCGTAAGGCACGCCCAGTTCGTCCAGCACTTCGGCGGCCTTGGTCATGGTCGGCCAGTCGGACTGGCTGCCCATCACGATAGCGACAGGAGCGGGCATGTCTCAGCTATCCTTCAGGTAATACCGCTCGCCCACGGGGGCGGAGCCTTCGAATTCGTAGATGATCGGCTGGCCGGTGGGGATTTCCAGTCCGGTAATCTCGTCGTCGGAGATATTGGAAAGGTGCTTCACCAGCGCGCGCAGGCTGTTGCCGTGGGCAGAGATGATCACCGTCTCACCCGCCACCAGTTTCGGCAGGATGTCGCTTTCCCAGTAGGGCAGCACGCGCTCGATCGTCAGTTTCAGGCTTTCGGTCTGCGGCACGTCGATGCCTTCGTAGCGCGGATCGTTGCCGGGATCGTATTCGTCGCCCTTTTCCATTTCCGGGGGCGGCACGTCGAAGCTGCGGCGCCAGATGTGCACCTGTTCGTCACCGTGCCTGTCGCGGGTTTCCTGCTTGTTGAGGCCGGTAAGCCCGCCATAATGCCGCTCGTTCAGGCGCCAGTCCTTGGTCTCCGGGATCCACAGGCGGTCGCAGTATTCGAGCGCGAGGTGCAGCGTCTTGATCGCGCGTTTCTGCACGCTGGTGAAAGCGAGGGTGGGGAACACGCCCTTTTCCTTCAGCAGGCGCCCTGCCTCCTTCGCTTCCTCCACACCCTTTTCGGTAACGTCGACATCCCACCAGCCGGTGAAACGGTTGGCAAGGTTCCATTCGGACTGGCCGTGGCGGACGAGGATGAGTTTGGGCACTATGGGTCTCTCCGAATTGCGGGAGGGCGAACTGGGAAAGCGCGCCCTAGCCTTCGTCGTCGTTCTTGAAAAGAGCCGGAGGGATCGTGGGCGAATCGGCATCCTCGTGCGGTGCGTCGCCGTGGGCCAGCGCCTTCTTCTGCGCCTTGCGGCGCTTCAGGTTGGCCCGCAATTGGGCAGCGAGACGTTCCTCGCGGGACAAATCCTTGCTCATGGCGCATATATCTGGCGCAAGCAGGCCGATCACTCAAGCTTGGCTTGACTTTCATGCAGCAGACGACAATAGCGCGCGCCTGTTTCGGTTAGCCGCGGTAGCTCAGTGGTAGAGCGCACCCTTGGTAAGGGTGAGGCCGAGAGTTCGATCCTCTCTCGTGGCACCATTTCTCCTTTTTTGTTGGGCCCCTCAAGTGCCGGGCGGGGCACGTCCGTGCCCCTTGGCTTTCCTCGCATTGGCTTCGGGCGCGCGTTCGCGCTTGCGGTCGCTTGGCGACCGATACTTTCGCCAACCGTTGTCCGGTGTGCCGGCGAGGGTCGGCTACTAACCGGACCGCAAGGCTGAACGGCCGCCCGCAGCGGGCGCAGCTTGATGCGCATTTTTCGTAAAACAAACATCCCTTCCCAACAGGTGTATTGCCATTATAGTGCACTGCATGGATACCGAACCTCTCACCCAGCTCGATCCCGCCTATGCCACCGTCATGCGGATCGAGGGGGCGATTATCGTCGCTCCGTTCCTGATTGCCGCTGTCGTTCTCGGCCTGGCAGGGGCCTTTCCTGCGCCGTGGACCTGGGCCCCGCTGGCGGTGCCCGTGCTGATCGCGCTGGTCTTCGTGCTGTTGGTGCCGATCAAGCGCTACCTGGCGCGCGGCTATCACATGAGCAGCGACCGGCTGCGAGTGGTGAGGGGCGTCATGTTCCATGCCGATACCGTCGTGCCGTTCAGCCGGGTGCAGCACCTTGATGTAGAGCAGGGCCCGCTGGAACGCGCATTCGGCATTGCCCGGCTGATCCTGCATACGGCGGGCACGCACAATTCCTCTGTCACGCTGCCCGGCCTGCGGCACGGCGATGCCGTGGCCATGCGCGAGGAAATCCGCGCCCACGTGAAACGCGAATCGCTGTGAGCGAACCGGCCGCCGACATCCCCGCCGATGAAGGGGCCGCGCCCGACGTCGAGATGGACGAGTGGCTGCGCGTCAATCCGCTCACCATGATGGTGCATATGGCGCGTATGCTGGCGAGCGCGATCATCCCTGCGATTGCCGTTCTCTACGGTGCCGCTTCCAGCGAGCCGGATAGCGAAGGGCTGGCGGCGATCACGCCCTGGTTCGTGCCCCTTCTTGGCGCGATACTCGGCTTCAACCTGCTGGCCGCATGGTTTTCGTGGTATCGGCTACGTTACCGTGTGGGGGATACCGACGTGCGGCTGGAGCAAGGCGTCATCAGCCGCTCGGCCCGGTCCGTGCCTTATGAACGTATTCAGGATGTGAGCCTGGAGCAGAAGCTTGTCCCTCGCCTGCTGGGACTGGTGGAAGTCAAGTTCGAAACCGGCGCCGGCGGCAAGGAAGAACTGAAGCTCTCCTACGTTTCCGAGGCAGAAGGCGAGAAGCTGCGCGAAACGGTGCGCGCGCTGGTGGATGGCGAAGCCGCTGCGCCTGCTGAAGGGCCCACTGCACCCGATGGCACGCCCTCCGGCGACCTGGCGGCGGAACCTGCCGGGCAGACGCTTTTCGCCATGGATACCAAGCGATTGTTCCTGTTCGGCCTGTTCAATTTCTCGCTGGTCGTCTTCGCCGTTTTGCTGGGCGCGCTGCAGCAACTGGAGTTCCTGCTGCCGTTCGACGTGTGGGACTATATCGCCGACATCGTTCGCGACGATCGTATCGCGGAGGCAGAGGAACTGGTGAACGGGTACAGCACCATCGCGCAAATCCTGGCCATTCTCTATGCCATTGGCGCAGTCGTGGTGGTCGGCATGGCGAGCGGCGTCGTGCGCACGTTCGTGCGCGACTGGGAGTTCCGGCTGGAGCGCACGGCCAAGGGTTTTCGCCGCCGCCGCGGCCTGCTGACCAAGACCGATGTCGTCATGCCCGTCCACCGGGTGCAGGCGCTGGTGGTCAGCACCGGCTGGCTGCGCCGCCGCTTTGGCTGGCATGGCCTGTCCTTCATCAGCCTGGCGCAGGATGCTGGCGGGGCGAACCACGATGTCGCGCCGTTTGCGCAGATGGAGGAGATTGCTCCTATCGCGCACGAAGCCGGCTTTTCGCTGCCGGACGAGCGTGCCGACTGGCGCCGGGCCAGCGCGGACTATTATTTCGACCGGGCCGTGTTGCAGGCCCTAATCCCGGCCACTGCGGGGCTTGTCCTGCTGGTGCTTGGTTACGCGATCGTGGCGGTGCTGCTGTTCGCCCTCGCCGGGTTGCTGGTTTTCGGTGAGTACTACATGTGGCGCTTCGTGCGCCATGCGCTTGACCCGCAGCAGGTCCTGTCACGCCGCGGCTGGCTGGCGCCGCGCGATATCATCGCCAGTCGGGTAAAGCTGCATTCGGTGGAAATTTCGCAGCATCCGCTGGCACGCTGGCGCGGCTATTGCACCTTGCGCTTTGGCCTTGCGGGCGGACGGCTGGCCTTTGCGGGCCTGTCGCTGGAGGATGCCCGCGAAATGCGCCACGCTGCGCTCGATTCGATAGCCGCCGTCGATTTCGCCAAACTGCCGCGCTGATATACGAAAGGCCCCGACTTTCGCCGGGGCCTCATCGCGTCTCGTGTGTCTATGCGTGATCAGTAGAGCACGCCGTAATAGGCATAGACGGTTTCGCCATAGTCCCTGTTGAACTCGGGCTGTTCGTTACGCGTATAGGATGGTGCGCCCTCCAGCCGCGATTTGTCGATATTGACGACATAGCCGCCGCGCTCTGTATCATAGTCCAGCGCATCCCACGGGACGGGATGGTACTGCTCGCCGATGCCCAGGAAACCGCCAAAGCTCATCACCGAATACTCGACCCGGCCAGAGCGCTTGCCGATCATCAGGTGATCGATCGATCCCAGCTTCTCGCCATCGGTCGAATAGACCGATGTCCCTTCGACCTTGTTCGACGAGATCAAATTGCCGGTCTCATCGCGTTCGAGCGGGCGTGAACGGTCGAATTGCGTGCGGCGATCGAGTTCGCTGTCGGAATAACTGTCGCGGTTCTGCAGATCTTGCGTGTGTGTCATGGGTTTCTCCTCTTCTTGGAGCCGATGACAGATTGCTGGTGTGAAATTCTCTCGCGACGGTCCTGCAAGGCTTTCACTCGTACTTGACGAGGAGCGCGGAACGCCGGGGGTCATCGGCTTGTCACCAAATCAACGCGGCGCGCCGGGCCATGTTCCGAAAAAGCGCTGCAAATTCCGCTAATTAGCGGCTAGCTTTCGATGTCGGCGCGCACGTCTGCCCATTCCGGGTGCTTGCGGAACTGCACCGCGACGTAGGGGCACTGCGGCACGATGGTGAAACCCTTCTCGCGCGCGTCCTGCACCATGAATTCCACCAGATCGAAGGCGATCCCTTTGCCGCGCGCGGCGGGCGGGGTGAAGGTATGATCGGCGATGCGCGCCTTGCCACGCGCGGTCCATGTCAGTTCGGCGGGCTGCTCGCTGCCTTCCACGTCCACGCGATAGGCGCCGTGGGTGGTCTCATCGGTGATGTTGATCTCTGACATGAATTTCTCCTTCTTGCGCTGAACGTCGGCCACGGCCATGGCGTTCCGCGATGCAGTTCATGTCCGACAACGCCGCACCCGTCCATCCGCGCCTGTGGGATGCCATGCGCGCGGCCGATGCGCCCGACACCCCCTACGATACCGACGCGCTCAGCCGCGAACTGGACGCACGCTTTTCCGCCCTGTTCGGGCGCGAGTGTGCCGCCTTGTGGGTGGCGACGGGAACGGCGGCAAACTGCCTCGCGCTGGCGACGATGGTCGATCCGCACGGCGGGGTCGTCTGCCATGAAGAGGCGCACATCGAGATGGACGAATGCGGCGCGCCCGGCTTTTACCTCCACGGCGCAAAGCTGCTGTTGGCAAAAGGCGAGGGCGCAAAGCTGACGCCCGATACGATCTCCACGGTGCTGGCAGGCATCACGCGCGGAGTGCATCAGGTTCCGGCGCAGGCGGTTTCGATCACTCAAGCGAGCGAGTACGGCCTTTGCTATGCGCCCGGTGAAGTCGCGACCATCGCTGCGCTCGCCGCCGAGCACGGCCTTGGTCTGCACATGGACGGCGCGCGCTTTGGCAATGCCTGTGCATACCTCGATGCCGCGCCTGCCGAGGTGACCGGACCTGTCGACGCGCTAAGCTTCGGCTTCGTGAAGAACGGCGGCATGGGGGCCGAGGCGGTGGTGCTGTTCGATACCGAAAAGGCGGACATGATCCGCTTCCGCCGCAAGCGTGCCGGCCACCTGCAGAGCAAGGGACGCTACCTTGCCGCGCAGATCCACGCCATGCTGGACGACGACCTGTGGCTGGAGAATGCCCGCGCCGCCAATGCGGCGGCCGCGATCATCGCCGAAGGGGCGGGCGATCGGCTGGTTTATCCGGCGCAGATCAATGAACTGTTCGTCACGATGAACCCGCACGAACGCGCTACACTTCGGGCGCAGGGTTTCTCGTTCTACGACTGGGACGACACCTGCATCCGCCTCGTGACACACTGGGCCACCGATCCTGGTCATGCGCAGGCGCTGGGCAAGGCCATCACTGCGCTGTGAGCCCCGCGCCCAACTCGACGCAGGCCAACATGCTCAGTTGGCGTGTAATCCTGCCGTTCGTGCTGACCGGCACGATATGGGGATCGACCTGGTTCATCATTACCGGGCAGATAAACGGCGTGCCCGCCGCCTGGTCGGTCTTCTACCGTTTCGCGCTCGCAACCCCTGCGCTGTTCCTGGTTGCTGCGCTGATGAAGCGTCGGCTGCGGCTGACCCGGCCCGAGCACATGCTGGCGGTCGGCGTCGGGCTGGCGCAGTTCAGCGGCAACTTCCTGTTCGTCTATCACTCGGAACTGTACGTCACCTCCGGCATCGTCGCGATGATGTTCGGCCTGCTGATGGTGCCCAACGCGGCCTTTGCACGCATTTTCCTGGGCGAGCGGGTGCAGGGCGGTTTCATCCTTGGCAGCGCGGTGGCGATTGTCGGGGTCTCGTTCCTGCTCTGGCACGAGTGGCAGGCGAACCCCGATGCCGGCGTGATCGGCGGCAACGTGGGTCTGGGCATCGTGCTGGCGCTGGTGGGGATCCTTGCCGCGTCGCTCGCCAACGTCATACAGGCGAACCCGACCGGCCGCGCCGTGCCCATGGTCAGCCTGCTGGCCTGGGCGATGCTTTACGGCACCATATTCGACCTCGGCTTCGCGTGGGTGACCGCCGGGCCGCCTCCCGTTCCCGAAAGTCCGGGCTATTGGGGCGGTATCGTCTATCTTGCGCTGATCGGCTCGGTGGTGACTTTCCCACTGCACTACAACCTGGTGCGCGAAATCGGCGCAGGCCGGGCGGCCTACAATTCTATCATCACCATTTCGGTCGCGATGCTGCTGTCGACCCTGTTCGAAGGCTACCAGTGGACCGTGCTGACCGCGAGCGGGATGGTGCTGGCCGTTGCCGGGATGGTGCTGGCGCTTCGGGCGAGAAAGCAGAAGGGCGTGCAGGTGCAGCAGTCGGGCCGTCTGCGCGAGGCACCCTCAGATAAGGCCGAGTAATCCCTCGCGGAAGGTAGGGTAGGCCGGCTCCCAACCCAGAACGCGCCTCGCCTTGCCGTTCGCGACGCGGCGGTTCTCGGCATAGAAGCCGCGCGCCATGGGGGAGAGTTCCGCTTCCTTGATCGACTGCAACGGTGGCGGCTCGACGCCCAGCAGGTTGCAGGCGAATTCGACCAGCACGTTCTGGCTGCATGGCAGGTTGTCCGCGAGGTTGTAGGCACCCGAAGGCGCTTCGCTGGTCAGGGCCGCCATGACGCCGCTGGCGATATCGTCCACGTGTACCCTGCTGAAGATCTGCCCCGGCAGGTCGATCCGATGGGCCTTGCCGTCCTGCACCCGGTCCAGGATCGACCGTCCCGGCCCGTAGATGCCCGGCAGGCGGAAAACGCGCGCGCCGAGTTTCAGCCACAGGGCGTCTGCATCGCTACGCGCCGAGCGCCTGCCCGAACCGGTGGGCGAAGCTTCGTCGACCCACGCGCCGCCGGTATCGCCATACACGCCGGTAGAGGACAGGTAGCCGTACCACGCGCGCGGAAAATCCTGTCCGTAGGTGTCCAGCACCGGGTCGAGGCCGCTTTCCCTGTCCGGCGGGACGGAGGACAGCACATGGCTCGCTCGCTCCAGCGCCGCGGTCACCGATTCGCGGTCTTCAAAGTCCACGTCGCCGTCCGAACCGGTCGCGCTGACGGTCCATCCCGCAGCCCTTGCAGAGGCAGCAATGCGTTTTGCAGTATAACCGAGGCCGAATATGAACAGATGCGTCATCTCGTGCGTTCTACCCCCTCGACGCGCCAAAGGAAGAAATTTAGGTCATACCCATGGATATCGCCCGCACCCCCTCGACGCCAGACGGCAACCCCGAACTCGCGGACGCCGCGCCCACTCCGCAGGATCCGCCCACCATCCGGCGCGAGGATTACAAGCCGTTCGCGTGGATGGTGCCCGAAGTGTCGCTGCACGTCGATCTCGGGCTGGAGGCCACGCGCGTCGTTTCCACCCTGACGGTGGCGCGCAATGCGAAGGCCGATCCATCACCCACGATACGCCTCAATGGCGACGGGTTGGAAGTCATCTCGGTGAAGATCGATGGCGAAATGTCGAACAGCTGGACGATGGACGGCGACGATTTACTGGTCACCCTGCCCGGCGAGGCGCACGAAATTTCCGTGGCGACCGAGATCGACCCCTCGGCCAATAGCCAGCTGATGGGCCTCTATGCCTCCGACGGGATGCTTTGCACCCAGTGCGAGGCAGAGGGCTTTCGCCGCATAACTTTCTTCCCCGACCGGCCCGACGTCCTTTCCACCTACCGGGTAAGAATGGTCGGCGACGCCGAAACCTTCCCGGTATTGCTGTGCAACGGTAACCTGAAAGCGAGCGGCGCGAACGACGATGGCGCCCACTGGGCCGAATGGCACGACCCCTGGCCCAAGCCGAGCTACCTGTTCGCGCTGGTGGCGGGACAGCTGGTCGCCAACACCGACAGCTTCACCACCATGAGCGGGCGCGAGGTGACTCTGAACATCTACGTGCGCGAAGGCGACCTGGCGCGCACCGGCCACGCGATGGAATCGCTCAAGCGCTCGATGAAGTGGGACGAGGAGGTGTTCGGACGCGAATACGATCTCGACCTGTTCAACATCGTCGCCGTTTCCGATTTCAACATGGGCGCGATGGAGAACAAGGGCCTCAACGTGTTCAACACGAAATACGTGCTGGCGGACGAGGATACCGCGACCGACGGCGATTTCGACGGCGTGGAAGGCGTGATCGCGCACGAATACTTCCACAACTGGTCGGGTAACCGCGTGACCTGCCGCGACTGGTTCCAGCTTTCGCTGAAGGAAGGCTTCACCGTGCTGCGCGACCAGTTGTTCTCGCAGGACATGGGTTCCGAGCCGGTGAAGCGGATCGAGGACGTGCGCGTGCTGCGCGGGGCGCAGTTTCCGGAAGACAGCGGAGCGCTGGCGCACCCCATCCGGCCCGACAGCTACCGCGAGATCAGCAACTTCTACACCGCCACCGTCTACAACAAGGGCGCCGAGGTCATCCGCATGATGCGCACGATGGCTGGCGAGGAAGCCTTCCGCAAAGGAACCGACCTTTACTTCGATCGCCACGACGGCGAGGCCGCGACTTGCGAGGATTTCGTCAAGGCGATCGAGGATGGTACCGGGCTGGACCTGAAACAGTTCCGCCTGTGGTACTCGCAGGCAGGCACGCCGAAGGTTTCCGTGAAGCTGGATTATGAAGGCGACACGGCCACGCTGCACCTGTCGCAGCAGGTGCCGGCAACGCCCGGTCAGGCGGACACGCAGCCCATGCCGATCCCGCTCAAGCTCGCCCTGTTCGATCGCGAAAGCGGCCAGCACGGCGGCGAGGAACTGGTGGTGCTCGACAAGGCCGAAGACAGCTTCACCTTCAGCGGTTTTGCCAGCAAACCCGTCCTCTCGATCAATCGCGGCTTTTCTGCACCCGTCACGATCGAGCGCGATATTTCCGGCGAGGAACTGGTGTTCCTGGCGGCGAAGGACGACGATCCCTTCGCCCGCTACGAGGCCTTGCAGGATCTGGTGGTCAGCCATCTCAAGCAGGCCGTGGAAGGTGAACTTGATGACATTGCCCGCACGAGGGCGCGCGACGCAATCGCCGGAGCTTTCCGGGCAGTGCTCGTGGACGAAAACCTCGATGACCTGATGCGCGGCGAACTGCTGGTTCTGCCCAGCGAGACCTATCTGGCAGAGACCATGCGGATCGCCGATCCGGGCCGCATCCACGAGGAACGCCAGGCACTGCGCGCAGCGCTTGGACAGGCGCTGGACCAGGAGCTCACTGCGCTCCATACGCGTGCCGCCGCCGTTCCATACAGTCTTTCCGCGCAGGCTCGCGGCGCGCGCAAGGTGAAGACGCAGGCGCTTCTCTATCTTGCCGCCGGTGACGAGGGTCGCGGCCGTAACCTCGCGTGGTCGCAGTACGAAAGCGCCGACAACATGACCGACCGGCAGGGCGCGCTGATGGTATTGGCGGGCATGTCCGGTATCGAGCGGACCAATGCGCTGCTCGATTTCTACAACCGCTACAAGGGCAATGCGCTGGTCGTGGACAAGTGGTTCGCCCTGCAGGCAAGCTCCATGCACCCTGACGTTCTGGAGCATGTGAAGGCCCTGGCAGGCCACCCGCAGTTCACCTTGCGCAATCCCAACCGCGCGCGCTCGCTCTACATGGCCTTTGCTCACAATCCGCATGGCTTCCACGCCGAGGACGGTGAAGGATACAGGCTGATCGCCGATGTGATCCTCGCGCTCGACCCGATAAACCCGCAGATCGCTGCACGCTTCGTGCCGCAACTGGGCCGCTGGCGCCGGATCGAGCCGAAGCGCTCGGCAATGATGAAGGCGCAGCTGGAGCGCATTGCCGAGGCGCCCAAGCTGTCGCGCGATACCTACGAGCAGGTTAGCCGCAGCCTTGGGTAATCCGGACAAGGTCATTCGGGCGGATAACATCGCGCTGCCTCACGGCTTCCTCGATGCCGTGCAGAGCGATGCCCATGCGCACGAACTGGCGGTGGGCGAAACGCCCGTCGTTTTCGTGAAGCAGGTACATTCGCCGGATGCGCTCATCGTGGACGCGCCATCCGCCGCGAGCGATCAGCCCGAAGCGGACGCGATGGCGACAGCAACGCCGGGACTCGCGCTGGCCATTGTCACCGCGGATTGCGCGCCCATCCTGCTGGCCGACGAAACCGCCCGGGTGATCGGTGCCGCCCATGCGGGCTGGCGCGGCGCGCAAGGCGGTGTGATCGAGGCGGTGGTCGCGCAAATGGAAGCACTGGGCGCCCAACGCAGCCGGATCGCTGCGGCCATCGGGCCGTGCATCGCGCAGGACAGTTACGAAGTCGGCGCGGATATGCGTGCGAACTTCGCCGCCGCCGAACACCGCTTCTTCGAGGCGACTGGCCCCGGCAAATGGCATTTCGACCTGGCGGGCCTTGTTGCGGCGCGGCTTGCGGAGGCGGGCATCGTGTCGATCTGTGCGATGGAACTGGATACCTACGCCGCTGCGCGCCGCTTTCATTCCTACAGGCGTGCTACCCATCGCGGTGAACGGACAACCGGCCGGCAGGTTTCGCTGATCGCCCTTCCCTGCTAGGGCGGGGCACCGCGCGACGCGGCAACGGTAACACTAGCCGGAAACATTAGCCCAAAAGGCGGGTTGGCAGCGCGACATTGCTCGTCTATCAGCCGCGCCAAGCCGCCGCCCGGCAACGGTTCGTCGTGCGGCTTTTTTGGACGAATCTTTCCGCCGACGGGGCTTTTTGTAAGCGGCCGTAGGCAGCGACAGGCAAGGCAAGGGTATGGCATCCACCACTGGCAATGCTGAAACGACTCCGGACACCTCCGGCGGAGTCGAGAGCGGCGACGGCGTTCGTCGCCGCGATTTCATCAACATCGCGGCCGTTTCAGCGGCTGGCGTAGGCGGTCTTGCGGTGGTCTATCCGCTGGTCAGCCAGATGGCGCCCTCGGCAGACGTGCTGGCCGAAAGCACGACCGAGCTGGACATTTCGACGCTCGAAGCTGGCCAATCGATCAAGGCCGTTTTCCGCAAGCAGCCGATCTTCGTGCGTCGCCTTACCCCGGCTGAAATAGAGGCGGCCAACGCCGTCGACGTTTCGTCGCTGCGCGATCCGGCCACGCTGGACGAGATCACGAAGCCCGGTCATGGCAACGTGCTGGTGGTGATGGGCGTCTGTACGCACCTTGGCTGCGTGCCACTGGGCGCACAGGAAGGCGAAAACAAGGGCGAATTCGGCGGTTATTTCTGCCCTTGCCACGGTTCGCACTACGACACCGCTGCGCGCATTCGCAAGGGTCCGGCACCGACCAACCTGGCCGTGCCCGACTATGAATTCACGTCCGACACGACGATCGTGATCGGCTGAGGCGAGAGAGAAGAACATGAGCTTTCCCTGGGCCAAGGAATATCAGCCGCAGAATGGACTGACGAAGTTTCTCGACGAGAAGCTGCCGCTCCCGCGTTTCGTATACAATGCGGTGGGCGCGGGCTACCCCGTGCCGCGCAACCTCTCGTACTTCTGGAATTTCGGTGTTCTCGCCGGGTTCTTCCTGATGCTGCAGATCGTCACCGGCGTGGTGCTGGCGATGCATTACGCCGCCAACACGCAGGTTGCCTTCGCGTCGGTCGAACACATCATGCGCGACGTGAACTGGGGCTGGCTGATGCGCTATGCGCACGCCAACGGTGCCAGCTTCTTCTTCATGGTCGTCTACATCCACATTTTCCGCGGCCTGTTCTACGCATCGTACAAGCCGCCGCGTGAAATGATCTGGCTGCTGGGTGTCACCATCTTCCTGCTGATGATGGCTACCGCATTCATGGGCTACGTGCTGCCGTGGGGCCAGATGAGCTTCTGGGGCGCACAGGTCATTACCGGCCTGTTCGAGGCCATCCCGCTGGTCGGCCCGCCGCTGAAGACCTGGCTGCTGGGCGGCTTCGCACCGGATAACGCCGCGCTGAACCGCTTCTTCTCACTGCACTTCCTGCTGCCGTTCGTGATCCTGGGCTGCGTGATCCTGCACATCTGGGCGCTGCACATCCCCGGCTCCAGCAACCCGACCGGTGTCGAGGTGAAGGGCGAAAGCGACACGCTGCCGTTCCACCCCTATTACACCGCGAAGGATGGCTTCGGGCTGGGTGTGGCACTGATCGCGTTCATGACCTTCGTGTTCTTCCTGCCGAACATGCTCGGCCACCCGGACAACTACATCGAGGCGAACCCGCTCTCGACCCCGGCCCACATCGTGCCCGAATGGTATTTCTACCCATTCTACGCGATCCTGCGTGCCTTCACCTTCGACTTCATCCTTCCGGCAAAGCTGTGGGGCGTTCTGGCCATGTTCGCATCCATCCTGGTGTGGTTCTTCCTTCCCTGGCTGGACAAGAGCCCGGTTCGCAGCGGCCACTATCGCCCGCTGTTCCGCAAGTTCTTCTGGTTCGGCCTGATTCCTGTCATGGCGGTGCTTTTCGTCTGTGGCGGCGCTCCGGCTGAAGAACCCTATGTGATGATCAGCCAGCTGGCGACGGCATACTACTTCCTGCACTTCCTGGTGATCCTGCCGATCATCTCCTCGATCGAACGGCCGGACCCCCTGCCATTCTCGATCACCGAGGCTGTGCTGAACTCAGACAAGAAGGCTGTGCTGGGCGAAAACGCCGAGCCTGCGGTCTGAAGAGCCGAGATTAAGGGAAAGACAGAACAATGATCCGCCTTGTTGGTATCCTTATCGGGCTCGGCTTCACCTTCGTGGTGCTGCTCGCCTTCGTCACCGGCGCTTACACTGCTGCCACCGAAGAGACGACTGAGTCCGCCACCTACGTCTTCCACGAAGAAGCGCATTCCCCTGAAAGCGGCTTTTCGTTCGACGGTCCTTTCGGAAAGTGGAACCTGACCCAGCTTCAGCGCGGGTATCAGGTTTACAAGGAAGTCTGCGCAGCCTGTCACTCGCTGAACTACGTCGCCATCCGCGATTTGCAGCAGCTCGGCTATTCCGAGGCGCAGGTGAAGGCCGAGGCTGCAACGCTGCAAGTCCCCGGCATCAACCCGGATACCGGCGAAGAAGAGATGCGTCAGGCTTTGCCGACCGACTACTTCCCGTCCCCCTATCCCAACGCCGTAGCCGCTTCGGCTGCCAACGGTGGCAAGATTCCGCCCGACCTGTCGCTGATCACCAAGGCCCGTCATGACGGCAGCAACTATGTCTATTCGCTGCTTTCCGGCTATCAGCCGATGCCCGCCGAACTGAACCAGCAGTTCCCGGACTTCGAGGTGCCTGTCGGCGGTTACTACAACCCCTATTTCGAATCGCTGGTTATCGGCATGGCTCCTCCGCTGGCGGCTGATGGCCAGGTAACCTACGCCGACGGTACCGAGGCAAGCATCTCGCAGATGTCGGCCGATGTCGCCGCCTTCCTCACGTGGACAGCGGAACCCAAGCTGATCGAGCGCAAGTCGACCGGCTGGCCGGTGCTGGGCTTCCTGCTCTTTGCCACCATCCTCGCGTGGCTCGCCAAGAAGCAGATCTGGGCCAGCGCAAAGCCCAGGAACGCTTCGGGCCGCGAAGACTGAGCGCACTTTTGACGGACATGAATCCGGGACTGTCGCGTGATGAGCTCAAGGGGCTCATCCGCACCGTTCCGGATTTCCCGTCTGCGGGTATCCAGTTCCGCGATATAACCACGCTGCTCGCTCACGCTGATGGGCTGGCCGCTTCCATCGATATGCTGGCACAGCAGGCCGGGGGTCTTGGTGCGACCAAAGTCGCCGGGATCGAGGCGCGCGGTTTCATCTTCGGTACCGCGCTCGCCCTGAGACTGGGTGTCGGCTTCGTCCCCGTGCGCAAGGCGGGCAAGCTGCCGGTCGAATGCATCGGCGAGGACTATGCCCTCGAGTACGCCGAGGCACGGGTCGAGCTGGACCCCTCGATCATCGCAGCGGACGACAGGGTGCTGGTGGTGGACGATCTTCTCGCCACCGGAGGCACCGCATTGGCCGCTGTGCGCCTGTTGCGCAGGGCGGGAGCGCAGGTTAGCCATGCCTTGTTTGTGATCGATCTGCCCGATCTTGGCGGTGCAGATGCGCTGTCCGAACAGGGCGTCGAGACCCTCTCCCTGGTAGAGTTTTCCGGCCACTGATTGCCGCTGTCGGCAAAGCCTGCGGGGCGGACTATCGTCCCGCTGGGAAAAATAACGCGTCTCGCGCATTGTTGCTGGGAAGACGGGGTTTCAGGAAAGCACGAGACGGATGGAAGAACAGGCGCTTGTGATCGCGCTCGTGGGCGTCCTGGGCATTGGTGCGCAGTGGGTCGCCTGGCGCACGGGCTGGCCAGCAATCGTGTTGATGCTGGCTGCCGGTTTCCTCGCCGGGCCCGTCCTGGGCATCATGGATCCCGAAAGCGCCTTTGGCGACCTGCTCGAACCGATGATTTCCATCGGCGTGGCGCTGATTCTGTTCGAAGGCGGGCTCAGTCTCGATTTCCGAGAATTCCGTAAATATGGCGGCGGCGTGTGGCGCCTGGTCATTTTCGGCGTGCCGCTGGGCTGGCTGTTCGGTTCGCTCGCGGGGTATTACGTGGCCGGGCTGGTCTGGCCCGTCGCCATACTGTTTGCGGGCATCCTCGTCGTCACTGGACCGACCGTGGTTATCCCGTTGCTGCGGCAAAGCGCGGTACAGCAGCGACCCGCCGCACTGTTGAAATGGGAAGCCATCGTCAACGATCCCTTCGGCGCGCTATGCGCCGTGATCGCCTACGAATATTTTCGCAGCACCGCGGCCACTGGCGGCACGGCCTATGACGTGGTGCCCGAAATCGCCATCGCCGCAGGCATTTCCGGGCTCATCGGTTTTGCCGCGGCCTGGGTGATCGCCTGGAGCTTCCCGCGCGGGCTGGTGCCTGAATTCCTGAAAGTGCCCGTGCTGCTCGTCGCCGTGGTCGGCACTTTCGTGCTGTGCAACATGATCGAGCACGAAGCAGGCCTGCTGGCGGTCACCGTCATGGGCATTGCGCTTGCCAACATGCACGTCTCGTCGCTGCGCAGCATCCATCCGTTCAAGCAGAACATCGCGGTATTGCTGGTCTCGGGCATTTTCATCCTGCTGTCGGCTGGACTCGATATCGAACAGCTGAGGCAATTCGAATGGCAGTTCGGCCTGTTCCTGCTCGTCCTGCTGTTCGTGGTCCGCCCCGCCACCGTGCTGCTCAGCCTCGCCTTCTCCAGTGTGCCGTGGAACGAGAGACTCTTCCTCGCCTGGATCGCGCCGCGCGGTATCGTGCTGGTGGCGATCTGTGGCCTGTTCGCCTTGCGCCTTGAAGAACTCGGATATGCCGACGGCACGATCCTCATCGGGCTCAGTTTCGCCGTGGTGGTTACCACGATCGTCGCGCACGGGTTCACGGTCGACCTTGTCGCCCGGCTGCTGAAGGTAAAGGGTGCTTCGCGCCCGGGCATGATTATCGTGGGCTCTACTCCGTGGACCGTTGCCCTCGCCAAACAGATGCACGACATGGATACTCCGGTCATGCTGGTCGATTCCAGCTGGCAGCGGCTCAAACCCGCGCGCGCGGCGGGCCTGCCGACCTATCACGGCGAGATCCTGAACGAGGCGACCGAGCACAATATCGACCTCACGCCTTACCAGGCCCTGATCGCGGCCACCGACAACGAGGCGTACAACACCCTCGTCTGCTCCGAGTTCGCACCTGAAATCGGCACCGACAGGGTTTACCAGCTTGGTGAAACCCAGGAGGATGACGACCACCGCGCGATACCTGCCAGCCTACGTGGCCGGGCGCTGTTCCGCACTGGCTTCGGGGTGGACGATGTCCAGCAACGGCAGAACGAGGGATGGGTGTTCCGCCGCACCAAGCTGTCGGAAAAATTCGACGTGGACGATGCGCGCGACACCCTGCCAGAGGCCACCAGCATGCTGTTGCTGATCGAGCCCGACGGCGAGATGCGCTTCTTCACCCACGCCGCCGCGCCGGAACCGCAGCCGGGGGATACCATCATTTCCTATTCGCCGCCGCGCACGAAGACGCCCGAGGAACAGGCTGCCAAGCGCGCTGGCAAGGGCGGCTCCAAGCCGCAACCCGCATGAGGATGCAGGACATGAAACACGTAAAGACTATCGCCGCCACCGCCGTTCTCGCGCTGACCCTGTCGGCTTGCGAACTGCGCCGTGATAGCGATGCCGAAGACCCGGCCGCGCCTGCGGGCGAGGAAAGCGCCACCCCGGATGCAAGCGCCAGCCCTACGCCATCACAGAGCGCCTCCCCTGTCGCTTCCATCATCCGCGATGCGGCGGAACCGGAACCGGACGATGTCGCGCTGCCCGTGCAGCCGGTAGAGATGACGCTCTCTTTCCCCGAAGGGTCGGATATCTCAGCGGCGAACGAACGCCGCCTGGCCGGCCTGATGCAGCGCGGCGCGATCGAACAGGACTGGCCCGTCATTCTCTCCGGACACACCGATTCTGGCGGCAATGACCAGGCCAACCTGCGGGCCTCGCGCGCTCGGGCCGAAGCCGTTGCCGCCTGGCTGGTGGAGCGCGGGGTGGACGATGACCGGATCGAGGTAATCGCTTTCGGCGAACAGAACCCGATCGAACCTAACGCGCTGCCCGATGGCTCTCCCAACGAGGAAGGTCGCCGCGCCAACCGCCGTGTCGTAATCCGCATCGCCCCTCCGCCAGAAGCGGACGCGGGCGAGAGCGAAGAAACTGTGAGGGCCGATCAGGACGCTTGACGAATCCCCCGCTCCGGTGGCAAGCGCCTGCGCCGGAGCCCGAGCGGGTATAGCATAGTGGTAATGCTCCAGCCTTCCAAGCTGGCTAGAGGGGTTCGATTCCCCTTACCCGCTCCAAGTCCCAACAACTCCATGAAAACGCGCAGAAATCCGCCAAAAAAGGCGCAGATTCGCGCGAATGGGTCACAGACTTGGGTCACAGCGAGCCGACAAAGGCGAGCCCAACGCTCTCGAATCGTTCAATAAATCGTCCCAAACAGTGGGTCACACGCTCGGGTCACAAACGGTCCACACGCGGACTGTCTTTGAGAGGGTCGGTT
>CANLQG010000006.1 GCA_947493195.1 uncultured Sphingomonadaceae bacterium | reverse complement strand
CCGGAAATTACTGAAACTGGGGCTACAGAATCTGACGCCTATCTGGCGGCAAAGCAGTCTCCCCTTACCCGCTCCAACTTCTCCCGCATTCTCCGTTCACTGTTGGACCGGCTTGTTGTCGATCAGCCGTGTGCCCCCAATGCGCGCGGCAACGAACAGGCGGGCATTGCCGTTTTCACCATTCAGCAAGGCGATGGTATCGGCATCGCGCAATTCGGCATAATCGACACTGGCAAAGCCCGCGCCCAGCAGCTGGTCCTCCAGCATGGCGAGCGTGGGCGCGGCCTCCTGCCCGTCGCGGATGCGGGCGATGGCTTCGTCCATGGCGCGCGGCAGGGTTGCAGCGGCAGCGCGGTGTTCAGGCAACAGGTAGGCGTTGCGGCTGCTCATCGCGAGGCCATCAGGATCGCGCACGATCGGCACGCCATGAATAGCATCGGCGCTAGGTTGCGTCAGGTCGAGGTCGCGGGCCATGCGGCGGATGACGGCGAGTTGCTGCCAGTCCTTCTCGCCGAACAGCGCCATGTCGGGGCGTACCTGGTTGAACAGCTTGCACACCACCGTTGCCACGCCGTCGAAGTGTCCCGGCCGGTCCGCTCCGCAAAGCCCGGCACTGACGCCGGACACGCTGATATTCGTGGCGTAACCTGCGGGATACATCGCCTCCATGTCCGGGGCCCACAGCAGGGCCACGCCCTCGACCTCCAGCTTGGCAGAGTCCTCGGCCATCTGACGCGGGTAGGCGTCCAAGTCCTCGTTCGGGCCGAACTGGCGTGGGTTCACGAAGATGGAGACTGCCACATGGTCGGCCAGCCTCGCCGCCTCGCGCACCAGCGTCAGGTGCCCTTCGTGCAGCGCGCCCATGGTGGGCACCAGCGCTACGGTGTCCCGTTTCAGGGCGCTGCCGCGCAATTCATCCACAGCTTGGCGCAGGTTGGGCAGGGTGGTCACTGTTTGCATGGGCGCAAGGCTCCGATAGACTGGGTGCCACGGCCTAGCGCCACATGCCCAATGGAGAAAGCCCGCTCGTGACTGCCCCGCATCGTATCGTCTTCGCCAACGAAAAGGGCGGCACCGGCAAGTCCACCACTGCCGTACATGTGGCGGTGGCGCTGGCCTATCAGGGGGCGAAAGTCGCCGCACTCGACCTCGATGTGCGCCAGCGGACGTTTTACCGCTATTGCGAGAACCGTGCCGAAACCCAGCGCCGCCGCAATGTGCAACTGGCCGGTCCAATATTCGACGTGTGTCACGGTGACAGCGTGGAGGAGTTGGAGGAAGAGGCCGCGCGCATCGGCAGGGGCATGGACTTCCTGCTGTTCGATACGCCGGGGCGCGACGATCCCTTTGCCCGCCACGTGGCCGCCAGTGCCGATACGCTGGTGACGCCGATGAACGACAGTTTCGTGGACTTCGACCTCATCGGCCAGGTCGATGCAGAGAGCTTCAAGGTGCGCAAGCTCAGTTTCTATGCCGAACTGATCTGGGAAGCGCGCATCAAGCGCAGCCGGGCAACCATAGAGCAGCAGAAGCGCGAGATGGACTGGGTGGTGGTGCGCAACCGCACCGGATACACCGACGCCCGCAACCAGCGGCGCATCGACGAGGCGCTGACAGAGCTTTCCAAGCGCGTGGGCTTTCGCGCCGTGCAGGGCCTTTCCGAGCGCGTGATCTACCGCGAACTGTTTCCTTCCGGCCTGACACTGCTCGACAAGGGGCATCTGGGAGAGCTGGGCACCAGCCACCTCGTCGCCCGGCAGGAACTGCGCAACCTTATCGCCAACCTGAACCTGCGCGTGCCGCAGCGCGACGATGCAGGTGTCACGCCGGTGACGACACCCATGGTCGAGCCGGCCTGACGGGTAATGGGCAAGTTCATCGTCATCATCGGGGCGGTGATCCTGCTCTATTATTTCATATTCAAGCGCTGGCCGTGGCAGCCGAAAACATCGGCTCGCGAACAGGCTATGGCCAATGCACGCGATTTGCTCGGCGTGTCGCGGTTTGCCACTCGAACTGAAATAATTGCCGCGCATAAGCGGCTGGTCGCCGTGGTGCATCCCGACCGCGGCGGCTCCGGCGCCAAGGTTCACGAAGCGAATGCAGCGCGCGACTTGTTGCTGGACCAATTGCCCGACAACACGCATTAGCCTGGGGCCGTAATTGTCAGGTCCCGAAGGAGCAAAGATGACCCATACATTCGATACCACGGTGCTGCGCGAATACGATATCCGAGGGATTATCGGTGAGACCCTGGGCGCCGACGATGCCCGTGCCATCGGCCGCGGGTTCGGCACGCTCCTGCGCCGCGATCTGGGCGAGGGTGCCCCGGCTCCGATGGTGGCTGTGGGCTACGATGGCCGCGTCAGTTCGCCGATGCTGGAACACGCGCTGGTTGAAGGGCTGACCGCCAGCGGTTGCAATGTGCGCCGCATCGGCATGGGACCGACCCCGATGCTCTATTACGCGGAAGCTTCAGCCGAAGATGTACAGGGCGGCATTCAGATAACTGGCAGCCACAATCCCGCCAATTACAATGGCTTCAAGATGGTATTTCGCGGGCGACCGTTCTTCGGCGCCGATATCGCCAGGCTTGGGGAACTTGGCACCGGGGGCGATTGGCTGGACGGAACCGGTTCGGTCGAGAGCGTCGATATCCTGGAAGAGTATGTCGAGCGTCTCCTGACTGCACTCGCGGGGCTGGATACTGCTGCGCTCGAAACCCTGAAAGTTGGCTGGGATGCCGGTAACGGGGCTGCCGGCCCTGCGCTTGAGCTCCTCGCCAAGCGGCTTCCGGGTGAGCACCACCTGCTGTTCACTGAAGTCGACGGCAATTTTCCAAATCATCATCCTGATCCCACTGTTGAGGCCAACCTTGCCGACCTGCGTGCGCTTGTCGCCGAGAAGAACCTCGACTTTGGAGTGGCATTCGACGGCGATGGCGACCGGATCGGCGCAATCGACGGCGAAGGCCGGATCATCTGGGGGGATCAACTACTGATGATTTACGCCGAGGACCTCCTCGGAAGACTACCTAACGCCACGATTATCGCCGACGTGAAGGCGAGCCGCGCGCTGTTCGAGCATGTCGAGAGGCACGGCGGGCAGCCGCTGATGTGGAAGACCGGGCACTCGCTCATTAAATCCAAAATGAAGGAAGTTTCCTCGCCGCTGGCCGGGGAAATGAGCGGGCACGTGTTTTTTGCCGATGATTACTACGGTTATGACGATGCGCTTTATGCCGGGGTGCGCCTGATTGCCGCTGCCGCGCGGCTGGGCAAGTCGGTCACCCAGTTGCGAGGCGAAATGCCCGCCATGCTCAACACGCCGGAGCTGCGCTTCCAGGTGGACGAGAGCCGCAAGTTTGCCGCCATTGGCGAGATCGCCGACCGCATCGCCGCCAGCGATGCCGTGGCGGATACCACCGACGGCGTACGCGTCACGACCGAGGATGGCTGGTGGCTGCTGCGCGCATCCAACACGCAGGACGTGCTGGTCGCCCGCGCAGAGAGCGACACCGATGACGGCCTGGAACGGTTGCTGCACCAGATCGATGAGCAACTCTCGCTCAGCGGCCTCGAACGTGGCGAAAGCCTGGGGCACTGACGAAAAATAGGGGTCCGCTGATGCGGACCCTATTTCTTCGTTTGCGCACTGCTACGCGACCGCCGAAGAACCATGCCCGAAGACATCCCGCTCGAGATTGCCGCAAGGTTCGCCGGCGGTGCATGGCCGTGGTCGGCCCTTGGCCTCACCCCCACGACCGACCGGGAAGCGATCCGGGCTGCCTACGATGCGCAGCGTAAGGCACTCGATGCGGATAGCTCCATTTCCGCCTTCGCCGACCTTTCGGCGGCACGCGACAAGGCGCTGTTTCACGCTGCAGAAATGGAGCGCGAGATTGCGCGCAGCGCGGCAGGGGGTGTTGACGCGCCTGAGCCTGACCGGCAGCGGCCCGCCGAACCCGAACCCGAACCCGAACCCGAACCCGAACCCGAACCCGAACCCGAACCCGAACCCGAACCCGAACCCGAACCGGAAACCACCGCGCCCGAATACCAGCCGGGCAATCGCTACGCCGACGCAACCGATTATCTCGACACCCTTGACGCGCAGTTCGAGCCAGCGCGGTCTTACGTCTATTCTCACCCGCCCGGTTACTGGCGCGATCCCGACACCGGCCCCATAGATCTCTCGGCACCGGATCCCCCGACCCAGCCGGGCAGCATCGAGGCTGCGCTGCGACGCCACGGCCTCGACCGTTACGGCATGTTCTGGCTGGGCGGTATCCTGCTGCTGCTGAGTTTTTGCACCGCCATTGGCGGGAACGAGGATACGGAGGGAGGGTCTCAGCACGCCGATACAGCGCTGACCCCGGCAGGCTCACCTGCAGCCGTAGCGGTGGCTGCGCCTGGGGGCGGTGAGGTATCGCGCGCGAGGCTGCAGACCATGGTCGATGCACTGTTCGGCAACGGCCTGAGTTTCGCGGATGTCGCCAGACAGGACCCTCGGCTTGCACGCGCGCTCGTTGAGCGGCTTGCCCGGGATCCTGACAGCCTCGATGCGCCGCGCAAGTTCCTGCGCATGGAGCTGCTGCGGGCCCAGCCCACCGTTCCGCGTGAGCAGGCTTGGTCGATCGCCCAACTGCATCTCGCCTGGTTGCAAACTGCGCAGGATGGGGGTGACGCGGCCTGCCGGGAGGTGACGCGGGCCAGCTTCGACCGGTCCGTGCCCGCCATGCGCGCCGACTGGGTGCGCTTCGAGAAGAGCGTTGCCGCCTTGGTCCTGCAATCGGACGGTTTCGCCGCCCCCGGCCAGCGGCCCGAAACTCCCGAAATTCCTGCATGGGCCTTTGTCGATGCCGCCGCGCGCAACGACCTTGGCGAGGACGAACTGCGCGAGGCTATGCGAAGCGATACCCATCCGGTCCGCTGCGAGGCCGAGATCGCCTTGCTTAAGGCCATGCTGGAACGGCGCGACGAGGCACCGCAGGCGGCGCTATCCTCGCTCTGACCCCGGCTAGCACAGGCAGCCCGGGCCATCTGCCAGCTTGACGGAACCGGGCCACCGCGCGAACGCTTTCCCTGCAGTGACAGAGCCCACCATCCCCCCTGAAATTGCCGAATGGTTCGCCGGCCGCGACTGGCGCGTGCGGCGGCATCAGGCTGACATGCTGGCAGCGGCTAACGCGGGCAAGCACGCGATGCTGGTGGCCGACACGGGCGCGGGCAAGACGCTGGCGGGCTTCCTGCCGACACTGGCGGATTTCTGCCCCTCGCGGATTGGCGAGGGCAAGAAACCGGAAGGCCTGCACACGCTTTACGTCTCGCCCTTGAAGGCACTGGCGCACGACGTGCAGCGCAATCTCGTCACCCCGGTCGAGGAGATGGGTCTCGACATGCGGATCGAAACGCGCAGCGGGGATACCCCGTCCGACCGCAAGAAGCGCCAGCGCATGCGCCCGCCCAACGTGCTGCTGACAACGCCCGAAAGCCTGTCCCTCCTGCTCAGTTACGAGGACAGCTTCACGCTGTTCGCCGGACTGAAACGCATCGTGGTGGACGAAATCCACGCCTTCGCCACGCAAAAGCGTGGGGACCTGCTGGCTCTGGCTCTAAGCCGACTGCAAGCGATTGCGCCCGACATGCAGCGCGCTGCCCTTTCCGCCACGGTGGCCGACCCCGAAGCCTACCGCGCATGGATCGCGCCATGGGGAGACATCGACAGCGTCGAACTGGTGCAGGGCGAGAAGGGGGCAGAGCCGCAGGTGGAAATCCTGCTGCCCGAAGAAGAGCGCGTGCCGTGGGGCGGCCACGCGGCCACGTGGTCCATCCCGCAGCTTTACGAGCGCATCAAGGCCAACAACACGACGCTGGTATTCACCAATACCCGTTTCCTGGCTGAATACATCTTCCAGAACCTGTGGGACGCGAACGAGGACAAACTTCCCATCGGCATCCACCACGGCAGCCTGTCGAAAGAGGCGCGGCGCAAGGTGGAAGGAGCGATGGCGCGCGGCGAATTGCGCGCGCTGGTTTGCACCGCCAGCCTCGACCTTGGCGTCGACTGGGGCGATATCGACATGGTGGTGCAGATGGGCGCGCCAAAGGGCTCGTCCCGCCTGCTCCAGCGCATAGGCCGCGCCAATCACCGGTTGGACCAGCCCAGCCGCGCGCTGCTGGTGCCGGGCAACCGCTTCGAATTCCTGGAGGCGACCGCGGCCATGCAGGCGGTGGACGAAGGCCAGCGCGACGGCGAGGATTTCCGCCCCGGTGGGCTGGATGTGCTGGCCCAGCACGTGATGGCCGCAGCCTGCGCGGCCCCCTTCCGTGAGGACGAACTGCTGGCAGAGGTACGCTCGTGCTGGCCCTATGCAATGATCGACGCCGAGCAGTTTTCGCGCGTCCTCGAATTCGTGGCGACGGGTGGCTACGCGTTGAAAGCCTACGACAAGTTCAAGCGCATCACGCGCGACCGTGACGGGGTATGGCGGCTCACGCATCCCGAGCAGGCAGCGCGCCACCGCATGAACGCAGGCATCATCATCGATTCCGAGATGCTGGAAGTGCGTTTTCGCAATGGCCGTTCGCTGGGCAAGGTGGAGGAGCGCTTTGCCGCCAGCTTGCGACCGGGCGACACCTTCCAGTTCGCGGGCGTGAACGTGGAAGTGGAGCAACTGAAGGACATGGAGCTGATCGTGCGCGGCAGTTCCAAGGCGGCGATGATCCCCAGCTACGGCGGGTTGCGCCTGCCGCTCACCACGCACCTGGCGGACCGTGTTCGCGCGCTGCTGGTGGACCGGGCGGGCTGGGCGCGCTTTCCCGATGACGTGCGCGAATGGCTGGAGGTGCAGGACTGGCGCAGCCACCTGCCGGGGCCGGACAACCTGCTGGTGGAAAGCTTCCCCCACGCCAAGCGGCACTACACCGTCTACTACACCTTCACCGGCTGGAACGCGAACCAGTCGCTGGGCATGCTGATCACCGCGCGCATGGAATCGATGGGCCTGATGCCCGGCGGTTTCGTGGCTAACGACTATTCGCTGGCGGTCTGGGGGCTGAAGCCGGTGGAAGACCCGCGCCCGTTGCTCTCTCCCGATATCCTGACCGAGGAATTCATCGACTGGGTGCAGGATTCCCACCTGCTGCGCCGTGCTTTCCGCGAGGTGGCGGTGATCGGCGGCCTGGTGGAGCGCCTGCATCCCGGCAAGCGCAAGAGCGGGCGGCAGGTGACCTTCAGCACCGACCTCATCTACGACGTATTGCGCAAGTACGAGCCCGACCACGTGCTGATAGAGGCGGCATGGGCCGATGCCCGCGCGCGCATGACCGATATCGGGCGGCTGGGCGACCTGCTCGATACGGCGGCCGAGAAACTGGACCATGTGAAGCTGGATCGCGTGAGCCCGCTTGCCGTGCCGGTGATGGTGATGATCGGGCGCGAGAGCGTGCCGCAGGGCGCGCAGGACGACGAACTGCTGCTGGAGGCCGAAACGCTGGCAGGCGCGGCGATGCGGGTCGATGGATTGCCGGAGGGGCTGGCAGCAGATCCAGAGGGTTGACCGTTCAGGTGGGCAGCCAGCGCAAAGGCGCGGGCAGGTCATCTGCCGAATAGTCGACCTGCAACACTCGGCGATGACCCTGTGATTGCGACGCTGCAGAGGCGTGCAGTATCGGTGTCGCGTAGCTCCACACATCGCCGGCCTCTGCCAGGCACACCGCACTGCCGCACTTCGCGACGACATCGGTTATCCGGGCCTCGGAAATCAGTCCCAGCCGGTGCGATCCGGGGGCGATCAGCAACGGTGCATTGTCCTCTCCCACATGGTCAAGGTGCAGGCGCAGCGTCACCATGCCGGCAAGCAGCGCGAACGGCGGCTCGACGTGGCAGATGCCCTGCTTGACCGTCCAGTTGCGAAAACCTTCCGCTTCGGCGCGCTCCTGCACGGCGATAGTGCGATCCTGATGCCAGGCGAGTGACCAGTTGGAAGCCGGCGTCTTGTCGAACAGCACCGCGCGCACCGGGCGGGCGCGCGCACCGAGAATGTCGCGGGCGATGGCCCCGGCCGCACCGTGGACGAGAAATGGCGCGAGCGGCGCAAGGTCGGCGAAGCGGTGGCCGGTGCGGGCGGCGCAGATTGCCTCCACAAGTTGCAGGAGAGGCGCGCGTTCAGCGCCAAGTGCGCCTAGATGGCGGCGCGCGCCCATGCCTTGCCAATGTTCCTCGTCCTGCACGCGACAGGGATGGCGCAGGCGATTGACACAGGCAAGCGGTCTAGCCATTGCGCCAGTTGCAGCCGTGCCGCTGCGATGGCTGGAGCCCCTCATCCGGGTCCGCATCTTCGTATTGCCGATAACGCCAGACGTCGGAGAGTACGAAGCAGGCATCGATCAGCCCGGCCTGCCGCACTTGATCCAGCAGGGCCATTGCGTCCGCGTAGGAAGCATCACCCGTGGGCGCGAAATGCAGTGCCGGTTGGGGATTATCGGACAGTGTCTGTCGTAGTATTGCCTGCAACTCGTCCCGGGTGACCGGCAGGCTGTTCCAACTAGTCTGGCCCTCGCGGTCGATGGAGAGCAGGTTGATCGGCGGGCTGAGCGGTTCGATGGACGCGGGAGGACCCGGCGGCGGAAGATCGACTTCGATGGCGTGGGGCTTGATACCGTAGGTGCTCATGGCGAGCACCGCCACGATCAGGAATATCGCCGCCAGCGGCACCAGAGACATGCTGGTGATGAGCGCGAATTCGGGCTCCTGTTGGCGGGAGAAGCGCCTCCTAGTCGGCATCGAACTCGCGGTACCGCTCGTTGCCGACGAAGGCGAACTTGTCGAGCCTTGCATCGGCGATGGCGTTGATGACGTTCACGCTTGCCTCGTAGCTGGCATTGGCTTCGGGTTCGAAGCGGATCAGTGGCATTTCCGGCTGTGCGGCGGCCGCCGCGAGGCGGCTGTCCAGTTCGGCATGCGACACCGCTTCGCCGTTCCACAGGACGGCACCGTTCTGCTGTACGACCAGCGCGACCGCTTCGTAATCGGTCAGCGCGCGGGGGCCGGGGCCAGGCAGGTCCACGTCCAGCCGGTGCGCTGCGATGGGGATGGAGAGGATCAGCATGACCAGCAGCACAAGCAGGACATCGATGAGGGGCGTGATGTTCAGTTCGCTCATGGGTTGGGGCACAGTGCTGTAGCTGCGATCCAGCATGCGGGAACGAATGGCCATGGTATTCTCCTCTTCCCAGTATGTGACAGGATAACATCACTTATCGCGAGCTGGGTCAAGAGGGCATGGGGGTCGGGAGTGGGCGACGACGCAGGATTGCACGCACAAAAAAGGGGCGGATCGCTCCGCCCCTTGTTCGTGTGCTCTCGCGGGAAGGATCTATTCCTTGCCGAAGGCCCGGTACTTCTCGTTGCCGACGAAGCCGAACTTCGTGACGCCGCTGGCCTTGATGATGTTCAGCACCTTGGCCGACAGATCGTAGCTGGCGTTGGCTTCCGGCTCGAACTGCAGTTCCGGCTCCACCGCGAAGGTGAGAGACTGTTGCAGGTTGCCGACCAGTTCGCCCTGGCTGATCGCTTCGGCGTTCCAGAGGATTTCGCCATCCGGGGTCAGCACGATCTTGTTCTTGATCGGGTCGACATCCGGGGTGTCCGGGTTGTTGGTGGGCGAAGGCAGGTCGATGTTGACCGCGTGCGTCGCCACCGGGATGGTGATGATAAACATGATGAGCAGCACGAGCAGGACGTCGATCAACGGCGTCATGTTCATGTCCATCATCGGTTCGCCATCATCGCTGCCGCCTGACATTGCCATGGTAGCTTACTCCTTAATCTGTTCGTCCTGTCGATCTGGCAACTGGTATCAGCTTGGATCGACGGGATTGGAAATGAACCCGACGGTGGGATAGCCAGCCGCCTGGACGTTGAAGATCGTGCCCGCGACACAGCGCCACGGGGCATTCACGTCACCGCGGATGTGCACCTGCGGGATCAGTTCCGGGTTCTGCATGATCGCATCGGGGCCGCCCGCATTGGTCACGATCGTGTCGAGACGCTCGAATGCACGGTCGTACAGCTCACCGGAATCGACCAGCGTGGTGTTGTTGATGAAGATGCGGCATTCGCCGTCACGCGTCGCGCCGGTGAAGTCGGTGTTGATCGTGCCGGGAGTCCGGCCTTCGGGGTCGGTCGTCGACACCGTTATCAGCAGGTTCTCGACCTTGTCGTCGGATTCGGAAGAGGCGAAGACCGGAATCTCGAGCTCCTCGACCGTCTGGATGGCAACCGGAACCGCGATCAGGAAGATGATCAGCAGCACCAGCATGACGTCCACCAGCGGCGTGGTGTTGATTTCCGACATCGGCGTTTCGCCGGCACCATCTCCCATCGCTATGGCCATGTCTCTAGTCCTATCTCAGGTTACTTAATTCGGGTGGCGGGCGCCCGCATGCGAAAGCGCCCGCCAGTTCTCTTGGCGACCGTGTGCCTTAGCTCCGGGGAGCGTTCGGCGAGGTCGAAGTAGCCGTTGCGCCTGCCTTGGTGGTTGCGGGCTTGGCAGTGACAGGCTTGGCAGCCGTCTTCGAAGCCGGAGCTGCGACGGCAGGCTTTACCTGGCCGTTCGAGGTGATGTTGGCCTGCAGATCGGTCGAGAAGCCCGAAAGCATCGCGGAGATCTTGCGGTTGCGGCTCATCAGGTAGTTGTAGGCGAACACGGCCGGCACGGCCACGAGCAGACCGATGGCGGTCATGATCAGGGCTTCACCCACGGGGCCTGCAACCTTGTCGATCGAGGCCGAACCGGAGATGCCGATGTTGATGAGAGCGCGGTAGATACCGATCACGGTGCCGAGCAGCCCGACGAAGGGAGCCGTTGCACCCACCGTGGCGAGGAAAGGCAGGCCGCCGTTCAGCTTCGCCATGATGGCGCTTTCCGAACGGGCCAGCGTGCCGTGCAGCCAGTCATGCGATTCGAGGCTGTCGTGCATCTTGGACGATTCGTCGCCGGCACGGATGCCGTCGTCGACCAGCTGGCGCCATGCGCTGTCCTTGTCGAACTTGGTAGCGCCTTCCTTGATCGAACCGGAACGCCAGAAAGCGGCACGGTTGGAACGGTATTCCTTCATTACCTTGTTCTGTTCGAAGATCTTGGTGAACAGGATGTAGAACGATCCGACCGACTGGATGACCAGCACGGTGAGAATGGCCCAGGCGACGGGGCCGCCCTGTTCCATGGCTTCCATGAAGCCGAACTGGTTGGCCGGAGCTTCGGCGCCTGCGACGGCGAGTGTTTCGATAAGCATGCGATGTAAGTCCTCTTCCTAGAGAAAATCTGTTCGATCAGTTGATCTGGTAAACGATGTTGGTCGCCCAGCTGCCCGTCGTCGGACGACCAGCGTCGTCCAGGGCAGGGTTGAATCGGGCGTAGCGCGTAATGTCGTCGCAAGCCGCCTGGTCCAGCGTGGGATCCGCTGCACGGGTCACCCGGCAAGAGGACACGCGTCCATCCGGGCCGACGGTTACACTCACACCGACCGTACCCTCGATCTCACGACGCAGAGCGCGTGAAGGGTAGTTTTCGATGATGCGACGCGTCCAGCGGGCCTGGCCATCCGGGGATGCCGGGCGTGCCTGCGAAGGCGGTGGCGGCGGTGCTGGCGGCGGTGCCGGCGGTGCAGCCGGTGCCGGCGGCGGAACCCGCAATGCCGGGGGTGCCGGCGGCGGAATGTTCGGCTGCGTGCGGATCTGCGGCGGCGCTGGCGATATGTTCATCGGCGGCGGCGGCGCGACAGGCGGCGGCGGTGCGACGTCCTGCTCGGGCGGCGGTGGTGGTGGTTCCTCCTCCGGTTCCGGTGGTTCCGGCTCCTCGATATCCACGGTGGTCACTCGCTCTGCAATTTCCTTCACCGCCGAAATGGCGAGCCCGGAAATGAGCAAATAGCCAACTGCCACGTGGATGAGGGCAACGATGACAATCGAAACAACTCGACTGCCGCTCATTTCTTGGTCAGCGTAAGCCATCCAGTCCCTTCACTCCGTTTTTCGTCCGACCGAGCCGAAACGACCCGACCCTTCTGAGACTACCCGGAACACGTCCGGATGATCCCGCATGAATAGTATGCCTACCGTTTGATACCTTGCGACTTCGACCCGGCACAACAACAAAATGTGCCCAAAACGTCACAGCGGGAATTTTTCTATCTTTTTCCCGGACAGACTTGGGCGGCTCTTAACGGGCCTGACCGGCTGGGGCAAACCCTTTGTTGATTAAGCGCCAATTCACCCTAACCCGCCTGTCATGCGCAAAAGCGCGGACCCGCGCGTGCGCTTCACGCATTGTCGAGACGCAAGGCGCCGCGCATAAGGCCGCACGCAAGACCGGACCAGCAGCAAGGAAAAGCAAGCCGATGCCATTACCTGTCACCTCCGCCAAGGCGCTGCTTGCAGGCCTGCTGGCGGTTGCCACCCCCGCCTGTGTTTCGGCAGGCCCTGCCATGTCGCAGGACTCTGTTTCGGCTGAACTGCCTTCGTCGCAGGCGCCCACATATGCCGACCTTGTGACCATGGCGACCGAGTCCGATACCGTCGCGGTGGTGACGGTGGAGGACCAGATCGCCTTCCCGCCCGAGCGCGCGCCCAATGTGGAGCCGGGCAAGGTACGTCTTTACATAGAGGCGCTGACACGAAGCCTGCTCGTCGCGCCCCAGGGTGTTGGCAGCGAACTGGTTTTCGTGGTGGACCAACGCCGCGATGCCGATGGCGATGCGCCCGACCTGGAGGAGCGTAGCTTCGTGATCTTCGGCGATCTTTCGCGCAGCCAGCCGGGCGCTATCCAGCTGTTGTCGTCCGATTCCATGCTGCCGGCAGGGCCGCAGATAGAGGCGAGGGTGCGCCGCGTGCTGACCCAGCTTGCCGCCGCAGATGCCCCTCCCGCCATTATCGGCGTGCGCGATGTGATCTCCGTACCGGGCAACCTGGCGGGGGAATTCGAAACCCAGATGTTCGTGGAGACAGAAGACGGTACGCCAGTTTCGCTATCGGTCATCCGCCGGCCCGGAATGACGCCCGAATGGGGCGTTTCGCTGGGTGAGCTGGTCGATGCCTCGGCCCGCGCGCCCGAACCCGAATCGCTGCTGTGGTACCAGTTCGCCTGCTTCCTGCCGCGCGAGCTGCGGGGTGATTCGTTCCTCCAGAGCGATCGCGCCTCGCAGGCACAGGCGCGCGAGGACTACGCTTTTATCCTTGGCCAGCTCGGACCCTGCGAGCGCCGCTTTACCTGACCCAAGCAGGTCTGCTCTGGCCAAGCGTTGCGAGCGTGCCTAACGCCTCGTCCCGCAACTGACACGAGCAACGGGAAGACGATGGCTGACAATCTGCGAATTGCCCTGGCGGGCCTGGGAACCGTGGGCGCCGGTGTGCTGCGCCTGCTGGCCGAGAACGGCAACCTGATAGCCGCGCGTGCAGGCCGGGCGATAGAGGTGGTGGCCGTATCCGCTCGCGACAGGGGCAAGGATCGCGGCGTCGACCTGTCACCCTATGCCTGGGAAGACGACATGACCGCTTTCGCCGGGCGCGACGACGTGGATGTCGTGGTGGAACTGGTCGGCGGCTCCGATGGTCCGGCCCTGGCCCTTGCGCGCAAGGCGCTGGCTGGCGGCAAGGGATTGGTCACCGCGAACAAGGCGATGATCGCACACCACGGCCTGGAACTGGCGCGCCTTGCTGAAGCGAGCGAAGCGCCGCTGCGCTACGAAGCCGCAGTGGCGGGCGGAATCCCTGTCATCAAGGGCCTGTCAGAAGGGGCGGCGGCCAATCGCATCGAGCGGATCTACGGCATCCTCAACGGCACATCGAACTACATCCTGTCGACGATGGAGACCACTGGCCGCGACTTTGGCGACGTGCTGTCGGACGCCCAGGCGCTGGGCTATGCCGAGGCCGATCCGACGTTCGACATCGAAGGGGTGGATGCGGGGCACAAGCTCGCCATCCTTGCCAGCCTGGCGTTCGGCACGCAGCTGGATTTCGCCGCGGTCGACGCCAGCGGCATCAGCCGTATCCGCGCCGCAGACATCGCCCAGGCCCGTGCGCTGGGCTATGTCATCCGCCTGATCGGCCTGTCCGACTGTGACGAGCGTGACGGGACGCGGCATCTGTTCCAGCGCGTTGCGCCCTACCTGGTGCCCGTGCGCCATCCGCTGGCTGCGGTCGACGGGCCGACCAATGCGGTGGTGGCAGAGGGCAACCACGTGGGCCGCCTGCTGTTCCAGGGCGCGGGGGCGGGTGATGGCCCCACCGCAAGCGCCGTGGTGGCGGACTTGGTGGACATTGCACGCGGCAATCGCATGGCGCCGTTCTCCCAGCCGGTCGATTCGCTGGTAGCGAGCACGCCGGCCGATCCGGGCGACCGACGCAACCGCGCCTACGTGCGCTTCACCGTAGCGGACCGCCCCGGTGTGCTGGCCGAGATTACCGCCGCCATGCGCGATGCGGGGGTTTCCATCGAGAGCATGATCCAGCACGGCCACCCCGAAGATGGCGGTGAGGAACCGGTGCTGGTGGCGATCGTCACCCACGAAGGTCCGGAAAGCGGCGTGACCCGCGCGCTGGAACTGCTCGAAGGCTCTCCCGCGCTGGTGGACGAGCCGCTGGTGATGCGCCTGGTCGGCTAGTCCGCGGGATCATTTCCCACCCGGCTCACCCGCGCGGCATCTTCCGCGCTCAGCGGCTCCGGGAATGCAGTGGTGTCCACCATCGGCAACGGCGGAGGCGGCCGACCCAGCTTGGGGCAAAAACTGAGCGGCGGCGCGTGGACGCATGGCGGCAGAGTGCTGACATCCGGGGGAATGAGCAGACCCCTGTCTCCATCGATCGGCGGCGGCAGGGGCGACATGTAGCGTTCGGACTGCACCCGCTCCCGGCAAACCAGGATCGTGCCGTCGTCCTGCACCGCGTCCTCGCACGCCTCATCCTCTACCAGAACACGTGGGGCATCCTCGTTCACCGGTTCGGCATTGACGGGGCCGTAGACCTGCTGCGCTTGCGCGGTGGAAGCGAAGCAGATGGCCGCCAGGGCAGCGATGGCACGTGCGGTCACTCAGCCATCATCCGACAGGTCTATCGGCACCCGCTCGCCCGCGGATGCCCCGGTCTCCCGTGTGTCCTCTGTCTCGACAGCGGAAACAGCTGCCGCCTCCTCCTCGCTCAGCGGTTCGGGGAAGGCGGTCAGGTCGATCAGCGGCGGATAGGGCGGGACGGAGCCCAGCCGCATGCAGCCCAGCGATTCGCCCTGCGTTACCCAGCACGGTGGTTCGGTAAGGCCGGGGATGATCCGCCGGTCGGACTGCACGGGACGTGGCAGGGGCGAGAGGTAGCGATCCGCTTCCTCAAGTTCGCGGCACACGACGATGGCCCCGTCCTCGCGCACCTCCTCCTCGCAGGGCTTGGCCTCGATTAGCGGCACAGGCGCGTCGCTATTGGCTTCGCTGGCAAAATCGCTGGGGCCGTACACGTCCTGCGCCATCGCGGGCGCGGTTATGGCCAGAGGCGATAAAAAGAGCGCAAGCCGCCTCGACAATGTCATCCCCCCGACCTAAGCGCCCAAGCCAATCATGGTCCGACATTCAGATGGGAGCCTGAATTACCTATGAACTCCGATAATTCCGCCAAGAGCGTGCTCGATCGCGTCCTCGTCATGGAACTGGTGCGCGTCACCGAAGCTGCTGCCATCGCCGCATCGGACCTGATCGGTCGCGGCGACGAAAAGGCTGCCGACGCCGCCGCCGTGGAGGCCATGCGCAAAAGCTTCGACACGCTCTACATCGACGGCACCGTGGTGATCGGCGAGGGTGAGCGGGACGAGGCGCCCATGCTCTACATCGGCGAAAAGGTCGGCGGTGCACCGGGGAAGGGTCCGAAGATCGATATCGCGCTCGATCCGCTGGAAGGCACCACCATTACCGCCAAGGCCGGCCCGAACGCGCTGGCCGTGCTGGCCGCTGCCGAGGAAGGCTGCCTGCTGAATGCGCCCGATGTCTACATGGACAAGATCGCCGTCGGCCCCGGCTATCCCGAGGACGTGATCGACCTGGCGAAAACGCCGACGCAGAACGTCGAGGCCGTGGCGGCAGCGAAAGGCGTGGAGCCCAAGGACATCATCGTCTGCGTGCTCGACCGTCCGCGACATGCCGAGCTGATTTCCGAGCTTCGCGGCCTCGGTTGCGGCGTGGTGCTGATCGGCGACGGCGACGTGGCAGGCGTGATCGCCACCACCGACCAGGACACCACCATCGACATCTACATGGGCTCTGGCGGCGCACCCGAGGGCGTGCTGGCCGCCGCTGCCCTGCGCTGCGTGGGCGGGCAGTTCAACGGCCGCCTGCTGTTCCGCAACGATGACGAGCGCAAACGCGCCCGCAAGTGGGGGATCGAGGACCTCGACCGCATCTACAAGCTGCACGACCTTGCCAAGGGCGACTGCATCTTCGCCGCTACCGGCGTCACCAGCGGATCGCTGCTCGACGGCGTGAAGCGCATCAAGCGCCCCAACGGCGAACGCATCATGACCACCGAGAGCGTGGTTATGCGCGCCAGCAGCGGCACCGTGCGCTGGGTGCGGGCCGAGCACCGCATCTAGGCCACGTCGAGGTCAGCCAGTGGCAGGAATTAAAGTCAGGACATTGCGCGTTTCGCCGCTCGGCCTCGCGGTGATCGGTGTGGTGGTGCTGCTGGCGATTATTGCCGTGCCTGTCCTGCTGCTGTTCGGGGCTGCCGAGTTCAGCGTCTGGACGCTTGGCTGGATACCCGATCTGATCGGCGCTGCGGCGCTGGTGTCCCTTGCCCTTGTGCCGCTGGCGTTCATCCCGGCGACGCGCGGATTGGCGGGCGGTCTGTTCGGCTTCGCCTCGCTCCTGTTCGGGATCAGCCTCTGGCTCTATGCGCTGGCCTCGACGTACATCGAATGGGGCATGCTCGGCGTCATCCTCGGCGTGCTGCTGGCAGGCATCGGCGTGGTGTTCACCGGGATACTGGCCGCGCTGTTCTCGGCAAGCTGGGGCGTGCTGGGCAATATCGCCGTGCTCCTCGCGCTGAGCGTGGTCACGCGGTTCGCCGCCAGCTTCCTGCGCGCGGATGCGGCCCGCCGCTACCTGCGCAAGAGGACACAGGAGAATCCATCGGAAGCCATCATCGATCAGCCCGGCGGTGACGATCCTCGTTGAGGCGTTGGCCTGGCGAACGTGGCTGAACCGGCTTTTCGCGGGCATCGAGAGCCGCCAAAAGCAGTCTGTCCGCTAACGACCCCATTGCGGACGTAGCCGTCCACGCTTACTCTGCTGATATGCACCGTGCGAAATTATCAATTTTTGCCATGTGTTTATTGTCACTCGGTTGCATGCCAGCGCCCCAATATGATCGTGAGTTCGACGCGCAATTCAGCCAGAAAGGTGGAAGCGCGGCCGCGAATTTCGCATCAGGATATTTTCCTGAATCATTCGGCGATCCAATTGTTGATTATTGTGGTTCCGACGCAGTACCAAGGCCCCTCATCGGCGAAGTCGAGGAGGAATGGTATCCAGAGCAGTGGACGGCTGCCCGAGAACCCTCGTTCTTTCTTTTCTCCGAACAAGATGCACCGCCAAATTTTGCCCTCCGCTTCAGCTATATACCAAGCTTCTCGCCCTCCATCTTCGTTCGTGTTCAGGAGAATGAGGGCACGTATACCCTGTTTGCAAAGCGAATGGATGGAGCTGGCGGCTACGAACCGGGGTCTATCGCCAGCTCGAAAAAAATCAGGCTATCCGATGAAGAGGTGGCTGACCTGCAACAGTTGCTCAGGGAGGATGGACTATTTGAAGAAAAGGCGGACGCGTGTTCGTATGGCTTCGATGGCAGCATGTGGCTCTTTGAGCAAATTGACCACCAAGGTTATCGCTTCGTGAAGCGCTGGTCTCCAACAGAGGGTGCCGGACTCAGGCTCGGTCAGCACCTCATTGGATTGACTGGCTGGAAAATGGGCGAAAGCTGTATGTATCCGCTTCCTTACCCGATGGCAGATGTTGGCATACTGTGCCGATAGGCGAGCACGACGGATGGCGTGCGATAACGCCCTAAAGACGAATGACAGCTTTCCACCCCATTCCAGTCATTCAGCAATGTCCGGTTTCCCCTAGTGCCGATCAATAGTGCAAACCCGGTTGGCGTCCAGCCAACCGCAAGGGCAAACGCCCGCCCGCAGCGGGCGCAGCTTGCTGCGCATCTAGCGAGGACGAACCCGCGGAGGCGGGTTCGTAAAACAAACACTGACAACAACCGCCACCCTCCACGTTGCAATTCCATGACGCTCGGCTAGGGCGGACCCGTCCGTATCGCCTGAGGGATTCGCATCCATGAAAATCATGTCCGGCAATTCCAACCTGCCGCTCGCCCGTGCCATTGCCGGCTATCTCGAAGTCCCCCTTACCGACGCCAGCGTTCGCCGCTTTGCCGACGAGGAAGTGTTCATCGAGATTCACGAGAACGTGCGCGGGGAGGACGTGTTCATCGTCCAGTCCACCAGTTTCCCGGCGAACGACAACCTGATGGAATTGCTGATCGGGATCGACGCGCTGCGCCGCGCCTCGGCCAAGCGCATCACCGCCGTGGTGCCCTATTTCGGCTACGCCCGGCAGGACCGCAAGCCTGGCCCGCGCACGCCGATCTCGGCCAAGCTGGTGGCCAACCTGATTACCGAGGCAGGCGCGGACCGCGTGCTGGCGGTGGACCTGCACGCAGGGCAGATCCAGGGCTTTTTCGATATCCCGACCGACAACCTCTATGCCGCGCCGACGATGGCTGCCGACATCCAGGCGCGCTATGGCGACGGGGAACTGATGGTCGTCTCCCCCGACGTGGGCGGCGTGGTGCGCGCCCGTGCGCTGGCAAAGCGGCTCGACAACGCGCCGCTGGCCATCGTCGACAAGCGGCGTGACCGTCCGGGCGAGAGCGAGGTGATGAACATCATCGGCGACGTGCAGGGCCGTGCCTGCATCCTGATCGACGATATCGTCGATTCGGGCGGCACCCTGTGCAACGCGGCGCAGGCGCTGCTGGACCAGGGCGCGAAAAGCGTGACCGCCTACATCACCCACGGCGTGCTGTCGGGCGGCGCGGTGGCGCGGGTGAACAAGTCCGCGCTGAAGGAACTGGTGATTTCCGATTCCATCCAGCCGACCGATGCTGCCAAGGATTCGGATCGCATCCGCATCCTGCCGATAGCGCCCCTGCTGGGCGAGGCGATCCGCCGGATTGCCGACGAAAGCTCTGTCTCCAGCCTGTTCGACTGACGTGAACCTCGACGCCGAAATTGCCCTTGCCCACCGCCTGGCCGATGCGGCGCGCAGCGAAATCATTCCGCTGTTCCGTTCAGGCGTGGACAGCGAGGCGAAGGGCGATGCCACGCCCGTGACAATCGCGGACCACAATGCCGAGGAGGCAATGCGCAAGCTGATCGAGGCGGAGTTTTCCGGCGACGGCATCCACGGCGAGGAATTCGGCGTGAAGGACGGCGTTTCGGGCCGCCAGTGGGTGCTAGACCCCATTGACGGCACCACCGCCTTCCTTGCCGGGCGCCCGATCTTCGGCACGCTGATCGCGCTGCTGGTAAATGGCTTTCCGGTGCTGGGAATGCTCGACCAGCCGATCGCTTCGGAGCGATGGCTCGGCGTTGCCGGGCAGGGCACAACCTTCAATGGCAAGCGGGTCGAAACCCGGCGCTGCCGTGAGCTTTCGTCCGCCAGCCTCGCCACCACCGGGCCGCACTATTTCAGCCAGACCGAGGGCGACGTGTTCATGATGCTGGCGGCCAAGACCGATCACAAGCGGATGGTGATGGGCGGCGACTGCTACAACTACGCCTGCCTCGCGTCGGGCCACCTCGACATCGTGTGCGAGGCGGGGCTGAAGCTGCACGACTATGCCGCGCTGGTGCCCATCGTCGAAGGCGCAGGCGGCATGATGTGCGACTGGCAGGGTGAGCCCTTGCACGCCGGGTCCGACGGCAGCGTGCTGGCGCTGGGCGATCCCGCGCGGCTGGAAGACGTGCTGGAGGCGATGGGCGGCAACTGATGCGCCTGTTCGTGTACGGCGTGCTGATCCGGACGCTGGCGCAGGTGGAGAAAACCGGACGCTAGCCGATCGCCTCGCTCCAGGCTTTCCTACAGGCAGTGCCGGGCGCAGGGTCGCCAGTTGCTCTTTCCCACCGCCGGCTTCTTTCGCAGGCAATCACCCCCGCCGTCTGCATGTGTTTCATCAACTAACTTGCATTTCGCCGCAGAATCGCTAGATGCGCGCCCTTCACTGACACGTGATTATCTTCCGGTCTGGCTACGAAGGGCTGCCAGGGCTGGTTGGACGTGTCTCTGCAAAGGAGATGAAAATGCCCAAGCTGAAGACCAAGAGCGGCGTGAAGAAGCGCTTCAAGCTCACCGCCACCGGCAAGGTCAAGCATGGTGTCGCTGGAAAGCGCCACCGCCTGATCAGCCACAATGCCAAGTATATCCGCCAGCAGCGCGGCACCAAGGTTCTGTCCAAGGCAGACTGGAGTGCTGTGAAGAAATGGGCGCCCTACGGTCTCGATTGAGCCGGGTTTAAAGGAGAAAAGATATGCCTCGCATTAAACGTGGTGTGACCACCCGCCAGAAGCACAAGCGTATTCTGGAACAGGCCAAGGGTTACCGCGGCCGTCGCAAGAATACGATCCGCGTCGCCCGCCAGGCCGTCGAAAAGGCCGGCCAGTACGCCTATCGCGACCGTAAGGTTAAGAAGCGCAATTTCCGCGCCCTGTGGATCCAGCGCATCAACGCCGCCGTGCGTCCCGAAGGCCTGACCTACTCGCAGTTCATGCACGGCGTGAAGCTTGCCGGTATCGAGCTGGACCGCAAGGTGATGGCCGACCTGGCGATGAACGAAGCCGAAGCTTTCGGCCTGATCATCAAGCAGGCCAAGGAAGCCCTGCCCGCCTGATCGCAGACAACAGCTTTCGAACAGCAAAAGGGCGCGGTTGGCAAATGCCATCCGCGCCCTTCGCTTTTGCAGGCAGGCGTGCTCCTGCCGGGATCGCTTGAGCAGGAACCCGCCCGCTGCGCAGAAGGTCAGGCTTAAAGCAGGTCTTCGACCGATACCCAGCCACTGGTGCCGAAATTGTCGGATACCTCGATCCACAGCCCCTCGCGGCGTCCCGAAGGCGTCAGCTGCGTCCCTTCGCGAAGGGAGCGGATTTCCACGCCCTCGGCACTGGGGCTGTCGCGCATGATGGTGTCCGTCGCCACGGTCGCCGCCGGTTCGGCCGCGGCAGGTGCGGGCGCTGCGGGAGCGGCCGCCAGCGCAGCGCGCTGGTCCACCAGTTGGTTGAAGGCGATGATGAAAGCCTCGGTCAGTTTGCGCCCGTTGCCGCTATCGGAATAGCCAACGCTGTCGGCCAGCGCGCGGTTGTAGGCACCGCCGGAACCGCGAAAGCTGAGGCTGGAACTGCGCACCGAACCGCTGCCCGCAGCCAGCGGCTGGCCGGTGGCCGGGCTGACCACGGTCAGAGCTGCGGCAACAGTCGTCCGCCTGCCGCCAAGGCCGCCCAGCATGCCCAGAGCCGCCCCGCCGAAAGGTACGCGCGAAAGAACGGCTCCCGCAGCGCCGGATCGTACCAGCGCCTCCCGGGCAACGCCCGTCGCCACGTTGATTCCCTGATCGACTTCCTCCTGCGTGCCGGCAATCGCGGTGAGAAGGAACTGGGCCGGTGTGCCGTCGGCACCGCTGTGCGGGGTGAAGCAACCCGATTCGGCAGCGAGCCGCGACACCAGCATTCGCGGACTGCCGAGATCCCACTGGCTCCATCCCGCGTTCGGACTGTCGACCAGGGCGACGGTGCCCAGGCTCTCCTCGCACCGAACAAGCTGTACCTCTTCATCGTTCGCCAGAGCGGGCGCGGGTGCCAGCGCGATGACGGCCAGGCCTGCGCACAAGGCGGCATTTCTCAAATTAGACATTGCGTATCCCCTGCTAGACTGTTCGCGGTCGAAACGCCGCGTAAAGGGAGGACAATCGCAATCGCACCGATGAACAAGTGGTGCGGTGAAACCTAACAGCGCTTGTCATTTAGATAACGGCGCTTTTCATCGTACCGGCACCATTTGTCGGGCAGGGCGCACAGGCTCGTCAGGTACGATTGCCGATCACGTCGAAAAATCGCTCGCCTTCGTCGAGGCGATGATTAATCGAGTCGGCTTTGTTTCCCACCAATTCGTAGGGATGGCGGCAACTTGCTTGCGATGCGACGCAAGTGCTAAGCAGCGCGCTGTTTTCGGAGCGCGGGGACTTTTTGTGGGGAAGACAAATCTCGGCAGCAACGAAACAGGGTGAAGGAATAGAGGTGCGGGTCTTCAGCCTTGCCGCGCGCCTGCACGACTATTTTGGGTCGCTATACTTCTTTATGGTCAACGTCCCCGAAAAGGACCAGGTGGCGGACTGCCATTACCCCGATTGGGCAAGCATCAATTTCCTTGCCAGCGGACAGCAGCACCGGGCGGCGCTGTGGGGTGACCCCATGCAACTACTGGCCCGATGTTCTGCACACGGACCGACGAGCCGGGCGGTGTGTCTTCGCCTTGGCAACTCGCGGTCGTGGAGCATCGGTGTGAAACCGGCAGGCTGGGCGCGTTATGTCGAAGGCCCGGCCAGTGCCTTTGCCAACCAGTTGCACGATGGAGCGACCGTGCCCGCGCTGTCGCGGTTTGCCCCAATCCAGCAATTGGTCGAGGGGGATGTGGGCGATCCCGAAGCCACCGCGCGGTCGATAGAGCAGCACCTGATCGATGCGCAGCCTGCCCCCAACCCGCACGAGGAAATGGTGACAGCCCTCTACATGGCCCTGCGCGATCCGGAGATCGGTGACGTAAAGACGCTGGCGCAGAAGGTGGGAGTCAGTCGCCGTACCATCGAGCGCCTGGCCTCGCGCTATTTCGGTTTTTCGCCGAAGCTCCTGTTGCGGCGCCAGCGGTTTTTGCGCAGCCTGGGCAAGTTTTCCCTCGATCCGGATCGTACATGGAGCGCTTCGCTGGACGATCACTATGTCGACCAGGCCCATTTCGTGCGCGATTTTCGCGCCTTCATGGGAATGACTCCCAGCGAATACGCAAAATTGCCTCACCCCTTGCCCAACGCAATCATCGCCCATCGCCTTGACGAGCAGGGTGCGCACCAGAGCTGAGGCGACCCACCGCTGTCATTTAGGACTTGGGCACGGGCGGCATGGCGGCTAACAGGCGCGGCCTGTCCGCAAAAACATATCGAAGTACCAATGTCCGAACACGAACAAATGGCCCACGAGGCAAGTGCCCGCATTGCCGGGGCCGCAGATCTGAACGCGCTCGAGGCGATGCGCGTCGAATATCTTGGCAAGCAGGGCAGTATTTCCGGCCTGCTGAAAACGCTTGGCAAGATGAGCCCGGATGAACGGCAGGAGAAAGCGCCCGCCATCCAGTCGCTGCGTCAGACGGTTGCCGACGCGCTGACCGCGCGCAAGGACGAGCTGGAGGCCGCCGAACTGGAAGCGCGCCTTGCCACAGAAACGCTCGACCTGACGCTGCCTGCGCCCGCCGCGCCCAAAGGCAGCGTACACCCGGTCAGCCAGGTGATGGACGAACTGGCGGAGATTTTCGCCGACCTCGGCTTCGCTGTCGCCACGGGTCCGGAGATCGAGGATGATTGGTACAACTTCACCGCGCTCAACATGCCGGAAAGCCACCCGGCCCGCGCGATGCACGACACCTTCTATTTCCCCGATACCGCGCCCAAGGGCGGCAAGATGCTGCTGCGCACGCACACCAGCCCGGTGCAGGTGCGCACGATGATGGCAGAAGGCGCTCCGCTGCGCATCATTGCGCCAGGCCGCGTCTACCGTTCCGACAGCGACGCCACGCACACGCCGATGTTCCACCAGATCGAAGGCCTGGTGATCGACAAGGGTATCCATCTCGGCCACCTCAAGTGGACGCTGGAGACGTTTCTCAAGGCTTTCTTCGAAACCGAGGACATCGTCCTGCGCCTGCGCCCCAGCTACTTCCCTTTCACCGAGCCTAGCGTTGAAGTCGACGTCGGCTTCGCCATCGAGAATGGCAAGCGTATCCTTGGCGGCAGCGGTGACGAACCCGGCCACGGCTGGATGGAACTGCTGGGCAGCGGCATGGTGAATCGGCGCGTGATCGAATTCGCAGGCCTCGACCCCGACGAGTGGCAAGGCTTTGCCTTCGGCGTTGGCGTGGATCGCCTTGCCATGCTGAAGTACGGCATGGACGACCTGCGCGCCTTCTTCGACGGCGATACCCGCTGGCTGTCGCATTATGGCTTCAGCCCGTTCGACCAGCCGACCCTTTCCGCCGGTGTAGGAGCGAAAGCATGAAGTTCTCGCTCGAATGGCTGACCTACTTCCTCGAGACCGAGGCCAGCGTCGCCGAAATCGCCGCCAAGCTGAACGCCATCGGCATCGAAGTGGAAGATATCGAGGACCCTGCAGAAAAGCTGGAAGGCTTCCGCGTGGCCGAGGTGCTGACCGCGAGGCCGCATCCCGATGCCGACAAGTTGCAGGTGCTCACCGTATCCACGGGTGAAGGCGATCCGCTGACCGTGGTCTGCGGTGCGCCCAATGCCCGCGCCGGTATGAAGGGCGTGCTGGGCGTTGCCGGGGCCGTGGTGCCGGCCAACGGCATGAAGCTGCGCAAGTCGGAGATTCGCGGCGTCGAGTCGAACGGCATGATGTGTTCGGTGCGCGAGCTAGAGCTTGGCGATGCGCACGAAGGCATCATCGAACTGCCCGAAGATGCGCCGGTGGGCGAGGACTTCGCCACCTACCACGGCGCATCGCCCGTATTCGACGTGGCGATCACTCCCAACCGTCCCGATTGCATGGGCGTCTACGGCATTGCCCGCGACCTCGCGGCGGCAGGCATGGGTACGCTGAAGCCGCTGCGCGAGCATGACATTGCCGCGACCTTCCCGTGCCCGGTGGAAATTCGCACGGAAGATCCCGAGGGCTGCCCCGCTTTCTATGGCCGCGTCATCAAGGGCGTGACCAATGGGGAAAGCCCCGAATGGATGCAAAAGCGGCTGATGGCGGCGGGCCAGCGCCCGATCAGCGCGCTGGTGGACATCACCAATTACATGATGCTGTCCTTTGGTCGTCCGGCGCACGTCTACGACCTTGCCAAGCTTTCCGGCCCCGTGGTCGCCCGCCGCGCTAGGGATGGCGAGCAGGTGCTGGCGCTGAACGAGAAGACCTACACCCTCGATTCCAGCATGACCGTGATCGCCGACGACAACGGCGTCCACGATATTGCCGGGGTCATGGGCGGCGAGCATTCGTCCGTGCAGCCCGAAACCACCGACGTATTGCTGGAAATCGCCTACTTCGATCCCGAAGCCATAGGCGTGACGGGCCGCAAGCTGGGCATCGCCACCGATGCCCGCACCCGGTTCGAGCGCGGCGTGGACCCGGCATGGCTGGACGAGGGGCTGGAAAGTCTCACCAGCCTGATCAAGCGGTTCTGCGGCGGCGACGCGAGCGAGATCGTTCGCGCCGGAACACCGCCGACAGAGCCCAAGGTGATCGCTTTCGATCCGGGTCTGACCGCGCGCCTTGGCGGTGTCGAAGTGCCGGAAAGCGAGCAGAAGCGCATTCTCGAGGCGCTGGATTTCGCCGTCGGTCCGGATTGGCAGGTTACCTTTCCGCCGCGTCGTCATGACATCGAAGGTGCCGCCGATCTCGTCGAGGAAGTCGTGCGTATCCACGGCCTCGATAAGGTGGCCAGCGTGGCCCTGCCGCGTGTCGAAGGCGTTGCTCGTCCCACGGCCACGCCGATGCAGGCGCTGGAACGTCGCCTGCGCCGCAGCGCTGCCGCGCGCGGTCTGAACGAGGCCGTGACCTGGTCCTTCCTGCCGACCCGTCAGGCGCAGCACTTTGCCGATGGCGATGCACTGTGGGTGCTCGACAACCCCATCAGCGAGGACATGAAGGCCATGCGCCCCTCGCTCATCCCCGGCCTGCTGAGCGCGGCGAAGCGCAATGCGGACCGCGGAGCTGCCGGTGTGCGCCTGTTCGAAGTGGGCCGCCGCTACCTGCGCGGACAGGACGGATCGAGCGACGAACATCCCACGCTCTGCGTCCTGCTCGCCGGCGAGAAGACGCCGCGCGGCTGGGCCACCGGCAAGGCTGCGAAGTTCGACGCCTTCGATGGCAAGGCCGAAGCAGAAGCGCTGCTGGCCGAAGCCGGTGCGCCGGTCGACAAGTTGATGGTGATGGGAGAGGCCGGTGGCCAGTTCCACCCCGGCCAGTCCGCCACACTGCGCCTCGGCCCCAAGAACGTGCTCGCTCGTTTTGGCGCGCTGCATCCCGTGACGCTCGATGCCTTCGATATCGACGGGCCCGTTGTGGCCGTCGAGATCTACCTCGACGCTATTCCTGCCAGGAAGGGGAAGGCCGGGTTCGAGAAGCCCGACTTCGCGCCGCCCGCGCTGCAATCGGTGGAGCGCGACTTCGCCTTTTTCGTACCGCAGGACCTTGCCGCCGCAGACCTGCTGCGCGCCGTGAGAGGCGCGGACAAGGCGAACATCGTGGATGCCCGCGTGTTCGACGTGTTCGAGGGGCAGGGCGTGCCCGAAGGAAAGAAGTCCATCGCGATCGAGGTGACGCTGCAACCGGGTGAGAAGTCGTTCAAGGACGAGGAGCTGAAAGCGATCAGCGACAAGGTTGTCGCCGCTGCTGCCAGGCAGGGCGCGGAACTGCGCGGCTGATCCATGACCTCGAACCGCCGAACATTCGCGATCATCTCGCACCCCGACGCCGGTAAGACCACGCTGACGGAAAAGCTGCTGCTGCAAGGCGGCGCGATCCATCAGGCGGGCCTGGTGAAAGCGCGCGGTGCTGCGCGCCGTGCCCGGTCCGACTGGATGAAGATCGAGCAGCAGCGCGGCATCTCCGTCACCTCGTCCGTGATGACATTCGAGAAGGAATATGACGGCGAGACCATCACCTTCAACCTGCTCGACACGCCCGGACACGAGGATTTCTCGGAAGACACCTACCGCACCCTGACCGCTGTCGATTCCGCCATCATGGTGATCGACGCTGCCAAGGGTATCGAGCCGCAGACGCGCAAGCTGTTCGAGGTGTGCCGCCTGCGCTCCGTTCCGATCATCACCTTCGTCAACAAGGTGGACCGCGAAGGGCGCGACCCGTTCGAAACGATGGACGAAGTGGCCGACATGCTGGCGCTGGATGTCAGCCCGCAGATGTGGCCCATCGGCATGGGCGGCCTGTTCGAAGGCCTGCTGGACTTCCGCACGCAAGAGGTCGCCCGCGTGGAAGGCGGTTCGAACGAGTACCTGGGCAAGCGCGACCCGTTAGGCGACGCCGCGATCCCGGCGAATTTCGAGGAGGAGTACCAGCTCGCCCAGGCGGGCTACCCCGAACTCGACCTGGAGGCCTATCGCAACGGCGACATGACGCCAGTGTTCTTCGGCTCCGCCCTGAAGAACCTCGGTGTCGAGGAACTGATCGACGCCATCGCCCGCATTGCGCCGCCGCCACGCCCGCAGCCCGCCGGCGAGGATAAGATCGGCCCGGATCACGACGAGGTTTCGGGCTTCATCTTCAAGGTGCAGGCCAACATGGACCCCAACCACCGTGACCGGATCGCCTTCATGCGGCAGGTGTCGGGCACCTTCAAACGCGGCATGAAGCTGACGCCGTCGGGCCTTGGCAAGCCCATTGCCGTCCATTCCCCGATCCTGTTCTTCGCGCAGGACCGCGAGATCGCCGATACGGCGGAGCCGGGCGACATCATCGGCATTCCCAACCACGGTACTCTGCGCGTGGGCGATACGCTTTCGGAAAAGAACGAGATCCGCTTCACCGGCCTGCCCAACTTCGCGCCGGAAATCCTGCGCCGTGTGCAGTTGAAGGATCCGACCAAGACAAAGCAGTTGAGGAAAGCGCTGGACGATCTTTCCGAAGAAGGCGTGATCCAGGTGTTCTATCCGGAGATCGGCGGCAGCAGCATCGTGGGCGTGGTCGGCCAGTTGCAGCTCGACGTGCTGGTTTCGCGGTTGGGCGCAGAATACAAGGTCGATGCCGGGCTTGAAGCCTCTCCATTCGCCACGGCTCGATGGCTGAAGGGATCGGACGCCGCGCTGCGCGATTTCGAGAAGTTCAACCAGGGTAATCTGGCGCGCGACCGCGATGGTGACCTTGTCTTCATGGCGAAAAGCGCGTGGGACGTGGGTTATCAGGAAGAGAAGAACCCCGACCTCGCATTTTCTGCCACCAAGGAGCGGTGACACCGCGGCGCCTTGCGCGTAGTCTTTGGCCATGGCCGACTTTTTCGAAGCACTGAACGACAAGCATATCGCGATGATCGAGGCCCAGCCGGTCTTCTTCGTCGCCACCTCTGCGCCCGGCGCCCGTATCAATCTCTCGCCCAAGGGATACGATGCCTTTCGCGTGCTCTCGCCAACGCGTGTCGGCTATCTCGACCTTGCCGGTTCGGGGAACGAGACCAACGCGCATCTGCTCGCCGATGGCCGGATCACGCTGATGTTCTGCAATTTCCAGCAGCCCGCGCTCATTCTGCGGATCTATGGCAAGGGGGAACCGGTGTTGCCGTCGGACAGTGGTTGGAACGACATCGCACGGCATTTCACCCTGCTGCCCGGCACCCGGCAGATCTTCGATATCGAAGTCGAAAGCGTGCAGACTTCCTGCGGTTGGGGCGTGCCGTTCATGGAATTCGAGCGTGAGCGGCAGACGCTGTTGAAAGCGCATTCCGGTGTCGATCCGCAGAAATGGGCGACCAAACAGTCAAACCGCCGCGAAAGCATCGACGGGCTGCCGACCAGGCCCACCGACCGCTACATCGCCGGGAACCTGCCGCAGGAGGGCTGATGCAGCTCACCTTCGCCAGCTACAACATTCACAAGGGCGTGGGGCTGGACCGACGCCGCGATCCGGATCGAATCCTGTCGGTAATCGAAGAACTGCAGGCCGATGTCATCGCGCTGCAGGAAGTCGACGAACGTTTCGGCACCCGGCGGGCGGTGCTGAACCGCAAGGAACTGGAAAGCGCTGGCTACCAGATCGCCTCCCATTCGACCAAGCCGGCCAGTATGGGCTGGCATGGCAATGCGCTGCTCGTACGGGACGGCCTGGAGGTGATCGAGGTGGAATCCGAGACATTGCCCCAACTGGAACCGCGCGGCGCAGTGCGGGCTCAGTTGCGCGTTGAAGGGCAGCAGATCTGCGTGACCTGTATGCATCTCGATCTGTCGGGCTTGCGACGCAAGCGGCAGTTCGCGCATCTTTGCAACAACAGCCGTGCCCCCGGCCTGCCAGCCGTGATGCTGGGCGACTGCAATGAATGGGTCAGGCCCATTGGCGGCGAAAGGGGTTTGGCGGCGCACTGGGAAATGGTGGAACCGGGCAGGAGCTTTCCCGCGCGCAGGCCGCTGCTGGCGTTGGACCGGCTCATGCATACGCCGCACTGGTCGCTGGAACATGCGCAGGTTCACACCAGCCCGCTAGCGCGGCAGGCATCGGACCACCTTCCCATAAAGGTTGCTCTGACCCTTTGACGCGAGAGGCAGTGCCCAAAAAATAGGCGCGCTGCCTGTGTTTTGGGCTTGGGGGCGGTGGCCGCAACACTCATCGTCACGCCAAGTTCCCGTAAATCATCACCCCGCCGTTTCTGGCACGGCTGTTGCATTGCAGCATTCGCGGCCGGGAGCGACTCGGCAAGTCATAGGGGTCAGGGATGAAATTCGTCATCGCCATCATCAAACCATTCAAGCTCGACGAGGTGCGCGAGGCACTCGCCGGTCTGGGCGTCGCCGGCATGACCGTGTCGGAAGTGAAGGGGTTCGGTCGCCAGAAGGGGCAGACCGAGATCTACCGCGGTGCCGAGTACTCGGTGAACATGCTGCCAAAGGTGAAGCTGGAAATCGCGGTTAGCGATGAGCTCATGCCGAAGGTCGTCGAGACCATCCAGGAAACCGCCAGCACGCAAAGCATCGGCGACGGCAAGATTTTCGTGCTCGAACTCGCTTCGACCATGCGGATCCGCACCGGCGAAACCGACGAAACCGCGTTGTGATCAGGGGGTCAGACAAAATGAAATCAGCAATTCTCAAGACCGGCGCCGTCGCTGCGACCGCGCTGCTTGCATCCAGCCCGGCCTTCGCGGCCCCGGCTGCCGATGCCGCCGCCGCAGTAGCGGCTGACGCCGTGGGCGGGGGCACCGCCTATATCTTCAACACGCTGCTGTTCCTTATCGGCGGCTTCCTGGTGATGTGGATGGCGGCAGGCTTCGCCATGCTCGAGGCGGGCCTCGTGCGCGCCAAGAACACCTCCACCCAGTGTCTTAAGAACATCGGCCTCTATTCGATTGCCGGCCTGATGTTCTGGGTCATCGGCTATAATATCGCCTATCCCGGATTTGCCGAGGATAGCCTTGGCCTGTTTGGCATGGCTGGCACGACGTACGGAATGCAGGGCGTCGGCGAAGCTGACCTCGAAACCGGCTATTCGGTGGCATCCGACTGGTTCTTCCAGATGGTGTTCTGCGCCACCACCGCTTCGATCGTTTCGGGCACGCTGGCCGAACGCATCAAGATCGTGCCGTTCTTCATCTTCGTGACTGTACTGACCGGCGTAATCTACCCGGTCGTGGTAAGCTGGGAATGGGGCGGCGGATACCTTGATACCGTGCACGGCTTCTCCGACTTTGCCGGTTCCACGCTGGTCCACTCGACTGGTGGCTGGGCTGCGCTTGTCGGCGCCGTGATCCTCGGCGCTCGCCTGGGCCGCTACACCGATGGCCGTGTCAACGTCTTTCCTGGCACGAACATTCCGCTGGCCACGCTGGGTACGTTCATCCTGTGGCTCGGCTGGTTCGGCTTCAACGGTGCTTCGCAGCTGGCGATGGGCACCGTGGGTGACGTGTCGGACGTGTCGAAAATCTTCGTCAACACCAACATGGCTGCCTGTGGCGGCGTGGTGACGGCGATCATCCTGACGCAGCTTCGCTACAAGAAGGCCGATGTCACCATGGCCATGAACGGCGCGCTGGCCGGCCTTGTGTCGATCACTGCGGAGCCGCTGGCTCCTAGTGTTGGCCAATCGATCCTGATCGGCGCCATCGGCGGCGTGATCGTGGTCTTCACCGTGCCGCTGCTCGACAAGTTCAAGATCGATGATGTTGTCGGTGCCATTCCGGTCCACCTGTTCGCCGGTATCTGGGGCACGATGATCGTCGCCTGGACGGGCGATGCCACCTTTGGCGGCCAGTTCGTCGGCGTTGCGCTAACGGCACTCTGGGTCTGCGCTGCATCGGCTGTTGTCTGGCTGGCCCTCAAGTACACCATCGGCCTGCGTCCATCCGAAGAGATCGAACTTGCCGGTCTCGACATCCACGAAACCGGCGTGGAAGCCTATCCGGGTCTCGCCAACCAGGGCTGACCCTTCACCGAATTGGCGGGGGCGGGAACCACCTCTCTCCTCTCCCTCCCGACCCCGCCAACACTCGTTCCTCCTGCGAACGTACAACTCACAATGGGCCGGAGCTTCGCTGCTCCGGCCCTTTTTTTGTTGCGCGCGGGGGCGGGTGTCCGGTTACAAGGAGGTCATAACCCGCTCACGATAGCGGGCTCGGGATCTTACAGGGAATTCGCGCATGAAAATGATCGTCGCCATCATCAAGCCGTTCAAGCTGGAAGAAGTGCGCGAGGCGCTGGCCGGCATTGGCGTGGCAGGCATGACGGTTTGCGAGGCGAAAGGCTTCGGCCGGCAGAAGGGCCAGACGGAAATCTATCGCGGTGCCGAGTATGCGGTGAACATGCTGCCCAAGGTGCGGCTGGAAATCGTTGCGAGCGACGATATCGCGCCCAAGATCGTGGAGACCATCCGCGAGGCCGCGAACACCGGATCGATCGGCGATGGGAAGATCTTCGTCCTTGAGGTGGGCGGCGTCACCCGCATCCGGACAGGGGAAACGGGCGAACTGGCTATCTGACCGGGCGATCGCTGTCAGCGGGCCGGGACATTCGCGACGTCCAGCGCCGGCGAATCATTTCGGACGTTTCGCGGCTGTCATCGTGGCTCCAGCCCGGTTCTCGCCACAGGTATGACAGTTTGTGCCGCCAGGGCGCGCGCCACACGTCACGGGCGATGCCAATCCATTCGTGGAACACGACATAGAAGAGGTTGAAGCTGCCCAGCTGGCTGACAAGGCCGTAGCGGATGCGATCCTCGGTGTCCTCCGGGGCGAATGTGCCGAACATACGGTCCCATATGATGAAAACGCCAGCGTAGTTGCGATCGAGGTAACGGGCGTTCACGGCATGGTGAACGCGGTGGTGTGAAGGCGTGTTCATCACCGCTTCGAACCAGCGCGGCAGGCGCTTCACCGCTTCCGTGTGTATCCAGAACTGGTAGATCAGGTTGATACCTGCGCAGACCAGGATCATTCCCGGCTCGAACCCTGCCAGCGCAAGCGGCAGGCGGAAGATGAACGAGGCGGCGATAAAGCCGGTCCAGCTCTGCCGCAGTGCGGTTGAAAGGTTGTAGTGCTGGCTGGAATGATGGTTGACGTGGCTGGCCCAGAACCAGCGCACACGGTGGGCACTGCGGTGAAAAACGTAATAGGCCAGGTCGTCCAATACAAAGCATAGTGGCCAGGCCCACCACACCCAGCCGATGGGGAGCGGCGCGAAACCATGCACCCACACCAGCAGCGCGGCGGTGAGCCCGCCAGTCAGCGCACCGGCAATGGTACTGCCGAGCCCGACGGCCAGCGACGTTCCGGTGTCGCGCCATTCATAGGCCTGGTGCGAACCGCGCAGCCGCGACCACAGCAACTCGCCCAGTATCAGCGCAACGAAAACGGGAATCGCATAGGCAACAGGATCGAACGGCATCAGCCGCTATTATCACCGCTGTCAGTATTGGCCCAGACCCGCGCATCGCCATCTAGCTCGATTTTCACAGCGGGCAGGGCGTGAATCGCAAGCACGTCGCCGTCGGTCGAGATCGGGGAGCCGGGCGCGAGCAGGCGAAAAACGAACTGGTTGCCGTGAGGCACGAGCACCGCCACGCGGCCCTGCCGGTCGCGCGCGATGGCCGCGCGCCCTCGCCTGTCGAGCGCTAACGCCACCGGCTCGAAACCGCCGGGCGCAAGGCCGAACAGCTCGCGCGCCTCGTCGTGCGATTCGATTCGGGCCGCCCGCCGGAATCCCAGTGCCCAAGTCACCGCGACGATGGCCACAACGGCCACCAGCGATCCGACCAGTTGCGGCAGCGCACCCGGCATGACTTCAGTCGCGTGCCTTAGCGGACAGCATCTCGAGCATTGGCACGATGGCGGTGATGTCGTACCCGGTGGCAAGCGCAGCTTCGGTTAGCGCGGATGGATCTTCGCCACGGTGCGCCTGGGCCAGCGCCCACAGGAAAGTCGAACGGGTTCCGGACCGGCAGTACGCCAGCACCTTGCCATCGGCCTGGTCCAGCGCCTCGACCATGGCATCCACCTGCGGCTGGCTGAAACCCGCGTGGTCTATGGGAATGGCGACATAGGACAGCCCGTTGGCGGTGGCCGATTGCTCTATCTGCGCCCCGGACGGCTGGCCATTCTGCTCCGCATCGGGCCGGTTGTTCACGATCATGGTGAAACCCTGTTGCGCAGCATCCGCGACATCACCCGCATCGATCTGCGGACTGGCCCATACTGTGTCGCTGAGGCGCTTGAAATCTGACATGAATCCTCCCTGAGAAGCAGGGCGGCAAAGATGCGGCCCTGCGGGCAACCCGAATGGAACAAGCGACAGGCAGGGGCAAGCCCAGCCGCGTTGCAGGTCTGTCACAGGCCCGTAATCTTAAAACATTCGCGTCTCGTCTGATTCTTCGTTATAAACGTCCGTCGGAGCGACTGGGCAGGTCCGTCGGTCCCGGTTGTTGACCATTTCGCTCGTGTCATCAGCTGCAACTTTGACAAGGGCGAGATTGAAGGTTTTGCGTATACATGGGTTATGATCGAGGGCGTCGCGGTCGGGGGCGCGACAAGCGGGACAACATCGGCGAAGAGGGGTTCGATCCCTTCATGGACGGACCTCCGCCCATGGAAAGCGGCGGTTGGCGCGATGGCGGTAACGATCGCTTCGGCGGTGGCGGCGGTGGCGGCGGTGGAGGCGGCGGTGGCCGCTTCAACGACGATCGTGGCGGTGGCGGTTTCGGCGGCGGTAATCGCGGCGGCGGCTTCGGCGGCGGTGGCGGTGCCGGTCGTGGTGGTCCGCGCGGCGGCGGCGGCGGCGGTGGTGGCGGCATGCCCGCCCAGGTCGTCGGCACCGGTCAGGGCAAGGTCAAGTTCTTCAATACCCAGAAGGGTTTCGGCTTCATCCAGCGTGATGAAGGCGGCGAAGACGTGTTTGTCCACATCAGCCAAGTTGAACGCGCCGGGCTGGAAGGGCTGGCCGAAGGTCAGGAACTGCAGTTCAACCTCGTGGATCGCGGCGGAAAGATTTCTGCAGCCGATCTGCAGGTGGTTGGCGACGTCATCGAGGTGCAGTCCGCACCCAAGAGCCCGCAGCGTGAACTCACCGGCGAGAAAGCCGTGGGCACCGTCAAGTTCTTCAACACCATGAAGGGTTTCGGCTTCATCACGCGCGATGATGGCAAGGAAGATGCCTTCGTCCACATCAGCGCTGTCGAACGTTCCGGTCTCCAGGGCATCGCCGAGGGCGACCGATTCGAATTCGACCTGGAAGTCGATCGACGAGGCAAGTACTCGGCCGTCAACCTGGTACCGTCGCAGGGCTAAGCCCGCGGGGAACCAGCCAAGGTAGTGGCGGCCGTGTATGTTTGACCGGCCGCCACCACCCTCCTAGATGAGAGCGTATCGGCGGTCCGGAGAGGCCGCTTTTTTGATTTCACGCTTTCTCTAAGGACACGTCCAAAATGTCTATCACTCCGTTGATGCCCGTTTATCCGCGGTGCGGGGTCCGGCCCGTCGAGGGCGACAATTGCCACCTCATCGACGAAGACGGCACCCGTTATCTCGACTTTGCCGCCGGGATCGCGGTGAACCTGCTCGGCCATTCGCACCCCGGCCTGATCGGCGCGATCCAGGAGCAGGCGGCGAAGCTCATGCACGTTTCGAATCTCTACGGCAGCCCGCAGGGAGAGGAACTGGCGCAAAAGCTGGTCGACACCACCTTTGCCGATACCGTTTTCTTCACCAACTCCGGTGCCGAAGCGGTGGAATGCGCGATCAAGACCGCGCGCGCCTATCACCAGCATGCAGGTGATGAGAACAAGTTCGAGTTGATCACCTTCAACAACGCCTTTCACGGGCGCACGATGGCCACGATCAGCGCATCGAATCAGGAGAAGATGCACAAGGGTTTCAACCCGCTGCTGCCTGGCTTCAAGTACGTCGATTTCAACGACCTCGAGGGCGCCAGGGCGGCCATCGGTCCGAACACGGCGGGCTTCCTGGTGGAGCCGATCCAGGGCGAGGGCGGCATCCGGCCGGCAACGCCCGAGTTCCTGCAGGGACTGCGCCAGCTGTGCGACGAGCACGACCTGATGCTGGTGCTGGACGAAGTGCAGTGCGGCGTAGCGCGCACGGGCACGTTCTATGCCTACGAGCAGTACGGGATCGAGCCGGACATCGTTGCCACGGCCAAGGGCATCGGCGGTGGTTTCCCGCTGGGTGCCTGCCTCGCTATCGAAAAGGCCGCACGCGGCATGGTGATCGGCACCCACGGTTCCACTTACGGCGGCAATCCGCTGGCTATGGCTGCCGGGATGGCCGTGATGAATACCGTGGCGAACGACGAGTTCCTTGGCCAGGTGCGCGCCAAGGGTGAGCGCCTGCGCGCGCGGCTGGAGCAGTTCATCGGCAACTATCCCAACCTGTTCGAGAGCGTTCGCGGCATGGGCCTGATGCTGGGTATCAAGATGAAGGTCGAGCCGAGACCGTTCATGGTCCACCTGCGCGACAATCACCAGTTGCTCACCGTAGCGGCGGGCGATTCGACACTGCGCCTGCTGCCGCCATTGGTGATCGAGGACGCCGAGATGGAGGAGTTCATCGAGAAGCTCTCGGCAGGCGCTGCCGATTTCGAGATTGCGACCGGATCATGACCGACCACCCCCCGCTCGACGTTGCGCCGGTCGTGCGCAACTTCCTCGACCTGTCGGATGCCGGTGGTCACGCCATTGCGGCCATGATCAACGACGCTCAGGATCGCAAGCGCGCCCGTCGCGGCTGGCCCAAGGGCCGGCCCGACGCGGACCAGCCGCTGGCCGGCCATGTGCTGGCGATGGTGTTCGAGAAGGCTTCGACCCGCACCCGGATCAGCTTCGACATCGCCATGCGTCAGCTTGGTGGTACCGCGCTGATCCTCGATTCGGGAACGACGCAACTCGGGCGGGGGGAATCGATCGCGGATACGGCGCGGGTGCTCAGCCGCATGGCCGATGCCATCATGGTGCGCACCGACGATCACGCAAAGATCGAGGAGATGGCGCACTATGCCCATGTCCCGGTGATCAACGGGCTGACCGATCGCTCGCACCCATGCCAGATCGTGGCGGACCTGCTGACGTTGATCGAACACCGCAAGGCGCTGCCCGGTTTGGAAGTCGCCTGGCTGGGGGATGGCAACAACGTGCTGCACTCGATCCTGGAGGCAGCGGCGCTGATGAAATTCAACGTGCGCGTTGCAACGCCGACGGGCTATGAGCCTTCCGCAGAGTTCGTTCACCATGCACGTTCGGCAGGGTCCTCGATAACGCTGACCCAAGATGCCGCAGAGGCCGCATCGGGTGCGGACGTGATCGTCACGGACACGTGGATATCGATGGGCCAGGCCCATGCGCAGGAAAAGCTGGCGGCGATGGAACCCTACCGCGTCGATGCCAATCTCATGGCGAAGGCGAAGCCCGATGCCATTTTCCTGCATTGCCTCCCGGCACATGTCGGCGAGGAAGTAAGCGGAGACGTTTTCGAAGGGCCGCAGTCGGTCGTTTTCGACGAAGCCGAAAACCGCATCCACGCCCAGAAGTCGATCCTCCTGTGGTGTTTCGGCAAGCTGGGATAGCTGCGCTTCACAATGGCCGCGCGCGCCCCATATGGTGCGCATGAGCGATACCCGAACCGAAACCTACTCCGACGAACTGCTTGGCTTTTCAATCCCGTCGCGCGATTCGCGTGGCCGTGCAGTGCGTCTGGGCCCCGTGCTCGAAGACGTGCTGTCCGCGCATGACTATCCCCCCGCATTGAAGCACTGCCTGGCCGAAGCGCTGGTGCTGGTGTCACTGATGGGCAGTTTGCTGAAGGATGACGGCGACCAACTCACCATGCAGGCGCAGGGCGAGGGCGGTATCGTCAGTCTGCTGGTTTGCGATTACCGCGACGGGGAGATTCGCGGTTACGTCGAACATGACGAGGTGCAGATGGAGGCTGGAGGGGCGAACCCTTCGCTCGAGGTGCTGTTCGGCAAGGCGCACTTGGCGATCACTTTCGATATCGCCAAGACCGGGAAACGCTATCAGGGCATCGTGCCGCTGGAGGGCAATTCGCTTTCCGTCGCGGTAGAAAGTTATTTCGCGCAGAGCGAGCAGATCCCGACGTCAATTCGTACCGCGGTCAAGTCCGGCTCTGGCCGTACCGTGGCGGCCGGACTGCTGGTTCAGCATCTGCCGGAAGGTGAGGAAGGGCGCGAGCGGCTGCACGTGCGGCTGGACGCCCCGGAGTGGGAGCATGTCGCGGTCCTTGCCGAAAGCCTGCGGCACGAGGAACTGGTCGAACCAGGTCTGTCGTTGGAAGAGATCGTATGGCGTCTCTACCATGAGGAGGACAAGGTACTGGTCTCCCCCGGCGCGCGGCTAGCGAAGGGTTGCCGCTGCACGATGGCCCATTTCGAGGACGTGTTGTCGCGCTTTCCCAGGGAGGAGCGGCGCGACATGGCGAACGAGGAAGGGATCATACTTGTCGATTGCGCATTCTGCTCGAAAGTTTTCCCGATTCAGGACTAACGGTTCGTCGCTCGCCCGGGGCAATTGGTCGTTCAGATAAACCGTGCTATAGGGTAAGGGCGAAGGAGCGAATTGAGCGTGTTTGGCATCAGATCCAAATTGGGAATTGCAAGTGCGACGGCAGCAGCGATGCTCGCGCTGACCCCGGCGTCTGCGCGGGCGCCCGAACTGGCCATGTTCGAGACGCTCAAAGATGGAGCCTGGACGCTGCGGTTGCGCGGGGAGGGGACAACTCGGCGCATCTGTGTGCGTACCGGTCGCGAACTCATCCAGATCCGCCACCGGCAACCCAATTGCGACCGGTTTGTCGTGCAGGATGAGGCGGATGTCGTCACCGTCCAGTACACTTGCAGGGGCAATGGCTATGGACGCACCACGATACGGCGAGAAGGGCCGGACGTGGTGCAGGTCCGCAGCCAGGGCATCTACGGCGGCGCGCCGTTTTCGATAGAGGGGGAAGCGCGGCATTCCGGTTCGTGCTGATTAAATTGTCTGTCTTGCCTGGCGCGTCCCGAGTGCCTAGCCCCCACCCATGACAGAAGCTGCAAAGATCGCCGTCGTCCTGTTGTCGGGCGGACTGGATTCCATGGTGACGGGCGCTCTCGCCCGAGAGCAGGGTTTTCGCCTGCACGCCCTGTCCATCGATTATGGTCAGCGCCATCGCCGTGAATTGCAGTCTGCGCAGGCGATCGCAGAAAAACTCGAGGTCGAAAGGCACGTCCAGTTACCGCTCGACCTGCGGCAATTCGGCGCGTCGGCGCTTACCGCCGATATCGATGTTCCCAAGGACGGTGTGGGTGACAACATACCGGTTACATACGTTCCTGCACGCAATCTGCTCTTCCTTGCGCTAACCACGGCTTTCGCAGAAAGCTCGGATGCGAGCGACATCTTCATAGGGGTGAATGCGCTGGACTATTCCGGCTATCCCGATTGCCGGCCGGAATTCATTGCCAGCTTCGCTGAAACCGCGCGGCTTGGCACAAGGCAGGGAGTGGAAGGGCGGCCGTTCGCAATTCACGCGCCCCTACAGCACATGACCAAAGCTGATATCGCGAGCGAATGTAACCGGCTTGGCCTCGACCCAGCCTGGAGCTGGTCGTGCTACGATCCAACTCCTGACGGGCTTGCCTGCGGTCTCTGCGACAGCTGCCGCTTGCGGCTGAAAGGCTTCGCGGAAGCGAGCGTGAAAGACACGACCCGCTACGCAGGCAAGCCCTCCTGACAGCCTCAGCTGCGGGAGAACACCCCGCAGGCCACCCGGCTACCGGCCGCCCCTGCGGGATCGGTCATGTAGTCATCCGCACCTTCGTGCACGACCAGGGCCGTGCCATCGGCATCGAAGATTTGCGAGATCACCGTGGCACTGTTTCCGCGCAAGATGGTGCTGGATGAACCAATGCCGGCGGTGGAAACCTCGACATTGGGAAGATCGCCCAGATGCGCGCCTTGCGGGTTCATCGTGCCATGTTCGTTCCCCATGGGATTGAGGTGCCCCCCGGCAGACGTAAAGTCGGCGGCGCTGCAATCGCCTGTCGTGTGCAGGTGGACCGCGTGCGTGCCCTGCGAGACACCGTTGAGCGAAACCGATACGGTTACTTCACCGTCCTGTGCGTAGAGCATCGCCGTACCCACGCTATTGCCGGAGCGGTCGGAAATCGTTGCGCTACCCACTTCGGTTGCCGGGTCTTCGTAGGTGGTGGCGCAACCGCTTATGGCGAGGGCGGCAAGAGCAGCGAGGGGAAGTTTTGCGCGATGCATTTGGTGAGCTCCTTCAACGGGTTTCATCCTTCACTACGCATGTTCGCGTCATAAGGTCCTCATGACGCGGGCAGGATGCCCAGAGCATTCAGATTGGCGACAAGCTCGCCGAGAGAGGCACGCGCTTCGAAGTCTATCACCTCACCGCCAGTTGGCACCGCCACACTCGCACCCCTCACCCATTCATCTCTAAAGCGGACCAGCAGCCCGGTGGACCTGTCGTAGACTGTCATGCCTTCGACGGGGGCGGCAAACAGCCAGTTGCCGCTCTGTCGGAAGGCTATCCGCCCCGGTTGTCCGGTCCAGTCTCCGCTCGGAGCGCTTCCGATGAGCCAGCATTCACCTTCGCCTGGGTCGGAAGGAGGCGCGTCTGCCTCGCCTTCGACCGCCGCATGCAGGAGGGCATCGATGAGGGCAAAAGCCTCATTCACGGTGAATTCTTTCTGCGCCTGCGCGGTGAACAGGTTGGGCAGGCCAAGGCGCGGGGTGGTCGATGCGAAGGAAAAAATGTCGGTCATGATGGCCTCAGCTAATGGTGGTCAGGAACAGGGCTTCGGAGCGGTCGTGCGTGCCGATCTGGCGCACCCACAAGGGGGTGCCGGGAAATTCGGCAGCGAGTTGGCTGCGGGTAGCGGCGTCGAGCAGAAGCGCAGGTACGGCGGTTTCCCAGCTGGCGCTCGGTTTGTCCGGATCGCCCAGACCGAGTTCGTATCGCTCGAACTGCTCGTTCAAGGGTACGTCGACCGAGCCGTCCCAGGTCCAGCTGCCGCGAGAGCGACGGCGCCAGGAAAGCGCCAGGCCCGCACCTTCGCGCGTTGCGACCCGGCCATGGACCGGCATCAGCGGCTTGCGGCTTCGGCCCGGTCCAATGATCGGGGCAATGACGGGTTCGTTGTCGGCTAGCCCGATGGCAGCGATCGTCGAGCTATCGCCAATTTCGCCCGCCGCGATGGCGAGGGGCTTTTGATCAAGCAACACGAAATCCGCCCCCTGCGGCGTTCCTGCCGCTGCGACAGGTTCGGTTCCCCCGCGACCGCGCAGCAGTCCGCTAAGTCGCCAGTGTCCGCCGCCGAGGTTGTCGGCCTTGCAGAACTGGATGACCTCTCTGCCTACCAAGGCCCGATTGGCGCCATTGGCCACATCCTCCAGCGTGGCAGTGGCCAGCACGAAGTCTGCCGAATCGAGCTTCACTTGGAGAGTGGCCAGCCGGTCGACAAGGCATGCGCGGCTGGGTGCAAGCGGCGAAGTTGTCGCGCCGGTCACGCTGCGCCTCGTGCCGGTTCCGCCGATGGGAACGAGGCTGCCACCGCGCTCTGCATAAAGCGTCGCCCCCGTCCAGCCGGCACTGGCTGAGCTGGGAGCCGCAAAAACCTGTCGTTGGTCAGCCGAACCCTGGCCGTCCCAGGGAAGCTCGAAAGCGCGAAGCGTGGTGGGGGTGGCGACCTTGTCCCTCGGCGTTGCGGACACACCTGCATCAGTGGTCACTTGCGCGCCGCGAAGATAGGGCAGGCGCAGCAATTCCAGTTCGAGGCCGTTCTCGCGCCATTCCCACGCCTCGATCCGCCAGATCCCGCTTCGACCCGGCACCGAAACGATCTTTCCGGGCCCGATCGAAGGATCGAGTTGCGCGACGCGGTACGCCAGCCGCTCCTGCGACCACCCGGCGCGTTCTGCCGCGTCGTCGGCCAGCTTGCGCGCCTTTGCCGCGACGAGCGCGCCGGGAAACTCGACTATCCTGCTGCGGCCCGCCTGTGCCCGGCCCCCGGCACGTTGCAGACCTGCCTGATAGTCGCGCCCGACATCGTAATAGCGCAGGCCAGACGGAATTTCCGCCCTATCAGCGCGGGTCTGCCGGGCCCGGCCCGATGTGGCACCAAAGCCTTCGCGCGATACGTCTACCGCGGCTTCGGGAAGCTGGATAACCGGCTGGGCCGAAGGGTGGCCATCGAAGAAAGCCAGCCGCGCACTGCTGGCATCGCAGGCCAGCGGATAGAGGCGACCGACCGAATCGAGCACGGACTGGAGCGGCCCGCCGGTGTCCGAATAACCCTGCAGATCGGCAAGGGGGCGGTCCACGCTGCTCTTGCCATCGGCAGGAGCCAGAATTGCCTGTAGCGATACCTCTCCATCGTCTGCCACGATCTCGAACGTCAGGGCGGGAATGCGATTGCCGAAGTCCCCCAGTTGCAGGTCCTCGAACACGCAATAGGCGAGACCGCGAAAAGCCGGGCATTGCGCGCCCCTGTCGGCAGCAATCAGCGGGTCGGACTGTTGGTCTCCATGCCCGGAATGGAGACGGAACGTGCCACCTACCTTCAGGTCTCCCGCCGCACCGCGGAGCAGGTTGCCATCGGCCCAGATACGCCGGACCGTGGTGATAGGCCTGCTGGCCAGGGCAACGGCAAACGAGGTGGAATAGCTGTAGGTCGTTACAGAGGGGCTGCCCTTGCCGCCGCCCGCTTCTTCGCTGCTTTCGACGAGGTCGGTAGCCCAGATGATCGAGCCGGGTGCGCGCATGGTGCCGAAATGGCGCGGAACCGCCGTGCCGTAGCTGGACGTGGTGACGCTGAGTTCCTGCAGGCGCGGGCCCTCGCGACCGGAAGAGCCGAACAGCGCGCCGTCGAGCTGGCTGCCGAGCAACGAGCCCAGCGCGCCGCCGAGCGGCCCGCCGATGGCGGTTCCGACGGCGGTGAGTACGAGAGTAGCCATGAGGTTTCCTTCAGTTCTCGATCAGGTGCCAGTGGGCCTGTACGGGCCAGGGCAGCGGAGCAGGGCTTTCCACCACGCGGCCAAGGCCGGCATGGGCGTGGACGAGCAGGCCGGAGGGGCCGATGATCGCAAGATGGTACTGCGCGGCAGATGGGCGCAGCAGGAGCACGTCTCCGGGTGCTGGGCCAGCTCGGCTGGGTACAAGACCAACATGGGGAAGCAATTCGAGGAAGTGCGCACAACAGACGTTGCGCATCGCGTAATGCGGCAATGTCGGCGGAGCGCGGCCGGCGCGGGCCAGGGCAGTGGTCACCACACCGATGCAGTCGAGCCCCGTTTGCGGATCGCGCCCGCGCAGCCGGAAAGGCGCGCCGACAAGTTCGCTGGCCGCGCGGGCCAGCGCCTGCGCCGCAGTCACGATGCGCTGGTGGGATAGCGGGTCAACAGGTCGCTGCCCGGCAGGAACGGCTCCCCCTGGAAATTGGCAGCATTGGCAAAGCGGCTGGCGCAGGTGCCCACGGTATGGTCGCACCCCTCCCGCAGGTAGGCGCGCTGTCCGCTTTCCAGCCGGCTGGCAGCGATGGACTGGTCGAGAACCAGCGCGCCGTCCTGAACGTCGACCACGCGCATGGTGATGCCGGCATGGGGCCCGTCGATCCAGCGCACCTGTCCGTGCAGGAAAGCGGCTGCCGAGGCACCGGCGTCGAAGGTGACGCTGTTGGCATCTGCATTCACGGCGGAGATTTTCGCGATGCGGGTGAATGGCGCCGGGTTAAGCCTGCAGGCCGCATCGCAGAAGGCGGCGCGGCAGGTTGGGCTGGTACGCGGGACGAAGTCCTGTTCCAGCGCGGCCTTGGCGGAGCGCAATTCGGCGGTGAAGCCGTGGTCTTCGGCAGAGACATTGCCAAGCGTGCCTTGGAACAGGCTGGAATGGGAAAGGCTTTCCCAATCAACCAGGCCAATCGTCACGCGGGCCTCGGCATAGCGGCCGGCCTCGAGATCGATTTCGGCGATGGCGTCATGAGAGAGGATGCCCTGCACCTCGACACTGTCACGCTCCAGCCGTGCCGTGCGGCGGATGGCAGAAGGAAGCATGCCCGGTGCCGCGAGATGGGTGATGCCCTCGAACGTCAGGGGGCGATTGTGGCTGGTAAAGGCCAGCGTCACCCCGTCGCGGCGCATGATGCGCCAGTATGTGGCGACGCCTTCCAGCTCGCTGGCGAAGAAAACCGGGCTCATGTGTCCTCGCGCACTTCGATCAGCGGCACAGAGGGCGCTTCGCCCGCGGCAAAGGTAGAGCCGGAAATGTCCAGCCTGTCCTGCGCGAATCGCACGGGAACGTCGAAGAGGAAGCCTGCCCGCACTTCGGCGCCTTCGGGCGGGGCATCGCTCAGCACCACGCGCCCGCCGGGTTGCAAAGTCCAGTCCGTCGTTTCGGTCCCGTCCACGCTGACACGGATCGTCTCGGCGCGGGGTCGGGTGATCTGGCGCACCTGCGGGTCGTCGCCGTCACCATAGGATTTCGAAAGGCGGAACGTCGCGGCAAGGCCGTCGCCCGTGCCGATAAGCTGGTCGGTCGGTCCCGGATTGCCGGTGAGGCCGTTGGAACTGAAGTCGAACGGGTCTTCCAGGCGGAAGCCGCGCGCCGGGCCGCGGCGGGCGCGGAAGAACTGCAATAGCACGCCCAGTTCTGCTTCGGACCTGAGGCCCGGCCCGACATCGTAATGCATGCGCGCATCGCTCCACTGGCTGTTGCGCCGCTCGAAACCGGATGCGGTGAGCGAAATCGAGGTGGAAAATTCGGGGCTGGCGGCAGTATCGCGCCCCAGCGCCAGCGGGTAGAGCACATCGTCGAAAGCTTGCAATTGGTCCTCCTGTGACTTCGGCAGGCGTACGTACCCGTCGCGCAGCACCTGGGGCATGGCCCAGACGAACTGGCGCGCGATGCCGCGGGCAGCGGCTTCATCCACGCCGTCGTCGATCAGCTGCCAGAAACTCTCGGCATCGGCGGGGTCGAGCACGAAGCCGGAAAGATAGTCCTGCAATTGGGTCGGGTAATTCAGGCGCTGCTGCACTTCGGCGTAGGCTTTCAACCGCCGCGCCTCGGCGCCCCCTGTCAGCCAGTCGTAGTCTTCCAGTTGCAGCCGGTCGTAGACGGGGAAAGCCCAGCCTTTCGGCATGTTGGCGCGGCGCAGTTCCGGCCATTTCGGATCGAGGACGGTTGGAGTGAACAGCAGCAGATAGACCTGCGCATCGCTGCCCGCGACGGCTTTTACCGTATCGCGCACAAGCTTGGTGGAGAACGCCAGCCGATCCCCGGCCCAATCGAGGTGGGCAAGCTGCGCCTGGTCCAGCGGGACTGTCAGGTCCGGAATGTCGGGGGCGTCGGGCTTGCTGGTGCGCACGCTGTCGTCGTAGGCACACAGCTTTCCGTCAGGTGTGACCCACCACCACGGCTCGCCGATCTGGAAATGCACCGGCAGCCCTGCGGCCATCATTTGCAGCACCAGTTTCGTGGCGATCTGGCGCAGGAAATAGCCGCCCTTGCTGGAAACAGGGGAGATGAGGGTGGAAGGCGGATCCCAACCGGTCAACGCCATTTCGCCGTCGAAGGTACGCTGAGCCCAGTTCGGCGGGCAATGTTCGGCAAACAGTTCGTAAGACAGGGATACCACCGGCTGAAAACCAAATTCGACACAGCGGGCGAAGAAATCCTCGTGCCAGGCGATGCACGGCTGGCACAGCACGCCGGTCGGCTCGGCCACCAGCTTGTCCTGGTTCCGGGCCAGCTGGTAATAATGGCTCATCCCGATGTAGTGGACCAGCGCATCGCGGTACCCCAGCTGCATGATGGAGCGCATCATGCGCGCCGGTGTAAGGTTGTAGCTGTCGTCGTAAGCGGTACACATGTGCAGGCCGTGGGGCGGAACGATCACGTCGCCCACGGTCAGCATAGCCCGGTCGCCGTCGCAGTGCATCTGCGTCAGTTCGACCCAGCCGTTGCTGCGCCGGGGCAGCAGGCCTGTTGCCACAGGGTCGTAGGCAGGCGCGACCAGGGAGATGAACATGCGGTCGATATCCGCCGGTTCCACCACTGCGCCGTCCGCCAGCCAGCCTTCGCGCAAGGCCGAGAATGGCAGCGTGACCAGTGCATCGCGCGGCGTTCCGTCGGCATAGTTCCACAACCGCACGTACCAGTTGCGCGCATTGCCGGAGGGATCGCGCCCTTCGATGGTTAGCGTGGGGCCATGCACCGCATCAAGAGGCAGCACGCCTTCGCTACGCCAGCGAAAGCTGAGCGTGGTGCGCGAATAGTCGCGGTCGGTATCGTAGGCGAGCAGCGGATGGTCGAAGCGATCCTCGCTTTCCCAGATCAGGCCGACGAGACCGCTGCCCCTGTGCAGTTCCACGTCCACCCGCAGCGCGTCCGCGCCGGTCGTGACGACCGAGGCCATGTCCCCGCGCGGGAAATCGACGGTCCAGAAGCGCGGATCGAAACGCTGGATGAAATCGGTATCCTGCCCGGTGCGTGTCCGGGCGAGCCAGTAGGCCATAATTACCTCGATTCAGGGGTTCCTCGGTCCGCACATGCGGACCGCAAGGCCGAACGGCCGCCGCGCCTTATGGCGCGAAAGCCAAGCGGGCGGACGCCCGCGCCGGCGCTTGAGGATCAACTATTGCGCATGGCGCGGGCGACCGCGCTGGCGACCTGGCGGGATGAACGTTGCAGCATCACCGGTGCGTCGGTGCCGCGCGGCGCAGAAAGGTTGATCGATACGCGCACGTCCCTCGAACCACCGTGCTGCGAGAGCCCTGCCTCGACCCGCCCCGCGCTGGTGGGCACGAACAGTTCCGGCCCGCGCTCGCCCACGAGGTAGGCGCTGCCGGGTGCGACAGGTCCGCCGGTGGCGCGCCCCGGCAGTCCGAAGACGGAGCCGATTACGCCGTTAAGCAGCGAGCCGAGGCCGCTCGCTCCGCTGTCCTTGCCGTTACCGAACAGGTGCGCGATGCCCGATTGCACGGCCTGGGCGGCAATCTGGTTCAGCGCATCGAAGGCCACGTTCTTCAACTCGTCGAAGCCCAGCTTGCCGCGACGGATGGCGGACAGCAGGCCGCGCTCCAGCACGTTGCCAGCACGGGAAAAGCCATCGAGCAGCGAGGTATCGAGGCTGGTGCGCATCGATTCCACATCGGCGCGAAAGCCGCTGGTGCTGGCGCGCACGTCGACCATCAGGGTTTCAACGGTGTCATCCATTGCTGTCTTGCTCCAGGAGACGGTCGAGGTCGGCGCGGCTCATGCCGTCCGCCTGGCCATCGGGTGTTTCGAAAATACTGGCGAATTCGCGCGGCGTGGTTTGCCAGAACCAGTGCGGTGGCCAGCCGAAGAGGCGTGCGGCCACACCGGCAAGGCGCCGCGCATGGTCGCCGAACCGCTCCCGCTCGCCCTGCGCCTGTCGAAGGGTCATGTCCGGCCTTGCAGGATTTGCTTCAGCAGTTCGCGCAAGGGTGCGGAGGCTCCGGCAAGGCCCAGGGCCATCACCGCTTCGCCCACCGCCTCGCGCGAGACGCGCTCGCGCCCTTCGCAGCAATGCCAGAACAGGCCGGCGATTTCCGCCAGCCGGAGCTGTCCTTCGCTGGCCCGCTCGACCAGGGCGAACAGCGGGCCGAGTTCCTCTTCCGCAGCGACAAGCGCGCTGAAAGTGGGGCGCAGCACGCGCACCTGCCCGGCGACGGCCAGAGAGGCCTCGCCGCGTTCGGGATTGGCTGGATCGATCATGCCGGGACCACGGCCCCCGAGCTTTCCAATTGCAGCGTGTAATTGCGCTCTCCGTTGAAATCGCCCGCGTAGTCGAGCCGCTGGACGAGGAAGCGACCGCGCAGTTTCGCGCCGTCCTCGAAAGACAGTTCGAAATCCTCGATCGTGCCAGCCAGGGCATGGGCGCGGATGGCCGCCTCTGCGTCGCTGCCAAGGAAAATGCCTGCTGCGCTAACCGAAACGGAGCGCGTGCCAGCGCCCGAAAGCAGGTCTCGCCAGCCGCCGGACTGCTTGTGCGTCACCACTACGGCATCGCCGTTGATAGACATTTGCGTGGTGCGAAGACCGGCAACGGTTTCGTAGGTGGGGGGCTGCGCGCCGTCTCCGATCTTGAGAAGGAAGGCGCTGCCTTTCTGGGCTGTCATAATTGGTTCTCCGGTGTTGGGATCAGGCTTCGAGGATGCGGAAGCGGTATTCGATCAGCACCGCGCGCGTGTTGCGCGGACGCTGTTCGGCGCGGGCGCGCAGGAAAGTGGTGCTGGCGATGCTCAGGCCCGGATGCTGGCGAGGAAGGCTTTCGATGCGCTCCTCGATCTGCGCGGCGATGGCAGAGGTTTCCGCCGCGCCGTCGCCGCGCGTCTGCAGTTCCAGCGCCACGCGCACTTCGCGCCCCCGTGCGGTCTTGGTGCTCCAGTCGGTGCTGGCGCTGGCCGCGATACCAAGCCAGGGCATGCTGGCGCGCGAGGGGGCTTCTTCGGCCACGTCGTTCAGCGTGGTGGAGAGCACCGGGTCACTGGCCAGCCACGCGATGAGGATCGTGCGGAATTGGCTTTCCATCTATCGGGTGTCCTTCGTGAGATCGGGCCAGAGGAGGCGCGCATCGCGCCAGCGCCGTGGGTCGCGCCGCTTCTCCCGCAAGGTGTTCTCGGCGCGGGCTTCAGCGGCAATACGGGCGCGATTGGCCAACCGGAGGGCGAGGGCGGCAAAGCCTTTCGTCGATGCCTCGATCATGCCAGCCGCATCCGGCGCCAGGGTTGCCAGAGCGCGGCGACAGCGCGCGGAGGGGCATGGTTCGCTTCCCCGGAATCGCGGTCCCGATACTGGTGGGCAGCAAGTCGAATGATACCGTGGCGCAGCCCTTCGGGCAGGCTCGTCCAATCTGGAGAAAGGCCCGCATCCAAGCGCACCACGATGCGGCTTTCAGCAATCGCCCGCGTCAGCCGAACACGGCCGCAGCCTTCTGCGGTGATGTCGATCAGGTATCCATCCACTGGCAGCGCGCTACGCGTTCCATTGGCGGTCAGCCGTTCGACACCGGTGATGGCAATGACCGGAGAGGCAGCGATGCCCTGCCAGTCATAGGTGCTGCGCAGCACTTCCTCGCACCCTCCCTCCAGCGGCATCAGCCCTGTAAAGGCCTCGCAAGTGTCAAGAGCCGCGCGCAGCAAGGCGGTAAGAGGTTCATCGTCGCGGGTGGTGGTAATCGCGAGCCAGTCTTTCAGCTCGGCAAGCGCCGCGTCCGCCAGAACGGGCGGCACGATCATAGCTCGCTTCATTTGGTTTTCCTTATTTTGATTTCCGCTCCGACCTCCGTCGGAGCGTCCTCGCTAGACGCGCTTCGCTTCGCTACGCGCCCGCTGCGGGCGGCCGTTCGGCCTTGCGGCCTGCTAGTCGCAGGCCGGGCCATTTCGGGCCTCCTGGATTGTGCGGGACACGGGCGCGAAGCGACCGCAAGCGCGAACGCGCGCCCGAGCCAATGCGAGGGAAGCCAAGGGGCGCGGACGCGCCCCGCCCGGCGCCTGAGTGACTAATACAAAAATGCCCGCCCGCCGGAGGGGAAGGGAGTATCTCGACGGCGGGCGGGCATGAAACGGGCGGCGGCATGTTCCTCGCCGCCCGCGGGTCGAAGCGTCAGATGGCGCGCGCTTACGCTTCGATTTTCAGCAGCTTGATGGCCGAGCTGTCCAGCACCTGGCCGCCGACGCGCTTCGTGGCGTAGAAGTGGACGAAGGGCTTGTTGGTGAATGGATCGCGCAGGATCTGCGTGGCGCTGCGTTCTGCGATGATGTAGCCGGCCTTGAAGTTGCCGAAGGCGATCGGGAAGGTGCCGCCTGCCACGTCCGGCATGTCCTCGGCCTCGATCACCGGGTAGCCCAGCAGGCGATCCGGCTGGCCTTCCACCAGGCCCGGCTGCCACAGGAACGCACCGTCGGTGGTCTTCAGCTTGCGCACCTGAGACAGCGTGGCGGAGTTCATCACCCAGCTCGCGCCCTGGCGGTGCCCGGCCTTCATCGTGTGGACCAGGTCGATCAGACGGCCTTCGGGGTTGGCGTCGAAGCCGTCCGCATCGCCCGAGCCGATGTACTGCACCGAACCGAACGGACGCACCGCATCACCCGCCATGCTGGTGGGCGAGCCGAGGAAACCGCGCGGCTGGTCCACGCCCGAGCCGTTCACGAAAGCTGCACCTTCGGCGCGGGCGAATTCCATCGCCACTTCGCTGGCGAGCCAGCCTTCAAGGTCGAAGGCGGCATCGTCCAGCATGGACTGGCTGGCAGCCGGATTGGCGTAAAGCTCACCCGTGGGCGGCGCGATTTCGGCGAAGTTCGGCGCATCGGTTTCCGGGCGCGGCGCGATCTCGCCGACCCAGCCTGACGCCGTGCCGCCGGTGGTGACGAGCTTGCGATAACCGGCAGAGCCGACCTGCACCACCTGCGCGATCTGACGGATGGGGGAAATTTCCTTCAGTTCGCTGGCAATCATCGCGTCGATTTCCCGCGGGACGGCGTAGCCGCCATCGGCGGGGCTGGAGCCGGACATCGACTTCACTTCGGTCTCCCGGCCACGGCGCAGGTAGCCATCGACGAAGCCTTTCACTTCGGCGCTGGGTTCTTGCCCTGCGGCAGAGCCGATGGCGGGGCGCACAGCAGCCTTGCCGATCTTGTCGATGCGGGCCTTCACCTCGTCGACATCCGAACGCAGCACCTTGATCTCCGCGTCCGCCTTGTCCTGGCGGGCGACGATATCAAAGCTGTCGTTGAGGGCGTCGGTGTTGAGAGGGGTTTCGATCTGGATATCCATGTATTTCCTTTCGGTGGGGGAGGGTAACTTTCGGGCGCGAAGCGATCGCAAGCGCGAACGCGCGTCGGCCGGTCAGGCCGGAAGCCAAGGCTGCGGACGCAGCCGCCGGCACTTGAGGCTAAACAAACAAATGCACCCGGGCGCCGGGTTGCAGGGGGTGGGTGACGAGGCTGACTTCGAACAGGTCGATATCCTCCAGCACGCGCCCGGCTGGCCCACGGCGGTATCCACGGGCGCGGTAGCCGAAGCTGAGGCCGTTGGTGCGGCGGGCGAGAAGTTCGCTGGTCGCGCGGCTGTCAGGATTGTCGATCCGGGCGATCACGCGCAGGCCGCGTTCGTCTTCCTGCGCCAATTCGACGGTGCCGATCGGCTGGTCCGGGTTGTGCTGCCAGTAGAGCGGGAGCGGTTCCTTCCGGTCCGCCAGGGTGCGGGCGAAAGCGCCTTTGACGATGGTATCCTTCGCGCTGTCGGCAATGTCGAACAGGGCGGCGTAGCCCGCGATACGGGTCAACGCAGCAGCTCCGGCACGCCAATGCGCACGGCAATGCCGATCAGCAGCAGCGCCATCAGGCCGCGCACGCACCACTCGATCACCGCCTTGGACGCGCTGGCTTTCGCCGCGCGCCAGGCGCTCAGCAGGTCGCGCAGTTCGTCGAGATCATCGTGCGCGCCCTCGTCATCGAGGCCGAGCTTGTCGAGCACGCGTTCCGCGCCCAGTTCGCTCGATTCCTCCACGATGGCGCGCAGCGTCACCAGGTCTGCGCCAGTATCGATTGCCTGGGCCACCAGCCCGGCGAGCATGTCTTGTCGGTTCATGTGTTGTCTCCGGAAGGGGCCAAAGCCGGGGCAAGCCCCAACATCGCGCGCTTCTCGTCTTGGGTAAGGAAATCCGCCCCGCTCACCTGTGCCCACAGGTTCTCCCGGTCTTCCGAGAGAGCAGGCACACGGTCGAGATCGACCGAGAGCGACAGGTCGGGAAACCACGGCGAGAGGCCCTGCGACAGGCCGTCGAGGATCTTGCCAGCCAGCGGCAGCAGGGTGAGCCGCCACAGCGCGCGGTTGGCCTCGCGGTAATTGGAATAGGTGTTGTCGCCCGGCAGGCCGAGCAGCATGGGGGGCACGCCGAAAGCGAGCGCAATGTCGCGCGCGGCGGCTGCCTTCAGTTCGGCAAAGTCCATGTCGGCGGGAGAGAGTGACAGGCTCTGCCATTTCAGCCCGCCTTCCAGCAGCATGGGCCGTCCGGCATTTCCGCCGCCCTGGTAGGCGCTGGAAAGCTCGGCCTTCAGCCGGTCGAACTGGTCGGACGTGAGGCCCGCGGTATCGCTGCCGTTGTCGTAGACCAGCGCGCCAGAGGGCCGCGCCGCGTTCTCCAGCAAGGCGAGGTTCCAGCGCGCGGCCTCGTTATGGATCGCCACCGCCTGTTCCGCCGCCGAGAGGCAGCCCGCGCCGTAGTGATCGTCCGCCGGGTGGAAGGCTTTCAGGTGGATGAGGCAGGGCCAGCCGTCCTCGTCCTCCAGCGGAATGTCGCGGCTCATGTCGCCCACGCGGTAACGATAGCCGACGGGCCAGCCATCCTCGCCCTGCACGACAGAGACACGCTCGGGTCGCAAGGCGAACAGCGAGGCGGGGCGGATGCCGGCGCCTTTGCCGATCTGCACGAAGGCATTGCCGTGTAAAAGCAGGTGCGCGGCAAGCGTTTCCAGCAGCGAACCGCCATCCTGCGCGGCGCGCAGCATCGCGGCCACTTCGGGCGCGGCGTCGGACAGGGGCGCATTGCCCACCCCCTCCGCCACGATCCGCACCGCCCGCTGGGCGACGGGGTTGTCGAGAAAGGCATGGCGCACGGCGGAGCGGTATTCGAACGGCTGGCGCGAACCGCCGCGCTCGTGCGTCCACCCCCAGGCGGAATGAAACCCGCGCCCGATAGGCACGGCTGTAGCTCCGCCACCGCCCTTGAAGGCGGCGCGGAGGCTGTCGAGAAATGACATCGTGTTTCCTTTGTCTAGTGACCTAGAGTTGTCGCACAGCAGGCTCGCCCCGCTTGCCCAGCATCAGCTCCGTCAGCGCCCATACCAGCGCGTCCGCCCTGTCCGGCGAGCGGCCCGGGCCTTCGTAGCCGCCGCCAGCCATCACGCCGCACAGTTCGTCCTCCAGCTGCGGGAAGGTGCCGACGTGGTTCACGCGGCCTGCTTCGTAGAGCGCGGCGACGGGTTCGGCCCTCGCGCTCTTGCCGGTGCTGGCGTGGACCAGTTTCAGCGGCATCTGGCAGTCGGCGGCGCGCAGCACGCTTTCCACCATCGCGCCGCCCTGGTTGGCTTCGGCCACCACGCGGTCGGCTTTCCATGCCACGGCCGCAGCGGCGACGGCGCGCGCCCAGCGTTCGGGGCTGGGGCGTTCCACGCTGGTATCGGCCAGCACTTTGGCCTGCCCGCTCTCGGTAAGCGCGCAGACCACGATCCCGCAGGCATCGCCGCGCGCACTGGCGGGCGGGTCGACGCCGATTACGGTGCGCACGCGCTGCTCCAGGCACAAGGTTTCGCGGCACTGCTCCAGCATGGAGCGGGACCACAGCGCGCCTTCGACATCGGCCAGCAATTCGCCGTCCAGCTCCTGCCGCCCCAGCGCGCTGCCGCCGTATTGCCCGCGAATGGTCTGGATGAAGCCCGTGGGAAGGTGGTCGGCATTGTCGTAAGTGCTGCCCCGCGTCACCACGACGCCGGGATCGCGCTCCTGCTCCATCAGGCGCCGCATGATCGGCACGGCGCGCGGGGTGGTGGTGGCAAGGATTTGGGGGTTCTCTCCAAGGCGCAGGCCCATCTGCAGGTTGTCCCAGGTCTTCATGGCACGCTCCGAAGAATTATCCCATTTGGCGATTTCATCGCACCACGCATAACCATGCTGCGGACCGCGCAGGCTTTCCGGTTCGCTGGCGGAGTAGAGCATGGCCTGCGCCCCGTTGGGCCAGGTCAGCCGCCGCAGCGAGGGTTCGAACTCTGGCCCGTCCGGGTAGAGGTGGCAGGCAAGCACGCCGCTTTCGCCCTCCACCATCACCGCTCGCGCTTCCGCGATGGATCGGGTGACGAGAGCGATGCGGGCATCGGGGTCTTCTTCCGCCACATGACGTACCCATTCGGCTCCGGCGCGGGTCTTGCCGAAGCCGCGCCCGGCGCAGATCAGCCACAGCCGCCAGCTATCAGCAGGCGGCATCTGTTCACGCCGTGCCCACAGGGGCCAGTGATATTCCAGCAGGTCGCGTTCAGCCGCGTCAAGTTCATCGAGGAAGTGAGAGCGTTCCGGGTCTTTCGCCTTAGCGAGCGCCTTGCCCCGCTCAATTTCCTCCATCGGCCTCGACCTTTACGACGCCATCCTCCTTCAGCAGCTTATCCGCCGCAGCGCGGCGTTCGCGCATCCGGTCCAGCTTGGCATTCAGGCTGGCTAGCACGGTGGCCTTGTCGCGCTTGCCCTGCCGGGCCTTTTCCTTCGCCGCCGCCTCGCGGTGAGCGGCCAGCAGGCGCAGGGCATTGGCGATATCGAATTTCGTTTCGCCCGGCGGCGTGCCGAAGCGAAGCCGCTCCAGCGTTTCCATTTCCAGGTGTTCGTAGCCCTCCAGCAGCGCCGCGCTCCACTGGGCGCGGAATTCGGGGTTCTCCCGGCGCCACTTGTAAACGTACGATGTCATGGCTCCGGCCTTTTCGGCGGCCTTGGTGACGTTCGAGGTTTCGGCCAGCTCTTCCAGGAAGACATGCTTCCAGTTCTGTTTCAGGTTCTGGCCCCGCTGTTCCTTGCGCGGTTTTACGCGTTTCGACATGTGATCCCGCCCTTGTTCTGCGCGATGTCGAGGACGGCCACGAAAAAGGGCGGCTCCCGTATTGGGGCCGCCCTTGAAGCGCCGCTGCCCGATGGTGCGGGCCGACTCGGTTTATCGCGATGTTCCGTTTCTCTAGGCGATTGTGTCTTTTACAAACCCATGCCTAGAGAGCTTTGAAATCGCTGGAGAAATCCGCCCTGTCGTCGGTTCTCCATCATGACCGAATCGGTACATTCAGTGTCACGCTGTAGGACAGTGGAATCTCCATAAATGGTATCTTGACGCATGAATCTTGCGGTCTCTATGCTGGGGTATAACGAGAACATAGATGGAACGGTGGGCAAATGTACGCAGAGAATTTACTGGCAGGGCACACCGAGGCTGTGGACTTCCGTAACCGGCAGTGGACGCAGAGCAACATCGCGCCGGGTTGGGTCAATCTTGATGAAGTCGGGCTAGACCAATTTTTCACGACGCCAGCAGTCGCTGCAGATTGTTATGCAGAGATGGCTAGCTTTCTCGCTTCGAAGGGCGAGGACGCTTCCACATTCCACTATATTGAGCCTTCGGCAGGGTCGGGCGTATTCTACGATCTGATGCCAAAGGGGAGACGCACTGGCATTGATGTAATGCCCATTCGCAAAGAGTTTGTGCGCGAAGATTTCCTCACTTGGAAGCCAGCAAAGAAGCGCGGAAGGCGCAATCTTGTCATCGGTAATCCGCCCTTTGGCTATCGCGCATGGCTTGCGCTGGCATTCGTGAATCATGCGGCACAGTTTTCTCACTATGTGGGCATGATCTTGCCGATGGCCTTTCAGAGCGACGGCAAGGGAAGCCCCAAACACCGAGTAAAGGGCATGGCGCTTCAGTCGTCTAAGATTCTCCCGCCGGACAGTTTTGTCGGCGCGCTAGGCAAGCCTGTAAAGGTGAACGCGCTTTGGCAAATCTGGGCCAAGGGTGAAAACACCAGTATGCATCGCGTATCGTGCTCCGACTGGGTTGAGCTGTTCACCGTGGACCAGCGGAAAGAGCGTCTTTGCGGCCAAGCCAAGATGGAAAAGGCCGACTGGTTCTTGCAACGCACGTTCTATCAGGAACCGCCTGACCTTGTGAAAAGCTTCAGCCAGGTGCGCTATGTCTGCGGCTATGGAATGATTATCAAGAAGGCCAAAGACGAGATTACACGCTACCTACAGCAGGTTGATTGGCGCAAATACAGCAATCTGGCGGCCCATAATTGCCGTCACATCAGCATGTATCACATCGAGCGCGCACTGGTGGACGGTGGCTATGCAAACGCCTGATTACGAAGCATTAATGGATGCTGCTATCGCCGCAGCCGCTAACGACAAAAAATGGATAGGCGCGAAGAACGAAGGCATCAAAATTGTCAGCAACACTGCGGTTGGGCGGGTTGGCCAGACTTTCGTCGAATCACTGTGTAGCGCCCTAGGGCTGCCGTTCACGTTGCCGATGGGGCCGACTGGCAGACTGCTCAACCAAAGCCCCTGGGACATCGCCATCCTAGGAAAAGAGTTTGAATTAAAAACGGCATCGGAAGATGTGAATGGATGCTTCCAGTTTAATCACATTCGCTATCACCGGCCTTACGACGCCGCTATTTTCATAGGCGTGGCACCAAACCAAATCTTCTTCGATTGCCACTCGAAGGCAGATCTTGTTACAGGTAAGGCTGGTCGGCTCGTATCAATGGAGGCGGGTGCAAATGCCTCTTACAAATTCACTCGTCGTCCCGCCCAATTGCATCCAATTTCGGACTTTGAGGCGCATGTGAAGGCGCTAGTTGCTACTCTTTGAATTCTGATCCGCAGGCTTCACTAGTTTCCCCAGCCTATCCTTGAAGTGCGCTTCGTCGTCGTCGCACTCAAGTTCGCGCGCGGCTTCTTTGAATTTGTCGAGTTGGCGTTTATCGGTGCTCATATGGATGTCTTCCTTTTTTCCGACGAGGCGGGTGATTTCACCTTTAACAGAAATCATAACGTGAGCCGCTATTTCATAATCTGCACGCTGGTAGATCGCGATCTAACACTGGCAGACACCTTAACTCGCTTGCGTCATGAATTGATAGGCGAGGGGCACCCGGTTGGGGATTGCTTCCACGCAACAACGGACGCTCAAGCGGTAAGAGACCGCGTTTACGCGGCTATGCTAGAACACGATTTTCGCTTCCAAGCTACGATATGTGAAAAATCGAAAGCACAGCCGCATCTGCAAACCGACAAGGCCCGCTTTTACAAAATTGCCTTGGTTCTTCCATTTCAAACACGGGATCGCACCACGGTTGGATGATGTGGACCGATTGGTGGTGACGGCAGCTTCAATCGGCACAAAGCGAGAGCGACTTACCTATACAAACGCGTTGCGAGATGTGGTCCAGCAAAGTGCTCCAGATATTCCTTGGGTTGTAGACTTTCGCCCCGCACTTGCAGACCCAATGCTTCAGGCTGCCGACTATTGTGCGTGGGCAGTACAGCGCGCTTGGGAACGACAAGATCCCCGGTCGCTTGACCTAATCAGAAACCGTATGACCTACAGTTACAGTTTGTGGGGTCATGGCCGAACACATTACTATTGAAATGCAGCCCGCCATATCGGCGATCTTGGCTATCTCTCGAAGGCCCAGGGGCCTATTCACCAAGCAAGGGCTGCAAACACCTAAATAGCGTTCAACGCACATTCTGTCAATAGAATCAGCATCTTGCTATCTATCTGATTTGACTCACCTATTTCCACCTGCATGGTTTTCGAGGTTTGAAACCCGGCAGCCAAAGCTGGCTTGCTGGCTTAGGCGTTTGCGTTAGGCCCTTCATAGGTGAGGCGCTTGCCAGTGATGCCCGCTACTGCATTTGCAGCGCGCTGTCGGTCGTCAACACCATTCGCGACACGGTTGTTATAGCGGAACTCAAACTCTGCGAGATAGCGGTGCAGGTGATGCTCCGCGCAATGCTGATACACGCCGCGCATACCGCGCTTGAAAATGGAGAACGCACCCTCGACCGTGTTGGTGTGGATGGTGCGGTCGTTCAGATCGACGTAGTTGCCAGTGGCGTGAATGGTGGTGCCGTGATCGGCAAAGTCGCGGCCAATCTTGCGGTACATCTTGGCTTCGTCCGTCATGAGGCGGGCTTCGCGGCTGATGTTATCCAGCACAGTAGGGTGAATGTCCGCTGCGGTGCTGTTGGCAACGTGGAACCACTTGCTCTTGCCGGTGTCACGATCAACCAGTGCAACCACAGCGCGCTTGTGAGCAGTGCCGCGACGGGTAGCAACGCCAGACTTGAAGCCGATGTACGTCTCGTCAACTTCGACCGCGCCGCCTTCGTTGCCGAAAGGTACGGACAGATCACCGGAGCGCATTGCTTCACGGATACGGTGAGCGAGGAACCACGCGCTCTTGTACTGGATTTCGAGAACGCGGTGCAGCTGATGGGCGCTGATGCCCTTCTTGCTGGAAACGATCAGGTGAACGGCCTGGAGCATCTTCGTAAGGGGAAGCCGAGCGTGTTCAAACACGGTGCCAACCTTCACGGTGAACTGCTTGCGGCATTCGCCACACTTCTTGAGGCCGTGGCGAACCTTGCCGTTCGGATTCTTCTTGGAAGGCTTAGAGCGGACGCCAGACAGGTCGTACACCTTGCCACCAGTCACGCCGCACTTGGGGCAGACAATTCCATCAGCCCAAACGATGCTCTCAAGGTACTCAAACGCCTTGGCTTCGTCATGGAAATGGGGGGAAGATAGAACCGACATGGTGAATTTTGCTCCTTACCCATTCTAAGTAGCAAATTACCTTGGGTTTGTAAAGTACATAATCGCCTTTCTCTAACCAAACAGCGTGACGATGTCAATATTAAAGTGCCAGATAGGTTAGTTTGTTGGACGCGGTGGGAGACTTGGCAAAAAGCCCCGCCTGCCGTAGATGCCGCAAAACCTCTCGGGATCTTCCATGCTTCGCGGACTTTACAACTGGACGATGGCCAAGGCCGCGCATCCCCACGCGCAGTGGTGGCTAGCGTTCTTCTCCTTTATCGAATCGAGCTTCTTCCCCATTCCGCCGCACCCTCTCCTGGGCCTGATGTGTCTGGCCGAGCCGAAGCGCGCGATCCGTTTTGCGCTGATCTGCACGTTGGCATCGGTGCTGGGCGGACTGTTCGGCTACCTCATCGGTTACTTCCTCTACGAGGCCGTTGGCGAGTGGCTGATCGGCGTGCTGGGCCTGACGGACAGCTTTCCCAAGGCCGCCTGCTATATCCGCGAACAGGGCGCGGCGGCGGTGTTCCTGGCGGCAGGCACGCCGATCCCGTTCAAGCTGATGACGATCACCGCCGGCTTCATCGAGATGAATCTGGTCACCTTCATCCTCGCCGCGATCGCGGGCAGGGCGCTGATATTCATGGTGGTGGGTGTGCTCTTCCAGTTCTTCGGCGCTCCGATCAAGGCGATCATCGACAAGTACCTGGGCATGGTGACAACGGCTTTCGTCATTCTGGTCGTCGGCGGCATCCTCGCCGTCACCCAGCTGGGCGGCCACGAGGGCGAGGCTGATGCAAACGATCCTTGCGCACAGGTCACCTCGATGGACCAGCTTTAATTCGACGATTCTCGAAATAACGCTTGCTTCGGCTGGCGAATATTTCGATAAACGTTGAAATGAAGCAACAGCAAGTCATCACGGCTCTAGCAGCCCTGGCGCAGGAATCGCGCCTGGAGGTGTTTCGCCTCCTCGTGCGCACGGGAAAGCAGGGTCTCGCTGCCGGCGACATAGCTCAGCAGCTGGGCATACCTGCCTCGTCGCTCTCCTTTCACCTCGGGCAATTGCATGAGGCCGGACTGGTCTCCCAGCGACGTGAGGGCCGCTCGCTGATCTACAGCGCCGACTATGCGTGCATGAACACGCTGATGGCGTTCCTGACCGAAAACTGCTGCGAAGGCGACGCTTGCGAAGCCTCAACCGCCGCGCAAGAAGCGGGGGGCTGCTGAGACCGTGCGCAACATCCTGTTCCTGTGTACTGCCAATTCCGCCCGCTCGATCCTGGCCGAAGCGATCCTGCGCGATGCCGCTGCGGGGCGATTCGCCGCCTATTCCGCCGGCAGCACGCCGCGCGGTGTGCCCAATCCGCGGGCGCTGGAAGTGCTGGCGGCGAAGGGGCACGACGTAACCGGCCTGCGGTCGAAAAGCTGGTCCGTATTTTCAGGACCGGAAGCGCCGACAATGCACGCCGTCATCACCGTATGCGACAATGCCAAGGGGGAAAGCTGCCCGGTCTGGCCGATGAACCCCGAATTCGGCCGTCCGGTCCAGGCGCACTGGGGTATCCCCGACCCTGCCAGCGTCGCGGAGGATGGCACCCATATCGACGGTGACCTTGCCGGGTTCGAGACGGCCTACCGACGGCTGACCGAACGGGTAGGCGCCATGCTGTCGCTGGACGAAAATCGTCTCTCCCACCGCGAGTGGCGCGATGCGTTGATCGCGATTGGAACGCAGTCGGAAGGAGTGACCTGATGGCCATGTTCGAACGCTACCTGTCCATCTGGGTGGCCCTCGCCATCGCCGCAGGGGTGATTCTGGGACTCGCCGCTCCGGGCGTTGCGACAGCGCTGGCGGGACTGGAATATGCCTCCGTCAACCTGGTCGTCGCCCTGCTGATCTGGGCGATGATCTACCCCATGATGGTTGCAGTGGATTTCGCCAGCATCCGTGACATCGGGAAGAAGCCGAAGGGGCTGATCATCACGGTGGTGGTCAACTGGCTGGTGAAGCCCTTCACGATGGCAGCGCTGGCCTTGCTGTTTTTCGACTATCTCTATTCAGGCTGGATCGGCGAGGATGATGCGCAGCAGTATATCGCGGGCCTCATCCTCCTGGGCGCTGCGCCATGCACGGCGATGGTTTTTGTCTGGTCGCAACTGACCAAAGGCGACCCCGCCTACACGCTGGTGCAGGTCTCGGTGAACGACCTGATCATGATCGTCGCCTTCGCCCCCATCGTGGCGCTGCTGCTGGGGGTGACCGATATTGTCGTGCCTTGGGAGACACTCCTGCTCTCGGTGGTGCTCTACGTCGCGTTCCCGCTGCTGGCGGGTTGGATGACGCGGCGCGCTATCATCTCGCGCTCTGCCGACGATACACAAGCCGTCGACAGATTCACGGCGCGGCTGAAGCCGTTCTCGATCCTGGGACTGCTGGCAACCGTGGTGCTGCTGTTCGCCTTTCAGGCTGAAACCATTGTGTCGAGGCCGGTGCTGATCGTGCTGATCGCGATCCCGATCATCATCCAGTCCTACGGTATCTTTGCCATTGCCTATGCCGCCACCTGGGCCTGGCGCGTGCCACATAACATTGCCGCCCCCTGCGCTCTGATCGGCACCTCGAACTTTTTCGAACTGGCCGTGGCAGTCGCCATCGGGTTGTTCGGCCTTTCCAGCGGGGCTGCGCTGGCGACCGTGGTGGGTGTGCTGGTAGAAGTGCCCGTGATGTTGTCACTGGTGGCGCTGGCGAACCGGTCGCGAAACCGGTTCGCCGCATGACGAGCGCTGTGTGGATCAGCCCTCGAACTTCGTCTCCAGCGTAATCTCGGTATCGAGCAGGCGAGAGATCGGGCAGCCTTCCTTGGCTTCCTTTGCCAGTTCCTCGAATCTGGTCTGATCGAGGCCGGGAACCTTGCCCTTTGTCTTGAGCGCCGACTTGGTGACCTTGAACCCCGCGTCGTCCTTTTCCAGGGTCACTTCGGCATGGGTCACCACCGAACCGTCGGTGTGCCCTGCATCGGCCAGCTTGAAGCTCAATGCCATCGTGAAGCAGCTGGCATGGGCCGCCGCGATGAGTTCTTCCGGGTTGGTGCCGGGCTCGTCCTCGAAACGGGTCTGGAAGCCGTAGGGTTGCGCGGCCAGCGCGCCCGATCCGGTCGACACATGACCCTTGCCTGATTTGCCGAGGCCCTCGTAAGTGGCGCTGCCTGTGTTGGTCGTCTTCATGGGAAATCTCCTTTCCCAGCAGAGACGAGCGGCGGCGCTGCCTTGTTCCGCTTCTCCTAGATGATCCCCACCATCTTGCCCGCGCGCTCGAACATGCCGAGGATCGTCTCGACTTCCTCGTCCGAATGCAGGGCACACAGCGAACAGCGCAGCAGCGTCATGTTGGCGGGCGTTGCCGGCGGACGGGCGAGGTTTACGTAGAGCCCCTCCGTCAGCAGCGCGCTCCACATGGCGGCGCCCTTTTCCAGGTCCGGCATGATCACGGCGACGATGGCACTCTGCGGCTCGTCGGTGCCCAGCTTGAAGCCCAGTTCGGTAAGGCCCGAGTGAAGCCGCCGCGAATTCTTCCAGAGATGCTCGCGCTTGTCCCTGGCGGTCATCAGCTTGCGAATGGAGGTGGCGGCCGTTGCCACCACGCTGGGCGGCAGGCTGGCGGTGAAGACGTAGGGGCGGCACACGAGCCGCATGATTTCGAACTTGGGGTGGTTGGACACGCAGAAGCCGCCAACCGTGCCCACGCTCTTGGAGAAGGTGCCAATGATGAAATCGACATCGTCCATGACCCCGGCGGCTTCCACCACACCGCGGCCATTTTCTCCGATGAAGCCCATGGAGTGCGCCTCGTCCACCAGCACCATGGCGCCGTTGTCCTTGGCGACCTTCACCATTTCTTTCAGCGGGGCGACATCGCCCAGCATCGAGTAGACGCCTTCCAGCACCACCAGCTTGCCCGCGCCTTCGGGGATGCGCTTCAGGCGCTTTTCCATGGCGACGATATCGTTGTGCTTGAACGGCACGATTTCGGCATTGCCCATCGCGCAACCATCCCAGATGGAGGCGTGGCTATCGATGTCGAGCACCACGTAATCGCCCTTGCCCGCGATCGTGGAAATGATGCCGAGGTTGGCCTGATACCCGGTCGAGAAGACCATGGCATGTTCCATGCCGTAGAACTCGCGCAGCGCGTCCTCGCATTCCCGGTGGCCCTGGTAGGTGCCGTTGAGCACGCGGCTGCCGGTGGTGCCACTGCCGAAATCGGCCAGCGCCCTTTGCCCGGCATCGATTACGTCCGGGTCGAACGTCATGCCCATGTAGTTGTAGGTGCCCAGCAGGATCGTGTCGCGCCCGTTGCATATGGCGCGGGTGGGGGAGAGGACTTTCTCCATCACCAGGCTGAAGGGGTCTTCCACCCCGCTGGCGAGCAGGTTCTCGCGCAGCTTGATGGTATCGTCGAACTTGCTGAAAAGATCGGGCGTGTTGCCGGTCAGCTCGGGCAGCTGATCCGCCTGCATGATTCCTTCGCTCATGGGTGCCTCAGCTGCTGACCAGGTCGTGCACGGCATCGACGAGCTGGCCGTATTTCTCGATCTCGGCCTGCTGGTTCATCGAGATGATGACGTCGAACTCGTCCTCGATCTCGGCAACGAAATCCATTACTGTCAGGCTGTCGAATTCCAGGTCACCTGCGAAAGTGGTGTCTTCGGTAATGGCAACGCCCTTCTTGTTGAAGGGCTCGATGATCGAGCGGATACGGGTATCGACTTCGGCGCGGTCCATCTAGGAAATTTCCTCAAGGCTGATAAGGCTGACCCCTATAGGGCAGCACGGCCCGCGCGGCAAAGCTTTCGCGCGGTTGCTTGTCAAGCAGCCTTGCTATCGAGCTGTAGAATCGGCCTGATACTTGCGCGCGTCCTAGCTCGCGACCGCTGTCGGTGCGTCTTCGACGAGACCCTTAACCGCTGCCATGAAGGGGCCGATGGATACCGGTTTGGCGAGGTAGCCCTCCGCACCGGAATCCCGAATGCGCTGTTCGTCGCCCTTTCCGGCATAGGCGGTGACGGCCAGCACCGGTACATCGGCGAGGTCGGCATCATGTTTCAGGATGGCGATGAGATCGAGGCCGGATACGTCCTGCAACTGTATGTCCATGACCACCAGATTGGGAGTAAAGGCGCGGGCAGCTTCGATAGCCAAGTTGCCGTCGGCAACAGGCTCGACAGAAAAACCACCCGCCTGAAGCACGTCGCAGAAAAGTTTCCGGTTTAGATCGTTGTCCTCGACAACGAGGATACGCTTCTTCATTTAGCCCCCGAATTCCTCCGACCCGATGGAGGGATATCCAAACGTCTATCTTTATAACGGACTGCTGACAATTATTAACACAGATGAAGATTCCGTAAAGGATGCCTCTGCACTCGCCCTTGCCGCCCTTGGCTGGGTGCTGGCGGACGAACGCAGGGCGCACAGGTTCCTCGATCTGACGGGCCTTTCGCCCGATAGGCTGCGCGAATCGATTGGCGAGGTTTCGACGCATCGCGCCGTGCTCGATTTCCTCACCCAGCACGAACCGGACCTGCTGGGCGCGGCGCAGGCGCTGGACGTGGCGCCGGAAACGCTTGTCGCCGCCCGAAAGGATCTCATCCGATGAAACGCCCCCTGGTTGTCACCGACTGCGACGAGGTGCTGCTGCACATGGTCCGCCATTTCCGCGACTGGCTGGATACCGAGCACGACATCGATTTCCAGCTTGAAGGCGATCCCTTCGTCCAGTCCATGCGCCGTCGCGGAAGCGGCGAGGCAATGCAGGAGAAAGAGGTCTGGGCCCTGCTGGGCGGCTTCTTCGACACGCAGATGGACCGGCAGGAGCCTATCGCGGGTTCCATCGAGGCGATCCGTGAATTGCAGCGCGAGGCCGACGTGGTGGTGCTGACCAACCTCGTCGACGAACGCAACGCGGCGCGCAAGCGGCAGCTTGAGGCGCTGGGCATCGCTGCGCCGGTCTACACTAACCAGGGTCCCAAGGGAGAAGCGTTGTCGCGGATCGTCAATGAACATGGGGCGCAGCGGATCGTCTTTGTCGACGACATCGCCAAACACCACGAATCGGCAATGGAAACGATCCCGCACGTTCATCGCCTGCATTTCGTGGGCGAAGCCGCCATCGCTCCGCACGTGCCCTGCGCGCACCAGGCGGGCCACGCCCACGCGCGGATAGACAATTGGGCAGAGGCTCTGCCATGGATCAGGGAAACCCTGCACGGAGACGCAAAATGAGCATCGAGGCACGCCTGAACGAACTCGGCATCGCCCTTCCCGAAGTATCGCCGCCGCTGGCAAGCTATGTGCCGGTGATGGTGCAGGGCGACCTGGCCTTCGTGTCCGGCCAGTTGCCGTTCGTCGATGGCGAGGTGGTTACCGGGACGCTGGGCAAGGATGTGGAGCTTGACCGCGCGATCGCCGCGGCGCGGGCCTGCGGCATGATGATCCTGGCGCAGTTGAAGGCAGAGATCGGCTCGCTCGACAGGGTGGAGCGGATCGTGAAGCTGGGCGGGTTCGTTGCCTGCACACCGGACTTCACCGACCAGCACAAGGTTATCAACGGCGCGTCCGACCTGATGGCAGAGGTGTTCGGTGACAAGGGTCGCCACGCCCGCGCGGCGGTGGGTGTGCCAAGCCTGCCCGTCGGCGCGGCGGTGGAAGTGGACGCGGTGATCGCCCTTGGATCGGCCTGAACCGGATCGGCCCGGTTCTGATCGGGCCGCAAGGATAGCCGCGCTACAATCGTGCGCCTACGCCCACCGCGGGCTGCACGATGCGGGCGTGCCGGAGAACTCGCTTGCCGCCTTTTGTGCCGCGATAGGCGCCGGGCTCGGCATCGAATGCGATGTGCGCAAGAGCAGCGACGGGCGCGCTGTGGTGTTCCACGATGCGGACCTGGAGCGGCTGACGGGCGAGGCAGGAGCCATGGGAGTTCGCCCGGTAGGGGAGCTCACCGCCTTCGCGCTGACCGGCAGCGAAGAGAAAATTCCCACGTTGCGCGATACCCTGGACCTCATCGCGGGCCAGGTGCCGGTTCTGCTGGAACTGAAAAGCGACGACCGTCGCCCCATCGATGCGCTGTGCCGCGCGGTGCGCCGCGATCTGGATGGCTACCGGGGCGCGGTCGCGATCATGAGCTTCGATCCGCGGATACCCCGCTGGTTTGCCGAGCGGGAGCCGGACGTGCCGCGTGGGCTGGTGGTAACGGAGCAGAATTCCCGCACCCTGACCGCCGCGATCAAGCGCAGGCTGGCGGTATCGCATTCGCGTGCCGATTTCCTTGCTCTCGACATTCGCGACCTGCCCAGCAGCCTTTCGCGCAGGCAGGTGCGTAAAGGGCAGCCGCTCTTCAGCTGGACCGTGCGCAGCGCGGCTCAGGTCGAAACGGCGCTGAAGGCGGGCGCCATCCCCATAGTCGAAGGGCCAGGGGTAGCGGCGTGGGAGGCGGGTGCCTAGATTGGCCCCGATGGCCGAATCTTCCCTCACTGCCAGGATCGCTCCGGGCGTCGGCACGATCGACGCCGCCGAATGGGACGCGCTGGCTGGCCCCGATAACCCGTTCACCAGCCACGCCTTCCTCACCCTGCTGGAAGATTCGGGCAGCGTGGGTCCCGGCACCGGCTGGCAAGCCGCGCCGCTGCTGCTGGAGGACGGTGCCGGAAAGCTTCTGGGGGCGCTTCCGGGCTACCTGAAGGGGCATAGCCAGGGCGAATACGTGTTCGATTATTCGTGGGCGGATGCCTGGCACCGCGCCGGCGGCGAATACTACCCCAAGTACCAGATCAGCGTGCCGTTCACCCCCGCCACCGGCCCGCGTCTGTTGCTGGCCGACGATGCCCATGCGCTGCCGTTGCTGCGCTCTGCCGAACAACTGGTGCGGCAGAATGGCTGGTCCAGCGCCCATGCCACTTTTATCGAACCCGCCCAGCAGCAGATGTTCGCCGACGCTGGCTGGCTGCGGCGCGAGGATATCCAGTTCCACTGGTACAACCGCGACTACGCCAGTTTCGACGCGTTTCTGGACGATCTGACCAGTCGCAAGCGCAAGGACCTGCGCAAGGAACGACGCGCCGCGAACGAAGGGCTGGAGATAAAGGTACTGACCGGCGACGATATCCGGCCAGAGCACTGGGACGCCTTCTGGCTGTTCTACCAGGATACCGGTGCGCGCAAGTGGGGCACCCCCTACCTGACGCGCGAGGCGTTCGACCTGATGGGAGAGCGCATGGCTGACCGCCTGCTGCTGCTGCTGGCTTACAAGGATGGCCACCCGATCGCAGGCGCGCTCAACTTCATTGGCGGACAAGCGCTCTACGGACGCTATTGGGGATGCCTGGCAGACAAGCGCTTCCTGCATTTCGAGCTATGCTATTACCGCGCCATCGATGCGGCGATCGACCTTGGCCTTGCCCGCGTGGAGGCGGGGGCGCAGGGCGGGCACAAGCTGGCCCGTGGCTATGAGCCGGTGGCGACGGTGTCGATGCACTACCTCGCCGATCCGGGCTTTCGCGATGCGGTGGAGGACTTTCTCTCCCGCGAACGCATGGGCGTGGGCATGGACAAGCTTCACCTGGCCGAACGCACGCCTTTCAGGAAAGGCTAGAACCCCGTTCGGGCCGCTGCTTCGGCCCGCAAATGCGCCATGCTCAAGCGGCGGCGGCTTCACCGCGCAGCCATTCGCGCGCACGGCGTTGGGCTTCGGCAATTTCCCGCGCCGTCATCTCGTCTGACACGTCCGCCCGGCACCAGCTGGCGGCCTCATGCCCCTGCGAGGCGGCGAGGTTGAACCACTTGTGTGCCTCGACAAGGTCGCAGCCGACGCCGTGGCTGCCTGTCGAATAGGCCACGCCCAGGTCGTAAAAGGCATTGGTGTCGCCGTCCGACGCCGCTGCCAGGCAGCGTGCCACCAGCATGTCGGCGCCCGAAACGTCGGCCGGTTCAATCTTCGCAAATGTCTCGATCTTGGCAAGTTCCATGATCGTTGGTCCCCTGTTGCTGTCCCGGTCGGAATGCTCCCGGGTGAGGCGATGTTTTGATGAACGTGGTCAAGAAATGGTTAACGGGACTGGAAATTTATGCATTTCGCGCGTGTCGGAAGGCTTCTCGCGATTGCCGCTTGTGCCGAATTTGCCCGCGCCCTATAGGCGCGCCTCACGACGGCTTCAGCAGCCGGGGGGATAGATCCCGATTTCAATCGGGGCGGTCGCCGGGTGCAGCAGGGGAAGCTTTCACCGATCCGTTTTCGGAGTGACTGAATGGCCACCGCCGCCCATGACGATATCGACATTCTCACGAAGGCGAAGCGCGCCCTGCCCGCTGACTATTCGCCGGGCGAGGATGAAGAGTACATGTCGGAAAAGCAGCTCAACTATTTCCGCGTCCTGTTGCTGGAATGGAAGCGCAGCATCGTGCAGGCATCGGAGGAGACGCTGCAGAGCCTTCAGGATGGCCCCATCCGCGAGCCCGACCTGAACGACCGCGCCTCCAGCGAGACGGACTGGGGTATCGAGCTGCGCACGCGCGACCGGCAGCGCAAGCTGATCTCCAAGATTGATGCCGCCCTGCGCCGCATCGACGAGGGGGAATACGGCTGGTGCGACAAGACCGGCGAACCCATCGGCATCAACCGCCTGATCGCACGCCCCATTGCCACCATGACCGTGGAAGCGCAGCAGGCGCACGAGCGGCGCGAGAAAATCTCCCGCGACGACTGATTTTCAACTGGCCCGCAATGGGACATGTTGGTTGCGCGGCGGATAAATTAACAAACCGTTAGTCATTTGCGCTGCATGCCGCTGGCGTCATATCAACGGCCCGCCGCGGTTCGCCCCAATGTGGTGCTTCGTGGCCGGGTGACGAGCGAGACGCAACACAGACGAAGAGCCCGCCGCCATGAGTAATGTGGATACCCGCCAGGTCGATCGCGACAGCCTGTTCCTGCTGGCGCAGTTGCGCGTTGACGGTCGCGACGATGTCTTCCGCGTGAAGGTGCGCAACCTGTCGGCTGGCGGAATGATGGCCGAAGGCGACGTGAGAGTGATCCGCGGCGCGCTTGTCGAAGTGGAACTGCGCAATATCGGCTGGGTCGAAGGCACCGTGGCATGGAAGCAGGAAAACCGCTTCGGCATCGCCTTCGTCGACGAGATCGACCCCAAGCAGGCCCGCGCCAATGTCAGCGGTTCCACGGTGAACCACGGTGCCGCGACCCGGCAGGTCTTCGGCGCCGACGGCAAGCGTATTCTCAAGCTCTAGGTTCATCGGCCAAAGCCCAAAGCTGGGTTGAAGCTGCCTTCGCCCCGGCCTATCGCTGCGGGCATGAATGCCCGTCATCTCCTGATCATCGCCGCCTTTGGATTGGGCCTCGCAGCTTGCGATGCGAGCAGCGACGGCGCGGTGGACGTGGCGCTGATCGGCACGCCGGAAAGCGTCCTCACCACCAGCCTGCGCCTTTCCGAACCGGCACAGCATGTGCGCGCGGCCACGCAATCGGGGCTCGTCGCGCTCAATGCCCAGGGTGAGACCGTGCCCGCCCTGGCCGAACGCTGGATCGTCACCGATGACGGGCGCAGCTTCATCTTCCGCCTGCGCGAAGGGACCTGGCCCGATGGCAGCGAACTCACCGCTGCGAGTGTTCGCGATGCGCTGGTGGAGGCGATAGATGGCCTGGAGGGCACGTCGCTGGCGCAGGATCTCGCCCCGGTCGACGAAGTGCGCGCCATGGCCGGACGGGTGATCGAACTGCGCCTCTCGGCGCCCGAACCCTACCTGCTGCAACTGCTTGCCCAGCCGGAACTGGCGCTGCGCCAGCCGGGCGTGGAAACCGGGCCCATGACGATGCAGCGCGACGGGGAGGACGTTACCCTGAATTTCAAGCCGCCGCTGGAGCGCGGACTGCCAGAGGACGAGCAGTGGCAGGAAACCGTTCGCGAAATCCGCCTGCATGTCCTTGCTGCCGAGGACGCGATCGCCCTGTTCGACAGCGGCGAGGCGGAGGCGGTGATCGGCGGCACCTTGGGCGATTTCCCGCTGGTCGAAACGGGGCCGCTGTCGTCGGGCACCTTGCGGCTCGATTCCACCTTCGGCCTGTTCGGTATCCAGGTGCGCGCCGATAGCGGACTGCTGTCGAACACCGGGGTGCGAGAAGGGCTGGCCATGGCCATCGACCGACCGGCCCTGATGGCGCGATACAATATCGGCGGCTGGGTAGCGACCACCCGGCCTGTCTCCCCCGGGCTGCCCGGCGATCCCGGCCTATTGCGCGAGCGGTGGGCGGACCAGCCCATCGAGGAGCGCCGCGCAGAGGCCGCCTCGCGCATTTCCGCCTGGCGCCGCCAGTTCGATGAAGGCGACCTTGCGCAGCCCGCCACAGTCACCATCGCTTTGGGAGAGGGGCCGGGCTGGGACCTGCTGTTTCGCGATCTGGCCGGGCAACTGGCCCTTGTCGGTCTTCGCCTGGAACGTGCCGAGGATGCGCGCGGTGCCGATCTGCTGCTGATCGACCGCGTCGCCCGCTATCCCGCTCCGCGCTGGTTCCTCAACCAGTTCCATTGCAGCCTCGACCGGGGGCTGTGTGACGAGAATGTCGATGCCCTGGTAGAGGCCGCTCTGGCCGAACCGGACCCGGCTCTGCGCGCCCGTGCCATGGCGCAGGCAGAGGCGGAGCTGACGCTCGCCAACGTCTACATACCCATCGGCGCGCCGCTGCGCTGGTCGCTGGTGCGCGGCAGCGTGGACGCCTTCCTGCCCAACCCCTACGCCTTCCATCCCTTGCCCGAACTGGCGCAGATACCCAGATAGGGGCCGAGGAGATAACGCTTCATGGCCGATACGCCGGAATCGAAACTGACAGTGATGGAGCCCGACCGGGCGCACGGCGAAGGGCGCGCACGGCGCATGAACACCGTTCAGGACCTGCCGCTGGGCAAGGATGCGGCCTCGATCCGCCGCCGCATCGAGGCGATGGAAATGGTGCTGGAACGCAGCTTCGTCATCCCCGGCATCAATCGCCCCGTCGGCCTCGACGCGATCATCGGACTGGTGCCGGTGGTAGGAGACATCATCGGCATGGGGATGGGCGCCTGGATCGTTTGGGAAGCACGCAACCTTGGCATGCCCAAGTGGAAACTGCTGCGCATGGCGGGCAACGTCGCCTTCGACAGCGCGGTGGGCGCCGTGCCGGTGGCGGGCGACCTGTTCGACTTCATGTTCCGTTCCAACACCCGCAACCTGCGTATCGTGAAGAAGCACCTCGACAAGCATCACCCGCACACGAAAGTGATCGACCAGTAGGGGCGATAGGCCGGTAGTTTCTTTCGTGACGGGTTTGGCGTAGGCGAGGGGTCATGGCCAAGCGCGACGTTACCTATTCATCCTACCTCGACCTCGACCGCATCCTGTCGGCGCAGCACCCGGCGTCCGACGCGCATGACGAGTTCCTGTTCATCATCGTCCATCAGGCCAGTGAGCTTTGGCTGAAACTGTGCCTGCATGAACTGGAGGCCGCGCGCGAGCTGATCGTGGCGGACACGCTAGGCCCCGCGTTCAAGATGCTGGCCCGCGTGGCACAGGCACAGCGGCAGCTGATTTCCAGCTGGGACGTGCTTTCCACCATGACCCCGCATGACTATTCACTGGTACGCCCGCACCTGGGCAATTCCAGTGGTTTTCAGTCGGCGCAGTACCGATTGATGGAATTCATCCTCGGCGGTCGCAATCCCGACATGGTGACCATGCACGAGGCAACGCCCGAGGTGGCGGCGAAGCTGAAGGCCGAACTGGCGCGACCCAGCCTTTACGGCGAGGTGCTGCGCTTGCTCCAGCGGCGGGGTTTCGACCTGCCCGACGACATCTTCGACCGCGACCTGAAAGCCCCGCACGAGCCGCTCGACGTGGTGACCGAGGCGTGGGCGAAGGTCTATCGCGAACCGCAGAAATACTGGGATCTTTACGAACTGGCCGAGAAGATGGTGGACCTGGAATACCATTTCCAGCGCTGGCGATTCGGACACCTCAAGACGGTGGAGCGGGTAATCGGCTTCAAGCGCGGCACCGGCGGCACGGCGGGCGTACCCTACCTCGAAAGCGTGCTGAAGCTGGGCTTCTTCCCCGAACTGCTGGCAGTGAGGACAGAGATTTGACCGACTGGCAAGCCGAAGCCGCGCGGTTGGACGCCGCCGATCCGCTGTCAGACTGCCGCGCGCAATTCCTGATCGAAGACGACCTCGCCTACCTCGACGGCAATTCGCTGGGCGCGCTGCCCAAGGAAACGCCGGAGCGAATTGCCGAGGTGGTGCGCAGCGAATGGGGCAAGGGGCTGATTTCCAGCTGGAACACGGCGAACTGGATCGACCTGCCGCAACGCATCGGCGCGAAAATTGCCCCGCTGGTTGGCGCGCAGCCGCACGAGGTGGTGGTGGCCGACAGCGTTTCGGTAAACCTGTTCAAGCTGATAAGCGCGGCGCTCGCCATGCAGCAGGGCCGCAAGGTCGTGCTGTCCGAACCGGGCAATTTCCCCACCGATCTCTACATGATCGATGGTCTGGAGAAGCAGGGGCTGGCCGAGCGGCGGCTGGCCGACCGCGCCGATATCGAAAGCGCGCTGAATGATGATGTGGCGCTGCTGCTGCTCACCCACGTGCATTACAAGACCGGCGCAATGTTCGACATGGCGCGGCTGACGAAGGCCGCGCACAATGCGGGCGCGCTGGTGCTGTGGGACCTGTCGCACAGTGTCGGTGCCGTGCCGGTGGACCTGAACGGCGTAGAAGCGGATTTGGCGGTAGGCTGCGGCTACAAGTACCTGAACGGCGGCCCCGGTGCCCCGGCCTTCGCCTGGGTGGCGGAGCGGCACCACGCGAGGCTGCAGCAGCCGTTAAGCGGCTGGATGGGCCATGCAAAGCCGTTCGAGTTTTCCGACGACTACACGCCTGCGCCCGGCGTCGACCAGCTATTGTGCGGCACGCCGCCGATCGTTTCGATGAGCGCGCTGGAAGTGGGCGTGGACCTGATGGCGGGCGTAGGGATCGACGCGCTGGTAGCAAAATCGCGCCAGCTATCCGAATTCACGCGCGCGGCCATGGCGGCGGTCGTGCCCGAACTGCCCTGCATTTCACCCGAAGACCCGGAGCGGCGCGGCAGCCAGCTCTCTTTCCGTGCGCGAAACGCCTACGAACTGTGCCAGGCCCTCATCGCGCGCCGCGTCGTGGGCGATTTCCGCGCGCCCGATGTCCTGCGCGTAGGCTTCGCGCCCGCCTACGTGCGCTTCGCCGATTGCTGGAGAGTGGTGAGCGAGTTGCGCGCCCTGCTGGACAGTGGGGATTGGAAAAAGCCCGAATATGCCGCGCGGGGCAAGGTTACTTGAATGCCTGCAATGGGGTGGTTTTGCGAAGGTCCGCTTTTGGATGCAGACCATAGCGATGCCGCAGTCACGTGCCTTGCAGCATCATGATGGTGAGCATGCCTGCAACGGCAGGCACATTGTAGGCAGCATGCAGAAGGACGGCACTCGCAAGACCGAGATAGATCCTCGCGAAACCCCAAAGCCACGCGCAAATCACAAGGGGAAGCGTCGATAGGACCGCGAGGACCGGAGAATTCGTGGCTACATTCTGATAATGCAGAACGCCGAACATGATACCTTGCGCCCAGAAAATGTATGGAAAAGCGTGCTCGAAATACGGCAGTCGCTTGCCATTATCGATCGGTGACAACAGCTGGAATCCAATCACCCCAATGGCGGCTAGCCCCAACTGGATGACTGTAGCCGAAGCCGGGAACAGTCCGTCGACGACGTGAATGACGCCAAACACAAGCGCGACGAACGCCGCGCTGCCGACGACAGACCGCCACGTACCCGACAACCACCCTCGAAACATAACCTCCTCGATCAAGGGGCCAATAATGACCACCGCCAGGACGACGGATGCAATGGAGCGCGACATAACCTGCTGAAGCTGACTGCCAGGGGCTGCGTCTGCCATCAGAAAGAGCGGCAATGCCGCGAGGGCAAGCATCGCTGTGACAACCAGCGATAGGGCCAGTACACTTAGTCCAACCGCCAAAGGCGAAAATGGCAGCAGGTCTTTTTCCCTGATGCCAGGCTGCGGTTTCAGTATGAACAAGAAGCATGTCCGCGACACTGAAACGAAAGCCTTCCAAGCTTCGGCCATCGAGATTTTCGCCAGTAGTTTCGATTGACTGACTATTTTCAAATGGACCTCCATCCCGCTTGATGAACGTCAGTTATGACGGTCGGTTTTGCAAACTTTGAACAACCGTTTTTCGGGTCATTAGCAGCCAGGCCGAAATCCCGAAAAGGATTAACAACCCTCCCGCTTTCCTACTCACCAATCTGCGACGCAAATCGGTGGCCATGCGCAGAGCAAGGATCAAGAACAGACGCGGAAATGAAAGGTCACACTTCCTGGCCGGAAGCCTCGTACAACCTGCTGCAATACAAGCGAAAAACGAGCGACGAAGGTTTTCCGGAACACCCCTTTCGGCGTTCCAGGTTACCGCATCACTCCTCCAGCTCGATGTCCCAGTAGAGCCAGTCTCGCCATGTCTCGTGCAGGTAGTTGGGCGGGAAAGCCTTGCCGTGCTGCTGCAATTGCCAGCTGGTCGGGCGGATCGGCCTGACGAGGTGCATCCCCGCTTCCTTCGGCGTGCGTCCGCCCTTCTTCATGTTGCACGGCGCGCAGGCCGTGGCGATGTTCTCCCACGTCGTCTTGCCGCCTTGCCGGCGCGGGATCACGTGGTCGTAGGTCAGGTGCTGCTGGCTGCCGCAGTACTGGCAGCTGAACTTGTCCCGCAGGAACAGGTTGAAGCGGGTGAAGGCGGGAAACTCGCTGGTCTTCACGTACTGCCGCAGCGCGATCACGCTGGGCACTTTCATGTCCAGCGATTGCGAGTGTACGGCCCGGTCATAGCTGGCGACGATGTCCACCCTCTCGAGGAAAACCGCCTTGATCGCGGTCTGCCACGGCCAGAGGCTGAGGGGGTAATAGGAGAGCGGCGTGTAATCGGCATTGAGCACGAGCGCCGGGCAGCTTTCCAGCGTCCGGGTCGGGTCATCCGCCGCGCTCCGGAATTTCGCGGCCCGTTCGATCAGTTCGGCTTTGAACACGTTGGTGTCCTCCCTGATGCGTTTGAAAATGCACTTGCACGCCGATGCGTCAACCCTGTTACAGACAGTCTATCCACAGTGATATTCACAAGGGCGCGGCTAATGTCCTATGCGGGACGCGCATGATCGTTACCCGTTTCGCCCCCAGCCCTAACGGCCCGCTGCACCTTGGCCATGCCTTCTCGGCAGTGATGGCGCACGATCTGGCGCGCGAGAGTAGTGGGCGCTTCCTGCTGCGGATCGAGGATATCGATGGTGCCCGTTCCCGCCCCGAACTGGTGGATGACTTTCGCCGCGATCTCGAATGGCTGGGGCTGGAATGGGAAGAGGTGCCCGCCCAGTCGGCGCGCCTGGACAGTTACGAGGTGGCCGCAAGGCGGCTGATGGCCGACGGGCTGCTCTACCGCTGCACCTGCACCCGCGCGGAAATCCAGGCGCTGGAGCCGCGCATGGGCCCGGAAGGCCTGGTCTATCCCGGTACCTGCAAGCACAAGCATGTCGACCTGTCGCGCCCGTCTGCGCTGCGGCTGGACATGGACGCGGCCCTGGCGCGTACGGGGGAGCTGTTCTGGAAGGACGAGACCGCCGGCTGCATCGCCGCCGACCCGCGCGAACTGGGCGACGTGGTGCTGGTGCGCAAGGATGCTCCCGCCAGCTATCACCTTGCCGCCACGCTGGACGATGCCGCCGACGGCGTGACGATGGTAACGCGCGGGGCGGACCTGTTCTTCGCCAGCCACATCCACCGCGTGTTGCAGGAACTGCTCGGCCTGCCGGTACCGATGTGGCACCACCACGCGCTGCTGCTGGAGGGCGACGGTCGCAAACTTGCCAAAAGCCGGCAGTCCGGTGAACGCGGGTCGGGCCGGGGGCTGACGGCGATGCGGGAAGCGGGCGAAGATGGCCGAGCGCTTGCGGAGCGGCTGCGCATAGGCCAAATGCCGTGTGGCATTACCCTTTCACGCTTCCCACATGGTAGTTCATGAATACATTCCTCATCATCCTGCTCGCCATTTTCGCCATCATGGCCGCTGTCTCGCTGGTGCGCGGCATTGTCGCCTTCCTGCAGACGACGAAAGTCGATCTCGAAAGCGGCGGCGAGAACTCGAAGGAACTGATGGAGCGGCAGAACGCCGCCATGTTCTCGCGTATCAAGTATCAGGCCCTGGCGATCGTCGTGGTGGCCGTGCTGCTGATGGTGAACAGTTGAGAATTAGCGCAAAAGCCGGTCCGCGTATGGCGGGCCGCAAGGGCAAATGCCCGCCCGCAGCGGGGGCAGCTTGCTGCGCATATAGCGAGGACGCTTGCGCGGAGGCGTGAGCGAAGGACACATGGTCAAGCTCAACAAGATCTACACGCGCACCGGTGACGACGGCACGACCGGCCTCGTCGATGGATCGCGCCTGCCAAAGCACGCCGCGCGGCTGCAGGCGGTCGGAGATGTGGACGAGGCGAATGCCGCGCTCGGCTCTGCCGCCGTTGTCGCCGATGGCGAGCTGGAGGCCGACCTGTTCCGTTTCCAGAATGCGCTGTTCGACCTGGGTGCAGACCTTGCCACCCCTCTCGGAGAGATCGGCGGCGACGATTTCGAACCGTCCGAAATGGTGCTGCGCATCGTCGGTTCGCAGGTCGAGCATGTCGAGAGCCGCATCGACGCGCTGAACGAGGCGCTCGAACCACTTACCAGCTTCGTGCTGCCCGGTGGCAGCGAGCTTTCCGCGCGGCTGCACCATGCCCGCACCGTCGCCCGCCGGGCCGAACGCAGCATGACGGCCCTTGCCGAAGCCGAGCCGGTAAACCCTGCTGCGCTTTCCTATATCAATCGCCTGTCCGACTGGCTGTTCGTCGCTGCCCGCGTCGCCAACGATGGCGGGAAGGATGATGTGAAGTGGGTGCCGGGCGCCAACCGCTAGTCCGGTTTTCCGATCAGGAACCTGTCCCCTTTGCCGCCCGTTGATGGGACAAAGGAGATTTCCATGACCGACAAGAACGCCGAATCCAAGGAACAACGCATGGCTGGCCTCGCGCCGGAAGTGCACAACGACGAGCAGGACGATCACCGCATGCAGGCGCAGGAAGTGTCCGAAGAGGCGCGCCGCACCACCGTCACCACGCAGATGCCAACAGAGAGCGAGCGCGGGCCGAACGGCACCGGCATCTTCGGCAATCCGACGCAGGATACCGTCGATCGCATGCGCGACATGGAGAGTTCGGGCCGAATCGACATGAACGCTTACGCGGGCGAGCCCAACCACGACGACAATGTCGACAAGCTCGGCAAGGATGCCAAGCCCGACGGTCTTCGCGGTGACGGTACCTAAACGGTAGAGATCGTCCCGTCGTTCAGCACCCACAATGCCGCGATCAGGGTGGCGGCGCCGGCAGAAATCGACCACGCAAGCAGCCGGATATTGGGCATCTTGGGCGAATCGACCGCGTGCGATGACAGGCGGTTGAATGCCTTGCACGCACGCCGCTCCGCACTTAGCGCGATCAGGATGGCGAGTGCGATGAACGCCGTGGCGATGGCCTTGGCTAGCCAAGGCGGCTCAAACTCGCCGAACAGGGCTCTGAAGCCCACGCCGATGGCAATCGCGGCAAAGGCGGTTCGCATCCAGCCCGCAAAGGTGCGTTCCAGCGCCATGATGGTGCGGTCTTCGGCCCAGTCGGTCCGGCTCTCCGCCCATTGGGTGGAAGGGTCTTCTTCCCGTTCGGGATCGCTCACTGCCATCCTGGCACGCTAATACGAAAGCGGGCGATTGCAAATGCCTAGCTGGAATCCGCCTCGCGCTTGAGCTCATAGAGAAGGTCGAGCGCATCGCGCGGGGTCAGCGCATCGACATCGGTTTCGCGCAGCTTTTCGCGCAGCGTGTCGCACTTTTCCTCTTCCGCCGCCAGGCTGGCAGCGAACAGCGGCAGATCGCCAAGCCCTGCTGCAAGGCCGCCGGTTTCCGCGCGGCCCTTTTCCAGTTTGTCGAGAACGTTGCGCGCTCGCTTCACCACCGGCCCAGGCACGCCTGCCAGTTTGGCGACGGCGAGGCCGTATGAACGATCGGCCGCCCCCTCGGCTAGTTCGTGAAGGAGAACGAGGTCGCCCTTCCATTCCTTCGCCCGGACATGGTGCAGGGACAGTGCTTCGCACGTCTCGGCCAGCCGCGCCATTTCGTGATAGTGCGTGGCGAACAGGCAGCGGCTCCGGTTCGTCTCGTGGATTGCCTCCGCGACGGCCCAGGCCAGCGCAAGCCCGTCGTAAGTGCTGGTGCCCCGCCCCACCTCGTCGAGGATCACGAAGCTGCGCTCTCCAGCTTGCGAAAGGATCGCCGCCGTCTCCACCATTTCGACCATGAAGGTAGAGCGCCCCCGGGCAAGGTTGTCCGACGCGCCGACGCGGCTGAACAACTGGTCGACCAGCCCGATTTGCGCGCTGCTGGCCGGTACGAACCCGCCAGCCTGCGCCATCAGCACGATCAGCGCATTCTGGCGCAAAAAGGTGGACTTGCCGCCCATGTTCGGGCCGCCCACCAGCCACAGCCGGTCCTGATCGGAAAGAGAGCAATCGTTGGCGACGAACCGCTCTCCATTGGCCGCCAGCGCCGCTTCCACCACCGGGTGGCGGCCCGCCTCGATTGCCAGCAGCGGCTCTTCCGACATTGCGGGGCGACACCATTCACCGTCGCTGGCACGCTCGGCCTGGCCTGCTGCCACGTCCAGCCGCGCCAGCGCTGCGGCGGTCCGGGCAATAGCCTCGCGCCGGGCCGCGATACGCTCGGTCAATTCCTCGAAATGTGCCTCTTCGGCGGCAAGCGCGCGTCCGCCCGCCTCCGCAATCCGGTTGGCCTCCTCGTGCAGGGTCAGCGAATTGAAGCGCACGGCATTGGCCATCGTCTGGCGGTGGGTGAAGCCGCTGTCAGGCGACATCAGCTTGTCGGCGTGCTTGCTGGGTACCTCTATGAAATAGCCCAGCACCCCGTTGTGCCTGATCTTCAGCGAGGGTGTGTCGGTTTCGGCCCGGTAGCGCGCCTCCATCGCCGCGATGGCACGCCTGGCGTTGCCAGATACCTCGCGCAGATCGTCCAGCGCGGCATCATACCCTTCCGCGATATAACCGCCCGATTGCCGCTCGGTCGGGGGAGAGGGCACCAGCGCGCGGGCAAGCAGATCGGTCAGTTCGCCGTGACCGGCAAGATCGGGCAAAAGCGCATCCAGCAGGGCAGGGCGATCAGGCTTTCCCTGCAGGACATCGTGGATGCGGCGTGCTTCGGAAAGGCCGTCGCGAATCTGTCCGAGATCGCGCGGAGAGCCGCGCCCGGCGACAAGGCGCCCCAACGCCCGACCAATATCTGGCAGGCTGCGCAGCATGGTCCGCACATCCCCGCGCAAAAGGGGGTCGCGAAGCATGTAATCGACCAGCGCCAGCCGCGCCTCGATTGCGCCGCGGTCGGCGAGAGGCGCGGAAAGGTCTTCGGCCAGTTGCCGCGCTCCCGCTCCGGTTACGCAGCGATCAATGGCCGCGATCAGGCTGCCGGCCCGGCCACCCTGCTGGCTGGCAAGGATTTCCAGCGAGGCACGCGTTGCTTCGTCCATCGCCATGTGTTCGCCGCTGGTGCGCGCGGTGGGCGGCAGCAGAAGCGGCAGGGATCCGCGCCCTGCATGTTCGAGGTAGGCCACCAGTCCGCCGGCCGCTGCCAGCATCGCGCGGCTGAACTGGCCGAAGCCATCCAGCGTCGCGACGCCGTTAATCTTTTTCAACCGCGCTTCGCCGGGATCGCTGGCGAAGCCCGCGCGCGGACGCACCACGGCATCGAAGGGTGCCTCGCTCCAGTCTTCGGGTGCCACCACCTCGCTTGCACCGATCCGCGCCAGCACGGCGGGCAGGCGTTCGAGGGCGCACTCTTCCAGTTGCATCGCGCCGGTCGAGATATCGCACGCGGCCACGCCGCAGGCCCCGCGCACCTCGCATACGGCGGCCAGCATGTTGGCGCGGCGCGGTTCCAGCAGCGCTTCCTCGGTCAGCGTGCCGGCAGTGACGAAACGCACGATATCGCGTTTGACCAGCGCCTTCGACGAAGGGGTGCCCTCGCGCTTCGCACGTTCCTTCGCCTCGTCCGGCGTCTCGACCTGCTCGGCAATCGCCACCCGGCATCCGGCGCGGATCAGGCGGGCCAGATAGTTCTCCGCCGAGTGGACCGGCACGCCGCACATCGGAACGGGGCTGCCGTCATGTTCGCCGCGCGTGGTCAGCGCGATGTCGAGCACGCCCGCAGCCGTCTTCGCATCGTCGAAGAACAGTTCGAAGAAGTCGCCCATGCGGTAGAACAGCAGGCTGTCTCCGGCCTCTGCCTTGAGGTCGAAATACTGCTGCATCATGGGGGTTGCGGTGCCGGCCATACGGCTACCCGGTTACAGGGCGGCGCGCCGATTCGGAAAGAGCGCCACCCTGGCTTTCCCCTATCGCGGAAGGCATTTGGCCTCTATGGCAGGCAGCATCACTTGGAGAAGCAGTTTGGCAGAAGAAAAGAATTCCAGTTTCACCGAACGTGAGGCGCTATTCTATCACGAGACGATCCGGCCCGGTAAGATCGAGATCATCGCTTCCAAGCCAATGACGTCGCAGCGCGACCTGAGCCTGGCCTATTCTCCCGGCGTGGCCGTTCCGGTCCAGGCGATTGCCGATGATCCGGCCAATGCCGCACGCTACACCGCCCGTTCCAATCTCGTCGCCGTGATTTCCAATGGCACGGCGATCCTTGGCATGGGGAACCTTGGCGCGCTGGCATCCAAGCCGGTGATGGAAGGCAAGGCGGTACTGTTCAAGCGGTTCGCAGATGTCGATTCCATCGATATCGAGCTCGACACCGAAGACCCCGAGAAGTTCATCGAGGCAGTAGCCCTGATGGAGCCGACCTTCGGCGGCATCAACCTTGAAGATATCAAGGCACCAGAGTGCTTCATCATCGAGCAGGCGCTGCGCGAACGCATGAAAATCCCGGTCATGCACGACGACCAGCATGGCACCGCCATCATCGCCGTGGCCGGCCTGATCAATGCCGCGCACCTGACAGGGCGCGAGCTGAAGGACTGCAAGGTCGTGGTAAACGGTGCGGGTGCCTCTGCCCTCGCTTGCACCGCGCTTATCAAGTCAGTGGGCGTGCCCCACGAAAACGTCATCGTGTGCGACCGCTCCGGCCCGATATATCCGGGGCGCGCGGATGTGGACCAGTGGAAGAGCGCCCATGCCGTGCCCACCGATGCGCGCAGCCTGGAAGAGGCGCTGGTAGGCGCGGATATCTTCCTGGGACTGTCCGCTGCCGGTGCGCTGAAGCCCGAATGGGTGACGAAGATGGCCGACCAGCCGATCATTTTCGCCATGGCCAATCCCACCCCTGAAATCATGCCGGACGAGGCCAAGGCCGTGCGTCCCGATGCCATCATCGCGACCGGGCGCAGCGACTTTCCCAACCAGGTCAACAACGTGCTCGGCTTCCCGTTCATCTTCCGCGGTGCGCTGGATGTCCGCGCGACGGCCATCAACGAGGAAATGAAGGTTGCCGCTGCCCGTGCGATTGCAGAGCTCGCCCGCGAGCGTGTGCCCGAGGAAGTCGCAGCGGCCTATGGCACGAACCAGCAGTTCGGCCGCGAATACATCATTCCCGCCCCGTTCGATCCGCGCCTGATGGAGCGGGTTTCCTGCGCCGTTGCCAAGGCGGCGATGGATTCCGGCGTGGCGCAGGCTCCGATCGAGGATTTCGACGAATACACCCTGCGTCTCCGCAGCCGTCTGAACCCCACCACCGCGGCGCTGACGCGCGTCTATGAAGACGCCAAGGCAAACCCGAAACGCATGGTATTCGCCGAGGGCGAGGAGGACGTTTCGCTGCGCGCGGCCATCCAGTTCCGCGATTTCGGCTATGGCACGCCCATCCTTGTAGGACGGACGGAGCGCGTGCTGGAAAAGCTGCGCGAGCTCAAGGTGGACGACCCGGAAAGCTACGAAATCGCCAACTCGGCCAATTACGACGAGATTGAGCCGATGGTCGACTATCTCTACCAGCGGCTCCAGCGGCGCGGCTACACCGAGCGGGACGTGCGCCGCATGGTCAACCAGGAACGCAATGTGTTCGCTGCCCTGCTGGTGGCGCTCGGCAAGGGTGATGGCATGATCACCGGCCTGACCCGTCCGTTCAGCCAGTCTGCCCGTGACATCGGCAAGGTGCTGGATGCCAAGGAAGGCGCAACGCCTTTCGGCATCCATATGGTGCTCGGCAAGAACCACACCACCTTCCTCGCCGACACGACGATCAACGAACGACCGACCTCCGCGCAGCTTGCCCATATCGCGATAGAGACTGCTGCCGTCGCCCGCCGCATGGGGCACGAGCCGCGCGTGGCCTTCCTTTCGTACTCCACGTTCGGCAACCCGTCGGGCCAGTGGCTGGGCAACATCCGCGAGGCCGTGGCGATACTGGACGCCGATGAAAACGTGAACTTCGAATACGAGGGCGAGATGGCCCCGGATGCGGCGCTCAATCCGAAGGTCATGGCGCTCTATCCGTTCAGCCGCCTCTCGGGCCCCGCCAATGTGCTGATCATGCCGGGCCTCCAGTCGGCGAACCTGTCTGCCAAGCTCTTGCGCGAGCTTTCGGGCGATGCGGTGATCGGGCCGATGATGATCGGCTCCGAAAAGCCGGTTCAGATCGCGCCGATGACCTCCATCGCGCCCGACGTGCTGACGCTGGCCGTGCTGGCGAGCGCCGGCATCGTGGGTTAGGAACAGATCGCCATTGCTGGCCAGCTAGTACAGGCTGGCGATGGCGATACACACCGCAGCGCCGACAGCCAGGTTCATCGGCAGTCCGATCTTCACGAAATCCATGAAGCGGTAGTTCGCAGCGCCATAAACCAGCGTGTTGGTCTGGTAGCCGATAGGCGTCGCGAAACTTGCGCTGGCCCCGAACATGACAGCGACCACCAGCGGACGCGGGTCGATTCCGGCTGCCTGTGCAAGGCCGATGGCGATCGGGGTCATGATGACGGCCACGGCATTGTTGGTGACTGTCTCGGTCAGCAGGCTGGTAATTCCGTAGACGAGAACCAGCAGGGCCAGCGGAGACCCCGTGGCCATCAGCGGTTGCAGCCAGTCGACAAGCAGCTCCACCGTGCCGGCGTTTTCCAGCCCCGCCCCGAAGGCAAGCATGCCGAAAATCAGCACGAGCGTGCTGCCGTCGAGGTGGGTCCATGCCTCGTCGGGTTCCAGGCAGCGGGTTACCAGCACGGTCGCCACCCCCATGATCGCCATGGCCTCGATCGGAAAGCCGAACACGGCCGCGCCCACCACCACGGCCGCCAGTGTCGCCAGGGCCAGTGGGGCCTTTTCGCGGCGGAAGGCCCGGATCGAACTTTCGGTGACATTGGTAAGCTGGACATTGGCCTGCAACTGCTGCGCGGCATCGCCTGCGGCTGCGATCAGCAACCGGTCACCGGCGCGCACGCGCACATCGGCCAGCGTCGGCCCTGCCAGGTGGCGCGGGCGCGAAATGCCCAGCACGCGGATCTGCAGCCGTGACAGCATCGGAATTTCCGCGAGCCGCCGCCCTACCACGGGGTGCGAGCTGGAGACGACGGCTTCCACCACGCGCAGGTCCTTCGGTCGCCGGTCGCGCCGCGTCAGCACTCCGCCGCCCACGCCGGTAAGGCCGGTGTGGAAGTCGATCGCTTCGGCCAGCGAGGCGAGTTCCTCCGGCGAGGCTGACACCACGAACTGGTCGCCCGCCGCCAGGGTGCCGCCATCGAAATTGCGCCGCTCCAGCCCCGTACCGCTTACCTTGGCGAGAAACTTCAACCCACCGCGGCGGGCAAATCCCGATTCCGACAATTGTCTTCCGACGAGACTGCTTTCCTCTGCCAGCGTGAGGTGCGAGAGGTAAAGATCGCTTTCGCGCCGCTCGTCCAGCGCGCGCGGTCCGCGGTCGGGAAGCAAGAGCGGCCCCAGGACGGCGATCACCGCCAGGCCCGCTGCCGCTCCGACCAGCCCCACGCCGGTGATCTCGAAAATGCCGAAGGGTTCCAGCCCGCGCTCCTGCGCGACGCCATCGACCAGCAGGTTGGTAGAGGTGCCGATCAGCGTCAGCGTGCCGCCGAGGATGGCGAGATAGCTGACTGGGATCATCAGGCGGGTGGCGGCAATGCCCAGAACCCGGCCCGTCCGCCGCATTATGGGGATCATCACGATCACCACCGGCGTGTTGTTCATGAAGGCGGATGCGAGCATGGTCCCGCCCACGATTTCGCCCAGTGCCAGCCTTGGCTTTCGCAGGGTGCGGCGGATGACCCAGCCCGATACCGCTTCTAGCGCACCGGTACGCAAGAGCGCGCCTGACAGGATGAACATTGCGGCGATGGTGACCGGCGCGGGGTTGGCAAACACGTCGAGCATCTGGCCACTGGGCAGGTATCCCAGTAGCATCATCGCGGCCGCACCGGAAACGGCGACGACCACTGGAGGGCGCCGCTCAAGAATGAACGCGGCGAACAGCGCGATAAGCAGGAACAGCCCGATCTGGGCCGAGTAGGTTTCGATCATTCAGCAGATATTCCCGGCGGCCATCAGAACAACCCCAAGAGGAGCCCAACCGCGCTAGCCGAATGATTCGCGCAGCGCATTTTCGTCGCTTGGCGCTTTCCTGTCCACCGGAATGGTGTCCGTTACCTGACGGATATCATTCCGCTGTGCGCGGTTTCGATCCTACCAGCGCGTACCAGATGATGTAGACCTCGCAGGCAACGGTGAGCCAGAAGCTGTTCTGCAATCCGTAGAGGTCGGCCAGCCAGCCTTGAACCACCACCAGTGCCCCGCCTGCAATGGCCGTGATCAGCAGGCCGGACGCTTCCTCGGTCAGCGGACCCAGCCCCTTGATCCCCATCGCGAAGATGGCGGGGAACATGATCGAGTGACCCAGCCCGACAAGGATCAGGCACCACATTGCCACCGGTCCCTCCAGCGTGGCAGCGCCGACCATCACGACAAGGGCGAAGAGGGCGAACGCGGCCAGCGTTTTGTCCGCAGGGAAGGATCGCATGATGAAGGCGCCGGCAAAGCGCCCGATCATCATCCCGCCCCACAGCAGCACGAGGTAGTTCGCGGCCTGCGCAGGGGTAATACCGGCGATTTCAGGCAGGATGGCGAAGTTGATGAAGAGGTTCGCAACGCCAATCTCGGCAATCAGGTAGATGAAGATCGCAGGCACACCCCAAACGAGATTGCGGTGCTTCCAGAGGGAGAGCTTCTTGCGCTCCTCCCGCGCCACCCGGCTGGTCGCGCTGCCGAGTTTCGGCAAATTGGAGCGCCAGATAACTATCGCAATCAGCAGCAGCACCACCGCGACCATGATGTAGGGCAGTTCGGTCGCACGCGCGTCGGCCAGTCGCTGCGCCGCGCTGATCTCAGTCCCTTCCAGCGACGTGCCGCCAACCGTGCGGCTGAGGATCAGGTAACCACCGAAATAGGGCGCGAGGAACGTGCCGAAGCTGTTGAAGGCCTGCACCAGCGTCAATCGCGATTCGCTGCTTTCCGCAGGTCCGATGACGGCTACGTAAGGGTTCGCCGCGACCTGTAGCAGCGTTATGCCGCTGGCGATCACGAACAGCGCGAACAGGGTGACGCCGTAGGAGGGGATTTGCGCCGCCGGCACCATGCCCAGCGCCCCTGCCGCCATCACCACCAGCCCGATGATGATCGCCTTCTTGTATCCGGTACGCTCTATCAGGAAGGCCGAGGGCATGCCCATCACCCCGTAGGCGATGAACCACACGCTCTCGATCAGGGTGGTCTGGGTATAGTTCAGATCGAACACGCTGCGCAGGTGCGGCAGCAGCGTGTTGTTGATGACGGTTATAAAGCCCCACATGAAGAACAGCGAGGCAAGCAGCGCCAGCGCGGGCTTGTAGTTGAAGCTGCCTGCGGCGACCTGACCGCCTGCCGTTTGCTGTGGCGTACCCACCATTTTCGTTCCCTCCCGGATGCGGCGCTTGTCATCCGCTTATTTGTCGGAGTAATGCGGGGCAAGATCGCGTCGGTCAAGCATTCACGCGGGGGAAACGATAATGACACGCAAGCTTCGCAGCCGGGCCTGGTTCGACAACCCGGATAATATCGACATGACGGCGCTCTACCTGGAACGCTATCTGAACTTCGGGCTGAGCCTTGCCGAACTGCAATCGGGAAAGCCGATCATCGGCATCGCGCAGACCGGAAGCGACCTTTCGCCCTGCAACCGCCACCACCTGGTGCTGGCCGAACGGATTCGCGAAGGCGTGCGCGAGGCGGGCGGCATCGTGCTGGAATTTCCCGTCCATCCCATCCAGGAGACCGGCAAGCGGCCCACCGCCGCGCTGGATCGCAACCTTGCCTATATCGCCCTGGTCGAACTGATCTACGGCTACCCCCTCGATGGCGTGGTGCTGACCACGGGCTGCGACAAGACCACGCCTGCGTGCCTCTCTGCTGCAGCGACAGTGAACATCCCGTCCATCGCGCTGTCGGTGGGCCCGATGCTGAACGGCTGGCACAAGGGCGAGCGCACCGGATCGGGCACCATCGTATGGAAAGCGCGCGAATTGCTGGCCGCAGGCGAGATCGACGATGCGGGCTTCGTGAAGCTGGTGGCGAGCAGTGCGCCCTCCACAGGCTATTGCAACACCATGGGCACGGCGACGACGATGAACTCGCTGGCAGAGGCGCTGGGCATGATGTTGCCGGGCAGCGCGGCAATCCCCGCGCCCTATCGCGACCGGCAGGAAGTCGCCTACCTGACGGGAAAGCGCATCGTCGAGATGGTGGCGGAGGACCTGAAGCCGTCCGATATCATGACGCGCGACAGCTTCCTGAACGCCATCGCCGTCAATTCGGCCATCGGCGGCTCCACCAATGCGCCCATTCACCTGGCCGCGCTGGCCCGGCATCTGGGCGTCGAGCTGGAGCTGAAGGACTGGCAGGCCCACGGTCACAAGGTGCCGCTGCTGGTCAACATGCAGCCTGCCGGGGAGTTTCTTGGCGAGGATTACTACCGGGCGGGCGGTGTTCCCGCAGTGGTCGCCCAGCTGATGGAACAGGGGCTGATCCACGAGGATGCGGCCACCGTGAACGGCAAGACCATCGGCGAGAACTGCCGCGGCGCCGCGATCGAGGATGACAGGGTGATCCGCACCTTCGACAACCCCATTCGCAAGGATGCGGGCTTCGTCGTGCTGAGCGGCAACCTCTTCGACGCGGCGATCATGAAGACGAGCGTGATCGGCGACGAATTTCGCCAGCGCTATCTCTCCGACCCCGGCGATCCCGATGCTTTCGGAGGTCCGGTGATCGTGTTCGACGGTCCGGAGGATTATCACAGGCGCATTGACGATCCGGCGCTCGGCATCACCGACCGGCACATGCTGATCATGCGCGGAGCGGGGCCCATCGGCTATCCGGGCGCTGCCGAAGTGGTGAACATGCGGCCGCCGTCCTACCTGCTGACGGAGGGCGTGCATTCGCTGCCCTGCATCGGGGATGGCAGGCAGTCCGGCACCTCGGCCAGCCCGTCCATCCTGAATGCCTCGCCAGAGGCTGCGGCCAATGGCGGGCTGGCGCTGGTGGAAACGGGAGACCGCCTGCGGATCGACCTGCGACGCGGCGAGGTGAACCTGCTGGTGGACGAGGCCGAACTCCAGCGCCGCCGCCATGCGCTGGAGGCGAAGGGTGGCTTTCCCTATCCCGCCGCGCAGACGCCGTGGCAGGAAATCCAGCGGAGCCTCGTCGGGCAGCTCGACAAGGGCGCGATCCTCGAAGGCTCGGAGAAATACCAGCGTATCGACCAGACCATGGGCCTGCCGCGCGACAACCACTAAGTTTCAGGGTGAAGATGCGTAGTCCGACAGCGCGTCCTGCGTATCGGCCTGCGCCAGTCGCAATAGCTCGCGCATGGCCGCTTCGGCGGCGTTCTGGTCGCTCGCCTCGATTGCTTCGAGGACGCTGGCGTGGTCGGGCACCGGATCGCGCGGAAAACCACCCGTTCGCTGCTTGAACAGCGTGGTATAGGCAACGGCCGCCCCGATGCTGGCGCCCAGCGTATTCATCACCTCATTGGCGCAGGCGTCGAGCATGACCTCGTGGAACTCGCGGTCCGCCATCCGTCCCTCTTCGGTCTCAAGGCTTTTCGCCCGCATTTGCTCCAGCGCCTTGCGCATCGCTTCAAGCTGGTCCGGGGTTCGGCGGATGGCAGCCAGGCCGGCGATGGCCGGCTCCACGACCATCCGCATTTCGAACAGGTCCCTGACCAGGCAGGCGTCCGGGCGTCCGGCAAAGGCCCAGCGTAGCACGTCGGGATCGAGCAGGTTCCAGCGCACCCGATCAAGCACCCTGGTGCCGGTCTTGGGGCGGCTTTCGACAAGGCCCTTGGCCGCCAGCATCTTGACCGCTTCCCGGTAAGTGCCGCGCGAGATGTCCAGCCGCTCGGCTGTCTCGATCTCGCCGGGAAGGGTCTCGGCCACCCCGATTTTGCCGGTAACGATGCGTTCGCCAAGGTAATCGACCACCGCGCCGCGTACCCGGCGACCCGAACCGCGCGGCGCGTCCGAAATGCCAAGGCCGCCACGGCGGGCCGCCCGCGCTGCATTGCCTGATCCATCCCGCGTCATGGCAAGAGGCTATCCCGCTTTACGCGCGGAAAATCAATGCAGCGGCAGGCTGCGCCGTTTGACAAGTCTATTTGTCGGAGTAATGCACTGCGAAGACAAAGGAGCGCGCGTGAAACGAATTCTGGGCAGCATGCTTGTGATGGCCGGCGTTGCGGGCTGCTCGATCGGTGCCGTAGCGCCTGCCGGTGAGAGCTTTGTCTATCAGGGCAACCCCCTGATCCGCGACAGACACACCGCCGATCCTGCCCCGCTGGTGGTGGGCGACACGGTGTACCTCTACGTAGGGCATGACGAGGCGCGCGGCGACCAGATGTTCAACATCACAGAATGGCTGGCCTATTCGACACGCAACATGCGCAAGTGGACGTTCCATGGCCCCATCATGCAGCCGACCGACTTCGCCTGGGCCTCGCGCGATGCCTGGGCCAGCCAGGTCCACGAGAAGGATGGCCGTTACTGGTTCTATACCGCAGTCGAGCATGACGAGGCACAGGGTAGCCACGGCAAGGCCATCGGGGTGGCTGTAGCCGATAATCCGCTCGGCCCGTTCGAGGATGCATTGGGCCGCGCCCTGGTAAGGAACGAAGACACCAACGGACCCCACCATTGGGACGATATCGACCCCACCGTGTGGACCGAGGACGACGGAACCAGCTACCTGTTCTGGGGCAATGCCAATCTCTACACCGCGCAGCTGAACGACGACATGGTCAGCTTTGCAGAGCCAATCCGCCAGATCGAGATGCCCGATTTCGTGGAAGGCCCGTGGGTCTTCCGCCGCGGCGACATCTACTACCTCGCCTATGCCTCCATGAATGAGGACCTGGGGCCCGACGAACGGATATCCTACGCCACTGCGCCCAGCATTCGCGGCCCGTGGACCTGGCGTGGAGAAATCACCGGCAGCGCGGCCAACAGCTTTACCATTCATCCCGGCATCGCCCGCTTCGACGGCGAGTGGTACCTGTTCTATCACGTCGGAACCCTCACCGTGGGTCACCAGCCGGGCGGGCTGGGCCGGCGCGCCGTGGCGGTAGAGCGGCTGCACTTCGGCGATGACGGCCTGATCCTCCCGGTCGAGCAGACCGAGGCCGGCCTGTTATCGAACTGACACGCGAAGCCAGAAGGAAGCAACTGAAGAGATGGCCATGATCCTCATGCAGCGGCGCGCTCCGGATGGTGCGCGGCAGGTGCTCGCCACGATAGACGGCAAGACGCGCGTCGTATCGGGCATGGAAAGCACGCGAGCACTGGCGGAGGAGGCGATCGCCAAGGGCTGCGGCTTGCGAGAGGCCGTCGAAGCGGCCGGTTTCGGCGATACGGTGGATCCCGGCGATGAGCTTGCGAAGGGACGGCTGCTCTCGCCGATAGACCATCCCGATCCCGCTCACCTCACGCTGGCCGGAACCGGCCTCACCCATCTGGGCAGCGCGGAAGGGAGGGACCGCATGCACAAGGCCGCTGCGTCAGGCGATGCGACCGATTCCATGCGCATGTTCCTCGAAGGGCTGGAAGGCGGCAAGCCCGCGCCCGGCGCAATCGGGCAGCAGCCCGAATGGTTCTGGAAAGGCGATGGCCAGCACCTCGCCGCCCCTGATGCGCCCCTTACCCGGCCTGCCTATGCCCGCGATGGCGGGGAGGAGCCGGAGATCGCAGGCATCTATATGATCGACAGCGAGGGTGTTCCGCACCGCCTGGGGTTTGCGCTGGCAAACGAATATTCCGATCACGTGACCGAAAAGCACAATTATCTGTGGCTCGCCCATTCGAAGCTGCGGCAGGCGTCACTTGGCCCCGAACTGCTGGTGGGAGACCTGCCAGAGGATATTCGCGGCACTGCGAGGATCCGGCGAGAGGGCGACATTGCCTGGGAGAAACCGTTCCTGACGGGCGAAGCGAACATGGCGCACAGCATCGCCAATCTCGAACATCACCATTTCAAATACGCCCTGTTCCGCCGTCCGGGCGACATCCATGTCCATTTCTTCGGAACCTCGACCGCCAGCTTCGCCGACGGTTTCGCAACGCAGGATGGAGACGTTTTCGAGATAGAGGCACCGCCCTTTACCCTGCCGCTGCGTAACCGGCTCTACGCCGAACGGCAGGGAGAACAACGCGTGGAAGTGCAGCGCCTGTGACCGTGCGACTGGCCATTGTCGGGCTGGGAAAGATCGCCCGCGATCAGCACCTCCCTGCCATCGCCGACAACGGCATTTTCGAACTGGCAGCCACCGTCGATCCGTTGACCGAAGGCACGGGCAAGGTGCCGCACTTCGCCGACCTCGATACGCTGCTGGCCAGCGATACTTCGGTCAATGCCGTTGCCGTCTGCTCGCCGCCGCAATTGCGGTACGGGCTGGCAAAGCAGGCGCTCGAAGCGGGCAAGCATGTCCTTCTGGAAAAGCCGCCCTGTGCCACCCTTTCCGAAGCAAGGACGCTGATCGACCTCGCCGAAGATCGTGGTTGCACGCTGTTTGCCGCTTGGCATTCGCGCTTCGCTGCAGGTGTCGCCCCGGCACGGGAGTGGCTGAGGGGCAAGGCCATCTCATCGGTCTTGATCGACTGGCACGAGGACGTGCGCGTCTGGCACCCGGGGCAGGCATGGATTTTTGAAGCCGGGGGCTTCGGCGTGTTCGATCCGGCAATCAACGCTCTTTCAATCGCCACCGCCATCCTGCCGCGCCCGCTGATAGTGCTGGGCGGCGAACTGGAAGTCCCGCGCAACCGCGCCGCCCCCATTGCGGGGCATCTCGAAATGCAGGACAGCGCGGGCGTGCCAGTTCGCATGGTCATGGATTTCCTGAAGGAAGGCCCGCAATCGTGGGATATCGTCGTCAACACCGATGCGGGAAAGCTCGTGCTATCCGAAGGTGGCCGGGTGCTCGAAACCCCTGCCGGTCGCCACGAAGGTGAAGACCGCGAGTACGCCGGTATTTACGCCGCCTTTGCCGATGCCATTGCGGCCAGCCGCAGCGACACCGATCTGGCGCCGCTGCGGCTGGTTGCCGATGCCTTCATGCGGGCGCGAAACACGCCCGCTACGGAATTCCATGAATAGGCGAGGCAGCTAGTCCGCCTGCTCTGCCTCCAGGTTCTCGGGCGTTATCGCAACGCGGTAGATCATGTGGTGGCGATACGTCTCGCCCGGTTCGAGCCGCGCGCTGGGAAAGTTCGCCTGGTTCGGCACGTCGGGGAAGGTTTGCGGCTCCAGCGCGATCCCGTCGCCCATGCGATAGACCGTATCGTTCTTGCCGACGAGAGTCCCATCGAGGAAGTTGCCCGAATAGAACTGGATCCCCGGCTCGGTGGTCAGCACGTCCAGCACCCGGCCAGACGCGGGATGCACTAGCCGCGCGGCCAGTTCCGGCTGCGCCGTGCGTCCCTTGTCCAGCGCGAAGTTGTGATCGTAGCCGCGACCGATGACGATTTGCGGATTGCTGCCGTCGCGCAGGCCATCCTCCACCCGGCGCGGCTGGCGGAAATCGAAGACCGTCTCTGCGACCGGAGCAAGCTCACCGGTCGGGATGAGTGTTTCGTCCACCGGCGTGAAGCTTTCGGCGAGGATCATCAGCCAGTGATCCATCGCGCCCTGCGGCGCTCCCACGCCCGCGAGATTGAAGATCGCGTGATTGGTCATGTTGACGATCGTCGGCGCATCGCTTCTCGCCTCGAACAGGATGCCGAGATCGCCGCCATCATCGAGGGTGTAGGTCACGCGGGCGGTCAGCTTGCCGGGATAGCCCTGGTCGCCATCCGGGCTTTCCAGTTCCATCACCACGCGCGAGACGGGGCCGCTCTCGACCTCCACGATTCGCCATACCCGTTTGTCGAACCCATCCGCGCCACCATGCAGCGAATTGGCGCTGTCGTTCTGTGAAAGCTGGTAGGATTGCCCGTCCAGCGCAAAGCGGCCTCCCGCGATGCGGTTGGCATAGCGGCCCACTGTCACGCCGAAATAGTTAGGGTGTGTCTCGTAATCCGCTGTCTCGTCATAGCCCAGCGTGATGTCCACGGGCCTGCCATCGCGGTCCGGCGCGGTAAGCGCTTGCAGGGTCGCGCCGTAGGTCAGCACCCTGGCAGACACCCCCGCGGCATTGGACAGTGTCACTGCCTCAACCTTCGTCCCGTCGCGAAGCTCGCCGGCCTCGCTCCGCTCCGCATCCGCGGCCTGGCCTGGAACCGCCGCGGTCAATCCTACTATCATCGTCATCAGCCCGATTGCGCCTCTCTTCATCTTTTTTCCTCCCGGATGTGTCCAGCTTCTTTTGTCGGACAAATTACCGCTTGCCTAGCCCGTTGGGGCGGTGGCAGGGTCCGGGCAATGAAAAAAGATAGGTAGGGGGTGCCGGTGAAGTCAGCAATCAGTTCGCTTCTTGGGGTGCTCTCGCTTGGCGTCATGGCCACGCCTGCCAGCGCGCAAACCGTTGTTTCCATTGAGCGCGACGTGGAGATCGGCACGATCGAGCCGGAGGTCTACAGCCAGTTCCTGGAGCATCTGGGTGGCCAGGTCTATGATGGCCTGTGGGTGGGCGAAGATAGCGACATCCCCAACACCCATGGCGTACGTGACGACATGTTCGCCGCTCTCCAGGCCTTGCAGGTCCCTGCCATACGCTGGCCGGGCGGCTGCTACGCCGACCTTTACCATTGGCGCGACGGCGTGGGTGAGCGAACCCCGCGCGAGAACATGGCCTGGGGCGGTACCGAGGAGCCAAACACGTTCGGCACGCACGAATTCTTCGACCTGGCCGAGCTACTTGGGGCGAAGACCTATCTCAACGTCAACCTGGGCAGCGGAACGGTGGAGGAGGCAGCCGATTGGCTGGAATACATCACCGGCACAGGCGAGACCGCGCTGGCGCAGGAAAGGCGCGCCAACGGTCGCAATGAGCCATGGACGATCGATTACCTGTCGATCGGCAACGAGACCTGGGGCTGCGGCGGCCGGATGAGGCCGGATTACTACGCCGATCTCTATACCCACTGGGCAAGCTTCATGCTCGCCGACAAACAGAAGCCGGTGATGATCGTGGCCGGCCCGCATGACGGCAATATCGAATTCGCCGACGATGTGCTCGATCACCCGATGATCGGCGAGGTGTCGAGTGGCATCTCGCTGCACTTCTATACCCTGCCGACCAGCGACTGGTCCGCGAAGGGCGCAGCTATCGGCTTTCCCGAGAGCGAATGGGCTTCGGCCCTTGAACGCACGCTGCGGATGGACGGCCTGATCGAGCAGACCCTGGGCGTGATCGATGCGCACGACCACCTGGGCGAGGACTACGGCCTTTACGTCGACGAGTGGGGCATGTGGGTCGACGAGACCGAGGGGAAGCCTTCGCTATGGCAGCAGAACACCATGCGCGATGCGGTGGTCGCCGCGCTCAACCTCAACATTTTTCACAAGCATGCCGACCGGGTGCCGATGACCAACATCGCGCAGATGGTGAATGTCCTGCAGACGATGATCCTCACGGAAGGCGAGGACATGGTGCTGACCCCGACATACCACGTCTACGAGATGTTCACGCCGTTCCACGGGGCCACCTCGCTACCCGTGGAGCTGGACGGTCCGGACTACCGCTACGGTGACATCGCCTTTCCAGCCCTCTCGGCTTCGGCTGCGCGCATGGCCGATGGAAGTCTGGCCGTAGCGCTGGTGAACGCCGATCCGAATAGCGATCACGCTGTCACTCTCGATCGAGCCGGTGCCCGCAGCGTCTCTGGCAGAGTGCTTACGGGGGACGCGATGGATTCCCACAATACTGTGGCACAGCCCGGCCGCGTCGCTCCGCAGCCAGCGGAGATCCGGGTCGATGGCGACGGCCTTACGGCAAGCCTGCCGGCGAGATCGGTCTCGGTCTGGATCATCGAGTAAGAATTGCCCTTCAGGAGAAAATGTCATGAAAGACACGATCCTTGCGATGTCCTGTTTCTGTCTCGTGGCTTTTGCGCCGCTTCCCGCTGCGGCGCAGGACGGCACGATGTACCCGATGGAAGCTCCTGCCGAGCCCGACGCCATACCGCTCGGGACCGGCGGCGTGGACGGCCAGCACGCGCAGGAAAGCTGGTTTCGCCAGTGGGGCGATCCGATGGCGCGCAACATCACCACCGCTACCCTCACACCCTTCCTGCCCGATCCCTCGATCGCCAACGGCGCAGCCGTGATCGTTGCGCCCGGCGGAGGGTTCCGCTGGCTCTCCATGGGTAATGAGGGGTGGGAAGTCGCCGAGGCCCTGAACGAGAGAGGCATCGCGGCTTTCGTGCTCAAATACCGCCTCTACCCCACCGCCGCGACGCTCGAAGGTTTCGAGCAGGAAATGAACCGCAGTTTCGAAGCTGCCTCGGATAGCGACGCGCCCGATCCCCGGGCGGACCGGGATCTGTCCGACCAACTCGCCGATGCCGAGGCGGCCTATCGGCTGATCGTCTCGCGCGCGCCGGAATGGAACATCGATACCGATCGCCTGGGCATGATGGGCTTCTCCGCAGGAGCGGGTCTCACGATGCATGCGACCCTTCATTCCGACACGATGGACCTCGATTTCATCGCGCCGATCTATGGTGGAATGGGCGCGGTGGAGGTGCCGCAGGATGCCCCGCCTTTGTTCGTGGCGATTGCTGCAAATGACTTCCTCTATGGCGGCAAGGCCGACCTGATCACGTCGTGGTACGAGGCGGGCAAGCCGGTGGAATTTCACTTGTACCAGAACGGCGGCCACGGCTTTGGACTGGGCAACCCCGACAGGACGAGCAATCGCTGGTTCGACGCGTTCCTGCACTGGCTCGAGGTGAACGGGTTCACCGGATAAAGGGCAAAAAATGGCGGAGGATCGAACTGCGATCCCCCGCCATTGGCAATCGATTCAATTGCGGGTCAGGTGCGATAGTCCCCATCGACGCGCACCAGATAGCCGGGATTCTCGCTCCGCAGGGCCGAAGGCAGCAGCCTTTCGGGCATGTCCTGATAGGAGACCGGGCGCAGGAAACGCTCGATAGCAAGGGTGCCGACCGAGGTGCTGCGACCGTCGGACGTGGCCGGGAACGGCCCGCCATGCACCATGGCATGGGTGACATCGACACCGGTAGGCCAGCTATTGGCGATGATGCGCCCGGCAAGCTTTTCCAGGACCGGCATGAGCATGGCGGCATCTTCGTGATCCGCCTCGTTCATGTGTAGCGTGGTGGTGAGCTGTCCTTCCAAGCCCGAAAGGACCTGCTGCACCTGGGCCAGATCCTCGCACTGGATGACGATGGAGGCAGGGCCGAAGACTTCTTCCTCGAAACCCTTGTCCGCCAGGAATGCGTCGGCAGAAACGGTAAAGACCTGCGCCTGGCCGCAAGTGCCCGGTGCCTCCTCACCTATGCCGAGCAGTTCTGCCCCGGTGCGCTGGGCAAGGCGTGACGCGCCTTCCGTATAGGCCTTGTGAATGCCGGTGGTCAGCATTGTCTGGCCGCCCACAGATTTCAGCTCTTCCTTGGCAGCCGCCAGGAAGCGGTCGAGAGCCTCGCCCTTCACGGCCAGGACGATACCCGGATTGGTACAGAACTGGCCAGCACCCAGCGAAAGCGAGCCGACATAGGCCTTGGCGAGGTCTTCGGCAGCGTCAGCCAGCCGTGCGGGCATCAAGGTGACGGGGTTGATACTGCTCATCTCGGCATAGACCGGAATCGGCACGTCGCGGGCGGCAGCGTGCTGCATCAGAGCAAGGCCGCCTCCGCGCGAGCCGGTGAAGCCGACCGCCGCGATGCGCGGATCGGTGACCAGCGCCTCGCCCAGCGAATTCTCAGTGCCGTTGAGGAGCGAGAAGGTGCCGGCTGGCAGTCCCGCTTCGGCGACGGCCTCGGAAATGGCCTGGGCCACCAGTTCGCTGGTACCGGGATGGGCCGGGTGGCCCTTCACGACAACGCAGCATCCTGCGGCAAAGGCGGACGCGGTATCGCCGCCGGCAACCGAGAAGGCGAGCGGAAAGTTCGACGCTCCGAACACGGCGACCGGGCCGAGCGGGATCATGCGCAGCCGCAGGTCGGGCTTGGGCGGAGTGCGATCGGCACCGGCGTGATCGATGCGCAACTGTTGCCAACCGCCGTTCTCGACCTCTGCCGCGAACAGGCGCAGCTGGCCAACCGTGCGGCCGCGTTCCCCGTTCAGCCGCGCCTCCGGCAATCCGCTTTCCTTCATGGCGCGCTGGGTCAGCGTGTCGCCCAGCGCATCGATCTTGTCGGCAACCAGACGCAGGAATGCTGCGCGCTCGGCCAGGGGGCGGGATGAAAAATCGTTCTGCGCGGCGGCAGCGGCGGCGCAGGCGTCGGACACGTCCTGCGCGCTGGCTGCGGCAAACGATTCGCCGAACGCCTCTCCGCTCTGGGCATCGCGCGCCTGGAAGGTACTGGTGCCCTTGCGCCGCTCTCCTGCGATGAAATTTTCGCCAGTGATGGTCATTCGTTCTCTCCTGTGAATATCTTGGCTGCCCCTTTGTAAGGGCAATGCAAACGCCGCTTGCACGAAGCAGCTTTTCCGTCTTAGGTAGCGCTACCATAAATAACCGGTGTTGCAACCGGATGGCAGGGAGCGGAAATTTGGACAATGCACGTAACGGCACCAATATGGGGCTTATATCGGCGATTGTCGCGGTGGCGACGATCGGGGGATTGCTGTTCGGTTACGACAGCGGCGCGGTAAACGGAACGCAGCAAGGACTTATCACGGGCTTCGGCCTCGACGAGACGGCACTGGGCTTCACGGTCGGTTCGCTTTTGATCGGCTGTTTCATCGGCGCCTTTTTCGCCGGCACCCTGGCCGATGCCATGGGCCGCCGCAATGTGATGCGAATCGCAGCAGTGCTGTTCCTTGTCGCCGCGCTGGCGCAGGGGCTTACGGCTGACCACACGATTTTTGTCATCGCCCGTATCATGGGCGGCATGGCGGTGGGCGCTGCCAGCGTGCTCTCGCCAGCCTACATCTCGGAAGTCGCCCCGGCGAATATTCGCGGGCGGATGACCACCGTGCAGCAGATCATGATCATCACCGGTCTTACTGCGGCGTTCCTGGTCAATTATTTTCTCGCCGCTGCGGCGGGCGAATCGACCAACGAGTTCTGGCTTGGCATCGTTGCCTGGCGCTGGATGTATCTTGCCCAGGCCGTGCCTGCCGCGGTGTTCCTGGTCGCGCTGTTCTTCATCCCCGAAAGCCCACGCTACCTCGTCGCAAAGAAGCGCGACGAGGAGGCCAGCGGCGTCCTGACCAAGCTCTTTGGCGAGACGGTGGCGAAGGCGAAACTGCAGGAAATCCGTGCCAGCTTCGCCGTTGATCACCGGCCCAGCTTGCGCGATGTTCTTGCGCCCACCGGGACCAAGGGCTTTCTCGGCATGCGCAAGATCGTCTGGGTTGGCATCATGTTGGCCGTGTTCCAGCAGCTCGTGGGGATCAACGTGATCTTCTACTACGGCTCCACCCTGTGGCAGCTGGCTGGCTTCACGGAGCAGGATTCGCTGCTGATCAACGTGGTTTCGGGCGCTGTCTCGATTGCCGCCTGTTTCGTCACCATTGCAGTGATCGACAAGATCGGCCGTAAGCCGCTGCTTCTGATCGGCTCTGCCGGGATGGCGGTCACCCTGTTCGTGATGGTCTATGCCTTCAGCCAGGGCGGTCTCGATGCCGAAGGCAACCTCGTGCTGACCGAACAGCTGGGCATTCTCGCCGTCGTCGCGGCGAACCTCTACGTGATCTTCTTCAACGTCAGCTGGGGCCCGGTCATGTGGGTGATGCTGGGCGAGATGTTCCCCAACCAGATCCGCGGATCGGCGCTGGCGGTGGCGGGCTTCTTCCAGTGGTTTGCCAACTACCTGATCGCGCAGACCTTCCCGGTGATGGCTGTCGGCATCGGCCTTGCGGCCAGCTACAGCTTCTATGCGGTGTGCGCCGTCATCAGCTTCTTCCTGGTCCAGGCCTTCATTACGGAGACCAAGGGCAAGGAACTGGAGGAGATGGAGGGCTGAACGGCTTTGCTGTTTAGCTCACCATATCCTAGGCTCAGGCGATGATCGGTTCCGGTGCGAAACCCGTGCGCGTGGTCGTCCTTGGCGGCGGAACTGCCGGCTGGATGACTGCCGCCGGGCTCGCCCGCATGCTGGGCGACCGCGTGACGGTCCACCTGGTGGAAAGCGAGGACATCGGCATCGTCGGGGTGGGCGAGGCGACGCTGCCGCATATCCGCGGATTCGTCGAAAAACTCGGCATCTCCGAGGCCGAGTTCATGCGCGCCACCCATGCTACCTACAAGCTGGGCATCGATTTCCGCGATTTCGGCAAGATCGGCGACAGCTACATCCACCCCTTCGGCTCCTTTGGAGAGGAGCTGGGAGGGGTGGGCTTCCACCATTACTGGCTGGAACTGCAGCGGCGCGGACTGGCGGAGCCGCTTGGCGATTACTCGTTCTGCGTTGCGGCGGCGTTGGCCAACAAGTTCGCGCCGCCTGCCGACGACATGTCGCTGGCATCATCCTATGGCTATGCCTACCAGTTCGACGCCACGCTGTTCGGCCCCTTCATGCGCGAGTTCGGACTTTCCATCGGCGTGACCCGGCACGAGGGCATGGTCACCCAGGTCGAACGCGACGGCGAGAGCGGAAATGTCACCGCGCTGACGCTGGAGGACGGCCGCCAGCTCGAAGGCGATCTGTTCGTCGACTGCTCGGGCTTTCGTTCGCGGATATTGGGGCAGGAGCTTGGCGAGGAGTGGGAGGACTGGACCCACTGGCTGCCGTGCGACCGGGCTGCCGCCATGCCGTGCAAGCACGCCACTGACGAAATCCGCCCCTACACCACCGCCACCGCCATGCCCGCAGGCTGGCGCTGGCAGATCCCGCTGCAGAATCGCATGGGCAACGGATACGTGTTTTCCAGCGCTTTCATCGACGAGGACGATGCCTGCGAGACCATCCGTAAGGCCAGCGAGGGCGAGCCACTGGCGGACCCCCGCATCCTGCGTTTCCGGCCCGGGCGGCGGCGCCATAGCTGGAGCCACAACGTCATTGCCGTGGGCCTCGCCAGCGGCTTTCTCGAACCTCTCGAATCGACGTCTATCTATCTCGCGCAGATGGCGATCACCTACCTTATCGAACTGTTTCCGGATGGCGCAATCGATCCCGCCGACCGTGACGAATTCAACCGGCTGGTCGACATGGAATACGACCGCGTCCGCGATTTCCTGATCTTGCACTATCACGCCACCACGCGCGACGATTCCGAGTTCTGGAACCACGTGCGCACCATGACCGTGCCCGACAGCCTTGCCGGAAAGATGGAGCTGTGGCGCCAGGCGGGGCGTATCGAGAAATATTCCGACGGCCTCTTCTACGATGCCAGCTGGATCGCGGTATACCTGGGCCAGGGCCTGATGCCAGAGCGGCATGATCCACGTACCGGGCTGGTCGATCCCGAACGCCTCAGATCGGCGACCGATCGCCTGCGCAGCGAAATTGCTTCATCGGTCTCGCAGATGCCTGCGCACACCGAATACCTGCGCCGCAACAACGCCCGATTGGCGGAGCCCGCATGAGCGAACCGCGCCAGCCGCCGAGCAGGATCGTCGTCGCCGGGGGAGGGCAGGTCGGCGTTCTTGCGGCAATCGGTCTGCGCCGAGCCCTGCCGACTTGTGAAGTCGTGGTGATCGGTCTTGCGCCCGGCCCTTCCGCTTTTGCGGACCGTGCATCATCGTCCCTCCCGTTCACCAACAAGCTGCACGACCGGCTCGGCATCGAAGAGGCGCAGCTCGTCCTGGCTGCCGGGGGCAGTTACCGGCTGGCAACGCGCTATGCCGGATGGGGCGGAGAGGGCCAGCATGGCCTCGTGCCTTATGGCGGCGCGGTCGATCCCGCCTTGCAGACGCGCTTTGCCCAGCAATGGGGCGGCGGACCGCAGAATGTCACCGGGGACCGGCCGGCAGGCTCCATTGCAGAGGTTCTGGTCAACGCGGGCCGCTTTGCCCCGCCGCCGCCCGATGCCGACACGCCGATATCCGAAGTCGAATATGCGCTGCGCTGGAATCAGCCTGCCTACCACGGCGTGCTGGTCGAACATGCCCAGCGTGCCGGTGTGGCGCATGTCAGCGGTATGATTGCGGCGATCCAGCTTGACGCCCGGGGGGGTATCGCCAGCATCGCCATCGACGGCCATGGCAATATCGAGGCGGACCTGTTCATCGACTGCACCGGGCCGGGTGCCGTCCTCGCCTCGGCCTTGCCGGAATTCGACGTGATCGACTGGCACGATGCCTCGCCGATCCGACGTGTGCTGGTGGCTCCTCCCGGCCAGCCCATGCTCCACCTGGAGGACAGGATATCCCTGCTTCCCGAAGGCTGGCTGTGCGAACTGGCCGGGCGCGACGGCTTGCAGACCATGCTGGCCGTGGGAGAGACCGTCGGGGATGATGCCGCGCGCGCGGCCTTGCTGACAGAGCCCGCGGCATCGCTGCCGGTGTCGCCCGGGTGTGCGCGCACGGCATGGGTCGGCAATGTGATCGCGCTCGGCGATGCCGCAGTGCGCTGCGAACCGCTTGGGTTCCTGCCGCTCGACCTGGCACACCGCCAGCTTGACCTGCTGCTGGAAATGCTGCCGGGCAAGGACGTCGTTCCCAGCGAGAGGGCCGAATACAACCGCCGTGCCGGCCTGATGTTCGATGCCGTGCGCGATCTGCTGGCGATGCACTATGCCGCACCGCGCGCGCGCAAGGTCTTTCCGAACGCGCAAACTCCGGCTGCCGTGCAGGTCATGCTGGACCAGTTCGCAAGACGAGGACGCCTGCCTTTCCAGGAGGAAGCGGCGCTGCTGAAGCAGGAGCAGGCTTCGCTGCTTGCGGCACTGGGCTTCCCACAGGGGCTATCGACCCGCGAACAGCACCTTGCGCAACAGGACATAACCGCTGCCCAGGCCGACTTCGCAGCGAAGTCTCAGGCAGCGCTCGCTTTCGCACCGCCGTACGGCCAGTGGCTCGCTTCGGTCCTTCGGACTAACCAAGCGCAGAGCGGATAATCGACCTTATCCGCGCGAACAGGTCCGGGCCTGCCGGGCCGAGCACGCCCTTTGCGTGGTCGGGCAGATGGGCCGCAGGATCGCCGCTTTCCTCGAACACGTAATAACCCAGCATCTGCCGCCAGACATCGCGCTGTTCGGGCGGCAGGTGGCGGTAGGCAAGAATCGCATGGAGGAGGGCATCGTAGGGACTGCCAATCCCCTGAGCTTGCCCATCGTTCCACCAGTAATTGGCCAGGATGCTGACCGGCTCGAGCGATTCGACGCCGTGCCACCAGCAATAGGGAATATAGATGGCGTCGCCGGGCTCCAGCGTGGCCTGCTCTGCATGTGACCATGCCTCGGCAAAGCGCGGGTGGGCATCAAGGTCCGGCGCGGCGAGATCGACCATGCTGACAGGAGTACCGGCCGGCGTCAGCTCAAGCGGGCCGGGATAGAGATTGGCCGTCTGGCCGGGCGGGAACAATGTGAAACGCCGCCTGCCAGCGACGCAGCACGCGATATTCTCCTTGTTATCGAAATGCGGCGCGACGCGGATGCGATTGCCAATCCAGATACGCGGGTCGACAGCGGGCAGCAGGTCCAGCCGGTTCTCGCGGTGGAATCCCGGCAGCAGTTCGCTGATGGTTTCCGCCTGCACCGCCATCGCGTGCGGCTCGGCCTTGTCGCTCTCGGTCAGCAGGTCGGCAAGAAAGGCATCAAGCCTGCCCTGACCCTGCATGAAATTGAGGCCGGTCATTTGCGAATTGTAGAAGAACCTGCCTTGCGCGGTGGGCGGGGCGGCGATCGCTTTCACGGGTCGCGTGACGCCGGAGGCCAGAATGTATCGAACGATCGCCTGGTCGCCCTGCCTTGCCGCGTGGACGGCAGGCCAATCTGCCACCAGCCCGCGCATCACGACCGGCCTGCCTGCCGCCCTTAACGCCGCAAGCTCGTCACTATCGCGCGGCGGTGCGCGCTCTTCCATGGGCCGGGCGGGATTCATGCCGATGCGCGTTCGCCGACGGGGATTGCGCTGCCCTGTTGTTGCAGAAAATCTTCCTGCGTCGGCATCTGGGATACGGCTTGGGCAATGACCTGCCGGATGTGTTCAAGCCGCTTCTTCGTTTCTGCCTCGTCGAGCATCGCTGCCACGGGGTGATACCCCCTAGGCGTAATGCCCTGGCCTGCCATCACCGCAAGCCAGCTGGGTTCGGTGAAGAACTCGTCGTGCTCGCGAACCACCCGCCCCGAGCCTTCGAAGATCGCCATTTTCTCGGCCAGTCCGTCGGGAGGGGTGAGGTTGCGGCAATAGCGCCAGAACTCGCTGTCATCCCGCTCTGTGGACTTGTAATGCAGGACGAGGAAATTGCGAATATCGACATATTCGCGGCGCGTATCGCGGTTGAACCGCAGCCTTTCCTGCTCACCGAAAGCGGTGGTGGGGAAGAAGGCCATGAACCTTGCGATCGACGATTGCACCAGATGGATCGCAGTGGATTCCAGCGGCTCGAGGAAGCCGCCGGCAAGTCCCAATGCGACCACGTTCTTTTCCCAGAACTGCGCGCGGTGGCCGGCAGTAAAGCGCAGGTGGTTCGGCTCGGCGAGAGGGTCACCGTCGAGGTTGGCGAGCAACAGCTCGGTCGCCTTGTCCTGCTCCATATGGGCCGAAGAATAGACGTGTCCGTTGCCGACGCGATGCTGCAACGGGATGCGCCACTGCCATCCGGCAGGGCGCGCGGTGGACCGGGTAAGCGGCTGGCGATCGCCGCCCAGCGTGCAGGGCACAGCCACCGCGCGGTCGCAGGGCAGCCACTTGCTCCAATCCTCGAACGGCACCTGCAGGGCCTGGCCCAGCAGCAGCGAGCGAAAGCCCGAACAATCGATGAATAGCTCGCCCTCGATCCGGCTGCCGTCTTCCAGTTCCACCGAATCGACGAAGCCGGTCTCGGCGTTCTGGTGGACCTGGATGACCTTGCCCTCGCGGCGAATCACGCCATGCGCCTCGGCACGACGGCGCAGGAAAGCGGCGTACAGTCTCGCGTCGAACTGGAATGCATAGGCAAGCTTGGACAAGGGTGAACGCGGATTGTTCAGTTGCGGCCAGAAAAACTTGCCCGCACGGCCGGCGGCGGCGCCGATCGAATAAGGGTCGAGAGGCACCGTCTCTCCCGCCTCCTGCCCACGCAGCCAGAAATGGTGAAATTCGATCCCCAGCATGTTGAGGCCATAGGTGCCGAACGGGTGGACATAGGAATGGCCGGGGCGCAGCCAGTCGACGAATTCGATACCCAGCTTGTAGGTGGCGTGGGTCTCCCGCACGAATTCGTTCTCGTCGATTTCCAGCAGCTTGTGGAAAGAGAGGATCTGCGGGATCGTGGCCTCTCCGACCCCGACCGTGCCGATGGCGTCGCTTTCCACCAATTGGATGGAAAGGCCGGGAAATCCGCCGAGGATTTTCGCAATCGCGGCGGCGGCCATCCATCCCGCCGTGCCCCCGCCGACGATCACGATCTTGCGGATGGGTTCGCCGTTCAAGATTGGCCCCCGAAGGCAAATTGCGCGGCCGGTTGCTCCATGTACCAGGCGCCCGCACGGCGGAGGAAATCCTCCTGGCTGGGGAGCTGCTGGCCAGTACTGCGATAGGTCTCGCGCATCTGTTTCATGGCCTCTCCCACCTTGCGCTCGTCCAGCGTGTCGGCGATCGGATCGTGGCTTTCAGGGGCGATGTTCTGGCCGAGCATTACCGCGATCCAGCTCGGCTGGGCGAACAGCTCCGCATTCTCCCGGAACACGCGGCCATGAAGTCTCCACAATTCCATCTTGCGCGTCAGCGAATCGGGTACGGCCATGTCGCGGACGTAGCGCCAGAAATCCGTGTCATCGCGCTGGGTGGCCTTGTAGTGCAGGATGATGAAGTCGCGCACGTCCTCATACACGTCGCGCATGCCGCGGTTGTACTCGTCGCGTTCAAGCGAACTGATCGGCTTGTCGGGGAACAGCGCAAACAGCCTGGCGATGCCGTTCTGGATCATGTGAATGCTGGTGGATTCCAGCGGCTCGATGAAACCCGACGACAGTCCGAGCGAAACGACGTTATGGCTCCACGCCCTGCGCCGCATACCGGTCTTGAAACGAATCGTTCTCGGCTCCGCTAGGGGCTGGCCTTCGAGATTCGCCAGCAGGATGTCCTGCGCTTCATCCTCGCCCATGTACTGGCTGCAAAAGACGTGGCCGTTGCCCACGCGGTGCTGCAAGGGAATCCGCCACTGCCAGCCCGCCGGACGCGCGGTTGATCGCGTAAAGGGATCGGGCGACGCGATGTTGGAGGTCGGCACGGCGATTGCGCGATCGACGGGCAGCCAGTGGCTCCAGTCGTCGTAGCCGGTTTCCAGTTCCTCCTCGATCAGCAGACCACGAAAGCCGGAGCAGTCGATGAACAGGTCGCCTTCGATACGGGTGCCGTCCGCCAGTTCTATGGCCGAAATGTCGCCATTTTCCCCGTTGCGGTGTGCGCGGACGATCTGCCCTTCCTTGCGCACCGTGCCCTGGCGCTCGGCAAGCTTGCGCAGGAATGCCGCGTACAGCCCGGCATCGAAATGGAAAGCGTAGTTGATTTCCGAAATCGGCGTCTTGGCCTGCGCCGAGGGGCGACCGAAACGGCCTAGCGAAGCCGCTACGGAACTCATCGAATAGTCCGCGATTTCTCCGATATCCGCAGAGCCCAGTGCCAGTTGCCGGAGGAAAAGCTGGTGAAACTGAATGCCGTGGAAATCGTGGCCATACTCTCCGAAAGGATGGAAATAGCGATCCCCGATCCGGCCCCAGTCGACAAATTCGATCCCGAGCTTGAAGGTCCCTCGAGTCTCCCTGAGAAATTCGTTCTCCGAGATATCCAGCATGGCGTTGAAATTGCGGATCGGCGGAATGGTCGCCTCTCCCACACCCACGGTGCCGATCTGGTCCGATTCGACCAGGGTGATGGTGCGTTTCCCGTCGTCGAAAAATCGCGACAGCGCCGCTGCCGCCATCCAACCCGCAGTCCCGCCGCCGACAATTACCACGTCCGCTATCCGTCCGGGGGTAACGATACCATTGGATTGTGACATGGTCAGGCAGCCTCCCTCAGACAGGTGCAATACTTTTGCAACAGTCCGCAGCCTAGTGCCCTAACGCACCCTTGCAAAGGCAAGAATCTGCCTTTATGCATCGACCCAACAGCAAAAAGCTTGCGCTGCTACATTTTTTGGTAGCGCTAACATTGGGAGGGTGACAGTGACCAAGACGCCAACGCGTTCGGGCGAAATCTTTGAGCGGGGAATGCCCGCTATCCGCAGTCTTCTGAAGGCCGGTGCGTCTTCTCTCGCACTGGGCGGCCTGCTGGCCTCCCAGGCTGCCATTGCGCAGGACCAGCCGGAAACCACCGAGATCGAAGGGGTGGAGGAAGACCCGGCTCCGGATAACGCGATCGTCGTGACCGGCATCCGCCAGTCGCTCGCCAACTCGCAGGATATCAAGCGCGACGCCGATACGGTTGTCGATGCCATTACCGCCGAAGATATCGGCGCACTGCCCGACCGTTCGGTGACCGAGGCGCTCCAGCGCGTTCCCGGCATCGCCATCAACCGGTTTGCCGGCTCCAACGACCCCGACCACTTCTCCGTGGAAGGTTCGGGCGTCGTGGTTCGCGGCCTCAATTTCGTCCGCTCCGAATTCAATGGCCGCACGGCTTTTGCTGCCGGTGTCGGTGGCCAGGCGCTCAACTTTGCCGACGTGCCTTCGGAACTTCTGGGTTCGGTCATCATCAGCAAGAACGCGACTGCCGAGATGATCGAGGGTGGCCTTGCCGGTACGGTCAATCTCAACACGCGCAAGCCATTCGATCGCGACGGCTTCCGCTTCGGGTTCAGCGCCGAAGCCAACTACGGCGATTTCAGCGAGGAATGGACGCCGACCGGTTCGCTTCTGCTGAGCAACACCTGGGATACCGACATCGGCCGCTTCGGCCTGCTGGTCAGCGGATCCTTCTCGCAGATCAAGTCGCGCGCCGACGGTCTGCAGGTGGCCAACTACCAGACGCGTGACGGCGTTCTCGTGAACGCGGCGAACGAAGATGGTGTGCAGGTCTGCCGTAACCCGCTGCCTTCCGGCACCGACACGATGACCCTGCCGCCTGCCAACGCCGACTGCGGCAATTTCGGCAGCGCGGGGGCCGATGGCTTCGCCGACTATGCCGATTTCCGCGTGGCCCCTGTCGGCGGCCAGTTCCGCACGCAGAATTTCGACCGGAAGCGCGATGGCCTCGCCATCTCCGCACAGTTTGAGTCGCTTGACGAGCGGGTGCTCGTCACCGCCGAATTCATTCGCTCGCATACGACCAACAGATGGGGTGAATACACTTACGAGACCGCGCCCGACCTGGCCGAATATCGGACTTATCCGATCGGCTGCCAGCAGAATGCCAACGGCCCCAACATAGTCAACGCCGATGGTACGCTGGGCGATCCGACTGCGCGGGCACAGTGTCCCGTCGGCGGCTTCACCGACTACGTCTACGATGATCGCGGCGTCTTCCAGTCGGGCTATATCGTCAACGCAACGAACGGCTGGCGCGGTGCGGTGAACAACTACGATCCGGCACCGCCGGTGCGTGATGCGGACGGTAACCTGATCAGCGGCGGGGGCTCGCCCTACGTGCCGATCGGCGGCCTGCAGCAGTCGCTGGCCCGTCGCCAGGTGAATGACGAGGTCACCAACGAAGACTACAGCATCAACATGCAGATGAAGCTGACCGACCGTCTGACCGCCGTGTTCGATGGCCACTATGCCTCGTCGCGCAAGGAAAACCTCGATTTCAGCGTCTTCGGATCGACCTTCGCCGATCAGGAGCTGGATTTGACCGGCGACTATCCCGTCGTCATTCCGCACAAGCCGCAGTACCTGGGCTATACCTGGTCCGGCCCCAGCCCCGAACTGGGTGATGCGACGGAGCAGGAATACTTTGCCGATCCGCGTTTTCAGTTCTGGCGCGCCGCGATGGACCACATCGAGGACAGCCAGGGCGAGCAGTATGCCTTGCAGGCAGACCTGCAGTACGAACTCGATGACTATGCCTTCATCCGCCGCGTTAAGGTGGGTGCGCGCTATCAGGATCGTGACCAGACGGTTCGCTACACCACCTACAACTGGGGTATGCTGAGCGAGACCTGGTCGGGAACGCGCCCGATCAACTTCGCCGACGTGGGCAACTCCGAACGGTACGAGTTCCCGAACTTCTTCCGCGGCGAAGTGCCCGGCCCTCCGGGAGCGTTCTACTACTCCGGCGACCTCATTGATGGTTACGGCGAAACGGTGGATTTCCTCCAGTCGATCCAGGATCTCTACGCCGGTCAGTACGAAGGCGCTCCGACCTTCAACTCGCTTGCCCAGCGTCCCGGCGTCATCGCTGGTACGCCCTATCTTCCGGCCGACATCCAGCCGGTGGAACAGACCGATACGGCTGCCTACGTACAGCTCGACTTCGGTAGCGACGAGATTTTCGGCGGCATCCGCTTCGCCGGCAACATCGGTGTCCGCTACGTCAACACAGACCTGTCATCGGGCGGATCGATCGGCGTTCCCAGCACCGCTGCGCTGAACATCGCCGATCCGTTCAGCGTACGCTGCCAGCCGGTCGTCCCGCCGAACTCGCCGCCCGGAACGCCCGCGCAGGTGCCCGGTGGGGTCTGTCTTCTGGGTGCGGATGGCTATGCCGAACTTCAGACATTCGCCGGTGACGGTGTTACCGTGGCGAACGTTGCCGACCACGGTTACGACTACTTCCTGCCAAGCCTTAACCTGCGTTTTGGGCTGACCGATGACCTGATCTTCCGTCTGGCCGGGTCCAAGGTACTGTCGCGGCCGGAGAACTCCTACATCCGCAACTTCCTGACCATCGGTCTGGGGACGAGCGGCGAGTTGACGGCGACCGCGGGCAACCCGTTCCTTTTGCCGGCAACCGCGTGGCAGTTCGATGCCAGCCTTGAATGGTATTTCGCGCGGGTGGGCTCGTTGACGCTCAACGGGTTCTACAAGGAGATCGCGAACTTCTTCTTCCAGGACATCACCAGCCGCGATATCACCAGCAACGGTATCACGCGCAACGTGCTGGTCCGTGGTCCGGCGAACTTCGACGGTACCGGCAAGATCAAGGGCTTCGAACTCGCGTATCAGCAGACTTACGAGTTCCTGCCGGCCCCGTTCGATGGCTTCGGTATCCAGGCGAACTACACCTATATCGAGAGCTCGGGCCTGCCGAACACGTTCCTTAACGCAGGTACCCCGGTCACCGAATCCACGGTGCCGCCAGGCAACCTTCCGCTCGAGCAGTTGTCGAAGCACAACTTCAACTTCACGGGCTTCTACGAGAAGGGTCCGATCTCGCTGCGCGGTGCGTACAACTGGCGTTCGCGCTTCCTGTTGACGGCCTCGGACGTGATCTTCCCGTACTACTCGATCTTCAACGAACCGACAGGACAGCTCGACGCGTCGATCTTCGTCAATGTCAGCGATATCTTCGAACTGCCGGGCGATATCAGGATCGGCGTTCAGGGCGTGAACTTGCTGAACGAAGTAACCGAGACCTCGCAGGCCTATTCGGGCGATCCGGATCAGCTGGTGCCCCGATCGTTCTTCATGAACGATCGCCGGTTCTCGTTCATCCTGAGAGGCCAGTTCTAGACCAACACGAATATACAAGGCTCCTCGACTCGGGCCGCCACGCCGATAGGCGTGGCGGCCCTCTTCTTATGCGCGCCGCGTGTTGCGAACACGGGGGAGGGAGGCGAGCCTCGCCGATCACCAGCCCATAAAAAAGCCCCGCGCAAGTGACGCGGGGCTCCAGGAGTTCAAAGGTCCGGGCGAACTAGGTGCCGAGCGTTTCCGCCAGCGCCGTGCGCAAAGGTTTGGGACGGTAATCGGAATCGTAGGGCGTTCCGCGTACCTCCAGCCCATCGGGCCGTGCCGCCGGCTCGAAATACTGCAGCCAGTTGAACTGGTCGACCATGCCCCATGCCAAGACGTCGTCGAGATGCTGGTCGTAATCCAGCATGAGGTCGAAATAACGGCGCGTATAGTCCGCCACCTTTTCGTCGCGCTGAGCGATGTCGGAGGGAAGCGCTTGGTCCTTCACGTCGAACTCGGTGATCAGCAGGCGATAACCCATGCCCGTGACCTCATCGAGGAAGTTGCGCCATTCGCGCTCCGCATAGGGGCCCACACCGGTCGCCGGATCGATATCGAACATCTCGATATGCGACTGGATCCCAAGCGCATCGACCGGGACATCGCGGTTGCGGAAACCTTCCAGCAGCCGCAGCACGTCGGCACAGTGTTTCAGGTGGGCAGGCTCCCAACTCATGTAATCGTTATAGACCAGCTGTCCCTGCGACAGCTGCTCGCGCGCGGTGCGGAAGGCAAGGTCCAGCACCGCCTCGGGGCTGCCCATCGCGCGGCTGAGGCTGGTCTCGATCGGCGCATTGCGATCATGGTCGATGGCCTCGTTCACCACGTCGTAGCTGGTGATGACGCCGCGATAGCGGTCCGTCACCGTGCGGATGTGCTCTGTAAGGAGGCGTTCGGCCTCGGCCGCCGGAGTGGCTCCGAAATCATAGTTGTTCAGCCATTCGGGAAACCATTGGGGCCGGTGCCACAACAGCGTGTGTCCGCGCACGGCAAGGTCGTTCGCCTGCGCCCATGCCGCGATGGCATCCATCCGCCGGAAATCGAAACTGTCCGGGCCGGGCCGCGTGGCCTGCCACTTCATTTCGTTCTCCGGCACGATCATTCCGCATTCGGCTTTGACGATTTCGGTATACTTCGGGTTCTGGATGGATCCGGCCTGGTCCGTTCCCGGGATCGAGGAAATGGCGCTGCCGAAATAGCGACCGCGGGTCTGCGCGATGGCATTGAGCCCCGGGCCGGGAGCCGGGCCGGGCGGAGGCGAGGTTGGCGTGGGAGCCGAGAGAACCGGCGAGACCCCGCCGGTGCTGTCAGAGCCGCAGCCTGCCAATGGCATGGCCGCAAGCCCCATCAGAGCAGCGCGGCGGCTGATCGTAAATTTCTCCATTTTCAGATAATCTCCACTTCGGTCTGCTTCAGAGACACGCTGCTATTGCCCGCGGACAAGGTAAGCGGGCCTGGCTCGTTTACTTCCACCATGTCTCTGTTCCAGATCGCCAGCCGTCGCGGTTCGATGACGAAGCGCAAGGTGCGTGTCTCGCCCGGAGCGAGCGTTACCCTCTCGAACCCTTTCAGCTCGAGAACTGGCAGTGTCACCGAAGCCTCGGCCCGCGTGATGTAGAGCTGCACGACCTCGTCGCCCGCCACGGGGCCGTCATTGGTCACATCGATTGCGACGATGACCGGCTCGTCCGCCGCGAAGCGGGTCGTGGCGGGACGCGGCTCCGAAACGGCGAAGGTGGTGTAGCTGAGGCCGTGGCCGAACGGGAACAGCGGTGTGGCATCGTCGAACAGGTAGCCCCGGCGCGCGCTTGGCTTGTGGTTGTAGAAGGAGGGCACCTGACCCTCATTACGCACCACCGTCACCGGCAGCTTTGCTCCCGGATTGATCCGTCCCAGCAGCGCCTCGGCCATGGCGACGCCGCCTTCCTGGCCGGGATACCAGCATTCGAGAATGGCATCGGCCTTTTCCACTACGTTCGGCCAGCTTGGCGGCCGCCCGTTGATCGCGCACACGACCAGCGGCTTGCCCAGCGCGGCCATCGCGTCGACGAGGGCATTCTGCTCGCCCACGACGTCGATATCCGTGCGGTCGCCCAGGTGGTTGGCGGCAAAGCCCTCTCGGCTGGTCTGCTCGGTATCGCCGATGGCCAGCACGATGGTATCGGCATCACGCGCAACGGCGACGGCTTCCTCGATCAGCGCGAGATTCCTGTCACGCGGCGCGAGTTCGATGATGTCCTGCGAGCGGTCTTCGCTGGTGGTTATGAAAACGCCCTGCGCGGTGACGAAATCGGCTTCGGGTGCGACCTGGCGGAGCCCCTCGATCAGGCTGATCGTCTGCTGTGGAACACTGGAGTATCCGCCCAGCCGCGCGATGGCGTGGTTGGGGCCGATGACTGCGACACGGCCCATGGTGCTCTCGCGGAGCGGCAGGGTGTTATGGCGATTGGTCAACAGGCACATGCTCTTGCGCGCGGCTTCAAGCGCCAGCGCGCGCGCTTCTTCATTGCCGGTAATCCGCCGGGCGAGTGCCGCGTCGCCATAAGGGTTCTCGAACAAGCCGGCACGAAACTTGATGGAGAGCATTCGCGCACAGGCCGTGTCGACCAGTTCCACCGGTATCCGCCCGGCCTCGACCGCTTCCTGCAACGTGGCATAGGCCATGCCCTCGGGCAGTTCGCTATCGACCCCGGCGAGCAGCGACTGATGCGCAGCGTCTTCCAGATCCGTTGCGACATGATGGAGCGTCGCCAGTTCATGCACGCCGCCATAGTCGCTGACGATGACGCCATCGAAGCCCCATTCGCCGCGCAGCACCTCGCCCAGCAGCCAGGTGTTGGCGTGGCTGGGGATGCCGTCGATCTCGTTGTAGCTGGGCATGACCGCGCCGATGGATGTGCGGCGAACGACTTCGCGGAACGGCGGGAAGAAATTCTCGCGCAGTTCACGCTTGGATAGCTGCGCGGGGGCAACGTTGTTGCCGGCCTCGGGCTGGCCGTGCCCGGTCATGTGCTTGAGCGTGGCGAACACCTTGCCATCGCGCAGACGCTCGAACTTGCCCGGTCCTTGCAGGCCCTCCACCGCGGCCACGCCCATTTCGGCGGCGAGATAGGGATCCTCGCCCCAGGTTTCCTCGATCCGGCCCCAGCGCGGATCGCGCACGATATCCACCACCGGGCTGAGCACCAGCGGCACCCCGCGAGCACGCACCTCGCGCGCTGTGACTGACTGTACGCGGCGCATCAGGTCCGTATCGAACGTGCCCGCCAGCGCGATGGCCTGGGGGAACATGGTGGCCTCTGTCGCCATGTAGCCGTGCAGCGATTCCTCGTGCAGCAGGACGGGGATGCCAAGGCGCGTGTCCTCCAGCGCCCAGCGTTGTAGCGCATTGATGAAGGCCACGGTCTCGTCCGGCGTGCGCCAGCGGGCGGCGGTGCCACCTGCCGCGCCGGTGATGCCGGGGACGCCGCGCTTGTCGGATGGGCGGGTGACGTGGCCGATCCCGTCGGGAAAGGCCGCGCTGGCCTTTTCCGGCATGAATTCCAGCCCGTCGATCATGTCGCCCTTGCCCTGCCAGGCGGTGCGGATCTGGGCGATCTTTTCCGGCAGGGTCATGCGCGCCATCAGGTCCGCCACGCGCGCCTGTATCGGGGCGCGGGCATCCTTGTAGAGCGGGCCCGTCTGCGCGAGGGCAGACGGGCTCTGCATTACCGCCAGGGCCGAGAGGCTCCCGCCTGCCAGCAAACCCAGTGCAGTGCGTCGGTTCATGGTCATTCCACCACCAGTTCGATTTCCTGCAGGTCATGGGAGTTGGGGCCGACCATGATGGTGAAGGCACCCGGCTCCACGGTTCGCTGCATGTCGCGGTCCCACAGGGCAAAGGCATCGGGACGGATGGTGACATCCACCTGGCGGGTTTCGCCCGGCGCCAGGGTCACGCGCTGGAAGCCCACCAGTTCCTTTACAGGCCGGGTCACGCTGCTGATCTGGTCACGAAGGTAGACCTGCACGACTTCGTCGCCTGCCATGTCGCCGGTGTTGGTTACCGGCACGCGCACCGTCACCCCTTCACCTGCGCCGATCGCGGGCGAGGAGAGGGCAGGCGCACCGAATTCGAAGTCAGTGTACGAAAGGCCGTAGCCGAACGGATAGAGCGGTGTGACATCGGAGAACAGGTAACCGCGCCGCGCGCTCGGCTTGTGGTTGTAGAAGTTGGGCAACTGCCCGGCGTTGCGCGCCACTGTGACGGGCAACTTGCCGCCCGGGTTCACCCGGCCAAACAGCGCGTCGGCAATGGCATTGCCTTGTTGTTCGCCTGCGTACCAGGTTTCGAGGATCGCATTGGAATGCTCCGCTACGCCAGTATAGCTCGGCGGACGACCGTTCACCAGCACGGTGACGATTGGCTTGTCCAGCGCGCGCAGGGCATCGAACAGCTCGTTCTGCTCGCCGACCAGGTCGAGGCTGGTGCGGTCGCCAAGGTGCTCTTCGGCCCAGCCTTCGCGGCTGGTCTGCTCGGTATCACCGACAAACAGGATGATCGTGTCCGCATCGCGCGCGGCGTCCACGGCCTCTGCGATCATGCGGCGGTTTTCTGCAGGGTCGGCAAGCACGACCTCGTCCGCCCACCAGTCGTCATTCTCGGTGATCCGCACGCCTTCGGCATGGACGATGTTCGCCCTCTCGCCCACCAGTGAACGAATGCCGTCCAGCGGGGTGACGGTATTGCGCGGAATACCATAGTACCCGCCAAGACGGGCCACGTCTGCGTTCGGGCCGATCACGGCGATGGTTGGCCGATTTGCCCCGCCTGCGGGCATGGCAAGCGGCAGGACGCCATCGTTCTTCAGCAGCACGAGCGAGCGTTCCGCTGCCGTGCGGGCAAGGGCGATGCCTGCCTGCGTGTTGGACTGCAGGGCAGGGCCCATGTCGGTAACGAAGGGCTGCTCGAACAGGCCGGCATTGAACTTCATCGTCAGGATGCGCTCTACCGCGGTGTTGATCTGCGCCTCTGTCACGCGGCCTTCGGCCAGCAGCTGGGGCAGGTTTCGGTAGGAAGCGCCATCGGGGAAATCGATATCGACACCGGCGTTCATCGCCAGCACGGCGGCGGCGGGAATGTCTTCGGCAATCCTGTGGCGCGAGACCATTTCCTCGATCGCGAAATAGTCGGAGACGACGGCCCCGTCATACCCCCATTCATCGCGCAGGATGTCGTGCAGCAGCCAGGTGCTTGAATGACTGGGGATACCGTCGATCTCGTTATAGCTCGCCATTACCGATGCAATCGCGGTGCGGTCGATCACCTCCTTGAACGGCGGGAAGAACATCTCGCGAAGCGTGCGTTCGGAGATTTGCGCCGGGCCGATGTTGGTGCCGCTTTCAGGCTGGCCGTGCCCAGTCATGTGCTTGAGCGTTGCCAGCACCTGTCCCTCGCCAAGCTGCGGGTCCGTTCCTACGCCCTGTAGCCCCTCGACCGCTGCAACGCCCATTTCGCCGACTAGGTAGGGATCTTCGCCGAAGGTTTCCTCGATCCGGCCCCAGCGCGGATCGCGCGCGACATCCACCACGGGGGAGAGCACCTGGTGGACGCCGCGCGCCCGCACCTCGCTCGCGATCAGGTCGTTGATATCGCGAACGAGGTCGGGATCCCAGGTCGAGGCAAGCCCGATGGACTGGGGGAAACTGGTTGCATCGCGCGCAGCAAAGCCGTGCAGCGATTCCTCATGTGCCAGCACCGGTATGCCGAGGCGGGTTTCCTCGCGTGCCCAGCGCTGCACTTCGTTGATGTAGCGGATGCTCTCCTCGATGGAGCGGAACGGCGTGACGCGGGGGCTGCCCGGACCGCCCTGGTCGGCGGGACGGGTAAAGAACCCGATGCCATCCGGATATCGCTCGCTCGCCTTCGCGGCGTCGAAGAAGGTATCGTCGTCCTGCACCTCCGCCTTGTTGGTCCAGGTGCTGATCATCTGGGCCATCTTTTCCTCGATGGTCATGCGCGCCATCAGGTCGGCCACGCGCTGCTCGACCGGCAGGGAAGCGTCCCAGTAGGCTGCGTCGGCCATGGGCCGTTCGACCGCCGCGCTGTCCTGCGCAGTAGCTGGAGCCATCATCGGCACCGAGCACGCCAGCATGCCTGCACCGGCCATCAACAACGCACGCGAAATCATCTTCATCGAAATGTCCCTCTCCCGGTCCGCGACTTGACTGGCGGACATCTTGTGGTAGCGCTACCATGATGAGGGTGAGGAAGCTTGTCAACTTTGTTGCGGCAGCATGCGTGCTGCTTATCGGATTCGGCGTTCCGGCGACGGGCGCGCAGGCCGAAGATGGCTATGACCTCTGGCTGCGGAACGCGCCGCTCGATGCAGAGCAGGTCGAGCGGCTGGACCTGCCCGCCCGCCTCGTGCGAACGGCACTTGTGGAAGGCGCCCAGTCCCCCAGCCCGACGATGAACGTCGCGACGGCGGAACTGATGCGCGGTCTCAATTCGCTCGCCGCCACACATCCTGTGGAACGCGGGAGCGGGCCGGGACGGGCAATTCGTCTGGATTGCCCGGAAAGCCGGGCCGGCGGCGATGCCGCTTTCACGATTCGCACGATCGACGGCGACATTCGCATAGGCGGCGCCAGCGATCTTGCCTGTCTCTACGGCGCCTATGCGCTGCTGCGTGAGCTGTCTCTCGGTGCTGATCCGGACACCCTGGACATTGCCTCTGCCCCGGCAATGCCGCTCAGGCTGCTCAACCACTGGGACAATCCCGATGGGCATGTGGAACGGGGCTACGCCGGTCGTTCGATTTTCGACTGGTGGCACCTGCCCGAACGGCTGGACCAGCGCATGATCGACTACGCTCGCGCCAATGCCTCTGTCGGCATCAACGGTGCGGTGGTGAACAACGTGAACGCGCGGGCCTTCATGCTGGAGCCGCGCTATATTGAAAAGCTGGCGCGGCTCGCCGATGCGTGGCGGCCTTACGGTATCCGCGTGTACCTCTCCGCCCGCTTCAGCGCGCCCACTGAAATAGATGGGGGCGAGATCGGGAGGCTGGAGACGGCCGACCCGCTCGATCCGCAGGTGCGTGCGTGGTGGCAGGCCAAGGCCGACGAGATCTACGCCGCCATTCCCGACTTCGGCGGCTTCCTCGTCAAGGCCAACAGCGAGGGGCAACCCGGCCCGCAGGATTACGGACGCACCCATGCCGACGGGGCGAACATGCTTGCCCAGGCCATCGGGACACGCGGCACGGTGATATGGCGCGCCTTCGTCTATTCGGCGCAGGACGAGACCGACCGGGCAAAGCAGGCCTACGATGAATTCGTCCCGCTCGACGGCAGCTTTGCCGACAATGTGATCGTGCAGGTGAAGAACGGTGCGATCGATTTCCAGCCGCGCGAGCCGTTCCACCCGATGTTCGGTGCCATGCCGCAGACGCGGCTGATGCTGGAAGTGCAGATCACCAAGGAGTACCTGGGCTTCGCCAGCCATCTCGCCTTCCTCGCCCCGATGTGGCGCGAAGTGCTGGAGGCCGACACCGGACGCGGTGGCAGCGTGGCCCAGGTGGTCGCGCCTGCCGGGATGGCGGGCGTTGCCAATACGGGGTCGGCCCGGAACTGGAGCGGCAGCCACTTCGACCAGGCGAACTGGTACGCCTTCGGACGCCTCGCCTGGGACCCGGCGCTATCCAGCGACACCATCGCGCACGAGTGGCTGGCGCAGACCTTCAGCCGCGAGGAGGCATTCCTCGACCAGGCGGCACCGATGACGCTTTCCAGCCGCGAAACGGTAGCGCGTTACATGACGCCGCTAGGTCTCGCCCATCTGATGGCAACCGGGCACCATTACGGCCCGGCCCCTTGGGTATGCGACCTCGAACGGCCCGAATGGAATCCCTGCTACTATCACCGCGCCGACAGCGACGGGATCGGATTCGATCGCACCGCGACCGGATCGAACGCGCTCGGCCAGTATGCGCCGGCCATAGCGCGGCAGTGGTCCGATCCGGCAACGGTGGACGAACGCTATCTGCTGTGGTTCTACCATGTCGACTGGGATTACCGCACCAATAGCGGCCTGCCCCTATGGGACGAACTGGTTCACCGCTACGACCAGGGGATTACCGAGGTCGACACCATGGTACACACGTGGGACGGCCTGTCCGCCTATGTAGACCCAGAGCGGCACCGCGCCGTGGCCGAGAACCTGCGCATCCAGCAGCGCGAGGCGATCTGGTGGCGCGATGCCTCGATCGCTTACTGGCAATCGCTCAACGGCTTGCCCCTGCCGCAGGGCGCGCGAGCGCCGAGCCGCGATCTCGAACATTATCGCAGTTTGGCGTTTCCGGAGGCTCCGGGGCAATGAGACGACTTGTTGCGCATGCGAATAGCGGTCTATGCACCTGATCATGGACACGACCACTCAAGGCAGGAAGCAGGGCCGCAAACGCGGTTCGCGCCGCGGCAATGCCGCTCCGACAATCGCAGACGTTGCGCGCGAGGCGCGCTGTTCTCCCATGACGGTAAGCCGGGTCATCAATGGCGAGGGCAATGTCCGCGAGGAAACCCGCGAGCAGGTGCTCGAGGCCGTGCGCAAGCTGAACTATTCGCCCAACCGCGCGGCGCGTTCGCTGGCGGGGGGCGAGCAACTGCGCATCGCGCTGATGTTCGACAACCCGTCTTCCTCCTACCTCAGCGAATTCCTGATGGGTGCGCTGGAGGAGGCGACACGCAGCGATATCCACCTGGAAGTGCAAAGCTGCGAGAACGCGCCTTCCAATGCCACGCTGGTAGGCAAGATGATAGAGGGCGGTATCACCGGCTTCATCCTGCCCCCGCCGCTCTGCGACGATCAGGGCGTGCTCGATCTCATCACCGGCGCGGGCGGCATCGCCATCGCGGTCGGTCCCGGCAAGGCCAGCGGATCGAACGGCGCGGTGATGATCGACGAGTACCAGGCCGCTTATGACATGACGCGGCATATCATCACTCTCGGTCACGAGCGCATCGGTTTCATCATCGGCAACCCGGAACAGGTCGCCAGCGGGCGAAGGTTGAACGGCTATCGCGCTGCGATGGAAGATGCCGGTCTCAAGGTGTCCGACCGGCTGGTGGCGCAGGGCCAGTTCACCTACCGGTCCGGCATGGTGGCGGCGGAGAAACTGCTTGCCGTCGATCCCCAGCCAACGGCAATTTTTGCCTCCAACGATGACATGGCTGCCGCGACGGTCGCGGTGGCGCACCGGTGCCATCTCGACGTGCCCAGCGACATCACCGTTTGCGGTTTCGACGACACCGACATGGCCAATTCGATCTGGCCCGAACTGACGACGATACGTCAGCCGATCCGGGAAATGACGGCGAAGGCCGTGAAGATGATCGCCAAGCTCGCGCGCACGCAGCGGCATGGTGACAAACCGGGGCCGGAACACGTGATGTTCCCCTACGAACTGATCCGCCGCAGTTCTGAGGCTGGCCCCAGTCTGGCGAAATTCGATCGACAAGTGGATACATGAGCGAAAACGACAAAACCCGCCGTCTGCGTTCGCGCGACTGGTTCGACAACGTGGAACGGATGGACATGACCGCGCTCTATCTCGAGCGTTTCATGAACTACGGGATCACGCCGGAGGAACTGCGCAGCGGCAAACCGATCATCGGCATCGCGCAATCGGGCAGCGACCTTTCGCCCTGCAACCGCATCCATTTGGAACTGGCGAAGCGCACCCGCGATGGCATCCGCGATGCAGGCGGAATTCCCATCGAATTTCCCGTCCATCCGATCTTCGAGAATTGCCGCCGGCCCACGGCCGCCCTCGATCGCAACCTGCTTTACCTGGGCCTGGTCGAGCTGCTGAACGGCTATCCCATCGACGGGGTGGTGCTGACCACGGGCTGCGACAAGACCACGCCCAGCCAGGTAATGGCGGCAAGCACGGTGGACATCCCGGCAATCGTGCTGAGCGGCGGACCGATGCTCGACGGCTGGCACGAAGGCGAGCTGGTGGGCAGCGGAACGGTGATCTGGCGCAGCCGCCGCAAGCTGGCGGCTGGCGAGATCGACGAGGACGAGTTTCTTCGCCGCGCGACCAGCAGCGCGCCCTCTGCGGGCCATTGCAATTCCATGGGCACGGCCAGCACCATGAACGCGGTGGCAGAGGCGCTGGGCCTCAGCCTGACCGGCTGCGCTGCCATTCCGGCGCCCTATCGCGAGAGGGGCCAGGTGGCCTACCGCACCGGCCAGCGCATCGTGGAGATGGTTCGCGAGGACCTGAAACCATCCGATATCCTGACGCGCGAGGCGTTTCTCAACGCGATTGCGACGGTCAGTATCCTTGGCGGTTCCTCCAACGCCCAGCCACATATCCAGGCCATGGCGGCGCATGCCGGGGTGAACCTGCCGCCCTCGGTCTGGCAGGACCACGGTTACGACTTGCCGCTGCTGGTCAACATGCAGCCTGCCGGCGAATATTTGGGCGAGCGTTTCCACCGCGCGGGCGGCGTTCCGGCTGCCATGTGGGAATTGCTGAATAAGGGCGTGCTACATGGCGACTGCGTGACCTGCACCGGCAGCACGATGGCCGAAAACCTCGAGGGGCGCGAAAGCCGCGACCGCGAGATGATCCGACCTTTCGACGATCCGCTACAGGAAAAAGCGGGCTTCCTCGTCCTGTCTGGCAACCTGTTCGATTTCGGAATCCTGAAGACCTCGGTGATCTCGGACGAGTTCCGCGCCCGCTATCTCTCGCGCCCCGGCAAGGAAGGTGTGTTCGAGGCGCGGGCCGTGGTGTTCGACGGCTCGGACGATTACCACCACCGCATCAACGATCCTTCGCTCGGTATCGACGAGGACACCATTCTCGTGGTTCGCGGCGCGGGCGTGATCGGCTGGCCCGGCAGCGCAGAAGTGGTAAACATGCAGCCGCCCGACGCCCTGATCCGTGCAGGCACCGCGTGGCTTCCCACCCTTGGGGACGGCCGCCAGTCGGGCACCAGCGACAGCCCCTCGATCCTCAATGTCTCGCCAGAAAGCGCGGCGGGCGGGGGTCTTTCATGGCTGCGCACGGGCGACATCATTCGCGTCGACCTGAACGCGGGCACCTGTAACGCACTGGTCGAAGCGGACGAAATCGCCCGACGCCAGTCCGAGGAAGCGCCGCCGATTCCCGAAAACAACACGCCTTGGGAAGAGCTATTCCGTGAAAAGACCGGCCAGCTTGGGCAGGGCGGGGTGATGGATTTTGCGCTCAAGTATCGCGGTACGGCGCGCAAGCCCCCGCGCCACAACCATTAGTCGGAAGCAGACCGCAAAAATGCGGGCCCGTTCCGCCTGGTTCGGACCGGTCAGTCTGCCAGTTCGAGTTCGAAACCGGGCAAGGGCAGCCCCCGTGCGTCGTAGGTGTTCACGATAGGGGCATCAGCCCACGCGTGCCGAACGCGGGTAATGGTCTGCGTGGGCGCCGCGTCGATGACCAGGGTCTGACCGGCGACCGACGCGTCGGCCCAGCGACAGCTTTGCGCACCGGCTTCGCAAACCTCGACACCCAGCGGCGCCGAGCCGCCTAGAGCGCGCAGATTGCCCTCGAGGCCTGAGAAGCGCACGATGATCCGGTCACCCTCCCGCCTGGCGCCTTGGGGCATCGGCATCGCTTCGCCCTGGGCGGCCATGGCAAGGCGTCTGCCAAGAACGTTCTTGTTCGCCGGATGGATGTCCGTAGGTTCACCCAGATCGATCGCGGTTACCAGCGCGGCGTTGTCATCGGCTTGTACACCGTCAATCTGCTCCTGCCGAAGCTGGGCCCAGCCCGATTCCACGGGCTCGCTGTGGCGCTCTCCGAAATTGGCCAGTTGCACCACCAGCATGCGCGCCTGTTCGCCGAACTGACGGCGCCAGCCGGCGAAGAGTTCGCGCAGCTTCGTGTCGTAGTCCGGTTGGCCGACATCGCTTTCGCCCTGGTACCAGACGGCACCGGCCACCCGCATCGGGCCGAGCGGGGCGATCATGGCGTTGTACATCACGCCAAGCCCGGCGTTACCGTCCCACGGTGCGCGGGGAGGGACGCCCTGGACGGTGCCGATGGAATAGTCCCAGTCCGCGCCCAGCGGGATCGGGTCTCCGCCAGCGGGCATGAATTGCAGGCGCTCGGGCCCAGCGAAGAACCCACCGTTGTCCCACGAATTGTTTGCGGCGATCAGCACCTCGTTCTCACCTTCGTGCAGGAAATCGGAGAGTACGCGGTAGGTCCGTTTGACACCCCAGCCGAAGGTATAGCCAACCGGGTTTCCGTTGACCCACGTCAGGTCGAGATCGTCGATGGCCCCGATAGACAGTTGCCCGCCGCTGGCAGCCTGCTCGGCCGTCAGTGTAAAGGTCTGGCGCAGCCACACGTTGGCCACCGGGTTCGTGTCGAGGCCGGTACCTTCCCACTCGTTCCAGAACGAAAACTGCGGTATCGGCTGCCAGTCCAGCATGTCGCTGTCGGTCCACGGCTGGCGACCCTCGGCACCGTTTTCCCACCAGTCATACCAGCGCGGCACGAAAGCCTGCGTCGCGGTAAGCGGGTCTTCCTCGTAGAGGCCGAGCAGGGACAGCGCTTCCTCGCCCTCCAGCGCGCGGACGCTCTCGGGTGACAGCCAGGCGCGCGCGGCGCTTCCGCCCCAATTCGAATGGATCAGGCCGACCGGTACATCGCCGCGATCTGCGCGCAGTCGCTTGGCCATGTAGAAGCACGCGGCGGAAAAATCGGCAACGCTTTCCGCAGTGGCCGCGCGCCATGCGACGGGTTCGGAGAAATCTGCCTGCGGGACAGAGGCGGTATGCTTGGGAATCTTCAGCAGGCGAATGCCGTCGTCTGCGGCCTGTCGAAGCTGGTCGTCCGCATCCAGAGCGCGCGTGACCGGCAGTTCCATGTTGGACTGGCCCATGCACAGATAGACATCGCCCACCAGAAGATCACTCACCACTGTTTCGCCGCTCGAATCCGATAGCGTAAGCGTCGCGCCCTTGTCGCTGGCATCGCGTGCCGGAAAGCTCAGGCTAAAGGAACCATCAGGCCCCGCCTGCGCCGCCGCAGCGGAGTTGCCGAGTGTTCCCCGAACCGTTTCGCCGGGAGTGGCGGTGCCGGTAATGACGATCGGCTCTCCGCGCTGCAGAACCATTCCCGCGCCATAGGCCGGATCGAGCACGGGTTCGGCCAAGGCAGGTGCGCTGCCCAGGCACACGGCAAGGGCAAGCGCGCGCTTCACGACAGCTTCGCCAGTGTCAGCGCGAAACCTTTCACGGGAGCCGGGAAAGCAAGCAATGCGCCTGCAAGGGGGTGTTCTTCCATGTCACCGGGCTCCATGTTCTTGGTTGCCGTGGTGACGTATCCCGTGCCGAAGTCAGTGCCACCGAAAGCCATCTTCGTGATATCGCGAGCCGGCATGGCAATCGTGGCAACGAGTTCGCCTGCAGGCGAGAACCGGGCGACCCTGCTGCCAAGATAGAGCCCGGTCCAGACGTGATCTTCGGCATCCACCACCGGTCCGTCCGGATAGGCATCGGGGAACAGGGCTCCGGTATCGACGAAGGGCCGCGCCTCACCCACTCCCTCTCGCGAAAGATCCGCGACCATGATCTGCTGCGCCGTGGTATCGGTGAAATAGATCTTCGTGCCGGACGCGTTGACGCAGGGGCCGTTGGTGATGGCAATACCGCTAGGCCCAGCAGGCCGGATTTCGCCGCGATCGAACACGTAGAAACGCCCCGAACCGGAATTCTCGCTGTCGTCCATCGATCCGAACCACACCCGGCCCCACGGATCGGTGCAGGCATCGTTGAGACGGTTGCCCGACGGTTCGCCGGGAACATCCATCAGCTTGGCGAACGCCTTTTCCTCCGGGTCGAAGGTGTAAAGGCCGTCCTTCAGGCCGCACAGCAGCATGCCGCCTTCGGCCGGAATCGCCCAGCCGATGGCCTCGGGAGCCTCGGCATAGGAGTTGCTCTGCGTTTCGGGATCGTAATGCCACAGGCGATGGCGCTTGATATCCACGAACCAAACGACTTCGCGAACAGGATCCCACAGGACACCTTCGCCCAGCAGGCTCTCCGCATCCAGTACGCGGTGAACTTCGGCGGTTATCTCCATCCAGCATCTACCCAATAATTGTGCGCGGTGCAGAAACGCGCGTCGTCGGAAGCCAGGAACATCGCCATCGCGGCGATATCGACAGGCTGGATGCGTCCGTCGAGGCACTGCGCCGCAACGATCTCCGCCTCGCCTTCGGGGGTGTACCATTTCATCTGCCGGGGCGTTTGCACGTTGCCGGGAATGATCGTGTTCACGCGGATGTTCTGCCGACCCAATTCGCGGGCGAGGCTGCGGGTGAGGCCTTCGATCGCAGCCTTGGCGGTCTGGTAAAGGGTCAGGTCTTCCAGCCCGAGGTGCCAGCTGATCGAGCCCAGGTTGACGATGCTGCCGCCCCCCGCTTCCTGCATGGACGGGACAACGGCTTTCGCGGCGAAGAACTGATGCTTGAGATTGACCGCCATCCGCTCGTCCCAATAGGCGGGAGTGACGTCGGCCAGCTTGTGCCGGTCGTCATTGGCAGCGTTGTTGATGAGGACATCGCATCTGCCCAGCTCATCGACGAACGTCGCCAGCTTGCCTGCGTAATCATCGCAGTCGGTAATGTCGCAATGCAGGAACAGCGGCTCGTACGCGGCGCCTTGCAGTTCCTGCATCAGCGCTTCGCTGGGTTCCGTCTGCACATCCACGAAGGCAACGCGGGCGCCCTGCCTGACAAATCCCTCCACGATGCCCGCACCGATTCCGGAACCGCCTCCGCTGATGATAACCCGCTTGCCGTGCAAGCTGGGGTATATGGCGGCGCCCTGCAACGGAGCCAGCTTCCCATGTGCCATTAAACTTCGATCCCTGTGTCTGCATTCTTGTTGTAGTTTTTCAATTCCCGCGCCTTTCGCTCAGATCCGGTCGATCAGCCCGCGCTTGCCAAGATTGCGCGCAAATTCGGCGATGCCCATGGTCCAGGCCGGTGCATCGCGAGAGGTGGTGACAGTGTTGCTGAGCGCGCCCAGCCGCTCCGACCGGATGGTGACGACGTCGCCCATCTTGTGCGTGAAGCCGGCGCCCGGTTTGTCACGGTCCTGCGTCGGCGCGAACAGCGTGCCGCAAAACAGGACGAATCCATCCGGGTAATGATGTTCGGACAGGCATTGCCGAACGAGTTCCAGCGGGTCGCGGCTGATCTCGGCCATGACGTTCGTGCCTTCCAGCGTGTAGCCTTCGGGTCCCTCGATCAGCAGGTCGACATTGGCCTTGCGCACGTCGTCGATGGTGAATTCATCGTCGAACAGCCTGATGAAAGGGCCGATCGCGCAGGAAGCAGTGTTGTCCTTTGCCTTGGACAGGAGCAGCGCCGAACGCCCTTCGAAATCGCGCAGGTTCACGTCATTGCCCAGCGTCGCGCCCACGACCTCTCCGTCAGCGTCGCAGACCAGCACCACTTCCGGCTCCGGGTTGTTCCAGTCGGAATCCGACCGCACTCCGATCAGCGCGCCGTGACCGACGGACGACAGGACCGGCGACTTGGAGAAAATTTCGGCGTCCGGACCGATGGCAACCTCAAGGTACTGCGACCACATGCCCTCTTCGATCAGGGCATTCTTGAGTTCCATCGCCTCGGCGCTGCCCGGCACGACAGAGCGGATGCCGGAGCCCACCTTCTCTTCAAGCTGTGCGCGAATGGCAGAAGCGCTGGCCGCATCGCCGCGCGCGCGCTCCTCGATCACCCGCTCGATAGCCGAGAGGGCGAAGGTGACGCCGCTCGCCTTGATGCACTGCAGGTCGATGGGGGAAAGCAGTTCCCACCCCTCCGGCAGGCCATCCGCAACCGGGCCGATTTCCCGCCCGCCGTCGAACTGGCGGCGAGCGACAGCCCCCGCCACCGTGGCGACGACCTGCGTGAGATCGAACAGGATGCCATCGCGAATGGCGATGACAACCGGACCGTCCGGGGACGCAGCGCGTCCGATGAATGTCCCGCTCGTATAATCGGCGGGGAGAATGGATTGTATCGTTGAGGCCATCTGTGGCTCTTGCCCTCCCAATTGGGAGCGCTACCATAAGGATCAGAATCGAGCGGAGCAAGGACAAAAGGCTGCGCAGTCGCAAGGGAGCAGACAGCATGAAGCGAGCAATCGGAACAATGGCAGCGACAATGGCGGTTGCCTTCGGCGCACCGGTGTCAGCCGCGGGAGAGGCGGTGTTCGATTACGTCGAGTACGAGGCTCTTGGCGAGAGTGAGGACCTTGCCGAGGGGCAGTATGCCAATCCGGTCCTGCCGGGTTTCCACCCTGACCCTTCCATCGTGCGCGTGGGTGACGACTTCTACGCGGTCACGTCCACCTTCAGCTGGTTTCCGGGCCTGCCGATCTTCCACAGCCGCGATCTGGTGAACTGGCGCTTGCTCGGCAATGCGATCGACCGGCCGGCCCAGGTTGACTTCAGCGGCCTGGGGACGAACCGGGGGCTATTTGCGCCGGCTATCACCCACCACGACGGCAAGTTCTGGATCGTGAACACCTGCATCGAGTGTGGCAACAACTTCGTCATCACCGCCGAGAGCGCGGCTGGGCCGTGGAGCGACCCTGTTTGGCTGGAGTTCGGTGGTATCGATCCGTCGCTATACTTCGAGGGAGGCCGGGCATGGATCGTCTACAACGATGCCCCTCCGGGACAGCCTCTTTACGAAGGGCACCGCGCATTGTGGATCCAGGAATTTGACCAAGACGCGATGCAGGTCCTGCCCGATCGCAAGCTGCTAATTAATGGCGGGGTCGATCTCGACGAACAGCCCGTCTGGGCGGAAGGGCCGCACATCTACAAGGTCGACGGCTGGTACTACCTGCTGGCTGCCGAAGGTGGCACGGCAGACCAGCATTCGCAGACGATCTACCGCTCGCGCAATGTCGATGGCCCGTACGAGCCGGGACCGATAAACCCGATCCTCACCCAGCGTGACATGCCCGCTGGCCGGGCCGACAGGGTCGAGGCGACGGGCCATGCCGACATTGTGGAACTGGATGACGGAAGCTGGTGGGGCCTCTTCCTGGCGACCCGGCCGTTCGAAGGCCAATCAACGCTACTGGGCCGTGAGACCTTCCTCCTGCCGGTGCAGTGGGAAGACGGCTGGCCCTATTTCCTCAAATCCGGGGAGGCCGTGCCGATGGTTTCGCAGCGACCGGACCTGCCGACCTCGCCGGGCGAGGAATGGCGGAACTGGCGCGACGATTTCGACCAGTTGTCGCTGTCGCCCGAATGGATCACGCTGCGCAGCCCGGACGGTGGCGCGGCCATGCTGCATGATATCGAGCGCGGCACGATGCGTCTCGAACCCGGCGCTGCCAGCGCGGGCAGCCTTGCGCGCCCTTCGTTCATCGGCCGCCGGCTGCGTCACCATGAGGCGACGATAACTACGCAGGTCGACTTCGCTGACGGTGAACCAGGCGATTTCGCCGGGATGCTGGCCTTCATGGACGAAGGCCATTTCCTTACCGCGGGTATTGAACTGGCACCGCAGGGCAACAGGATCGCAGTGCGGCTGCGCAAGGACCCGGGAGACGCCGAGCAGGGTGCGCTCGTCTACTCGGCCCCCTGGGATTCGACCTCGGCTCAGCTTCGCCTGACCTTGCGAGAAGGGCAGGCGACGGCATCGTGGCGCGCTTCGATGCAGGACGAATGGAATACCTCGCCCGAAATCGATGTGGAGCCGCTGGCATCGGTACACGCCGGACTGTTCACCGGGCTGGTCGTCGGCCCCTATGCTCTGGCGGGCGAGCGCTAGGAGCGCTCGCCCGCATCGGCGTCGGGACGTCTATTCGGGCAAGCCCAAGGCCGCGCGCATTCCGGGCAGCCATTCGCCATTCTCGCGATCCCAGAAGGGGAAGGTGTTGGTGTAGGCCCAGACGCAGATGCCAATACCGGTCGGCGCAAAGGCCTGCGTCACCATCCGGTGATAGGTTGCACGATCCTCGGTTGAAATATGCAGGTCGTAGGCACCGGTTTCCCCCATGAAAGGCACGTGCCCGGTGCGTTCGATGTAGTCGCGCACCTTCTCCACATCGGCGGCCAGTTTCTGGCGATCCTCGGCAGTCGGGAAATCGCGGCCCGGTGGCGGCACGTCGGGCGCGGTCCAGCTGGCCCCCTGGTGGGTGTAGGTGAAGGGATCGTAATAGTGGAACGTCGCGTGGATGTTGGGATCGTTGGGCAGCGGCAAAGTTGCCAGGGAATCGATCCCGCTCCAGTTCTCGCCACCGATGATGACCGCGCGCGTCGGATGGCGGGCCCTCACCGCTTCGAGCGCGGGTTCGAGCGTTTCCAGCAGGTTCGAATGGTCGAAATTGTTGTGCGGCTCGTTTTCCAGTTCGAACCACAGGCTGTCTTCGGGATAGCCTTCGAACCGTTCTGCAATCTGCGCCCAGACCGCGCCGTGCCATTGCGCCACCGCCAGTGGATCCTCGTGGATGGGATCGAAATGATGGCTGTTCAGGATGACATTGAGATCGGCCGCAAGGGCCTGGTCGACCACCTCCTGGACCCGGTCCATCCAGGCTGGATCGACCGTCCAGGGCGCTTGCTGCAAGGTCTTGTTGTGCCAGCGCACCGGCAGGCGAATGGTGTCGAAGCCGGCTTCGCTGATCCGCGCGAAGTCTTCCGTCGATATAGGAGCGCCGCCCCAGCTGCCTTCCTGCTCCGCCTCCAGCGTGTTGCCCATGTTGACGCAGGTGCCGACCGGGAGTGCTGCGGCAGGCGGCGGATTGGCGGCAAGCGACTGTGCTGACGACGTGGCCGTGCAAGCTGAAAGCGCCAGTGCGCTGATCGCCAAAGTTAGTGCTCGTTTCATAGATTTCTCTCCCTGGACCGGCTGCTCGTCGCAGTCTCTGGCGGTAGCGCTACCACGAAGCCGGGGGCGCCGCAAACAGTTCAATTGAAGGGCTTGCGACTAGCGGCCTGACAGGACCTGCAGGATGAACCGGCGGATCATTTCATCGCGCTGGGGGGACGGCGGGCCGGTGACAGTGCGGGCGGGCGGCGGCAGGTGCGCTGCCGCATCGGCGGCCTCATCCGAGAACACGAAATGGTCGAACCAGCTTTGCCAGGCCTTTCGCTCTCCCGCAGGCTGGTCGCGAATGGCGAGGATGGCGTGGACCAGCGCAAGGAAGCCCCCGCCGCGCTGCGCGTCGTTGTGCCAGTAATTGACTAGCACGTTGATCGGTTGGGTCGCCTGCACATGATGCCACCATAGCGTCGGGATGTAGATGGCATCGCCCGGTTGCAATTCGGCGAACCGCGCCAGTTTCGCAGCTTCCTCGTAACGGGGATATCGATCGAGGTCGGGGGACAGGGGATCGACCATGCTCACCGGCTGACCAGCCAGCGTCATGTCCAGCGGACCTACGTAGAGATTGGCGGTCGCCTCTGGCGGGAAGAGGGTAAAGCGCCGCTTGCCCACCGCGACCACGGCAAAATTGTCCGAAAGGTCGAAGTGGGTCGCAACCTGCGTAGCATTGCCCACCCAGACCCGCGTGGTCGCCCCCGGCTGCTCCTCGCCAAGCGGAAACGCATTCTCGCGCTCGAAGCCGGGAAGGTGGCTCGCCGCAGGTGTAGCCCCGGCATAGATGCCGATAGGCTCCGCCTCCTGCTCGATCTGCCGCAAATGCTGTGTCAGCTGCGAAAGCGTCGCCCGTTCCCTGCGGAAATTGAAACCGCGCATGTCTGGGCTGTAAAAGAAGCGGCCGCCCTCGCTGGAAGGCGCGATCATCAATTCCGTCGGCGCACCCGAGTCCAGGCGTTCAAAGTAGGCCAAGGCTTCAGATGGCGAGCCCTTGCCAAGCTCCACGAGAGGCCAGTCCGCCACCACCCCGCGTATGACCACGGGTTCGTAAGCGGCACGGATGTCGCGTTCGAACTCTGCGCCAACCGGCAGGGGAACTTCTCGGATCGGCTTCATGCGCCGGAGGCTACCATATTGCAGGCAATCACGAACAGGGCAGCACCCGCTCCGCATCCATCCCCAAGCGCACTTCGGCCAGGGAAACGTCTCCGCCCCCCTCGGTCTCAAGCACGAACGGCGCCTGGACGCTGGTCAAGTCCAGACCCTTGTCACGCAGGCATCGCAGCGGGAGGCCATAGCGCACGAATTGGCCGGTGGCAGGCAGATCGACCGCGCTTGCGACCATATCGCCCGAAGCCGCCCGCATGGCTATTGCGGCACCTTCGGGCGCTTCGTCTACCTTGAGCGTGAACAGCAACAGGATATCGGCGTTGGCCTCGCGCGTGATGTCGATGGGGTTGAACGTGCTGAGCGACACGGCCGCATCGCCCGAGGCGATATCGAAACGGCGCGCACCTTCCTGAACCACGTGATTGACCGCGGTCACCGACACGCGGCCATCCAGCGCAGTTGCCGGTACGGTAGTGATGCGGATCTGGCTGGTGGGGGCGGACGGATCGGTGACATGCAGCGACCATGCGGCCGCAGGCAGGCCATCGGCGAACCAGACCCGGCTGTCGCTGGCATCGCCCGTATCGCTAAGCGGCAACTCCTGCCAGGTGCTGTCGGGGCTGGAATAGGTCAGGCCGTATCCATAATCGAACAGCGCGCCATCCTGCATGTCGGGGGTCAGCGGCCAGGCAGCGGGCAGCTTGCCGGAAAAGTCGTAGCGCGGTGCCCCCTCGGCATTCCCCACCAGCACATCGGCGACCCCGCCGCCTTCGCTGCCGGGCAACCAGGCGACCACGAAAGCATCGGCGGTGTTCAAGGCCGGGTTCACGTAAAGCGGTCGACCCGTGATCATCAGGGCGATCACCGGGATGCCCTGCGATTGCAGGGTGCGCATTGTCTCGTACGGCCCGGTCAGTTCGGCATCCAGCGCCAGGGTCGCGCGGTCGCCCTGGAACTCCGCATAGGGGCGTTCGCCGAATACCACCACGGCGGCATCGGGACGGGTGGTGAAACTGCCGTCGGGCGACAATTCGGCGCTTCCGCCGCCTTCTTCCATCGCAGCGTCCAGCGCCGCCCAGATCGAAGTCGCACCGGGGAAGTGCGAATTGTCGATACCGGTTCCCTGCCAGCTCAGCGTCCAGCCGCCCGATTGCCGGGCGATATCGTCTGCCCCGTCTCCGGCTACCAGCAGGCGGGAACCGCTGGCGAGCGGCAGCGGCCCGTCGTTGCGCAGCAGCACCAGCGACTTGCGCACGGCTTCGCGCGCGATCTCGCGATGCTCCGCCGCGCCGAGAAGATCGTAATCCCCGGCAAGCGGCCTGGTGGACGGGGCCCCGGCCCCGAACAACCCGAGCCGTGCCTTGACCTCGAGGATGCGGGTTACCGCTTCGTCGATCCGCTCCATCGGTATCTCGCCGCCGCGGGCACGCTCCAGCAGGTCGTCATAGATGTCGCGCCAGGTGTCGGGTGCCATGTACATGTCGATGCCGGCCATCAGCGCCTGCGGGCAGCTTTCGTTGGTGCATCCGGCAACCTGTCCGTGTGCGTTCCAGTCGGAAACGACGAAGCCGCCGAAATCGAACCTGTCCTTCAGCACGTCTGTCACCAGCGAGCGGTTGCCGGTCATCTTGACGCCCTGCCAGCTTGAGAAGCTGATCATGACCGTGGCGACACCTTCCGCAATCGCCGGGCCGTAGGGGAGGCCGTGAATATCGCGCAGGTCCTCTTCGCTGATCGAGCTGTCGCCCTGATCGACGCCATCGTCCGTTCCTCCATCGGCCAGGAAATGCTTGGTCGATGCGATCACGTAGGGACCGGAGAGCAGATCCTGGTTGTCGGGCGGTCCTTGCAGTCCCCGCACCATCGCCCCGACATAGGAGGCGACGAGTTCGGGATCGGAGGAATAGCCCTCGTAGGAGCGGCCCCAGCGAAAGTCCTGCGGCACGGCCACGGTCGGCGCGAAAGTCCATTCCTGCCCGGTAACCCGGATCTCGCGCGCGGTGGCCGCGCCGATCCGTTCGATGAGGTCCACATCGCGGGCTGCGCCCAGCCCGATGTTGTGCGGAAAGATGGTCGCACCGATGATGTTCGAGTGTCCATGTACGGCATCGGTTCCCCAGATGATGGGAACGCCGACCCCGCCGTCGCTGGTGTCTACCGATTCGGCGTAGAACGCGTCCGCCGCGGCGAGCCAGTCGGGCGCAGGGGCCAGGTCGTTACCGTCCGGGCCGCTGTTCCCGCCCACCAGGATGGAGCCGAGGTTGTACCGGCGCACATCCTCCGGCGTCACGCAGCACAGGTCTGCCTGCACAAGCTGGCCGATCTTCTCTTCCAGCGTCAGCCTGGAGAGCAGGCCGGCGATCATCGCGGCGTCCTGCGCCGGCACGGTGACCGGATAATCGTACTCGGGCCAGATGGCAGGATCGGCCACCCCGGCTGCCGGGGTTGCTTCTGCACTCGCCAGGGCGCTCGCACCGGTTTCGGGCGAGGTGCCCGACTGCATGCATGCCGAGAGCGCCAGCGCTGCAACGCCCGACGCCAGAAACCTTGCGAACTTCATAATCCCTCCCTCGCGCCGACGGGACCGAGCCCGCAGCCATCCATGACGAATGTGAGCGCTACCTTTAAGGTATGCGACCGCGCGGTTATTGCCCGATACGGCCTCTGGCACAAGTGGGACCGTTCGATTTCCTTGTCCATTCCGCGATTGCAGCTTATCGTGGCGCCAAAGGCACCGCCTGTTCAAGGGCGGGCCGGGAACTGGGCAGGGATGGGATCACATGAAACTGGTAGCGCTATCTTCCTCGATCGTGGCAGGATTTGCCGCTCTTATGCTGGCAGGTCCGCCATCGGCGCGGGCGGACAACGTCGCGCAGGCTCCCATCGGCGGGATAGAAGAATCGGTCGATATCGACCTGCTGCTGTCGCGGATGACGCTGGACGAGAAGATCGGCCAACTGGTGCAGCGCATGGGTGGGCGGTCGAAAAGCCTCAATTCCCGGCTCGGGCCCGACGAACTTGACCGCGTAAGGCGCGGCGAAGTCGGCTCCTACCTGCATGTCGCGGGTGCAGAACCCTTGCGGGAATTGCAGCGGGTCGCCGTGGAGGAGAGCAGGCTGGGCATCCCCTTGCTGTTCTCGATGGACGTGGTGCACGGCTATCGCACGATCTTCCCCGTACCGCTCGCCATGGCGGCTAGCTGGGATCCCGCAGCCGCCGGGCGCCATGCACGCATCGCGGCACGCGAAGCCAGCGCTGCGGGGTTGCACTGGACCTTCGCCCCGATGGTGGATGTCGCGCGCGACCCGCGCTGGGGTCGCATCGTCGAGGGGGCGGGCGAAGACCCCTATCTCGGCAGCCGCATGGCAGCGGCGCAGGTTCACGGTTTCCAGGGTGACAGTCTTGCTGCGCCGGACACGATCATGGCCGGCACCAAGCATTTCGGTGCCTACGGCGCCGCAGAGGGCGGCCGTGACTATGCCGGAGCGGATCTTGGCGCACGCGCCTTGCAGGAGACCTATCTCCCTCCGTTCCGTGCAGCAGTGGAGGCCGGCACGGCGAGTTTCATGACCGCATTCAACGCGCTGAACGGTGTGCCCACCACCGGCAATGAAGCGTTGTTGCGCACGATGTTACGCGAAGACTGGGGGTGGCAAGGCCTGCTGCTTTCCGACTGGCGAGCCATCGAGGAATTGCAGGCCCACGGCGTTGCGGAGTCCCGGCAGGATGCAGCCACCCTGGCACTGCGCGCAGGCGTCGACATGGACATGGTCAGCGACATCTACGCCGACGATCTGCGCGCGGCGATCGAGGCTGATCCCGCCCTGTTACCCTTGCTGGACGAGGCGGTGCGGCGCATCCTGACCGTAAAGCGGGACATGGGCCTGTTCGCCGATCCCTACGCCTACCATGACGCGGGGCGGGAGGCTTCGGTCATGCTGTCGGGCAGCCACCGCGAGGCTGCCAGAGAGGTCGCGCAGCAATCCATCGTGCTCCTGCAGAATGATGCCGAAGTACTGCCGCTGGCGCGCAATGCCGGGCGCATCGCGCTGATCGGAGCGCTGGCCGACGATGCCCTTTCACAGCTGGGATCGTGGCGGGCGCAAGGGCAGGAGAGCGACGTAGTCACCCTTCGTGCTGCGCTGGAGGCGGCTCATGCTGACGTGATATACACCACGGGAGTAGACACGCGTTCGGACGATACCTCTGGTATCGTGGCCGCGGTGACCGCTGCCGAAGCAGCCGATGTCATCGTCGTCGCGCTGGGGGCAGATTACGACTGGTCGGGCGAGGCCCGCAGCCGTTCGTCGCTGGAACTCCCCGGTCGCCAGAGCGAACTCTTCGAGGCTCTTACAGCCACGGGCAAGCCGCTTGTCGTGGTGCTGATGGGCGGGCGGCCCCTGGCCATCCCCGAAATCGCCGAGAAGGCAGACGCGGTGCTGATGACCTGGCTGCTGGGTATCGAGGCCGGTCCCGCAATCGTCTCCACCCTGTTCGGCGAGAACAATCCGGGCGGCAAGCTGCCTGCCAGCTTTCCGCGCACGACCGGGCAGGTTCCGGTCAATTACGATCACTTGCCAAGCGGAAGACCCGCCGATCCCGATCTCTCGCGCGATACCGCGCGCTACATGGACCAGCCGATAACCCCGCTCTACGCCTTCGGCCACGGGAAGAGCTACACCGACTTCGCCTATGGCTCACTGCGGCTGGATAATGCGCGCATTCCGGCCGACGGCGGCATCGCGACGGTCGCGCTACAGGTTTCGAACACGGGTGATCGTGCCGGTGACGAGGTAGTCCAGCTCTACGTCCGCGACCCGGTTGCAAGCGTGTCGCGGCCGGTGATGCAGCTGCGCGGATTCCAGCGCGTGTCGCTCGCTCCGGGAGAAACCAGGCGCGTATCATTCACCCTGCGCGCCGATCAGTTCGCCCTGTGGTCTGCAGGCGGCGACTGGGTGGTCGAACCCGGCGTGATCGAGATCATGGTCGGCAGTGCATCCGATGACATCAGGGCGCGTGGGGAGATCGTCATCGAGGGCAGGGCCCCCGGCTCGATTGCGCCTGCGGCCATCGCCACCACGACGAGAGTGCAGTGACCTCCGCCGCCGGGAGCATGTCGGCCTTGGCAAAGCCGCTGGGGAAGTACCGCTGGGGCATCTGCGCGCTGCTCTTCTTCGTCATCACCATCAATTACATCGACCGCCAGATCATCGGCGTGCTGAAGCCGGTGATAGAGGAGGAAATGGGTTGGTCGGAGGTGGACTACGGAAACATCGTCACCGCCTTCCAGGCGAGCTACGGCATCGGGCTGCTGGTGGTAGGGCGCTGGCTCGACCGTGTCGGCACGCGCAAGGGGATTGCCATCGCCATCGGCCTATGGAGCCTCGCCGCCTGTTTCCATGCCGCAGCGCGCAGCGTGCTGGCATTCATTCTGGCGCGCATCGCGTTGGGCGTTGCCGAAAGCGCGGCCTATCCCGGCGCGGTGAAATCCATCGCCGAATGGTTTCCCAAGCGCGAGCGGGCGCTGGGGGTCGGTATTCTCAACGCCGGTGCCAATGTCGGCGTGCTGCTCACGCCCATTATCGCTATCGGGATTGCCGGGATCTATGGCTGGCGCGCGGCATTCCTCGTCACCGGCCTTATCGGTTTTCTCGTTCTCTGGGCCTGGCTGCGCTTCTTTCGAGAGCCCCGCGATCATGCCGCGCTCACCGACGAGGAGCGCGACTGGATCGGACAGGACGGCGAAGACGCTGCGGGAAAGCCGCTGGGCTGGAAAACGGCCTTCCGTCAGCGCCAGGCCTGGTTCTTCATCTGCGGCAAGTTCTTCACCGATCCGGTGTGGTACCTTTTCCTCTTCTGGCTGCCCGACTTTCTCAGTCGCACGCAGGGGATGGAACTGTTCCCGACCGCCGAGAGCGGCATTCTCGCCACGATCGGTCCCGCTCTGATTGGCGTGTATCTCCTCGCCGACATCGGCTCTATCGCGGGCGGATGGTTCTCCTCGCATCTCGTCGCGAAGGGGTGGACCATCAATCGCGCGCGCAAGACCACGCTTTTCATCGCCGCGCTGTGCGCGCTGCCGATGGTGAGCGTGGCCAGCGTGCCGGAGCCGTGGATGGCCGTCCTTCTGATCGGCCTCGGTACGGCGGCGCACCAGGCTTTCAGCTCTAACATCTTCACGATGATCGCCGACATGTATCCGCGCCGCGCCGTGGCCACCATCGCGGGCATGGGCGGGGCGGCGGGCGCGGTGGGAGGCATCCTCATCGCGCAGGCTACCGGCTGGACGCTGGAACTGACGGGATCCTATGTGCCCATCGTGATCTATGCCGGGGTGGGCTACATGATCGCCTTCATCGCGATCCAGTTGCTGGTGCCGCGCATGCAACCCGCTGCACTGGACTAGGCCCGCGCAGGCACAGCCTTCAAAGCGTCACCAATGCCCCGCCTGCGTCCGCGCTGCGGTACATCGCCTCGATAAGGCGGATATCGCGCAGGCCCATTTCTCCCGGCGTGCGATGCTGTTCGCCAGCGCGCGCCGCAGCGGAGAAACCGTCAAGCTGGGCGGCAAACTGGGCAATCGGATTGCCCGCGGTGTATTCGCGCGGCGGCTCGCCCGATCCCTCGAACACGATGCGATTGTCGTAATAGGTGGTTGCCGGGTTCATCTCCACGGAGGCATCGCTGCCGAAGTACCTCTGGCGCGAGACATAGGGGTTCCAGCAATAGGATGACGATCCCTGCACCGTGATCCCGCTTGCCATGCGCACCCGCCAGTCGAGCCCGCCCTCGACCTCTGTAAAGCGCAGATCGTTCACCGGGGTGGAATAATGTGCGGACACGGCTTCCGGCGTGTCGTCGGGCAGCATCATCAGCGATGTGTTGAGGCCATAGATCCCGATGTCGTACATCGAGCCGCCACCGCCCAGCGCTTGTTCCAGCCGCCATTTGTGCGGCGGCCAGTCGGGGTTTGCGTTGAAGCCGTGATCGGCCGATACGAAGCGCATCGCGCCCAGGTCGCCATTATTCACGCGTTGCAACACGTTCATGTTGTTCGGCTCGAAATGTACGCGGTAGGCGACGCCAAGGGTGCGCGAATTCGCCCGCGCAGCGGCCAGCATAGCTTCGCACTCCGCGCTGGTGGAGGCCATGGGTTTCTCGCACAGGACATGCTTGCCCGCCTCCAGCGCGCGGATCGTGTATTCGGCGTGCAGACCCACCGGCAGGACGATGTAGACGCAATCAATTTCAGGATCGTCGGCGATGCTGTCGTAATTGTCGTAATCGTAGAAGCGCGACACGCCGTAGCGGGCGCCAAGCATTCCGGCCTTGTCCGGATTGCCCGATACAAAGCTGGTCATTCGCGACTGCCGCGCATCGGCAAAGCCGGGAATGACCTGTCCGACGGCGAAGGTGCCAAGGCCGACAATGGCCCAGCGCATGCGTTCACCCGGAAGTTCTGGCAGGGTGGGATTGCCGAGCAGGGGCTGGCCCTCCGCCTGCTGTGCCAGCGCGCTGCCCAGCGGAAGTGCCAGCGATGCTGCCGCCCCGGCTGAAATGATCTGCCGACGCGAAAAGTCGGGCGCTTGCGGTTTCCTGGCCATCATTGTTCCTCCCGGTTCGATTCGTCCCTCTGGACTGTCAGGACCAAGGGTATGGGCAAAACTGGCGCATGGGTAGCGCTAACATTGCCTGCCGAGAAAGCTACTTTCGCCATTTCGCGATGGCTCCTGTTGCACGGCTACCTGCCGCTCAGCGGCGCCGGTAGCGGAAGTACCAGATTTTAGCGTCTAAAACACCTATCATATTGAAATTAAAAAGTAATAATGCGTTTCTAGGACTTCAGAGTCGGTTCTAGCAATCACCGGGTAATCACCAGAAAAAAATACTCTTTCATTGGCGCGCAGAAGCGCGGCAAATCCCTGATCAAGCATTTGCCATCGCGAGCCTGAAACACGTTGCAAATCGCTCACGATCGGCGCCGCTGACACCGGCCTCGGCGAAGAGTGGCTCCCACCTCGCGCTTACGATTTGCTTTATCTCGCTCACAACCGCAGCGGCCTTGTCGGCTCCCAAATCGAAGACGGCAGCCCCGGCGAGGGCGTTCTCAAGCGTGGCATTGCGACCTTCCGGACCCACTCCGAGAACGAGTCGGCGCTCCAGACCAACCTCGGGCTTCGGCACGACGTCGTAGAGCGGCGACAGTCGCCAACCCGTTCCATCGAACAGGAAGCCATGGTTGCGCAGGTGATCATCGTCGTTCTTGACGAGGATGTTGAGCACCATCCTGCGAAACAGCTCGTGTAGGTCCCTGCGCACCTGAGTGCCGAACTGCCGGATTGATCCAGCCAGATCAGCATAGCTGTAGCGGCTGACCTCGCTCTCATGCGCCCCAAGAATGGTCAGGCCCGAAGCGAACGGCAGGCGCTCAATCCGATTTCCATGGGGAATTCGATCGAACCTCTCGATCAGATAGATGTCGCGATCGAGGACGCAGCGAAAATCGAGTGGCGGCACATCGAGACCACATTCGGCAGCAAGACGCATCGTCGCAAGTTCCACCCGGCACTCGGGGAAACTGTCGCCACGCTTCTGGAACTTGGCGATCCATGGTTGTTCGCCGATCATAGTCGCGGCCTTGGGACGTGCTCCGCCGAGTGAGGAGCCAGCTGCTAGGAGCGCGCGCAGGTTCTCATCCAGCTCGTCAACGTGCTGTGCACGCTCGGCGGCTTCCGCAAGCTTGGCAAGAGTGAACTCTTCCACCGGAGCTGGGCCGTCCCCCCACGGGGTAATGCGCTCCGGTCGCTCGGGAGTAGGGCCGAAGGCGAGCGCGCCCACCCGGTGATCACCCGAAGCAAGAATGAGATCGGCCTCGCCGGGCAGGCGGTCACCCATCGCCTTGTACATGAGGTACTGGCCCCAACCGTCCGGTGCCGCATCACGGATTCCGTTGAAGACGGTAAATCCCTCTTCCGTCTGGTAAGACCGGGCCGTTCCTGCCTCATGGAGGGGAAGGGCCACCGGGTCGACAGCAACCCTGTCGGCCCGCTCAAGATAACGGCGTCCAATGAACGAACACATAGGTGCGGACCGTCGACATGGCAGGCTAGAAGTCCAACTCGTCATCGCTGGCTGCGTGCGTGGTCTTGGGCAGACGCGAAAGATCCTCGCTGATCCCCGCCCTGTCGCTGTCGGGCGCGATCAGCCCGGCGAGCCGTTCGGTCATTCCCAAGACGTGGAGCGCGCTGGCGAGGACCGCCAAGCCGACGGTGGGATCGCCAGCCTCGAGACGCTGGAGCGTCTGGATGGATACGAGCATGCGCTCGGCCATCAGGCGCTGGGGGAGCTTCCTGCGACGGCGCGCGAGCGCGATGTCCTTGCCCAGTCGCACAATCGCGCGCTGGCTTTGGGGCGGCAGTCCGCTGGCGGCTCGCGAAGCACGTGGCATGAGCGATTAGATGACATATCATGCGAGATTACGCAAATAGACATGATATGTCATGCGACATGTGTCTGGCAGGCAAAGCAAAACTGAACAAAAAGATGCCCGAAAATGTCCACTATCTCGGAAAATGGACGGGCAAGGATCACAGGCGGGAGGAGAGGCTGCGTCGGAGGAGGGCAACTGCTTTGCGAAAGAGCCGAGAATGTCCGTCCGCATCCCTGCACCTGACATTTTCTCTATAAAACATGTCGCCAGCAACGAAATCCTTTTGGTCAGCGTCCGCCACACGAGACTGTTTGGCTCTGCAAATATCCGAAATTACCGCCGATAACCCTCAGCGGGCGGTTGTCGCAGGAGTATCTGCCTGAGGGTGCGCGGTTTGCGCGCACCTTTGACAACCACGGTGCCTCTTTCGCCAAACCTAGTCAGAGGGGAAATCACTACGAATTCCGGTCGGGCGCCTTCATTGATGCGCGAACAAGAAAATCTTCGAAGTTAATGAGTTAGATAGAAAACTAGGTCCACTCTTGCCCCCGACAACCCGCCAGAGAAGTGGGATGGGGAGTGGGAGTGGGTTATATGTGTGCCACCTGTGATCTTGATAAGAATTTCGTAGCTACGGGTGTTCAATCTTCGTTAGACCGTATCGTAATGCACTGTGCGCAAGCGTTTGAGAGCGAAATAGCTCTCGTCACTGCGCTGGATGAGGTAAACCAAACGATCCTTGCGAAGCACGGCATCGATTTGCTTACGACGTCTCGGAAAGATTCTTTTTGTCAATTTGTCGTAGATGGCAAGAAAAGCATGCTCGTTCGCAACGCTGTCGCGGACGTGCGAGTCGCAAAGAGCCCGCTCGTCATAAACGGGCCAAAAATCCGTTCTTACGCAGGGTGTCCGATCACAAATTCCGAAGGTACCGTCATCGGTGCTTTGTGCCTTATTGACAGCAGACGAGACATGTTCTCCGAAGCGACACTCGAGAATCTGGGACGATACGCCCAAAGCGTAACCGATGTCATTCGGCTGCATGAGGCATCGCTTCGCTCGAGTAGGCTTGCCGACGAGTTACGTGAAAAGGCAGAGCGTCTGCGACTTTCCAATCGTGCCTTCAGGCAAGCGGAATGCGTGGCGAAGATCGGGTCTTGGGAGGTGGAAGTCGAAAGTGGAGATCTTTTCTGGTCGGATGGCGTCTATCATATCCACGGGCTCGAACCTCATAAAGAAGTTACCTGCGAGGAAGCAGTTTCATTTTATATTGATGCGGACCAGGCGAGGGTCGCTCAATGCATAGCGAGGGCTATCGAAGAACGCGGCTCAATCGAGTTTGAGGCAACCCTCAAGTTACCCAACGGAGAAGGGAAGCCCGTTTACACTACCGGCGAATTTCTCGACGGTGACGATGAAAGCCCGGCGCGGCTAGTCGGCGTGATCCGAGATGTCTCATCGCAGTATGAAACACAATCTGCCCTCGAGCACGCGGCCACCTACGACAGTCTTACAGGTCTGCCGAACCGGCATGCCTTCGACCGTATGCTCCAAGATCGCTTACGAAAACGCCATCAGAAGCGGAACGAGGTCATCCTTGCGATTTTCGATCTCGACGGGTTCAAGAACATCAACGACAGCTTCGGCCACATAGCCGGGGATCTTATTCTTGAAGAGACCGCGAACCGAATGAGATCGGTTGCAATGGAGGGTGTAATGGTAGCTCGTTGGGGTGGCGACGAGTTTGTCGCTGTAATGCCAGAGGGCACTGGAATGCAGGAAGCCGTCGATTACGCAAATGCAATGATCGACACCATCGACACCGAAACCCCTATCGGCGGACGCAGCGTATCACTAGGCGCATCGTGCGGGATCGCACGATCCGAAAAAGGGGTTGGCGCGCGCGAGCTGATCCGAAGAGCAGATACCGCGCTGTACTTCGGGAAAAAGAAGAACCCAGGCAGAGTGATGGTTTACGATGTCCAGCTGGAAAAAGAGAACCAGCATCGGCAGAACGCCCTCAGCGAGGTAAAATCCGCTATCCGCGGGGATCGATTGTTCGCAGGCTATCAGCCGATTATTGATCTGCAAACAGGAGAATACGTCGGCTTCGAGGCCCTTCTTCGTTTGCATTCGCGCGACAATCGGCGTTTGGCGGCGACCGAGGTCCTTCCAGCACTGCTCGACCCAGCGATCTCGCGCCAGATCAGCAGGAAAATGACAAATTTTGTCGCCACCGAGATAAGATCGCTTTTCGATCATTTTCCCGAACTGCGCTACGTTAGCCTCAATGCGACCGAGAGCGATCTCCTAGACAGCAATTTCGTAGACAGATTTCTCACAGCATTTGAGGAAAATGGTATCGATCCCGGAAGGATAGTACTGGAAGTGACGGAGACGACGCTGCTTGTGAATGACCCTTCGACTGTACAGCGCGTCCTCCGGGAGCTCAGTACGGCCGGCATCCGGATCGCCCTTGATGATTTCGGCACTGGTTTTTCTTCGCTCAGCCACCTTAGGGATTTCCCAATCAACAAGGTGAAGATTGATCAGAGTTTCGTTCAGACGATGTCCTCTCAGCAGGAGTCGCGGTTGATCGTCCAGGCCATAATCGGGATGGCGGCCAGCCTTGGTCTTGCTGTTATTGCAGAAGGCGTGGAGACAGAAGAACAACGCGACCGACTATTCCGGATGGGCTGTGCCTATGCGCAAGGATTTCTTTTCAGTCCGGCACTCGATCTAAGCCAAGTGACCCTTAAATCTCGTCATAATCGGAGCAGAGAGCTCAATAAAGCCCAAGCCGCGTGACATGGCGAATATGCAAATGCTGCGCCGAAAATTGAACAACGGCTAGAACGACGAGTAAGCGTCCAGGATCGCTCGGAGGCGGGACGGGGGTTTTTTGCCGTTACCACGGCAGAAGCTGCTAGCTCGGAACTGGACGTTCCTGCGGTTCTATCCCACCAGTGAGGGCCGACGAGAGAGGCAATTGGATACTCCCGATATGATCCGGTGATGCAGCGCTGCGCCAGTTGGGCCCGGGCAGGAATGTAGGCACCAAACCCCTGCTCCCTCGGAGCACATTTTAGGCGGCCCGCATCCTCTTTGATCGCGGAGGCCGGTCGCGGGACCAACTTCTGGTCGACCTGAGCGCGATGAAGGTGGCGCGAATAGGTGGCTAGCAGACCTTCGCCTTACCGGATCTTATGCCCAGCCCCGGGTCCTTACCTGTCAATCGAGAAACTCCTTCACGACAGGACAGCCATGAAAATACGCAATCTCGTCAATCGCCCTGTTTTGGCGGTTCGGGTCGCCATAGCGCAGCCTGTATGACCGCTATTGGGTGGGAAGCGGACCTTTAGTGCTTCTGAAGTCTTGCACTCGCATCCCCGAGCGCTTTAGCCAATCGGCTTACAATATGGTCTGGGCAAACAATGCCAGCGTCAAAAACCCGATGATAACCCAGAAGAGGAACATCCAGTTAAAAGGCTTCTTTCGAGACTCGGACATGTGAGCTCCTGCTTTAATGCAGCCTGTCCATTTGGCCAATCGGCGGCTGTATTGGACGCTTAGTGTAGCGGAGATAATTGTCTATCTAGAATCCCGAAACTCGCAACCCAACCCAACCCGACCGTCTGAAAAGCGTAGTTTGCTGACAGGCGGCTTTTGGCAAGAACAGGCGCGAAGCTGCCAGTCCGCTCCTGGGCGGGCCGTACCCATTGTCGAATGTCCGTTATTAGGGTGGAAAGCGGACGCTTACAGAACCGCGAGACGCTTGGTCTGGCGACGGATGGATTGAAAGGGGCTATTTGCTTTGCGGCAGCGGCGCCGGTTCGCTCGCGCCTGTCAAATCAGGATCGGTTCCGGCTATGCATCGAAATCCGAGCTCGGATATAGGTAAGCCCCAGGCCATTGGCAAAAAGCAGCGGCGGAGCTGGATCCACATCTGGGATGGGATCCCCCCGGCTCTGGAACTGCTGCAAACGATGAGCGGCCTCGTTGCCAAGGGCAAGATCCGCTATTGGGGCCTGTCGAACAGCCCCGCCTGGTTCGTGGCGCAGCTCGCCACCCTGGCACGAGTGCACGCACTGCCTGCCCCCATCGGGCTGCAGTATTTCTATTCGCTCGTCGAGCGCGGGGTCGAGGACGAGCACGTGCCCTTGGCGCGGGAATTCGGGATGGGGCTCGTGCCATGGAGCCCGCTTGCCTACGGCCTGCTCACCGGCAAGTATGATCGTGCAACGGTCGAGGCAGGGCCATCTCGGTCCGCAGGAGTGCCTAATAGCGGAGGAGACGCCGGTGCCAGGCCGGATGACGACAAGCGCCTCGATGGCGACAATCCCTTTGGCGATACTCTTTTCACCGATCGCAACTGGCGCATCGTGGACGGCCTGAAAAAGGTTGCTGCGGACCTAGGCGAGACCCCCGCTCGTGTAGCACTCGCATGGGTCGCCGGACGTCTCGGCGTCGCATCCACATTGATGGGAGTAAGCCGCGCGGATCAGGTGACCGACAATGTTGGTGCGTTGGGCCTGGCCTTACCTTCGGAAGCGAAAGCCGCTCTCGATTCCGCAAGTGGTGAAGGTGGCAAGTTCCTCTACGGACTGTTCCACCCGGCGGCGCGCAACCAGATGGTGTTCGGGGGAGCTGATGTGATCGCCCAACCCTCCGAAACGTGAGCATGACAGCATTAGGTAACAGAAGCTGACGGTCCGCTTTGCCCCGATTAACTACCACAAGCGGACTGACCGCTATCGGCCCAGAAGCCGTCGGGCTGCAATGCGCCCTCATTTCGGCCGTTCGATGGGCCGCGATCTTTCCCCGAAAACTGCCCTTCGTTCAGGTTGGCTCCCATAGCAGCTAAGCGCTAAAATCAAATATTCGGGCGATCTCGATATTTTCTGCAACTTACCATTCGCTCACCGGAAACCTGCCCATTCTGTTTAACTCGTCATAAACCACGTTGCTGTAAGAGTTTGTAGTCTTCCCTCTCAAACAAGCGAAGAGCATGACCTCGGCAGTCGCAAACGAATCCACCTCCCGTGTTTCAAATGTTACCGTGCTGCGCGGATGCCTGCTTCTGGCTGTCTGCTACTTCACCGCTGGATATCTGGGTCGATCGCTGGCGGTTCCGCCTGGCTATGCGACTATCATCTGGCCGGCCTCGGGCGTAGCGCTATGCGCCCTGCTAGCGCGTGGCAGCAAGCTGTGGCCTGGCATCTGGCTCGGCTCATTCGCGTTTAACACCGTGACCGGCTTCGACAGTTCGGCCAGTTTAGCCGCCTTCTGGTCAGTGATCGCCATTGCGGCCGCTATCGGCTTCGGGGCGAGTGTGCAGGCGCTTGTCGCCCTGCGATTCGCCCGTTCGTTCGCAGACGGTATCGAGCTTTCCAATGTCCCGCGCATCCTACACGCCTTCGCCTCGGTCATCGCGCTTCCCGCCCTGATTGCCCCGACCACCGGTGTGGTGACGCTCTTTGTTGCTGGAGTGATCCAAAGCGACCTGGGATGGACCAACTGGCTGACGTGGTATCTTGGCGATTTGCTGGGGATCGTCCTCGTCATGCCGATCCTGCTGCTTTCCAAGTGGTCGCCGGTTCCCGTCAGGTGGCGTGGGCAGTTGCTGCAGGGGTTCAGCGCACTGGTTGCGATCAGCTTGCTTAGCACTTTGATGCTGACGCTTTACGCTTGGCAATTCATTTCGGAACGGCAGTACAGCCAGGCCGAGACGAACTTTGAGATGGTGGCCGACGACACTGATGAGGCCTTGCGATACCGACTGGAAATCTATCAGCGAGCGCTTGAAGGCGCTGCGGCCTTTGCAGGGATCAGCGGTTCCATAGATCCCGAGCAGTGGCAAGATTACGTCAAAAGGCTGGATATCGATCGCGCCTATCCCGGAATGCGAGGCATCGGGTTTTTCGAGTCAGTGGCCGACAGCGACATGCCTGCCTTTCGCGATCGGTTCGAAAGCGAGTTCGGGCAGGTTTTCGAAATTCATCCTGTTGTCCGGCGACCCGAACATTTCATAATCAATCGCATCGAACCGGTGTCCCGGAACTACTCCGCCCTAGGGCTCGACCTAGCATTTGAAGAAGGCCGCAGGGAAGCCATCGCCCTTTCCAAACAGAGAGACGCCCCCGTTCTGACCAAGCCTATCGTTCTGGTGCAGGATTCTCGACAGGGTGCCGGTTTTCTCCTGATCCTGCCAATTCGCGACGAGGCGGGGCAGTTCAGCGGCCGCTGGGTCTACGCTCCGCTGGTTGCCGACGAACTCTTCAGTTCCCTGATCCCGGAACAGGGTCAGGATTTCGCGCTGCAGATGCATCACGTCGGATCCGGAGACGGGGCGAGCCTGCTTTATGATACCGGCGAATGGCCTCCCAATCCCAAATTCCAGACCGAGCGAACATTGGACCTTGCCGGTCAGATGATTTCGCTTCGCTGGGCGAACCTGCCGCCTTTCGAGTCACGATTTGCGTCGAGTGCCCCTGTCACCGCCGTCGTCAGCGGTCTGACCATCACTGTTCTGCTCGGTGTGCTGCTTGTTATGCTGCTGCGGCGCGAAAGCCATATCCTGCGTGAGGTAAAGGCAGCTACTGGCGAACTCGCCGAACGAAACCGGATGCTCGAATTGGCAGAAGCCACCGCACATATCGGACACTGGCATCTCGACCTGTCCGACAATCGGGTCACCTGGTCTGATGAGGTATATCGCTTACATGGAGTGCCGGTTGGCAATATACCGGAATTCGAACAGGCGATCGAATTCTACCATCCAGACGATCGGAAGACAGTTCAAGATTCGATCGAACACGCCATTGTATCCTGCGAACCCTACGAATTTAAGGCGCGGCTCGTCAGCAACGGGACCGTGAAACATGTCGAAGTTCGCGGGCGAGTGGATACAGATAATGATGGGGCGCCCGAGGCCATTTTGGGGGTTATCATCGATCGCACCGACGAGACACAGATGCGCGAACGTTTGACCGAATCTATCGAAGAAGCACGCGCAGCGGACCGGGCAAAATCCAGCTTCCTTGCCAATATGAGCCACGAGATCCGCACCCCAATGAACGGCGTGATCGGCTTCACCGAACTGGCGTTGGCCGAGGAAAGCAATCCGGATCAGCAACGCCGACTTCAAATGATCTTGGACTCTGGCGATGCAATGCTCAGGTTGCTGAACGATCTGCTGGATTTCGCCAAAATCGCAGCTAAGCAGATGGCAATCGTAAGCGAAACCACCGATTTGCGGCATACATTGCGAAGCTGCCAGCGCCTGATGGAGCCGGTGGCCCGGCAGAGAAACATTTCGCTTGTGCTGGACATCGATCCTGCGTTCCCTCCCCGAGTGCTGGTGGACAAGATGCGGCTGCGTCAGATCGTCCTCAACCTGCTCGGTAATGCCTTAAAGTTTACTGAGGAAGGTGAGGTAGCACTCTCGGCCTCGGTCAGCCGGCGGCAGTTCAATGATCCTGATTGTATGCTTATAACGGTACGCGATTCCGGCATCGGAATACCCGCAGATCGATTGCAAAGCATTTTCGGAAAGTTCACGCAGGCCGACGATACCACTGCACGAAAATACGGCGGGACAGGGCTGGGTTTGTCGATAAGCACCGAGCTTGCCGAATTGATGGGTGGTGAACTCACGGCGGAAAGCGATCCCGGACAGGGAAGCGCCTTCACGCTATCGCTGCCGCTGGAAGTTGCCGAAGAGACCGAACCAACGCATGTTGCCGCAAGCCCCGCAGAATTTTGCGGATTGGCCAAGCGACTTCGCATCCTTGTTGCGGAGGACAATCCGATAAACCAGGAACTGACGTTGGCCATGGTCGACAAAGCTGGCCATGATGCCGATTTGGCACGCGATGGAATGGAGGCGGTGGATGCGATTCTTGCAGCCAGACAGTCTGATCGCCCCTACGATATGGTTTTGATGGACATGCAGATGCCCCGCATGGACGGGCTGCAAGCCGCGCGCGAAATCAGGAAAGCAGGGGTCGGGGCACAGCACTTGCCGATCTTGGCGGTGACGGCGAACGCATACGCGGATGACATCCAGCGTTGCGAGAATGCCGGAATGCAGGCGCACCTTTCGAAACCTTTGCGACTAAGGGAATTGTGTTCGGCGATCGGGAAATGGTCGGGAACGACTTTGCCGGACCCAACCGATCCGGCAGCCGTCATAGAAGAAGAGACCGACCCCCGCTTGCGAGCTATGTTCGAGGAGCGCATCGCAGCCGCACTTGAGGCCGTCGACTTCGCTTTAGCTAAAAGCCAACCGACAGAGCAGGAAAAGTCTGAGATCGCTGGAGTGTTGCACCAGGTCGCCGGTGTTGCTGCTTACTTCGGGCAGGACCAACTCGGCGAATTTTGCCGCAGTGTTGAATGGGATCTGACAAAGACGCCCGACGACACTTTGGCATTAGAGCTTCTGCGATCCGTCCAAGCACGCTTCGAGAATTTCGGGAAAAATTAACCCTACTGCCTTAGCTTGGACTCATGGCGACGATACTCATTGCAGATGACGATCCGATCTTGGTCGAGATCCTGAAATTCCGGCTGGAAAGCGCTGGGTACACCGTGGCGATCGCCCGTGACGGGGAAGATGCGTTGGTCGCAGCGCATGGCAATCGCCCCGACCTGATCGTTCTCGATTCGATGATGCCGGTGATCGCCGGGCCCGAAGTGCTGGCCGAACTGAAGAGCGACCCCGATCTCTGCGATATTCCGGTGGTAATGCTGACCGCGCGCGACGGCGAAGCGGATATTGTGGCAGGCCTGAAAGCTGGCGCCTCCGAGTATCTGACCAAACCCTTCATTCCGCAGGAACTCCTGGTCCGCATCTCGGGATTGCTTGGCAAACAGCGATGACTCGCTCCACATACGGCGTAATCTTGGCTCTTGTCTTGGCGAGCGCGCCGATGGCCGTGCAGGCACAATCGGCGCGTACCGAACGGATCGACGCGGCCGCCACGGCGCAAAACGCGGGCGAATACTCTCGAGCGCGCGAAATACTGCAATTACTACTGCGCGATTCGCCCGATGATCCCGATCTCCTTCGACGCTTGGCGATGGTGGAAGCAGCAGACGGCGATCTGGATGGCGCAATGGAGCGAATCGAAACCGCCGTACGCCTTGCGCCTGGCGATCTCGATATTGCCCTGGCGCAGGCTTATATCCTCTTCTGGCGGGGAGAGCCTAGCCGATCGAGGGATATCGTGGCCGAAATTGTGGCGCAAGAACCCGCGTATCCCGAACTTGCGGTATTGCAAAATGCCCTAAGTAGGGTTGCGCGGCAGGATAGCCCACGCCTGCGCACCCTGTCGGTAGGATCGGGCCTGTCCGACATAACGCTGCGCGACGGCACCAGCCGCACCTGGAATTCGCAGGACGTCGTCGCAGCATTCGACGTCTCGCGAAACGACACGGTTACCTTCAGCGTTAACCGCGAAGATCGCGGGCTTGTCGACAGCCGCTTGGGTGCGCGCGTCGATCACCGGATTAGCAATGGTTACTGGTACGTCGCCGCAACCACGGTGATCGACCCTGATTTTCAGGAAAACTGGAGCCTTGCGGGCGGTGGCGAGATGGTCGCTACGGGCGGGTTGACGGGGCTGATGGACATGCGCGTTGCGGAATATGACACCGGGACTATCGTCGCGGTTCAGCCGGGCTTTAGGCTCGACCTTGGCGGCGATGTTAGCGTCCTAGGTCGGGCCATCAACTTATTTGGTGGCGGCAAGGATTATCGCCTGGGTTCCTCTCTCCGGCTCGATTACCGTCGGGAGCACAGCACATCGCTGTTCGCAGTGGCGGCCAGCTATCCCGACGTCGAAGCCGACGATGTGCAGCAATTGCGCAGTCTTGCCGCAGGTGTCGCTGTGCCCCTTGACAACGCAGTCTCCTTAACGGCGGCCACGACTTACGAGGATCGCGACAATAGCTATCGCCGATGGTCTGGCACGCTGGCGCTTACTTACCGGTTTGGCCCTCGATGAGCGTCTATCACGACATAGTCCTGGGCACTTCGATATGTGCTCTGGCAATATGCATGGTATTCATGGTGCTCGTTTTGCGGCGATACCTCGCCGAATTGAACCGGGCTCGGCGCGACGAGCGCGATACGCAGATCACGCGAAACTATTTGCAGCGGGTAGCAGGGCAAAAGGTCGATGTGTCGACGAATTGGGGGCGCAACACGCGGCGCGCTGCGATTTCGCGTATCCTCCCGCTGCTGCGTGGAGGAGAAAGAACGCGCCTGTTGCAAATCGCTGAGCTCGATGGCGTGCTGGCGGAGACCCTGCGCAAATCGCATGGCGTGTATCGCAAGGAGCGGATCGATGCGATTCACCTGCTGCAACGTTTCGGCAGCGAGGTGTGCATCGCCCGCCTGCGCGAGCTGATGGCGCGGGATGGAAACCTGAAAGTGCGCCTTGAGGCGGCCTTCGCCCTCGCGGCAAATGACGCCCTTCCGCCTCCACGAGAGACGCTTCGCTTGATCAGGGCGATGGAGCGGCAGCCGACCCGACTGGACATTGCGTTGCTTCGGTCGACTGCCCCGCTTTATCCAGAGCAGATGATTTTGCTGTTGGACGATGATCTGCCGGATAGGTGGCGCGTCCACCTGATCGATGCGATCGGCTGGTCAGGCGACATGAGCGTAATCGGCATATTGGAACAGGCCGCCAGCCATTCGAATCCGGAGATACGCGGCGCGGCTCTTCGTGCGTCGGCGAGGCTCGGCCATCCGGGCGCGGCGCAGTGGGTAGTGGCGGCCTTGGTCGACCCCGTCATCTCGGTGCGATTGCAGGCTATCTCGGCAAGCGTGCGTTTGGGCTTGCGCAGCGCAATTCCTCAGCTCTCGCAACTTACCGGCGACCCGGAGCTTTGGGTTAAGTTGCGGGCGGAGCAAGCCATTGAGGAGCTAACGCCTACAGAACGAAACGGAGCAATCGGAGAGGTTCGCACATGACGTTGGCCGACATGATTGAAATCGCGACGAACCTTATCGTGTGGCTTGCCTTAGGGTGCTTCATCGTGGTGGCGGCGCGTAATGCGATCGCTCTAGTGCAGTTGTTGGTGGCGGGCTGGGTGTTTTTGACGCGGGTAAGTCCGGGTGAGGGAGCGAGCGACCTGTGGCATCGTTACGCCGATCTTACGCTACCTATTTCCGTTATTGCCCCTGCATATAATGAAGAACTTTCGATCGTGCAGAGCACCAAAGCCCTGCTTGCGCTGGAATACCCCGAACACGAAGTCATCGTGGTCAACGACGGATCGAAAGACGATACGCTGGGTGAACTGGTGCGTTCCTTTGACATGTACGAGACGCAGCGAACGCAGATCGCCGTCCTTCAGACGACGCGCATCCGCGGCACATACCGCTCACGCCGTTATCCGAACCTTCTCGTGGTGGACAAGGAAAACGGGCGGAAAGCCGATGCCGCCAACGCAGGCATCGGTTTTGCGCGCACTCCGCTTGTCTGCATTATCGATGCCGATTCGATTATTGAGCCCGACGGCCTGTTACGCGCGGCCGAACCGTTCATGTATGACGATAATCGACTGGTGGCCGTCGGCGGTGCCATCCGGATCGCCAACGGATGTACGATCAGGGGCGGGTCTCTACAAAAGATCGGGATTGCCAAGGAAATGGTGCCACGCTTCCAGATCGTCGAATATCTGCGAGCATTCCTGATGAACCGCGTCGCCAATGCCCACACCAACACACTGATGCTGATTTCCGGTGCATTCGGCCTGTTCCGCCGTTCCACCTTGGTAGAGATGGGCGGATATCGACACGATACCGTAGGCGAGGATCTCGAACTGGTCGTGCGGCTGCACCGATACATGCGCGATAACAAGCGCGATTATCGCATTTCATTCGTTCCCGACATCGTGTGCTGGACAGAGGCACCCGCGGCGCTTCGTGGTCTCGATAACCAGCGGGCACGCTGGCAGCAGGGTGCGCTCGAAACGCTGCAAAGGCACCGCGGGATGATCGGCAATCCGCGCTATGGGCGCATAGGTCTGCTCGCCATGCCGCAGATCGTTTTGGAAGACGTCCTCGGTCCGCCCGCCGAACTTATTGGTTATCTTGTGCTGCCAGCTGCGGCTCTGCTCGGCTTAATCGATCCGATGATGGCGGTAGCGTTCTTCTTCGTGTCGGTCGTTTTTGGATGCGCGCTAAGCGTGGGTACGCTTGTGCTTGAGGAACAGCAGTTGCGCCGCACACCGACTGCGCGAGACCTCATTAGGATCGGCATCGCCGCCGTTGTCGAGAATTTCGGCTATCGCCAAGTCAACCTCTGGTACCGCCTTAGCGGTTTCCGTCGTTTCTTTCGCAACGACACCACTTGGGCGGCCGTCCCGAGAATGGGTTTTGGTCCCAACTGACGAGGGTGGAAGGCGGTTCTGCTTTCATTTGTTTTGGAAGCAGACCTTTCGCTACCGGACCCATAGCTGCCAATTACCTAATTTCGCAGCAGCCCTCCGTAGTCTCAGCTCGCAGTGCTTGCGATTGTGCCGGCCATCCTCAACTCCATTCCGATCCCGCTAGCCTTCCATTGAGGCATGACACCCATCGTAGAGGCGATTGACTGGATTATCCGCGTCCCGAGACCCTTGCCTGTCGCTGCACGCTCGGCTTCTGCCACCCCTGCGGTCCCATCATCCCGGCATACGAGCGTCAATCGACCAGACGAAACCCCGATGTCGACCGTGATCGAGCCATGACCTGAGCCGAAGGCGTGCTTGGCCGAATTGGCGATGAACTCGTTCACTATCAGCACCAGTGAATTGGCCAGTTTCGGACCGACACGATCATCGTTTACATCTATTGCGAGATCTATTCCCTCGGGGAGCAATTGCTGGAGATCGGTCTCGATACGCTTGAACAGCGATTTCAGGCCGATGAGATCGTTGCCGTCTAGCTCGTGGAGTTCAGCATGGAGCGCTGACAGGGATCGAATACGGCCGCTCGCATCCACCAGCGCGCGGCGAACAGCCAGATCGGTTTCTCTTCGCGCTTTCATCGAGAGCAATGCTCCGATTGACGCGAGCGAATTCTTGACCCGGAGATCGACCTCCCGCCTAAGCGTCTGCTCCTGGTCCAGCGCCAGACGCAGGTCCAACTCACGCATGATGTGGCGCGATAGGACCCGCAGCACCCTGCGCTGATGTTCTGATAATTCCCGGGGCTTGTGGTCCAGGACACACAGCGTACCTAGCGGGAGTCCGTTGGCCCCCTTGAGAACAGATCCAGCGTAGAAGCGGAATCCCGGATCGCCGGTGCAGAGGGGATTATCTGCCATGCGCGCATCATCGAGAGTGTCAGGTATTTCGACATAATCGCCCTGCAGGATCGCGTGGCCGCACAGGCTCGTTTCGAGCGGGGTTGACCTGACACCAAGCCCGACCTCCGCCTTGAACCATTGCCGGCTATCATCGATGAAGTTGATGACCGACACCGGAGCTTCGCAGATCTCCGATGCTATCTCGACCAGTTCGTCGAACTCGCGTTCCTTGTCGGAGTCGAGAATGCCATAGCGACGCAGCTCTCGCAGGCGATCATCTTCAAGCGGGTGCAAGGCGGGCTTCATGCGCCTCAGTTAGCAACAACGCGCTGAATGCGGAGGTGATCTGACAGGTCTGAAGTTGCTTTCCTCGACTAGAACGATCGTTCGATACGGCTATTCATCGGGTGTGGGTAAACGACCGCTTTATCAAGTGCGCCGCACAACTCCGGACCGACCGCTACCGGCCCCTTTCCAGACTGACCGCAGCGCGCCCCAAACTCGGACGTTAAGCGAACCATGGAAAAATCCAAAAGCTGCCATCGGTTCGCTCAAGAAGAAGAGCAGACAAGCGGCCAGGTTGGGTCACGCTCCCTATTTGGAGAACCCCAATCGCCTTGCCCCGGCCCCTGGGGGGCGACAAACACCCTAGTCGAGCCACCGCATCCAAGCTGCGCTTTGAAGTGATATGTCCTCGAGGACGATACGCGCTGCAATGCCATTCTCGTTCGCGAAGTCCATTCCGCGATCCCTTCCTAAGGCCAGTATCGCCGTAGCCAGAGCGTCCGCTTGCATACAACCCGGATGGAGCACGCTGACAGCAAGAATATCATTGTCCAACGGCAAGCCGCTGGCAGAATCGAGGGTGTGCGACCACGATAAGTTACCCACCTGCCGTCGGCGCATATAGCTGCCCGATGTAGCAGCCGACCAGCCGGTCAGCCCAGCGCGTGCTCTCGGTAGGATGCTGCCGGGAGGGCTCTCGATATCGACCCACCAGGGCATTCCGTCTGCGCGCAGGCCAGCGCCCCGCACCTCGCCCCCGATCTCCAGAAGGGCGTGCCGGATTCCGAGCCTGTGGAGCGCTTCGATGCCGGCATCGACTGCATGGCCCTTCGCTATGCCGGAGAAGTCGAGCGTGAGGCCTCCAGGTTGGAAGAGGGTGCGGCCGTTGTCTTCACAACGAATGTCGCGCCAGTCATACCGTCGTGTACTTTTCGCCTCTTCTGCGTCGGGCGCTTGTCCCGGAAGGGGGGACGATCCGAAACCCCAAAGCTGCGTGGCCGCGCCGATTGTCGGATCGAAAGCGCCGCCGGTGGCCACAGCCACCGCAATTGCGCAGTCAAGGACTCTCGCAAAATCCCCTCCCAGCCTGAGGGAAGTGCCTGCTGGGGAACGGTTGAACTTGCTGAGGTCCGATCGCTCCTCCCATTGGCTCATCTGGACGATGATGCGCGAAAAGGTGTTATAGAGAACGGACTGGATGGTGCCATCGGTGACACCGGGAGGCACGATGGCCGACACCGCCCAGACCGTTCCCATCGTCTCGCCCGACAGCCTGCTTTCGCGGCTTCCGGCGAGGGGCGCAGGGGGCGGCGGTTCGGGATGCGGGGGAAGGAGAAGCTGGTCGAACTCCTCCCTCCCCCGGCTCATCCTATTGGTCAAAGTGGCAGAAATTCCAGGACCGCGGTGTAGGAACTGCGGCGATCAGGTTCTCCATCGGCACCGTCCTGGCTGGAAGAGGCCTCAAGATAATACATGCCGGGATTAGCCGCTTCGAGAACAAGTTCGCCTTCAGCATCGGTGACGAGGTTTTGAATGCCGGCGTTGTCGCGGTAACGGGTGCCGCCTTGCACGAATTCCACTTCCAGCCCGGACGCTGGTTGCCCGTCTATCAGGAAGCGCACCGTCGCCGGTTCACCTGCCACGATGTCGTTAGGATGGCTGACAGCGACCATCTCCAGGCCGCTGTTGACCGGCTGAAGGGCAGTGTCGCTGGGCGCGCCGAGCGTGACGAAGGTTTCCGTCCGCGAGCTGTTGCGGCTCATGCGCACGTCCGTCGCTCCCGCGGGCACCTCGCTTGCGTCCCCGCGAAAGCGATGGCGTTCACCATTAAGTTCGTAGGAGCCCATCATGCCGTCCGAAACGAGAGCGAGACGGTACGTACCCTGCGCCGTCAGAGGAAGGTCGAAAACGCTGCGATAGGAACCGGAGCCGATGATCACGGGTGTCACGCTCTCTCCGTCGGGACCCGTAATGACGAGCGAGTCGAGCGGCATGGGCCGGTGTTCGAATACGAAGAGCTCGTTGGAAGCTGCAGCATCCACGGTAATCGTCTCGCTGTCACCGGCAAGAACGGTGGAGGAAGGCAGCAGCCAGCGGCGGTGGGCACTGGCTTCGCTCGGAATGAGCGTAGTGAGACCCAGCGCAAGGCTGATGGCGTAAAGGCTTGTCTTGGCGAACATGAGTGTTCCTTTCGGTCTTGGTCTTTGACTGATCACGTTCAGCGCGACAGGTTGAGGCGGACTGCGCCGAGTTCGGCATCGCCTCTGGCGGTGGCACTGGCATTCGATCGCGGTGGCCATTGGAAGGGGATGCTGACGACCTCGCGTCCACCCACCTCACGCGCGGCTTCGACGCGCAGCGTGTAGCGACCAGCCGGTAGATTGCCGAGGGGACGCGAACCTTGCCGGTAGGCCACGCGGTGGGTGCCCGGAGCCTTGGTCGGAGCGCTGATGCCATCGGCCGGCAGGTCCATCGAGCGCCCTGCCCGGCGCCACCAGGTGCGCATATCGGGCAGCCATTTTTCGGGATCGTCGCCGCGCAGATCGATATCGTACCAGACATCGAGCGTACGCACCGCGCGGCCCGCTTCGTTTTCGATCCAGATCGCGACATAGGGGTTGTGGTATTCGGCAACCCGCAGGCGAGGGATCTCGACGCTGAGAGACAATTCCTGCGCCGCGGCAGGCACCGCGACAAGGCTGGTGGCCGCAAAGGCGTAAGCGATTCTGACACGCATATGTGTCTCCTTGATCAGTGGACGAGAAAAATGAGCAGAAGCGCGGGGATGACGAACCCGGCTCCCACGATGGGCCATGTGGACGGACGGTTCCTGGCATGAAGTTGCAGCAGGAGCAGACCGGTGACGGAGAAGACGATGCAGGCCGCGGCGAAGATATCGATAAACCACGACCAAGCCGTGCCGCTATCCCTCCCCTTGTGAAGATCGTTGAGATAGGCGATCCATCCGCGATCAGTGCTTTCGAAAAGCACGTCCCCGCTCGTCCGGTCGATGGCGATCCAGCCATCGCCGCCTGGACGCGGGAGGGGGATGTAGAGCTCGCTCTCGCTCCATTCGGGAGCCCGCCCGGCGAGTCCGACATCTAGCTCCTCGTCCACCCACCGGGCCAGCGCATCGGGCACCGGTGTCGTGGCATCGGCACTGTCCGGGACGCGCTCGAGAGCGCCCAGGAGGCTGCGCGGCAACACCAGTTCCTCTGTCACGATGACGGGTTCTGCCTCGATCGCGCCAGCGTGGTTCAGGGTTATCCCCGTTACCGCGAACAGAATCATCCCGATCAGGCAGATCGCACTGCTCATCCAGTGCCATGTGTGAAACTGCCGCACCCAGAAGGCCGGAATGCGGCGTTTCGAATTTTTCCCCTGCGCAGGAGGCGCGGTTGCAGACGCGCGCTGAAAGGTCGATCGGGTATTCATGATTTCGCTTCGATTTCGGTCCCGGAAACCTGTCTAATTGCAATTGATGATCAATAGCAACCAATCATTGTCGGTCGTCAGAATTGCGCATTCAGACTGACCCAGTAGCTGCGGGCCTTGTCCTTGTTGTTGTAGTCATCGATGAAAACGGGATCGAAAGTGCCGTCGCCGTTGTCGATGAAACTCGTCTGATAGCTGGTGAAATCGGTATCGAGCAGGTTGTTGACCCGTGCTGCCAGCCTGATGTGCTCATTCAGCTCGAACTGCGCGCCCAGGTTGAGGACCGTGTAGCTTTGGTAGAAAAGCCGGTCGCCGGTCGTAGCATCCACTCCGCGGTAACGACGAGAACGGTGTTCGGCATTCAGCTGCGCACTGATCCGATCCGTTGCCGACCAATCCAGCGTGGCGTTGGCCATGTGCTGGGCGGTGTTGGTTAACGGCAGTCCTTCGTCGGAACCGCTCAGCTGCTCGCTGTCGGTATAGGTGTAGTTGGCGCGCAGATTGAAATCCCGATGGAAGCGAAGCTGACCCGCCACTTCGACGCCTTCGACCTTTGCCTCGTCGATGTTGACCGGTTGATTCAGAATGCCCACGCCAAGGACGGCGAAGTAATCACCGAGGTTTGCGCAGGGACGTTGACCGCCCGTCAACACGCAAGGTTGCACGCTTGCACTCGCAATCTTGTCATCGAATTTCGTATGAAAATACGTGACGTTGATGCCCGTACCGGGAAGTGGATCCCAGTAGACCGCAGCTTCGGTATTGATGCTGGTTTCAGGCACAAGGAGCGGATTTCCTACGAACGGGAACGTGCCCTGGCCACCGAAACCGCGGATGCCATCATACAGATCCGTGGTCTTGGGCGTCTTGTAGCCAGTACTCACGCCGCCTTTAACGATCACGGTATCGGTGACGTTGATCACGCCGTAGACGCGCGGCGAAACCTGTCCGCCGAACACGTCGTGCTCGTCGTAGCGGACACCCGCCGTGAGCGTGAAGAAGTCGACAGGGGACCAGTTATCCTCTGCAAAAACCGACCATTGCCGCTGTTCCTGTACAGCGGAAATCCCTTCTGAGCTTTCTTCCAGACCGAACACCGCATCGTAGAGTTCGCCATCGATATACTGCCCGCCCACGACCATTTCGTGGTTGCCGGCAAGCCCGGAGAACGGCACGACAACGCGCGCGTCCAGCGTATATTGCGAGCTTCTGAGATTGCGGTCAGGCCGCGGCAGGAAGGTTGCCGCCGCGATATCCCTGCGCTCTTCCTCGCTCAGCCCGGCATACTCGCCAGTGCCATCATAGATTTCCTGTAGCAGCAGCCGCTCGGCAACCGAGAATGGCCGGGTGCGACCGCGATTGACCGTGTCAACATGCGCCAGGGATATGAAACTGGTGCCGAAGGACCATTCGCCATTATGCGTGATCGACCAGTTTGTGCGGTCGTAGCGCTGCTCGTCTTTGTAACCGACGCGCGGGGCGACGATCCCACCCCGGGTCTGCCAGATCGTGTCGATGCTATCGAGGGTCCCGAGGGGGAAGTTCACTTCTCCGGTAACAGGATCGGTGACAGGCGTATTGTCGTATATTTGCCGCGAAACATCGTAGTCGAAGGCGATGCGGTGATCGACGGACGGCATCCAGCTGAGCGTGCCGCCCACACTGTAATTCGTGTTGTCCACCGTGCGGCCGCCGCCACCGAAACCGAGCGCGCGAACCTGCTCCTCTCCGGATGGATCGATCACCGGCACGAACTCCGGGCTGGAGGCCATGCGCTCATAGATCGAGCCTCGCAGCGCGATGCCCAGCGTATCGCCCAGGATTGGCCCGGTTACGGCCGCGTCGAACGTGATATCATCCCCGAAGCGCTCGTCTTCCTGAAAACTGCGACCCACCGTCACTGAACCGGTCCAGTAGCGGCTGACCGGACGCGTGATGATGTTGATTACCCCGCCCATCGCATCCGCGCCATAAAGGGTCGATGCCGGGCCGCGAATAACCTCGATCCGTTCCACCGTATCAAGGGGCGGGATGTGGTTGAAGGCATTGCCGGCGAAGTTGTTGGGGTAGATATCGCCGTGGTTGTTCTGGCGTTTCCCATCGATCAGCAGCAACGTGTAATCCGCGCCCATCCCGCGAATACTGATGGTGCGCTGCCCCGTCTTGTCGGACGTTTCGCCGACATCGACACCTTCCAGATCGCGAACAGCATCGATCAGAGTCATGTAGGGCCGTTCGGCGAGTACTTCGGCTGAAATCACGCTAATGCTGGCCGGCGCCTCGGCGATCTTCTGCTCGAACCCCGCGGCGGTGACGACGATGTTGTTTTCGGTTGATGGTCGTGCGTTCCTGCGCGCCTCCGACTGGTCGTCCTCTTGCGAAACCTCATCATCGGCCTCCTGAGCCGCTACCTGCGCTGGTGCTGCCATCGAGGCGGCGATGGCACCGATTGCGGCAGTGAATGGAAATTTTGGACGAAGAGCGGATTGGTAGAACACAAGACCCCCTGATAATGCTAATGCTAATGAGTCGCATTAGGATGGGATGCGCCTTTCGGCTGTCGTGCGCGGCGTGTCAACAATTCATTGGAATTAAGTCTTGGTTTGGAGCCCGGAGTGGCAAGTGGTTCGCTGTTTTGCGGACACAATTTCGCGTGCAACACCCCGGCGGGAGGAAATCGCGGAAGTCGCATTTTTGCTTGTGCAAGACACTTGCCAACGCATCAGGCTGGCGCCCTTATTCTGCAATGCAACATACCGGACGCGATGGAAACGCTACGTTGAGGACCATTGCGCGCGCTATTGAGCTAAGGCGCATGATAACGGTTATTTATAATGGAGGACGGCTAAAACTCTATCCGCCCCGACTGTTCGCGCGGCGTCATTCTGTTTATCTAGATGCCCACCCGCCCTGCGAAGAAGTCATTTTATCCACCTGCTTCTTCGTGCCCGCTTTCGGGCGCTGCGTATGAAGCGTGAATGACTGAGTGTAGGGTGGTTTTCTGACACCAGTTATTGTTCCTGAATCGAGAGCATCAGAGATCAAAGAATAAGTTAGCTGTTCTGTTCAGAATCGCTGATTGTCTTACCTGAATGGTCCAATCCCCGACGCAAAACGCTTGCGGTAAGTATGCAGAAAAGGACAAAGAATAAGACCAGGATTTCAGCTATATATTCGCCATCATTAGAGACCATAGACAATGCAAATATTGCACCGCTAATCGTTGCAGTTAGGCGATCCAGAATGCCGTTCCAACTGTCGATTTTCAACGGTCATACGCTCCAACTATGAACGAAATTGAGCAAAGAGTGGCATTATCGTGAATGGTTTGCAATGGCGTCTCTGACTGCCGATCCGCTTCTGCGACCCCCGCTATGCAGAGCCAACTGGCTAACTGTCGTTCGAACGACGAGGCTCCCTGCCTATTAAAGCTGATGGCTCATGCATTTTGCAACCATCCTTATCTGTCGAATGGCAGCAATCGGGTCGTTAGCCGACAGTCCGCTTTCAGCACAAACAGGCGCGGAACTGCCAGTCGGCTAACGGGGAAATCCGCGAAAGGCTGGAATGTCTGCAACTGGGGTGGAAAGCTGACGCCGCCCAGCCACGGCGCGGCACTGGCGGAACGGGTTATCGCTCCCAAAACTGCTCCGGTCGACGGGCCTCGGATAACTTCATGTCAACTGGTTGGTAACCATCCATGGGTAGGTCCGCTTCATAAATCAACGGGCGAATAACACGATCGGGAAGTGGTTAGAAATGGCTAAGGTCACGGCATTTCCAGGCTCTCCGCGAACGCGGAAACAGCTAGGTTCCCGTGACTATCTTAGTTTCGCGCGTGACCTCCTGCAAATGCAGGCCGAGGTTAGCGATGCCGGAACAGACATGGACGAAGTGATGCGTGTCGTGGTCAAATCAGCTCAACGGATCATCTCGGGAGCTGATGGCGCGCTGATTGCTACTCCCGACGGCAACAAGCTCGTGGTCCGCGCTGCAACCGGAACCTCTTGGCCGTTGCTGGGAGTAAGGAGATGCAGCGTCTCGTATCTTTCGGGCCAGTGTATGAGCAATCGCGACCCCGTTCTAGTCGATGACGTATTTTCGACCCCCGGCGTTGACGAAACACTTTTCAGCGAGAGTGGTGCCCGCTCAGCGGCGATGGTCCCTTTGCCCTTCCGTGGTAAGTCGGTAGGCCTGCTTGCCTTATATTCTCAGCATCCAAGAAGTTTTAGCTGTCAGGATTTGATTGCGCTTCAACTCATAGCCGGTCCCTTGGTGACCGGCTTTGCGGCTGTTTCCCAGACCAAAGCCGAACGCAGGGCGACAGTCATGAACCGGCGCTTCACTGCCACATTTGAGCAAGCTGCTGTAGGGATCGCTCATGTAACTGTGAACGGCCATTTTATGCTGGTCAATGACCGGTTCTGCGAGATCGCGGGTCATTCAAGAGAAAGCCTGCTGGCCGGAGGTTTTCAGGCGATCACATACCCGGACGACCTCGAGGCGGACCTCGCACATGTAGAGGATCTGCTCGCTGATCGAGCCAAGACATATTCGATGGAGAAGAGATATGTCCGGGCGAATGGTGACACAGTTTGGATCAATCTCACAGTGTCTCTTATTCGGGACGCCGGTGGTAGGCCCGACTTTTTCGTTGCGGTTATCGAAGACATTTCAGCCCGCAAGAGCGCACAGATGGACGCGCGCCGAGATCCCCTCACGGGATTGCTCAACCGGCGAGGTCTGATCGACAAGCTTCAACTGGCGCTATCAAGCCGTCGAAAATCTCAACTCCCGTTAGCGATAGTTTATCTCGACCTAGATGGTTTTAAGGCCGTCAATGACCAGCACGGCCATGGCGAGGGCGACAAATGCCTGACGTTGATAGCCTCGCACTTGAAAACGATGCTTCGGGATGAGGATGGTTTGGCGCGGATGGGGGGCGACGAGTTCGTAGCCGTATTGCCGAGTGCGGATGCCGACACTGCGTCCTTAGTGGTAACAAGAATGCAGGATTCGATCAGCAAGGCGGCAGAGCGGAACGGGTGGGAGGTATCAGCCAGCGCCGGGTTGCTTATCGTCCAAGAAACCGAAGGAGCTTCTCCAGACAGCGTCATCGCGGCGGCGGATGAATTAATGTATGAAGCGAAGGCTTCCCCTGTTGCAGAGAGTATCTTGGGCACATTTAGCCCTGTAGTTGTTCAGCCCGCGCTCTCCCAGTAGATACAAACCTGGCGACCCCGCCTTTCAACCAGTTGAATGGGCGGGAGCATGAGTAGTGTCGGATACGCTCTTAGGCGGAAAGCGGCGGCTCTAATTCCCGTAGAGTATCGAACCGGAGTATTCAGCCTACGGTCCCATTAAGAGTAATCTCGACGACCGGTATCGGGTCGTTACCGGGAAGGCAACTTTTGTGACAGTCGGGGGACTAGCGGCCAGTCCGCTTTGGGTTGCTCTAAATCCTATGAGGAATGATTGAGACTAAGGTGGAAAACAGTCATTGACTTATCCGCCGGCAACGCTGCACTTTTCCCTCCGAAGGGAGATACTATGTCTTGGCGGCGGCTGATGGGTTTCGATACGCAGACACTTGCCGAAAAACGGGCCGCCCTGAACGGCGTTTCCCTTTTTTTGGCGCCCTCATCGGGGCCAATCTTGGCATGACGACGAACTTGCCACTTCGCGACTATGCCCTAATCATTGCGGTCGTTTGCACCATTGTCCTGTATCTCTATCTGGCTCCCGTGGCGCGGCGCCGGTACTCGGCCATGGCAACTTTATTGGCGCTGGTCGGCAGTCTGTATCTGCTTCTCATTCACGAGATAGGGGGTCACGTCACCGACGCGCTGCTGGCTCTCGGCGTGGTCTAGTCCCAGCCCTCAGCGAGGGGCCGTCACCACGCATTTGCCTTCTGGCGCGAAAGTCACGCTCGCCAGGTCGGTAGCATAGGCGCACTCACCAGGCTTGATAACCTCGCTGCCTGCCACCAGCACTTCGCCCGCCAGGGGCAGCACCAACAACGGCTCGCAAAAGGTATAGAGCAGGTCATCGCCGGGGATGCCGTCCACCCAGTCCAGGCGGAAGTGGGGGCCATCCACCAGCGTGGCGCTGCCGCTTTGCGGCAAACGCTGGTGCAATGCCATGTCGTAGGGCGATCCGTCAGCCACCGCCATGCCCTGTTCCAGATGCAGCTCGCGCGGCCGGCCAAAGTCGTAGAGACGATAGGTAATGTCCGAATTCTGCTGCACTTCGATGATCGAACAGCCCGGACCGATGGCATGGACCGTGCCTGCGGGGATGGAGAAGAAGTCGCCCGCCTGCACCTTGTGCCAGGTTACCAGGCCTTCGATCGAGCCATCCAGCGCGGCGGCCCGCATCGTATCGGCATCCAGCGCAGTGTCGAACCCGATTCCCAGGACGGCATCGGGGTCTGCCGCGATGACCAGCCAGCACTCGTCCTTGCCCCTGCGACCCTGGCCCGCTTTTTCCGCCTGATCGTCATCCGGGTGGCACTGGATGGACAGCTTTTCGCTTGTGAACAGGTACTTCACCAGCAGTTGCGGCAATTGCTCGGGCGGATCGAACCAGATTTCGCCAATGCGGTTCTTTGCAGACAGCCCAAACGGCGCGGGCAGCGTGTCCACGCCCCAAACTTTTTCGACGGTATGGATCGGCAGCAGCATCAAGGCTGGTTTAGGGCGCAAATATTGCAAAAACCAGTACTGTCCGAAATTCCTCTCGCCCGATGCTGCGCTGCAACGTAGGGTGGCCTACCGTGACATCGGACCCAACCCTGCTGCTTCCCTTCGCAGCGCTGCTGACGGCAGGGGCCGCTGCGGGGTTCGCCGGCGGACTGTTCAATCACCTTCCCTTCCCTGCGAGCCGCCATTGAAGCCGAAGATGAATTCGTCGCAGCGCAAGACGAAATACCTCCTCACGTTACCTAAACGCCATAGAAGAAGGTGCCGCCGTCCCGCCGAATGTCGCAGCTCCGCTTTCCTTTCCGGACGAGTTCGCTGAACTCAGGTTTTTCCCCGCCAATCGGATCTGCGAAACGGAAAATAGTGTCGACCCGTTCCGGTGCTATCTCGCGTGTCTAACGCCTATCCCGCGTCGGGGAATGAAAGCGGTCGAGCCTGAAGCGAGCTCGCGTCGCGAAATTCGAGTCTCGGAAAGACCCCTCCCCTCAAAGGTTCTAAGATCCATGGCAAAGCGAACTAACGGATGCTCCGGCACCAATCGACCTTGCCCGCATGGCCCGAATCGTTCGACAGTTCGGGGCCACTCTCGAAATAGGAGAAGTCGGGCCAAGACGCGTTGCGGCGTTTGCTGACCCGGGTTCACCAATCTTCTTCCGGTTTCCATCGAGTTGTCGTGTCGGATTTCAGCAAAGCGCAAGAGTAGAGAGATGCATTTGCAGATGCATCCGGCAGGCCAGGGAGCGCCAATGTCTCTTTCCAGAACCAAAGTCGAAGACTCGAATCTTGTCGAGACCGCTCGCCGCATCTGCGAATCGCGCGGCGGCAAATGGTCCGGCACAAAGGGCATGGCCTGCTGCCCTGCGCATGAGGACCGCACGCCGTCACTCGGTGTGTTGCTTGGTCGACGGGCCATCCTCTTCCACTGTTTCGCGGGGTGCGAGCAGCAGAGCGTGCTGGCTGCTTTGGCGCGTGAAGGTTTCGAGGCGACCTCGCTATTTTCAGGTTCTGCGACCCCCAACGATCCCGAACCGACCAAGACGCGCAAACCCTCGGCGGCAGCGTTGCGGATATGGCGCGAGGCGCAGTCACTGCGACACGGTCCGGCTAAAGCCTATCTTGAGAGCCGCGGCATCCTCGCCGCATCTCCTGCGCTGCGCTTTCATCCTCGAACGCCGCTTGGTCCGAAAGGACGAACCCGCTTTTTGCCCGCCATGATCGCGGCAGTCAGTCTCGACGAGGGGCCGGTCGCAATCCATCGCACGTTCCTGTCGGGCAATGCCAAGGCCGCCTTCGACAAGCCGAAGCGCGCGCTCGGCGCGCTCGGTGAAGCTGCTGTCCGCCTGTTCGCTCCGGCCTCCGGCAAGCTCGGCCTCGCCGAGGGTATCGAGAGCGCGATGTCGGCCTATGCTCTCACCGGCATTCCCACGTGGGCGACACTTGGGAATGAGCGTTTCGGGCTCGTGAGCGTCCCCGAGAGTGTGACCGAACTCCATCTGTTCGTCGATCACGATGCTGGCGGCGAGCTGGCCGCGTCGCGTGGCCTCGCGGTCTACGCGCGCGAGGGACGGACGATCCATGTGCGCCGGCCTTCTTTACGCGATACTGACTGGAACGACGAACTCTTAGCATGGCTGCGCCGCAAAGCGGCGTAGAGGAGAGTGGGCTTCTCGATTTCCTGATCCGGCAGAGGGCGTGTCCCGATGCCCCCATCAGGAGGACGAATGCCATGTTTCAATCAGAACTGTTTCCCGCCGGCGGGCAGTTGCCGACAGTGCCCTTGGCCTACGCCATCGGCACCAGGATTGCCGCGCTTCTTGCTTCGGGACGTCATCTTACCCGTGCCGATATTTCTGGTGTGTTCGCCGAGGAAACCGGCGCCCTGGACTGGGGAAGCGCCTGGACCATCGACGACTTCAACAACGCGATCGAGATCGGCGCACTGCTCTGGCTTCGGGAGTCTTCTCGCATTGATCTGGCGACAAGCGTGCACGAAGCCGAAGCGCGGTTCGACTGGCTCGAAGCAGCCTTGCCGCCCCGGCACGTGCGCAGCGAAGCACAGGTTGAGCTCCAGCAGTTCTCAACCCCGCCGATGCTGGCCTGGCTTATGGCGGGGGCCGCAGCTGTCTCTGCGCACGACACGCTACTCGAACCCTCCGCAGGCAATGGCGCCCTTGCCGTTTGGGGCGGCGTCCAAAACACCTCATTGCTCCTCAACGAGATCGATCCGGCAAGACGAGACGGCCTCGGCCATATCTTCCCTTCGGCCTCGATCACTGCGCATGACGGGGAACTGATCGCGGACCTGCATCGTGGCCCTGTTCCGTCGGTCGTGCTGATGAACCCGCCGTTCGCCCGGAGCCGGAAACGCGGCAAGGACGGCGAAACTGCCATGCGTCACCTGCGCGCTGCGATCCGGGCCGCTGCCAGTGGGGCGAGGATTGTCGCCATCATGCCTGATGGCTTCGATGCTTCCACCTTCGCCAAGGCACAGGATGAAGCGTCGCTGCTCTTCGATGTTCGCTTGCAGCAGATGTTTCGCCGGACGGGCACGGGAATTGCCGTTCGCCTGGTTGTGTTCGACAAGGTGCCGACTGCGTCCGCGCCAGTTATCGCTGGAGATACCCGCGACCTGATCGCGCTCGGCGAACTTGTCACCGAGCTACCGCCACGAGCGCAGACCTCCGTCGGCCTCCATCGCCTGCCAGTCGGCAAGCCAGTGCGCCTTGCTAGCAAGACTTCGAATCAGAGCGCGCCGGTCCGGCCGGTGGCACCGTTCGCTGCGACACCAGCAGCCACAGCGAATGCGATCGACCTTGCCTATTCGGTTTTGGCCGACCCCGCACCGGTGCCCGAACAGACCGGCATCTACCTGCCTTACCGCCCCAGTCGCATCGCGTTCGAAGATGCTCCGGTCCATCCCACCCAGCTCGTCGAATCCGTCGCCATGGGTTCGGTCGCGGCGCCCCAGCCGGACGTCAGCCCGCGCCTTCCCGCAGGTTGGCAGGTCAATCGCCTCTTGTCCGAAGCGCAATGCGAGACACTGGTCTACGCCGCCCAGGCATTCGCGCGCAATCTCCCGGGGCGCTTCAAGGTCGCCCAGGAGGGTACCTCGCTGGAACTGTCCGAGGATGGGCACGCATACCGCCAGGGTTTCTTCCTTGGCGACGGGACGGGAGCGGGAAAGGGTCGGCAGATCGCAGCGGTCATCATGGACCGCTGGCTTAAAGGCGAGCGCCGTCACGTTTGGATCACCAAGAACGAGGCGCTGCTCGAAGATGCGCGCCGCGACTGGGAAGCGCTTGGCGGGCTGCCGCTCGATCTCCAGCCTCTCTCGCGTTGGAAACTCGGCCACCCCGTAACGATGTCCGAAGGCATCCTGTTCGTCACCTATCCGACGCTGCGCTCGGGGCGCGCCGAGGACACGCGGCTCGACCAGATCCTTGCCTGGGCGGGTGAGGATTTCGACGGCGTGCTCGCCTTCGATGAGGCCCACGCCATGGCCAATGCGCTCGGAGGCTCTTCGACCCGCGGCAAGGTCAAGGGCTCCGAACAGGGGATGGCGGGCCTCAGGCTGCAGAACCATCTGCCGCGCGCCCGCGTGCTATATGCGTCTGCCACTGGCGCCTCGGATATTGCCAACCTTGGCTACACCTCCCGGCTTGGCCTGTGGGGTCCCGAAACCGCCTTCCCGACCCACGAGGCCTTCATGACGGAGATCCGCGCTGGCGGAGTCGCGGCGATGGAACTCGTCGCCCGCGACCTCAAGGCCCAGGGGCTCTACCTTGCCCGCGCGCTGTCCTTCGCCGGGGTCGAGTACGAGATCCTCGAGCACTGCCTGACCGAAGCGCAGGTGCGAATCTACGATGCCTATGCTGAGGCCTGGGCGATCATTCACCGCAACCTGGAAGCTGCGCTCGAGGCGACTCGCGTGGTCGACGAGGACAGCGGCGATACGCTTAACCGGAATGCCAAGGCTGCAGCGCTCTCGATCTTCGAAGGCACCAAGCAGCGCTTCTTTGCCCAGCTCCTCCTTTCGATGAAACTGCCGAGCCTGATCCCCGCGATGGAAGCGGCGCTTGGCGAGGACCATTCGGTTGTCGTGCAGCTGGTCTCGACCGCCGAGGCCATGCTCGACAGACGTCTCGCCGACTTATCCGACGAGGAGCGCGAAGCGCTCGATATCGATCTCTCCCCGCGTGAATACGTCATCGATTATCTTGCGAAGAGCTTCCCGGTGCGCCTGATGCAGGTCTTCGCCGATGAGGATGGCAATCTTCGCTCCGAGGCGATGAGCGACGAGGAGGGCAATCCCGTATTCTGCCCCAGCGCCATGGCCGCACGTGACGCGCTGATCGAGCAGCTGTGCGCGTTGCCGCCCATCGCTACCGCGCTCGACGCGATCATAGAGCACTTCGGAACCGAGGCTGTGGCCGAGGTCACGGGTCGCACCCGAAGGCTGGTCATGGGCCGCGATGGTCAGCAGTGCCTCGAACGGCGTAGTCCCAGCGCCAACGTCGCCGAAGCGCAAAGCTTCATGGAAGGAACCAAGCACATCCTCGTCTTCTCGGATGCGGGCGGCACAGGGCGCTCCTACCATGCCGACCTAGGCTGCCGGAATCAGCAGCGCCGAGTTCATTTCCTGCTCGAGCCGGGCTGGCGCGCCGACAACGCGATCCAGGGTCTCGGTCGTACGAACCGCACCAACCAGGCCTCGGCTCCGCTGTTCCGGCCGGTAACCACCGATGTGAAGGGCGAGCGCCGGTTCATATCCACCATTGCGCGCAGGCTCGATGCCCTTGGCGCGCTGACCCGCGGCCAGCGCCAGACCGGCGGGCAGAACCTGTTCGACCCCGCCGACAATCTCGAAAGCGATTATGCGCGCGACGCGCTCAGCCGCTGGTTCCAGCTGCTCTATGACGGCAAGCTTGAAGCCACCACATTCGGCAACTTCGTCGAGCGCACAGGCCTCCGGCTTGAAAGCCCAGATGGTGGACTGACCGATAATCTCCCGACGATCCAGCGCTGGCTCAACCGCATTCTTGCGCTGCCGATCGCGCTCCAGAACGCAATCTTCGATGAATATCTCGGCCTCGTCGAAGCGCGGATCGAAGCCGCGCGCGAGGCCGGAACGCTCGACCAGGGACTGGAAACCGTAAAGGTCGATCGTTTCACGGTCCTTGCCGATGAACTCCTGCGCACCGACCCCGTGACCGGTGCCGAAACCCGGCTCGTCTCGCTAGAAGTGACGATGCACCTGCGGCCTCTACGCTTGCAGCGCCTGGTGCGGATGCACGAGATCGGCAGCCCGCACGCGGTCCCGATGCGCAATGCGCGCTCGGGCAAGGTCGCGCTCTCGGTTCCAGCCCGGCGTCTCATCGCTGACGACGGGGCCGTGATCGAACGCCGGCGCCTGCTGCGACCGCTCAAGTCTGCCAACTGGACACTTGAAGCACTCGGTGAAAGCCACTGGGAAGAAGTTGGCGTCACCGCGTTCACGAGCGCCTGGCGGGCCGAGGAAGAAGAGGCCGCTGCTTCACCGGTGACCGAGCGTGTCCATCTTGCCACCGGGCTGCTGCTTGCTGTCTGGAAGCGCCTCCCTGGCGATCATGTCCGCGTCACCCGGCTCGTTGCCGAAGAGGGCCAGTCGATCATCGGACGCGAAGTGCTCGATATCGATCTCGCTGCGATCGCCGAGACCTTTGGTCTCTCCGGGGTTGCTGGACCACCGGCAGAGCAGATCGGCGACCTCGTCCTCGCCAGCGGCAAATCGCTGGGCCTTGCAAGCCACGACCCACTTACCGTGAAGCGCTCGCTGGTCGGGGGCGAACAGCGCCTCGAACTCACCGGGTTCTCGCCCGACCGGCTCGACTGGTACAAGAACAAGGGCTGCTTCACCGAGATCATCCGCTACCGCACGCGGCTGTTTGTCCCGGTGTCGCGGGCGGCGTCCGTGCTGCCAAGCCTCGCAGTTTGAATGGCAGGTTCAGGAAATCACGCTCGTGACGACGGCATCATCGCCTCGTGGAGGCTGGCCGTCAAATCCTGCGGCAGGCACGAAGGTGCCGGCCTCCAGGACCATGCTCGTCAAACCCGCCAGCTTGAACTGGCCAAGCTTTGGCGCTGCTCCGGACGCCTGTTGTTTGGCTGTGTTTTTCGCGAGGAGATAGGGCTCACCGTGTCTGAAGAAGAGGAGGTGCGGCTCAAGGCACATTTTTTTGCCGTTATAGGTTACCGACATCCATCGCCGTTCAGCGATGGCGCGCAGCAACTGATTGCCCCTGCCTGCTGATAATTCGTCTTGCTGCATTGCAGCATAGTGCCTCGGAATTCTCCTGCCGGCAAGCTCCAAGCACGTTCCCCGCTCCGCCCCGACGATAAGAGGGGAGGGAGCCCTCTGGGCTTGTGGGCCTCGTGATCCTCACCTGCGCCTTCATTCCATCAGGAGAACACCCATGATCCAGTCTATTGCCTTGAAGAAGCTCGCGGCGAGCCCGCGCAACGTTCGCAAGTCGAGCGACGCGCTGGCCGACCTACAGTTGCGGGCAGACATCGCTGCGCGCGGCCTGCTGCAAAACCTCGTCGTGCGCAAAGGGAAGCGCGGTAAGTTCGAGGTCGAGGCCGGCGGTCGCCGCCTCGCAGCGCTTCAGGCGCTGGCCGAAGAGGGCACCTTGCCCGAAAGCCACGAGGTCACCTGCCTCGTCATCGAAGGCGAGGAAAGCGAAGTGCGGGAAGCCAGCCTTGCCGAGAACTTCCAGCGTCTCGCAATAAACCCGGCCGACGAGGCACAGGCCTTCGCTTCCATCATCGAGGCGGGGGCCAGCCTCGAGGATGTGGCGCGCCGCTTTGGCCTCACTGTCCGTTTCGTAGAAGGACGTCTGCGCTTGGCCTCTCTCGCGCCCTGCGTCTTCGAAGCGCTCGCCGAAGGCACGATCACGCTCGACATGGCCAAGGCCTACGGCGCGATCTCCGACGTCGAGCGCCAGGCGCATGTCTATGCCGAGCTGCAGGACGCCTGGTACCAGGTGACGCCCGACACCATCCGCCGCATGGTGCTCGACGCCACGGTGCGCGGCTGCGATCCGCGCGCTGTCCTGGTCGGACGCGATGTCTATCTCGCCGCAGGCGGCCGGATCGAGCGCGAACTGTTCGACGATGACGCCAGCGAGAGCTGGATCGATGCCGAGCTGCTCGAGGACCTCGCGCGCAAGGCCATGGAGGAAGTGGCTGCGCGGACAGCGCAGGAATTTGGTCTGGCCTGGGTGCGCCCGACACTGGGCACCTATGTCAGCCATGACCTCGTTGAAGGCCTGGGTCGCTTGCCCTGCCAGCCTGCGCCGATGACCGAACAGGAAGTGCAGGAACTTGGGCAGCTTGAGGCCGACTACGACCGCGTCGCCGCCGTGCTCGAAGACGAAGACAGCGACGAGGACAAGGTCGCCAAGGCCGAACGTGAACTCGTTGTCATCGACCGTGCCATGCGCTTTCTCAATGATCGCCCGCCGATACTTGCTGACGAACTGAAGGCCGAAGCTGGCGCCTTCCTCGTCCTCTCGCGCAATGGCGAGCCGACATTGGTTCCGCAGTTCTACACCGAGACCGAAGTCATCACCGACGACGATGGTGCTGTCGAGCCAGTCGAGGAGAACGGAACGGTGAAGCCTAAAGGGAGCTCGCTCTCGCAGCGCCTGCTCGACGAGCTCGCGATGCAGCGCCGCGACATCCTGGCGATCCATCTTGCCAACGATCCGGCATTGGCGCTCGACTTCATGGTCTTCACGCTCGCCGATGCCGATGGGCACGACTGGCGCGCCAGAAAGGCCTCGACGCTGGTCGGTTCGGTCGCATCCGGCCCGGTCACCGGGTTCGAGGCCAAGGACGCACCGGCAAGCGCTGCTCTGGCCGAGTTTGCCGGGTCGCTCGATGAAAGCTGGCGTGCTGGAACAAGCGATGTCGAGCGGTTTGCCAGGTTCCGGGCGCTTTCCGACGAGGCGCGCTCGGCCTGGCTCGGCCATGTCGTCTCGCGCACGCTTGTCGCCAGCCTTGCCTGCGACGGCGAACGCTCGACGCCGATGCACGAGGCGCTCGGCTCGCTGCTCGAAATCGAGACCGCGCATTGGTGGCGTCCCACGGCGGCGAACTACTTTGACCGGGTGCCCAAGGCTCGCACGCTGGAGGCGCTCGATGCCGCCGGCGGTCCGGAGCTGGTCAGTCGCTATGCCGCGTCGAAGAAAACCGAACTGGCGAACGCTGCCGAGCGCATCTTCTCGGGCAACTTCATCGGCGAGGCCGACGCCAAGGAACGGGCCCAGGCCTGGGTTCCGACGATCATGCGGTTCACTGATGCTGACGTTCCATCCGATCTCGTGAAAGCCGCACAGGTCGATGCCGAAGCCGAAGAACCGGTCCGCGGCGATGTAGCCGACGAGATTGCCGAGCAGGCTGCCTGATCCCTCCTGACAGGTCCAGGTCACTCGGCGGGCGGTCCGTCCCAACCGGGGCGGGCCGCCTATTCGTTGATTGACCTTTCAAGAAATCAATCAGTCGATCCGGCTGGTTTTCGCGTTTCATTCGCAGAATGCTCGACCTGCTGGCGGGGCGTATACGCGAGCAATAGGACCCGATAGTTCCACAGCGTTGTCTCACGCCCCGGTCGAATGCCTGCCTAGGCCCGCAGAATATCCAGACGCTGCTCCCACGCAAAGGCGTGGCTTACGATGAGATCGAGGTCCGCGTATTGCGGACACCAGCGAAGTTTGTTTCTCAGCCGGGCAGGATCGGAAACCAGCATTGCCGGATCGCCTTCCCTTCGGCCCTCGATCCGTCGCTCGATCTTGCGCCCGGTAACGCGCTCAACCGCATCGAGCACTTCAAAGACAGAATAGCCTTGACCGTAGCCGCAATTCATCGTCATCGAGTGTTGTGGTTCCGCTATAAGCGCTTCGAGCGATAGGAGGTGGGCCGAAGCAAGATCACTCACGTGAATGTAATCGCGCACCCCGGTGCCGTCGGGTGTGCCGTAATCAGTCCCGAAAACTGCAACTCCATTCCTTTTACCAAGCGCGGCTTCAACTCCGACCTTTATGAGATGTGTCGCCGCTGCAGTAGCTTGTCCGCTACGTCCTGCAGGGTCGGCGCCGGCGACATTGAAATAACGTAAGCTGCAATGGTTGAGGCTGTGTGCACGGGACGTATCGATGAGCATTTGCTCGGTCATCAGTTTTGAATAACCGTAAGGATTTATCGGTTGGTTCGGTGCATTTTCCGGAGTTGGAATGATATCAGGCGTTCCATAGGTCGCAGCCGTGGACGAGAAGATGAAATGGGAGATACCGGCCTTTACGGCAGTCTCGATCAAACAGCGGCTTTTGGCGGTATTGTTGCTGTAGTACTTCAAGGGGTTTTCGACGCTTTCAGGAACGATGATCGAGCCCGCAAAATGCATGATTGCCCGCGTTCCCTCTTCTTCGAAAATGTGGTGCAACAGAGCCTCGTCGGCTATGTCACCGCGATAGAATGGAACGCCGTCCGGTACTGCGAATTCGAAACCTGTCGAGAGATCGTCGAGAACTGCCACGGGCCAGCCGGCATCAAGGAGAGCCAGGACTGCGTGGCTCCCGATGTAACCGGCGCCCCCTGTGACAAGTACTGAAACTTTGGAAGACACGAAATACTGCCCTTTTCTCAATTCAGGGGGTGCGCGGCGCTAGTCCGTCTGCACGGCGAAGGTATTTATCGGCATTGACCGGTTAGTGCGCTGGCCAGGTATCCACAAGCATTAGTCAGGATCGAACCGGCGCAAGAGACGCTGCGTGCTTCGTGTAGCGCCAGATCTCGCTACGGAGGCATATCCACCCAAGCCGCCAAGCGAGCGACTGACGCAATAGGCTGGCTCGAACTTGGATGAAGAATTGTTTCAGACCCGGGGGGGGCAGCACTCTTCCCGCAGCGATGAAGGGACACGGTCGATGGTTACATCCAGATGAGGGCCGTTGCCCCAGAATTTATGGCTTGACCCGAAATGACCGGGCGGACCAGCGTTGGGGGATGTCTCCCATGTTCGATCTTGGCTATCCGGCTACCGATTACGAGTCTGATCGTCTCGGCTATCGCGGATGCAGTCTTCAGCGTTTCCGGGAAATGTTTCCCGACGGCGAGGCTTGTCTGAAACACGTGTTCCGCACTCGTTTCGGAGCGGAGCCAGTGTGTCCGAAATGTGGCCCTTCAAGTCGGTGGTACCGGATTGCGGGGACAAAGCGTTTCCAACACCCCTGCGGCACCGCATTGCATCCGCTGGCCACCACCATCTTTGCTCAATCGCAAATCCCGCTCCAGTTGTGGTTCTATGCAATGCTGCACTTTTCCAATTCGACCTTCGGAGTACCGGCGAGCTTCTGGGAGCGCCAGCTGGGGCTCAGTCAGAAAGCGGCCTATCGTCTGGGCGATCGCCTCCGCCTGCACCTGGCTGCACTCGATGCAGAGAAGAAAGTTGGTGCCCCTGGCCTCTGCGTTGAAATCAGAATTGAGGAATTGTCAGGCGTGCGTACAAGAGGGTATCCAAGCCGCGGGGTGGCGAGAGCAGTTATCATCGGAGACGGACACGACGTCCAGACGACGCTGATCGGTCGTGCGCGGCGCCACACCCTGCGAGCCGTGATTGCCGACAAGTTGGTCCCGGATGCCGTTCCGGTCACGACCTGCGAGTATACCCACCGCGTCCTGACCGAATTCGGCACGCGGCCTACCGATGTGTCATTAGTGCCGCAACTCCCGATGCCCGGCAGCCGAGGTAACCCGATAACCGGCTTCCTTACCTACTTCCGACGTCCGATGCGAAATGTCTATCGGCGTGTAGATTATCGCAACCTCTGGAAATACCTGAAGGAATTCGAGTTCAGGTTCAATCGCCGCTCCCGATCGCACGAGACCTTCCCGGACATGGTCGGAGCCTTCCCGCTCCTGAGTAGCGAACGGTCCAGTGAACTTGAGTTCTGGTCCTCCCGGTTCGCCCCGCAGGAACGACTGGGAGAATGACTTATCGCGGAACAAGCGTCATCGAGTTTTTTGAGCGGTTTCCGAACGAAGACGCTTGCCTCGAGCACATCTTCAACGTTCGTTACGGTGACCACTCCCCGTGTCCAAAATGTGGCGAGACAGGCGGCTGGTTTCCTATCCGTGGAACAAAGAAATATGGCCATACCTGCAGACGACAAACATCCGTCCTCGAAGGGACGGCCTTCTATCGCTCGAATCTTTCGCTCATGGCATGGTTCTATGCACTTCTGATATTTTCCAATTCTTCCACGGGTGCCCGGTCAAGCTTCCTGCGACGCCAGCTGGGCATCGGTATCACCAGCGCGCATCGCATGACCAATTGCATTCGCGCACACATGGCGTCTTTCGAACCGCTGCGACCTCTCGGAGGTCCCGGTCGTATGGTCCATATTGACGAAACCCTGATACGTAATGTGCGCAAGGGTCAGAAACCGATGCCTCACATCGTGATGGGCATCGCGAGCGAAGGGGAAGTGCGCTGCGGTGTGCTGCCGAACCGCAAACTCGAAACGGTCACCTCTGCGATAAACCGGGTTGTGCGGCCAGGATCGATACTCGTTACCGATTGTCATCTGGCCTACAGTTCGCTCGCTCGCGATGGCTGGGAGCATATTCCGATCAATCACTCGCGCGCGTTTCACAACTTTGCTGGCATCACCAACAATCCTATCGAGGTATACTGGGGCGTTCTAAAGCGCACCTTACGCCTCTACGGGCGATTTTCGCCTGACAATCTGTGGCGTTTTCTGGCAGAGATCCAGTTCCGTTATAACAGGCGAGGGGCCACACGTTCGCCGTTCCTCGAGCTGATCGAAGCATTTCCCGACACCTGCCCTACCGCGCTTGCTGATCTTCGCCGAGCCTTCGAGTGGTGACTGGCCAGAAAGGGTTCTCTCTTAGCTACCGGCGTCACGGCATTCCTGCCAATCCGTGTCCCGCATCGAACGATCAACTGCTCGAGAAATTGATTACAACTATTCCAATCGGAAATTCGATATCGGCTTGGCAGGCTGTGACGCCCTGACCGAATGATGTCCTGGTGATGGGCGGCGTCATAACCGAGAGGTCCGAACCACCGGGCTCGCGGTTCGGATGCCACCGCCTTTCGAGTGCGTCAGAATATAGGGATCATCAGTGGCCCTGGAACTGCTCTCGAACTGTATAACGAGGCCGAGGGATCCAGCACAGCATCGGGAACGCCTGGCCATGGCGCTGGTGTACTGTCAGTTTCTTGGCAGTCGCGCCAAACTGTAAAAAGCTCCTCGGGCGGTTTCACGCCCGGGCAATGGCATTGATTGGGGGTGCCGAGGCTCCTCAAAAGCCAACCCCAAATTCACAGGGTGTCTTTTCGACCGATCTTTGCGAAGAGGAGAGAGAGCTTTGCGCTTCCTGAACCGGGGCATGTCCGTCCCGGCGATCAGGAGAACTTTCATGACCAGGTCCCGCCGCACTGCTTCAGTTTCGCCAGCCCAGCGCATCACCGCCGCCATCATCGAAAAACTCGGGCAGGGCATCAAGCCATGGGTCAAGCCGTGGCGGGGCGTGCCGGTCTCGCGGCCTTTACGCTGCTGCGGGACACCCTATCGCGGCATGAACACCTTCTGGCTGTGGATGGTTGCCGATGGCTGTGGCTACGCCTCTCCCTACTGGATGACCTATCGCCAGTGCCAGGCGCTCGGCGGCCAGGTCCGCAAAGGCGAAAAATCGACCATAGCGATTTTCTACAAGAGCTACACCAAGGAGGTCGAAAACGCCGAAGGCGAGGCCGACACCGAAAACCGGCGCGTGCTCAAGGCCTACGCCGTGTTCAACGCTGACCAGTGCGATGGCCTCCCTGCTTTCTACCATCCCAAGCCGCTGGTTGCCGCGCTTGAGCCCGAAGGACGCGAAGACCGTCTTGATGCCTTCTTTGCCCAAATCGGTGCCGACCTCCGGCATCAAGGTGCGCAGGCCTATTATGAGCCGCTGCGCGACCGTGTCACCATGCCGCCAGCCGAACTCTTCGAAGCCTACGACCACTACTATGCGACACTCGCGCACGAGTTGTCGCACTGGACGGGGCATTCCTCGCGGCTCGACCGCGATCTCAAGAATCGCTTCGGCAGCGAGGCCTACGCTGCCGAAGAACTGATCGCCGAGCTTTCGTCGGCTATTCTCGGGGCAGAACTGGGTCTTCCGGTCACCCACCTCGACCATCACGCCAGCTACATCGCGTCCTGGCTCAAGATCCTCAAAGCGGACGAGCGCGCGATCCTCACAGCCGCGGCCAAGGCCGAAGAAGCGGCCAGTCTGTTGCTTGACCTTGGCGGTCACCAATCCAGCGAAAGCGAGGCCGATGGCGATCTCGCTGATGCGGCTTGAGCAGGAGAGGTAAGATGGGACGTTCTGTCAGTTATCCGAACCGCTCCGTGGTGGCCTTTCGTCTGCTTGATGGCAGCGAAGACGGGGATGTCGACTGGGCCTATGAGTGCCGCGTCGACGAGGTAATCGATACCGCGAAGGCTGCCTTTCCTTCGTTCGAGCGCTTCGATGGGTGGCGCGGCCGCGAGGACCGTATCCTCCTGCGAAACGCTTTCGCCGACTGCGGCATATCGGCCTGGTGCGGCCTTGCCGCGATCTGGGAGACCGATCTTAACATCCCACGAACGGGGAGGGCGCGGCACTGGCTGCATCAAGTTGGCCCGCGCTTCGAGACGCTGTTTGGTGAGCTTAGAATGATTGGCCGCTTTTCGAATGGCGAAACCGTTTTCGAACGTGTGTGATATTGCATTTGAACGATATTAGTCTATATCGTGCATATGAAGAGGAAGCGCTATGGCGACCCAGCCGCTTAAACTCCAGCCCGATGACGGCAAGCTGCTCACCTCTGCGATTGCGCGCCTTGCCCAGTTCTGGGGTCTGACCAATGCCAAGCTCGGTAGTGTTCTCGGCCTCTCGGCCGCGACAGTTTCGCGCCTGCGCGCGGGCAAGGCTGAACTTGATCCGGCGAGCAAGTCGTTTGAGGCGGCACAATACCTCCTGCGCCTGTTTCGCTCGTTAGATGCGCTGCTCGGCAGCGATGACATGGCGGCGCGCTCGTGGCTGGCGACGCGCAACGTCGACCTTGATGCGCGACCGATCGATTTGGTCGACAGCTTCAAGGGCCTGATGACCGTTTGCGATTATGTCGACGCCTACCGCGCTCGCGTCTGAGTTTCGCCGCTATCGCCGAACCGTATGGCGCGTGGTCGAGGCACAGCACCGGATTTCCACCAACAGGCTAACGGGCGATATTGCCGAGCAACATCGGCTCGAGGAACTGGCGGATGGCGCCAAGCCCGACCTGCCGAAGGCAGCGCAGGGGCTCCACTACCTGCTCGCCTCGCCTTTTCGTTATGGTCACACAGTGGCCAGCCGCTTTCGCCGGGCGAACGAGCGGCCCGGAATTTTCTACGGCAGTGAAGGCGAGCACACGGCGATTTCAGAAACCGCCTACTGGCGGCTTCGTTTCTTCAGCCGCTCACCGGGCTTTGTGCCCGGTAACCGCACCAGCGAGCACCTGAGCTTTTCTGTGCCCCTGTCGATCGCCCGTTTGCTAGACCTCACAAAGTTTCCCTTCGATGGGCAACGGGAGCGATGGACCGATCCGGTTGACTACTCCGCCTGCCAGGATCTCGCAGCAAGTGCACGCGAGGCGGACGGGCAGGCCATTCGCGCCCAATCCGTGCGAGAGCCAAATGGCTTCAATGTGGCGCTCTTCGACCCTGCTTGCTGTGCCCAGCCTACGCCCGATCACGGACGGGGCTGGCACCTTCGTCTCGAGGGCAAGCGCCTGACCGCGATAGCCGCCTTTCCGCATGCCGATGTTCTGGCGTACACGCCTGAACAGTTCGGACTGCCATCGCTCGGCTGAGCCTTGCCGGCAACCTCCTGAGCGCGCCTGCACCTGCCAAACTCCCGCCAGCCTGTTCGCTGATCCCTCGCCCCCTGAACCGGTCAGGTTCCGCCGCAACCCGCGCAAGGCTGCGGCCCGTGTGGCCCGCGCCAGCCTTGCCTTGCGCAGGTTCCCCGCTGACGCGGTGCGCCGATCCCTTTCTCCCGGTCCTTTTTGGGGCACGGCGAACAGGCATTCTCGCGGGAGATTTCCTTCCCGGTGCCCTCGCCGATACTCAGGAGGAATTGCACCATGTATGACAGCTTTGCATCCCAGCTTGCCGGCCTCGACCTCTCAGGCCTCAGCATCAGGCCAGCTCGCTTCAACGAAACCGATTTTCCCTGCGAGGATGCGATCGACCAGACGCTTGGAGCCGTTTGGTCCGACCTCTTCGCCATGTTCTCCGACACGGCCCTGGAAGCCGATGCCGAGGATATTGCCTGGGGCGTGGTCAATCTCTTCCACCGTGCCGCCAGCCGCAAGTCTGCTCAGCTTGACCGGGCCAGCGACGAGATCCGGGTCCTGCTCGCATCCGCCGATGGTTCCGAAGTACATTCGAGCAATCTGGAAGAACAGGTTGAGCGCGCGCAGGCCGCCGAAGCCAGCATGCTGGCCTTCGAGCAGATGCGCGAGGCTGCGGCAGCCCTCTATCGCGACGAGACCGGTTCCTCGTGGAAACCCGTTTCGGGCTCGCGCGCGAGCCATTCTCGAAACCTCACATCGGCTGTGATCGATGCCCGCGATTTCCTCCGCGCTCGTGCGGAGAACCGGCGTCACGCCCTGATCCCGGAGGGAACTCCAATCGTCTTCGCCGGTGGTCGTCAGAGCTTCGAGAGCGCCGAGGACGCGCGTGCCTATGCCGAAAATATCTGGGCGACGCTGGACAAGGTTCGCGGTGTGGTTCCCGATCTCTTCCTGGTCCATGGCGGCGACGGCAAGGGTGCCGATCGCCTCGCCGCGAGTTGGGCTGAACGCCGCGAAGTGCAGCAGCTGACCTATTCGCTCGACCGCAGGCTTGGTGCGCGCGCCGGCTTCAAGCGCAATGAGCAGATGCTTACGCTCAATCCGCGTTACGTCGTCGCCTTTCCGGGCAATGGCGTCACCGAACGGCTGGTGATCGATGCCAAGGCGCGCCGGATCACCGTGGTCGATCGTCGCGGCCCCTTGGGCACCTCTCCCGGGTCCTGAGGGGCCTTCTCAATCTGCATCTGCATTGCCTGGATGTGCATTCGGCAACGATCCGACTATGGACCGGTCATGCAACTTGACGATCTGCTGCAGCGCTACTTTGCCACTACCGACCTCTCCGGGGTTGCTCCCGATACGTTGTCAGCCGGCATTGAGCATTGCCGGGTCGATCTCGGCCTTGAGGAGGAACGGCGCAAGCGCTTTGCGCTGTGGTCGTTCCTGCACATGTTCGGGTCCGCCCCCGATCTCGATGTGGCGTTCGAAAACGAGGAAGACCGGGACCTGCGCTTGGGCTTCATGGATCTCCTGGCGGCATCGCAAGGCGATGGGGGAGGCTGACTTCTGCAGGGTCACGTGAGCCTTCAGACCCGCACCCGATACCCATCCGGCTTTTGTCGCGAACAGTCCTGAACCAGATCAGCTGAGGACAGCAACCCGTTCCTTTGCCGGCCGTGTTGGCAGCTGCGCTGCCTGCCCGCACCACCCGTCATGAACAGGTTTCCCTTCGGCCCCCAGACAAGTC
>CANLQG010000005.1 GCA_947493195.1 uncultured Sphingomonadaceae bacterium | reverse complement strand
CAGCGATAGGGCACCGAATAAGGCCCTCAAGTAGCGCAGCGATAGGGCACCGAATAAGGCCCTCAAGTAGCGCAGCGGTAGGGCGCCCGAAAGGCGAGTGGCGGAACCACCATGGGTCGTTTTCCGGGAAATCCTCTGACGCCTTTACGTCAGGTGGGCGCCGTATATCCAGGACCGCCAGGACGAACCCGTGGCCCCGGTAGGGACAGCTCCCTTGGATTGCTTATAGCCTCAGGGATATCTCAAGCGGCTCGTTCCGGGCAGTCCCGCCGTGTCCTATTTAGGCGTTCGCGGTGTCACTCTCAAGACGCTGCGCGAGGGCTTCGAGCCGATCGGCCATTTTTTCGAGTTTTTCGGCTTCTTCGGCGGCGGGCGGGGCCGTCTCGGCGGGCACATTGGCTTGTGCTTCGTGCAACTCGTCGGCCAGCAGCAGCGAGGCGTAAAGCAGGACGCGTTCGGCTGATTGCCCCTTCAGGCTGTCGAGCTGGGCCAGCTTCTGGCTGATCGAGGTTCCCAGCCCCTCGATATGGGCTTCCTCCCCCGGCGCGCAGGCGATGGTGTAGCGGCGGCCGGCGATCTCGAGCGTGACATTGCTGGTGCTCATGCGGTCAGCGCCTCGATCAGGGCCTCTACCTCTTCCAGCGCGCTTGCGGTCTCGCCGTGCAGCCGGTCGTAGCGGGCCTGCAACAGCGGGTCGGACGCGGGACGGCGCGAGGCTGCCGCCTCGATCCGGGCAGAGGCCGCTTCGATGCGGGCCAGCGCCTGTGCTATGCGGTCACCGTCCATGCCGGGCAAATTACTCGCAAATCGCGCCGCGGCAAAGGCTTGGGGCGGCAACCTGTGAATAACTATCGACGAGCGAATTGACGCTTGTGCTTTCGCATCGGGCTCTTGCTTGACCTATCGGCCTGCCCCCACCACACAGCCCACAACCGAATCGCTGCCGTTGCGCAGCGCTGCCTATTCTGGAGGCTCAAACGCATGAGCGACGACACCGCCCGTTTCACCAACATGGCCAATGCCATCCGTGCCTTGTCAATGGACGCGGTGCAGGCGGCCAATTCCGGTCATCCGGGCATGCCGATGGGCATGGCGGACGTCGCCACGGTGCTGTGGAGCGACTACCTGAAGTTCGATCCCAAGGCGCCCGACTGGGCCGACCGCGACCGGTTCGTGCTGAGCGCTGGCCACGGCTCGATGCTGATCTATTCGCTGCTGCACCTTAGCGGCTATGAACAGCCGACGCTGGAGGATATCAGGAATTTTCGCCAGCTGGGCAGCCCCTGTGCCGGGCACCCGGAAAACTTCCTGCTGCCAGGGGTGGAGGCGACCACCGGCCCGTTGGGGCAGGGCGTGGCGATGGCCGTGGGCATGGCCATGGCGGAACGGCACCTCAATTCGCAGTTCGGCGACGAACTGGTCGACCACCGTACCTGGGCGATCGCGGGCGACGGGTGCCTGATGGAAGGGATCAACCACGAGGCCATCGGCATCGCCGGGCACCTGAAGCTGGACCGCCTGACCGTGCTTTGGGACGACAACGACATCACCATCGACGGCAAGGTCTCGCTGTCCTCTTCCGAAGACATTCCCGCCCGCTACCGCGCCACAGGCTGGCACGTGGTGAAGTGTGACGGGCACGATCCCGCCGACATCCGCCGCGCGATCGACGAGGCGGTTGCCGAAACCGAGCGCCCCTCGCTGGTGCAGTGCACCACCATCATCGGCAAGGGCGCGCCCAACAAGCAGGGCACCAGCGCCACTCACGGCGCGCCGCTGGGCGAGGACGAGATCGCTGCCGCGCGCAAGGAATTGGGCTGGGATCACGGTCCGTTCGAAGTGCCTGAAGACATTCGCGCCGACTGGCTTGCCACCGGTGAACGCGGCACCGCCGGCCATGCCGAGTGGCAGGATCGCCTGAGCGCATCGACGGACAAGGCCGAGTTCACGCGCCGCATGGCGGGCGACCTTCCAGCCGGAGACAAGGCGGCAAGAGCTTTCTCCAAGTGGCTGGAAAGCGCGGAAAAAGTCGCCACCCGCAAGGCCAGCGAGAACGCGCTCGACGTGCTCAACCCACTGGTGCCCGAACTTGTCGGCGGCAGCGCCGACCTGACCGGTTCCAACAACACCAAGGCGGGCGGCATCGGTCCGTTCACGGCGGACGACTATTCGGGCCGCTATGTCTATTATGGCATTCGCGAGTTCGGCATGTCAGCGGCGATGAACGGCATGGCGCTGCACGGCGGCATTATCCCCTACGGCGGCACCTTCCTGATCTTCACCGATTACTGCCGCGGCGCGATCCGTCTCTCGGCCCTGCAGGAATGCCGCGTCGTCTACGTGATGACGCACGATTCCATCGGCCTTGGCGAGGATGGTCCCACGCACCAGCCGATCGAACATCTGCAAAGCTTGCGCGCCATGCCCAATCTGCTCGTGATGCGTCCGGCAGACCGGGTGGAGACCGCCGAGTGCTGGCAGATTGCCATCGCCCAGAAGAACCGCCCCAGCGTGATCGCCCTCAGCCGCCAGGGCTTGCCGCAGGTGCGCAATTCGCCGGAAGAAACCGACATGTGCTCCAAGGGCGGCTACCGCCTGAAGCGAGCGGGCAACAAGCGGCGCGTGATCCTGATCGCTACCGGCTCCGAAGTGTCGTTGGCGCTGGAATGCGCGGACCAGCTGGAAAAGCAGGGCGTGGGCGCGGATGTCGTCTCGATGGTCTGCACCGAACTGTTCGACGAGCAGGACGCGGCCTACAAGGAAGACATCCTGCCCAATGTCGGGCCGGAGCAGATATTGCGCGTCAGCATCGAGGCGGGCACCACCTTCGGGTGGGAACGCTATACCATGGCGAACGGTCTCAATATCGGTATCGACCGTTTCGGCGCGTCGGCCCCGGCGGGCGACCTGTTCAAGAAATTCGGCCTGACCGCCGATGCCATCGTACCGCAAATCATCAGCAAATTGAACGACTAAGCAGGAGTTTCTGAAAATGGCGACCAAGGTTTCGATCAACGGTTTCGGACGCATCGGGCGGCTTGTTGCACGCGCCCTTCTGGAGCGGGACGACCACGATTTCGAACTCGTTGCGATCAACGACCTGGCAGACACCGATGCCAATGCCCTGCTGTTCGGTTTCGACAGCACGCATGGCCGCTTCCCCGGCACGGTGGAAGTCGACGGCAGCAACCTGGTTATCAACGGCAAGACCATCGCCGTTACCAGCGAGCGCGATCCGGGCAACCTGCCGCACAAGGACATGGGCGTGGAAATCGTGCTGGAATGCACCGGCTTTTTCCAGAGCCACGACGCCGCCAAGCCGCACCTCGACGCAGGTGCAAAGCGCGTGCTGATATCCGCACCTGCCAAGGGGGTTTCGGCCACGGTCGTCTACGGCGTAAACCACGAAGTGCTGACTGCAGATGACGTGATCGTCTCCAACGCCAGCTGCACCACCAACTGCCTGTCGCCCGTCGCCAAGGTGCTGCACGACACGGTGGGTATCGAACGTGGTTTCATGACCACGATCCACTCCTACACCAATGACCAGCGCATGCTGGACCAGATGCATTCCGACATGCGCCGTGCGCGCGGCGGGGCGCAGAACATGATCCCCACCACCACCGGTGCTGCCCGTGCGGTTGGCCTGGTGCTGCCGGAGCTGGCAGGCAAGCTGGACGGTTCCTCCGTCCGCGTGCCGACGCCTAACGTCTCGCTGATCGACCTCGTCTTCACGCCGGGCCGCGACACCTCGGCAGAGGAACTGAACGCAGCACTGAAGACCGCCGCCGACGGTGCGATGAAGGGCGTGCTCGACTATACCGACAAGCCGCTCGTATCGCAGGACTTCAACCACCACCCGGCCTCGTCCACCGTGGACTCGCTGGAAACCGCCGTACTGGAAGGCAAGCTGGCCCGCGTGGTAAGCTGGTACGATAACGAGTGGGGCTTCTCCAACCGCATGATCGACACCGCGGGTGTGATGGCGAAGTTCCTGTAAGCTATGATACCAGCCCCTCCCGCTTGCGGGAGGGGTAGCGAGACTTGCGAGCTTGCTCGCTAGTCGCAGCGGGGTGGGCCTTTGCAGGCCCATGCCCACCCCCGGCCCCTCCCGCCAGCGGGAGGGGAGTAGGAGTAAGCAATGTCCTCGTTCAAAACCCTCGACGACCTTCCTGACGATCTTTCCGGCCAGCGCGCGCTCGTGCGCGTGGACCTGAACCTGCCGATGAAGGATGGCCGCGCCACCGATCTGACGCGCGCCCGCGCTGTCGCCCCGACCATCCTCGAACTCAGCAATCGCGGTGCCAAGGTGCTGCTGCTGGCCCACTATGGGCGGCCCAAGGGTGAACGCCATTCCACCATGAGCCTGAGCGAGATCGTGGGCGAGCTGGAGCGGGTGATCGACAAGGAAGTGATGTTCATTCCCGAGGTCGCCGGACCGGTTGTGGAACAGTCTGTCGGCATCCTCAACGCAGGCGATATCGGCCTGCTGGAAAACACCCGGTTCTGGCCGGGCGAGGAAGCGAACGACGCAAGTTTTGCCAGGGCCATCGCAGAGAACGGCGATTTCTACGTCAACGACGCCTTTTCCGCCGCGCACCGCGCGCATGCGACCACCGAGGGTCTTGCCCACCTGCTGCCGTCCTACGCCGGACGCGCGATGGAGAAGGAGTTGAAGGCGCTGGACGCGGCATTGGGTAACCCCACGCCGCCCGTCGCCGCCGTGGTCGGCGGGGCGAAGGTTTCCACCAAGCTGGCGGTTCTCGAAAACCTCAGCCGCCGTGTGCAGCACCTGATCATCGGCGGAGGCATGGCCAACACCTTCCTCGCCGCCAATGGCGTGGACGTGGGCAAGAGCCTGTGCGAGCACGACCTGACCGACACCGTCCGCGCCATAATGGATGCAGCGGACGAGGCGGGCTGCACGATCCACCTGCCGTATGACGTGGTGGTAGCGAAAGAATTCGCTGCCAACCCGCCTAGCTTGCGCACCTGCAACGTCCACGAAGTGGCCGCAGACGAGATGATCCTCGACATCGGCCCACAGGCGACCGAGGCGCTGGGCGACGTGCTGAAGACCTGCGCAACACTGGTTTGGAACGGCCCGCTCGGCGCGTTCGAGACACCGCCGTTCGACGATGCGACCGTGGCTCTCGCCAAGACCGCCGCCGCGCTGACGCAGGACGGCTCGCTTACCTCGGTTGCGGGCGGAGGCGACACCGTCGCCGCGCTGGCCCATGCGGGCGTGACCGACGACGTCACTTACGTCTCGACCGCGGGCGGCGCTTTTCTCGAATGGATGGAAGGCAAGCAATTGCCCGGGGTCGCGGCGCTGTCTGCCTAATCCTCGTACCCGCGCCGAACCTTTAACAAGGGGGCGCATAGGTATGTCGACTTCTCCTGCACTCGCGCTATCATCGGCGGGTCATGGGGCAGACGCATCATCTCTTCACCACACCCTTCGTGGTCGATACGCTGCAAAGCGAGGCCGGCATCGCCATGCTGCGCGAGGCGATCGAGGCGGAGATGGCGCGTGATCCCAAGGGGCTGGACATCTCCAACCTGGGCGGATGGCATTCGAACACGCGGATGCTGGAATGGGGCGGGGAGGCGGCCAAGGCGCTGGTCTACAAGGCGATGACCATGGCCGATGCGGCCACGCTTGATGCAAATTCACCCCAGGATTGCCGCTTTGGCTGGATTCCCGAACTGTGGGCCAATGTGAACCGCAAGGGGGACGCGAACCAGTACCACACCCATCCCGGCAGTTACTGGTCACTCGTCGCCTATGTCGACGATGGTTATGGCGGCAGCGAAGCTCCCGAACTGGGCGGCGAACTGCAACTGCTCGATCCGCGCGCGCCCACGCCGCAGATGGCCGTGCCCGACCTGCGTCTGCTGGGAGCAGACGGAAAGCCGCAGCCGTGCGAGATCACCATCCGACCGAGAACCGGCATGGTGGTGATGTTCCCAAGCTGGCTTCCACACGCAGTGTGCATGTATCGCGGGGAGGGAACCCGCACCTCGGTCGCCATCAACCTCACGGCTGCGCTCAAGCCAGGAAGGTAAGCGCCGCCGCGCTCAGCGATGTTCCGGGTTCGGCCAGCCGGGCTTGTTCCCGTCGCCCCAATCCTCTTTTACGTTGCCGCAGGCAGGGTAGCCGCCGTTGTCTTTCAGCATCCGCGCAGCGTGCAGCAGGTTGAAAGCCATGAAGGTGGTGTTGCGCTGGGTGAATTCGTTGTCGAACCCCGCCCGGCTGCCGTCGTCCTGTTCGTCGCCATAGGATGGACCCGGCCCCGCTTCCCCGATCCAACCGCAGTCGGCTTGCGGAGGGATCGTGAAACCGACGTGCTGCAACGCGTACAGCACCCCGCTGCCGACGTGCTTTATGCCGTCCTCGTTGCCCGTCACCACGCAGCCGCCCACCTTGCCGTAAAAGGCATACTGGCCCTGCTCGTTGGTTTCGCCCGAATGGGCGTAGAGCTTCTCGATGAAAGCCTGGGCGATGGATGACTTTTCCCCCAGCCAGATCGGCGTGCCGAGAATGACGATATCGGCATCGAAGACATCCGGCGACAACTTGGGCCAGTCGTCATGCGGCCAGCCGTGCTCGGTCATGTCGGGGTATACGCCGGGGGCAAGCCGGTAGGCGGACAGGCGGTGGCGCTTTACCGCGACGGACTGGCTGGCGAAAATCTCCTCCACCACGTCCAGCAGGGTGTCGGTATGCGAATCCTGTTCGGGCGGTTTCAGCGTGGCGTTGAAAATCACCGCTTTGAGGTTCGAGAAATCGGTTTCGCAAGTGTCGCAGATTTCCTGCTGCCTGGTGCTGAGTGCCATGGCCTGTCCCTTTCTTCGTGCTACCCAATGGAAAAGCCCGGCACGCTCGGCCGTTCCGTGCGGAGGTGTGACGAAAAGGCTTTCCTACAGCGCGCGTTCCATGCTGGCGGGGCCATAGTTGGAACAGTGTGACCAACATGTGTTTCATCAACTTGCCTTAGCCCAATGCGCAGCATAGAGCCTCCGCCAAGTCCAATCCGGAACTGAGGAGCTTCCGCATGAACACCAGGGAAATGACCGACAAGATCGCCGCAGGCCAGGGCTTCATCGCCGCGCTGGACCAGTCCGGCGGCTCGACGCCAAAGGCGCTGGCCGGCTACGGCGTCGGCGAAGACGAATGGAGCGGGGACGATGAAATGTTCGCCCAAATCCACGAAATGCGCAGCCGCGTGATCACTTCGCCCAGCTTTGCGAATGGCAAAGTCATCGGTGCAATCCTGTTCGAGAAGACCATGGACGGCGAAGTCGATGGCAAGCCCACCGCCGAGGCGCTGAAGGAACGCGGCGTGGTGCCTTTCATCAAGATCGACCAGGGCCTGGCGGACGAGGAAAACGGCGTTCAGCTCATGAAGCCGCTAACCAGGCTCGATCCGCTGCTTGAAAAGTCCGTCGCCCAGGGCATGTTCGGAACCAAGGAACGCTCTGTCATCAAGTCGGCCAATGCTGAAGGCATTGCCGCCGTTGTGGCGCAGCAATTCGAGGTGGGTAACCGGGTGATCGACGCAGGCCTGATGCCGATCCTGGAACCGGAATACGACATCAACGCCGACGACCGTGCCGAGGGCGAAGAAATCCTCAAGGACGAGATCCTCAAGAACCTCGAAACCCTGGCCGACGAACGCCAGGTGATGCTGAAACTGTCGATTCCGAAGACTGCGAACCTCTACCGTGACCTGATCGACCATCCCAAGGTACTGGCGGTCGTCGCGCTCTCGGGTGGGTATTCGACCGAGGAAGCCTGCGCCGAACTGGAGAAGAACAATGGCATGATCGCCAGCTTCAGCCGCGGCCTGCTGCAGGACCTGCGGGTGCAGCAGAGCGACGAGGAATTCGACGCTACGCTGGGCAAGGCCATCGATTCGATCTGCGCGGCCTCTGTCGCCTGATCTATTCGCCGCCCACATCGGTGAAGCGATAGTCGGCGGAGCGGATCACCTCATCGGTCATCCGCTCCGGCGAGACGCTGGCAAGTGTAAGGCTGGAGCCGTGGGTGGCGTGCGGTTCTCCGGGCTTGAGATACACGCTCTCGCGCCAGCCCGCGCCATCAATCCGGGTCAGGACGACCACTTGTCCAGCCCAGACACACTGCGCGTTGGCAGGACAGCGGCTGTCCTCGTGCACTTCCATCGGCGTGGCAACAATCCTTCCGGTCCAAACCGGCTTGCCGATACCGACCGAGGTTCCGGCAGGCACCGCGGGACCGTTGGACACGATCGGCGCATCCGGAATGGTCGTGCATGCTGCTAACGGGAAGACTGCCAACGCAAGACTGGCGACTCGCAGGAGGGAATGTGTTTTCATGGCCGCCAGCTACGCTTTAGAGGGCTGTCGCAAACGTGAACATCGACGAACCGCCATGCACAGGATACGAGCGTTTTCATGACCCAGGCCCCCACTTGCCAACTGTACCTGATTTCCCCCCTCGACGTCGGCGGGACTTTCCCTGAGCGGCTGGACCGTGCACTTGCTGCCGGAGAGGGGCTGGCAACGGCATTCCAGTTCCGCGTGAAGGACGTTGACCAGCACGAGGCCGCCCGACTTGCTGCTCCGTTGCAGGAAATCTGCGCGGCGCGCGAGGTAGGCTTCATCGTCAACGATTCCGTCCCGCTTGCCAAACGCCTGAAAGCGGACGGGGTACACCTTGGCCAGTCCGACGGCGATCTTCGCGAAGCGCGGGAAGAACTGGGCCGCGACATGCAGATCGGAATAACTTGCCACGCTAGCCGTCACCTGGCGATGGAGGCGGGCGAGGGCGGAGCCGACTACGTCGCGTTCGGTGCTTTTTTCTCCAGCGAGACCAAGGCGAGCGAACACCGGCCGGAAACCGAGGTGCTGGAGTGGTGGAGCGGATTGTTCGAAATCCCCTGCGTCGCCATCGGCGGGATCACGCCTGATAATTGCGCGCCGCTGGTGAAGGCCGGGGCGGACTTCCTGGCGGTATCGCACGCTGTATGGGGCGGGGACGAAGTCGCTGCTGTCAAAGCCTTTGCAAAGACAATGGCTTGAAGCTGCGCCGCGCGATCATTCCAGCGATCCTGGGCTGGCTGGGTGCGGTCGGTTTCTGGATCGCTGTCGGCCCTGACGAGCAACCCGGCTCGCGAGCCGATGCGGCCATCGTGCTGGGCGCGGGCGTAGCTGGAGACACTCCCTCGCCGGTTTTTCGCGAGCGTATCGACCATGGCATCGACCTTCTCGAAACTGGTCGGGTGGAACGGTTGATCTTCACCGGTGCGCAAGGCGAGGGCGCCATGATTGCCGAAAGCGCCGCCGCGCGCTCCGTTGCGCTTGCAGAGGGCGTTCCAGAAAACGCCATCCTGACCGAAGCCGAATCCGTCTCGACGATGCACAACCTAGTGGAAGCACAGCTTTTGATGCGGGACGAGGGGCTGGAGACCGCGCTGATCGTTTCTGACCCGCTGCATATGCGGCGCGCCATGGAGATGGCAGAAGCCCTGGGGATCGAGGCACGGCCGAGTGCGACACCCACTTCGCGCTACCGGTCATTTCAGACGCAGCTGCCCTTTCTTCTGCGCGAGATCTATTTCATTCACCATTTCTGGCTGTTCGGCGAATAGTCATTCCATCGTCGGCTTTGGCTTAGCGGGCAGCTTGAGGTATATTCCCCCATCATGGCTTCACCATTCGTAGAAAAACTCCAAGTCGCAGCCGTTACGGCCACGCTGGTTTCGGCAGGCTGGATCGTGGCTGGCGCCTTCGTGCTCGACCGAGCGGAAACAGCTGAGATCGAGCAGGAAATTGCTGCGAAGCAAACGCCGACGCCTGACTCTTCTCCAACGTCCGCACCTTCGAATAACGGCGAGGAGGAAGAGACGGGTGGCCTGTCCGCGTCGACTCCGCCCGAGAGCGAAATGGCGAACCTGATGATACCGGTCATTAACGTTTCAGCCGTGGACCTGATCGATAATTATTCCGACGAACGAGGCGAAGGTACGCGGCTCCACCAAGGCATCGATATCGCGGCCCCCGCAGGCACATCGGTCAGGGCCTCGGCGCCCGGCACCATAGAACGCCTGTTCCGCTCCGATGCAGGGGGCAACACCGTCTATGTCCGGTCGGAAAACCGCGAGACGATTTATTACTACGCGCATCTTGAGGACTACGCGCCGGGCCTGAACGAAGGACAGCAAGTGCGCCGCGGGCAACGGCTCGGTACTGTCGGGTCGAGCGGGAATGCCGAACCCGATGCGCCGCACCTTCATTTCGAGGTGATGCGCACCACGCCGGACGCGGAATGGTGGGAGCCGGCGGCGTCGGTCAATCCCTATCCGCTGCTCGTTGGGCAGCGGCGCTAGGGTCGCCTACTCTCCCTGCCGTACGCAGCGCAGACGGCTGGGCTGACCGTCCACGATCTTGCGAAGAAATCCGCGTGCGATGATCTGGTAGGCCGTGCCGTTGCGCGGGCCGCTTGTCATGATGATCTGGTTGTCCCGGCGCAGGTAGGTGCCGCTCCCTTGAGGCGAGGAGTAACGCGAGGCGCTTTCGATAACAAAGCTTTCTTCCGGCTGCTCTACCCCGACTGCGCCGGCAGCATCGCCCGGCAGTTCGCAAATATAGGCGCCGCGTTCGACGGTGCTGATCTGGCCTTGCGACAGCGCAGGCGCAGAAATGGCGCCGACCATCAGAGCTGCATAGAGTGAGAACCTGTTCATGCCGATCGCCCATAGCACCGCAGGCTGAGCCCGTCATGAACATCTGTCCAAGACCTGTCTTGGCTTGCCGCCGCGCCTGCCCTCGGGTAGTGGGCGCCAACTCCTGAAAAACGCAAGGCAAGCGATCATGAAAATCAGCGGCGTGGACATCCGTCCCGGCAATATCATCGAATATGAAGGCGGCATCTGGAAGGTTGCCAAGATTCAGCACACCCAGCCGGGTAAGGGCGGAGCCTACATGCAGGTCGAGATGAAGAACCTGATCGATGGCCGCAAGACCAACGTCCGCTTCCGCAGCGCCGACACGGTGGAAAAGGTTCGCCTCGATACGAAGGACTATCAGTTCCTCTACGAAGATGGCGACATGCTGGTGTTCATGGACACCGATACCTACGAACAGATCAATCTGCCCAGCGACCTGCTGGGCGATGCCCGCCCGTTCCTGCAGGACGGCATGCAGGTTTCGCTGGAACTGTGGGAAGAGCGCCCGATCAGCGTTCAGCTGCCGAGCCAGATCGAAGCCGAGATCGTCGAGGCCGATGCCGTAGTGAAAGGCCAGACTGCATCTTCGAGCTACAAACCCGCTATCCTGGATAACGGCGTGCGCATCATGGTGCCGCCGCACATCGGAAGCGGCACGCGCATCATCGTCGACGTGTACGAACAGGCTTACGTCGGAAAGGCGAGCTGATCCACCATGGCTGCAATTTCAGGTCTTATCCGTGTGATGGAAAAGGCTGCCCGCAAGGCGGGTGGCCGATTGCGCCGCGATTTCGGTGAAGTCGAGCATTTGCAGGTCAGCCGCAAGGGACCGTCGGATTTCGTATCCAAGGCGGATCAGGTTGCGGAGCGCATCCTGTGGGACGAGCTTAAAGTCGCGCGTCCCGGCTGGGGTTTCCTGCTGGAAGAAGGCGGCGAGATCGAAGCAGAGGACGGCCAGCCGCGTTTCATCATCGATCCGCTGGATGGCACCAGCAATTTCCTCCATGGAATCCCGCATTTCGCCGTCAGCATCGCCGTTCAGGAGCGCAAGCTGGGCAGTGACGACTGGGGCGATGTGACCGCAGCGGTCATCTACCAACCGATCACCGACGAAACGTTCTGGGCGGAGAAAACCCGCGGCGCATGGCTGCACGACGGACGTTTGCGCGTGTCGGGGCGTCGCCATCTCGACGAGGCGCTGATTGCCACCGGAACGCCGTATCAGGGGCATGGCGACTTTGCCGAATGGGCGCGCATTTTTGGTGCTGTAGGTCCCAGGGTTGCGGGCATTCGTCGCTTCGGTTCCGCCGCGCTCGATCTCGCATGGGTGGCTGCTGGCCGCTACGATGGTTTCTGGGAAAGCGATCTTGCGCCCTGGGACACCGCTGCGGGTTGTCTGCTTGTGCGCGAAGCGGGCGGCTTTGTCTCCGACTATCGGGGCCGTTCGCTGCCGATCTGCGACAAGCAGGTGATTGCCGGTAACGACCAGATGCATTCACGCCTGCACAAGCAGATTGCCGCGGCGCTGAAATAGCGGATCCGCCTCGCCGATAAGCGATTGCCGCGGCGACAAAGTAACGCTAAGCGCCCTCATCCTGCCCGGTTCGCCTCTGTGGCGGAATTGGTAGACGCGCTCGACTCAAAATCGAGTTTCTTCGGAAGTGCCGGTTCGAGTCCGGCCAGAGGTACCAGGCAGGATTTTCCGACATCTCCGCGCCATTTCCGGCGAATTCACTTGATCTTGTTGCGGGGCTTTGGGAGTTGTTGTGGCGACCGTGATCGAAGCCCCATCTTTCCATGCCATCGCCGCAATGGTGCTGACGCTGGGCGTGTTCATCGCTTTCGCACGTGGACGCGTCTCGATCGAGATCATCAGCTTGCTGACCATCGCGCTGATCGCTGTGGGTCTCTATTTTTACCCCCTCCCGCATACGCAGCCTACGGACGGGCTGGTTCTCGCCTTCGGGGGGTTCGGTCACTATGCGCTGATCACGATCTGCGCCTTGATGATCCTGGGGCGAGGGCTCGTCGTGACCGGCGCGCTGGAGCCTGCTGCGCGGGTACTGGAACGCGTCTGGAAAGTTAACCTGCAACTGGGTCTGCTGGTATCGCTCGTCCTGGCGATGGGCCTGTCGATGATCGTGAACGACACGCCGGTGCTGGTCTTGCTTCTCCCCATCTTCGTAGCGCTCGCGCAGCGCGGTGCAATGCCTGCTTCGAAGACGCTCATCCCTTTGAATGCTGCTGTGCTGATTGGGGGTATGGCGACGACGATCGGCACGTCCACAAACCTCCTGGTGGTGGGCATAGCGCGCGACCTCGGCATGCCGCAGATGTCGGTGTTTCACTATACCCCCATCGTGCTGATGGCCGCGCTGGTGGCCTTTCCGTATCTCTGGCTCGTCATGCCGCGCTTGCTGCCGGACAATTCGACCGAAGAGCAGCAGGCGGAGCGGCGTTTCTATACCCGCCTTCGCGTCACCCCGCACAGCGAACTAGCGGGCAAGCATTTCGATGAAATCATTGATCGTCTGCCCGCCGACTTCAGGTTCGAGGAAAGGCCCGATGGACAGTTCGAGGTGGGTCAGCGGCTGCTGATTTCCGGTACCCACCAGGGTCTGGAAGATGCCATGCGCATCCTGCGCGGAGAGGTTGCGCCGAACTGGGTAGTCGATCGCATATCCCGCCGCTCGCGCTCACAGGGCGAGGACATTCAGGTGGTTGAAATGGTCGTTACGGCTGACAGCCGCATCCTCAACCGCACCCTTTCGAGTTCCGGTATTGCTGACCATTACGGAGTAGCCGTCCTCGGCATCCATCGGCCAGAGCGCCTGATCGGCATGCAATCCCCCGGCTCTGCAGAGATACGCTTTGCGGAGGGCGACGTGCTGCTCGTGACAGGATTGCCCGACGGTCTGGCTTCCTTTGCCTCTGGCGACAGCCTGCTGCAGCTTGAAGGTGCGAAGGTCGTCCCGCGCCGTTCCAAGGCCACGCTGGCTGCCGTCATCATGTTCGGCGCCGTCGCGCTTGCCTCTGTCGGCATTCCATGGATTGGCAGCGAAGGCCTTTACCTTCTCAAGATGCCGATCGCGATTTCCGCCCTTGCCGGGGCGATCCTGATGTTCGTTACCGGCTGCGTAAAGTTCGACCGGGTGGGCAGGGCGCTTTCGGGCAAGGTAATCGTCCTTGTCGCCGCCAGCATTGCCATCGGGCGCATAGTTCTCGACAGCGGCGCTGCGGCATGGCTTGGCGAGTTGATGGCGCTCGGGTTGCAGCACCTTCCCCCGGAAGGGGTCCTGGCTGCGATCATGCTGTTCGTGACCCTGCTCACCAATTTTGCTTCCAACGCCACGGCTGCAACTGTCGGTACGCCTATTGCGTTCAACATCGCCACCCAGCTCGATCTCCCGCAGGAGCCGCTGATCCTGGCTGTGCTGTTCGGTTGCAATCTGTGTTACGCGACGCCCATCGCTTATCAGACGAACATGCTGATCATGGCGGAGGGGAACTATTCATTCGGTGATTACTTGCGCACCGGCTTGCCGCTGGTGCTCATCATGGTCGTCACGCTGAGTTTTCTCCTGGTCATGTCCTACGGAATGTAGGCAATCACGCGTTAATCAGGAGTCGCTACCGCCGTGGCCCATGCGCCGGGCCGAGGCAGCTTCTACCGAGCTCATCTGCGCGCTGCGATCAACGTCTTCTATCGCGCCGGCCGCTGCATATAGTGCCCGCAGACGTTCGTATTCCTCTTCCGACAGTGCGGCGACCTCTTCCGGTGTCATGTTCGGCAGGATCTGCCGGTTGGAATTGACCGCCCTGCGCGCGACCGAAGACCGGTTTCCACCGCCCCCGGGGGTCACCATGGGGGCACCATAGCCGCCGCCTTCGCTTCCAAAGGAGCCGGATGCACCTTCTTCTGCCCGCGTCAGGCGGGCTTCCCCGTAGGCCGGAGTGTTGCGCGGTGCAGGTTCGCTGGACGTAGATCGGCTCTGGACCTGCTCGGCCGCAGCCCGCTGGTCCTCGTCAGCAAACATGGCGATCGTCGCGGTCAGCAGGATCGTGACTGCCGCGAAATGCTTGTACAGCTTGGCCGGTACGGGAGGCTTCGAAATCTTCGCCATGACGGGCGCTGTAACGCATATCCGTTAACCCCTCGGACGAGGAAATGGTTAAATCCCGGTTATCCGTAAATCGGCTGTCTCACTGGAACCGTTTAGGCTCGTCGCGGATTTATTGCCGATATACCGGAGATTTGGCATGACCGAAGAACGCATTACGACAACTGAAACGCCCAGCGGCAATACCCACACCACGACCACGGTAGTGCATGACGAGCCCCGCTCTGGCGGTGGCACCAAGTGGGGTTTGCTGCTTGGGGTACTGATTCTTGCACTCGTCGCATTCGTCGTTTTTTCGCAGATGAGCGATGCGGAAATCGCCAAGGACAATGCCGTCGCCGATGCGGCCGGCAGCGTGGGCAATGCGGCTGGCCAGATCGGCGATGCCGCGCAGGACGCGGGGCAGGCCGCACAGGACGCTGCAGAGGGTGTTTCCGAATAATTTTTCGGACGAAATGACTGCACTGTAAAATTTACCGACATTTCATACCTCGCCGTTAACCGAACCATTGGCCGATAATTCTCTCGGCTTCTGGTTCGGTGAGGCGATGGTTCGTCTGTTCAAACACTACATTCCATACGCCGTCCTTCTTCTGGGCGCGCTGGATTTTGTCCTGCTCATCGTCGCCGCGGACATGGCCTGGATACTGCGTGCGAGCCAGATAGAAACCGACGCGGGTTCATGGCTTTCGCGGACAGGTCCGCTGCTGGGCTATTGCGTGACGACGCAGGCCGCGATGATTGCCGTGGGGGTTTATGGACCAGAAGCCCTGCGCTCCCTCCGGTTCGCCTGCGCCCGCCTGCTGGTGGCCATCAGCCTTGCGATCCTGGCGCTCGCCTTGCTCGACTTCCTTATCCCGGGGCACACCTATTGGCGCTCAACCCTACTTTACGCCATGATCCTGGCCGTCGTGTTCCTGGTTCTCAACCGGGCCATCGTCGGCAACGTACTAGGTACGTCGGCCTTTCGACGCCGCATACTGGTACTTGGGGCGGGTGCCCGCGCGAAGCGGCTCAAGGAGCTGTCTGAGAGAGACGGTAGCGGTTTCGTGATTGTCGGCTACGTCAGCATGACGCAGGCGCAAGGGTTGGTGCCCAGCGCGGTGCCACGTTCATCCATTGCCGATCTTTCCGCCCATGTCGCCGGGCTGGGTGGCAGCGAAGTGGTTTTGGCGCTCGAAGAGCGGCGCAATTCGCTTCCCTTGAAAGACCTGCTGCGGGTCAAGACGGCAGGAGTCTATGTCAACGAATTCTCCAGCTTCATGGAGCGGGAGACGGGCCGCGTCGACCTCGACACTCTCAATCCCAGCTGGCTGATTTTCTCCGACGGGTTCTCCTCGGGCAGGGCAATCTCTTCGGCTGCAAAGCGCGCTTTCGACATTCTCGCCAGTGGCCTGCTGTTGCTGGCAACCTTTCCCGTCATCGCCCTGTTCGCGCTGATCGTTAAGCTGGACAGTAAGGGGCCGGCATTCTTCCGCCAGCAGCGCGTCGGCCTTTATGGACAGACCTTCGAGATCGTGAAGCTGCGCTCCATGCGTACCGACGCCGAGAAGGACGGAGCGAAATGGGCCGAAAAAAACGACAGCAGGATCACCCGCGTCGGGGCTTTCATCCGCAAGGTACGAATCGATGAACTGCCGCAGGTCTGGACGGTACTGACCGGCAGGATGAGCTTCGTCGGTCCGCGCCCCGAAGTGCCTGCTTTCGTCGATGATCTCGACGACAAGCTTCCGTTCTATGCCGAACGTCACATGGTGAAACCCGGCATCACCGGTTGGGCGCAGATCAACTATCCTTATGGCGCCAGTATCGAAGATGCCCGACACAAGCTGGAATACGACCTGTACTACGCCAAGAACTACACGCCGTTTCTGGATCTGCTAATCATGTTGCAGACCCTTCGTGTGGTTCTGTGGCCGGAAGGTGCTCGCTGATGTCGGCTTTTTGGGACATCGCGAGCCAGTTCGTCTACCTGGTGACTGCATGTTCCGCCGTTGCGCTCGCAATGTGGCTGGCCACCAGCCAGCGCGCGCACGGTCCGGCAATCAGCGCCTGTTCGGCCGCCCTTTTCTGCGCTGCGATGTGGGCCTTTGCCATGATCGGTCTCGGCATGGCTAACGTTGCCACGGCCTGCCTGTCGATTGCCAGCAACCTCGCCTGGTTATGGATGCTTTATCGCCTGTTTGGGCATAGCGACCGTGAGAGCGGTCTTGGATTAGTGAGGCCGGTGGTCTTTTCGCTGGGGTTGGTGGAATTGCTGCAGGTCGCTCTGCTTGTCCTGGCCACGCAATACGCTGGTTCTCTGGAAGTGGAATTGCTCGTGATGCGCTTTGCCATCACGTTCCGCCTCCTGTTTTGCATCGGCGCGCTGGTCCTCGTACACAACCTCTATGCGGGCGCATCGGCAGAAGCGCGACAGGGGCTGCGCTGGCCGGCCGCCGCGCTGGGTGTGCTGTGGCTCTACGACCTGAATTTCTACACCATTGCCTATCTCGACAACGCCATGCCGATGTTGCTGGCGGAACTGCGAAGCCTGGCTTTGGCGGTGGCGGTGGTATTGCTGGCCATGGGCACCCTACGCAGCAAGGGTGAACTGCTGTTCCGGCCTTCGCGCAGTGTGACCTTCCAGTCGTTTTCCCTGCTTCTGATTGGCGCCTACCTGGGGGTGATGGTGGTGATTGCCCAGGGGCTGGCGTATCTGGGCAGCGACTATGGCGGCATCCTGCAATCCGGGTTCGTCCTGCTTGCCAGCGCGGTGGCCTTGACCCTGCTTCCCTCGAAGAAACTGCGCAGCTGGCTGCGGGTTACCCTGTCCAAGAACCTGTTCCAGCATCGTTATGACTACCGGGCGGAATGGTTGCGCTTCACGGACACGATTGGCCGCGCTGGTCCACAGGCCGCCCCGTTGCCGGAGCGTGTCGTTCAGGCCGTGGCGGATATAACCGACAGCCAGTCGGGCCTGTTGCTTACCCCGCGCGAGGAAGGCGGACTGGCGCTGGAAGCACGGTGGCAATGGCCCGATATCCACGTTCCGGCCGTCGCTCTCGACACGCTGGGAGCCCGCTTCCTGGCCGAGAACCAGTTCATCGTCGATCTGGACGACGTTCGTGCGGGTGACGAAACTGGTGTGCCAGTGGTTGCTGCGCCGGAATGGTTGATCGAGGATGAACTGTCGTGGGCGCTGGTGCCGCTGCTGCATTACGAGCGATTGGTGGGCGTCGTGGTACTGGCTCGCCCCTCGGCCGCGCGGCGACTGGACTGGGAGGATTTCGACCTGCTTCGCGTCGTCGGACGGCAGTTGGCGAGCTATCTTGCCGAACGCAACATGCAGGACGCGCTGGGCGAAGCGCAACGGTTCGATGAATTCAACCGCCGCATCGCTTTCGTCATGCACGATATAAAGAACCTCGCCAGCCAGCTTTCGCTGCTTGCCGGAAATGCCGAGAAACATGCCGACAATCCGGCGTTTCGTGCCGACATGATCCTGACACTGCGCAATTCCACCGACAAGTTGCAGGCGCTTCTGGCACGCCTCGGCCGTTATGGCAGCCACGGTGGGAAAGAGAAGGAAGCGGTCCGGCTCGATGTGCTTCTGCGCCGTGTCGAAGACCAATATACTAGCAAGCATCAGGTCGTGGTTTCATCACGCGAGCCCTGTACGGTGAAGGCCGACGCAGAAGCGCTGGAGCAGGCGCTGGCACACCTTGTCCAGAACGGCATCGAGGCGAGCGATGGAACATCGCCCGTTACACTCGAACTTCGCCGCGAAGGCGGGAGCGCAATCATCGAAGTGGCGGATTCGGGCGAGGGGATGACTCCGGAATTCATACGTACGAAGCTGTTCAAACCGTTCCACTCGTCCAGGCCCGGTGGCTTTGGCATCGGCGCGTTCGAGGCGCGGGAACTCGTACGCGCGATGGGTGGCCAACTGGACGTCGAATCGCGCGAAGGGCTGGGCACCCGGTTCATTATCCGCCTGCCACTCAACGAAACGGCAGACCTGATCCGAACCATGAACGTAAAAGAAAAGATCAACGAGGTTGCATGATGGCCGATTCCAAACCCAAGCTGCTGATCGTCGAAGACGATGCCGGGCTGCAGGCGCAGCTCAAGTGGGCGTACGAGGATTTCGAGGTTATCATCGCCGGTGACCGGGAAAGTGCCATTGCGGCGCTGCGTTCGGAAGAACCGCCAGTCGTCACGCTCGATCTGGGGTTGCCGCCCGATCCCGACGGCACCAGCGAGGGTTTCGCCGTGCTCGATGCAATCATGGCGCTGAAACCGGTTACCAAGGTCATCGTCGCCTCCGGCCACGGAGCGCGGGAAAGCGCCCTGGGCGCCATCGAGCGCGGGGCCTATGATTTCTACCAGAAACCCGTGGATATAGACCAGCTTGGGCTGATCGTACGCAGGGCGCTGAACCTGCACCGCATCGAAGAGGAAAACCGTCGCCTTGCCGCAAAGTCGGGGGAGGGGAACACGGTGCTGGGCAGCCTCATCACTTCCGCTCCGGAGATGGTGAAGGTCGCACGTACGATCGAGCGTGTTGCGAACACCAACGTCTCCGTGATGTTGCTGGGTGCCAGTGGTACCGGCAAGGAATTATTGGCACGCGGTGTGCATGATGCAAGCGGTCGACGGGACGGAAATTTCGTCGCCATCAATTGCGCTGCGATCCCGGAGAACCTGCTGGAAAGCGAGCTGTTCGGCCACGAAAAGGGCGCCTTTACCGGCGCTGTGAAGACGACCGAAGGCAAGATCGAGCTCGCCCACGGCGGCACGCTGTTCCTGGACGAGGTGGGCGACATTCCCCTGCCGCTGCAGGTGAAGCTGCTGCGCTTCTTGCAGGAGCGGACCATCGAGCGGATCGGCGGGCGCAAGTCCATTCCGGTGGACACGCGGATTGTCTGCGCCACTCACCAGGATCTCGAAAGCATGATTATGGACGGGCGCTTTCGCGAGGACCTTTTCTATCGGCTTGCCGAAGTGGTTGTGAAGATCCCTTCGCTGGCGGAACGTCCCGGCGATGCAACCTTGCTAGCCAAGGTGTTCCTCAAGCGCTTTGCCGAAGAGATGAACCCCTCCATCACCGGTTTCGCGCCCGACGCACTTGCCGCGATCGACGGCTGGGCGTGGCCGGGCAACGTGCGCGAGCTGGAAAACCGGGTAAAGCGGGCCGTGATCATGGCAGACGGGAAGCTGGTGAAAGCCGACGATCTCGACCTTGGCGATGCGGACGAGGAGGACGCGCAGGTCCTCAATCTCAAGAGCGCGCGGGAGAAGTCGGACCGCAGGATGATCCGCCACGCCCTGGCCCGCAGCGAAGGGAATATTTCCAGCACGGCCAAGATGCTGGGGATCAGCCGTCCGACTCTCTATGACCTGATCAAGCAATACGACTTGCAGACCTGACATCGCAGCGGCACAGCGCGGGCCGATGATCGCGCGTGTGAAGAACCTCTTCGACCCCTTGGTACGCCTGCTGCTGCTGGCGATCGCGCTCGCCAGCGTGGCACCGGTCACCGGCGAGGGACGCGAGGTGGCCCGCGTCGTCTCGGATGCCGCGATATTCTTCCTGTTCCTGCTCAATGGCCTGCGCCTGCCGCAAGAACAAGTGCTGCACGGCATCCGCAACGCACGGTTCCTTTTGCCGCTGATCGTCTGGGTGTTTGGGGTCATGGGGCTGGCCGGTTGGGGCCTATCCGAAATAGGCGCGGGGGTGCTGCCGCCGACCGTTGCCCTGGGTCTGCTGTTTCTCGGCCTGCTGCCATCGACGGTCCAGTCGGCAACGGCCTATTGCTCGATCGCGGGCGGCAACGTGGCGGCTTCTGTCGTAGCGGCGGGTGTCATCAATATTCTCGGCGTGTTCGTCACCGCGCCGCTGCTGTCCCTGGCAGCGGGCAGCGATGTAGGAATCGATCTGAACGGGCTACAGCGGATCGGCCTGATCCTGCTGCTGCCATTCGCCGTCGGACAGATTTTCCAGAAGCAGGCCGGGCATTTCGTGGCAGAAAACCGCACGCTGTTGAGCTGGGTGGACCGTGGCGCAATTGCGATAGCCGTCTATGTGGCGTTCTCGGCAGCGGTAGAGCAGGGGCTCTGGACACTCGTCAGCCTGTCGGCCTGGGCCTGGCTCGCGCTGCTGATCGGCGCGTTCCTGTTGCTGGGCTTTGCCGGATCATGGCTGGCGGGGGGAGCGTTGGCTCTCACGCGCGGAGACCGCATCGCGTTCCTGTTTGCGGGTGCGCAGAAAAGCATCGCGCTTGGTGCGCCGCTGGCAAGCGTTCTGTTTCCGCCTGCGACGGCTGGTCTCGTGCTGCTTCCGGTTCTTGCCTACCACCTCGTCCAGATGATCATTTCCGCCCCGGTGGCCGCGCGGATCAGTCGGGTGTCAGCGCATCCTTGACCTCTGCCGCCTCGCGCCGGTTATGGCGCAGGGACCACCAGAACGATAGACCGATCAGTGCGCCACCGATAAGCCCGGTGATGGTCTCCGGAATGTGCAGCACGGCGGAGGTCAGCATGATCGCACCCAGGACGATGATCGCCCAGAAAGCGCCATGCTCCAGAAAGCGGTATTCCGAGAGCGTACCCTTGCGCACTAGGTGGATTGTCATCGAGCGCACGAACATTGCGCCGATTGAGAGGCCCAGCGCGATGATGATCATGTTGTTGGAGAGGGCGAACGCGCCGATAACCCCGTCGAAGCTGAACGAGGCGTCCAGCACTTCAAGGTAGAGGAAGCCGCCAAGGCCAGAGCGCATCACTTCGCCGGAAGCGTTCTTGCGGGTCTCCTCGCGCATGTTGAGGTATTCGCCCAGCGCGTCGACAGCTATGTAAGTGACCAGGCCCAGCACGCCTGCGGTGAGGAAGGTCAGCGATTCCGCATCGGGCAGTTGCAGGGAGATCACCCACAAGACCAGCAGCAGCGCGCCGATTTCGATGGCGGGAAGCACGGCAACCTTGGAAAGCTTGCGTTCGATCACGCCGATCCAGTGAACTTCCTTGTCGGCATCGAAAAAGAATTTCAGGCCCACCATCGCAAGGAACGCGCCGCCAAAGCCGGCGATGCCGATATGCGCGCCAGATACGATCTCCTCGTATCTTTCGGGATCGTTCAGTGACAGGTCTATGGCCTCGATCGGGCCGATACCCGCGGCAATCGCCACGATAGCCAGCGGAAACACGATGCGCGTGCCGAAAACGGCGATCGCGATACCCCAGACCAGGAAACGCTGCTGCCACTTTTCATCCATCTCTTTGAGGATGGATGCGTTCACCACCGCGTTGTCGAAGCTGAGCGATATTTCCAGGATCGACAGGATCAGGATGATCCACATGATCTCGAGCACGCCCGCAAGCGTGCCCGTGCTGGATATGCCGTACCAAAGTCCCAGCGCGAAGCAGGCCGCGGTGAAGACGAGGGAAAATGTGTAATAGCGCAGCAGGGTCGCCATGCGAGTGGATGATCCGTTGCTAGAGAAGTTGGAAAGTGAACGTCTTCGGCGGGCGAAGGGTCCGATATCTATTTGGGCTGGTAAAGCTGATCAGGACCGGGAAAGCTTCGATCGCGAACCTCTGCGGCATATCTGGCGGCTGTTTCGGAAATGGTCGTCGCTACGTCTTCGTACTTCTTCACGAAGCGCGGCACGCGTTCGAACATGCCGAGCATGTCGTCGGTTACCAGTACCTGGCCATCGCACCTGGGAGAAGCGCCGATGCCGATGGTCGGGCACGACACCGCCTGCGTCACGGCAATGGCAATGGGTTCGATCACACCTTCCACCACGATGGCGAATGCCCCCGCCTCGTCCAGCGCCTTTGCGTCCCCGACGATCTTCTCGGCCTCTGTATCGCTGCGGCCGCGCGCGCCATATCCGCCCAGCACGTTCACGGCCTGGGGTGTCAATCCTACGTGACCCATCACCGGGATCCCACGTTTTACGAGGAATGCGACGGTTTCTGCCATTGCTTCCCCGCCTTCCAGTTTTACCGCAGCGGCACCGCTTTCCTTCAGCAGCCGCGCTGCACTTTCAAAAGCATGTTCGGGCGAGGCCTCGTAAGAACCGAAAGGCATGTCGACCACGACGACGGAATGATAGCTTCCACGCACCACGGCGGCCGCGTGGTTGGCCATCATCTCCATCGTGACAGGAATGGTGGATGGCAGGCCGTAGATGACCTGTCCCAGCGAATCCCCCACCAGCAATAGGTCGCAATGGGGATCGAGCAACTGGGCCTGGCGCGCGGTATAGGCTGTCAGCATGACCAGCGGTTCTTCGGTCTCCCCATCGGCTTTGCGCGCTCGGATTTTCGGCACGGTCAGCCGTTTCATCGGCTGCGGCGTGGGGTTGGCGCGGCTGGTGGAGGTGTCGAGCTGGAAAGTCGTGGACATGGGCAACCTTGGATTCGCGCCTGCGGGACGGGTGTTGCAGGCGCGATAGCGCGTCGTAGCAGGGCAATGCAACGTGTACGCCCGTGGGGCGGCGGGACTGCCCCCTCGACGCGGGCGGAAAATAATTGCATGACGCAACCACTTCGGGCCGAGAGGACAAGAAAATATGGCACTTACGCAATCGGGACCGGCACGGGATGGCTGGTCGTCGCGCACCGCATTCATCCTTGCAGCGATCGGTTCTGCGGTCGGTCTCGGCAATCTGGTACGCTTCCCTGCCGAGGCGGGGGCGAACGGCGGCGGTGCCTTTGTCCTGTTCTATATCTTTTGCGTTATCCTGATCGGCTTGCCCGTTCTCCTTTCAGAGACCCTCATCGGTCGGCACGGACAGGCTGCTGCGCCCGAAAGTTTCCGCAAGATGGCCGAGCAATCGCGCCGGTCCACCGCATGGGAACACGTGGCCAGCCTGGGAGTGTTCTCGGCATTCGTGGTTCTCAGCTTTTACTGCGTTCTTGGCGGCTGGGTGCTCTATTACATCGGCACTTTCGTGGGCGATCTGTTCACTACGGGAATAACCGGCGGGGCTTTCGCCGGATCGAGCGTGGAAGAAGTGGAAGGGATTTTCCCGGCCATGATCGGCAACGGCACGATGACGGTGACCCTCGATCTCGTTTTCCTCGCCATCACGATCTTCTTCGTAGCGCGCGGTGTTTCCGGCGGGATCGAGAAGGTGGCGGTTTACCTGATGCCTGCCTTCTTCCTGCTGCTGGTGGGAATCACGATCTACGGGATGTTTGGCGGCGCCATGGGGCAGACGCTGGATTATCTCTTCACGTTCGAGCCGGACAAGCTGACGGGTCCCGTCATGCTGGCGGCCGTGGGGCAGGCGTTCTTTTCCCTGTCGTTGGGAGTCGCTGGAATGATTACCTACGGCTCCTATGTGGGGCGCAATGTGAACCTTGGTGTCACATCCGGCATCATCGCCACGGCTGATACCACCGTGGCGCTGCTGGCAGGCCTTTGCATCTTCCCCATCGTTTTTGCCGCAGGCCTCGCTCCGAATGGCGGGCTTGGCCTGATGTTCCAGACCCTGCCGCATGCTTTCCAGGAAATTCCGGGTGGCTCGCTGCTGGGGTTGGCCTTCTTCATCATGGTCGGATTTGCCGCCCTGACGAGTTCCGTCGCGCTGATGGAAGTGCCGACAGCCTGGGTCATCGACCGGTTCCGTTTCACCCGTCCGATCGCGGCGGGCATGGTAACGTTCTTTGCGGCCATTATCGGCATCCTTTCGGCGCTTTCCACCGGGTCGCTGGCCTGGTTTCACCCGCTGGGTTTCCTGCCGATGTTCGAAGGAATGGGCGTGCTCGACACGCTGGATACGTTCACCGGAAAAATCACCTTGCCGGTTGGCGCGCTTCTCACGTCGATCTTCGTCGGATGGATCGCCAACAAGCGACTGGTGGATAGCGAGAACGGCCTTGGGGGCGGGTTGCACCTGTTCTGGCGGTTCTTGGTTTGCTGGCTGTGCCCGATAGCGCTGATCGCCATTCTGCTGGTGGGCATATTCCCTAGCATCCTCGGCCAATAAATTCATTTCCGCACGAAAAAGGGCCGTCACTTCTTCGGGAGCGGCGGCCCTTTTTGTTTCCGGTCGCTTGCTTACAGCACCGTCTGAGCGTGTTCCTCTCGTGCATCGTCGCGCACGTCGAAACCGAATAGCATCTTGGCATTGTCCACGAAGCCCAGATCGCTGTTCCAGATTTCCGCTTCGCCAAGGTCCATGCGCAGCATCAGCAGGTTGGGATCGTCCTTGCCACCGGGGAACCAGGCTTCAACAGTCTTGCTCCACTGCTTGTCGAGGCGTTCCTTGCTGGTTTCCTCGCTCAGTACTCCGCTGAAGCGCGCGAACATGTCATGCCCCTTTCCGGCGAAGGTCGCGGTAGCAGGGCCGCCCTGGGCGAAGGTGTGATCCTTGGTGGTGAAGAACCAGATCGTACCGTTGGCATCCTTGTCCAGCTGCGCGGTCATGGGCACGGCGGTCTTGGGGTCGGCATCCAGTTCCAGGAAAATGAACGGGCTGTCAGCCAGCGATTTCCAGAATTTCTGCTTGAGGTCGTGGTTCGAGGTCATGAGCGTCTCCTTTATCTGTTCAACGTGACGGGTGCGGCAGTGGTTCCGACCTTGCCCCAAGGTCGGTAGTGGAACATAATAGGAACATAGGAGTCGATTCGTCATGGATACCAGCACACTGCCCAAAGCGGCGGAGCTGGCCACCCGTGCTGCCCGCAATCCGCGGTGGCAGCCGGATGCGGCCTTGCCTCTGCACAGCGAGATATTTGCCCCCGCCACCCAAGGCGTCGGGGCAGGGGCGGCGTTTGCCTTTGCCCGGCAGGCGCTGGCAGGGGGCGGGGTGTCTGTCCTGGAAGAGCGCAGCGTGCTGTGGGTGCAGGATGCCCGTGCCATCAAGCTGGGCGGTCGCCCCTACCGCGCAGGCCTTCCCGAGAACTTGCGCCATCGCTTGATCCACGTCGCCGCGAAAACGCCGGAGGATGCGCTGTTCGCCATGGAGGAGGGGTTGCGCTGCCGCGATCTTGCCGTGGTGGTGGGCGAAGTGGCCGGCAATCCCCGCGCACTGGATTTTACCGCCTCGCGACGCCTTACTCTCACGGCGGAGAAACATGGCGTGCCACTGCTGCTGGTGCGGTTGGAGGCCGAGGCCGATCTCAGCTCTGCCCGCATGCGGTGGCGTCTCACCAGCGCACCCTCCGCCCCGCCGCGCTGGAACGTGGCAGCACCCGGCCGCCCGGCCTGGCATGCCGAACTGTTCCGCGCCCGTGCCCACCCACCCGGAGAATGGATACTGCGCGATGAGCCAGAACGTCTCGCCGCAGAGAGAGCCCCAGAAATCGCACCAGAAACCACCGCGCCGGATCATGGCGATCTGGTGCGCGGACCTGGCGCTCGATCGCTGGCGGCACTCTGAAGGCTGCCAGCGCGGGGAAGGGCCGGATGCCGCCCCGCTGGCGCTGATCACCGAAACCGCCCACGGCCCGCGCATCGATGCCGCGAACCCTGCCGCGCGCGCAGCGGGCGCGGCGAAGGGCATGATGCTGGCCGATGCCCGCACCCTGTGCCCCGCCATCGAAGTACGGCCCAGCGATCCCGCAGGCGACCTCGCTTTCCTCGAACGCCTGGCCCTGTGGGCGATGCGCTGGGGGCCGTGGAGCGCGATGGACGCGCCCGATGGCGTGCTGGTGGACGTGACCGCCGTTGCCCACCTGTTCGGCGGGGAGCGTCGCCTGCTGGCCGATGTCGCCGCACGCTGCGCGGCTCGTGGCCTTGCTACCCGCGCGGCCATTGCTCCCACGGCGGGCGCGGCATGGGCGCTGGCGCACTTCACCGGACGCGGTGGCGAGAGGGGCGCGATCCTCTCTCCCGACGAGGACATGCAAGCCCGTCTTGCCGACCTGCCCGTGGCCGCATTGCGGCTCGACAACGATGTGCTCCTTGTTCTCAAGCGCCTGGGTCTGAAGCGGCTGGGCGATCTGGCAGGCATAGAGGAGGGGCGCGACCGCACAGGCCATAACGACATTCGGGGACGCGATGCCATCCAGCGCCGTTTCCGCAACCGCAAGTCGCCTGCCGCCAACCCGCTTGTTCGCATGGACCAGTTGCTGGGCCGCGTGCCAGAGCCGCTGTTGCCCGTCGTTCCCGTCACCACGCCGATGGTGCAGCGCCGCCTGATGGAACCCATCCGCCACCGCCAGTTGCTCGATACCGTGGTGAGCGATCTGGCGCAGGACATGGCCCGTACGCTGGAGGCAAAGGGCGAGGGCGCGCGCCGCCTGCAGCTGGGGCTGTGGCGCGTGGATGGGCAAGTGCTGGTGCGCGAACTGGAAATGGCCGCAGCCACCCGCGATCCCGATCACATGGTCCGCTTGTTTGCCGAACGGCTCGACGATATCGACGCCGGCTTCGGCATAGAGATGCTGCGCCTGCGCGCCGCGTGGTCGCAGCCACTGGGACTGGACCAGTCGGACCTGGAAGCCGCTGCAGAACAGCACGGCACTTCGCTCGCTGCCTGCATGGATCGCCTTACCACGCGGCTGGGCAGGGGAGCAGTGCAGCGCCCGGTGCCGCGCGCCAGCCATATCCCGGAACGCGCGCAAGGCTGGCAGCCGCCGCTGGAACCGGAACCTGCCGAACAGCACCAGCTCGCCTTCCATACCCGGCCCCTGAAGCTGCTCGACCGGCCCGAGCGCATTTCCGTGCTCTACGCCGCGCCCGAGGGCTATCCCCGCCGCTTCAGCTGGCGCGGGGAGGTGTGCGAAGTGGCCCGCGTCGAAGGCCCGGAACGCATTGCGCCCGAGTGGTGGCGCGAGAAAGGCTCTACCCGCCTGCGCGACTATTATCGCGTGGAAGACGAACAGGGGCGCCGTTACTGGATCTACCGCAATGGCTTGGCAACAGACGGGCGCGGCGGCATGCCCGACTGGTACCTGCAAGGTCTGTTTGCCTGAGGTACGGCAATATTCTCAGGACTGATTCGGCTCTAACCGACAAAGCGGATTGGTGGACGCCGCGCTTTCACCTCGTCGCCGGTGCGGAGTGGACCAGACGCGGCCCAGCGCCTGATGTTTCTACCAGTTCGCCGATTACACGCTGGAAGATGGGCTTGTCGAACTCCACGCCGCACATGCCCGGCTTTCTCCAGATGGTCCGTCGGTTTAGCCCCCCGAAGATGCGTGGTTAATTCGCGATTTCTTCGCAACTCCCCCGGCTGCAACTCATCGCGTAATTCTTCCTATCTGCAGCAATGCCTTGGCGAATCACGAGTTAGAACATATAAAGAACAGATGACCGTGCTCGACACCATGCAGAAGCTGGAAATCCTTGCGGATGCAGCGAAATACGATGCCTCCTGCGCGTCGTCGGGCACAGCCAAGCGCAACTCCACGGGCGGCAAGGGTGTCGGCTCGACCGAGGGGATGGGCATCTGCCACGCCTATGCGCCCGATGGCCGATGCATCTCGCTGCTGAAGATACTGCTGACCAATCACTGCATCTTCGATTGCCACTATTGCATCAACCGCAAGAGCAGCAACGTGCGCCGCGCGCGCTTCACTCCGCGCGAAGTGGCGGACCTGACGCTGACTTTCTATCGCCGCAATTATATCGAGGGGCTGTTCCTGTCCTCCGGCATCATCAAGAGCTCTAACCACACGATGGAGCTGCTGGTGGAAACCGCGCGCATTTTGCGCGAGGAGCATGATTTCCGCGGTTACATTCACTTGAAGACTATTCCCGAAGCGGATCCCGAACTGGCGCACCAGGCGGGCCTTTATGCGGACCGGGTTTCCATCAATGTCGAACTGCCCACCGACAGCGGGCTGACGCGGCTGGCGCCCGACAAGAACAGCCGCCAGATCGAAGGTGCGATGGGTGGCATGAAAATGGCGATCCGCCAATCGAAGGATGAGCGCAAGCGGTTCAAGCACGCGCCCCGGTTTGCGCCGGGCGGGCAATCGACGCAGATGATCGTGGGTGCCGATGCCGCGACGGACAGCGACATCGTGGGCAAGGCCAGCCGCCTCTACGGCAATTTCAAGCTGCGCCGCGTCTATTACAGCGCTTTCTCGCCCATTCCCGATGCCAGCGCCGTGCTGCCGCTGAAGCGTCCGCCGCTGATGCGGGAGCATCGGCTCTACCAGTCCGACTGGCTGATGCGGTTCTACGGCTTTGCGCCGCAAGAGGTGATGCAGGCGACCGAGGCGGACGGGAACCTGCCGCTCGATATCGATCCCAAGCTGGCATGGGCGCTGAAATTCCGGGATCGTTTCCCGGTAGACGTGAACCGTGCGAGCCGGGAAGACCTGTTGCGGGTGCCGGGGCTCGGCACACGGGCGGTGGGGCAGATACTGGCGTCGCGCCGCCACCGTACCTTGCGGCTGGATGACGTGGGCAAGCTCACCGTTTCCGTGGCGAAAGTGCGCCCGTTCATCTGCACTGCCGACTGGCGCCCCACGCTGCTGACCGACCGGGCAGACCTGCGCAGCCTGCTCGCGCCGAAGCAGGAGCAGCTGGAACTGTTCGCGGCATGACGGCGCTTAGCCATGTGAAGCTCGGCACCTATTACGTGGTGCATATGCCGGAGCCGGACGACTTCGCCTTCTGGCGAGAGCGGGCGCGGCAGCTTGTCCAGTGCGACGTGCCGCCAGACCGTGTCGCGTGGGTGGAGCCGGGTGGCAACGGCTCCCTGTTCAGCCACGGCGACAAGCGATTGCCGGTGCCGGAAGATGACAAGCAGATCATACGCGCCAGCAAGCGGTTCCTCTCGATTGCGAAGAACGTCTGCCATCATTCTGACCCGGAACGATTTTCTCTGCTCTACGCCATGCTGTGGCGCTTGCAGTCCAACCCGCGGCTGATGGAGGACAAGGCCGACAGCCAAGTGCGCCGGCTGGAGGACATGGACAAGTCCGTGCGCCGCGATGCGCACAAGATGCACGCCTTCGTCCGCTTTCGCATGGTGGAGGACGATGAGGGTAACGAGCACTATGTCGCCTGGTTCGAGCCCGATCACCATATCGTGCGGCGCGAGGCGGGCTTTTTCGTGCGCCGCTTTGCCAACATGCACTGGTCCATCCTGACGCCGCGCGGCTGCATCCACTGGGATGGCGAGACGCTGCGCGAAAGCGGTCCGGCGCAGAAGTCCGACGCGCCGCAGGGCGATCCTGCCGAGGATCTCTGGCGCAAGTACTACGCATCCATCTTCAACCCTGCGCGTTTGAAGATCGGGGCCATGCTGAAGGAAATGCCTCGCAAGTACTGGAAGAACATGCCCGAAGCCGCGCTCATTCCGGAACTGGTGGCGGGCGCGCAGAAGAGGGAGAGCGAGATGGTGGATGCAGGCGCGTCATTGTTCGGGAGTGAATTCGAGGATCGGCCCGAGACGCTGGCAGCCATTGACAAGGCCATTCACGGCTGCCGCAAATGCCCCATCGGCAACCTCGATAACCAGGCGGTGATGGGAGAGGGGCCGGATAATGCCGCTCTGATGATCGTCGGCGAACAGCCGGGCGACCAGGAGGACCAGACCGGAAAGCCCTTCGTCGGTCCGGCAGGCCAGGTGCTGGACGCCGCGCTGGCACAGGCCGGTATCGAACGGCGCGAGACTTACGTCACCAATGCCGTGAAGCATTTCAAATATGTCCAACGTGGCAAGCGCCGCCTGCACCAGTCGCCCACGGCCAAGGAGATCGACGTGTGCCGCTGGTGGCATGAGGCTGAGCGCGCCATCGTGAAGCCGAAAGTGGTGCTGGCGCTGGGCGCCAGTGCGGCGCGTGCAATGCTGGGCAAGACGGTGAGCATTTCGAAAGTGCGTGGTGAACCACTCGCTCTCGACGATGGCAGCGAACTGTGGGTGACCGCGCACCCGTCGTATCTTCTGCGCCTGGATGGTGACGCCAAGGCGGAGCAGGAACGCCTGTTCGCCGCCGACCTTGCAGCGGTGAAGGATCGGCTCGCGCAGCTGGCGCAGTGATCCGATAGCGTGACGTGCCCGATAGCGACGTTCTTCCCAAGCGCACGATCGAGCTTGATCCCGATGGCATAGATGCGCCGACGCGCGCGCCCTTTGTCGAACTCGGCCTCGTCAGTTGCTTCAGCTTCCTGCGCGGCGCGTCCGATGCGGTAGACCTGGTGCTGACCGCGCGCAGCCTGGGTTACGATGCCATCGGGATCGCCGATGCCAATTCCCTAGCCGGCGTGGTGCGTGTGCATACGGAGGCGAAGACGCTGAAGATGCGTCCCGTCATCGGTTGCCGTGTCGAAACCGTCGAGGGGTTTACCTTCCTCGCTTATCCGCAGGACCGCGCCGCCTATGGCCGTCTCACCACCCTGATCTCTGCAGGCCGCATGGGCAAGCTGGATGGCAGTTGGCAGGACAAGGGCGTGTGCGACATCAGCCTCGCCATGCTGGCCAAGCACGGCGAGGGTGTGCAATTGATTCTCGTTCCCCCGCGCGATCTGGGTGAAAAATTCACCGTGCCCGGGTGGGCAAGCAACGTCATCGCACTCGACGGCAGCGTGATGGGCGGAGCCGTGACAGGTACCTTGTTCGATATCCTGCCGCATCTCGTCGCTGGCTTGCCTACGCTGCACCACCTTGCTGCCAGCTACCTTTACATCGGTGACGATATTGCCCGGATCGACCGGCTTGATGCTCTCGCTCGCGCCAATGGCCTGTCGCTGCTGGCAACCAACGACGTGCACTACCATGCGCCCGATCGCCGCCCGCTGCAGGACGTGATGACCGCCATCCGCCACAAGACCACCGTGGCGCGCGCCGGACACCTGCTGCACGCCAATTCCGAGCGGCACCTGAAAAGCCCGGAGCAGATGCAGGCGTTGTTCGCGCGCTGGCCTCATTCCATCAGTGCGGCGCGCGAGGTTGCGGATGCCTGTCAATTCAGCCTCGACGAGCTGAAATACGAATACCCGGAAGAGATTTACCCGGACGGCATGAGCCCGCAGGACTATCTGGAGAGCGAGACCTGGAAAGGCGCAAAACGGCGTTATCCCAGCGGCTTACCTGATACGGTGAAAAGAACACTTGAACGCGAACTGGCGTTGATCGACAAGCTGAACCTTGCTCGCTACTTCCTCACTATCAAGGATATCGTCGATTTCGCCCGCTCGGTCGATCCGCCGATCCTGTGTCAGGGCAGGGGCAGCGCAGCGAACTCGGCGGTCTGCTATTGCCTCGAGATCACCAGTGTCGACCCCGCCAAGCACCAGCTCCTGTTCGACCGCTTCATTTCCGAAGAGCGCAAGGAGCCACCCGATATCGATGTCGATTTCGAACACGAACGGCGCGAGGAGGTGATCCAGCACATCTACAAGAAGTATGGTCGCCACCGGGCAGGCCTCACCGCTACTGTCATTCACTACCGGCCGCGCATGGCGATCCGCGAGGTGGGCAAGGCGATGGGCCTGTCCGAGGACGTGACCAGTGCCTTGGCGCGAACCGTGTGGGGCGGGTGGGGCAAGGAAGTGAGCGAGAAGCACGCCGCCGAAACCGGGATGGATATCAGCGATCCGCACCTGCGCCGCGTTCTGAAACTTACCGAGCAAATGGTTGGAATGCCACGCCATTTATCGCAGCATGTGGGCGGTTTCATCCTCACTGACGGGCCGCTCACGCAGACCGTGCCCATCGGTAACGGCGCCATGCCCGATCGCAGTTTCATCGAATGGGACAAGGACGATATCGAGGCGCTGGGTATCCTGAAGGTCGACGTGCTGGCCTTGGGCATGCTCACCTGCATCAAGAAATGCCTCGACCTGCTGGAGACTCATCACGACCGTCCGCTGACGCTGGCCAGTGTTCCGCGCGAAGACCCGGAAACCTACGAAATGCTGCGCAAGGGCGATTCGCTGGGCGTTTTCCAGGTGGAAAGTCGCGCGCAGATGAACATGCTGCCGCGCCTGCGCCCGCGCGAGTTCTATGATCTTGTGATCCAGGTCGCCATCGTGCGGCCTGGCCCGATCCAGGGTGACATGGTGCATCCCTACCTCAAGCGCCGCCGGGGGGCGGAGCAGGTGCAGATCCCCGCGCCTTCGCCCGATCATGGCCCGCCTGACGAGCTTTCCAGCATCCTGGAGCGTACGCTGGGCGTGCCGATCTTCCAGGAACAGGCGATGAAGATCGCGCTGGATGCGGCCAGGTTCTCGTCAGCCGAGGCGAACCGGCTGCGCAAGGCGATGGCCACATTCCGCAGCCGCGGCATGGTGGACGAGCTTCAGGACATGATGGTGGAGCGCATGGTGACGCGGGGCTACGACCGCGACTTCGCCCAGCGTTGCTTCAACCAGATTCGCGGCTTCGGCGAATACGGCTTTCCCGAAAGCCACGCTGCCAGCTTTGCCCACCTCGTCTATGTATCCAGCTGGCTGAAATGCCATTTCCCCGCAGCCTTCGCCTGCGGCCTGCTCAATTCCCAGCCAATGGGCTTCTACGCGCCTGCCCAGATCGTGCGTGACGCAAGAGAGCACGGCGTCCAGGTGCTGCCGGTGGACGTGAACCGCAGCGACTGGGACTGCACGCTGGAGGTGATCGGCAAGGGAGACGATGCGAAGGGAGGCCGCCTCGATCGCCACATCGCCCTGCGCTTGGGCCTCAGGCAAGTAGACGGCCTGCCCGAACATGTCGCCGCCGCGCTTGTCACCGCGCGTGCGGAGGGCGGGGCCTATGCCGATGTGGCCGAACTGCGTGACAGGGCACGCGTGCCCGTCGGCCATATAGAACGCCTTGCCAGCGCCGATGCTTTCGGATCGATGGACATGTCGCGCAGACAGGCGCTGTGGGATGCGCGCAGCCTTGTTGGCGGGGTGGACCTGCCGCTGTTCGCCCATGCTGACGAGCGGGACGAGGGCGCGGAACGAGGCAGGGCGATCCTGCCGAGGATGCCGCTATCGGAGGAAGTGGTGGCCGATTACCAGACCACGCGCCTCAGCCTGAAGGCACATCCGATGTCGTTCCTGCGCGCCAGCCTGGCAGAGCGCGGCTTCGTGCGCGCCTGCGACCTGCGCGATCGCAAGTTCCGCTCCATGGTGCAGGTCGCGGGCGTGGTGCTGATCCGTCAGCGACCGGGCAGCGCCAAGGGTGTGTGCTTCATCACGCTGGAGGATGAAACCGGCGTGATCAACCTCGTCGTCTGGCCGGATCTCAAGGAGAAGCAGCGCACCGTTGTAATGGGCGCGCGCCTGATGGAAGTGCGCGGCCGGGTGGAATACGATGACGAGGTCATCCACGTCATCGCCCAGCACATGACCGATGCGACGCAGGACCTGCATCGCCTGTCGGACGACCTGCTCAACGCGCCGGTTGCCCGCGCCGACCACGTCAACAGCCCCCTCACCGGCAAGATCAATCCACGCGACGATCTGCGCAGCGGCGCTGAGGATCCCGCCGACCAGGCAATCCGCCCGCGGGACCTGATCGACCAGTTGCCTAATACGAGAGGGCATCCGCGCAATCTCCGGATCATTCCCAAGTCCCGCGACTTTCATTGATAATGGCGCGCAAACGCACATGGACCCGGCTTCCCGCAGATGATAGCAAGCTGGCCTTCGCGCTGGTGGTGCTGGCGCTGTTGCTGGCGGGGCGGACATTCATGGCTGAAAACCCGCAGCACAACCCGTGGGCGCCACTGGACCTGCGAGACGAGCGCGGATGGGCCACGCAGACGAAGCTGTCTACCCTCCGCGGTGATATCGGGCAGTGTCGCGCGGTTCTGGAGCGCAGCGGAGTGACGTTCTCGGCGCTGGCGGAGACAGGCGAGGGCGCGTGCCGCCGCGAAGATCGGCTGACGCTCGGCAGCATACCATTCGCGCCGCGTTTCCCGCAGATGACCTGCCCGGTGGCCGCCGGCATGGTGCTGTGGCTGGAAAAGGACGTGCAGGCGCTAGCCGAGGAGATGCTCGAAACAAGGGTCGAGCGCATAGAGCAACTGGGCACATACAGTTGCCGCCGCATGTACGGCGATGCCAATGCGCAATGGAGTGAGCACGCAACGGGCAATGCCATCGACATCGCCGGTTTTCGCCTGGCCGATGGTCGTACCGTCAGCGTGCTGCGCGACTGGAACAATGGCCAGGTCGAAGGTCAATTCCTGGCGGCCGTGCGTGATGCCGCCTGCAACAGCTTTGGCACGGTGCTCTCACCGGATTACAACGCCGCTCATGCAGATCACTTTCACCTCGATCAGGGACGCAATCCGGCACTGGGGGCCTGCCGCTGACGGAGAAGGACAGACGCTATTGCCCCAAAGCGGTGTTATTGCTCCCGGTGGTCAGACAATAAAAAAACCCCCGCCGAAGCGAGGGTTTTCGTAACCGTTTTGGACGGATAGTCAGACGCTGACGGGTACGTCTTCGTCTTCGTTGTTCTCAATCAGGAACACCACGCCAGCGGCTGCGGCTGCACCCAGCAGAACGATCAGGAAAGTGCCAGCACCGCCCTCTTCATCGTCGCCACCAAGACGCTCGGTCTGAGCCACGGAAGCGGCATCGCGAACGACCGGGTTGGCCGCCGCTGTAAGTGTGGTTCCAGCCACCAGACCGGCGGCGATAGTGCTTGCAATAATCTTCTTCATTTTTGTTCCTCTAGATTCGGAGGCGCTTTGCGTTGATTTGGCCCTACTGCGAAAGCTCCCCGATGTGAAGCCGAAACAGGGTTTTTCTGCTTTGGCCGTGCCCCGATTGCGCCGAACCGTTGCAATATTGACACGCGACCTGTTTGAAAACGCGCAGTTTTTGATCTCGTTCCTAATAAAATGCGCTTTATCACCGCCGGCTCAAACGGCACCTGCGCAACATTACCTATACGCCGTTCAGACCGGCTCAAGCGCATAGCCGGCGGAGCGCACAGTACGGATCGGATCGCGAGCGTTCTCCACGGTGATCGCCTTGCGCAAGCGGCGAATATGCACGTCCACGGTACGCTCCTCGATTTCGCTGCCCGTGCCCCAGACGGCGTCCAGCAGTTGTCCGCGCGAGAAAACGCGGCGCGGATGCTCCATGAAAAACTTGATCAGGCGATATTCCGTCGGCCCGATCTGCAAGGTGTGGCCGCGCCGTTCGACTCGGTGCGCCACCGGATCGAGGCGAAGGTCACCCGCCTCGATCGCCTCCCCTGCCAGAGCAGGGCGTACGCGCCGAAGAACGGCTGCGACACGGGCCAGCAATTCGCGCGGTGAGAACGGTTTGGTCAGGTAATCGTCGGCGCCGGTTTCCAGCCCGCGCACCCGATCATCCTCGGCCTCGCGCGCGGTGAGCATGATGATGGGGACATGTGCGGTGGCCTTGTCGCGGCGCAACCTTCGGCACACCTCGATCCCGCTTGTACCCTCGATCATCCAGTCGAGGATCACGAGGTCGGGCGTATCCTCTGCTGCCATGATAAGCGCATCGTCGCCATCGGCTGTCACGCGAACGTCGTAGCCCTCGCTTTCGAAACGGTATTCGAGCAATTCGGCAAGCGCGGTGTCATCTTCGACTAGCAGCAGTTTTGGCGCGGACATTGTATTCAGGCCCCTTGGATCGCGGCGTCAGGCAGAATGCCCTCGGAACCCTGTTATTTCAATTCTGTGTCAGATTTGTTGCAACAGACCGCGTTGCGTATGACAGCAGCAATTTTACCGTTCGATATCGTCTGGATAGCTGCCGGTTGCCGAATAGTGGACCATTTCCGCGACATTGGTGGCGTGGTCGCCGATCCGCTCCAGGTTGCGCGCGATGAACAGGAGCTGCGCCGCACTGCTGATGGTTGCGGGATTTTCCACCATGTGGCTGACGAGGTTGCGGAAGATGCTGTCGTAGAACGCATCCACCTTGTCATCGCGCTGGATTACTTCGCGCGCCATCACCGGATCGCGCGCGGCATAGGCGGTGAGGACGTCGTGCACCATTTCCGCCGCCACCTCGCCCATCGCGGGCAACAGCGTGAGAGGTTCGAACTTGGTGCGGCCTTCGATGCGGCCGACGCGCTTGGCGATGTTCTTGGCGTAGTCACCGATGCGTTCGACGACACCGCCGATTTTCAGGGCGGCGACGATCTCGCGCAGGTCGTCTGCCATCGGCGCGCGCAGGGCGAGCACACGCACGGCCATCGCGTCGACTTCGGTTTCCAGCGCGTCGAGCTTGGCGTCGCGCTCCACTACTTCGGCGGCCAGCGTCTCGTCACCGTTCACCAGCGCCTGCAGCGCCTGCTGGATCGCGACCTCGGCCAGCCCGCCCATCTCCGCGATCAGGCCGCGCAGGCGAGTGATGTCTTCGTCGAATGCCTTGACTGTATGTTCGACCATCAACCGTACCGTCCTGTGATGTAGTCCTGCGTGCGCTTCTCGACAGGATTAGTGAATATGTCTGAGGTGTGTCCATATTCCACCAAGTTTCCGAGGTGGAAAAAGGCAGTGCGCTGCGAAACGCGGGCAGCCTGTTGCATGGAATGGGTGACGATCACGATGCCGTAGCGACCGCGCAGTTCGTCGATCAGTTCCTCGATCTTGGCAGTGGCGATAGGGTCCAGCGCAGAGCATGGCTCGTCCATCAGGATCACTTCGGGATCAACCGCAATAGCGCGGGCAATGCACAGGCGCTGCTGCTGGCCACCGGAGAGCGCGGTGCCGGAGTCGGCCAGGCGGTCCTTTACCTCTTCCCACAGACCGGCACGGCGCAGACTCTTTTCCACGATGTTATCGAGATCGGGCTTGGTTTCGGCCAAGCCGTGAATTTTGGGACCGTAGGCGATGTTGTCGTAAATCGATTTCGGGAATGGATTGGGCTTCTGGAACACCATGCCCACGCGGGCGCGCAATTGCACGACATCCATCCCGCTGGCGTAGATATCCTCGCCGTCCAGCTCGATGGTGCCGGTGACGCGGGCTGAGGGGATGGTATCGTTCATGCGGTTAAGTGCGCGCAGGAAGGTGGACTTGCCGCAGCCCGACGGGCCGATGAACGCGGTCACGAACTCGGTGTAAACGTCGATATCGACACTATCGATGGCTTTCTTCTGGCCATAATACACATCGACATCGCGGGCGCGCATCTTGGGTTCGCCGGTTTCGATGTTCTCGTGCTCAAGCGATTTATTCGCCTGATTTGCCAGCGGGCTGTCAGCTATGTCGGCCATCACCACTTCTTCTCGAATCGATTGCGCAGGTAAATGGCAAGGCCATTCATCAGCAGGAGGAATATCAATAGCACGATGATCGCCGCGCTGGTGCGTTCCACGAAACCACGGTCGATTTCGTCGGACCACAGGAAAATCTGCATCGGCAGCACGGTCGCATTGTCGGTAAATCCATCAGGCGGACTGGAGACAAACGCGCGCATCCCGATCAGCAGCAGCGGGGCGGTTTCACCGAGCGCACGGGCCATGCCGATGATGGTTCCGGTCAGGATACCGGGCAGGGCGAGCGGCAGAACGTGATGGAACACCACCTGCACCGGCGAGGCGCCGATGGCGAGCGCGCCGTCACGGATCGAAGGTGGCACGGCCTTGATGGCGTTGCGACCGGCGATCACGATCACCGGCATGGTCATCAGTGCCAGCGTCATGCCGCCGATCAGCGGTGCGGAACGATAGCTGGGGAATATCCACAGGAACACTGCGAGGCCGAGCAAGCCGAAGATGATCGAAGGCACGGCGGCGAGGTTGTTGATCGAAACCTCGATCAGGTCGGTCCAGCGGTTCTTCGGCGCGTATTCCTCGAGGTAGAGGGCCGCCAGCACGCCGATGGGAAACGCAAGCAGCAGGGTGACGATCATCGTCAGGATAGAGCCCTTCAGCGCGCCCCAGATACCGACAAGCTGGGGATCGGTAGCATCCGACCGCGAGAGGAACCCGCTATCGAAATTGTCGGAAAGGTGGCCTTCTTCCGCCAGGCGTCTGGCTAAGGGTTGCAAGTCCGCGCTGCCATCACCGGCGTAGGCACTGGCGAGATCCTCGTCCGTAGGCAGCCAGAACTCCTGCTGTCCGCGCGCGAGAGAGGGATCGGCGGCGATTTCCTGTGCCACAAGCCGCCATGCCTCGCTGTTAACATGGGTAGCGCCTTCTTCGCCCAGCGCCTGTTCGGCACTGAAAATGATGATGTCGCGCATGCCCTGTCGTTCCAGCGACTGTACGACCGCGCGCTCGTCTTCCGCATTGGCCGGAATGGTGACCGGCGCATTCGCGAAATCCACCGGCACACGCAGCTCTGTGCGCTGGAAACCGCCGAGGCCATTCAGTGCCATGGTAACAAGAAGGAAGACCAGCACGGCGATGGAGAAGACGATCGCGCCAAGGCCCACAGCCTTGAATCGCCTTTCCGCGGCATAACGCTTCTTCAGCCGCGCTTCGAAAGCGGCGGTGCGCGTGGGACGGACTTTCTCCGATCCGGAGGTTGCGACATTACTCATAAGCTTCGCGGAACCTCTTCACGATGCGCAGGGCAATGATATTGAGAACCAGCGTTACCAGGAATAGCACGAACCCAAGCGCAAAGGCGGCAAGCGTGGACGCGGAATCCATGCTCGCTTCACCCGTCAGGTTGGCCACGATCTGGTAAGTTACGGTGGTCATCGCCTCTAGCGGATTCGCTGAAAGCCGCGCTGTCGCGCTGGCGGCCATCACCACGATCATGGTTTCCCCGATGGCCCGGCTGATCGCCAGCATGATGCCGGCAACAATGCCGGGCAGGGCGGCAGGAACCAGCACGCGCTTGATCGTCTCGTTCTGGGTCGCGCCCATGGCGAGCGAGCCGTCCTTCATGGCCTGCGGAACGGCGGCAATCGAATCGTCTGCCATGGAAGAGACGAAGGGAATGATCATCACACCCATCACCAGACCCGCAGCCAGGGCGCTTTCGCTGGACGGGTTCTGCACTCCCAACGCCAGCGCGATGTCACGGATGGCCGGTGCAATGGTGAGCGCGGCGAAATAGCCATAGACCACGGTCGGCACGCCCGCGAGAATCTCCAGCGCGGGCTTTAGCCAGGTGCGAACGCGAGGGGCAGCATACTGGTTGAGGTAGATCGCACTCATCATGCCCATGGGGATTGCCACGATCATCGCGATGACCACGCCGATGAAGAAGGTGCCCCAGAACAATGGCACCGCGCCGTAACGTTCGGGATCGGGGTTCGAGCCGTCGGTCATCGGATTGGGCGACCAGTTTACGCCGGTCAGGAAGTCGATCGGGTTGACCATGCCAAAGAAACGGACAGTTTCGAACACGAGGCTCGCAACGATGCCCAGCGTGGTCAGGATTGCGACGAGCGATGCGATCAGCAGGAGACTGAGCACCGCCCGTTCCACCCTGGTATGGGCGCGGAAATCGGGTTTCAAATGGAGGAACGCCCATGCGCCGCCCGCAAGCGCGATCAGCAGTGTCACCACCATGCCGATGATATTGTAGCGGGTGAGCGCCTCTTCGAACGGTTCGACGAGGTCTGCGGCTGCCGGATTGAAAACGGCTGGGGCCGCCCCCGTTGCGACCGCGCGCGCCTCTGTGAGCATGGTCTGACGCTGCATTCCGAAGGCGGGCAGGTCTGCTGCCGCAGGGCTGGCAAGAACGTGCTGGATCACCAGGTTATCGGCAATCTGCGACCAGACGAGCGCGAACAGCAGTGTCGGCACGACAATCCACAGCGCAGCATACCACGCGTGGTAGTTCGGCAGGGAGGCAATCCGCTTGCCACCGTTCGCGCGCCGGAACATCGCGGCGCGCGAACGTGCGACCAGCCAGCCGGCCAGCCCAAGTCCAAGGACTAATAGGATCAGGGTGCTGGCCGACATGGGTCTCTGGTCAGGTCCTACTGAAGGTCAGATGCTGCGAGCGGAGTAAACTCGGTCGCGGCGGAGTTCTGGCGTGCCATAACGTCTTCGGGATTGGGCACAAGCCCCACCTCGGCCAGCGGACCGCCCGCTCCCCAGGACTCTACCCAGGTCGCGATGAATTCACGGAGCCCTGGGATCGCATCCAGGTGCGCATTCTTCACATAGATGTACAGCGGACGCGCACCGGCATAGTTGAAGCTGGCAATGTTTTCGTATGTCGGTTCTACGCCGTTCATGGTCAAGCCGTGGATACGGTCGAGGTTTTCTTCGAGATAGGAGAAGCCGAACACGCCGATGGCATCGGCATTGCCTTCGATCTTCTGCACAATCAGGTTGTCCTGCTCGCCCTGCTCGACATAAGCGCCGTCGTTGCGCACTTCGGTGCAGACGGCTTCGAACCGGTCTTCGTCCTGCTCTTCCAGCTCGGCCATGCCTTCACCGGATTCGCAGCCTGGCATCAGCACCAGTTCGACCAGCGCATCGCGCGTGCCGGATGTGGCGGGCGGGCCGTAGACCAGGATTGGCTTGTTGGGCAGCGACGGATCGATGTCGCTCCACATTTCGTTAGTCTGTTCTTCGCCGTAAGGGTTGGCGGCGATGGCGCGATAGACGATTTCAGGGGTGAGGTTGAAGTCGATGCCGCCGTTCGCGGAGGCAAATGCGAGGCCGTCCATGCCAACCTGAATTTCGGTGATGTTTTCCACACCATTGGCCTGGCAGGTCTCGAACTCGCTCGGCTTCATGCGGCGCGACGCATTGACGATATCGGGCGTGTTTGCCCCCACGCCCTCACAGAACAGGCCCATGCCCCCTCCCGTCCCGGTCGATTCGATCAGCGGCGAGGAATTGCCGGAGTTGCGGGTGAAAGCCTCTGCCACGCGGGTGGCAAAGGGATAGACGGTGGACGAGCCCACGGCATGGATGGAATCGCGGGCTTCGCCGCCGCCGCCACCAGCGTTGTTACAGGCCGCCAGGGCAATCAGGGCGAGAGCCGATGCGGCAGTGCGGAAATTCAGGGTCATGTTATCCTCGTTTCGGTTCAGATGGCAGACCGCTAGGTCTAACGTATGACGGCTTTGCGACAAACCGGCGTTCGGTTCGTGACCGGACGCCATATTTCTCGCGCGTTTCGCGGATGGTGATTAGAAGTCGATCTGCGCCCGCATTCCCAGCACATCGACAGAGTAATCGCGAGTCCCGCCGGTTGCCGCGTAGATGGCATCGTCATAGTCGAGGCGGGCGTAGTTGATCAGGAAACGGGTGTAATCGGTGGGCACCCATACAAGGCTGGCCATGTACCCGTTCTGCGTGCCACCGATGATGCTGGCGCCAGTGTCCGTCAGGTCGAGGAAGTCGTAGCGCGCAACGATCTGGAACGCACCGATACCGCCTTCGTCAACGGGACTGGCCGGACGGGTGCGGTTGAACGTGCCGCCCCGGTAGCCGCGGCTGTCACCGCTGGTGAGGAAGAAGCCCGCCTCGGCATAGCCGCCGAAGAAGTTGGCATCATCCATTCCGCCGATCATCTTGCTGCTCTGCCAGAAACCCTCGGCGACGGCGTGGAACGGCCCCGATATGAAAGCGGCTTCCAGGCCTGCGCCCAGTTCGCTCGTGGCGGGCATGTTGCCGGTGTTGATGAACCGTTCGTCGGTGAAATGGACAAGCGGGCGTTGGCGATAGCGCACGGTCTCACCTTGCGGTACGTCGGTATAATGGACGCTGGCGCCAAGATGCAGCTGGCTGTCACCGATTTCAGGCATGAAAACCACGCGGCCATCGGCGCTCATCGCCTTGCCGGGGAGGTCGCCGATATTGTCCGAGAACAGGCCGGCCTGGAGCAGGACGGTGTCGGTCGGCTCGACCTCGACTGAGACACCAAGCCGCCGCTCGAAACCGAAGGCGTCGGTGAAGGCAGCGCGCTCGATGAAGGATGACCAGCGGCTGCTGGTGAGCTCTTCCAGCGACTGGAAGGTGTTGTGCTGGCCGACGTTGACCGTCAGCGGGCCATCTTCGTAGGTGAGGATGGCGTCGGTTACTTCGGCGTCGTTGCCTGCGAAATCGATTTCGAACTTGTAGCCAAAGCCGCCGGGGATGTCGCCTTCGACGCCCAGGCGCGCGCGGCGCATCTCGCTGTTGAAACCGTCTGCACGACCTGTCGATTCGGGGGCATTGATCGAACCTGCGTCGATGTTCAGGCGGCCACGCGGTTTGAAGGACCATCCGCCTTCACCCTCGATCTCGGGCGCACCGGCCCATGTAATCTGTGCAGGAGAACTGATGGGAGGGGAGGGGGCGACGGTTTCTTGCAGAGCGGCGACCTGGGTCGCCATTTCCGCCTGCCGCGCGGCAGCCTGCGCCTCGGATTGGTCCTGCTCGACCTCGAGCTCGGCGACACGCTGGTTAAGACGGGCCACTTCCGCGACGAGCGCCGCGACCTGGTCTTCCAGGGAGGGGCTTTCCTGCGCGACAGCAATGCCGGGCGAGAGTGCGGTTCCTGCAAGGAAAGCGGCAGCGAGAAGCTTCTTCATGACAGTCAGGTTTCACTTTTGTTTCGAAAGTGTGTGCCCGCTATGACTACATTATGACGACATTGTTACAAAGGCCGCACAAGCGTCGCCCCGCTGGGGACGAGCTCTCGAAAACCTCGAATCGGTTAGGGTTCTAGTGTTCGTCGTGAACAAGCGGAAGGCGCACTGTCACCGTGGTGCCGTCGCCCAGCTTGCTATCGATATCGAGGCGGCCACGATGGCGCTCCACGATATGCTTGCAGATTGCCAAGCCAAGGCCGGTACCGCCCTGCGCGCGGCTGCGACCGGGATCGGTACGATAGAACCGGCGGGTGAGATGCGGCAGGTGTTCTGACGCAATGCCTTCGCCGTGGTCGCGCACGGTCAGCACGGCCATCTCGCGCTCGCCGCTCGTCAGGCCGACGTCGACCGGTTCGCTGTCTCCGCCGTATTTGAGGGCATTGTCGACCAGGTTGCGGACCAGTTGTTCCAGCTGCCGATGGTCCCCGCGCACTTTCAGTGTATCGTCCGCGATGTCGAAATGCACGCGGTCGAATCGCTCGTGCCCGGCACCATCGCGCGAGGCCTGTTGCACCAGCGGTGCCAGCGCCAGCGGTTCGCGCGGGGTATCGTGTTTTTCCGCTTCGACTCGGCTGAGAGACATCAGATCGTCGACCAGCGTCTGCAACCGCCGCGCTTCGCGTAGCACGGTGGCGTAGAACTTGCTGGCCTGCTTTGGAGCAATGTCCTCGCCCTCGTCCTCCAGCGTTTCCATGTAACCGATGATGGAGGCGAGCGGTGTGCGCAGCTCGTGGCTGGCATTGGCGACGAAATCTGTATGCGCCCGGCCGACGTCCGCTTCCGAGGTACGGTTGATAAGCTCGATCAGCGAATAGCGCTCGTCGATCTGCTGGCGGGTCATCTGCCAGTTGCTGCGCGGCCCGGTGAGACCCTGCACGGTGATGCTGCCGCCACCGGGGCGGGAAAGCAGGTCGACCGCCGCGGGGTGGCGCAAGGCGACGCGTGCGTCCTGCCCCAGGATATGCTTGCCGATCGCCTCCCGCGCGTGGGCGTTGGCGATGACGATACGGTTACGGTCTATCAACAGCAGTGGCAGGCCTGAATGTTCTATCATGTCGCGCATGCCGGAACGGGTGATGTTGAGCGATTCCTGCGCCGCGGCGCGGGGTTCGGGCGGGGCAGGGGGAACGAGCCAAAACGACAGGATCCACACGCCGACGAAGCCTAGGGATACACCGACGCCCGCACCCGAAAAGATCAGCACGGTGCCACACGCGATGGCCAGCACGATGGCAGCAACGGGTACGCGAGACGCCTGCATGGCAAGCCTCATGGGGGAGATTTGTGACAGTTTCTACCGCTAAGGTGGAAAGTTCCACGTATCGCTGCCTGTGCAGCGTGAGCGTGGTGACCCCTACGGGAATCGAACCCGTGTTTCAGCCGTGAAAGGGCCGCGTCCTAACCGCTAGACGAAGGGGCCATAGCCGATCCTTCGGCCAGGTTAGCGGCCCGAATTGTCGGAAGGCAAATCCATCGCTGGTGACCCCTACGGGAATCGAACCCGTGTTTCAGCCGTGAAAGGGCCGCGTCCTAACCGCTAGACGAAGGGGCCACGCGCGATGGAGCGGCGCAATTAGGGGGATGGCGGCGTGTGGTCAAGTCCCACTTTCAACAATCTCGCATGCCGCACGATCAGCCGGCCCAGGCAGCGTCTTCCAGGTGCAGTTCGGCGGCGGGCCTTGCACCCCAGTCGTCGATCTTCGCACGTCCAGCCAGCCACAGCCTGCGACCCTTCGATCCGTGCAGGATGGACTGCCCCATCTCGCTGTCCGCCGCGCGGAAAGCGATGGCCTTCAGGTTGCGTCCGTCCTGCCCGGCGGCAATTATGCGCAGGTGATCGTTACCGACGATATCCGCCTTTACGATATGGACAGGTCCCACCGCCACGCGCGGTCCGGGCCAGCCCATGCCATAGGGGCCGGCAGTCTCCAGCGTCTCAACCAGATCGGGCGTCAGGCCGCCGGGCGCCACCGAGAGATCGAGCAGCATGGTCTGGTGTTCGGTGGCCCCGGCAACCTTGTCTGCGAGCTTCTCGTCAAGCCACTCGGCCAAGGCGTCCAGGTTGTGCCCCTCTACGGTCAGTCCCGCTGCCATGGCATGACCGCCGCCCGCCACCAGCAACCCCGCCTCACGCGCGGCGATGATGGCCGCGCCAAGGTCCACGCCTGCGATCGAGCGGCCGGATCCCTTGCCTTGCCCGCTAACCGGATCCAGCGCGACAACGAGGCTGGGCTTGCCGGTCTTTTCCTTGATGCGACCGGCCACAATGCCGATCACCCCCGGGTGCCACCCTTTCGCGGCAACGCAAATTACCGCGCGGTTGTGCTGCGTGGCCAATTGGGCTTCGGCCTCTTCCTGTACGGCTGCCTCGATCGCGCGGCGCTCCTCGTTCAGTTGCGAGAGCTGGGCAGCGATTTCACGCGCCTCTTCCGGGTCCTCGGTAGTGAGCAGGCGCACGCCGAGCGTGGCTTCGCCCACGCGCCCTCCGGCATTGATGCGCGGCCCGAGGGCGAAACCGCAATCGCTGCACTTGGGCGCGGCCTTCAGCCGACTGGCGTCGATCAGCGCGGCCATGCCGACGTTGGCACGCTTGCCCATCACCTTAAGCCCCTGCGCGACAAAAGCGCGATTGAGACCCCGAATCGCGGCAACGTCGGCCACGGTGCCCAGCGCCACCAGATCGAGCAGCGCCATGAGGTTGGGTTCCGCACATCCGGCAAAGTAATCGCGTTCCCGCAGGGTTCGCACGACACCGATGGCGAGGAGGAAAGCGACGCCAACGGCGGCGAGGTGCCCGTGGGACGCTGCCAGGTCATTCTCGTCCAGCCGGTTCGGGTTAACCAGTGCATAGGTGCGGGGAAGGTCCGGCGAGCACTTGTGGTGATCCACAACGATTACGTCGATCCCGGCATCGTGCGCCATTCCCAGCGCCTCGTGCGCCATGGCTCCGCAATCGACTGTAACGATCAGGCTGGAGCCATCCTGCCCGATTTTCAGCAGTGCTTCCCCGCTGGGTCCGTAGCCTTCCAGCAGCCGGTCGGGAATGTAATGTCCGGCATCGTGTCCGAGCATGCGCAGCAGGCGGATCATCAGTGCGGAACTGGTGGCGCCATCTACGTCATAATCGCCGTATATGGTTATACGCTCACGTGCGATAACCGCTTCCGCAATGCGTTCCGCTGCACGATCCATGTCACTGAATTGCGATGGGTCCGGCAGGAACTCACGCAGGGATGGCTGGCGGTGCCGATCGAGGTCTTCGAGAGTGACTCCGCGAGACAGCAACAACTGCGTGGTGATATCGTTGCCCAGCGAATGGATGTCGCCTTCGACCTGCATGTTGCCGCCACGCCATTGCCAGACCTTGCCGGAAAGGGAACGTTCGACACCAAGAATCGCGGATCGTGTAGCCATGGCGCTGACTTACCCCTTTTGGCACACAACTCCAATCGCGGTGCCGGGTAGCCTGACACCGATGCATGTTGAGAATATGGGGGGCGTCGCGAATGGTCAGCAATGGCATGGCGACTGCATGCTTAGGACTCGACCTTCAGCAATTATTCGTAGAAATAAACCAATCGGAACAACGGGGTTAAGTCGATAGCAAGCGCCGAACGCCTTGATCGCAACATGACAAGTTCGGCCGTCTCGCTGTTGTTCGCGCCGGGAAGCCGGCCACGCGCCGCAGATCTGCGCAGGCTTGCGCGCGAATGCGACCGGTTTTCCATCAGTCTTGATACATCGGTCGAGGGCGGTCAGCAGGAAGGCTGGGTGGAACTGCTGGCCAACGGCCTGACTTTCGATTGCACGGGCCTTGCGCCGCAAATGGGCAGTGAACTGCCGGATATCAGGCACTCCTACGGCTTGCCCGCGACGTTCGACCAGTCCGCGCGCCAGGCGGTGACGGTCTGTCCCGGACCCCACCTTGCAGGTGGCGGTACGATGTTCCCGGTGGTGCGTACCCTGGCGATGATCGCGGCGAACCTGGCGCAGATCGATGGAGCCGAGGCAGTCGCCTGGCACCCGGCACGCGTGGTGTGTGAAGCGGATTATTTCCGGCACAGCGTCACGCGCTGGATCGACGGCGGGATCTTTCCGGGCCTTGGACTCACCGCGCTGGTGCCGTGCGAGGACGGAGGCCTCGTCACCGAGGGGTTGTCGCTCTTCACCGGCCAGGAACTGCGTATGCGGCCCGAACTGGTGAGCGACAACGCTGAGGCTTCGAAGATCGCGCTGCGGTTGCTTAACTGGCTGGTAGAGAACGGTCGGATCACGGAAAGTTTTGATTTTGCTGGACCTTCCGGGGAAACATTACGGCTTGAACCTGTGGATAACTTCGGCTTAGTCGAAGTGTGGAGAGGGTCGCACTAAACCACCCTGCCCGGCGGGCAGAGGTGTCGCGCGTTATCGTGCGACGTCCGCGATTGCCGTTTCGATCGGTGAACGTGCGGGGTCAGCCCGGTTTTCAGCCCGACATGCAGCGTCATCATCTGCTGCCGTGCCAGCTCCTGGGGATTACCGGCCTGTCGCATATGCTTGGCCAGTTGGGCCGGGAGCAGATCGGTTTCGATGATTTTCGCCGCAACGGGATGCTTTTGCCTGCGACAGAGCGTGCCGCCCTGCGCGTTGCGATGCCCCTGCATCGCGGCCCGCACGCGGACTACAACGCGATGGTGGCAGAGCGCGTAGGCCAGATCGAAAGTGCCTGGTCCGACCGACGGGCTTCATGTCAGCAGGCCGCACGGGTGGAGGCACTGTTCCGGCTCGAACTGTTGCAACGCGCGCTGCGAATGCGATTGCTGCAGGCCGGAAGGCGCAGCCTGCGGCTCAATCGCAACGACCCATTCCCTACAGGGCAGGATTTTGCCGAACTGGATGCGATGGTCGACCAGTTGTGGGTGCCACATCCTCACCCGTGAATTCAGCAAACCGCGTGTATTAAAAGCGCGGCGTGCCCGGGCCATGCGCCGCACCGTTCGCTGCAGACAGGATGGCGCGCACGCTGGCGGTTGCCACGTCTTCGTCGATACCAACGCCCCAGCCGCTGCGCCCGTCGGGCAGGGCCCATTCGATGTAGGCCGCTGCGCGGGCAGCGACGCCGGTGCCCATTGCGTGTTCGGAATAGTCGCAGACCTCGAATTCAAGGCCGTAAGTCTTGCCGATGGTGGACAGGACGGAAGAGATCAGGCCCTTGCCGCGACCGGATACGCGCTGCGCTTCGCCGTCCACCTCGATCGTGCCGGTAAATACGCGGTCCCCATCGGCGGCGCGTGCTTCCTCGTAATCGACAAGGCGGAACTTCCGTTTCTCTACCTTCAGGTAATAGGTCTGCTTGAAGCAATCCCAGATGTCGGCAGCGTTCAGTTCGCGGCCGGTATCGTCGGCCATGTATTGCACGTGCTTGGAGAAATCGGCCTGCAGTTTTTTGGGCAGCTTCAGTCCCTGCATTTGTTGCAACACCCAGGCAAAGCCACCTTTGCCTGACTGCGAATTGACGCGGATCACCGCCTCGTAATCGCGGCCAAGGTCTGCCGGGTCGATCGGCAGGTACGGCACCCGCCATTGCTCGTCGTTCTGCTGCTCGTTCGCTTCGAAGCCTTTCTTGATGGCGTCCTGATGGCTCCCGGAAAAGGCCGTAAAAACCAGTTCGCCGCCATAGGGGTGGCGTTGATGCACGGGCAGTTCGTTGCAGTACTCGACCGTCTCTATCACCTTGTCGATGTCCGAGAAGTCGAGCCCCGGATCGACGCCCTGTGTGTACATGTTGAGCGCAACGGTCACGAGGCAGCAGTTGCCGGTCCGTTCGCCATTGCCGAACAGGCACCCTTCCACGCGGTCTGCGCCGGCCATCATGCCCAATTCCGCGGCGGCCACGCCGGTGCCACGGTCGTTATGGGTGTGCAGCGAAATCACAGCCGCCTCGCGGCCTGGCAGATTGCGGCAGAAGTATTCGATCTGGTCGGCGTAGATGTTGGGAGTTGCCGCCTCTACAGTAGCGGGCAGGTTCAGGATGATCGGCCAGTCCTTCGTAGGCCCGACGACCTTCATTACCGCCTCGCAAACCTCCAGGCTGAAATCCAGTTCGGCAGTGGAGAAGGTTTCGGGCGAGTACTGGAAATGCCATTTGGTGCCGGGGCGCTTTGCCGCCTCTTTCACCAGTTGCTGCGCGCCGCGCACGGCGATCTGTTTCACTTCCTTGCGGCTCATGCGAAACACGATGTCGCGCCATGCCGGACTGACTGCGTTATAAAGGTGCACGATGGCCGAGTGAGCGCCTTCCAGGCTTTCGAAGCTGCGGGCGATCAGGTCTTCGCGCGACTGGGTCAGCACCTGCACCACCACATCTTCGGGCACCTTGCCCGATTGCACCAGCCCGCTGATGAAATCGAATTCGGTCTGCCCGGCGGCGGGAAAGCCGACTTCGATTTCCTTGATACCCAGTTCGACGAGCAGGTCGAAGAAACGCGTTTTCTTCACCTTGTCCATCGGATCGATGATCGACTGGTTGCCATCGCGCAGGTCTGTGGAAAGCCAGCGGGGCGGGGCGGTGATTGTGCGGGTGGGCCACTGCCTGTCCGGCAGGTCGACCTGCGGGAACGGGCGGTACTTGGCCGAGGGATCGGACAACATGGGCATTTGCAGACAGCTCTCTTCGACTTTGCAGCACGCGGGTAAGCCCCGGCGCGAAATAATCAACCTATGGTGGATTGGCCCTTAGGCGAACCCTGCCAGGCGGGCAGGGCAAACGGCACGCCTAAGGGCGTGTTAGTCGAAGCAGAAGCAGGCTGTATGCCGTCGTCATGGCAATGTGTGTAAGGATGATCGGTTAACAGGTCCAGACACAAATCGGGGTGCAAGGCCATTTAACTGGCCCGCACCCCGCGGAATACTTTCAAGTGAAATCAATTCTTTTCGAAAGCGACCGTAATGTCCAGCGTCACTTCATCGCCAAGACCCATCGGCACGCCGTAATCCAGACCCCAGTCGGAGCGAGAGATCGTGGTGGTACCGTGGAAGCCGACCGTGGCTTTATCGTTCATCGGATTGGTACCCATGCCTGAAAGCTCCGCCTCGATCGCGACCTGGTTGGTCTGGCCGTTCAGGGTGAGATCTCCGATGATATGCGCGGTCGTCGCGCCGGTCTGGTGGACAGCGGTCGATACGAACCGCGCATCATCCGGATCGGGGCCGAAGAAGTCCGGTTCTGCGCCATCAGTTCCGGGACGCAGCATGTGGTCGCGAAGCTGCTCGCTCACTACGGCGAGCGAGGTGATCGGGATGCGCACGTCCACAGATGAATTCGCAAGGTTTTCAGTATCGAGTTCCAGCGTGCCTTCCGCATTCCCGAACAGGCCGAAGTAATCGTTGAAACCGAAGTGATCGAGCCGCCATTCGACGAGCGAATGGGCAGGATCGGTCGTGTAGCTGCCGGACTCGATGGCGCTCGTGTCCATCTCCCCGCTCTCGTGATGATCGGCATTGGCTGCGGTAAAGCCAACGGCGGAAAGCGAGGTTGCAGCGGCGAGTGCCAGAATCGTCTTGCGCATGGAATTCTCCTGAAAAGGATTGGGTCTTGCGCAAGATGGGTAGCGTCATTCACCAAGTCCAGCGTTGAAAGCGTGGACTTTGGACCATTGGCAGGCCCGCCACTTGAAACCATGGTGTTGCCCGAAGTCTTAAGGCTCCGGGCAACACCGCATTGTGGTTCTAAGCGGAAATCGCCTCAGTTCTTGTCCTTGTCCACCAGCTTGTTGGCAGAAATCCACGGCATCATGGCGCGAAGCTGGGTACCGGTCTGCTCGATCGGGTGAGCCTCGGCACGCTTGCGGGCGGCCTTCAGTTCGGGCTGACCGGCGCGGTTGTCGAGCACGAAGTTCTTCACGAAGCGGCCCGATTGGATATCGTCCAGCACGCGCCTCATTTCCTTTTTCGTTTCTTCGGTGATGATGCGCGGGCCGGTGGTGATGTCGCCGTATTCCGCGGTGTTGCTGATGGAATAGCGCATGTTGGCGATGCCGCCTTCGTACAGCAGGTCGACGATTAGTTTGGTTTCGTGCAGGCACTCGAAATAGGCCATTTCGGGGGCGTAACCGGCTTCGGTCAGGGTTTCGAACCCGGCCTGGATCAAGTGGGTGATGCCGCCGCACAGCACGGCCTGCTCGCCGAACAGGTCGGTTTCGCATTCCTCGCGGAAGTTGGTCTCGATGATGCCCGAACGTCCGCCGCCAACGCCGCTGGCATAGGCGAGGGCGATATCGTGCGCATTACCGCTGGCATCCTGGTGAATGGCGATCAGGCAGGGCACGCCGCCGCCGCGCTGGTATTCGCTGCGCACGGTGTGGCCGGGGCCTTTGGGCGCGATCATGATAACGTCGATATCGGCAGGCGGCTCGATCAGGCCGAAATGGACGTTGAGGCCATGGGCGAAGGCTAGCGCAGCGCCGGGCTTCATGTTGCCTTTCAAGTCATCTTCCCAGATCGCGGCCTGGTGTTCGTCAGGCGCCAGGATCATGAGGATATCGGCCTGCTCTGCAGCCTGCTTGTTGCTGAGCACCTCGAACCCGGCGGCCTCGGCCTTCTTCGCGGTGGCAGAGCCTTCGCGCAGGGCAATGGCAACGTTCTTCACGCCGGAATCGCGCAGGTTCTGGGCGTGGGCGTGGCCTTGGCTGCCATAGCCCAGCACGACGATCTTCTTGTCGGTGATCAGGTTGAGATCTGCGTCGGCGTCGTAATAAACTTTCATGGGTCGTCCTGTTTTATTCTGCGTGTTCGAATGACAGGAGGCTTAGGCCTCCGGGTGAATGATTGAAATGGGTCGCCCTTACGACCCCTCGCTGCCGCGCATCATGCCCACGATGCCGGACCGGCCGACCTCGACCAGGCCGAGGCCGCGCATCAGCGTAATGAAACTGTCGATCTTGTCCTTTGCGCCGGTCAGTTCGAAGACGAAGCTCTCCGTCGTCGTGTCGACCACGCTCGCGCGGAACACGTCGGCGATGCGCAAAGCTTCAACCCTGTGTTCCCCCGTACCCTTGACCTTCACCAGCGCCAGCTCGCGTTCCACGTGCGGGCCTTCCTCGGTCAGGTCAGTGACGCGATGAACCGGCACCAGCCGTTCCAGCTGCGCCGTGATCTGGTCGATCACCTGCGGCGGTCCGCCGGTGACAATGGTAATGCGACTGATGGCGTGGTCTTCGGAAATATCCGCCACGGTCAGGCTGTCGATATTATAGCCGCGCGCGGTGAACAGGCCGGTGATCTTGGCGAGGATACCAGGCTCGTTATCGACGACGACGGTGAGGACGTGGCGTTCGGATGCGCGATGTTCGATTTTCATAAGGCCAGTCCTTACACCAATGCCTTGGCTTCGTCGGCCATGGTGCCGCCGTGCTGATCGCCGTAAAGGAGCATCTCTGTATGCGCCGCGCCTGACGGGATCATCGGGAAGCAATTCGCGTCTTTGGACACGTGGCAATCGACGAAAACCGGGCCGTCATGCTCCAGCATGGCGCGAATGCCGTCTTCCAATTCGGCTTCCGACGTAATGCGGATGCCTTTCCAGCCATAGCTTTCGGCCAGCTTGACGAAATCGGGCAGGCTGTCTGAATAGCTGTTGGAATAGCGACTTTCGTAAGTCAATTCCTGCCACTGGCGGACCATGCCCATGTATTCGTTGTTCAGCACGAACACCTTCACAGGCAGGCGGAACTGGGTGGCGGTGCCCAGTTCCTGGATGTTCATCTGGATGCTGGCCTCACCGGCGATGTCGATCACCAGATCGTCCGGATTGCCGAGCTGCGCGCCGATAGCGGCGGGAAGGCCATAACCCATGGTGCCAAGGCCGCCGCTGGTCAACCACTTGTTCGGTCCCATGAAGCCGAAATACTGCGCCGCCCACATCTGATGCTGGCCCACCTCGGTGGTGATGATAGGATCGCGGTCCTTCGTCATGGCGAACAGCGTTTCGACCGCCTTTTGCGGCATCAGCGCTTCGCTGCGTGCGGGATAGGCCAGGCTGTCGCGCGCGCGCCAGCCGGTGACGCGGGCTTTCCACTCGCCAAGGTCAGCACCCTTGCGGGTGCCCCAGCACTCGATCATCTGTTCCAGCACCGTGCCGCAATCGCCGACGATGCCCAGATCGACGGGCACCACCTTGTTGATGCTCGACCGGTCGATATCAATGTGGATTTTCTTGCTGTCGGGCGAGAACGCGTCGAGGCGGCCCGTCACCCGGTCATCGAAGCGTGCGCCGATGCACACCATCACGTCGCACTGGTTCATCGCCATGTTGGCTTCATAGGTGCCGTGCATCCCCAGCATCCCGAGCCAGTCAGGGTGATCTGCGGCGAAGGCACCAAGGCCCATCAGCGTGCTGGTTACAGGGGCGCCGGTCAGCTTCTGAAGTTTGCGCAGCGCCTGCGTTGCGGCAGGGCCGGAATTGATCACTCCGCCGCCGGTGTAGAGCGCCGGACGCTCTGCATTGGCGATCAGCTCCACAGCTTCGGCGATTTCCTCGGCGGAGCCAACGGTGCGCGGTTGGTAGCGCTTCTTCCTCTCCGCCGTGCCGGCAGGCATCTCGGCAGTCGCGATCTGCACGTTCTTGGGAATGTCAATGACGACCGGGCCGGGACGACCCGTCGAAGCAATCTCGAACGCTTCCTCTATCGTGGCGGCAAGATCTGCCGGGTCTTTGACCAGATAATTGTGTTTGGAGCAGTGGCGGGTGATGCCCACCGTGTCCGCTTCCTGAAAGGCGTCGGTACCGATCAGGTTCGTGGGCACCTGTCCGGTGATGACCACCAGCGGAATGGAATCGAGGAAGGCATCGGCAATGCCGGTAATGGCATTGGTTGCGCCGGGGCCCGAGGTGACGAGCACGACGCCTGGCTTGCCGGTGGAGCGCGCATACCCTTCCGCGGCGTGGGCCGCACCAGCCTCGTGCCGCACCAGGATGTGGCGGATGCGCTGGTCCGAAAACAGTTCGTCATAGATGGGCAGCACCGCACCGCCGGGATAGCCGAACACGAATTCGACACCCTGCCGCACCAGGCTTTCGACCAGTATCGCAGCACCGCTGCGTTCATCCGACACGTTACTCTCCTTACGCGACCCAAATCCGGGTTTCCGTAAAAGATTGACCCGGCACAATCGCTTGCGCCGGGTCATCCTCTCCTACTCACCGAGAGGCTCACTATGGGGAATATTCTGTCTTGTCAACCGCTATTTTGAGAACAATATTTCAAATTGGGCGCGCAAATTGACATCTTCAAGCGCGGCGCGCGTCCAATCTTCCGGTGGCTGGTGACGTAACCAAGTGAACTGCCGCTTTGCGTAATTACGCGTTGCCTGCTGCCCCAGCGCCATCGCTTCTTCACGCGTGCGTTCGCCGCGAAGGTATCCGGCGATTTCCGGCACACCGATGGCGCGCATGGCGGGAAGGTCTTCGGGCAGGTTGCGGGCAAGCAGGCGCTCCACTTCCTGCACAGCGCCTGTATCCATCATCTGCAGGAAGCGGCGCTCGCACCGTTCGTAAAGCCAGTCGCGGTCCGGCATCAGCACTAATGGCGCGAGAGTGACCGAACCGGCAATCCCGCCAGTCTTTTCCAGCTGCCACTGGTGCAACGGCTTTCCCGTTGTGCGGACCACTTCCAGCGCGCGGGCCAGGCGCTGGGTGTCGCCCGCGTTCAGCTTCTTCGCGGCAATCGGGTCTTCCCGCTCAACGGCGGCGTAGAGGGCTTGCGCTTCAAGTGCACGGACATCTGCTCGAATTTCGCTGTCGATGGCCGGGATCGGGGCAATCCCTTCCAGTAGTGTGCGGATATACATGCCGGTACCGCCCACCAGGATCGGCACCGAACCTGCGAGGTGCGCATTCTCGATCTCTCGCTTGGCAGCGGCCGCCCAATCTGCAGCAGAGCAAGCCTGGGCCGCATCCCAGGAACCGAACAGGCAATGCGGCACGCCGCGCATTTCTTCCTCGGTTGGCCGTGCGCTCAATATCTGCAAATCGGCATAGACCTGTGCGCTGTCGGCATTGATCACGACTGCCTGCTTACCATCGCCTTTCAGCGCCAAAGCGAGTTGTACCGCCAGATCGCTCTTGCCGCTGGCTGTCGGCCCTGCAATGAGCGCCACCTTGTTGGATACTGGAGTTGCAAACTTGCTCATTGCCCGGCTGATAGCAGACCCGACCACGCTGGAAAGACAGCTCGACGCCATGACGGCCTCCCTGGCGAACACTTCGGTGCCGGTGGCCCATGCCGCGATGCTGGATTTCTGCGGAGAGGTCTTGCAGATCGAGACGCCGGGCGATGACTTGGCGGCCTTACGAAGCGCTATCGACAGCCATTTCGCGCCCAGCGACGCGATCATCGCGCGCGGTGCCATCCGTGTGCCCGACCTGTTCGTTTCCGACATGGATTCCACCATGATCGGGCAGGAATGCATCGACGAGCTGGCCGACTTCGCAGACCTTAAGGACAAGGTTGCCGCCATCACTGAGCGGGCCATGCAGGGCGAGCTCGATTTCGAGAGCGCGCTGCGCGAACGCGTCGCCTTGCTCGGAGGGCTGGGCGAGGATGCCATCGCGCGGTGTCTGGATGAACGGATCCGCCCGAACGATGGTGCGCGGGTGCTGGTCGAGACGCTGAAAGCGAAGGGTTGCCGCACCGTCCTGGTAACGGGTGGCTTCCATCATTTCGCGGATATCGTGGCCGAACAGATCGGGTTCGAGCGGGTCGTCGGCAATCGCCTGGAAGTATCGGACGGCAAGCTCACCGGCGGACTAGTTGGCGGCATCACCGACAGCTCCACCAAGAAGGCCGTCCTTGACGAGGAATTGGCGAAGCTGGGCGACCGGGCCTGTGCGATGGCGGCGGGTGATGGCGCGAACGATATTCCTATGATCGAAGCCGCGACCTTCGGCATTGCCTACCGCGCCAAGCCCAAGGCGCGCGCAGCGGCGAATGGGTGGGTGGACCGCGGCGACCTTACCGCGTTGCTCAAGCTGCTGGAAGTGCGCGAGGAGGAATGGGTTGCCGGACATGAGTGATGGAGCTTCCGCCGTTCCTGACGGATTTTCCGAAATGCGACCCTATGGCGCTTTCCATGAACTTACAGGGCCGATGTTCATGGCCAAGCGCGGTGAGAACATCGTGGTCGGCATGCGGATGGATGGGCGTCATGCCAATGCAATCGGCACGTTGCATGGCGGCATGTTCATGACCCTGGTGGACACCGCGCTGACGCTGGCCGTCGGACGCGCCGCGGCCAAGGGTCAGTATGCAGTGACACAGGGGATGGCGGCGGACTTTCTTGCCCCAGCCCGCGAGGGTGACTGGATCGAAGCCGAGGTAGAAGTGCTGAAGGCGGGGCGTCACACGATTACTCTCGACTGCCGCTTGCGCAAGGACGGCGCGCAGGGCAAGCTATTGATGCGCGCCAACGGCACCTTCCATGTGATGGCGGCAAAATAGGAGCGTCACAGCCAGCTGGAAATCTGCTCCATCGGCTTCTTTTGCAACGCATGCTCCGGAACCGTGGCATCGGCTGCCGGATGCCCGACCACCACGATCATCAGCGGCTTCTCGTTATTAGGCCGACCGCACACCTCGCGCAGGAATCCCATCGGGGACGGCGTGTGGGTAAGCGTTGCCAGCCCTGCTTCGTGCAGGGTGGCGATCAGCAGGCCGCAGGCGATGCCGACGCTTTCGTTGACATAATAGTTCTGCGTCTCCCCATCTTCCTCGATTCCGCCGGTGCGCTGGGCAAAACAGGCAATCAGCCAGGGCGCGGTTTCCAGGAAAGGCTTGCTGGCATCGGTCCCGATGGGGGCGAGGGCGCCCAGCCATTCCTCGCTGGCTTTTGGCTTTTCGCCGTCCTCTCCATAGAAGCGCCGCTCTTCCGCCTCGGCAGCCTCGCGAATGGCGCGTTTCTTTCCGGGGGAGCCGATCACGGCGAAATGCCAAGGCTGGTGGTTTGCCCCGCTCGGCGCGGTGCCGGCGGCGCGGATCGCATGTTCGATGACTTCGCGGGGGACCGATTGATCTGTAAATGCGCGGCAAGAGTGACGCGTTTTCAGCCGTTCGAATGTCGCGTGGGAAAGGGCGACCCGTTCTTCGTCGGTGAGTTCGGGCAGGCGGGGGAAGGGTTCGCTTCCGCCGCTCATCGCAAGTCCTTGCGGATCACCAGCTTCAGGCCCGACCAGACATCGTTGACCGCACAGACTTTCGTATCCACCATTCCCAGTGGCAGGCCAAGCTCGCGGATCGTATCCTCAGTGATGTCGGTCTTGACCCCAGATGCCTTCTTGGGCCAGCTGACCCAGATCTGCCCGTCGCTGGCGATGGCGCCGCGCAAGGTTTCTAGCAGCGCGGCCAGCCGGTCCCGCTCCGTCACGAAGATATGGGCCGCGTCCACGCCCTCCTCCGGCGAGGCCACCAATGTCAGATCGAGCGCGTAGTCGGCAATCTCGTCCTCGACGTTTTCCGGCATGCCATCGAACCACACGCGCTGCCCGTCGCGCAGGTTCAGCTTCTTCGCTAGCGGCGTGTCCGAATAGCTGCTGGAGGGACCTTGGGGCATCAGCCCTCCATCCATTCCTTGAAGAAGCTGCGGTGCGCGGTGCGCATCTCGTCCAGCGATACACCCAGCAGGCTGTCGCCGCCGGTGGTGCCGATGCGCCGGAAGCCCACGCGGGCCTGGTCTTCGTCCTCGGTGCCCTTGGCCAGCGCTTCGTTCAGCGCGGCGGGATCGGGAACGGTCACGACGTAGCGGCCCTGGTCCTCGCCAAACCACCACTGCGCGGCGGTGAACTTCTCGTTCGGCTGGACATCGGCGCCCATGCCGCCTGCCAGCGCCATCTCTGCCAGTGCGACGGCAAGACCGCCATCGGACACGTCATGCACCGCGCTCACCAGGCCTTCGGCGATCAACTGGCGCACGATCTTGCCCGCACTCATCTCCAGCGCCAGGTCGACAGGCGGCGTGCGCCCCTCGTCGCGGCCATGCACGACCTGCAGCCACAGCGATTTGCCAAGGTGCGAACGTTCCGGGTCGGGCGTGGCCCATGCCTCTGCGCCGATCAGGTAGATCGTCTCACCCTCAGCCTTGAAGTTCATGGTCATCATCGTGGCGTAGTCGTCAATGATACCCACACCGCCGATGGCGGGAGTGGGCAGGATCGCAGAGCCGCCGCCGGTCGCCTTGCTCTCGTTATAGAGAGAGACGTTGCCTGAAACGATGGGGAAATCCAGTTCGCGGCAGGCTTCGCCCATACCGTCCAGCGCGTGAACGAACTGGGCCATGATCTCGGGCCGCTGCGGATTGGCGAAATTCAGGCAATTGGTCACCGCCAGCGGACGCGCGCCGACGGCACACAGGTTGCGGTAGGCCTCCGCAATGGCCTGCTTACCGCCTTCGTAGGGGTTGGCATAGACATAGCGCGGCGTGCAGTCTGTGGTTATCGCGAGCGCTTTTTTCGTGCCATGAACCCGCACGACACCGGCATCGCCACCGGTCTGCAAGGTATCGGCACCGACCTGGCTGTCGTACTGCTGCGAAATCCAGGCCTTCGATGCGAGGTTGGGGGAGGCCAGCAGTTCGAGCAGATCCTTGCCGGGATTTCCTGTATCCGGGCGCGCGACCATCGGCTCGATGCCCGCCCACTTGGCATATTCATCCTTCGACAGGTAGGGCCGGTCGTATTCAGGTGCGTCTTTCGCCAGCGGGCCGAGCGGAATATCGCAAACGACTTCGCCGTTCCATTCCAGCACCATGTGGCGCGTGTCGGTGACTTCGCCGATCACGGCAAAGTCCAGCTCCCACTTCGCGAAAATGGCGGCTGCCATCTCTTCCTTGCCGGGCTTCAACACCATGAGCATGCGCTCCTGGCTTTCGCTCAGCATCATTTCGTAGGGCGTCATGCCCTCTTCACGGCAGGGCACCTTGTTCATGTCCAACCGGATGCCCGCTTTGCCGTTGGTGGCCATTTCCACGCTGGAGGAGGTGAGACCGGCGGCGCCCATGTCCTGGATGGCGACGATGGCATCGGTTGCCATCAGTTCGAGGCAGGCCTCGATCAGCAGCTTTTCCGTAAAGGGATCGCCCACCTGGACCGTGGGGCGCTTTTCCTCGGCATCCTCGCCGAAATCGGCGCTGGCCATGGTCGCGCCGTGAATGCCGTCGCGCCCGGTCTTGGATCCGACATAGACAATCGGGTTACCCACGCCCGTGGCGGCGGAGTAGAAAATCTTGTCGGCGTCGGCCACGCCCACGGTCATCGCGTTGACCAGGATGTTGCCGTCGTAGGCGGGATGGAAGTTCGTTTCTCCGGCAATGGTGGGCACGCCCACGCAGTTGCCATAACCGCCGATACCCGCGACCACGCCCTGGACAAGGTGCTTCATCTTCGGATGGCTCGGCCGTCCGAACCGCAGCGCGTTGGCATTGGCCACGGGCCGCGCACCCATTGTGAAGACATCGCGCAGGATCCCGCCAACGCCCGTCGCCGCGCCCTGGTAGGGTTCAATGTAGCTGGGGTGGTTGTGGCTCTCCATCTTGAAGATGGCAGCCTGTCCGTCGCCAATGTCGATCACGCCCGCGTTCTCGCCCGGTCCGCAGATCACCCACGGTGCCTCGGTCGGCAGCTTCTTCAGGTGCAGGCGGCTTGACTTGTAGGAGCAGTGCTCGCTCCACATGACCGAGAAGATGCCCAGTTCCACAAGGTTGGGTTCGCGGCCAAGGGCGTGCAGGACGCGCTCGTATTCTTCCTTGGACAGCCCGTGCTGGGCGACGACTTCTGCAGTGATCTCTGACATGCGCAGCGCCTTAGCCCCGGCGTCGCGCCTTCGCCAGTCCCCTGATCGCCAATTTTACCCAGATCAGCTGCCGAACCGCAGCGCGGCCCATGTGGCCACGCTGGCGGCGATGGCGGTGGCGAATGCGCCCCAGGCGATATCGATCAGCGATAACTGGGTAGACCAGACCTTCATCACCGCCTGGCTGGTAAGGTCGAAAGTGGCGTAACACAGGCCACCCAGCAGCGCCCCGTTCAGCAGGGCCGTTCCTACGCTGCCCGCCTCGATCCCCGGCTTCACCGCGAACCACACCATGCCTGCTATGTACACGAGGTAGAACGCGATCGCCGCGCCCATGCGAAACTCGTCCGCCAAGATGGAGCCGATTATGGGGCGATACAGATTGTCCGCCGCCCAGCGCAGATACACCGCATCCAGCGCACCGAAAGCCACGGCTGCGGCGATATAGGCGATAATCCACTTCATATCCTGCTCTCCCGATACTGCACAGCTTGACCCTGCGCCCTGCCACCGTCAATGGTCCCGCGCATGGAACAGGACGGCCCCGACATTTCCGCAATGAGTTTCGAGGAAGCACTTCGCAGTCTTGAGGACGTCGTGCGCAGACTGGAAGGCGGCGAAGTTCCGCTGGACGAGAGCATTGCGCTTTACGAACGCGGCGACGCGCTGCGTCGTCACTGCCAGGCGCGGCTCGATGCAGCGCAGGAGCGGATCGAGAAGATCGTATCTGGTCCAGATGGCAAGCCGGTGGGCACCGCGCCCTTCGACGCAGGGTGACTGCGGTGGGGTTGGTAGTGGCGGACGATGTTCTAGGAAGAGGCCTCCAGCGCATCCAGCGCGAGGTGGACGCCTGCTTCGACCAGTTGCTGCCCGTTCCCGGCGATGCGCGGGCCCCCTTGGTGGAGGCGATGCGCTATGCCGTGATCGACGGCGGCAAGCGGGTGCGACCGATGCTGCTGGTGACTGTGGCAGAGATGTACGGCGCCAGCCGCGACGCAGCCGTGCGCGCTGGCTGCGCGATCGAGGCGATCCACGTCTATTCGCTGATCCATGACGACCTGCCGTGCATGGACGATGACGATCTGCGTCACGGCAAGCCCACGCTGCACAGGCAGTATGACGAGGCGACGGCGGTGCTGGCGGGCGATTCGCTGCACGCGCTGGCGTTCGATATCCTGGGCGGCACGATGGTAAGCAGCGATCCCTTCATCCGTGCCGAACTGGTCCACGCGCTTGCCAGCGCCAGTGGCCACAACGGCATGGCGGGCGGCCAGGTGATGGACATGGCGGCCGACCATGAGCAGTTCGACCTGCACGGCGTCACCCGCCTGCAGCAGCTCAAGACCGGTGCCCTGCTGGGCGCGGCGGTGGAGATGGGCGCGATACTGGGCAAGGTTCCGGCGGACGGGCGCGCGCACCTGCGCAATTACGCCCGCGATATCGGCCTCGCGTTCCAGATCGCCGACGACCTATTGGACGAGGAAGGCGACGAGGAAAAGGCTGGCAAGGCACTGCGCAAGGATGCGGAGCAGGGCAAGGCGACATTCGTCTCGCTGATGGGCGCGGAAGGTGCGCGGGCGCAGGCGCATGCCCTGTCGGAACAAGCCATCGGGCATCTTTCGGGCCACGGCAAGGAAGCAGACCTGCTGCGTGCGCTGGCGCGGTTTATTGTCGAGCGGGACAGGTAATGAAAGAACGCATCGGCCTTTACCCTGGCACTTTCGACCCCTGCACCCGGGGCCATGCCGATATCATCCGGCGCGGGGCCAAGCTGGTGGATCGACTGGTGATCGGCGTCACCACCAATCCCAGCAAGAATCCCATGTTCACGCCCGAAGAACGGATGGACATGATGAAGTCCGAGATCGAGCGGCTCGGCCTCGATAATGTCGAAATCCGCGGGTTCGATGCCTTGCTGATGAAATTCGCCAGCCACGTGGGTGCCAGCGTCATCATTCGCGGCCTACGCGCCGTGGCCGACTTCGAATACGAATACCAGATGGCCGGCATGAACCAGCAGATCGACGATTCGATCGAAACCGTCTTCCTGATGGCCGATATCTCGCTGCAACCCATTGCATCCAAGCTGGTGAAGGAAATCGCTCTGTACGGCGGTGACATAACGCCCTTCGTCAGCCCGCTGGTGAAGGATGAGGTGGAGGCCCGCGTTGCAAAGATTGGCAGGCGCGGCGAGATCTGAGGCTGCGCAGCGATTATGTTCATTGAACTGTCAGGCCCCAACCGATAGGGCTTGCGGGCATTCTACCTTTCAATCTTTCGGACGGGACCATGATCCGCCACATCGCGCTGTCGGCCATCGCTGCCGCATTCACCTTCTCTGCCACCCCTGCCGCTGCGCAGGACATGGGGCTTACGCCCGCTGTCGAGACGGTGGACTCCACCAATGCGCAAACGCGGCAGCTGCCCATTCGCGTGAATTTCGACGTGCAGGAAGATCGCGAGAATATCCTCCTGCTCGACTTGTCGACCGGAGAGCGTGTTGCCATCCGCCTGGTACCCGAATGGGCACCCAACCATGTCGAGCGGATCAAAATGCTGGCGCGTGACGGGTTCTACAACGGCGTGCCGTTCCACCGCGTGATCGACGGCTTCATGGCGCAGACCGGCGATCCCACCGGCACCGGGCAGGGCGGATCGACGCTTCCCGACCTGGAGGAAGAGTTCAACATGCTGCCCCACGTGCGCGGCACCGTGTCCATGGCCCGCGCCGATTCCGAGGACAGCGCCAACAGCCAGTTCTTCATCGTGTTCTACCCGCGCTTCGCGCTGGATCGCCGCTACACCAATTTCGGCCGCGTGATTTCGAACATGGGTGCCGTGGATGCCATCCAGCGGGGCGAGCCGCCCAGCAATCCCACGCGCATCCTGCAGGCCAGCATCGCATCGGATAACGTGCCGCAGATGATGCCGAACGCGTCGACGCCGCCGTCGGAGATCATCACGGCAGACATGCTCAACGCCTCGAGCGGCGAGTAGCACCGCCTGACCCGGCAGGCCCTGTAACAGGGTCTGGATGGTCGGCTTCAATCCGATGCGCGTTGATCTCTTCGATTTCGACCTGCCGCAGGAACTGATCGCGCTGCGCCCGGCGCGGCCGCGCGATGCTGCGCGCATGCTCGTGGTGCGTGGCGACGCGCCGTTCGCCGATTGCGGCGTACTCGACCTGCCCGACATGCTGCGTGCGGGCGACGTGCTAGTGTTCAACGACACGCGCGTAATCCCGGCGCAGCTTGAAGGCAGGCGCGGAGAGGCGCGCATCGGCGCCACGCTGCACAAGCGGCTGGACCTGCGCCGCTGGCAGGCGTTCATCCGCAATGCGAAGCGCCTGAAACCCGGCGACCGGGTCGAATTCGGGGCGGAGGTGTTCGCCATCGCCGAAGAGCGGCACGATGATGGCAGCTTCACCTTGGCATTCGAGGGTGACGAGCCGGTAGAAGTGCTGCTTGAAAGGGCGGGGCGCATGCCCCTGCCACCCTACATCGCAGGCAAGCGCGAAACCGATGTGCAGGACCGCGAAGATTACCAAACCATGTTCGCGCAGAAGGACGGTGCCGTGGCGGCCCCCACGGCTGCACTCCATTTTACCGACCGGTTGATCGCTTCACTGGACGACGCCGGGATCGGGCGCGAAACGCTCACCCTGCATGTCGGTGCGGGCACGTTCCTGCCGGTGAAGGCAGAGGATACCGACGACCACCGCATGCACGCCGAATTCGGCATTATCGACGCAGCCACGGCTGATCGCCTGAATGCCGCGCGCGCGGCGGGCGGCAGGATCATTGCCGTCGGTACGACCAGTCTGCGCCTGCTGGAAAGCGCCGCGGACGAGGATGGGGTGATCCACCCGTTCTCCGCCGACACCGACATCTTCATCACGCCCGGCTACCGCTTCCGCGCGGTGGAGGGCCTGATGACGAATTTCCATCTTCCCAAATCCACCCTGATGATGCTTGTATCTGCTTTAATGGGCCGCGAACGGATGCAGGCTGTCTATGCTCACGCGATCGCACAGGGGTACCGGTTCTACAGTTACGGCGATTCGTCACTGTTGCTACCCGGGGGTTAAACCCGCTACTGCGTTGCAAACAGCAACTGGAGACGGCGGATGGCATCGGTACTCGAACGCGCGGTGCGCAAGGCGATGGTGCCCGTTGTCACGCGCCTCGCCGAATTCAACCGTCAGCGTCTTCCCTCGCCGGACACCAATCCTTTCTACAACGGCGTGCACAAGCCGCTTGAGAGCGAGGAGACGTTCACCAACCTGATGGTGACGGGCACTGTCCCGCCGGAGCTGAATGGCCAGTACGTCCGCATCGGCCCCAACCCTTTCGGTAAACCGGAGAAGGGGCACCACTGGTTCCTGGGCGACGGGATGGTTCACGGCGTGAAGCTGCAGGGCGGGCACGTGCAGTGGTATCGCAACCGCTTCATCCGCTCGCGCCACCTGGCCGGTCGCGGCGGACCGGAGGCAGCGCCCGGTCCTCGGCGCAACGCCAACGACACGGTGAACACGAACGTGCTGCGCATCGGCGGAGAGATCATGGCGCTGGTAGAAGCGGGCTCCTTCCCGGTGGCGTTGGGCGACGACCTGGAAACGCGCGCCTATTCCAACCTTGGTGGCGGACTGACCGGGTCCTACACCGCTCACCCGCACGAAGACCCGAAGACCGGGGAACTGCACGCCATCTGCTACGAAGCGACCAAGCCCGAAATGCTGCGCCACGTGGTGATCGACAAGACGGGCACGGTGCTGCGGGAGACGCCGATCCCGGTGCGGCACGGCCCCTCTGTCCACGATTGCGGGCTGACCGACCGTTTCGTGCTGATCTTCGATCTGCCCATGTGCTTTTCCATGCAGGCCCTGATTGCCGGCGAGACGTTCCCCTATCGCTGGAAGCCCGATCACCGCGCGCGCGTCGGCCTGCTGCCGCGCGAAGGCACGGCAGAGGACATCGTCTGGTGCGAAGTCGATCCGGCCTTCGTCTTCCATATCGGCAACAGTTTCGATCTCGCCGATGGCCGCGTTGCGCTGGATGTCTGCGCCTACGAGACCATGCACGACGGGCCGATGCCCGGTCCCTATGGCAAGGGCAGGGGGCTGGAACGCTGGTATCTCGATCCCGAGACCGGCACGTTCAGCCGGGAAACGCTGGATGCGCGCCCGCAGGAGTTCCCCCGGCCAGACGAGCGGCGCTTCTGCTCCGACTATCGCTACCTGTGGACTATCGGCATTCCCGAGACGGGAAATCTCGACTTGAGCGAAGGCCTGCCTCTCTTGCGGCATGACCTGGAAACCGGCGAAACCGTGGTGCGCGACTTTGGCGATCACCGCGTGCCGGGCGAATTCGTTTTCGTCCCGCGCAGCCCCGACGCGTCGGAGGGCGATGGCTGGGTGATGGGGTACGTCATCGACCCGGCAAAGGACGAGACCACGCTGGAGATCTGCGACGCCCTGACGCTTGACACTATCGCTGCGGTCCACATACCGCAGCGCATCCCTCCCGGCTTTCACGGAAACTGGTTACCCGCTTGACCGACACCATCCTCGACATTCGTGGCCTCGAAAAAACCTACAAGAGCGGGGTAAAGGCGCTCGACGGCGTCGACCTGACAATCAGGCGTGGCGAGATATTCGCGCTTCTCGGGCCGAATGGGGCGGGCAAGACCACGCTCATCGGGTCGGTCTGCGGCATGGTGCGGCCCACTGGCGGCCGGATCGAGGTATTCGGCAAGGACTTGGCCAAGCACTGGAAGCAGGTGCGACGCGATATCGGGCTGGTGCCGCAGGAGCTCAGCTTCGACATGTTCGACAAGGTCATCCGGCAGGTGCGCTTTTCGCGCGGAATGTTCGGGTGCGAGCCCGACGATGCGCGCATCGAGGAAGTCCTGCGCAGCCTCAGCTTATGGGACAAGCGCGATGCACAGATTCGCGCGCTTTCGGGCGGGATGAAGCGGCGCGTCATGATCGCCAAGGCGCTGGCGCACGATCCGCAACTGCTGTTCCTCGACGAGCCGACTGCTGGGGTGGACGTGGAACTGCGGCGCGATATGTGGCGCCAGATCGACGCGCTGCGTGAGAAGGGGACGACGATCATCCTCACCACCCATTACATCGAGGAAGCCGAAGAAATGGCCGACCGGGTGGGCGTGATCAGCAAGGGGCGTATCCTGCTGGTGGACGAGAAGGATGCGATCATGGCCAAGCTTGGCCGCACGGAAGCGCACTTCACCTTCGACGCGCCGCTGCCTGCAATACCCGCCTCGCTAGGCGAATACCCGCTCCACCTGGAGCAGGGCGGCACCTGCCTTGTCTATCGCGGCGGCGACGGGACCGGCAAGGGCAAGCGGGAGGTGGCCGAGATCGCGCAGGTCATGGCGCGCGAGGGTATCGTTTTCACCGGCATGGAAACCCGCGAAAGCACGCTGGAAGACATTTTCGTCGACCTGCTGCACGAGCCGGAGGTGACGGCATGAGCTTCAACCCGACTTTCAATGCCCGCGGTGCCTTCGCGATCTTCAAGAACGAGCTGATGCGCATGTTCCGCACCGCGTTCGGGTCCATCGCCTCTCCCGTCATCACCACCTCGCTTTACCTGGTGGTGTTCGGGGCTGCCATCGGCAGCCGGATGGAGTTGCCCGGCGATGTCAGTTACGGTTCCTTTATCGTGCCCGGTCTGCTGATGCTGACGCTGCTTTCCGAAAGCACCAGCAACGCCAGCTTCGGGATCTACATGCCCAAGTTTACCGGCGCGATCTACGAACTGCTGTCGGCCCCGGTTGGCGTTGCGGAAACGCTGATCGGCTTCGTGGGCGCGGCGGCGGTGAAGTCGATGATCCTGGCGGCAATCATCATGGGCACGGCGGCGCTGATCATCGATTACCAGGTCGTCCACCCAATCCTCGCCTTTGGATATATCCTGCTGGTTTCGGCCACGTTCTCTCTGCTGGGCTTCATTATCGGGCTGTGGGCCGATGGGTTCGAAAAGTTACAGATCGTACCGCTGCTGATCCTGATGCCCCTCACGTTCCTTGGCGGCACTTTCTATTCCATCGAAATGCTGCCCGAACCATGGCGCAGCGTCACGCTGGTGAACCCGGTGGTCTATCTGGTGAACGGGCTGCGCTGGACATTCCTCGGCCAGTCGGACTTCCCCATTTGGGTATCGTTCGGCGCGACCTTGCTGTTCCTGCTGGTATGCGTTGCCATCATCGGATGGATCTTCAAGACAGGCTGGCGATTGCGCGAATGACGCGCTAGCGGAGTCTGGTCATGACGAAACTGCCTCTCCTCGCCATTCCCGCCCTCCTGCTCTGCTCACCTGCAGCTGCCGAACTTCCCGAAGCTGCGCGCACCATGATCGATGCCGCGATCGCAAATGGTGATGCAGCACAGGTGGAAGCCGTGGTTGCCGCAGCCCGTACCGCCTTTCCGGACGATGCGGCGGACATCGACGCAATCTGGACCGAATACCAGGCGCACCAGGCCGAGGTCGCCGCGGCCGAAGCCGCGCGCGAGCTTCAGGAAATTCGCCAGGCAAGCCTGTTCGACAACTGGGGCGGCGAAGGCCAGATCGGCGCCTTCCAATCCAGCGGCAACACGGACGAGTTCGGCGTCACCGCTGCGCTCGCGCTCAAGCGGGAAGGGATCGACTGGGAACACAGGCTGCGCCTTACCGCCGATTACCGCCGCCAGAACGGCGTGACATCGCGCGAGCAGTTCCTTGCCCGTTACGAGCCGCGCTTCCAGATCACGCCGCGCCTGTTCGCCTACGGTCTGGCGCAGTACGAGGCGGATCGGCTGCAAGGCTATACCGCGCGCTATGCGGTTTCCGGTGGCATCGGATACAAGGTAATCGACGAGGAGGACATGGAACTGTCGATCAAGGCAGGCCCCGCCTACCGCGTTACCGACTTTACCAACGGAACCAGCGCCAGCCGCCTTGCCGGCCTGTTCGGCGCGGATTTCGAATGGAATATCTCGGACAGCCTGACGTTCACGCAGGATGCGAGTTCCACCATCGAGACGGGCGGAGAAGTGCTGCTAATCGTGGACAGCACCAACACCAGCCTTGCCGCGACGACCGGACTCGAAGCAGGCCTGACCGACAAGCTGAGCGCGCGGCTTTCATGGGCTATCGAGTACGACAGCAGCCCGCCACCCGGTGCCGTCAGCACAGACACGATCTCGCGCTTCGCACTCGTCTATGGCTTCTGATCGCCCGCGCTTCGCGTTCACCGTCCACGCAACGGACGGCAAGGCGCGCACCGGCGAAATCGCCATGCGTCGGGGCACCGTCCGCACGCCTGCCTTCATGCCGGTGGGCACCGCGGCCACGGTAAAGGCGATGAAGCCGGAGGACGTGCGCAGCACCGGGGCCGACATCATCCTTGGCAACACTTACCACCTGATGCTGCGCCCCGGTGCGGAGCGGGTGGCAAGGCTGGGCGGCCTGCACAAGTTCATGCGCTGGGATCGCCCGATCCTGACCGACAGCGGCGGTTACCAGGTCATGAGCCTTTCGGACCTGCGCAAGCTGACCGAGGAAGGCGTGGAATTCCGCAGCCATATCGACGGCTCGAAACACATGCTCAGCCCGGAACGCAGCATGGAAATCCAGCGCCTGCTCGGCAGCGATATCGTGATGTGCTTCGACGAATGTCCGCGCGCGGACCGGCGGATGCAGGAGATCGAGGCGAGCATGGAGCTTTCCATGCGCTGGGCAAAACGCAGCCGCGAGGCCTTCGACGCGGGCGGTGAGCATGCGACAACCAGCGCGCTGTTTGGCATCCAGCAGGGCGCACTGGATGAAACCCTGCGCGCCCGCTCTGCCGGGGCGCTGTGCGAGATCGGCTTCGACGGCTACGCCATCGGCGGCCTTGCTGTGGGCGAGGGGCAGGAGGCCATGTTCGGCGTGCTCGATTACGCCCCCGGACAATTGCCCGAAGATGCACCACGCTACCTGATGGGGGTCGGCAAGCCCGACGACCTTGTCGGCGCAGTGGAGCGCGGGATAGACATGTTCGACTGCGTGCTTCCCACGCGTTCGGGGCGCAACGGACAGGCTTTTACTTGGCACGGCCCGCTGAACCTGCGTAATGCCCGCCACTCCGAAGATACCGGACCGCTGGACGAGCGGTGCTCCTGCCCCACCTGCGGCAGCTATTCGCGTGCCTATCTCCATCACCTGCACAAGTCGGGCGAAATCCTTGGCGCCATGCTTGTGACAGAGCACAATCTCAGCTTCTATCAGCAACTGATGCAGGCGATGCGCGATGCCATCGCGAAGGGCGGTCTCTCAGAGTTTGCCCGGACTTTCAGGCAGGACTATTCAGGCCCCGCGTGACGCCCGCAGCCCCATCCGCCTGCACGGGAGCGGGAGGCCTGCTGCGCATTTCCAGCACGGTGCCACGATAGGGTACGAACCGCCCGGTCGAATCCAGAAAACCGGCGCCGATCCGTTCCGCGAAGAGTTGCGCGGCGGCAAGCGTGTCGTACCATTTGCCCCTGCGCTTAGGCGTGATGAACCGATACTGCGTCATAGCACGGAATGAAGCCGCGGAGTTGCGAACGGTTCCCGTCAAGGCGTTGAACCGAAACAAAAAAGGGCGGCCCCGAAGGACCGCCCCTTTTTATTGTTCTTCTGCAGGAAGCCGGATCAGCGCGAGTAGAACTCGACGACCAGGTTCGGTTCCATCTGCACAGGGTAGGGCACTTCGTCCAGCGAAGGCACGCGGCTGAACGTGACCGCATCGTTGCCATCCTGGGCAACGTAGTCGGGAACATCACGCTCGGGCAGGCTCTGTGCTTCGATGATCAGCGCCATTTCCTTGGCCTTGTCGCCCAGCGAGATCACGTCGCCCACGTCGCAGCGACGCGATGCGACGTTGCACTTCACGCCATTCACCTTGATGTGACCGTGCGAAACGATCTGACGGGCGGCGAAGATGGTCGGCGCGAACTTGGCGCGGTAGACGATCATGTCCAGGCGACGCTCGAGCAGGCCGATCAGGTTCTGGCCGGTGTCACCCTTCATGCGGGTGGCATCCTTGTAGGTGGCGCGGAACTGCTTCTCGGTCACGTCGCCGTAGTAGCCTTTCAGCTTCTGCTTGGCGCGCAGCTGCAGACCGAAGTCCGACATCTTGCCCTTGCGGCGCTGGCCGTGCTGGCCGGGGCCATAGGCGCGCTTGTTGACCGGGGAATTAGGACGACCCCAGATGTTTTCGCCCATCCGGCGGTCGAGTTTGTGCTTGGCGCGTGTGCGCTTCGACATAAGTCACTTCCTTCATTTGCTGGGCCATCCCATCGATGGCCATTCAACCCGGCATCGCACCGCCTGACCGGCCCCTTGCGGGAATGTCAGGCGCGGCTACCGCTTCACCGGGGTGCGGAGCCAATTTCAGCGAAGGCGCGCATTTAGCCTGTTGCGGCCCAAAGTCAAGGCAGGCGCTTTCAGGCTCGACACGGAGCACCGGGCGGGGCAGGAGCCGTGGAATGAATCACCAGATACCCGACCCTGAATCCTGCAACGACATGGCCGACGTTCGGGTCGGTGTCGATGCTACCGACCGCGAGTTGATGGCCCTGCTGGCACGTCGCTATGGCTACATGCGCGCCGCCGCACGCATCAAGGCAGACCGCGATACCGTGCGAGACGAAGGACGCAAGGCGCAGGTCATCCAGAATGCCCGCGTCGATGCCGAAAATCGCCAGCTGCCCGGCAATGACATCGCGCAGATCTGGGATGCGCTGGTCGAAAGCTCGATTGCCTACGAACTGGAAGAGTGGGACCGGCTGCGCAGTGGACCGCTCGCTGCCGGTTGACCTAGCGCAGATAGATATCGGCGTTCGTCTGGGCGCGTTCCCGCGCCTGCACCGAATCCCGTTGTGCGGCATCCGCTTCGGCCAGTTCCAGCGTCGTATCCCATTCCGCGCGGGTCAGGCATGCCCGGTCGTGGCTGCTGGCATCTTCGGGCAGGTCCATGCACAGGACCGTACCGGAGCCTGTCTCGATAGCCTCCGCCGCACTGGGCGAAACAATCGTGCCCTCATCCGGCAATCGCGCGTCATTGCCGGCGACGGGATAGAGAACCACGGTGGCGAGAGCGGCAATAAGGATCATCAGATTTCTCCCTTGGCAGAGAGACTTAACCTCGACCGGCCAGCGTGAACGCCAGATTAATCGCTGTCGGACCGGCGTACGCGTTCCAGCGTGGTCAAAACGCCGCGCAGGGTGCGGACCTCCAGGTGGTTCCAACCCGGCTTGGTCAGCACGCCGCGTAGGGTGCGGCGCGTTGCCTCGGCCCGCGCCTCGGGGAAGAAGTATCCCTTGGGCTCCAGCATCCGCTCGAGATGCGCGATCAGGCCTTCCAGCTCGTCCTGCGGGGCAGGGGGCAGCAGGTCTTCGCGGGTGGGCATCACCAGGTCGGCATGCTTTGACAGTTCATAAGCCACTAGGATCACGGCCTGCGCCAGGTTGAGCGAGCCGAATTCGGGATTGATCGGCGCGGTGATGATCGTGCGGGCCAGCGCCACATCCTCAGTTTCGAGGCCGGAGCGTTCCGGCCCGAACAGGATGGCGCTGCGGCCCTGCTGGCGCGTAATGTCACGCGCCGCCTGTTCGGGAGTCTGCACAGGCTTGGTCACACCGCGCTTGCGCACCGTGGTGGCATAGACATGCGCGCAATCGGCCACTGCCTCGGCCGTGCTTTCGAACACCTTTGCCTTTTCCAGCACCACGTCCGCCCCCGCAGCAGCGGGACCGGCGGAAGGGTTGGGCCAGCCATCGCGCGGGCTGACCAGCCGCATTTCGGTGAGCCCGAAATTGAGCATCGCACGCGCCGTCTTGCCGATATTCTCGCCCAGTTGCGGGCGGACAAGCACGATGACGGGGAGGCTTTCCTCAGGCGTCGGCATCGCCGCCAACCTGCTGCACGGTGCTGGCGAATTCCTGGAAATCGCGCGCTTCGGAGAAATCGCGGTAGACTGAGGCGAAGCGGATATAGGCAACCGAATCGAGCTGGCGCAGTCCTTCCATCACCATTTCGCCGATCCGGGCGGACGGTATCTCGCTGTCGCCTGCCGTTTCCACCTGCCGCTGGATGCCGGACACGAGCTGGTCGATCCGTTCCTGTTCGATGCCACGCTTGCGGCAGGCCAGTGCTACAGACTGTTCGATCTTGGACCGGTCGAAGCTCTCGCGCCGCGATGGCGAGCCGTTGCCAGCGGATTTCACCACGACCACATCGCGCAACTGCACTCGTTCGAACGTGGTGAAACGTGCGCCGCAGCCCTCGCACTGGCGGCGGCGGCGGATTGCCGTGTTGTCTTCAGTGGGGCGCGAATCCTTTACCTGGCTGTTTTCGTTCGCGCAGAAGGGGCATCGCATCAATCAGGGCCGGATCCGCTTGTAGATCATGTACCCGGCACCCGCGATCAGGCCTACCGGCCAGGTGACGACCGGCAGCAACCCGCCGGCCACCGCGCCGATCGCCGCACCGGTCAGCACCGGCTTCGACGAGGGGTGCTGCAGGCCTTCCCGGCCCATAGCCTTCACCTCGTCTACGGCGTCCGCCAGGACGCGGTTGTCGATGGGCTTCTCGGGATCGGTCATGATTTACCTTCCGGGGTAGACGGGGAATGCCGCGCACAGCTCGGCAACTTCCCGGCGTACGCGTTCTTCCACCTGGGCGTCACCTTCGTCGCCGTTGCGGGCCATGCCGTCCACCACGTCGGCAATCAGCGTGCCGATCTTGCGGAACTCTGCCGGGCCGAAGCCGCGTGTCGTGCCCGCCGGCGTGCCAAGGCGAACGCCGCTGGTGACGAAGGGGGAACGCGTGTCGAAAGGAATACCGTTCTTGTTGCAGGTGATCAGCGCGCGATCGAGTCCCTTTTCGGCGGCCTTGCCGGTCACGTCCTTGGGCGTGAGGTCAGCCAGCATCAGGTGATTGTCCGTACCGCCCGAGACGATGGAAATGCCCGCTTCGGAAAGGCTGGCAGCCAGCGCCTTCGCATTCTCCGCGATGGCCTGCGCATATACACGGAACTCCGGGCGAAGCGCTTCGCCGAATGCCACGGCCTTGCCCGCGATGGTGTGCATCAGCGGCCCGCCCTGCATGCCGGGGAAGACCGCCATGTTGATCGGCTTGGTCAGTTCCTCGTCATTCCACAGGATGATGCCCGAACGCGGACCGCGCAAGCTCTTGTGCGTGGTGCTGGTGACCACGTGGGCGTGCGGGAACGGCGAGGGGTGGGCACCGCCCACGACAAGGCCGGAGAAGTGCGAGATGTCTGCCAGCAGATAGGCACCGACTTCGTCCGCGATCTTGCGGAACTCGGCAAAGTCCCAGGTGCGCGGATAGGCGGTGCCGCCGCTGATGATCAGCTTCGGCTTGTGCTCGTGCGCCAGGCGGCGCACTTCGTCCATGTCGATCAGGCTGTCCTCGCGGCGCACGCCGTAGGGCACCACGTTGAACCACTTTCCGCTCATGTTGACGGGCGAACCGTGGGTCAGGTGCCCGCCGCTGGCAAGGTCGAGGCCCATGAAGGTATCGCCGGGTTCGAGCAGGGCCAGGAATACCGCCTGGTTCATCTGGCTTCCCGAATTGGGCTGCACGTTGGCGAAATTGCAGCCGAAAAGCTTTTTCGCGCGCTCGATCGCCAGCGTTTCCACCTCGTCCGCGAATTCGCAGCCGCCGTAATAACGCTTGCCCGGATACCCTTCTGCATACTTGTTGGTGAACACGCTGCCGCAGGCTTCCAGCACGGCGGTGCTGGCGATGTTCTCGCTCGCGATCAGTTCGATGCCGTCGCGTTGGCGGCCCAGTTCACGGCCGATGATGGCGGCCACATCAGGATCGGCGGTCTCGAGATCGTCGCTCCAGAAACGGTCAAGCCAAGTGGCCTTCTCAAGGGAGTTCGTAGGGGCGGCGTGCGTTGCAGTGGTCATGTCGATTCTTTCAGGACGGGTTGGACAGCTTGTCGACGCGGCGCTGGTGCCGACCGCCTTCAAACTCCGTTTCGAGGAATGCTTCAATACAGGCTTTCGCCATGTCTGGACCGATCAGGCGGGCACCCATGGCGATGACATTCGCATCGTTGTGCTCGCGGCACAGGCGCGCGCTTGCCGGCTCCGACACCAGGGCGCAGCGCACATCGGGATTGCGATTGAGGGCCATGGAAATGCCGATGCCGGAACCGCAAAGGCCAATGCCGCGCTCGACAGTGCCATCCGCCACGACACCTGCAAGCATGTAGCCATAGTCGGGATAGTCGACCGATTCGGCGGTGTCCGGGCCCAGGTCCGCGACTTCGTGGCCTTCTTCAATAAGCCATTCCCGCAGTTCGGCTTTCAGCGCGACTGCGGCGTGATCGGATGCGATGGCAATCTTCATGGGCGCCCACATAGTCGGGGGAGCCACTTTTCGCTACCCGAAAAGGGGCCGCGGCGGGCATTCGTCCCCGAAAGATCGCTGCGGGGAGGGGGAATTTGCGCGGGGGCCGCTGCCCGCCTAAGGATGGCAGGCTACTTGCCGGCTTTCTCGATGCGTTCGAATGCGGCGGTGATGGCATCGATGTTGTATGGCTTGGCCACGGTTTCCACCTGCGCCAGGTCGTCTGGCAGGGGCTCCACGCCGTAGCCGGTGGCAAAGACAACTGCGGCTCCTTTGCCAAGCAGCTTGCGCGCCAGGGGATAGCTCTCGCGGCCATGCAGGTTCACGTCCAGAACCGCGCCGTCGAAGGCCATGCAATCGGCCAGTGCCAGCCCTGCATCCAGGGAGGATGCGCACTGCGTCTGCGCACCAGCGTCGATCATCATGTCTTCCAATGCGAAGCTGATGATCGGCTCGTCCTCCACAAGCAGAAAGGTGTTTCCGGCGATTTTCACAGGGCAGGCGCCAGGTGGGCCTTGATGGTGCACACGAGACCTTCCGGCTGGAAATCCATGCTCACTTCTCCCGACTCCGTCGACATTCCGCTGGTGATCAACCGCGTGCCGAAACCCTTGCGGGATGGCGGCTCTACGTGCGGGCCACCACTTTCACGCCATATAAGCCGCAAGTGTTCCATACCTTCTTCGTGCTCTACATCCCAGGTAACGGTCACCCTGCCTTCCGGCACCGAAAGTGCACCGTACTTGATGGCGTTGGTGCAAAGTTCATGGATAATCATCGCCAGCGAGACGGATGTCTGGGGGTGCAGGGTCACCAAGGGACCCGCGATCTCGAAACGCTCGATCAGGTCGCCTGCGGTCGCCTCTGCCGACCCGGTGACGATTTCAACCAGTTCAGCCGAGCCCCAACTCCTCTGCGTCAGCAGGGTGTGGGCCGATGCCAGCGCCTGCAACCTGCCGTTGAAGATGGCTCTGGCATTCTGCGAACCTTCGACCGAGCCGAACGACTGTCCTGCCAGACCCTGGACGATGGCCAGTGTGTTCTTCACCCGGTGGTTCAATTCGTCGATCAGCAGGCGCTGCCGCTGTTCGTAGGCGATTTCCTCGGTAACATCGTAACCCTGCACGATGATGCCCGTCACGACATCGTCATGGTCGAAGATCGGCTGGAAGATGAAGTTGAGGAAGCGGTCGGTAGGGGCCTCATCGCCTTCCTTCACCAGAAGCACCTTGTCGCGGTGGCCGACGTAGGACTCTCCGGTCGAGCGAACCCGGTTCAGGATATCGACGAATCCCTGGTCTACGACTTCGGGCAAGGCTTCGCGCACCGGCATGCCAAGGATATCGCTGCGGCCGACCAGATCGAGGTAAGCCTCGTTCGTCATCCGGAAGCGATGATCCTCGCCTTCCAGCACCGCCACGAAACCGGGCGCCTGATCGAACATGTCGGTCATCCGCCGGCATTCGGCCAGCAGATCCTGATTGCGGGCCTCCACGGCGTCAGCGCGGCGGACCACGTCCATTTCGTTCCGCATTTGCCGCAGGTTGTGCAGTTCGGTCACATCGACGGTGTGTTGCAGGATGTACTCGACCTGGCCCCTGTCATCGCAAACGGGTGTGTGGGTGGCGCTCCAGTAACGCACGTCATATCCGCCGTCGGGACTTTCGATATCGTAGCGGATCAGGGCCAGTTCGTCGGTCTTCCCGCTGTCGCGCGCACGGCGCAGCGAGTCGTAAAGCTTGCTGAAACTTTCGGAATCGGGGTCGCTGGGAAAGGCATCGAACATGTGGCGACCGATGATGTCTTCGCGCGAGCGCATCGTGGTGCGCAGGTAAGCTTCGTTCATCCAGAGGATGACAAACTTCGTATCGAGAATAACATATGGATTGGGAGAGCGGCCCAGAAGCGCTTTGAAATCAATGGCCAAGTGTACTGCTCACTAAAAATTTGCCTCGTCCCCGAACTTCGTCAATCGCCTTGTTGCCAAGGTGGTTCCCGCAGGAAGCTGGAAATTCCGAAAAATTTCGGCCCGATTCAGCCGAGTGTCTTTCTGACCCATTTCCAAAGGGCTTCCACCTCCAGTGCCGCCTTGCCCCCAGCGTCGATTTCGCTGGCGACTTCGCCGCTGGACGAGGAGCGATGGAAGTCAGCGCGTTCGCCGAAGGTGACGGGGCAGGTCTTCACACCCATCCTGTCTGCCGCCTCTTGCGCCTCTCCCACCATCTTCGTGGCGCGGGCAGGCACGCCGTTCAGCACCACGTAGGCGGGAGTTCCGGTAAAGGTCACCATGTCGGCAATGCCTTCCAGTGCATGGAGGTCGAACGCACGCGGCCGGGTGGGGATAAGTACGAGATCTGCGGCCTTTATGGCCTCTCGCATGGCGGCCTCGGCATGGGGCGGGGTGTCGATCACTGCCAGTTCCAGTCCCTCATGGCCTGCGTTTGCGATAGTCCGTGCAAGACGGGCAGGGGGGCTGGTGACGACGGCGGGAAGGAAATCGCCGCGCCAGTCTCCCCACGCTGCAGCGGTGGCCTGGGGATCGGTATCGATTACGCACGCAGGCATCTTCTTCTGCACAGCAATGGTTGCCAGATGCAGGGCAAGCGTGGTTTTGCCCGAGCCGCCCTTCTGGCTGACGATGGCGATAACCCTGGGACTGGAAACTGGCACGAAGAGCGCTCCTGCAATGGAAGGAATTGCTCTCCTCTCTCGGCGCAGGGTTATGTCAGGGGTTCGAGGCGTCGTCCATCACTTGTGTGCTGCATTGCACCATTTTCCGGGGTCGATACCCGACAGGTTCCATTCTCCGATACTCCAGCGAACAAGTCGGAGCGTGGGATGACCGACGGCAGCCGTCATGCGACGGACCTGCCGGTTGCGGCCCTCGCTTATGGTCAGGCGCAGCCACGTATCGGGAACGGACTTGCGGAAACGCACCGGCGGGTCACGTTGCCAAAGCCGCGGATCGGCGATGGTCTCGGCGCGGGCAGGGCGGGTCGGCCCGTCCTTCAGTTCGACACCTGAGCAAAGCTGCCGGATGGCAGCCTCGTCCGGAACGCCCTCTACCTGAACGAGGTAGGTCTTGGACAGTTTGAACTTCGGATCCGCGATGCGGGCCTGCAGCTTGCCGTCGTCGGTCAGCAGGAGCAGTCCCTCGCTGTCGCGGTCCAGCCGGCCAGCGGGATAGACGCCGGGAATGTCGATATAGTCCGACAAGGTGGCGCGCTGCGTCGGGCTGCCCCGGTCGGTAAACTGGGACAACACGTTCATCGGTTTGTTGAAGAGGATCAGGCGCGACATTAACGGCGGCCTGCCCGGCTCACTGCGCCTCGGCGATTTCCACCAGCCCGCTAATCAGGTCGGGCATGCGATCCTGCATCAGGGCCATCGTCTCGTCCATGTAGGCCTGGTTTGCGCTGGCGAAAGCCGGATCGCTGATGACGTCGGTGGATTTCATCAAGAACGTCCTGCCCGTGTCGGTTTGCACGAATGCCAGGATGTCACGCAGTTCGGCCTCGCTGAAGATGTTGGCATAAGATTCGGCCCATGCTTGCATTATAGCCGGTATGTGGCGACGCAGGATTTCCCTCTGCTGACCCGTCACCGTTGCCTGCCAGTCATGGATGACCTTGCGCGCGCCCGCTGGCACGTCACCCATCTGCTGCATGACCGAGGCCATGACCTGCTGCTCCATCTGCTCGCTGACGGCCATGAACATCGGTTCGCGACTGCCCTGAGGGTAGGCGGTATCGATGATCTCACTCGCCAGTTGCAGCTCTACCAAGCTGATGGATGCTGCCGGATTCTCCTGTGCGTGCGCGAAAGTGGGCACGGCAAGGGATAGTGCCGCTATGGCACAAACAGAAACGAACTTCATGGCGATCCCTTCGGTAACTGCCGAATCTACTGGTCGAGGAACGAGCGCATCTTGCGGCTGCGGCTCGGGTGCTTGAGCTTCCTCAGCGCCTTTGCCTCGATCTGGCGGATACGTTCGCGCGTCACGCTGAACTGCTGGCCGACTTCTTCCAGCGTGTGATCGGTGTTCATACCGATGCCGAACCGCATGCGCAGCACGCGTTCTTCACGCGGGGTGAGCGAGGCGAGCACGCGGGTGACCGTTTCCTTGAGGTTCGCCTGGATCGCGGCATCGACCGGGATGATGGCGTTCTTGTCCTCGATGAAATCGCCCAGGTGCGAATCTTCCTCGTCGCCGATGGGCGTTTCAAGGCTGATCGGTTCCTTGGCGATCTTCATCACCTTGCGCACCTTTTCCAGCGGCATGGAAAGGCGCTCTGCCATTTCCTCCGGCGTGGGTTCGCGGCCCTGCTCGTGCAGGAACTGGCGGCTGGTGCGAACCAGCTTGTTGATCGTCTCGATCATGTGGACCGGGATACGGATGGTTCGCGCCTGGTCCGCGATAGAGCGGGTGATCGCCTGACGGATCCACCATGTGGCATAGGTGCTGAACTTGTAGCCGCGGCGGTATTCGAACTTGTCGACCGCCTTCATCAGACCGATGTTGCCTTCCTGGATCAGGTCGAGGAATTGCAGGCCGCGGTTTGTGTATTTCTTGGCGATGGAGATCACCAGGCGCAGGTTCGCCTCGACCATTTCCTTCTTGGCGATACGCGCCTCGCGCTCGCCCTTCTGCACCATGTTCACGATGCGGCGGAATTCATCGAGGCTCATGCCGGTCTGGCTGGCGATGTCGGCGATTTCGGCGCGGATACGCTCAACCGCGTCGGCTTCCTTCTCGGCGAAGGCGGCCCACTTCTTGTCCTTCTTCGACTTGTCGGCCAGCCAGTTCTCGTCCAGCTCGTTACCGACGTAGCTGTTGAGGAAGTCGATCCGCTTCACCTTGTGGCGTTCGGCAAGGCGCAGCATCTGGCCACCCAGCGCGGTCAGGCGACGGTTGAAGGCATAGAGGTTGTCCACCAGGTATTCGATCTTGGTCGCGTGGAACTGCACTGACTCGACCTCTGCAGTCAGCTCCTCGCGTAGCGATTCGTAGCGGTTTTCCTTGGCCTTGGGGAACTCGTCGCCCTGGCCCAGCACCTCGACGCGCTCGGCCTGCAGCTTCTCGAACTTCTTGAACAGGTCGGTGATGCGGGCGAACCGCTCCAGCGCATCAGGCTTCAGCGCGGCTTCCATCTGGGCGAGGGACATGGTGTTGTCTTCCTCGTCGTCCTCCTCGCGCTTGCGGGAAGAGCCTTCGCCGTCCTCGTCCTCGCCATCCTCGCTGTTGTCGTCGTCATCGTCATCATCGTCGCGGATGGTGGGGCCGGTGGTTTCCTCGGAAATCTCGCCGTCATCATCGTCCTCGCCCTCTTCCATCTTGTCGACGGGAGGCTCTTTCGACAGCATGGCATCGAGATCCAATATCTCGCGCAGCTGCATTTCCTCGGAATTGAGCGCTTCGGACCACATGATGATGGCGTGGAACGTGATCGGGCTTTCGCACAGCCCCATGATCATGGTGTCGCGGCCAGCCTCGATACGCTTGGCAATGGCGATCTCGCCCTCGCGGCTGAGCAGTTCCACCGCGCCCATTTCGCGCAGGTACATGCGCACCGGATCGTCCGTGCGGCCTTCGCCGGCGGTAGACTTCTTCTTCTCCGGGACATTCTGCTTGGCGTTCGAATCCTGCGATTCCGATCCGGTCGGCGCAATTTCCTCCGGACCGTCGTCATCGTCCTCGTCATCAGCCTCTTCGGCGTTCTCGACGATCTGCACGCCCATGTCGGAAAGCGCGGTCTGGATGTCCTCGATCTGATCGGCGCTCATCTGGTCGCTGGGCAGCGCGTCGTTCAGCTCATCATAGGTGATGTAGCCCTTGCGCTTTGCCTTCGCGATCATCTTCTTGATCGACGCCTCGTTCAGGTCGATCAGCGGAGCATCGTCGTTCTGCTTCTTCTTGGCCTTGGACGCCATAGGAGTTGTTAATCCGTTTCCTGTTCGGTGACCGGCAGTTCCCCGGCCTCCTCATCTTGTGTTTCCAGCGCCTGCGAAGCGGCGCGCTTTCGTGCCATTTGCCCGAGTCGCGAATCGATTTCCAGCTTTCGTTTACGCAGGCGCTGCTGCTCTGCAAACGCACCCTCTGGATCTGAATCGAAACGACGGGTGGCCTCTGCAATTGCCGCCTCTAGTGCTGGCCTTTCGACCAATAGGGCAACGGCTTCGGCCAGATCCTCGCGCGCCTCGTTCGGATCGGAACCTTCCATCAGGAAGGAGAAACGGGTGTTATCCGGTGCAGGCGGCAGGCTGTCACTCACCGATATGGGCGAATTTCCGGAGGCTTCAAGCTCTTGCGCGTGATCGAGCAGAAAATTCACCGCCTGCGCCAATTTCGCATCACCTGTGGAGAGGCCCAGCAAGGCATCGGCGTGACGGTGGATCTCGCCCGGATGCCGCGCCAGCCCGTTAAGGACTGCGGAGGTCAACATGTCGCGGAACGCGCCGGTTGTCGCCCTGCGCAGGCGCTGGGTAACATGCGGCGGGGTGCGCTGCGGCGCGTTGCGGTCGAAGGGGCGGTTGCTGCGAAAGCCGCCCTTCTGAAACTCGCCCCGCTTCTGGAAATCCCTGGGCGGGTAGGCAAAGGTGCCATACCGGTCCAGCAGCTCGCGACGATATAGCGAGCGGATATCAGGATGCTGGATAGCTTCTGTATGTCCGATCAGGCGCGCCTTCAGTCCGGCCTTGTCCTCGGGAGAGGCGAGGGGGGAGGCATCGCGCTCGTGCTCCCACACAAGGTCCAGCAGCGACTTGGGCTCTTCCAGCAGCCTGTCCATGCCCTTGCACCCGTCGCGCTTGATCAGGTCGTCCGGGTCGAGCCCGGCGGGCAATTGCACCACGCGCAGCGAATGGCCGGGGCGAAGCAAGGGCAGGGCGCGTTCGGCAGCGCGCATCGCGGCGCGGGTGCCGGCCTTGTCGCCATCGAAGCACAGCACCGGCTTATCGGCCATGCGCCACAGCAGTTCGATCTGCTGTTCCGTCAGCGCGGTGCCCATCGGTGCCACGGCATCCTCGATACCAGCAGCGGCGAGGGCGATCACGTCCATGTAGCCTTCGGCCACGATCACACGGTCAGTCTTGCGGGAAGCGGTGGCAGCGCGGTGCAGGTTGTAGAGCGTGCGGCCCTTGTCGAACAACGGCGTGTCCGGGCTGTTGAGATATTTCGCGACGCCGTCCCGGTCCTGCAAAATACGCCCGCCGAACGCGATCACCCGCTCGCGGGCATCCTGGATCGGCAGCATGACCCGGCCGCGAAAGCGCGCGTAGGGCACCTTGTTCTCGACCTCGATCAGCAGTCCCGCCTCGATCAGCAGCCGCTCGTCGAACTCCTCCAGCGCCTTCTTGATTGCCTGCTTGTCGTCCGGCGCCCAACCAAAGCCGAAGCGGCGGATCGTGTGTTCGCTGAACCCCCGGCGCTCCAGATAGGCCCGCGCCTGTTGCCCTGCGGGAGAGGCAAGCTGGCTGACGAACCATTCCTGCGCCGCTGCCATTACGTCGTGCAGGGTCGCGCGCTGCTCCGCCCGCTGCGCGGCGCGTGGATCGGGGGCGGGCACTTCCATTCCGGCTTCGGAGGCCAGTTCCTTCACCGCATCCATGAAGGGCAGACCGTGCTGCTCCATCATCCAGTCGATTGCGCCGCCGTGCTGCTGGCAGCCGAAGCAATGGTAGAAACCCTTCTGGTCGTTGACGTAAAAGCTGGGCGTGTTCTCCGTATGGAATGGGCAGCACGCCTTCCACTCACGACCGGCGCGTTGCAACTTCACCGTCCGCTGGATCAGCGTGGACAGCGTGATCCTGCCTTTGAGTTCATCCAGCCATTGGGGGGAAAGCGCCATACCTGCATCCTAACCGCGCAGGCGATTCGCCGCGAGGGGGCTGGGGATAGTTCCCTAGCTCAGCGATTCCTTCACCCAGCCGCTGGCCCGGCCCATGTCGAGCTGGGTGCCATGACGGGCCTTCAGTTCGCCCATAACCTTGCCCATGTCCTTCATGCTTGTCGCTCCGGTTTCGGCCTTGATTTGCTCGATCGCGGCCTTGGTCTCGGCCTCGCTCATCTGCTGGGGGAGGAATTCCTCGATCACCGCCAGCTCGTGCTTTTCCTGGGCTGCCAGCTCCTCGCGACCGCCATCCTCGTACATCTGGATCGATTCGCGGCGCTGCTTGGCCATCTTTTGCAGCACGTCGATCACCATCGCATCGTCGTCGGGCACGTCCTTGCCGCGCATCTCGATATCGCGGTCCTTGATCTTCGCGGAGATCAGGCGCAGCGCGGCGGTGCGTTCCTTGTCTTTCGCCTTCATGGCGGTGACGGTTTCGGCCTTGATGGTATCGCGGATCATGATGTTCTCTTGTGCAGGGAATGGAAGTTTCGAGGCCCCATGTAGGGCCGGGAAAAATAAAGCCAAGCCTCGCGCTTGACGCATGACCGGCTGGCCTTTAGCGGCTGGGACTTAGCACACATCGTCGGTCCACTGATTCAACGGGAGCCACCCATGGCCTTTCTCGCCTCTTCGTCTGCGCCCAAGGGAGCAACGGGTGTTCTTGTTCTTGCCGATGGCACCATCGTCTGGGGCAAGGGCTTTGGCGCGACCGGAGCTGCGGTGGGCGAAGTCTGCTTCAACACCGCGATGACCGGTTACCAGGAAGTCATGACCGATCCCAGCTACGCGGCCCAGATCGTCACCTTCACCTTCCCCCACATCGGCAACGTCGGCACGAACGACGAGGATTTCGAAAGCCGCGTCGAGGGCGCGGTGGGCTGCATCGTGCGCGAGGAAGTGACGCGCCAGTCCAACTTCCGCTCCGAAGGCGAGTTCGTGGAATGGATGGCGAAGATGGGCAAGATCGGTCTCGCCGGCGTGGACACCCGAGCGCTGACCCGCCGCATCCGCCTGTCGGGGGCGCCCAACGCGGTGATCGCGCACGACCCCAAGGGCAATTTCGATATCGACGCGCTGCTGCAGCGCGCGCAGGAATGGCCGGGGCTGGAAGGCATGGACCTCGCCCAGCGCGTTTCTCGCGAGCATCAGGAGGACTGGGAAGGCGGCTACTGGCGGCTGGGCCACGGCTATGGACCGGCGGATCGCGACGACCAAAATGCAAACAGGCCGCACGTGGTCGCCATCGACTACGGCAGCAAGGACAACATCTTCCGCAACCTCGTGAAAGCTGGCGCACGGGTCACGGTGGTCCCGGCGCGCACTTCGCTTGAGGACATCATGGTGCTGAAGCCCGACGGAGTGTTCCTCTCCAATGGCCCCGGCGATCCGGCGGCGACGGGGGAATATGCGGTGCCGGTTATCAAGGCGCTGCTGGACAAGGACATGCCGCTGTTCGGCATCTGCCTCGGCCACCAGATGCTGGCGCTGGCAGCGGGCGCGAAGACCGCCAAGATGCACCAGGGCCACCGCGGCGCGAACCACCCGGTTCAGCGCGTGGGCGAAAGCTGGGGCGAAACCCGCGACCTCGTCGAAATCACTTCGATGAACCACGGCTTCGCGGTGGATGGCGACACCCTGCCCGAAGGCGTGGAGCAGACGCACGTGTCGCTGTTCGACGGCTCCAACTGCGGCATCGCGATCAGCGGCAAGAAGGCCTTCGGGGTGCAGTACCACCCCGAGGCATCACCGGGGCCGCAGGACAGCTTCTACCTCTTCGAGAAGTTCGTGGGGATGTTGGGCTAGGAGACATGGAATGGCTGTAGTTCGAGAATTTGAACACAAGGACTTGGATCGCAACTCTAAGCATTCCGAAGTCGACGCTACGATTAGCTTGGTTGAGGACGAGACTGGCGAGAAGTTTATTCAAATCGATACTTATGGCTCGAAAACACGAGCTATTCCTGGGAAAGTTTCCCAAAGCCTGCGCCTCTCGAAATCGGCGTTTGATCAACTTGTAAGCGAAGGTGGCAAGCACTTCTAATGCCCAAACGCACTGACATCTCCTCCATCCTCGTCATTGGTGCTGGTCCGATCATCATCGGGCAGGCCTGCGAGTTCGACTATTCCGGCACCCAGGCGATCAAGGCACTGAAGGAGGACGGCTATCGCGTCATCCTGGTCAATTCCAACCCGGCCACGATCATGACCGACCCGGAATTTGCCGACGCCACCTATATCGAGCCGATCACGCCGGAAATCGTCGCCAAGATCATCGCCAAGGAAAAGCCCGATGCGGTGCTGCCCACCATGGGCGGGCAGACGGCGCTGAACTGCGCGCTGAAGCTGGAGGAGATGGGCGTCCTCAAGGAACACGGCGTGGAAATGATCGGCGCGAAGGCCGATGCCATCGACAAGGCCGAGAACCGCCAGCGTTTCCGCGAGGCGATGGACAAGATCGGCCTGGAAAGCGCGCGCAGCGGCGTGGCGCACACGCTGGCCGAGGCATACGAAATCCTCGAGCGCACCGGCCTCCCTTCGATCATCCGTCCCAGCTTCACCATGGGCGGCACCGGCGGCGGCGTGGCCTACAACAAGGCAGAGTTCGAGCGGATCGTGAAAAGCGGCCTCGACGCCAGCCCCACGACAGAGGTACTGATCGAGGAAAGTCTGCTCGGCTGGAAAGAATACGAGATGGAGGTCGTCCGCGACAGGAACGACAACTGCATCATCGTCTGCTCCATCGAAAACGTTGACCCGATGGGCGTGCATACCGGCGATTCCATCACCGTCGCGCCAGCCCTGACGCTGACGGACAAGGAATACCAGATAATGCGCAACGCCAGCATCAATGTGCTGCGCGAAATCGGCGTGGAAACAGGGGGTTCGAACGTACAGTTCGCGGTGAACCCCGAAGATGGCCGCCTGATCGTGATCGAGATGAACCCGCGCGTCTCGCGCTCCTCTGCCCTCGCATCGAAGGCCACCGGCTTCCCCATCGCCCGCGTCGCGGCGAAGCTGGCCGTGGGCTACACGCTGGACGAGATCACCAACGAGATCACCGGCGCGACACCCGCCAGTTTCGAGCCGACACTGGACTACGTCGTCACCAAGATCCCGCGCTTCGCCTTTGAAAAGTTCAAGGGTGCGGACAACCACCTCTCTACCGCGATGAAGTCCGTCGGCGAAGTCATGGCCATCGGCCGCAACTTCAAGGAGTCGATGCAGAAGGCGCTTCGCGGCCTGGAGACCGGGCTGGACGGGTTCAACCGCGTGGTGGAACTGGAAGGCAAGAGCCGCGACGTCATCACCGCCGCGCTCAGCCAGGCAACGCCCGACCGCATCCTGCACATCGCGCAGGCCTTCCGCGAGGGGTTCACCGTGGAAGAGGTGCAGGCGATCACCTTCTACGACCCGTGGTTCCTGCGCCATATCGAGGAGATCATCTACGAAGAGACGATGATCGGTGCAGAGGGGCTGCCCAATACCGCGCCGGAACTGCGCCGTCTGAAGGCGATGGGCTTTTCCGACAGGCGGCTGGCGACGCTGGCGGTGCGCTCCGTGGGCGTCGCGGGGGGGCTTGGCGAAACGCAGGCCAAGCGTTCCGGCCTGCTGCACGATGCGCTGCGCGCCATGGCCGGTGCCACCAGCGAGGAAGAGGTGCGCAAGCTGCGCCAGAAACTGGGCGTGCTGCCGGTGTTCAAGCGCATCGACAGCTGCGCCGCCGAGTTCGAGGCGATCACACCCTACATGTACTCCACCTACGAAGCGCCGTCGTTCGGGGAGCCTGAAAACGAGGCCTGGCCCAGCGACCGCGAGAAGATCGTGATACTGGGCGGCGGACCGAACCGGATCGGGCAGGGCATCGAGTTCGACTATTGCTGCGTCCACGCCTGCTTTGCGCTTTCCGAAGCGGGTTACGAGACCATCATGGTCAACTGCAATCCGGAGACGGTCAGCACCGACTACGACACCTCCGACCGCCTCTATTTCGAGCCGCTGACGGCGGAAGACGTGCTGGAAATCCTGCGGGTGGAGCACTCCAAGGGCACGCTGAAAGGCGTGATCGTGCAGTTCGGCGGGCAGACCCCGTTGAAGCTGGCGAGCGCGCTGGAGAAGGCGGGTATCCCGATCCTGGGCACCAGCCCCGATGCCATCGACCTTGCCGAAGATCGCGAACGCTTCGCCCGCCTCGTCAACAAGCTGAAGCTCAAGCAGCCCGAGAACGGGATCGCCTATTCCGAGCAGGAGGCGCTCGCCGTGGCGCACCGCATCGGTTACCCCGTACTGCTGCGCCCCAGTTACGTTCTGGGCGGGCGCGCGATGGAAATCGTCGACGGCGATGCGCAGCTCATCAACTACATCAACACCGCCGTGGAGGTGTCCGGCGACAGCCCCGTGCTGGTCGACCAGTACCTGCGCGACGCCGTGGAATGCGACGTGGATGCGTTATGCGATGGCGATGACGTGGTGATTGCCGGCGTCATGCAGCATATCGAGGAAGCGGGCGTCCACTCCGGCGACAGCGCCTGCTCTCTGCCGCCCTACAGCCTGCCGCAGGATATCATCGACGAGATGGAACGACAGGCGGATGCGCTCGCCCGCGCGTTGCAGGTGCGCGGCCTGATGAACGTGCAGTTCGCGGTGAAGGATGGCGAGGTCTACCTCATCGAGGTGAACCCGCGCGCCAGCCGCACCGTGCCCTTCGTCGCCAAGGCCAGCGGATCGCAGATCGCCAAGATCGCCGCCCGCGTGATGGCAGGTGAAAAGCTGGCCGACCTGCCCAAGATCAAGCGCGAGCTGGATTATGTGGCAGTGAAGGAAGCCGTGTTCCCCTTCGCCCGCTTCCCCGGATCGGACCCGGTCCTCACTCCGGAAATGAAGTCCACCGGCGAGGTGATGGGCATCGACCGCGATTTCGCCACCGCCTACGCCAAGTCACAGATTGCAGAGGGCAGCGTGCTGCCTACCGAGGGCACTGTGTTCGTTTCCGTGAAGGACAGCGACAAGTCGAGCATCGTCGGACCCGTGCAGCAGCTGGTCGATTTCGGCTTCAAGGTTATCGCCACCGGCGGCACTGCTGGCTACCTGAAGGAACAGGGCCTGCCCGTCGAACGCGTCAACAAGGTGGCAGAAGGCCGTCCGCACATCGTGGACAAGCTGAGCGACGGCGAGGTGGCGTTGGTCTTCAACACCACCGAGGGCTGGCAGAGCCACAAGGACAGCCAGTCCATCCGCGCATCGGCACTGGAAATGAAGGTTCCCTACTATACCACCGCCGCCGCATCGGCAGCTGCCGCGAACGCAATTGTCTCTGTAAATGCGGACGAGCTTGAAGTGCGTTCGCTGCAGGACTATTATGGGTAGCGACTAGACACTCGTTCTCCCCCATTCCGGCCTTTGCAGCCGCCCGGCAAGGGCGGGGCAGGGCCGTTTTGACGGGAGCGCCCCAACGGCAAGATGTAGAAAGCAGGGAATACGATGCAGAAAGTGCCGATGCTGGCGGAAGGCTACGAAAAGCTGACCGCAGACCTGAAGGCATTGCGCGAGGAGCGCCCCCGGATCGTTGACGCGATCGAGGAAGCGCGCGCGCATGGCGACCTTTCGGAAAACGCCGAATATCACGCGGCGAAAGAACGCCAGGGCCAGGTCGAAGCGCAGATTGCCGATCTCGAGGACAAGACCAGCCGCGCCCAGATTATCGATCCCGCCACGCTGTCGGGTGACAAGGTGGTGTTCGGCGCCACGGTCACCCTGCTTGACGAGGATGACAAACCATTGACATACCAGATCGTGGGCCAGGCAGAGAGCGATGCCAAGCGTGGCCGCGTATCCTACGAAAGCCCGCTCGCACGCGCCATCATCGGAAAAAGCGTGGGCGACGAGGTGGAAGTGACCGTGCCCAGCGGAGAAAAGTTCTACCTGATCGACAAGATCGAGTTCAAGTAGGCCGCCAAAGATCGCCGGATACGAAAAGCCCCGCACGATGCGGGGCTTTTTTGTTCGGGTCGATCATTTGCCGGGCAGGTCGGGCTCAAGCAGCTTGTGCAGGTGGACAATCACGTATTTCATCTCCGCGTCGTCTACCGTACGCTGCGCCCAGCCGCGCCAAGCTTCTTCCGCGCTTTCGAAATCGGGGAAGAAACCGACCACGTGAATGTCTTTCAGGTCCTGGAATTCCGCCCCGCGCGGATCGATCACTCGGCCTCCCATCACCATGTGGAGAAGCTGCTGTTCGTGCTCTTCGGACATTGGCCGCGCCTTTCGTTGCTGTTGAAAGTAAAAGTCCCCTTGGCTCTAGGCGATAGGCACCAGAGCGCAAGGGGACTTGTATTCCTGTCTCAGCCTTCGGCCAGGATCAGTGGCGGTTGAAGGCGCGAGCGATGCGCTTACCCGTTTCGCGACCGGCAATACGCACAGCGTCACTGGCGCGATCGGCTTGGTAGTTAGCATTGCGGCGGATTGACCGCGCGCGGTCACCGATGGCGTCACCAGCGTCTTCTGCGCGGCGCGCACCCGAACGACCCACGTCCTTCGCATCATCTAGTAGTTCGCTGGCGAAGGCGGAGGCGATTTCCGCACCGATGGCGGCGAGGCCAACGGCCTTGGTGCCACCGCGTACCGCAGCTTCGCGCGGACGCCTGAACATGCCTGCGACCACGATGCCGAGCACGAGGCCGCCAGCTGTTGCGGCAATCGGATGCTCCTTCACGAAGCTGGTGAAAGCGTCACCCGCTTCGGAAGCCTTCGTTGCCACCTTCTGCGTGGTCGATTGCTCGGCCTTTTCCTGTTCGCGTGCCTGTGCGGCAGCAATTCGAGCCTTGATTTCGGCGCGTTTCGGATCGTTCATGTGGGCTTCTCCGGAAATGTTTGGTTCAATCGAAGAAAGAACGGGCGTCTTCGGCCAATTGTTCCGCTTTATCAGCGGCCTTTTCGAGAACACCCTTCTCGTGGAACAGGCCGTAGACAGCGTCGGACAGCCGATCACGGAAAATCCAGCCGAAGAACGCAGCAATTCCGATGGCAAGACCGGCGCCAACCTTGATGCGGTTCTCGTCGGCGTATTCGGCGGTGTTCTCGGCAATACCGGCAGCGCCTTCTTTCGCACGGCCCGCGATGCGGCTGCCGAGGCCTTTCTCGGCCATGTCGCCCTTGAGGAAGCCGAGATCGGCTTTCACCAGGCGCTTTGCAGCATTTCGCAGCGCGCGGTCTTCGCGCAACTGGTGTTGAAGGTCAGCCATGGTCCGCCGGATCCTCGTTCTCTTTCATCGCGCCCATCATCGAATTCCACGCCCCAGCTGCCTTACGTACCAACAGGTAGGCGATCAGCAGGATGCCGAGGACCACTACAGCGGTAGCGCCCCATGCGGTTATCAACGGGGTGAGGGCAATGATGAGGCCCACTGTAAGGCCGATCAGCGCTAGCACGGCGAGGAAAGCCGCAACCGCGCCGAACGCGACGGTCTTTTTTAACCTGTCGGCTACGAAACCGGCGCGGGTCTTCTGGTAGGATAGCTCTGCATCGACATAGATGCGCGCATCTTCGACGAGAGCTTCCAGATCGTCTGCAAGCGAGCGTGTACCCGCAGTTTGCCCGCCGCCTGGCGTCGGGTCATCCTGCGGGTATTCGTGGCTCAGCGGTTCGCCACTGGCATGCAGCGGCTCAACCCCGATGTGTTCGTCCCTGCCTTGCACCGCGACTTAGCGGAACAGGCGGGCAAAGAAGAAGCCCACGAGGGCGGCAAGGCCCACGGCGGTCGCCGGGCTGCGGCGGATCGCTTCACGCGATTCATCCGCCAGTTCGTCCAGGCTCTTCTCGTCCAGCTTGCGGGCGTTATCCTGCAGCGACCGCGATGCCGAGCGGGCATAGTCGCCATACTTCGGGCCAAGCTTCTCATCCAGCGTTGAGGCGTTCTCGTCGATTACGCGGGACAGGCCAGTCAACGCTTCGCTGGCCTTGTGCTTGCCATCATTGGCAAGATCGCGCGACTTCACTTTCGCATCGGACGACCAGTTGTCGCCGCTGGTCTTGGCCTTGTTGCGATACTCGCTCGCGCGCAGCTTGGCTTCGTCACCAAGGGCGGCGGCACCGGCCTTGGCTTCGTCGAGCGCAGCGTTGAAGCGCGACTTGGCTTCGGTGGTGTGCGGCGAGGCAGATGTCGTGCCGGTATCAGCGGTGGTTGTTCCAGCCGTATCGGCGGTTGTCGTTTCAACGACAGGCGTCATCGTGGCAGTCGTGGGTTTCTTGGCAGCCATTGTCTGTTCCCTTCCTGAGATCTCAGGGTTGTGTCCCAATATCGTGTTATGGGGCTAAGACACCCCGGTTCAAGGCATCAACGCGTGTTGCAGTGCTAAGTTCCGGGAGATAGGAGGCTTGCAACCACAATCCCAGGAGTCCTTTTTTCATGACCGCCATCATCGACATTCATGCGCGCGAAATTCTCGATTCCCGGGGTAACCCTACGGTGGAAGTGGATATTCTGCTGGAGGATGGCAGCTTCGGCCGGGCCGCCGTGCCTTCCGGCGCATCCACCGGCGCGCACGAGGCGGTGGAACTGCGCGATGGCGACAAGGATCGCTATTTCGGCAAGGGCGTGAAGAAGGCCGTCAATGCGGTGAACGGCCCGATTTCCGATCTGCTGGTGCTTGGCCCCGATGCGGAAAACCAGCGCGATATCGATATGGCCCTGATCGATCTCGATGGCACTGACAACAAGAGCAAGCTGGGTGCGAATGCCATTCTGGGCGTGAGCCTGGCCGTGGCAAAGGCCGCCGCCAATTCGCGCGGTCTGCCGCTGTGGGCCTACACCGGGGGTGTGTCCGCCCACATGCTGCCGGTACCGATGATGAACATCGTCAACGGCGGCGAGCACGCCGACAACCCCATCGACGTGCAGGAATTCATGGTGATGCCGGTGGGAGCCGACTCGATTGCCGAGGCAGTGCGCTGGGGCAGCCAGATATTCCACACCCTGAAGAAGGGGCTGAGCGAAAAGGGCCTGGCGACCAGCGTGGGTGACGAGGGCGGCTTTGCGCCCAACCTTGCCAGTACGCGCGATGCCCTCGATTTCATCATGACCAGTATCGAGAAGGCCGGGTTCACGCCCGGCGATGACGTGGTGTTGGCGCTCGATTGCGCCTCCACCGAATTCTACCGCGATGGCAAGTACGAGATTTCGGGCGAGAAGCTTTCGCTCTCGGGTGACGAAATGGCCGCCTACCTTGCCAAGCTGTGTGAGGATTACCCGATTCTGTCGATCGAGGACGGCATGGCAGAAGACGATTTCGATGGCTGGAAAGCGCTGACCGACATGATCGGTGACAAGGTACAGCTGGTGGGGGATGACCTGTTCGTGACCAACCCGGAACGGCTGAAAATGGGGATTGAAAAGGGGCTCGCCAATTCGCTGCTGGTGAAGGTCAACCAGATCGGCACGCTGACCGAGACGCTGACCGCTGTCGACATGGCCCACCGTGCGGGCTTCACTTCGGTGATGAGCCACCGTTCCGGCGAAACCGAGGACGCCACCATCGCCGACCTGGCAGTTGCCACCAACTGCGGTCAGATCAAGACCGGCTCGCTCGCCCGGTCGGACCGGCTTGCCAAGTACAACCAGCTGATCCGGATCGAGGAAGAGCTGGGCGACAGCGCGAAATACGCCGGTCGCGGGTGCTTCGGCCGCCTAGTCGGCTGACCGTTTGGCGCTGTCCGTGTTCTTGGGGTGGATCCAGTACTGGTAAACGCCCCAGGCATTGATCAGCAGCAGCACGAAATTCATCGCGGCGATCGGCATCGATCCGCCGGTCAGGCCGGAGACGATCCACGTCACCGAGACGAGGCAGAACAGGACAAAGCCCCATGCTGTAGCGCGGCGGCCCAGATCGAAAGCGATCAGGGACGCCGCCAGCATCGTGCCGATTGCGGCAATCCATTCGAGTGGTCCATTCATAACAGCTTGCACAATCGCCAGACGGCAGGCGGGTTCCACATGCCGCTGATTTTCCTTCATATCGTGACGGTGAAAAGAGCGCTGCAAATCCACCATGGTCGCATTACGGTGTGATCGAGTGTTGCCGATCAGCATCGCGGCAGGTCTATGCGGCGACTAGCCTCATTGGCGGTGCAGGTTTTTCGCCTCACGCTGTCAAGGGGCACCGCGGGTTCACCCTCGGCGCGCATGGGTTCACCTGCCGCTCGTATCGTCCAGCGACTGCGTAAGCCGCGACACCTGTTCGTCAGATAGGTTAAGCCTGGTGAACTCGAGCAACTGATCAAGCTGCTCCGCATTGCGGGCGCTGGCGATCGGGGCGGGGATACCGGGCTGACGTACCAGCCACGCGAGGGCGATGGCGGGAAGGCTTGCACCGGTTTCGGCGGAGATTGCGTCCATCACAGAAAGCACTGGCGGGCCGATCTCAGCATAGTCCTTCGTCCGGTACACGCGGGCACCTTCCTCGAAGTCTCCCGGCCTGCGATACTTGCCGGTCAGATAGCCCGCCGCCAGGCCGTAGAACGGCAGCATGGCGATACCTCGGGATGTGCAGAGTTCCTGCAGGTCTTCGCCATAGGAACCGCGCGAGACAAGATTGTACTGGTTTTGCAGGGCGATAAAAGGCGTCTTTGCAGTCGTTTCTGCGTAGGCGAGGGCGGCGCCGAGCCGCTCTATGCCGAAATTGGATGCGCCCAGTGCGCGAACCTTGGCCGTAGCCACCGCGCCCTCGAAAGCGTCGACAATTTCGGCGACCTCTAGTTCATCGAAGTCGCGATGCGCGTAATAAAGGTCGACGTAATCGGTTTGCAGCCGCTCTAGCGATGCGTCGAGGTGGGCGAGGACTTCTTCCGGCCGATAGAGATCGGGATCACCCATCGACCCGGGATTGGACGGCGACTTGCGGGTCAGCATCCCTGTCTTGGTGTGAATGCGCATGTCCTTGCGAACCCCGCGCGAAGACAGCCATTTGCCTAGGAACTTCTCGGATTCGCCGCCTTCGTGTCCGTCGATCCAGGCCGAATAGACATCGGCGGTATCGATCATGCGGCCCCCGGCTTCGTAAAAAGCGTCGAGAACGGCGAAACCCTGATCGCCCTTCGCGGTCCAGCCGAAAACATTCCCGCCAAGGACAAGCGGGACTCCGGCGATGAAGCTGTGGCCGCTCAAGCGAACTGTTCGCGCAGTTCGAGGAGACGGATTGCCGCCTGTGCCGCTTCGCCGCCCTTGTTCTTCTGCGCAGGATCGGCCCGCACCAGCGCCTGCTGCTCGTTCTCGGTGGTAAGGATGCCGTTGCCAATGGCGATGCCGTCCATCGTCAGCGCCATGATTGCGCGGGCGCTTTCCCCGGCGACGATCTCGAAATGATAGGTCTCACCCCGGATCACTACGCCGATGGCAACGAAGCCGTCGTACTGGCCGCTCTCGGCTGCCAAGGCGATCGCTCCGGGCAGTTCGAGGGCGCCGGGCACGGTTATCACATCGACCTCGTGACCGGCATTCTTCAGCGCGCCTTTTGCACCTTCGATCAGCATGTCATTAAGATGCTCGTAGAAACGAGCCTCGACAATCAGAAAGCGGGCCATCAGGCGGTCTCCTCAAGGGTAATCGGGCGCTCGCCTACGATGGAGAGGCCATAGCCGTCCAGCCCGACAAGCGAATGGCTGGTATTGGTCAGCAAGATCATGTCGCGCACGCCAAGTTCGGTCAGGATCTGCGCGCCTACGCCGTAGTCGCGCTGTTCTTCTGCCACATAAGGCTCGCTGCGTAGCGCTTTGGCAGAGAGCCTGTGGACAGCGCGCGTGGCATAATCGGGAACCGGACGATTGATAAGGACCACCACGCCAGACCCTTCATCCGCGATCAGCCGCATAGCCCCTTCAAGCAGGTCGCGGCGTTCGGACTTGTTGGCGAAGACGTCGTCAAAAATGGACAGTGCGTGCATCCTCACGAGCGTAGGCTTCTCGCTGTCGATATGGCCTTTCACCAGGGTCAGGGTCTCCCCCTGTGTCGCCTTGTTGTAAAAGCTGATGGCGCGCCAGTCACCGCCCCATTCGCTGGTGAAACGCTCTTCCGCGCGCTTCTCCACAAGATGATCGTTCTGGCGTCGATAGGCGATCAGGTCGCGGATGGTGCCGATCTTCAGGCCATGTTTCCGGGCGAAGCCGACCAGGTCCTCCAGTCGCGCCATCGAACCGTCGTCATTCATGATCTCGCAGATCACGCCGCTGGGGTTGAGTCCGGCAAGGCGTGAAATGTCGACTGCAGCCTCTGTATGGCCGGCGCGGACCAGCACGCCGCCTTCTCGGGCGACAAGCGGAAACACGTGGCCGGGGGTAACGATGTCATCGGCGCTCTTGCTGGCGTCGATCGCAACCGAAACGGTGCGCGCCCGGTCGCCCGCGCTGATGCCGGTGGTCACACCCTCTCGCGCCTCGATGGAAACGGTGAAGGCGGTTTCGTGCCGTGTGCGGTTCTTGCGGCTCATCAGTTCAAGGCCCAGTGCATCGACCCGCTGGCGAGTCATAGCAAGGCAGATGAGGCCCCGACCATAGGTCGCCATGAAGTTTACCGCGTCGGGCGTTGCCATTTGCGCCGGAATGATGAGATCGCCCTCGTTCTCGCGGTCCTCGTCATCCACCAGGATGTACATGCGTCCGTTGCGCGCTTCCTCGATTATCTCCTCGATTCCGACCAAGACCGGAGAATCGTCGTTCTCGGTCAGAAAACGATCGAGCTTGTTCAGCGTGTCGGAGGTCGGGTTCCACCCATCCTCGTTGCAATCGCGCAGGGTGTTGGCGTGCAGACCGGCGGCGCGGGCGAGCCCGGCGCGGGTCATTTTTCCGCCCGCAATGATCTCGCGGACTCGGGCAATGATAATGTCGCTCATGCCGCGCCTCTATCACACTGCAATGTGATCGCAAGTCTTGTGCATCACATTCATGAATGACTTGCGCTGAGACACGCTAATCCGCAAAGAGCCACCATGAGCGATGCAGGACAGACCCACGCCGAACTGGTCGACGCCTTTCGCAATTCCATGCGCCACGTGGCCGCCACGGTTTATGCAGTCACAACGCTGGATAATTCAAATCGTTACGGAATTCTTGCGACAGCTGTAAGTTCGCTGAGTTTCGAACCACCATCCTTGCTGGTGTGCGTCAACCGCTCGGCCTCCCTGCATGACCCGCTTGAACGCGCAGAGCGATTCTGCGTGAACGTGCTGGGTCTGGGCAATCGCGATGTCGCAGAACATTTCATGCTGCCCCATGTCGATCGGTTTGCAGTTGGTGCTTGGGTCGATGACAACGGCGTCCCTGTCCTCAGCACGGCGCAGTCGAGCCTGGTGTGCCGTACCGTGCATCGCCACCTGTTTGGGACGCACACGATTTTCATCGGGGAACTTCTTGCTGCGAAGCACCGCAACGATGCAACCCCGCTGACCTATTTCGACCGCAAATACATCGATATCAGCGAAGCGCCTTATCGATCGGGGCAGGGCGACTAGTCCCCCGACAATGGTCGGTCACGTTGCTCGATCAGGTGTCCGGGCCACGTCGGTCCCTGGCGCAGAGGCAGGTACATCGCGATTTCACGAGAGACGATGTCGGCCCGCGCGCCTTGCGAGGGATAGACCCAGCTCGGCATCGAGCCTCCGCCAGCCCTGATGCCTTCCGGCGAACGCCAGAACTGCGCGATTATCGCGGGATCGTAACCGGCATTTGCCATGAGGTGGACCGAAAGCCTGTCCGCCTCCACTTCAGCCTTGCGATTGACCTGCTGGTTCCGACCGACGTGGCGCATGATACTGCCGTTATCGATCCCTTCGGCCTCCTTGCGGCGGCGGTGCTCCAGCACCGAATGGGCGAGTTCGTGAGCCAGCGCGACGGCTATCTGCTGATCGCTGAGGCTGGCGGCGAAATCATACTGCAGCTGGATGATACGCCCGTTCGATTGCGCGTCTGGACCGTCTGCCACCCTGATTTCGACAAGCGAGCGGCATCCGCGTGGTGACGTGAATGATACCGCCTGCGGTTGTCCTGCGCGATCGATCTGAAGCACGATCGGTTCGCCCGCAGGGTACTCCGCTAGCACGAAGAAAGCCGTCTCGCGCAATTGCTCGTCCCCTTCTGGAACCAGCGAATCGACCGAAGCCCCATTGATAGCGGTGATGATGTCGCCGCCAAGCAATCCTGCCGTCGCGGCGGGAGAGCCGGGAACCACAGCCGAAATCGCGAGAGGACCGCTCTCGAACAATGACTGCGCTTCGGCGCCATACTGATCCGCGCTATGCAAAATCATTCCCGTCACCGGCATCGTATCCCGGCACAGGTGCGCATTGGCCACCAGCATGGCATCTGAAATAGCAGCCAGCCGCAGGTCCTGCGCGGTCAATTCTTCGGAAGTCTGTGCGCAAAGAGCGGCGGGCAGGGCCAGCGAGACGAGCCCGACGAGGATGAAAAGCCAAGGTTTCATGCAATGGGTCTTAGCAGCTTTGCCCAACGCTTCGACCCGGAATTGCACCAAGCGTGGATCGCCCCGACCTGCGCGCGGCAAACTAACTCGAAACGGGTATCTGAAAGGGTGGTGGACGCACTAGGGCTCGAACCTAGGACCCGCTGATTAAGAGTCAGCTGCTCTACCAACTGAGCTATGCGTCCATACCGGCGGTGATCGCTGGTGGCCGATGATTCGCCAGTGCGATTCGCCGGGAGGCGCTCAAATAGCGATTGTCGCAGGCGTGTAAAGAGGTTGCGTTACAAACCTGCCGAAGTCGACTGGCGATTCCAGCGTTCAACCATCATGAGGGCGCCCACGCACAGCATGTTCGTCATCATCGAGGACCCCCCGTGGCTCATGAAAGGCAGCGGAATGCCGACAACCGGGGCAAGCCCCATCACCATCATGAGATTGACGGCAACATAGAAGAAGATCGTGGCGGTCATGCCACCTGCCAGAAGGCGCGAGAAGCGGGTCTTGGCATCGCGGGCGACAAGCAAACCCCAACGCAGCACGATTCCAAAAACCAGCAGCACGAAGAGACCGCCAATCAATCCCCACTCTTCCGCCATGGTTGCGAACACGAAGTCGGTATGAGGTTCCGGCAGGTAATTCAGCTGGCTCTGCGATCCTTCTCCAAAGCCCTTGCCGGAGAGCCCGCCGGAGCCGATTGCTATCTTCGACTGGATGATATGGTAGCCGCTTCCCTGCGGATCGCTGGCCGGATCCAGAAAGGTGAGAACCCGCTGCTGCTGATAGGGTTGAAGTCCGAAGAAGTAGGCGAGCGGCGCGACGCACACAGCGGCGAGGCCGCCACCGATGAACCATTTCTGGGGGATGCCGGCAAGAAACATCACCACTACGCCGCCAAAAGCGATGGCCAGCGAGGTACCTAGGTCGGGTTGCAGCAACACCAGCCCCATCGGCACGACTAGCAGCCCTGCCGGAACGAGCAGAGCGCGCCAGCTGCCGATCATGCCGACCGGCAAGGTATGATAGAACGCCGCCAGGATCAGCACGATACCCGGTTTCATCAGTTCCGAAGGTTGCAGGCGGATGAAGCCGAGCTCCAGCCAGCGCTGGCTGCCTCCACCCAACTGCCCGACCGCTTCGACCGCCATGAGCAGCAGCAGGATCGCAATATAAACAGGGATCGCAGCGAAACGGGCCCAATCCTCTGGAAAGTAGGACATCACCAGGGCCACGATCAGGAACACGCCGAAACGCAACAGGTGAGACCCAGCGTAAGGGCTGAAGGAACCGCCCGCGGCAGAGTGCAGCACGGCCGCGCCAAAGGCGACAAGCAAGGTGAGGGGGATGACTACCCGCCACGGGAACTGTGCGATCGGAGCGGGAAGGCTCACCGCGCCTCTCATGTCGTCGTATCCTCGGCGCGCGGGTTCGCTTCGTCACGCGGGCTGAACACGGTGCTGTCGGCCTGATCCGGTCCTGAATAGGCGGCGCGCGCCTCTGCATCGACCTGCTCGGAAAGAGTGACCGGCGGAGGGGCGGGGGGCAGGTCGACACCGGCAGCGGAGGCATAGGTCTGGTACTGACGATCCAGCCTCTGTTGGGCTGTGCCGCCCCACTGCTCCTCAAGTGCGTGCAGGGCTTCGAGCCCTTTTTGCGGATCGAGCAGAAAGGTCATCACATCGCGGGCTACTGGATAGGCGGCGCCCGAACCGCCCCCATGCTCTATCACCACGGCACCGGCGTAGCGAGGCTTGTCGAACGGGGCGAAGAACACGAACAGGCCGTGATCGCGGTAGCGCCAGGGGCCGGAGCGTCCATCCGAAACGCTGAGGCTGACAACCTGCGCCGTGCCGGTCTTGCCAGCTAGGAGGACGTTTTCGATCGGCAAACGCGCGCGCCCTGCAGTGCCGGGGCCGTTGACGACGTCACTCATCGCCTGTCGGATGTAGGCGATCTCGTCGGGACGGTAGTTCATCGAGGCAAATTTCGGGGAGGTGTCAGGCTTGATAAGCGAGGGTGTCACGGCATACCCGGTGGCGATGCGCGCGGTCATGACTGCAAGCTGCAGGGGGCTGGCGAGATAATAGCCCTGGCCAATCGACGCGTTCACCGTGTCGTATGGTTGCCACTCGGAGCCGTATTTCTCCTGCTTCCATTCGGGATCGGGAACCGTGCCGTAGAACTGGCTGGCAACAGGAAGATCGAATTCCTCGCCCAGTCCGAACTGGTGAGCGAAGCGGGCCACCTTGTCGAAGCCGACCTGCTGGGCGAAGTGATAGAAATAGCTGTCGCAGCTCTGGTAGATGGCCTTGGCCATGTCGACACGGCCGTGATTGCTCCAGCAGTTGAAAAACCGGTTACCGATGCGCCTGCCGCCATTGCACATGATTGCTTCGTCGGGCGAAACCCCTTCGTGCATGAATGCCATCGCGTGCATTGGCTTAACCGTGGAGCCCGGCGGGTAGAGGCCCTTCAACGTCTTGTTACGCAAGGGAACGCGATCGTTCTCGCGCAGCATCGCGAACTCGACACGGCCAATCCCGTCGGAGAAGCTGTTGGGATCGAAACTGGGCATGGATGCCATGCACAGGAGTTCGCCCGTTTCGCAATCCATGACCACGACTGAGCCGGATTCCAGTCCGATGCGCCGGGCAGCGTAATCCTGCAGAGGACCATCGATGGTCAATTGCACAGCGTTACCCTGAACGTCCTCACGCGTTTCGAGGTCGCGCACGATCCGTCCCGATGCGGTCACTTCCACCCGGCGCGCGCCCGGCTCCCCGCGAAGCTGCTGCTCGAACTGCTTCTCGATTCCGTCCTTGCCCAGCTTGAACCCCGGTGTCAGCAGCAGTGGCTTGGGATCCTCGTCGTATTCTTCGCGACTGGGCGTGCCGACATAACCGATGAGATGCCCAACCGAGGCTCCTGTCGGGTAGAACCGCGAATACCCGCGCTGGGGTATTACGCCGGGCAAATCCGGGATGCGCACGCTGACTGCGGCAAATTTCTCGTAATCGAGACCATTGGCCACGGGCACGGCCGCAAATCCGCGCGATTCTTCCAGCCGGTCACGCAGGTCAGCCTTTTCCGGCTTGCTGAATTCGAGCAGGTCGCCCAGCAGCTCCACCGTTGCGTCTGCATTCTCCAGCCGTTCGGGGATGATGTCGACGCGGAAATCCGCCCGGTTGGAGGCGAGGGGGGAGCCGTTGCGATCGAGGATCCAGCCTCTGCGAGGCGGGATCAGGGTGAGGTTCACCCGGTTGCTCTCCGCCTCCATCTCATACTTCTCGTTCTCGGCAACCGCGATATAGCCCATGCGTGCCGCCAGCAGCAGGCCGATGCCGCCCTGGACGGAGCCCACAACGAAACTGCGCCTGTCAAATGTCTGCTTGAGGGAATTCGACGTAAGCTTGCGATCCATGGCCTAGCCGATCCGCCTCACGCGCGTCAGTCTAAACCTGTCGAGAAGTGTAACCATCTTTGCAACAATGGGAAACACCACCACCGATAGCAAGAGTTGGGGGATGAGTAGGGGTAGGTTGGCAATTCCCAGTGAAGTGCCTGAAAACAGTGCGCTTGCCAGCAGGAAAACCGGAATGAACAAGGCTGCGACCAGCCAATCCTGCCAGAAACTGCGCCAGGGAAAGCGCAGCTCGAGAAGCTCGAGCGCGATCATCGTGATGGAGAAAAGGAATATGCCACTGCCGATGGGCTGGCCGGAATAGAGATCGTTGAAAAAGCCCAGCGGCAAGCCAGCCCACATCGGCAGGAGACCCGGCCTCAGCAAGCGCCATGCGAGCAGCAGCAGGTATCCCATCGGAGGAAGAATTGGCGCGGGCGCAATTACAGGCAGCAATGGCGTGAGCGAACCGAGCATGATCGTGATCCAGGGAACGCCGTAGGCAAGCACCGGCGAGTGGTCGCGGTTGATCTTGCTGCCGTATGCGTCACGCCGGGCGCGGGGGGCCAGCCGTTCCACTACTCCTCGTCCTGCGACGATCCGGTCTCGTCACCTTCGGGTTCGAGCGTATCGAGCGGAGCTTCCATGTCTGCCACGACATTGCCTTGCCAGATCGGCTTGACGATCACGACATCGGTGGCGGCCGGATTGCTGAGCAGTTGCCCGATCGCGCCGTCGTCTGTCACCTCGGTCACCATCGCCACCGCCGTGCCGGGATGGAACAGGCCCCCGGCGCCCGACGTCACGAAGATGTCGCCTTCCTTCAGCGGATTGATGCCCAGGTTTATCAGCCTGATGCGGAGCGAACCGTCGGCGCGCCCTTCGGCGAAGGCAACCGTGTTGTCCGTCGCACGCCGAACGGGGACCACGCTGTCGGTATCGGTCAGCAACAGCACGCGAGAGGTATTGGCGCCGACTTCGAGCACGCGTCCCACCAGACCCAAGGGCGATGTGACCGGCATGCCGGGTGCCACGCCGTCGCGCCTGCCTGCCGAAAGGAAGGCGAAGCGCCGCGCGCTGCTGGAAGTCGATCCGATCAGGCGTGCCGTGGTAACTGGCTCCACCTCACCTTCGACAAGTTGCAGAACGGCGCGCAGCCGTTCGTTCTCTTGCTCCAGCGCCCGGGCTTCGGCCAATCGCACACGGGCGATGCGGATTTCTTCCTCAAGCTCGGCATTCTTGCTTCCGGCGTTGTAATAGCCGGCAATCGCCTCGAAGAAGTTGCGCGATCCCACGCGGCCGGCGGCGCCCACCTCACCAACAGGTGCGGCCGCATCGCTGGCCATCGAGCGAAGGCCGTTGAAGGTTTCCGGACGCCAGAGCGAGATTGCCAGCAGGAGCACGCCGAGGGTCGCACCCAAACCTGCAGCCAAATATCCGGCGAACAGCCCGAGCTGCGCCTTCTTGTTGGAACCTGATCGCTTAGCCGATGGCGGCGCCATAACCGCCGGTACCTCCAGAAACTTTTACTGATTAGGCGGTCATCAAGACGCCGCGGTAGATCGGGTCTTCCATCGCCTTGCCGGTACCAATGGCCACGCAGGTCAAAGGATCCTCTGCAATGCTGACCGGCAGCCCCGTTTCTTCCTTGATGTGATCGTCCAGTCCGGCAATCAGCGCCCCGCCGCCGGTGAGCACGATGCCCTGGTCAACAATGTCCGCGGCCAGTTCGGGCGCGGTGTTTTCAAGGGCAATGCGAACACCTTCGACGATTGCGCCGATCGGCTCGGACAGCGCTTCCGCGATGTGGGCCTGGTTGATCGTGATCTCCTTGGGAACGCCGTTCACCAGGTCACGGCCCTTTATTATGATGCTTTCGCCCACACCATCTTCCGGCACGGTTGCGATGCCGTACTCCTTCTTGATCCGCTCTGCCGTGGCATCGCCGATCAGGAGGTTGTGATGGCGGCGCACGTAGGAGACGATGGCTTCGTCCATCTTGTCACCGCCGGTGCGGACAGAGGTGGTATAGGCAAGGCCGCGCAACGAAAGCACGGCAACCTCGGTGGTGCCGCCGCCGATATCGACGACCATCGAGCCGACCGGCTCGGTCACGGGCATGTCGGCACCGATGGCAGCAGCCATGGGCTCGAGGATCAGGAAGACCTCGGAAGCGCCAGCATTGCTGGCCGCGTCGCGAATGGCGCGGCGCTCGACCGAGGTCGAGCCAGACGGCACGCAGATCACGATTTCCGGATACCGCAGCAGCGTGCGCTTGTTGTGAACCTTGCGGATGAAATGCTTGATCATCTCTTCGGCAATTTCGATGTCGGCGATCACGCCATCGCGCAGCGGGCGGATCGCCTCGATGCTGTCGGGGGTCTTGCCCATCATCATCTTGGCATCTTCACCCACGGCCTTGACCCGCTTCACACCGTTCAGCGTCTCGATAGCCACCACGGAAGGTTCATTCAGGACGATGCCGCGATCCTGGACGTAGACGAGAGTGTTCGCCGTGCCGAGGTCGATGGCCATGTTCTGCGAACCGAACTTGAAGAGATTGGAGAAGAAAGAACTCATCGGGAAATCCGTATTTTAGGTGAGCTTCGTCACGGAGAGACTCCGTGCATCCGTCGTAGGTGTTCAGGAATTGGCGGGTCTTTAACGCCTGATTGCGGTAAAGGCCAAAAAATTTGTCGACAAACCTGCAGATTTGTCGCGGTTCGCCTCGAAAATACGGCGAGTGGCCGATAGGAGGGCTGAATGCCGCAAATTCGTCGCCTTCCGGAAACGCTGGTCAACCGCATCGCCGCTGGCGAGGTAGTTGAACGTCCGGCGTCTGCATTGAAGGAACTGGTGGAGAACGCCATCGACGCTGGCGCCTCGCGCATCGCGGTCTCGATTGTCGAAGGCGGACTGGGTTCTATCGAGATTACCGACGATGGCTGCGGCATGTCCTGCGATGAGATGGCGCTGGCCCTCGAACGGCACGCAACGTCAAAGCTGCCTGATGAAGCGATCGAACAGGTCGGCACGCTGGGCTTTCGCGGGGAGGCCTTGCCGTCGATTGGCAGCGTGTCTCGGCTCACCCTGGAAAGCCGGGTGCGCGGGGCCGACCAAGGGTGGAGGCGGGTGGTCGACCATGGCGCCCTGGTCGAGGAAGGTCCTGCCGCCTTGCCCCCCGGCACCCGGGTGCGGGTGGAGAACCTGTTCGGCAAGGTACCGGCACGGCGCAAGTTCCTGCGGACTTCGCGCAGTGAATACGCCGCCTGCCAGGATGTGGTGAAGCGGCTTGCAATGGCGCGGCCCGACATCGGCTTTACGTTCGAGCATGGCGGACGGCGCATATTCCAGGTGCAGGGCGGGGAGGGGACCGGGTCGCGCGTCGCGCAGATCGTGGCACGGGAACTGGCGGATAACGCGGTATCGCTGGACCTTGAGCGGCCTTCCGGTGAAGGCACGATGCGACTGACCGGCATCGCCGGCCTGCCTACCTACAATCGCGGCATTGCCGATCACCAGTACCTGTTCGTGAACGGTCGCCCGGTGAAGGATCGCCTGCTCACCGGCGCAGTGCGTGGTGCCTATGCCGACATGCTGGCACGCGATCGCCATGCGGTGCTGGCCCTGTTTCTCGAAATCCCTTTCGCTGACGTCGACGTCAACGTCCATCCGGCCAAGACAGAGGTTCGCTTTCGCGATTCTGCGGCAGTGCGCGGATTCATCGTTTCCGGATTGCGGCAGGCGCTTTCGACCGGAGACCGGCGGTCCGCCCAGTCGCCCGATTCCGGCGCGATGAGCCGCTGGCAGCAGGAGCCGATGCGCGATGAGCCAGCGGCAGCACTGCGTTCGATCTTTGCCGGGCGCGATTGGTCGGCCCCGCGGCCATCGACCTCGCACGTTGCCGAGCCGCGGATGGACTGGGCGAGCGAGGCAGACGTCGTCGCCGCGCCGCAGGGCAGGGCGGAAACGGCAGAGATGCTTCCGGAGAACGCCGAGCAATATCCACTTGGCATTGCCCGGGGGCAGGTGGCCAAGACGTACATCGTGGCGGAGGCGTCTGACGGACTGGTGCTGGTGGACCAGCACGCCGCGCATGAACGCATCGTGCTGGAACGGCTGCGCGCCGCAGGTGCTGGCGACCGGGTGGCAGCCAGCCAGGCATTGCTGATGCCCGAAGTCGTCGAGATGGACGAGCCTGCCTGCGACCGCCTGGAGGAGCAGATCGATCATTTGGCTACCCTTGGCCTTGTGATCGAGCGCTTTGGCCCCAACGCCATGCTGGTGCGCGCATTGCCTGGCACTCTCAGGACAGCCGATCCGGCGAAGCTGCTTCTCGATCTGGCAGATGATCTGGCCAAGCATGGCGCATCGCTGTTGCTGGGCGAAAAGATCGAGCATGTGCTTGCAACCATGGCCTGCCACGGATCGGTTCGCGCCGGTCGTACACTCAACGTTGCGGAGATGAATGCACTCCTGCGCGAGATGGAAGCCACGCCGCGTTCAGGGCAGTGCAACCATGGTCGCCCCACATGGGTGAAACTGTCCATGGATGATGTAGAAAAACTGTTCGGGAGGCATTGATGCGCTGGACTGTAATCCTTTGCCTTGGTGTTGCGCTTGCATCGTGCGGCGATGAATTGAGCGATGCCGAACGTGCAGATCAGGATCGCGAACTGGCAGAACGGGTGCGCGAGGCGAATGAGGTCGCGCCGCCGCTGATCGAAGTCGTGCCTGAGCCGTTGCTGTATCCTGACATGGAGGCGAACGACCTGTTCGGCCTCGCCTGTTCCTACGCTCCTGGTACCAGCATGGGCGTCCGCGTAATCGCGCGTGAGGCCGATGCGTTCGTGAAGATAGACGGAGATGTCATTCGGTTTGCCGCCGATCCTGGCTCGCGCGAGCTGCCGGCCAACAGCCGATCGCTTTACAACGGCCGCGAATATTCGCTGCGTTTGCAAATCGACGACAAGCGGACCGACGACGCGACCGGCAGTGCCTTTTACGAAGGAACCGTCTGGCTGCGGGATAGGTGGGACCGCGTCATCTACCAGGGGACCGGCACAGTATCCTGCGGCGCGTGATCCCTAAATCAGGGCGGGGCGCACCAGCATCCAGATGCCCATGCCGATCATGGCAAGGTTTTCCGTGAGCGAAACAAACCCTAGCGGGACATTCGCGCTGCCCCCGACGCAAGCGCACTTGATCTCGCGCTTCTGGATGTAGACCGCGTAGAACACGCTGGCCGCGCCGATCGTGCCGATTGTCAATGCGACGGGAATGGAGATCCACGGCAGCACACGTCCTGCCATCAGAATGGCGGCACCCGCTTCGAGGAAAGGGTAGAGATAGGCGTAGGGCACCCACCGCTTCGCCAAGAGGTCGTAGCCCAGGAACATGGTGGAGAACTGCTCCACGTCCTGCAGCTTCAGCATGGCGAGCATCGCCATCGAGAAAGCGACGAACCATTCGCCGGCGCGGATCGTCAGCGGCGTGCCGAAGCTCCACCAGCTGAGCGCCAACGCCAGCCCGAGACCCACCGCGAATACCGCGATGACGGGAGTGTAACTGGTCTCGCTATCGTCTTTTGGCGGATTACCGAAGTGCTTTCGCAACGCGTCGTATCCGCCGATTCGTTCACCGCCGATGAAGACCTGCGGGGTGGTCTTCACGCCATGCTTTTCCTTGAAAGCGTCTGTTTCCTCGCGGGTGGAGAGGTAGTGGTCTTCCACTGTGTAGCCCTTGCGCTCCAGCAGCCATTTCGCCTTCAGACCATAGGGGCAGACGTGCTTATCCATCACCATGCGAAGAAGGCGCGCGGTCTTTCCACCGCGCGCCTTCGAATCCAAGTTGTGGCTCATGTCGCTCATGCGCGGAAACTGGGGACCTTTCCATGGGGGCCCATTTCCGGAATGATCCGGTAGCGGGCCAGGATCAGCGACAGGATGCCAAAGGCGATGAGGCCGATAGCAACCAGAGTGAAGATGAAGCCGTCATCGGCAAGACTCGCGACGGCATCGCCGAGAGTCTTTACCTGTTCGCTCCCAGCAGACATGAAGCCGGCCTGGAACAGTGACCAGCCAATGACTACGAACACGACGGCGCGGGCGGCGTAGCCAATCGCGCCGACGGTGCGGGTGTGATCTGGCGCCTGTGCGGAAATGCGGTTCATGAACTCGCCCGTGTACGCCTTCTTTGCCTGGGCAAACGCGGCAATGAAGAATGCAATCCCAAGCAGGCCGAGGATGATGCCGCCAAATTCCATTGATAGTACGCCGGAGGCTGCTTCCTGCGCGCCGCCGCCACCACCCGATCCGCTGCCATCGCTGCTGGCGAACTTGTAGGCCGAGAATGCCAGCGCAAAGTGGCCGATGGCACTACCGAGGTGGCCAAGGCGCTTGCCCCAGCCCTTCGCGTCGGAGCCTTCGTTTTCGATGTCGAAAAGAGGCGAACACAGGCGGAAGAGGCCATACGCGGTGAGGCCGACTACCATGATCCACAGGATCGCGGTACCGGCGGGGAAGTCTTCGATGGCGAGGAATACGCCGTTCGTCCCGTTTGCAATCTTGCCAGCGCTGGTAAGGGCGATGAGGCCAACGACCGAATAGAGGATGGCTCGGCTGAAGTAGCCCACCCGTACCAGCCAATTGAACTTCTCGGACTTGTCGACCATTCGGGGTTACTCCTCTGAACCGTTTTCCCAGCAACGGGCGAGGCGCATGTTTGTGCCGAGCCGGTTTCTCGGCTGGAGAACCTGGAACACCTGGAACACTGTTCAGGGGAGAATGTCGTCGTCGGGCGTTTGCGCCAGTAAACCATTGGCTTTCCGAGCGATCTGCGCAATTCAAGGTGGGTGGGGCAGGGCACGACCATCGCCCGCCACATGACCTAATGGCCCGGCTTGTAGGAAAGCGCGTGGGCGGCGCGGTCAGCGCAGTCGTTTCACGTAGAGCTGCTTGTCGTCGCGGCGTTCCATCTTGAAGTTTTCGCCCGCCGCCTGCATCAGGTCCGACAAGCGCTTGAACCCATGGTTGCGCACGTCGAAGCTGGAGCGGTTCCCGGCGATCTGGCCCACTTCGTGCAGGCGGGCGAACCCCTCGTCATCGCGGCTGGCAGCTTTCCACGCGGCACCGAGCAGCTCGATCAATTCGGAATCGATCGCGCCGCCGCTGCCGGGCTTGCTGTCATCTGCAGAGGTGCGGATCAGCTGGTCCACATCGATGTAGCGGGTGCAGGCCGTCTTGAAAGCATTCGGCGCCTTGTCGCTGCCGAAGCCATACACGATTAGGCCGTCCTGTCGCAGCCGGGTCACCAGCGGTGTGAAGTCGCTGTCGCTGCTCATGATGCCGAACCCGTCCACCTTGCCAGCATTCAGCAGGTCGATGGCATCGATAGTCATGGCGATATCGGTGGCGTTCTTGCCCTTGGTCAGGTCGAACTGCTGCACCGGCTGCAGGCCGTAGCGGTGCGAAATCTGGTTCCAGTTGGAAAGGGCGGGCTTGGCCCAGTTGCCGTAGGCTCGGCGGATATTTACCTGCCCCAGTTCTGCCAGAACGGTCAGCACCGGGTCGATACCGTGGTGGCTGGCATTGTCCGCATCGATGAGCAGGGCGATATTCTTCAGATTGGCTTCAGGCATGGGCGATGAAATGGCGGCACCGCTTGCGGAAAGCAAGTGCGGGCAAGGCGACAATCGTTCGCTGGATTCTCCTGTCACGGATTGCGGCAGAAAAGTGTCGCTGTCCCTGCCGGAGACACTCGGTCTATCGCAAGGGGCGCTCTTGCGGTCCCTTGATTTGTCAGTCTTGCACCCGCGTTCATTTTCGCGACAGGGAAATCTGAACAGGAGCCACGTTGAAGCGCGGTCCGGTCGAAAGCCCTGATGCGCATCAACGTGATTTTATGGAGACCGCACAAGTTCTTGCGGGCCGCCAGCAATGCACCACGCGTGTTACCGGCCCGACCGTTTCGAAGGAGTTTCAATATGAAGATCAGTTTCCACAAGCCCCTGGGCCTTGCCCTTGTCGCCGCCATGGCGCTGCCCGCTTCGGGCCCGCTTTCCGCGCAGGAGCTTCGTCCCGCCAGCACCCAGGCGAATGTCCAGACCGACCGGATCGATGTCTATGGTTCGCTTCCAAGCGATCTTTCCGGGCTGGAAGAAGGGCCGGAGATCGATGGTTTCATTTCACAGCGTCGCGGCCGTGAAATGCAGGTGACGGCCGAGAACGGGCAGAGCACCACGGTCTTCGTTGCCGACACGACGGATATCCGTGCGCGCGGCGGCTTCCTGGGCCTTGGCCGGACCGAACTGGGCCGTGATTCGCTGCTCAACGGCCTACCGGTAACTGTCGAGACCGTGCAGTGGGAAGGCGGGCTGGTGGCCAGCCGTGTCCGCTTCAAGGACGATGACCTCGAAACCGCAGCCATGATCCGCGGCGCGACGAACCAGCGCTTCACCGAGAACGAAATGGCGATCGAGGAAAACGCGGTTGCTACCGAGGCGCTGCGTGGCCGCGTTGCCAATATCGACCAGTACAATGTTCGCGGAACGGCCAACGTCTATTTCGACACCGGCAAATGGAACCTCACTCCTGCCTCGCAGCGCGAACTTTGCGACACCGCGCGTGAAGCCGGCGGCATGGATAATGCCCTGCTGCTCGTGGTCGGATATACTGACGACGTGGGCGATTACGACTATAACCAGACGCTGAGCGAACGCCGCGCGGGCCGTGTGGTCAACTATCTCCAGCAACAGTGTGACTGGCAGCCGTGGCGCATGCTTACACCGACCGGCATGGCCGAGGCAGATCCGCTCGCCGACAACACCACGCCGGCCGGACGGGCACAAAACCGCCGCGTTTCGGTGAACATCCTCGTCAGCAAGGCCGTCGACAACATGTAGGCCGATTGGTTGCCTGAGAAAGAAGCCCCCGCGTCAGCCATGGCGCGGGGGTTTTCTTATGCGGGTTGGAATTCTCCGCTTTCCTCGTCCAGCAAGTGCAGAATGCCATCGGAAATGGCGAAATACGCGCCGCGCAGGCTCAGATCTCCAGCAGCTTCCTTTTCCAGTACGCACGGGAAAGTGCGCAGGTTGGCAAGGCTGACCTTCACCGCTGCCAGTTCCATGGCGCGTTCCGCCTCGCGGCCGGTGGTGCCGAGCTTTTCAGCAATGGGCCCGCGCGTTTCGTCCAGCATGTCGATCCAGTGAGCAACGAACCCCCCGGCACCAAGTTCGTTGCCGTGGAGGTCCTGCGTAAGCGCGGCCTGGCAGCCGCCGCACATGCCGTGGCCCATGACCACGACTTCCTTAACCTTCAGGAACTGCACTGCGAATTCCAGCGCCGCAGAAACGCCATGGCGGCCAGGTGTGGTTTCGAACGGGGGCACAAGCGCTGCGACATTGCGCACGACGAACAGCTCGCCGGGAGCCACGTCGAAAATCTGCGCAGGGTCCACTCGGCTATCGGAACAGGATATCACCATCACCTGCGGCGATTGGCCGTCCTTCAGCTCTTCCCAGCGCTCACGCTGCTGTTCCCAGTCGGTCTCGCGAAAGCGGCTGTAGCCGCCGATCATTTCTTCGAAAGTCTTCATGCGGCTATCGCTGCCGTGATTTCCCAGATTCGGCAAGGGGGCTGAAGGTCATGCGGGTTGCCCAGTCGAGGGTAGAGCACTAAGTGGGCAGCCAATGAACGACCTCTCATCTGCACCCGCCCCGGAAGAAGAACGCCCGGCCCGTCAGCGCAAGCCAGACTGGATTCGCGTAAAAGCCCCGACCAGCAAGGGTTATCAGGAAACGCGCAAGCTGATGCGCGACCTGAACCTGAATACCGTCTGTGAAGAGGCAGCATGTCCGAATATCGGGGAATGCTGGGAGAAAAAGCACGCCACGGTGATGATCCTTGGCGATGTCTGCACCCGCGCCTGCGCGTTCTGCAACGTGAAAACGGGCATGCCCCGCATGGTCGATCCGATGGAGCCGGAGAATACCGCCATCGCCGCAGCCAAGATGGGTCTCGAACACATCGTCATCACCAGCGTCGACCGCGACGATCTGCCCGATGGCGGCGCGAACCAGTTCGTGAAGGTGATCCAGGCGCTGCGGCGCGAGACACCGAACACCACGATCGAGATTCTGACGCCCGATTTCCGCGGCAAGATGCGCGCAGCGGTGGAGGCGATTTGTGAAGCCGGGCCAGACGTTTACAATCACAACCTCGAAACCGTGCCACGTCTCTATCCCACGATCCGGCCCGGGGCTCGCTATTATGCCTCGCTGCGGTTGCTGGAAGAGGTGAAGAGCCACAATCCGCTGATCTTCACGAAGTCCGGCATCATGCTGGGCCTTGGCGAACAGCGTCTGGAAGTGCACCAGGTGATGGACGACATGCGCAGCGCGGATGTCGATTTCATCACCATGGGCCAGTATCTCCAGCCTACGCCAAAGCACGCCAAGGTAGAGGATTTCGTGACGCCAAAGGCGTTCGACGCCTTCGGCTCCATCGCCCGTGCCAAGGGTTTCCTTCAGGTCGCCGCCACGCCGCTTACCCGTTCCAGCTATCACGCCGGCGACGATTTCGCCGAAATGCGCGCTGCGCGGGAAGCCCGGCTGGAAAAGCAGAGGGCGAAGCAAGGGAAGGGCGCCTGATGCCCTCCATCCGCGAAACGCACCGCCTGCCCTACACGGCAGAGCAGATGTTCGACCTTGTCGCCGATGTAGACAGGTATCCCGAGTTCCTTCCCTGGGTGGTCGCCACCCGCGTGCGGCAGGACAGTGAAACCGAAATGACGGCAGACATGCTGGTCGGATTCAAGGCGCTACGCGAGAAGTTCACTTCGAAAGTGGTGAAGGAGCGCCCCAGCAGCATCCATGTACACTACGTCGACGGACCCCTGCGCGACCTCGACAACAACTGGACCTTCCGCGACCTGCCGGACGGTGGTTGCGAGATCAATTTCTGCGTGGATTTCAGTTTCAAGAACATCATGTTCGAAACGCTGGCCGGCCAGTACATCGACCGCGCCTTCCGCAAGATGGTGACCGCGTTCGAGGCCCGCGCGGCAGAGCTTTACGGCAGCAGCAGTTCGAGCGCACAGAGCGTGGCCTGACGGCGCACGCCGGAACGACCGGTATTCTCGAATAACCGATCCTCGGCTTCGGGATCTTCCTGTCCCTTTTTCAGCCGCGCGAACACTACGGTGCCGACCGGCTTCGTGTCGCTGCCGCCGCCTGGCCCCGCTACACCGCTGATCGCAACTGCAACGTCCGCATCGCTGTTCTCCAGCGCGCCGCGCGCCATGGCGTAGACGCAGGCGATCGACACCGCGCCGAACGCTTCGATGATGTCGCTCGCCACGCCAAGTTCGCCCTGCTTGGCCTCGTTCGAATAGGTGACGAATGACCGGTCCAGCACGGCAGAGCTGCCGGGAATCTCGGTAAGTGCCGCGGCGACCAGTCCGCCGGTGCAGCTTTCGGCCAGAACAATCTTGCGTCCGGCCGCAGCATTCTCTTCCACCACGCGGCGGGCGAGAGTTACGATATCGTCGGGAAGCAGAAAATCGCTCATGTTCTCGCCACCATGGTTGCCACGGCCTGGGCCGCGATGCCTTCGCCGCGGCCGGTAAAGCCCAGTTTCTCTGTCGTGGTCGCCTTCACACTAACCGAACCAGCGGCAGTGGCCAGCAGTTCCGCCAGCCTTGCCTGCATGGCCTCGCGGTGGGGGCCGATCTTGGGCGCTTCGCAGATCAGCGTCAGGTCCACATTGCCGACAACATAGCCCGCATCGCCCGCAAGTTTCACCGCATGTTCGACGAACTGCGCCGAACGCGCGCCCTCCCATTGGGGATCGCTGGGCGGAAAATGCTGGCCGATATCCCCCATCGCCATCGCGCCCAGAATGGCATCCACCACGGCATGAAGGCCAACATCCGCGTCGGAATGGCCTGCGAGCCCCTTGTCGTGCGGGACTTGCAGTCCGCACAGCCACAGTTCCTCGCCTGCTGCCAGGCGATGGACATCGTACCCCATGCCGACACGCACGGGCAGGGCAGGGGCAGTCTCGGTCACGAAATCCTCCGCAAAGGTGAGTTTCTTCAGACGCTCGTCGCCGTCGACCAGAGCAACCTCGCCGCCCGCCGCGCGCAAGACCTGGGCATCGTCCCCCGCCACAGGCTCGCCCGGCCAGGCGCGGTGGGCGGCAAGTATCTCGGTAAAGCGGAAGGCCTGCGGCGTCTGCACGCGTCGCAGGGTTTCGCGCCTTGCATCGGCGGCCATCCGTTCGCCATCGGCGACGATGATGGAATCCACCACCGGGAGAACGGGGATTGCGCCCGCGCGGCTTTCCAGGCCTGATAGCAACCGCCGGATTACCTCGCCGGGCAAGTCGGGACGCGCAGCATCGTGGATCAGCACGCGTTCGAAGCCATGGTCGGCGAGCGCTTCCAGCCCCGCGGCAACCGATTGCTGGCGTGTAGCCCCACCATCGATCACGACCAGGCCTTCGGTAGCACCTGCCGCATCCCGCGCCATCTGGTGCATTCCGGCAGGAGCGACAATTACGATGTGAGGACAGCCCGCTTCGCGCAAGGCATCAATCGAATGGCGCACGACCGGCTTCCCGCGCCACGGCGCGAACTGTTTTGGCACCACCTGTCCCGACCGCGTACCTTTTCCGGCTGCGACGACGATCGCTGCGAAAGGCAGCTCGGGCGGATTGGATTGGTAGATCGACACAGGGCAGCGCGCTAGCCGCTTGAGACTGTCCTCGCAATCCACTATGCGCCTGCCTATATTTTAGGCACCAGAGACATGAGCGCAGACGCAATTCCTTCCCCCCCGGCGATCACGCCTATCGATATCGGCCCCGTGCGGATCGATTGCCCGGTCGTGCTCGCGCCGATGACCGGGGTGACGGACCTGCCGTTCCGCACCCTGGTGCGCCGCTATGGCTCGGGCCTCAACGTGACCGAGATGATTGCCAGCGAGGCAGCCATCCGCGAAACGCGTCAGTCCATCCAGAAGGCGGAATGGCATCCGACCGAGGAACCGGTGTCCATGCAGCTGGTGGGCTGCGACCCTGTTTCCATGGGCGAGGCGGCCAAGCTGCAGGAAGACAACGGCGCTGCGGTGATCGACATCAACTTCGGTTGCCCGGTGCGCAAGGTGGTGGGCCAGTTGGCCGGCAGCGCCCTGATGCGCGAAGTCGGCCTGGCGACCAAGCTGATGGAAGCGACGGTAAAGGCCGTGTCTGTGCCGGTGACGGTCAAGATGCGCATGGGCTGGGACCATGCCAGCCTCAACGCCCCTGAACTCAGCCGGATCGCCGAAGACCTTGGCGTGAAGATGATCACAGTCCATGGCCGCACGCGCAACCAGATGTACAAGGGCAGCGCCGACTGGTCCTTCATCCGCAAGGTGAAGGACGCGGTTTCGATCCCCGTCATCGTCAACGGTGACATCTGCTCCATCCCCGATGCTGCGCAGGCGCTGGAACAGTCGGGCGCGGACGGTCTGATGATCGGGCGCGGTGCCTACGGCAGGCCTTGGCTGCTGGGCCAGGTCATGCATTGGTGGCACACCGGCGATATGCTGGAGAGCCCCAGTTTCGACGAGCAGTACGAAACCGTCGCCGAACACTACGATGCCATGCTGGAACATTACGGCGAGGACGTTGGCGTGAAAATCGCCCGCAAGCACCTTGGCTGGTACACCAAGGGGATGCACGGCAGCGCCGACTTCCGCAACAAGGTGAATTTCATCGAGGACCCGGCACAGGTGAAGGGTGAGCTCGAGCGGTTCTACGCACCTTTCCTCAGGCGCCGGGCTGCGTGAGCGAGGAGGATACCGCGCTGCCCGCGGCGCGTGAGCAGCTTCACGGCCTGTCCTTCGGATTGCTGTTGCTCGATCCCGCACAGGTCATCCGGGAGGCCAATCCCGCTGCCGAGAGCCTGCTGGGGCTTAGCCTGAAGCGGATGGAGGGCAAGTCGTTCCTCGAACTTCTCGCCTTCGATCAGCCCGGCATCGTCGACCGCCTTCACGACGTGGAGCGCCAATTGGTCGCCCGGGGCGTGGATGTCCGTATCGGCAATCGCGACCTGCGCCTGAATATCACCGTTTCGACCCTGTCCGACTATCCGGGGTGGCGAATGGCGACCCTGTCCGATGCAAGCCAGGGTGAACGGTTCGAGGAACACGAACGGCGCGGACAATTGCGCGGTCCCGCCGTTCTGTCGCACGAAATCAAGAACCCGCTGGCAGCCATTCGCGGGGCCTCTCAGCTGCTGGCACGAAAGGTTAGCGACACGGAAAAGGCGCTGACAAACCTGATTGCCGACGAGGTCGATCGCATTGCCCAGCTGATAGATCGCATGCAGCGCCTTGGCCGCGAACGCGCGGAACCGGTGGGGCCGGTTATCCTGCATCAGGCGATCCGGCGGGCTTACGAAACCGTACGGATATCCAGCGCATCGACCGTCGCCTGGCGCGAGGAGTTCGATCCGTCGCTGCCGCCAGTCCTCGCCAATGAAGGCGCGTTGGTGCAGGTGCTGGTGAACCTGATGGCCAATGCCTGCGATGCCTGCGGCGACAGCGTCGCCCCGCAGGTGACGGTACGCACGCGGTTCGTCAGCGGCATGGTGATGAACGTCATCCGCCTGGGCAGGCCGGTCAAGTTACCGATCGAGATTACCATCAGCGACAACGGACCCGGCGTCGACCCGGCGATCCGCGACGACATTTTCGAGCCCTTCGTCTCCAGCAAGACGAACGGGCAGGGGCTGGGGCTGGCGCTTGTGCAGAAACTGGTGCGCGACATGGACGGCCGTGTAAGCCACGAACGCGACGATGCCCGGGGGTGGACGCATTTCCGTATCCACCTGCCCGTGGCGCGCTGATTCAGGAGGGGAAAGGCATGGCTCACCACGCCTTGCTGGTAGAAGACGACAACGCGATCGCCACGGTCATCCGTGTGGCGCTGGAGGACGAGGGGTTCGAGGTCGACACCTGCGACACCGTGGCTGGCCGCGATGCTTCGCTGGAGCAGCGCGATTACGGTGTCATGCTGACCGATGTGATGTTGCTGGACGGCGACGGTATCGAAACGTTGGGCGCCGTGCGCGAGCGGTATCCGGAGATGCCGGTGATCATCCTCTCCGCGCAGAACACCCTCGATACTGCAGTGCGCGCGACCGAGCGCGGCGCTTTCGAATATTTTCCCAAGCCCTTCGATCTCAACGAACTTGTGCGGGCAACGCGCCAGGCCGTCGATAGCCGCAAGACCGGCATGATCGGCGAGGAGGCTGCGGCTCAGGGACTGCCGCTGATCGGGCGCAGCCAGGCCATGCAGGAGGTCTATCGCCTGATCACCCGCGTTCTTGGCAACGACCTTACCGTGCTGGTGCTGGGGGAGAGCGGAACGGGCAAGGAATTGGTGGCCGAAGCCATCCACGAACTGGGTGCCCGCAAGCAAGGCCCCTTCGTCGCGGTCAATACCGCCGCCATCCCGCGCGAACTGATCGAAAGCGAATTGTTCGGGCACGAGAAGGGCGCATTCACCGGGGCCACCGCCCGCCATATCGGCAAGTTCGAGCAGGCGCATGGCGGCACGCTGTTCCTCGACGAAATCGGCGACATGCCGGCAGAAGCGCAGACCCGGCTCCTTCGTGCGCTGCAATCGGGTCGCATCCGTAGGGTGGGCGGCAGCGAGGAAATCGCGGTGAACGTCCGTATCGTCGCGGCGACCAACCGCGACCTTTTGCCCCTCATCGCAGCCGGCGATTTTCGCGAGGATCTCTATTACCGGCTCAACGTAGTGCCGATCAAACTCCCGCCGCTGCGCGACCGTACCACCGACATCGCGCCGCTCGCGCTGCACTTCCTGTCCCGCGCGGCCAACGAGGGGCTGCCACGGCGTTCGCTGGGAGAGGATGCCGCGCAGTTGCTGGCGCAGCAACCGTGGCGGGGGAACGTGCGCGAACTGCAGAACCTCGTCTATCGCGCGGCGCTGTTGTCGCGAGAGGATGTGATCGACGCGGCAACGGTGCGCTCGTTGCTAGATACATCTCCGGCGAAGGGCGGGGAGGCATCGCCGCAGGACATTGGCTCTGCCGTTGACGGCTGGCTGCGGGAAAGCCAGTTCTCGCCGGGCAATCTCTATCACGAAGCCATGGCAGAACTGGAGCGTCCAGTGTTCCGCCACGCCCTTTCGCGCACCGGCGGCAACCAGCTGAGGGCGGCACAACTGCTGGGCATAAACCGTAACACCCTGCGCAAGCGACTGTCCGAACTGGAGATTGATCCGGACAGTTTCTCGCGCAATTAGGGGATTACAGCGCTTTTAACTTGCAAAGCTGCAACAGCGTTGTTGTAAGCCTGCAACGTGACAGAAGCGCCACACTCCGAAGCGGCGGAAACTGCCTCCAAACGCTCGCGCTTCCTGCGCCGCGCGGCTGTGGCTTCACGCAAATTGAACCTCTTCTTCTGGCTCGAAGTGCTCTGCTACGTGGCGCTGGCGCTGATGGTCCTGACCGTGTGGTTCACGCTGGCAGGCCGCCCAAGCGATGGCGAGCCGATCCCTTCCTGGCAGGCGGCAATGCTTCTGGTGGGCACCTTGCTGCCAGCCCTTGGCCTGATTGTCCTGTGGGGCCGCCGCATTGCCATCCGCAGGGCCGGCAGCACCACCGCCCGCCTGCACGTGAACCTGGTATTCTTCTTCTCCCTCCTCGCCGCAATCCCGACGCTGATCGTGGCGGTGTTCGCCTCGATCCTCTTCCAGTCCGGAGTGCAGTTCTGGTTCAGTGACGATTCGCGCGGCATCCTTGAGAATGCGAATAATCTGGCGGAAGGTTACTACGACGAGAACCTGCGCGGCGTGGGCAATAACGCCGTCGCCATGGCTGGCGACATGCGGTTCGTGATGCAGAACGTGCCGGTCGCCAGCGTGGAATTCATCGATCAGCTCTACAACCAGGCCTACTCGCGCGAGCTGAGCGAGGCGGCGATCATCCGCCTCACCGGCGACGGCGAATACCGGCTGATCGCCCTTGCCGACCCGGAAGACGACCGTGAGCGCCAGCGCATCAGCAACTCCGTGGTGGAGCCTTTGCGCGAAGGCCAGCCGTTCACCGTGTCGTCCTCTCCCGAACGCACCGAAGCCACGGCCATGCTGGACCGCGAGCTGGACCTGTATGTCTACGTCGCCCGCGACGCACGGCCTGAAGCGGCGCGGCTCTACCGCCAGGCGCAGAACGTGGCGGGTGCCTACGATGATCTGACCGAGCGCGCCCGGGTGCTGCAGTTGCAGTTCAACTTTGCCCTGTTCGGCGTGTCTCTGGCACTGGTGGCACTGGCGGTCTGGGCCGCGCTGCGCTTTGCCGACCGTCAGGTAAAACCCCTCGCCGAATTGGCAGAAGTGGCGCAGGAAATCGGCGCGGGCAATTATGCCATGCGCGTATCCGGACGCACGGGGCAGGACGAAATCGGCCTGCTCAACCGAGCGTTCAACCGGATGAGCGCGCAGATCGAGCGCCAGACCGATGCCCTGCTGGGCGCGAACAGGCAGCTCGACGAACGGCGCGCATTTATCGAGGCGGTTCTGCAATCGATCACGGCGGGTATCGTGTCGATCAACGGGGAAGGGCGCATCCAGCTGATGAACAATTCTGCCCAGCGCCTCCTGCTCGATCGCGAAGGCCCCGTCCCGGTCAACGTGCCGCTGGAGGAGGTTGCCCCGCCGCTGGCCAAACTGGTCAACGAAGGCTCGATGGGAGAAATCATCCAGTTCAGCCGCCGCGGCGAATTGCTGACGCTGGCGGTACAGCTGGCCCCCGACGCCGGTGGATATGTGATCACCTTCGAGGATATCACCCGCCAGTTGCTCGACCAGCGGCAGGCGGCCTGGTCCGACGTGGCGCGCCGCATCGCGCACGAGATCAAGAACCCGCTCACACCGATCCAGCTGGCGACCGAGAGGTTGAAGCGGCGCTATTCGAAGCAGATCGAAAAGGATGTCGAACTTTTCGATGAACTGACCGGCACGATCATCCGGCAGGTGGGAGACCTGCGCAAGATGGTGGACGAGTTCTCCAGCTTTGCCCGTCTGCCGAAACCTGTTTTCCGCAGCGAGGATGCCGTCGACCTGGTGCGGCAGGCGCTGTTCCTGCAGGAGGTCGCGCACCCCGAGATAACTTACAGCTTCTCCGCCGGAGACAACATTCCGCCAGTGGAATGTGACCGGCACCAGGTTGGCCAGGCGATGACCAATGTGTTGAAGAACGCTGCCGAGGCGGTGGATGCGCGCAGTCCCGACGCGCCAGTCGACTGGCGCGGGCGCATCAATGTTGCGATGAGACGCGATGGCGAGCACATCGAGATCGCCATTACCGACAACGGCATTGGCCTGCCGCAGGGCGGCGAAAACGTGATGGAGCCATACGTTACCACGCGAGAGAAGGGCACTGGGCTCGGCCTCGCCATCGTGAAGAAGATCGTCGAGGAACACGCCGGAGATCTCGAATTCGCTGCCCTTCCGGAGGGCGGCACCAAGGCAACACTACGCTTCGCCGTGCATCCGGGTGACCTGGATGAGAAAAGCGAAGCGGCCGAATGATTTTTGCAGGAGAGCACTGAATGGCACTCGATATCCTGGTCGTCGACGACGAACGCGACATTCGCGATCTTGTCGCCGGCGTCCTCAGCGACGAAGGCTATGACTGCCGCACCGCTGGCGACAGCGCCAGTGCGCTGGCCATGATCGATGAGCGTCGACCCAGCCTCGTCCTGCTCGACGTATGGCTGCACGGCAGCCCGATGGACGGGCTTGAAGTACTGGATGCCGTCAAGCAGCGCGAGCCCAACCTGCCGGTCATCATCTTCTCCGGCCACGGCAATGTCGATACCGCCGTATCCGCGGTCAGCCGAGGAGCGATGGATTTCATCGAAAAGCCGTTCGAGGCGGAGAAGCTGTTGCACCTCGTCGCGCGTGCAACCGAAACCGAGCGTCTGCGCCGCGAAAACGAGCGACTGCGCGAAGGGATGGCGAGTACCGACGAATTCACCGGCAACTCCAGCGCCATCAATGCCGTGCGCGCCACGTTGAAGCGCGTGGCAAACACCGGCAGCCGTGTGCTGGTAAGCGGCCCGGCAGGGGCGGGCAAGGAAGTGGCCGCAAGGCTTCTCCACGCTTGGAGCCCGCGTGCCGACAAGGCTTTCGTCACGGTCAATTCCGCCCGCATCACGCCGGAGCGGTTCGAGCACGAGCTGTTCGGGGAGGAGGCCGATGGCAAGCTGGTGCGCCCCGGACTGCTGGAGATGGCCGATGGCGGTACGCTTTATCTCGACGAAGTGGCCGACATGCCGGAAAGCACCCAGGCCCGCATCCTGCGCGTGCTGACCGACCAGAGCTTCGTGCGTGTCGGCGGCAGTCGGCAGGTGGGCGTGGACGTTCGCGTCGTATCCTCCACCGCGCGGGACCTGCTGGGCGAAATCGAGGAGAAGCGTTTCCGCGAGGATCTGTTCTACCGCCTCAACGTGGTGCCCATCGACATCCCGGCCCTGTCGGAGCGCCGGGACGACATACCGGCCCTGGCCGATCATTTCTTCACCCGTTACGCGCGCGAGCAGGGGCTGGAGCCGCCCACAGTCGCGCCGGAGGCACTTGCGGCCATGCAGGCCTACGACTGGCCCGGAAATGTCCGCCAGTTGCGCAACGTGATCGAACGCACGGTGATACTCGCCCCGCGTGAGGATTTCAGCGCTATCACGCCCGATATGCTACCTCCCGAAATCACTGGCAGCTCCGACGAGGGGGGAGGGGGCATCTCCTCGCTGATGGGCGTGCCCTTGCGCGAGGCGCGGGAAAGTTTCGAGCGCGAGTATCTGCGCATCCAGATCCGCCGTTTCTCGGGAAATATTTCGAAAACTGCGGGCTTCATCGGGATGGAGCGGTCGGCGCTGCATCGCAAGCTGAAGCTGCTTGGCATGAACGAGCGCAACGGTAACGGCGACGAGGACTAGGCTTCTCAACCGGGACTTTCGGTCAGGTAAGGAACCAATTGCCGCCGGAAAGTTTTTCATACTATACGCTGCATTGCACAAAAGTGCAGCCGGGGGGTCCTGAACCTGTTTCACGGATTTGCCAGATTGCGGGCTTACACCCGCCAAAAACGATGGAGTCAGAAGAATGGCCAAGGGCACCCTTTCGGCAAGGCCACGACCGGTGGCAGATACCGAATCGCGCGCCGCGAAACCTGCCGGAAATGGCAAGAATGCCAATCTGCAGGATGTTTTCCTCAATCATGTCCGTCGCGAGAAGATTCCCGTCACGATGTTTCTCGTGAAGGGGGTAAAACTGCAGGGTATCGTGACCTGGTTCGACAATTTTTCGATCCTGCTGCGTCGGGACGGACAATCGCAGCTTGTCTACAAGCACGCGATTTCCACCATCATGCCCGGGCAGCCTGTCGATGCCGAACAATTCGGCAGTGGCCCCGATGGTAACCGCAAGCTTCGCCTGTTGCAGGACATCTTCCTCACCCGCGTTCGCGATGCGGACGTGCAGGTGACGATGTTCCTGGTGAACGGCGTGATGCTGCAGGGGCGGATCGCCAGTTTCGACCTTTTCTGCATGTTGCTGGAACGTGATGGCTATGTGCAGCTTGCATACAAGCATGCTGTTTCCACGATCCAGCCCGATCGGCCGGTCGATCTGACCGACGACAATCTGGAAGATAATGAAGGCGAAAGCGACTGATTGTCGACGACGATATCGAAGGCGAAGTTACCCGCGGGGCGCGGGCTCTGGTCGTCTGCCCGGACATCCGCGCCCAGCGCCGCGAGGATGATCCCGAAGCGCGCCTGGAAGAGGCGAAAGGCCTCGCGCTTGCGATCGGCATCGTCGTGGCCGAGGCTTTCATCATTCCTGTGCGCGAAGTCCGTCCCAACACCCTGTTTGGGGAAGGCCAGGTGCAACGCATCGCCTCCGACTGCGAGCTGCATGAGGCGGAACTTGTCATTGTCGACGGTGCGCTGTCGCCCATCCAGCAACGCAACCTGGAAGAGAAGATCGGCCGCAAGGTCATCGATCGCACCGGCCTGATCCTGGAAATTTTCGGAGAACGTGCGGCCACCGCCGAAGGTCGGCTGCAGGTGGAACTCGCTCACCTGGATTATCAGGCAAGTCGACTCGTGCGCAGCTGGACCCACCTTGAGCGTCAGCGTGGCGGCTTCGGCTTCCTCGGCGGTCCGGGCGAAACGCAGATCGAGGCCGACCGCCGCCTGATCCGCGACCGGATGGCAAAACTGCGCCGCGAGTTGGAACAGGTCCGTAAGACCCGCGAACTCCACCGCAAGCGGCGAGGCAGGGCACCATGGCCCGTCATCGCCCTGGTGGGATACACGAATGCGGGAAAATCCACGCTTTTCAACCGCATGACCGGCGCAGACGTGATGGCGGAAGACCTGCTGTTCGCGACGCTTGATCCGACCATGCGCGCCGTGACCCTGCCGGGCATAGAGAAGGCGATCCTGTCCGATACGGTGGGCTTTATCTCGGACCTGCCGACCCAGCTCGTCGCAGCGTTTCGAGCCACCCTGGAAGAGGTCACGGCAGCCGACATCGTCCTGCACGTGCGTGACATCGCCAATCCTGACACCGCATCCCAGAAAAGGCAGGTGCTACAGGTGCTCGCGGATCTGGGAGTGACCGACGAAGAGGGGGAAGGGGAGCCGACCACCATCCTCGAAGTCTGGAACAAGTGGGACCTTCTTGATCCCGAAATGCGCGAAGAATTGGCGGCCATCGCGGAAAACGACGACACGGTCATGCCAATCTCGGCCATAACGGGTGAGGGTGTCGATGCCCTGCGCGAGAAGCTGGGAGCGAAACTGACAGAAGGCGCCCGGCGCCATTCGCTCATGCTGCCAGCCAGCGACGGTGCGCGCATTGCCTGGCTTCACGCCCACGGTGAAGTGTTGTCGGACAATGATGGCGGGGAGGGTTCCGACGGCCCGATGCGTCATATCGAGGTTCGCCTGACGGAAAAGGAATGGGGCCGCTTCGAAACGCTCTAACCTTCGCGTTCCTGGCGTTTTACTTCCTGCCACAGTTCTTCCTGGCCGTGCAGATCGCGGTGTGCGAAGTCGCCGCCTGCCAGCTTTTCCATCGCACGATAGCGACGCTCGAACTTCGCGTTGGCGGCCTTCAGGGCATCTTCTGCCCCGATCCCGTATGATCGCACCAGATTGACTGCTGCAAACAGCAGGTCTCCGGCTTCTTCCTGACGGGTTGCATCGTCTGCTTCGTGCAGCTCTCGTATTTCCTCCACCAGTTTCTCCGTCGGGCCATCGTGGTCAGGCCAATCGAAGCCGTCTCGTGCGGCGCGTTTCTGGAGCTTTTCCGCGCGCATCAGGGCCGGCAACGCGCGCGCTACGCCGTCCATCGTGCTGGTCGAACCTTGCACGGCGCGTTCCGCTGCCTTGATGTCCTCCCAGCGCTTGCCATCCATCACACCGCCTTCATCGCCGAAAATGTGCGGGTGCCGGGCCTCCATCTTGTCCGATATGGAGCGCGCGACATCGCTGAAATCGAAGTGGCCGGCTTCCTCGGCCATGCGGGCATGGAAGACTACCTGCAAAAGCAAATCGCCCAACTCGCCACGCAGATCGGCCATGTCGTCACGTTCGATAGCGTCCGCCACCTCGTAAGCTTCCTCGATCGTGTATGGCGCAATAGTTTCGAAGGTTTGCGCAACGTCCCATTCGCAACCGCGCTGCGGATCGCGAAGGCGGGCCATGATCGAGAGGAGGCGGTCTAGTTGTTCGGACATCGGCGGCTCCAGCATGAGACCAACTAAAGGATGATAATATATATTATGTTAAATATGAAGCTGGCCGGACCGGGTTCGTTTCCCATCGTCCCTTCAGATGACCAGCGTGAAAAAGAACGTAAGGCCTGCAAAGATGCATGCCCAGATCAGCGCCATGCGTATCGTCTTCGACATGTTTACCTGGTGAGACCGGTACGCGCCGATTGCCAGGATCAGCCAGCCAAGCAGTGCCACGATGGAAACCAGCGACGTTTCATTCATGCGACCAGTTCCATCCCGTCGAATCCCACGAGCACGTTGTCTGGCACCTCGGCGCTCAGCGTCGCATAATCCATGCTCTTGTCGAGGTGAGACAAGACCGCCTGGCGCGCGCCGCAACGCTCCGCAAATTCCAGCGCCATTCCCAGATGCGCATGGGTAGGATGCGGCTCACGGCGCAGGCAATCGGTAACGAGGATATCGACGTCCTCGAACAGGTCGATCATGTCATCGGTGATTTCGCTGAAGTCTGTTGCGTAACCTATTGATTTACCGTCAGCTTCGAAGCGATAAGCCGTTGTGGTGATTGGTCCGTGCGGCATCTCCACGCTTTCCACACCGAAGCCTGCATGGATGCGCAATGTGTCCAGCGAACTCAATTCCATAATCGTGTGATAGCCATACTGGCCGGAAAACACGTAGCCGAAGCGATTCCGCAGCCTGCGGCAGCATTCGGTCGAAGCAAATCCGGCAATCGGACCTCCGCGCCCATAACGCATGGGACGCAGATCATCGATGCCGTGGCAGTGGTCCGCGTGGTCGTGGGTCCAGAAAACCCCGTCCAGCCTGTCGATGTTGTTGGTCAACAGTTGCTGGCGCAGATCGGTAGACGTGTCGACGAGGATCCGCTTGCCCTCGTTGCTCTCCACAATGATGGATACGCGGCTGCGGCGGTTCTTCGGCTCGTTCGGGTCGCAATCGCCCCAGTCGTTACCGATGCGCGGTACACCTGTGGACGTACCACTCCCAAGAACCAGCAGCTTCACGAAGTACCCTTTGCTTTCGTGAACAAATTGAAGAAGTTGCGCGACGTGGTTGCGGCTAGATCTTCGACTTCTTCGCCCCGAAGCTCAGCCACGAATGCAGCCGTATGGCGCACGAAGGCCGGTTCGCAGGTCTTTCCGCGATGCGGCACCGGTGCCAGGAAGGGGCTGTCGGTTTCAACCAGCAGCCTGTCTTTCGGAATCTCCCGCGCGAACTCCTGCAATTCCCTGGCGTTCTTGAACGTGACGATACCAGAAAGGGAAACCGTGAGGCCAAGGTCCAGCACCTTGCGCCCGAAATCGGCGCTGGCGGTGAAACAGTGGATCAGCGCGGGAAAGGCCCCCTTCCCCATTTCTTCGGTCAGGATATCGGCCGTATCGTCCTCCGCGTCGCGGGTATGGATGACCAGCGGAAGTCCTGTTTCGCGCGCCACATCGATGTGCATGCGGAACAGGTCCTGCTGCACCGCGCGATCGGACTTGTCATAGTAATAGTCGAGCCCGCTTTCGCCGATGCCCACAACGCGGGCATGATCGGTTGCCTCGCGCAGGACCTGCCGGCCAAGGTCGGCATGCTGGTCCGCCTCGTGCGGGTGGATGCCGACGGTCGCCCACACGTCGCTTTCGCGCTCTGCCGTGGCGACGACATCACGCCATTCGCGCTCGCGCGTGGAGATGTTGAGAAAGCCGGTCACGCCTGCCGCGCGGGCATTGGCAAGAACCTCGTCCTGCCGTTCGGCAAGCCCTTCGTAATTGAGGTGGCAATGGCTGTCGATCAACGGCGCCTCGAGCGTCATCAGGCGCTCTCCGCCGAGGGCGCGTCCAGCCGCGGAAAGACGGGCTTCGGGCTGTCGATGGTGATTGTCCCCGTACTTGGGTCGGTTGTGCTGAGCGCGGCATAGTCACGCTCATTGTCGGGGATCGAGAGGGCGTCGAGAATCTTTGCCGATGCTGTTGGAATGACTGGCATAACAGCGATGGCAAGATCGCGGATACAGCCGCAAAGCGTGGCGAGCACGCGCTTCATTCGCTCTGGGTCGGTCTTGCGCAAGGCCCACGGGGCCTGCTCGTCGACGTAGGCGTTGCAGGCGTAAACGGCCTGCATCCACGCCTCCAACCCGGCAGCGAAGGCCAGCTGCTCGAACTGCGCCGGGAGTTCAACCGCGCAAGCCTGGCGCACACGGGCCCGCAGGGCTTCGTCCACCGCTTCGACGGGGGCCTCTGCCGTGACAGTGCCGTCGCAGTTCTTGGCGATGAAGCTCATCACGCGCTGGGCCAGGTTGCCGAAGCTGTTTGCGAGTTCGGAATTTGCCCTGTTTACAATGGCCTCTGCTGAATAGCTGCCATCCTGACCGAAGGAGAATTCGCGCAGGAGGAAATAGCGCAGCACGTCCACTCCATAGGAATCTACCAACGCTGCAGGGTCTGTCACGTTACCGGTGGACTTGCTTTCCTTCTTGCCATCGCGGCTGAGGAGGAAGCCATGAGCGTAGACCTGCTTGGGCAGTTCGATTCCGGCGCTCATCAGGAACGCGGGCCAGTAGACGGTGTGGAACCGGGTAATGTCCTTGCCGACCAGATGCAGATCTGCCGGCCAGAACTTTGCCATGTTCTCGGTATCGTCGGGATAGCCAAGGCCAGTGAGATAATTGGTGAGCGCGTCAACCCATACGTACATCACATGGCCTTCGCTGCCGGGCACCGGCACGCCCCAGTCGAAACTGGTGCGGCTGACCGACAGGTCGCGCAGGCCACCTTCCACAAACCGCATCACTTCGTTGCGACGGCTTTCGGGTCTGATGAAGTCCGGATTGTCGTTGAAGAGCGCCAGCAGCTTGTCACCGTAGGCAGAGAGCCGGAAGAACCAGGTTTCCTCGGCAGTCCATTCGACTGGCGTGCCCTGTGGAGACAGCTTCTCGCCCCCCTCGCCCTCTTCCAGTTCGCTTTCGTCATAGTAGGCTTCGTCGCGAACCGAATACCATCCCTCGTAACGGTCGAGGTAAAGGTCGCCGTTGGCCTCCATGGCTTTCCAGATTGCCTGGCTGGCGCGGTAATGATCTTCATCCGTGGTTCGGATGAAGCGATCATAAGAGATATCAAGCGTCTCGAACAATGACTTGAAATGTCCTGACATTTCATCCGCCAGCTCCCGCGGGGTCATCCCGAGATCGCGCGCCTTTTGCGCCATTTTCAGGCCGTGCTCGTCGGTGCCGGTCTGGAAACGTACATCGCGTCCCATCTGGCGATGGAAACGGGCGAGGACATCGGCCGCGATCGTCTCGTAAGCGTGGCCGATATGCGGCTTGCCATTGGGATAGTGAATCGCGGTGGTCAGATAGAAGGTTTCAGCCATTTGCGGGCGTCCTAGAACCCGCCAGACCTGCAAGCAAGGTGCCGATTTCCATCACCAGCAGGCCGGGATCGAAATTGTAGGTCGGCGCCTGGCCCGCCAGGCGCACCAGTTCGCTGTGGGTTTCCACCATCGCAGGGATCTGTGCATGGGGAATGGTGCGCATCTGGTCCGCCACCACGGCGCGGGCCAGTTCGATGGCGGCCAGCTGCTTCTCGCGGCTTGGGCGCTGCCCCATGGCACCGGCCAGGCGGCCACGCAAGACGAAGTCAGGATCGCCCCGTTCGACCACCTGCTGCATCAGCGTGTGAATCTTACCAAGGTCGAGTTCGACGAAATCGATGGCCGCGCCCGGTGAACCACTGGCAGCGGCGATGGCTGCAGTGCGCTCTTCGCTGCTGGCCTGCGGGCTCTCCCTCGCGAGGACCGCGTCCATGTCGAGATCGGACACGCGGGGAAAATTCAACACCCGGCAGCGCGAGCGGATGGTGGGCAGCAATCGCCCGATGCGGTGGGCGATCAGCAGGAAGTATGTGCCCGCCGGCGGCTCCTCCAGGCTTTTCAGCAAGGCGTTGGCGGCGCTCGTCTCCATGTCGTCAGCCGGATCGATGATGACGGCGCGGCGGCTTCCCAGCGTGGGCCGGGTATTCAGGCGACGCTGCAACTCGCGGATCTGGTCCACCTTGATGTTACGAGCGAGTTCGTACGGCTTGCCATCGTCCCGCTTTTTCGCCTCGGTATCATTTCGCGGGGGATGGCTGAGGTAGCGGATATCGGGATGTTCGCCCGGTGGCTGCGGTATCCCGTCTTGCGCCACCAGTTCTCGCGCGGCGGCCATGGCGAAGGCGGACTTGCCCACGCCTTTGCGGCCCGAGAGGATCCAGCCGTGGTGCATGCGCGCACCGGAAAGCGCACGGCGCCAGGCATCCCACGCCTGCTCGTGCCCGATATAGGTCAACCGCCTTCCCCGATGAGGGTGGCCATGGCGCGCATTACGCGCAGGTGTACATCGGCAGGAGTGCCGCTTGCATCGATCAGCACGAACCGTTCCGGATCGGTCACGGCGAGCTGGCGGAAATGTTCGGCTACCCGCGCATGGTAGGCGGCGGGCTTGCCACCGATTCGGTCAGCATCGTTGCCATCGCGTTCGTGCAGGCGCTTGGCGATCTCGTCCGTCGGTGCCTGCAGCAGGAGGGTGACATCGGGCATGAGGGCATGAGAGCCCAGCGTGTGAAGCGAGAGCACGGCATCGTCCGACCACTCCCCTCCCCCGGCCTGATAGGCCCGCGAGGAATCGATGAATCGGTCGCACACCACCCAATCGCCGCGGTCCAGCGCAGGACCGATTAGTTGGGAGACGTGATCGGATCGGGCGGCCGCGAACAGCAGGGCTTCGGCGCGGGTATCCCAGGCGAAACGCTTGTCCAGCAGCAGATCGCGAATGGCCTCTGCACCTGGGGTGCCTCCCGGTTCGCGCGTCTGCACAACCTCCAGGCCACGCCCGCGCAGGGCATCGACAAGCAGGTGCGCCTGCGTGGACTTGCCCACGCCTTCGCCGCCCTCGAAGGTGATGAACCGTCCGCTCGTCATGCCAACCATTTCCTCCAGGCATTGAGTACCCGCTGGGCTGCGTTTGCCTGGCCGACGGATTGCGCGGCCTCCAGCGGCGCTTCCAGCACCTGCTTGCCATTCACGCTGAGGCGCAACCGGGCAATGCGATCCCCGGCAATGATCGGGGCCTGGATGGGCCCGCGATAGACGACTTCCATCGACCAGCTCGCAGCGTCCGCCCCGCGCGGGATGGCAGCGATGACTGCCTCGGGCGTACGCAACGCAACGCTGGCCCTGCCGCCGTCCTGTACCCGGGCCTGTCCCACCTCTGTTTGCGCGGGCAGAACGACCTCCGTATCGAATGCATCGAAGCCCCATTCAAGAAAGTCGCGCGCAGTCTGATCGCGCAACCTGCTTTCGGGCGATCCGGCCAATACCATCACCAGCCGCCGACCGCCGCGCTGTGCAGAGCCAAGAAACGTGAAACCGGCCTCGCGCGTATAGCCGGTCTTCATGCCGTCTGCCCCCTCCACACGGCCTGTCACGGGGTCATGGTTGGCCTGGGCAATGTCACCCCAGCGCAGCGAACGATGACCGAAATAGCGGGCATAGAGATCGGGATACCGCTTGACGATGGCCTCTCCCAAGCGCGCGAGGTCGCGCGCGGACGTATAGGTCTGCCCGCCATCGGGATAGCCGTTGGCTGATCCGAAATGGGTATCGCGCATCCCCAGTTCGGCGGCATTCGCATTCATCAGTGCCAGCCAGCTATCCTGCGATCCAGTGGCAGCCACGGCCAGTGCCACGCTCGCATCGTTGCCCGATACCGTGGTTATGCCCAGCAGCAGTTGACCGACGGTGGGCTGGTCGCCAGCGCGCAGGAACATGTTGGAGCCTTCGGCATACCACGCATCTTCCAGTTCCTGCGAATACTCGAACCGCATGCCGAGGCGCAGGACACCTTCGTCGATCAGTTTGAAAGCGGTGTAGGCGGTCATCACCTTGGTGACGGAAGCGGGCATGAAGCGCCGCCCCTCCTCGCGCGAAAATAGCGTCTGCCCGGTGGTGACGTCCACCATGAGAGCCACCGGTATTTCCTCGGGCACCGGTGCAGGAACAGTGGCCGAAGTCGCAGGACTGGCGGCAAGGCACAGGGCTGCCGTCGCCATTGCCAAAGCCTTCAATCGATGCACGCGCTCTCCACCGCTTGTCGCGGCAGGAACAGGTCTCAGCCGCTGGTCAGGATTCGCGCATCGCTATAGCCCGCCCGCCGCACGTTGGCGAGCGAGGCCTCGGCTTCTCCACGGGTGGCGAAAGGTCCGGTGCGGACGCGGTAATACTCGCCCGACTGCGTGACATTCCCGCCCAGCGCAGTGGCAGCGCGGCGCGCGTTGTCCGGGTTGGAGAAAGCTGCGGCCTGCACGACGAAGCCCTGCTCTATCGCAGGAGTGGCAACATCTGCTGGCGGCGAAGCCGGTTCTGCTTCTGCCTCCTCCTGGGGGACCTCGATGCTGGCCAAGGCCTGTTCGCCAGGTTCCGGAGCTGGATTGCTGACTGGTTGTTCCTCGAGAGGCTCGAGCGGCTGCGTCGCTGGCAGCGTAGGTGTTGCCTCGGCAACTTCGACCGGCGGCATATCCGGTGCCGGTACTGCGGTGGACGCAGCCAGGTCTACCGTTTCCAGCGCGCGCGGTGCCTCTGCGCTTGTTGCAAGAGACACCGATCCGCTTTCGGGCAGGCGACGCTGCAGAACGGTGAGCAGGGAAGACGGCGTATCCATGCGCAAGGGCGCAGCGTCGCCGCGGCGAAGAATGGCGCGTTGCTTCTCCGGCGGGTTGACGCGGCGCACCCGCACCGGGGTTTCCACGTTACCGCCCAATTGGGCTATCGCAGCGGGAGACAGCGCGACGATGTGGTTCGTCGTCATCGGACCGCGCCGCTCGAGGCGAACGAGAACGGTACGACCGGTCTCTAGCGACGTGATCTCGACATAGCTGGGCACGGGCAGAGTATGGTGGGCACCGGAATAGCCCATCGTATCCGCATCCAGCGCGAGGTAACCCACCTCGTCATAGTTGAGCACATCCGCCGGCGTGTAGGTTGTACCTGCCACTTCGTACGGGTCACCTATCAGGATCGGGTAATCCGCTTGCGGACCATAGTCGGGCAGCGTCGAAGCTGGCACAACGCCTTCCTGTTTCGACGCCCCGCAGCCCGCGAGGCCAGCGGCAATGAAAATGGTTACCAGCGCACGCGCATGGAACCGGGTCTTGGAGTTATCTTCTGATCTCATCTGCAAGCAATCCCACACTCATCGCGTAGTAATTCGAGCAGTTATATTCGAGGATAACCCTATAATTCTGGGTTAAGAGGTAGCCAGGTTCTGCCGGACCGTCCGGTTCGAAGAGTGCGGCCATCACGTCGTCACCGATGGGTGCGCGCGGTTCGATGCCCCTTTCGCGCCATTCGCGAACGGTCAGCCAACGACTGTGGCGTTCGTGCACACGCGGACAAACAGGTGAATTGACACGGTTCTCGATACCGCTGCGATCGGCCGAATTGGGCACGTAGGCGCGCACGGCCCACGGTTCTCCCGTGCGCCACCCCGCATCGCGGAAGTAGTTCGCGATGGAATGCATGGTGTCCGCGTCGGAGTTCCACAGATCGCTGACCCCGTCACCATCTCCGTCCTTCGCGAGCCGCAGGTAGACGCTCGGGAGGAACTGGCCGTTGCCGAATGCTCCGGCCCAGCTTCCGACAAGGCGAGAGCGCGGTATGCCCTGGTCCACCATCTTCAGCACGTCGATCAGTTCGCGTTCGAACAGTTCGCGGCGGCGACCTTCCCAGGCCAGCGTTGCGAGGGAGCGCGGCAGGTCGAAACTGCCCATGACCGCGCCATAGGCTGTCTCATGCCCCCAGATGGAGACGACAATTTCAGCCGGAACGCCATACTGGCGCTCTATCTCGTTTCCGATCGAACGCACCTCAGACAGCTTGCGCACGCCGCCATTGATCCGTGAAGCCGTGTTGTGGCGGGCGAGATAGCCGGCCATGGAGGGAAAGCCGGTGCTGGTGCCAGACCCGCTGGACGATACGTTCTCCCGGTCCAGTGCCAGAACCCTGTTGTTCGGCTCCAGGCCGGTGAACACCGCGTCGATCGTGGACTGACGCACGCCTTCCGCCCGTGCGTGCTGGGCCACGATGTCGAGATATTGGTCGAACGTCTCACTCTGCGCGCTGGCGGGAGCGGTAGAGGCGGCTAGGACGGCGGCGAACGCGCCGATGTGGCGCAGGGATTTCAGGAGCATGGGATGATGCCTACCCCACCGGCCTTCCCGTGTGAATCCCTGTTTCTCCATTTGCGACGAATTGCCGCTCGCGCGCGCCCGGTATCGCGCTCACCATCGCCAGGGGCATCCGACAATTTTGGTGGGTGACAACAGCGCGACTTGCCGTTAGCCAGCGCCTGCTCCGCGCGGACAGGTGGCAGAGCGGTTGAATGCACCGGTCTTGAAAACCGGCAAGGGTGCAAGCCCTTCGTGGGTTCGAATCCCACCCTGTCCGCCAACGAGCCCCGGCGTAAGCGGGGTTTGTTGGCGCATTGCGGTGAGGCTGAGAATACATGGTTCGGAGTCGTAGCGGCGAAGCCGCGCAGACGCGCGAAGCGCAATCCCACCCTGTCCGCCAGCATTGCACTAGGACATTTGCTCATCGTCCTGCGGGGGTGCCTCACGGAGTTCGGGCGAAACGCCGTGGATAGCGACGCGCTCGGGGCGATAGCCTTCCTGCGGTTGATCAGAAATCTCGTATTCCATCACATTCACCTCTCGAACGTCAAACGCGCAAGAGGTGAATGTTTTCCGGCATTTGCGACCAACCGTTCGTCGCTGATTTCGCCCTAGATATGAATCGCGCGACCATAGGCGGCCAGCACGCTTTCGTGCATGGATTCAGAGATCGTGGGATGCGGGAATACCGTCTGCATCAATTCGGCCTCGGTCGTTTCCAGCGTCTGGCCCACAACATAGCCCTGGATCATCTCGGTAACTTCCGCGCCCACCATGTGCGCGCCCAGAAGTTCGCCGGTCCTGGCGTCGAACACGGTTTTGGTGAACCCTTCCGCTTCGCCGAGCGCGATGGCCTTGCCGTTGCCGATGAAGGGGAACATGCCGACCTTCACCTCGTGCCCCGCTTCCTTCGCCTTGGCCTCCGTAAGGCCGACAGAGGCGATCTGCGGATGACAGTAGGTACAACCGGGGATGGCGTCGCGGTTGAGCGGGTGCGGGTGCACGTCCTTGTTGCCAAGTTCCCGCGCGATTGCCTCTGCCGTGGTCACACCTTCGTGACTCGCCTTGTGCGCCAGCCACGGGCCGGGCGTGCAGTCGCCGATGGCCCACAGGCCCTTGGACTTCGTGCGGCCGTAATCGTCGATCTGGATGAACCCGCGATCCATTTCGGCCAGCTTTTCAAGCCCGACATTCTCGGTATTCGGCATGATGCCGACGGCGACGATGCAGTGCGAGAACTCGTGGTCGGCAACCTTGCCGTCCTTGCCCTTGATCTTGGCCTTCACGCTCTTCCCATCGGTCTTGATGTCCTCGACACCCGCGCCAGTCATGATGGTCATGCCCTGCTTGGTGAGGCTCTTTTCCAGGAAGGCGGAAACTTCGGCATCTTCCACCGGCACGATCCGGTCGAGCATCTCGACCACGGTAACATCGGCGCCCATATCGTTGTAGAAGCTGGCGAATTCGATGCCGATCGCGCCGCTGCCGATCACCAGCAGCTTCTTCGGCATTTCCTTGGGCGTCATGGCGTGGCGATAGGTCCAGATGCGCTCTCCATCGGCCTTGGCAAACGGCAGGTCGCGCGCACGTGCGCCGGTGGCGACGATCACGTGCTTGGCGGTCAGCTTCTCTTCGCCCTTCTCTCCTTTCACCGTCAGGCTGGTGGGGCCGGTCAGCGTGCCCTCGCCCATGTGGACGGTGATCTTGTTCTTCTTCATCAGGTGCGTCACGCCCTGGTTCAGCTGCTTCGCAACGCCGCGGCTGCGCTTCACGACGGCTTCCAGATCCGCCTCAATCTCGCCCGCGATCTTGAGACCGTAGTCCTTGGCATGCTGGGCATAGTGGAGGATTTCCGCCGAGCGCAGCAGCGCCTTGGTCGGGATGCAGCCCCAGTTGAGGCAGATGCCACCCAGGTTCTCCCGCTCCACGATGGCGGTTTTCAGGCCCAGCTGCGCGCAGCGGATCGCCGCGACATAGCCGCCGGGCCCGGAACCGAGAACGATGACATCGTATGAGTTATCAGCCATTTAACTTGTCCACTTGGCAAAGATTGAAAGGGTCGCAAGAGCGCACGGAACGATGGCCCATAGCTGGGCGAAGCGATAGAGGACGGCAGGCGGCTCGTGGCGCCGCATCGGGATGCCGAGGGAAAGCGCCACGGCACCCCATATCGCCACGGCTGCACTTGCTGCGCGGGGGATCTCATCCACGTCGAAGAAAAGGAAAGTGCCGCCGATCATCGCGGGCAGTCCAAGCCAGAACAGGACGAGGCCGAGCGCGGCGCGCCGCGAACCGAAGTATTCGATGGTCTTCTGATCGAACAGACCGAACATCAGTCACCCACCGCGCGAGGTTTCCCGTGTTCATCCACGGCGACAAAGGTGAAGGTGGCGGAGGTGACGAGTTCTTCGTCTTCCGAGTGCCTGTCGCGCCGCCAAGCCTGTGTGTCTATGGCCATGCTCGTGCGGCCAACCCGGGTGATCTCGGCATAGACCGATACCTCGTCACCCACCTTGACCGGCTTGTGGAATTCCACCCCGTCCATGGCAATGGTGACCGCCCTGCCCTTCGCCCGGCGCGCCGCGACAAGGCCCGCGCCCGAATCCATCAGGCTCATCAGCCAGCCGCCGAAAATATCGCCGTAGACGTTGGCGTCGGCGGGCATTGCCGTGACGCGCATGGCGGGGTTACGCTGCATATAGCTTCATCCCACCATAGAGAAGGAGCGGATAGGTCAAGAGCAGCCCCAGGCATACGTAAACCGTCAGCGGTTCCGCGGCCGATTCGGCCTTATAGGCCACAGCCACCGGGAAGCACGTGACAAGGACCACTGTGAGCAGAACCACCGGCCACTTTAAAGGCGAATCCCCTTGTGGATACGCAGACGGCAACATGGCCCCGAAGAACAAGAAGATTGAAAAAACGAATCCGAATAGAAATTCGATGCCGCCCACGACGATTGCAAACCGCTTGGCTAACCGCGGTTCAGCCATGCCTCAAGCCACCAGTCCCAGCGGCGCCTCGATCAGTTCCTTGAACACCTTCATCAGCTGAGCGCCGTCGGCGCCGTCGATCGCGCGGTGATCGAAGCTGCCGGTGGCGCTCATTACCGTGGCGATCTGCAGGCTGTCGTCGATGACATAGGGCCGCTTTTCACCCGCGCCGATGGCCATGATCATGGCCTGGGGCGGATTGATGACGGCTTCGAATTGCTTGATGCCGAACATGCCCATATTGGAAAGGCTGGCGGTGCCGCCCTGGAACTCTTCCGGCGCAAGCTTGCCGTCCTTGGCGCGCGTGGCGAGATCCTTCATCTCGGTGCTGATCCTGCTCATCGCCTTCGATCCGGCATCCTTCACGATCGGCGTGATGAGGCCGTTGGGGATCGATACCGCAACCGAGATATCGGCGCGGCTGAACTTGAGCATGGTATCACCTGCGAACTGCACGTTGCAGGCGGGCACCTGCTCCAGCGATTTCGCCAGCGCCTTGATCAGCATGTCGTTCACCGACAGCTTGATTTCTTGCGGTGCCAGCGCAGCATTCAGTTCGCCACGCAGCTTGAGCAGCGCATCGAGGCGGATATCCACGGTGAGGTAGATATGCGGCACCTGCTGCTTGGACTCGGTCAGGCGGCGTGCGATGGTCTTGCGCATCGAGGAGAGCTTTTCGACCTCGTGCGGGATGCCATAATCTTGTGCCTTGGCGGGCTTCTGCTCGACAGCCGGTGCCATTTCCTTCTCTGTCGCGGTGGATGCAGGCGCAGCCGCTTCGGGCTTCGCATTCTCTACATCTGCCTTGACGATACGGCCGTTCGGGCCGGAGCCCTTTATGACCGCGAGATCGAGGCCCTTCTGCTCGGCAATCCTGCGCGCAAGCGGGGAGGCAAGAATGCGCTCGCCATCCTTCGTCGGTGCAGGCCCGGCTTCGACATCGTCGCTAACCGGCGCGCGGGCGGGCTCGGCACTTTCGCGAGGCTGCGCCTTGGCCGGTTCGGCCGGCGCTTCGGGTGCAGGCTTTTCCTCTTTCGCCGCTGGAGCGGGGGCAGTGCTGCCGCCATTCACAGGTTCGACCTCGCCTGCGTCTTCGCCTTCTTCTGCCAGGGTAGCGATGACGGTGCCAACCTTCACACCCTCGGTGCCTTCGTCGACCTGGATATGGGCAATGGTGCCCTCGTCCACGGCTTCGAATTCCATCGTGGCTTTGTCGGTTTCGATCTCGGCCATGATGTCGCCTGAGGAAACCTTGTCACCAACTTTCACGAGCCACTTGGCAAGCGTGCCTTCCTCCATGGTCGGTGAAAGGGCGGGCATCTGGATGGCAATCGGCATAGGGGCGACAGGCTCCGTCAATTCGTTGGTTTGTGTGCCTGCTCTCTGGCCAATTTGGCCGCGCGGGGCAAGGCATCTTGCGGAAATCGCGCTTTCGCGTGATACCGCGCGGGCGGGAGAACAAAAAATGCGCGTCTATCTCACCATTGTCGACGAGACCGAGGAAGCGCGCACGGCGCTACGCTTCGCAGCGCGCCGCGCGGCAAGAACAGGCGGCGTTGTCCACCTGCTGGCGCTGGTTCCGCGCCAGTCCTTCAACGCTTTCGGCGGGGTGCAGGCGACCATCGAGGCGGAGGCACACGACCGGGCTGAAGTCCTCGCGAACTCGGCTGCGGGCGAGCTGATGTTTGAGTCGGGCAAGATGCCGCAGATCGCCGTGCGCATCGGCGATGCCAAGACGGTGGTGGCGGAATACCTGAAAGAGCATACCGAGGTCGCCGCCCTGGTGCTGGGCGCGGCTGCAGAGGGCGCGCCCGGCCCGCTGGTGACGCACTTTTCGACCAACGTCGGCAAATTGCATTGCCCGCTGTTTATCGTCCCGGGCAGCTTGTCGAATGAAGAAATCGACGCGCTCTCTTGACGTTTCGAAGCGTGATACGGCTCAGGTCTTCGTCCCGCGTGTCGGGTAATCCTTGTCGCTCAGGAAATCGATGCCCTCGATCAGTTCGTCCAGCGACGGGCGTGTAATCGGCATGTTCTGTGTGATCGCGAGATAGACCGAACGGTCGGGTTTGAGCAGGAACAGGCCGGGTTCGCTGAACACGTCCGGTTCCTCGCTGCCTTCGCGCTTTTCGCTGATATAGAGGCCCCACTCGCGGGCCTGATTCTCGGTCATGGAATGGACAAGCGGCAGGTTGCCGGTTTCCCATTCGCTGTCGACCACCATTGCGCGGTCCTCGCTATCCATTGAAATGGCAAAGACGTTGATACCGCGACTGGTGAAATCCTCCAGACGCCCGCCCAGTTCTTCCAGGTAGCGCTTGCAGATGGGGCAGTGCTTCCCGCGATAGAACACCAGCATCGTGTACGCGTCGGGGGTCTGGTCCGACAGCACAAAGCGCGCATCGATGGTGAGCGGCAGGTCGATGTCGGGGGCGGTGGAACCGGGCTTGAGCATGAAAGTCTCCTTTGCCCGATCAATGAGCGCGACCCCCACGTCGTTCCGCTATTTCTTTTTCTTGCCGCGTCCCTGGTGTCGGATGTTACCGGGCCTGCCGCGTTTGCCTGCCGCGTGTTTTCCCCGCTGGTCCTTGCCTGTCTTATTCTGGCGGGGGCCGCCCTTGCGAGGGCCACCCTTGTCCGATCTCTTTTCGGGACGCATTCCGCGCGGTTCGACCTTCTGTCCGCCGTCGCCATCGGGAACCTCGAACTTCAGCGCTCCGGTAAGCGGGTTGGCTTCACCCAGCCGCAGGTCCAGCACATCACCCACGGTGTAGGTGGTGCCGCTGTTCTCGCCCGTCAGCTTGTGCGCGCCTTCGTCGTAGTGGAAATACTCGCGGCCCAGCGTGGATACAGGTACCAGGCCGTCCCCGCCCATCCCCACGATCGTGGCGAAGAAGCCGAACTTCTGCACGCCGGTGATGCGGGTCTGAAACACCTCGCCCACGCGGGCCGAAAGCCACGCGGCAACGTAGCGGTCCACGGTATCGCGTTCCGCTTCCATCGCGCGGCGTTCGGTAATGGATATGGCGTCGGTGATCTTGCCAAGGTCCGCCCGATCCTTTTCCGAGAGGCCGGAAAGTGCGGGGATCGTGTTCCCCTTCGGCTTGGGCTGCTCCAGCTTGTAACTGTCCACCAGCGCGCGGTGAACCAGCAGGTCGGCATAGCGGCGAATGGGTGATGTGAAATGCGCGTAACTGCCCAGCGCAAGGCCGAAGTGGCCGGCGTTCTGCGGGCCGTAATAGGCCTGCGTCTGGCTGCGCAGCACGGCTTCCATCACCAGCGCCTTCTCGCCCGGATCGTCGCCGACATCCTTGATCATGCGGTTGAACAGGCCGGGTGTGATGACTTGCCCCAGCGCCAGGTTCTTGCCGATGGATTCGAAATACTCGCGCAGCGCGATCAGCTTCTCGCGCGTGGGCGGTTCGTGAATGCGATAGACAACCGGGCTGGCCTTGCTTTCCAGCGCCTTTGCTGCCGCGACATTGGCGGCGATCATGAAGTCTTCGACAACCCGGTGCGCATCCAGCCGTTCGCGCACCTTGATGCCCTTGATCTTGCCGTCTTCGCCCAGTTCCACGCGCCTTTCAGGCAGGTCCAGGTCCAGCGGGTCGCGATCGTCGCGGGCCGAGTCGAGCGCTTTCCAGCAGGCCCACAGCGCATTGATGGGGCCGGTGGCATTGCCCGCGTCGATCTGCGCCTGCGCATCCTCGTAGGCGATTACCTGCTCGATACGCACGATGGCGCGGGTGAAGCGCCAGTCGGTCACGCGGCCGTCGGAGTCGATCGTCAGGTGGCAGGCCATCGCGGCGCGGTCCCTGCCCTCGCCCAGCGAGCAGACATCGGCGGACAGCACTTCGGGCAGCATGGGAACCACGCGGTCGGGAAAGTATACCGAATTGCCGCGCCTGCGCGCTTCCTTGTCGAGATTGGAACCGGGCCGCACGTAGAACGACACGTCGGCAATGGCGACCAGAGCGCGGAAGCCGCCCTCGCCATCGCTTTCGGCCCAGATCGCATCGTCGTGATCGCGCGCATCGGCGGGGTCGATGGCGATGATCGGCAGGTGGCGAAGGTCCTCTCGGTCGTCTTCGCTGAGCGGCAGCTTTGCCGCCTTCTCGGCCTCGTCCAGCACTTCCTGCGGGAAGCGGTTGGGAATGCCGTACTTGTGAATGGCGATCAGGCTGAAGCTCTTGGGAGCGAGCGGGTCGCCCAGCACCTCGGTGACCTTGACTGACGAATTGCGACCGCGCCCGACAGGCTCTGCCACCACCAGTTGGCCCTTTTCGGCATTGCCGAGGTCGGACACCGGCGATGAATTGCGAATGCGCTTGTCGACAGGGGCCAGCCAGGCCTTGCCGCCGCCATCGATCTCGATCACGCCCAGCATCTGGTCTTCGGCCACAGCCAGCTTCTTCATCGGGTGCGCCAGCCAGCCGCTGCCCTTTTCCTCCGTGCGGGCAAGAATGCGGTCGCCGGAGCGCAGGGCCGGCTGCTTCTTCTTCTCGATCACCCGCAGGCGCGGCGGCGCGCTGCCATCATCGGGGTTCCAGCTTTCGGGCACGGCGATGGGTTCGCCATCGTCGATCTCCACAATCTTCAGCACGGTGACGCGCGGCACGCCGCCCATCTTGTGAAAGGCGCTCTTGCTGGAATCGATCAGGCCTTCCTCGGCCATGTCCTTCAGCAGCGACTTGAGGGCGATCTTCTCCTGCCCTTTCAGCCGGAAATGCTTGGCGATCTCGCGCTTGCCGACACGCGTGTCGGAGCCGCGGATGAATTCCATGACCTGGTCCTTGCTGGGCAGGCCTTCAAATTTCTTCGTGTTTTTCGGTTTGTTCATATGCCTCGCATATGGGGGCGCTATTCCCCGCTGTCGACGGGTAGCGGATAGAATTGTCCGCCCGGCACTGCGCTGGAGACCGGGCTTTCCGCCCCGTCCGCCGCCACGGAGCTTACGCCGAAGATCCAGTCGTCGCCGCGGTCGGGCGCAAGAACGATGGAACTGCCCTGCCCTGCCTGACCGGCTTCCACGGTATCGCGCAAGGTCCAGTCACGCTCGTCGGTCCGCCTGCGCCAGACGTTGTAGCGAACCGCACCAGCTACCGGCTCCCACTCCAGCAGCACGTCGGGCCGCACGATGCCATCGGCCTCGACCACCGGCGGCATCGGCGTGCGTGCCAGCAGATCGGCAGCGCGCACGTTCAGGCGCGTAACATCGGCGAGGAAATCGAAATCCATCTCGTCCACCGTATCGCCGTAGGTCACGCCGTCCTCGACGCGCAGGTCCTGGTGCTGGTGCTCGTAATCCTCGATGGCGACGGAGAAACGGATCGCGGGATAGCCGCGGTCGAGAAACGGCAGGTGGTCTCCGCCCCGGCCCATGCGGTCGCTGCGCCATGTCTGGCGCACGTCAAGGCCCGTGGAATTGGCCTCTGCCAGTTTGTCGAGGAAGCGCGAGAGGTTGCGGCTGGGGCTGTCGTTCGCTCCGCCCCGGCTGCGCATGGCGGCGCGAGTGGCGTCGTCGGCATCGGCTCGCACGCCTTCGGAGAAAACGCGCACGTGTTCTGCATCGCAAACGCCGTCACTTCCGCACGATCCGCCCACAACATCGTTGTTGAGAACGGCCTTTACCGTCCAGCCCTGCTCCGTCGCATAGTCCGCCAGCAGGTTGCCGCCGTAGAGCCCCTGCTCCTCGCCCATAAGCAGCGCATAGACGATGGTAGTGGGGTATTCGCGCTGGCTCAGGGTTCGCGCAGCTTCCAGCACGAGGGCGCTGCCGCTGGCGTTGTCATTGGCGCCCGGCGCATCACTGGTGGCATCCATCACGTCGGATACCCGGCTATCGATATGACCCTGGATGATGACCACCTCGTCGGGCCGCTGCGTGCCGGGCTGGATGGCGATGGCGTTGCGGATCAGCACCGGCTCGGGAATACGGCGCCCTTCCATCTCCCGCTCCACGAACTGGACGTCCAAGCATCCGCCGCAGGCCGCGCTGGCTTTCTCAAACTCTGCCTTGCCCCAGCCTAGGGCAGCGCCGATGCCGCGTTCCGGATCGTCGAGGCTGGACAGCGTATGACGCGTGCCGAAGGAGACCATCGTCTCGACATCGGATTGCAAACGCTCGGCGGAGACCGTCGCGGCAGGATTACCATCGGTATCTTGAGCAAGGACAGGCTGGGCGGAGGCGGCGATGAAAGCCGCTGACAGGATCAGATAGCGCATTTGTCGAGAGGTCGCCGATCCCGCAGCGTAATGCAAGATGGGCAATTGCAGGTGCAACCAGTTCGATCTAGCAATGTACCACCGCACGTTCGGTCTAGAAGGGGAAATACGCATGATGAACAAGTTCGCCCTGGCGCTGGTCGCCACCACCGCACTTGCCACCCCGGCACAGGCCGCAGACGTCTATCGCCTGCTCGGTCCTGTGATGACCGATCCCTCGGTCGAGCAGATCGAGGATCGCTGCGATTTCTATGCCAGCCAGATCGATCTCTACCGCGATGCCATGCTGGGCGATGCCGATGCGGCAACCGTTGCCAACACGCTGGTACGGTACGACGATATCTCCGCCCTTCTGTTTTCCGCAACGTCCGAAGCCGGCCTTTATCAGCAAGTCCTGCTGACACCGGAGCAGCGCAACGCGGGCGGTGCCTGCGCGGCGCGGCTTGCCGGCCTGTCCAGCGAGATCAGCCTGTCCCGCCCGATTTACGATCGGCTCGCCACATTGGACGTGAGCGAGGCCGACGCGGTGATCCAGCGCTTTTACGGCAACACGATGGATGCCTTCCGCCGCTCTGGCGTAGCGCTGGACGATGAACAGCGCGCCCGGGTGCAGGAAATCAATGACGAACTGGCCACGCTCAGCACCGAATTTGCCCGCAACATAGCCGAGGATACGAGCAACATCGAAGTCTCGCCAGAGGAACTGGCCGGGCTGCCGCAAGACTACATCGACGCGCGCGAAGTGGGCGCAAACGGCATGATCACGCTCACCACTGCAACACCGGACTATGTCCCGGTCATGACCTATGCCGAAAGCGACGATCTGCGTCGGCGGTATTCGGAACTTTATGGCCAGCACGCCTGGCCGGAAAATGACGAAGTGCTGAAGCAGATATTCACCCTTCGCGATGAACTGGCGCGGCTCACCGGTTTCGAGAATTACGCGGCCCTGCAATTTGCCAATCGCATGCTCGACACCACCGATAAGGTGGAGGACCTGATCGAGCAAACGAACTTGGTGGCCCGCCCCGTAGCCCAGGCCGACTACGACCAGGCGCTGGCCGTGCTGCAACAGCTTCGCCCCGGCGCGGAGCGCGTTGAATCCTACCAGCTAGGCTGGCTTTCTCCCAAGGTTCAGCAGGCGAATTACAATTACGATCCGCAGGAAGCGCGCCAGTATTTCGAGCACGACAGGGTGCGCGACGGCATCTTCGGCCTGACCGAGCAGCTTTTCGGCGTAGAAGTGCGGCCGTGGAATACCCGCGTCTGGCACGAGAGCGTGGGAGCCTATGAACTGGTCGAGGATGGCGAGGTCATCGGGCGCTTCTATCTCGATTCCCACCCGCGCCCCGGCAAGTATACCCATGCCAATGTCGTGCCGCTCTACACGGGCTCTCCGGCGGACGGGGAAGTGCCCGTCGCAGCCCTGGTGCAGAACATGCCGGAAGGACTGATGGAGCACGGACAGGTAACCACCTTCCTGCACGAATTCGGCCACGTGCTGCACTTCATCTTCGGCAGCCGCAACGCGCTTGCCGGGGCCAGCATGGCCGCAGTGGAATGGGACTTTATCGAAGCACCGTCGCAGATCCTGGAAAACTGGGTCTACGACTATGACACGCTGGCCAATTTCGCTGTAAATGCCGAGGGTGAGACCATTCCGCGCGACCTGGTGGAACGGATGAACGCGGTGCGCCATTTCAACCAGGGCATGATGGAGATGCGCCAGCTCGGGCTGACCGCGACTTCGTATAACTTCTACACCCAGCCCATTCCCGATGACCTGGGCGAGTCGGCCCGCGAATGGCAGCAGGCCTATTCGCTGGTGCCGATCTCCCCGACCTCGGAAATGCAGGCGGCATTCGGCCACCTCGATGGCTATGGCGCGGCCTATTACACCTATGGTTGGTCACGCGTGATTGCTGCGGACATGTTCAGCCGGTTCCTTGCCGAAGGGCTGACCAATCCCGAGACGGCGGACGACTATCGCCGGCTGGTGCTGGAACCTGGCGGCACGAAACCGGCAGCCGAGCTCGTAAAGGATTTCGTCGGGCGCGAGATTTCGTTCGACGCTTTCCGCGAAGACCTGGAGCGGGGATTGCCGGAAGAGTGAGGCCGTCCGGCCTCGCCCCTTCCGATAGCTAGTAGGCGCGCGCGACGAACACCCGCTCCACCGCGGGTTCGCCGGTAAAGATGCAGGGGCCGTCTGCGGGCGGCGCGTGCATCGGCACGTTGCGCAGCGTGAGACGAAGCTCCTTCAGCCGCTCGACCACCTTTTCCAGCGCCTCTCCGGTGGGCCGTGCCCACTGCACTTCCACCCAGCCCGGGTACTTGGCCTCGCGGCTGAAGTGCTCGGCGAGGGTATCCATGTCGGACACGTCACGCCGGATGTTGGCTTCGCGGCGTTCGCGCGCTTCTACCAGCAGGCCGTTCTGCATGTCGGCAAGGATCGTCGGGATCGTCTGCGCGCAAAGGTCGCGGTCGGGGTTCTGGAAAGCGGGCTTGCCGGTTTCGGTGTTCCACAGCGAGTCGCGGCGCAGCAGGCTGACGACGCCGTTCTCCATGTCACGACCGCCCACCTCGATGATGACGGGCGCACCCTTGCGCACCCAGTCCCAGCGCTTCGCCGCTGCCTTGCCGGGGCGCTTGTCCAGCAGCACGCGCACGGGCTCTCCCAGAGCGGATTGCCCCGAAATCGCAGCACGCAGCGCTTCGCAGTAGGCGAGCAGGCTCTCGTCTTCCGGCTTGTCGCGCAGCATGGGAAGGATCACGACCTGGAAGGGCGCCAGCGCGGGGGGGACGCGCAAGCCGTCGTCATCGCCGTGCACCATGATGAGGCCGCCTACCATGCGGGTCGACACGCCCCAGCTGACGGTATGCGCCAGCGTCTCGCGCCCGGCGTCGTTCTGGTACTTGATGTTCGCGGCATGGGCGAAATTGGTGCCGAGGTAATGGCTGGTGCCCGCCTGCAGCGCCTTTCCATCCTGCATCATTGCCTCGATCGACCATGTCTCGACCGCGCCGGGGAAACGCTCGTTCTCCGGCTTCTCTCCCGCGATCACGGGGAGGGCCACGTCTTCTTCGGCAAAGGCGCGATACATTTCCAGCGCCATCATGGTTTCTTCCTGCGCTTCTTCGGCGGTGGCGTGGGCGGAATGGCCTTCCTGCCACAGGAACTCGCTGGTGCGCAGGAACATGCGGGTGCGCATTTCCCAGCGGACCACGTTGGCCCACTGGTTCAACCGCAGCGGCAGGTCACGCCAGGACTGGATCCAGCGGCTCATCGCGTCGCCGATGATCGTTTCCGACGTGGGACGCACCACCAGCGGCTCTTCCAGCTTCGCTTCGGGATCGGGGATCAGGCCCCCTTCCCCGTCGGCGATCAGGCGATGATGGGTGACGACCGCCATTTCCTTGGCAAAGCCGTCGACGTGCTCTGCTTCGCGCTCGAAGTTCTTGAGCGGGATGAAAAGGGGGAAATAGGCGTTCTGCACGCCTGCCGCCTTGATCCGGTCGTCCAGCAACCGCTGCATGCGCTCCCAAATGCCATAGCCCCACGGCTTGATAATCATGCAGCCGCGCACGCCCGATTCCTCTGCCATGTCGGCAGCGGCGATGACTTCCTGGTACCAGGCGGCGAAATCGTCGTCGCGCTTGGTATTGAGGGCGTGGCGAATGGCGGACATCGGCGAATCTCGAACTATCAGTTGGACAGGTCCGCCCCCATGGCGCTGCGCAGACGCCCTGTCGAGGTTTGCATGCGCGGAGACGGCCCTAAGCGGGCTGGCTTACTTGTCCAGTTCGTCCAGCTTACGCTGCATCGCGGCCATCTGGGCCTTGAGCGCGCCGATATCGTCCGCTTGCGACGCGGCAGGTGTCGGCGCGGCAGTTGCGCCGGTCTTGGGCATGAACGCACCGGCAGCCGCCTGGAACATGGCCATGTTCTGCTCTGCCATCTTGGAGAAGGCATCAGGACCCATGCTGGTCTTGAACGCTTCCTGCAGCTTGCTCTGGTTGGACTGGAAATTCGCCATGGTCGCTTCCAGATAAGGCGGCATCATCGCCTGCATGGAATTTCCGTACATGGAGATCAGCTGGCGCAGGAAGCTTACCGGCAGCATGTGTTCGCCGTTCGCCTCTTCCTCCATGATGATCTGCGTCAGGATCGCGTGGGTGATGTCAGTGCCCGACTTCGCATCGAGAACCTGGAATTCGACACCGGTACGCACCATTCGCGCAAGGTCTTCAAGCGTGATGTAGCTGGAGGACTGGGTATTGTAGAGGCGACGGTTGGCGTATTTCTTGATGATGATCGTATCACCATCAGTGGTGTTTCTGGCGGCCATAATGCGTGTTCCTGCGCTTTTGTTTTGCCAGCCTTAGCATCTGCAGCATGAGATTACCACCGATTCCGGCTAGGCAAGCCGATCGAACCGCTGCCCCAGGATGGTGAGCAACTCATATTGAGAAAGCCCCGAAATCTGCGACGCCTGCGGCAAATCATAGGAAAGTAAGCAGAAATCGCCTTCCCGCACATCCGACTGGCCGCAGTCGACGATGATCATGTCCATCGAGACGCGGCCAATGATCGGCAGCGCCGATTCGCCATGGTGCAACGCACCGTCATCGCCCCATGACCGCAGGATACCATCTGCGTAACCGATGGAGATCGTCGCCACACGCATGGGCCGGGGCGCACGGAAGGTCGCGTTGTAGCCAACCAGATCACCCGCCTGCAGGTTCCTGACCTGCAAAACGGCCGCCTCGACTGACACGACCTGCCTGATTGACGTTGCCAGTTCTTCACGCGGCACACCGCCGTAAAGAGCAAGACCGGGCCGGGTCAGGTCGAAATGGTAATCCGTGCCAAGCGCGATACCGGCGCTGTTGGCAAGGCTGAGCTCACGCGCGCAGACTTGCGAAGCTGCCTGCCGGAAGACGGAGAGTTGCACCACGTTCTGATCGCTGTCCTCGTCTGCCGAAGCGAGATGCGACATCAGCGTGTGAACCTCCAGCGCGCCAATCGCCGGGTCGCCCAGCTTGCCCGGTTCCAGCCCCAGCCGATTTATCCCGCTGTCTACCATCAGGTAGCACGGTCCCCCGCCGCTTTCATGCCAGATGCGGGCCTGGTGCAGCGAGTTGATTACCGGCAGAACGCCGCACGCGCGCGCGAATGCGGCGTCCTGCGCGTTCGTCACGCCGTGCAGCACGGCAATATTTGCGCCGCTGGTATGCGTCAGTACGCCGGGCACCTCGCTCCAGTGGGCGACGAAGAACTGGCGGGCCCCGGCACCCAGCAGGGTGGGCATGACAGTGTCGATGCCGAGGCCATAACCGTCAGCCTTTACCGCCGCGCCGGCCCTCGCCTGCCCCGACAAGCGGTCGAGAGTGCGCCAGTTATCGGCCAGCGCATCGGCATCTATCCGCAGGCGGAGGGTGGCAGGAGGCGGTTCAGGAATGTTCATCGGAAAATTCGCGCGGGGGGCCGCCCTTGATACCCCACCAGGCAACGGCTGCACCGAAAGCCACCACGGCCCAGGTGTACCAGAGCCCGGCGTACACATCGCCGCTGCGTGCCTGGATGTAACCGGCGATCAGGGGCAGGAAGCCGCCGAGGTAGCCCGCGCCGATATGGTAGGGAATGGAAAGCGAGGAATAGCGGATCTGCGGGGGGAACATCTCCGCCAGCAATGCCGCGACCGAGCCGTAGGTGAGCGCGGACAGGACACCGAAGCCGAGGAGCAGGCCGATGATGCCAAGGATGTTGGGCAGCGGCGGCGTCTGGACAGAGAAGTCGTATCCCTGGTTCTCAAGCGCCGACTGGATCTCGCTCCGGCGGTTTTCGTCCGACAGGTTGCCGTATTCCATGCTGGACTCACCGATGTCGATGGTCTGCTCGTCCCACTCGCCGCGCAAATCGTAGGGAACGCCCAGCGCGGTAAGATCCTGCAAGACGCGCCCACAGGAGGTCGCCTGCACTTCCGCAAAGGGGTCAAAGCTGCAATCCGCACCATTCACCAGCACGGGCGCGTTCTGCGCCGTGCGATGGAGGCCGGGGTTAGCCAGTTGGCCCATCGCCCAGAACAGCGGAAAGATCAGCACCAGCGTCAACAGCGCGCCAACGATTATCGGCTTCTTGCGCCCAACCCTGTCGGACCAGCGACCGACCACGATGTAGAAGCTCATCGCGATTCCGCCGGATATCAGCATAACCAGTTCCACGAGCCCCTCTTCCATGCGCATCGGCCCGCGCAGGAAAGACAGGCTGGAGAAGAAGGCGGTGTACCAGATCGTGGTCAGCACGCCGGTGATGCCGAACAGGGCAACAAAAATGCGCTTCTTGTTGCCGGGGTAGGTAAAGCTTTCGATGAAAGGATTGCCAGCAGTCTCGCCCGCTTCCTTCATTGCCTGGAAAACCGGGCTTTCCGACAGTTTGAAGCGCATCCACAGCGAGATGGCGAGCAGGATCAAGGAAAGCAGAAAAGGCACGCGCCATCCCCATTCCACGAACTCATCCGGCGGTATCAGCGCGCGGCAGACGAGCACGACGAGGATCGAAAGAACGAACCCGCCCACGACGCTCGCCTGGATGAAGCTGGTGTAGAAGCCGCGCTTCTCCGGCGGGGCATGTTCGGCCACGTAGATCGCGGCACCGCCATATTCCCCGCCAAGGGCCAGCCCTTGCAGGATACGGAACAGGATGACGATGATGGGCGCGGCGATGCCGATGGTGGCCGCCGTCGGGATCAGGCCGACGCCCGCCGTCGCGACGCCCATAAGCGTTACCGTTACAAGAAACGTGTATTTCCGGCCCAGCTTGTCGCCCAGGAAACCGAACAGGATCGCACCCAACGGGCGAAACCCGAAACCCACGGCAAAGCCTGCCCACACCAGCAATATCTGCAGTGTCTCGTTATCGCTGGGAAAGAAGGCGGCACCGATCAGTGCGGCCAGCGTGCCATAGATGAAGAAATCGTACCACTCGAAAACCGTGCCCGCCGAACTCGCGGCAATGACCAGCCGGATTTCCCTGGCGCTGGGTTCGTGAACGGTGCTTGCAGCTGCCGTCGCCATGTCGTCCCCCAAATTTCTCTCTAGGCGCGAGCGTTAGCCCGCCTGGGCAGCAGTGGAAAGAGCCGCCACCGCCGCCTTCCACGGCAACAGCATTGCCCCATGTCGGCCGGCATAGTCCCGCGCCGGGACTATCAGGGCCACGTCGGGCCAGTCCGGCAGCGGTCCATCGTTTTCGAGCCAGGCGCTGAAGGCTTCCAGCGCGGCCGCCATATCGTCGGGCCCCTTGCCCACCGCATGGCGCGCGAAGATCGCAGCCGCAGCCTGGCCAACGGCGCACGCACGCACTTTCATGCCAAGTTTGGCGATATGCCCGGAATCATCGAGCGAAAGCCCCATCTCGAGCGTCGATCCACAGGCGGCCGAGCGTGCCGAGCCAACGAACTGCGCGTCTTCGAGCGGGGGAAACTCGGCAAGTTCTACAGCGGCGGCCAGCATTTGCGGAGTGTAAAGCCGTTCGGCGCTCATTCCGTCTCTTCAACCTGCAGGCGTGCCCGGCGTTCGGCGATGATCTGGACCATGGCCCGCGATCCCGCATCCACGAGCTGGTAGGTGCGGGCCTCGGCAATCCAGAGCGGCCTGCCCTTGCTGCCCCAGACGGTATCGTATCCCAGCACCAGCAGGGAGAAACCGATGACCACGATGATCATCCCCTTGAGCGTGCCGAAGCCGAAGCCCAGAACGCGGTCGATCGGGCCGAGCACCGATTTACGGGTCGAGCGCCCGGCGATACGGGCGATCAGCTTCATTCCGGCATAGGGGATCAGCAGCAGCAGCGCGAATGCCAGGATGGAGGCGGTGACCGGCGAACCCATGAATTCCAGAACCGCCGCTGTCAGATCGGTATGCATGAAATGGATCGCGAGAATTGCCAGAATCCAGGCAGCAATGGACAGGACCTCCTGCACGAAACCGCGCAGGAAGCCTCCGATGGCGCCGACCCCAACGATCAGCAGCACGATAAGATCAAATCCCGTCATCCGCTGAACGACTTATGCCGATGCCATAATCCGGTCAACGAGAGAGGCAGCAGCGCGAACATCCGTGTATCGCAAACCTGCCACGTTCTGCCCTCCGTCTCCCGGGCCGAACGCGGTCTTGAAGCCGAGCTTCGCCGCTTCCTTCTGCCGCACGCTACCGTGCGCAACCGGTCGGACCTCCCCCGAAAGAGCGAGTTCGCCGAACCACACGGCATCGGCGGGCAGCGGCTTGTCTGCCAGCGCGCTGACCAGTGCCGCGGCAACTGCAACATCGGCAGCCGGGTCCGTAAGGCGGTACCCTCCTGCCACGTTCAGGTAGACCTCTGCAGTAGAGAAACTGAGCCCGCACCGCGATTCCAGCACCGCCAGAAGCATGGCCAGTCGTCCGCTGTCCCACCCCACGACTGCGCGCCGGGGCGTGGCACCCGATTGCAAGCGCACGATCAGCGCCTGGATTTCCACCAGCACGGGCCGCGTCCCTTCCAGCGCGGGGAAGACCGCCGCGCCAGCAATCGGCTCGTCCCTGCCGGACAGGAACAGGGAGGAGGGATTGCCCACCTCGTCCAGCCCGTGCCCTTCCATTGCGAATACGCCAATCTCGTCCACCGCTCCGAAGCGATTCTTCAGACAGCGCAGGATCCGGTACTGGTGACTACGCTCCCCCTCGAAGCTCATCACCGTATCCACCATATGTTCCAGCACACGCGGCCCGGCGATATTTCCGTCCTTGGTCACGTGCCCGACCAGCACCAGCGCGGTGCCGCGTTCCTTGGCGAAGCGGATCAGCTCGAACGCGCTGGCGCGCACCTGGCTGACCGTGCCGGGCGCGCCTTCGATCATGTCGGAATGCATGGTCTGGATCGAATCGACGACGAGAAGTTCAGGCGGCTCGTCCTGGCCAAGCGTGGTGAGGATATCGCGCACCGACGTTGCCGCTGCCAACTTCAACGGCGCCTGCGATAACCCCAATCGCGCCGCCCGCATTCGCACCTGGCCGGTCGCCTCTTCCCCGCTCACATAGACGACGCTGCCGCCCTTCTGCGCGATTTTTGCCGCCGCTTGCAGCAGCAGGGTGGACTTGCCAATTCCGGGCTCCCCGCCCATCAGGATTGCGCCGCCCGGTACCAGCCCGCCACCCAGCGCACGGTCGAATTCGGCGATGCCGGTGGATTGACGGGTCAGCGGTTTCGTAGGCTCATCCAAAGCTTCGAAGACGATGGCCCTGCCCCCGCTCGACAGGTCATGCTTCGCGGTAAACTTTGTGTCAGGCGCCTCTTCCACCAGCGAATTCCACTGCGAGCAGTCAGGACACTGCCCCTGCCAGCGATGGGACAAGCTGCCACATTCTGTGCAGACGTAACGCTTCTTGGGCTTTGCCATGGGATGGTAGCTAACGGGAACGAAAGCGGAACGCAAGCGCGCAGAACACCGATCTGGTAACCGGCTTTCGCTTCTGCCATCTAGGGTGCGATGCGGCAGAAAGAACTCAGGATTGCGCTGGTCTGTTACGGGGGTGTCAGCCTGGCGGTTTACATGCACGGCGTCACCAAGGAAGTCTGGAAGCTGGCTCGCGCCAGCCGTGCCTTTCATGCAGCGGAGGAGGAGCAGGTCTCGGGCGTAGAGGCTGTTTATCTCTCGCTGCTGCGCGAGATCGAGGAGGATCGCGACCTTCGCCTGCGGGTGCTGCCCGATATCATCACCGGGGCCAGTGCCGGCGGCATCAATGCCGTGTTCCTCGCTCAGGCCATCCATTCCGGCCATAGCCTTGAGCCGCTGACCGAACTCTGGCTGAAGAACGCCGACGTGGAACGCCTGGTCGAACCGGAGGCGAGACCGTGGTCCCCCGCGGCGCGCGTCTACATGCGGCCTATCGTCTGGTACCTCACCCGCGCACCCGGGAACACGGTGACCGAAACCGTGGCGGCAGAGACCCGCAATGAGGTGCGGCAGAAGATCTCAAGCCTGGTGCGCGGACGCTGGTTCGAGCCGCCTTTTTCCGGTGTGGGATTCTCGCGACTGCTCCACAACGCCTTGCAGGCTATGGGCGATACTCCGGCAGAGGCACCGCTGCTGCCGGCACGCCATCCGTTGGACCTGCTGGTTACCGCGACCGATTTTCGCGGCAGGCTGGAGACCTTGCGCCTCAACAGTCCGCCAAGGGTGGAAGAGGCCGAGCACCGCATGCCCATCCGCTTTCGCGCAAACACGCCGACGGTCGGCGGGGAAAACCTGGCGCAGCTGTGCGAGTTGACCCTGGCAGCGCGCGCGACGGCCAGTTTCCCCGGCGCTTTCCCTCCGCTGCGTCTTGCGGAGATCGACGAGGTATGCGGAGACGACTGGCAGGGCCGCGACCTTTTCCTGCGCCGCGTGATGCCCACGCATGTGGATCGCGGAACTGTCGATCACGTCTCGCTCGTGGATGGATCAGTGCTCAACAACGCTCCGTTCGAAGGGGCAATTGCGGCCCTCAGCGTGCGGCCTGCCCAGCGCGAGGTTGATCGGCGCTTCGTATATATCGATCCGTCGCCAAAGCATTCGCGCGCCGAAGCGGGCGATGCGGTGAAACCCGTGGGGTTCTTTGCAGCCATTGCCGGTTCGCTGTCCGCGATACCGCGCGAACAGCCCATCCGCGACAATCTGGAGGTGCTGGAGAAGCAGACGCGCGAGGCGGAGAAATTGCGCAGGATGGTGGCCGCGCTTCGCCCCGAAGTGGAAGCGGCGGTGGACAGGCTGTTCGGGCGAACGCTGTTTCTCGACCGGCCCAACCGCAAGCGCTTGGCGAACTGGCGCAGCCGCGCGCAGCAGGCCGCGGCCGAAAAGGCAGGCTACGCATTCCATTCCTACGCCCAGGCCAAGCTGGGCGGCATCCTCGATCGCCTTGCCGAACTCGCGCGGCGTGCGGCCAACACGCCCGACATGCCGAGCACGCCGGAGATTGCCGAGCGGCTGCGGCAGGAGATCGACGCGCACGAACTCGGCAGTCTCAGCGCGGAAACCGGCGTTGGTGCCAGTGCGGCTGCGATCGCATTCTTTCGCGACCACGACCTTGCCTTCCGCATCCGCCGCCTGCGCCTATTGGCGCGGCGCCTCTCACGCGACTGGGAGCTCGATCCGGACATCGCCGACGAAGGTTTGGAGGACGCGAGGAGCGCCGTCTATTCCGCACTGACGTTCTACTTCGCCAAGGAAGATCACGGCAATCTCGGCGCGGATTTCGAGGGTATTGCGGCCGACGTGATGAAAAATCCCGGCCTATTCCTCAGCGAGCTGGCAGGGAGACGCGCCCTGCGTGCCGCGGACGAAGCGGCGGAGGAATTGCTGTGCGAGGCGCTGGACGCCATGCCGAGGGACCTGCGGCGGCGGGTCCTTCTGGCTTACCTCGGTTTCCCGTTTTACGACGTTGCCACCCTGCCGCTGCTGCGCAATGAGGGGCTGACCGAATTCGATCCGGTTAAAGTGGATCGCATCAGCCCAGAAGACGCAACGGCAATTCGCGACGGGGGCACGGCGGCGACCCTGCGCGGTACCGAGTTCTTCAACTTCGGTGCATTCTTCAGCCGCACCTATCGGGAAAACGACTACCTCTGGGGCCGCCTGCACGGGGCCGAGCGGATGATCGACCTGGTCTGCTCCACGGTTCCGGGCGGGTATGACCAGGCCGAATGCCTCGCCGTCAAACGGGAGGCCTTTCTCGCCATCTGCGATGAGGAAGAAGCGCGCGACAACTGTAGCCCAGCGTTGTTGGCCGCATTGCGGGAGGAGATCGTCGCAAAGCTAGGTTAGGAATTGGTACGGACCGTCTGCGGGGTGAACGTGCAGGCTCGCTGCTGCCAGAGGCGGTAGTTGGCCCGCGCGTGGGCCAAGTCCAGCCCCTGCCAGACATCGGCCAACGTCGTCCGGGGGTCGTTATTGAAATCACGCAAGCGGTGAGCATGATCGCGGTTCGGCGCCGCATCCTGCAAGGCGATCCTCACCTCCTGCAAACCCGCCCGACGATGCTGATAGGTGCCTGTGACATCGACTGAAGCAAAACGCAGCGCGCAAAACAGGCTGATGCGCGGTTGGGAGCGGTTGCAGGTCCGATCGTCCTGCCGGTCCCACACATCTTCGGAAACCAGCATGGCGCGCGCGCTTTCGATGATCGAGACGTCGAGCGGATCGACCACGCGATCACGGCTTTCGAGCAAAGCCAAGCCATCTTGCAGCAGAGCAAGATCTGCCTGCGTGCGATCACCTTCAGGAATTGTGCCCGCAATGCGATCGGCCTGTTCGATCAGAGTGAGTTCTTGCGCCTGGATTGCGGCGTAATCGAATTCGCAGCCGTTCTGGTCGGCCTCAGGAGAAGTGGCGCATCCCTGCAGGATGGCCAGCAGGCCCGCCGCCGCAGCGACGCGCCCTGCCCTTTCACCCACCGAGAGCATCTTTTAGCTTGTTGAAGAAGCCTCGGCTTTCCGGGCATTCATCGCCAGTCTCGGTCTCGCGGAATTCGCGCAGCAATTCCTTCTGGCGGCCTGAGAGCCTGGTGGGCGTTTCCACCATCACCTCCACCACCATGTCGCCCCGCCCGCGCCCTTGCAGAACAGGCATGCCCGCGCCTCTCTTACGCAACTGCTTGCCCGACTGGATTCCCGCAGGAATTTCGATGCTGTGAGTCTCCCCGTCGAGACCGGGGATTTCAATGGTATCACCCAGTGCAGCGACGGTGAAACTCACCGGAACGCGGGTGAACAGCGACGTTCCCTCGCGTGCGAAGACGGCGTGTTCCTTGATGTGCACGAAAATATAAAGGTCGCCCGCCGGTGCGCCCATCGGCCCTGCCTCGCCCCTGCCCGATAGGCGGATGCGGGTGCCGTTATCGACACCGGGCGGAATCTCGACTTCCAGGACCTGTTCCTGGTCCACCCGTCCCTCACCGCGGCACGAACGACAGTGCTGTTCCAGCACTTCGCCGCGACCGCTGCAGTTGGGGCACGGACGTTCGATCACGAACAGCCCCTGCTGCGTGCGCACCTTGCCATGGCCGTGGCACAGTTCGCAGCGGCGCTTGCCGGTACCGGGTTCGGCCCCAGAACCCTCGCAGGTATCGCAGGTTGCGGCCACTTCAACCGTGATCTCGGTGCTCTTGCCGTGGAACGCCTCTTCCAGCGAGACCTGCATGTCATAGCGCAGGTCTGCGCCGCGACGCGGACGAGCGCGGCCTGATGCGCCTGCGCCGAAAGCGCTGCCGAAAATGGTTTCGAAAATATCGCCGATATCGCCGAAGTCGGCGCCCGGATGGCCGCCGCCACCGCCCATGCCCTGCTGGAAGGCTTCGTGGCCGTAACGGTCATAGGCCGCGCGCTTTTGCGGATCTTTCAGCACTTCGTAGGCGGCGCTGCACGCCTTGAACCTGGCTTCGGCTTCGGCATCGCCCGGATTGCGATCCGGGTGATACTTCATCGCCATCTTGCGATAGGCGCTTTTCACCGTGGCGCCGTCCGCATCGCGCGAGACGCCCAGCAGTTCGTAGAAATCGACTTCAGTCGCAGACATTCAAGAACCCCCAAACCGCACCGCCACCGGCGCGGGATGCGTCGGTGGCGGCTGGTTTGTCATCATTATTACCGATCAGGACTTGCCGTTGTCTTCGTCCACCTCGGTGAACTCAGCATCGACAACCTCTTCTTCCTCGCTGGGGGAAGAGGCATCGTCAGACGCCGCGGCATCGGCAGCGGCGTCAGCGCCGGCAGCCTGTTCCTTCTCGTAGATGGCCTGGCCCATTTTCATGGCGACCTGCGTCAAGGCTTCGCTCTTGGCCTTCATGGCATCGATCTCGCCGCTTTCCAGAGCTTCCTTGGCTTCGGAAATGGCGGTTTCGATTTCGCCCTTGAGGCCACTATCGATCTTGTCGCCGCTCTCTTCCAGCTGCTTCTCGGTCGCGTGGACGAGGCTGTCGAGGTTGTTGCGAACCTCGGCGGATTCGCGCCGCTTCTTGTCCTCTTCGGCAAACTTCTCGGCGTCCTGCACCATCTGGTCGATGTCGCTGTCCGAGAGACCGCCCGATGCCTGAATGCGGATCTGCTGCTCCTTGCCCGTGCCCTTGTCCTTGGCGGACACGTTCACGATGCCGTTGGCGTCGATATCGAAGGTCACTTCGATCTGCGGCACGCCGCGCGGTGCGGAAGGAATACCTACAAGGTCGAACTGGCCAAGCAGCTTGTTGTCAGCTGCCATTTCACGCTCGCCCTGGAACACGCGGATCGTCACGGCGCCCTGGTTATCCTCTGCGGTGGAGTAGACCTGCGTCTTCTTGGTCGGGATCGTGGTGTTGCGGTCGATCATGCGGGTGAACACACCGCCCAGCGTCTCGATACCCAACGAAAGCGGGGTCACGTCGAGCAGCAGAACATCCTTCACGTCGCCCTGCAGAACGCCGGCCTGGATGGCGGCACCCATGGCGACGACTTCATCGGGGTTCACACCGGTGTGCGGCTTGGATCCGAAGAACTCTTCCACCACTTCGCGAACCTTGGGCATGCGGGTCATGCCGCCGACCAGGATCACTTCGTCGATGCCACTCTTGTCGACACCGGCGTCGGCCAGCGCCTTCTTGCAGGGCTCCAGCGTGCGCTTGATCAGGTCGCCCACCAGCTGCTCCAGCTTGGAACGGCTGATCGTTTCGACCAGGTGCAGCGGAGTGGACGAGCCACCTTCCATGCGCGCGGTGATGAAGGGCAGGTTCACTTCCGTGGTCTGCGAGCTGGAAAGCTCGATCTTGGCCTTTTCGGCAGCTTCCTTCAGGCGCTGAAGGGCGAGCTTGTCGCTCTTCAGATCCATGTTTTCCTTCGATTTGAACTGTTCGGCCAGATAATCGACAATCACGTTGTCGAAGTCTTCGCCGCCCAGGAAAGTGTCGCCGTTGGTCGACTTCACTTCGAACACGCCGTCACCGATTTCGAGGACGGACACGTCGAACGTACCGCCGCCAAGGTCATAGACGGCGATGGTCTTGCCGTCGTCCTTGTCCATGCCATAGGCCAGCGCAGCCGCGGTCGGCTCGTTGATGATACGCTCTACTTCAAGACCTGCGATCTGGCCGGCGTCCTTGGTCGCCTGGCGCTGCGCATCGTTGAAGTAGGCGGGAACGGTGATGACCGCCTTGGTCACGGTTTCGCCAAGATAGCTCTCGGCGGTTTCCTTCATCTTCTGCAGGATGAAGGCAGAAATCTGGCTGGGCGAATACTCTTCGCCGCCTGCTTCCACCCAGGCATCGCCGTTCTTGCCCTTGACGATGTCGTAGGGAACGATCTCCATGTCCTTCTTGGTGGTCGGATCGTCGAACCGGCGACCGATCAGGCGCTTGATGGCGAACAGGGTATTGTCCGGGTTGGTAACGGCCTGGCGCTTGGCAGGCTGGCCGATCAGGCGCTCGTCATCCTTGGTGAAGGCGACGATCGAAGGCGTCGTGCGCGCACCTTCGGAATTCTCGATAACCTTGGGCTTGCCCCCTTCCATGACGGAGACGCAGCTGTTGGTGGTGCCAAGGTCGATACCGATAATCTTACTCATAATTTCCCATCTCTTTCAGTGTTGGACGCTGCACGCTCGGCCCCCCGATCCCGCAGGGATGCTGTTGGCAAGGCCACTCGGCAGCTCGATAAAAGCTGTGTATCGAAGCCGGATATAGGAGCGGTTTTGCTTGGCACAAGGGAACGTGGCGACTAGAAATCGGCGCATCTTCTGAGAGGGGAATTTGATGAATACGAAGAGCATTCTGGCATCGGTGGCCGCACTTGGCCTGGTCATGGGCACGGCAGCCTGCGGTGGCGAAGCCGAAGAACCCGTAGCCGAGGGAGCGCCCGATGCGCCCGCGGGAATCACCGTGACCGATGGCTGGATGGCGCTGCCGGCAGTGGCCGGAAACCCGGCAGCGGTCTATTTCAACATCGAGAATTCGGGTGAGCGCAATCGCATGGTCCGGTCCGCCTATGTCGAGGGTGCCGGCAGCGCTGTGCTGCACCAGATGGGCGAATGGAACCTCGAGCCGTCGATGGACGAACTGATGCAACTGGACCTTCCGGCGGGCGAAACCATCGCCTTCGAGCCGGAGAGCTATCACGTCATGGCCATGGACGTGGCCGACACGCTGCAGGCCGGCGGCGAGACCGAAGTCACGCTGACATTCGTCGGCGGCGACAAGGTGAGCTTCCCCGTAGAAATCCGCCCAGCGGGTGACGCGCCGGGCGGCGACGCGGAATAATGGATGCAGGCAGCGCGGCATCCTGTCCTATAGGCGGCGAAAGGCCGCTTAGCGAAGGGGAAGTCGCGCTTGCCCGCACAATGTTCGGTAGCGCCATCGATTATGCGAAGGTGCGCATAAGGCGCAGAAAATGGGCATTTTTCCAGCCCAAGCGCATTACTATGGCCCCGCGCGGCCACATCCACTTCCATCCCCTGGGTGAGACCTATTGCGAGGATTTCGCCAGCGCGCCGGTGAGCCGTCAGGCTCTTTTCATTCACGAAATGACGCATGTCTGGCAGACCCAGACCCGCGGCGACTGGTATCTGGTGCTGAACCGGATGCCCTGGGCGAGTTACGACTACACGCTGAAGCCCGGATGGGCGCTGACGAAATACGGCATCGAGCAACAAGCCCGCATCGTGGAGCACGCGTTCCTGCTTCGCAACGGGTACAAGCTGGCGGGGGTAGCAGACCCTGCGGCTTATGATGTCCTGGTGAATTTCCCCGGCGCGGCGCGGCGATGAACGACTTCGAATTCATCTTCGTACTCTATGCCTTGCTATTGGGCCTGTCGCTCGTGGAACTGTTGGGCGGCCTTGGCCGTGCGCTGGAACTGGAATTCGCCACCGATGCGAGCCGGGAGGACGACCGATTTGTCATCGGGTGGCTGACCCCGCTGATGGCGATATTCGTCATGGTCGACCTGATGAGCTTCTGGATGTTCGCCTGGACAATCCAGCCACTTGTCAAGATAAGCCCGGCGATGCTGCTTGGCGTCATGGCCTTTGCCAGCGCTTACTATCTCGCGGCGAGGCTGGTCTTTCCAAGCGATCCCAAGCGGTTCGTCGCGCTTGATACGCATTACTACAGGGTTTCGCGCACGATCTTCGGGATCCTGATTGCCCTTGTCTTCGTACAATGGGCGTATCTTCTCACAATCCCGCAAATCCGCGACGCACTCATGAGCGCCACGAGCATCGGGCTTACTGTGCTGTTCATCGCAATGATGGCTGCGGCAATGGTTATACGCAATCAGCGCGTACAAGCTGTTTTGCTTGTCGCGCTGATCGTTCGTTATCTTGTCTTGTATCTGTTCGTCTGAGGCCTGTTCCAGGCCGACCAAGACTTACCAGTAGCGCTGGTACCGATCGTTGTAGCGGCAGTCGTCGTCCACGTAGCGACCGTCGCCGTAGTAGCCATCGCACTCGTCATTCTTGTCGGACGCATAGCCAATGACGCCGCCGATAGCGGCACCCGCCAAGGCATAGGTTTCGATATCACCGCCCAAGAGAGCTGCACCGGCAGCTCCGGCAGCCGCACCGGCCAGTCCGCCCTCGACCGCGTAGTTTTCCGCGCAGGCACCAAGGCCAATGGTGGATGCAACCAGCGCGGGGGCGAGTAACAGTTTCGTATTCATGGCAAATCTCCGTATATCCCCCGTATCGCAGAGATTACGGTCGACCCCATGCGCAGGTTCCGAAAAACGCCCTATGCGGGCTTTTTCGCAACGCCCACCATGCTGGCCCGCAGCAGTCGATCCTTGATCATGTAACCTGCCTGCATCTCCTGCACCACGGTGCCGGGTTCGGCATCGTCTGTCGGGATTTCCATCATGGCCTGGTGCTGGTTCGGGTCCAGCGGTAAGCCCACGGCGGCAATGCGGGTGATGCCGTGCTGGGTGAAGACCTTGTCCAGTTCCCGCTGGGTGGCCTGGATGCCTGCGACCAGCCCCTTGAACTTGCTATCCTCGCGAAGGTCTTCCGGAATAGCATCGATGGCGCGGGCAAGGTTGTCCGCCACGCTCAGGATATCGCGGGCGAAACCGGTCGCGGCATAGGCTCGCGCATCCTGCACTTCCTTTTCCAGGCGGCGGCGCTGGTTCTGGGCTTCGGCCTTGGCGTAGAGCGTTTCCTGCTTGGCAGCCTCCAGATCCGAACGAAGCTGCGCCAGTTCCTCTTCGAAACTGCCCTGTTCGTCCTCCGCCGGTTCGTCCGAAAGGAATTCCTCCGGCACGCCTTCCAGTTCCTTTTCAACCGCTTCGTCGCGGTTCTTGTCATTCTCGCTCATCTGTCTCGCTAACCAAATCTCTTGCCCAGGGAATGGGCGGTGAAGTCCACCATGGGTACGACGCGGGCGTAATTCAACCGCGTCGGACCTATGACACCCAGCACGCCAACCACCTTCCCTTCGCGGTCGCGATAGGGCGCGGCGATAACGGACGAACCGGACAATGCGAACAGGCGATTTTCGGCCCCGATGAAGATCCGGGCCGATTCCGCCTGCCGCGCGCTATCGAGCAATTGTGCCACCGACTGCTTGTTTTCAAGGTCGTCCAGCAATTGCCGCACACGTTCGAGATCGGTGGCGGCGTTTTCGTCGATCAGATTGGAGGCACCGCGCACGATCAGGACAGGACGCTTCGCTGCGTCCTCGCTCCAGGTGGCGATGCCTGCCTCCACCAGGCGCTGGCTGGCCTCGTCAAGCTCGCTACGGCCCGAGGCGAGCTCAGCCTGCATGGCCTTCGCCGCCTCGGCCAGCGTACGTCCGCGCAGGCGGGTGGAAATGTAATTGCTGGCTTCCTGAAGGGCGGCAGGCGAGGCCGGACCGTCCAGTTCCACCAGCCGGTTTTCCACGTGCCCGTCTTCTCCGACCAGCACCGCAAGAGCGCGCTTCTGGTCCAGCGGCACGAGGTTCAACTGCGACAGGCGCCCTTCCCTTTGCGGCACCATCACCATCCCCGCCGCGCCCGACAGGTTGGAAAGCAGCGCGCTGGTGGTCTCCAGCGCCTCCTCGATCGGGCCAGGCGTGGCAAGCTGCTGCTCGATAGCCGCGCGTTCGGCCCGGGTTGGTTCGGCCACCTGCATGATGCCGTCGACAAACAGGCGCAAACCAAGGTCGGTGGGCATCCGGCCAGCGCTGGTATGCGGCGCCGCCAGCAGCCCGAACCCTTCCAGTTCGCTCAGCACCGAGCGGATCGAGGCGGGCGAAAGATTGACTTCACCGCGCTGGGCCAGGGTCTTCGATCCGACGGGCTGCCCGCTGGCGAGGTAATCCTCCACCACCAGGCGGAAGATATCCTTTGCGCGTGCCGTCAGTTCGGTGATCGGTGGAGAAGCCATGACAGAGCCCTGTCTAGCCGCTAGGGCGCTTCTCGCAAACGCTTCAATCGGAGAAATCAATGCGACCTTCCGGCCGTGCGCCTGACGAAATGCGCGCCATCACCATCGAAACCGGCTTTACCAGGCATGCCGAGGGCTCGTGCCTCATCAGCTTTGGCGACACCCGCGTGCTGTGCACGGCATCTGTCGAAGAACGCATCCCGCCGTGGCTGCGCGGCAAGGGCCAGGGCTGGGTCACGGGTGAGTATTCCATGCTGCCCCGCGCCACGCACACCCGCGGTTCGCGCGAGGCGGCCAAGGGCAAGCAGAGCGGACGCACGCAGGAAATTCAGCGGCTTATCGGTCGTTCCTTGCGCGCAGTATGCGATATGGAGAAGCTGGGCGAGCGGCAGATCACGCTCGACTGCGACGTGATCCAGGCTGATGGGGGCACACGCACCGCCTCTATTTCCGGCGCATGGGTGGCGTTGCGACTGGCCGTGAACAAGCTGATGGAAGCTGGCGCGATCAAGGACGATCCGCTCACCGCAAAGATCGCCGCCGTTTCCTGCGGCATCCACAAGGGCACCCCGGTGCTCGACCTCGACTACGACGAGGATTCGAATGCCGACGCCGATGCCAATTTCGTCCTGATCGAAGGCGGCCAGATTGCCGAGGTGCAGGCCACTGCCGAGGGCGCGACCTACGACGAGGAAGGCCTGTTGCGTCTGCTGCGTCTCGCCCAGATGGGCTGCACGGAAATCTTCAAGGCACAGGACGCGGCAACGAAATGAGCCGGAAGCTGGGATCGGGAAAGCTGGTGATTGCCACGCATAACGCGGGCAAGCTGAAGGAAATCGCCAAGCTGCTTGAGCCTCATGGTCTCGATTGCATCTCGGCGGGTTCGCTCGGCCTGCCGGAACCTCCCGAAACCGGCACCACGTTCGTCCAGAATGCGCTGATCAAGGCGCGTGCGGCGGCGGAGGCTTCGGGCCTCCCCGCCCTCGCCGACGACAGCGGCTTGTCCGTTGCGGCGCTGGATGGCCGGCCCGGCGTCTATACCGCGGACTGGGCAGAGCGGCAGTTCTTCGAAGGTGAGCCAGGCCGTGACTGGTATATGGCGATGGGCAAGGTAGAGGGGATGTTGCAGGCCAAGGGTGCAGATGTGCCTCGCGACTGCTGGTTCTCGTGCGTATTGGCCCTCGCCTGGCCCGATGGGGAGCATGTGGTTTACGAAGGCCGCGCCGATGGCACACTAACCTGGCCGCCGCGCGGCATAATGGGCTTCGGTTATGATCCGGTGTTCGTGCCGGTGGGCCGAGAGCAGACGTTTGCCGAGCTGGACCCTGAAGAAAAGCACGCCATCAGTCACCGCGCCGATGCCTTTGCCAAACTGAAGGCCGAACAGTTCGGGACCTAGAAAACAGTCTGGTTGTAGACGTTGCCCGCCGGGAAATAGCGACAAACGAGGAGATCGTTGGTTTGGCCCCTTGCGACTGCGCAGCCGACTTCTTGCGTGCCGCGCCAGATCACCTGGGTGTAGTGCCCGACATCGCGCCAGTCGCCGGTCTTCGAAACCTGCGGGAAAGTGCCGTTCCTGAAATGCTGCCGCTCGTTGACGAAGCCGCCCACCATCACGGCCGGCGCGTAGTAACCGGCGTGCCCCATCCACAGGTTCTCACCCGCGCCGTTTCGTTGCTTCCGATTGGCGTGGAGCATCTGCCCCTGCTGCGCGAGGTGCTGCGCCCACTCGTGGGCTTCGCGCGCAAGACGGTTGCTCCATTCCAGGCGTGGCACGCCCACTTCGGCGCGGGCGCGGTTGTGCTCTTCCAACAGGCTGATGGCGAAGGGGTTGATGCGCTCGCGTTGCTGCGCTGCCAGTGGCGCGCCCACTGCGCCCGAAAGGCCAAGCGTTCCGACAGCCATAATCGCGAAGATTGCGACCCGTCCTTTTCCCATCCGCCCACCTTGGCTATTGCGGGTTAACGGAGACTGAAAACAACCCCATGGCTCGCGCTCTCTACATTCACTGGCCCTTCTGCCTGGCAAAATGCCCGTACTGCGACTTCAACTCGCACGTGCGTGACGGCGTGAACGTCGCCGCGTGGCAGGCGGCGCTGCTGGCAGACCTGCGTTTCGAGGCCGAGGTTGCGGGCGGTGAGACGTTGCAATCCATCTTTTTCGGTGGCGGCACGCCGTCGCTGATGCCCCCTGCCCTGGTCGAAGCCCTGCTGGCCGAGGCTGAAAAGCTCTGGGGCTTTGTCCCCGGTATCGAGATAACGCTGGAAGCCAATCCTTCCTCGGTCGAGGCAGCTAATTTCGCTGCCCTCTCATCGGCGGGCGTCAATCGCGTGTCGCTGGGCCTGCAGTCGCTGGACGACAGCGCTCTGAGGTTCCTGGGTCGCCTGCACGATGCCGCCGAGGGGCTGACAGCGCTGGAAACCGCGCAATCCGTGTTCGAGCGCGTTTCGTTTGACCTGATCTACGCCCTGCCCGACCAGACGGAAGAGCACTGGCGCGAGCAGCTTTCCCGCGCCCTTGGCTTTGGTACGGGCCACCTGTCGCTTTACCAGCTTACCATCGAACCGGGCACGCGATTTGCCACGGATGTCCGGCGCGGAGGTTTTCTGCCCCTCGATGATGACCGGGCAGCGGACCTTTTCGCGATCACCCGCGAATTGACGACAGGTGCGGGCCTGCCGCCTTACGAGATCAGCAATCACGCCCGCCCCGGTGAAGAAAGCCGACATAACCTCACCTATTGGCGCTACGACGACTACGCTGGCATCGGCCCCGGCGCGCACGGGCGTCGCGGTGGGCTGGCAACGCTGCGTCACAAGAAGCCGGAGAACTGGATCGATGCCGTGTCGCGCAACGGCCACGGCCTGAAAGAAGAGCGGGCGCTTGATTTTGCCGAACAGGCGTCCGAAGCGCTGCTGATGGGACTGCGCCTCGGCGAAGGCGTCGATCTGGAAGCGCTTGGGAAGCGACTGGCACTTGCCCCGGCCAGCCTGATCCAGCAGGACAAACTGGCACACTACGCGCGGCTCGGTCTTGCTTGGCAGGAAGATTCACGGGTCGGAGTGACCCCTGATGGCATGCCCTTGCTGGACGCCCTTCTCGCAGAGCTGGTAGCAGACGAACTGGCCGTGGCGTGAGCGTGTCCGCGCTTCTCGACCAGTGGCGCGACCACCTGGCTACCGGAAGGCGCCGCAGTCCCCATACCGTTCGCGCCTATGTGGCAACGGCCGAACGCCTGTTGCTGGCGCTGGGGCTGGCGGATTGGCGGTCGGTGGCCGATGTTTCCACGCGCGACCTGCGCTCCCATCTGGCCACGCGCCGCGGGGAAGGGATCGGCAATGTCTCTGCCGCGCGCGAGCTTTCCGCGCTCAAGGGGTTCGTGGCACACGCACGTGAGCAGGTGGGCGCCGAACCCGGCACCGCTCCGCGCCTTCGCGGGCCGCGTATCAAGAAGGGTTTGCCTCGCCCTGTCACACCAGACGAGGCGGTGGGCCTTGCCGAAATGGTCGAGGAGACCTCTGGCACCGACTGGACCGGAAAGCGCGATGCTGCTGTCCTTTTGCTGATGTACGGCGCAGGGCTCCGCATTGCGGAAGCGCTGTCGCTGAAGGCGGGCGACCTGCCGCTGGGCGAAACGCTGGTGGTCACCGGCAAGGGAAACAAGCAACGCGTGGTTCCCCTGATCCCGGTCGTGCGCGAGGCTGTGCAAGCCTACGTCGAAGTCTGTCCGCATCCGTTCGACAGCACAGACGCCCTTTTCAAGGGGGCGCGCGGCGGGCCTTTGTCCCAGGGCACCGTTCAGAAGGCAATGGCGCGGGCGCGGAAGAGCCTGGGTTTGCCTGCCACGGCGACCCCGCACGCCCTGCGCCACAGCTTCGCGACGCACTTGCTTGGTTCGGGCGCGGACCTTCGCAGCCTGCAGGAACTGCTCGGCCACGCAAGTCTCGGCTCAACGCAGATTTATACGAAAGTGGATGCCGCCCGGATGCTCGAAGCCTACCGCTCGGCCCATCCGCGCGAGAGCGACTAATCCTCCTCGCGCTGCGCTCGGGGCGTCCAGGTAAAGAGCCGCCAGATATAACCTGCGACAGTCAGCGCGATCATGCCGACGATGATCCAGGCGATGATATGCTGCGAATCTTCCAGCCAGTGGCCCAGCCATTCACCGCCCTTGATAAGCAGGGCATTCCAGATCAGCGAGCCGGCGAAGGTAAACAGCAGGAACTTGCCCTTCGGCATGTGAGAGAGACCGGCGGGCAGCGAGATGATCGTGCGCAGGAACGGTGAGAACCGCAGGAAGAACACAACCCAATGCCCCCGGCGGACGAAGAATAGCTGCGCCTGGGCAATATGCTCCCAGTCCACCGTCAGCCAGCGGCCCCACCGGTCGACGAACGGTTCCAGCCGCTGGTAGCCATAGCTGTCGCCCAGCCAGTACCAGCAATAATTCCCAGCAACGGTACCCAGCGTGCCGATCAGCAGCAGGGCCCAGAACTCCATCGAGCCGCGCTGCACCAGCAGGCCGCCAACACCCATGATGACTTCACTGGGTACCGGCGGAATGATGTTTTCCAGCGCCATCAGCAGGAAGATGCCGATGTAACCACCGCGCTCGATCAGGTCGATGATGAGGGTGTCCATGCCCTAGTAACACGCAGACTTGCGGATCGGTCCTGTCACCTTACCGCTCACATTGCAGAGTGGCGGCGCTCCAATGCGTCCCAGATCATTCCGGCGGTGTTGGTTCCGTTGTACTTGTCGATTGCGACGATACCGGTGGGGCTGGTGACATTGATCTCGGTCAGCCATTCGCCGCCGATCACGTCGATACCAACAAATGTCAGACCCCGGCGCTTCAGTTCCGGACCCATGGCGGCGCAAATCTCTTCTTCGCGCGCGGTAAGCTGACTGGCCTCTGCCGACCCGCCCTGCGCCAGGTTGGAGCGGAACTCACCCTCACCCGGCTTGCGGTTGATGGCACCGGCCACCTCGCCGTCCACCAGCACGATCCGCTTGTCGCCCTGGGATACGCTGGGAAGGAACGGCTGCACCATGTGCGGTTCAGGCCAGGTCTGGTTGAACACCTCGAACAGGGCGGAGGTGTTGGTCCCCTCGGCATCGATCTTGAAGATCGCCTTGCCGCCATTGCCGTGCAGGGGCTTCACCACCACTGCGCCGTGCTTCTTCTGGAATTCGAGCACATCCTCCAGCTTCCTTGCAATCAGCGTGGGCGGCATGAAGCGCGCATAATTCAGCACGAACATCTTTTCAGGGGCGTTGATGACTTCGCGCGGATCATTGCTGACCAGCGTCTTCCCTTTAAGCCGGTCAAGCAGCAGGGCCGCGCTGATATAGCCAAGGTGGAACGGCGGGTCCTGCCGCATCAAAACGACATCGATATCTTCTGCCAGGTCGATCTTGCGCAAGGTCCCCGCCGTGTAGTGGTCGCCCTCCACACGCTGGACCGTCACCGGCCTTGCCCAGGCCGATATCCTGCCTTCCTCCCACGAAAGCGTGGTGACGTCATAGTGCCAGAGGGAATGGCCGCGCGCCTGTGCTTCGAGCATGAGGGCAAAGCTGGAATCCCCTGCAATCTTGATCGATTCCATCGGATCCATCTGGACGGCGACACGAAGGCTCATATTTTCTTCCTCATCTTCCGGTTGCTCAGGGCATCCAGGCGTTCTCGATGTGGCGAGGCGGTGTGCCGGGTGCAAGCAGGATCACGTCGATCCGCATGTCCTCGCCCTGCGTCGCATATTCGTGCGCAACGCTGGTCGCGGCGGCGGCAACACGGGAAAGGCGGTGTTCGTCGATCGCCAGGTCGAGGTCGGCAACGCGCTGTCGCCATTTTACTTCCACAAAAGCGACCAGTCTGGCGCGCCTTGCAACAAGGTCGATTTCTCCGACCTTGGTCTTGCGCCGTTTATCCACGATCTCCCAGCCTTGCCCCTCCAACCAGCGCGCGGCCTCGTCCTCCGCCTTGCGGCCGCGTTGTTCGGCAAGCTGGCGCTTCACTGCGCTTTCAGTTCCATGGCGCGGGCATACAGCATCTTGCGATCAAGACCGGTGGCTTTGGCAACCTGCGCAGCCGCCTGGGAGGGCTTTTCCGTCTCCAGCAATTCGCGCAGCATGGCGTCGGCATCGTCGCTGTCGTGTTCCTGCTCTGGCGCGGGGCCGACCAGCAGGACAATTTCGCCTTTTGGCGGATGCGCTTCATAGTGCGCCAGCACGTCTTCGGGCGTTCCGCTGCGGCATTCCTCGAACATCTTGGTCAGTTCACGGGCCACGGCCACCTCTCGCCCCGGCAGGACAGAGGCGATAGCAGCAAGGCTTTTGGCAAGGCGCGGCGCGGTTTCGAAAAAGATCAGCGTGGAGCGCACGCGGCCCAGTTCCTCCAGCACGTCGGCGCGGGCTTTCTCCTTGGGAGGGAGGAAACCGGCAAAGAGGAAGCGGTCGTTGGGCAACCCGGACAGGGCAAGTGCTGTCAGCGGGGCATTGGCACCGGGCAAGGCGGTAATCGGAATTCCGGCTTCCCTCGCTTCTCTCACCAGGCGAAACCCCGGGTCGGAAATCAGCGGCATTCCAGCATCGCTTACCAGTGCCACGGCGCGGTCTCGCATGGACTGGATGAGCCGCGCCCGGTCGTTCGGCGCGGAATGATCGTCATACCGCCAAAGCGGCTTGGAAACGCCCAAGTGCCTGATAAGCTTCTGCGTAACGCGCGTGTCCTCGCACGCGATGCCATCACAGCGAGCCAGGATGTCTGCTGCCCGCATGGTGATGTCGCCAAGATTGCCAATCGGCGTCGCGACTATATAGAGGCCGGGAGATAAGGATGGTTCGCTCACGGATGCGGCCATGGACCAAGTTCAGCGGAGCAAGCAAGCATGTTGGGTAATTTCAAACGCATTCTGGCCATGGCCACGGGCAGCCTTTTGCTGGCGGCCTGTCAGGTAATTCCGGGTGCGGAGGCTCCTCGCCCTGATGCAGGCGGTCCGGTGGTGGAACAGCCGCGCGTGCCCGACCAGGCCGTGCTTCCCGATGACGAGGGGCGGCACCGCGTCGCCCTGCTGGTGCCGATGAGCGGAAGCAATGCCGACGTCGGCCAGTCCATCGCCAATGCCACCACCATGGCGCTGCTGGATACCGGCGCGGAAAACCTGCGCATCACCACTTACGACACCAGCGCCGGCGCAGGTGCCGCCGCCAGCCGGGCACTTAACGACGGCAATCGCCTTATCCTCGGCCCGCTCCAGCGCGACAACGTGGGCACCGTTCTTGCCCAGGCGCGCCCTAACGATGTGCCGCTTATCACGTTCTCCAACGATACGACGGTCGCGCGGTCCGACGTGTTCGTGATGGGTCACATTCCCGAACAGTCCGTGGCGCGCACCATCCATTTCGCCATCGACCAGGGTGCCAGCCGGTTTGCCATTCTTGCCCCGCGCGGTGACTATGGCAACAGGACGACCGCCGCTGCGGAACAGGTTATCATGTCGCGTGGCGGCAGTGTGGTGGATGTTCAGCGCTACGACCGCGGCAACACCTCCATCATCAGCGCGGCCGACCGGCTTTCAACCGCGGGCGGCTTCGACACTGTGCTGATTGCCGACAATGCCCGCCTCGCAGCCATGGCGGCACCGCGACTGAAGAATGCAGGCGACTCCCTCCCCTCGATCATCGGCACCGAATTGTGGAGCCGTCAGGACAGCCTTCTGAGTGCCGGTGCGTTGCGCGGCGCATGGTTCTCCGCCGTGCCGGACGATCGCTACCGCCAGTTCGCCAACAGCTACGAATCCCGCTTTGGCGAGCAGCCGTACCGGATCGCAACGCTGGGCTATGATGCCGTGCTGCTGACGCTGCGGCTGACCCGTGACTGGCGCCCCGGCACCGATCTTCCAGCGGGGCTGCTGACCACTGACGGCGGGTTCCTCGGTCTCGACGGCCCGATCCGGTTCCAGACCAACGGCGTGGGCGAGCGTTCCATGGAGGTCCGCCAGGTGGGCAACGGTGCCTTTACCGTCGTCGATCCGGCACCTTCCGGCTTCTAACCGACGGATAAGTCCCCCCTGCCCGCTTGTAGGCGTGGAATCCCCATGCCTATATCGTGCGTATGAGTGATGACCTGTTCGAAAACGCGCCTCAGGGCAGCGGAGATTACGATTCCTCTTCCATCGAGGTGCTGGAAGGCCTGGAGCCTGTTCGGCGTCGGCCCGGGATGTACATTGGCGGCACCGACGACCGCGCGTTGCATCATCTTGCCGCCGAAGTCCTCGACAACTCGATGGACGAGGCGGTGGCGGGGCATGCCAACCGCATCGAGATGGTGCTGGAAGAAGGCAACCGGCTGACCATTACCGACAACGGTCGCGGCATGCCGGTGGACGAGCACCCGAAGTTTCCGGGCAAGTCGACGCTCGAAGTCATCATGACCACGCTGCACTCGGGCGGCAAGTTTTCGGGCAAGGCCTACGCCACCAGCGGCGGCCTGCACGGCGTCGGTGTTTCGGTGGTGAACGCACTGTCCAGTTTCACCCGCGTGGAAGTGGCGCGCAACAAGCAAGTGTTCGCGCAGGAATTTTCGCGAGGTCTGCCGCAGGGCAAGATTGCGAAGATCGGCGATACCCCCAACCGGCGCGGCACCAGCGTAACCTTCGTGCCCGACACGGAAATCTTCGGGGACCGCAAGTTCAATCCCAAGCGCCTGTTCAGGCTGGCTCGCTCGAAAGCCTACCTGTTTGCGGGGGTCGAGATTCGCTGGAAATGCGTTGCCTCCCTCGCCAGCGAGGATGTGCCGGCCGAGGCGACTTTCCAGTTTCCTGGCGGCCTGGCCGACCACCTGAAGGAGCAGGTGGGTGAGCGTGAGTGCGTCACTGCAGACTTCTTTACCGGCAAGCAGGATTTCCCGCAGAATGACGACGGCGTGCAACAGGGCAGCGTCGAGTGGGCGATTGCCTGGCCACTGTGGTCCGATGGCTCCACCAGCTGGTACTGCAACACCGTGCCTACCCCCGATGGCGGCACGCACGAGGCGGGTCTGCGCGCCGCGCTAACGAAAGGGCTGCGCGCCTTTGGCGACCTGACCAGTACGAAAAAGGCCAAGGACATTACCGCCGATGACGTAATGACCGGCTCTGAAATCATGCTGTCGGTCTTCATCCGCGATCCGCAGTTCCAGAGCCAGACCAAGGACCGCCTCACCAGCCCAGAAGCGGCGAGACTCGTCGAAAACGCGGTGCGCGACCATTTCGACCATTTCCTGTCGGACAACATGGAGCGCGGCAAGGCGCTGCTCGGCTCCGTCATGGAGCGCATGGAGGAACGTCTCAAGCGCAAGCAGGAACGCGAGATCAAGCGCAAGACAGCCACCAATGCAAAGAAGCTGCGCCTGCCGGGCAAGCTGACCGATTGCAGCGGGGAGACCGATGGCGAGACCGAACTGTTCATCGTCGAAGGCGACTCCGCGGGCGGCAGCGCCAAACAGGCGCGCAATCGCAAGACGCAGGCCATCCTGCCGATCCGCGGCAAGATCCTGAACGTCGCCAGCGCCAGCCCCGACAAGATCCGCGCCAACAGTGAGATCGCCGACCTCGCCCTCGCGCTGGGTTGCGGAATGCGCAAGGATTGCGATGCGGAAAACCTGCGTTACGACCGTATCGTCATCATGACCGATGCCGATGTCGACGGCGCGCACATCGCCACGCTGCTGATGACGTTTTTCTTCCAGGAGATGCCCGACCTTGTTCGCAAGGGGCACCTCTACCTCGCCCAGCCACCTCTCTATCGCCTCACTGCCGGCAAGGAGAGTCGCTATGCGCGGGATGACGAGCACCGGGCCGAGCTGGAGGCGACCGTGTTCAAGGGCAAGAAGGTTGATGTCGGCCGGTTCAAGGGGCTTGGCGAAATGAACCCCGGCCAGCTTCGCGAGACCACGATGGACCCGAATACCCGTTCAATCATCCGCATCACCCTTCCCGAGCAGCACGAGCAACGCTTTGCCGTAAAGGAACTGGTCGACCAGCTGATGGGCCGCAATCCGGAGCATCGCTTCAATTTCATCCAGAACCGTGCGGGCGAACTGGATCGGGATTTGATCGACGCCTGAGGATATTTTTCGGACACCGTGTAAGAACCCGGTTTCCGCGCAGACTATCTTCACGTTCGCAGAGCGTATAGCAATTCCGCTGACGCACTAATCAGGCGCACCTGTGGAGATTAGAGTCATGATCCGTAACGCAATACTCACCGCCCTCATCCTCGTTTCTCCGGTTGCTGCCCAGGCGCAAGATGCCGAGGAAACAGCACGACTGGAGCAGCGCGCCCAAGACATCGTGGCCGCCATGCGCGGCGAAGCGGTTTACGACGAAGTCTTCGCGGACAATTTCGCCTCTGCAGTGCCGGAGGCCCAGTTCGAGGCCATTCAGGGTCAGATCGAGGCGCAGTTCGGTCCGCTGATCGGGGTGGAGACCGTGGAAGCTGTCGCTCCTGCCGGTGCGCGTATCGCGATCCGGTTCGAACGCGGCAGGGCCAGCGGTTCCTTCGCGCTGGAGGCCGATGCCCCGTACGAGGTGACCGGGTTTCGCCTTAGCGAAATGACCCCTATCGGCGATACAGTGGCGCAGTTCCTAGAGGATGTGGACACCTTGCCCGGCGAAGTCGGTCTGCTGGTGTCGCGTCTTGGCGAAACGAACCCGATGGCAGCGCGCAATGCCGACCAGCAATACGCCATAGGCTCCACATTCAAACTATACGTGCTGTCCGCCCTCGCCCATTCCATCGCGGATGGTGAGCGTGACTGGAGCGACGTGGTGACACTGACAGAGCGCAGCTTCCCCAGCGGACAGTTGCAGCGCTGGCCGCACGGCGCGCCGGTTACCCTGCAGACCCTGGCTACATTGATGATTTCCAACAGTGACAACACCGCGACCGACCAGCTTATCGCCGAACTGGGTCGCGACGTGGTGGAAGCGGAGGTGATAGCGTCGGGCCACGCCAGTCCCGAAGCGACATTCCCTTTCATGACGACCCGGGAAATGTTCGTGCTGAAATCGGGAGACGAGGTCGATCCAGACCAGTACCTCGTCTCCGACACTGCCTCGCGGCGACAGGCGCTGGAAACGCTGCGCGGTGTGGAACGTGACATGGATGCCGTGCTGGCGGCCTTCACGGGCGGTCCGAACATGATCGAGATCGAATGGATGGCGTCTCCCGAAGATCTCTCCAGCCTGTTCCGGCGAATGGTCGCTCTGGATGACGAAACCGCATTGCGGATCATGGGCGTGAACACTGCGCTTACCCCTGCCATGCAGGATGAGTGGGACTACGTGGGATACAAGGGCGGATCGGAACCGGGCGTTCTCAACCTCAGCTGGCTGCTACGCGATGCGGCCGGTGAATGGACGGTGGCCACTTTCAGCTGGAACAATCCGGAGGAAGAAGTCGACCAATCGACGCTAGAGATGCTGGCGATGCGCGCGGTCGCCCTCGCACGCGAAAACTAGCATCACCTTGTCATGCTGCGACGCAATATCTAGCTTGGAGGTACACCAAGGCAATTCAGGCACACACATGACCCAGCGCTTCACCGGCACCGAGAACTACGTCGCTACCGACGATCTGAAAGTGGCGGTGAACGCCGCAGTGACCCTGCGGCGCCCGCTGCTGGTAAAAGGTGAGCCGGGTACCGGGAAGACCGTGCTGGCGCACGAGATCGCCAAGGCCATCGGCGCGCCGCTTATCGAATGGGGTGTAAAGAGCACCACCAAGGCGCAGCAGGGTCTGTATGAATACGACGCTGTCGCCCGCCTGCGCGACGGTCAGCTGGGTGACGAGCGCGTTCACGACATTTCCAACTACATCCGCAAGGGCAAGCTGTGGGAGGCTTTCACCAGTCCCGAACTGCCCGTGCTGCTGATCGACGAGATCGACAAGGCCGATATCGAGTTCCCCAACGACCTGTTGCAGGAGCTCGACCGGATGGAGTTCGACGTTTACGAGACGGGCGAACGCATCGCGGCGAAAGAGCGCCCGATTGTCGTCATCACCTCCAACAACGAGAAAGAACTGCCCGACGCCTTCCTGCGTCGCTGTTTCTTCCACTACATCAAGTTTCCGGATGACCAGACGATGCGCGAAATCATCGACGTGCATTTCCCCGATATCCAAAGGCGGCTCGTCACCCAGGCGCTGGAGGTGTTCTACGAACTGCGCGAGGTTCCGGGCCTGAAGAAGAAGCCTTCCACGTCCGAACTGCTGGACTGGCTCAAGCTGCTGCTGGTGGAGGACATGCCAGTGGACGTGCTGCAAAACCGCGATCCTACCAAGGCAATTCCTCCCCTTCATGGTGCGCTGCTGAAGAACGAGGCTGACGTCATGCTGCTGGAACGCCTCGCCTTCATGGCTCGCCGCGAGAACCGCTGAGCGGCTTCGGTACGTGCTGCTAAATTTTCTCGAGGAACTTCGCAGTGCTGGCATTCGCGCCAGCCTGAAAGAGCACCTGACGCTGCTGGAAGCGCTGGATTCCGACGTGATCGAGCGTCGTCCGGAAGAGTTCTACTACCTCGCCCGCGCTACCTACGTGAAGGACGAGGGGCTGCTCGACCGGTTCGACCAGGTGTTTCACAAGGTATTTCACGGCGTATTTTCGGAGTCCGGCGAGCAGGAATATTCGATCCCCGAAGAGTGGCTGCGTGCGGTCACCGAGAAGTTTCTGACCGAGGAGGAACGCGCGGCGATCGAGCAACTCGGCGACTGGGACGAGATCATGGAGACGCTGAAAAAGCGTCTGGAGGAGCAGGAAGACCGCCACGAAGGCGGCAACAAATGGATCGGCACAGGTGGTACCAGTCCCTTCGGGCATTCGGGCTATAACCCTGCCGGTGTGCGCATTGGCGGCAAGAGCAAGAATCGCCGCGCCATCAAGGTCTGGGAAAAGCGCGAGTTCGCGAACCTCGATTCGAGCAAGGAACTGGGCACGCGCAACATCAAGGTTGCGCTTCGCCGTCTGCGTCGTTTCGCCCGCGAAGGCGCGGCGGACGAGCTCGACCTTGATGCAACGATCCGTGGCACGGCAAAGCAGGGCTGGCTCGATATTCGCATGCGGCCGGAGCGGCACAACGCGGTGAAGCTGCTGCTATTCCTGGATGTCGGCGGCTCGATGGACGATCACGTGAAAGCGACGGAAGAGCTGTTCAGCGCCGCCACTAGCGAGTTCAAGAACTTGGAGTTCTTCTACTTTCACAATTGCCTGTACGAAAGCGTGTGGAAGGACAATTCGCGGCGCTGGAACGAGCGTATTCCGACCTGGGATATCCTCCACAAGTTCGGGCACGACTACAAGATCGTGTTCGTGGGGGATGCCGCGATGAGCCCCTACGAGATCGCCTGGCCCGGCGGCAGTGTCGAACATATGAACGAGGAGCCCGGCGAGACCTGGCTGAAGCGCGTGGTGGACACCTATCCGGCGGTCGCCTGGCTCAATCCCAGCTCGCAGCGTTCGTGGGAGTATACCCAGTCCACACACATGATTCGCCAGATCATGAATGACCGGATGTTCCCCCTGACGCTGAACGGTCTCGACGATGCCATGCGGGAACTCAGCCGCAAGCACGGCTGACCGCCGCAGAGGCTATGGCGATTTTGAGCAACACGGCGACCTGTGATACCTTGCGGGGCAGAAAGGATGGAGCCGTGTTGAAATTTGCCCTGCCAATCCTGCTGCTTGCCAGCGCTAACCCGGCGGCGAGCGAGGATATCGAACGTCAGAACCAGCAACCTTCCGCGGAGGACGATGCAAGTCTGTCATTCGGTGAGGAAGAGCGGGCCGAGCGTTGCGAGAACGACCCCGCCCTCGTTCGGGGTGCGGAAGGCGATGCGCAGCTTTTTCGCGATCCCGCCCGGCCCGACGCCGTGAAGCCGATGCACGCCGTGGGCTATGCAGTGAACGGTTGCGAACTGCTGGTGATGACCGATGGGACCCTTTCCCTCCCTCAGAACGACGAAGGGCCGGTGCAGGTTCTTCCGGCTCAGTAGAGCAGCAGGTTCGCCACTTCCTCGCGCCACTCCGTTTCGTCCGCAGACGCCGCGGCATCGAGATCGTCGGGGTTTGACGAGTGATCGTCTACCCACTCCCGCAGACCGGGCCCACCATTGATGACATCAATGGCGAGGTGGCCTTCGGTGTATTCATACTTGAAGTCGGTGCCGCGCCAGATCGGGTAATCCGGATAAAGATTTCGGATCGCCTTGAAAGCCAGGGCCTGCAACCGCCACGGACGGAACGCGGTGTGATCGTAGAACCCGCCCTCGGCATGGATCATCAGGGCGTTGCACAGTTCGCCCGCGTGCTTGTGAAAGGTTGGTTCGAACCAGCATTCGCGCAAGGCGCCACCCGATAGCCATTGCGGGGCGACGCGCTCCATTTCGGCGAGGACGGCTTTAGCGTCCAAGTCGGGCGCGCCGAACAGCACTTCCAGCGGCCGCGTGGTGCCGCGACCTTCGCTCAGCGTCGCGCCCTCGATCATCACAGTGCCGGCATAGGCTCGCGCCATGTTGATGCCGGCGGCATTGGGACTGGGATTGATCCAGATGCGATCGGTGGGCCAGCCAAGACCCGGCCCTTCCGGCAGCCAGTGGTGCATGGTTATGACGCGGTAATCGACATCCAGCTTGAAGTGGCGGATGAACCAGTGGCCCATCTCGCCCATCGTCAGGCCATGGCGCATCGGCATGGCCGCGGCACCGACAAAACTTTCGTAGCCATCCTGCAGTTTCGTGCCCTCTACCGGGCGACCAGCGGGATTGGGCCGGTCCAGCACCCACACCGTCTTGCCGTGCCTTGCCGCCTCTTCCAGCAGGTAGAGCAAGGTCGTGACGAAAGTGTAGATGCGGCAGCCCAGGTCCTGCAGGTCGAACAGGAACACGTCCGCACTCGACATCATCTGGCTAGTGGGCCGTCGAACCTCGCCATAAAGAGAGAATACGGGGATGCCGTAGACCGGATCGGTCTCGTCCGCCGTTTCCACCATGTTGTCCTGCTTGTCGCCCTTCAGCCCGTGTTGCGGGCCAAAGGCGCTGGTGACGTTCACCCCCGCCGCGATCAGCGCATCCAGGCTATGGGTCAGGTCCGCCGTGACGGAGGCGGGGTGCGCAACCAGCGCCACCCGCTTTCCTTCGAGCGGTTTGCGCAGGTCAGGTTCGGCAAGCAGCCGGTCTATTCCGAATTTCATGCAGCGCGGGTTCGCGCAAGTGAGCCCCGGAAGCAAGCAGGATCGTGAAAATCCGGCTGTTCCTTGTGGTGCGAAATCGCCCAGTAACTCTTCACCCCGCCCTCTTCCTCGATCACGGCGGAGAGCCCGATGGAGGCAGGCGGCTCGGGCATCTGGGAGCGAGGCAGGGAGGCGTCGAAGATCGCCATCGCGGTGCCAGTGCGCATGGTGCAGTCGGGCTCGCGGGGGAACGGCCGTTCGCTCATTCCCTCGCGGTAATCGGTGAAATCGTAGGCGGCCCAGCGTTCGGACGGCGACAGATTGAATTCCGAATAGGAACCGGTTCCGTCCTTCTCCATCATGAACAGTTCGAAGCAGGTGGTTTTCCAGAGCCCGTCAGCCCTGCCGCGACCGGCAAAGGCCGGCAGCACCAGCTTGCTCGGCCCGTCGATGCGCCAGCGAACGCGCACCCAATTATCTGTAAGAGATAGAACACGCGCCTCCACCCGGCGGACTGCGAGTGGCGGGTGCGCGGCATGTGCGACCAGTTCATGCGTTTGCAACTAAGATTCCTCGTGCTAGGCGCCCCCTTCAAACCATACGAGCAAGGCGCCAGATCCCCCGAAATGACGACTTACAACTCCGAATTGCTGCAACTGCTTTCAGAGCGGGGCTATGTCCATCAGGTTACCGACGCTGTGGGACTGGATGCCCTAGCTGTGCGGCAGGCCGTTCCCGGGTATATCGGTTTCGATGCAACCGCGCCATCGCTGCACGTGGGGTCGCTGGTGCAGATCATGATGTTGCGCCGACTCCAGCAGACCGGACACAAGCCGATCGTGGTAATGGGCGGGGCCACCACGCGCATTGGCGATCCGACGGGCCGCGACGAAAGCCGCAAGATGCTTTCGGAAGAAGACATCAGCCGTAACATCGCATCCATACGTACCGTGTTCGAGCGACTGCTGACGTTCGGCGACGGTCCTACCGATGCCGTGATGGTCGACAACTACGATTGGCTGGGCGACATCGGCTACATCGAGATGCTGCGAAAGGTCGGCACGCATTTCACCATCAACCGCATGCTGGCGTTCGATTCGGTCAAGCTGCGCCTCGATCGCGAACAGCCGATGACCTTCCTCGAATTCAATTACATGATCCTGCAGGGATACGATTTCCGCCACCTTGCGCAGGAAATGGGCGTGCGCCTGCAAATGGGCGGCAGCGACCAATGGGGCAACATCGTGAACGGCATGGAACTTGGCCGACGGATGGACGGTACCGAACTGTTCGGCCTCACAACGCCGCTGCTCACCACCGCCGATGGCGGCAAGATGGGCAAGACTGCCTCGGGTGCCGTGTGGCTCAACGAGGAGCAGCTGCCCGCCTACGACTTCTGGCAATACTGGCGTAACACCGACGACCGCGACGTGGGCCGTTTCCTGAAACTGTTCACGGACCTGCCGCTGGACGAGATTGCCCGCCTGGAAGCGCTGGAAGGCAATGAGATCAACGCGGCCAAGATCGTGCTGGCCGATGAAGTGACGAAGCTGGTGCGCGGCGAAGAGGCAGCCGCATCGGCGCGCGCGACGGCAGAGCAGACCTTTGCCGGTGGCGGCAAGGGTGAGGACCTGCCGACCCTTCCCGTCCCTGCGGAAGGTATCCGCATCGGTGCTGCGCTGACGGAACTGGGCTTCACCCAGTCCAACAAGGAAGCCAAGCGCAAGATCGCCGAAGGAGCGGTAAAGCTGGAGGACGAGACGGTTTCCGATCCGGGCTATCTGGTTGAATTGGCCGAGGGTGCCGAGGCTCGCCTCAGCCTTGGGAAAAAGCGCCACGCGATCCTGCGAGGCTCCTAGCTTTACGAAACGTCCATCATTTCCTGACATCACCTTTCGCGGGTCTACACGCTAGAAAGGAAACACGGCGAAATGGCAGGCGGAGCACAGCTTTCCGTTACCGATATGCGGCGCTCGACGCGGCATCCGGTCGACTATTCGGTCATCGCCGAGCACTTGCAGCACGGCGATCTGACCCTGCACATCTCCAACATTTCCGCCCACGGCTTCATGATCGACAAGGTCGATAGTATCCAGCGCGGCGATCGGATGATCATTCGCCTTCCCGGCGTCGGCAGGATCGAGGCCTATTGCATCTGGGTGACCGACGACCGCGCCGGTTTCCAGTTCGAGCGTATCATCCGTTTCGATGCTTTCGAGACGATGATTGTGGAAATGCAGCCGAACCCGGCGCTTCGCCGCCGCAGCTAGCACGGCAAGCCGGAGCTTTGTCCGGCCCAATTTCGATTATCTTGGCAAGCCGGTTTCCCGCTGCCATGGCGCGCGGGTGAGCACGCAGACGTCTCCCTTTCGCATAGCCAACTTCCGCGCGTTCTGGTTCGCCCGTCTGGCGACCACGCTGGCGCAATACGCGATGATGCTGATCATCGGTTGGCAGACCTACAACCTTGCTCGCGATGGCGGGATGAGCGTGGGCGAGGCCTCAGGCCAGCTGGCGCTGATCGGTCTGCTGCAATTCGTGCCGCTGTTCCTGCTGACGCCGTTCACGGGCCTAGCCGCAGACCGGTTCGACAGGCGCCTGCTCGGGCAGCTTACCGCGCTGCTGCAACTGGTCTGCGCAGGCGTGCTGGCGGCGTTCACCTGGCAGGACACGATAAGCCTCTGGGTGCTTTACGTGGTCGCCGTGGTGCTGGGCGTGGTGCGCGCCTTTGCAGGACCGGCGCTGTCCGCCCTTGCCCCCAACCTCGTGCCGAAGGAAATCCTGCCCAGCGCCATCGCGCTCTCGTCCATTTCGTGGCAGGTGGGCATGATCGTCGGTCCGGCAGTGGGCGGTGTCCTTTACGAAATCGTGCCCGCCCTCCCCTATGCCGTGGGCGGGGTCCTCTTCCTCATTGCAGCGGTGTGTCTCGCTTTCATCCGTGACCTGCCCAGGCAAAAGCCGCGTGCCCCTGCCCACCCGATCCAGCAAGTTCGCGAGGGCATAGTCTATGTCTGGCGTAACAAGATGGTGCTGGGTTCGATCACCCTGGACCTGTTCGCGGTGTTCCTCGCCGGCGCGACCGCCCTGTTCCCGGTTTACGCGCGCGACATCCTGCAAGTGGGCGCGACGGGCCTTTCGCAGCTTGCCATGGCCCCGGCGATCGGGGCTGCGCTCACCGCGCTGTGGTTCTCTTTCCGCCCGCTGAAGAACCACGTCGGCCCGCTGATGCTGCTTTCCGTTGCAGCCTTCGGCGCGGCGACGATCGTGTTTGCCTTCTCCACCTCGATGGTGCTGAGCCTTGCCATGCTGTTCATCGTCGGCAGCGCGGACATGTTCAGCGTCTATATCCGGCAGTCGCTCATCCAGTTGCACACGCCGGACGAGAAGCGCGGCCGCGTGTCCGCCGTTTCGCAGCTGACGATCAGCGCCTCGAACGAATTCGGCGACTTCTTTTCCGGCAGTCTCGCTTTTCTGATCGGACCGGTAGCGGCCGTGGCGCTTGGCGGCGTCGGCGCCATCGTGACAGTGGGACTGTGGGCGGTGCTGTTCCCGGTTTTGCGAACAACCCGGACCTTCGAGCCGCCTGAGGAATTGTTAGAGACAGACGAGGATCCAGACGGCAATACTGCGTCCGATCCGGCCAGGAAGGGAGCTTGACCCATGAAATTCGACAACGTCCTGCAATCCATCGGCAATACGCCGCACATACGCCTTTCGCGTCTGTTTCCCGATCACGAGGTCTGGGTGAAGAGCGAGCGCGCCAACCCCGGTGGTTCGATCAAGGATCGCATCGCGCTTGCCATGGTGGAGGATGCCGAGAAGAGCGGCGCGCTGAAACCGGGCGGCACGATCATAGAGCCCACCAGCGGCAACACCGGCATCGGTCTGGCAATGGTGGCGGCGGTCAAAGGTTACAAGCTGGTACTGGTCATGCCCGAAAGCATGAGCATAGAGCGCCGCCGCTTGATGCTTGCCTATGGTGCCAGCTTTGATCTTACGCCCAAGGAGAAGGGCATGAAGGGCGCACTGGAACGCGCTGCCGAGCTCGTCGGCCAGACCGACAATGCCTGGATGCCGCAGCAGTTCGAAAACCCCGCCAATGTCGAGGTGCATGCCCGGACCACCGCAGCCGAAATCCTGGCCGATTTCAGGGATGCCCCGCCCGAGTACATGATCACGGGCGTAGGGACCGGCGGCCATCTTACCGGCTGCGCGGAAGCGCTGAAAAAGGAATGGCCCTCGCTCAAGGCATATGCGGTGGAGCCTGAACAATCTCCGGTGATTTCGGGCGGCCAGCCCGGCCCGCACCCGATCCAGGGGATTGGCGCAGGGTTCATTCCCGGCAACCTGCACACCAATGCCATCGACGGCGCGATCAAGGTGGATGCGGAAAAGGCGAAGGAAATGGCGCGCCGCTGTGCCCGTGAAGAGGGACTACTGGTGGGCATAAGCTCGGGCGCGACGCTCGCCGCCATAGATAGCAAGCTTGCCGAACTGGATGCCGGAACCCGCGTGCTGGGCTTCAATTACGACACCGGCGAGCGATATTTCTCGGTGCCTGACTTCTGGCCTGACGAGTAGGTTCGCCAGCGCTGACTTCCGACGGCGAACCAGTCCCGACCTAGCCCGCACCCCCCCACGGTTGAATTGTCGCTTCCCTGGTGCGACAATACAGCCGTGGGGTCGCTCCTCCTGAATAAGGGGATGTGGAGCATGGCACATGATCAGGTTCTGCCCAAACGCGGGCTATTCTATCGCGCGCTTAAGAAATATCGGTTCAAATTGAATGACCTCGCTGCGCGTTGTTCGAAGATTCCGAACGATCCCGTTCTAGATGCCAATCAATTTATCTGGACTTCGTCAATTGCAGAAAATTGGCGGCTGATCCGTGACGAGGCGATGGCCATTTACCAGCATGTCGATGCGATCCCGCCCCTGCGCCGCATTTCGCCCGATCATCGCCGTATTGCTTCGGATGACCGGTGGCGCAGTTTCTTCCTTGTCGGCTATGGCAACGAAATCCCGCAGAACCAGGCGCGCGCTCCGCGCACCACGCAATTGGTGCGGACAATTCCGGGACTTAACAGCGCATTCTTCTCGATTCTGGCTCCGGGCGCGCATATCGTTCGGCACCGCGGGGTTTCAAAGAGCTTTTTCACCGCGCACCTCGGCCTTAGCATACCCGCGAACAGGCGGGATTGCCGCATGGAGGTAGCCCGGCAGACGGTTAGCTGGGCAAAGGGCGAATGGACCATCTTCGACGACACTTACGAGCACGAAGTCTGGAATGATACCGACGAGCCGCGCATCATCCTTCTTTGCCAGGTAGAACGGCCACTGCGCGCGCCGGGAAGCTGGATGGCACGGGCGTTCGACTTCTACATCAGGCGCAGCCCGTTCGTGGCAGAGGCAAGGCGCGAGCTCGGTCATTGGGAAACCGCCATGCGCGAAGCTGAAGGAAAGCGCTAGGCGCACTCCGTCCCGATCGGAGCCTGTATGACCTCAATCCTCGCCATCTATGCGTTCGAGCCGGTCTCCCGTCAGCTTGCGATAGAAGCAACTGCGCGCGCCCGTATGGCACGCCGGACCGGCAGGGCGCGCCTTTAGCACGACCGCGTCCTGATCGCAGTCGACCAAGATTGTTTCGACCTGCAGTGTGTTGCCCGAGGTTTCGCCCTTCATCCAGAGCTTCCCCCTGCTGCGCGAGTAGAAATGCGCGATTCCGGTTTTCCGTGTTGCTGCCAGGGCTTCATTATCCATGAAAGCCAGCATCAGGATTTCGCCAGTGTCGACGTGCTGGACAACCGCGCTCAGCAGGCCGGTCGCATCGAATTTGGGCATGAACGAACTGCCTGCCTCCCGCTCTGTATCGTTATCGGAAATCGCTCTCATCCTTTCGCAATCGCACAGTAGGTTGCACTCTCTGTACTCATTTGTTGCAAGATAAACACAGGCTCTCGGTAAAAACTAACAAGTGCTGACATCGCTGTTTGCTCGGGAACCTTTCTTTGAGATGAATGCTGCGCGGCTTGACGGGCCGTCTGCCATTCCGGCCAGGGAATGGGGGGGTCTCGGTGCTACACTGTACGAACAGGGGCACCGGGTTCATGAGGGTTTGAAACTGGCGCGCTTGCTGGGGGGTATGCGCGACTGTTTCAGCGATATCGTCACGCGAACGTCCGGGTACCTGTACCCGGGCGTTTTGCGTTTCTCCCGTTTGCACTGCTCTAGCGCCCTTCGATTACGCGGGAAAAGCACGCCACGTGAACCCGCCGCACACCCGCTGCCCGAAGGGCCGCGATACAGGCATTGCTCGTCGCGCCGCTCGTCAGCACGTCGTCTACCAGGAGCACCTTGGCGCCGCCGAGTCGTTCGATCCGCGCGGGATTTGCCGCGATGGCTCCTGCCAGCACCTTCGCGCGCTCCTGCCGGCCAAGCCCGCCAAGGCTCGGCGTGCGCTTGCGGCGGACCAGCCCGTCGACCAGGAGGTGCATGTCGCGCAGCTTGCACACTTCCCGGGCGATCAGGGCAGACTGGTTGTACCCGCGCTGCCACAACCGGATCCGGTGGAGCGGAACCGGCACGACAAGCCACGGTCCGTCCAGATCGGGAAGCCGCGTTGCAATCTGCCGCGCCATCATTCCGGCGAGCGCGATCTTGCGCCCATGCTTGAAATTGAGCACCAGCTGGCGGGCGGTATCGTTGTAGAGCGTGGCAGCTGTCACCCCGTCCTCTCCGGCGACATCAGGGATTTCCAGCGTCGCCCAGCATACGGCACAGAGCCCTTTCTGCGAGGCGATTGCCTCTCCGCAAAGCGGGCATCGCGGCGGGTAGATCAGGTCCACAAGCGGGGCGAATGCGTCTTTCACGGCCATGCGGGCTATGCTGCCCGCGCCGTGATCGGTAAGCAAGCGCGCATGAAGTCAACTCCTCCGCTGATATTTTCCGAAGCGCGCCGCGCCGTGGTCCGTTCCCGCATGCTGGCCCTGCAAACCCGTGAAGCGGACCCTGCCCGCTTCATCCTGGACGACATGGTGGACGATATCGCCGAACGGCTCGCTTTCGTGCGGCACGAGCCGGCAAAAGCGCTGGTGATCGGGGATTACACAAATCGGATGGCCTCGCAGGTACTCGCCGCAACGCCCGATATCCACCAAGCCGACATCGTGGGCGCTCATGCCATCGATCTTGCCAGCCCCTTTCCGCGTTCGGGCTTCGATTTCATCGCCGTTCTCGGCCTGCTGGACACCGTGAACGACCTGCCGGGCGCGCTGATCCACCTGCGGCAAGCTCTGGCGCCCGGTGGCTTGGTTATCGCGATGTTTCCGGGTGCCGGTTCGTTGCCGCGGTTGCGACAGGCGATTTACGCTGCAGAGCCGGACAGGCCAGCGGCCCGCATGCACCCGCTCGTCGATACGCGCTCTGCCGCTGAACTGTTGCAGCGTGCGGGCTGGAAAGACCCGGTCGTCGATTCGCACGATCTCAAGGTCCGCTATCGTTCGCTCGACCGGCTGGTTGCGGACCTGCGCCAGCAGGGCCTGGGCAAGAGCTTGGCCTCTGCCGTCCCTCCGCTGACCCGCGCGGGGTATGAACGGGCGCGGCAGGCCTTCATGCAGCAGGCAGACGAGGATGGCCGCGTGACCGAGACCTTCGCCATCCTCACGCTGTCGGGCAGACGTTCCCTAGCGGGAACGTAGCGCTGCCTGCGCAGCCGCAAGCCTGGCAATCGGCACGCGGTAGGGGGAGGCGGAGACGTAATCGAGACCGACTTTCTCGCAAAATGCGATACTTTCCGGATCGCCGCCGTGTTCGCCGCAGATGCCCAGCTTCAGATCGGCGCGCGTCGCCCTGCCCCGTTCGGCGGCGATCTCCACCAACTGGCCTACCCCGTCGACATCCAGTGTCACGAAGGGATCGCGGGCATAGATGCCCTTGTCGACATAAGGTGACAGGAACCGTCCGGCATCGTCGCGGGACACGCCCAGGGCCGTCTGTGTGAGGTCGTTGGTGCCGAAGCTGAAGAACAGCGCTTCCTCGGCTATCTCGCCCGCCATCAGCGCGGCGCGCGGCAGTTCGATCATGGTGCCAACCAGGTATTCGACCTGTGCGCCCTTCTCGGCAAATACCTCAGCAGCCGTGTCATTCACCAGCTTGCGCAGGATCTGCAGTTCCTTGCGCGTCGCGACCAGCGGAATCATGACTTCGGGTACGACGGGGTCGCCACCTTCCGCCGTCACTTCGCAGGCAGCCTCGAAGATGGCGCGGGCCTGCATCTCGTAGATTTCTGGGAAAGTGATCCCCAGTCGGCAGCCACGGTGGCCCAGCATGGGGTTGAACTCGTGCAGTTCCCCGGCACGCCGCTTCAGGTGCTCGACATCGACATCGAGGCTGGCGGAAAGCTCCTCGAACTCCTCGTCGCGCGAGGGCATGAATTCGTGCAGCGGCGGATCGAGCAAGCGGATCGTGCAGGGCAGACCGTGCATCGTGCGGAAGATCTCCGCAAAGTCGCTGCGCTGTTCGGGCAGCAGCTTTTCCAGCGCCTTGCGTCGCCCCGCCTCGTCATCGGCCAAGATCATTTCGCGCACGGCCAGGATTCGGCCCGCATCGAAAAACATGTGCTCTGTGCGGCACAGGCCGATGCCTTCCGCGCCAAAGCCGCGCGCGGTCTTGCAATCTTCGGGCGTTTCCGCGTTTGTGCGCACGCCCATGCGGCGGTGCTTGTCCGCCCATTCCATCAGGACACCGAAGTCGCCTGCCAGTTCAGGCTCTATCGTTGGTACGCGGCCCGCCATGATCTGTCCGGTCGCGCCGTCCAGCGTGATGACGTCGCCTTCCTTCAACTCGCGCTTGCCGATGCGTAGCGTACGCTCCTTCAGGTTGATCGACACGGCCGAAGCGCCGGACACGCATGGACGGCCCATGCCCCGCGCCACGACGGCTGCGTGGCTGGTCATGCCGCCGCGCGCGGTGAGGATGCCGCGTGCGGCGTGCATGCCGTGAATATCCTCGGGCGAGGTTTCGACCCGCACCAGCACGACATCCTCCTCGCGGTTCGCCCACAGTTCGGCGGTATCGGCATCCAGCACGATCTTGCCCGATGCAGCGCCGGGCGATGCCGGCAGTCCACTTGCGAGCTCGTCACGCGGGGCATCGGGGTCCAGCGTGGGATGCAGAAGCTGGTCGAGCGCCATGGGGTCAACGCGCAGGATCGCGGTCTTCTCGTCAATCAGGCCCTCGTCCACCATGTCCACCGCCATCTTCAGCGCCGCCTTGGCGGTACGCTTGCCGGTGCGGGTCTGCAGCATCCACAGCTTGCCCTCCTGCACGGTGAACTCGATGTCCTGCATGTCCCTGTAATGCTTTTCCAGCAGGTCGAAGACGCGCGCCAGTTCCTCGTAGGCGTCGGGCATGGCTTCTTCCATGCTCGGTTTTTCCGCGCCTGCCGCCTCACGCCGCGCCTTTGTCAGGTATTGCGGCGTGCGAATGCCCGCCACCACGTCCTCACCCTGCGCGTTGACCAGCCATTCGCCGTAGTAGGAGCGTTCGCCGGTGGACGGATCGCGGGTAAAGGCAACGCCAGTGGCGCTGGTATCGCCCATATTGCCGAACACCATGGCCTGCACGTTCACCGCGGTGCCCATGTCGTGCGGGATGGAATTGAGCCGCCGGTAGATTTTCGCCCGCTCGGTGTCCCAGCTGGCGAATACGGCGCCGATCGCGCCCCACAGCTGCTCGTGAACATCCTGCGGGAAGGGCTCCCCGCCCCGCTCCGCCTTCACGATTTGCTTGAATTCGCCGACAATGGCGCGCCAGTTCTCGGCCGTTATCTCGGTGTCGGTGAAATAGCCGTTGTCTTCCTTGGCGATCTCCACCGCTTCCTCGAACAGGCCGTGATCGAGGCCCAGGACGACATCGGAGTACATCTGCACGAAGCGGCGATAGCTGTCCCAGGCGAAGCGATCGTCGCCGCTGACCCTGGCCAGCCCTTCTACCGTCTCGTCATTCAGGCCCAGGTTCAGCACGGTGTCCATCATGCCGGGCATGGATACCGCCGCGCCCGAGCGGACTGACACCAGCATGGGATCCGCCGCATCGCCGAACGACTTGCCAACGGCGCGCTCGATATGCGCCAGGGCATCGGCAACGTGGGCGCGCAGTTCGTCGGAGAAGGCAGCCCCGTGTTCGAGGTAACGCACCGACTCTTCGGTGGTGATGGTGAAGCCGGGAGGGACCGGCAGCCCGATGCTGGCCATCTCGGCAAGGTTCGCACCCTTGCCGCCGGTAACGGTCTTGTCGCGCTGGCGGGGATCGTTGTGCGGAGCATCGCCGCCGAATGTGTAGACCGTTTGCGTCATTACCTCACCTTTGACCTGGAACGGCGAAACGGTGCTTTTGCAAAAACCCGCTTGCGCCCCAAACAATTGTTATCGTGCGTTATTCCCTCAAATCCGGTGTAGGATATGTGACCTTTGCCCTACCCCTCGATCTTCGAGAAATCCGCCACGTTGTGCACTGCAGCACGGAAACGTGCAAGCAGGTCGAGACGCGATGCGCGCTTGTCCTCGTTTGCGTCATTCACCGTAACCTCTTCAAAAAAGGCGTCGATCGGTGCGCGAAGGCTGGCAAGCGCAGACATCGCTGCTGCGAAATCTTCCTTTTCAATGGCTTGGCTCGCCTGCGGTTCCGCTGCATCCAGAGCCTCGATCAGGGCCTTTTCGGCAGGCTCTGGCGTGTAGGACAGTTCGCGCGCGTGACGCTCGCTCATCTTGGCGTCGATTACCGCTTTCATGTCGGGATCGTCGACTAGCGCCAGCGGGTCTTCTTCGCCGGTGCGGGCGATCTCGCCTTCGATGCCGTGCCAGTCTTCCTTTTTGAGGATATTGGCCGCGCGCTTGTATCCGGCGAGAAGGTTTGTGCCGTCATCTGTTTGCAGGAATTTCGCAAGCGCGCGTGCGCGTGCTTCGATCCTGTCAGTCCTCGCATCCGTGTGACCCTGCCATTCACGCGATGCCGCGATATAGTCGTGGCGCACGCCCTCCTCCCGCATCTGCACGGCCAGCCGGTCGGAGAGGAATTCCGCAACGCGAGTGCCGAGTTTGGACTCGCCGAGCCCGCCCCAAGCCTGCGCGGCCTGCTCCAGCGAAAGCTCCAGCCCGTTTGCTTGCACTAGGCGCAGGTAGCCGAGTGCGGCGCGGCGCAGGGCGAAGGGATCTTTCGAGCCCGTGGGCAGGATATCTATCTTGAAGAAGCTGAAGAGGTTGTCGAGCTTATCGGCAAGGCTCACGGCCACGGTCAGCGGTGCGGTTGGCACCTCGTCGTCTTGCCCGACAGGCTTGTAGTGATCGCGGATAGCGTCCGCCACTTCCTGCGGCAGCCCTTCCTTCTGGGCGTAGTAGCCGCCCATCAGACCTTGCAGTTCGGGAAATTCGCCGACCATTTCGGTAACGAGATCGGACTTGCTCAGTTCGGCGGCCTGCCGCGCAAGATTGTGATCGCCGTTCGGTGCGCGGGCATCCGATGTCAGCCAAGCTGCCAGCTTCGCAACCCGGTCAACCTTGTCGGCAACAGTGCCCAGCTTTTCGTGGAAGGTGATGCGCTCCAGCTTCTTCGCGTGCTCGCGCAACGGGGTCTTCTGGTCCAATTCCCAGAAGAAGCGTGCGTCCGAAAGCCTTGCGGCCAGCACCTTGCGGTTGCCATCAACAATCGCCGCGCCGCCGTCGGCCGCGTCGATATTGGCAGTGCAGACGAAGGCGTTGGCGAGTTTGCCATCAGCGCTTTCGCAGACGAAATACTTCTGGTTCACCCGCGCGGTGAGCTGGATGACTTCGGGCGGCACGTCGAGGAATTGTTCGTCGAACCGGCCCAGCAGAGGCACCGGCCATTCGGTAAGGCCTGCGTTCTCAATCACCAGCCCTTCGTCCTCGACCAGTTGCAGACCAGCATCGGCGGCAACCTTGGCCGCGCCAGAGCGCACGATGTCCTGCCGTTCCTCGTGGTCCACGATCACGTGGCAGGCGCGCAGCTTCTCGGCGTAGTCGTCTGCGCTGCCGATGGTGATGTCGCCCGAGTGGTGGAAGCGGTGGCCCAGCGTGACCCAGCCCGATGTGACGCCGTGGACCTCGCACTCGACAAGGTCCTCGCCCAGCAGCGCCACGATGCCCGACAGCGGGCGCACCCAGCGCAGGCTCTCGGTCGAACGCGAGGCCGCACCCCAGCGCATGGATTTGGGCCAGGAGAAATCGCGGATGATCGCGGGAATGGCTTCGGCCAGCAGGTCCTTCGTGGCGCGGCCGGGGATGTTCTTTACCGCAAAGTAGGTCTCGCGTCCCTTCACGTCGCGCACTTCGAGGTCGTCGCGAGAGACATCCTGTTTGCGGCAGAACCCGTCGACAGCCTGATCGGGCGCGCCGACGGGCGGGCCTTTTTCCTCGCTGCTGACCGGCTGCGTCGCATCAGGCAGGCCGCGTGCGATCAGCGCAAGGCGGCGCGGGGTGGACCAGATGGTGATCTCGCCGAAGTCCACGCCAGCAACGTCCATCTCGCGGCGGAACAGCTTTTCAAGCTCGCCGCGCGCACCAGCCTGCATCCGGGCGGGGATTTCTTCGGAACGCAGTTCGAGGAGGAAATCACTCATAGCGACCACTCCGGGTATTTCTCTTTCCAGGCAGGCGCCATCGTCTCTGCGTATTTCTCACAGGAACCGCGCGCCAGATCGCGCACACGGGCCATGTAGCTGGCGCGTTCCTGCACCGAAATCACGCCGCGCGCCTGCAGCAGGTTGAACAGGTGGCTGGCTTCCACCGCCTGTTCATAGGCGGCGATGGGCACGTCGGCGTCGAGCGCGTTCTTGCACTCTGCCTCGGCCTTGTTGAACAGGTCGAACAGGGCATCTGTCTCGGCAACCTCGAAGTTCCACTTCGACATCTGCTTCTCGTTCTCTAGGAAAACTTCGCCGTAAGATACGCCGCGACCGTTGAAATCAAGGTCGTACACATTGTCGACGCCCTGGATATACATGGCGAGGCGTTCGAGGCCGTAGGTCAATTCGCCCGCAACCGGCTTGCAGTCGAAGCCGCCCATCTGCTGGAAATAGGTGAACTGGGTGACTTCCATCCCGTCGCACCACACTTCCCAGCCAAGGCCCCATGCGCCCAGCGTCGGGCTTTCCCAGTCGTCCTCCACGAAGCGGATATCGTGCTTGAGCGGATCGATGCCGATCACTTCCAGCGACTTTAGGTACAGGTCCTGGATGTCGGGCGGGCTCGGCTTCAGGATCACCTGGTACTGGTAATAGTGCTGCAACCGGTTCGGGTTCTCGCCATATCGCCCATCGGTCGGGCGGCGGCAGGGCTGCACGAAGGCGGCGTTCCACGGTTCCGGCCCCAGCGCGCGCAGCGTGGTGGCGGTGTGGAACGTGCCTGCACCCATGCGCATGTCGTAGGGTTGCAGGATCAGGCAGCCCTGCGCGCTCCAGAAATCGTGCAGGGCCAGGATCATGTCCTGGAAGCTGGCCTTGGGGTCTCTTGCTGGATTGTTGTCCATAGGTGCGGCGCAATGGCTCAAGCCCTGCAAGCCGTCAATGCCGCAGGCGCGAAGCCTGCTTGACACGAGGGGCGGTGCCGGTGTGTGTTGCCGTCATGACGAGCCGTGTTCTTAAGGCGTTGGGCGCTGTTGCTGCCGCGCTGGCTGCCGCCCTCCCCCTACCGCTTCTGGCGCAGGAGGATGGCCGCTATTCCTTCACCCAGGATTACGATCCCGCGCCCGCCATGTGGGAACTGTCGGACGAGGATACGACGATCTACATGCTGGGCACGATCCACCTGCTGCCCGAGGGGTTTCGCTGGCGCAATCCGCAGCTCGACACCATCATCGAGAAGGCCGACGTGCTGGTGGTGGAAACCAGCGATGCCGACAGCGAAGGGGCGGTGGAATCGATCAGCCCAAAGATCGTGCGGGTGCTGGCGAACAGGCAACCCACATCCAGTCAGCTATCCCCCCAGTCGCGCCCGCGCTGGCGCCAGCTTGTCGCGATGAGCGGGCTTCCGTTCGAATATGTCGACAACGTTCCGGTGATGGTGGCGCTGCTGGGTTTCGGGCAGGCCGGGCTGGCGGGCGATCCATCCAGCTATGAACACGGTGTGGAAACCGTGCTCCAGCGCGAGTTCACGCAGCGCGGAAAGCCGATCGAGTCGATCGAGGATTTCAGGCGCGTGATGTACTCGCTTTTCCGCACGGATGACGAGGCCGTGGTGAGCGAGCTGGACGTGCAGCTGCGGCAATGGGGCGGCAAGACGCTTGACGGACTCTATAGCACCGAAACGCAGGCTCTTGCCGGCAACGACTACTGGGCGATGGAGCACGCCTGGGCACGCGGCGAGGTTGCCGAGGAATTCGACCTGGGTTTTGGCGGTGGCAAGATCGGCGATGCCTTCAACGAGGTATTGCTCGACCGGCGCAACGCCCAGTGGGCCGCGTGGCTGGAAGACCGGCTGGAGCAACCTGGCACGGTGCTGCTGGCGGTAGGCGCAGGGCACTTCGAAGGCCTCGAGTCGGTGCTCGTCTACCTGGAACGTCGCGGCTTGCAGGCCCGTCGCATCAACTGATTTCCGAGAAGGTTGTGCTTCCAAATCAGCAACTTGCTGGACCCTTGGTCATGCCTGCGTGTCTTTTTGTCAGGTCTTGTTGACATTGTAAGTGAATCGCGACATAAAGTCAGGACAACCTGACATAAAGGAAGGTTGACCTAACCACTGGACCCAATATCCAAGCTGGAGACCTTAGATGCTCAAGATCGCCACCACCCTGTTCGCCCTCTCCGCCGTCACCCTCGCCGTTCCCGCCGCCGCGCAGCCCGAGCAGAACGATGTTACCGTCGAAATCCGTCTCGGCGGCCTCGACCTCACCCGTGCGGAAGACCGGGATCGTCTGGATGACCGTGTCGAATACGCCATCCGCCGCGCCTGCCGCGTCAATGGAATGGATGCCCATTCGCGCAAGACCCAGCGCGCCTGCCAGGAAAGCATGACCGATCTGCTGACCCCGCAGGTCGAACTCGCCATCGCCGAAGCGCGAGGCCCGTCCCTTGCCACTATCGATGCCAATCCCGGCGCGTGAAGCCAACCGGGTTCGGGGTCGGCACCAGCCCGCCGACCCCGATATATTTCCCTCTGCACAGGACCCACTCAGACATGACGTCAGCAAAGCAACGGAAAAGCCGTGCGCCGCTCAACCTGTTGATGGGTATCATCGGCCTGCTGGCGATAATGGCTGTCATTCCGGCACGGATGATGGACGCGCCGCCCTACACCGCCGCCCCGTTCGTGCTGGCACTCATCGTCAGTCTCTCGGTGATGTTCGCGACCCGCAAGAGCGACGAGTATACGCTGGGTCTGTGGAGCGCTGGCGCTAACGCCGCGTTCGCAGTGACCGTGGCGTGGATGCTTTTCGCGCCCTTCCTAGAGGGGTTCTATGACGGTCTGACAGGCAATGAGGCCGGCATGAACTTTCCGGCGGAGGGCGGCAGCATCGCTGCCATCCTTGCCTTCTACCTGGTATTCAACATCAAACGCCTGACAGGAGCCCTGTGATGCAAGCGGCAACGACCGATCGCGGACTGTATCGCTGGTACTATCGGCTGATGAACCTGTGCCTGCTCGCAGGTGTCCTCATCATAGCCGATGTCGCGCTGGGCCTTGCTCCCCGGCTTTATAACGAAGGGTTTTATCCCGCGTGGTACCGTGCTTTTGGCTATATAAGCATATTCCTGGCATTCTTCGTTGCGCCATTCCTGGTGCTGGCCCGCTTCATGCGTGACGAATATGCCGAGCAGCTGTTCCATCGCACGGCTGACGTGCTCATTTACGTCGCGGTGGCCGTACCGTTCGTGCTGTTTGCTGCGGCAACGGTGGTCTACCTGATAACGTCGGCACCAGAGGCGCCCTATCCCTTCAGCCTCTTCATGGAAGAGACTACCCTGTGGAAAGCGATGGCGCAGACGTTCAAATACTTCTGCCTCCTGTTCGTCTTCATCTTCCAGTTCCTGCGCTGGAAGGACAGTCGATGAACAACCGCCTCAAGGTCTTGCGCGCCGAACGCGACTGGAGCCAGGCCGAACTGGCAGGACGGCTCGATGTCTCGCGCCAAGCCGTGAACGCCATCGAGACTGGCAAGCACGACCCTTCGCTGCCGCTCGCCTTTCGCATCGCCCGCCTGTTTGACATGCCTATCGAGGAGATCTTCGATGACGGACAAGACTGATACCCTGTCGGGCGAGGCCCGGCTCAAGTCACGCCGCAACAGTCTCTGGCGTTTCTGCGCAATGGGCTCAGGGATTGCCGCTGTCGTGGGACTGGTTACCGGATACGCAGGTGGTCATTACGAAAACGGAACACTGCCCGCATGGGGCCTGTTCGCAGCGTGGCTCGTAGCCGTCGCCAGTTTCGCCTGGTTCACCTGGGAATATTTCCGCCGGGTCGACGAACTGGATGTGCTCGACAACCTGTGGTGCTGCCTGTTCAGCCTGTACTTCTACATGGTCGCCTTCCCCAGCTGGTGGTTGTTTCACGATCTCGGGCTCGCGCCGGAGGTCAATCACGTGGCAATTTATCTTGCCACTCTTGGTATTGGAGCCATTGTCTACATCGCACGCAAGCTGGGTTTGCGCTGATCCTTCCTTCTTTCCAATCACGACCAACCCCCAAGGAGCCGCTCTATGTTTCGCAAACTGACTCTCACCGCTTCCGCCCTCGCCCTTTCCCTTGGCGCATTCGCCTTGCCCGCAATGGCAGACGATCACGCCCACGCCAGCGGGCCTGCGCTCTGGAGCCTGTCCGACGAGGACACGACGATCTACCTGTTCGGCACCATCCACGTGCTGCCCGAAGGCGAGACCTGGTATGACGAGCGTATCGCCAGCGCCTTCGATTCTTCCGAGGAACTCGTCTTCGAAATCGCGATGGATGACATGGAAGGCGCTGCGCAGGCCATGGCTGGCCTCGCCATGCTTCCCGAAGGCCAGACCCTGCGCAGCCTGATGACCGAGGAAAACCGCACCGAATACGAGGCTGCGATGGAAGGCCTTGGCCTGCCCGCTGGCGCGCTCGACCCGGTCGAGCCCTGGGCCGCGACGCTCAACCTCTCCATGCTGCCCCTGCTGCAGGCGGGCTGGCAGCCAAACTCCGGTGTTGAAATGGTGCTGCGCCAGCGTGGCGAGAACAAGCAGCGCAGCGCGCTGGAGACCATTGAAGAGCAGGTCGCGCTGTTCGACACCCTGCCGATGGACGCCCAGCTCGAATTGCTCGATTCCACGGTAGAGAACCTTGATCGCGTGGTGTCTTCGCTCGACGAGATGAAAGCCGAATGGCTGGAAGGCGATGCCGACGCGCTGGGCGAAATCATGAATGCCGAGATGGACGATCCCGAACTGCGCGAGCGCCTGCTGGTGAACCGCAACCGTAACTGGGTCGACTGGCTCGAGACCCGCCTCGATACTCCGGGCACGGTGTTTGTCGCCGTGGGTGCCGGGCACCTTGCAGGCGATGGCAGTGTGCAGAGCCTGCTGGCTGAGCGAGGCCTGATGGTGGAGCGTATCGGCAATTGATCGCAAGACTGCTCAAGTCATTTGCAATCGCGGGGTCGCTGTGGCTTTCGGGCTGCGGCGACCCTTTCGTGCCGGAAAGCGACTGGCCGGAGGGTTCTCCGCCGCTGTGGGAAGTGACTTCGTCTACAGGAGAGGTCGGCTGGGTTTTCGGCACCGTCCATGCCTTGCCCGACGACATGTACTGGGGCACGCCCCTGCTGGACGAAACTTTCGAACAGTCGGGCGTACTGGTGGTCGAGGTCGCCAATCTTGACGACCCTGCGGGCATGGGCCTGTTTGCCGACCTATCCGAAACGCCGGGCCTGCCGCCCCTGCTTGAGCGGGTCGAACCGGCGCAGCGCCCTGCCCTGCGAACCCTAGTTGAGGAAGCAGGCATGACGGGCACCGATTTTGGCCGGGTGGAAAGCTGGGCCGCGGCCATGATGCTTTCCGGAGAAGTGCGGACCGGCGATCCCGCCAACGGGGTGGACCGGGTGCTGATCCGCAATGCCGAGGACGTGATCGGCCTCGAGAGCTTTGCTTTCCAGCTTGGCATGTTCGACAAGCTTTCGGCCGCCGCGCAAAGCGACCTGCTTTACGGTGTCGCCCGTTCGCACCAGGCCAACTCGGACCAGGAAATGCTGCTGGCCTGGCTGACCGGCGACGAGGATGCGCTGGCGGATCACGTGAACAATTCGCTCGAATTTTCGCCCGAACTCAAGCGCGTGCTGCTGACCGACAGGAACGGTCGCTGGGTTCCTCGCATTGCCGAACTGATCGATGGCGGGCGAAAGCCGTTCGTCGCGGTGGGTGCCGGGCACGTGATCGGCGATGCTGGTGTCGTGGCCCTGCTGGAGCGGCGCGGATATGACGCGCGCCGTATCCAGTAGTTGCTTTCGCAGCGTTTCCTGCTAGACGCGCGGCCTGCTGCCGATGTCATCCCTGGAGGCGTGGCAGCAGATATATATGCAATCGAAAGGCAATACTTATGAGCGACGCTCTGACTCTGCCGGCCGAGATGCGTGAACGGGCTGGCAAGGGAGCCTCCCGTGCGCTGCGTCGCGATGGCCGCGTACCCGCCGTTATTTATGGCGGCAAGGAAGAACCCACGACTATCCACGTGGAAGAGAAAGTGCTGGTCAAACTGTTGATGACCGGTCACTTCATGAACTCCATCGTCGAAGTCACCGTTGACGGCAAGAAGACCAACACCCTGCCCAAGGATGTGGCCTTGCACCCCGTCAGCGATCGCCCGATCCATGTCGATTTCCTGCGCCTTGCCAAGGGTGCCAAGATCGACGTGAACGTACCGGTCGTCTTTACCAACGAAGAAGCCAGCCCCGGCCTCAAGAAGGGCGGCGTTCTGAACGTGGTCCGTCACGAACTGGAACTGGTTTGCGAAGCGGACAAGATTCCCAGCGAGATCGAAATCGACGTTACCGGCCTCGAAGTTGGCGATTCCGTGCACATTTCTGCACTGACGCTGCCCGCGGGTTCCGAAAGCGCGATTACCGACCGCGACTTCACCATTGCCACCGTCGTGGCTCCCTCGGCTCTCAAGCGCTCCGAAGGTGAAGATGGCGAAGAGGATGCAGACGTGCCTGCAGATGGCGTTGCCGCCACCGAGCAGGGTCCGGATGCAGATGCTGCAGAAGAGCAGGAAGAAAAGAGCGAATGATGCGCTTGCGCGCACTTGCTACTACTCTTGCACTGGGTGCGGGGCTGGCGCTTTCGCCAGTCCCCGCTCCTACCCCGGCCCTGGCTCAACAAGGCACCCTTCCTGCCAATCCACAGGATTTCCAGTGCTTCGTCCTGATGCAGCAGCGGCGTACGGAATTGCTGAATACGGCCTCCATGCCGCCCGAACAGCGGGTGGACATCCTGAACAACCTCACCATCATCTCGGCCTTTTACGCCGGACGATTGAGCCACTATTCCTCGGCGGAGGCTGTGGGCCAGTTCCGTGCCGCGTCCACCCTGATCGCCAATTCCAACCGGCAGCAGCTGGATAACTTCGCCAACACCTGCGCGAATTTCTACCTCTCGGTGATGGAAGTGCTGGGCAATACCAACGTGCAGGCGAACGCGACGCGACAAAACACACCGCAGACCGGTATTCCCCAGCAGGGCCAGCGCTAGAAGGGGAGAATCCCCATGCAACTGTGGGTAGGCCTGGGCAATCCCGGCCCCAAATACGCGCTGCAGCGGCATAACGTCGGCTTCATGGCCTGCGACGTGCTGGCCGACATGTACGACTTCGGTCCTGTCCAGAAGAAGTTTCAGGGCTGGCTGCAGGAAGGCCGGATCGGCACCGAGAAGGTCCTGCTGCTAAAGCCCGCGACCTACATGAACGAAAGCGGCCGCAGCGTCGGCGAAGCCATGCGCTTCTACAAGTTGCCCGTCGAAGCCTTGACCGTCTTCCATGACGAGCTCGACCTCGCCCCGTTCAAGGTGAAAGTGAAGCAGGGCGGCGGCCATGCCGGGCACAACGGGCTGCGGTCCATCGACCAGCATCTCGGCCCCGATTTTCGCAGGGTACGGATCGGCATTGGCCATCCCGGCCACAAGGACCGGGTGCACGGCCATGTGCTGGGCAATTTCGCCAAGGCGGAAATGGATGACCTGGTGCAGATGCTGGGCGCCATCGGCGGATGCGCCGACTGGCTCGCCGCGGGTGACGACCCACGCTTCATGAACGAATATGCGCTGAGGATGCAGGACTAGCTGGCAGCCTCGATGGCAGCCTGCAACCGGATGGCAGCAGGATCGCCCGTGCGCCGCGCCACGATGGGTGCGGCAATTGCCCGCGCAGTCTCCACCTGGCCAAGCTGGAGGAGCGCCTCTGCATAAAGCAGGCGAGCCGGATCGTGTTCGGCGAGTTCCGTCTCATGCGCTTGCAGGCGTTCGCGCACCGTTTCCCATTTGCCGTCCCACGCATCGACCCTCGCCTGCTGGTAGACAAATTCCGTATCAAGTGGGCGCGTCGCAGCCCCATATGCGATCAGGTGCCGGGTAATGCGCGGCAATTCGGCCTGTTCAGACGTGGCAATGGCGGAAAGCAGCGCCGGCCGGTCCATGGGTACGATCTCGATGATCCGGAGGTAATTCGACAACGCCAGGACCGGGCTGCCCTGCGCCTCTGCCATGCGCGCCGAGACAAACAGTGTTTCCACGCGATCCGGTGCCACGTCCTGCGCCAGTGCGACGGCCTGCCCTGCAGCATCAAGGTCGCCGCGGCCCAGGTGGAACGTGGCTTCCGATGCCAACAGCTTACCCCTTGGCCCCTCGGCGCGGCGACCGTTGGCATAGGCCTGCCCCGCACGTTCCGCGTCACCCTGCGCAATGGCCGCCAGCGCGCGCAGGCGCCAGGCCTCGGCAGTGGGATCGTCACCGATCAGTTCCAGCGCGGCAGCAGGGTCGCCCGTCTGTAATTTCCCCTCTGCCGCAAGCAGGTTGGCATCGGCAGGCGGCGTGCCGCTCTGATTGAGCCGATCAAGAGCGGCCAGGGCATCTGCGCCTTGCCCCATTGCCAGCAGCGTGCGCGCCAGCAGTTCCAGGGCCTGGATATCCGAGGCATCGTGCGCCAGCGCGGTCTGCACATGGTCTCGCGCCGTCAGGTAATTCTGCGCGTCGAACGCGGCCTGCGCCTTGTCCGTCGGATCGCTGGGCAGCAGCGAACACCCGGCAAGGCTGGCCGCAAGAGACATGGCGAAGATGGCGCGATAACCGAGCATAGGCACGGCATTATCCGCAAAGCGCAAATTTTCCGTGAAACGGCGGGATCATAATAACGCCTTACCGACGGTCGCCGCCCCTGCCCGCGCTGGCTTTCCGCATCACACCCGTCTAAGGCGCGGCGCAACATCAGTTTCATTCGCTAGAAGGCACGCAAATTATGGGATTCCGCTGTGGGATCGTGGGTCTGCCCAATGTTGGCAAGTCTACCCTTTTCAACGCCCTTACCGAAACGCAGGCCGCGCAGGCCGCGAACTATCCGTTCTGTACCATCGAGCCCAACGTCGGCCAGGTCGCCGTGCCGGACGACAGGCTGGACAAGATCGCGAAGATCGCCGGGAGCGCGAAGATCATCCACACGCAGCTCTCGTTCGTCGATATCGCAGGACTGGTGAAAGGTGCCAGCGCCGGCGAAGGCCTGGGCAACCAGTTCCTGGGCAACATTCGCGAGGTCGACGCCATTGTTCACGTGCTGCGCTGCTTCGAGGATGACGACATCCAGCACGTCGCCAACAAGGTCGATCCCATTGCCGATGCCGAGGTGGTGGAGACCGAACTGATGCTGTCCGACCTCGAAAGCCTGGAAAAGCGCGTCGACAATGCCGCCAAGCGCGCAACGGCGGGCGACAAGGAAGCAAAGGCACTGGCCAGCGTGCTGGGACAGGCGCTGCAACTGCTGCGCGATGGCAAGCCCGCGCGCCTGGTAGAGCCGAACGACGACGAAGAGGCGCGCCTGTTCCGCCAGGCGCAGTTGTTGACGGCGAAGCCCGTCCTCTACGTCTGCAACGTGGCGGAGGAAGACGCGGCGAGCGGCAATGCGCTGTCCGAAAAGGTCTTCGCAAAGGCGAAGGCCGAGGGAGCTCAGGCCGTTGTCGTTTCCGCTGCCATCGAATCCGAACTGGTCGGCATGGAGCCCGAAGAGCGCAAGGAATTCCTCGCCGAACTGGGCCTGGAAGAGAGCGGCCTCGCCCGCGTGATCCGCGCAGGCTACCAGTTACTGGACCTGAAGACGTTCTTCACCGCCGGCCCGAAGGAAGCGCGGGCGTGGACCACGCCCGGCACCGCCAAGGCACCGCAGGCCGCCGGTGAAATCCACACCGATTTCGAAAAGGGCTTCATCCGCGCCGAAACCATCGCTTTCGACGATTACGTTTCGCTAGGCGGAGAAGGCCCGGCGCGAGAAGCAGGCAAGCTGCGCCAGGAAGGCAAGGAATACCTGGTGAAGGATGGCGACGTCCTGCTGTTCAAGTTCAACGTCTGACAAAAAACAGGGGAGGACAGCCCGGCTATCCTCCCCGTTTCCTTGATTGTGACGATGCCTGTCAGGCTCTCGGCGGATCAGGCTCCTGCTGGCTGCCAGTGGGCACCGCGCCTTCGTATGCCATCGGCTGCTTGGACCGCTCCGGTGAGAATCGGGTTGATGAGCTTCAGCAGCACGGTCAATCCGGCGAGGCCGGCCAGGAGGCCAGCGATGCCAAAACCCGCGCGCGCATCGCCATCCTGATAGTACGAACCGGGCGCGCGGGTCGAAATAGGTACGGCTGGCCATTTCCAGCGCCAAGGCGGGGCGCGCAAGCACCCCGAACAGCACCATAAGCGCAAGTCACAAAAAGGGCGCGGAAACCGAAGCTTCCGCGCCCTTTTTCAATCTTGTATGGCGGTGATGGCCTTACATCATCGAGGCGGCATAGGCGGCCCACATCCGCGCGATCGGAGTGCGCGCACCATCGACCGTGCCGAAGGTTTCGAGGGCAGCGGCGTAGTTGCCCTGCTCTGCCTGGGCAATCCCGATCCGGGTGTTTGCCGTGGCGGCATCGGCACCCTTTTCAAGCGCCATGCGGTACATGCCTTCCGCGCGGGAAAAATCGCCGAGCGAATAGAGCACGTCGCCTGCGCTCATCGCGTCGAGCGAATCGCCGGTTTCACCATCGCGCACGATGCGGTCGATACCGTTGCGATCCTGCGGAGCGCGGGTGTCGGCAATGCCCTTCACCTCAACGTAATACGGGTCATCGGACGAGAATACGCCCGCTGTGGTGCCCGCAGCGAGGACATCCTGCACCTCGTTCGACATCACGCGCGGATCAAGGTCCTCGATGTAGCGAACAAACTCCTGCCGCTGCGAAAGCGCATTGGTTGCGCGCATCAGGCGATAGAGGTCCACGCGCGCTTCGGGATCGAATTCATTGAGCGCGTTCACAACCTGCAGGCTGTTCTTCCAGTTCGTTGCCGAGGGATATTCCGCAAGCAGCATTTCCGAAACGTTCAGAGCCTGGTCGGTGAGTTCCTCGTCATATGACTTCTGCAGGCCTACCAGCAGCCACTGTTCCGGAATGGTCTGGCCAGCAGCCTTACGGGCGGTTGCCACTTCGTTCAGATGCTCAAGGCCAGCAGCCACATTGCCTTCGGCAAGGTAGGACTGCAGGATGATATATTCCGGATCGTTGCGGTCGTCATTGTCGTTGACAGAATAGCCGCCAGCGACCGCCGCATTCATCGCTGCACGCGCAGCGGCGTAATCCTGAGCGTTGTAGGCGAAACTGCCGACGTAGTAGTTGAACTGGCCGACCTGCTCGGCAGGGGTCAGCCCGCTTTCCAGCATCAGCTCAAGACCCTGGCGCTGCAACGCCGGCTCGGAGAGGTTGGTGCCGATGTTCAGGATGAGGTTACCGGCAGCCTGACGGTCCTTCTGGTTCTCGATCGCGGCGATCACTGTGGGAATGGCCGCTTTCGCGCCCTGGAAATCGGCGGTTTCAGGCTGCACCATGTTGGCGACCGGCTGGTAGGCTTCGCCGAAACCTTGCGAAATGCGCTGTTCATCCTGGGCGAATGCCGCATCGGACGTGACTGCAGCCGAACCCACAGACACGCCGCCAGCAATGGCGACGGCAAGGGCGAAACCGGCAACGGTGCCGCGAATGGAGGTATTGCGAGTGGGGCGGAAGGCGCGAAGCATATTGGTACTCTCTCCTGGTAATTCTCTGGCACGCATCCAACCGTTATCGGATGCCTGTCGTTCCCGGCTGCGGCCTCATGCACACTAAGCCCGGGATTGCAAACATGTCCTACAGATTGCGCGCTGAATGGCGTTTTAACGAGGTAAGACGGTAAAATTCAGAAAAGGCGCTGTGAGGTGTGGAAAACGGCCCGTTTTACCGGGCGTTTCACCCTGTCGCTATGGTGCCTACCGCCCCCCTTCCCTACATTAACAGGTAACCAGAACAATAATGGAATGACAGTGTAGTGAGCGACCAGAACGAAACGCCTGGCGCCCCGGAAGGTCCGGGCGAATTCGAACGCATCGACATCGTCGATGAGATGAAGACGAGCTATCTCGATTACGCGATGAGCGTGATTGTCAGCCGTGCGCTCCCTGACGTTCGCGACGGGTTGAAGCCCGTGCACCGCCGTATTCTTTATGCCGCCCAGGTTGGCGGCTACACCTCCACCCGCCCCTATCGCAAATCGGCCAAGATCGTGGGTGAAGTGATGGGTTCGTACCACCCGCACGGCGACAGCGCGATCTACGATGCGCTGGCCCGCATGGTGCAGCCATGGTCGATGCGCCTGCCGCTGATCGATGGCCAGGGTAACTTCGGCTCGATGGACCCCGATCCCCCGGCGGCCATGCGTTATACCGAAAGCCGTCTTGCCAAGGCGGCGGATCCGCTGCTGAGCGATCTCGACAAGGATACCGTCGATTTCGTCGACAACTACGACGGTAGCGAGAAAGAGCCGTCCGTCCTGCCTGCGCGCTATCCCAACCTGCTGGTGAACGGAGCAGGCGGCATCGCGGTGGGCATGGCCACCAACATCCCGCCGCACAATCTGGGCGAAGTGATCGACGGCTGTTTTGCCTATATGGACGATCCGGGGATCACGGCAGAGCAACTGCACGAAATCATTCCCGGCCCTGACTTCCCGACCGCTCCGCTTATCCTGGGAAAGAGCGGCGCACGCTCCGCCTACACCACCGGACGCGGTTCGATCCTGCAGCGCAGCCGGCACGAGATTGAGACAGGCAAGAACGACCGCCAGTCGATCGTGCTGACCTCCATCCCCTACCAGGTGGGCAAGGCCGGCCTGGTCGAGAAGATTGCCGACGCTGCGAAGGAAAAGCGGATCGAAGGCATCTCCGACATTCGCGACGAATCCAGCCGCGCGGGTGTGCGCGTGGTGATCGAGCTGAAGCGCGACGCCACGCCGGAAGTGGTGCTGAACCAGTTGTGGCGACACACACCCGCGCAATCCAGTTTCCCGGCCAACATGCTGGCTATTCGCGGCGGCAGGCCGGAAACGCTGGACCTGCGCGAGTTCATCTCCAGCTTCATCGCCTTCCGCGAACAGGTCATCACGCGGCGCACGAAGTATGAGCTGAACAAGGCGCGTGACCGGGCGCATATCTTGCTGGGCCTCGTGGTCGCGGTGTCGAACCTCGACGAGGTCGTGGCGATGATCCGCGGTTCCTCCAACCCGCAGATCGCCCGTGCCAAGCTGCTCGCCAAGGAATGGCCGATCGGCGATATCGCGCAGTACATCCGCCTTGTCGAAGCCATCGAACCCACGACGGACGAGGCAGAGGGAACCTACCAGCTTTCGGAGCGGCAGGTGAAAGCCATCCTCGACCTGCGCCTGCATCGCCTGACGGCCCTTGGCCGCGACGAGATCGGCGACGAGTTGCAGGAACTGGCCGATAAGATCGAATACTATCTTTCGCTGCTGGCCGACCGGGCCAAGCTGTACGGGGTGATGCGCGAGGAACTGCAGGAAGTGCGCGATCAGTTCGCCACGCCGCGCGTCTCCGAAATCGCGCCCGCCTGGGATGGTATCGATGATGAGGACCTGATCGAGCGGGAGGAGATGGTCGTCACCGTCACTCACTCCGGTTACATCAAGCGCACCCCGCTCGAAGCCTTCCGCGCCCAGCGCCACGGCGGCAAGGGCCGCAGCGGCATGGCGACCAAGGAAGAGGATGCGGTGGTCGAGATGTTCGTCACCTCGACGCACAACCCCGTGTTGTTCTTTACCAATACCGGACGCGTCTATCGGCTGAAGGTGTGGAAGCTGCCCGAAGGTGGTCCGCAGACGAAGGGCCGCCCGATGGTCAACCTGCTGCCCTTGGGTGACGAAGAGCGCGTTACGAACGTGCTGCCGCTACCTGAGGACGAGAACGACTGGGAAGCACTCAACATCGTCTTCGCGACCGAGCAAGGCATGGTACGCCGCAATTCCATGGATGCCTTCACCAATGTGCCCACCGGGGGCAAGTATGCGATGGGCTTTGTCGAGGGCAGCGGCGACCGGCTGATAGGCGTGCGCCTTCTGAACGAGGAGCAGGAGATTTTCCTCGCCTCCGACGCTGGCAAGGCCATCCGCTTCGCCGCCACCGACGCGCGCGAGACCAAGAGCCGGACCGGCATCGGCGTGCGCGGGATGTCGCTGAAGGACGATGCCAAGGTCGTCTCGCTGGCGATCCTTGATTCACACGATGCCGATCCCGAAACGCGCGAGGCCTACCTTCGTGCAGCAGCCTGGAAGAACAACGATACCGGGCACACGCTTCCTGCCGAAAAGGCGGAATCCATGGCGGAACGCGAGGAATTCATCCTCACCATCACTGCCAACGGATACGGCAAGATCTCCAGCGCCTACGAATATCGCACCACCGGGCGCGGCGGCCAGGGGATCACCAACATCGGCGCGCCCAGCCAGGAAGACCGCAACGGCCCCGTCGTCGCCAGCTTCCCCGTGCGCCACGGGATGCAACTGATGCTGGTGACCGATCAGGCCAAGCTGATCCGCCTGCCCATCATGTTCCGCCATCTGGTGGAGGGCGGGTTCGAGAACCATGAAGGCTTCTCGATCATCGGACGCGGATCCTCGGGCGTTCGCATCTTCAACGTTTCCAAGGGCGAACACATCGTCGGCGCTGCACGCATCGACGAGGACGAGAGCCCGGAGAACGAAGCCGAAGAAGCCGTGGTCGAGGAAATGCTCGAACGCCGCGGCGGCGGGGACAAGACCCAGCCCCACACGACCCTGGACCGGGACGACAATATCGAAAGTGACAGCGACGAGAATTAAGTCGCTACTTTCCCCCGATGGCGTAGGGTCGCTTCCTACGTCTTGGGGGAAAGAGAATGTCGATCAAATCCGATGCACTTGCGTTCTTCGATGCATGCGAAACCGGCAAGGGCTGGGGAGTCTGCAAGCAGTGGTGTCAGCCCGATGCCGTTTTTACCGCGCAGGCTGATGCACTGGCGGATATGAAGAGCGTGGAGGGCTATACCGAATGGATGGCTCATCTTCTCGAGCCATTGCCGAACATGAGCTACGAGATGCTGGCCTGCGGAGCGGACGAAGAGGTCGGGACCTTCGTAGCCGCGGCTGTGTTCAAGGCGACCCATTCCGATGAAGGCGGGCCGGTTCCGCCGACCGGCAAAACCATCGCTTCGGACTATTGCTATGTCTTCCGGTTCAGGGACGGCAAAATCGCGCACATGACCAAGATCTGGAACGACGGCTATGCCATGCGTGAGGCAGGCTGGGCCTGAAGGCTAGTCCTCCCGCCGCCACGCCACCCGCAGTTCCGGGTTCCGTTTCCGCAAAGTGGTCACCACGCCCACGGTGATCAGGAACTGGCCGAGGTAATAGATCGGCCACACGAGGTATTCCGGCACCGCGCTGCCCGATAGCGGGCCAAGTTCAGCGAATATCAGCATGTCCGACAGCACGAACAGCAATGCGCCAGCGGCCACGCGCATTCGTGGAAAGTCGCTCATCCAGGCGCTCGCTGCCATCAGGCTGAGCGCCACTGCATAGATCGCGACCGCCCAGCCGATGGTTCGGTCGTAGGGCAGGAAATAGCCGATAACCGGAGGCAGGATCAGGATGGCGAGGAAGGCCCACTGGTCCCCCCCGTGCAGCTTGCCGCGCGAATGGTTCATGAAGACCGACACCGCCAGCATGTGGAACACGAAGAACACCGCAGCGCCCACGCGCAGGTCGAACTCGATTGCCATGTCGGCCAGAGCCGCCACTGCCAGGGCAAGCGCAAGCCGGTGCGAATCCCCGCTCTGGTGGCGCAGGTAGGCATAGATCGCCAGGAAACCGACGCCAAAGCCCTTGATGGGAATAAGATACAATTCCGGCAGATCGGTCGCCTGCAGGTAATAGTAGGATAGCGCGGCAACGACGCTGAGCAGCAGGAACGGGCGTTTCTGAGCCAGGGCGGGATGGGGCTGCTTGGGAGGCATGAGGTGTCACTAGCCGCGCCTCTTTGTTTGCGCCAGCGCCCGTGAACGCTTATCAGCCGCGCCATGGCACATCAGGTACATATCATCGGCGGCGGTCTCGCAGGCAGCGAAGCGGCATGGCAACTCGCGCAGCGGGGCGTGAAAGTGCGTCTTTCCGAAATGCGAGGAAGCGGCGAGATGACCGCTGCGCATCAGACCGACGGCCTTGCCGAACTGGTGTGCTCCAATTCCTTCCGCAGTGACGACGATGAAAAAAACGCCGTTGGCCTGCTGCATCACGAGATGCGGCGGCTCGATTCCATCATCATGTCCGCTGGCGAGATGGCGCGTGTTCCTGCCGGAAGCGCCATGGCAGTCGACCGCGACGTGTTCAGTACCGAGGTGCAGAAGCGGCTCGAACAGCATCCGAATATCGAGGTCGTGCGCGAAAAGGTGGACCAGTTGCCCGCCGAAGGCCTGACCATCGTCGCCACCGGTCCGCTCACCGCAGCAAGTCTTGCAGAAAGCATCGTCAGTGCCACCGGCGCGGACCGGCTCGCTTTTTTCGATGCCATCGCCCCCATCGTCTATCGCGACAGCATCGACATGAGCAAGGCGTGGATCCAGTCGCGCTGGAACAAGACGACGGCAGCTTCCAACGAGGATGGCGACTACATCAACTGTCCGATGGACAAGGCGCAGTACGAGGCTTTCGTGCAAGGCCTGATCGACGCCGAAAAGGGCGAGTTCAAGGAATGGGAGGCCAATACCCCCTATTTCGATGGCTGCATGCCGATCGAGGTGATGGCAGAGCGCGGCATCGAAACCCTGCGCTATGGCCCGATGAAAGGTGTCGGCCTCGATAACCCGCATGACCGCACGGAAGAGCACCCCCAGGGCCGCTGGCCCTACGCGGTGGTGCAATTGCGGCAGGATAACAAGCTGGGCACCTTGTGGAACATGGTCGGCTTCCAGACCAAGATGAAATACGGCGCTCAGGTCGAGCTGTTCCGCTCCATTCCCGGCCTGGAAAATGCGGAGTTCGCGCGTTTGGGCGGTCTGCACCGCAACACCTTCATCAACTCACCCGAATTGCTGGATCGCCAGCTACGCCTGAAAAGCGCGCCCCACATCCGGTTCGCCGGGCAGGTCACCGGGTGCGAGGGCTATGTCGAAAGCAGCGCTGTGGGCCTGATGGCAGGCATGATGGCAGCCAGCGAGCTTGCGGGAGAGGCATGGTCCCCTCCCCCTGCGACCAGCGCGATGGGCGCGCTGCTGAGCCATATCACAGGCGACGCCGATGCCGCCCACTTTCAGCCGATGAACGTGAACTTCGGCCTATTCCCGCCACTGCACGAGGTGAAGAAGAAGCAGCGCAAGGAAGCCTATACCAACCGCGCCAAGGCTGATTTCGGTGAATGGCTGGCGGGCATGAGAGTGCCCGCCTGACGCATCAGCAATTGCAGCTTGGTCGCGACGTTGCCCTTGGCTTGGGTGCGCTGGTGGCGAATTCTGCCTGCGTGAGTTCGTTGTCCTCGTTCGCGTCCATCTCGGCAAAGCGATCGCTGGTGGTGATGGCCCATTCCTCGAAGGTCAGCAGGTTATTGCCGTCGGTGTCCAAGCGCCGGAAAGCGTCCGTGCGGGTCGAGAGCATCTCGTTGCGGGTTATCTTCAGGTCACGGTTCCTGTCGTAGCGAAAGAACCGGCGCTGCTCGCGAGTCAGTTCGCTGGCTTCGGGCGGCGCAGGCCCGGTCAGATCGGCCACATCGGCGCTGGGCAGCGCATCCGGATCGACAGCCTTATCGGCACTTTCGGCCTCAGGCGGCGGAGCCCCCTCCTCCACCTGCGCCCTTCCCTGTACCCAGAACAGGCCGAGAGCCACCAGCAGCAGCGCCGCGAATGCGCCGAGAATAACGCGGTTCATAAGTAATTCCCCTTGGATTCGGGGAACTTACGTTATCTGCCCAGGATTCCAAGGCGCAAAACAGAAGCCATCGCCCCGGGGCCGTCCAGCAACTCTTCCGCGCCGCGCTGCAGCGCGCGGCGGGACAAGCCGTGCAGAATTGCCAGCGGGCGCAAAGGGGGCGGCAAGCGGGACGGTTCCCATCCCTGCGCATTGGCCAGATCGCGTGCCATCGCTGCCTCCTCCCTCGTGCCGAGGTTGAGGGCGAGGTCGGTCATGGCCTGTTCCCGCGCCGCCTGAGCGACTTTTGCGCTACTGGCTCCATGGGCGGCGGCAAGGGTTTGCCACATGGCCATGCGACCGGCCGCGAACGACTCCACCACGGTTTCGTCCAGAGCGTCCGCCAGCAGGGCTTCCCAGCCATCGACCAGGGGCGGCAAGGCAGTGGTGTCCAGCTTTCCCGCGCGCAGCAGCGCGAGCAGCGGCTCTCCCAGCGGCCAGTCCTGCGGATCCTGCGCCAGCCGTTCCCGCCACCAGGCCAGTTTCATCTGCGCGATGATCGGCTCTCCATCGCCGCGCACGATGCCGGCAAGCCGCGCGTCGAGCGCCAGCAGCGCGAGCACGTCCTCGCGGCATGTGCGCGGCGCGTAGGAGAGCGCCAGCCGGTTTGCGAGGGGCAGGGTTTCGACCAAATCGGATGACATGGTGCGCCCCTTCGCCCGAAATGCCTGCCAGAGTCAAAGCCGCACATCCGGGAGTTTGCGCGGGCCAGCGCTACGGCCGAATTCAGCTTCGAGTCGCACAAGCGTCCCTGCTTGTTGCGGTCCGCCAGCCGAACACATGCGGAAGACCAGGGCAAACATCCTGTTAACCCCATTGCGTTACTTCCGCGAAACCACGCTCGACGTAACTACGCGAGATTAGATGGTTTCATTCGTAGGTGTACCCAATGATCCGCAAGTTCATCCGCAATACACTAGGCGAAGTTGCAAACTGTCGCAGCGGCAATGCAACCTTGCTCGTCGCGCTTGGCATGCCGGTTCTCATCGGCGGCGCCGGCCTGGGGGTCGACGTGACCCAGTGGTACATGTGGAAGCGCGAATTGCAGTTCGCGGTGGACCAGGCCGCGGTTGCCGGAGCCTGGGCGGCGGCGGAATCGGAAACCGAGGGAACATACCAGCTGCGCGCCCAGCAGGAATTCGCCGCCAACCTTTCCGTGGTGGAAGGGTTCAGTTCCGAGCCTGACGTGCGACTGGCAGACTTTGCAGGCGGTTCCGACAATTCCGTAGCAGTTTCGGCCACAGCGTCGAAAGAGCTTCCCTTCTCGAGCTTCCTGACCGGAAGCTCTTCCTCCGTCTATGCCTACGCCCAGGCCAGTTTCGAGGAGGGCGTGACCTTTACCAGCTGCCTGATCGCAACCGACCTCGACGATACCGGTGCTATCACCATCGGCGGCAACGCGGTTCTGACCGCAAGCTGCGGCATGGCTGCACTCTCGACCGATGACCTTTCGATCAAGGTGAACGGTAACCCGGAAATCCAGGCGGGATGGATTCTTTCGGCCGGGGGGATCGACGAATGGCTGAAGAACAACACCGACGATGTGATCATGGAATACATGACCGGACTCTACGATCCGTTCGCCGAACTTGACCCGCCCAACCCTACAGAATCCCGGATCTCGCGGACCTACAGCTGCTCTGGCGAAAGCGACACGACATTCGCTGATGTCGATATCCGTACCCGGACGGAATATTCATACTGGCAGGGGCCGAACCAGAATAATCTCGAACCTTGGGAAAACCCCGAGGGGTTGGAGAGTTCCGATGTATCGAGCAGCGACGATGATGTTCTGGTGGCAAACGGCACCGTAGCAGGCACTACAGTGACTGAGGAAGTGGTATGGCGCGACCTGGGCGGTAAAGGTCAGAAAAAGAAATGGCAGCGCCGAGAGCTCCGCAAGACGACGACCTATTCGGATGTGCGTGTGTTGGAAGGCGGGCAAGCCGGCAACGTTCGTCCCGGCACCTACACCAACATCCATATCGGCTGTGATACCGCATTCGCGCCGGGCGTCTACATCATCGATGGCGGTTCGCTGCGGATCAATGGACAGCACGAAGTGAGCGGCGCGGGCGTAATGTTCGTGCTCTACAATGGCGCCTCCATCGTCATCAACGGCGGCGCCGACGTGAACCTGACCGCCATGGCGGCATCCGATCTGATGGCTGCCGGGGTCTCTCCCGAGGATGCCAATGCCCTTGCCGGCATGCTGGTATTCGAGGACCGCGACGGACCCGGTGCCGGCAACAATGGCCAGAGAATCAACGGCAATGCCAACACCATCCTGAACGGCACGATGTACTTCCCCGCCAGCGAGGTGTTCTTTGCGGGCACGGCGGGCGTGACAAGCCAGTGCCTGATGATTGCCGCGCGGAATATCACCCTGACCGGCACTACCGACATGCAGACGTTCTGCCCGGCGGGGTCGAACGAAGACACCACGGTGGTTAGCACCGCATCCAAAGTCAGGCTTGTCGCATGATGAACGCCCTCGCCCGCGCCTATTGCCGGATGACACGCATCGGAAGCGACGAAAAAGGGTCGATGGCAATCGAGATGGCCTTCGTTGCGCCGGTGCTGCTGATTATGGCGCTGGGCGGGTTCGAGGTGGCCACGATGGTCGCCCGCCAGACGGACCTGCAAAGCGCGGCTGCCGAAGCTGCCTCGATCGTGCGCGCCGTGATCCCCGAAACCCAAGCGCAACGCAACACGGTGCGCGATGTCCTGGCAACCTCGAGTGGCCTGACCACGGACCAGATCACCGTGACCGAAATCTACCGTTGCGGCACGACGACCGACTACGTCACCGTGGCCGACAGCTGCGGCGGCGGGGTGCAGTACAAGTTCATCCGTGTCGACCTGACCGACAGCTACGCACCGATCTGGACCAAATGGGGTGTTGGCGAGGGCTTCACCTATAACGTCAGTCGCACGGTACAGATCGGATGATTGCGATGAAGATCAAATGCCTGCTTTCCCGTATTCGCCATGACGCAAAAGGCGCGAGCGCGATAGAGTTCGCCCTGCTTTCCCCGGCGCTGATCCTGATGATGGTAGGCGTGCTGCAGGTGGGCATCGCCTTTCAGAACTACAACGCGCTGCGCGGGCTTTCATCCGACGTCGCTCGCTATGCCATGGTGCAATACCAGACGGGTAACGAGATCTCGAATTCGCAGATCGAGACCTGGGCCAAAAACCACGCGCTTGGTGCGCCCTATCTGCTAGAACAATCGCGGGTCAATGCGGTCGTCACGACGCCCGGCACACAGCGCGTGGACGGGGCGACCGAAATCCAGCTGGTGGTTTCCTACCAGATCGAGAGCTTCCTGGGCTTTGCGGGTATCGAGTTTCCCTTCATCACCTACACCCGCCCGATCTTCCTGGTGTAGCTGAACGGGCAAACTGACTGGCCCGATGCCGGCGTCTGCCATCCCCTTTTTCGAATTCATGAATTTCTTAACCCTGATCCTAAACGATCAAATCAGGGTTGGTCGGTATTGGGGGAGACTGTGATAGCACCTCGCCCCTCCCGCCGCGCCCAAGGCGCAGGCTTCCTCCGCCGCCTCTTGCGGGATCGCTCGGGCAATGTGGCCGCCATGCTGGCCGCTGCCCTGTTCCCGCTTCTGGGCCTGATCGGCGGCGCGATCGACATGGGCCGGGGCTACCTGTCGCAGGTTCAGTTGCAACAGGCCTGCGACGCCGGTGTCCTGGCGGCCCGCCAGCGGTTGGGTGCGACCGTTGTCGTGGATGGCGAGGTTCCCGCCAACGTGGCCTCAACCGGACAGCGCTTCTTCAACATCAATTTCCGTGACGGCGTATACGGTACCAGCAATCGCGAGTTCGCGATGCAGCTGGAGAACGACTACGCCATTTCCGGCTTTGCCTCCGTCGACGTGCCGACCACGCTGATGCGCATTTTCGGACAGGAAAATCTCGAAATTTCGGCGCAATGCGAAGCGATCCTGAATTTCAGCAATCTCGATGTGATGATGGTGATCGATACCACGGGTTCGATGCGCCACAGCAATCCCGGCGACAGCCTGTCGCGCATTGAGACGCTCAAGCAGACGATCCGCGACTTCTACGCCGTCGTCGAGGGTGGCAAGGCGCCGGGGACCGAAATCCGCTATGGCTTCGTCCCTTATGCGACCAACGTGAACGTCGGCGATCTGTTGCTGGACGAATGGGTCGTCAGCTCATGGCACTACCAGGGTCGCATCGATACCGGCCAGCGTTTGCCCAACGAGAATGTAGGCCGCACCTTCAACCGTAACTGGACTTATGTTTCGGGCAGCCGCAGCAACTGGCAAGAGGTTTCCACATACGCGGCCACCTGGAACGAGCCGGCCAATGCCGACCAGAGCGGCTGGTGGAGTTGCAACGGTTCGCGTCCCGCGAATTCGTGGAGCTATACCGACACCGAGAACGGTGCTCGCAGGAATGAAAGACAGGAGGAACCTCCGGCCCTGTTGCAAATCCAGCCGATGGAACGAACTTCGAATGGTACGCGCTACACCACCTGGCGCAGCGGCCAGACATGCCGCGTGATGACAAGTACGGACGTCAACTATGTCGAGCGTTATGAACGTGTACGCGAGGTACCCAGTTTTGACCGGATCGTTTGGGAATACGACCAACTGACGCGCGACGTCAGCAACTGGCGCGCCGAAACCGAGGGCTGCATCGAAGAGCGCGATACCTACGAAATTACAGACTACGACAATGTTGATTTCGATCAGGCGCTGGACCTGAATATCGACCTGGTGCCCACTCCGGGCGATCCGGCTACCCAGTGGCGCCCGCGCTATCCCGAGGAGATCTACGTGCGCCGCATCGAAGCGAACGGCAATGGCAACTTCGATACGCGCAAGCACCGCACGACCAACGAATATGTCGACAGCGGCATATGGTGGTTTTCGGACTGCCCGGCGGCAGCGAAGAAGCTGGATGTGATGTCGGCGGGCCAGCTGGATACCTATCTTGCCACCCTGGTGCCTTATGGCGCGACCTACCACGATATCGGCATGATCTGGGGCGGTCGCCTGATCTCGCCCACCGGCATCTTCGCCGCGGAAAACGCCGATACCGAAGGTCGCCAGCGCAGCCGCCACATGATCTGGCTGACGGACGGACAGACCGAGCCATACGACCTTGCCTATGGCGTATACGGCGTGGATGGGCTGGATCAGCGCCGCTGGGACCCTGATTCCTCCAGCGAAACATTGCCCCAGGTGATCGAGAACCGCTTCGGCGTCGCCTGCGAACAGGTGAAGAACCGCAACGTCACCGTATGGGTAGTCGCGTTCGGCACCGGCCTTACCGACCTGATGACCGAATGTGCCGGGCCGGGCCGCTCTTTCGAGGCATCCAATGCAGAGCAGCTCAACGATGCCTTCGAAGCCATCGCCCGCGCCATGAGCGAACTGAGGATAACCGGCTGATGGGCGGCGTGCTGCGCCCCCTCGCCCGCGATGAGCGTGGTGTTACCGTCACGGAATTCGGCCTGATTGCCCCCGTGCTGGTGATGACGCTGATGGGCCTGTTCGATATGTCCTACAACTTCTACGCCGACACGATGGTCGAAGGCGCGGTACAGAACGCTGCGCGCGATTCCACGATCGAGCGGTTTTCGAACAATCCCGCGGCGCTGGATGCCGAGGTGACCCGCGCGGTGCAGGGCGTGGTGCCCAATGCAGTCGTGACGTTCGAACGCACGGCTTACACCAACTATTCCGATGTCGGCATGGCAGAGGAATACAGTGACACCAACAACGACGGTACCTGCAACAACAACGAGGTGTTCGAGGATATCAACGGCAACGGCGTGTGGGATGCGGATCGTTCGCTGGATGCCACCAGCGGCGCGCGCGATGCCGTGGTCTATACCGTCACGGCAACCTATGACCGCATGTTTCCCATCGCGCGGCTGATCAATCTGGATAACGAGGTAACCGTGCGGGCGCGCACGATCCTGCGCAACCAGCCCTTCAACCTTCAGCAGATCAACACCGGCATCGGGAATTGCACGTGAGGCTGTCCCTTTTCTCTCGGTTACTTCACAACACCGCGGGCGTAGCGATGACGGAATTCGCGCTGACGTTCCCGCTGATTCTGGGTGTCGGCCTGATGGGCGTGGAAGTGGCCAACCGCGTTTTGGTGCAGATGAAGGTGTCCCAGCTGGCCAACCTTATCGCGGACAACGCCTCTCGCATCGGTGACCAGTCGATGATCGAGGATCGCAGGATTTTCGAAGGCGATATAAACGACCTGTTCTACGGCGCGCAGTTGCAGGGCGGCGCGACAATCGACCTTTATACCCATGGCCGCGTGATACTCAGCAGCCTCGAAGTCGTGCCGGATACGGACGATCAGCAGTTCATTAACTGGCAGCGCTGTGTCGGCCTCAAGAATCACACCAGTTCCTATGGCGAGGATGGTGACGGCGCCCTGGCCGATGATTTCCCCGGCATGGGACCTGCCGGAGAGGAAGTGATTGCTTTCGAAGACGAAGCCGTGATGTTCGTGGAAATCAGCTACGACTACCAGCCCATCATCGGTGAGCCCTTCACCTTCGACGATGGCGAGATTTTCGCCGTTGCCAGTTACACCGTGCGTGCAGACCGCGACCTGAGCGGGATCTACCAGCGAAACGCCAGCGATCCCGATCCGGTTGCCAACTGCGATACCTTCGAAGATATCACCTACGCCTACGTCAACTAGGCTGCGCGCGCGGCGTCAGTCCTTGTAGGTGACCTTCCGGCAGGCTGCGACTACGCGGTCCTTGTCGATCAGCGCCAGCTTCTCGAGGTTGGCAGCATAGGGCAACGGCACGTCCTCATTGCAGACCCTGAGAACGGGCGCATCGAGATGGTCGAAGCCCTGCTCCATGCAGACGGCAACCACTTCGGATGCAATCGAACAGGTGGGCCAGCCTTCTTCCGCGATCACGAGCCGGTTGGTCTTGGCCAAGCTTTCGAGGATGGTGTCGGTATCCAGCGGACGCAGCGTGCGCAGGTCGATCACCTCGGCTTCGATACCCTGCTCTGCCAGTTCGGCCGCTGCTTCCAGCGCCACGCCCACGGCGATGGAGTAGGATACGATCGTGACATCGCTGCCCTCGCGCATGATCCGCGCCTTGCCGATGGGCAGCACGTGATCGTCCAACTGGGCAACCTCAAAGCTCTGGCCATAGACCAGCTCGTTTTCGAGGAAGACTACCGGATCGTCGCTGCGGATGGCGGCTTTCAGCAGGCCTTTCGCATCGGATGCGTCATAAGGCGCGATCACGATCAGGCCGGGCACGCTGGCGTACCACGGGCCATAGTTCTGGCTGTGCTGCGCACCCACGCGGCTGGCAGTCCCGTTGGGGCCGCGGAACACCACCGGGCAGCGCATCTGCCCGCCCGACATGTAATTCGTTTTCGCCGCGGAATTGATGATGTGATCGATCGCCTGCATGGCGAAGTTGAACGTCATGAACTCCACCACGGGGCGCAGGCCGCCCATGGCAGCGCCCGTACCAATACCGGCAAAGCCGTATTCGGTGATTGGCGTGTCGATCACGCGCTTCGGCCCGAATTCGTCCAGCAGGCCCTGCGTCACCTTGTAGGCGCCCTGGTACTCGGCCACTTCCTCGCCCATCACGAAAACACGGTCGTCGAGGCGCATTTCCTCGGCCATGGCATCGCGAAGGGCCTCGCGCACAGTCAGCTTCACCATGTTGGTGCCTTCGGGCACTTCCGGATCGCTGGCGCGCGGCTTGGAGGCAGGCTTGTCCACGTCCAGCGGATTGCCTTCGCGACCCACGTCCTTGCCCTCGCCCGGCACGTCCTTCACTTCATCCGACGCTTCCTCTGCGGCAGGCGCTTCGATGTCCGAGGCATTTTCGTCCTCGCCCGCCAGGATCGCGATTACGGTGCCGACCTTCACCCCTTCGGTACCTTCGGCAATCACGATCTTGCCAACGGTGCCTTCGTCGATGGATTCGAATTCCATCGTGGCCTTGTCGGTCTCGATCTCGGCCAGCACGTCACCGGCGGATACGGTATCGCCTTCCTTCACCAGCCACTTGGCCAGCGTGCCTTCCTCCATGGTGGGCGAAAGGGCGGGCATCTTCAGTTCGATTGCCATGGCTCAGTACTCCCCCACCAGCACATCGGTGTAGAGTTCGTTTGCCTCCGGTTCAGGCGACTTTTCGGCAAAATCGGCCGCTTCGCCAACGGTGGCGCGGATGCCCTTGTCGATCTCTTTCAACTTGTCCTCTTCAACGCCCGCCGCGGCGAGATCCTTTTTCACCCGCTCGATGGGGTCATGGTGTTCGCGCTGCTCCTGCACTTCCTCCCGCGTGCGATATTTCGCCGGGTCGGACATGGAGTGGCCGCGATAGCGGTAGGTGTTGCATTCCATCAGTACCGGGCCGTTGCCCTCGCGCACGTGCTTGAACGCGATTTCGGCGGCCTGGCGCACTTCCAGCACGTCCATGCCGTTCACGTCCATGCCGGGAATGCGGAATGCCGTGCCGCGGCGGTAGAATTCGGTCTCTGCGCTGGAGCGCCGGACTGCCGTGCCCATGGCGTACTGGTTGTTCTCGACCACGAACACGATGGGCAGGTTCCACAGGGCGGCCATATTCATGGTCTCGTAAACCTGGCCCTGGTTGGCTGCGCCGTCACCGAAATAGGCAAGGCACAGGCCGCCATCCTCGTTGTACTTGTGCGCAAAGGCGAGACCTCCGCCCAGCGATACCTGCGCACCCACGATGCCATGACCGCCGTAGAATTTGTGTTCGGTGCTGAACATGTGCATCGAGCCGCCCTTCCCCTTGGAGATGCCGGCAGCCCGGCCGGTCAGCTCGGCCATGATGACCTTTGGATCGATACCATAGGCCAGCATGTGGCCGTGGTCGCGATAGCCGGTGATCACGCTGTCGCGATCGTTGTCGAGCGCGCTCTGCAGGCCGATGGCAACCGCTTCCTGACCGATGTACAGATGGCAGAACCCGCCGATCAGGCCGAGGCCATAGAGCTGGCCGGCCTTCTCCTCGAACCGCCGGATGAGCAGCATCTGCTCATAGAAATGCATCAGCTGTTCGTCGCTGGGTTTGAATCGCTTTTCCTTCTCCAGTGCATCCTGCAGCGAATGAAGGGGAAAGGCTCCCTCTTCGGTGGCAGGCTGCGGGCTTTCCGAGCTTTTGGAGGTGGAGGTTTTGGCCAAGATGCAATCCCCTTCATCGCGCCAGAATTGGCGTCTTCGTGTGATCAGGTCGCCTATAGGCGCGCAATTTGCGCAGTGGCAATGACGCGCTACCCGCATTTACCAGAATGGTGAAAATTGTTTGCATCGAACGCCAGGCTGGCATGAATGAAGCGCGACTTCAGTCGATCGGTTCCAGCTCGACGACATATTCGTCCGGATGGATGACGTTCAGGTTCCCGCGAACGAGCTCTGCCGCGTAGTCCGGATCGACATTGTTGGGATCGAGCAAGGCTACGCGGTTCGCCAGTTCCGCCTTGCGCTCCTCCAGCAGTGCGATGCGCTGCTTGTGCTCGCCCAGCCTCGCGGCATTCTCACCCCACGCCAGTACGCCGCTGGGACCGATAAGCGCCAGGCCGCCGATCAGCATGAGCACCAGCAGAGCGATCGCGTTGACGATCCTCTCCCGAACAATCTGCTTCCGATGGACGAGTGCATTCATAGACCGCCTTGAATCACAAACAGTTCACCGATTCAAGCGCCATTCGCAGGGATCGTCAGTTTGTCCGGTGGATTGATTGGCAGTTGCGCCAGGACGACGAAAAGGTTACATATGAAACCATGACTGATCTCTTCGAAAATCCCATTGGCCTCGACGGCTTCGAATTTGTTGAATTCTGCGCACCGGAAAAGGGCTTTGTCGAACCCGTGTTCAAGGCCATGGGCTTCCAGCACGTCGCATCGCACCGCTCGAAGGATGTGCAGCTTTGGCGTCAAGGGCAGATCAACCTCATCCTCAATTACGAACCGCGCAGCGCAGCGTGGTATTTCGCGCGGGAACACGGGCCGTCTGCCTGCGGAATGGGCTTTCGCGTAAAGGATGCTGCCAAGGCCTATCGTGAACTGCTGGAACGCGGTGCCGAACCGGTCGAGGTCGAGACCGGCCCGATGGAACTGCGCATTCCCGCCATTCGCGGTATCGGCGGTGCGATCGTCTACCTGATCGACCGCTACCACGACGAAGACGGCAACGGTCTGTCGATCTACGACATCGATTTCGAATATCTCGACGGCGTGGAGCAGCACCCCGAAGGTGCTGGCTTCAACGTGATCGATCACCTCACGCACAATGTCTACGGCGGCCGGATGAAGTACTGGGCAGACTATTACGAGACACTGTTCAACTTCCGCGAGATCCGCTTCTTCGACATCAAGGGCGAGTATACCGGCCTCACATCCAAGGCGCTGACCGCTCCCGACGGCAAGATCCGCATCCCGCTCAACGAAGAGGGTGAAGGTGGAAAGGGCCAGATCGAGGAGTTCCTGCGCGAATTCAACGGTGAGGGTATCCAGCACATCGCCCTGATCTGCGACGATCTCGTCGCCGCCTGGGACAAGCTGAAGGAATTCGGCGTTCCGTTCATGACCGCCCCGCCCGAAACCTACTACGAGATGTTGCCCGAACGCCTGCCCGACCACGGTGAAGACGTGGACCAGTTGAAGACGCGCGGCATCCTGCTCGATGGAACGACCGAAGGCGGTTCCCCCCGCCTCCTCCTGCAGATCTTTGCAGAGGCGCAGGTTGGCCCTGTGTTCTTCGAGTTCATCCAGCGCAAGGGTGACGAAGGCTTTGGCGAAGGCAACTTCAAGGCCCTGTTCGAAAGCATGGAACGCGACCAGATCCGCCGCGGCGTGCTCGATGCGAAGGATGCCAAGACCGTCGACGCCTGACGGCATCTATCACTACGAATTTAAAAGAGGGCAGCATCCGGCAGGGCGCTGCCCTTTTTTGTTGCGCCTGGCAGATTACTTTGTGGCTGCGCCGCTTCATTGGTGCGCCCGACAGGATTCGAACCTGTGGCCCCCGGATTAGGAATCCGATGCTCTATCCGACTGAGCTACGGGCGCGCGAGTCACCCCCTAATGCGCCATGGCGCGAGAGGCAATCAGTTCAGGTCCTCGGGTGGTGCGACCGGCAACGGTAGGGGCGCGACCGGCACGCCTTCGTCCAGCAACTCGCGCGCTTCCTGCACAGTCGCTTCGCCGTGGATGGCGGCATGGTCCCGCTCGCCATAGTGCATGGCGCGCGACTGCTCGACAAAATCCTTGCCCACCCAGGTGCTGTTCTTCAGCGCCTGTGCCTGGGCTTTCGCCAGCTTTTCGATGGCTTGAGCAACCTCGGGCGTCATCGGCGTGTTCGACAAGCCTTTTCCGGCCTTGTCCGACGCGGGTTGCGGAACACCGCCGGTCTGATGCTGATTTCCCTTCCTGCCGACGGACGGCGCCATCGGTGCCTTGCTCACATCTTCGGAGCCGCAGGTTGGGCAGGACAAAAGTCCACGCTCGCATTGGGATGCGAAGTCTTCGGACGAGCCAAACCACCCCTCGAATCGATGGCCCTGATCACAGGAAAGGTCGAAAACGATCATTGCGCGGTGGATTTAGGGATATCGCGCTTGTTGGCAAGGCTGGGCAGCTGTTTGCGCACCTCCGCAATGCGACCAAGATCGATATCGCACAGCTGCATTCCGGCGCTTTCCCCGCCCATGTCCAGCACGACCTGGCCCCAGGGATCGATTGCCAGCGAGTGGCCAAAGGTCTCGCGACCGTCCTCATGCCGACCGACCTGCGCGGCGGCCACGACGAAAGCGCTCGCCTCTACTGCACGAGCTCGCTGGAGCATGTGCCAATGGGCCTTCCCGGTCGGCACGGTAAAGGCTGCGGGAATTGCGATGGTGTCGCAGGTCCGGCGTCCAAGTTCCTCAAACAAGGCAGGAAACCTGATATCGTAACAGATGGTAAGCCCCAGCCTGCCGACCGGCGTATCGTCCACCGTGACAACCTGCTCTCCCGGTGCATAGGCGGCAGATTCGCGCCAGCTCTCACCCGATGCCAGTTCCACATCGAACATGTGGATCTTGTCGTATCGCCCGGCCACGGCGCCCTTGTCATCGAACACCAGCGCCCTGTTCGCCCATCGACCATCCTCACGCAGGACGGGAAGGCCGAGCGATATCCAGATACCCGCGTCCTCCGCCGCGCGCGATACGCGCTCCACAATCGGGCTCTCGTGCTCGGGCACGATGTTCTGTGCAGCGCGCTTGCGGTCGCGGTCCAGCAGGCCAGCCATTTCCGGTGTGAACAGCATCTGCCCGCCCTCGCCCGCCGCACGGCTGGCGGCATCGGTGATGGTGGCGGCATTGGCAACGGGATCGATACCCGTCGTCATCTGCAAGATAGCGATCCTGGGCATGGCGCTGGCCTATAGCCCCAGCATCGCGTCCAGCTTGCCTTCGCGCTCCAGTGCGGCGAGGTCGTCTGACCCGCCGATCGCCTTGTCGTCGATGAAAATCTGCGGAACGGTGGAGGCACCGGGCCGACGATCCATCATTTCGGCGCGCTTGGGACCGCCCAGGGTGATGTCGTATTCCTCGTATTCCACGCCTTTCTCGTCCAGCAGGCGTTTGGCCCGGTGGCAGAAGCCGCAATACATCTTGGTGTAGATTTCGACCTTTGGCGTACTCACGAAATTCCCCTGCAAAGCGGTGAAGTGACAGTTCTTGAAAGCGGTTTTCCGCCTCCCTATCTCAATCCTGCGGATGCCGAAAGCGGGTCCGCACATAGTGTCAAATTGCTCAGAAGAGGATTTGTTTCAAATGAACCGTATGGACTTTACCCCCTATCGCCGCTCCACCGTCGGGTTCGACCGTTTGTTCGACCTGCTGGAGAACAACGCCCGCAACAGCGGCGACAACTACCCCCCCTTCAATATCGAGCGCCGCGATGAAGATGCCTATCGCATCACCATCGCCGTGGCCGGTTTCCGGTCGGAAGACCTCGATATCACTGCGCAGCAGAACCTGCTGACTGTCCAGGGTCGCAAGCGCGACGAAGCCTCCGAAGGCGAGATGCTGCATATCGGCATCGCCAATCGCGGGTTCGAGCGCCGCTTCGAACTGGCCGACTACGTGCGCGTATCGGCCGCCGACCTTGCCGATGGCCTGCTGGTGATCGACCTGGTGCGCGAAGTGCCCGAGGCGATGAAACCGAAGAAGATTTCCATCGGCGGCAATTCGCTGAAGGTTGTCGAAAACAAGAAGGAGGACGGTGACCAGGCCGACGCGGCCTGAACCGTTAACCCCGATCATTAAGGTTGAACGGGTTGGGGGCGAGGCCCGCTAAAGCCTCGCCCCCTCGACGTCTAGCGCCGACTCGCCTTTGGAAATGGCTGTCCGGGTCGCAAGAGACAGCCGCTCCCTACAGGCAAGACCGAACCGACAAGATCTGGAAACCCCCGTTGCCATCACTGGGTCGGCCTGAACCGGTAGTCATGAGATTAGGGTCCGCACACCAACTCCCCAGTCGGTGACATCGACCCCTTAACCCTTGCAAGGGCGTTACGCGCTGATGGGCGTTCTATGCAAGGATATTCTCGGCAATTGGACCATGCCGCAATAACCATGTCCCGCAGGTTCGCGGTAACTATACCAGTCGCGACTGCGCCAGCGCGGCGGCGATGAAGCCGCTGAAGAGGGGATGCGGATCGAACGGGCGGCTCTTCAATTCCGGGTGGAACTGCACGCCGACGAACCATGGATGGTCCGGCCGCTCCACGATTTCGGGCAGCAATCCGTCGGGCGACATGCCAGAGAAGATCAGCCCGCCAGCCTCCAGAGCTTCGATATAATGCGAGTTTACCTCGTAGCGGTGGCGGTGGCGTTCAAAGATCGAACTTGCCCCGCCGTAGATGCCCGACACATGGCTGTTACCGGCCAGCTTCGCCTCATAGGCACCAAGCCGCATCGTGCCGCCAAGATCGGTTTCCTCGGAGCGCTTCTGCAAGCCTTCCTTGCTCATCCATTCGGTGATGATGCCCACGACAGGTTCCGGCGTTTCGCCGAATTCGGTTGACGATGCCGCACCGATGCCCGCCGTGTTGCGCGCGGCCTCGATGCAGGCCATCTGCATGCCAAGGCAGATCCCGAAGAACGGCACCCTGCGTTCGCGCGCGAAGCGGACCGAGGCAATCTTGCCCTCCGAACCGCGTTCGCCAAACCCGCCGGGCACCAGGATGCCGTGCATCGGTTCCAGCGCAGCGGCGATCTCGGCATCGTCCTGCTCGAATATCTCCGCGTCGATCCACTTGATCCTGACCTTGGTGCGGTTGGCCATGCCGCCGTGCACCAGTGCCTCGTTCAGTGACTTGTAGGCATCGGGCAGGCCGACATACTTCCCCACCACGCCGATCGTAACTTCGCCTTCGGGGTTTTCGTAGCGATCGACAACGTCGGCCCAGCGCGCCATGTCCGGTGGGTTGGACGTGCCGAGCATGCCGAAATGGCGCAGCACTTCGCTATCCAGCCCGACCCCGTGATACTGTTGCGGCACCGCATAGATGCTGGTGGCATCCAGCGCCGGGATAACCGATTCCATGCGCACGTTGCAGAAGTTGGCAATCTTTCGCCGTTCGCTGTCCGGCAGCGGATGTTCGCAGCGGCACAGCAGCACATCGGGCTTGATGCCGAGCGAAGCCAGTTCGCGCACGGAGTGCTGCGTGGGTTTCGTCTTCAATTCGCCGGCAGCGGCGATGTAGGGCACCAGCGTGACGTGGACCGAAAGGGTCTGGTCGGGTTCCAGCTCGTTACGCAGCTGGCGGATCGCTTCCATGAACGGCAGGCTCTCGATGTCGCCCACGGTGCCGCCGATCTCGCACAGGATGAAATCGTGGTCGCCCTGGTCGGCCAGCGCGAATTCCTTGATCGCGTCCGTCACATGAGGGATCACCTGGACGGTTGCGCCCAGGTAGTCGCCGCGGCGTTCCTTCGCGATGATGTCGCGATAGACCCGGCCCGACGTGATGTTATCGTTCTGGTGGGCGGATACCCCGGTGAAGCGTTCGTAGTGACCGAGATCGAGATCGGTCTCTGCCCCATCGTCCGTTACATAGACCTCGCCATGCTGGTAGGGACTCATCGTCCCCGGATCCACGTTGAGATAGGGGTCGAACTTACGAATGCGGACCTTGTAGCCACGCGCCTGGAGGAGAGCAGCAAGCGATGCTGCCATGAGACCTTTGCCAAGCGAGGAGACCACGCCGCCGGTTATGAAAATGTACCGCGCCATGGGAGTCGGGCCTTAAGCTCACACCCGGATTCGGCGCAAGCGCTTTGGTATCAATTTTTACCAATCCGGGGTTTTATCCCCGCTCGAACTCTATTCGGCGATATCGGCCAGCGGGTCTTCCGCGGGAGCCGGTTCCTGCACGGGAGCAGCTTCGTCGGCTACTGCGGCACCGGAGGACGTGGTGGAGCGATCCAGCGTGTCGTCGAACTCGCGCTGGCCCGAAACGTCGACAGCCAGCGCAGCCAGTACGATCGACAGGGACACGAACAGGATGGCCGACCACTTGGTTGCCCGCGTGAGGAAATCCGCCGCGCCGCGGGCCGACATCAGGCCACCGGGGCTGCCCCCGCCGCCAATTCCAAGACCGCCGCCTTCCGAACGCTGCATGAGCACGAGGATGACGAGCGTGGCGGCGACGATGGCCTGCAGAACGGTAACGAAAATGAACATGACGAGATTGTAAGCCTATTCCTGGCTGAAACTGAAGTGGCTGCCCACATAGTCGCACACACGCCTGCCCACAAGGGCGAGAGCGCCGCGTACGTTCATGGCATCAGGACTTGTCGTCCTGGTCTTCTGCCGCCGCGATGATGATGCCCAGAAAGCTTTCTGCCGTCAGGCTGGCCCCGCCAACCAGTGCGCCGCCAACCTCGTCGGCGGAAAGCAGTTCGGCCGCATTGTCCGGCTTTACCGATCCACCATAGAGGATGCGAACCGCCTCGCCTTCTTCGCCGAAGGTCGAAACAAGCTTTTCGCGCAGGAAGCGATGCATGGCCCCGATATCGTCCACCGTCGGCGTGCGCCCGGTGCCGATGGCCCATACCGGTTCGTAGGCGACGGTTACCTTTTCGGCCACGCCCTCACCCTGCGGCAGGGAGCCGGACAGCTGCTTGGCAACGACCGCTTCGGCCTTGCCCGCGTCACGCTCTTCCTCGGTCTCCCCCACGCAGACGATCACATTCATCCCGGCGGCAATGGCGGCTTCCGCCTTTTCCTTTACCAGGGCGTTGGTTTCCTTGTGGTCCGCACGCCGTTCCGAATGGCCGACAATGGTGAAACCGGCCCCGGCGTCCTTTACCATAGCGGCAGAGACGTCGCCGGTGTGGGCACCACCATCAGCGGCGTGCACATCCTGCGCACCGATTCCGATCAGGTTGGCTTCCTTGCGCGTGGCGTGAATCAGCGTGAACGGCGGGGCGATGGCGACTTCCACTTTCAAAAGCCGCTCCGCCGCGCGATCGATGGCGCGCGCCTCGGCCAGCATGGCCCGCGTACCGTGCATCTTCCAGTTGCCAACGATGTAGGGTCGTGTGGTCATTTTTCGTAACATCCGTGACGTTGAAAGCAGTCGAGCGGCGCCGCGCGCCTTCAACTCGCAAATATGCCCCTTCCGCTAGTCGGCCACCACCGGCTTGTCAAAGCAGGTTTTCCACTTTGTCGGAAAGGTGAGTCTTGCTGTTGCGGCAGAGTATCAGGGCGGATAAAGCGGCCCGCGAAAAGAGGCGTGCCTTCCCGCGCCACTGTCAGCAATAGAAAACGAAACCATCGATGATCACCTTCTTCCGCAAGTTCTTCCAGTCCAAGATCGGCATTGGCGTTACCCTCGCTTTCCTGGGGCTCATCGCTCTCGCCTTTGCCAGTTCGGACGTGGCCAATACCGGCATGTTCGGCAGCGTGACCGGTGGTGACCGCGTGGCAGTCGTTGGCGATCGCCGCATTGCCACCTCGGACTTGCAGACCGCGGCGAACAACGCGCTGCAGCAGGAACGTGCCGAGAACCCGACTTTGACGATGGAAGCCTATGTCGAGCAGGGCGGGCTGGACCAGGTGCTGGACCAGTTGATCAGCCGTTATGCAATTGCCGAGTTCGGCCGCTCTCTCGGCCTGCGTGCGGGTGACAGGCTGGTAGACAGTGAGATCACGTCCATTCCCGCTTTCCAGGGACTGGATGGAAATTTCAGCGCCGAAACGTTCCGCGCCGTACTGCGTCAGCGCAATCTCAGCGAGAACACGGTTCGGGAAGACTTCGCCACGGGGCTTTATGCCCGCCAGTTGGTCATGCCGCTGGGTTACGGGGCGCAGCTGCCCGCAAGTCTCAACCGCCGCTATGCGCAGCTTATCAACGACACCCGTCGGGGCAGCGCCGCGGCCATCCCCGCCGGCGCGTTCGCACCGCAAGGCGCACCATCGCAGCAGCAGCTTCAGGAATATTACGAGGCCAACCGGGCCAGTTACATCCGGCCCGAACGCCGCGTGCTTCGCTATGTGACGTTCGATATCGAGGCCGTCGGCGATCTTCCTCCCGTCACCCAGCAGCAGATTGCCCGCCGTTACGAGCGCGACAGTGCAGTCTACGCCGCCAGCGAGCAACGCAGCTTCACCCAGCTTGTTGTGCCGACGCAGGCCGCCGCGCAGGCGGTAATCGACGAGGTCGAGGGCGGCGTATCGCTGGAGGCTTCGGCCCGGTCCAAGGGGCTCAGCACGATCGCCCTTACCGATCTGGAGCGTGACGCGCTGACGTCAGAGGCGTCCGCTGCCGTTGCGCAGGCCGGGTTCTCGGGCAGCGAAGGGGCCGTGGTCGGTCCCGCACGCGGCGAACTGGGCTGGTACGTGCTGCGCGTGGACAACGTGACGCAGACCAGCGGCCAGACGCTTGCACAGGCGAGCGATTCGATCCGCGAGGAACTGCGTGCCGAGCAGCGCACTCTCGCACTCAACGAACTGACCGAACGCCTCGAGGATGAACTGGCCGACGGGCGCAGCCTCTCGGAAGCCGCCGCCGAGCTTGGCCTTGAAATCCAGACCACCCGCCCGCTGACCGCAGATGGCGGTGTTTACGGAACGCCCGAGCGCGCTGCGCAGGAGCTGCAGCAGGTGGTTGGCTTTGCGTTCGAGATGGCGGAAGGCGACCCCGAACTGGCCGAGATCGTACCCGGCCAGCAGTTCATGCTGTTCGAAGTCTCCGACGTGACGCCCAGCGCCGCAGCGCCACTGGCCGAGATCCGGGAACAGGTAACCCAGGCATGGCGCCGCGATCGCGGGATGGCCGCCGCCGCCGCCGCCGCTGCGCGCATCGTGGAACGCGTGCGAGAGGGTTCCTCGCTCGCCGAAGCGGTTGCCGCCGAAGACATCGATCTGCCCGCGCCCGAACCGCTGGAACTTAACCGTCGCCAACTGGCCGAAAGCGGGCAGCTTTCACGCGCCAGCCTGCTCTTCTTCTCCATGGCGGAGGACAGCGTGAAGCGAGTGCGCCTGGATCAGGCGAATGTCTGGTACGTCATGAAGCTGGACGAAATTGCTTCTGCCGAGCTGGCCGAAAACGATCCGGTCCTCACCGGCACGCAGCAACAACTGGGACAGGCTGCCTCCGAGGAATACCTGGCGCAGTTCCTTGCCGCTGCCGAGCGTTCGTTCGATGTCGAGACCAACTCCGCCGCCGTCGACGCGGTTCGCGCCTCGCTGACCGGCGCGAACCAGTAAGGCCGCAGCTATTGAACGCCGCGCCGCATAACGCACAAGCCGCGAGAGAGGTTCTGGCGGAAGGGCGCAACACGCTCGTCTGGCGCCGGGTGGTGGCCGATACGGAAACCCCGATCGGTGCCGCGCTGAAGCTGATCGAGCCGGGACGCGGCGATTTCCTGCTGGAGTCGGTCGAAGGCGGCGAAATCCGCGGTCGCTACAGCTTGCTGGGGCTCGACCCCGACCTGATGTTCCGGGCGACGGGGGCAACGGCGGAAATCAACCGCGACTGGCGGTACGACCGCACGGCGTTCGCGCCCCTTACCGGCGACGCCATGATGGAACTGCGCACGCTGGCAAACACCTGCCGCATTGCGATGCCCGACGGCCTGCCGCCCGCGCTCTCCTGTCTGGTGGGCTATTTCGGTTACGAGACCATCGGCCTTGTCGAGACATTGCCACGCGCGCCGCAAAGCGATCTGGCCCTGCCCGACATGCTGTTTGCGCGCCCTGCCCTTGTTTTGGTGTTCGACCGACTGACGGACGCGCTCTATGTCATCGCGCCGCTATGGTCGGGCGAAGGCGAACCCGATGCGATGATAGAGCGCGCCGGCGAACGCATCGATGAAGCCCTGCGCAAGCTGGGCGAGAAAATTCCGCAAGCAGATCGTCTTGCCGAGATGCCCGATCTTGCCCTGGAGGCGGTGACCGCTCCTGAAGATTACGAGCGCATGGTGCTGCAGGCGAAGGATTACATTACCGCAGGCGACATTTTTCAGGTGGTGCTGGCCCAGCGCTTTACCTGCCCCTTCCCGCTGCCGCCCATCGCGCTCTACCGCGCATTGCGCCGGGTGAACCCCTCGCCGTTCCTCTATTTCCTCGACCTGCCCGGCTTCGCCGTCGTGGGCTCCAGTCCCGAAATCCTGGTGCGTGTGCGCGATGGGGAGATCACCATTCGCCCTATCGCCGGCACCCGTCCGCGCGGCGCGACGGAGAGCGAGGACAAGGCCAACGCGGAAAGCCTGCTCGCCGATCCGAAGGAATGCGCCGAACACCTGATGCTGCTCGACCTTGGCCGCAATGATGTGGGCCGCGTGGCGGGGGCGGACAGCGTGAGCGTAACAGACAGCTTCACCATCGAGCGGTACAGCCACGTGATGCACATCGTCAGCAACGTGGTGGGGCGCCTTGCCGACGGGAAGGATGCGCTCGATGCACTGTTCGCGGGCTTCCCTGCTGGCACCGTCAGCGGCGCGCCAAAGATCCGCGCCTGCGAAATCATCGCCGAACTGGAGCCGGAAACGCGCGGTGCCTATGCCGGGGGCGTGGGCTATTTCGCGCCGGACGGGTCCGTCGACAGCTGCATCGTCCTGCGCACTGCCGTGGTCAAGGATGGCACCATGCACGTGCAGGCGGGCGCGGGCATCGTGGCGGACAGCGATCCGGCGTACGAGGCCGCCGAATGCCGCCACAAGGCAGGTGCCCTCATCGCCGCAGCGCGGGAGGCCGTGGCAGTCGCCAGCGAACCGGGGTTTGGACAGTGAACGGCGGCGTGAAGTGCGCCTTGGCTGGCTTCACGCTGCTTGCCCTCACCGCCTGCTCGATCCGCACGGAAGGCGGCGAAGAACAGCCGCGCACCTCGATCTGCGAACCGCTGGTGTTCGAGGATTCGCCCTTTACCCATTGCACGGCTGAACCCGCAAGGCACGCGGTAGCGATGGACCTTTCGCCGGAGGATTCGGACGACCCCTATCGGTCCTTCGAGAAACTGGCCGACGACCTCGGCGGCGAAACCTCCGAAATCGCCATGGCCATGAACGGCGGCATGTTCGATGCGGAGGGTCGGCCTATCGGCTATTATGTGGAAGACGGACTTCGCCTGACGGTGCTGAACCAGAACGAAGGCCCCGGCAATTTCCACCTGCTGCCGAACGGAGTCTTTTTCGGAGCGTCCGCGCAAGGGTCTTGGCAGGTCTGGGACACCGACCGCTTCGCCCGCGAAATCGAGGATCGCCCGCAGTTCGCCACCCAGTCCGGCCCGATGCTGGTCATCAACGGCGAGCTGCACCCAGCCATCGACCCCGATGGCACCAGTCACAAGACGCGCAACGCCGTGGGCGTGGATGCGGCGGGACGTGCGCATTTCATCATCAGCGAGGCACCCGTCAGCTTTGGCAAGCTGGCCCGGCTGTATCGCGACGTGCTGCGCGTGAACAATGCCCTTTTCCTGGATGGCAGCGTTTCCCAGATGTGGGACCCCGCAAAGGGGCGCATGGATCGCGGCTCGCCCATCGGCCCCATGATCATCGTGCGCGAGAGGAACAACGAGCAATGACGCAGTACCGCGGCCTATACCCTATCACCAAGCCGTTCGATTCCGGCATGCTGGAAGTCGGCGAAGGCCACTCGCTCTATTGGGAACGGGTGGGAACGAAGGGCGCGAAACCGGCGGTAATGCTCCATGGCGGTCCCGGCGGAGGCATCAGCCCCGATCACCGCGGCCAGTGGGATCCCGAACTCTACGATGTTATTCTGTTCGATCAGCGCGGATGCGGCAAGTCGCTGCCTTTCGCCGAGATCGAGCATAACGACACCTGGCGGATCGTTGCCGACATGGAGAGGCTGCGCGAGATGTGCGGGTTCGAGAAATGGCAGGTGTTCGGCGGCAGTTGGGGAGCGACCCTGGCCCTCGCCTACGCCCAGAAACATGCCGAGCGCGTAAGCGAACTGGTGCTGCGCGGCGTATTCCTTGCCCGCCAGAAGGAGAAAGACTGGCTCTACCAGTACGGCGCCAGCGAGATCATGGCCGAGGCGTGGGAGGATTTCATCAGCATCATCCCCGAAGGCGAACGCGGCGACATCGTAGGCGCATTCCACCAGCGGCTTGTCGGCGACGACGAGGCGGTTCGCCTCGAGGCCGCTCGCGCCTGGGCGCTGTGGGAGGGCAACGTCGCGACGCTGCTGCCCAAGCCCGAATTGCTCGAGCACTATGCCGATGCCGCCACCGCGCTGCCGATGGCGCGGATCGCGGCGCGTTTCTTCCTCGACGACTTCTACCTGGAGGATGGTCAGCTTCTCGCAAATGCCGACAAGCTGAAAGGTATTCCCGGCATCATCGTGCAGGGCCGTCACGATATCTGCACGCCGCCAACGTCTGCCCATGCGCTCAGCAAGGTATGGCCGGAGGGCGAACTGAGGATCGTCCACGATGCCGGTCACAGCGCGTCGGAACCTGGCATCATCGACGGTCTGGTGCGCGCGACCGACGAATTTGCGGGCAAATCCGCTTGATCGCGCGCCGCTGACAGGCAAAAGGCAGCCGCATGAGCCAGCACCCCGACATCCTTGTCGTCGACAACTACGACAGCTTCACCTTCAACCTCGTCCATTACCTGATGGAACTGGGCGCGAAGGTGGACGTGGTGCGCAACGACGCGCTGACCGCCAGCGAAGCGCTCGCAACGGGCGCGAAGGGCATTCTGCTTTCTCCCGGCCCTTGCACGCCCAACGAGGCTGGCATCAGTCTCGACGTGGTTGCCGCCTGCGCCGACGCGCAGCGCCCGCTGCTGGGGGTATGCCTGGGCCACCAGTCCATCGGCCAGCATTTCGGCGGCACCGTCGCGCGGGGCGGACTGATGCATGGCAAGACTTCGCCGGTCGATCACGATTCCAGCGGCGTGTTCGCTGGCCTGCCCTCCCCCTTTATCGCCACCCGCTATCACTCGCTGATCGTCGAGGATATTCCTGTATCGCTGCTGGTTAATGCTACCAGCGAGACACCGGGGCTGGACGGGACGGCCGTGATGGGCTTCCGCCATGCAGAGCTCCCGATCCACGGGGTCCAGTTCCATCCCGAAAGCATCGCCACCCAGCACGGCCATGAACTGCTCGCCAATTTCTGCCGGATCTGCGGGATCGATGCGAAACTGCCGGAAAGGCTGGCCGCATGAACGTGCTGCCGCCCGTCGATCATCCGCTGACAGAGGACGAGGCTGAGCGCGCCTTTGCCGACATGCTGGATGGCAAGCCTACCGAAGAGGAAATCGCCAGCTTCCTCTCGACCATGTCGGATCGCGGCGAACATGCCGAGGAGATCACCGGGGCGGCGCGCGCCATGCGCGAGCGGCTGATCCCCATTGAAGCCCCTGCCAACGCCATCGACGTGTGCGGCACGGGCGGTGACGGTCATCACACGCTCAACGTCTCCACCGCGGTGTCTCTGGTGGTCGCCGCCTGCGGCGTGCCGGTGGCAAAGCACGGTAACCGGGCTGCCAGCAGCAAGGCCGGTGCTGCCGATACGCTAGAGGCGCTGGGCCTCGACATGGACGCGGCCGGACGCACGGCGGAACATGCCCTGCGCGAGATCGGGATCTGTTTCCTGTTCGCCAAAAACCATCATCCGGCCATGGCCCGCATCCAGCCTATCCGGCAGAAGCTGGGCAAGCGCACGATCTTCAACCTGATGGGCCCGCTTTCGAACCCGGCCCGCGTCAGGCGGCAACTGATCGGCATCGCCCGCCCCGCCTATGTGCCCATCTATGCCAATGCCTTGGCCCGCCTTGGCACCGAACGGACCTTCATCGTTTCGGGTGACGAGGGGCTGGACGAGCTGAGCCTGGACGAAGGCAACGAACTTGCCGACGTGCAGGGCCGCGAAGTGCTGATGAGGCGCGTTCGCGCCGAGGATGCCGGACTGCCGCACGCGCCAGTCGAGGCAATCCGCGGCGGCGATGCGGTTCACAATGCCAGGGCGCTGGAAGCCCTGCTGATGGGCGCACCCGGCCCCTACCGGGATGCCGTGCTGTTCAACTCCGCTGCGTCGCTGATCGTCGCAGGCGAAGTGGAAAGCTGGGAAGACGGTGTCGAGGAAGCTGCCGAAGCGCTCGACAAGGGGCTGGCCAAGGCCCTGCTCGATTGCTGGATTGCGGCTGCGAAATGAACAAGCTCGACGAAATCTGCGCCACGAAGCGCGAGGAAGTGCGTGTCCGCAAGGGCCTGAACACGCTTTCGGATCTTGAACGCCTCGCCGCGCAGGCAAGCGCACCGCGCGGGTTCCGCGATGCTTTGGAGGTGAAAGCGGCAGACGGGTTTGGCCTGGTGGCCGAGATCAAGAAGGCATCCCCGTCCAAGGGGCTGATCCGAGCGGATTTCCGTCCGCACCAGCACGCGATGGACTACGCGGCGGGCGGTGCTGCGTGCCTGTCGGTGCTCACAGACGCGCCTTATTTCCAGGGACACGAGGACTATCTGCTCGATGCCCGTGCCTCTTGCACCCTGCCGGTCTTGCGCAAGGATTTCATGGTCGACCCGTGGCAAGTCGCGGAAAGCCGTGCGCTGGGTGCCGATGCCATTCTCATCATTGTTGCCGCGCTGGACGATGCCCTGATGGGCGAGATCGAGGCGACAGCACTGGATCACGGCATGGATGTGCTGGTGGAAGTGCACGACGAAACCGAGATGGAGCGCGCCGCAACCCGGCTCACCTCCCGGCTGATCGGTGTCAATAACCGCGACCTCAAGACCTTCACTACCGATCTCGCCACGACCGAACGGCTTGCCGCGCTGGCACCCGAGGGATCGCTGCTGGTGGGCGAGAGCGGCATCAACACCCATGGCGATTGCCGACGTCTGGAACGATCCGGCGTCCGGTGCTTCCTGGTCGGAGAAAGCCTGATGCGGCAGGCCGATGTCGAAGCCGCCACGCGCTCCCTGCTCAACGGGTAGGTTCGCCAAAAACCTGCTCAGCAAGGGCATTGCTCCCTTCGGGCGATCTGCGATAGGTCGGCGCCATGAGCGGACTGACCCATCTTGACGATACCGGCGCGGCGCGCATGGTGGATGTTGGCAACAAACCGGAAACCATGCGCAGTGCTACCGCTGCAGGCAGAATCCGGATGTCGCCCGGCACTCTGGAGGCGGTTCGCAATGGCAGCGGCCCCAAGGGAGACGTCATTGCCGCGGCGCGCATTGCCGGGATCATGGCCGCCAAAAAGACCGGTGATCTTATTCCGCTGTGTCACCCGCTGACCCTGGATACTGTCAGCATCGACTTCGATTATGAAGAGGACGGCGTGGCCGTAACCGCGCGGGCCGCGCTCACCGGCAGGACCGGCGTGGAAATGGAAGCTCTCACTGCCGCGACTGTCGCGCTCCTCACTCTGTACGACATGGCCAAGGCGCTGGAGAAGGGCATGGTGATCGAGAGCGTGCGCTTGCTGGAAAAGACCGGCGGCAAGAGCGGCGACTGGCGCGCAGAGTGAGCGCCGGGGCACCAATTCCGCTGGAGGAAGCGCAGGCCCGGCTATGCGCGCTTGCCTCGCCCCTGCCCCCGGTAAGCGTGGAAGCCGAGAAAGCCCTGGGCTTCTATCTTGCGGACGAGCCGACAGCACGGCGCACTCAGCCCGGTTCGGATCTTTCCGCGATGGATGGCTATGCCGTGCGCGCAGACGACCTTGCCGGACCGTGGACCGTGGTTGGCGAGAGTGCGGCGGGTCACCCCTTTGGCAAGGCGCTGAAAGCAGGAGAGGCGGTCCGCATCTCGACCGGCGCAATCATGCCGCAAGGAGCCGGCGCGGTGTTGCTTCAGGAAAACGCCGTGCGCCATGGTAATACCGTCTCCTCCAACGGCGAAGGCGAACCAAGCGTCGAGCATGTCCGCCGCAGGGGCTTCGATTTTTCGAAAGGCGGTGCACTGTTAACGGCAGGAATCTGCATAGGTCCGGCCCAACTGGCGCTAACTCTGGCGGGCGGCAATGCGACCCTCCCGGTCCATACCCGGCCTTCTCTCGCCGTAATCGACAGCGGGGACGAACTGAGCGCCGATCCAGCGAACTGCGACGTCCACCAAATCCCCGCCAGCAACGGGGCCGCCATAGCGGCAATGGCAACTCCACTCGTGTCGCAAATACACCGGATCGGACCGGTGCGCGACCAGGTTGAGGCCCTGCTCGAAAGCCTTCAGGCGGCCTCCGACGCAGATGTCATCGTGACCAGCGGGGGCGCTTCGGTGGGAGACCACGATCTCGTGAGACCCGCGCTGGAGGAATGGGGCGCCACGATCGAATTCTGGCGCGTGGCTATCAAGCCGGGGAAGCCGCTGCTGGTCGCAAGGCGCGGAAAACAGATCGTGCTGGGGTTGCCGGGCAATCCCGTGTCCAGCTTCGTAACCGCCTATTTCTTTCTCCTTCCCCTGCTGCGCAAGATGGCTGGAGCCCGCAATTTCCTGCCGGTTTCGACACCGCTGGCCTGCAACACGCCTCTGCCCGCGGGAGGCTCTCGTGCCGAATTCTTGCGAGGACGAATTGTCGGAAACGCGGTCGAGTTGATCGAGGAACGGGATAGCAGCGCCCTGCGCGCCCTGGCAGGTGCCGACGTCCTGATTGGCAGAGACATCGACGCCCCTTCGACAAAAGCGGGCGACGTGGTGCCGACCTATCGCATCCACAATGGTGGTATCGCTTGACTTGGGCGAATCTGTTTCTTAATTGTTCCTTATTCGTTCCAAAGTGGAACATTGATGAGGGGCTTGCCCATGTTGACTGCCAAGCAACACGAATTGCTGCTGTTCATTCACCGTCGACTTGAAGAAAGCGGCATTTCGCCCAGCTTCGAGGAAATGAAGGAAGCGCTCGATCTCAAGAGCAAGTCAGGTGTTCACCGCCTGATTTCTGCTCTGGAAGAGCGTGGCTTCATCCGCCGCCTGCCCAACCGTGCCCGCGCGCTCGAAGTGGTCAAGATGCCGGAAAACCTGGGAAGCACGGCGTCCGAGGTCGTGGCGAAGGTTACCACTCCGCCTGCTCGGCAGCCCGAACCGGCCAACGACGTGATCGAAATCCCGCTGCATGGCAGGATTGCTGCGGGCGTGCCGATAGAAGCACTGGAAGACAGTCAGACGCTTCCCGTGCCCGCTGCTCTGCTGGGCGCTGGAGAACACTATGCGCTGGAAGTTTCGGGCGATTCCATGATCGAGGCCGGCATCTTCGATGGCGACTATGCCCTCGTGAAAAAGGCAGACACCGCACGTGACGGGGATATCGTGGTGGCTCTCGTCAATGACGAGGAAGCGACCCTGAAGTACCTGTTCCACGATGGCGGCAAGATCCGTCTGGACCCGGCCAATGCTTCCTATGATCCGCAGGTCTACGAAGACCGGCAGGTAAAGGTGCAGGGCAAGCTTGCAGGGCTCCTGCGCCGCTACCACTAGGGCTGGCACTACCGACCGAAATTGCAGGAGGCGGTGCCCGAGGCTGGGTGCCGCCTCTTTGCGTCAGCTTCGCAGCACTTTCGTGGCTAACGAATATCCTCTCGCCCGCGCCACCAGCCATGGTCGCCCTGTGTGTCAGCAACCGAGCGAATTTCGGGCTCTTGGCCGAGCACCAGAGCAAGCCCGCCCGACTGTGACAACATGCGCGCATCGGCCTTGAGCCATTTCGGCTTGCAGCTCTGCGGCAACCAGCGCTCGGAAACCACGATATCAGCCCGCTCGCAGGCAGCTGCCAGGGCGCGCTCGCCCACGATGTTCCGGCTCCGGCTCATCAACACGTGCCATTCGCGCCCGCCGCGATCCAGTGTCACGACGCAGAAGTCGGCGCTGCAATCCGCGCCGGGCCAATCCGCCATGGCAACAGGCTCTCCTTCTACGCCCGCGAGTTCCAGCAGGTTGTCGCGCGTGTAATCGCTGCGCGTGTCACGCAGGACCAGCAACCGGTCATCCTCTCCGGTGATCCCGACATGGCGACCATCGCTGGAGATCAGCACATCGGGTATGGGAGTGGTCAAAAGCATGGCCGTAGCAAGAGCGGCGGGCGCAAATCCCCACAATCGTGCCCTCCCCCGCCACAGGGCGAGCCACAGGCCACCTATCACATAGAGCGCAAAGGTCAGGCCGGTGATCTGCGGTATCAGCTTGACCGCGCCGGGCTGGCTGGCGGTGAAATGGGCTATGCCCACCAGCAGGTCCAGCGAAAGACCGGCCAGCCACCAGGCCGGCGCGCCAAGGCCTACGAGGTCCAGAGCCAATGCAAGGGCAATCAGCGGCATGGAAATGAATGTCACCAGCGGGATGGCGATCACATTGGCAAAAGCGCCGTAAACGCCCGCTCGGTGAAAATGAAAAAGCACGATCGGCATCAGCGCGATCTCGATGACCATGCCAGTTGCCAGCAACATCAGCGTCTGGCGGCCCAGCAATCCGGCGCGCCCCTCTTCCCGCGGCGCCAGGAAGCGCTTCACAGGTGCAGCGTTATGCAACGCGACAATGGCAATCACGGCCGAAAAGCTCATCTGGAAGCTGGGGCCCACCAGGCTTTCGGGCCACAGCAGCAGGACGGCCACGGCAGCGACCGCGACCATGCGCAGCGAAAGGGGCTCTCGCCCCATCGCAAGGGCTCCCAGCACCAGCAGCGCGGCTATGCAACTGCGCACGGTCGGCACCTGCGCTCCCGTCAGCAGGGTATAGCCGATACCCGCCAGCGCAGCGATGCCCGCCGCAGCTACGGGCAGACGCACCCGCAACACCAGCGCGGGCCAGAGCGCCAGCAGCCTTATTGCCAGCAAATAGGTGCCCGCGATAACGGCGCTGACATGCAAACCACTGATGGAGAGCAGGTGCGTAAGACCCGCATCGCGCATCGCGTCCTCGTCGGCCTCGCTGATCGCGCCCCGGTCGCCGCTGGCGAAGGCGGCCGCGATGCTCCCCGCAGAGCCATCCAGGTTTTGGCGAACATGGCCCGACAGGCGCCTTTGCAATCCCGCGATGAAGTCGCCATCGGGCGCGCCCGGCTCCAGTACACGAATGTTCCCCTGCACGCTGCCCGTGGCGGCCAGCCCTTCGAACCAAGCGGTTCGCGCGAAGTCATATCCACCAGGCAGCATGGGCGGTGCGGGCGGCATCAGACGAGCCTGCACCTCGATCATGGCGCCCTCGGCGATAGCGGGAGTGGCAACGTCCAGTGGCACGTTCACGCGTATCTTGATCGGCTCTGCACTGTCCGGATGCCGCGTGGCCATGACTACCCTTATGCGATCCTGCGCGGGTTGCTCGATCCGCTCCAGCACGCGGCCGTGAAACGTGTCGTACACTGGCCTTTCCAGGGCTTCGGCCCCCACCAGGTCGGACCGCGCCCACGCCAAGCCGGTGCCGAATGCCAGCAGGAGGCCGCAGGCGACCAGCGCGTGCACCAGGTGAACACGGTCATCGCGCGCCTTCCAAGCGGCGACCGCGCCGAGCGCCAGGACCAGTCCGCCCGCAATCATGAGCACCCAGGTCGCAGGGCCCGGCAGGGTGAACCACGCGCCTATCCCGGCAGCCAGGGCCACGGCCATCCACGGCCCCCTGTCAAAGCCGGAATTTGCCAGGAATTGTTCTGCGCGATCAGCTACTCTGGACAAATCCCGCAGCTTTCGCCAAGGCGTGTGCTGCGTCGCACCATCGCCAGCGTCCTCGCCCAGCGGTACCAGGGGCTGATAATCGGTGGCCATGAAAATATAGGACAGGAAACAAGCGGTTATGGCAAGTTCGATTGGCAATGGTTCGCAGCAGCGTCCGGTAGTGACGCGCTTCGCACCCAGTCCAACCGGCTTCCTGCATATCGGCAATGCCCGCACCGGGCTGTTCTCCTGGCTCTATGCGCGCCACCATGGCGGCACCGCCCTGCTGCGGATCGAAGATACGGACAAGAAGCGCTCCACCCAGGAAGCGATCGATGTCATCATCGAAGGGCTGGACTGGCTGGGCCTCGAATTTGACGGCGACGTTGTCTACCAGAGCGAGCGCGCCGAAAGGCACGCCGAAGTGGCGCTGAAATTGCTGGAGGCCGGGCACGCTTACAAGTGTTTTGCCTCGCCCGAGGAACTCGCGGAAATGCGCGAACAGCAGAGGGCCGCGAAGCAGCCGCTGCGTTATGACGGGCGCTGGCGCGACCGCGACCCCTCGGAAGCCCCCGCAGGCGCGCCCTTCACCATCCGGATCAAGACCCCCGAGGGCGGCGAGACGGTGATCGAGGATGCCGTGCAGGGCCGCGTGAAGGTCGACAATCGCGAGATCGACGATTTCATCCTACTGCGCGCCGACGGCACGCCCACTTACATGCTGGCCGTGGTGGTGGACGATATGGACATGGGCTGCACCCACATCATCCGCGGGGACGACCATCTGAACAATGCCTTCAGGCAGATCCAGGTGATCCGCGCGATGCAGGGTATCGAGGATGGCTGGGAAGAGCCGACATATGCCCATGTTCCGCTGATCCACGGTAACGACGGAGCCAAGCTTTCAAAGCGCCACGGCGCCCTTGGCGTGCGCGACTATCGCGACATGGGTATCCTGCCCGAAACCCTGTTCAACTACCTCCTCCGCCTCGGCTGGGGCCACGGCGACCAGGAAGAATTCACCCGCCAGGAAGCCATCTCGCTGTTCGATATCGATGCCGTGGGCAAGGGTCCGAGCCGCTTCGACATGAAGAAGCTGCTGAGCATGAACGGCAATTACATTCGGCAGGCAGACGATGCGCGGCTTGCCAAGCTGGTCGCGCCCCTGATCGGCCCCGATGCCGACGTGGAACTGCTGACCCGCGCCATGCCCGAACTGAAGACCCGCGCCCGCGACCTCAACGAACTGGCAGACGGTGCGTCCTTCCTGTTCGAGCACCGTCCGCTGGAACTGACCGAGAAAGCCGCAGGGTTACTGGATGACGAGGCGCGTGCCCGGCTTCGTGCCATCGCGGATCGGTTGCGCGGCGAAACGGACTGGACAATCGAGGCGCTGGAGGCCAATTTGAAGGCCTACGCGGAAGAGCTTGAACTGGGGCTCGGTAAACTGGCGCAGCCACTCCGCGCTGCACTTACGGGGCAAACAACATCGCCCGGAATTTTCGACGTGCTCGTTCTCCTCGGCAAAGAAGAGAGCCTTGCACGGATCGACGATCAAGCCGACGGCTGAGACTTTCTCTCACCTGTCGATAGCAAACATATGAAGGAGAACAGCTTTGGCTGACAAGCAGGCGGATTTGACGGTAGCGGGCGAGAACTTCGATTTCCCTACCCTGGAAGGCAGCTGCGGGCCGGATGTGATCGATATCCGCAAGCTCTACGCCAAGACCGGTCGGTTCACATTCGATCCCGGCTACAAGTCCACGGCATCTTGCGAGAGCGCGCTGACTTTCATCGACGGTGATGAAGGCGTTCTGCTGCACCGTGGCTATCCGATCGGCCAACTGGCCGAACAGTCCAGTTTCATGGAAGTGGCCTATTTGCTGCTGAACGGCGAACTGCCCAGCCAGGATGAATACGCCGACTTCACCAATACGATCACCTATCACACGATGCTGCATGATCAGATGCGGCAGTTCTACCAGGGTTTCCGCCGCGATGCGCACCCCATGGCAATCATGTGCGGCGTGGTGGGTGCGCTGTCGGCGTTCTATCATGACAGCACAGACATCTCCGATCCGGAACATCGCAAGATTTCCAGCCATCGGCTGATCGCGAAGATGCCGACGATTGCGGCCTGGGCCTACAAGTATGCGGTGGGGCAGCCCTTCATGCAGCCGCAGAACTCGCTCAGCTACACAGGCAATTTCCTGCGCATGACCTTCGGCGTTCCGGCGGAGGAATACGAAGTGGTCCCGGCGGTCGAAAAGGCCATGGATCGCATCTTCATCCTGCATGCAGACCACGAACAGAACGCTTCGACTTCCACCGTGCGCCTTGCCGGTTCGTCGGGTGCCAACCCGTTTGCCTGCATGTCCGCCGGTATCGCCTGCCTGTGGGGCCCGGCACACGGCGGCGCGAACGAAGCTGCCCTGAACATGCTGCGCGAAATCGGCACGCCCGATCGCATTCCGCATTACCTGGAGCGGGCAAAGGACAAGAACGATCCGTTCCGCCTGATGGGTTTTGGCCACCGCGTGTACAAGAACTACGATCCGCGCGCGACGGTGATGCAGAAGACCGTGCGCGAGGTGTTCGATGCGCTGAAGGTTACCGATCCTGTCTTCGAAACGGCCCTGCAGCTGGAGGAGATGGCGCTGAACGACGACTACTTCATCGAGAAGAAGCTGTTCCCCAACGTCGATTTCTACTCGGGTGTTATCCTGTCGGCCATCGGCTTCCCGACGACCATGTTCACCGCCCTGTTCGCTCTCGCTCGCACAGTCGGCTGGGTCGCGCAGTGGAACGAGATGATCTCCGATCCCGGCCAGGTCATCGGTCGCCCGCGCCAGCTCTACACCGGGCCGACGCAGCGCGACTACGTTCCGATCGGCGAGCGCTAAACGCCACCACAAAGTATTTACGGGATGCCCGGTCGAAAGGCCGGGCATTTTCGTTTGCGGGACCTGTCAGCGCGGTTCCTTGCGGCGCTCCTTGAAGCTGGGAAGCTCCAGGATAAATCGGGCGCCTTGCCCCTTCGCGGATTCCACCGTTAGCGAACCGTCCATGGCCTCTGCCAGACGGCGAGAGATATAAAGGCCGAGGCCCGAACCGCCATCGCCGCTACGACCCAGCCGCTCGAACTTGGCGAAGACCTTTGCCTGCTCGTTTTCGTCCAGTCCCTCGCCTTGGTCGGCCACGGTAATGCGTGCCCGTTCGCCCTGCTGTTCGGTACGAATCCAGATTTCGCCGCCCTCGGGCGAATGGCGAATGGCATTTCCCACAAGGTTGAGCAGCACTTGGAGAACCCGGCGAAATTCGCCGATCGCGGGCACGCTGTCGGCTGACTTCGGCGCATCGAGCGTAATCCCGCGTTCCGCCGCGCGCACGCCCAGAATGCCCACCGCGCGCTGCGCCACGTCGGCCAGATCGATTGTGTCCGGCGCGGTCTCGAACTGTTCGTCCTCGACCAGTTCCAGCGTGGTGAGATCGTCGATCAGGGCGAGCAGGTGTTCCCCTGCCGAGGCAATATCTGCCGCATAGTTGCTGTATTCCTCGGCCAGCGGCCCGGCGAGCTGCGTGCGGATCGTTTCGGCATTGGCGATGATCCGGCTGACCGGTTGCCGCAGGACAGGGGCAATATCCCGCCCGATGCCGCTGGTGCGTTCCGGATCGCGCTCCGGCTTTGTCGGCTTCTCCGGCTCCGCCCGTTGAGGCGCCAGGTAGAGTTCGAACCCCGCGCTACCCGGCTGCGGCTTGCCGAGGGGCACAAGGTGGACGATCCACCGCCGTTCGGAACCGGGAATGTCGACCGACGCGCCGTCCAGCAAGCGCCAGTGCAACGGTTTGTGATGCGTTCCACCGCTCGGGGAGATGAACTTGGTCCAGGTCTCTCCGATACCCTCGCGCATTTGCGCAGCCAGGTCGGACAGGTCGTCCGCATCGCTATCGACGCTGAGCAGTTCCTGTGACGGACCCAGCCTTGCGCCGAGGCCCGCGACATGCCGGACAAGAGCAAGCTTTTCGCTTGTGCCCTCAGTTTGGGAGAGGGGACGCAAGGGCTCTGCCTGCCAGTCGGCGATGGCGATAGACGCACCCTCGCCTTCCGGCTTCACCTCTACCCAGGCAGTCACCTGCTCGCTTTCGTCCTGGGCGCGGATGACACGGGCCAGTCGCAGGCCGTAAACGCGCGCCTTGCGCACGAGTTCGATCAGCGCCGGTGTTACCAACGCTCCCGGGAATTCGCCGCCTGCCCGCAGGTGAAATCCCGCAAGCGGCTCCTCCGCCTCGACTAGACGATCCTGCGCGTCCGTACGTCCGCGCGCGATTATGGGCGAGGGAGAGGCCACGGCCTCAGTGCGCCGTTCCCGGCGCTGCCGCACCCAGCAACTCAGCCGCACGGTCTGCGCGCAGGGCGTCAAAACCCTTGGGCAGCGTTATCTCGGGATGAAGATAGAGGAACTGCTCCTCCACCGCGCTCTGGTTCAATCCCGCAGCCCGCAGCGATATGGCGAGCCGCGCACACTGATTCTCGCCCAGCGACAGAACGACGATATCGCGCTCCTGCTCGCACGCCATCGACAAGGCGGTAGAGAACAATGAGAGCCCAGCATGATCGACGCTGAGTGCGCGCCGGGCATTTTTGTTCATGGCCATCACCAGGCGCGTCATCTGGCCGATCCGGCGCTCACTTTCATCGAAATTCTTGCGCAGCCGGTTGCACACCACTTTGGCTGCCTCGGCATGGTCGTCCTGCGATGTCTTGAGCAGCTTGGTGGCCGTGTGGAACAATTCTGCCGGCAATTCCTCCAGCGGCAATTCCATGCGGCGCTGCTTTTGCATGAAGCGCGCCTGTGCGGCGAGGACGTGCATGGCAGCAGCGGCCAGCGCCTGATCCGAAGAAGCTGCCAGCTCCTGCATCAGCGGAGAGAGAACAGGGTCGATGCCGCTGCGTCCGTGCAGTCGTTCGGCCAGTTGCGCCTCGATCGTCAGGGCATGGGCGTGGCCGAGGAAGGCGGTATCCTCCAACAGGAGCGTAGCCAACTCGTCCTGCCTGCCATCGGCGAATTCGCCCCGGTCGGGGTGGGCCAGCTCCGCCGCCAGCTCGAACAGCATCTGCCGGGCGAGGTGGACCATCATTCCGCGAATCTTGGCAATCACCTCGTCGCTGAACAGCGCGTGGTCGTCATTCGCCAGCAGATGGCGCAGGATCGGGCGGGCGGTGGACAGGATGACATCACCCTGCGCCAGTTCACCGCGCAGCATGTCCTCGACGGACTCGGCGGACGGTCCGGCAGTTGCTGTATCGTTCATGGATTCCGCCATAGCTCAGCTTGGTTAAACCCGCGTTATCTGCGAGGCGAAATGATATTTGCGGCCAGCACCAGCAGTCCCGCCAGCATGATGGCAAGTTCCGGCCTCGCGATTGCGGCCACGGCTGCCAAGAATATGCCGATCACCATCCGGTCTCGCAGGGGTGACAGCCATCGGTGCAAAACGCTCCTGTCGAGCAGGAGAAGCCCGAAGGCGAGCACCGCTGGCGGAAAGATCGCCCGGTAAGGCAAACTGTCGATCGCCAGCACGCCGAGCACAAACAGGGTGACATCGACGGCAAAACATACCCACGGCCACCGTCGCAACTTACCGAAGGGCGCCACGCCCAGCCTCGAAATCGCGAGGAACAGTTCCAGCACCGGGACACTCACGGCCGCCAGCAAAAATCCAATAGCGGGACGCTCGTAGATCCCCACTGCTATGCCCGCCCCCATCAGGCCGAGTGCCAGAGCCAGTGCGCCAGACCGCGCGTGGCGCATTTGTGCCAGCTTGCGGCCTGCGCCCGTAATGAATTTCCGTGCGAGCCAGCGAGACGGCGCCCCCGCCCCATCGTCGCCAAGCTGGTTTTGCAACCACTCGGTGGTTCGGCTTTCGGCAACCTCGAGGGAAGAGACCTGTATCCATCGCCCGTCATCCAGCGACGAATCGGGCAAGCGAGCTTCAGGCAGGCGTTGCTGAAGCGCGATCCGCAGCAGCGCACCGTGCGGCGCTATGTCTTCGGGCAGGCCTGCAAGGCTGCCCAGCAGGTTTCCCGGAACCGTCATGGCCCCGGCCCATGCGCGATCGAGATCGATCCGCTCGAAACCGGCCCTCGCACCCGGTCCGGAAGACAGGACCAGTATCCGATCGCCTTCCGCCCGCAGGAGATCCAGGGCGGCGCGCGATTCGGGCAGGAGACCGGGCGTCAGTACCAGCAGGCTGTCATCTTCGCGGATGATGCCGGGCAAGGCATGCGCGGTGGAGATCACACTGAATTTCATGCCCATGCGCTCTGCCGCGTGGCGCAGGTCTATCCCGTCGCGTGAAGCGCCGCTGCCGAACGCGATGACGCTTTCGCACCCAGCTTCGCGCGCGAACAGCAATTGCCGATGCGCGATTGACTTGCCTGCAATGGCCGGCATGATGCCTTCGCCTGCATGCGGAATGGCAATCAGCGCTGCGCGCATCGGTGAACCTTGCTGTCAGGCATGGCGCATAGCTAGGCCGCGCATCGCACGATGCCAAGATAGCTCGCCCCCCTCCCCGATAAAACGCACGATGGATGCGCTGCCCGGTGGGTTTTAACCATTTGCGGTGGTCCCAAGGCTTTTGCAGTGTGTTAAGGACGAAGCATGACCCGCAGACACAATCTTGTTTCGGAGCAGGACGATTCTGCCCGTGATGTGCCCGACAACACCAACGTTGCCGACGCCGATACCCATGACACCTCCGATCAGGAGGTTTACGAGGAACAGTACTGGGAAGAAGAGCCGGCACGAGCGAAGGCGACGTGGATCGTCCCCGCCCTCGCCATAGTGGCGGCGCTCGGCTGGACAGCGTTCTTTGGCTGGGTCCACCAGCAGGAAATGATCTTTGGCGCCGCCCCGGCCCAGTGGATCGACTGGATCGTGCAATGGTCGGTGCCGCTCGTTTTGCTGAGCGCGCTCTACATCATCGCAATGCGCAACAGTCGGCGGGAAGCGAACCGCTTCACCGATGCTGCGCGCGCCCTTTCCGAAGAATCCGCTCGTCTCGAAAGTCGCCTGCTCGTGGTGAACCGCGAACTGGCCCTGGCACGCGATTTCATCGAGTCCCAGTCGCGCGATCTGGAAAGCCTGGGCCGTGTCGCGGCGGAGCGACTGTCTACCAATGCCGATCACCTGCAGGGCCTGATCCGCGACAATTCCACGCAGATCGACAACATCGGTCACGTCAGCGATTCCGCAGTCGCCAACATGGAAAGGCTGCGCGACCAGTTGCCGGTTCTCACCAATGCCGCGCGGGACATGAACAACCAGATCGGCAATGCCGGTAATTCGGCTCAGCAGCAAGTCGATGGTCTCGTCGCCTCTTTCGAGCGGTTAAACAGCCTGCACCACACCGGCGAAGCGCATGTCGCGAAAATTGGCGAGAAAGTGGAAGCCACCCTCACCGCTTTCGAAGAACAGATTGCCGCGCTGGGTGACCTCACGGCGCAGCGCTTCGACCGCCTCCGCGCGAGCACCGATGAATTCCGGAAGCAGCTCGACGGTTCTGAAGAGCGTGTTTTCGATGCGATCGCCGCGCGGTCCGAAGCGCTTGCCCGGCAGCTTCAGGACGATGCCGAAGCTCTACAAGAACGTGAAGCGGCAGCGACGGCTTCCATGCGGGATCGGCTGGCGTCATTGCGGGTCGAAGGCGAAAAGCTCGTCGAAGGGCTGGAAGGCGGTCAATCGACGGCGATCGAGCGCTGGTCCGACTCGATCACGGCTCTGGAAGACCGGATGAAGCAGGTGCTGGAAGGTATCATCAAGCTGGACGAAACGGCGATGACGAATGCCCGCATGCGCCTCGTCGCCCTGAACGACGAAGCTGCCAAGGTGGATCAGGGACTTGCCGAGGCTATGAACGCGTTCCAGCAGGATTTCGAACAACGGCGCGATGCGAATGCCGCCGCCCAGCAGGAAACGCTGGCCGCGCTGGAAGCGCGCATTTCCGAATTCGACCAGCGTGTGCAGGAACGCCAAGAGGAACACCTCGCCCATGTCGCCGGACTGGCAGAGCGTGGCGAGGCACTCGCCGGAAGACTCACCTCGCTCGATGCCGACATGGTCCGGCTAGGGTCCACGGCTGATAACGCACATGGGCGCGTGATAGAGGCCGCCGACATTCTGTCCGATCGCCTGTCGCAGAGCCGTGCCGTGCTGGAGGAAAGCAATTCCTTCATTACCCGGCTTACCGACGACAGCGTACGCCTGCTGGAAATCGTCCGCTCGACGGCGGACCACTCACAAGGGGCGCTTTCGGATGCCATCGCCAGTGCAGAAAGCCGTCTTTCCGCCTTTAACGTCACGGCAAGGGAACTGCATGTCTTGATCGGAGAGGCCGAGGGCAGTGGCGGCCGCCTCGCGCGGCAACTTGACGAGGCCCGCCAGACGGGGACAGCCTCGGTCGAGCAACTCGGCGAGATGGAGCGCCAGTTGGCTAAAGTCGGCAGCGAAGCGGACAAGCTGGCCGAGCGTACGTCCAAAGAGCTGCGCGAAGCCATCGACATGCTGCGCGCAGCGTCGGCCGATGTGCTGGAAAACCTGCGCGGTGAGCAGACCAACGCGGTGGCCGACCTGGCGGAAAGGATCGCCGAGGCAAGCCGCGAGCAACTGGCCGATGCCATGCGCCGACATGCCGAGGAGACCATTGCCGAACTGGAAAAGGCAACTACCCGGGCCGACGGTGCGGGACGCAAGACCGCGCAGGAGCTTCGCGAGCAATTGGCGAAGGTCAACGAACTGGCTGGTAATCTGGAAGCCCGCGTCCAATATGCGCGAGATCGCGCGGAAGAACAGACGAACGGCGATTTCACACGCCGCATGGCGCTGATTACCGAAGCCCTCAATTCCAGTTCCATCGACATTGCCAAGGCCTTCGACAACGATGTCGGCGACACGCAGTGGGCCCACTACCTGCGCGGGGACCGCGGCATCTTCACGCGCCGGGCGGTAAAACTGCTGGACAAGCACGAGGCCCGCCAGATCAACGGCGTTTATGGCGAAGACGCGGAATTCCGCGAAACCGTCAACCGGTATATCCACGATTTCGAGGCGATGCTGCGCGGCATCCTTTCCACCCGCGATGGCAATGCCCTGGCGGTCACGCTGCTTTCCAGCGATATGGGCAAGCTCTACGTCGCGCTGGCGCAGGCGATCGACCGGCTGCGGGACTAGCGCCCAGCGCTATTGCGGCGGCGGGTTCAACTGACCGAGGATGTCGATATCCTCCACGGTCACCCACCCTTGCGTGTAATTGGCGATATAAAGAGCAGAGAGGACTGCCGCGAGCACGGTCGCGCGCAGAGCCACGCGCCCCGGTCGGAAGTTGGCCGGTGCGCTGTCGGCCTGTCCGGGTATCTTTTCCAGACCCGCTTCTTCGTGTGTCTTTACGCCGAATGGCAGCAGCAGGAACGCGCTCATAACCCAGAACAGCGCATAGATCGCGATGATGGACGTGATCTTCACTGCTATTCGCCCGCGATGATCACGCGCGTCTGGGGTTTCTTGCCCGACCAGCGCTGGGCAGCGCGCCGGGCAGCAAGGCGGGCTGCCTCCAGCACTTCCTCACGATCTTCGCGACGACGGCCTTTGAGCTTGCCGATGGCCGTGGTTACATCGGCCTCCGCCTCGTCTACGAACTCGTCGTAATCCTCGTCCAGCGGCAGGCCGATCCCTTCCACGTGTACGCCGCCCGCCTGATCCAGCACGACAATCAGCATGCCATCGCGTGAAAGACGGCGCCGCATCGTCACCGCATCGCCGTCGGCGGGCACGATGATGTCACCGTCCAGCACCAGGCGTCCGGTGCGGACCTCAGCGATCTTGCCCGGTGCGCCGGGAGCGAGCCGCACGATATCGCCGTTCTTCTGGTAGACGCTGTGGGCGATACCGCATTCACGACCAAGCCGCGCCTGTTCCTGCATATGACGGATCTCGCCATGCACCGGCACAAGGATTTCGGGCCGAAGCCAACCATAAAGCGCTTCCAGTTCCGGGCGACCGGGGTGACCGGAAACGTGGATTTCGCTCTGGCGGTCCGTCACCATCACGATGCCGCGTTCGGCCAGCTGGTTCTGGACGCGGCCGATGGCGATATCGTTGCCGGGGATCACCCGGCTCGAGAACAGGATCACGTCGCCTTCGACAAGGTTGATGGGGTGGCTGTCATCGGCAATCCTCGCCAGGGCAGCGCGCGGTTCGCCCTGTCCGCCCGTGGCGATGATCATGATTTCGCCGCGCGGCACGCCCATGGCGGTATCGAAGTTCACGACATCGGGAAAATCGTCGAGATATCCGTTTGCCTTGGCGACCTCGATCATGCGGTCGAGCGAACGACCAGCCACGCAAAGCTGGCGCCCGGTTCGCTGGGCAACGGCACCAAGAGTCTTCAGCCGGGCAACATTGGAGGCGAACGTGGTGACCAGCACACGCTTGCCGCGATGCTTCTGCACTTCTTCCAGCAGCCCGGTATAGACCGCGCCCTCGCTGCCCGAGGGTACGGGATTGAAGACATTGGTGGAATCGCACACCATCGCCAGCACGCCGCCGTCGCCGATAGCGGTCAGCTCTTCCTCGGTGGCGGGCGTGCCGATCTGTGGATCGTCATCCAGCTTCCAGTCTCCGGTGTGGAAAATGCGGCCGTAGGGCGTCTCGATGAGCAGCGCATTGCCCTCCGCAATCGAGTGCGCGAGGGGGATGTAGGTTATCGAAAACGGTCCGAGATCGATCCCGCCGTGATCTTCCTCGATCACGTTCAGCTCTACCTGACGGGTAAGGCCGGCCTCGTCCAGCTTGCGCACGATCAAGTCAGCGGTGAACGGCGTTGCATATAGCGGCACGCCCAGATCGGCGGCGAAATAAGGGATGGCCCCGATATGATCCTCGTGCGCGTGAGTCAGCACGATACCGAGCAGGTCCTTCGCACGCTCCTCGATGAATTCGGGGTCGGCGAACATCAGTTCGGTGCCGGGATATTCGTTTGAGCCGAAGCTCATTCCCAGATCCACCATCAGCCATTTGCCCTGGCAGCCGTAGAGGTTGACGTTCATGCCGATCTCGCCCGACCCCCCGAGGGCCAGAAAAAGCAGTTCGTCTTGCGGGGTAAAATCTTTCTTCATGTCGCTCCAGCGCGCTGGGCCAGGATTTGCAGGCCGCGTATGGTAAGGTCGGCGTCAATGACGTCGAATATGTCGGTCTTCTGGTCGAACAGGATGGCGAGGCCGCCCGTGGCGACAACCTTGACGGGTCGGCCGATCTGCGCCTTCATGCGCCCTATCAGCCCTTCCATCATGGCCACATAACCCCAAAAGACCCCGATGAGCATCTGATCTTCGGTATTGCGACCGATGACGCTGCTGGTCTTGGGTGCCTCGATGGCGATGCGCGGCAGCTTGGCGGTCTTTCCCACCAGCGCATCCAGAGAGAGGTTGATTCCCGGCGCAATGATGCCGCCCTTGTAGGCACCGTTGTAATCCACCGCCTCGAACTTGGTGGCCGTGCCGAAATCGACCACGATCATGTCTCCGCCCACAAGCTGGTGGGCAGCAATGCAGTTCAGCGCGCGGTCGGCGCCCAGCGTTTGAGGCTGCTCCACATCGATCTCGAAATTCCATGCGGCTTTACCCTGGCCCGCGATTAGCGGCTCGATGCCGAAGTATTTCTGCGCCAGAACGGTGAGGTTGTGATCCGCCCTCGGCACGACCGAGCCGAAAATGATGCTCGTCACCTGGCTGCGATCTAGTCCCTCGATGGCAAGCAGTTGGAGCAGCCAGGTGGCATATTCGTCGCCCGTTCGGCGCCCGTCGGTGGCGATGCGCCAGCGCGCACGGATGTCCTGCCCGTCGAACAGGGCGAATACGACATTGGTGTTGCCGACATCGACTGCGAGCAGCATCAGCTTTCCTCCAGCATTACATCGCCTGCGTGCACGATATGTGTGGTGCGATCGGGCAGGCGCAAGCGTAGCGCGCCATCTTCGGTCAGGCCATCGTAAGTGCCCGAAAGGCGCTTGCCGCCAGCATCGTGCACCTGAAGCGCGGTTCCGGGTCGGTGGGCAGCGGCTTTCCAGCGGTTCGTGATAGGCTCTGCCCCATACTCCCGCCAGCGCTGCAATTCCACGGCGAATTGCGCGGCCAGCGCCTCTGCAAAAGCATCCCGCGCGGGGGCAGGACCACTATCCGAAAGCGAACGCACGTTGCGATCCGCGACTGCCGGAGCAGCGGCCAGGTTCACGCCGATGCCTATCACGACATGGCCACGCTCAGCTTCGAGCAGAAGACCGCAGAACTTTGCCCCCTCCAGCAGCACGTCGTTGGGCCATTTCAGCATCAGGCTGGCCGGGTTCGCCAGAACGGGAAGCACCGCCTCATAGACCGCAAGCGCGGCCACGAAACTGAGCGTTGCGGGCGGCGGATCGCGGTCCTGCAGAAGCACGACCGTGGAGCCCATGAAGTTGCCCGGCGCGTCTATCCAGCTGCGTCCTTGCCGGCCCCGCCCCGCGCCCTGCCTGTCCGCGACGAGCCAGTACCCTTCGGGAACCAGCTCATTGGCCGCGAGGCGAGCCAGAAGATCGGCATTGGTGCTGCCGGTTTCAGCGACGTAGTCTATCTGCGGCGCCACATCAGAACGCGACAGCGAGCGAGGCTGCAGCCATGTCCGCCAGGTTGCCAAGCGGCCCGATCAGCAGGTAGCCCAGCGGCGAGATCAACAGGGCGCAAATGGCCAGCAAGGCCCAGTGCGGCGTATCGCTCTTGCCGGTAACCGTATCCACTGCCTCATCGAAGAACATGACCTTCACGATCTTGATGTAGTAGAACGCGCCGATAACCGAGGCAGCGATACCGATTGCGGCCAGCGCGATGAGGTCTGCCTCCACTGCCGCCTGGAACACCACGAACTTGCCCCAGAAGCCGAACAGCGGCGGAATACCCGCGAGGCTGAACATCAGGGCCATCAGGCACCAGGCCAGCGCCGGACGTGTGGTCGAAAGACCGGCAAGATCGGAAACGCTCTCAACCTGGTCTCCGTTGCCGTCGCGCATGAGCAGCACGGCGACAAAGCTCCCGATGGTCATCACAACGTAGATTGCGAGATAGACCATCATCGCGCTCGCGCCCGCCAGCGTACCGCTGGCGAGGCCAATCAGGATGAAACCGACGTTGTTGATGGAGGAATAGGCAAGCAGACGCTTCACATTCTGCTGGCCGATCGCGCCAAGCGCACCGATCACGATGGACAGCAGCGCCGCGAAGATCACGATCTGCTGCCAGGCCAGCGACTGACTGCCGAAAGCTTCCAGTGAAACGCGCGCCAGAAGGGCAATCGCCGCGACCTTGGGCGCACTGGCGAAGAACATGGTCACCGGCGTGGGCGCGCCTTCGTAAACGTCGGGCGTCCACATGTGGAACGGCGCGGCGCTGATCTTGAAGGCAAGGCCCGCCAACACGAACGTGAGGCCGAACAACTGTCCGGTCGACAGGCCATCGGCCACGGCGACCGCTATGCCGCCGAAGTTCGTCGTCCCGGCAAAGCCATATGTCAAGCTCATGCCGAACAGCAGGATGCCCGATGCAAGGCCGCCCAGCACGAAATACTTGAGGCCCGCTTCCGCGCTGCGCTCGTCATCGCGCCGGATCGCGGCGAGAACGTAAGCAGCGAGCGAATTGAGTTCGAGACCGATGTAGAGCGTGATGAGGTCGGCGGCGGAGACCATGATGCTCATGCCGAGCACTGCGAACAGCACAAGGATCGGGAACTCGGCCCGCGTCGCTCCGACCCGGCCAAAGAAACGTGGCGCGACGACCAGGGCAGCACCCGACGCGGCGAAGATCATCAATTTGGCCAGACCAGCGAAGGCATCGGCACGGAATTGCCCGCCGAACGCAACTGCATCAGGCCCCGACGCACCGGCACACACCGACGGAGCTACAAGCGCGAAAGCTCCGCCCAGGACCACCGCTGCGGCAATGGTGTTGAAGCGGGCAATCTTGTCGCCGCCCCAAGCGGCAACGAGGAGAAGGACGAGGCCCGAAACGGCCAAGAGGATCTCGGGCGCAAGCAGCGCGAGGGAGGTCGAGTAGTCCATCAGTGCGCTTCCCCTTCGGCGTGCGCTTCTTCGGCAGGAGCACCCTCACCGATGGCAAGCTGCGCATCGCCTTCGGGCGCGGCAGCGGCAAGTCGGGCGTCGAGCACTTCTATATCGGCACGCATGGGAGCTAGGAAACTTTCCGGATAGATACCCATCCACAACACCGCGGCGGCAATCGGGCCGAGAAGCAGGTATTCGCGAATGGTCAGGTCGGGCATGGCCGCAGCGTCTGCGTTCTTCTGCTCGCCGAAGATGATGCGACGGTAGAGGTAGAGCATGTAGGCTGCGCCAAGGATGATGCCGGTGGTGCAGACGAAGGCGACCCAGCTGTTGGCCTGGTAGATACCGGCCAGCGCGAGGAACTCGCCCACGAAGTTGCTGGTGCCGGGCAAGCCCACAGCGGCCATGGTGAACAGCATGAACAGAACCGCATAGGCAGGCATGTTGATTGCCAGCCCGCCGTAGCGAGAGATTTCGCGCGTATGCAGGCGATCGTAGATGATGCCCACGCACAGGAACAGCGCGCCCGAGACCAGGCCGTGGCCCAGCATCACCATCATGGCGCCCTCAAGACCCTGTACGTTGAACGCGAACAGGCCCACGGTCACGATGGCCATGTGCGCGACAGAGGAATAGGCGATCAGCTTCTTCATGTCGGCCTGCACCAGCGCGATCAGGCTGGTCACAATGACCGCGACCATCGACAGTCCCCAGACCAACCAACCGAAGTCTGCACTGGCATCGGGGAACATCGGCAGGCTGAACCGGATGAAGCCGTAGCCACCCAGCTTCAGCAGCACGCCTGCAAGGATAACGGAGCCTGCAGTGGGTGCCTGAACGTGGGCATCGGGCAGCCAAGTGTGAACCGGCCACATCGGCATCTTCACCGCGAAACTGGCGAAAAAGGCCAGCCACAACCAGGTCTGCGCTTCCACCGGGAAGTCGTATTCCATCAGGTACGGAATGTACGTCGTGCCAGCTTGGTTCACCATCCACAGCATCGCGATCAGCATCAGCACCGAGCCGAGCAGCGTGTAGAGGAAGAACTTGTAGGCAGCGTAAATGCGGTTCTGCCCACCCCATACGCCGATGATCAGGTACATCGGGATCAGGCCGGCCTCGAAGAAAATGTAGAACAGGAAGATGTCCTGCGCGGCGAACACGCCGATCATCAGCACTTCCATCAGCAGGAAGGCCGCCATGTATTCGCCCACCCGCTTGGTGATCGCTTCCCAGCTCGCCCCGATGCAAATCGGCATCAGGAAGACGCTAAGCATGATGAGCATCAGTGCAATGCCATCAATGCCCAGCGCATAGGCGAAGCCATCGAACAGCTCGCTGTATTCAGTGAACTGCCACTGCGCGCCGCCGATGTCGTAATTCGCCCACAGCACCACGCCAAGCGCGAGGTTGACGAGCGTTGCCGCCAGCGCGACCATTCGCGCAGGCTTGGCATCCAGGAACAGGCAGGCGATGGCGCCGACCAGCGGAACCGCCAGCATGACGGAAAGGATAGGAAAGCCGCCCATCAGAACAGCACCCAGGTGATTGCGGCGACAAGGCCTAGCAGCATGATCAGAGCGTAACTCGTAAGATAACCGGACTGGACATTTCTCGCAAACCCGCTGCCGCGCTCGATCATCCAGGCGATGCCGTTGGGGCCGAAGCGATCAATCGTGCCCTCGTCGCCCTTCTTCCAGAAGAAGCGGCCGAGCCAGAAGGCGGGCTTCACGAAAATGAGATTATACAGTTCGTCGAAATACCATTTGTTGAAGACGAAGTTGTAGATCGGACCAAGCTGCTCGGTCGTCTGGCGCGGCAGGTCCGTACGACGGATATAGGCGAGCCAGGCGAGGAACAGGCCGATCAGCATGACGACAAGCGCGGTGTACTTCACCCACTTGGGAACCTCGTGCATCGCGTGCATCAGTTCGGCGTCGTAGGCGATCGAACCATTCCAGAAGTCGGCGCTGTCGAGGAACGAGCCGGCAAATAACTGACCAGCAAAGATTGCGCCCAGCGACAGTACGGCCAACGGAACAAGCATCGTCCACGGGCTTTCGTGCGGGTGATAGCCGCCGGTTCCGTCACCGTGGGCCGGATCGGGCACGGCATGGGTCACATCGTGGCCGGAGTCTTCCTGTGCGGCGGGGTTGTGTTCGTGTGGCTCGTCATGTCCGTGGTGGACGGCGTGCTGGATATGCTCGCTCTCGATCCAGCGTGGCTTGCCCCAGAACGTGAGGAACATCAGGCGCCAGCTGTAGAAACTGGTGAGCAGCGCAGCGAATGCGCCGACCCAGAACGCGCCCGTGCCATGGCCGCCAGCGGCGTAGGACACTTCAAGGATCGCATCCTTCGACCAGAAGCCAGCAAAGCCGATGTGCAGGTCATAGATACCGAGCCCGGTAATGGCGAGCGTGCCGAACATCATCGCCCAGAAGGTGAAGGGAATGCTCTTCCGCAGGCCGCCGTAATAGCGCATGTCCTGCTCATGGTGCATGGCGTGGATGACCGAGCCTGCACCCAGGAACAGCAGCGCCTTGAAGAAGGCGTGCGTGAACAGGTGGAACATGGCCGCGCCATAGGCGCCGACGCCGGCGGCGAAGAACATGTACCCCAGCTGCGAGCAGGTGGAATAGGCGATCACGCGCTTGATGTCCCACTGCGTCGTGCCGATGGTGGCAGCGAACAGGCAGGTAGCTGCGCCGACAATCGTCACCACGGCGAGCGCGGCGGGTGCAGCTTCGAACATCGGCGAAAGGCGGCAGACCATGAACACGCCCGCCGTCACCATGGTGGCGGCGTGGATCAGCGCGGAAACCGGCGTCGGGCCTTCCATCGCGTCCGGCAGCCAGGTGTGCAGGCCGAGCTGCGCAGATTTACCCATCGCGCCGACGAACAGCAGCAGACACAGGATGGTCATCGTGTCCCAGCGCGCACCCATGAAGGTGATCGTGCTACCCTGCATGGCAGGCGCGGCCTCGAGGATTTCCGGGATGCTGGTGGTCTGGAACACCAGGAACGTGCCGAAGATGCCGAGCATGAAACCAAGGTCACCCACGCGGTTCACCACGAAGGCCTTGATCGCGGCGGCGCTGGCGCTGGGCTTCTTGTACCAGAACCCGATCAGCAGGTAGCTGGCGAGACCAACCCCTTCCCAACCGAAAAACATCTGCACCAGGTTGTTCGCCGTCACCAGCATCAGCATGGCGAAGGTGAACAGCGAGAGGTAGGCGAAGAACCGGCTCTGGTCCGGGTCCTCATCCATGTAGCCCCAGCTGTAAAGGTGGACGAGCGCGGAGACGCTGGTGATCACCACCAGCATCACGGCCGTCAGCGTATCTACGCGCAGCGCCCAATCAAAGGTCATGGCGCCCGACTGCACCCAGGTCATCACCGGGGTGACAGTCGCCTCGGCGTCGCCTGCGATGTACGACAGGAAGATCGGCCAGCTGAGGCCACACGCCAGGAACAGGCCTGCGGTGGCGATGACCTTGGCCGCCGTGTGGCCAATCCACTTGCCGCCAAGCCCGGCGACGATCGCGGCCAGCAGCGGCGCGAAAACGATGATCAGGATCGAGTTCAAGGTCTATCCCTTCATCCGGTTTACGTCGTCCACCGCGATGGTGCCGCGATTACGGAAATAGGTCACGAGAATGGCAAGGCCGATGGCAGCCTCTGCGGCCGCCACGGTCAGTACGAACATGGCGAAGATCTGCCCGGTCAGGTCGCCCAGATAGGCGCTGAAGGCGACGAGGTTCAGGTTCACCGAAAGCAGGATCAGTTCGATCGCCATCAGGATGATGATGATGTTCTTGCGGTTGAGGAAAATCCCCAGCACGCCCAGCACGAAGATGATCGAACTCACGACGATGTAGTGCTCGATGCCGATCATAGCTCGACCCCTTGGCCAATTTCCGGCTTTACGTTGCGTGTCGCGTCTTCAGGGCGGCGGCGGTTTTGCTTGCCGATATCCTGATGTCCGCGCGGATTGGTATTTTCCCGATGCGTCAACACGATGGCGCCGATCATGGCAACCAGCAGAATGATACCCGCCACTTCGAACAGGAACAGGTACTGCCCGTAAAGCAGCGCGCCCAGGCTCTCGATGTTGCTCTCACCCACCAGCGGTGCTGCGCTGCCATCGGGCGTGCCGAGGTCCAGCGCGCCGGCACGATAGGCGCCCATCCCCAGCACCAGTTCCGCCAGCAGAATTACGGCCACGGCTACGCCCAGCGGCGCGTTCTTCATGAAGCCCGCGCGCATTTCGGCAAAGTCGATGTTGAGCATCATCACGACGAACAGGAACAGCACCGCGACCGCGCCGACATAGACCACGACCAGCAGCATCGCGAGGAATTCGGCGCCCACGATTATCATCAGGCCCGCCGCGTTGAAGAACGCGAGGATCAGCCAGAGCACCGAGTGCACCGGGTTGCGCGCAAAGATCGTGAACGCCGCGGAGGCGATCATCAATGCAGCAAAAAGGTAGAAAGCGAAGACGGTCAAAGTCAGCCCCTGGGTTTAGCTCTTGGCGAGTCTTGCGGCGCGGTTAGCGGTAGGGCGCGTCGGCTTCAAGGTTCGCGGCAATCGCCCGCTCCCACTTGTCCCCGTTCGCCAGCAGTTTTGCCTTGTCATAAAGCAGTTCCTCGCGCGTTTCGGTCGCGTATTCGAAGTTCGGCCCCTCCACCACGGCATCCACCGGGCAGGCTTCCTGGCAGAAGCCGCAGTAGATGCATTTGGTCATGTCGATGTCGTAGCGCGTCGTGCGGCGGCTGCCGTCAGAACGCGGCTCGCTCTCGATGGTGATTGCCTGCGCCGGGCAAACGGCCTCGCACAGCTTGCAGGCGATGCAGCGTTCCTCGCCGTTGGGATAGCGTCGCAGCGCGTGCTCTCCCCGGAAACGCGGCGACAGCGGGTTCTTCTCGAACGGATAGTTGATCGTCACCTTGGGCTTGAAGAAGTACTTCAGCGTGAGAGCGTGCGCTTTCACGAACTCCCACAGGGTGAACGATTTGATGAGGTGAGCGACGTTCATGGGAGATTTCCTTCAGGACCGCACAACACGGCCCCATCGGTTGTGACGGTGCCGGCTGTCGACACGGGCACACAGTCGTATTCAGGCTCGTCATACCTCGTCAGCATCAACCATCCGGAGATGAGGACGACGAAGATCAGGCTCAGTGGCAGGAAGACCTTCCAGCCCAGCCGCATCAGCTGGTCATAGCGGTAGCGCGGCACGGTCGCCATCACCCAGCTGAACATGAAGAAGAAGAAGAACGTCTTAGCCAAGAACCAGATGATACCCGGCACCCAGTAGAGCGGAGCCCAGTCCACAGGCGGCAGCCAGCCACCGAAGAACAGCAGCGTGTTGAGGCTGCACATCAGCAGGATATTGGCATATTCGCCCAGCCAGAACAGCGCAAAGGCCATCGAACTGTATTCGGTCTGGTAACCGGCGACCAGCTCGGACTCTGCTTCGGTCAGGTCGAACGGAACGCGCTGTGTTTCCGCGAGGCTGGAGATGAAGAACATCACCCACATGGGGAACAGCAGCAAGTTGAAGTAAAAGCCGTTCACGAAGCCGAAGCCATGTCCGCGCTGCGCCTCCACGATGGCGGAGAGGTTAAAGGTGCCCGCATAGAGCACCACGCACACGAGGATGAAGCCGATCGAGACTTCATAGGAAATCATCTGCGCGGCAGCGCGCATGGCGGAGAAGAACGGGTACTTCGAGTTCGACGCCCAGCCCGCCATCGTCACGCCGTAAACCGACAGCGACGAAATCGCGAGGATGTACAGCAGGCCGACGTTGATATCCGCCAGCACCACGCCCGCGTCGAACGGGATCACCGCCCAGGCGAGCAGCGCCACGGTGAACGTGATGATCGGCGCAAGGATGAAAATGCCCTTGTTTGCGGCCGAGGGGATGATGGTTTCCTGCAGGAACACCTTCAGACCATCCGCAAAGCTTTGCAGAATGCCGAAGGGGCCGACCACGTTCGGTCCACGGCGAAGGTTGATCGCGGCCCAGATCTTGCGGTCGGTATAGATGATCAGCGCCACGGCCAGCATCAGTGGGAATGCAATCAGCAGCACGCCCGCTAGCGAAGCGACGAAGAACGCCCAGCCAGCATCCATGCCAAGCGAGATGAAGAAATCGGTCATTCCGCGGCCTCCTTGATCTCGTCGCCGTGGAGCAATTCATTCGAGCAGCGCTGCATCACCACGCTGGCGCGGGCAATGGCATTGGTGAGGTAGAAGTCCTTAATCGGGTAGCCGATCGTACCGCTGGCGCTGGAACCGTCGGACGATGCAGGCATCATGCCATAGTCGGCCAGCCCTTCCTCACCCAGCGCGGGTACTTCGGCGACCATCGCGGCGCGCAGTTCGTCAAAGCTGTCGAAACCAACCGTAACGCCAAGCGCATCGGCCAGGGCGCGCAGGATAGTCCAGTCTTCGCGCGCGTCGCCGGGGGCGAACACGGCCTTGTCGGACATCTGCACACGGCCTTCGGTGTTGACGTAGGTGCCGGCTTTCTCGGTGTAGGCAGCGGCAGGCAGGATGATGTCGGCAGCGTGTGCGCCCCTGTCACCGTGGTGGCCAATGAAGACTTTCAAGGAGCTATCGAACCGGCTCCAGTCCACTTCATCAGCGCCCAGCGCCAGCACTACCTTGGGCTTGGCGTCCGCAAGATCGGCAAGACCGCCCTTGCTGGCAAAGCCCAGCATCAGCGCGCCCATGCGGGCAGCAGCGGTGTGGAGCGCATTGAACGTCGCGCCCAGCGAACTGGCAGCGGCCATTGCTGCCCCATGGGCACCGGCGGCGAAACCGCCAGCGCCAAGGATTACCGCGCTGTTCTCGGCACCGTCGAAGGCTTCGCGCACATGCTGCGGCAGGTTGCCCAGCACGCTTGCATCATCACCAAGGAACTCGGCGGGATAGGTGGTTTCCCAATCGGGGCCGACCACGAACACCTTCGCGCCGCGCTTTACCGCCTTGCGCAGGCGTACGTTCACAAGCGGCGCTTCCCAGCGGATCTGACTGCCGACGATCAGGATGGCCTGCGCTTCCTCGATACCGGCAAAGGTGCTGTTGAAGTTGACCGCGGCAAGGTTGGACACGTCGTAGTCCATGCCCGTCTGACGGCTTTCCACCAGTGCCGAGCCGCTGGCCTTCAGCAGCGCCTTGGCCGCGAACATCGTTTCGCAATCGACCAGGTCACCGGCCACGGCGGCAATGCTCTTGCCCGGCTTGGCCCTGGCGATTGTTTTGAAAGCCTCGTCCCAGCTCGCCTGCTCCAGCTTGCCCTTCCTGCGGATCCACACCTTGTCGAGGCGGCGGCGAACCAGGCCATCGACCTGGTAGCGTGCCTTGTCGGAGATCCACTCCTCGTTCACGTCATCGTTGATGCGCGGCAGTACGCGCAGCACTTCGCGGCCGCGGCTGTCGATGCGGATGTTGGAGCCGACCGCGTCGGACACGTCGATACCCAGCGTTTTCTTCAGCTCCCACGGACGGCTTTCGTAGGCATACGGACCGCTGGTGAGCGCGCCGACCGGGCACAGGTCAATCACGTTGGCGGAAAGCTCGTGCTTCGCCGCATGCTCCAGATACGTGGTGATCTGCATGTCCTCGCCGCGATAGAGCGCGCCGATTTCGTCCACCCCGGCGATCTCCTCGGAGAAGCGCACGCATCGGGTGCAGTGGATGCAGCGGGTCATGATCGTCTTGATCAGCGGTCCCATGTACTTCTCGGTCACCGCGCGCTTGTTCTCGTGATAGCGCGTGGCACCGCGGCCATAGGCCATGGCCTGGTCCTGCAGGTCGCATTCGCCGCCCTGGTCGCAGATCGGGCAATCGAGCGGGTGGTTGATCAGCAGGAATTCCATCACGCCTTCGCGCGCGGTCTTCACCATTTCGCTGTCGGTGCGGATTTCCTGCCCCTCGGTGGCGGGCAACGCGCACGAAGCCTGTGGCTTGGGCGGTCCCGGCTTCACCTCGACGAGACACATGCGGCAGTTGCCGGCAATGCTCAGGCGTTCATGATAGCAGAAACGCGGGATTTCCTTGCCGGCAAGCTCGCAGGCCTGAAGGACGGTCGCGCCGTCCGGAACCTCGATTTCCTGTCCGTCTACTTTGACTTTGGGCATCAGCTTTCTTCCACTTGCGCGGCGCCGTAATGGCTGCGCGACCAGAGGCCATCCGCCACGATCTGGCGAATGAGCGACGTCTGGATGGTGAGTGTTGGTTCGTCGGAATTGGCGCAAGCGGCAAGCACCGGGCCCAGCGCATCGACCGTCTCTGCCTCGGTGCCGCTACCGGGGCGAGCCTTCAGCATGGCATGAGCTTCCTCTGCAGCGTTATAGGTCAGACAATCGGCAAGCCCGGACATGGTGCTCACCTGCGGGTGAACTCGCATACCGCCATGGCGGCCGGCCACGTCCTGCGGCGAAGCACCCACTTGCGGCGGACCATCGAAATCCTGCAGATAGGCCTCTTCCGCAAGCAGGTTGCGCAGCGTGGAGTACTGGATCTGCATGTAGGTGTGGTAGGTCCGATTGTCGGCACCGCGCATCAGCCTGCCAATGCAGTAATTTACTTCGAGGTCATCGAAGAGGGTTTCCGGGTCCTGGCCGAATTGCTCGAAATGGATCGAATAGAAATTGCTGTTCGCCAGGATCTCGCGGACCGCGTCCCTGTTACGGTTAAACACGCAGTTGGCCACGCGCTTCTGCATCCACCTGGCCTGTGCAGCCGTCGCATCTTCGGGCGCACGCTCGAAACGGGTGCCAATCTGCATCCCGTTGTTGTTTTCCGCAGTGTCCTGCGCATGGGCCGGAAGCGCGAGAACGCTCACCGTTGTTGCAATCAAGATGGCAAGAGTGCGGATCACTCGACCGCCTCCGGCACGCTGTTCTCACGCTCGGCGATGCGGCGTTCGAGTTCGGGGCGGAAATGCTTGAGCAGGCCCTGGATCGGCCACGCGGCGGCGTCGCCCAGGGCGCAGATGGTGTGGCCTTCGACCTGCTTGGTAACTTCGTAGAGCATGTCGATTTCCCGCGGGGAGCTTTCGCCCACGCGCAGGCGTTCCATCACGCGCCACATCCAGCCCGTACCTTCGCGGCAGGGGGTACACTGTCCGCAGCTTTCATGCTTGTAGAAATAGCTGATGCGGCTGATGGCACGCACGATATCGGTGGACTTGTCCATCACGATCACGCCCGCAGTACCGAGGCCAGAGCCCAGTTCCTTCAGCCCATCGAAATCCATGTGCGCATTGCGGATCTGTTCGCCCGGCACGAGCGGAACCGAGGAACCACCGGGAATCACCGCCAGCAGGTTGTCCCACCCGCCGCGAATGCCGCCGCAGTGCTTCTCGATCAGCTCCTCGAAAGTGATGCTCATGGCTTCTTCGACGACGCACGGATTGTTCACGTGGCCGCTGATCTGGAAAAGCTTGGTGCCCTTGTTGTTCTCACGCCCGAAGCTGGCGAACCATTCGCCCCCGCGCCGCAGGATGGTGGGCACCACCGCGATTGATTCGACGTTGTTCACTGTGGTCGGGCAGCCGTAGAGGCCCGCGCCTGCCGGGAACGGCGGCTTAAGGCGAGGCTGACCCTTCTTGCCTTCGAGGCTCTCGATCATCGCGGTTTCTTCGCCGCAGATGTAGGCGCCTGCGCCGCGGTGCATGAACACGTCGAAATCGTAGCCCGAACCGCTGGCGTTCTTGCCGATCAGGCCGGCATCGTAAGCCTGGTCGATCGCGGCCTGCAGCGTTTCGGCCTCGCGGATGTATTCGCCGCGAATGTAGATGTAGGCCGCCCTCGCCCGCATGGCGAAGCCTGCCACCAGCGCGCCTTCGATCAGCTTGTGCGGATCATGGCGGATGATCTCGCGGTCCTTGCAGCTACCCGGCTCGGATTCGTCGGCGTTGATGACGAGGAAGGACGGGCGCCCATCCTTGCTTTCCTTGGGCATGAAGGACCACTTCATCCCGGTGGGAAAGCCCGCACCGCCGCGACCGCGCAGGCCCGAAGCCTTGATCTCGTCGATGATCGAATCCTGCCCCTTTGCGATCAGGTCTTTCGTGTTGTCCCAGTCACCACGCTTCTGCGCGGCTTTCAGGCCCCAATCCTGGAAGCCGTAGACGTTGGTGAAGATGCGATCCTTGTCAGCCAGCATCAGGCCATGCCTCCGAATACCCAAATTGCGACAGCCGCCAGAATGACGACCAGCGCGACAGTCTTGACGATGCCTTTCAGCACTTTCCACGCGATGGCGATCAGCACGACCGCCAGCAGAATGGGCATGATTTGCTCGATCATTCTGCATCCTCCGCCGTGGAGCCACGCTTCTTCTTCAGACCGAAGACGACGAGAAAAACGATACCCAACGCCAGGAACGACGAACCACGCGAAGCCTCACCGCCGATGAAGTTACCGGCAGCGACGAAGAGGAACACGAGCCCGAGAATGCCAAAAACGTTGAGTCCCATGATCACCACTCGCTCCGGTAATCGTGGTTGGCGTCGACCATTTCCTTGAGGCTGGTCGGTCCGCCGGCGGGCTCGCTGGTGTGGCGGCCCGGTTCCTGCGTGCCGGTCTTGGGCTGCTCGCCCGCGGCCAGCGCATCGAGGATCGTGTCGAGGCGTTCTGCGGTCAGGTCTTCGTAGTTGTCGTCGTTGATCTGCACCATCGGGGCCGTGGCGCAGTTGCCCATGCACTCCACTTCGGTGAACGACCACAGGCCATCGTTCGAGATATGGCCCTTCTTCATGCCGCGCGCCTTGCAGGCGGCGATCAGATCGTCGGAACCGCGCAGCATGCACGGCGTGGTGCCGCAAACCTGCACGTGGAATTTGCCCACAGGTTCAAGGTTATACATCGTGTAGAAGGTCGCCACTTCCAGCACGCGTATCACCGGCATGTCCAGGTAGTCGGCGATGTATTCCATCACCGGCAGCGGCAACCACCCTTGCGTCTGCGTTTCCTCGCCCACCTGGCGCTGCGCCAGGTCGAGCAACGGCATCACCGCGCTTTTCTGGCGGCCTTCGGGATATTTCTTGATGTGCCAATCGGCCTTCTCACGGTTCGCGTCCGTGAAAGTCCAATCGCCCCACTGCGCCCGCAGTTCGGGGGTATCGGCTTCGATTTTACGAGCGGCCATGCGCCAGCCTCCGTTCCAGATAACGGCCCGCATAAAGGCCGATCACCGCAGCAAAGGCGGTGGAAAGCACTTCCTTCACACTCACTTCGCCATGAAACGCCGCCAGGTATGCGGCGACAGCCGAAGCGAACGCTGCAAGAGCCGCGACGAAGATGAAGAGTTCGCGCAGGATCACCGATCACACTCCCCGAACACCACGTCGATTGCGCCAAGGATTGCGGTTGCGTCGGGCAGCATGTGGCCCCTGGACATGAAATCCATCGCCTGCAGGTGGCTGAAAGCCGTCGGACGGATCTTGCAACGATAGGGTTTGTTCGATCCGTCGCTAACCAGGTAGACGCCAAATTCGCCCTTGGGGCTTTCGGTCGCCACGTAGACTTCACCTGCGGGCACATGGAAGCCCTCAGTATAAAGCTTGAAGTGGTGGATCAGCGCTTCCATCGACTGCTTCATCTCGGCTCGCTTGGGTGGAGCAACCTTGCGATCTTCCGTCGCGATCGGGCCTTCGGGCATTTCCGCCAGGCACTGCTTGATGATCTTCGCGCTTTCGTAAACTTCCTCCACGCGCACCATGAAGCGGTCGTAGCAGTCCGAATTGGTGCCGACGGGGATTTCGAAATCCATCCGGTCATACACGTCGTAAGGCTGGCTCTTGCGCAGGTCCCACGGAATACCGGCGGCGCGGATCATCGGGCCGGAAAAGCCCCACTTCACCGCGTCTTCCTTGCCGACAACGGCGATATCGACGTTGCGCTGCTTGAAGATGCGGTTGTCGGTGACGAGGCTCATCGCATCGCCGAACAGTTCGGGCAGGCGTGTATCCACCCAGTCGCCGATATCGGTCAGCAGCTTCAGCGGCACATCCTGATGCACGCCGCCGGGACGGAAATATGCACTGTGCATGCGCGCGCCCGAAGCACGCTCGAAGAAGTTGAGGCAATCCTCGCGCAGCTCGAACACCCACAGGTTCGGCGTCATCGCGCCCACGTCCATCACGTGCGCGCCGATGTTGAGCATGTGGTTGCAGATGCGGGTCAGCTCGGCGAACAGCACACGCAGGTACTGGGCGCGCTCGGGAACCTCGACATTCAGCAGCTTCTCGATGGCGAGGACGTAGGAGTATTCCTGCGCCAGCGGCGAACAGTAATCGAGCCGGTCAAAATAGGGCAGCGCCTGCAAATAGGTCTTGTACTCGATCAGCTTTTCGGTGCCGCGATGCAGCAGGCCGACGTGCGGATCGATACGCTCGATGATCTCGCCGTCCAGTTCCATGACCATGCGCAGCACGCCGTGCGCGGCAGGGTGCTGCGGACCGAAGTTGATGGTGTAGTTGGAGATTTCCTCGCCTTCGGTGGTCGGCGATTGCTCGTAAGTGAGACCGCTCATACCGAACACTCCCACCGGCCCGGGCCATAGACGACTTCGCTCATGCCTTCCTTGCGCAAAGTGAGCGTCGCTTCGTAGCTCAGGCTTTCCATCTGTGCGTCGGTTCCGGTCTCCGCACGGTCGATTTCGACGGAGTAGTCGTCACCATGGAACATGGGGCCAACCGACAGGGCATCGGGGCCACCCAGTTCGCCGGCCTGCAACCGCAGATCCTGGCCATTCATTCGCACAACGCCAAGTCCGCTTGTTCCCTCGTCACCGGTCGCGCCTGCAACCAGCAGCGTTTCGCCCTCCGCCTCGAAGGTACAGATGCCCAGTCGCGGTTCGAAATCGATGTCGACTTCGCTGGCGTTGACCGGTTCGAGCGTCGGGATCACGGTGACGTCAGGAGTTTCGCTCACCGTTTCGATGGCATCGTTGTCGTCCACCACTTCCTGTGTATCGCCACAGGCGACCAGCGCCAGTGAAGCGGCGGAGATGAAGGCTAGCTTGCGGATCATTCCTTGTCCTCCGGCTTGGTCGCGCCTTTGGTGTCGTGCACGTCACCCTCGCTGGCTTCGCGGTCGGGCCGTTCCTCGGTAGTTTCCGGGGCTTCGGTATCGATAGCGGTGTCTTCCTCAGCAGGAGCGCCCGCGCTGACGTGGTTCGCGGCCTTCTCGTCAGCCTTGGCACCGGCACCGGTATCGCTGGGCTTTTCGGTAACCTTGGGATCGTCGACCGGCGGCGTGTCCGCCTTTTCGTCACCTGGCAGCACGTAGTCCGCGCCTTCCCAGGGGGAGGTGAAGTCGAAGCTGCGGAAATCCTGTGCCAGTTCGACAGGCTCATACACCACGCGCTTTTCCTCTTCGGAATAGCGCAGTTCGGTGTAGCCCGTCAGCGGGAAGTCCTTGCGGAAAGGATGCCCCTCGAAACCGTAGTCGGTCAGGATGCGGCGCAGGTCGGTGTTGCCGTCGAACATCACGCCGTACATGTCGAACACTTCGCGTTCGAGCCATCCGGCCACCGGCCATAGCGTGGTGACGGTGGGAACCGGCGTGGCCTCGTCGGTCGACACTTTCAGCATGACGCGGTGGTTCTTGGTGAGGCTCAGCAACATGTAGACGACTTCGAACCGCTCGGCGCGGCTCGGATAGTCGGCCCCGGCGATTTCCATCAGCTGCTGGTAGGCGTGCTCGTCACGCAGCAGGCGGAGGGCATCCTCGATGCTCTCGCGCTTTACCGTGATGACGATCTCGCCGAATTCCTCGATGCTGTCGACCACCATGCTGCCGAGCGCGGCGCACAGGGCATCGCGCACGCCTTCGTTGGTGGCATAGCGCGGGGCGGGATGCAGGACTCTTGCCATCAGCTCCGCTCCCTCAACGCTCAATCGTGCCGCTGCGGCGGATTTTCCGCTGCAACTGCATCACGCCGTAAAGCAATGCCTCGGCCGTGGGAGGACAACCGGGGATATAGATATCCACTGGTACGATGCGGTCGCAGCCGCGCACGACCGAATAGCTGTAGTGATAGTAGCCGCCGCCATTGGCGCAGCTGCCCATCGAGATCACGTACTTCGGTTCCGACATCTGGTCATAAACGCGGCGCAGCGCGGGAGCCATCTTGTTGCAGAGGGTTCCGGCCACGATCATCACGTCCGACTGGCGCGGGCTGGCGCGCGGGGCGACGCCAAACCGCTCCATGTCATAACGCGGCATGTTCACATGGATCATCTCCACCGCGCAGCAGGCGAGGCCGAAAGTCATCCACCACAGCGAACCGGTGCGGGCCCACTGGAACAGGTCCTCCGTACTGGTGACGAGGAAACCCTTGTCGTTCACCTCGGTCTGCAGCGCATTGAAGTATTCCGCATCCGGCTGCTTCACATCGCCACCCTTTGCAGTAGGCAGGTCGTGCAGCGCCGGATTGGCTAAATCGGCCACCGTATCCTGATACGGCGGGTAGAGTGCAGGTTCGTCGCGAGTGCTCATTGCCAGTCCAGAGCTCCCTTCTTCCATTCATAGGCAAGCCCGATTGCCAGGATGCCGAGGAATATCATCATCCCGATCCAGCCAGTCCAACCGGTGTGATCGAGGCTGACGGCCCAGGGAAACAGGAAAGCAGCTTCCAGATCGAACAGCAGGAAGCTGATCGCGACCAGGTAAAACTTCACGTCGAACTGGCTGCGCGGATCCTCGAACGCGGGAAAGCCGCACTCGTATTCCGTCAATTTCTCCGCCTGGGGTTTATGCGACCCGGTCAGCCGCGATACGCCCATCGGCAGGAAAACGAACGCTGCCGACAATCCTGCCGCAATGGCCAGGAAAAGCAGGATCGGAAAATATTGTTCGAGATCGACCAAGACAGACTCGTCAGGTTGCTGCGGGGTTCGTGGGCGCGTCTAGGGAAAGCGCCGCAGCGATGCAAGGCAGTCGAACAGCCTATGAGCGGCTAATTCGCGGGATTTCCCATCAAAACACCTCGCCCGGTACTCGCTGCAGAGCCGGAGCCGAAGCAATGCTCTCGCGCATTTACTGTTGGGCCATGGTGCAGCGCACAATCTTGCGTATGCCGCATTCTCTTTATACACAGCGCGCGAAACGACCAATTCAATCACGCTCACGAGAGGCAAGCAACCCATGGCAACCTTCAACGAATCCGATCCGATCGTCATCCTTTCCTATGCACGAACGCCGATGGGCTCGATGCAGGGCGCGCTGGCGGATGTTTCCGCGACCGACCTCGGGGCGACGGCGGTGAAAGCTGCGCTGGAGCGTTCCGGCGTAGCGGGCGAGGATATCGACCGCGTCTACATGGGCTGCGTGCTTCCTGCCGGTCTCGGTCAGGCGCCTGCCCGCCAGGTCGCGGTGAAATCGGGCCTGCCGCTGTCGGCACAGGCAACCACCGTGAACAAGGTGTGCGGCAGCGGCATGCAGACCGTCATCATGGGTGCAGAAGCGCTCGCCACGGGCAACGTGGATTATATTGTGGCCGGCGGCATGGAGAGCATGACGAACGCCCCTTACCTTCTGAAAAAGCACCGCTCCGGCGCGCGCGCCGGGCACGACACCGCCTACGACCACATGTTCCTCGACGGATTGGAAGATGCTTACGAAGAAGGCCGCGCCATGGGCACCTTCGCGCAGGACATGGCCGACAAGTACCAGCTTACGCGCGAGGAAATGGACGAATATTCCATCTCCTCGCTCGACCGCGCCAACAAAGCCATCGAAAGCGGAGCCTTCGCCGACGAGGTCGTTCCCGTTACGGTCAAGACCCGCAAGGGTGACGTCGTGGTCGATACCGACGAAGCCCCCGGTCGCGGCAATCCCGGCAAGATACCCACCCTGCGCCCTGCCTTCGCCAAGGATGGCACGATCACCGCTGCGACCTCCTCCTCCATTTCCGACGGCGCGGCTGCCGTGGTGCTGTCGCGCAAGAGCGTGGCGGAGGCCAAGGGGCAAACCCCGGTAGCGACGATCCACGGCCTCACCGCCCACGCCCAGGCCCCGGCGGAGTTCACCATTGCTCCTGTCGGCGCGATCGAGAAGCTGCTGGAGCAGACCGGCTGGAGCGTCGACGACGTCGACCTGTGGGAAGTGAACGAGGCTTTCGCATGCGTTGCAATGTTCGCCATGCGCGACATCGGCATTTCGCATGACAAGATCAACGTGAACGGCGGCGGCACGGCTCTTGGCCACCCGATCGGCGCCAGCGGTACGCGCATCATCGTCACCCTGCTTAACGCGCTGAAGCAGCAGGGCAAGAAGCGCGGTATCGCCAGCCTCTGCATCGGCGGCGGCGAAGCGACTGCGGTGGCCGTCGAACTGGCCTGACGGATGAATTCGAGGGGCGGGCCGATCGGTCCGCCCCTCACCGGATACCTGCAGGAAGGGTAACTTCTCCCCCTCGCCCGGACCCGTTCGAAGCCTTATCCGTTCCGATTGTTGACGAATTCGATCCAGACACAGGAATGTGAATATGAAGAAGCTGATTGCAGTTGCCGCACTGGCTGCCCTCGCCGCGTGTGGCGGCGATGCCGATGAACCCGTCGAAGATGCGAGCCTTGACCAGGCGGCGGCCGAGGTGATCCCCGAAACGTCGCCGGGCACCTATTCGTCCACGACGCCAGATGGCGCGGAAGTCTCCGTTATGCTGAACGAGGATGGCACCTACGCCGTCATGCAGGACGGTGAACAGGTCGATGCGGGCACCTGGGAGGACAATGTTCGGGGCACCTGCCTGACCGCCGAGGGTAGCGACACCCAAGAGTGCTGGAACATCGAACCGGCTGGGGAAGATGGCATGGTGAACATCACCGGCACCGATGGCCAGACACTGAGCTACACCTTCGAGGGTTGATTGAAACCACCTCTAAGCGAGAAAGGCGGTCCGAAAGGCCGCCTTTTTCATTTGAGAGCGACTTCAGGGTTCGCCCGCTCCCCATAGGCGGGTTTCCTCGATCCACCCTATGTGGCGCTCCACGTTCAGCTCGCACCAGCCCGAGTCGCAATCGCCCAGATCGCCAACAACGCCCGGCTCGACGTTCCAGCGAAGCGGGGCATCGCGGGATGGCGCTTCACGTATGGCTGCCACGCCGTCGCCCACGACGATCGCCGTGCGCTGGCGGCTGAGCAGGCTCGCCGAAATCCAGCCCGTAGTGCCATCCGGCTCCTCGACGTAACGCCAGCCCTGCATCAGGCGGATCACCTTAACCGGCAGGCCCTCGCGCTTGTAGACCCACTGGATGGGAAACTGCTCTCCCGCCCCCACACGCATGTTGGCCTCGGGCGTGTCGATGCTGGCCCAGTATGGCAGCTCCGTCTCCTGCGCCGCAGCGGGCGCTGGAATCAAAACGATGGCCATGGCGGCAGTTGCGAGTCGGATAATGGGTGACATCTGTCTGGACTAGCCGCCCTCACCCGTCACCGGCAACTCGCAACAGCCCTCTTGCCCAATTGGAATATTCTGTCCTAACAGGCCCGCCGGACGCAATCCCGTCACAAGAACGGGTTTGAGGGATACAGCTATGCTTCGCAAACTTGGTGCCGCCGCGGCCCTTTTCGCCTTGCCGCAGGTCGCGCATGCGCAGGAACTGACCAACGTCGCACAGAACGATAGCGGCGACACCGCGTGGATCCTGACGGCGACCGCCCTCGTCCTGCTGATGACCCTGCCCGGCCTGGGCCTGTTCTACGGTGGCCTGGTCCGCGCAAGAAACTTCCTGTCCGTGCTGCTGCAGGTTGGCGCGGTCGCGGGAATTGCCTCTGTATTGTGGATCACGGTCGGATACACGCTGGCGTTCGGAAACAGCACGGGCGGCTGGATTGGCGATGGCAGCAAGTGGATGCTGATCGATCTGGGCATCCTGCGCGAAGGGCTTACCCTGCCGGAAAGCACCTTTGCGCTGTTCCAGATGACCTTTGCTGCGATCACGCCAGCGCTGATGGTGGGCGCGTGGGTGGACCGCGCCCGGTTCGGCTGGGTCGTTGCCTTCACCGCAATCTGGGGGCTGCTCGTCTATGCTCCTGTAGCGCACTGGATATGGGGTGGTGGCTGGCTGGGCCAGCTTGGGGTGACGGACTTTGCAGGCGGGCTCGTGGTTCACACCACTGCGGGCGCCTCGGCGCTTGTCGTTGCGTTGCTGCTGGGCAAGCGCCAGGGATTCCCCGGCTCTACCCTGCTGCCGCACGCGCCGGGCATGACCATGTTGGGGGCGATGCTGCTGTGGGTCGGCTGGTTCGGTTTTAACGGAGGCAGCGCGCTGACCGCGACCGACGATGCCGCCATGGCGATCATCAACACCCATGTCGCCGCAGCAACAGCAGCGCTGGTATGGCTGCTGATGGAAAAGATCGTTTTCGGTAAGGCGACCACCGTGGGCTTTGCCACCGGAGCCATTGCTGGCCTTGCTACGGTAACGCCAGCAGCGGGCTTCATATCACCCGGGGCAGCGATCCTGTTCGGTATTCTGGCATCGCTGGTCTGCTACTACGCAATCCAGCTTGTGAAGAACAGGCTGGCAATCGACGATTCCTTGGATGTCTTCGCGGTTCACGGTGTTGGCGGGATGCTGGGAACTCTGCTTCTCGGCGTCTTTCTTTCCGCAGACCTTGGCGGCGTCGGCTACGCCGAAGGCACCGGCATGGCGGGCATGGTAGGCGTGCAGGCGCTGGGGATCGCGGTGACGGCAGTCTACTCCGCCGTCGTAACAGCGGTGATCGCTATTGCCGTCTCGCTGTTCATCCCGATGCGCGTGACGGAGGAAGAAGAGGTCCAAGGCCTCGACCAGACCAGCCACGGCGAGCGCAGCTGGCATTTCGATTGAGCCAGCACATGGCTTGCGCGCCGCTGCCCATAGGCTAGGTGCGTGGTGCTATGGATACCTTTGCCGCACGCCTCGAAACGCTTGAACACCAGTGGATGCGCGCATGGATGCGCGGCGACCGCAAGCTGATGAAGGAAGTTGCTGCGCGCGACTTCGTATTCCTGCTGGGCGGCAACAAGGCGACCATGCTCGACCGGGTAAGCTGGCTGGATGCGGCGACCACCCAGCTGCGGTGCCATTCCTACCGCTTTGGCGATATCTACGTCCGCCGCCACGGGTCCATCGGCCTGTTTGCCTGCCAGATCGAACTCGAAGCCTCGCTGGGCGATCACGAGTGGAAAGGCACCGTCTGGACCTCCGATATCTGGCGGCGAACCATGTCGCGGCGCAGCTGGAAACTGGTGGAGCGCGTGGTTTCTCGCCCGGAGGGCGACAATGCCCTGCGCGTCGGGATAGAGGCCTTGCAATTGTGGCGCTAACGGCGCCGCCACCAGGTTCCGACCTGTGTATGCAGTGCGGATTGTGCTGCAACGGCGCGCTGTTCGGCTTTGTGCCCCTGACCGAGGCGGAACAGGCGCTGGCCCGCCATCACGGCCACGGTGCTAGGATGCCCCTACCCTGCGAGTTCCTGGATGGACGCACCTGCGGAATCTATGCCGACGGTCCGCCGCAAGTCTGTTCCGCCTTTCGCTGCCGTCTGCTGCGCCGCTTCGAGGCAGGCGACCTGGCGCTGGATGATGCCCTTGTCGAAGTTGCCGAAGGTCACCGGCTGCACGACGCTGCGCGGGCCGAGCTTGAACCGGGTGCCAGACTGGTCGACGTCTATCGCGAACTGGCAGAAGGCGCCGCAGCGCAGGAGGGAGCTTTCGACATGAGCAAGGCGCGCCGGCAGGTCGCCCTGATCGCGCTGATGGTCTATGCGCAGGATCACTTCCGCGTGCCCGGCGACGCTGGGGAACGGCAGCGCACCAACTTCCCCGGCTAGGATTCCATTGCCGCCATCTTGGCGAGGATCTTCTCGATTGCCGAAGCAGACGTGCCCAGCGCGAAATGCTGTGCGTCGATCCGCAGGGTCTCATCCGCTTCCCCTTCGCGCCCACGGCTGCAATCGGGCGAGACGATGCCGTCCTTCGCGGACCAGACCGCCAAGGTTGGAACAGGCGGCTTGGTGGCTACCTGTTCGGCGAACGGAGGATTGTCGACGGTGTGATCGTTGATCGCCTCGTACAGCTTCCATGCCACGTTGGCGTGGCGGTCGCCGGAAAACGGGCTTGCCACCGTGACTACCATGTCCACATGTTGCGGGCAGCGATGCGCCAGCACGCGGGCGTATAGGCCGCCTAGGCTCCAGCCAATCAGCACCACCTTCTTGCCAGTCTGCCGATGCAGTTCGGATAGGCGCGCTTCCAGCGCCTTCAGCTTACCCGCATCAGCCCCTGTATTGAGCCCACGCTGCCAGCCCTCCGGCTCGAACCCCCGCGCCTTCAGCGTTCGCCGCAACAGCGTGGTGGAAACGTCGCCAGTCGCAAGTCCGGGAATGACGATGGCCGCCCTTCCCCTGCCGAAACTGGCACCGCCCTTCGGCAGGCGAAACGGATTGAGCAGGACACGAGGGATAGCCAACCCCTCGCGCAAGGTGTTGCGCAGGGGCGGTGGCTGTTCGTGCTGCTCGCTCAGGATCAGTCCCCGGTCAGGATCCGCTCGACCAGTTCCTTCACCGTGGGGGTGTAGTTGTTCGAATAGAACGGATCGGTCTTGAAGCGGTAGGCCGCGTGTCCGGCGAAGGCGAGGTTCTCGTCCGGATCGCCGCCGTGGGCGATGTCCTGCAGGGTCTTCTGAATGCAGAAGCTGCGCGGATCGGCCAGGCGGCCGGTGGTGTGGGTGTCGTGGTCCTTCCAGCTGGAGAACTGGCAGTGCGACAGGCAACCCATGCAATTTGCCTGGTCGGTGCGGATCTGGTCGGCGCTTTCGGGCGTCACGAAAACCACGGTGTCGTCAGGCGTCTTGAGCGCTTCGGTAAAGCCTTCGTGCATCCACGCCTGCGCCTTGCGCTGGTCTCCGGGGTGGACGTAGAAATACTTCGCCTTGCCATGATCCATCAGCGGGATCGTGCCCTCTTCCTGGTCCCGCTTGAAGATGGGCACCTGCCGATCCGAACGGTGCATCAGGTCATACAGGAAGGGCGTTTTCACCGCGCTGGAATAGAAGCCTGTGGGTGAGAACTTGTGCAGCAGCACGTCGCCCGGCTCGACCGTGCGCAGCATTTCCTTCCACACGTTGGGGATCGGGCTTTCCTTGGTCAGCAACGGACGCGTGCCGAACTGGAAGGCGATCTTGCCCAGTTCCGGATTGTCGATCCAGTCCTCCCACTCGCGCAAGTTCCACACACCGCCTGCCATCACGATGGCGGTCTCTTCCGAGACACCTTCGGCGCGCATCGTTTCGCGCAGGGCCTTCACGCGCGGATAGGGATCCTGCGGCTCGCGCGGATCCTCGGCATTGGAGAGACCATTGTGTCCCCCTGCCAGCCACGGATCTTCGTAAACGACTGCCGCCATAAGGTCCGGAACCTTGGAATAGCTGCGCTTCCACAGCGCGCGGAATGCGCGCGCGGAACTGATGATCGGCAGGTAGTAGACGTTGTAATGCTGGGCGATCTCGGCCAGCTTGTAGGGCATCCCTGCGCCGCAGGTGACGCCCGTCACCATGCCCTTGCAGTTCTCCAGCACACCTTCCAGCACGCGCTGCGCGCCGCCCATTTCCCACAGGACGTTGATGTTGATCGCGCCGTTGCCGCCAGCGATTTCATGCGCGCGCTTCACCTGTTCGGTAGCGCCGTCGATGGCATACTGGACCAGTTGCTCGAACCGTTCGGTGCGGGTTGCCTGCGGGTAGACCTGCGGAATGGGATTGCCGTCGCTATCGTAGCTGTCGGCATTCACCGCGCTGACGGTGCCGATGCCGCCGGCAGCGGCCCAGGCGCCGGAACTGGCGTGGTTGGTGGCGGAAACACCCTTGCCGCCTTCGATCAGCGGCCAGACTTCGCGCCCGCCATAGGTAATCGGCTTAAGACCCTTGAAACTCATCATTGTCCCCAGAAGTGTCCTCGTCCCGAAGGGAGAACTCGGTGTTGGTGTCGCCCGGCTGCAAACAGGGCTCTATATCTCGTGGATCGGGCCTATCGCCCTCCACTTCGAACTGCGCATAATAGCCTGCGATCTGAGGCTTGCGCACGAACTCGACGAGCCGATAGCCGACGCGCTCGAATTCGCAAAACAGAAGTTGCGGATTGATCCCGTGCTGGTCCGCCGGGCGGTCGACATCCACCACGATCACCTGCCCGCCCTCGCTTAGCGCCGGGCGCATACGCCACAGCAGAGCGTATGGCTCTGTAATCTCGTGATACATGTGGACCATGAAGATGCGATCGAAACTGTCGGGCGGCAATTTGGGATCGTCCGAATCTCCAAGCGCGATGGAAACATTGTCCAGTCGCTCGCGCTCCACCCGGCTGCCGAGGCGGCGCAGCGCGTCCTCGTCGATGTCCTGCGCCAGTACGCGGCCACCTTCGCCCACCCGGGCGGCAAGGCGGACGGTGTAGTAACCCTCCCCCGCCCCGATGTCGGCCACGGTCATGCCTTGCGTGATCTTGGCCTGGTCCATCACGGTCTGCGCTTCCTGGCGATCGTCGCGGATCTGCTCGTTGGAAAACGCGTTGGAACCCGCTTCGGAAACAGGCCGGTAAGGACGCGGGAAATCGCGCGCGGTAACCGGGCGATCCTCCTCCGCCACGTCGCAGGCGACTAGCGAAAGACAAGCTCCCAGCGCGGCCAGGACATTGATGGCAACCCGTCGTGTCATACAGGCGCTCTAGCCGCACAGAGCAAAGTTGGCAAAGCACCATGTCGCGGGGGTTACGCTCAGGGAGCCGCCCATGTGATAGGGTCCTGCGTCCTCGGAACGTCGACGCGGTCATCCCGGCGGGCGACCACGAAGCTGTAGAAAAGCGCGCCGTCCGATAGCCGCAGGGCATCTTCCAGTTCGCGGTTGCGGGTGAAGCCCGATTCCAGCGGAATGTCCGTGCCGGACTTGTTGTAGAACTTGCGCTCGCACACCAGGCCGCCCGGACGAATTCCGTGGGCCAGATCGGCCCAGACGCGGCGTTGCACGGTGTCATCACAATAGGACGAATAGTCCGACAGCGATGCGCCGTCGAAGCTGGCGGGCTCGGCCTCGGCAATCGCCTGCTGCAGGCTGGCGGTACGCAATTCGAGGCGGTCGACCCGCTGCGCTATCGCCGCGTGCCCGGCTTCGGTGAGATAGGGCGGCAGCACTTCGGTATCGTAACCTCCGCTTAGCATAAGCCAGGCGAAGGGAAGATCGCGAAGGTGCAGGTCGCGCGCGGCATGGTCGAAGCAGTCATGCGTATAGGCGGTCATGTCAAAGTCACGATCGATGAAGGCGATGCCCGGCTCGCGCATCACCCACCGCCACAGCGGGCGTGCGGTCATGGCGCGCACAAACAGCCGCCAGCGCAAGTCGTCCCACTCCTGCCGCCACAGAACCCACTGTGTTTCGCGGTCCGGCGCGGCGAGCAGGCGATCGGCAAGCGCGCGCCGCCGTTTGCCAGCCCAACGGCGAATCTGGCGCAGGAACCCCTCCCAGCGTCCGCAGTAGAGAAGTCCCTCGGCAGCGATATCGCGGTTTCGTCGCCAGAATTCCTGCGATGGCGGCGAAAGCTGCGGGAAGAGTTTGTCGATCAGGTCAAGCCGCGCGGAATCGTCCCGCAACCCCACGAAACCGCTGAAAGTGGAATAGTCGAACGTGCGATAGGCGGCGGCAAACAGTTCGGCGAGCGCGGTCTGCGCCGGGTTCTGGTCTATCGAGACGATGTGCGCAGGATCTGCCAGCAGCAGGTCGAAAGCCCGCGACCCGCTGGCGGTGATGCACAGCAGGCGTTTGCCCTCCGGTTGCAACGCCGCGATCTCGCTTGCGGTGTCCTCGTTACAGGCGGAATACCAGATGGCCGACTGGTCGAGGACGGCGGCGCCGGTGCTCTCGTTCTCCACCTGCGGGGGACGCGGAGTTACTCCACGTCCTCCACATCCACGGTTTCGCCGGTCACGCGCTGCGCCAGGGCGGCAGCGATGAAATCATCGATCTCGCCATCAAGCACGTCACCGGGAGCGGTCGATGTCGTGCCGGTGCGCAGGTCCTTCACCATCTGGTATGGCTGGAGAACATAGCTGCGGATCTGGTGTCCCCAGCCAATCTCGGTCTTCTCGGCATATTCGCCTGCCGCCACCGCTTCGCGCGCGGCCAGCTCACGCTCGTAAAGGCGCGCTTTCAGCATGTTCATGGCGGTCGCGCGGTTCTTGTGCTGGCTGCGGTCGTTCTGGCTGGCGACCACGACACCTGTGGGCTTGTGGGTGATACGCACGGCGGAGTCGGTCGTGTTGACGTGCTGCCCGCCCGCACCCGATGCGCGATAGGTGTCGATCTTCAGATCGCCTTCGTTGATCTCGATATCGATATCGTCGTCGATCACCGGGTAGACCCACACGCTGGAAAAGCTGGTGTGGCGACGTGCGGAACTGTCATAGGGGCTGATGCGGACAAGGCGGTGAACACCACTCTCGGTCTTGGCATAACCGTAGGCGTTCTCGCCCTTGATCAGCAGTGTGGCGCTCTTGATGCCGGCCTGTTCGCCGGCGGCATATTCCACCGTCTCCACCTTGAAGCCGCGACGTTCGGCCCAGCGCGCATACATGCGCATCAGCATTTCGGCCCAGTCCTGGCTCTCGGTGCCGCCCGCGCCTGCGTTTACCTGCAGGTAGGTGTCGTAGTTGTCGGCCTCTCCCGAAAGCAGCGCGTTCACCTTGTCGCGGTCCGCCCGCTTGGCGAGGGCAGCGAGACTGGCCAGGCCTTCGGCCACGACATCGTCATCGCCCTCGGCCTCGCCCATCTCGACGAATTCCGAGGCATCGGCCATTTCCTGGCTGATCTCGTTCACCGTGCCCACGGCATCCTTCAGCTGCTTGTGTTCGCGACTGATGGCCTGGGCCTGCTTGGGAACGTTCCACAGGTCCGGGTCCTGCACACGCGCCTCCAGCTCATCCAGCCGGCGCAGCGCGTGCTCCCAGTCCAGCGACTTGCGCACCAGCGCCAGTGCGGCTTCGATCCGGTCGATATGGGCCTGCCCTTCGGCACGCATGGCAATGTCCTTTGCAAATGTGAGACGCGCGACTAGCGCAAGGTGAGACGCGGGGAAAGCCTTCGAGCCTGCGGATCAGTAGATGCCGCCCTGCTCCTCGGCGAAGTCTTCCGGCTCGCTGGTACGGCGACTGGCGCGCGGCCCCTGCTGGGCACGGCGCAACTGCGCCAGGATCGTCTCGCGCATGACATCGATCTCGTTCTGGCGCTGGTTGCGGCGCGGCTCGGTATCGGGCTTGAACGCCTCCCAGATCACCGCAGAAGTCGGCTCGTCGCTGGGCCAGGCATCGAACACCCGGCGGCCCGTACGACGGTCGACGCGCACCATCCGTACACCGCCTGGCGCAACGAACGGCCTGCCGCTCCAGTGGTCGCGCGTTTCCTGCACAAACTGCTTGAAGATCGGCGCGGCGGTGTTCCCGCCCTGGATCCACCCGCCCATGTTGCGCGGCTGGTCGAAGCCCAGATAGGTCGCGCCGATAATGTCGGGCGAACCGCCGACGAACCAGGCATTGGTCGGGCCCGAACTCGTGCCCGTCTTGCCGAACAGCGGAAAGTCGAGATCGCGCAGGCGCGTGGCCGTGCCGCGCTGGACGACGCCGGTCAGCATGTTGACGGTCTGGAACGCAGTGCGCGCGTCCATGACCTGCCTGCCGGTACGGCCGAAACGCGGCATCGATCCGCCATCCCACTCGGCCATGTTGCAACCGGTGCATTCGCGGTTGTCGGCGCGGTAGATCACTTTCCCGTCACGGTCCTGCACGTAGTCGATCACCGTGGGGTCGTTCAGGCGGCCATGGTTCACCAGCGCGGCGTAAGCGGCGGCCATGCGTTCTACCGTTGTGTCCCCAGCCCCTAGAGCAAATGCGGGATAGGGCTCGTAAGCCCCTTCGTCGGCGATACCCAGGTCCTCGAACGTGTCGATCACGTTCTCCATGCCCGAATCCATCGCGATGTGGACGGTCATGAGGTTCTTGGACTGCTCCAGCCCGTAGCGCATCGGATACTCGCCCCCACCGCGGCCACCGCCGAAGTTGGTGAAGCATTTCTCGCCCAGGTTGGCACCCTGATAATAGCAATACTGGCTGTCCGGGATCATGGAGGCCGGCGTCATGCCGTTGTCGAGCCCGGTGGCATAGACAAACGGCTTGATCGTGGAGCCGGGCTGGCGATTGGCCTGCGTGGCGCGGTTAAAGCTGCCGAGCCGCGAGTCGAAACCGCCCTGCATCGCAAGCACGCGGCCGCTATCGGGAGACATGGCCACGAACCCGCCAGATACCTCGGGCACCGTTTCAAGCCGCCAGCCATTGCCGCGCGGCGAGGCGACCACGACGTCGCCCACGCTCATCTCGCTTGCCGGATTGGACAGCGGGAATTCCTGGCCGTCGGAGAAACCGATCGTGGCCGATCCGTTGCCGAGCGCCGTGATCACGCCAACCCGCCAGTCCTCGTAATTGATGGAGAGGTAGGAGCTGCGCAATTGCGCGGTCAGATCGCCGTTATCGGGGTTGAGCGTGGCGACCGGACCCGCCCAGCCGCGATTGCCGTGGTAACGCAGCATCGCGTCGCGCAGGGAATTGCGCGCGCCATCCTGCAGCTCGGTATCCAGCGAAGTACGCACCCAGAGGCCGCCTGCATAGACGCTATTCCGGCCATCCTCCGCTTCCTCGCCAAAGCGTTCGATCAGCTCGCGGCGCACTTCTTCCAGGAAGTAGCCAGCGTCGGCGGAACGCTCTGTCCGCTGCCCCTGGATGATGCCAAGCGGCTGCGCCTGCGCTGCCTGCATTTCCCGCGGGGTGATATAACCGTTGTCCTCCATCTGGGTGAGGACCCAGTTGCGCCGTTCGACCGCGGTGTCGTAGTTCGCCTCGCGGCTATAGACTTCAGGAGCGCGCGGCAGGATGGCGAGATAGGCCATCTCGTGGAGTTCCAGGTCTTCCACATCCTTGTCGAAATAGGCACGCGCGGCTGCCTGCACGCCAAAACTGCGGCGACCCAGCGGAATTTCGTTCAGGTACAGCGTGATGATCTGCTGCTTGGAAAGCACGCCTTCGATTCGCGTCGACAGGATCATCTCCTTCAGCTTGCGCGTGACCGAGTATTCGTTGCCGACGAGGATGTTCTTGGCCACCTGCTGCGTAATGGTGGAGCCGCCCACGGCACGTTCGCCTGAACCGATCTTCGAAACGTAATCGATCACCGCCCCGGCGAAACCGCCCGCGTCGATGCCGCCGTGGGTCCAGAAGGTCTCATCCTCGGCAGAGATGTAGGCGTTCATCAGCTGCTCGGGCAGATCGCGGAACTGCAGTTCCACGCGCCGTTCGCGCTCGTAACGGTGCACGATCTCGCCATCGATGCCACGTACGACGCTGGGCAGGTTCGGCTCGTAATCCAGCAGCGTCTCTGCATCGGGCAAATCACGGGCGAGCCAGGCCCACCCCACCAGCCAGGCCAGCATGCCAGCCAGCAGCAGGTAGCCAGCCACGCGCACCAGGCGCCGTTCGCACCAGGCGGAGCGCAGGGGGGCGCCGATGCGCCGGGTAAATTCGCGAAAACGCTGCAGCGTGTCGCCGATGGCAGAAGAGGCAGAATTGGTCATAAGGCAGGCCAGCGCCTTACATGCCATTGCCTGATGGCGCCACAATGAATGCGCATCAGTTTATCGTGGATTGCCGTGCGAAATATATGCGGATCGCCCGCGCCATTACCTCTGCAAAGCGTTCCCGCCCCTCTACCGAGGCCAGTCTCTCGGCATCTTCCGGGTTGGTGACAAAGCCCGATTCGAACAGCACTGCAGGAACATCCGGCGCACGCAGCACGGCCAGGGCCGCAGCGCGGCGCGGCTGCGGATGGAAGACCAGCCTGTCTGCCCCCTCGCGCTCGATCAGTTCCGCGAACAGAGCCGACTGTTCGGATGTGCGCCGCTGCGAGAGTTCCACAAGGATGGCGTTCACCTCCTCCGCCTGCCCGGAAAGATCGACACCGTTGATGATGTCGGCATCGTTCTCCCGCTCGGCAAAGCGGGCGGCCGCTTCCGATGATGCCGTATCGGACAGGGTGTAGATGCTGGCGCCCGACACCCCTTCCCGCTCGCCTGCGGAATCGGCATGGATCGACAGGAACAGGTCCGCCCCCAGCGCGCGGGCAATTTCCGCGCGTTCCTGCAGCACGATGAAACTGTCGTCATCCCGCGTCATCGCAACGCGTATGCCGCCTTCTGCCAACAGCCTGTCGCGCAGCGCCCTTGCCAGCCCCAGCACGATGGTTTTCTCGCGGTATGCCTCGTTGACCGTGCCGGGGTCCGGTCCGCCGTGTCCGGCATCGATCACCACCAGCGGGCGGGCAGGATCGGACGGGCCCAGTATCTCGGGAAGGTCGATGGGCGTGCTACCGTCGGGCAAAGGCACGCGCACCACGTAGTCGCGCCCCAGCACCGGCACCGGTATTGCCGCGCCCAGTGCATAAAGCATGCCCAGCAACAGCACCGGGAAGGCGAACAGCAGGCCGATCTGCAAACGATACGCCATGCGGGCGGCAAAACGTCCTATGAAACGCGCCGTGGCGGGGCGCTGGAATGGTCAAGCCGATACCAAGGGAAATTTGCGCAAATGCGCAACAAGGTTGCCGTATCTTTTCCCCGATGCTAGCTAACGCGTTGCCGGAGCAATATTGCAAACCGGCGCCTCCGGACAGGCCCTAGGCCACCGGGAATACTTACAGGTTGATGCCGCGATGCAAAGTAAAAGCCAGCAAGCCACATTGCGTTCTTACGAACGCGTGATGGCTGCAAGGCTTCAAGCGCAGACGCAAACCCTGCGCCTTTACACCGTGACAGACACGTTTCGCACGCCAACCCTGGAACCGGCATGTTGCCAGATGGGAAGCGTGCCGATTTCCAACACCCGCGACTATCGCGGGCCCCACACATATCGGCAATCCCCTCCCCCCGGCCCGGCACCATGCCGTGTGACCGGGGCGGCAGCGATCGCCCGGAGAATACTAAATGGCAACCCGCATGCTAATCGATGCGCGCCACCCGGAAGAAACACGGGTGGCAGTGCTCAAGGGAAACCGGATTGAGGAATTCGACTTTGAATCTGCTGAACACAAGCAGATCAAGGGCAATATCTACCTGGCAAAAGTAACGCGTGTCGAACCGTCGCTGCAGGCGGCGTTCGTCGACTTTGGCGGCAATCGTCACGGCTTCCTCGCCTTCAGCGAAATTCACCCCGACTATTACCAGATCCCCGCCGCCGACCGCGAAGCGCTGCTGCGCGAGGAGCAGGCTGCGGCAGAGGAAGAAGCCAAGCTCCGCGCCGAAGAGGACGAGGACGAGGACGAGGACGGAGCCCCGCTCGACGAGGACGTCGATGGCGAGGACGACGACGAGGATGAACCGGGCGTCGAGGAAATCGACACCAGCGAGAAGGACGACGTCTCTACGATCGAGGACGGTCACGTCGAGAACGGCGACGATGAAGCGTCGGACGATGATGACGATTCCGACGACGAAGATGAGAATGGCGGCAAGCCCCGCGGTCGCGGTCGCGGTCGTGGCAAGGGCCGTCGCCCGCAGGGTCGCCGCCAGGGTGGCAGCCGCGCCAAGGAAATCGACGAGGCGCGTGCCAAGCGCCAGGCGCTGCGTCGCCGTTACAAGATCCAGGACGTAATCCAGCGGCGCCAGGTGCTGCTGGTGCAGGTCGCCAAGGAAGAACGCGGCAACAAGGGCGCTGCCCTCACCACCTACCTCAGCCTTGCAGGCCGCTATTGCGTGCTGATGCCGAACAGCAGCCACGGTGGCGGCATTTCGCGCAAGATTTCCAGCGGTTCAGATCGCAAGCGCCTCAAGAGCATTGTCAGCGACCTCAAACTGCCCAGGTCGATGGGCCTGATCGTGCGCACCGCCGGGCTTTCGCGCACCAAGACCGAGATCAAGCGCGACTTCGATTACCTCGCGCGGCTGTGGGACGAAATCCGCGAACGCACGATGTCGAGCAGCGCTCCGGCCCAGATCCACTCGGATTCGGATCTTATCAAGCGCGCCATCCGCGACATCTACAACCGCGAGATCGAGGAAGTCGTCGTGGAAGGCGAGGCGGGCTACAAGGCCGCCAAGTCGTTCATGAAACTGCTGATGCCCAGCCACGCGCGGCGGGTGAAGGCCTACAACGATCCGGTTCCGCTGTTCCAGCGCTACGGCGCGGAAGACCAGCTTTCGGCCATGTACGACCCGATGGTGCAGCTGAAATCTGGCGGCTACCTGATTATCAACCCCACCGAGGCACTGGTGTCGATCGACATCAACTCTGGCAGGTCCACCAAGGAGCACGGAATCGAACAGACCGCGCTCCACACCAACCTCGAGGCGGCGAAGGAAATCGCCCGCCAGCTGCGCCTGCGCGACATGGCCGGCCTGGTGGTGATCGACTTCATCGACATGGAGCGCACCGGTAACGTGCGGAAGGTCGAGCGGTGCATGAAGGATGCGCTGAAGAACGACCGCGCGCGTATCCAGGTGGGACGCATTTCGGGCTTCGGCCTGATGGAAATGAGCCGGCAGCGCCTGCGTACCGGCGTGCTGGAGGCGACCACCCGCGAATGTCCGCATTGTGATGGCACGGGCCTGGTCCGTACGGCCAGCTCCGCCGGGCTTTCTGCGCTGCGCCTGATCGAGGATGAGGCCGCCAAGGGCAAGGGAACGGTCATAACGCTGTTCGCTTCTACCGAAGCCGCCGTCTACCTGCTCAACGCCAAGCGCGCCGATCTTGCAGAGATCGAACAGCGGTACGGCGTCACCGTCGAGGTGAAGCCGGAAGGCGAAGATGAAGGCGCGAAAATGCGCGTATCCTCCTCCGGTCCGCGCCCGTCGGAGGCCCCCAAGTTCGAGGCCATCATTGACGACGAGGACGACGACGACGTAGCCGAGGAAGACGAGGCAGACGACGACCGCGAGAACGACAGTGACGACGATGGCGGCCAGCAGAAAAAGCGTCGCCGCCGCCGCCGTGGCGGTCGCGGTCGCAACAACCAGGATCGCCAGCAGGACCGCGACTCCGGCGATTCGTCCAGTGATGACGACGACGATTCCGACGACAGCGATGGCAACGATTCCCCATCCGGCGAAGGTTCCGACGACGATGGTGACAACAAGCAACGCCGTCGCCGCGGTCGGCGTGGTGGCCGGGGTCGCAACCGCAAGCGTCGTGACGAGGATGGCAGCTCGAACGACAATGATACGTCGTCCGATGAAGCTCCTGCCCAGGCGGCGGAGAGCGATACCGGCGAAACCGCCAAGGCAGAAGTAACCGAAGAACCCGCTGCCGAGGAAAAGCCCAAGCCCAAGCGCCGCACGCGCCGGAAGAAGGCCGACGAGGAAGCCTCTGCCGAAGCCGAGGCCGCTGCGGAAGCTCCCGCTGCAAAGGCTGAAGCAGAAGCCGGGACCGAGACCACGGCCGAGGAAAAACCCAAGCCCAAGCGCGTCCGTCGCAAAAAGGCCGATGCTCCGACCGAAGTCGCCAAGGCTGAGGCCGCCGAGGCAAAGGCTGCTCCCGCAGAGGCCAAGGCTGATCCTGCCGACCCCGAGGCAGAGGAAAAGCCCAAGCCCAAGCGCACCCGGCGCAAGAAGGCCGAACCGGCTGCGTCCGAAGGCGAACCTGCCACGGCAACCGAAACTGCCGAACCGCAGGCTGAGGCGCAGCAGAGCAGCGCAAAACCGGCCGAGACGTCGGACCAGTCTGACAATGACGACAACGGAACCAACGAAGACGGTTCCCCTCGTCGTGGGTGGTGGCAACGCACTTTCGGTAACTGATAGCGGCCAGCAACGGAGGCCAGCGATGGATTCCCTTCCCGTCACCGTCATCGTGCTGGCGGCTCAGCGCACCGGCGTGGTCAACCCCCTCGCCAGGCGCGCGGGGGTCAGCCACAAATGCCTCGCGCCAATCTGCGGGAGCCCCCTGATCGCGCATGTCATGGAAACGCTCACCACGCTGCCTGACATTCGCGAGATCAGGGTGGTGCTGGAGCCCGAGGGCCAGGCCGAAGTGGACCCGGTGCTGGAAACTTTCCGCGATCGCGGCACCCCGATCACGCTGGTCGATAGCGACGCGAATATCGTCGAGAGCGTACTGGCTGCATGCCGGGGTAAGGATGGGCCGTTTGTGATAACGACGGCAGACAACGTCCTGCTCACCCATGATGGCTTCGAACAGGTGCGCAGCGCGATGCGTGATGCCGATGCGGTGATCGGGGTGACCACCAAGGACCGCGTGCGCGCAGTGCACGAGCGAGGCCAACGCGGGTTCTACGAGTTCAAGGACGCAGGCTACGCCAACTGCAACATTTATGGCCTAGCCAACGACAAGGGCCTGAAAGCGGCTGAAATATTTCGCGAAGGTGGGCAGTTCCAGTCCAATCCGGGCCGCATGGTCCGCGCTGCGGGCATTTTCAATATCGTGCTGATGCGCCTTGGACTCGTCACTTTCGCTCGCGGGCTGGACCGTGTGGGCAAACGCTTCGGCGCGAAGCTTCGGCCGGTCGTGTTCGAAGACGGTGCGCTGGCCATCGATGTCGACAATGAACGCACCTATGCCATTTGCGAATGGGTGCTGGGCCAGCGACTGGGAATGGATATCCCCAAACCGCAAATCGAGAACTGGAGCTAGGGCTCGCCCTCAGGCTCCGGCCCTTCTTGCGATCCCCCACTCCATCCATCCTGCCCATCGGGGCACCTTGACGAAGTATGCCTGTCCGATCGGGTCGATCTCGAACCCGGCGGCCCGGATGGAACCGCCGATCTCGCGGGTAAGGTGGCAATTACCCGCCAATCGCCTCCATACAGGCTCTATCCGGCGCTGCCATCTGGCCGGGCCGGCATCGGGGGCTTTTCCGTGTTCCAGGAACAGCAGCCTGCCGCCCGGTTTCAGGATGCGGCGCATCTCCGAAAGCACGCGGCCGGGATCGCTTACCGAGCATAGTGTATAGGTACACACGACGGTATCGAACGCGCCGTCGCCAAAGGGAATGTCCTCTCCCTCGCCTGCAAGGATGCTGGCATCCCACCCCTTTTCGGCCGCGCGTTTGCGGGCGCCATTCAGAAGGCTGACGTTGGGATCGATACCGGAAAAACTGGTCACTGCCTGGGCGTCGTAATGCGGCTGGTTGAAACCACCGCCGCAACCCAGTTCGAAAACGGCGCCCTTGGCAAGCGGCACGACCTCGCGGCGCAATTCGGCGATTTCGGGGGAGCCGCAGCCGAGCGATATTACGCGGGGCAGCACGGTCTCGTCATACCACTTTCCGATCCCCATGGCTGCATTCCCTGGTCCGCCGTGACAAAACGAAGTCTTTCACGGACCCGGTAAATTGCAAAGCCCAATCGCACTGCGATTGCACGCGATGTGATTTGGGATTATCCGCCGCCGCCTTGCCAACGCCAGAAAAGGCCGAGTCTATGACGACCGAAATTGCCCCCATTCGTATCACCGAAGATGCCAAGGAACGCGTGAAGATGCTGTTCATGGCCAAGCACGCATTGTGGGGCGGCGGGATGCACCCGGAAGACGGCAACCATGCCATCTACCACCACGAGGTACGCACCACGCTGGAAAACCTCGGCCTGAACCTGGAATTCGCCAACAGCTACGATGTGCTGTTCACTCCGCCAGCGGTGGACTTCGTCTTTCCGCTGCTGAACCGCGGCGGTTTCGTGAACAGCGAAATGCTGATCCCGATCCTGTGCAACATGCACCGCATCCCCTACCTTGGCGCCATGCCCTTCCTGCGCGGACTGGGCGATGACAAGTCGGTGTCCAAGCTGGTGTGCGAACATGCCGGCGTGCCCACCGCCCCGTGGTTCTGCTATCGTCGCGGCGCACCCGTGCTGGAGGAAAACCTGCCGCCCTCGCCCGATGGCCGATGGGTGATCAAGCCCAATGCATCGTCTGCCAGCTGGGGTATTTCCGATGCCTTCGACTGGAACGGTGTGACCAATGCTCTGGCCGACATTCATGGGCAGGGACACGATGCTATCGTGGAGCCCTACCTCGATGGCTACGACGTGCAGTGCGCCTTCATCACGCTTCACAACGAACCGACCGCACTGCCCATGCTGTGGTACGAGCGGGCGAATACGCAGAAGCTGTGGACCTACTACGAAAAGCGCGACCTGGTGCCCAACACCGAAAAGGCTGCGCTGAAGCGTTTCGACCATCCCGAACTTGCTCCCAAGATCGAGGAGATGGCGAAGAAGGTCGCGAAGGAGCTGACCCCGTTCGACTACGGCCGGATCGAATTCCGCGTGGACCTGAAGACCGGCGATATCAATTTCATCGAGATCAACCTCAACTGCAACCTGTGGAGTGAAAAGGTCATGGCGAAGGCCGCCGCCCAGGCGGGCTTCAGCCATGCAGACTTGCTGGAAACGCTGCTGGCCGAATGCTGGCGGCGGCACGGCCTGATGAGCTAGGGGTCGACCGGCGCTCCCTTGTAATCGAAGACACCGCCACTGTCCTTCGGGGCCAGGTTACGCAGCACATCCAGCAGATTGGCCGCGCTTTGTCCGGGCGCGGTCAACTGGCCTTCGGGCAGATTGTTCTGGAACGGCTCCGACAGCGCGGTGTCCACCGTTCCCGGATGCAGGCCCACGGCGATTGCCTGTTTGTGCGTGCGCGCAAGCTCGATGGCGAAGTTGCGGATCAGCATGTTCAACGCAGCCTTGCTCGCACGATAGCTGTGCCAACCGCCGATGCGGTTATCCCCGATGGAGCCGACACGGGCAGAGATGGCTGCAAACGTCGCCGGTTCGTCTCGCGGTAGCAGGGGGAGAACGTGCTTTGCCACCAGCGCCGGGCCGATGGTGTTGAGGCGAAACATGCGCGCCATGGCGTCAGCGTCGAGGTGCTTGAAGCTGCGCTCCGGCCCCGTGCCGTCTTCCAGTGTCAACACTCCGGTGGCGACGATAACAAGGTCCGGAGGATCGCCGCGCCATGACGTCGCGGCCTCGGCAATGCTTGCCTCGTCGTTCAGGTCGAAGCGGAACGTGCTCACGTTTGCGCGCTCCGGCCCCGTCCCGCTGCGCGATCCCGCCAGCACCTGCGCGCCGCTGTCGGCCAGCGCTTCCACCAGGGCCGCACCGATGCCGCCGCTGCTGCCGAACACTGCTGCGCGTTTCCAGCCCATCGCTATCCTTTCCTACGTTTGCCTTGGCGACATAGGCACTGCCCATGCTCGGCAAAACACCCGCTCTCGCCCGTATTTCCGCCGTCTGGCCGTCCGTGTATGGCGGGAAAAAGGTTTTCGCTTCAGGACACTGTTCCAGGTGTTCCACATTACCAGCGGCAAGCGCTCGAAAACGGGAGATTTCCCAAGCCTTCACTTGCCCTTGGCCGATGAATGAGTAGATAGGCACGCAGACGCGTTAGGGACAATCAGATCATGGCTACGTTCACTCTTCCCGCCAACAGCAAGATCCGCAACGACGGCGAAGTCCACAAGGCTGAAAGCGGCGGCAAGATCCGCAAATTCAAGATCTATCGCTACGATCCCGACAGCGGCAAGAACCCCCGCTACGACACGTTCGAGATCGACCTGAACGAATGCGGCCCGATGGTTCTGGACGCGCTGTTCAAGATCAAGAACGAGATCGATCCCACGCTGACTTTCCGCCGGTCCTGCCGCGAAGGTATCTGCGGGTCCTGCTCGATGAACATGAATGGCAAGAACGGCCTTGCCTGCACCACCGCGATCGAGGACGTGAAGGGCGACATTCGCATCACCCCGCTGCCGCACATGGAAGTGATCAAGGACCTGGTGCCCGATTTCACGCACTTCTACGCGCAATACGCCAGCATCCGCCCGTGGCTGCAAACCGTTTCCACCACGCCTTCGGGCAAGGAACGTCTGCAGACTCCGGAACAGCGCGACAAGCTGGATGGCCTGTACGAGTGCATCCTGTGCGCCTGCTGCTCCACCGCATGCCCGTCGTACTGGTGGAACAGCGACAAGTTCCTTGGCCCGGCAATCCTGCTGCAGGCCTATCGCTGGCTTGCAGACAGTCGTGACGAAATGACCGGAGAACGGCTCGACGAGCTGGAAGATCCCTTCCGCCTCTATCGCTGCCACACCATCATGAACTGCGCAAATGTGTGCCCCAAGGGCCTCTCGCCGGCCAAGGCCATTGCCGAGATCAAGAAGATGCAGGTGGAGCGGCACGTCTGAGACCTGTGGCAGAAGGCAAATCGCCAGTCCTGCACGAGGAGCATCCCGACCATCCCGGTTGGCGCGAATGGGGCGTGGCGGGTGATGAGCGTTACAACCGGGCCGTCCTTGGCCTGATGCTGGCCCGGCTCGACGATCCCCAACACGCGCGCATCCGCATCTTCCCGCGCGAGATGCTGATGAACCTGAACGGCGTCATCCACGGCGGTGCGATTCTCGGCTTGATCGATGTCGCGATGTTCGCGGGCAGCAGCATACTTCTGGGCGAAAGCCTAGAAAGCGGGGTCACCGTGGATCTCAGCAACCAGTTCCTTGCTCCCGGCGATCCGACGCGTCCGCTCGATGCCGTTGTAGAAGTGGTGCGGGAAACCGGACGGATGGTGTTCGTTAGGGGCCAGGTTGTGCAGGAAGACGACCTCATCGGCTCATTTTCAGGAATACTGCGCAAGATCTCTCGCAAATGAACGTACTGTCGCGCTACGAACGGTTGATTGCCGCAGGCGAACTTCGCCCTGATCCGGACCAGCGCCGCGCGGCGCAGCGTCTGGCCACTTTGCAAAAGGAGCTGGAGGCGGAGCAGTCGGGCGGGCTGCTCGGGCAACTGTTCAGCCGCAAGAAGGTGCGTCCGCAGGGTGTCTACATGGTGGGCGGTGTGGGCCGCGGAAAGTCCATGCTGATGGACCTGTTTCACAGCTCTCTCAATATCGGCGAAAAGCGGCGCGTCCACTTCCACGCCTTCATGCAGGAAGTCCATGCGGCCTTGCGTGATGCACGCAAGAGCGAGAGCGGCGACCCGATTCCGCCCGTGGCAGAGAAGCTGTCGAAAAACCTCAAGGTCCTCGCTTTCGACGAGATGGTGGTGAACAATTCCGCCGATGCCATGATAATGAGCCGGTTGTTCACCCAGCTGATTTGCCAGCATAATGTCACGGTCGTCACCACCAGCAACCGCCATCCGTCCGAACTGTACAAGGACGGCCTCAACCGGGAGCATTTCCTGCCCTTCATCGAGCTGGTCCAGGCCGAACTGGACGTTGTCGAACTCGATGGCCCCACCGATTACCGGATGGTGCGTATCGGCGGGCTTTCGACGTGGCACTCTCCGCTGGGCGATGATGCGACCGCAAAGGTGCGCGAGGCATTCTTTCGCCTGACGGACTATCCGCCCGAAGATGCCGAACACGTTCCGTCGGAAGAACTCGCCGTGAGCGGCGGACGGTCGCTGCACGTGCCGAAAAGCCTGAAAGGCGTCGCCGTCTTCAGCTTCAAGCGACTGTGTGCAGAGGCACGGGGCGCGCCGGACTATCTCGCCATCGCGCAGGCCTATCACACAGTCATCATCGTCGGCATCCCGCAGATGGACAAGGACATGCGCAACGAGGCGAGCAGGTTCGTGACCCTGATCGATGCGCTGTACGAAAATCGCGTGAAGCTGTTCGCCACCGCCGCGACGGAGCCGGAAGATCTCTATCCTTCGGGTGACGGCGCGTTCGAATTCCAGCGGACGGTAAGCCGCCTGAAGGAAATGCAGAGCGAGGAATACATGGCCCAGGGCCACGGTGTGCAGGGCTAGGCGATCCCGAGCCGGGCCAGCGACCGGTCCAGCATGATGAGCTGCCACAGCAGCCGCGAGTGGTCAGCCCGCCCAGCGATGTGATCCTCTGCAATCGCGGCGAGGCGCGCGTTATCGAACCAGCCCGTTCGCGCCAGCATCGCGCTCTTGGCAATGCCGCGCGCCTTGCCCGCCAGCGGCCCGCGCAGCCAGTCGGCTATCGGCGTGACGAAGCCCTGCTTGGGCCGGTACAGGATGTCGTCCGGAAGATAGCGGCTCATCGCCTTCTTGAGGAGCCACTTGCCCTGCCGCCCTTTCACGCGAAGCCCTTCCGGCAGGCCCGCAGCAAATTCGACCAGGCGATGGTCAAGCAGAGGTTCCCGCGCTTCCAGACTGGTTGCCATGCTGGTCCTGTCGACCTTGGTGAGGATATCGCCCGGCAGCCAGAATTTCAGGTCCGCATACTGCGCCTGGTCCAGCCCGCTGCGCATGGGTGCCTTCGCCATCAGGTCGTAAAGCGGCTGCTCGGCGCGGTAGCTGCCGAGATCACCCGCCAGATCGGACGAGTAGATCGCGAACCGCCCCTCGGGCGGCAGGAAAGAGAGCGCACGGGCATATCCCTCCTCCCCCGAACCGGCGAGGGAGAGAAGTGTAGTCTTCGCACGCAGCGGTCGAGGTGCCCAGTCGGCCTTGGGATAGATACGCCCTAGAGGACCAATGACATGACGCCGCAGCGGATCGGGTATCAGCGCGCGAAGGCGCTCCTCATGCGCGTGAAACACCTGCCGCCGGTAGCCGGCAAAGGCTTCGTCCGCGCCATCGCCCGAAAGCGCGACGGTAACGGTCTCCCGCGCCAGCTGGCATACGCGCCATGTCGGCAAGGCGGAGGCGTCGGCGAAAGGTTCGTCGAACATCCCGGCGATCGTGTCGATGGCGTCGAACTGGTCGGCGCTGACCGTGCGTGCGTTATGATCGGTGCCGAAAATTCGCGCGACCTGCTGCGCGTAACCCGTCTCGTCCGCGCTGGCGACGTCAAATCCGATGGAGCAAGTCTTCACCGGCTGACGGCTCGCCTCGGCCAAGAAGGCGACCACGCTGGAACTGTCGACCCCGCCCGACAGGAATGCGCCCAGTGGAACGTCGGACACCATGCGGCTCGTCACCGCTTGCTGGAGATGGTGCAGCAGCTCTGCCTCGAGGTCACGCGCCTTGCCCTTGTGACGCTCGGCAAAGCTGATGTCCCAATACTGCTGCGGCTGCGACACGGGGCTGTCGTGCTTCAGCAGCAGCGTGTGACCGGCGGGAAGCTTCTGCACGCCTTTCAGGATGGAGCGGTGATCGGGGACGTAGCCCCACGCCATGTAGTCCTCCACGGCGCGCGGATCGGCTTCACGGCGCATGAGAGGATGCGCCAGCAAGCCCTTGAGTTCCGAAGCGAAAGCTATCGAGCCATCCGACAGCTGCACGTAGAACAGTGGCTTCACGCCGAATCTGTCGCGCGCCAGGAAAAGCTCGCGCCGCTTCTGGTCGTAGATGGCGAATGCGAACATGCCATTCAGCCGGGAAACGCAGTCCGCTCCCCATTGCTCGTAGGCGGCGAGGATGACTTCGGTGTCGCCTTCGGTCCTGAACTTCACTCCGCGTGCTTCAAGTTCCTTGCGCAGGTCCCGGAAGTTGTAGATTTCACCGTTGAAGGTGATTACCAGCCTCTCGCTGGCCGAGTGCATTGGCTGCGGCGATCCTGCTACGTCGATGATGGACAGGCGGCGATGGCCCAGCCCCACACCGGGCGCCGTCCACACGCCCGCCCCATCCGGCCCGCGATGGGCAAGGACATCGGTCATCCGCTCCACCCGCGAAGGGTCGACCGGCTTGATGGTTCCGCAATGAAAAAGGCCCGCGATGCCGCACATAAGCGCGAACTAGTCCAGCCGCGCTACATCGTCCATCCACTCCGGCAGGGGAGCGGTGGATTGCAGGAATTCCTGCAAAACAGCCTCGGCGTCCTGAGTAGAAGTCTCCTCGGCCGAGAGAATCAGCATCATGGTGGGCTGCGGATTGCCAATCAGACGGTCGCGCATGTTCGAAAGCTTGAGTTGCAGACGGCTGCTGCCGGTCCACGTGCCATGACGATACCAGGTATAGGCGACCCGCTGCTGCGTCCCCAGTGCCTGCAGGCGATCGCCCGCCCCACCCGCTGGGGCATCCTCCGACTGCAGCCAGCGCCACTCCGTATCGAGCGGCAGCGCACCCTCGCCGTAGGCACCGGCCTCGCGTCCGTCTTCTTGAGCGCCGTAAATGGCGAAAACGACATCGACCACTCTGCCTTGCCCATCCCGGTAGCTTGCCACCATGCGGCGGTCCGCGCCGCCCGTGCGCGGTTGCCACGGATAGGTCTGGTCGAGCGTCGTGCGGGTCCAGCCACCTACCTGCGGAAGTGCAAGGTCATGCGCCATCTGCGCCTCTGCCCCGCGGGCATTTGCCGACCAGGCCAGCATGGCCAGCGCCGTCGCGGCGCAGGCTGCAAGCAATGTCCAGCCGTTTGCACCGAACCGCTCCAGCCGGACGGGCCAGCCCGCCGCTGCGATCTGCCCTGCATCAATGAACGGATCGTCCACGTGCCGGTCAAAGAACTTCCAGCCGATTGCCAGCAGCGCAGCCATGACCAGCGCAAAGAATATCCAGCCATAAAAGATGTGATCGAAGCCGGCGGCAAAGCCGATACCTTGCGACTGGGCGATATAGATCGTGCCCCACGCCCGCACGCCGTTTGCGAGAATGGGAAGGATGATTGCCACTGCCATGAATCCTGCGCGCCGCCACGGGGAGCGGAAGCACACGTGCGAGACGAGCGTGCCGAGCGCCACCATGGCGATCAGGAACTTGACGCCCGAACAGGCTTCGGCAACTTCGAAAAGACCGGCTGGCGTGTCGATGAAGACGCCTTCGATGATTGCGGGGATACCGCTGGCATGGGTCAACGCGATGGTGATGTGCGCGGTGATCATTTGCAGCGCGGGCACCAGTTCCTCTCCTATCGGGACGAGGAACAGCGCAAAGCACAGCGGGAACAGCAAGGCCCATGCGATGCGTGGGCCAAGGATCGTGATGACAGCGCCCTGCAGGGCCAGGACCAGCCCAAGGTGGGAGATCGTCGCCGTTCCGGAGATGTCGCCCAGCAACCAGCCGAACAGCGAGCCCGCCACCAGCATAACGCCAGGCCACCACGCCCGCGGCGTCAGTTTCGCCAGTTCGGGCGCGCGTTGCACCACCAGCCAGCCGAGGATCAGGGGCACCAGCAGGATGTGATTGTAGGTGGAACTGTTCCACCATTGCTGCATCATCGCAGCCCAGTCTGCTGCGAAAAGCGCGAATACAGCCAGCCATGCGAGCACAAGCTGCATCAACGGCGTGCGCCAGGCGGGCGCAATCCGTTCGGCCAGCAAGGCGCGGCGCGGAGAGATCGCCTCAAGCGGCATTGCGCGGTGCAACCGATTCATGTCCCAGCAGGCGCGGCAAATCGGAAAGCATCGCGGGCCAGATCATCGTATCGAGGACGAACTGCCGCGCTTGGCATCCCAGCGCGCGGGCGGCGGCGAAGTCTTTCGACAGGCGCAGCAGGTCTTCCACGAACGCCGCATCGTTCTGAGCGACGAGGAAATGCCGGTCGCTCTCGGCCTCGATACCCGTAGCCGCATCGGGAGACACTATGACAGGCCGCGCCATCGCCATCGCCTCCAGCACCTTGTTCTGCACTCCGCGGGCAATCGTGAGCGGAGCTACCACGATATCCGCACGGGCGAGCCATGGCCGCGTATCCGGCACCTCACCCTCGACGTGCGTGTTGTTGACGCCATGCAGCGCCAGCACTTCGCGGGTAGGGGCGCGTCCCACGATATGGAACTGCGCCGATGGCAGCTTGCCCAGCAAGCCGGGCATGATCGCATTCGTCATGCGGGCGACGGCTTCGATATTGGGCGCATAGTCCATCTGGCCCGTGAACACATAGTGCGGGCCTCCGCTGGCCAGTGCCTGTTCCGGCTCGACCGCCTCGGGATCGAAGGTGGCGCAATCTATCCCGTTGCCAAGCGCGCGGATACGATCCGGCGTAGGCACCCGCTTGCGCAGCAGGTTAGCCTCGGCCTCGCTTACCAACAGGGTCGCGTCTGCGCGTCTGACGAGATCGGCCTCCACACCGCGCAGCAGCCTGCCTTCGCGCGCATCGATCCAGCGGCGTGGCCCGCGTCCGGCCTCGGCAAACGCCTCGAACTTGGCAGAATCGACATCGACCAGGTCGACCAGCAGCCGTCCCTGCCAGTCGCGCGGGACATATTGCCCCATCTGGCCAGAGAACACGTAGATCGCGCCAATGTCGCGCTCTGCCAGCAACCGATTTACCCATTGCGAGAGCGCCTCGGACCGAAAGGCCGTCAGGCTTACGGGCTGACCGCGCAGCAATGCCTCTGCGCCAGCCACCGGCAGCGGCTTCGATCGGCGGGGCATGCACCAGCTAGCAGCCATTTCGGCGAGGGCATGCTCGTTCGCGATATCGGCCGCGTTTTCCGCCAGGCAGCCCACGTGAACCGGCGCAATTTCCGCCAGCGCCTTCAGGATGTGGTGCGAACGGATCTTGTCCCCGCGGTCGGGCGGAAACGGCAAGCGATGGGCAAGAAAGAGGGTTTCGCCACGCACTCCAGCCCCCTAGCCCAGGCCACGCGCAATGAATGGTCCGACGAAGTTGGCGACCGGCAGGGGTAGCTTCTTCCACATGGCAATCCGCGACTGGTGGCGCTTGCTGGTGGGGTCCGCATCGCGCGCCTCATGTCCCGGCGCGGTCCAGCGCGCGTAGGACAGCGGCTGCGGTTCGAAACCCCAGTTCTTCTTGAAATGATAGGCTCCGCTATTGGTCTTGCTGCGGCCGAAGTCGAAGCGGTCGCAGTCGCGACGGCGGGCATGCAGCATCAGTTCGTAATACATCCGGTCGTTCGCGCGCAGGCGGCGTGCGTCCCAGGTGCCGCCGCCCCAGTATGGCATAACGGCACCCTGATGATAGAGCGACAGCACGCTAGCCACCGCCTGGCCCCTGTCCCACACCGTCAGGATATCGGCGTCCAGGCTATCCAGCACCGCATCGAACAGCGCCCTTGGAAAAACCGGCGTTCCCAGATTGCGCACGCTTTCTGCATAGACGCGGTAGTGCGCCGCCCGATCCAGCGAGGCTGTTCCGGTGGTAACCTTCAGGTCGTTCTTCAAACCCTTGCGCACCTCGGCGCGCTGTTTTCGCGGAATGGCGGTGAGCTGGTCCTCATCATCAGCGGCCAGCGGGGCAACGAAACTGCAATGGCTGTCCTGGCTGATTGTCCAATGCTGGCCGGATGCAGTTCCACGCAGTTCCACGTCGGTGCAGGAAAGCCGCAGGGCATATTCCTGCACTGCATCGCACAGGTTCCCCGCCGTTTCCTCGCTTTTGCAGAGGGCCCCGCCTTCCACGGCGAAACCCGACGAGGCCAGCATCCTGCCGAAAATGGGTGAGTGAACCAGCGTCAGCGGCAGCCATCCGGTCAGGCGGCCGCCCTTCTCTGCCAACAGTCCGCAAGCCTGCTGGCCGGTGCCACGCTCGATGGCCTGCAGCCACGCGGGACGGTGGAATACCGAACCACCGTGCTCGGCCACGAACCCCTCGACCAGAGCGACCTCGTCGGGTTGTCGCAAATCGACCACACGAACGGTTTCCCGCCTCAGGGCGAATGGCGCATTCATCCGCTCATCGCACGCTCAAGCCGAAGCCGGAGGTTTTCCCGCTTGGCTACGGCATCCATGCGCCCCCAGTAAAATTCGCGAACCAGCTGTTCAAGCTTGCCCGCCATCTTGTGGAGGTTGGTATAATGCCTGAGGCGCGATCGCAGTGGCGCACCTGCCACGCGGGGCTGGCCCGGATCTATTTCCCAGGGGTGGAAATAGAACACCGCCGGGCGTTCATCGGTGCGGTTGACCTGGCGTATGGCCCAGCGGCTGAAGGCATAGGGCAGCACCCGGAAAAACCCGCCACCGCCCGCCGCCAGTCGCTTGCCACGAAACACTGCAGTCGTGACCGGCAGTTCCACGAAATTGCTGCCTGCAACGGGCTTGAAAGCGAAACGCGGAGCGCCCCGCCAGCCATAGTGATCGTGCGCCACGGGGGCGACGCTGGACGAATAGAGGTAGCCCGCCTCGGCCAGGACCTCATGCGCCCAGGGCGTGCGCGCATCGATGGAGAAGCTGGGTGCGCGATAGCCCACCACGTGGGTGCCGCTGGCGTCTTCCAGAACAGTCCGCGTGTGGGCAATGTCGGTCGCGAAACTCGCCGCGTTCATGCGAAACACGCGCTGATGATCCCAGCCATGGCTGGCTATTTCGTGCCCACGGTTGGCGATCTCTCGCAGCAGGCGGCCGTGACGCTGCGCCACCCAGCCAAGCGTGAAGAAGGTGCCCCGTGCTCCCGCTTCATCGAATAGGTCAAGGATCTGGCGAACATTGCGATCCACCCGGTCATCCAACCCGGCCCATTGGTCGCGCTCGATCACGTCCTCGAACGCGCCCACCTGGAACCAGTCCTCGACATCGACCGACAGGCCGTTGACAATGGGGTTTGCCCTGGATGGCCTGTTGGCGAAGTTAAGCGCGTTCACGTGGGTCAAGCTCCTGGCGCGTCTGCCGCGCGCGGGGTGGTTCAGGCGGCCTTGCTGGAATCCATTTCACTTTCGATCCAGTCGATCAGCATCGTCAGGGTCTGACGGATGGTGCGCTCCTGCTCGAAACACTTGGCCTCCACCCGGGCGAGCTGGGCGCGCAGGGTCTCGATTTCCGGATTCACCTTCTCGGCGATATCGGCATCACGCTGCTCGGCCATTTCGACAATGGCCTGCTGCAATTCGGCAATCTGGGCATCGCGTTCGGCGAGGTATTCCTCGAGCATTTCCTTGTCGACACGCGGCGTGGTGGGCATGGCCTTCACCGGCTCGTAGCTCACCTCCGCCATCGGCATGGGTGCCGGTGCGGCTTCCGGGAATGCACGCTCGGCTTCCATCTCGGCCAGCACGTTCTGCAGCATTGCCGCGTCGATGCGACTGCGCTCCTCTACGGCGCCCAGCAGCAGCAGGCGGTTGGCGACCTGGTTAACCCGGCGCGGAATGCCGCCGCTCGCTTCGTACAGTTCGGTAAACACCCGCTGGTCGAAAGCGGGGTTCCCGTCCCAGCCCACCTTCTTCAGGCGATGGATGATGTACGACTCGATCTCGCCCTTCTGCATCGGCTCCAGATGGTGGGCGGCGATCACGCGCTGACGCAGCTGTTCCAGTCCCGGATCGCTCTGGATCGTGGCGCGGAACTCGGGCTGGCCCAGCAACAGCGTCTGTAACAGCGGGTGGTTGCCCAACTGGAAGTTTGACAGCATGCGCAATTCTTCAAGGGCGGAAACGGAGAGGTTCTGCGATTCGTCCATCACCAGCAGGCAGCGGCGGCCCTCGCGCGCTTCCTCGTGCAGAAAGCTCTCGATCTCGGTCAGCGCGGTCGCCTTGTCATGCCCCTCGATATCGAGGCCAAAGCTGCGGGCGACGACGTGGACGATTTCCTCACCGTCCAGCTTGCTCGTCACGATCTGCGCCACGGTTACCTGGCTTTCGTCCAGGCTTTCCATCATGTGCGCGACGAGCGTCGACTTGCCGGATCCCACTTCACCGGTGATCACGATGAAACCTTCGCCCTGCGCCAGGCCATAGCCGAGGTAGGACAAGGCTTTGCGATGCGTAATTGAGCGGAAGTAGAACTCCGGATCGGGCGTCAGCTGGAAAGGCTTGCCGGTGAGGCCATAGAAGTTATCGAACATGGGTCTGATCTCCTTGATGACCCTTCAGTCAAACGTGTAGCGAAGGCCCAGCAGGGCCGAGGCGGAAGAATAGTCGGTAAGATCGTCGTCGCGGCTGATGCCATCGATGCCGACGGCGGCAACGCCGGTAAGTCCACGCCAGATGTCACGGTTGTAGGCGAGAGAAGCGGAGTAGCCGATGCCGTCACCCAGATCGCCTGCACCTGCATCGAACCAGCTGGCATAGGCCCCGGCGGACAGGCCGGAATTGCGGTCGAGCTGGTGCGCGATATTGGCCGCGACGTAGTAGCTTTCGTCCACCACGCCATCGACGCTGGCCAGCACGGTATTCTCGCCGCCGATGAAACTGCGCCGATCGTAACCCGCACCCAGGCCAAAGCTGGTGCGCCCGGCGACGGCGGAATAGCTGGCCGAAACGCCGCGGTTGCGGAAGACGGAGGATCGCAGGGAATTGAGCTGTGCCAAGGTACAGTTGTTGCCGGTCACGCCGATCACGCAGCCGCCAAGGTCGCCCGAGATCGGATTGCGGACCGCCTGGAAGTCGGTGCCCAGCAGGTCGATTGCATCGGTCAGCTGACCGCCGAAACCGGTGATATTGTCGTATACGGCAACGCTGAGGCCCGAGTTCGCATTGGGTGAATAGGATAGCGAGCCGTAATAGGTGGTGGAACCGTAGCGGCGGCCCACCGTGGCTGACAGCGATGTGCGGCGGCTGGGTCGCCACATGACGCCCACGTCCCAGATCAGGCCATCGGTTTGATAAGCAATCTGGCGCGGCTGGCTGTGGTCGGTGACGAGGCGACCGTCCGGGCCGATTACAGGATTGTCGTCCTCGTCCAGCAGAGCGTTGCGGCTGGAGACTTCCACATCCTCGTATCCGACGCCGGCCACGAGGGCCACGTTGGGCGAGACCGGCAGGGTCACGTCGCCGCGAACATATTTGTCGTCGATGCGCTGATCGAGGTTGGAGATATCCTGCCGGTTCCACCCGGCCCCGACGCCGACACCTATCGGAGCCACGGTGCCAGGTGCCAACCCGACGCGAAGCGCGGCGTTGTGGGTTACGCTGTCATCGAAGATATCGACCGCGTCCTCGCCCGGAGCGACGACCACTGCATCGGGCGATTCGACCCGGGTATAGCCGAGGCGGTATTGCCCGCTGATCTCGACCGGGCCGGACCGCGTCTGCACGGAGGGACCGGCATAGACCGAATAGATCTGGCTGGAGGATTCCTCGTTTCCTGCGATCTGGCCGATAGAACTGAAACCGCTGGCATCGACGCTGGTGCGAGAAGCGAGGCCCCCGGCTTCCAGCGTGATCCCCTGGCGCACCAGGCCAACCGATGCGCGGGCGATGCCCGAAACCGTATCGCTATCCACCGCATCGCCGTAGCCGATATCCCGCTCGTACCGCAGGGAGGCCGAGGCAGCGCTGTTGCGTCCGGCGATCGTCGCATCCACACCTGCAGCAAGCTGCGTATAGGTGAGCACGTCGTCGCCCGGCTGCAACTGCGCGGTGACAACCTGCGATGCCTCGATATAGGGCGCAATGTCGGCGCGGCGGGTACGTTCGTCGCGCCCGGCGTCGGCGCTGTCTTGCGCGGCGGATGCAGCGGCCGGTTCCTGCTGCTGGGCCAGCGCCGGACCGGGGAGCAGTGCCAGCACGAGCGCCAGGCTGGCAGTGGTGGAAAACTTGGCGAGCACGGCCATCAAACCTCCTCCCCGTAATAGGCGCCAAAGCGGCGCCCGCTGGGGCTGAAATGGGCTGCGTTCAGCAGCAGCTTGAGATCGGGACAGGACGAAAGCAGTGTCAGCGCGTCTTCCAACGCGTTCTGGCCCGTACGATCCGCGCGGGCGACCACGATGGCCTGACCCACATGGTTGGCCAGTTCGGCCGCCTGGGATGCAGCCAAGGCGGGCGGGCTGTCGAAAATGACGATGCGCCGGGGCGCGGCGCGGGTCAGGCGATCCAGCACGTCTGCAGTGCGATGGCTGGCAAGGTATTCGCTGTCCGAAGTGGTATGGTTGCCGGCAGGCAAGACATACAGGCCAGCGATATCGGTGGTAAGGACGCAGTCCTCCACCATCAGGTCATCCCGCGCGAGGACGTCCATGAAGCCAGGCCCCTTGGGCAGGCCCAGCATCCTGAGGACAGAGGGCTTGGCAAAATCGGCGTCCACCAGCAGCACTTCGCAGTCCTTTTCCGCTGCCAGCGCCAGCGCCAGGTTCACCGCGCAATAGCTCTTGCCCTCGTCGGGATGCGGCGAACAGACAAGCACGCGCTGCGCCAGCCCATCCGTCCGCTTGTCCTGCGCCTGGCGTACCGACTGCAGCACCTGCCGCTTGACGATGCGGAACTCCTCCAGCAACTCCGAAACCTGGCCTTCGGGGTTGATCAGCCCGTAGCGGAGCAGGCAATCGCGATCGACGGTGTGGACGGTGTCGCTGAACGTTACATCTTCGTAGACCGGAGCGGGCGATGGTGCTGCCTCCTGCACTGGCGCAGCGACGGGCGCGGAAGCAGGCTGCGCCGGTTCCGCAGAGATCGGCTCAGGCGCTTTCACTTTAGGCGTCGCCCGCTTGGGACGGCGGTTCACGGGCTTCTTGAGCTCGCGCGGAACCTTGGCGGGCTTGTACCCCGCGAGGCCGAACATGCTTTCGGCGCGTTCGAGCAGAGACTTCGGCGGCTCGGGCGTATTGCTTTGATCGGTCATCGTCCGCTCTCCCTCATGCCACCATGCCGCGCTGGACGAATTCCACGCCCATCAGCACCACGAACAGCATGCCAAGGCCCCCTACCCCGGCGGCGAAGTACTTGAGGCGCTTGGCGCGCAGTTCGCGGCCTGCCTCGGTGAAGGTGTGCGTGATCGTCCCGATCACCGGCAATCCCAAGGCTCGCTCCAGCTGGTTTGCCGTGGCGAAGGTGGAACCAAGCTTGCTCATCGCAAAGGCCGCGCCCCCACCGGCGCCCAGGCCCACGATCAGGACGCCCAGCAGCAGCAGCGGACGGTTGGGTGCAGCAGGCTCGCGCGGTGTCGTCGGCGGATCGATAACCTCGAACTGCACCGCGCTGCGCTCGTTCTCAACCTGGCCGCGCAGACGCAGCTCCTCGCGATCCTGCAAAAGCTGGTCGTACTGCTGGCGCAGCACGTCGTAATCGCGGCTGATGCGCTGGGCTTCGGCAGCGGCGCCGGGTTCCAGCGCCTGATTGGCCGTGATCGATGCGATTTCCGCACGCAGGGCGGCTGCCCGCGATTGCAGCGACTGCACGTTGGCCTGGCGCTCCACGTACATCGACTGGAGGGTGCTGTAGGCCGGGTTCAGCGTGCCACCGGAAGGCCCTGCGGCCTGCGCTTGTTCGCGCAAGGATGCGACGGTGCGACGCGCGGCGACCATGTCAGGGTGCTCGTTCGTCAGGCCGCGCGCTTCGAGAGCGGCAAGCTGCGCCTGGGCCTGGGCAAGCGACGCCTGCGGACCACCGGCACCCGGGGTCACGATGAAGCGCGGCGTGCTCGAGATCTGCCCCTCGAGCCCTGCCAATGCACTTTGCGAAGCGGCAAGGTCGGCCTCGACTGCGCGCAGTTCGCCGCGGGTGGCATTCAATTGGGTGGCGATGGCCTGCGCCCCGCCGATCAGTTCGGGATGGGCTGTTTCGAAAGCCAGGCGGCGTTCCTCGGCAGCGGCCAGTTCGGCTTCGCGAGCGGCCAGCTGCTGGTTCAGGAACTCGATCGATTCCTCCATGTCGCCCCGCGCCCCGCCAAGATTCTCCTCGCGGAAGATGTCGATCATCCGCTGCGCGATAACCTGCGCCAGTTCGGCGTTATCGGAATCGGAAAGGTCGCTGCGACCGCTGGAAGCAGTGATCTCGAAGATATTCTCGCCCTCGCTCACCACCTCGATGTCCTTGGTCAGCCGCTCGATCGCAGCTTCCATCTCGGTGGGGGATGTCACGCTGTCGCCGATGCGCGTGGAACGGACTACCGTCTCGAGGTTGACCGAGCTCACCAGGGTCTGGCGAATACGGTCGATATCGCGTGCCCGGCTGGCAGCGCCGATGCCGATCTGTTCGGCCAGCACGTCGTCCAGTTGTACGAAGATGCGGGTTTCGCTCTCGTACCTGTTGGGTATCAGCGCAACGACCAGCCACCCGAGCAGGCAGACGCCCCAGGCGACCCCGAGGGCCAGCCAGCGACGGTTCCAGATCGCCCAGATGCCGCCGCGCAGTTCTTCAAGAAGCTGGTGCAAAGCTTACATACCTTCCTTAGAACATGCTCTCTGGAATGATGATGACGTCGCCGGGGCGCAGCATCACGTTCGCATCGCTATCGCCGCGACGCAGCAGGTCGGACAGGCGCAGCGCGTATTCCTTCTGGCTGCCGGACTGGCGATCGAAACGGATCAGCGTGGCGCGATTGCCCGCAGCATATTCAGACAGTCCGCCAACGGAAATCATCGCGTCGAGCAGGGTCATGTTGGCGCGGTATGGGATCGAGGCCGGCTGCGCCGTTGCGCCCACGATCCGCACCTGCTGGCTGAAGGTGCCGGCAAATTCGTTGACGATCACTGTCACCAGCGGCTCTTCGATGTACTGCGAAAGCTGCAGGCGGATGTCCTCTGCCAGCATGGTGGGCGTCTTGCCCACTGCGGGCATGTCGGCCACCAGCGGCGTGGTGATGCGGCCATCGGGGCGAACCTGGACTTCGGCGCCAAGTTCGTCGTTGCGCCAGACGTGGACGGTCAGCTTGTCGAGCGGACCGATCACATATTCCTCGCCTGGCCCTTCCTGCATGGCGACAAACCTAGCCGGCTCCAACTCCGGCCCGGAGGCACCACCCGCACAGCCAGACAGGCCGATAGCGAGGCTTGCCGAGGCAAACAGGAGAGTTGCGGACTTTGTCTTGCGCATCGATGCGTCCTTCGCGAACTTGAGTGGGCTGGCAGGCGCGGCCTTAGAAGCCACGCAGGCAGACAGCCCGGTATCCGGTCAGGGGTTCTCGCGAAAAAGGGTGAACATTGCGTTAGCCTTCACATCCAATCGGCGCTGGAAGCGGGTTTTGTGTTGGCCTGTACTATTCCGGGACGGATTTGCGCTCGTCCGTCAGACAAGCATCTCGCGTGCCGCACCCTGCCCCAGGAACGTCGCCGGACTGGCGCTGGCGCCGTAGGCTCCGGCGCAGAAAATTGCGACAAGATCACCCACTTCGGCGCGCGGCAGGTGGGCCGCATCGGCCAGGCGGTCCAGCGGCGTACACAGGCAACCGACTACGTTGACGACCTCCTCCGGCTCGTCATCGAAGCGCGTGGCTATGGCGGCGGGGTAATTGCGGCGCACTACCGTGCCGAAATTGCCTGACGCGGCAAGCTGATGGTGCAGGCCCCCGTCGGTGATCAGATAGGTCGTGCCGTGGCTAACCTTCCGGTCCACAATGCGGGTGAGATAGACGCCGGCTTCGCCGACCAGATATCGCCCGAGTTCGATGGCGAACCTCGTTTCTGCCAATATCTCCGGAAGCGCGTCAAAGCGCTGCGCCAGCGCGGCACCGATGGCAGCAATATCCAGCGGCCTATCCTTGTCGAAATAGGGAATACCGAAACCGCCGCCCATGTTGAGGTGCGGCACTTCCACGCCAGCGTCTCGCGCCAGTTCCGCGGCCAGGTCGAGGACATGGCCCTGTGCTTCTATCAGGGCCTCTGCATCCAGAGCCTGACTGCCCGAATAGATATGAAATCCGCGCCAGTTCGCGCCCGCTTCCACGATCGTGCGGGCCAGAGCGGCCACCCGGTCGGCGTCGGCGCCAAATGGCTTCGCACCGCCGCCCATCTTCATGCCCGAACCGCGCAATTCGAACGTGGGGTTCACGCGGATCGCCAGCCTTGGCGTAACGCCCAGTTCCTTCCCCATCTGCAAGGCGCGGTGTGCCTCGTTCTCCGATTCGACATTCAGGGTCACACCGGTCCGGATGGCCGTCCACAGTTCGCGGTCGCGCTTTCCCGGTCCGGCAAAGCTGATTTCGCGGGGCAGGTATCCGGCCTCCCGCGCCTGCTCCAGTTCGCCGGCGGAAGCGATGTCCAGACCGTCAACCAGATCTGCCATGAATTCCAGCAACGGCCTGTAAGGATTTGCTTTCATGGCATAATGAATGTTCAACCGTTCAGGCATTGCCTGCCGCAGGCGCGCGATACGGTCTTCGATGATTTCGCGGGAATAGACGAACAGGGGCGTGTCGCCAGCCTCCTTCACCAGTGCGCTTGCGCGTCGCCCACCGATGGCCAGTTCGCCGTCTATGGCAGTGAATTCGGGGGGGATCGGACCGAGCGCTTTCATGCCGCTTCCCTCGCCAGCCTGGCCCTGTCGATCTTGCCGTTGGGGTTGAGCGGCATCGCTTCCACCCAGCGTATGACGGCAGGCTGCATGAAATTGGGAAGTTCGCTTCGCAAGGCAGCGCGCAGGGCATCCTCGTCGCCGATGCCGCGCACGACCAGATGGATGGCGTGCCCCAGTTTTTCGTCGGGAACGCCAAGCGCCACGGCCTCGTCAGCCAGTCCTGTCGCGATGACGACCTCCTCTATTTCCTGCGGGCTGATACGGTTGCCCGCGCTCTTGATCATGGCATCGTCTCGGCCGACGAAATAGAGCAGGCCATCATCCGCCCGTCGCACGTTGTCGCCGGACCATACCGCCATCCCGCCGTATCGCGAGGCCGGTGGTGCAGGCTTGAAGCGCTGCGCGGTGCGTTCTGCATCCTGCCAGTACCCTTGCGCCACAAGCGGCCCGCAGTGAACCAGTTCGCCTTCGCCGTGAACCTCTCCGCGCCCGTTGACGACCAGTATCTCTGCAAAGGGAATAGCACGGCCCATCGAAGTCGGGTGATCGTCCACCAGATCGGGATCGAGGTAGGTCGAGCGAAAGGCTTCGGTCAGGCCGTACATGGGAAACAGGCGCGCTTCGGGAAATATCCGCCGCAGGTCGCGCACCAAGTCCACGGTAAGCGCGCCGCCGCTGTTGGTCAGGCGCCGCATCGCGGCCACGGCCTCCTGCGGCCAGTCCTGTCCCACCAGTTGCAGCCAAAGCGGCGGCACGGCGGCCAGCGTCGTAATGCCATGGCGGGCGCATGCCTTGATAACGTCACGCGGGGTGAGGTAATCGAGCGGCACCACACTTCCGCCGGCATACCATGTGGATAGCAGCTGGTTCTGGCCATAGTCGAAGCTCAGCGGCAGCACGGCCAGTGTCGCATCGTCTGCCGCCATGCCGAGGTAATGCGCCACGCTGACCGCGCCCAGCCACAGGTTCGCGTGGCTCAGCATCACGCCCTTGGGCCTGCCAGTGGATCCGCTGGTGTAGAGAATGGCGCATAGCTCGCCCGGATCAGCCTCGGAGAGCATCTCGAGTGGCTGTGCTCCCGTCGCCGCAGCGAGCGCGGCCTTTTCCTCCATCTGCGAACAGGCAGCAGGCACATCGCCCCCTTCCAGTGAGGCGAGCCGCGCCGCGTTCGCGATCAGCAGGCTGGCGCCGCAATCTGAAAGGATATGTCCCACCTGGGCCCGCTTCAGCAGCGGATTGATGGGTACGTGGACGAGCCCGGCACGCGCTGCGGCTAGTGGCATCAGGCAGGTGAGTTCCCCCTTCGCGGCCCAGGTCGCCACCCGCGCACCCTTTTCCGGCACCTGCCCCGCAAGCCAGCCTGCAAGGGCGGCAACACGGCTTCTTAAGCCATTCCAGCTAAACGTTTCGCCGCGCAGGACCAGCGCCGCATCCGTACCAGCCCCGCGCATGGCGAGGTGATCGAGCGGATAGGGCGTGGGATCGGGCGCGCTGGACATTGCATTCCTGGAGGATGGACGATTCAGTGACGGCGATCAGCTATCACGACACGGTTAACGATCTGCAAGACCTTGATTGGTCCGATGCAGGCCCGTTCGCGCGGCTGCAGTGGTTCGCGCTGCTGGAAGAGAGCGGCATAAAGCCGCTGTTCGCCACGGCGTCCGGAGATGGCAACGGCATTACCCTTCCGCTCCACAGGTCTGTCAACGGGCTCGAGGCGCTGACCAACTGGTACGCCTTCACCTGGAGCGACCTGCGCGCCGGTAACCCGGCAAGCGACATCATGCTGGATGCGCTCGCCCGCGACCTTCGCCAGCGCACACACAGGGTGACGTTGCGAAAGGTGCCGGAGGAGGACGGCACGCTTGCCCGCCTGACCCACGCTTTCCGGCAGGCGGGATGGATGGTCCTCGCCGAAGCGTGCGACACCAACCATGTGTTGCCGGTGGCAGGGCGCAGCTATGCCGCCTTCCTGGCGGACCGCCCGGGCCGGCTGCGCACGACCTTGAAGCGCAAGGCGAAAAAGGTGCACGTGTCGCTTGCCACCAGTTTCGACCCTTCCGACTGGCAAGCCTACGAGGACATTTACGCCGAGAGCTGGAAGCCTGCCGAAGGGGACCCAGCCCTGCTGCGCGCCTTCGCCATGGCCGAAAGCGCCGCGGGACGGTTTCGATTCGGCCTTGCCCGGCATGAGGGAAAGCCCGTCGCAGCGCAGTTCTGGACCGTGGACGGCGACACCGCCTACATCCACAAGCTGGCCCATCGCAGCGATGCGGACGCCCTTTCCCCCGGTACGACGCTGACGGCCGCCCTGTTCGAACGTGTGATCGACATCGACGGCGTTGATTGGGTCGATTTCGGCACGGGGGACGATCCCTACAAGCGCGACTGGATGGAACAGGTGCGCACCCGCTGGCAGGTCACCTGCCTGCGCCCCGCAGCGCCCCGAAACTGGCCCACTGTGGCCAAGCATTTGTTGCGCATGCTTGTCTCGGGCGGCGCTGATGGCTAGTGCGCAAGAACTATGGCGACCAAACTCCCCGCCCCGACCGAGCAGGCCGAACACATCGATCTCGTCCTGCGGCAGGTTCTTGCTGACGTTCTTGGCCTCTCGGCAGAACGTATCGCGGCTCTCGATTCCGATTCCGGCCTCTTCGGCGACCTGCCCGAACTCGATTCGATGGCCGTCGCCGGCCTGCTCACCGAACTGGAAGACAGGCTCGATATCATCATCGATGACGAAGATGTCGATGGCGAAATGCTGGAGACTTTCGGCGGCCTGCTCGCGTTCCTTCAGGCCAAGCGCGCTGACGGCTGAAACCGCGTGCTGACGGGTCTCTGGCCCTCGCCTTCAGGCTCTGATGAATATGTGGTCGGCTTTGAGGCCGGGCGCGCGCCGCGCGTGCTGGTGGTTCGCGCCCTGTTCGACGAAGGCAGCAAGTTGCGCCATTTCACGGTCGAAGTGATGCGGCGACTGGATGCGGCCGGGGTCGACAGCTTCCTGCCAGACCTGCCCGGGACGAACGAAAGTCTCCTCACGCTGGAACAGCAGACGCTGGATGGCTGGCGCGCGGCGATGCGCGTTGCTGCAGATCATTTCGGGGCGACGCATGTGCTGGCAATAAGGGGCGGCGCGCTGGTCGCGCCCGGCCACCTGCCGAACATTCACTACGCCCCTGCATCCGGGGCCAGCCTGCTGCGTGCAATGCTGCGGGCACAGGTCATCGCAGCGCGCGAGGCCGGGGAAACGAAGAGCCGCGAGGATCTCCTCGAACGCGGGCGGCTAGAAGGACTGCGGCTTGCCGGTTACAACCTCGGTCCGGAGATGGTCGCGGAACTCGAACAGGCTTCACTTGGTGAGAGCGACGCCGTGGAAATTGCCCAGGGCGATGTAGGCGGTGGGGGGCTATGGCTCCGCGCGGAACCCGCCCACGATCCGGTACAGGCCGATCGGCTTGCCGAACTGGCACTGGAGCACCTGCGATGACCCGGCGGCATCTGACCTTTCCCTGTGAGGGTGACACCCTTGTCGCCACTCTAGACGAGGCCGCCGGCACCGCCGGCCTGATGATCGTCAGCGGCGGCAACGAAAGCCGCAGCGGTGCCTTTGCCGGGCACGCCCGGCTGGCGGCGCGCATTGCTGCAAGGGGCTATCCTGTCTTCCGCTTCGACCGCAGGGGCGTGGGGGACAGCACGGGCACAAATGCAGGGTTTCGCGAATCGGCACCAGAAATCGAGGGGGCCGTTGCCACTTTCCGTCAGCAGTCACCGCACCTGCGCCATATCGTGGCTTTCGGTAATTGCGACGCGGCGTCGGCGCTGATGCTGGGCCATGGTTTTGGCACGGACGCGCTGGTGCTGGCCAACCCGTGGACCTTCGATGACGACAACGCGCAGAAGACCACGCCCGATGCAATTCGCGCACGGTACATGGAAAAATTGCGCAACCCGCGTGACCTGGCCCGGCTCCTGACCGGGAAGGTCTCCATCGGCGGGGTTGCCAGAAGCCTGAAGCGCGCAACGCTGGAGAAAGCCAAAACGACGCGCCTTGGAGAGGCCATGGCCGCATCGCTGGCTGAATATCGGGGTGATACGTGCTTCCTGCTGGCCGGTCGGGACCGGACGGCGCAGGCGTTTCGCAGCAATTACCCGATCGCAAACGAAGACATCGAAACCCGCCCCGATGCCGATCACGGCTTCAGCCGCGCGGAAGACAACGCATGGCTGGAAGAACGGATCGTGGCAGTACTGGAAGCTCAGCCCTGACGCACGAACAGGCTGGCGAGTTCCACGTGGGTAGACCAGCGGAACTGCCCGACGGGGCGTAGCTCCTGCAGGCGATAGCCCGCTTCCTTCAGCTGCACGCAATCGCGCGCCCAGCTCGAAGGATTGCAACTGATATAGACGATGCGGGATACCCCGCTTGCCGCAAGTTGCTCCACCTGCGTGCGCGCCCCCGCGCGAGGCGGATCGAGCACGACACCGTCGAACCCTGCCAGTTCCTCCGCCCGCACCGGGTTGCGGAACAGGTCGCGATGCGCGCATTCCACCGACAGGCGGCTGCGGTTGGCGACTAGGCGCAAGGCGTTGATGGCCGCGGCATCCGCCTCTGCCGCCAAGACCTGCGACGTATCCGCCAGCGCCAGCGCGAAAGTGCCCAGCCCTGCGAACAGGTCAGCCACTCTGACGCAGCCCGCCAGCCATTCCCGCGCCGCGCCAACCAGCGCGTCCTCGCCGTGTTGCGTTGCCTGCAGGAAGGCTCCCGGCGGGAAAGCGACGGGGTAGCCGCCCAGGGTAACGGTGACCGGTTCGGGCTCCCAGAAGCTTTCGGCACCGAAACCATGATCCAGCGTCAGGCGGGCAAGCCCCTGATCGCGGCAGAAATCCAGCAGTGTCTCGGTCTGCTCCAGCCCTTCCGGCGCGAAGCCCCCGAGGTTCAGATCGAGGCCCTGATCGACAAGGGTCATTTCCACCGCAATGGCATAGCGGCCCTTCAACTGCGCCAGATAATCGCGCAGCGGCTGGACCAGTGCAAACAGGCGCGGATGGAGGACATGGCACTCGCGCATGTCGACCACCTTGTGCGATCCGGCCTGGGTAAAGCCGATCAGCGGACGCCCGCCGCCGTTAATGGCGCGCAAGGATGCCCGGCGGCGGCTGTGCGGGGGAGACATGGCAGGAGCGGCGACATGAGCGGGATCGAGCCCCTGCGACTGCGCGGCGAAGGCAACGCGGTTGTGGACGAACTCGGCCAGCGCGGCATCGTCGCAATGTTGCAACTGGCAGGCGCCGCAGGTGCCGAAATGCCGGCAAGGCGGCGCGACGTGATGCGGCCCGTGCTCCAGCGAGCCGTCCGGCATCAGCACATCGCCCGGTGCGGCCATGGCAACGTGACGGCCATCGGCTGTCACGCCGTCACCCTTGGCCGCAATGCGGATTATCGTGTTCGATCCGGTCACAGGAATTGCGCGTAAGCGGCTGGAATTGCATTCACAAGTCCGATCGCAGAGAAGGCAGGGCCTGCCATCCGCGCGGCCTCGGCATGAATTTGCACTGCCTCCTCTGCGGAGCTGAAGGGACTGCGGCCCCCGGCCATGCGGCTCGCCGCCAGCCCGGCCAGCACGTCGCCTGTTCCTGCTGCGGATAGCCACGAGGATGTTGGCGGAAAGAAACGCGTGCCTTCGTTACCCACCAGCACGTTGTCCGGACCTTTTGCCAGAACCGTCATGCCGGTGCTTTCATGCAGGGCGGCGGCCTTTGCCAACTTCCCCGCAGCCACGATGCCGTAGGCCTTGCACAACCGATTGAGTTCGCCCTCATGCGGGGTGGCGAGCACCGTGGCGGGGGAGGCGATTTCCATTTCGGGACGCAGCAGGGTGAGCGCGTCTGCATCCAGCACCAGCGCGATGCCTGACTTGAGCACCTCGGCCAGCTTGCGCCGCGCCGTGTCTGTCTGACCCAACCCTGGCCCGATGAGCAGCGCGCCCATGCGCTCGTCCGACAAGAGCGAGGCAATATCGCCGCTGTCGTCGTGAACAAGGTCCGCCGCAAGATCGGGATGCGAATGGGGCGAAGACAGTTTGACGTAGCCGGCACCGCCGTGCTGCGCGGCCCTGGCCGCGAGAATGCCCGCACCCGCCATGTCGCCGCCCACGATCCCCACGAGGCCGCGCGAATACTTGTGCGCGTCGGGGTCGGGCGGGGTCAGGTGCGGGCGCCGGGCAAGCTGGATAGCATCGCCAACAGGTCCGACGCCGATATCGAACAGCCTGCGCTCCCCCATCACGGCCAAACCTGGCATCAGCCAGTGCGCGCGCTTCCATGCTCCGAGAGCGATCGTGAGCGTGTATTCTGGCAGGTCGTCGTTGAGCAGCGCTCCGCTGTCGCTATCGACGCCGCTGGGCAGATCGACCGCGACACGCAGGTTATGGTTGGCGGCAAGATCGCGCACGATGCCGAGCAACTCGGTCGACAGCGGGCGCGACTGGCCGGTGCCGAAAAGGCAGTCCACGAAAACCTCGCCATGCGCCGTGTCGACTGGCTGACCGCCCCATTTGTCGCGCGCCTTCGTGGCCACTTCGCTCTTTGGCTCCATCGGCGAGATTACCGAAACGCTCAGCCCGCGTTGCTGCAACACGCGGGCGATCACGTAGCCGTCGCCGCCGTTGTTGCCGGGTCCGCACAGAACCGTGACCGATCGACCGACGGCGAGGCGCCAGATCCAGTCGGCCGCGCCCGCACCGGCGCGTTCCATCAGGCTCACAACTGTCTCGCCGTTGTCGATCAGCGCCTGCTCGGTAGCCTGCATTTGCGCAACGGTAAGTATTTGGTCGGCTACTTGGGTCATTCGGAAACCGGCAGGTGGTAACGGTCTGAATCCACGCGCACTTCCACGTAGCCACCGCGATTGGTGACCTCTGCCTGCTGCGCGCCGTCAGCGGTTACGAGGCCGCGGCCCGGCACGCCCAGCGCGAAGCGGCGGAACGCGCCGTCGGGGTGACGCACGATGATGAAGCTGTCGCCGTCCTGCTCGACCCGCTCCATCGTGCAGTCGCGGCCAAAACCGCCGGCGCCGTTCAGAGAGCAGTCTATCATCGTCGTGCCAGCGACCGGCTCCGCGCTTGCCTGCTGCGCGTTGTCACATCCTGCAACCAGCAGGACAAATGCCGATGCGATGACGGCGTGTTTCACGCCTTGCCGCCCCGCAGCACCTGGCTGACATCGCGGATCGCGCCCTTGGAGGCGCTCGTCGTCATCGCGGCGTAGGCCTGCAAGGCGGGCGTCACGCGGCGTTCGCGCTTTTCGATCGGCTGCCACGCCGTATCGCCCTTGGCTTCCATCGCGGCGCGGCGGTGGGCCAGTTCGTCTTCGCTGATAACGAGATTGATAGTGCGAGCGGGAATGTCGATTGCGATCGTGTCGCCCGTTTCCACCAGTGCGATGGCTCCGCCCTCGCCCGCTTCCGGGCTGGCATGGCCGATGGAAAGGCCGCTGGTGCCGCCTGAGAAGCGCCCGTCCGTCAACAGCGCACATTTCGCGCCGAGGCCCTTCGACTTGAGGTAGCTGGTGGGGTAGAGCATTTCCTGCATGCCCGGCCCGCCCTTTGGCCCCTCGTAGCGGATCACCACCACGTCACCTTCCTTCACCTCGTCGGCCAGGATGGCGGCAACGGCGGAGTCCTGGCTTTCGTAGACCTTGGCAGGGCCGGTGAATTTCAGGATGGATTCGTCGACACCCGCCGTCTTCACGATGCAGCCATCGCGGGCGATATTGCCGAACAATACGGCGAGGCCGCCGTCCTGCGAGAAAGCGTGCTCGGCGCTGCGGATCACGCCGCCTTCGCGGTCCATGTCCAGCTCCGCCCAGCGGCGCGACTGGCTGAACGCGGTTTGCGTCGGCACGCCGCCCGGCCCGGCCTTGTAGAATTCGTGCGTCTTGGGATTGCCGGTGCGCACGATATCCCAATCGTCCAGCGCATCGCCCATCGTGGGACTGTGAACCGTGGGCAGCGCGGTGTGCAGCAGTCCGGCGCGGTCAAGCTCGCCCAGGATGGACATGATACCCCCTGCGCGGTGCACGTCTTCCATGTGAACGTCGCTCTTGGCCGGAGCGACCTTGGACAGGCAGGGCACCTTGCGGCTCAGCCGGTCGATATCCTGCATGGTGAAATCCACGCCCGCCTCTGCCGCGGCGGCGAGCAGGTGGAGCACCGTATTAGTGGAGCCGCCCATGGCGATATCGAGGCTCATGGCGTTCTCGAACGCCTCGAACGTGGCGATGGAGCGGGGAAGTACGCTGTCATCGTCCTCCTCGTAATAGCGCTTGGCCAGCGCCACGACGAGCCGCCCTGCCCGCTCGAAAAGGCCCTTGCGGTCGGAATGGGTGGCAAGCTGCGAACCGTTGCCGGGCAGCGAGAGGCCCAGCGCCTCCGTCAGGCAGTTCATCGAGTTGGCGGTGAACATGCCGCTGCATGATCCGCAGGTCGGGCAGGCCGACTGTTCGATGCTGAGGACTTCCTCGTCGGAGTAGCTGTCGTCCGCTGCAGCAACCATGGCATCGACCAGGTCGAGCGCGACTTCCTTGCCCTTCAGCACGACCTTGCCTGCCTCCATCGGGCCGCCGCTCACGAACACCACGGGCACGTTCAGGCGCATCGCCGCCATCAGCATTCCCGGAGTGATCTTGTCGCAGTTGGAAATGCAGACCATGGCATCTGCGCAGTGTGCGTTGACCATGTATTCCACGCTGTCGGCGATCAGGTCTCGGCTGGGCAGCGAATAGAGCATGCCGTCGTGACCCATGGCAATGCCATCGTCCACGGCGATGGTATTGAATTCCTTGGCAACGCCGCCTGCCGCCTCGATCTCCCTCGCCACAAGCTGGCCGAGATCCTTCAGGTGCACATGGCCGGGCACGAACTGGGTGAACGAATTGACCACGGCAATGATGGGTTTGCCGAAGTCGCTATCCTTCATGCCGGTGGCGCGCCACAGGCCGCGGGCGCCGGCCATGTTGCGGCCATGAGTCGTGGTTCGTGATCGGTATGCGGGCATCGTGTGTCCTGCCTGTTGGTCGTGCCTTGCGGGTCACGGCCTTCTCTAATGGAAGGGGCACCCTATTCGAAAGAGGAAAAGCTTGGAGCGCGACAAGCGCTTCTCAATCGAAAGTGTCGAGCGCCAGTTTCACCCGGCCCGCCACGTCGGCGATGATCGCCGCCCAGCGGGCCTGCCCTGTCTCTGTGGCGATCAGGTCGTTGCGGATTTCGATGGCGCAATAGGGGCGGCCGTGCGCCTCTGCATGGCGGTTCATCGTCGCGTTCAGCAGCTTGCCCGAATAGGGCTCGTTGTCGCCGACTGTCGCGCCCAGTTCGCGGAGAAGGCGGATCGCGTGCTTCGCGGCGCGCTCGTCCTGGTTGTAGAGCAGTCCGATTTCCCACGGGCGATCCTGGTCGGGATCGCTTTCCAGTTCGGGCGTGAAGCTGTGGATGGACAGGATCAGGCCGGGCTGAACCTCGTCGAACCAGCGTTCCATCTCGGCATGGTAGGGCCGGTGATAGGCATCAAGACGCGCCTCGCGGTCAGCGCCGATATTGCCCGGCACCAGGATGCCATCGGTGTTGATGGGGATCAGCTTGTCGTGCTCTTCCTCGCGGTGCATATCGATCACCAGGCGGCTGATATCGCTCAGCATCGCGGCGATGCCGTGGCGGCGGGCTAACCGGTCGCAAACGCCGCTGGCGCCGATATCCCAGGCGACGTGCTTATCCAGAACCTCGGCAGAGACGCCCAGCTCGAGCCCATCCGGCACGCGATTGGAGGCATGGTCGCACACGGCGACGATGCCGCCCGGTCGGGCTTCGCCGATATGACGGAAGACCGTCTCGCTCATCGCAAAAATCCTTTCATCTGCCACCAGTCGGAATGATCCAACTGCAGCTTTTGTGCCGCGCTATCGCGGATTTCTGCGGATTCATACAGGGCGAAGCAGGTTGCGCCGGAACCGGACATCTCGCGCATCCACGGATCGGTGGCTTGTAGTGCGTCAAGAACAGTCGCGATCTGCGGACAGATTTCGATGGCCGGTGCGCGCAGGTCGTTACGCCCTTCGCGGGCGATCGTGCGCGCTGAGCCATCCGGCAGCGGTCCCCGGTCGATGCCATCCCACGCCTTGAAAACCGGCCCCGTCGGCACCGGGACAAGGGGATTTACCAGCAGCACGGCCATGCCGGCCATGTCGTTGTCCACCTCGATCCGCTGCGCGCCGGTGCCCAGCCCGATGTGCATGTCGCTGTCGACACAGGCCGGCACGTCCGCACCCAGCCGTGCCGCCCGCTCGCGCCAGTCGCCTGGCAGGCCGAAGGCGTCGCGCACCATGCGGAACAGGGCACCGGCATCGGCAGACCCTCCTCCCAGCCCGGCGGCGACGGGCAGGTTCTTCTCCAGCGTCACGTCCAGCCCGTCCGGTCGCGGGAGGGCAGAAAGCGCCTGCATCACGATGTTGTCGAACGGGTTATCGAGCGCGGTCGCGAACGGACCCACCGTGGTCAGCCTGTCCTCATCCGCCCTGCGCGCCGTCAGCACGTCACCGCAGTCAACGAAGGCGAACAGCGTCTCCAGCTCGTGATAGCCATCCTCGCGCCGCTTGCGGACATGCAGCGCGAGGTTGATCTTGGCATAGGCGGTCTCGGTAAAGTGCAAGCCTGCGGCTCACATGTTCGGATAGTTCGGCCCGCCGCCGCCTTCGGGCGTGGTCCAGTTGATGTTCTGGTTCGGGTCCTTGATGTCGCAGGTCTTGCAGTGGACGCAGTTCTGCGAATTGATGACGAACTTCGGCTCTGCGCCGTCTTCCTGCACCCATTCGTAGACGCCCGCCGGGCAATAGCGCGTCGAAGGGCCGCCATAGACTTCCAGCTCGCTCTCGCGCTGCAGTTCCATGTCCTTCACCTTCAGGTGGTTGGGCTGGTCCTCGGCGTGGTTGGTGAAGCTGTAGGAGACGCTGGTGAGCCGGTCGAAGCTGATCTTGCCGTCGGGCTTGGGGTAGTCGATCGGCTTGTGCAGGTCGGCCCGGTGCGTTGCTTCGTAATCGCGGTGGTGGCCCATGGAGCCGAGGCCCACGCCCAGCGTGCGCAGCCACATATCGGCACCGGCCAGCACGGTGCCGATATCGCCGCCGAACTTGGCGACCAGCGGCTGCGCGTTCTGCACCTTCTTCAGTTCCTTGGCGATCCAGCTGTCGCGCAGGTTCGCATCGTAATCGGCAAGCTCGGTATGTTGGTGACCCTCACCGATGGCAGCGGCCACGCTTTCGGCGGCCAGCATCCCGCTCTTCATGGCGGTGTGACTGCCCTTGATGCGGGGCACATTCACGAAGCCCGCAGCGCAGCCGATCAGCGCGCCGCCGGGGAAAGCGAGCTTGGGCACGGACTGCCAGCCACCCTCGTTGATGGCGCGCGCGCCGTAGGCCACGCGGGTGCCGCCTTCCAGGTACTCACGGATGGCGGGATGATGCTTCCACCGCTGGAATTCCTGAAACGGCGAGACGTAGGGGTTCTCGTAATCCAGCGCCGTCACGAAGCCGAGCGCGACCTGGCCATTGGCCTGGTGGTACAGGAAGCCACCGCCCCAGGTGTCACTCTCAGAAAGTGGCCAACCCTGCGTGTGGATGACCCGGCCCGGCACATGCTTTTCCGGGTCGATGTCCCACAGTTCCTTCACGCCAAGGCCGTAGACCTGCGGCTGGCAGTTGGCTTCGAGGTCGAACTTCGCCTTCATCTGCTTGGTCAGGTTGCCGCGGGCACCTTCTGCAAACAGCGTGTACTTGGCCTGGATCTCCATGCCCGGCTGGAAATCGGGCTTGTGGCTGCCATCGGCGGCAACGCCCATGTCCTGCGTGATAACGCCGGTGACAGCGCCATCTTCGCCGAACATCACTTCGGCAGCGGGGAAGCCCGGGAAAACCATCACGCCCAGCGCCTCTGCCTGCTCACCCAGCCAGCGGGTGAGGTTGCCCAGCGATCCGGTGTAGCAACCCTTGTTGCTCATCAGCGGGGGCATCATCGCGTGCGGCATGTTCGTCTTGCCGCCCTTGCTGAGCAGCCAGTGCCAGTTGTCGGTAACGGGGGTTTCCGCCATCGGACAGTCCATGTCGCGCCAGTCCGGCAGCAGTTCGTCAAGCGCCTTGGGATCGACCACTGCCCCGGAAAGGATATGCGCGCCGATTTCGGAGCCCTTTTCCAGCACGATCACTTCGAGCTCTTCGTTGAGCTGCTTCAACCGTATCGCCGCGGACAGGCCAGCAACGCCGCCGCCAACGATTACCACGTCCGCGGGCATTGATTCCCGTTCAACCATCATTTCGCCTCGTTTTGCATAACAAACATCGGATTTGGCTTGATCGCTGGCTAGCGGGCCGTCAAGACCAGCCTTGGCCCAATCATGGAAAATCGAAGCGAAATCCCTCTTGGCGATCAGTTCGCTGCCACCATCGACTGGTGGCGCGATGCGGGCGTGGATTACGAGTTCTCGGACGAGATCGTGCCGCTCCTTGCCGACGAGGAAGAGCAGCAGGAAACCCGGCCTGCCGCAGCGCCAAAGGCGGAGACGCAGGAAGAGCCACCCGAGCCGAAACTGAAGGCCGCGGACCTGCCGCAGGATCTTGCCGGGTTTCGCGATTGGTGGGTTGGACCGGACAATCCATTCACCAACGGGCACAGCGCCCGCGTCGCCCCCATCGGCAAGGAAGGCGCGCCGATGATGGTGCTTACCACGATGCCGGAACCGGATGACCGCGACACCCTGCTGGGCGGCGCTCAGGGGCGGCTGGTGACGAACGTGCTCAAAGCGATCGGTCTCGATCCGAACCTCGCCTACCTCGCCAGCGCTCTGCCCTGCTACACCACGCTGCCCGACTGGACCCAGCTTGGCGCGGACGGTCTTGGTACGGCTCTTGCCCATCATGTTGCGCTGGCCAGGCCGCAGCGCATCCTGCTGCTGGGCAGCAAGTTACCCACGCTGTTCGGCCACGATCCCGCTGCCCCGCCAGAGGAATTCGTGGCCATCGGCGAAAAGGCCACACTCGTATCCTTCGCCCCCGATCGCCTGCTCGACCATGGCCGCCAGCGTGCGCGGTTGTGGAAGCGGCTTTGCCAATGGACTGCCTCTGCATGAAGCTTCCCACCGCTATCGCGATTGCGATATCCGTTGTCACCGCGACGCCCGCGCTTGCCCAGCAGCAGGATTCGCGGACCTATTTCACCGCCCGTCTCTACGACCGGCCCGCTCCGCAGCAGCTCGATGCGCAGGATCGCCAGTATTACGACAGCCTGTTCGGCGCGATCGAGGCCGGTAATTGGAGCCGTGTGGAGGAGCTTTTCCAGCAGCGCCCCAGCGGACTTCTGCACGATGTGGCCCGCGCGGAATACTACCTCGCGGCCAACTCGCCGCGGGTCGAGGCCGACCAGATCGCACAGTGGCTGCAAACCGGCGTTGAACTGCCGCAGGCGCCGCAGCTGGTAAGACTGGGCCAGACCCGGGGCCTGTCCGGCAATTCCAACCTGCCGTACGCACGCGAACTGGTGTCGCAGGGATCGGTCCCGCGCCGCACGCGCCCCCGCTCGGTCAACGACGGGACGATTCCCGCCGATGTCGAGGCCGCGATCCTGGAACGCATCACCAACGACGATCCGACCGGCGCGCGAATGCTGCTCGACGGGGTCGATTCCTCGCTCAGCCCCGAAGCCCGCGCCGAGTGGCGCCAGCGCGTCGCCTGGAGCTATTTCATCGAGAACCGGGATGCACAGGCGCTGGCCATGGCGCAGACCGTTTCCGAAGGACGCGGTGCCTGGGTGGCAGAGGGCGAGTGGACAGCGGGCCTTGCCGCATGGCGTCTCAACGATTGCCAGACTGCGAGCGGCGCCTTCCAGCGCGCGGCGCAGCAGGCAATCTCGCCGCCATTGCGGGCGGCCTCGCTGTTCTGGGCCTCGCGCGCCGCTTTGCGTTGCCGCCAGCCTGCGCTGAGCGAAGACCTGCTGAGCGATGCCGCCATCATGGACGAGACCCTGTATGGCATGCTCGCCGCAGAACAACTCGGGCGACAATTGCCGGACCGGGTGGAAAACGCGGACTTCTCGCAGGAAGACTGGCGCGCGATCGGCGGCAACCCGAACACTCGCATCGCCGTGGCGCTGGCGGAAATCGGCCGCGATGTGCTCGGCAGCCAGGTGCTGCTGCACCAGGCCCGCATCGGTAACCCGCGCGACTATGCGGCCTATTCACGCCTCGCCCGCGATCTTGGCTTCCCGCAAACCCAGCTTTATATGTCGCTGAATGCGCCAACGGGCGGGGAGCCGGACCCGGCGTCCCGCTATCCTGCGCCCAAGGCTGCACCGGCGAACGGCTGGCAGGTCGACCCCGCGCTCGCCTTTGCGCACATCCTCCAGGAAAGCGCCTTTCGCGCCAATGCCGTCAGCCCCGCCAATGCGCAGGGCCTGATGCAGATCACGCCGATCACCGTGCGCCAGCACGCGCCGACGCTGGGGCTGAATGCAGGCTCTGTCGACATTTTCGATCCCGCTACGAACCTCGCCTTTGGTCAGCAGAACCTGATCATGTTGCGAGACAGCCCGGTAACGCGCGGGCGCATGCCGGTGATCATGGCCGCCTATAACGCGGGAATGACCCCGATCACCCGGTGGGAGAGCGAGATCAACCACCAAGGCGATCCGCTTCTCTACATGGAGGCCATCCCTTACTGGGAAACGCGGGAATACGTCTCCATCGTCATGCGGCACTACTGGATGTACGAGCGGCAGGCGACGGACACTTCGCCAAGCCGCATGGCGCTGGCACAAAACGGATGGCCGCTGTTCCCCGATGGTACGGCGCCGGGTAACGGACGGGTCTATATGTCGACGGGCGGAAACTGATGGCGATCGACGAGAACGCCGCCTTCATTCCGATCAACATCGCCGTTCTGACAGTTTCCGACACCCGCGGACCGGACGAGGATACCTCCGGCGATATTCTTGCCAGACGGATCGAGAATGCAGGCCACACCCTGGCCGCGCGAGCGATCAAGAAGGACGATGTCGACGCCATCGTGCATCGGCTTAACCAGTGGATCGCCGACCCTGGTGTTGACGCCGTCGTTTCCACAGGCGGTACCGGCCTGACAGGACGCGACGTGACGCCGGAAGCGCTTGATCGCATCAAGGACAAGGACATTCCCGGTTTCGGCGAACTGTTCCGCTGGATCAGCTACAAGATCATCGGCACGTCCACCATCCAGTCGCGCGCAATGGCCGTGCTGGCCGGTGGCACCTACATCTTCGCACTTCCCGGCTCCAACGGCGCGGTGAAAGATGGCTGGGACGGGATCCTTGCCGAACAGCTGGATAGCCGCAACCGGCCGTGCAACTTCGTGGAACTGATGCCGCGTCTGCGAGAACGATAGGTTCAGCCGGGCTGGTAGACAGCCATCTGCAGCCCTTCAGGGTCGGTGAAATGAAAGCGCCGCCCGCCGGGGAACGCGAAGATGTCCACGGTGATGGTGCCGCCCGCCGCCTTTACCGCAGCATGGGCAGCATCGATATCCTCCACCCGCACGACAGGCAGCGCAGCTTCGCTTTGGTGCTCACCAGTGCCGTTGAGCGCGAACTGGCAAGGACCATGCTCGTGCGCGGCATAGGAATCTCCATAGCTTGTGAACTCCCAGCCGAAGGCGTCTGAATAAAAAGTCTTTTGCCGCTCGACCGATGCCGCCGGTATTTCAACGTAGTCGAGTATTGCCACCATCACCTCCTCGCTTGCCTCGCGCCCAGTATGTTCTATATATGTTCTATGGGCAAGACCTCTGTTCCCCATCACGGCCGCGGGGCCCAGTCGGCGGCAGTGCCGCAGCGCTTCGGCCTTGCTCAGCGCAGCACCGATGGCGACTGGCGCGACGCGGTTACCGAAATCGACGGACCGCCGCCGAAACTGCGCACCACGGTGACAGAGGAAGAGCCGAAGTCCATACTCTCGTTCAACCAGTCGCCCGATATCGCCTTCGACAGGTCGGTAAATGCCTACAGGGGATGCGAGCACGGCTGCATCTATTGCTTTGCGCGCCCCACCCACGCTTACCACGATCTCTCGCCGGGCCTTGATTTCGAGACGAAGCTGTTCGCAAAGCCCAATGCGGCCGATCTGCTGCGCAAGACGCTTGCCCGCCCCAAATACCGGCCCCGGCCGATCGCGATGGGCACGAACACGGACCCCTACCAACCGATCGAGGGGCGCTATCGCATCACCCGGCAATTGCTGGAGGTCTGCCTCGAAACCCGCCATCCCGTTACCATCACCACGAAGTCCGACCGGGTGCTGCGCGATCTGGACCTGCTGGTGGAACTGGCCAGTCACCGCCTCGTCGCCGTCTCGATTTTGGTGACGAGCCTCGACCCCGTCCTTTCCGGCAATCTCGAACCGCGTGCAGCTTCCCCAGCCAAGCGGCTTGCAGCGTTGGAAAAACTGGTCGCTGCAGGAATCCCCGCCCACTGCTCGATAGCACCGGTCATTCCCGCGATTACCGATTCGTTTCTGGAAGAAATCGTTGCGCAGGCGGCGTCAGGCGGCGCTCGAAACTGTGGATGGATTCCACTGCGCCTGCCGCACGAGGTCGCGCCGCTCTTTCGGGAATGGCTCGACGTTCACTTTCCCGAGCGCGCGGGCAAGGTGATGGGCATTGTGCAATCGATCCGGGGCGGGCGCGACAACGATCCGGATTTCTTCACCCGCCTTAGGCCACGTGGCGTCTGGGCCGATCTCTTTCGTGCCCGGTTCCGCCTCGCCTGCAAGCGCGCAGGGATCACCAACCCGCCTTTCGAACTCGATACCGTTGCATTTCGACCACCACAAAACGCTAGACAGCTACGATTGCTATGAAAGGGTTCGCAATTCCGTGAGTTTGCGGTAACAAGCCTGGCAGCTTTGTCGCGCTTGCGAGATTATCGTGGTTGCGGCGTTGCGCGTCCCATTCGCGTTCCTTGATATTGGGGGAATACCTGATGAAGAAGTTCACAGTCGGTCTGCTGACGGCCACGGCGTTCATCGCCACGCCGGCAATGGCCGGAGATGACGAGTTTTATATTGGCCTGGGTTCGGGCATCGGCAAAGCCGAGACCACCATACTGAACGGAGCCGCCGTTGGCGACGACGTGCTTTTGGATACCGAGATGGGCTGGGAAGCAGAAGCCGTGATCGGCTACGATGCCGGTCCGCTCCGTTTCGAGGTCGAGGGTTCCTACAAGGACTTCGATATCGAGTCGATCGATACGACGGGTACGTTCGTTCCCGGTTTCTCCACCCCCAGCAGCTACATCCCCGAAAGCGGCTTTTTCGATCCTGCCGCCGGTGAAATGACCGCGTGGAGCGGCATGTTCAACGCGTTGCTCGACTTTGGCGGCAACGATGGCATCGGCTTCTCCGCCGGTGGCGGCGTTGGCATCACCAACGTCAGCTTCAACGACGTGACGGCCTTCGACTCCAGCCCGGGCTTCCTCGACGACAATGATACCCACTTTGCCTGGCAGGCCATCGCACAGCTTCGCGCTCCGGTGACCCGCAGCATCGATGCGTCGATCAAGTACAAGTATCACCGCGTACCCGGCCTCGAGTTCGACGACAACATTGATCGTCCCTTCTCGGGCAATGCCGAGACGCACACCCTGCTTGGCACCTTCCTGTTCAACTTCGGTGGTGATGAGCCGGCCCCGCCGCCTCCTCCGCCCCCGCCGCCGCCTCCTCCGCCGCCTCCTCCGCCCCCGCCGCCCCCGCCGCCGCCTCCTCCGGCAGCTGCAGTGTGTGAGCAGGGCCCCTACATCGTGTTCTTCGATTGGGATGAGTCGACCATCACTCCGGAAGCGGCCACCGTGCTCAACTCCGCCATCACCGCCTACGGCGATTGCGGCACCGCAGCCATCATGCTGGCAGGTCACACCGATACCTCGGGTACCGCGACCTACAACATGGGCCTGGCAGAGCGTCGCAACGCTTCGGTCCGTCAGTACCTGACGGGTCGCGGCATTCCGGGCGGCCGCATCTCCAGCGAAGCCTTCGGCGAGAACGACCTGCGCGTTCCCACCGCCGACGGTGTGCGCGAGCTGCAGAACCGCCGCGTGGAAATCACTTACGGTCCGGGTTCGGGCATGTAAGTCCACGACGGACCAGATAACGAAAAGGGCCGGGAGCGATCCCGGCCCTTTTTGTTTGCCTTACTGACAGGTCTCAGTTTTCGGTGACGGAATCGCCTTCGTAGTCGATCACCAGCCATTCGCCTTCGATCCGTTCCATGGTGATTGTTTCGATCACCTCGGGTTCGCTGCTGAATTCCGTACGAAAAATGAGGATGTTGAACTCACCCGTCGCCCCGCGTTCGCCGGCAGACCTCACGTCGCTGGATACAAGATTGCGACGCAGCGGAACGCCCCAGTTGTTCTGGCGCAGGGCAACACCCAGCTCCCACAGGCTTTCGCCATGTTGAGCGCGCAGCGCTTCTCCGGCTGCCTCACGGCTCGCTTCTGCGTCACCTTCATCTACCAGCCCAAGCCACTCGCGCGCGGCATGTTCGGCGTCGCTATGCCGGTCCTCCCCTCTTGGGACGGCGGAAGGGGCGTCCTTTGCAGGTGACAGTTGCGCGCCACCGGTTTCCGGCTGCGATTCAGGATCGCCCTGTAGCGCAAAAATCGAAATTGCGGCGACGAGCGCGATGGAAACGGTCATGATGAGAACTCCTTTTCTGCGCCACACCGGTGCGGAAGGCGTTCCGTCCCTTGCGTTGGCGTTGTCCTCATCATCGGCACCAACACTATCGTCGGCGATCCCGAATTGCGTGTGCACAAGGCTTTGGGGTGTATCCCCTTCCGCATCGCCAAGAATGCGGGCTGCTTCCCGGCTGCTGGAAACCCCCAGCTTGCGCCGCGCGCTGCGCAGCCTGTCGTTCACCGTATGATGCGAAAGGCCAAGTTCGCGCGCACTGGACTTGGCATCGTGCCCGGCCAGCAGGAGGCGGAGCGCCTCCTTCTCCTTGTCGGTGAGATCATGGACAGCGTCAGTCCCGCTACCTGTCATGCAACAAGCCGCAGGTGCCCCACGCCGCGGATGGGCGCCAAAGCCACGTTGCTGAGCCCTGGAATGGCGGAAAGCCTGTCCACCATGTCACCGCCAAGCTTGAAGTCGCTGCCCAGCAGCATTTTGGGCTCGTGCTCTTCCCCAAGGCGCAGGTGCAGCACGACCTCTCCGTGGCCCGCCCGGCCAATCTCCAGGATTTCGGCAAGCGCGGCGATCGCATCGGCCTGGTGCACGTCGGCAGATAGCTGCATCTTGGCGGAGCTTTTCACTTCCGAAAGCGGCCTCGCCCCGCGCACCGTGACGCGCGGCGGATCGTCCGGGTTGGGCGAGTCCAGTTCGACGTTGAGCAGCACACAGGTGCCATCCTGCGCCCACTGCACAAAGCTGTCGACCAGCGATTCCTCGAAGCAGGCAGCGCTGAACTGGCCGGAACTGTCCGAAAAATCAGCGCGGATGAATTCGGCCCCCCGCTTGGTGCGCCCCTTGTTCACGCTTTCCACCATGGCGGCCATGACGGCAGGCGCCCTGCCCCCGTCCACGCCGCCCTCCATCAGGGCGGCGTAGCTGCGCGCCCCGTTGGCAGAGGCGACTTCGCGAAATTCCTGCACCGGGTGGGCGGCGAAATAGAAGCCGAATACGTCTTTCTCGACGTTCATCTGCTCTGACCTTGGCCAATCTTCTGCATCAACGAGCCGCAGGTCCGGTTCGACGTCGTCTTCGCCGCCGAACAGCCCGGCCTGCCCGCTGCTGCGTTCGCGGTTGGCGGCGTCGGTCACTGCCAGCAGCATGTCGGCATTGACCATCACTTTCGCCCGGTTCGGTTCGAACCGATCAAACGCGCCCGCACCTGTCAGCCCTTCCAGCTGCTTGCGATTCATCGATCCGGCGGGCAGGCGCTTGAAAACGTCCTGCAGGCTTTCGAAGGGGCCATGCGCCTCGCGCTCTGCAACCACCATTTCCATGGCCCGTTCGCCCACGTTGCGGATGCCCGCAAGCGCATAGCGAACAGCATGGCCGGTGTCGGTCTGCTCGACCATGAATTCTGCCTCTGACCGGGCAATATCCGGCGCAAGCAGGTCCACCCCGTTGCGCCGCGCATCGTCCACGAACACCGCCAGCTTTTCCGACTGGTGCATGTCGAAGCACATTGAAGCGGCGTAGAACTCTTCCGGGTAATGCGCCTTCAGCCACGCCGTCTGATAGCTCAGCAGCGCGTAGGCCGCGGCGTGCGACTTGTTGAAACCGTAGCCTGCGAACTTGTCGATCAAGTCGAACAGGCGATTGGCCTCGTCCTTCTCGATGCCGCTGACTTCCTTGCACCCCTCGCAGAAGCGCAGCCGCTGGGCGTCCATTTCGGCCTGGATCTTCTTGCCCATCGCGCGGCGCAGAAGGTCTGCATCGCCCAGCGAGTATCCCGCCAGGATCTGCGCGGCCTGCATGACCTGTTCCTGATAGACGAAGATGCCGTAGGTTTCCTCGAGGATGCCTGCCAGTTTCTCGTGCGGGTAGACGATCTCTTCTTCGCCCGCCTTGCGTTTGCCGAAGCTGGGGATGTTGTCCATCGGGCCGGGCCGGTAGAGCGAGACGAGCGCGATGATATCCTCGAACTTGGTCGGCTTCACAGCGGTCAGCGTGCGGCGCATGCCTTCCGATTCCAGCTGGAACACGCCCACCGTGTCACCGCGCTTCAGAAGGTCGAACACGCCGGGATCGTCCCATGCCAGCGTATCGAGATCGATGGCGATGTTGCGCCGCTTGAGCAGGTCCACCGCCTTGCGCAGCACGGAGAGGGTTTTCAGGCCGAGGAAGTCGAACTTCACCAGCCCTGAATCTTCCACGTGCTTCATGTCGAACTGCGTCACCGGCATGTCCGACCGCGGATCGCGGTAAAGCGGCACCAGCTGGCTGAGCGGACGATCGCCGATCACCACACCGGCGGCGTGGGTGGAGGAGTTGCGCGGATAGCCCTCCAGCTTCATTGCCAGATCGACGAGTCGCTTCACCTGGTTATCGTTGTCGTACTCGCGCTTGAAATCGGCGGCGCCGTTCAGTGTGCGCGGCAGGGTCCAGGGATCGGTCGGATGGTTGGGCACCATCTTGGTGAGCCGGTCCACCTGGCCATAAGGCATCTGCAGGATGCGCCCCGTATCGCGCAGCACGGCGCGTGCCTTCATCTTGCCGAAGGTGATGATCTGGGCAACCTTGTCCTTGCCGTACCGCTCCTGCACGTAGCGGATCACTTCGCCGCGCCGCGTTTCGCAGAAGTCGATATCGAAGTCGGGCATGGATACGCGTTCCGGGTTCAGGAAGCGTTCGAACAGCAGGCCCAGGCGGATCGGGTCGAGATCGGTGATAGTCAGCGCCCATGCCACCAGCGAACCGGCGCCCGAACCACGGCCCGGTCCCACCGGGATGCCCTGCGATTTCGCCCACTTGATGAAGTCCGCAACGATCAGGAAGTAACCGGGAAAGCCCATGTTCCTGATGATGCCGACTTCGTAGTCGAGCCGGTCGGTATAGGTCTTCAGTTCCTCGTCCGAGAGTTCTTCGTACTGTTCCAGACGAGCGGCAAGACCCCGGCGAGCATCCTCCTCCAGCATCCGCTCTTCGCCCTCGAGGTCGCCCGCGAGGCTGGGCAGGATCGGCTTGCGACGCGGCGGCGCAAAGGCGCAGCGCTGGGCGATGACGAGGGTGTTCTGCACCGCCTCGGGCAGGTCGGCGAACAGTTCCTCCATCATGCTGGCGGACTTGACGAAGGCTTCCGGATTGGACGTCGGCCTGTCATCGCTGTCGATCTGGCTGGAATTGGCGATGCACAACATCGCATCGTGCGCGCTGTGCATGTGCGGCTCTGCGAAGTTGGCCGGATTGGTAGCGACGAGCGGGATGTTCTTCGCATAGGCGAGGTCGAGCAGGCCCACTTCGGCCGCGTCCTCCACAGGATTACCGCGCCGGGCCAGCTCTATGTAGAAACGCTGCGGGAACAGCGCACCCAGACGATCCGCCAACTCGTGCGCCTTGCGTTCCTTGCCGTCCGCCAGCAGGCGCGTGATCGCGCCCTCGCTGGCGCCGCTAAGGGCGATGAGGCCATCGGTGTGCCCTTCGAAATCCGCCATCCCCACATGCGGCATCCGCTCCAGCGGGCGATCGAGGTGCGCAGCCGAAACGAGGTGGCACAGGTTGTTCCACCCGTCCTCGTCCTGCGCGAACAGCGGGAGATGGTCGACCGTTTCGCCATCGTCGGCCAGCACGCCCAGCAGCGTCCCGACAATTGGCTGAATACCTTCACCCTTACAGGCCCCCGCAAACATACTGGAGCCATAGAGCCCGTTACGGTCGCAAATGGCGATGGCGGGGAAGCCTTTTTCCTTCGCCAGCTTGGCGATGGCCTTGGGATCAATCGCGCCTTCCAGCATGGAATAGCTGGAAAGCACGCGCAGGGGGACGAAAGGCGAAAACGGCATAGCGACAATATGCGCATCCGCGCCGGATTCGCCAAGCGGTCAGGCAGCGCTGTCCCCCGCCTCCTCCGCTTTGGCAGCAGCGATTTTCCGGCGCGTATCGCGGATGGTGGACCACGCCCCGTAGGCAATCAGCGCCGCCAGGAAAATCCACACCCAGAGCGGGATGTCCTGCCCGAAAATGGCGAGGTAGATATAGGCGGAAACGAAGAAGAACCCCGCCAGCATCGTCGGTGCCACGGTGGAGCGCCCGGCCCTGGCACGCTTCACCAGCCAAGCGATGGAAGCGAGGAAGAACGGGATCGCCCCGAGGTAGATCGCCCCGAAGATGTAGGGGTTCACATTGTACTGCGCGGCGAGCGACAGGATCCAGGTATTGAGTGCTTCGAGCAATGCAGCCTCCTCGCGGCTTTGCCTCACCTATTCGCGAGGGGCGGTGAAATGGTTAGCCCGACTTTGGGCGGTAGGTGAGATCGAAGCTGTCGCTCCAGGTCACTCCATGATTGGCGCTGGCCTGCCCGTGCTGGCGAACCGAGCCATCGTCTGCTGCGGTGTAGGTCATCCGAACAAGGTTTGGCTCTCCACTCGGCGTGCGGCCCCAGTACCCGGTCAGCACCATGGCGCCCCCAACCGGGCCGCCTTCTAAGAACACCCGGCCGGGCTGCGCGCCGACCCAGAGCTGCTGCCACATGCCCGTTTGCGGGTCGAGGGTGGTCAGGCTGGCCCCGCCACCTCCGCGCAGGGGCATCCACGTTTCGCGAATGGCGCAGCCGTTGCTGACCGTCTCGATGCGGCTGGTGGCGACCTGCGTTTCGGTGCTGGTTCTGAAGACCTCCCACTTACCGATCCAGAAGTCGAAAGCGGAATACTGCTCCGCCGCGCACGGGTCGGGAGGTGACGTTGGCGACGGCTCTGGCTGAACCTCCTGGATCAGGGGGGCAATTAGAGTGATCGCGGCGAAGAAAGACATGGCAGCCCCTCGATTATCGTCCCGCCAGACAGGCTGAACGAGAGCCGCCGATCACGCAAGTCACTTGCCTTGCGGGAATGCCTCGCTGTTGTAGAGATTGACGATCTCCTGATACTCGAACTTACGGTCGCCCGCCTTCTGGATGTAGTAATTCTTCTGGCTGTCTTCGGGCATCATCATGATGTGGCGGATCATGTCGGCAAAGGTGCCGTCGCGAATGGACTTCGCGCCATCCAGAACGCCGCCGCCATCGCCCACGTGATGCAGGAATGCGCGGTCGTCCCACTGGATGCCCGGGCGGTGGGTATCGTCGGCCTTGTAGGTGCTGGGATGGTCGGTCATGGAAAATTTCTCCTTTGGCCGATCAACGCTCGTACCGCCTGCCGGTTTCCCTAGGCAATGCGCCCATCGTGCAGGCGCACCACCCGGTCCATGCGCGCGGCAAGCCGCTCGTTATGGGTGGCGACGAGAGCGGAACTGCCCTGCCCGCGCACGAGCTCGAGAAACTCGGACAGCACCCGGTCGGCCGTTTTCTCGTCGAGATTGCCGGTCGGCTCGTCTGCCAGCACCAGTTTGGGCTTGTTTGCCAGAGCGCGCGCCACGGCGACGCGCTGCTGTTCACCGCCGGACAGCTGGCTGGGCCGATGGTCGAGCCGATGCTCCAGCCCCAGCGCACCGAGCAATTCGTTCGCGCGTGTTTCGGCATCCCGTCGGCTCACACCCAGAAGCAACTGCGGCAGGACGACATTCTCGCGCGCGTTGAAATCGGGCAGCAGGTGGTGGAACTGGTAGACAAAGCCCAGATGCTCGCGCCGCAGGGTCGTGCGACCCGCTGCATCAAGATCGCTTGCCTCGGTGCCAGCCAGTTCGATCTGGCCGGAAAAGCCGCCTTCCAGCAGGCCCACGGCCTGGAGCAGCGTCGACTTGCCGGAGCCGGAGGGACCGAGAAGCGCCACGATTTCGCCGGGAGCGATCTGCAGGTTCACACCGCGCAGCACATCAATGCGCACGCCCCCCTGCTCGAAACTGCGAGCAAGGTTGCGCAGGGCGATGACCGGGGCCGGACTATTCATAACGCAGCACCTCTACCGGGTCGGTGTTCGACGCCCGGTACGCCGGGTAAAGCGTGGCGAGGAAGGCCAGTCCCATGGCGGAACCGGCAATCACCAGCACTTCGATCGGGTCCGTCCGTGCAGGCAGTTCCGTCAGGAAGCGCACCGAGGGATCCCACAGTTCCACGCCAAACGCCCAGCTTATGAATTCCACGATAGGCTGGCGGAACAGCAGCACCAGCAGCCCCAACGAAACGCCCGACAGCGTACCGATCACGCCAACGATGGAGCCGGTAGTCACGAAGATTTTCAGCAGGCTGCGACGCGTGGCGCCCATCGTTCGCATAATGGCGATGTCGCGCGTTTTCGAACGCACCAGCATCACCAGCGAGGACAGGATGTTGAAGGCGGCAACCAGCACGATGATGCCAAGGGCAAAGGCCATGGCCACCCGCTCCACCTGCAAGGCCTCGAACAGGCTGGCGTTCATTTCCTGCCACCCCGTAACCACCGCGCGCCCGTTCAGGCTGGCCTGGATCGGTGCCATGATCTCGTTCACGCGATCGGCGTCTTCGGTCTGCACCTCGATCATGGAGATCGAATCGCCGATCATCAGCAGCGTCTGTGCCTCGGGTATGGGCATGACCACGAAGCGCTCGTCGAAGTCATACAGCCCCACCTCGAACACCGCGGTGACGGTATAGCCGATCTGGCGCGGAACTGTGCCGAACGGCGTGGGGCGGCCCTGCGGGTTGATGATGGTAAGCGTATCGCCAAGGCGGATGCCCAGGTTCTGTTGCAGGCGCGACCCGATGGCCACGTTGCGCTGGCCCGGTTGCAGTTTCGACATGTCGCCAACGACGACGTTCTCCGCCATCTTCTCGATATCGTCCGCCGTATTGCCGCGTACGAAAATACCCTCGGCCCGGCCATTGTATGTGGCGAGAAGCGGCTGTTCGATCAGCGGGGAGGCTTCGACCACGCCGGGGGTGTTACGCACTTCCTCCAGCACGTTTTCCCAGTTTTCCAGCCTGCCGCCATAGGCCTGCACCACCGCATGGCCGTTCAGCCCGGTAATGCGGTCGAGCAGTTCTGCCCGAAAGCCGTTCATCACGCTCATCACGATCACCAGCATAGCGACCGACAGCATGACCACGGTAATGGAAATGCCCGCCACCAGCGCAATCACGGCTTCGCTGCGGCCCGGCAGCATGTAGCGCTTGGCGATGGTCCATTCGAAGGGGGAGAGGATCACGTGGAGGACTTCACTGGGAGGACTAACGCCTTGTTCTGGGAATTGGGGAGCCGTTTAGGGGCGCGGCGTAGGGCAGGCAAGATGAACCGGTGGCAACTGCGCGATTACCAGCAATTCCAACTAACCTGGAACACATGGAACACAGTCTTGGTGTCAAAAAGGCGGGTGGGGTGGGAAGGCGCAGGATGCGTGGCGGGATGAGGGGAAAAGAAGCGCATTCCTTCCCCCTCGCCAACCTTGCCACCTGTAGGAAACCTAGCCCGCCAGTTCGCTCGCGATCCATGCGTTCACGTGCGCTTCCAGCACATCGAGCGGGACCGAGCCGTTTTCCAGTACCGTATCGTGGAAGGCGCGCAGGTCGAAATCCTCGCCCAGCTGCTCTTCCGCAAGGGCACGCAGTTCGCGGATTTTCAGTTCGCCCAGCTTGTAAGCGAGCGCCTGCCCCGGCCAGGTGATGTAGCGATTGACCTCGGCATTGATGTTGCCTTCGGACAGGGCAGTGTTCTCCAGCATGAAATCGACCGCCTGCTGGCGCGTCCATCCCAGGGCATGCAACCCGGTATCGACGACGAGGCGATTGGCCCGCCACATCTCGTAGGAAAGCCGGCCCATTTCCTTCGCCGGCGTATCGTAGAGGCCCATCTCGATGCCCAGCCGCTCCGAATAAAGACCCCAGCCCTCTACGAACACGGTGAAGAAGGTTCCATTGGCGCGCAGGGGATGGATATCCAGTTCCTGCTGCAGCGAAATCTGGTGGTGATGGCCCGGTACCGCCTCATGCACGCCGAGTGCGGGCAGTTCCCACAGCGGCCGCTGGTCGAGTTCGGTCAGGTTCAGGCGGTAGATGCCCGGTTGTCCCGTGGCGATGGATCCGCTCTCGTAATAGGCGGTGGTGTTGCCGGGCGCGCTTGCCGCCGGGATCGGCTCCACGGTATAGGGCAGGCGCGGCAGCTTCCCGAACAGGCGCGGCATCCACCCGTCGATCTCCTTGGCCAGCGCAGCGGTGTACTGCAGGTAGCTTTCCTCGTCCGCCGGGTAATACTGCGGATCAGTACGCAGGTGTTCGATGAATTCTTCGCGGCTTTCGAAGCCGGCTTCTGCCGCCACGGCTTCCATCTCGGCCCGGATGCGCGCCACTTCGGAAAGGCCCAGATCGTGAACCTCCTGCGGCGTCATGTCGGTGGTGGTGAAGCTGCGCACGCGGTAGGCGTAGTACTCCTGCCCGCCGGGCGTCTCACCGATGCCTGGCGATGCACCGGTACGGCAGTTGGGGGCATATTCTTCCTCGTAGTATTCAAGGAAGGTGCCGAGCCCCTCGAACGCCCCGTCGCTAATCGCGGCGCGGGCGCGGACCTGCAAGTCCGCCCAGTCGCTTTCCGCGATTGCGGAAGGGCGCGTGTCGAAAGCCTGCCACCAGACCGAATCTTCCGGTGTTTCGGCAATCAGGCCGCTGACCGAATCCGCGTACCCTTCCATCGGCTCGCACGGCTGCGTCAGCCCGCGCTCGATACCGCCTTCATTGCGGGCGATAAATACCTGGATATAGGCGGGAAAACTTTCGATCCGTGTCAGGTAACTGTCGTAATCGGCCACGGTGAACAGCGGCGAGGAATAGGGCAGCCCGGCAATCGCGCCCTGCGGCCCGCCGCGGTTGGTAAAAGTGATGTAACGGGTCTGGTCAAACTGCGATGCTTCAATCGTATCGCGGAAATCGCGTTCCATCAGCGCATAGTCGATGGCGAGGGTTTCGGGCAGCGCGTCCTCGTCGATGGCTTCAAGCCGCGCGAGATATTCGCGGGTTTCGGCAAGTTGCCGTTCGTAACCTTCCAGCGATGGATCGCCCAGGTCGCCATCGTTGCGCCGGTCACCGATGCTGGTGGACAGCCACGGCGAATTATCGAGCGTCCATTGCCACACTTCCTCGCGCAGCTGGGTGAAATCGTCCTCGGCTGTCTGTGCGAAAAGGGGCTGCGGCACGGCGACGGCCAGCGCCAGGGCGGATGCGGCGAGGAAACGGTGGGTCAAGGGTGGGCACTCCGGCAAATGGTTTCGGCGGAGACTAGCCCCGCCGAAGCATTTGGCAAGCGCAGCAGTGCCCTGCCCTTCGTCAGGCCGGGGGATGGATCGGGATTGCAGTCTCCTCGCCAGCCACCTCGTCGACTACCTCGACAATGCCCCGGCCCAGGTGGCTGCGGCGGCGGCTGTAGCCAAAATAGACGAGCAGCCCGATCACGGCCCATACCGGGAGCACGAGGATCGCCTGCCACGGCAGATTGAGGTAGAGGTAGAGACACCCCCCCAGCGTGAGGGGTGCAACAATCCACACGCCCGCCATGCGGAAGGGCCTGTGCCGGGTGGGATCTTTCCGGCGTAGCACCATCACCGTTACCGCGACCATGAAGAAGGCATAAAGCGTGCCCGCATTGGCGTAATCGGCCAGCATGCCGACCGGGAAGAAGGCCGCGCCAACGGCAACCACCAGGCCGGTCATCATGGTGACGACGTGCGGTGTCTTCCATTTGGGGTGAACGGCGCTCAGGCGTTCGGGCAGCAGGCCATCGCGGCTCATCACGAAGAAGATGCGGGTCTGCGCGAAGATCAGCACCAGGATCACCGATGGCAGCGCAAGGAAGGCCGCGATGCCCAGCATGTTGCCAACACCGGAAAACCCGATCTGGCGCAGGACGTGGGCCAGCGCCTCGTCAGAGCATACCAGGGCGGCGGCATATTGCGGCATCGCGCACTGGCGCGCCAGTTCCTCGCTACCTGCGGGGAACGGAACGCCCGTTGGCCCCATGATAGGCTGGCCGCCGATCGTCCCGATCGCCCCCGCGGCAACCAGGATGTAAAAGACCGTGCAGAACAGCAGCGACCCGATCAGGCCAAAGGGCACGTTGCGCTGCGGGTCTTTCGTCTCTTCGGCTGCGGTGGAAACCGCGTCGAAACCGACATAGGCGAAGAAGATCGTCGCCGCCGCGCCCACTGCGCCGAGGCCCGACCCGAATTCGCCCAGCACGCCGGCGGGCAGGAACGGGTTGAAGCGCGCGGTATCGAATTCGGGGCTGGTCAGCGTCAGGGCCACGAAGGCCGTCAGCGCCGCCACCTTGATGGCCACCAGCACGGCATTGACGCGCGCGCTTTCGCTGGTGCCGATCATCAGCAGCCAGGTCACCAGCAGGGCAATGATCATGGCGGGCAGGTTGATCAGACCGCCCGGAGCGCCGCCCAACGCAAGTGGCCCGGCAGAAAGCCACGGCGGCAGCTGGAGCCCCAGGAATTCCTGCAGGATCGTGCCGCTGAAATAGCCGGACCAACCGACGGAAACCGCGCTGGCGGCAACGGCATATTCCAGGATCAGCGCCCAGCCGACCGTCCAGGCGAGAAATTCGCCCGACGAGGCATAGGTGTAGGTATAGGCCGACCCGGCCACTGGGATCATCGCCGCCACCTCGGCATAGCAAAGCGCGGCGACGATGCAGACAGCGCCTGCAATGAGGAACGCCAGCATCAAGCCCGGCCCGGCCTTTTGCGCGCCGGCTGCGGTGAGAACGAAGATACCCGTGCCGATGATGCAGCCGATGCCGAAGAGCATCAACTGGAGACCAGAAAGTGTGCGATGCAGGGATTTGCGCTCTGCCGTCGCAAGGATGGCGTCGAGCGGCTTGACCCGGTCAAAGATCATATATGGGAAAAATCCACCAGGCTTGCAGCAGGCCCTTCCTGCTCTACCAGCCGGAAGCTGCTGATTACTCCGATTTGCACGCCGCGCAATCCGGTTTTTCAGCTACCCACCGCGCAGTGTCTGCACGCCCCAGTCCCGTTCCAGCAGGTAGAGCACGGTGCGCGCCGCCTCGCCGCGTTCGGGGTTGGCCAGACCGCCCTGCTGCTCCACCAGCATCTTCGCATCGGCATTGGCCATGTCGAGCAGCCGGGTCACCTGTTCCAGCGTGGCGATAGAGAAACCTTCCTCCCCGCTTTGCCGCGTGCCCAGCAGCTCTCCGCCGCCGCGCAGTTTCAGGTCCTCCTCGGCCAGCAGGAAGCCGTCCTGGCTGCTTTTCATCAGTTCGAGGCGCTTCTTGCCGGTCTCGCTCAGTTCGCTGGAGCGCAGCAGCAGGCAAGTCGATTTCTCGCTGCCGCGCCCCACCCGGCCGCGCAACTGGTGCAGCTGGGCGAGCCCGAAGCGCTCTGCCTGTTCTATTACCATCAGCGTGGCATTGGGCACGTCCACGCCCACCTCGATCACCGTGGTCGCCACCAGCACCTTCGCCTCGCCTGCGGCGAAGCGCGCCATGCCGGCGTCTTTCTGTTCGGGTGCGAGCTGGCCGTGGACCAGCACCACATCATCGCCGAAACGTTCCTTCAGGCCAGCGTAGCGCGCTTCGGCGGCGGCGATGTCGTCGTCCATCGTCTCGCTGTCGCGCACCATCGGGCAGACCCAGTAGGCCTGCTGGCCGCTCTCCATATGCCTGCCCACCGCAGCAACGATATCCTCCAGCCGGTCGACGGGCAGCACACGGGTGTCGATGGCCTGCCTGCCCGGCGGCAGTTCGTCGAGGCGGCTGACTTCCATCTCGCCGTGATTGGCCAGCACCAGCGTGCGCGGGATCGGCGTTGCCGTCATCGCCAGCGTGTGCGGGGTGACCCTGCCCTTTTGCGCAAGCATCAGGCGCTGCGACACACCGAAGCGGTGCTGTTCGTCGATCACCACCAGGCCGAGGTTCCTGTACGCGACGCTTTGCTGGAAAATCGCGTGTGTGCCCACCACAATGTCGATGGAACCATCGAGCAGGCCCATGAGGATGGACTCGCGCGCCTTGCCCTTGTCGCGGCCCGTCAGCAGCGCGATCTCGACACCCGTGGGGCGCGCCATTTCGCGCAAGGTCTCGAGATGCTGGCGGGCGAGCAGTTCGGTCGGGGCGAGCATGGCAGCCTGCGCGCCCGCCTCCACCGCGACTAGCATCGATTCCAGAGCGACCACCGTCTTGCCCGCGCCCACGTCGCCCTGCAGCAGGCGCAGCATCGGAGAGCTTTGCGCCATGTCGCCCGCGACCTCGTCTATGCTGCGCCGCTGTGCGCCGGTGAGCGGGAACGGCAGTTGCAGCTTGTCGCGCAGGTGTCCGTCGCCCTGCAGGGGCTGTCCCTTGCGCTTGCGGTTGCTCTCGCGAACCAGCATCAGCGCCAGCGCATTGGCGAACAGTTCGTCATAGGCCAGCCGGTCGCGCGCCTTCGCACTCTCTCCCTTGTGCGCCTGCGCGATGGCTTCACGCCACGAAGGCCACCCCTCTCGGCGGAACGTGGACGGCTCGATCCATTCGGGCAGGTCCGGCGCACGCTCCAGCGATTGCTCGACAAGGCTGGCGATCCTCGGCTGGGTCAGGCCTTCGGAAAGGCGGTAGATCGGCTCCACCATCTGGCCCATCGCCTGTTCGGACTTTTCCGCAACGTGATCGGGATGCACGATCTGCAGCATCTGGTCGTACTGGTCGAGCCGACCCGCCACCCAGCGCTTCTCGCCCACCGGCAGCTGCTTCTTCGCGGTGTAGCTGGCCCGCCCGAAATAGGTGAGCGCGCAGATGTTGCCTTTCGCATCGCTCGCCATGACACGATAGGGACCGCGCGGAGACCGGCTGGCGCGGTGTTCCACGATGTCCAGCGCGACCACGACCTGTTCGCCCACACCTGCATCGTCGAGGTCCGTCACCGCCCGGCGCACCACGAACCGTTCTGGCAGGTGGTAAAGCACATCGCGCACGCGGGTGAGGCCCAGCTTTTCCAGCGGCTTTTTCAGCTTGGGCCCGATGCCATCGAGCCCGTCGGTCTCGGCAAAGAGCGGGATGAGGATTTCGGGACGCATGACCGTGCTCTAGTAAATTCCGTCGCCAAAGCGAAGCACCCGCCGCCAAAGCGTCAACGCCTGCGATTTCGCGCTTTCGGCGGAACGTGGTAGCACCCTTCCCGAGGGTCGCTCAGAACCGGGATGAACTCCCGGTCATAGGGGGACTTTTATGCTCAAATCTCTGAAACTTGTCGCTTGTGCCGCGGTACTTGCTGTCACCGCGACTCCGGTTGTCGCGCAAGATGAACCGGAAGAAGCGCGCACGACCTACGCTGTTACCATGTTCAAGTTTGCCGACGGGGCCGACGAGCAACGCTGGCTTGAGGTCATGAACACCTACGTCAATCCTGCACGCGAAGCATCTGGCGCATCGCCGCAAACCATCCACTGGGTCATGATGAACCCCGACTACGATATCATCACCGTGGCCGACATGCCGGGCGGGATGGCAGTGTTCGACAGCCACGCCCCGGCGGGCCGGATGGCCTTCGTCGCCGCGCTGACGGAAATGGCGGGCGGCGAGGAGCAACTGGCCGCCCTGACCGAGGAAATGGATGGGATGATCGAGAAGTCCACCACCCTCTACACCCACACGCACCCTTGATCGGCGCGCCATAGTGGTTAGACGGGGCCTCTCGCCTGAGGGGCCCCGTTTTCAATGACCGACCAAGCCGATCTTGCCACCCGCCTGAACCGCGCCCGCTTCCGCGCCTGGCACCGCGGCACGCGCGAGGCGGACTACATGTTCGGCGGCTATTTCGATACGTACCATGCCCAATGGGACGAGGACGGCCTTGCCTGGTTCGAGGCGCTGCTGGACCGTGACGATGTGGACGTCATGGCATGGGCTCTCGGCACGCAGGATGTGCCTGCCGAATTCGCCGGCCAGCAGATGGATGCCATGCGCAAGCTGGACTATGTGAAAATCTAAGGGCAAGGCGCGGCGGAACCACTCGGCCGCTTAAACCTTCCAGAACTTCATGCCCGATCTTTCCCGTATCCTGTCGGCCAAGTCGCCGCTCACGCTCGCCAGCGTGGTGCGCGGCGCGCAGCCCATGGTGCTGGCCGACCTTGCCCGCGCAGCAAAGAAGCGCGCCGTCTTCATCGCGCCCGACGATGCGGCCATGCGAGCGGTGACGGACGCGGCGCATTTCTTCGCCCCCGAATTGCAGGTGATCGAGTTCCCCGCGTGGGACTGCCTGCCTTACGACCGCGCCAGCCCTGCCCTGTCGGTAAGCGCGCGGCGTCTGGCGGCGCTTCATTCGCTGCAGTCTGCTGGGAAAGGGAACCAGCTTGTCGTCACCACGATCAACGCCCTGCTGCAGCGCGTGCTCACGCCTTTCCGCATCCGCGAGGCGGTGCGCGAGTTCAAGGTGGGCACCGAGATCGGGCACGAGAGCCTGGCCGCGCTGCTGCGCAAGCAGGGATATACCCGCGTCGATACGGTGGTGGACACCGGCGAATTCGCCATGCGAGGCTCCATCGTCGATATTTACCCCAGCGGCCTGGAGGCGGGCCTGCGCCTCGATTTTTTCGGCGACGAGCTGGAGAGCCTGCGCCTGTTCGATCCCGGCACGCAGCGCACGACCGACCGTATCGATTCCCACCTGCTCTTGCCTGCGAGCGAGGCATTGCTGGACGATGACAGCATAAAACGCTTCCGCAGCCGCTATCGCGAGATGTTCGGCGCGCACGCCACGCAAGACCCGCTATACGAGGCGATCAGCGACGGGCGGCGCATGGCGGGCATGGAGCACTGGCTGCCGCTGTTCGAGGAGCGCCTCTCCACACTGTTCGATCACCTTGGCAGGGACGATGTGCTGGTAATTGATTCCGGCGCGCTGCCCGCGGCCGAGGAACGGCTTAAGGATATCAGCGATTATCACCGCCAGCGCGGCGATATTTCGGGACAGGCCAAGGGCAGCTATCGCCCGCTCGATCCGCAATCGCTTTATCTGACGCAGGACGAATTCGGCAGTGCGATGGGGGACTGGCCCATCCACCGCACCTCGATCTTTGCCGAGCCAGAAAGCGGCAAGGTGGTGGATTTCGGCTTCCGCTCCGCGCGAGATTTCACGCCCGAGCGTTCCGCCGGCAAGAACGTGTACGAGGCTGCCGCCGCGCACTTCAAGGATCTGGGCAAAGCCGGGAAACGCCCGCTGCTGGCGGCCTATTCCACCGGCTCGCGCAGCCGCATTACCTCGATCATCGAGGAAGCGGGCACGCCCGTGGGCCTTGTCGAAACCTGGCAAGAGGCGCTGGGCGCGGCGGCAAAAGGCCGCACGACAGCAATGGTGCTGCCGCTCGACACCGGTTTCGCGAATGACGAAGTGGAGGTCATCACCGAGCAGGACCTGCTGGGCGACCGCCTCGTTCGCCGCCGCAAGAAGAAGAAGGACGCCGATGCCTTCCTAGCCGAGTTGCAGGCATTGTCGCGCGGTGATCTTGTGGTCCACATCGACCACGGCATCGGCAAGTACCTGGGCCTTGAACCCATCACCGTGGGCAAGAGCCAGCACGACTGCGTGATGCTGGAATACGCGGGCGGCGACAAGCTCTACATCCCGGTCGAGAACCTCGATGTGCTCTCGCGCTACGGCAGCAGCGAGGACGGCGCGTCTCTCGACAGGCTGGGCGGCGAGGCATGGCAGAAACGTCGCGCCCGCCTGAAGGAGCGTATCCAGGCCATTGCGGGCGAGCTGATGGAAGTCGCCGCCCGCCGCGCCCTGCGCAAGGCTCCGGTGCTGGAGGCCGAGGAAGCGAGCTACAACCAGTTCCTCGACCGCTTCCAGTACGAGGAAACCGAGGACCAGGAACAGGCTATCGGCGACGTGCTGCGCGACCTGGAAAGCGGCAAGCCGATGGATCGCCTCGTCTGCGGTGACGTGGGCTTCGGCAAGACCGAAGTGGCCCTGCGCGCGGCGTTCGTCGCAGCGATGAACGGGCAACAGGTGGCGATGGTCGCCCCCACCACCCTCCTCGCCCGCCAGCACTTCCAGAATTTCGTCGATCGTTTTTCCGGCTTCCCGCTGAAGATCGGCCGCCTTTCGCGCCTCGTCTCCGCCAAGGAGATGAAAGACACGCGTGATGCCCTGACATCGGGCGACATGGATATCGTGATCGGCACCCACGCGATCCTTTCCAAGAACACGAAGTTCAAGAACCTCGGCCTCGTGATCGTGGACGAGGAGCAGCGCTTTGGCGTGACGCACAAGGAGAAGCTGAAGCAGCTGCGCGCCGATGTTCACGTGCTCACCCTTACCGCCACGCCCATTCCGCGTACCCTGCAGATGGCCATGACGGGTCTGCGCGAGCTTTCCACCATCAAGACCCCGCCGGTCGACCGGCTCGCCGTGCGGACCTACGTGATGGAATGGGATGACATGGTAATCCGCGAAGCACTGCTGCGCGAACACCACCGCGGCGGGCAGAGCTTTATCGTGGTCCCTCGCATATCCGACATGGCTGCGCTGGAAGACTGGCTGCTCGAGACCGTGCCTGAAGTGAAGGTGATCGCCGCGCACGGACAGATGGCCGCGGGCGAGATCGAGGAGCGCATGAGCGCCTTCTACGAGGGCAAGTACGAGGTGCTGCTCTCCACCACCATCGTTGAAAGCGGGTTGGACCTGCCCAGCGCGAACACGATCATCATTCACCGCGCCGACCGCTTCGGCCTCGCCCAGCTATACCAGCTGCGCGGCCGGGTGGGCCGGGCCAAGATCCGCGCCTATGCGTACCTCACCACCGAAAAGGATACGGCGCTTTCCGAAGTGGCGCAAAAGCGGCTGAAAGTGCTGGGTGACCTCGATTCGCTGGGCGCTGGTTTCCAGCTCGCCAGCCACGACCTCGATATTCGCGGCGCCGGCAACCTGCTGGGCGACGAACAGTCGGGCCATATCCGCGAGGTAGGGTTCGAACTCTACCAGTCGATGCTGGAAGATGCGATCATGGCCGCCAAGGCGGGCGATGTGGGGCTGGAGGCGGACCGCACGGGCCTTTCCCCGCAGATCACCGTCGATGCGCCGATCATGATCCCCGAGGAATACGTGCCCGACCTTGCCGTGCGCATGGCACTCTACCGCCGCCTGAACCAGGCAGAGGGGCAAGGCGAAGTCGAGGCGCTGGCGGCCGAGATGATCGACCGCTTCGGCGAATTGCCGCAGCCGACCAAGAACCTCATCCGCCTGATCGAGATCAAGGCCCAGGCCATCCAGGCCTGCATCGCCAAGATCGAAGTGGGCGCGCGCGGTACGCTGGTTACCTTCCACGAGAACAATTTCCCCGATCCCGTGGGCCTTGTCGCCTATGTCGACCGGCTGAAAGGCACGGCCAAGCTGCGCCCCGATATGAAGCTGCAGATCAACCGCGCATGGGGCGATCCGGAAAGCCGTCTGAACGGCCTGTTCCAGTTGACCAAGGGCCTTAGCAACGTCGTGCGCAAGGCCAGGAAAAAGGGCGGTTAGGCGCTCGCCATCTCCGCAAAGTCGGAACTTGCCATCGGTCTCCCGCCCAGGAACCCCTGCCAGGTCGCGCAACCCTCGCGACTTACCACATCGCGTTGCTCGCTTGTCTCGATCCCCTCGGCGATCACCGCGATATCCAGCGCCCGGGCCATGGCGACGATACCGCGCAGCACGGCGAGGTCGCGCTCGTCCGCCGCGATGCCCTCGATCATAGCGCGGTCCAGTTTCAGCGCATGGAGCGGCAGCACCTTCAGGTACCTGAAGTTGCAAAACCCCGCGCCGAAATCGTCGAGCGCGATGCGAATACCGCTTTCCGCCAGAACGCGCAGCCGCTCGGCCGAACGGTCGAGGTCGGCCACCAGTGCCTGCTCGGTGATTTCCAGCGTGAGGCGCGATGCGGGAAATCCTGTGTCTGCCAGCATGTCCAGCAGGTCTTCGCCGAATGTCCGGTCGAACAGGTCCATCGCCGTGACATTGAGCGAGAGACGCAGGTGATCGGGCCACTGCGCCGCCTGTGTCATGGCCATGCGCCCGATGTATCGGGCAAGCCTGCGGGCGATGCCCCCGGACTGGGCAATCGCCACCACCGAATCGCCGGCAAGGCTGCCGTGTTCCGGATGATCCCACCGTACCAGCGCCTCCGCACCCGCCAGCGCGCCATCGCTGGTGCGAAACTGTGGCTGGAACAGGATCTCCACCGCATCGTGCGTCAGCGCGGCTGCCAGGTCCTCGCTGACGGGATGCGGCTCGCTGCGACGGCGGTCTGTCCGGCGCCTGCGGTCGTGGATCTGTACGGGTATCGGCATGTGTGGCTGTTGGCCTAATCCACGGGGCAAGTCTTGCCAACCGACAGTCCCGTTGCAAATCGGGACGCTGCTCCATAGGGTCGCGCCACGCACGGCGGGAGGATACAGTTCGTGGCAGGCGATAACCCGAAATTCCAGAAGCTGGCCCTGGTCCATTCGCAAAGCGACCGGGCCCGCCGGGCCGCCGACGAACTGCGCAGTCGCTACGATTTCGTCAGCGAGGACGAGGCCGAGGCGATCATCACGCTGGGCGGCGACGGGACGATGCTGGATACCCTTCACACCATGCTGGATGGCGGCAAGACCCGTCCGGTGTTCGGGCTGAACCTGGGCACCGTAGGCTTTCTGATGAACCGCTATCACGGTGCCAGCGGCCTTGGTCAGCGGCTGAGCGAGGCCAAGCCGATGTCGGTGCTGCCACTGCGCATGCACGTGACGACGCAGAGCGGCGAGACGCACACCTATTGCGCCATCAACGAAGTCAGCCTGCTGCGTGAAACGCGGCAAACGGCAAAGGTCGAGATATCCGTCAATGGCCGGGTTCGCATTCCGGAACTGGCGGGCGACGGGATCCTGCTGTCCACGCCAGTGGGGTCCACGGCTTACAACCTCTCGGCCAATGGCCCGATCCTGCCGCTCGATTCGAACATGCTCGCCCTCACCCCGATCAGCCCTTTCAGGCCACGGCGCTGGCGCGGCGCCATCCTGCCCGACAGGAGCAAGGTGCGCTTTCGGGTCAACGAACCGGCCAAGCGCCCGGTTGCCGCGGTGGCCGATTCGAAGGAAGTGCGCGACGTGGCGGAGGTGCATATCGAAGTGGCGCGCGACATGGAGATGACGCTGCTGTTCGATCCGCACCAGGCGTTGGACGAGCGCATCGTGGCCGAACAGTTCGCGGTTTGACGAAAGCCTGCAATTCCACACTTGCCAAACGGAATCACGGCCCATATAGGCGCTCACCTGCCTGACGGGCTGCTCCCCGATAGCTCAGCGGTAGAGTAGGTGACTGTTAATCACTTGGTCGTTGGTTCGAATCCAACTCGGGGAGCCATTTTCCACTTCGCTGAACGCGGTTCGCGGTGGAAAGCCAGACGCAAATCAGCCGGAAGCGATCAACCCGGATGCGGCGCACGCATCTTTTCGGGCACGCTCGTCTTGCCCTTCCCGGTCCTCGCCGCTTCCACCGTCAGCATCAGCAATGCCGCAACCGCCAGGCAGATTGCGGTGGTGCCAAGCGCGCTGATGCCCAGCGCCCGGCTGAACAGGATGATCGGGAAATGGGTCGCGTAGAGCGGGTACGACAGGCCGCCCAATACGCCGCCGACGGCAGCCGGCATCGCGCCCAGCGTCCCCCGGATGAAAACGGGGATCAGGCCGAGGAATACCAACGAGGCTAACCAGTCAGTGAGGGCGTACTGCAAGGCCGCTGTGACGAATGGAAAGGCGATCACCGCAGGCGCCGCGCTGCGCCACAGGGCGCGGTCGCCGCAAGTGCGGTAGACGATTACCCCGATCACGTAACACGCCAAGCCTCGCAGCAGGGTGTTGGGCAGGTATGCCATGCTGCTGAGCGAGTGCGTACCGCCGTCGCGCCAGGCGACGATTGCATAGAGCGCGACAGCCACGGCAAGCACCAGCCACAGCCGCTCGCGCCGGGCCAGGAACGCGCCGTGCAACCAGTTCAGGAACAGCTCGACAGTCAAAGACCAGGCCGCGCCGTTGAGGGGGTAGGTGAAGGCACCGATGGGTACGGGAAGGAACAGAATCGTCCCGATCACGCCTGCGACCACGACGTGGGTCGGGAAATACCCCGTCGCCACGGCGAAGACGAAGCCGATGCCCCCGCCGATGAAAGCGCATGGGGCGAGCCGGTTGTACCGTTTCAGCAGGAAGCGGGTGGCACCAAGCCCTTCGCGCAACCTGGCGTCATAGGTTCGCGCCATCACGAAGCCGGAAAGCGCGAAGAACAGGTCGACCGAGCGCCCTGCAATGGGCAGCAGGTCGGGCAGGAAGTAGTAATGGCAAAGGTGGTGCAGGAACACGGCCAGCGCCGCCACGCCGCGCAGCGCGTCGAGACCGTGAAGTCGTGTCATATGCAGCCCCGACCGGACCCTGCCAACCTAGCTAGCGAGCTTCTGCGTCGCTCGCTGGGCGAACGCAGCGATGCGATCTACCTGGCGGATAGGCTCGCCCTTGTTGAAATTCATTTCGTCCGCGCATTTGTTGCACATTTCGAAGCGGCCATAGTTGCCGCACTGGAATTCCTCGCGGATCGCGCTCATGGTCTCGCCATTATAGGTGGCGAACATGTCGTTCTCGAAAATTGTCGGGAAACTCGACTTGCTCTCATGGCTCCAGTCCATGCAGCATACGATTACCGAGCCATCCCAGAGGACGTTGAAGTTCTGCGAGGGCTGGTTGCACGCTTCCTTGACCTTGAAGCGGCTTCCCGCGCCCTCGGCCGACACGTCTTCAAGCAAGCCACCACGACTGTTGGCCCAGTATTCCACGTTGACCTTCACCATGGGGAATTCGTCAACCAGTTGCTGTGTGTCGACATTGGGCAACACGGGGCAGTTGATCTCGATGTCGATCTTGCCTTTTGCTTCCTCGATGAACGCATGGGTGTTGAGCCGGGTCACTTCCCAGTTCAGCTTCATGATCTCCTCATACTGACCTGGTTCCGCAGAGCTCATGTTCACGTGGACCTGGCGCGGGCCGGCTTCCAGCAATTCCTTGCGCCGGTCTGCGGTCAGCAAGGCGCCGTTTGTCGAAAGCACGACGTAGGCATTGGTCTTTTCGTTCACGTCCTTGATCTTCTGCCCTAGCGATTTGACCAGCAGTGGCTCGTGATGAAGATAAAGGCCGATCTGACCGCGAAAATCTTCTACGGCGACCTGCCGGATGATCTCATCCCAGGTGGCCTGCGTCATGTTACCGGTCTGGTGATACCCTTCGGCTCCGTAGGTGAAAGGGTGCGGGCAACTGGTGCACTTGGCGTTGCAACCGGTCGTCAACTGGATGAAGATCGCCTCGGGATGGCGCTTCCGGGAAAAAATCGAGTGCAGCATTAATCGCCCCTTCGTCTGAGTTACGAAGGGTGTCGCAGCAAGCCGTTAAAACGAAGTTAACCATGGAAGCCAGGCGGGCAGAAGACCTTCCACCAGCATTGGGGGATCGGCACTCCTCACGGAAACTGTCTTCTCCGGGCAAAACAAAGGCCGCGCTTCTTTGACTCGTCAGCCAGGGAGAAAGCGCAGCCTTGTATTCGCAGTAATGCGCTAGGTCGCGAGCGGTTCCATCAAATACGGAAAAATTTTTCTCCAGTATTTCCGGAGGTGCAACCAGGGTCCGAGGTGCGTTTTGCTAACCCGGTTTCCTGAACCGGAAGGCGAACTTGTCGGTTACGCCATCGAATTCCCGCGGTCCGGCCGTATGCGGGTCTGCCGGGTTTCGCAGCACGTCGCTTTCCGCTTCCAGCGTGAAGCCGGCGGCGGCCACCTGCTCGCGCACGGCGGCAGGATCTATGCGGTGGAGGGTTGAGGTGGCTGCAAGGCCGGTACCGGGGGCTGCGTGGTCTTCCACGAAGTAGGTGCCGCCGGGTTTCAACACATCGAAGGCCCAGGCATTCGTCACGCCAATATCGCCGTTGGCGAAGTCGTGATAGTTTTCCGTCGTCCAGACGAGGTCGACCTGTTCCGGCAGCGAAACCGTGTCGTAGCCTTCCACCACGACGACCTTCACGTTGCCGTACTGTTCGGCGATGGCATTGATGGTGTCGAGCCCGCCTTCGCGGTTGGCGTAGAAGGACGGCATCAGGGCATAGACCTTGCCCTCCGGCCCGACTGTTTGTGACAGGATGCGCGTGTAGTAACCGCCGCCCGGCGCCATCTCGGCAATCGTGTCACCGCGCTGCACACCGGCAAATGCGACGATCTCTTCCGGCTGGCGCGTCTCGTCACGTGCCTTGTCCTCGGCCGGGCGTGCGGGGCTGAGCACTGCGGCCATGATGTAATCGTCCATGTCGGCCAGCGCGTAACTGACCGGGGCTGGTGATTCGAGTGACGAACAGCCGACGAGGGCTAACGCGGCAAGGCTCGACGTGGCGGCAACGATAAGCCTACAAGTGGATGGCATGGGGGCTCTCCTTCGCCCCCATGCTATCGGTATTGCGCGCGCAAACAAGCCGCTAGGCGACCGCGCCGTGGCAATGCTTGTACTTGTTGCCCGAACCGCACGGGCATGGGGCATTGCGGCTGACGTTCTTGTCGGCATAGGGGTTCTCGCGCTGGGCGGAACCGGCGGTGCCGGTACTCGCCACGGGCGAACTGGCCAGGGTGCCGAACAGCGGCTGCATCCGTTCAGAACCGTCGCCGTCGTTGCTGTTGTCCTCGCCCGTGAACGGGTCGACGTGACCGGTCAGGAAGTCGGGCAGGTCCGGCAAGGCGCGCGGCGACGGCGGCGGAGCGGCGGGACGCAATTGCGCTGTCATCAGCACCTTCGTCACGTCCTCTCGCAGGGTGTCGAGCATGGTCTGGAACAGGCCGAAGGCTTCCTGCTTGTACTCGTTGATCGGCTGCTTCTGGGCATAGGCGCGCAGGAACACCACCTGGCGCAGCGCATCCAGCGTGGCGAGGTGTTCCTTCCAATGATAGTCCAGGCGTTCGAGCAGGATGGATTTTTCCACCCGGCGCCACGAGTTTTCGGGAATTTCCGCAGTCCGTTCGTTGAGGCGTTCCTCGGCCAGTTCCTGCAGGCGTTCCTCGATCAGTTCGGGCTCGACCGCGTCCTCTTCCAACCAGTCGTCGATCGGCGGGGTCAGTCCCAGCACGTCGGCGACCTTTTCCTTCAGCCCCTCGACATCCCACTGCTCGGGATAGGATCCCGGCGGACAGGCTTCGACCACCAGCGAGTTGATGGCATCCTGGCGCATGTCGAGCACGACGTCGTCCACGCGTTCGGAATCCATGATTTCGGCGCGCTGGTCGTAAATGACCTTGCGCTGGTCGTTCATCACGTCGTCGTACTGCACGACCTGCTTGCGCATTTCGTAGTTGCGCGCCTCGACCTTTTTCTGCGCGGTCTCGATGGCCTTGGAAAGCCACTTGGAACCGATGGCCTCGCCGTCTTCAAGGTTGGCGTTCATCATCTTGGAGAACAGCGTGTCCGGCCCGAAGATGCGCAGCAGGTCATCCTCCAGGCAGAGGTAGAAACGTGACAGGCCCGGGTCGCCCTGGCGGCCCGAACGGCCGCGCAGCTGGTTATCGATGCGGCGGCTTTCGTGACGCTCGGTGCCGAGCACGAACAGGCCGCCCGCTTCCTTCACCTTCTGGCGTTCTTCCTTCACTTCGGCCTTGATGCGCTCGATAGCGGCATCCTTTTCAGGGCCGTCCTCCATCTCGGAAAGCTCGTCGCCGATCCGGAACTCCACGTTACCGCCAAGCTGGATGTCCGTACCGCGCCCCGCCATGTTGGTGGCGATGGTCACCGCACCGATGCGGCCCGCCTGCGCCACGATGTGCGCTTCCTGTTCGTGCATGCGTGCGTTCAGGACGGCGTGCTTCACACCCTCTTTGTCGAGGAACTGGCTGAGCAGCTCGGATTTCTCGATGGAGACCGTACCCACCAGCACCGGCTGGCCGATCTCGTTCTTTTCCTTGATCGCCTTTGCAATGGCGGCGAACTTGTCGAGCGTGTTCTTGTAGAACTCGTCCTCCTCGTCCACGCGCGCCACCGGTACGTTGGTGGGAATTTCCACCACGTTCAGCTTGTAGATGTCCCAGAATTCGCTCGCCTCGGTAGCGGCGGTGCCGGTCATGCCGGAAAGCTTGGGATACATGCGGAAATAGTTCTGGAAGGTGATCGAGGCCATGGTCTGGTTCTCGGGCTGGATTTCCACCCCTTCCTTGGCCTCTGCCGCCTGGTGCAGGCCGTTGGACCAGCGGCGGCCATCCATCATGCGGCCGGTGAACTCGTCGATGATGATGACCTTGTCGTCCTTGACGATGTAGTCGGTATCCTTCTTGAACATCACGACGGCGCGCAGCGCCTGGTCCAGGTGGTGGACGACCTGCGTGTTCTCGACATCATAGAGGTTGTCGGTTTCGAGCAGGCCGGCGGCGATCAGCCGCTTTTCCATCTCTTCCACGCCCTCTTCGGTCAACTGGATGTTCCGGCTTTTCTCGTCCTTGGTGTAGAAGCTTTCCTCGTCGGTCAGCTCGTCACCGCGCTCTTTCTCCAGCGCCTCCTGATCCTTCACCAGCTGCTTAACCATCGCATCCAGCGATATGTAGAGATCGCTCTTGTCCTCGGTCGGGCCGGAGATGATCAGCGGGGTACGCGCCTCGTCGATCAGGATGGAATCCACCTCGTCGACAATGGCGTAGTTGAAGGGGCGCTGCACCATCTGGCGGCGCTCCTGCTTCATGTTGTCGCGCAGGTAATCGAAACCGAATTCGTTGTTCGTGCCGTAGGTGATGTCGGCAGCGTAGGCGTCGCGCCGGGCCGCCTCGGGCAGGTTCGGCACGATCACGCCAGTGGACAGGCCCAGGAAGCCGTAAAGCTGGCCCATCCATTCCGCGTCGCGGCGGGCCAGGTAATCGTTCACGGTGACAACGTGGACGCCCTTGCCCTCGATGGCGTTGAGGTAGGTGGCCAGCGTTGCCACCAGCGTCTTGCCCTCGCCCGTTTTCATTTCGGCAATTTCGCCGCGATGGAGAACGATGCCGCCCACCATCTGCACGTCGTAGTGGCGCATGCCCATGACGCGCTTCGATGCCTCGCGCACGGTGGCGAAGGCTTCAGGCAGGATATCGTCGAGCGTTGCGCCCTCTTCCAGCTTCTTGCGGAACTTGAGCGTCTGCGCCTTCAGCTCGTCATCGGAGAAATCCTCAAGCTGCTCTTCGAGCGCATTGATGCGCCCGACGATCTTGTCGAGCGACTTGACGTAACGGTCGTTGGACGAACCGAAAACGGACTTGGCGATGGTCTGCCACATGGTGGGCCTATCCTGTCAGATAATATGGAAAGAGGCCGCGCATGAGTGCGCAGCCGGAATTAATCAGGCGATGTAAGGAGAATGCGGCGCTATTCGTGCGCGCGGTCTGCCTGTAACTGCACGGCGGGCGTATGTACGATGAGGGCCCGCGGCCTGCACGGCTGCCGGACCTGCGGATCACGCGCCTTGGCGCGCGCCAGTTCCAGCGGCAGGGTGACAACCTGGCAGTCCGATGCATCGCCCGATGCCGCCACGCTTACCACATTGGCCTGTGCCGCCACGGCAGGCGTAGCGACCAGGCCGAGGCCCGAAACAAGCGCAAGCAGGGTAAGCAATTGGCGTAACATCTCGCCTTCCAGATAGCGCGTCATTCCTCAAAGTCCACCAGCGAAGCTTTTGCAGCCGTGAATTGTCGTGTTGGCGCGCAGGTAAAGGGCCTTTATGGCGGCGGGCATGGACCTAGAAAGATCGCCGCTCGCCCTGCCCTTTCCCGACATGCCCGCGATCAAGGGTGTGACACTTCGCGTTGCGCGTGCGGGTTACAAGAACTGGGACAGGGCCGATCTCACCTATGCCGAACTGGCAGAGGGCACGGCGCTGGCAGGCGTATTCACCCGCAACGTCTGCTGTTCCAGCGAGGTGGAACTGGGGCGTGAACAGGTGAAGCTGGGCCAGGCCCGCGCGCTGGTGGTCAATGCAGGCAACTCCAACGCCTTTACCGGCTATCGCGGACGCGAGGCGGTGGAGCAGATCATGGCGCAGGTGGCGCACCACCTCGATTGCAAGCCGTCGGACGTTCTGGTGTCCTCTACCGGGGTCATCGGCGTGCCGCTGCCCAAGGACAAGGCCGAGGCGGGCATCGCGAAGGTCTTGGTTGCGCCAGAAGTATCCTATGAGGAAGCAGCCCGAACCATCGGCACCACCGACACCTTCACCAAGGGTGCCACCGCCACCGCCATGCTGGGGGATACGAAGGTTACCCTGAACGGTATCGTCAAGGGCAGCGGCATGATTGCGCCCGACATGGCGACGATGCTCGGCTACATCTTCACCGACGCGGCCGTCGATCCGGCGTTCCTGCAACAGTGCCTTTCCGCCGCCAGTGCCGGCACGTTCAACTGCATCACCGTGGATAGCGACACGTCCACCAGCGATACCGTGCTGGCATTCGCCACCGGCAAGGCAGGCAACGCGCTGCTTGCCGGTTTCGACGATGCCGGGGCCGATGCCTTCATGGCGGCGCTGCACGACATCTGCCGCCAGTTGGCGCACCTTGTCGTGCGCGACGGCGAAGGCGCGCAGAAATTCATTGCGGTCACCGTAAGAGGCGCGGAATCGGACGAGAGCGCCCGGCGCGTGGGGCTCGCCGTTGCCAATTCCCCTCTGGTTAAGACGGCGATCGCGGGCGGTGATGCCAACTGGGGCCGCGTCGTGATGGCGGTGGGCAAGGCAGGCGAACCTGCCGACCGCGACAAGCTGGGCATCGCCTTTGGCGGCGTGTGGGCGGCGAGGAACGGCCTTCCCCTGCCCGACTATGACGAAGCGCCCGTGGCGAAACATCTGGAGGGGCGGGAGATCGACATCGACGTCGACCTGGGGCTTGGCGAAGGCCGGGCAACGGTGTGGACCTGCGATCTCACCCACGGCTACATCGCGATCAATGCGGATTACCGGTCATGAGCGTCATCGACCGCGAAATCCTGGCCCTGTGCCGCGACGTGACCGAACGGATCATCCTGCCGCGCTACCGCAACCTTGCCGATCACCATGTCGAGGACAAGGGTGGCAACGACCCCGTCACTATTGCCGACAGGGAGAGCGAGGCTGCCCTGCAGGAAGGGCTGGCAAAGCTCGCCCCCGGCCTGCCTTGCGTGGGGGAAGAAGCCGCGCACGAGGACAAATCCGTGCTCGAACGGTTGAAAGGGCCGTGCTGGATCGTCGATCCGATTGACGGAACGCGCAATTTCGCCAGCGGACAGCCGCCCTTTGGCATCCTGATCGCGCAGGCCGATCATGGCGTCGCGCAAAGCGGGTGGATCTACGACTGCCTTTCGGGCCGGTTTTGCGCCGCCCATCGCGGCAATGGTGCCTATGTCGGCGGAGAGCGGATCACCGCACGCACCACCGAAGAGGACCCGCCCGTTGCCGCGATCTCGCTGATTTTCATGGACGATGCGAAACGTGCCGCGATGATCGAACATATCTGCCCGAACTACCGCCTCACCGACATTCCCTATTGCGCTGCCGAGCAATACCCGCGCCTGGCGCTGGGAGAGAACGACGTGTCGATATTCGAGCGCACGCTGGCATGGGATCATGCCGCGGGCTGCCTGTGGCTGGAGGAAGCGGGCGGCAAGGTTGCGCGGCCCGATGACGGATCACCCTACAGGGTGGACGAATGGGACCGCAAAGGTCTGGTCGCCGCCGCCACACCGTCCCTGTGGGAAGACATGGCGGCGCGGCTTAATTCGCTTGAAGCCTGACGGCCTAGAGGACGCTTTCGAGCCAGCTCTTCAGCGCGTTCTTAGGCGCGGCACCCATCTGCTGGGCCACCGGCTTGCCGTCCTTGAAAACGACCAGGTAGGGGATCGACTGCACGCCCATCTGGCCGGGCACGTCGGGGTTTTCCATGATGTCCATCTTGGCGATCGTTACCTTGTCGGCCAGCTCGTCCGAAATCTCTTCCAGTGCGGGCGCGATCATCTTGCACGGGCCGCACCAGTCGGCCCAGAAATCCACCAGCACGGGCTTGTCGGCGTCCAGCACGTCTGACTGGAAGCTGGCATCGGTTACGTTCACGGTCGCCATCAATGTTCTCCTGAATTCAATTGGCACCCTAACTAGGCGCTTCGTTCAGGGACTCAATGCTTGGGCAACAAAAGCTTTCCTTGGGGCCGGTGCTACTGCGGCTTGTGACGAGCAAGAACGTCTGCGGGAATGGGGATGAGCCGCGGCGTCTGGGTGTACAGCACGGCGGCTTCTATCACCCGGTCCGGATAGATCACCGCCAGCGCGGCGGCGTAGGCGCCCATCTGCCGCATCGTCGATGCTGGAACCTGCGCCAGATTGCCCGGTGGCCGGCGCGCTGTCTTGAAATCGGCCACCAGCACCCTGTCAGGCGTTACCAGCAGCCGGTCTGCGGTACCGGCGATCACCTGTTCTCCGACGGTCGCGGCTAGCGGCACTTCCGCCAGCGCATCGGGACCGAACAGACCCTGCCATTCGGGTTCGTCGATGACTGCCAAGGCCCGCTGAAGCATCTCGTCGCGTTCGGCATCGGGCAGATCCGGCCCGTGCCGTTGCAGCCAGGCCCGCCCGCCGCTTTCGCGCAGGTCGCGCGGTGTGTCGGGCAGGCGTTCCAGCAGCGCGTGGATCAGCACACCGCGCCGCGCGGCGATGGCGGCCTGATCGGCGGGCAGCGGCGGATCCGCACCCTGTTCCTCCGTCCCGGCAGACGGCGCAAGCGGGCGCGGCGGGCGCGGTTCGGGTCCGATGGGCGTGCTCGCCCACCTCGGCAACACCGGCGGGATCGGCAGTGCCTGTTGCGACATGTGCGGCACCGCTTCGGCATGGCTTCCGCGCTCCAGACGCCAGCCCCACGTGGGATCGTCCAGCGGCATGGCATCGAACAGCGGCGCGAGGCGAGCGTACCAGCTATCCTCGGCAGGCTCCTTCTCCCGCTTGCCCAGCGCACCGCCGATGAACAGCGCTTCCTCGGCGCGGGTCATCGCAACGTAGAGCAACCGCCAGTGCTCCTCCCGCTCGGCCGCCTTGGCGGCATCGGCAGCGGCCTGGATGCGGCCCACCCGTTCCTCGCTGCGCAAGGCTGGCAGCGGGATGGTGCGCCCCTCCCCGCCAGGAAGTTCCTCCTGAAGTTCAAGGCCGGAAGCGCGCGAGGCATCGGGATCTCCGCAGGCATCGGCAAGGATCACGATGGGCGCCTGCAGGCCCTTCGACCCGTGCACGGTCATCACCCGCACCATGTCGCCCGCGCCCTCGGCCTCGCGTTTAAGCTCTCCTTCGCCCGCATCGAACCAGCGGATGAAACCCTGCAGGCTGGGCGTGCTGGAGGCGCTGAATTGCTGCGCTGCGTTGAGCAGTTCGTCGATCGGGTCGTTGGCTTCGCGGCCCAGCCTCGCGACCAGTTTGCCGCGCGCTTTCCACGGACCGAGCAGCACCCAGTGAAGCAGTGCCTGCGGAGTCTCGAAATCCGCCAGCGCCAGCAGTTGCGAAAGCATGGCGACAGCTTCCTGCGGCCTGCCAGCTTCGAGATCGCGCAGGTGATCCCACAGCGCCACGCCCTTGTCGCGCGCGGCATATTCCAGCAGGTCGTCCTGGCTCCATCCGAAAATGGGCGAGACCAGCAGACAGGCGAGGCTGAGGTCATCGCGGGGCTGCGCGGCGAAGCGGAGCGCGGCCATCAGGTCCTTCACCGCCAGCGGCGCGCCAAGGCGCAACCGGTCGACACCGGCCACGGGCACGCCAGCAGCGTGCAGCTTCGCCACGATCAGCCCGGCCAGTTCCTTGCGCTTGCGCACCAGCACCATGAAATCGCCCGGTGTGGCATTGCGCGGGTTGGCCTTGTCCTTCACCAGCGGGAAGCCGCCATCCCACATGCGCTTGATCTGTTCGGCGATCTTCTCGGCCATGCGGCGTTCGGGTTCGGACACGCCGATTTCGGGGCCGTCCTCACCCTCCTCCTCCACCTCGTCCGGGTGGCCGTGGACGGGCGCCCACAGCGTGACCAGCCCGGGACGATCATCGCCGATGTGCGGGTCGGGCTTGCGGTCGAGGCCGAAATTGCCGTGACCAATGGTCTCGATGGCCTCGTCCACGAAGGCGAGAACGCTTTGCGCCGTACGGTATGACCGGCCCAGCCCCAGGTCCTTCAAGGTGCGCGCGTCGATCCCCTGGCGCGCCTGCGCGGCGCCCTGCACCCAGTCCGAAAGCCGCCGGGCATAGCTGGCGCGTGCTGCGGCAAAGTTCTCCGGGCTCGTGCCCTGGAAACGGAAGATCGCCTGCTTGTAATCGCCCACCACGAAGATCGTGCGCAGCCGGTCCTCGGCCTGCCCCAGCCCGGCGAAGAAATCGTCGGTCAGCGCGTCGATGATGGCCCACTGCGATGCATTCGTGTCCTGCGCCTCGTCCACCAGGATATGGTCGAAGCGGCGATCCAGCTTGTAGCGAATCCATGCCGACATGTCCGAATTGCCGAGCAACTTGGCAGCGCGCATGATGAGGTCGTCGAAATCAACCAGCCCCTCGCGCGCCTTGGCCTCGTCCCACGCGATGGCGAACTTGCGGCCCACTTCCAGTGCGGGGGTGATTGTGTCGACGAGGTCGAGCAGGGTCGCCTGCTCCCGTATGGCCGCGAGATGTTCGGCCACGCGGGAAGCACTATCGGCAACGTTGGGGTCGTGCTTTTCAAGGCTGGCGAGCGAGCGGACATCGCCTTTCTGGGTGAACAGCGCCTTGGTCAGGTCCTCGCACCTGTCGAAGCGCGCCTGGTGGTCGCCTGCAAGCCACGCGTCGATCGCTTCGAGGCAACCAAGCGCCGTCTTCGTGCCCCACGCCGCATGCGCGGCCCGCCATTGCCGCAATGCACCGGTATCGAACGCCCCGTCCGCGCACAGCTTTGCAAGATCCGGGCGCGAGGCACCGGCATCCAAGCCCAGCAGCCGCTTCACGCGCGATTCCATCGGCGGCTGCCACGCACCCGGACCGAACCACACGCCCCGCGCCGCCGCGCAGCGCATCAGCCAGCCCCGCGCCCCGTCCGGGCCCATGCGCAGCGACAGGCTTTCCAGCGCCGATTGCGCCCCGGCGTCGCTTTCCTCCCAGTCCACCAGCAGTTCGCGCAGCACGCGATCGGCGAGCATGTCGCGGTCGCGATCTTCCATCGGGCGGGTGCCGGGGATCAGGCCAGCTTCCTCCGGGAACGCGGCCAGCAGCCACTGAGAGAAGGCGTGGATCGTATCGATCCGCAGGCCCCCGCCGGGACAGTCGAGCACGGCAGCGAACAGCGTGCGGGCGCGGGCACGCGTTTCCGGATCGATGTCGGCCCCGATGGCCCGTAGGTCACCGACCAGTCGGTCGTCCTCCATCCGTACCCAGTTTGCCAGCACCTCGTTCACACGGCTCGCCATTTCGGCAGCCCCTGCCTTGGTGAAGGTGAGGCACAGGATATGCTCGGGCCGCACGCCCGGCGTCAGCAGCAGGCGCAGCACGCGGGCGGAAAGGACCTGCGTCTTGCCGGTGCCCGCCGATGCGGACAGCCACACGCTGTCGCGCGGATCGACAGCCAGTGACTGGTTGTCCTTGAGGGGGAAGACTTTCCCGCTCATGCTTCGTCCCGCCCCTGCCACTCGGCAAGTCGCATCAACTGGTCGTAAGTGTCGTACCCAGGCGCATCCGGGTTCAGGCGCGCGGTGAAAGGCTCATCCCCCAGCAACCAGCGGTCCAGTGCATCGTCGAGGTATCGACGCGCTTCGGGCAGGAAATCTTCCGGAGGGATGCCGGTGCGCTTCTTGCCTTCCAGCAACGGCGTGGAGACATAGCCGAAGCCGGTCGTGTGGTCCTTAGTCTTGGCCTTGCCCAGCGACCAGTATTCGAATTTCACCGGATCGCCGGTGATGTGCTCGAACCCGCCAGCCTGCGCAATCAGGCCGATGGTGCCGAGTTGCAGCGCAAAGCCTTCCTCTACCTGCGCGCCGGTTGGCGGGCTGCCGGTCTTGTAATCGACCACGGCGAGCGAGCCATCGGCAAGCCTGTCGATCCGGTCGGTCTTGCCGAAAACGCGAATGCCGCGCTCGGTCATTTCGCCCCATTGCTCGATGGCGACAGGCTTGCGCTCCGGATCAGCCTCTATCGCCTCGGCAACCCATTGCAGCGCTGCCAGCAGGCGCGGTCGCCATAGCGCGCGCATCAGCGGATGGGCGGACATTTCGCGCAGGTGACGGTCGGCCAGTTCGGCAAGTTCACCCTTGCCGTTGTGCCAGTCCTCCAGGATCGCGTGTGCCAGTTCGCCCTGCCAGGCGGGTGTGGGCTGGGCGTCGACATGGTCGAGTTCGCCCAATCGCAGCAGCTTGGCTGCGTAATACTGGTAGGGATCGCTGCGCAGCCTATCGAGCGCGGTAACGCTGATGTCCTGCCGCCGCATCTCAGCAGGCGGGCATGGCTGCGGACGCGGGGCGTGCGGCACTTGCGGCGGATCGTCCAGCGCGCGGGCGAGCGTGACGACCTCCTTGTCCTCGTGCCTTGCCACCAGGTCCTCCCCCAGCAAGGCCCGCACGCGCAGCAGGAAGCGGGAGGCGATGGCAGGACCGGCCAGATCGCGCCGTGCGCGGGTCAGCACGACCTCCGGCGCACCAAGCGCCCCGGCCAGGTCATGCGCGGAAAGCCCGATGCGGAAATCCGCGCCGGGCACTCCCAGAGCGCGCAGGACGCCCGGTGCCAGCAGCGGATCGGTTGCCGGACGTGGCGGCCAGGTGCCTTCGTTAAGCCCCGCGCAGATGACCAGGTCCGCACGCGTCATGCGCGCTTCCAGCAAGCCGTAGATCGCCACCCGCGGATGGCCGCCATAGGGAGGGCGCACGGCAACCCGGTCCATCGCATCGCGCAGCACGAAAGGAAGCTCGTCAGCTTCCAGCGGCGTGGCAATAGCGCGCGCGTGAAGGCGCAGGTCCTCGACAAAAGCCGACAGCGACCGTCCGTCCTCGCGTGCCCACAGGCTCTCGCCGCACAACGCCTCCCCCGCCTCGGCAAGCAGGTCGAGCCAGGTGGCAAGATCGGCCTCGCTCCCGGCACCCAGCAACGGGGTAAGAGCGGCTTCCACGTCCTGCCACCACGGCTCCACCCCTGCCTTTTTCGCTAAGGGGCGCAGCGGGGCGAGACCGGGCGCCTTTCTCGGACCGCGCAGTTGCAGCTCGAACCGGCGCGCGGCGCGCAGCCACGCGGCCCTGCCCTCGCCCGCTGCCACCAGCGGGTGCTCCAACAGGGCAATCAGGGGAACGGGTGCAGCAGGCTCCGCGGCAATTTCCGCCAGCAAGAGGAGGACGCGCCCCGCAGCGGTTTCTCCCAACGGGCGGCCAGCGGAATCGTCTGCCTCAATGTGCCAGCGCCGCAGGTGTTGGGCCACGCGGCTGGCAAGCCCGCGATCGGGGGTGACGACGGCAACACGCTTCTCAGGTTCGTCCAGCGCCTCCCGCACCATCAGCGCGACGGCCTGCGCTTCCTCCTCCGGATTGGCAGTCTCCACAAGCCTTACCCCGGACATCCGCCGCTTCGATGCAGGCAGCTTGACCCACGCCTTGCTCGCTTCGGGAGGCAGGAAAAGGCTGGAAATGGCGTGCGTACGCTCTGGCGGACCCTTGGCGAGACCGGCACGGTGCCATTGCCGCACCTCGGCCCGCGCCACGCCCATGCGGTTCAGGAGCAGCTTGAGGTGATATTGCGGATGGGTCAGCGCATCGCCGCTGGCGAAGGGGGTTTCGCCTGACGTATCTCCCGCGCTGCCGAGTTCGTCCCACACCTCGCCTCCCATCGACAGGTCGAGATCGGGCAGCACCACCGCGCCCTGTGGTAATTCGGAGACCGTGCGCAGCAGCCGAGCCAGGGCGGGTGCGGCGCTGGTGACACCGGCGGCGACGAAAGGCGTTTCGGGCGGTGTCTCGCGCACGCGCCGCGCGGCCTCCCGGAACAGCATGTTGCGCCGGGCGGCAGCGTCCCGCTCACCGCGCTCCTGCAAGTCGTCGAGCCACAGGCGTTGCACCGTGGCGAACAGGTGCAGGTTGTCACGCCAATGGTCCGACAGGTCGCCCACCATATCCAGCACGCGTTCCGATAGCAGGTCGTCCGGAGCGATCTCCTCCACCAGCAGGCGGTCCATCACCTGACCGGTTTCGCGCGCCAGCCGCAGCAGTGCCGCCCCCCTAGGGGCTTTATCACCGCGGACTTCGCGGATCAGCGTGGCAAGACGCAGCCAGCGCCGCGTGGGATCGGCGGCGGGCGGTATCGCGGCGCCTGCACCCAGCGAATCGAACAGCGGACCCAGCGATTCGTCGAGATCCAGATCACCCACCAGCACCATGCGGGGCATCAGCAATCCCGCCCGTCCAGTCTCCCCGGCATGGCGGACAAAGGCTTCGCTCATGGTCCGCGCGGCTCGCGCGCTGGGCAGCAGTAGAGTGAGACGGGCTAGGCCGAAGGCATCCTCGGCATAGCGCGGCACCAGTCCGGCCACCAGCGCATCGGCAAAACCGCGATGCGCCGCGATGGAATAAACCTGAGGTGTTTGAATGTCTTGCCGCCCCGCCATCAGGTCAGCCTAGACCCGGTTTCATACTTCCGAAAGGGCTTCTTCGGTGGGACGGATTGCCTGCGGCGTGCCCACCTCGAACCACTGCCCGGTGAAGGCCGTGCCGTACAGACGCCCTTCCTCTATCGCACGGGTCCAGAACACGTTGGTGGAATACGCGCCTTGCGGCGCATCGCGCATCAGCCGCTTGGAAATCAACTGGATGCCGGTGAAGATGTAGGGTGCGATCCTGCCCGACTGGCGACGCCGCAGCCTGCCCTCTGCATCCATGTGGAAATCGCCCTTGCCGCTGAAATTGTGCGCCGCCTTGTGCGTCACCAGCAGCAGCAGGGCGTCCATCTTGTCCGCATCCCAGAAGGTCGAGAGGTCGGCAAAGGCGTTGACCGGACCATCCAGCCAGATGTTGTCGGAGTTGAGGCAGAAGAACGGATCGGGAAGGTATTCTGCCGCCTTCGCGATACCGCCGCCGGTTTCCAGCAACTGCTCGCGCTCGTCGGAAATGATGATTCGCGGGCGCTCGCGCTCTGCCAGGTGTGCTTCGATGGCATCGGCAAGATAATGGACGTTTACCACCGCGCGCGAGACGCCGGCATCGGCCAGCTTGTCCAGGGCGTGATCCACCAGCGCCTTGCCCGCGACACGCACCATCGGTTTTGGCTGGGTGGCCGTTAGCGGGCGCATGCGCTTGCCCATTCCGGCGGCAAGAACCATCGCGGTATCGCTGGCCAACTTGCTCACCCGAAAATGCCTCCCTGCCTGGCGCGGACCGAGTCCGGTATGTTGGCAGCGAACCAGCGGGCGACAGGTTCCAGCGCGGGATGGGCAAGGTCTCGCTCCATGGCGGCCCAGACGCGCGGGATCATCGGCAGGTAGCGCTCTTTCCCGTCGCGCTTCCACAGGCGGGTGAAGATGCCCACGATCTTTGCATTCCGCTGCGCGCCCAGCACGGCGTAATCCGCGGCAAATGTCTCGCCGGCGTCCATCCGGCTGCTGTAGTGCTGCAGCATCTCTGCTTCGAGATCGGCGGACACATCGCGCCGCGCATCCTGCAACAGCGACACGATGTCGTAGGCGGGGTGCCCCACCAGCGCATCCTGGAAGTCGATCAGCCCCTGCTCGCCCGAATATTCCCCGTTCGGCCCGAGAAGCATGATGTTTTCGGCATGATAGTCGCGCAGCACCGTCACGCCCGGTTGCTGGCGGATCAGCAGCGGCCCCAGCGCTTCTCGCCACGCGGTCGCAAAGCCCATCGAATCGACGTTCATGCCGGCGGTCTTGCAGAACCAGTCGGGAAACAGCGAAGCCTCACGCAGGTAGGTCTCCAGCGTATAGCTTTCGAACGGCCCCGGTGGGCGCTGGTGCAGGTTCACCAGCGCATCGATGGCATCGCGGTAGGCGCGGCGTTCCTCTGCCGGATTGACCTCCAGCCAGTCGCGCATGCGATCATGCCCGAAATCCTCGATCAGCACGAGGCCGCGCTCCGGCGCCTCCGCCAGGATTTGCGGAGCGCGCAGGCCCTGGCCTGTAAGCCATTTGCCTACGTGCAGGAATGGCCCGGGGTCCTCATGCGGAGGCGGTGCGTCCATCAGCATGGCGTGATCGTCACCGGAACGGACGCGGAAATAGCGGCGAAAGCTGGCGTCGCCAGGCAGCGGTTCGATCTCGGCGCCGTGCCAACCGGCGGTTTCCAGAAATTCGTCCAGCCCTGCGGGAAGAGTCGATGTCATGGCCAGCGTCCTTGCCAACCTGCGCCCGGTTCCACAACGGCAATGCGTCCGGCACCGGCAATTTCCAGCGTGATTTGCAGGCAGGCTGCCTCATTCGCAAACCCGCCAGCGTGGTCGGGCCACTCCGCCAGCAGCGCCGCGCCCTCGCGGTAATCGTCGAGGCCTAGCTGCTCTGCCTCCGACGGATGCTCTAGGCGGTAGAAATCAGCGTGGACCACCGGCGGATCGAGATGGTCGTATGTTTCGATGATCGTGAAGGTTGGCGAAGGCACCTCGCCTTCATGACCAAGCGCGGACAGGATTGTGCGCGAAAGAGTCGTCTTGCCGGTACCGAGGCCACCTGTCAGCGCCACGACATCGCCGGATTGCAGCCGGGCCGCGATGCGCTGGCCGAGTCCTTCCATCGCCTCCAGGTCCGGAAGTTCGATCCTCAAAACAGCTTCACCGTTGCCGTTGTGCCCCCGCCCTTCTCCGACTGGATTTCCAGCCTGCCGCCATGAGCCTCGATCAACTGGCGGGCGAGCGGAAGGCCAAGGCCCCGCTTGCCATCCTTGCCGTCGCTGCCGCTCAGGCGATAGCCGTCCAGCGCGCGGGCGAGTTCGCTGGGGCGCATGCCCTCGCCGTTGTCCGAAATCACGATGCGAGCGCCCGACTTGCGGCGGCCCAGCGCCACGAGGATGCGACCGCCCTCGGGCGTTGCCGCGATTGCGTTGTCGAGCAGGTTGCCCACCGCGCGGCTCAACTGGCGGCGGTCTGCCTGTACCGATCCCGCGCTCTTGTCGCCGCGCAGGTCCAGGGTGATGTTCTTCGCCTCGATGGCGTCTTCCCGCGCCCGCACCACCTGTGTGGCAAAGCTCAGCAGTTCCACCTCCTCGGTGGCGATGGGCAGCAAGCCGGCCTCGCTCTGCGTCAGGTCGAGCACCGATTCGATCTGTTGCGACAGCCGCTCCACCGAAGCGATGATCGCGCCCACATACTCCTTGCCCTGGTCCGAAAGTTCGCCCGCAACCCCGGTCTGCAGCAACTCGGCAAAGCCGCCGATTGAGGTTAGCGGCGTGCGGAATTCGTAGCTCATGTTGGCAAGGAAGCGCGTCTTTACCGCGTCCGCTTCCTCCAGCGCCTGGTTGCGTTCGCGCAGCGCCTCTTCCGCCTTGGTGGAATCGGTTACGTCCAGCACCGTCAGCAGGCCGTTGCCATCGGGCAGGGGAACACCGGCGAATTCCAGCGTACGCCCGTCGGAGAGCACCACGCGCCCGCCACGTTGCTGTCGGTCCAGCGTGGCAGCACGCACGACTTCGGCAATGGCGGTGCGCTGACCGGGCCGCGCCAGGCGGTCCGCGATCCGGTCGAGCAATTCGTCGACATGGGGATGCTCGTCGAAAAACTCTTCCGGCAGGTTCCAGATGGCGGGGAACCGGCGGTTCCACAGCTGCATGCGACCATCGGGCGCGAACACTGCGAGCGATTCGAACAGCGAATCGAAAGTTGCGGTCCGGGTGCGCAGCAGCGTGTCGCGCGTGGCCGAGAGCGCAAGCTGCTCGGACCTGTCCTCCGCCACCAGCACGAGCCCGCCGTCGGGCAGCGGCTGGGCGACGATGCGAAGGTGGGTGCTGTCGGGCAATGTCCAGGCGTCCTCCACCGGGGCATCCTGGGTAAACCAAGCCGCCAGTTCCGCCCGCCATGACGGAAAGTCGCGCGTTTCGGGTAGTCGGCCGGCGTCGCGGGCCAGATCCAGAAACCGGTCGAAATCGGGCGGGTCCACACGGGCGGAACCGGGCAATGCGAAAATGCGCTGGAACGGCTGGTTGGAAAAGGCAAGGCGGCGGTCGGGATCGAATTGCGCCACGCCGATGGAAAGCTGGTCGAGCATGGAGCGCTGGGCCGCACGGAAAGCGCGGAAGGCGCGCGTCTGCTCCTCCATCTCCTCGATATCGATGGCGTATCCGGCAACGCCTTCCTCTCCCAGCGGCAGGTCCGAAACGCGGAGCGTGCGGCGCTGGTTGCCCACGGTTGCCTGGACGATCCGCTCCACCGGCAGGTCGCGGCTGTGCGCCTGGCCGGCAATCTGCGCGGCGGAAAGACCGTCCACCGGTTCCACCAGTTCGATCTGCTTGTCCACCACGCTAGCGGCATCCTTCGCGCCCACTGCGGTGACATAGGCGCTGTTGACCAGGCGCAGGTCCATTTCCGGGCCGCGGAACCACATCGGCATGGGCGCGGCCTCGATCAGGCCGACCAGCGCCGCGAAATCGTTGCGCGCGCGGGCGGTTTCGTCGCGCAATCGGGCAAGCTCGCCCTGGCTCTCGGAAAAATCGAACCACCACACCATGGCAGCCCCGCCCGTGGCGATGACGGGATCGGCCAGCTGTCCGCGCACGGCAAGGCTTTTGGTGGAACCCTTGGGCGTCACGACCATGCTGAAAGGCGCGGCCGTCTTCTGCGTGCGGCGCACGGCCTCGCGCAGGTCCTTCAGTTCCTCTTCCGCCAGACCGCCGCCCAGCTCACTGAGAAAACCGGGTAAGGCATCCAGTCCCAGCCACTTTGCCAGCCTGTCCGGCCCCTCGATCTTGCCATCGGCGCGCACCAGCAGCGGAATGGCGGGCGCATCGTCGATCATGCGCGACAGCCGCCTGACGGTGTTGCGCGCATGGCGCGCTGCACGGGCGCGCTGGAGTGAGCCCACGACCAGCCACACCGCGCCAAAGGTCCACGCGGCCAGCATCAGCCCCAGCAGGGCCATCGCGGATGGGGTCAATTCCATTGCCTATGCAGCTATGGGACAGGGGGCGCAGTTGCAATGGGCGGCAGGCAAATCCCGACATTCCTGATGCCCAAAAAGAAACGCCCCGGCGCGAATGGCCGGGGCGTTCGTGTGTTCATACATGCGAACCGCAGATCAGTAGCGATAGTGTTCCGGCTTGAACGGACCTTCTACCGGCACGCCGATATAGTCGGCCTGTTGCTTGCTGAGCTTCGTCAGCTTCACACCCAGCTTGTCGAGGTGCAGAGCCGCGACCTTCTCGTCCAGCTTCTTCGGCAGGACGTAAACGTCGTTCTCGTACTGCTCGTGGCGCTCCCACAGTTCCAGCTGTGCCATCACCTGGTTGGTAAAGGAACAGCTCATCACGAAGCTGGGGTGGCCGGTGGCGCAGGCCAGGTTCACCAGGCGCCCCTTGGCCAGGACGATGATTTCCTTGCCGTCGGGGAACTTCACCAGGTCGGTGCCGGGCTTCAGTTCGGTCCACTCGTAATTGTCGAGCGCGCTGATCTGGATCTCGGAATCGAAGTGGCCGATGTTGCACACGATGCTCATGGGCTTCATCGCCTTCATGTGCTCGGCAGTGATCACGTCTTCGTTACCGGTAGTGGTGACGAAGATGTCGGCGCGCTTCACGCCTTCTTCCATCGTCACGACCTCGTACCCTTCCATCGCCGCCTGCAGCGCGCAGATCGGATCGATTTCCGTCACCAGAACACGTGCGCCGCCGTTGCGGAGCGACTGTGCGCTGCCCTTGCCCACGTCGCCGTAGCCGGCAACCAGGGCAACCTTGCCCGACAGCATGACGTCGGTCGCGCGGCGGATGGCGTCCACCAGCGATTCGCGGCAGCCGTAGAGGTTGTCGAACTTCGACTTGGTGACCGAATCGTTCACGTTAATCGCGGGGAACGGCAGCTTGCCCTTCTTGGCAAGGCCATAAAGGCGATGGACGCCCGTGGTGGTTTCTTCCGAAACGCCAAGAATGTTCTTCACCGATTTCGTCAGGTAGCCCGGCTTGCGCTTGAGGAATTCCTTCAGCGAACGCTGGAATTCGACTTCTTCGGCATTGTTCGGCTCGGGCAGGTCCTCGCCCGCTTCCACGCGTGCGCCCCACAGCGCGAACATGGTAGCATCGCCGCCATCGTCAAGAATGAGGTTGGCGGTCTGGTCCTGGTCGTCATCGGTCGACCAGTCGAAAATCTTGCCGACATAGTCCCAGTATTCCGCCAGGCTTTCGCCCTTCACCGCGAAAACCGGAATATCCTGCGCGGCGATGGCAGCGGCCGCGTGATCCTGCGTGGAGAAGATGTTGCAGGTGGCCCAGCGCACTTCCGCACCCAACGCGGTGAGCGTTTCGATCAGCACGGCGGTCTGGATCGTCATGTGCAGGCTGCCAGTGATGCGAGCGCCCTTCAGCGGCTGCGCGTCGCCGAATTCCTCACGCGTGGCCATCAGGCCCGGCATTTCGGTTTCGGCAATGTTGATCTCCGCGCGGCCATAGTCGGCAAGCGCGATATCCTTGATGATGTAGTCGTCGAAAGCGGCGTCGGCCACGGGCACGTCTCCTGTCGTGTTCGGGTAATGCGTCGCCGGGGCTCCATGCAACGCCTATGCTGCACCTGCACTTAGTGAGCAGCGCGACGGGGGACAACCCCTGTTTAAGGCGGGGTAAATGGCATTCCGCTTGCGGACTTGGCGGCAGCACCTATGTCGGTCCCCGGACGGTGACAGGAGGATTACCAAATGACGATTTCCAAAGGTGACAAGCTTCCCGACGTGAAGCTGGTAAAGCCCACGAGCGACGGCCCCGAGGCGGTGCAGTCGAGCGATTTCTTCGCTGGGCGCAAGGTCGCCCTTTTCGCAGTGCCAGGCGCTTTCACGCCGACCTGCTCTGCCAAGCACCTGCCCGGCTACGTAGAAAAGGCCGACGAACTGAAGGCCAAGGGCGTGGACGAGATCGCCTGCACATCGGTGAACGATGCCTTCGTGCTGGGAGCCTGGAACAAGGCCGATGGCAGTGACGAGATCACCATGCTGGCCGACGGAAGCGGCGAATTCGCCACGGCGCTGGGCCTTACCGCCGATATGAGCGGCTATGGCATGGGCACCCGCTCCAACCGCTATTCCATGATCGTGGAAGACGGCGTGGTTACCGAAATCAACGTGGAAAATCCCGGAGAATTCAAGGTATCGAGCGCAGAGCACATGCTCGGCCAGCTCTAGGGGCTTCGCCACATCGACCAGAGAGAAGGGCGCCCGCTGCGGCGCCCTTTTTGTAGCTATGGAACAGGGCTACGGACAAACCATGCAGTTTCTGAAATCACGGCCCTTCCTCTGGCTGATCCTCGCCCTTCCCGGCCTTTGGATCGCGTGGCGCTGGGCCATGACACCTGACCAATATGGCTACGGCCACGCAATCGGAGACAGCGGGGACTGGGCTGCATGGCTGCTGATGGTGACACTGGCCGTTACGCCGGTCCGCCTGCTGTTCCGCAAGGCGTTCTGGGCAATCTGGTTGCTGCGCAGGAGACGGGACCTTGGCGTAGCCAGCTTCGCCTATGCAGCCGGTCACACCGCGATCTACCTTTGGCACAAGGGCGCGCTTCTGCCGGTGCTGGAAGAGGCCGGAAATTCCGACATGCTGACAGGCTGGCTTGCGCTGGCGCTGTTCATCCCGCTGGCGATAACGTCGAACGACAAGGCCGTGCGCGCCATGAAACGGTCATGGAAAAAGCTGCACCGCCTCGTCTATCCGGCGGCGGTGCTGATGTTCGTACACTGGGTTCTGGCCAGCTTCGATCCGACGACGGCCTGGATCCACATCGGGATCATGGCCGCCATCGAGATCGTGAGGATAGCTATCCAGCAGCGTCAGAGAGTGACGTAACGACGCAGGCGAGCGACTTCTTCCTCGTCGACGTACTTGCCGATTTCGCGGTTGAATTCGTCCATGTTCTCGTAGGGACGATATTCCAGGAATTCGCCGATCATGCGGTCGCTCATGCCCGGGATCAGCGCGATGGCTTCGTTGGATGCCTCGTTGAGGTTGATCGGCACGAAGACGTTCTCCAGCACCGTTGCCGCCTCTTCCTCGCTGACGTTGGCGAGCAGTACGGCGTTCAGTTCGGTAACGTCGGCATAGGGCTGCCCGGCAACGATGGCATCGGCCAGTTCCTGCGAGACACCTTCGACGGCCACAAGTTGGTCGACGGAAGCCGTGCTGGCGTCGGTAATGGCATTGGTTTCGGTGTCGGCGGGAATGCCAGCCTCAACGGTTTCCATGGGCTCGGCTTCCACAGGCTCTTCGGCGGTTTCGCCGCAGGCGCTGAGGGTAAGGGCGGTGCCGGCCATGGCTGCAGCGAGTACGATCTTGCGCATTTTCAATTCCTTGTTTTCAATCGAGTTTGCAAATTAGGAGCGGAGCCGCACGGCCCCTTCCCCCTGTCTAGTCGTCCCAGGATACGTCGACGCCGAGGCTGTCGATATTGGGTACGAAATCGGGATGCGCGCGGCGCATCGGATCGGCATCGAGAATAGTCGATTCGCCTTCGATCGATGCAGCCACCATCAGCAGGGCGATGGCCACGCGAATGATGTAGGGGCTGGTAACGGTAGCCGGAACCAGCTTCTGCCCGCCGAACGTAATCAGCCGGTGCGGATCGCACAGCAGTGTGTGCGCGCCGAACAGGCTGAGTTCGGTGTGCCAGGTCAGCCCGCCTTCGTAGACCTTGTTCCAGAACATCGTCTGTCCCCGCGCCTTCACGCCGAGGGCGATGAAGATCGGCAGCAGGTCGGCCGGGATATAGGGCCACGGCGCGGCTTCCACCTTGGTTGTCAGGTGGCTGGTGAAGTTCTTCTGCACCACCAGTTCCTCTGGCGCGGCAAGGCGCGACCAGCCATCCTTGTGCTCGACATGGGCGCCGAACTTCTCGAACGTCTTGTCGATCAGCATGAAATCCTCAGGTCGCGTATTGCGCACCGAAACATCGCCGCCGGTGATCGCGGACAGCGCGAGGAACGTGGCGATCTCGTGAAAATCCTCCACAAAGGTATAATCGACTGCCTTGAAGCTTCTGCATCCGTCGACCGAAACCATCGAGGTGCCCTTCCCCCGAATGGTGCCGCCCATCAATTCCAGGAAGGTGCACATTTCCTGCACGTGCGGCTCGCACGCGGCGTTCACGATCTGGCTGGTGCCGTTGGCGGTCAGCGCGCTAATGATGAAATTCTCGGTCGTGGTGACAGAGGCATACTCCAGCCACATGCGTGTGCCGTCAGCCTTGTGGCTGTTGCGGAACACGATGTCCTTGCCTTCGTAGGACACGTCCGCGCCGAACGCCTTGAACACCTGGACGTGCGGATCGATCTCGCGTGCGCCCAGCGTGCAGCCCTTCACCTCGTGTTCCAGCCGTGCTTCGCCAAGGCGCGAGAGAAGACCGGGGATCATCATGATCGACGCGCGCATGGCCTGTGGCAGCTTGGCTCTCGCGCTGGATGAAATGGTCGAGTGATCGATCCTGAGTGTCTTGGCAGACTTGTCCCATTCCACCGTGGAGCCAAGCTCGCTGAAGAATGCGTGGATGCGCTGAACATCGGTGATTTCGGGAACGTTGCGCAGCATGATCGGCGCCTCGCTCAGCAGCGTGGCGCACAGCACCGGGAGCACCGCGTTCTTGTTGGCGGAGGGTTCGATCTTGCCGACCAGCTTCTGCCCGCCTCTTACGCGCAATGCAGTCATTCTTTTCCTTTCAATTCGTCTTGGCGGCCGGTCGGCCTGCTCAGTAACCCATCAGCTTGAGCACTTCTTCGCGGCTTCGCGGGTCGCTGCGGAAAGTGCCCATGACCTGGCTGGTGACCATGCTCACGCCCGGCGTGCGCACGCCGCGGGCGGTCATGCAGGCATGGCTGGCTTCGATCACCACGGCAACGCCGCGGGGGTTGAGATGATCCTGGATACACTGGGCCACCTCTGCGGTAAGCCGTTCCTGCACCTGCAGACGGCGGGCAAAGCCGTGCAGCACGCGTGCCAGCTTGGAAATGCCCACCACCCGGTCCGTCGGCAGGTAGGCGATGGCCGCCTTGCCAATGATCGGGGCCATGTGATGCTCGCAGTGGCTCTGGAACGGAATGTCCTTCAGCAGCACGATCTCGTCATAGCCGCCCACTTCCTCGAACACGCGGGCCAGGTGATGCGAAGGATCCTCGCCATAGCCGATGCAGTATTCCTTCCACGCCCGTGCCACGCGCTTTGGCGTGTCGAGCAACCCTTCGCGGGTAGGATCGTCGCCCGCCCATTTGATAAGCGTGCGGATCGCCTCCTGCACGTCTTCGGGAACCGGGGGTTTGCCCCGGGGATCGTCCTCGTCCGGACCTACAAGGCTACTCATTCGCGGGTTTGCGCCTTCTCTTCAGCTTGCTGTGCGCCTTGGCCAATAGGCTGCCCCGCCGGAAAAGGCCACGGTCTGACTTGTCGAAATCGAAAAGCTCCTCCGGCTGTTCCGGATCGAGCCTTTCATCGAGCGCCAGTTCGCGTTCCCAGTCTTCGTGCCTGCCGGGCCGCAGTCGCCGCAGGTAACGCCTGTTCCGGTCACCGATGTAATCGATCATCCCCGCCATGCTGCCATGCTTCTCGATCAGGAAAGACACGTCCTGCTTGAAGATGCCCAGGTGTTCAGCCAGCAGCGATTCGCGGATGGCGCGGATTGCCGGCTTCGCCTTGGCGTTGCCCGGCCTGTCGCAGTCGATGAATACATCGCATTCGCTGTCCAGTCCCATGGAGCGGTTGTTCATGTTGGCGGAACCGACGCGCAGGATGCGGTCGTCCACAATCATCAGCTTGGCATGGACATAGATCGGCGTCTGCCCGCTGTGCGGGACGTAGAGGTTGAACCGGTCATGCGTGTCCAGTTCCTCCAGCGCGGCGACCAGTTCGTCGCGTGCGGGATCCATCGCAGTCGCTTCCGCCCAGCCTTCCCCGGTATGTGGCATGACAATGGTGAATTCGGGCGGGTCCGGTTGGAACAGGCGTTTGGCAATCGCCTCGCAGATGGTGCGCGAGGTGAAATACTGGTTTTCCGCATAGACGAACCGCTTGGCGTTGGCGATCTGGCGGAGGAACAGCGTTTCTATCTCGTCGATCTTGGGGTCTTTGTCATAGGCGGCACGGGTGCGGGCGATACCGACCTCGACATCCTCGAAATGCGGCGCAAGGTTATCGGGCCAGGCGCTTCCGGGGTCGGGATGCGGCTTGGAAAGCGGCTTTCCCCCTGCCCTCACCCAGCGAGCGCGCCCTAGAAGCTCCAGTTCGCTGGCAACCTCGCCTTCCATCATCATGGTCAGGTCGTGCCACGGTCCGTAGGGCTGGCCATCGGGTCGCTCGCGACCGGGCTCGTCTTCCAGGTGTTCACGCGTGTCCCACCGTCGGGTTGTCATATCGATCCCGCCGCAGACCGCGAAATCATCGTCGATGATGACCAGTTTCTGGTGGTGCGAACATGCTACCGGGTGCGCCGTATCGAACTTGAAATCGATTCGCCGGTGGCGCCACCATCGAAGAAGATCGAATGCCATGGCCCCGCGCCCGAAGAATTTCAGGAAGCCATAGCTCCATTTCAGGATGCGGATTTCCAGATCGGGCCGATGGTTGTTCAGCCAGATGATGAAACTGCCCAGGCGCGAGGGATATTCGCTCTTCCAGCCCTTTTGCCACCAGCGGCGACCGCGCTTGAGATGGATGCGGGTATCGAAATCCCACCCGATCAGCAGGATGCGCTGGCGGGCCTTCAGCATGGCCTGCTGGATCAGGTCGAAATAATCCGCCCCGTCGATGACGACACGAACCTTGCGGGCCCTGGCATAACGCCAGACACCCGGTTCGATCGAGGAATCGTCGTAGTCCTCGACCCGGTTTTCAACTCTTTCCAATGACGCGCCCTCCGCTGCGGTTCGCGCCTATTCCTTGGCGTCTTCCATCTTTTCGGGCGTTACCTCGGCCTCGTCCTTTTCCTCCGCTTTGCGACGGTCGAAGACGCTGCGCATGTGCTCGCGGTCTTCCTTGGTCAGGTGCGGCTCGAATTCGGGGAAGTGATCTTCTTCTTCCTCGTTGATGTGGTGACGATAATCGTGGTCCAGCTTCTTGAAAGCGGCCATCCATGCGGACGAGGACATGTCCTGCGCCGCGAGATCGTTCAGCAGCTCGTTCAACTCGTGATGCTCTGCCACGGAATGGCGCGTCATGTCAGTTGTCGGCGGCTTGCGCAGCATGGTGGAATAGAGCGCCTGCTCTTCCGCTGCGGCGTGGCTCTTCACTTCCTTGGTGAATTGCTCCAGCAATTCCTTGCGCTCGTCGCTCTCGCCGTGAGTCTCTGCCATCTTGTCGAGAATGACGCGATGCGATTCGTGATCTTCCTTGAGGCGGGCAAAAATGTCTTCGGACACGGGGCAGGCTCCTGTTGGGATGTTTGCAAGATGAACAGGCGAATGCCCGGAAGGGTTCCGCACGGCGGCCTAAAAGGTGTGTACGGGCGGGAGCTCGAACGAAACCGCGCTTCCCAGAACCCAACAGGGCCCAGAACCAAAAAAGGGACCGACCCTTTCAGGTCAGTCCCTTTTCTGGTGCGCCAGGAAGGATTCGAACCTCCGGCCGCCTGATTCGTAGTCAGGTACTCTATCCAGCTGAGCTACTGGCGCACTTGAGAGGCGGGCAAATAGGGAGGGTTTTGCAGCTTGGCAACCCCTATCCGGCAAAGCGTGACAATAGTTTTCGGTCCATCGGTGCCAGTGGCAAAGCCGCTGCTTCTGCAAGAGAGAACCAGCCCCAGTCCTGTCCTTCCAGCGCGCGTGGTTCCCCCACCGGCTGGCGCGAAGTGTAAAGATTTAGGACAATCGCCGGATCGGTGCCTTCCTCGGCAAAGAAGGCCGGCTCCAGCATCGCAGCGTCAAGTTCCAGACCCAGTTCCTCCGCAATCTCCCTGACAAGCGCTTTTACAGGTTTTTCAGACACTTCGACCTTGCCGCCGGGAAATTCCCACATACCGCCGTGATGCTTCCCGGTGGGACGCTGCTGCAGCAGGATGCGGCCTTCCTGGTCGAACAGGGCAAGCGCCACCACCATCAGCCATGTCGGAATATTTTGCACGTCAACCATACGAAGAAAGGAATCCTTAAACCTAAGGTGCGAAACCGCATGCTGTCGCAGTTTAACCAGGGGACCAGCGTTGTTTGCGAAACATTTCATCAAGCGCCTGCTGCGCGACACCCAGGGTGCGACCGCTGTCGAATACGGCCTGATCGCCGCTCTTATCGTGATCGCGATGGTAACCGCCCTGCAGGGTCTCGCGTCCGAGACCATCGCAATGTGGGGCGGCGTGAGCGACAAATATGAAGCCGTCAACAACAATGAAGGCGGTTAGGAATTTCTCAACACCTTCTAAGTAGAAACCAAATTGCTCGAACGGTGACATCCGGTTGAGCCGGGTACCGAAGATTACAATCAGGAGATTTGAAATGACCTTCTTCAAGAACCTCGTCCAGGACGAACAGGGCGCGACCGCCATCGAATACGGCCTGATCGCCGCTCTTATCGCTGTTGCTGCCATCACCGCCATGCAGAGCCTCGGCGGCGAACTGACGAACACCTTCGTGAACGTTCAGACCGAACTGAACGCCGCGAACACCGCGAACCAGGACGACTAATCGCTAACACCGAGAAAAGGGGCGTCAGGGAAACCTGGCGCCCCTTTTTCTTTGCGCGAAAGAAACGTGACATGAAAAAAAGGCCGACGCATGCGTCGGCCTTTTCTATTCCATCACTGTCACCTCAGTTGGAGCGGACGACGATCTTGTATTCGCGTCCCGGTACAATCTGGTCGCCCGATCCCAACCCGTTAAGAACGCGGAAGCGGGCTTCCTGGGCATCGGTGTAGGCCATCCGGCCGGCGAGGGTGCGTACCGTATCACCGCGGGCCGCAGTCACCACGTCAACCCGTCGCGGAACGACGCTGCCCGCCTCGCTCGCGCTGATCCGCCGCATGGACTGGTAGAGCGAATTGAATGCCCCCGCCTGTCCTGCCGGAGTAATTGCGGCGAAGTGATAGGCCGTGTCGTTGCTGAACTCGTAGGCAAAGACTGTCACGTCCACCTGCTGCTGGCCGTTGTTCACCCGCGCAGTTCCGTAGGCTGCAGGCAAGCCGTTCACCGTCGTGCGCTCTATGTTGGAGGGCGTGATCTGCTGCTGCTCTCCGCCCAGCGCGTTGAAGACGTTGCGCACGTAGGCGTTGAGATCGTTGTTGTACGGCCCAACCGTAAGCTGCGCACGCCCCTGATCACCGTTGATCGTAACGGCACGCGTGCCGTTGACCATGTAGAAACCTTGCGGCGCGGTGAAACTGAAGCGGAGAATCGGGTGGATGAACTGCCGCCCTTCGATCACGCCCTGTTCCGGATCGTCGCCGTAGATCATACCGTCGATCCGGCTGAGGAAAGTCTCGCGATTGACCACGCCCGTACCACCTGCTGCAAGCTGCCGCGCGTTCTGCACGCGGCTAGCCGGATCGGGGTGCGTACTTGCCCATTCGGGAATCGTCGCATTCTCGCGGCCCTGCAACTGTGCGTCCAGCTGGTTTTGCGCGGCCAGGCTGGCGAGCAGGGTGGACATGGCGTTCGGATCATAGCCCGCGCGGTTCAGGTACTGGATGCCCAGCTGGTCCGCTTCCAGTTCCTGGCTGCGCGAATAGCCTAGCGTCGCAAGTTGGGAGCCCTGCAGGCTGAGGTTGGCGAGGTCCGAGCTGCCCAGTACCGCGCCGCCAATCACGGCACCCAGCAAGCCGAGCAACTGGTTGCGCTGCGCGTTCTGCTGGCGCCGGGCGGAGTGGCGGGCGGCAACGTGGCCGACCTCGTGCCCCAGCACGGCGGCCAGTTCCGCCTCGTTGTTCATCAGGTTCACCAGCTGGCGTGTGGCATAGACGTAGCCGCCCGGTACGGCGAAGGCGTTGTTTACGCTGGAATTCAGCAGCGTCACCTCGAATGCGTCGGGCCGGGTGGCGAGACCCGACTGCAACGCGATGTTGGAGCCAACCTGGTCGACATACTGGGCGTAAGGCCCGGTCATCGCGCCACCGAACTCGTTGACGAAAGCCTGGTGGTTTTCGGCACCGAGCTGCGCCTCCTCGGCAGTAATGGGCGCGCCGGGCGCAACATTCGCGCCGGGAATGCTGGCGCAGGCACCCAGCGCCAGCGACGCGGCGCCGGCGAGCGCCATTGCAGTGAATTTCCGGGTGTTTTTCAGCGGCATTCGGGCCTCCTCAGGGGACACGCAGCGCACACGGGCGGACGCTGCAGTTATTGCATGAGGAAACCTAATTGCCGCGATGATGTTCCCGACAGGGCGGAGAGACCCCGCTGCGATCAGCGAGAGATATTGCTGCCGATGGCAAGGAAGCGATCCTCGCGCTTGCGGCGGATCGTGTCTGCGTCCAGTCCTGCCAGCGCGTCCAGCTCCTCGCCGATGGCCGTTGCCAGCGCCTCTGCCGCGGCTTGCGGATCGCGCTGGGCACCGCCAACGGGTTCCGCCACGATCCGGTCGATCACGCCCAGTTTCGCAAGATCCTGCGCCGTCATCTTCATGGCTTCGGCCGCGTCGGGAGCCTTGGCCGCGGTGCGCCACAGGATGGACGCGCAACCTTCGGGAGAGATCACCGAATAGACGGCATGCTCGAACATCAGGACCCGTTCCGCGCTGGCCAGTGCCACCGCACCGCCAGAACCGCCCTCGCCCACGATAGCGGCCACCATCGGCACGCCCAGCCCAAGGCAGGCTTCCGTCGAACGGGCGATCGCTTCTGCCTGGCCGCGCTCCTCCGCCTCGATACCGGGAAATGCGCCGGACGTGTCCACCAGCGTCACCACAGGCAAGCCGAACCGGTCTGCCAGTTCCATCAGGCGGATCGCCTTGCGGTAACCCTCGGGCTTGCCCATGCCGAAATTGTGGCGGATGCGGCTTTCGGTATCGTTGCCCTTCTCGTGCCCGATCAGCATTACCTTGCGCTCCCCCAGCCGGGCGAGGCCACCCATGATCGCCTGGTCGTCGGCATAGGCGCGGTCTCCGCCCAGCGGCATGAAGTCGGAGAAACCGTGGCGCAGGTAATCGTGGAAGTGCGGGCGCGCGGGATGGCGCGCCACTTGCGTTTTCTGCCACGGCGACAGGTCGCGATAGGTGCTCTCCAGCAGGGTTGCGCTCTTTTTCTCCAGGCGCTTCAGTTCCTTGGAAATGTCAACGGAGCCATCCTCTCCCGCGGCGTCGCGCAGTTCGGTGATCTTGGCATCCAGTTCCGCAACCGGCTTTTCGAATTCCAGATAAGAAATCATGCCAGAGCCGCTACCCCGCTCCGCGCCCGCCTGCAAGAGGATGCCGTTCATTCACCAGCGCCACGAGCCTGGCCGAATCGACGTGGGTGTAGATCTGCGTGGTGGCGATATCGGCATGACCAAGCAGGGTCTGCAGCACCCGCAGGTCTGCTCCGCCCTCCAGCAGATGCGTAGCGAAAGCATGGCGCAGTACGTGGGGGCTGACCTTCGCCGGATCGAGATCGGCACGCGCTGCGAGCTCCTTCAGCATCTGGTATAGCCTGATACGGCTGAGATGCTTCTGGCGAGAGGGAAACAGGAACGCGGACTTGCCCTCGCGCAGCGCCAGCCACCTACCGATGGCCTGCTGCGCCCGGCGCGATACGGGCACCATGCGCTGCTGCCCGCCCTTGCCGGTGATTGTCAGGAATGGCGCATCGCGCGGCACGGCGGCCAGCGGCAGGGCGACAAGCTCGGTGGCCCGCAAGCCCGAGCCGTAGAGCAGTTCCAGCAATGTGAGCATGCGCACCGGCGCAGGACGGTCGCTGGCGGCCTCGCCTTCAGCCTGGTCGAACAGTTTCGCCACTTCTGCATGGCTCAGCAACTTTGGCAGCGGGCGGCGCGCCTGCGGACGCGGCAGCGCGGCGGAGGGATCGTCGTCGCGCAGGCCATCATCGATGCAGAACCCGAAGAACTGGCGCAACGCGGAAACCTTGCGCGCGACGGTGGAGGCAGCAAGATCGGACCATGCGCGAGGGAGTTTTTCCAGGTCCGCCCGGGTCGCGTTGACCAGATCGCCAATTACGCTTTCGCTACCTTCAAGGTCGCGCCGGTAGGCGGCAAGAGTATTGGCTGCCGCGCCCCGCTCTGCAGCGAGCATGGCCAGGAAACTGTCGATGGCGGCAGACACAGGTCTAGCCGCGCGCGACCGCCTCCGCGGCGATCATCCGTGCTTCGGCGGATAGGCCCGCTGCGTTCAACGCGCGCACGATGTGATAGAGATGCCGCGGCGTCATCTGCTCCCAGCTTCGGCCTTGCATGCCAAGCCCGGCCAGCATTGCGACAAGCGTGGAATTGCCCAGTTCGCCCGCACGCCCGATCTTGTCGCTCCATGCGCTGCGGCGTTCGAAATTGACCCCTACACGCTCGGAGAAGTCGGCCAGGTCGTCGCTGTCGATGCGGCCAAGACCCGCCAGTCCTGCCACAAGGAAAGCGGACGTGCGCATGTTGGCGCTGCCATCGTCGTCGAGGAAATTGTCGATATCGCCGCCGTCCACGCTGCCATCGGCACCGGGCCGGGCAAGCGACAGCAGGGCCCATGCCTTGCTGCCGTCCGGCACGACACCGGCCCAGCGCATGGCGTTGCGATCGAGCCCGGCGGCCAGCATGGAGGCAATCAGATTGGCTGCGTCGTCCTCCATATCCTCGCTCACCGGCAGGCGGGCTGCGGCATAGGCTGTCAGGACAAGGCGGCCATAGTCGTTACCTTCCCCCCACAGTTGGCGCATCGCGGCCACGCGCTGTGCGGGGGTATTGGCGACGTAGGCCTCCCGCAGTTGGGCGGCGAGACCCTTGTCACCGGCATCATAGCTGTCGCTAACCCAAAGCTGCGAATAGAGATCGATCATGGCGGCGGACGAAAGCACGCCGCGCGCCGCGGCAGTGTCTGCCACTTCCACCCGCTGCAGCAGCGGGGCCGCGGGGATCAGAACGGTGGAAATATCATAAGAAGGGCCGCGACCGTTGCGCAGGTTCTCGGGCAGGTCCTCTCCCACCGCTCGCGCTATGGCGAACCGCCACGGCGTCAGCTCTTCCACCCCGTCCCATTCGATATTGACTGCGCGGCCACCTTCTCCGGCAGCGCCGGCATACCGCTGGGCCAGGCGCACGTCGATCTCGTCCGCAACGCCGGTGCCGAAGGCGCGTTGCAGGCGGCGATCGGCGCTGCGCGTATCGCCGAGATAGGCAGAGCAGACGGCCTGCAACATTTCCCATTCGGGCGTATCGATGAGATCGCTCTGCAGACGGGCAACAGGGCACATCCCCAGCACGTCACCGGTGGCAAGATAGGCATCGAACGCGGCGGACGCGAGCGCGGGATCGTACTCCGAACCGTCGATATCCTGCACGAACGTCCGCGCCACCGCGCCCTCGCCCATATTGGCAAGTGCGCGCGCCCGCATCGCGGCAAAAGCCACCGGGTTCAGGCCGCGTGGGGTTTCCAGCCTGCTCGCCAGCGCACGGCGCATCAGAATGTGCCCCCAGCGGGAAACCACCGGGCCGTCACTGGCCTGCAGCACGGCGGACACCAGGGCCGCGGGCTGGTTGGCCAGCGAACGGCTGGGAAAGCCCCCTTCGGCCTGCGCTATCACACCAACATTCTCCACCGCGCGGCGGGCCGCGGCGGGAATGTCGAACTTTGGCCTCAGGCCCAGCAGTTCGTTGATCTCGTCCTCTTCCATCCCTTCAAGCTCTGCCAGAGAAGGAAAATCGGCCGGTACGTGTACCGATGTGCTGCCAGATGACCGGGACGTGTCAGGTATGGGCTGCACCACTTCGCCGCTGCCACCAGGAGCGGACGGGGTCGACGGCCGCGAAGGCGTGGCCGGGCGCGTTTGGGTGGGTGTAGGCGTGGGCGAGGGTTGCTCCTGCGGCGGCGGATCGCGAAAGATATCGGGCAGCAGGTCTTCCGGGCCGCCCGCCATCGCCAGCGAGGAGGACAGCGCCAGCCCGGCGGCACTAATGAAGAATACGGCGCGTTTCACGAATTGCCCTCCGGCAGCGAAACGGGCTCCACGATCAGTCGTTGTTCCTCGCGCCCGCCATCGTACCAGGCAACGCCCAGCATCACCGCCAAGGCCACAGCCACAAGAACCACAATCGTCATCCGTCGTTTCGACACTTTTGCAAATAGCTTCCCTTGGCCGCCCTAAACACGGCTCATGCTTGCCAGCGCGACTAGCCCAACTATAGGCCTTGCGGCAATGACCATTGCCACGCCCTTACCCGATGATGCGACAATCCGCGCCATTCGCAGGCGGATCGAACGCCCGATTGTGCTGGTCGGCATGATGGGCGTGGGCAAGAGCACGGTCGGTCGCAAGCTGGCGGGCACGCTGGGCGCGCATTTCATCGATGCCGATGACGCGATTGCCGAAGCGGCCAACATGTCCATTCCCGAAATCTTCGAACAGTTCGGAGAAGCCTATTTCCGCGACGGTGAACGCCGCGTGATCGCGCGGCTGCTGGAAGAGAACCGCGGCAACTGCGTAATAGCAACCGGCGGCGGCGCCTTCGTGCAGGACGAAACGCGCGCAATCATCCTGGACGGCGGCATCGCCGTCTGGCTGGACAGCGATATCGACGTGCTGGTCGAGCGGGTCAGCCGCAACGACAGGCGCCCGCTGCTGCGCGGCGGCAACACGCGCGAAATCGTGACGCGCATGAAGACAGAGCGCGAACCCGCCTACGCCAGGGCACCTATACACGTCACCAGCAGCGCCGGCCCCCATACCGAGGCAGTAGCGCGCATTCTGAAGGAACTCGACCAATGGCTGTGATCCGCGTTGAACTGGCCGGGCGCGGCTATGACGTGCATGTCGGCCACGGGTTGCTGGACAATGCAGGGCACCTGGCCCGCGATTTCATGCGCAAGGAACGGATCGCAGCCGTGGCGGATCGCAATTCCCATGCCGCTCATGGTGGCAGGCTGGAAGCCGCCCTTGGCGCGGGCGGGGTCGGCGTCGACTGGTTCATCGCCGAGCCGGGAGAAGGTGCGAAAAGCTGGGCTGTGCTGGAAAAGCTGGTCGACTGGCTACTGGAAAACGGCGTCGAGCGCGGCGACCATATCTTCGCGCTGGGCGGCGGCGTGGTGGGCGACCTCACGGGGTTTGCCGCATCCGTGCTGAAACGTGGCTGCGGGTTCGTGCAGATACCCACCACCCTGCTGGCCCAGGTCGACAGCAGCGTCGGCGGCAAGACCGCGATCAACACGCGCGCTGGCAAGAACCTTGTCGGTGCCTTTCACCAGCCCGCACTGGTGCTGGCTGATACCGCTACGCTGGACACCCTCCCCGCGCGCGAAATGGGCGCAGGCTACGCCGAGGTCATCAAGTACGGCATTCTTGGCGATCCGGGCTTCTTCGCCTGGTGCGAGGCAAACGGCGCAAAGGTCACCGCGCGAGAGGCCGAATTTCTCGAATACGCGGTTACCCGCAGCGTGGAGGCGAAGGCGCGCATCGTGGCGCAGGACGAACGCGAAACGACAGGCACGCGCGCCCTGCTCAACCTGGGACACACCTTCGGCCACGCGCTGGAGGCTGAGACCGGATTTTCGGACAGGCTGCTGCACGGTGAAGCGGTGGCGCTCGGCATGGTGCTGGCGGCACGGTATTCTGCGCGGCTTGATTATATCACGCTGGACGATGCCAATCGGGTGACGCAGGCGATCGCTTCGGCGGGGCTGCGTACCGAAATTGCTGCTCTTGGCATGGGCTGCACCGGCGAAAAACTCGCAGCGCACATGTCGCACGACAAGAAGATGGACGCTGGCACCCTGCCCTTCATCCTGCTGCGCGGCATTGGCGAGGCTTTCGTCGACAGGCAGGTATCGATGGAAGACATCGCCGCTTTCCTGAGCGAGCAGCTACAGGCGCACTAGGCGCCGCCGGTTTCGGATTTGTCGTTGCCCTTCAGCATCCGGTCGAGGGCACTGTACTGGCTGGCGGGTGGCCCCTCGATCACGCTGAAACTGCCATCGGTTTCAAGAACGACAGCGGCAATGCTCTCTATCTTGCCATGGCCCTTGCCCCTTATCGCCGCCTCGATTTCGCCATGGGTAACGCGCTCGGATTTCATCTCCTCTTCCAGGAACTCACCATCCTTGAACAGGATGCGCGAATCGGAACGGACCACCTGCTTGAACCAGCCAAACCGCACGGAGAGGAACGATACCGTCCATTGGAGGAAAGCGAGCACGATGAAGGCACTCAGACCGTCGGCGATGGAAAGGCTGTTGGTCAGCATGACAGAGGCGAGGATGGAACCCAGCGCCACCGTCACCACCAGATCGAAGATGTTGAGCTTGGCGATGGACCGCTTGCCTGCGAATTGCAGGATGGCGATGAGCGCGAAATAGATGACGAGCGTCGTCAGCGCGATGATGCCAATGTCGGACCAGTTGTCGAACCACATGCGCCTTGAACGCACCTGACGCTGTTTGGGGTCCGGTTATCTTGCCGGCCTGGCGTCTGCGGTGGGGTCCCCAGGGTCTCGGCGTACGCTTTCCAACGCGCTACGCGTCTTCGCCTTTGCTTTCGCAATCACGCTGAACGTGCCGTCCGTTTCCAGAACGACCGCGGCAATATCCTCGCAATCGCCGAAGCCATGATTGCGGATTTCGGCGTGGACCTCCTGCCGCAAGATACGCTCGTCTCGCATGGCGCGGTCTAGAAACCTGCCATCGCTGAAGAGCAGGCGCGGTTCGGACCGGATCAGACGCTTGAACCACTGCGCGCGGAGGCTTAGCCAGGCGACGATCCATTGCAGCGAGCAAAGGACAATGAACGCCAGCGCCCCTTCCGCGAAGGACACATCCTTGCTCAGCATGATCGTCGCCAGGGTGGAACCAAGGGCCACGGTCACCACAAGGTCGAAGATGTTGAGCTTGGCGAGCGAGCGTTTGCCCACGCCGCGCAGGATCAGGATGAGGACGGCGTAGGTGCTGATCGTGATGATCAGCACACGCCACATATCGGACCAGTTGTCGAACCACATGCCTTACCTACGCACGAGGCGCGCTTGCGGTCCTAATCCCGCATTTGCGGGTGTAGATGAACGACCTCCGCGTCCTGAAAGGCGTATTCGATCAACAGCGAACGATGGCACTTTTCCGCCTCGCCGCAATAGCACAGAAGGCAGGTGCGCTTTTCCTGGACGATCGCTTGCAACTCGGCCATCTGCGCCAGCGCTTCGGGCAACTCCAGTTGGCCTTCGTAAATGCGTCGCAGCGCGGCGTAATTGCCCTTGCGCGCAGCATCGCGGCCTTCCTTCGGTGTGCCGAGATGCTTGAAATGGCGGTATTCGATGCCCGCCTCTTCCACCGCCGCCTTGAGCGAATTCTTCGAGAAGCCCGCACGGCGCGAGAGCGGCAGGGCACGGATATCAGCGAGAAGTTCGACGTTCGCTTCGCGCAGCGCCGCGACCAGCGCATCCTGCGTGGCGTGGGCGTAGCCGATGGTGGTGAGCGTGTGCATGACGACTAAAGCGGCAGGTTATCGTGTTTCTTCCACGGGTTTTCGAGTTTCTTGCCGGCCAGCTTGCGCAGGCCCAGCGCGATGCGGCGGCGGGTGGAGTGGGGGTAGATCACCTCGTCGATGTAGCCGCGTGATGCTGCCACGAAGGGGTTGGCGAAGCGGTCTTCGTATTCCTTTGTCTTTTCGGCGATCTTTTCCGGGTTGTCGCGGTCCTGGCG
>CANLQG010000004.1:207500-385220 GCA_947493195.1 uncultured Sphingomonadaceae bacterium | reverse complement strand
TGGCGAGAAGCCGCCGAACACCACCGAGTGGATCGCCCCGATGCGCGCGCAGGCGAGCATGGCGAGCACGCCCTCGATCACCATCGGCATGTAGAGCGTGACCCGGTCGCCCCTGGTGACACCCATCGCCTTCAGGGCATTGGCCATCTGCACCACTTCGGCGTGAAGCTGGGCGTAGGTGAGGGTGCGCCCCGGCGAAGCAGGATCGTCGGGCTCGAAGATCAGCGCCGCGCGGTCCGCATGCTGCGGCAGGTGGCGGTCGACGCAATTGTGGCACAGGTTCAGCGAACCGTCGGCGAACCACCTGATGTCCACCGGATCGAACGACCACTCCCCCGCCTTCACCGGCTCAGCATACCAGTCCAGCCGCTTCCTCGCCTCCTCCAGCCAGAAACCATCCGCGTCCTCCACCGAACGCCGGTAGAGCGCTTCGTAGTCGGCGGGCGCGGCGTGGGGGTCGCTGTTTTCGGGGCGTTGAACCGTATCGTTCATTGTTCGGGTCCTCCTGATCCCCACCACAATACCCGCTGCCGTGGCAAAGGGCTTTCAGACAAAGGTCGTAAGACCATTCGCTAGCTGTCGGCCCTGGTAGGCGGGGTGCATCTTTCCCGAAGCAGTTGCCGGGGAGGATTATCATGGCAGGCATTTCATTCCGCCACGCGCTGCGTCTGGCCCTGCTGGCTGCGACCGGCCTCGCATCGGTGCCCGCCGCCGCCCAGCAGGCCGATGGCGCACCGAGCCTGGAAGAACGCCTCTCCCGGCTCGAGCAGATGGTCGGCACGTTGATCGAACGGCTCGACCGGAAGGAGGACATGGACCCCATCCTGACAGAGACCCGCGCCCTGCGCCGGGAACAGGCCGCCCTTGCCGCGCAGGTCGAGGATGTTGCCACCGCGCATGATCGCGACGGCTTTTCGGTGGGTGATACACAAGTAACCCTGGGTGGCTATGTAAAGCTCGACGCGCTCAGCCTGCGAACCAGTGGCGGACAGTTGCCCGGTGGCAGCATCCTGCGCGATTTCCTGATTCCGGCGGCCATCCCGGTTGGTGGAACCGCGTCGGGCTGGGACACGGACTTCTCCGCCCGGCAGACCCGCGTGGTGCTGAAGACTGCTACCGATGTCGGCACCGGCCAGCCCCTCGCCTCGCACATAGAGGTCGACTTCATGGTCACCGATGGCGGGGATGAACGGGTATCCAACAGCTACACCCCGCGGCTGCGCCAGGCCTACCTGACTTATGGAAGCTGGTTGTTCGGCCAGACCTGGTCCACGTTCCAGAACGTCGGCGCCTTGCCGGAATCAATGGATTTCATCGGCGTGACGCCCGGCACGGTGTTCGATCGCCAGCCAATGATCCGCTATACCAGCGGCGGTTTCCAGGTGGCGCTGGAACAGCCCGAGACCACCGTGACCACACCTGCGGGCGGGCGGCTGCCGGCAGGGGACGACACGCTCCCCGATCTTGTGGTGCGCTACAACCATGGCGGCGACTGGGGCTCGATCAGTGCGGCGGGTATCGTGCGCAGCCTGAACATCGCCGACGACGATTTCGGCACCGGCGGGCATACGGCGCTTGGCTACGGGATCAGCCTTGCGGGCCGCATCGAGGTGGGCGCGCGCGATGACCTGCGCTTCATGGCTACCGCTGGCGACGGGCTGGGCCGCTACATCGGCATCAACATCGTCAACGATGCTGCCATCGACCTATCGGGCGATCTCGATCCGATCTTTACCTGGTCCGGGTTCGCCGCTTACCGCCATTTCTGGGCCGAGGGCCTGCGCACCACCGTGGCGGGTTCCTACTTCCGGGCCGACAATCCGGTGTTGCTGACGGGCGACCAGGTGACGGACGAAAGCTGGAACGCCTTTGCCAACCTAATCTGGTCCCCCGTCCCGAACCTCGACGTGGGAGTTGAGTTCATGCATGCGCAGCGGCAACTGGAAGATGGCCGATCGGGCATACTGGAGAAAGTGCAGGTAAGCACCCGCTACGCCTTCTGACCAAGGGGCTTGGCGCCGGTGCCCACGATCTCGCGCACCTCGTCATCGCTGAACGGCTTGCGCAGGACGGGCAGCCCGTGGGCGGCAATGTCATCGGGAACGACGCCGCCTGTTGCGATCACGATTTCCAGGTCGGCCGATGCGCCGGTCAGTTCGCGAATGAATTCCCCGGCGTTCCCATCCGGCAGGCTGAGGTCGGTAATGACCATGTCGAATTCATTCTCGGCGAAATGCTGCCGGGCTCCCTTCAGGGAACCTGCTTCCGCGATCTCGTGGCCGAACCCTTCGAGCAGTTCGGTCAGCGACATCCTGATGAAAACCTCGTCCTCTACCACCAGGATACGCTTCGCCCGCTGCGTAACGGCTTTTTCCTGGCGCTCGTCGGCCCTCTCATCAGGCTCTGGCTTGCCCGCCGGGTTCGCGCCGGCCTTTGCCAGGACGGACCGGATTTTCTGGCTGAGACGTTCCGCCGTGTAGGGCTTGCTGATAAGCTCGACGCCGTCGTCCAGCCGTCCTGCATGAACGATGGCATTCTGGGTGTAGCCCGAGGTGAACAGCACGGCGAGGTTGGGAAGCCGCTTCTGCGCCATGCGCGCAAGCTCGGTCGACTTGAGTTCTCCCGGCATGACCACGTCGGTGAACAGCAGGTCGATCGAAATGCCGCAGTTCACGATGGCCAGCGCGGCATCGGCGTTTTCCGCTTCCACCGCCTGGTATCCGAGGGTGGATAGCATTTCCATCACGGTGGCGCGGACCTCTCCGTCATCCTCCACCACCAGGACAACCTCGTTGTTGCCCTTCGTCACGAAGGACTCCGATTCGCGGCGGCCTACGGGCTCCTCCGCCCGCGTGCGCGGCAGGTAGATGCGCACGGTCGTCCCCTCGTCGACCTCGCTATAGATCGCGATATGGCCGCCGGACTGCTTGACGAAGCCGAACACCATGGAAAGGCCAAGGCCGGTGCCCTTACCGGTTTCCTTGGTGGTGAAGAAAGGCTCGAAAACCTTTGCGAGGTCGCGTTCCGGAATGCCGCAGCCATCATCGGTTACCGCGATCACAACATATTGCCCGGCCTGCGCGTCGGGGTTCGACTGGATATATTCGTCGTCCAGCGAGGCGTTGCCCGCCTCGACCGTCAGCGTCCCCTCGCCGCCCATCGCATCGCGTGCGTTGATGACGAGGTTGAGCAACACGTTTTCAAGGTGGCGCGGATCGACCAGGCAGTTCCACAATCCCGCGGCAACCACGGTCTCGATCTCGACCAGTTCGCCCAGCGTGCGGCGGAACATGTCGTCCATCCCGCGAATGATGCGACCGGCATTGACCGGTTCCGGGCTGAGGGGTTGCTGGCGACCGAAGGCCAGCAACTGGGTGGCCAGCTTGGCTCCCCTTTCGACACCCGATATCGCATGGCCCACCCGCTCGGCATTCTTCCCGGCGATGGCAGGGTCTGCATGCAGCAATTGCAGATTGCCGCCGATCACCTGCAGCAGATTGTTGAAATCATGTGCGATGCCTCCGGTCAGCTGGCCGATCGCCTCCATCTTCTGCGCCTGGACCAGTTGCATCTCCAGTGCTTCGCGTTCGGCCATGGCCTTGTCCACCCGGTGGCGCAGCTCCTCGTTGAAAGCATTGAGCGCCTTGCGCGCCTCCAGCTCGTCGTCGATGTTGCGCGCCTCGATCACGGTGCCGATGGTCTTGCCCGATGCATCCTTCATCGGTGAGGCGGTGAACCCGACATTGTAGAAGTGCCCGTCCTTGTGGATGAAAACCTCTTCCCCCTGCGACTGGTAATCTTCGGGGAAGGCACGGTCGATGGGGCATTCCTCGATCGGGAACGGAGTGCCGTCAGGGTATTGGTGATGGATCACGTCGTGCAAGGCGCGCCCGCGCGTTTCCTCGAAGGTGAAGCCAGTCATCTCTTCCGCCGCCTTGTTCATAAACGAACAATGCTGGCGCTCGTCCATCATGAAAACGGCCATGGTGGTGTTGTTGAGGATCGCATCGAGCTGCGCGGTCGCCGCCTCGAGATCGCGCATAACCTTGCGCTGTTCGGTTACGTCGCGGATCGAGGCGTAGAACATCGGCTTTTCGCCGCTGGTGATTAACTGCAGACTGACATCCACGTTGTAGAGCGAACCATCCTTGCGTTCGTGGACGGTCTCGAACTGCAGTCTGCCGGCTTCGTTGTCGATAAGAGGCTGAACGAATTGCCTGAACTGCGGCTCGGTATACTCGGGCTTGATGTCCCACGGATGCAGCCGGGCGAGCTCCTCGGAGCTCAGACCGAGGTTTTCGCGTGCGCCGCGATTGACCAGCAGAAAGCGGAAATCGTCTGCAGTGAAGACATAGACTTCGGACGCGGCATCTTCCACGATCCGGCCAAGACGCTCTGCGCTCAGCGAACCAGATTCAGGCATTTCCCGCATTCCTCCCCTGTGGTGGAAAACCCATTCCCACGCTCGGATGAATTCCGTGGGCGTTCCGGCGTGACTTGCGGCGTCCGGCGTGACTTGCGGCGCTGGTGTGAACGAAATTTTCCGAACCGAAAACAACTTACCCGCAATTTCGTTCCACGGGGTTGAACTGCCACACCCGGTCCGACCCGATCATGGGGCACCGAATGCGGAGCAGGCGATGGCCTTCGATAGCATAGCCACAGGGCATCACGTCGCGCTTCGTGACAGTTTTTCCCCGCGCTCCCGAGGCGGAACCAATCGCGCGTCCTGCCCGTTATCTGGGAAAGGAGATTTCATATGATTGGCAAGCTTATCGGCGCCGGTGTCGGCGCAAAACTGGGCAGCGAAAGCCGCAAGATGGGCGGCACCACCGGTGCAGTTCTCGGCGCGGTGGCAGTGCCCCTGGTGCGTCGCCTGCGCCTTCCCACCCTGCTGGCACTTGCTGGCGGCGGGTACTTGGTGAAGCGGTTGGCCGACAAGGCCGGGCAGGAGCCGGTCACCCCGGCTACTCCTGCTGACACGAAGACGACCACCGTCTGAAGGCAAGCCAATTGCAAGAACAAGGGAGCGGCCCGTACGCGGGTTCGCTCCCTTTTTCGTATCGGAAATGCCTTTAGCGACCGTTGAGAAGCGAGGGCCCTCGCTTGCACCGAATCGGCGGGGTTCCTACCTGTCTCCTTCCACTAGCGAATTGAGACAACCATGACCACCCATCGCACCCGCATGCTCATCATTGGCTCCGGCCCCGCAGGATATTCCGCCGCCATCTATGGCGCGCGCGCGGGGATGGAGCCGATTGTCGTGCAGGGCCTCCAGCCAGGCGGCCAGCTGACCATCACTACCGATGTCGAGAACTATCCCGGCTTTGCCGATGTCATCCAGGGTCCATGGCTGATGGAACAGATGCAGGCGCAGGCAGAGCATGTCGGCACCCGCATGATGTGGGACACGATTGTCGAGGTGGACCTGGACGACGGATCGCCTTTCCGCGCCATCGGCGATTCGGGCGACGAATACGTGGGCGACGTGCTGGTGATCGCCACCGGCGCGCAGGCCAAATGGCTGGGCGTGCCGGGCGAGCAGGAACTCGGCGGCAAGGGCGTGTCGGCCTGTGCGACGTGCGACGGGTTCTTTTATCGCGGACGGAAGGTGGCCGTTATCGGCGGCGGCAACACCGCCGTGGAAGAGGCGCTCTACCTCACCAACCACTCCGACGACGTGACGCTGATCCATCGCCGCGACGAACTGCGCAGCGAGAAGATTTTGCAGGAACGCCTGTTCAAGTCGGACAAGATCAGCACGCTGTGGAACAAGACGGTCGAACGCTTCGTGGCGGGCGAGAACGGCGCATTGGCGAAGCTGGAGCTGGTCGACACGGTAACGGGCGAAAAGAGCGAGCTGGCAGTAGACGGGGCCTTCGTCGCCATCGGCCATGCGCCATCGACCGAACTGTTCAAGGGCAAGCTGCCGATGGACGACAGCGGCTATCTGCTGGTCGAACCCGGCACGCCCAAGACCGCGATACCCGGCGTTTTCGCCTGCGGTGACGTGATGGACCATACCTACCGCCAGGCGGTAACCGCGGCGGGCACCGGCTGCATGGCCGCGCTGGATGCCGAGCGCTTTCTCGCGACGCTGGAATTCGCCGAGAAGGAAGCGGCGGAGTAGGCTTACACAGCCTGCCTAGTCGTGATCGTGGCGGCCGAAGTCGGGCCGCGCGTCGTCCTGACCGTGCTCGATGATCCGGCGGCGGATGGCGCGGGTCTTGGAGAACTGGTCGAACATCATCTCCCCATCCCCCGCCTTGATCGCCTCGCGCATCATCGCAAGGTCGGTCAGGAACCGGTCGAGCATGTCTAGCACGGCGTCGCGGTTGTTGAGGAACACGTCGCGCCACATCACCGGGTCGCTGGCGGCAATGCGGGTGAAATCGCGGAAGCCACCGGCGGAATACTTGATCACTTCGCTGCGGGTCACCTCCTCCAGGTCGCTGGCGGTGCCCACGATGGTATAGGCGATCAGGTGGGGAATATGGCTGGTGACGGCCAGCACGCGGTCGTGATGATCGGCATCCATGATCTCCACCGTGGAGCCGAGACCGCGCCAGAAAGCCTTCAGGGCCTCGACCTTCGCAGGCGGCGCGCCTTCAGGCGGGGTAATGATGCACCAGCGGTGGTGGAACAGGCTGGCAAAGCCCGCGTCCGGACCGGATTGCTCGGTCCCCGCGACGGGATGGGCCGGGATGATGACATGCTCCGGCAGGGCGCGGGCCAGGCTTTGCGCGACGCTGATCTTCGATGAGCCGACATCGCTCACTACCGCGCCCGGCTCCAGCCCCGGCGCGATAGCCGATGCGGCCGCTTCCATGGCGCCCACCGGGACGCACAGGATTACCAGGTCCGCGCCGCGCACGGCATCTGCCGGATCGTCGGCAATGGTTCCGGCAAGGCCACGCTGTCGGGCGCGCTCCCGCACTTGGGGGTCGGCATCGTAACCGGTGGTCTTCACATCGGGCAGGTGCTCTTTTACGGCCAGGCCGATGGAGCCGCCCAGCAGGCCAAGGCCGACAATGGCTACGTGGCGAAAGCTCACTTGCCGTCCTCGCAAAGGTGGCGCAGCGTATCGGCGATCTCCGCCATTTGCGCATCTGTGCCCACGGTGATGCGCAGCGCATGGGGCAGTCCCTGCCCCGGCAGATGGCGCACAGCATAGCCCGCCTCGGCAATGGCGTGCATCGCGGTTTCGGCGGAAAGTCCCCCCTCGAACAGCACGAGCACGAAGTTCGCCTCGCTCGGCACGGCGCGCAGGCCGTGGTTGCCAAGCGACTCTATGGCCGAGACGAAGCAGGCGCGAGCGGCTGCGTTGCGTTCACGGCTTTCGCGAACGAAGCCTTGATCGGCCAGCGCGGCGGTCGCGGCGCACTGGCCGCTGGTGGTCACGTTGAATGGCCCGCGCAGCCGGTTGAGCGCTCCGATCAGATCGGGTGCCCCGGTGGCCCAGCCGATCCGCTCCGCCGCAAGGCCGTACGCCTTGGAGAAGGTGCGCGTCACCAGCACGTTGTCGTGCTGCTCGGCGAGCGCGAATGCGCCGTCGTCCACGCCCTCGGGCAGGTACTCTGCATAGGCCTGATCGACGACCAGGAGGACATCGGCAGGAAGCCCGGCGTGAAGACGCGCAACCTCCTCCCGCGGCAGGTATGCCCCGGTCGGGTTGTTCGGATTGTCGAGCAATACCACGCGGGTCGCCGGCCCTACCTTTTCCAGCAGGGCATCGACATCCGCAGCAAAGTCGCGGTTGTCTGCCATCACACCCTCGGCGCCGACCTTCAATGGCAGCAGTGGATAGAGCGAAAAGCTGAAGCGGCTGAACAGCACCTCGTCGCCCGCTCCGGCAAAGGCCTGAACGGCATAACCCAGAAGTTCACCCGAGCCCGTGCCGCACACGATCCGCGCCGGATCGAGCCCGTGAGCATCGGCAATGGCTTCTCGCAAGGCAGTCGCGTCGGGATCGGGATAGTCGGACGGCTTGCCGGTCCTTCCCAGCGCATCCAGCGCAAGGGGCGAAGTGCCCAGCGGGTTCTCGTTGGCCGACAGCTTGACCAGGGCCCGCCCGTCGGAAGATTTCGATTTGCCCGGAACATAGGCGTGGATCGCCTCGATGTACGGCTTCATCTGCGGACGTTGGATATCGGCCATCAAACAGGACTCGTCAGTTGCGAAGGCGCGCATAGCCGCCCTTTGCCGTGATTGACAGCCCGCTTTGGCTCGCCCAAGTGCCCCGGACCGAAACCGCGAACCCTTGTCATGGCCAACACGTCCGAAATCGATTTCCGCAGCCTCGTGCTAGATGCGCCGCTCGCGCTCGATAGCGGGCGTGAGCTTGCGGGCGTGCAGTTGGCTTACGAAACGTATGGAGAGCTTGCACCGGACAAGGGGAATGCGGTGCTGATCTTCCACGCGCTGACCGGTGACCAGTTCGTGGCAGGCACCAACCCCGTCACCGGAAAGCCCGGCTGGTGGGAGCGGATGGTCGGCCCCGGCAAGCCCATCGATACAGACCGCTTCCACGTAATCTGCGCCAACGTGATCGGCTCCTGCCTCGGCTCCACCGGCCCATCCAGCACCGGGCCAGAGGGCGGGCCCTACGCCATGCAATTTCCCGTCATCACCATCCGCGACATGGTGCGCGCGCAGATGGCCATGCTCGACACGCTGGGTATCGAGAGACTGCACGCCGTCGTCGGCGGATCGATGGGCGGAATGCAGGCCCTGTCGTGTGCGGCGAATTTCCCGGAGCGGACGGACCGCGTGCTGGCGATCGCCACGACCGCGCGCCATACCGCGCAGAACATCGCTTTCCACGAGATGGGGCGGCAGGCGATCATGGCCGATCCCAACTGGCAGGGCGGAGACTATTACGGCGGTGAAGCGCCGGCCAAGGGGCTGGCCGTGGCGCGCATGGCAGCGCATATCACCTATCTTTCCGAAGAGGGGCTGACCGCAAAGTTCGGTCGGCGCCTGCAGGACCGGGAAGCGAAGAGCTTCGGCTTCGATGCCGATTTCCAGGTCGAGAGCTACCTGCGTTACCAGGGCCTCAGCTTCACCGACCGCTTCGATGCCAACAGCTACCTCTACATCACCCGCGCTATGGATTACTTCGACCTTGCCGAGGAACACGGCGGCCTGCTGGCCGATGCATTCCGCGGCGCGAAGGACACCCGCTTCTGCCTCGTCAGTTTCGATACCGACTGGCTCTATACCACGGCCGACATGCGCGAGGTGGTGCATGCGCTGAATGCGGTGGCTGCGCCGGTCAGCTTCGTCGAGCTGTCCGCGCCTTATGGCCACGACAGCTTCCTGCTGGATGTGCCCGCGCTGGACCGGGTGGTGGAAGGCTTCATCGGATGACCTTGCGCGCAGACCTCGCCAAGATCGCCGCCCACGTACCCGAGGGTGCACGCGTGCTGGATGTCGGCTGCGGGGAGGGGGACCTGATGGAAGCCCTGCAAGTGCAGAAAGGCTGCGACGCGCGCGGCATGGAGATCGATCCCGAAGCCGTGGCCAAGGCCGTGTCGCGCGGGCTTTCCGTCGTGCAGGGCGATGCTGACCGCGATCTTGCGGACTATCCCGACGGCGCCTTTGATGTCGCCATCCTCAGCCAGACCCTGCAGACTGCCCAGCGCCCCGACTGGTTGCTGGACCAGTTGCTGCGCGTGGGGCGGGAGGCTTTCGTCAGTTTTCCCAACTTCGCCTATTGGCGGATGCGGCTGTTCCTGCTGCGCAACGGGCGTATGCCCATCTCGCGGCATCTGCCCGGTAGCTGGTACGAAACCGCCAACATCCACCACCTGACCATTGCAGACTTCCACGAATTCCTGGCCCTGCGCGGAGTCAGGGTCAGCGGCAGCTGGTTCTTTGCCGCCGGAAACGAGATTGGCCGCGGCAACGGTCCGTTCGGGGCGAACTGGCGGGCAGAGCACGCCGTGTTCCGGTTGCGCCGCTAGGCTGCTGCTCGCTGGCGGCGCGACTGGCGCGCCTGCTGAGGCGCGCATTCGCCATATATGCATACGCAGTTCCGGCCGGAATTCTTCGCGAGGTACAGCGCGTCGTCGGCGGCCCGCAGAGCCTTGGCCAGCGCCATGTCCGAAGGGCAAGCGACGATGCCGAAACTGGCGGTGATGGCGTAATCATCCGCCAGTTCGACCAGGCGGAGCGTCGTCAATTCGCGGCGCAGCCGTTCGGCGTGGCGCCGCGTCTCCTCCACATTTGACCGGGGCAGCCAGATGGCGAACTCTTCCCCGCCGATGCGTGCGGCAAAGCCTTCGCCGTCCAGCAGGCTGGCAACGGCCTGGATCACCGCGTCGCCGGCCGCATGGCCAAAGCGGTCGTTTATCCGCTTGAACCTGTCGATATCGCAGACCACCAGCGTGCCACTGCCGCGTGTCTCGCAGTTCGCCAGCGCCTCGAATGCGCGGCGGTTGGGGAGGTTGGTGAGGAAGTCGTGTTCGGCCTTCATGCGGTAGAGTTGCAGCGAGTTCGCCACCGCCCGCGCCACGGTGAGGAACACGACGGCTGGCACCAGCACCGCGAAGGTGACGATCAGGATATCCTGCAGGTTCTGCCGCGAAATCGAGCCGAAAGCTGGCTCCATGCCCACCAGCACCGGGAAAAACGGTATGCGTGCCAGGTAGATGGTCGTCACCAGGCCAAGCGTGACCAGCAGGCCGAGATCGATGAGATCGCCGCGCCGACGCGCCTTCTGCACGACCACGACAGTTCGCGCCATCGCCGCAGCGCCAGCAAGTTGCGAAGGCAGGAACTGGAGAACGGCCGGCAGCGGCGATTGCAGCAGCACCAGCGTCAGCAGCACCATCGCGCCGCACACGGTGAAGAAACGCAGACCCGACGGAGCCAGGCCAAAGGCAGCGCGTACGGATTCGCCGACGCAGAGATAGGACAGTGGCACCGTCGCCGCCATCAGCCAAAGGTCCACGCGCGTGATGTCGCCATCTTTCAGGGCGAGACTTTCCAGCACGCCGATCGCGAGTGCGATGCCCATCCAGATCAGGGCGGAATGTCTTTGCAGGGCGGCGCAGATAATGGCGCAAAACACGCACAGGCCTGCCACCAGCGCGGTCATCGCGATCATCGCGCTGACGGTCACGGTAGAAGGCGGCGAAGCGAATGCATCGCCGGCACACATAGGTGCGCCCGGTAAATATTGTCCTTAAGGGCAGCTAGATAGCGAAGCCCAGACTAGATCGCAGCGATGCCGGACCCTGCAAGGGCGGAAAGCACGATGGCCGGCAGCATGCCAAGCATGCTGGCACCCAGGAAGGCTCGCCCGGTAATCGGAGTGGCGGCGCATCCGGCGGTAACGATCACATGCGGCACCCCGCCCAGTCTTGCGCCGACCACGTACAGCGGGCCGCGCCGGGCGAGGTGTTCCTGCACGCCGTCCAGTCGCGAACCAAACCGGCGGCGCATCCGCTCTGCCAGCCAGCGGCGGGTGACCAGGAACAGCAGGTGGCTGCCCACCGCGCAGCCCACTACCACCACCAGCACGCCGGTGAGGCCCAGCACCAGCCCGCTCAGGAACGACATCGTGTTGACAGCACCGGGCACCGACATGGCAACGAGTGACGCAGTGACGGTGGCAATCAGGGCAGGAAGGGCAACGGCACCCATCGGCATGGCGGCGAGACTGTCGAGCAGCGTCATTGGCAACAGTGCTGAAATCGTCGCATCCATGATGAACTAGCGCCAGACGAAGGAAGGGGTTCCCTGTATCACACCAGGTGCTGCCAAATTGTTGCACGAAGGCAACGTGCCGCTCATGCCTTCAGCTTTTCCGCGTGCCAGGCAACATGTTCTGCGATGAAGGTGGATACGAAGAAATATGAATGGTCGTACCCTTCATGGAGGCGGATCGTCGCCTCCATCCCGGCCTCGCGTACCGCATCTTCCAGCAGCCAGGTCTTCAACTCGTCATCGAGGTAATCGTCCGCCCGGCCCTGGTCCACCAGCAGGTTGTCGATCCGCGCGCCATCCTCGATCAGGGCGCAGGCGTCGTATTTGCGCCAGGCATCCCGGTCGTCACCCAGGTAGCCGGTCAGCGCCTTTTCGCCCCACGGACAGTTCAGCGGGCTAACGATAGGAGCAAACGCACTGGTCGAACGGAACCGGCCCGGGTTGCGAAGCGAAACAGTAAGCGCGCCGTGCCCGCCCATCGAATGGCCGGAAATGGCCTGCCGCTCCATGTCGACCGGAAAGGCATCGGCCACCAGCGCGGGCAACTCTTCCTCGACATAGCGACGCATCTGGAAATGCTGCGCCCAGGGATCCTGCGTGGCATCGACATAGAAGCCCGCGCCCTGGCCGAAATCGTAGGCCTCGTCGTTGGGCACGCCCTCTCCCCGAGGGGACGTATCCGGCCCGACCAGAATCACGCCGTGCTCGGCGCAGGCCTGGTGGTAGTGGCATTTGATCATCGCGTTTTCGTGCGTGCAGGTAAGGCCCGACAGCCACCAGAGCACGGGCAGCTTCTCGCCTTCGCGATGTTCGGGGATGAACACCTGGAATGTCATGTCGGTGCCGGTGGCAGCGCTGGCATGCCTGTACACGCCCTGGCTGCCACCGAAGCACTTTGTCTCACTTACGGTTTCTATGGCCATCAGCGAGCCTCGCGGTGCAGCGCGCACAGCTTGTTGCCATCGGGATCGCGCAGGTAGGCAAGGTAGAGCCGGCCGAAATCGTTGGTGCGCCAGCCCGGCGGATCCTCGATGCTGGTGCCACCGGCCTGGACGCCGGCATCGTGCCACCCGTCGGCCTGTTCGGTCGATGTCATCCCAAACCCCACGGTCGCGCCGTTGGCACAGGTCGCGGGGTTCCCGTCGAGTGGCGTAGTGACGAGGAACACGGCGTTATCGTGCATGTAAACCAGGCGTCCCTTGCCATCGAGGATGCCTTCCTTCGCGCCCATGACAGTGAACAGGGCATCGTAGAATGTCTTCGATTTCTCCAGATCGTTGGAGCCGACTACCATATGGCTGAACATCGTATCTTCCTTCCCTTTTTGCCGGTGTGTGATGGCACTTAGCCAGAACGCGCGGCATTGCGAACAAGTGAATTCGTGTAGCGCGCAGGCTTAGTAGACCACGACGCTGCGAATGCTCTCGCCAGAGTGCATCAGATCGAAGCCCTTGTTGATCTCTTCCAGCGTCAGCGTGTGCGTGATCATCGGGTCGATGGCAATCTTGCCGTTCATGTACCAGTCGACGATCTTGGGAACGTCCGTGCGCCCCTTGGCACCCCCGAACGCGGTTCCGCGCCAGTTGCGGCCCGTTACCAGCTGGAAGGGGCGTGTGGCGATCTCCTTGCCCGCTTCGGCCACACCGATGATGATGGAGGTGCCCCAGCCCTTGTGGCAGCATTCCAGCGCCTGGCGCATTACGTCGGTATTGCCGGTGCAGTCGAAGCTGTAGTCCGCTCCGCCATCCAACATTTCGACCAGGTGCGCGACGATGTCGCCGGTTTCCTTCGGATTGACGAAGTCGGTCATGCCGAACTTCTCGCCCCATTCCTTCTTGGAATTGTTGATGTCCACGCCGACGATGCGGTCTGCCCCCGCCATCTTCGCGCCCTGGATCACGTTCAGGCCAATCCCGCCGAGACCGAAGACCACCACGTTGTCACCCGGCTGCACCTTGGCGGTGTTGGTGACGGCCCCCACACCGGTGGTGACGCCGCAGCCGATGTAGCAACTCGTCTCGAACGGTGCGTCCGTCCGGATCTTGGCAACCGCGATCTCGGGCAGCACCGTGAAGTTCGAGAAGGTGGAGCAGCCCATGTAGTGATAGATGGTCTCGCCCTTGTAGCTGAAACGGCTGGTGCCGTCCGGCATCAGGCCCTTGCCCTGCGTTTCGCGGATCGCGCTGCACAGGTTGGTCTTTCCCGACAGGCACATTTTGCACTGGCGGCATTCCGGCGTGTAGAGCGGGATCACGTGATCGTCGGGCTTCACGCTGGTCACGCCGGGGCCGACCTCGCGCACGATGCCTGCGCCTTCGTGGCCCAGGATCGAGGGGAAGATGCCCTCGCTGTCCAACCCGTCGAGCGTATAGGCGTCTGTGTGGCAGATGCCGGTCGCCATGATCTCCACCAGCACCTCGCCCTCCTTCGGACCTTCGAGGTCGAGTTCTACGATCTCGAGCGGCTTCTTGGCCTCGAAGGCGACGGCGGCGCGGGTTTTCATGGGGCTGCATCCTTTCGTGGTGTCGGTGGCACGCTTTGGTGTGAAGCGCCCTACTCACGGATTCGTTCAACGATTTCCACCAGTATCTTGCCTCCATTGGCCACAAAGGGGATCGCCCCCACGAAAAAGGGCGGCCCCTGCGAGCCGCCCTTCCTGTCCCTTCCGGGGCTGTCCGGCGTCTGGCCGGATCTGGTTACCAGGTGACCTGGAACCCGGCGCGGGCGCCGACTTCACCTTCGTCGAAGCCGATGCCGACGCCGCCGGTGAAGGCCGCATTGTCGCTGATGCGGGCGGCGAAGCTTGCCGAACCCGCGACACGGTCGTTGTAGTAGCCGAAGCCACCGGCGATGCCGAAGCTGTCGGTGGGCATGAGCACCGGCGATTCCATCGACAGCGCCATGGCGACACCTTCGTTCGCTTCCCGCACGCCCCGGGCATTCTGGGCGGTGAGATCGAAGAGGGTGGTGGTCTGACCCTGCAGCGTCGCGATTGCCGAGGCGTTCGACGCGATGTTGGCGGTGTTCATGCCGATCAGGCCGGAGTTCACGGCGATGTTGTTGGCGTTAACCGCGATCGCCGCCGTGTTGGACGCGATGTCCTGGCGGACAGTCGGATCGACACCGACGACCCCGTTGGCATCCACCGTCATCACCTCGCCAGCGTTGAGCTGTGCGGCCGTGCTGGCGGCGATGTCACCGATGCGAACCGCGCTGCCCATGCCGCCAAGGGCGACCTGGTTGGCTGCGGTCGTGGTGGCGCCCACGCCCAGTGCGGTGGAGCCATCGAAGGCTGCCGTTGCGCTCTGGCCGATGGCGGTTGCCTGGACGCCGCTGGCGACTGCCTGGCGACCGACGGCGGTCGACTGGTTGCCGGTGGCAGCGGACTGCCAGCCGAGGCCAGTTGCACCGGCACCGGTAGCTACCGCTTCACCGCCAAGGGCAGTTGCGTGGAAGCCGGCCATTGCCGATTCGCCGATCGAGACAGCGTCCTCGTCAGTTGCTTGGGCGTTGAAGCCAAGGGCAATCGACTGGTTGCCGATAGCCATTGCCGACTGGCCGTAGGCGCTCGACTGGAAGCCGCTGGCCGAAGCCTGGCGACCCGTTGCGGTAGACTGGCCTCCGGTGGCAGCTGCCTGCCAGCCAAGAGCCGTGTCACCCGCCGCCGAGGCAATCGATTCCGCACCTACCGAGGTAGAGTGGAAGCCGGTCGACTGGGCACCTTGGCCGAGAGCCAGGGCGTCCTCGTCACTGGCAGTTGCACCAGTGCCGATGGCAACCGCGTCGAGGCCCGAGGCATTCGCGGACAGACCGCCCGCGAAGCTGTTGTTGCCCGATGCGGTGGAGAAAGCACCCACCACGGTCGAGAAGCTGGCAGAAGCGACGCTTTGCTGTCCGATCGCAGTCGAGGTATTTCCCGATGCCACGGTGAAGTCACCAATCGAGACAGCTCGGAAGCCGCTGGCGGTGGAGACATAACCGAAGGACGATGAGCGTGTCCCAGAGGCTGTCGTCGCCACACCAACTGCAGTCGATGCGTTTCCGGTCGAACTGGAGTTGTTGCCGATAGCGATATTCTCGGGTCCGGTTGCCTGGGTTCCGTTGCCAAGAGCGACCGACAGATCACCGGAGGCATTCGAATTGAACCCTGCCGCGAGGCTCTGGTCTCCAGAGGCAGAAGAACTCTGGCCGTAGGCGCTCGACTGGAAGCCGCTGGCCGAAGCCTGGCGACCCGTTGCCGTCGACTGGCCGCCGCTGGCAGAGGCCTGCCAGCCGAGAGCCGTATCGCCCGCGCCGGTCGCCTGCGATTCCGCACCCACCGAAGTGGAGTGGAAGCCGCTGGCCACCGCCGTCTGGCCGATGGCGACTGCGTCTTCGTCGCTCGCTACTGCATCGCGGCCAAGAGCAACCGAGTCGAGACCCGATGCAACCGCACCGTCCGCTGCCGCCAGCGAGCTTGCGCCCGAGGCCGCTGCACCGATGCCGATTGCGGTGGCGTCATTGGCCGTGGCTGCAGAGCCGCCGCCCAGCGCCGTGGTGCCGTCCACCGTCGCCTGCGAATTGCCGCCGACAGCTGTCGACAGTGTGCCGCGGGCGAAGGCTTCCGAACCCAGCGAGGCTGTGCCGATGCCAGTAGCGACCGAGTTCACGCCGACTGCCGTGGCAAGATCGGTGCGGGCATCGGCGTTGCGACCGATCGCCGTGGAGTTGGCGCCCTGTGCCGAAGCGCTGGAGCCGACCGCAGTCGAGTATTCCAGCGATGCAACCGCAGCGTCGCCAAGGGCCACCGCTCCGTCTTCCAGTGCTTGCGAGTCGATACCCACGGCAGTCGCATTGTGTTCGGATGCGAGTGCGCCCGAACCAACAGCCGTGGCACCTTCGAAGTTGGCTGTCGCACCCTGGCCGACGGCCGTGGTGTCTTCAGCCGAGGCAAGGGCATTTTCACCCACAGCCGTCGAGTCCTCGCCGCTGGCGGTCGAGTTCTCACCCAGGGCCGTGGCGCTGGCTGCCGTGGCAGCAGCGTTCTGGCCGAAGGCCGCCGTGTCGGCAGCTGTCGCCTGGGCTCCGCCACCCACAGCGGTCGACCCGCTGGCGATGGCGCCTTCACCGATAGCAACGGCCTGTTCGCTGATGGCCTGAGCGCCATTACCCATGGCAATGGCACCGCTCTCGGTGGCGCTGGAGTTGATACCCACCGCTACCGAGTTGGCTCCCGAAGAAGCTGCGCCCGTGCCGTTGGCTGTCGAACCCACGCCGCTGGCGGAGGAGGCGAAGCCCGTTGCGGTCGACTGAGCGCCCGAGGCATCGGCCGACTGGCCGTAAGCGCTCGACTGGAAACCACTGGCCGAAGCCTGGCGACCCGTGGCCGTTGCCTGACCCCCGGTAGCAGAAGCCTGCCAGCCAAGGGCGGTGTCGCCCGCACCGGTCGCTTCGGATTCCGCACCAACCGAGGTGGAGTGGAAGCCGGTCGATTGGGCACCCTGACCCAAGGCCACCGCATCTTCGTCCGATGCGGTTGCGCCCGTGCCATAGGCGATAGCGTCAAGTCCGGAGGCGTTGGCCGTCTGGCCGATCGCATTGGAACGGACCCCCGAAGCGCTCGAGCCCTGACCGATAGCCTGGGACTGCTCACCGGCCGCATTGGCAAAATCGCCGATTGCCGTCGAGAAGTTGCCGGAGGCGGTGGACGCTGTGCCAATTGCGATCCCGCGTTCGCCGCTTGCATTGCTGAAGCTGCCAAGTGCGGTCGCATCACTGCCCGTTGCGCTGTTGTTGATACCCACGGCCGTGCTGCGGAAGCCCGAAGCGGTATTGCCCGAGCCAAGCGCCGATGCGCCTTCCGCGGTAGCCGAGGCGCCGGTGCCGATGGCGGTCGAAACCGTGTCGCTGGCAAGGGCGTTGTTACCCACTGCCACCGCATCGAGGCCGGATGCTTCGGAGTTGATGCCCGAAGCAACCGAGTTGTCTCCCGAGGCATCGGCGAAGGCACCGTTGGCCGTCGAGTTTGCTCCGCTGGCATTGGCGTCTGCGCCGGTTGCCGTGGACTGGTCTCCGCTCGCCTGGGCGTTGTTACCCGTGGCTGTCGACGCCAGCCCGGTCGCATCGGCCGACTGGCCGCTTGCGGTCGAACGATCGCCGGTCGCCTGCGCATCGGCACCAAGCGCAACCGAGTTCGCACCGGTCGCGTCGGCATCGTCACCGAATGCAGAAGAGTTGAACCCGCTGGCGACCGTATTGCTGCCCACCGAAGTGGTGAAGCTGTTCGATGCCTGCGCATTTCGACCTACTGCCGTACCGTTGCTCCCGGTCGCCTGCGCGCCGTTACCCACTGCGGTTCCGTTGGAGCCAGTCGAAGTCGAGCCGGACCCGACTGCCACGTTCCCGGCAGAGGAGGCATTGGCGTTCAGGCCGATGGCAATCGCTTGGTCAGCGGTTGCGTCGGCACTGGTGCCCAATGCCAGCGAGGAGATGCCGGAGGCCACGGCATCGGTTCCGCCAGCGAAGCTGTCGTTACCCGTTGCCTGCGTGGCTGTGCCGATGGCCACCGCGCTATTGCCGCTCGCGGTACCGTATTGACCTATGGCGGTCGATTCGACGCCCGAAGCTGTAGTGAAATCACCCATGGACAGCGAACTGTCGCCGGTTGCACTCGCCACGTAGCCGAAGGCCGACGAACGCGTACCGGAAGACGTGTTGGCCACGCCCACGGCGGTCGAGGCATTGCCGCTCGAGTTCGTGTTGTTGCCGATGGCGATGTTCTCGTTGCCGGTGGCCTGTGCGCCATTACCCATGGCAACCGAAAGGTTGCCGGTAGCATCGGTGCCGAAGCCCACTGCAACCGACTGGCTGCCGCTGGCATTCGAGCTCTGGCCATAGGCGCTCGACTGGAACCCGCTGGCCGAAGCCTGGCGACCCGTTGCCGTTGCCTGGCCGCCGGTGGCAGATGCCTGCCAGCCAAGAGCCGTGTCGCCTGCGCCGGTCGCTTCGGCTTCGGCACCCACGACGGTGGAGTGGAAGCCGCTGGCATTGGCCGACTGGCCAACCGCGACGGAGTCCTCGTCGGTTGCCTGGGCATCGCGGCCCACGGCAACGGCGTCGAGGCCGGTGGCATCGGCGTTCCGGCCGGTCGCCACCGTTCCATCGCCCGAAGCCACTGCGAAGGCACCGTTGGCCACTGCGCCATTGCCGGAAGCGTCGCTGTTCAGGCCAACTGCAATTGCAAGATCCGCGCTCGCAGCTGCCTGCGAACCGACCGCTACGCTGCCAACGCCAGAGGCATCGGAAAGCAGGCCGTTGGCGACCGAGAAGTCACCCGTCGCCTGCGCCACGTTACCGGTTGCAGTTGAGCCCAAGCCGCTGGCCAGAGAGCCAGAACCCAGCGCGCTGCTCGCGTCGCCCGAAGCAACTGCTTCGGCACCGAGCGCCGTTGTGAACTGGCCCGTGGCCTGCGCTCCGACACCGCCGCCATCGATATCGCCACCGATCGCGATCGAGCCTTCCGTAGTCGCGCCCGCGCCTTCGCCCATAGCGATTGCCGAATCGGCGCTTGCCGCAGAGTTGATGCCAATTGCCACCGACTGGCCGCCGCTGGCGTCGGAACTCTGACCATAAGCGCTAGACTGGAAGCCGCTGGCCGAAGCCTGGCGACCTGTCGCCGTTGCCTGTCCGCCGGTGGCAGAGGCCTGCCAGCCAAGCGCCGTGTCGCCTGCGCCGGTCGCTTCGGCTTCTGCGCCCACGACCGTGGAGTGGAAGCCGCTGGCGATGGCCGACTGGCCGATGGCCACGGCATCTTCGTCGCTGGCGTCGGCATCGCGGCCGATCGCTACCGAATCGAGGCCCGATGCGCTGGCCGAGTTACCGGCTGCGATGGCGTTGTCCGCGGTCGAGCTGCTGTCGAGGCCGATGGCAATGCTGGCAACGTTGTCGGCCAAGGCATTTTCGCCCACGGCCACGCCGCTGAAGTCATCTGCCAGGGCATTGGTGCCGATGGCGGTTGCCCCGGCATTCTCTGCCCGTGCGCCCGAACCGTAGGCCGAGGCATTCTCACCGAAGGCCAGCGACTGGTTGCCGATCGATGTGGCACCGTCGCGGATGGCGAGGGCATTCTCACCCCCTGCGAAGGCACCGAACCCGTCGGCAGCGGCATCGTGGCCGACTGCGGTCGAATTGGCCGAGCGTGCATCGGCGTTGGCACCGATTGCGGTCGAATCCGCACCGGTGGCCGTGGCTACATCGCCAACCGCAAGGCTGCTCTCGCCATCGGCGCGTGCGCCGTTACCGACAGCCGTTGCGCCTTCACCGTCGGCGAATGCGCTCTGGCCTACTGCAGTCGTGTCGATGTCGTCCGCCAGGGCGTTGTTGCCGATGGCGGTCGCCCCGGCGGATTCGGCGCGGGCGTTCGAGCCGAAAGCCGAAGCGTTCTCGCCAAAGGCCAGCGACTGGTTGCCGACCGAAGTCGCACCGTCGCGGATGGCGAGAGCATTCTCGCCCCCGGCGAAGGCGCCGAACCCGTCGGCAGCGGCATCGTGGCCGACGGCGGTCGAATTGGCCGAGCGCGCATCGGCGTTGGCGCCGATTGCGGTCGAATCCGCACCGGTGGCCGTGGCTACATCGCCCACGGCCGTGGCGCTATCGCCATTGGCTGCGGCACTGAAGCCGACCGAGGTTGCGGCGATGCCATTGGCGACCGAGCCCTGACCCACAGCCGTAGCCTCATCCGTTGCGGCGCTGGCGGATTCGCCAACGGCGGTCGAGTTGATGCCGGTCGCGATGGTGTTTTCACCCAGTGCAGAACTGCCGTCGCCGCTGGCAATGGCGTTCTGGCCGAACGCGGCAGAGTCCGCGCCGGTGGCCTGCGCTCCGCCGCCCACTGCGGTGGAACCGCTGGCGATGGCGCCTTCACCGATGGCTACGGCCTGCTCGCTGGTGGCCTGCGCGCCGTTACCCATCGCAACAGCGCCGCTCTGCGATGCACTGGCATTGATGCCAACTGCAACCGAGTTCTCACCCGAAGCACTGGAGCCGACGCCGTTGGCGGTGGAGCCCGTGCCGCTGGCATTGGCAAAGGCGCCGCTGGCAGTGGCGTTGTCGGCACCGGCCTGAGCATCGTTACCGAACGCAGAAGCGTTGGTACCCGTTGCATCGGTATCCGAGCCCACGGCCACGCTTCCGTTGCCGGATGCGTTGGCCAACTGGCCGACGGCAATTGCCTGGAAATTGGACGCGGAAGAACTGCCGCCGACGGCAACCGAGCCATCAGAAGCAGCAGAAGCGCTGCCGCCTACTGCCACCGATTCCTGGCCAAGGCCTTGGGCGCCGGCGCCAAAGGCCGCGCTCCCCCCGCCTGCAGCGTTTGCATTCGTGCCGAAGGAAGAACCGAAGTCCCCACTGGCCCCGGCGCCAAAGCCTACGGCCGTCGCGTTCTGTCCGGAAGCATCGGCGAAGACGCCGTTCGCCACAGAGTTATCGCCCGTGGCATTGGCAAGGCTGCCGGTTGCGGTCGAAAGCTGTCCGGTCGCCTGGGCGAACTGGCCTGTAGCTGTCGCATTCGCTCCGCTGGCGTTGGCCCCCTGGCCGGTTGCGGTGGAATTGTCGCCGCTGGCATTGGCCCCGTTGCCCGTGGCCGTCGCGTTGAATGCGGTGGCATTGGCGGAATTGCCGAAAGCGGATGACGCAGTGCCGGTGGCTTGCGCGCCGACACCTACCGACGTGGAGAAATCGCCCGCAGCGTTGGCGCCAAAGCCGCTGGCGACGGTGAAGTCACCAGTGGCTGTGGACTGGTTGCCGAACGCCGAGGAAAGCTGCCCGGTTGCCTGAGAGCCGTTGCCCACTGCTGTTGCGGAATCGCCCGCGGCGTTCGACAGGTTGCCGACCGCTACGGTGAACTGCCCTGAGGCAGACGAACCGCCGCCGTAGGCGTTGCTGGCAAAGCCGGTGGCCTGCGATCCGATGCCGGTTGCGGTGCTGAAATCGCCCGAGGCGGTGGAGAAGCCGCCCAGCGCGGTGGATTCGAAGCCAGAGGCCTCGCTGTTGATGCCGACTGCGGTGCTGATGAAGCCGCTGCTGTTGGCTTCGGCACCCAGCGCCATCGAACCGTCGCCGCTTGCCGTTGCGCCGATACCGTCGCCGGAGTTGTCGCCGCCCATGGCAATTCCCAGCACGCCGGTGGCCGACGATCCGTTGCCAATGGCGATGGCTTCTTCTCCGGTCGCACTGGAGGAATCGCCAACTGCGACGGAGCTGTCGCCTTCGGCACTGGCGCCATCGCCGTAGGCCGCAGACGATGCGCCGCTCGCGCTCGCATCAGCGCCGGTGGCGGTACCGTTGAGACCGGTCACCGAAGCGCCGGTGCCCAGCGCCGTGGCATTGTCTGCCGTGGTGGTGGCGCCAGCGCCGCCGGCAAAGGAATTCTCCCCGTCCGCAAAAGAGCCCTGGCCGACGGCCGTGGAATTGATGTCGTCGGCCTGCGCGCCATTACCAAAGGCACTTGCGCCTTCGGATTCCGCACGAGCGCCCGAGCCGAAGGCAGAGGCGTTCTCGCCAAAGGCCAGCGACTGGTTACCGACCGAGGTCGCGCCGTCGCGAATGGCGAGGGCATTCTCGCCGCCAGCGAAAGCGCCGATGCCATCTGCCGCGGCGTCGTGGCCGATGGCAGTCGAGTTGGCCGAACGCGCATCGGCATTGGCACCGACAGCAGTGGTGTCCGCACCGGTGGCGGTGGCGATGTCACCAAGGGCCGTGGCGTTCTCGCCATTGGCCTGTGCGCCGTGCCCTACAGCCGTTGCGCCTTCGCCGTCGGCGAACGTGCCCTGACCCAGCGCAGTGGTGTCGATGTCGTCCGCGAGGGCGGCGTTACCAAAGGCACTCGCGCCTTCGGATTCAGCCCGCGCGCCTGAGCCGAAGGCAGAGGCGTTCTCGCCAAAGGCCAGCGACTGGTTACCGACCGAGGTCGCGCCGTCGCGAATGGCGAGGGCATTCTCGCCGCCAGCAAAGGCGCCGATGCCATCTGCCGCGGCATCGTGACCGATGGCGGTGGAATTGGCCGAACGCGCATCGGCGTTGGCGCCGACAGCAGTGGTGTCCGCACCGGTGGCGGTGGCCACGTCACCCACGGCAACGGCGTTCTCGCCATTGGCCTGTGCGCCGTGTCCTACGGCCGTGGCGCCTTCGCCGTCGGCGAATGTGCCCTGGCCAAGCGCAGTCGTGTCGATATCGTCGGCAAGGGCGTCGTTGCCAAAGGCACTCGCACCTGCCGATTCCGCACGCGCGTTCGAGCCGTAGGCCGAGGCGTTTTCGCCAAAGGCCAGCGACTGGTTGCCGACCGCGGTCGCGCCTTCGCGAATGGCCAGCGCGTTCTCGCCACCGGCAAAGGTGCCGAAACCGTCAGCCGCAGCATCGTGACCGATTGCGGTCGCATTGCTGGAGCGGGCATCGGCGTTGCTGCCGACGGCAACCGAATCGAGGCCGTTCACGGATGTAAGGTTGCCGACCGCAACGCTGTTTGCGCCGTTGACGTTCGCTTCGAAACCGACAGCGGTGGAACCGTCTCCGAAAGCATAGCTGCCCTGGCCGACAGCAGTCGTGTCGTCGCTGGCGGCATTTGCCGATTCGCCGACTGCAGTCGAATTCTCGAACGTGGCGGAGGAGTTTTCACCAAGGGCGGAGCTGCTGTCTCCGCTGGCGATGGCGTTATCACCGAAAGCGGCGGAATCCGTGCCGGTGGCCTGTGCCCCGCCGCCCACTGCGGTGGAGCCCGATGCAATCGCGCCTTCACCGATAGCCACGGCATTCTCGCTGGTGGCTTGCGCGCCGCCGCCAATGGCAATCGCACCGGGTGCCGAAGCATCGGCCGGGGCGCCCGTTGACTCGACCTCGAGGTAGGGGTCGCTCGCTCCGGCCACAGCCGCGTTCAACTGGTTGACCGTCACTGCGTCCTGTGCATTGATACCGTCGGCAACGTTCGTAATCCGCCGCTGCGAAAAAGTTGTGCCTACCGAGACCGTATTACTTTCAGTAGCGAAAGAGCCCTGCCCGAGCGCTACCGCACCAGAGGCAGTTACTTGGGCCCCTTGCCCAAGGGCCGTGCCGCGGGGTGCATCGGTGACACCCGTATCGGCTCCGATTGCTACTGCGCTAGAAGAGTTGCTGACGCGCGCGGCATCGCCCATCGCCGTCGAATTCACCGATCCATTGACGACGCTGGCGGAGCCAACGGCGACATTAAAGATGCCGTCCGCAGTCGCGCCCGGGCCAATCGCCGTCGCCCGGTTGCCGTTGGCAGTAGCGTTTTCGCCGCAGGCCAGGTTGCTAGTGGTGGTATTGTCGCTGGTCGCACCGCCAGTCGTATCACCCGCTGTCGCACCCGGCGTTCCATCGTTGTCCAGCAGGCATTCTTCAGCGGAGGCGGTGCCAGAGGTGGCACCCACCATGGCGACGGTGGCGATGGCGAGACCTGACGCACCAAGCGCCATGGTCGTCATTTTACCGAATGTTTTCGGTTCCGAATTGCGCATAAAATCCTCCTGTTTGGTCGAACCGGGCCGAAATCGACGGGTGCGACGACAGGAGGGAAAAACCCTGGCTATCCATGTAAATTCATCCCCCAATTGCACGTCGCAGTCCCCCGACTGCAGCGGTTACCCGATTCTGGGCTGGGTGCAGGCTAGGCCATTTTAAAAAAATTGCATGACAAAAATGCGGGAAACGTAAGAAAAAGTGTGGGAAACCGGCGTATGCGAAAGGAAATATATGAAGTTAACCGGCCAGTTGCACTTCTATACCAGAGATTAAGGTTCTGAAATTCAGTCCTATTTTCCGGGCAGAGGAATCGGCAACAAGGCTTTACTATGGAAAGCCAAGATCAATGCTGAGAAGCGCAGAAAAAAGTGACAAATTTTCATGCCTTTAGTGGTCTGCGCCCCAAATTGCGGAACGCGATAGCCTGCAAAGCCGTAGGCAATCCGGCTGCGGTAAACCTCTGATACCGGGTCTTTTTAAGGGGCGGGGTGTTCACACCTTCCCGGGCGGCCTCAGCCCACCGCCCACGGTCGCTTCGCAGCCGGTCAGATGCCGGCCCGCATCATGCCTCGTGAACGGTTTTCACCACCATGCAGGCCTTGACGCCTTCCGGGCCATCCTCGCTGCCGTGGCCGGACCATTGCACGCCCTGGAACGGTGCGTCCGCGGCAGAAACCATGTGCGTGTTGATGCCCACCATGCCCACCTCCAGCGCATCCGCCAGGCGGCGCTGGCGCTGCACGTCGTTGGTCCAGGCATACCCGGCCAGGCCATAGGCCAGGCGGTTGGCCTCCGCGATCATGTCGTCCTCGTTCCTGTACGGGTTGATGAGCGCCAGCGGGCCGAAAGGCTCCTCGCTCATCACCTCCGCTTCCAGCGGCACTTCGCTGAGGAGGGTCGGCTGGAAGAAATAGCCCTGGTTGCCGATACGCTCGCCGCCGGTATCGATTCGCGCGCCCTTGCCCTTCGCGTCTGCGACGAACTTTTCCATGGCATCGGGACGGCGGGCATTGGCCATCGGACCCATCTGGGTGCCGTCGTCCAGCCCGTTTCCAACCACGGTCGCGGCAAGCCTTTCGGCCATGCCATCGCGGAATTTCTCGAACACATCCTCCTGCACGATGAAGCGGGTGGGAGAGATGCACACCTGCCCGGCATTGCGGACCTTGCCGCCTGCCGACATGGCCAGTGCCTTGTCCATGTCGGCATCGTCGAACACCAGTACCGGACCGTGACCGCCCAGTTCCATGGTGGTTCTGATCATGTTGTCGGCTGCCAGCTTGGCCAGGTGCTTGCCCACCACGGTCGAACCGGTGAAGGAAAGCTTGCGGATGACCTGGCTGGCAAGGAGGTGGCGGCTCACCTCGTCGGGCACGCCGAACACCGCCTGGGCTACTTCTGTAGGAAGCCCGGCATCATAGAGGCACTGCAGAACGCCTAGCGCCGATGCCGGGGTCTCCTCCGCGCTCTTGATGATGATCGAACACCCCGCCGCGATGGCTGCGCCCAGCTTGCGGCCCGGATTCACCAGCGGAAAATTCCACGGGGCGAAGGCTGCAACCGGGCCGACCGGCTCCCACCGCACCACGCTGCGCTGGCCCACGGGCCGCACCAGTTCACGGCCATAGAGACGCTGGCATTCGCCGGCAGCGAAATCGAACCAGGCAGCGACACCCATCGCTTCCATCTTCGCTTCGCCCACGGGCTTGCCCTGCTCCAGCGTGGCCACACGCGCCAGTTCACCCGCGCGCTCCCGGATCAGCGCGGCCGCGCCGTGCAGCACCCGTGCGCGCTTCGCGGCAGGGGTATAGCGCCATGTCTTGAAACCGCGCTGTGCAGCATCCAGCGCGCGGTCCAGGTCGGCGGTGTTGGCCAAGGGCAACTCGGCAAGCGTTTCCCCGGTAACGGGGTTCACCACATCGAACGTCTGGCGCCCGTCGCCCGAAACCTTCTCGCCATCGATGTACATGTGGAGAGCGGGGTATTGGGTCATCAGTCGGCACCTCATGGTTTCTCGCCCTGCGCGGGCATTCACGCAGGTTCCCTAACCAAACGCGTCCGCGCACGCCATACCTCACTTTCGATGCGGTCCGGCCTCGGCCTCGTCGCTCGCCATTTCGTCGTGGTATCGTCGTACCCAAAATTCGATGGCGCAGGTTCAGCTTGCCTCGTCTAGGGGTCTGGGCATGATCCGAATTGCCCTTGCCGTCGCCCTTGTCGCTACATCCACCCCGGTACTGGCGCAGTCGCCTACCGCCGCGCCGCAGCTCAGTCTCGACCACAGGATGCTGGTGCGCTGTTCCGCGGCCTTTGCCATCGTTGCCAACGGGCAGCAGAGCGACAGTCCCGAGGCCCTGCAATATCCCGAACTGGCGGAGCGCGGCCGCGAATTCTTCGTCCGCGCCTCTGCACAGGTTATGGATGAAGCCGGCCTCAACCGCGAACAGATTGCCGCCGCGTTGACCGCTGAAGCCCAGGATCTGCGGGACAGCGGCTCTCTCGATGCGGTCATGCCGGTGTGCCTGGGACTGTTGCCCGCAGAATAAATACGCCCGGCCACTGTCTGCGCTGGACCTGAATCCGCTGTTGCGGCATTAGCAACAGGCAAGCATGTGGCAACTTTTCTATTTCCCGCTCTGTCCGTTCAGCCGAAAGGTGCAGCTGGTCCTTTCCGAAAAGAAAGTGCCCTACACCCTGCAGCTTGCCTATCCGTGGGAAAATGACGACCGGTTCCATTCGCTGAACCCGGCGGGCAAGACGCCGGTTCTGCACCATGCCGAGAGGCGGCTTGCCCTGATCGACAGCCAGGCGATCTGCGAATATTTCGAGGAAACCGAGAGCAAGAGCCCGCTGATCCCCGGCTCCGCCGCCGCGCGGGCCGAGGTCCGCCGCCTCACGGCGCTGTTCGACGACGGGCTTTATGGCGATGTCACCGAGCCGCTGATCTACGAGAAGATGAAGAAAAGGCTGATCCTGCGCCAGTCGCCCGACAGCGGCGTGCTGCGCGCCGCCATGCGCCTGACCCACGAGCACCTCGACTACCTCGACTGGCTGATCGACAACCGTCGCTGGCTGGCAGGCGCGCAGCTGAGCCTCGCGGATTTCGCCGCAGCGGCCCAGCTGTCGGTGATCGATTACCTCGGCGGGATCGACTGGTCCGGCCACGAACAGTCACACGGCTGGTACCGCGTGATGAAAAGCCGCCCCAGCTTTGCCCCGCTGCTGAGCCAGAAGATGGAAGGCCTTCCAGCACCGCGGCATTATGCCGACGTGAACGCGTGATCCTTTGATTTGCGATTGCGCCTGCGCGCAATTGTCCTCGCTAGACGCGCAGCAAGCTGCGCCCGTTGCGGACGGGCGTTCGCCCTTGCGGTTCGTCTAGCGCGAACCGATATTCCTTTCGACCGTTGATACCTGGAAACGTTCGGGCGCAAAGCGACAGCAAGGGCGAACGCCCGACGCTTGAGGGGCCAAACTAGGAGTCGTTTAATGACAACTGACAAGCTGGAACTAACCGAAGCAGAATGGCGCGAAAAGCTGACGCCCGAGCAATACCGCGTACTGCGCGAGGCTGGGACCGAACGGGCCTTCACCGGCAAGTACGAGAAGAACAAGGCCGAAGGCGAATACAAGTGCGCCGGCTGCGGACAGCCATTGTTCGAAAGCGATACCAAGTACGACAGCGGATCGGGCTGGCCCAGCTTCACCGCGCCGGCAGACCAGTCCGCCGTGGAGATGAACCAGGACATTTCCCACGGCATGGTCCGCACCGAAGTGGTGTGCAGCAAATGTGCAGGACATCTGGGCCATGTGTTTCCCGATGGGCCGGGACCGGAAGGGCTGCGCTTTTGCATCAATTCCGCAGCATTGGAGTTCGAACCGGAGGAAAAACCGGGCGACTGAGCGCTTGGGGCGTTCACGCTGGATTATCTTTCCCCTATGCATTGCGTGACCAAGCTGATTGTTTGTGCTTGAACGGTGCGCAGTTGCGGGATTTTGACGGCAAATGGCCAGACGGCGGGGCAGCAGCTCCAACAAGAGAGGTGACCGGTCGCGTCGGGCCGCGTCGAAAGCGCGTGAGCGCGAAGCAGGCGAGCGCGGCTGGAAGGCCACGCTGTGGCGATGGACGAAGCGTGGCGTAATCGCGGGTTCGCTCGTCGCCCTGCTGGCAGTCATCGGGCTTGGTACCGCCGTGTTCTTCGCCTCGCGCAGTCTGCCCTCCTATGCGTCGATGCGCGAAAGCCAGAACGGCCAGACGATTCTTGTCCGCGCGCGCGACGGGTCGCAGATCGTCGAACTGGGCCCCAGCTATGGCCAGTGGCTGGAAGCGAACGAGATCCCCGACGTGATGAAGCAGGCGATGGTCTCGGTGGAGGACCACCGTTTCTATTCGCACTTCGGCGTGGACCCGATGGGCCTGGCGCGCGCAGTCTACAACGCCACGGTCGAGGACCGGCAGGTGTCCGCGACCTCCACCATCACCCAGCAGCTGGCGCGCAACGTCTTCCTCAATTCCAATCGCACCCTGGACCGCAAGCTGCGCGAAGCGGTGCTGGCGATGGCACTGGAATGGCGCTTTTCGAAGGAACAGATTCTCGAGCTCTACCTCAACAAGGTCTATTTCGGCGGCGGCGCCTACGGCATCGATTCCGCCAGCCGCAAGTTCTTCAGCCACTCGGCGCGCGAACTCAGCCTTGAAGAGGCTGCGATCATTGCCGGACTGGTGAAGGCGCCCAGCCGCTACTCGCCCACCGCCGATGTGGAAGCCGCGGTGGGGCGGGCCAACGTCGTGGTCGACCAGATGGTGCGTTACGGCGGGCTGGACCCGGCCGTGGCGCGTCAGGTGAACGTGGACGCGGTGAAGCTGTCCACCACCGAAGGGCAGAACTCCATCCGCTACTTCACCGACTGGGCCCTGCCGCAGCTCGACCTGTTGTTGCCCAACGGCACTTTCGAGCCGATCGAGGTCTGGACAACGCTGGACGTGGGCATGCAGCGCGCGGCAACCACCGCCATCCAGTCCAACGTGCCCGGCAGCGCGCAGGGTGCCCTAGTCAGCCTGGACCGGGACGGGGCGATCCTGGCGCTGGTAGGCGGCACCGACTACGTCAATTCAAGCTACAACCGCGCGACCGAGGCGATGCGTCAGCCGGGGTCATCCTGGAAACTGTTCGTCTACCTCGCCGCGCTGGAAGCGGGCTATACCCCCGATGATCGCGTGAAGGACGTACCGGTCACCATCAACGACTGGTCGCCCCGCAATTCCGGCGGCACCTATGCCGGCGAAATCGACGTGCGCACAGCCTTTGCCTATTCTAAGAATACCGTCGCCGCGCAGCTTGGCAACGAGGTGGGTTTCTCCAATGTTGCCAGCATGGCGCGCCGGTTCGGCATTACCACGCCGATCAGCACCTACCCCTCCATGGTGCTGGGCACGTCCGAAGTGCGGTTGATCGACATGGTTCGCGCCTTCGCCGCGGTTTCGGCAGGTGGGCAATCCGTAGAACCCTATGGCATCCTGCGCGTCACCACCGCCGACGGGGAGGAACTCTATCGCCACAAGGAAACGCGTCCCTATACCCTGGTGCCCGACTATGTCGCCGCCGGCATCACGGACCTGCTGCAGACCGCCGTTGCCACCGGCACCGGCCGCGCCGCCCAGATCGGACGCCCGGTGGCGGGCAAGACGGGCACGACCAACACGAACCGGGATGGCTATTTCGTCGGTTTCTCCAGTGGCATCACCACCGGCGTATGGATGGGCATGGACAATAACGACCGGGTACCCGGCCTTCAGGGCGGACGTGCCCCCGCGCAGGCCTTTGCCGCCTTCATGCGTTATGCGGTGCGCGATCGGCCGGTGGAAGAATTCGACACCGACCTCCAGTTGCCCGAATGGCAGCTGGAGCCCGACGACGAGTTCTATTTCGGCGAGGACGAGGATTACTACTTCTACATCGATGAGCAGGGTAACCTGGTCGATCCCAGTGGCTCTCGCGGCCGCTATGGCGATGGCTTCGATGTGGAAGGCGAGGGCAACGACGTGGAGAGTGACCCACTCGATCCGCGCGGGATGGACAGGCCATCTCCATCGCCGACGCCCAGTCGCACGCCGACCCCGCGGCGAAGCGAACCACCGCCTGCGGCAAGCGACGATTTCCTCGAACGCGCCACCGGACAGAACCTGCCCCGGGACGAGCGACAACAGAATTACCGTCCTGCGCCAAGCGGGTTGAACGAACAGCGGTTCTAGGTCGAAGTTCTCCCCCGGTTTGCCCAGGGGATACCTCTTCCCGAAGAGCAAAAAAGAGGGGCGGCAACGCTGTCGTTACCGCCCCCTCCGGCATTCGGTTTTTTCGGCAGTGCGTCAGTCTTCGTTGAAGCGTACCGGCAACGACTGGGTCTGGCCCTGCCGGGTGCGAACGCGCAGCAGTACGGCTTCGCGGCCATCCTCCTGAACGTCGCGCAGGATCGCTTCGAGTTCATCCACGCTGCCCACGGGACGACCGTTGGCCGACAGGATCATCACCCCGCGAGCAAGCCCGCGCCGCGCGGCATCGGAATTGGGGGCGACCGCAGTAATGGCGAGGCCATCGGTGTCCGCCGGTTGGCCCAGTTGCCGGGCGATCTGGGGCGTGATTTCCACGGCCTGAATACCCAGCAGCTCTTCCATCAGCCCGCTGCCGCCCTCGGGCGCCTGCGGTGCTGGCGCGGTTTCATCGTCGCCCTGGAACATGTTCTGCCGCTGCAGTTCTTCCTCGCTCGGGCGGCGGCCCACGGTCAGGTTGACGCGCTGGCGTTCGCCGCTGCGGATGAAGGTGAGCGGTACCGTGGTGCCCGGCGCGATGTTGGCCACGATGCGGGACAAGGTGTTCTCCGGCGTCACATCCTGTCCGTTGACCGATATCACCACGTCGCCCGGTTGCAGGCCCGCGCTTTCGGCGGCTTCGCCGGGCTGGACGCCCTGCACCAGTTCGCCCACGCCAGCCTCGATGCCGAGAGCTTCGGCGATATCATCGTCCACCGGCTGGATCTGCACGCCAAGGTAACCGCGCTCGATCTCTTCCCCTGCTATCAGCGCGCGCACGATCGGTGCGGCGTCTTCTGCCGGAATGGCAAGGCCAATGCCCACGCTACCGCCGGAGGGCGAAAGGATGGCATTGTTGATGCCGATGACATTGCCCTGCATGTCGAACAGCGGACCACCGGAGTTGCCGCGGTTGATCGCCGCGTCGGTCTGGATGTAGCGGTCGTAGGCACCGCCCTGGCCGGTGTTGCGCTGCACGGCGGAGACAATGCCGCTCGTCACGGTGCCGCCAAGGCCGAAGGGGTTGCCGATGGCGATCACCCAGTCACCCACGCGCGCCTGTGCGCTGTCGCCGAAATTGACGAAGGGGAACGGTTCAGGGCGGCTGATCTTCAGGACCGCGAGGTCGGAAGAAGGATCGGTGCCCACAAGCTCGGCAGCGTATTCGGTGCCGTTGGGCAGGGTCACGGTCACCTCTTCCAGCGTTGCTCTGGCATCGGGGGACACGACGTGGTTGTTGGTGACCACGTACCCATCGGCGGAGACGATGAATCCCGAACCCAGCGACGTTGCCTCACGCCGCTGCGGACCGCCGCGACGCTGGTTGAAGAACTGCCCGAAAGGCGTTCCTTCGAAGGGGTTCTGCGCCTGCGGAATGGTGATGGACTGGCGGGTGGAGATGTTGACCACCGCCGGCTGCAACACTTCCGTAAGGTCCGCGAAACTGGCGGGCGCGCCGGATATCGGCACCCGGTCCTGCATCTGGATACGATCGTTCTGCGCCACCTGCGCGCCTGCCGGGTAACCGGTCAGCAGGGAGATGGCTGCCCCGCCTGCGAGCAGGGCCGATGTGAAAGCGTATGAATATCGCACTGGCTTCACGTCCTTTGTATCCTCTTGTTTATACGCACCTCGCCTCATGCTTCGCATCGGGGTGCAAGCTGTTCCGTCTTTGCAAGGCGCTTTCCACTCCAATGCGGCTGAATGCGCCTTTAACGACAATTGTAGTCGTCAGTCCCGAATGCGGTTACTGACCGGGGTTGCGGAACTGGCGGAGATATTCGTTATCCGGGCTCAGGATGATCGAACTTTCGCCTTCGCCAGTCTCGAACGTGGTCCGATAGGACTGCATGGCGCGGAAGAAGTCGTAGAAGTCCGGGTCCTGGTTGTAGGCTTCGGCATAGATGCGCGCGGCATTTGCCTCGGCCTCCGCCCGGATGATCTGCGCATCGCGGCGGCCACCGGCGCGGATCGTCTCGGCCTCTTCCTGCCGGTCCGATTCCATACGGTTGAATGCAGCTTGCAGCGGCGTACCCTGCGGCAGGTCCGCCCGCTTGATCCGCACGTCCAGGATCTGCGCGCCGTACTGGCGGGCCTGGCGGTCGAGCTGGTCACGGATGCTGCTCATCGCGGTGCCGCGTTCGGGTGTCAGCAGGCTGGCAAAGGTACGACGACCGAGTTCCTGTCGCAGCACCGAGGTCAGGATGGGTTCGAGCTGGTTGACCAGCTGTTCCTCGCTGGAGGCGCTTTGCACGAACAGCACCGGATCGAAGATACGATAGCGCGCATAGGCGTTGACCTCCAGGCGTTGCTGATCGTTCGACAGCACGGTTTCGCCTTCCATGTCGAGATCGAGCACGCGGCGGTCGACCAGCTGCACCCTCTCCACGATAGGCAGACGCCAGCTGAGTCCGGCGCCTGTATCGCCATAGGCTTCGTCCGGATCGAACCGGTTGATAACGCGCACGGGTTCACCGGTGCGGATCACCACGCCCTGATGCGTCTCGGGCACGATGACGATGGTGCTGAGCGCCACCACGGCCACCACGGCAAGTGCGATGATTGCGGTCTTGTAACGTTCCCACATCTTACTGCCCTCCCTGCTGGTTGGGGTTCACGGTGAGCGTGGGGCCCTGGGCTTCCTGGGACCTGCGCCGCACTTCGGGCAGCGGCAGGTATGGGGTCACGCCATCGGCCTCGATGATGGTCTTGTCGGTATCGCGCAGCACGCCCTCCATGGTCTCGTAATAAAGACGCCTGCGGGTAACTTCTGGGGCGAGGCGGTACTGCGAGTAGATCTCGTTGAACTCGGCCGCGCTACCCTGGGCCTGGGCCAGCATCTGCTGTTCGTAGCGCCGCGCTTCGTTGAGGTTGCGCTCGGCATCCTGTCGCGCGGCCAGCACGTCGTTGAACGCCTCGATAACCTGCTGCGGTGCCTCGGTACGGGCGATTTCCACACCCTGCACGGCAATGCCTGCACCGTACGAATCGAGGAGCGCCTGCATCCGGGCGCGCACCCGCGTTTCCACCTGTTCGCGGCCAGCACCCGAAAGCACCGTGTCGAGATCGGTTTCCGCGATGGCTGCGCGCATCGCGCTCTCGGCCGATTCGCGTAGGGTTTCCTGCGGATCTTCCAACTGGAATTCGTAGAGCACCAGGTCCTTGATATTCCAGCGCACCAGGTAGGAAAGGTCGACCAGGTTCTGGTCGCCGGTAAGGATGAGGTTTTCCGTGCCGTCGCCGATCGTCTCACGCCGGATTTCGCTGACATTCTCTACCGAGACGGTCTGGATCGGCCACGGCGCGGTCCATGCCGTACCGGGATTGAGCGTGCGCGAATACTTGCCGCCCAGCCAGGAAACTGTCGCCTGTTCGCGCGGCTGGATGAAGTGGAGCGAGGTCGCCAGGAACCAGACTGCAACGATCGCGATCATGGCAATGGGGAACCAGCTGCCGCCGCCCGGCCGCTGCGGAATTCGGAAATTGGGCCCTCCCGGACCGCCGCCACCGCGACGCCGCGGGCCTTCCGGGCCACGGTTCTTGAAGATATCCTCTATGTTGGCGCTGCGCCGACCGCGATCCGATCCGCTGCTACCCCCACCCGGCAACCACGGATTGCGCGGCCCGCGCGGAGGCGGTGCATCATCGCCGCCGGCAGGACTTTCGTCACTGCCATCACCGCCATCGTCACCACCACCGGAGCCGCCCGAGGGCTTTCCCCAGGGATTGCGTTTGCCAGCCATTGCCAGGCCGTACCTTTCGAAAAACCCACCCAAACGTGTCATGCCATTATCTATAGGTAGGCTTTCCGCAAAAAACAGGGGGTCTTAGGGGCAATATTGCTGACCTTGGGCGATGAAGGCGCTAGCAGTCCCCCTCATGAGTAGTGAAGCAGCCGTATCAGCCGCCATACCGCCCGAACTTTCCGGCATGGTCCGTTCCGTGAAATTCGCAGATGGCGTGGCCACGGTCGTGGCGGACGCCAGTGGTCTTGGCAAAGCGGCTGCGGCCCAGTTGCAGCGCGAACTGGAAGAAGCCGTGGGCGCGGTGGCTGGCATCGATGAAGTGCGCGTCGCGCTGATGGCGGACAAGGTGCAGCGCCGGATCATCGTCGTCGGTTCGGGCAAGGGCGGTGTGGGCAAGTCGACGCTCACCACCAATCTGGCCGTGGCGCTTGCCAGGGACGGCATGAAGGTCGGCGTGGTCGATGCCGATATCTACGGACCGTCCCAGCCGCTGTTGCTGGGCACTGCGAACCAGAAGGTGCGCGCCGAGGGACAGACGCTGATTCCCACAAAGAGCGAATTCGGGGTGAAGGTCCTTTCGATGGGGCAGCTTATCGAGGCGGGCAAGGCGATTGCCTGGCGCGGACCGATGGTTGGCCAGGCGCTGAGCCAGCTGATGGAGGCCGACTGGGGAGATACGGAATTGCTGATCGTGGACCTGCCGCCGGGCACGGGCGACGTGCAGCTGACCATGCTGCAGAAGTTCAAGCCCGCTGGCGCGGTGGTGGTCTCCACTCCGCAGGACCTTGCGCTGATAGATGCCACCCGCGCGATCGACCTGTTCCGGCAGGCCGGGGTGCCGATCGTCGGCTTGGTGGAGAACATGGCGGGCTACCTCTGCCCTGAATGCGGCGCGGTAAGCGACCCGTTCGGCCAGGGCGGAACCGAGGCAGCGGCGAAGTCGCTGGACGTGCCGTTCCTGGGGCGGGTCCCGCTGGCGATGGAAATCCGCGTGGCCAGCGATACCGGACGACCGCCTGCCGCCACCGATACCGAGCATGGCCCGCATTTTGCCGGGATCGCGGCGCATCTCGCCGGGTTTCTCGGCACGGTGAAAGGCTGACGCCCGGTGCAGGTCTCGCGGCGCGGATTGCTGGCAGGCGCGGCGGTCGGCGGCGGCCTGCTGGTGGCGTGGAGCCTGCTGCCGCGCAGTTTCGACAATCCGCTGGCCCCTGCCGATAACGAGATCGCGGTCGATGCCTGGCTGAAGATCGCTGCCGATGGCGTCGTCACCGTCGCCGTGCCGCAGCTGGAAATGGGGCAGGGCGTTACCACCCTCTTGCCGCAGATCGTGGCGATGGAAATGGGCGCGGACTGGCGACAGGTCGCGGTGGAACCTGCCCCGGTCAGCGGGGCCTATGCCAACCTGCCGCTGGCTGCCGAGTGGGCACCGCTGTGGCACCCTGTGATCCCTGCTCTCGCTGACGAACCCGGCGATATCCTGCTACGAAACTGGGCGCAGGACGAGCGCTTCACCGTCACAGCGCGCGGCACGACGCTGGCCGCCTACGAAGCCGCCTGCCGCGATGCCGGAGCCGCTGCGCGAACCATGCTGGCCCAGGCGGCGGCTGAGCGCTGGGACGTACCATGGGAACAGTGCCGGGCGGAAAACGGGGTAATCTATCACGACGGCAAGGCAGCCAGCTTTGCCGAACTGGCGCTGGAAGCGGCGCGTTTCGATCCGCCGGACCCGCCGCCCCTGAAGACTGCCGCGCCCACCGATCCGGCGGTGCTTGCCGGCGTCGATGCCAGCGATATCGCGCCCGCCTTTCCCCGGCTGGACCTGCCGTCAAAGGTTGATGGCAGCCACATTTTCGCTGGCGACGTGCGCCTGCCGGGCATGGTCTATGCCGCCATTCGCCACGGTCCGCACGATCAGGCCGAGCTGCTCGATTTCGATGCATCGCTGGCGCGCGGGCAGCGCGGGCTGATCCAGCTGGTGCGCGGCAAGCGCTGGCTGGCGGCTGTGGCCGACAACTGGTGGGCAGCGCAGCAGGCGCTGGAGGCAATTGCCCCCCGCTTCGGCAGCGAGCGTCCGGCTCGCAGCGCCTCCATTTCGCAGCAGCTGGAAAGCCACCTTGCCGATGGTCCGGGCACAGTCTTCGAAAAGCGTGGCGAGGGCATCGAGGGGTACGTCCCCAACATGGCCCGGCGTTACGAAATATCGCCGGGCGTCCATGCGACGATCGAGACGACCAGCGCCACCGCGCGGCTGATGGACGGCACCCTTGAACTGTGGCTGCCGACACAGGCGCCGGAGCAGGCGCGCAAGGCCGCTGCCAGGGCGCTTGGCATGAGCGTGGGCAAGGTCGTGCTCTATCCGGTATCGGCGGGCGGCAGTTTCGACAGGCGGCTGGAAAACGCCGCCGCCATCGAGGTGGCCCTGCTGGCGCGCGAGGTGGGCAGGCCGGTGCAGCTGACGTGGTCGCGCTGGCAGGAAATGGTCGCGAGCTACCCGCGTGCGCCCGCTGCAGGCCTGCTTGCCGCGCAAACCGATGACGAGGGGAATATCGCCGCGCTGCGCATGCGCGTGGCCAGTCCGCCCACCATGCGCGAATTCGGCAATCGCCTGTTCGATAACCAGGTCAGCTGGGCCGCAATCGACGGGCTGGAAGGCGAATCGGACCGGTTTGCCGTCGCCGGTCTTGCCGGCCCCTACGGCTTCGCCAATCTCTCGGTCGAGCATGTGCCTGTCACCATCATGCTGCCGACAGCGCCGATGCGCGGACAGGCGGACGGCTACAACTGCTTCATGCGCGAGAGCTTTATCGACGAACTGGCGCACGACAATGACCGGGAGCCGATGAGCTATCGCATTGCCATGCTGGGCGGCGACCCGGGCATGGCCGATGTCCTGCAACGCGCTGCGCGCCTTGCCAACTGGGATGGCGGTCGCCCCGGCAGCGGGCAGGGTATCGCCTGTCACCGCATGCAATTGGGCGACGCAGTGGGCCGCATCGCCGTGGTGGCGGAGGCGGGCGCGGGCGAGGGCGGTCTGCGCGCGCGCAGGCTGTTCGCCTGCGTCGACATCGGCCGCGTGGTGAACCGCGACATCGCCTTGCAACAGATCGAGGGCGGGCTCGTATTCGGTCTTGGCCTGGCGCTGGGATGCTCCACCGATTATGCAGAGGGGTTGCCCACCCACCGGCGGCTTTCGGCCCTTGCCATGCCGTCGCTGGATGACTGCCCGGAGATCGTTGTCGAACTGGTCGAGAGCGTGGCCCCGCCGTTCGATCCGGGCGAAATCGGCGTTCCCCCGGTAGCTCCTGCCGTTGCCAATGCCTTTGCCAGTGCAACTGGCGTTCGCTTGCGCCGCCTTCCGCTGCTATCGGCGCTGCCATGACTCGGATTGCGCCATGACTCACCGGCCCCAGCAGCTTCCCGCCGATCACCCCCCCGTGAAGAGCGGCCGGGTCGGTGTGCTCATCGTCAATCTCGGTACGCCGGAGGCTCCCGAAACCGGTCCGGTGCGCCGCTACCTGGCGGAATTCCTGTCCGATAGGCGCGTGATCGAAATCCCGTCGCTGATCTGGCAACCGATCCTGCGCGGCATCATCCTCAACACCCGCCCGCAGAAAAGCGCGGCAGCCTACCGCGAGGTTTGGACGGACAGGGGTTCTCCGCTGGCCGCGATCACGGCCGAACAGGCAGAGGCGCTGCAGGCGCGGCTGGCCGGTTCGGTACAGGTGGAATGGGCCATGCGCTACGGAGAGCCGTCAATCCCCCGGCAGCTGGAAAAGCTGATGGACGAGGGCTGCGAACGCATCCTGCTGGCCCCCCTCTATCCGCAATACTGCGGTGCCACCACGGCAACGGTGGTGGACAAGGCCGCGGACTGGCTGCGCGAAAGGCGCTGGCAGGCCAGCCTTCGCACACTGCCGCCCTATCACGACGATTCGGCCTATATCGATGCCCTGGCAGCAGACCTTGGGCGGCAGCTGGATGCGCTGGATTTTACGCCGGAAGTGCTGCTGCTCTCCTTCCACGGCATGCCGCAGCGCACGCTCGACCTGGGTGATCCCTACCACTGCCACTGCCGCAAGACCGCGCGCCTTCTGGAAGAGCGCATGGCCCGGCCCGACCTGCGCATGGTCACCACGTTCCAGAGCCGCTTTGGCCGGGCGAAGTGGCTGGAGCCCGCCACCGACGACACGCTGATGGCAGAGGGGGCGAATGGCACCAAGCGGCTTGCTGTCGCCGCGCCCGGTTTCTCCGCCGACTGCCTGGAAACGCTGGAAGAACTGGCCATGCAGGGCAAGGAACAGTTCGTGGAAGCAGGGGGCGAGCAGTTTGCCGCGCTGTCCTGCCTCAACACCAGCGATCCGGGGATGGACATGCTGGAGACCATTATCCGCCGCGAACTGGGCGGGTGGATCTAGGTCAATCCGAATCTAGAAATCGATCGCGATCCCGTCCTTCACCCAGTCGCCATAGCGGGTGGGGCTGAGTTCCTCGTCCACCTCTCCCTTTTCTGGCGCGGGTGGCGGATCGTTGGTCCAGTGGGCGGGCTTGGTGAAGCCGCTTTCCACTTCGGGGGGTCGTTTCGTCGCTCTTTTCATAGCCGCCCCTACATGGGCGCTCTGGCGTCGGGGCGCAACTGGCCCTAGGGCCGTGCGCATGGCCAAGACCCCCGGACTGCAACCGCGCCGCGCCGCGCTCAAGATGCTCGATGCCGTATTGCGCCGGGGCGAAACCCTGGAGCAGGCGGGCGGGGCAGCCAACGGTCTGCCCAGCTTTTCGGACCGCGCGCTGGCGAAAGCCCTCGCTGGCGAAGTGCTGCGCTGGCTGGTCGATCTCGACGCGCTGATCGATTCGGCCACGAAAAATCCCCTGCCGGATGATGCCAAGGCGCGCATGGTGCTGCGCATCATGCTGGCGGGCTGGCTGCGCCTTGAAACCCCGCCGCATGCCGTGATCGCCACGGCCCTGCCGCTGCTGGACGGCGGGCCAAAGCGACTGGCCCACGGTGTCTTCGCCACGCTGTCACGCGGGGAGGCGAGCCTGCCGCCGGTGCCGACCCTGCCCGCTGCCGTGGCGCAGCGCTGGGGAGACAGGGCCGATTACAATCTGGCAGCCATCGCCGCCGGCATCGCCGCGCCGCCGCCGCTGGACCTGCGGCTGAAGGTGCCGGACCTGACCGACGAAATGGCGGCGCAGATGCAGGCCAGCACTCTGGCGCCGGGTCACCTGCGCCTTCCGCGCGGGGCCTCTGTCTCCGATCTGCCCGGATATGAACAAGGCAGCTGGTGGGTGCAGGATCTGGCGGCGACCATTCCGGCAAGCCTGCTAGGCAGTGGCGAGGGCCAGAACGGACCAAGGCGGGTGCTTGACATCGCTGCGGCACCCGGTGGCAAGACCATGCAACTGGCCGCTGGCGGGTGGGACGTGATCGCGCTCGATGTCCATCCCAAGCGCATGATGCGCCTGCGCGAAAACCTCGCCCGCACCGGGCTGGACGCCCATACGGTCATCGCCGATGCGCTGGACTGGGAGCCCGACGCACCCTTCGATGCCGTCCTGCTCGATGCGCCGTGTACCGCCACGGGCACCTGCCGTCGCCACCCCGAGGTGATTCATCGGATCGGGCCGCGACAGATTGCCGAGATGGCAGAGCTGCAAGAGAAACTGCTCGCCCGCGCGGCAGGCTGGGTGAAACCGGGCGGCACGCTCGTCTATGCCACCTGCTCGCTTGAGCGCGAGGAGGGCGAGGCCGTGGCCGAAGGCTGCAAGCTGACGCCGGCCCCGATCCGCGCATCCGAATTGCCTGCCGGCCTGCAGCCGACAGGCGCGGGCCAGGTTCGCACCGATCCCGGAATGCTGGCGGACGAGGGTGGCCTGGACGGCTTCTTCATCGCGCGGTTCACCGCCTGAGATCGGGCCATCAGGCTTATCTCTTGCAATTTTTCCACATTACGCTATATGAAAATTGCTAACGTCGCCTGCGACGGAATTTGATCGCCTTTCCGGCGCCCCACTTTTCCCCTCACATGCTGCTGGCTCCGCCTCGGGATACGCCCCTGTGCGGATGGATTTTTTGCATGAAGTTTCGGGATTGGCGGGAGCGGGTTTGGCGAAAGAAGAACTGATGACATTGGAGGGCGAGATCAACGAGGTCCTGCCCGATGGACGCTTCGGCGTCACACTCGACAATGGCCACCAGATCATCGCCTACACCGCTGGCAAGATGCGGCGTTACCGCATCCGCTCTGTCGCCGGAGACCGCGTGCACGTTGAAATGACGCCTTACGATCTGACCAAGGGTCGGATCGTATTCCGCGAGCGCACCGCCGGACAAGGTCCGGGCGGCCCGCGCAAACGCGGATTCCGGCGCTGACAGATACTTACAGAATGGCAGCCAGCGTGCTGCCGACAAGGATACAATGAACAACACGTTTTCGGGCGCGAACTCGCGCCATTCCACCCGCTCCGGCATCAGTCGGGGCACTAACGGGCATGCCGATCTCAATGCGAATATGCCCGGCATCCTGTCGACCCTCGAACTGCGGCGACTTGTCGCCGAGATGGTCGATTGAAGAACGAAGACAACAGCGGCCATGCACCGGCATTTCCGCAAGAAGGCCGGAGAAACAGCATGGACCTGAACAAGCAATACGCCGCGCACCAGAAAGCGCTCATATTCTCGAAGACGGCCGACAGCGATGCCGACCGTCGCGATCATCTGGCCGAGGCGGAAGGGATAGCCAAGGAAATTGGCACCTTCCAGCTGGGCCTGGGTGCGGCTGCGGCCTGCGCCTGGTGCGCGTCGAACCTCGCCACGACGTAGAAACATGTCTGCCGACGCTCTGAAAGCAGTTGGCAAACATGGTTAACGCGAGGGCGTGCAGCATCGCTCGCGCCCTCTGTGGGCCCGCCGTGCTATTGGCAGAGCAGGGTTACTTCAACCTCGCTTGAGCCAATTAACGTTCGACCATGCTTGGCTTCGCGCTCCTCAGCTTTTCACCTTGTCGGCAAAGCTCTTGCGCAGCTTCATCAGCTTGGGCGGGATAACGGCCATGCAATAGGGATTACGCTGGCCTTCGCCTTCCCAATATTCCTGGTGATAGTCCTCTGCCGGAAACCACTCGCCGCTTTCGATGGTGGTCACCGCCTCGGCATCGGGGCTGTCGTTCCAGCGCGCGATGGCCGCTTCGGCCTGTGCCTTCTGCTCGTCCGACAGCGGGAAGATCGCGCTGCGGTATTGCGTGCCCACGTCGTTGCCCTGCCGGTTCAACTGGCTGGGATCGTGTGTACCCATGAACATGTCATAGATTTCCGGCAGCGATACGGTGTCGGGGTCGAAGGTAACCTTCACGCCCTCCGCATGACCGGTGCTGCCGGTGCAGACCTGCTTGTAAGTGGGGTTCTCCACCGTGCCGCCGATATAGCCGCTCTCGACGCTTTCCACGCCGATCACGTCCTTGAACACCGCTTCCGTGCACCAGAAGCATCCGCCTGCAACGATAACCGTTTCACTCATCATGATCTCCTTTGGCCACTGACATGGTGACCCTAAGTCCGCTTGTCATCCCGCGCTTTGGTCCTAAACTGCGAACCGTTATCGTTTCAGGAGAGAACACCCGTGCGTATTGCCCCCATTTTCGCCGTTGCCGCGCTTGCACTTTCGTCGCCCGCCCTTGCCGATCATCATGGTGAGGCGCCATCGCTGGAAAATGTCCTCGCCAGTGACCACCGCAGCCAGGATGCGGGGCGCGACCAGTATCGCAACCCTGCCGAAACCCTCGCCTTCTTCGATGTCGAACCGACCATGCGCGTCGTGGAATTCGGACCCGGCGGCGGGTGGTACACCCGCGTGCTGCTGCCGTGGATCGCGCCGCAGGGCACCTACATGGCGATGCAGCCCGATACGGGCGAACCAGAGGAGGGCACACCTGCCTGGACGCAGCGCTTCACCACCGCAGCCAGCGGCTGGACCGGTGTGCCCGCAGAAAACATCGCGGCGTTCGAAACAGACGAGATCACCGAAGACATGCACGGCACCGTCGACCGGATTCTCGTCTTCCGTTCGCTCCACGGCCTGCTGAACAACGAGGCTGCCGATACCCAGCTGCGCGCCATGCGCCGCCTGCTGGCCGAGGATGGCATGGTGGGCGTGGTGCAGCACCGCGCGCCCGAAGATGCGAGCTATGACGATGCCAGCGGCTCGCGCGGGTACCTGCGCCAGGCCGATGTGATCCGGCTGTTCGCGATCAACGGTTTCGACCTCGTTGCCGCATCCGAGATCAACGCCAACCCGAACGATCCCGCTGACTGGGAACGCGGCGTGTGGACCCTGCCTCCAGCGCTGGCGGGAGGCGATGAGGACCGTGAACGGCTGACGGCCATCGGCGAGAGCGACCGCATGACGCTGCTGTTCCGCAAGGCCGATTGATGCGCGCAGGCCTGCTGATGGCGGGCGTGCTGGCCTTGAGCGCCTGCACGCCCGAGCCCGAACCGGTGGAGGCTGCGACTGCCGAGGCCGCGCTGGCGGTGACTGCTGCGGATCTCGAGGCGGTGATGGAAGACAGCGCGGCAGGCTGGAACGAGGGCGACATGGATCGCTTCCTCGCGATCTATTCCGACAGGCCGGAAACCAGTTTCGTCGGTTCCGGCGGATTGATGCGCGGCAAGGCTGCGATGGAGGAGCGCTACCGCGCAGCCTACGACTGGTCGCAGCCCGACCCGGCGGAGCGGGGTGAACTGACGTTCGAAACCGAGGACGTGCGCCCGCTGGGTGACACCCACGCACTCTATATCGGACGCTATATCCTCCACTACCCCGATGGCCGCGAGCCTGCGACAGGATACACCAGCCTGGTCTTTGCTCGCGAGCCGGAGGGCTGGAAGATCGTTGCGGACCACAGTTCGTAAAGCTGGCGTTCATCCGGGCAGGCGCAGGCTTTGTGACATTGTATCATAGGGGTTCAATGTCATGAAAAGCCTGCCCATTTTCGCTCTTGCGGCGTCCGTCCTGCTGTCAGCCTGCGGCGGCACCGTCTACGATCCGCGCGGCGTAGAGAAGTCCGAGACCCTCCTCTCCGTCAGCGCCAGCGGGCAGGCCGACACCCGCCCCGACGAAGCGCAGTTCCAGGCCGGCGTGCAGAACTGGGCGGGCAATGCCGAAGCCGCCTCGCAGGCGACGCAGGAAGACATTGCCGAAATCGTGTCCGCGCTTCGCGAGCTGGGAATCGAAGAGGACGACATCCAGACCAGCGCGGTGAACGTGCAGCGCATCGACTGGGGCGACCGGCGCGGCCAGTTCCAGGCCGCGAACACTCTCACCGTGCGCGTACGCGATATTGACAAGGCAGGCGCTGCGGTGACGGCAGCGACGGGTGTGGGCGCAAACATCGTCTCCGGCCCTGACCTGCGCATGTCGGACCCCGAAGCCGCGGCCAACACGGCCTACGCCAATGCCTACGCGGCAGCGCTCTCGCGAGCCGAAGCCTATGCCAAGGCTGCGGGCATGGAGGTAAGCCGCGTGCTCTATATTCGCGATGCGGGCGGAGAGCAGGGTAATCGCTGGCTCGCAGGGGCGCAGGCGACTGCCATGGAGGCTGCCGCCTACGCGCCCCCGCCTGCGGTCCCGCCGCCTCCGCCGATGCGCACGCAGCCCATGCCGGAGCAGGGGAACGGCGTCTCTGCTACGATCATGCCCGGCCAGACGACCAGCGCGGTAACGGTGCAGGTAGACTTCGCGCTTGTGGAGACCTGAGCGGACACCTAATTGCTCACGCATGACCAAGCTGACTGTCGCCGCGCTGCAACTTGAACTCTCGCGTGAGGACGAGGGCGCGAATATCGCTGCCGTCTCCGATCTTGTCGCCGATGCGGCAGGCAAGGGCGCGCAAGTGGTGTTGCCGCCCGAACTGTTCTCCGGCTCCTATTTCTGCCGCGAGGAGAAGGACGAATTCTTCGCCCTCGCGCGCCCCACGGCGGAGCATCCTTCAGTGATCGCGATGCAGAAGCTGGCGAAGCAGTTGGGCGTGGCGATACCCACCAGCTTTTTCGAGCGGGACGGGCATCACTATTACAACACCCTCGCCATGATCGATGCCGAAGGCGAGATCATGGGCACCTATCGCAAGAGCCACATTCCCGACGGGCCGGGCTACGAGGAGAAGTTCTATTTCCGCCCCGGCAACGACGGGTTCAAGGTGTGGGACGTGTTTGGTGCAACTATCGGCATCGGAGTCTGCTGGGACCAGTGGTATCCCGAAACCGCACGGGTGCTGGCCCTGAAGGGCGCGCAGGTGCTGTTCTATCCCACCGCCATCGGCAGCGAGCCCAAGGATGCGGACATGGACACCAGCCGCATGTGGCGCCGCGCGATGATCGGCCATGCGGTCTCCAACTGCATGCCCGTGGTCGCAGCCAACCGCATCGGCCACGAAGGCAGCCAGGAAGCGGGCAACACCTTCTACGGCCACAGCTTCATCTGCGACGAATGGGGCGACTACATCGAACAGTTCGGCAGGGAAGAAACCGGCGCGCTGGTGGCCGAACTCGATCTTGACGCGGCGCGCAAGCATCGCGCGAGCTGGGGCTTCTTCCGCGATCGCCGTCCGCAACTCTACGGTCGCATCGCCGAGGACATCTGACCGGCATGGGCAGGCTGCGCGGGGAATTGACAGGCGTTGCCAAGGCCGACCACTGTTACCTTATTGCGCTGGGCAGTAACCAGCGCCACCAGATATTCGGTTCCCCGCGTGAAATGGTGGCGACAGCGATGGACCTGCTCGATGGGACCGCGGGGACGGTTCCCAGCCGCTCGCGCATCATCGACAGCGCGCCGGTCGGGCCAAGCCAGCGCCGCTTTGCCAACGCCGCCATCCTGCTCGAAACCCGCCTGAATCCGCTCGGCCTGCTCGCCGTGCTGCAGGAAGCCGAGGCGGCGTTTGGGCGGCGCAAGCTGGGCCAGCGCTGGCGTGCCCGCGTCCTCGACCTGGATATCGTCATGTGGAGCGGTGGCAGCGTCTCGCAACCAGACCTGACCGTGCCGCATCCGCTGTTCCGCGAACGCGATTTCGTGCTCCGGCCCGCCGCGCAGATCGCCCCATGCTGGCGCGATCCGCGAACCGGCCTGACGCTTCGTCAGCTCGCTGCCCGTCTCTAGTCAGCGCCTCTAGTCGGCTATGGTGCGTGTGCCGCTGACCACGATTGCCTGTCCGATTTCGACGACCTGCTCTTCCAGTCCGAACTGCAACGCCACGATCCCGTTACGGCGCATGGCCCGGCCCGCGGGAACAGTAACCTCGTAAAAGCCCCACTCGTCGTCGATCTGGACCACCTTCTCACCGAAACCGGGATAGGGTGGCTCGTTCAGCTGGAAACGCACCTGCACGCGGCCCATGCCGTCCGCTGCCTCGCTCGATATGGTCCGGGCGAAGAACCCGATGGTCAGCTGTTCGCCAGCGTCGATGGGGGCGAGCAGCGGGATGTTCAGCCCCCCGTCGTAGACATTGGCTGCGGACCCCATGGAGACCCGCATGGCCGCCCCGCCGCCGGGATAGCTTTCATCCTGGATCACCTCGGTGCCGACACCGTAGTTTTCCCATGCAATACTGGTCGGATCGTTGAGCAGGCCGCCCCTCAGCACATCATCGACGGCGACGAGGTGGTCGGGCAGGCCGGGCGTGTTGCGAGGTTCCACCGTGTCCTGCGCCAAAGCCGATCCGGCAAGCGCAAGTGACGCGGTGGTACCGAGAAAAGCAATAAGTTTCATGGTCATCTCTCTCCAAGTCCCGAAATTTCTTTTTCCGGTTGATAGCGCTACCACGCCTGCCGATCAAGAACCGCTTGCGATCACGCAGACCAAGCGCTTGACCCGCAACGCCCTCGCCCCTAGTTGACGGCCCGCAGCCCACCGCGCTGCCACACCCATGGGGGCCCTTAGCTCAGTCGGTAGAGCAACTGACTTTTAATCAGTAGGTCGCTGGTTCGAACCCAGCAGGGCTCACCACCTTCACTTCGCGAGCCGCGCTAGAAGCGCGAAGCTCGCCAGCCAGTGCGAGCCCATGTAGTCGCCGTCGATGGCTTCGAGAGAGGCGGCGAAATGCCGGTCGGCGAGGTCGCGCAGGTCATCGGCGCGCGATGCTGGATCCAGTCCCCCGGCGATCTGGCGCAAAGCCCATGCGCGGCTGAGGTTCAGCCCGTCGAGGTGGGCCAGCTTGCCGTCGGTCGGATCCGAAACCGTAACCGGGGCGCATGCGGTCTCCAGCCAGCCGCCTTCGGGCAGGACTGTGTCGAACCACCTTGCGAAGTCTTCCGGTGGCATGACGCGCTGCATCAGCAGCGCGACGCACAGCACGGGGGAGAGGAAGGAATCGCCGCCCACGTCCCATCCGCGATATTCGTCCAGGCTGCCGAACTGCGCCCCGGCGTAATCTTCGATCAATGTGCGCAGATCCGGATCGAAGGAACAGGCCCATTCGTGCGCCAGCGTCAGCGCGAAAGCGGTGTTGGCGTGGGTGCCGGTGGTGATGGGGTAGGTAAGCTTGGGCAGATAATCGGCGAACCCGGCCGCGACATGGCGGGCCAGCGGCGCAAGCAGGGTGGCCGATTTTCGGGAATCGTGGCGGCTCGCTTCCAGATGCAGGTAGAGCAGCCAGGCCCAGCCATAGGGTCGCTCGAACCCGCGCGATTCGGGCCTCTGCAGGTAGGCGAGTTCCGCGGCGAGCTTGTCCGTCGTGAACGTCTCGTCCGCCAGTCTGGCGATCCTATTTGCCTCGGCCATGTCGGGAAAGAGGCGGTTCACTGTCAGCAGTGTCCACCAGCTGTGCACGCAGCTATGCCAGTCGAAGCTACCGTAGAAGGCCGGGTGCAGTTCGCGCGGGGTTCCGGTATCGAAAGGCCCGGCCATCACGTGTCCCAGCGAGTTGGGATATTCCTGTCCCACATGGCCCAGCGCGGTGCGGGCGAAGCGGCTGGCGAGCTTTTCGTCAAGCGGTCTCATGGCGCGCCATACCCTCCCCCGCCCGGAGTGCGGATCACGATCATGTCGCCCGGTGCCATGTCCGCGCCGCCGGTCGCGCCGAGGTCCAGCACCGAGCCGTCAGCACGTTCGACAAAGGTTTCGCCGGGCAAGGCGTCGCCCCCGCCAGCAATGCCCCGAGGGGCCACCTTGCGCCGGTTGGCGAGGATCTGTGCGCGCATCGGTTCGAGGAAGTGAACCACGCGCTCCACCCCTTCGCCGCCATGCCATTTGCCTGAGCCGCCGGAGCCGGTGCGAATGGCGAAACGCTCCACCCGAACGGGCAGGCGGGTCTCCAGCACTTCGGGATCGGTGAGGCGCGAATTGGTCATGTTGGTCTGCACGGCGTCGGTGCCGTGGTGGCCATCGCCCGCGCCAGAACCACCGGCGATGGTCTCGTAATACTGGCGGGTCTCGTCGCCGAAGGTGAAGTTGTTCATCGTACCTTGGGAAGGGGCGAGCGCGCCAAGGGCAGCAAACACAGCATCGGTGACGACCTGACTGGTTTCCACGTTGCCCGCGACCACGGCAGCGGGTGGCTTCGGGGCCAGCATGGAGCCTTCGGGCACCACGATCTCCACCGGTCGCAGGCAACCGTCGTTCAGCGGAATATCGTCGTCGATCAGGCAGCGCAGGCAATAGAGGACTGCGGCGCGGGTGATGGCGGCGGGTGCGTTGAAGTTGTTCGGCAACTGGTCGCTGGTGCCGGTGAAATCGAAGCGTGCGGTCTGCGCGTTGCGATCGATGCTGACGGCGACCTTCACCTGCGCGCCGTTGTCCATGTCGTAGGTGAAGCTGCCGGATGTCAGCCGCTCCACCAGTGCGCGCACGGCGGCCTCGCCGTGGTCCAGTGCGTGGCCCATATACGCGGTCAGGACATCGCGGCCATGCTCGCTTGCAGCATCGCCCAGCAGGTCCGCTCCGCGTGCGCAGGCGGCAAGCTGCGCCTTGAGGTCCGACAGGTTGCGCGCCGGATTGCGCGCCGGGTATTCGCCGGAGGTGAGTAGGGCGCGCAGGTCCTCGGCACAGAAGCGCCCTTCGTCCACCAGCAGCACATCATCCAGCCGCACGCCTTCCTCGGCAATGCTGGCGCTGTCGGGCGGCATGGAGCCGGGCGCGGTGCCGCCGATATCGGCATGGTGCCCACGCGCGGCAACGAAGGCATCGGGCTGCGTGCTGTCGCCTGAAAGGAAGACCGGGACGATCACTGTCACATCGGGCAGGTGCGTGCCGCCTGCGTAAGGATCGTTGAGGCAATAGGCATCGCCGCGCCTTATCCCGCGGCTGCTGGCCGCGCGGTTGTCCACGATGCGCCGGATGCTGGCCGACATGGAGCCAAGATGCACCGGGATATGCGGCGCGTTGGCGATCAGCTCGCCTTCGCCGGTGAAAAGCGCGCAGCTGAAATCCAGCCGTTCCTTGATGTTTACCGAGCTGGCGGTGCTCTCCAGCACCACGCCCATTTCCTCGGCAATGGCCATGAACATGTTGTTGAATATGCCGAGGCGAATTGGATCGACTTGCGTTCCAGCAGCCCGAGTGTGCTCGCGCGGGGCAGTGCGGTTCAGGATCAGCGATCCATCATCTGCCAGCGTCGCGCGCCAGCCCTGTTCGACAATCGTGGTGGAGCCGGGGTCCGGGATCATCGCCGGTCCGTCCAGCGACTGGCCGGGTGTGAGCGATCCGCGCTTCTCCACCACGGCCTGCTCGGCAAGGCCGCCGCTCATGCCGCGCCCCTCGACGCTGAGCGCTTCGAGGACGACAGGCGCCTCCTCGTCCGACCAGCCGAACCGGCGGCGGTGCTGCTCGCGGAAATGCGCGTCTGCTTCATCCGACAGCGGCAGGTCCAGCGTGGTGTCGCTGCCTTCAAAGCGCAGGCGCATGCGGGGGATGAGTTCGATGTTCTCCTGCGTAATGCCTTGCGCCGTCAGGTCTTCGCTCACGCGGTATTCCAGATCGGCCAGCGCTGCGGAAAAATCCTCGGTCAGGGGGCGCACGACGCCTGCTTCACGCATGGAGACCACCGGGGCAAGGCCGATGCCGTAGGCGGAAAGCATTCCGGCCAGCGGGTGAACCAGCACGGTCTCTATGCCCAGTTCGTCCGCCACGCGGCAGGCGAATTGTCCGCCAGCGCCGCCGAAGCAGGCCAGCGCATGGGTCGTCACATCGTGCCCGCGCGCGGTCGTTATCGTGCGAATGGCGTTTGCCATCTCGTCCACGGCAAGAGTGAGGAAGCCTTCCGCGAGATCTTCCCTCGACATTGCTTCGGGCAGCTGTGCGATGATTTCATCGATGCGGGCGGCGGAGGCTTCGGGGTCGAGCGGCTGGTCCCCATCAGGGCCGAATACCTGAGGGAATTCGGCCGGATCGATGCGCCCCAGCACGAGATTGCAATCGGTCACCGTCAGCGGTCCGCCCTTGCGATAGCAGGCAGGGCCGGGGTCCGCGCCCGCGCTGGCGGGTCCGACGCGCAGCGATTGCCCGTCAAACCGGCAGATGGAGCCGCCGCCCGCCGCCACGGTATGCACCTGCATCATGGGGGCCGCGATGCGGATGCCCGCCACCACGCTATCGCCCGTGCGCTCGTATTCGCCGGAATAGTGGCACACATCCGTGCTGGTGCCGCCCATGTCGAAGCCTATCAGCTTGTCGTGGCCCAAGGCCTCGGCCGTTTGCACCATGCCCACTACGCCGCCCGCTGGGCCGGAGAGTACAGCGTCTTTTCCGCGGAAGGCGCGCGCATCGGCAAGGCCGCCGTTCGATTGCATGAAGCGTAAAGACCCGTGATCGGGCAGGCGCTCCGCCAGCTGCTCCACATAATGGCGGATCACCGGGGAGAGGTAGGCATCGGCCACGCTGGTATCGCCGCGCGGCACCAGCTTGATGAGCGGGCTGACCTCGTGACTGGCGCTGACCTGCATGAAGCCCAGTTCGCGGGCAATCTCGGCCAGCCGCTGCTCGTGGTCCTGATAATGCCAGCCGTGCATCAACACGATGGCGAGCGCTTCGTAGCCATCGTCTCGCAATGCCTTCAGGTCGCGCCGCGCGGCATCCTCGTCCAGCGGCACAAGCACTTCGCCGTCCGCGCCTACGCGCTCGACAATCTCCACCGTGCGGCTTTCCAGCCGTTCCGGTTTCACGATGTGCCGCGCGAAGATATTCGGCCGCGCCTGGTTGCCGATTTTCAGGGCATCGGCGTGGCCTGTCGTGATCGCCAGCGCTAAACGTTCGCCCTCGCGTTCCAGCAGGACGTTGGTGGCGATGGTCGTTCCGATGCGCAGTTCCGCAATCGGCCCTTCGCCGTGCTCCTCCATCAGCCGCCGCACCGCTTCGCTGGCTGCGTCAGGATACTGTTCGGGATTGCTGGAGAGGAGTTTGGTGGTGACTATGTCGCCCGCAGGCGTCTGTGCCACGACATCGGTGAAGGTGCCGCCGCGATCTATGGCAAAGCGATAGGATCCGGTCATGCCCTACGAGCTAGGAAGGCAAGCGCCGCTTGTCGACCTGTTGCGGGCAGCTCGCCAAGAAAAAGCCCCGCATGCCCAAATGGCTTGCGAGGCTTTTCGAACGTCAGTGCGCGTCGCTTAGGAGGCGAGGCCGACGGGAATGGTCGCGCCCTGCTTCAGATAGACGCGGTTATCGTCGATGCGGTCGACGGCATCGATTGGCATGTAGTGGTGCATGTCATCGCTGCTGTCAAAGCGGGTCAGCTTGATCTTGTCGTCAGCGACTTCGTCGACAGTGCCAACGTGCTGGCCGTCAAAATCGGTGACTTCCATGTGTTCCTTGATGCGGATCTTCTCGAACATGAGATTTCCCTTTCTTTTTATTTGCTTACATCTCAACAACGGATGGTCCGGGCACCTCGTTCCTCGCGTCGTCGTGTCGTCACCTCGCTTCGCGGTAGGGCTGGCCAAAGCGGGGTTCACTGGTAATTATGCCAGGGGAAGGAGAGCGCATGGCCACCGGCCGTTACGTTGAAAAAGGCAAGCGGCTGAACTGGAAACTGATCGTGCTGATCGTGGTTCTGCACGTCGCCGCGCTCTATGGTCTGGCGCGCGCCCTCGCGCCTGAATTCACCGCGCGCGTTATCGAACAGGCGACATCGCTGGTGACGGTCACCGTATCCACTTACGAGGAAGAACCGCCAGAGACCGAGCCGAGCATTTCGCCTCCACAACCTGACGAAGGTGCAGCGGCGGAAGCGGGAGAGGAGGCGGTGGCGCGCGAGGTCGTCGCGCCGCCGCAGCCGCTTCCCCGCCCCAGCCCGGCACCGCGCGCCAGTTCCACCGGCACCGCCAACGCCTCCGGCGCGACCGACAGCGGCGGTGGCACCGGTGCGGGCGGCAGCGGGGATGGCACCGGCAGCGGGCGCAGCGGCTCCGGACAGGGCGGCGCGGTCGCGGTCGGCCCGTCGGTACGGTCGGGCGAACTGAACGAAGCGCGTGATTTCCCCGTGCCCGAGGGGGGCCGGGCGGCGCGCTTCGGCAAGTCCGTGACCGTGCATTTCACCGTGACCACCGATGGCCGGGCGCGGGGCTGCACCGTCGCCAGCACGCAGGTGGATGCCGCCACTACGGCGCGTGTGTGCCCCCTTGTGACGGAGCGCATCCGCTTCAACCCAGCCACCGCGCGCGATGGGACACCGGTAGAGGCGCGATATGGTTACCGGGTGGACTTTCGCGCGCGGCAATAGGCCGGACAGCAAACAGTATGTAACAAGGCGCTTGCATAGGCAGTCCCGATGAAAGAGGAATGCTGCATGAGCGAAGTACACCCGGTAATTCTGTGCGGAGGCAGCGGCACGCGCCTGTGGCCGCGCAGCCGCAAGACCATGCCGAAGCCGTTCCTGCCGCTGGTAGGGGGCGAAACGCTGTTCGAGGCCACACTGGCCCGCGCCGCCGACCCGGCGCTGTTCGCCTCGCCGACCGTGGTAACGGGCAGCGCGCACCTGCCGCATGTAGAACAGCAGTTGTCGGGCGAAGCGTCCATCATCGTGGAGCCGGAAGCGAAGAACACCGCTGCGGCCATCGCACTGGCTGCTGCGCGGCTGCCCGGCGATGCCGTAATGCTGGTTTGCCCCAGCGACCATTACATTGCGGACGTGCCCGCCTTTCACGCCGCCGTGCAAGCGGGCGCATCGCTGGCGCGGGCTGACTACATGGTCGCCTTCGGCATCACCCCCACGGCGCCGGAAACCGGTTTCGGCTACATCCGCCGGGGCGACACGCTGGAAGGTGGCTTTACTGTGGCGGAGTTCGTCGAGAAGCCCGACCTGGAGCGGGCGATGCAGTTCCTTGCCTCGGGCGACTACAGCTGGAACGGCGGCATCTTCGCCTTCCGGGCGGGCGCATTCATGAACGAGCTGGCCCAGCACCGCCCGAACCTTGCTGATGCAGTCTTGCGTTCGGTGAGCGAAGGGAAAGCCGAGGGCGCGCAGTTCCATCCCGATCCTGCGGCTTTTGCAGGGATCGAATCCGAATCGGTCGACTACGCCGTGATGGAGGAAACCGCCCGCGCGGCGATGGTTCCGGTTGCCATGGGCTGGTCCGACATCGGCAACTGGCATGCCCTGCGCGATGCGCGCAAGGGCGATGACAACGGCAACCGCGCGCACGGCCCTGTCGAACTGGTCGATTGCCGCAACGTGCTGGCCGAGAGCAACGGGGCGCGCATCAGCGCCATCGGCCTCAGCGATATCGCCATCGTGGTGGACGGCGACGAAGTTCTCGTCACCACCATGGAAGGGGCGCAGAAGGTGGGCAAGCTGACGGGGGCTGCAAACCAGTGACGGGGGCGGGCCGATGATGGAAGGCATGATCGCGCAGACCATCCAGCTGGCACTGGCGCCGGTGTTCGTGCTGGTGGCGATCGGCAATATCATCGGCACTCTGACCCAGCGGCTGGGCCGTGTGGTCGATCGCAGCCGTCAGGTCCAGCGTCTGCACGGAGAGACCGAAGGGATGGAGCACGATGTGATCGTGCGCGAGATACGTTCCCTCGATCACCGTATCGCCCTGATCGGCAGCGCGCTGCTGCGGCTGGTGCTGGCGGGAATATCCATCGGCATAACCGTGGTGCTGCTGTTCGTGGCGGAATTTGCGCACGTGGGGCTGAACCGGGTCGCGGCGGCGACATTCATCGTAGCCATTGGCCTGCTGATGTGGGCGCTGCTGACTTTCCTGCAGGAAACGCGCGAAGCGGCGCGGGCGCTGCGCATTCCGGAACAGTTCCTGGAAAAGGACCGCCAGTTGTAAACGGCCTTCCGGCAGGCGGTGTCAGTCCTTCGGCGCTTCCAGCATCTTGTGACCCTGGTCGCGTATCGCGGCATCGATCATCGGCTGCAGGAAACCCAGCGCGGGCGGCAATACCATGTGAAAGATGACCTTGCTGTCTTCAATGTCGACGTGGCCTGACAGCATCTGACCCATCGCATTGATCGACATGGTCATCCGGTCCTCGCTCGGCCAGTTGGTCTGCACGTCAGCCATGCCGCCGGGAATGTTGTCACCGATTCTGTGGCTGTTTGCACGCAGGCGGCGACGCACTTCCTCGCGGCCGAGGGTGTGGGGAATTTCAACGTCCATCAATTGTCCTTCGGTGGGGGGAGCGATGCATCCTCACCGCCGTACTTGTAATCGAGATAGCGGTTCTTGATCGCCAGGTCGTCCAGCGAACCTTCGGCCAGCTGCCGGGTGACGTGGTCGATTTCCTTGCTGATCTTGCCGAGGCTGTCGACCAGCTGCTTGTCCGGCGTGGACCCTGCGCGCTCCTCGCGCCGCAGGTGATCGGGAATCTTGCGGTAGCTGTCGATCGTCTCGGGCAGGTATTCGCCCACCAGCTTGCGCGTTTCCTGCGCCGCAGGGTGCGCGGGATCGACGTGGGCAAGCTGCTTGCCGAGCGCATCGAGCTGCACGCCCAGGTCGTCCACCAGCGTGACCGCAGGGGCGGGCAGGGCGGGGCGCTGGCTTTCCAGCCACAGCTCGGTGCGCTGCACCAGCCGCTTGGCATCCTGCGTGCGCGAAAGGTCAGCGCGGTTGGGCACCTTTACCTTCGGGTAGTTGGCGAAGATGAAGGCAGCGGCCACGATGGCGAAGAACGCGACCATGACACCGGCGAAGCCGATGCCGTTCAGGATCATGCCGGCCACGCTGGCGGCGATGAGGACCGCCAGCACGGCGGCACCGAAATAGCCTGCCCGCTTCAGCATGTTCGTCAGCTTCACCTGCTTCGATCCGCGCCCGATGGAGCGGCCCGAAGCGCGGTGATAACCGCCCTCGTCACGGTTCACCTGCAGGCTTTTCTTTGCCGAGGAGATGATCGCATCGGATTCGCGGGTGGAATCGGCCATCAGCGGCTCAGCCCTCCAGGCTCAGGAGGCCGCTGTCGTTCACCTGCTTGGCCGCCTGTGCCTGCCCTTCGGCGCGGGCGATGTAGCCCTTGGACTTCTCCACCTCGGTCGAGAGGGTGTTCACGGTCTGCTTCATGGAATCGAGCGCGCGCAGCTTGAAACTGTCGACCTCGTCCATCGTGTCGTAGATGTTCTGGAACGCGCGTTGCAGCGTTTCCATCGGGATGGTGCTGCTGGCAGCCTGCTCGTGGATCTTGGCGGTATTGTCGCGCAGCATCTGGCCGGTCGAATCGATGATACCTGCCGTGGTCTGGTTCAGCGCGGTGATCTGGCCCAGCACCAGTTTCTGATTGGTCATGGCCTGCGCCACGGTAACCGCGGTGCGCAGCGCGCCCACGGTGGTGGTGCTGGCGCGGTCCACACCCTTCACCAGTTCCACATTGTTCTTCTTGACCAGGTCCAGCGCGAGGTAGCCCTGCACCGAAACCGCCATCTGGGTCAGCAGGTCCTGCGTGCGCTGGCGGACGTAGAACAGCGCGGTTTCGCGAATGGCCTTGGCCTTCTCGGGGTCGCTGGAATCGAGTTCGGCAGCCTTTTCCTCAAGCTCTGCGTCCAGCGTCTTTGCAATGTGGATCATCTGCTCGAGGTTGCCCATGGCTTCCCACAGTTTCTGCCGCTCCACATCGATGGCGGCATTGTCCATCAGCAGTTCGTCCTTGCCGCTGGAAAGGCGGGCAAGGATCGACTGGATATGACCCTGGGCAGAGGTGTAGCTGTCGAAGTAGTTCTTCAGCTTGTTGCCGAAGGGAATGATGCCCAGAAACTTGCGCCCGGTCATCTTGCCCTTGCGTCCGGGGTCCAGGTCTTCGACCGTGCGGCGCAATTCGGCAAGGTCGGTGCCAACACCGCTGTCGGCATCCATCGCGCGCACGGGGCGATCGAGGAAGCGATTGGACATCTGGCTGGCAGCCATGATTTCCTTGCGGCCCATGTTGGTGATCTGGTCCACCTTCTTGCCGAAATCGGGCGAGTTGGCATCCAGCGCGACCAGTTCGTTCACGAAGCCGTCCACCTTTTGCTGCAGCGCGGACTTCTTCTCCTCGCTCACCGGCACCAGCCCCGCAGCCGTGGCGGGCTTGACGTCCGGCACCGGGTCGGGCGGCGTCAGCTCGAACGCGGTTGCCGTTGCGGTGGTGGTTGTATTCTCGGTGGCCATTCGCCTTCAATTCCCTTTTTGCCCGTGCCGGCGTTCATCTACTGTATTAGGCGCACAAGACACGCGTTTCAAGTTTTGCCGATGGCGAGTTTCTGCGATAATGGAGCGTAATGCAATCAGAACCCACTCCGGCCGATACGGCCACCCGGCCGCCTGGTGCCGGAACCGCACCGGCCAACCGGACCACGGGATTTCGCGAGGTTCTGAGCAGTTTTCGTGACTGGTGGGGGCACGAGGTTACCGGCACCGTAGACCAGGTCGCGGTGATCGAGAAACGGCGCGCCGAATGCCAGCTTTCCGCGCGTTACCTGCTGATGGTGTCGATGTCCGCCGGGATCGCCATCCTGGGCCTGCTGCTGTCCTCGCCTGCCGTGGTGATCGGCGCCATGCTGCTTTCCCCGCTGATGGACCCGATCATGGGCGTGGGCTTCGCGCTCGCCACCGGCGATTTCAAGTGGCTGCGCCAGTCGGGCAAGTCGCTGGCCGTGGGCACGCTGTTCGCCATCGTGTTCTGCGCGCTGATCGTGATGCTGTCGCCGCTGCAAACCGTCACGACGGAGATCGCCGCGCGCACCCGGCCCAACCTGTTCGACCTTGCCGTGGCCTTCTTCTCCGCCGTCGCGGGCGCCTATGCGATGATCCGCGGGCGAGAGGGCACGATCGTCGGTGTGGCTATTGCCACGGCATTGATGCCACCGCTCGCCGTGGTGGGCTTTGGCCTGGCGACCATGAACCTGACGGTGTTCTGGGGTAGCCTGTTCCTGTTTGTCACCAACCTTACCGCCATCGCGCTGACGGCAACGGCGATGGCGCGCATCTACGGCTTCTCCACCAGCCTTTCGGAAAAGCAGACGCAGTGGCAGGCCATCCTGATCTTCACCGCGTTCGTCGCGCTGGCGATCCCGCTGTTCCTCTCGCTGCGGCAGATCGTGTGGGAAACGCAGGCCACCCGGCAGGCGAGCAATATCGTGGAGGAAGTTTTCGGCGGTCGCGCCACCGTTTCGCAGATGGAGCCGAGTTTCGACGTGGAGCCCATGCAGGTTTCCGCAACAGTCTTCACGCCCGAAATATTCGTCGATGCGGAAGGCCGCGCCGAAGACCTGTTGTCGCGCCGTCTGGGCCGCCCCGTCGATGTCACGCTTACCCAGCTTCGCGTGGGCACCGGCGCGCAGGCGGCAGAGGAAGCGCAGCTCGCGCAGGCCCGCGCGCAGGAACGCGCCGCGCGCGAACAGGCGGACGATATTGCCGATCGCCTCGCCCTGCTGGCAGGCGTGCCCAAGGACGAGGTGACGGTGGACCGCGACCGCCGCCGCGCGCTGGTGACCGCGCGCCCGCTGGACGGCGCGACACTGGCTGCCTACGCCGAACTCGAACGCAGGATCGACGCGCTGGAGCCGGAATGGGACATACGCCTCACCCCGCCGCTGCGTCCGCTTTCGCAGGCGACGTTCGAACTGGTGGAGGGCGAGGAGGGAGAGCCTGACAGCTTTGCTCTCACCCCGCAAGGAACGCAGGCCGTGGCGCTGGCAGCCTGGGCGCAGGGCCGCGTCGGCGTCCCCATCGCCATTACCGGCCCGGCAGAAGCCGTCGCCGCCGTGCGCAATGCCTTCTCGCATCACAATGTGTCCGTCACTGTGCAGGAGCGCGGGAACGGTTACGGTCCGGTAACGCTTGAGTGGGCAACGCGAGGGAGCGACTGATGACCGCAGAATTGATCGTACTGGCACTTTCGGGCGTCCTGCTGCTCGTCCACGTATTCGCCGCCACCCATTACAAGACGAAGCAATACGGCGTCGAATGGAACATGGGCGCGCGTGACGAGAATACAGAGCCGCTGAACGACATCGCAGGCCGGCTGGACCGGGCCCGCGGCAATTTCCTCGAGACGCTGCCGCTGGCTATCATCGCCCTGCTTGGCGTGGTGGTGGCGGGCAAGGCGAGCGACCTAACCGCGATTGCCGCCTGGGTGTGGCTGGCCGCGCGGCTAATCTACTTGCCGCTGTACTGGGCAGGCATTCCCAAGATCCGCACCTACGTATGGGCCGCAGGGCTGCTGGCGCTGCTGTTCGTGCTGGGTGTGCTGCTGATCGGTTGAGCCGACCTTTCGCCGCCCAGTCCTAGGCCGCCAGCTTGATCGGCTCGATCTCGCCCGAAAGGTACAGCCGCTTTGCCTTGGCGCGGCTCAATTTGCCCGAGCTGGTGCGCGGCAGGGTGCGCGGGGGCACCAGTTCGACCACGCAGTTCATGCCCGTGACAGAGCGCACCTTGTCGGCGATCTGGTCGCGCAGCTTCACCCGTTCTTCCGGATCGGACACGCGGCAATGCACCAGCACGGCGGGCGCTTCCTCGCCGTTCTCGGTCTCGATCGAGAAGGCGGCGATGTCGCCGTGGTTGAAGCCCGCCAGCTGCTCCACCGCCCATTCGATATCCTGCGGCCAGTGGTTCTTGCCGTTGATGATGATCATGTCCTTGGCGCGGCCGACGATGAACAGATAGCCATCGCCCATGTAGCCCATGTCCCCTGTATCCAGCCACGATCCCTTGCCGTCTTCGGCGGGGACAAGGCATTCCTCGGTCGCTTCCTCGTTGCGGAAGTAGGAGTGCATCACGCTGGGGCCACGGCACCAGACCTTGCCGATCTGGTGATCGCCCTTGATCTCGCCATTCTCGCCGCGGATTTCGACTTCCATGTCCTGCAGCGGCTTGCCGCAGTTCACGATGGCGCGGTAGCGGGCAGGGCGCGACAGGTCGCGGCGGCTGCCGGACAGGCGCTCTTCCTCCACCAGTTCCACGCGGATGCCTTCGCCCGGCGGCATCACGGTGACGGCCAGCGTCGCCTCTGCAAGGCCATAGCTGGGGGTGAAGGCGCTGGCCTTGAACCCGGCATCGGCAAAGGCGTTGACGAAGTTCTGCATCACGTCAGGCCGGATCATGTCCGCCCCGTTGCCGGCGGTGCGCCAGCGCGACAGGTCGAAGCGGTCGGCGACGTTAGTCTGGCTGGAAACGCGCCGCGCGCAGATGTCGTAGCCGAAAGTGGGCGAATAGCTGAGCGTTGCGCCCTTGTTGCGGCTGATCAGGTCGAGCCAGGCCAGCGGACGGCGGGCGAAATGCTCGGTCTTCAGGTAGTCGACGCTAACCTGGTTGGCAATCAGCGACAGGAAACAGCCGACAAGGCCCATGTCGTGATACCACGGCAGCCAGCTGACCACCCGGTCGTTGTAACCGATGTCCATCGAATCGGCGTGACCGAACAGGTTGTGCAGCAGCGCCTCGTGCGTCACGGCAACGCCGGTGGGAAAACGGGTGGAGCCGCTGGAATACTGCAGGTAGCAGATGTCTTCCGGCTTCGCTTCGGGCAGATCCACCTGCGGCGCCTCGCGCTCCTTGAACGTCGCCCAGTCTAGGCCCTCGCAACCCTGCCGCTCTGCTGCTGCGGCGGCCATTTCGGCGATTTCCGGCGGATAGAGCAGGATCTTCGGGTCGGAGCTATGCAACTGCACCGCCAGCTGGTCGATATAGCTTTCCTTGCCGCCGAAGGTGGTGGGCAGGGGCAGCGGCACGGGCCAGGCACCGGCATAGACGCAGGCGCAGAACAGCGCGGCAAATTCCGGCCCGGTTTCGGCCACCAGCGCCACGCGGTCATCCTTGCCAATGCCCATCGCCGCCAGGCGGTATGCGTCGGCCAGGGCATCCTCGCGCATCTGCGTATAGGGATAGACACGGTCGAGCGTGCCGCGCATGTCATGGAAATTCATGCCCTTTTCGCTGCGTGCGGCGTAGTCGATGGCTTCGTTGAAGGTAGCGAAATCCGATCGACGGCGCGGTAGCGGGCAGTCGTTGGGCGTAGGTGTAAGGTCGGTCATATGTGCTGTGGGTTACCCCTTATCGCGCGCGCTTGTGGCGCCTCCCGAATAGCATTCGCGGCACCGATTTTTTCATCGGCACCGCGTCAATCTTTCCCATTTGACAGGAAGTGTGGCACGAATAAGGCCAATGGACGGCAATTCACAAGACTATAAACGCGAGCCCCGGCGAAAAAGGCCGCTCGATGCGACCAGTATCGAGGAAATGGCGCTGGCCTATGTCGCCCGTTTTGCCACCAGCGCTGCCAAGCTGGAACGCTATCTCAAGCGCAAGCTGCGCGAGCGGGGATGGGCTGGCGAGGGCGATGGCGAGGAAGGACCGGACATCGCCGCGATGGTCGCACGCTATGTCGAGAAAGGTTACGTCGACGACGCCGTCTATGCCCGCGCCAAGGCGAACGACCTGCTGCGCAGGGGTTACGGCGAACGGCGGGTGAAGCAGGCGCTCGGCCAGGCCGGGATCGGAGAGGCGGTGGCGGACGATGTCGCCCCCGCCGAGCACACGGCGCGCATCGCCGCATTGCATCTTGCGCGCAAGCGCGGCTTCGGTCCATTCGGCGCCGAACCGCTGGCCCGCGAAAAGCGCGAGAAACAGATTGCGGCAATGCTTCGGGCAGGCCACACGTTCGACCACGTGCTGGCCGTGCTGGATGCAGAGTCCGCCCGGGCCGCAGAACAATGGGCAGAGGAAGCCCGCGAGGAGACCGGAACTTGGGGACCATGAATTCAACCCGAAAATGGCTGGCGATGGTCACGCTGGCGATCGCCGGCACCGTGGCGGCATGTTCGCCGCAGGCCGCGGAGCAAGTGCCGGAGCCGACCAGCGCAGCACCATCGACCCACGCCGAATCGGGGCTGAAGGTGATCCCCGTCACCGTCACCACCGATAGCGGCTCCCACGTGTTCATGTCAGAAGTGGCCGAAACGCGGGAGGCGCAGGCACGCGGCCTGATGTTCCGCACCGAAATGGGCGCTGACGAGGGGATGATCTTCCCCTACGACCCGGCCCAGCAGCTGGGCTTCTGGATGCGCAACACCGTGCTGCCGCTGGATATCATCTTCATCGGCCCCGACAGTCGCATCCTGAATATCGCCGAGGGCGTGCCCTACAACGAGAGCAGCGTCTATTCCGACGGCCCCGCCATCGGCGTACTCGAACTGAACCAGGGCCGCGCCGAGGAACTGGGTATCGGGCCGGGCGACATGGTTGAATGGTGAGATGGTTCGGGTGATCGCCTGACTCCTGCCCACGGGTCAAACCGGCGCAAACCTGTTGGCGTTTTGCGCGGGACTCGCTAATGGCCCAGCCATGAGCTTCCTTGGCAAGATTTTCACCTGGTGGAACGGTGCCACCATCGGCACCTCGCTATGGTCGGCGCGCAACGGCGAGCATGTCGGCACCGATGGGCAGGGCAACGAGTACTACCGTTCCAAGAAGGTCAAGCAGGGCCAGCGCGAACGCCGCTGGGTGATCTACAACGGTTCCAACGATGCCAGCCGCGTGCCCAGCGAATGGCACGGCTGGCTGCACGGCTCCTATGACGAGCTGCCCGAGAGTCACCTGCCCGCGCCGAAGATCTGGGAAGTGGATTACACCCCCAACGCCACCGGCTCTGCAAACCGCTACCTGCCCGCAGGCGCGCTGGAGCGTGGCGGAAAGCGCGCCCGGGCAACCGGCGACTACGAAGCCTGGACGCCCGACGCGTGAGGTTCGTGGCGCTTGCCGTGGCGGCGCTGGTGCTGGCGGGATGCGATAACGCCGCGCCCGAGCCCGAAACCGAAGCCACCGAGGTGCCCGAGGAACTGGTGAGCGATCCGCTGCCCGATGTCGGCAATATCGAGGCGATCGGCACGCCCATGGAAGAGCGCGTGGCAACCCTTGGCCTCATCAACAAGCGCAACAACCTGTCGCGCGATGTCGAACTGAGCCCCGGCGGTTCGACCCGCGTCGATGACGTGGTGATCCGGCTGGCCGCCTGCGAACGCACTGCACCGTGGGAAAGCCCCGCGGAAACGGGTGCCTTCGTACAGGTTTTCGTCAACGACGTGCGCGATCCGGACGAGGAACCTGAATTCAACCGCGTGTTTTCCGGCTGGCTGTTCAAGAACTCGCCCAGCCTGAACGTGGTGGAACACCCGATCTACGATGTCTGGGTGAAGGACTGCGCGATGAGCTTCCCCGGCGAGGAAGAAGAAGCCGAAGCTTCCTGAAGCAGCAGGCCGTGTGCCTGCGGCAGACTGCACCGCGGGGGCTTGTCACAGGCTGCGGCCAGCATGTCCTGGTACTGGCCGCGGCTGATTTCCACAGCGCCCATCGATGCCAGATGGCCGGTCATGAACTGGCAATCCAGCAGCACGAAGCCTGCCCGTTTCAGCAGCGCCACCAGCCAGGCAAGCGCAACCTTGCTGGCATTGTCCGTCCGGCTGAACATCGATTCGCCGCAGAACACCCGTTCGAACGCCACACCGTAAAGGCCGCCCACAAGCGTGTCTCCCAGCCAGCATTCGATCGAGTGCGCATGGCCATGACGGTGCAGGTTGCGGTAACTGGCGGCGATGGTGTGACTGATCCAGGTGCCGCTTGCGCCACCAGACTCCGGGCCCGCCTCGGGATCGGGGCGCGGCTGGGCACAGGCATCCATCACGGCGCTGAAATCGCCATCCACGGTAACGCGGAACCGGTCCTGCTTCAGCACCTTGGCCAGCGAGCGCGAGCAGTGGAAACCATCCAGCGGCAGGATCGCCCGGCGGCGCGGCTCCACCCAGAAAATTTCCTCGTCATCGCGCGAATCGGCCATGGGGAAAACCCCGCTGCGATAGGCCAGCAGCAGCACTTCAGGGGGAATCAGCTTGGGAACCGGAGAATGCATTGTGTTTGCCATAGCAAATCGAACGCATCAGGTCGCTTGCGTTCCCCACGCCTTCGCTATAGAGGCGCGGACCGAACCTGCAGGGGTGTAGCTCAGCTGGTAGAGCATCGGTCTCCAAAACCGAGGGCCACGGGTTCGAATCCTGTCACCCCTGCCATTTCGCTTTCCGCTTTCGCCTCCGCGATAGCGTCCTCGGTTCTATTCGCTTCGCTCGGCAGACGCCTTCGCTTCGGGCCACTTGCGGGCTGCGCGTTCGCGCGCTGTCGGTCGCTAGGTGCGACCGAGACTAGCGCGATCCCGAAGAATTGCGTGCGCGATCCCATCGCGGTGAACCAGTCGCGCGGGAACCGCTGCACGACATGGGCAGTTATGACCTCATGTTTTCACGGAAAGGATACCGGCATGGCCAGAATCTTTCGCAGTAGCAAACCCGACAGCTGGAGCAGCCCGCGCTTCTACAGCGACGCAACCTATCGTTCGATGTCGCACGGCAAGATCCAGCCGATGGAAGAACCGGGCTTTTTCGCGCGGCTGTTCGGCCGCGTGTAGCGCCGACGATCACAACATTTGAAAAGGGCCGGGAAGCGATGTGCTTCCCGGCCCTTTTTCATTGCAGCTCCCGAAGGCGCGTTTCGCTTAGTATTCTTCGGGCTCTTCCGGCGTTTCGGCGTGGTGGTTCGGTCCAGCGTCGCGCTTGCCCTGGGCAAGCTTGAAGACCACGCCGCTCAGCAGCACCAGCGCCAGGATGTTGGGCAGTAGCATCGTGGCGTTGGAGATGTCGCCAAGGCGCCAGACCAGTTCGCTCGGTTGGGCTGCCCCGACGAAAATCACCACACACCACAGCACGCGCCAGGCCATGTGCAGCTTCTTCTCGCCAGCGCGGTTGGAACCCTTCACCCGGTCATAGAGGAAGGTGATCGCCCGCTCGCCGTAATAGGACCACGTCAGAAGCGTGGTGAAGACGAACAGGATCAGCACGATCGAGGCCACTAGCGTGCCGATGGGGATGGAGCCGATCAGCACCGGGAAGGCCGCGGCAAAGGCGCCGCTGGTCATCTCGAAGCCGACGCGGTCCGATTGCCAGGCGTGCAGCACGGCTTCTCCGCCGGCGGTGAAGTCTCCGCGCACGGTCAGGATCACCAGCGCAGTCATGGTGCAGATCACGATGGTATCGATGAAGGTGCCCAGCATTGCCATGCGGCCCTGCTGTTCGGGATCGTTGGTCTGCGCCACGGCGTGGGCGATGGGGGTGGAACCCTGGCCCGCCTCGTTCGAGAACAGGCCGCGCGCCACGCCCGCGCGAATTGCCATGATGATGGCCGCGCCGGTAAAGCCGCCCACCGCGCTTTGCGGGTTGAACGCCCCGTCGAAGATCAGCGCGAAGGTTTCACCCAGATCTTCGAAATTCAGGATCAGCGCAATCACGGCCATGACGATGTAGGCCAGCGCCATGAACGGCACGACGCTTTCGGCCACGCGGCCGATGGACTTGATGCCCCCGATGATGACGATGAACACCAGGATGGCCACGATCAGGCCACCCAGCCATTCCTCCATGCCGAACAGTTCCTGCAGGCCGTCGGCCACGGCGTTCGCCTGGATGGAGTTGCCGGTGACGAGCGCGGAGAACAGGGTGCCGATGCAGAACACCACGGCAAGCCACGTCCATTTCGGGCCAAGGCCCATCATGATGTAGCTCATGGGGCCGCCGCGATAGACGCCGTCCGATGTCTTCTCCCGGTAGCGGATCGCCAGGGAGCCTTCGGCGAAGGCCAAGGCCATGCCGAACAGGGCGGTGATCCACATCCAGAAGATCGCGCCGGGTCCGCCAAGGGCGATGGCCGTGGCGACGCCTGCGAGGTTACCTGTGCCCACCTGTCCGGAAAGTGCGGTGGAAAGGGCGGCAAATGGCGAGATTTCGCCAGCGCCTTCGCCCTTGCGGCCCGCAAAAAGACCGGTGATTGCGCTCCACAGCTTGACGAGGGGATAGAACCGCAGGCCGACCATGAACCACACGCCTGCGCCCAGCAGGATCAGCGCCAGCGGCGGGAAGGGAATGATTTCCGCGCCTTCCCATGTGCCGCCCCACAACAGGTCGGAGATGTTGGTGACCGGGGCGACCAGGCGGTCCCCCAGCGTCAGTTCTGTTTCAACGGCCATTCCTGTTATAATCCCTCATGCGTCCCTTGGATAAGCGCATAGTGCTATCGGCGCTCTGCCGCCCTGCATAGCCCCCACGTTGCATTTGTAACCGGGCGGCCGGAAAAGTGCCGCCTGCAAAGCCTTGCCAAGCCACGGCTGCGCGCCTAAATAGCCCCTCGTCTTCCGACATTGGAAACTTCGCCAGCCCCTCCCGGACATACAGCCCGGGGCGGCGAGGAGCCCTACCCGGAAGAGACGACACGAGTTTCAATCAGCAAGCGACGGACCGACCATGGCCCAAGAACCGAAACAAGCCGCAACGCCTCCGAGGAAGAAGCCCTCTCCCGGTGAATTCATCCGCCAGGTGCGTGCGGAAACGTCCAAGGTGGTGTGGCCCACGCGCGAAGAGACGGTGCGCACCGCGATCTTCGTGTTCATCCTGGTGGTGATCCTGTCGCTGTTCTTCCTTGGCGTCGATTCGGTGTTCGGCTGGGTCGTGCAGCAGCTTCTCGCGCTGCTCTGATCGCCGTCCGCCGTACGTAAAGACTTCCAAGGTTCAGGTTAGAAGAGAGAGTTTCATGGCTGCCCGCTGGTATATCATCCACGCCTATTCCGGTTTCGAGAACAAGGTGCGCGACGCGATCCTTTCCGAAGCAGAACGCCTCGGCCTGTCCGAAGGTGTGGAGGAAGTGGAAGTCCCCACCGAAACCGTGACCGAGATCAAGCGCGGCAAGAAGGTGCAGACCGAACGCAAGTTCATGCCCGGCTACGTGCTGGCCAAGCTGAACATGACCGACGACGTGTACCACCTCGTCAAGAACACCCCGAAGGTGACCGGCTTCCTCGGCAACAACAACAAGCCGCAGCCGATCTCCGAAAAGGAAGCCGCGCGCTATTTCGGCGGCGTGGAAGAAGCCAAGTCCGCACCCAAGAAGGACATCAGCGTCGATTACGAAATCGGCGATCAGGTCAAGGTGCTGGAAGGCCCCTTCGCCAGCTTCAACGGCGTGGTGGAAGAGCTGGATTTCGACAAGGCCAAGGTCAAGGTCAGCGTGTCCATCTTCGGCCGTGCGACGCCGGTGGAACTGGACTTCGAACAGGTCGAACTGGTCAAGTAAGGTTCAGGCAAGACCGGCGGCGGGCTGCGGCCTGCTGCCCATCAGCAAGCTTTCGGACTGTCAGCCATTCCCCATGGCGCGGGCTGTCCCCAGTGTATCGATGTATTGCTGGAAGCGAACGACCTTGCCGTCCTCGACAGTCCAGACATGGGCAGCCTGGACGTCCAGCCTGTTCCCCGTCTGCCTGTGCGTCGCGGTGTAGCGGCCCATTGCCACCACCCTGTCGCCGCCGTCGACGATGTCGTTCATCTGGACTGCAAACCCGTCCCAGTCTTCAGCCGTCCGACCGAATACGCCTGCCATGATTTGCTGGGCACCCCGATAGGGATTGCCGTCCGCATAAGGATAGTTCTCCGCCTCGTTCCAGACGACATCCGGCGCCAGCGCATTTGTAAAAGCCGCCATGTCTCCGGCCGAGAACGCGGCATAGATTCCCTCGACCAGTTCCTTTGCAGAGCCCGCCATAATCATTCCCCCATTCATGCAGGCCCAGAACGCCAGGTTCTGACCTGACAAGACCCGGCACGAGGGTTACGCGGCACTGGCGTGAATGGAAAGGCTTCCCGGGATCGTAAGTCGTCAGGCCACTGGCATAAAGGCCTGGAGGTATCAGGCTAGCCAAGCGCTATCCCGTCATCCAGCCAATCTTGTCGGCATAGGCGAGGCTCATCGAAACCGTGTCCACCGCCGCGTGGGCAATGATCGCGGCCCACAGGTTGCCGCCGCAGCGGTTGCGAATCCAGCCAAGGAACAGGCCGACCATGGCCGTCACCATCATGCCCCCCATGCCCTGATAGGCGTGCGGCAGGCCGAATAGCAGCGCCTGGATCACCAGCACCGCCCATGGCCGACCGCGCAGGCCGGAAAGCCGTTCCAGCCGGTCCATCAGGAACCCGCGATAAAGCACTTCCTCGCCGAAACCGGCGGCGAACCAGGCGACCGCCACGATCCACAGCGCCAGCAGGGCGGGGCTTTCGGTCACCAGTTCCAGGATGAACGTGGGGTCCGGTGCGCCAAGGCCCATGGCTTCTGCGAGCCAGGCGCCTAGCGTGAAGATCACCAGCGTGCCGCCAAGCCCCAGCGCGGCCCAGCCGAGGGTGGACCGCCAGTTGGCAGGCGCTTCCAGCCGGATCGCCTCTGCCCAGCGACCCTCGCGCCGCAGCCACAGCCACGCGACCAGAATGCCCGCCACGGCGCTGGCCACCACGGTGCTGGCGACGAGGGCCGAGCCGAGAACGGGCTCTGCCGGCTCCGCGCCCGGATTTTCCACCGCGGTCATGATCGCCTCGATCAGCGCGGGCAGGGTGGGCGGGATGCTGGCGATCAGATAGGCCAGCGCCACCGTGATGAACTGGGCGATGAACAGCGGCCAGCCGATGGCCGCCTTCAGGTGCGATGTAATCGGAACCGATGCGGTGTGCGCGGCCGTGGCTTGTGCAGGTGCCTGGTTGGTCAATGCGATCCCCTGTGTACCGGCGGGTTCTGGAGCCGGGAATCGCCGGGCGCAAGTGACCTGTGCGTACTTTCCTACATTACCCGCCTTTCCCCATCGCCCCGCCTTTCCCCATCGCAGGGCCATGCCGACAAGCTTTTGCATTACCCTCCCGCACACCGGAACACCGCGCCAGCACCGGAAGGTGACAATTCCAACAGGTGAATTAGCCGTATGTGCCTGTCATAAGGAAGAAACCCGGGCCGCTGCGGTTTTTCCAGGGGGTGCCTTCGGCGTTCCACGATGGCTACGGCGGACAGGGCAAAACGCTTGCATCTGGCACCACATTCGCTATGTGCGCGCCTTCCCAGCTTACAGCTCGGAAACCCGCGCGGGAGCCGGTCATCATCATCGGCGTCGAACCGCTTAACATGAGCCCTGGCCTGAACCGCCGGGGCAACAGTGAGAAAAGGAGGCCATCATGGCCAAGAAGATCGAAGGTTACATCAACCTTCAGGTGCCCGCCGGCGCCGCCAACCCGTCCCCGCCGATCGGCCCCGCGCTGGGTCAGCGCGGCGTGAACATCATGGAATTCTGCAAGGCCTTCAACGCCGCCACGCAGGACCTGGAAAAGGGCGCTCCGATCCCGACGAAGATCACGGTCTATGCCGACCGTTCGTTCACCTTCGTCACCAAGAGCCCGCCCGCCAGCTTCCTCATCAAGAAGGCAATGAAGATCAAGTCGGGTTCGAAGGAGCCGGGCAAGAACATCATCGGTTCGATCAAGACCAGCCAGCTGGCCGAGATCGCCGAGCAGAAGATGGCCGACCTGAACGCCAACGACGTCGATCAGGCAGTAAAGATCATCGCCGGTTCCGCCCGTTCCATGGGCATCGAAGTGGTGGAGGGCTAAGATAATGGCAACGCTTACCAAGAAGCAGAAGACGCTGGGCCAGCTCGATAACGAGAAGCTGTACACCGTCGATGAAGCCCTCGCCACGCTGCGCGAACACAAGGCCAAGTTCGACGAGACCGTCGAAGTCGCCATGAACCTGGGCGTCGATCCGCGTCACGCCGACCAGATGGTGCGTGGCATGGTGTCGCTGCCCTCGGGCACCGGCAAGGACGTGAAGGTTGCCGTGTTCGCCCGCGGCGACAACGCCGACAAGGCGTTGGCTGCCGGTGCCGACAAGGTCGGTGCCGAAGACCTGATGGAAGACATGCAGAACGGCAACCTCGATTATGACCGCGTGATCGCCACGCCGGACATGATGGGCGTCGTCGGTCGCCTCGGTAAGGTTCTCGGCCCCAAGGGCCTGATGCCGAACCCGAAGCTGGGCACTGTCACCCCGAACGTGGAACAGGCCGTGAAGGACGCCAAGGGCGGCCAGGTCGAATTCCGCGTGGAAAAGCAGGGCATCATCCACTCCGGCATCGGCAAGCTTTCCTTCGACGATGCGGACCTGAAGAAGAACTTCGAGGCGCTGACCCAGGCTATCATCAAGGCGAAGCCGACCGGCGCGAAAGGCAAGTACGTGCGCAAGGTCTCGCTGACCAGCACCATGGGCCCGGGCCTGAAGATCGACCTTTCGGAAGTCGAAGGCGCCTGACCCCGCTTTCCTGACGGACAGATCAATAGCGAAGAGGCCGGAGAAGCAATTCTCCGGCCTCTTTGCGTTTCGTTAGGGCTTTTGGCGTAGTTAACTTTTCCCAAAGGCGCGCCACAGGGTTTTTACGATGGCCCGCCTAATCAGGGGACCAAATCATGTCGAAAGTAACACTGGGCGTTTTCATCGCTGCCATCGCGCTTATCGTGGTGGCCGTCGCACTCGATTCCGCGGTATTCGCGGGCGGCAGCGGACTTATCCTGATGGTCGGGCTGATTTACGCATTCGTCGTCGCCCGGCGCGATGCCGAGCGTGGAGATGTAGCGCGGCCCGCTGGCGTGAACGCTGCCGAATAGGGAGCGGGGAGCGCAGGCTCCCAGCCCGCGCTCGCAGCCTCGCTTGCCTTTGGCCTGTCATTGCCGAATAGGTGTCGGCGATGACGCTGGATTATCGCCGTGACATAGACGGTTTGCGCGCCGTGGCCGTGTTGGTGGTGGTGCTGTGCCACGCGGGCCTGCCCGGTTTTGCAGGCGGTTTCGTCGGGGTCGACGTTTTCTTCGTCATCTCCGGCTACCTGATCTGCGGGATCCTGGCACGCGAGCTGGGCGCGGGCACGTTCTCGCTCGCCGGCTTTTATGAGCGGCGCGTTCGGCGCATCCTGCCTCCGCTTTTTGCGGTGATCGCCGCCTGCTTCGCGCTCGGCTGGTTCCTGCTGCCGCCGCCAGCTTATCTCGACCTTGCGCGCTCCGCCATTCCGGCGGCCCTGTTCTGGTCGAACCTGCACTTTCGCAGCGAGGGCAGCGACTACTTTGCCCCCGCCGCCGAGTTCCAGCCGCTGCTGCACACCTGGTCGCTGGCGGTGGAGGAGCAATTCTACATCGCCGTTCCGCTGGCCTTGTGGCTGGCCTGGCGTATCGACCGCCGCCTGCTTGCGCCCGCAGCTGCGGCGGCAACACTCGCGTCCTTCGCGTGGAGCGTGCGCATGGTCGATGCAACGCCCACAGGCGCCTTCTACGCGATCCAGTCGCGGGCGTGGGAGCTTGGCGTGGGCGCGGTGCTGGCGCTGGGCGGCGCGCGTGTCACCCTGCCGCGCCGGGCGGCGGAGGTCCTCGCGGGACTGGGCCTGTGCGCCATCATATATGCGGTGGCGACCTACGACGGATCGACGCCATTCCCCGGTGTCGCCGCCCTTGCCCCGGTGCTGGGCGCGGCTGCGCTGATATGGGCCGGGCGTGGCCATGCCACCTTCCCGACGCGCCTCCTTTCGCTGCCACCGCTGGTCTGGGTGGGACTGATTTCCTATGCGCTCTACTTGTGGCACTGGCCCGCGCTGGTGCTGGCGCGGCATCTCACCGCTGCCTTCGAACCGCCATTGATCGCCACGGTGCTGGCCATTGCAGCATCGACGCTGCTGGCATGGGCCAGCACGCGGCTGGTGGAGGCACCGCTGCGCCGCAGAGGCGCGCAGGCCGTGCTTGGCCGCAACGCGATGTTCGCTGGCAGCGCGTCGGCGGCCATTGCCATCGTGGCCACCGCCAGCCTGGTGATCCGCAGCGACGGAGCCTGGTCGCGCGCGCCGGACGCGCGCGAAATGGTAGAGCAGGCGACCACGCGAACTGCGCTGGAGGAACGCTGCAGGGCAAACTGGCGCGCGACAAGGACCGCTTGCCGCTTCGGCGCGGCAGGCGAGATGCCACAGGTGCTGCTGTGGGGAGACAGCCATGCAGCTTCGCTGCTGCCCGGTCTGGATCTGCTGCTTCGCGAGCGCGGAGTGACAGGCGCAGCGGCCGTTACCACGGCCTGCCCGGCGATCCCGGGTTACCGCCGCTCAAGGCATGGAGAGGACCTGGATTGCGCGGTGCAGAACGCTGCCGCCCTGCGCCTGCTGGCGCAGCGCCCCGATGCCTACCGCACCGTTATCCTGAGTTCGCGCTGGGTCAGTCACATGACGCAGGTCAACGGGCCAGCCGAGCCGGGCACCCACGATCCGCTGGTGTCGACCGAAAGCGGACAGGCTATCCCTCAAGAACGGGCCGGGGTGGTGGTAGAGGAGGTCCTGACCCAGCTGGTCGACAGCATCACCGCCACTGGTCGCCAGGTCGTGATCGTGGGCGGGATACCCGAGCAGGCGCACGATGTGCCGCAGCTTTACCTCGCATCCCGTTTCGGCGGACTGGCCCGGTTCGAGCCAAGGCCGCTTACCACGGTGCGCCAGCGCGAAGCGCCGGTGGACGCGATCCTGCAGAGGCTGGCAATGCGTCCCGATGTAACGCTGATCGATACGGCCGCGCTCCTGTGCGAAAGCGAGTGCCCGCTAATGGCAGGCGGTCATCTTCTCTACCGCGACAGCAACCATCTCTCTACTTTTGCATCGCGGAGGCTGGTACCGCAGATGATCAAGAACGTGGAGTTCTGACGGTCATCCCTTCGGCGGGGGCGTCAGCCTTTTCGGAAACTTGAGCGGCACGCTGCGTTGATTTTCCGAAAGGAATTTTCGATGTCTGGAAGAATCATCGCCATCGTACTTGCCCTGGCCGTGATCTTCGGCCTGTCTGTCTGGGTCGATAATCGCATCGCCGCGGGTGCGGGCGCCCTGCTGTTACTGGCCGGTCTGATCTACGGCTACGTGCAGACCAAACGCACAACTCCGGCCGAGGACGCGCGCTCCGAACGAAGTGCCCGCGAAGTGCGCGAGGAGATTGTCAGGGCCGAGGAAAAGCGCGGTACGCGCTAGGGTCAGATCCCGCCGGGGGTGAAGTCGTAACCCTCCTCGGCCAAAGCTTCGCTGAGGGTATCGACCGCGCTGTTCAGCACATCACGGCTGGTGGAACGGATCACGAAGTTCGCCCCGACCCGTCCTTCCCGGAAGAACGGATAACTCCCGATCTGGCAATCCTCGTGAGCCTTTTCGACTTCACGAAGGATGTGGGCGATTTCGCTTTCGGCAGTCCAGCAGCCCACCGTTTCGCTAAGGAGCGGCGCGCCCCCTTCGAGCTGGCCGGTCAATCCGTCCAGCATTTGCGCGGTGATGTGCGGTACGCCTGCCATCAGGAACAGGTTGCCGCGACGGATGCCCGGCGCGCCCGACATGCGGTTGGGAATGAGGTCGGACCCTTCCGGCACTCTTGCCATGCGCAGCCGCGCTTCCGTGAGCCCGCCGGGTTTGGCGGCGTAATAGGCAGCCAGCATCTCCCGAGCTTCGGGGTGGACCACCACTGGCACACCCAATGCCGCAGCCACGGCATCGACAGTGATATCGTCATGTGTGGGGCCAATGCCGCCGGTAGTGAACACATAATCGTAAGCGGCGCGAAGGGCGTTTACCGCATCACCGATTGCCCCCATGTCGTCCGACACCACGCGCACCTCGGTCAGGCGAATCCCTTGCACCTGCAGCCAGCTGGCGACCTGGGCGATGTTCTTGTCGGCCGTGCGGCCCGACAGGATTTCGTCACCGATCACCACCATACCGGCGGTCCACACCTTGTTCTGAGTAGTGCTCATTCGGCGGCGACCTTTTCATGGTCGGGAGTTTCATCCGCCTGAGAGGCGGCCGGTGCCCGATGAAAGCGCAGGACCCCGTCGGCCACCGGGCGCTGGCGGAAATCCCGGCGATCTTCAAGATAGTTGTGCTTCAGTGTCCAGGGTCGATCGGCTGCAACCTTCGGCATCAGGCCGCGGGCGCGGTTGAGATACCCCGAACTGTAGTCCCAGGGTTCCACAGCTTCGGGCTCATCCTCCGGCGCAAGCTCGGCCACCGCCACGTCGGCACGGCGCCTTTGCATCTCGTTCAGCACCTCGCAGGCGTAGCGGGAATTGCAATCCGCGCGAAGGGTCCAGCTGGCATTGAGGTAGCCAAACACGAAGGACAGGTTCGGCAGGTTCGAGAACATGGCGCCGCGATAGAAGAAGTGCCCGGTCCAGTCGACCGGCTCACCATCGACGGAGACTTCTACCTTGCCTGCCAGCACCAGCCGCAGACCCGTGGCGGTAACGACAATGTCGGCGGACACGTACTCGCCCGATTGCAGATGGATGCCCTCGGCATCGAAGCCTGCAATATGGTCTGTAACCACCGCGGCCTTGCCAGCGTTGATGGCGTGGAACAGGTCGCTGTCGGGCACGAGGCACAGGCGCTGTTCCCACGGGTTGTAGGGCGGCTCGAAATGCTTCGGATCGTAATTCCGGCCCAGCTCGTCCTTCAGCATCCCGCGCAATTTATCGGCCAGCCTCTGCGGCTTTCGGCGCGCGAGGCTGAAGATGTAACTGCGCAGGGCGATGTTCTTCCAACGCGTGAGGCGGTAGGCGAATTTCTCCGGAAACCAGCGCAGGAATCGCTTGTTCCAGGCATCCTGTCGCGGCCCCGCGCCCATCCATGTGGGCGTGCGCTGGAGCATGGTGACGCTGCGGGCCTTGTCGGCCATCGCCGGCACCAGTGTCACCGCCGTCGCGCCAGAACCGATCACCACCACGTTCTTGCCTGCGTAGTCGACCTCGTCCGGCCAGAACTGCGGGTGGATGACCTGCCCACCGAAGCTTCCGATATCGGGGATCTGCGCATCGTGGGGATTGTCGTAATCGTAGTAGCCGCTGGCGAAATGAAGCCAGCGCGCGGTGATCACACTCTGCGTGCCGTCGGCCCCTCGCGAAGTGATGGTCCAGCGCGCTGTCATGGAATCCCAGTCGGCGGACAGCACCTCCTGCCCGAAGCGGATATTCTCGCGGATGCCGCGTTCGTCGGCGATGCGGTTGAGATATTCCAGGATATCGTGCCCGCCCGCGATCGCATCCTCGTGCCGCCACGGCTCGAATTTGAAGCCCAGCGTGTGCATGTCGGAATCCGAACGCACGCCGGGATAGCGGAACAGGTCCCACGTGCCGCCAATTTGATCGCGCCGTTCCAGGATGGTGTAGCTGCGATCGGGGGACAGCATGCCGATGTGCGCAGCCATCGAAATGCCCGATATGCCCGCGCCTATGATGCAGATGTCGGTTTCGGACTGGGGCATTGATGACCTGTCTGGTTGCGTATTGATACTGATTTCACTCATAGGGCCAGATCGCCAGGTGGCAAAGGGTGGCTTTGGTCCGCAAGCCGTTCAGGCGGAGAGTGCCTTTGCAGCCTGCACGGTGTTGGCCAGCAGAACGGCGATGGTCATCGGGCCCACGCCGCCGGGAACGGGGGTGGCGGCACGGGCGTGCTGCACCTCGTCAAAGGCAACGTCGCCCACCAGCCTGTCCTTGCCATTTTCGCCCGGGGTCCGGTTGATGCCAACGTCGATGACGATGGCACCGTCCTTGATCCAGTCGCCCTTCACGAAATTGGCGATACCCACGGCCGCCACCACGATATCGGCAGAGCGCGCCTTTCCCGGCAGATCGCGAGTCTTGCTGTGGGCTATCGTGACGGTGCAGCCGAGCGCAGTTAGCATCATGGCCACGGGCTTTCCGACGATGTTGGACCGCCCGATCACCAGCGCGTCCATCCCTGTCAGGTCGGGGTCCACCGATTGCAGCAGCTTGATGCAGCCCAGCGGCGTGCAGGGCCAGATGCCGCCGGTCCCGGTCGACAGGCGGCCAACGTTTACGGGGTGGAACCCGTCGACATCCTTGGCCGGGTCGATAGCCTCGATCACCGCACGTTCGTCGATATGGCCGGGCAAGGGCACCTGCACCAGGATACCGTGAACATGGGCGTTGGCATTGAGCTTGCCGATCAGCGCGAGCAATTCATCCTGCGTCGTTGCGGCAGGCAGGCGGTGTTCGGCAGATCGCAAGCCAACGCGCTCGCAGGCCCTGACCTTGTGCGTAACGTAGACCTCGCTGGCCGGGTCATCACCCACCAGCACCACGGTAAGGCCGGGGCGCTCCCTGCCCTCGGCAAGCATTGCGTCGATCTCTGCTTTGGTATGCGCGTCCATTTCACGCGCAATCGCGCGTCCGTCGATCTTTTCTGCCATGGCGGTGACATTTCACCAGGAAAGGCGCGAAGGCAAGCCCGGCTCAGCGCCCCGCGAGCACGCCGCGGCCGGGGGCATCGGCATAGTCGTCGCCGGTCATGATCGACCTGCCCTCGAACAGGTTGCGCGCCGCCTGTACCGTGTTGGCAAGCAGGCAGGCGATTGTCATCGGCCCTACCCCGCCGGGCACGGGAGTAACCGCGCGGGCATGCTGCACTTCGTCGAACTTCACGTCGCCCACCAGCCGGGCCTTGCCGTTCTCGCCAGGCATCCGGGTGATCCCCACGTCGATGATGACCGCGCCATCCTTGACCCAATGGCCGCGCACCAGTTCGGGCGCACCGGCGGCGGCCACGATGATATCGGACTGGCGGCAGATTTCCGGCAGGCCGTGGGTGTTGATGTGCGTGACGGTGACCGTAGCTTCCGCATCCAGCAGCAGGTTTGCCACCGGTTTGCCAACGATGTTGGACTTGCCGATCACCACTGCGGACTTGCCGGTAAGGTCGGGAATGACGCTGCGCAGCAGTTCCATCACGCCAAGCGGAGTGCACGGCACGATGCCCCCCGTACCAGTGGACAGACGGCCGACGTTGACCGGGTGGAAGCCGTCGACATCCTTGTCCGGAGAGATGGAGCGCAGCACCAGGCGGGCATCGATGTGGCCGGGCAGCGGCACCTGGCACAGGATGCCGTGCACGTCGTCGTCCCGGTTCAGCCGATCGATGAGCGCCAGCAGGTCATCCTGCGACGTTTCGGCGGGCAGGCGATGCTCGGTGGAGCGGATCCCCACGTTCTGGCAGGCCTTGATCTTGCGGCGGACATAGACCTCGCTGGCCGGATCCTCGCCCACCAGGATCACGGTAAGGCCCGGCGCGGAATGACCCTGTGCGACCAGAGCCTCGACATCGGCCCTGGTTTTCACGTCCATCTGGCGCGCGATTGCGCGGCCGTCGATAATCTCTGCCATTTCGGGCAAGGCTCCAGTCTTGTCGGTCGGGTGCGGGCCGCTGGCCCTCGCTGCAATCGCGACGGTTCGCTGCGATCGCTCCACGCCGTGCGCATAGGGCGGGCGGGCGATTTTTGCACCCCAAAAAGCTGCCGCGCCGTTTTCTCCCTTTTGCTTGCCCGATGGGGGCATGATGCGGCATGCTTGGCAGATGGTTGCGCGTTTCCTCATCATTCTGGCGGCCCTGTTCATCGGTCAGCCCGTCTTCGCAGACGATCACGATGCCACGCTGGAGGGGCACTGGGCCTTCCGTATCGACGAAGCCACGATCTTCGTCTTCACCTTGCAGGAAGAGGCCGATGGCAGTTGGGCCGGCGCCTGGACGCGGCCGGAGGCGATCGACAGCAACGGGGTGATTTTCCGTGACATGAGCGGGGAGCAGACCGTGCGCCCGATGGTTGCGGCAGAGCGTGACGGGGTGGTGCAGCTGACCTTCGCCGGACCCGGGGGGACGAGGCGCAACGACGTTCTGCAGTTTCGCCTGCTGGAAGAAAACCGCGCGGAGCTCAACTACGTCGGAATTCCCGGCGATCCCTATCCGCTCATTCGGGTGACTGGCGACACGCCACTGGGACCGTTCGACGATATCCGCATCTATGACCGCGATAATGCCGTGATCGAAGCCGAATATGTCGAGCCTGTCGAAGCGGAGCCGCTCGAACCGCTGGAGGAACCGGCGCTGGCACCGGAAGAAGAAAGCGCTGACGAGGCTGAAGCCGAGGAGCAACCGCGGATCACCGCCGATTTCCTCGAAGGGCTCTGAGATCAGGGCCGATCACCGGCGGCGCAAGGATCGCCGATATCAAACAGCGGTCGTTCTTTGCACGATTGCACAAGTTACGAGGCGATAGCGGTAACTTCCGAACCCTATCTGGATTCAATTCATCTCCTTGAGAAACGGGCATTCGCGACTCGCCAATACAGCCCGAAGGCTGTATCAGGGCAGCGGGAGCGATCATTTCCGCGTTGCTCCGTAAGGACTGATGCAAGATGCATCGCGTTGCCAAATTCGATGTTGCCAAACAGTTCAAGAGCGAGCGGATAGGCCTGTTCGTCAAGATCCTGTTTGGTTTGGGCTGCGCGCTCGCCATGGTGGGCCTGCGTGTGGTGGTGGACGTGTGGGTGCCAACCGCCGGTCCGTTCGCCATGGTCTATCCCACGGTGCTGATCGCCACCCTGTTCGCCCATTGGCAAGGCGGGGTCACTGCCTTTCTCGCTAGCTTCCTCTGGGCCTGGTATTTTGTCCTCGCGCCGGTGCGTGCCTGGGGTTTCGAAGTCGCGACTGATCCCTCGCGCGTCATCATCAATGCTCTCGCCGTGCTCATCGTACTGGTCCTGGCCGAAGCATTTCGCCGGGCCGTTGCCAGTGCGCTGCAGGAACGCGACCACGAGATCGAGCGGCGCGTGATGTTGCAGCAGGAGCTGGAGCATCGCACGAAAAACAACTTTGCCCTCGCCGCCAGCCTGCTGGAAATGCAGAAGCGGCGCGAACAGATGCCCGAAGTCGCTGCCGCGCTGGAGCAGGCGATCGCCCGCATCCACTCGTTCTCTTCCGCCTATGCGAACCTTGCCATGACGCAGGGCGAAGGCGCGATGGTGACGATGCAGGATTACCTGGTGGACGTGGTGGACCGCGTCACCCGCGGCGCTTTCCTGGAAAACGTGAAGGTGGAAGTCGATATCGGACAGGAGCGGGTGACCATGCCCCGCGAAACTGCTGTGGCGATCGGCCTGTTCACGAACGAGGCGCTGACCAATTGTGCCAAGTATGCCTTCCCCGACGGGCGTGACGGCCAGGTATCCGTGCGCTTTGATGGCAACCACGCCGACTGGCGCCTGGAAATCCAGGATAACGGGGTGGGCACCTCGGGATCGGACGAAAGTTCCTCCGGCATAGGCGAGCGTCTGCTTGCAGCCTTCGCCCAGCAGGCCCAGGCGGAATACCAGATCGACGCAAGGCCGGGCGGCCGCTCCTTGCGCCTCGCCAGCCAATCGGTCAATTGAACCGGCTCCTCCTAACGTTGCCTGCGACTACTCCAGCAACAGGCGTCCCCCTGGCATCGTCGCGTCGTTCACGGTGATGAAGGTTAGCCGCCGAAACCTTATTATCGCAGCCATCGGTGTACCGGCAGTGGCGGGTTCCGGATGGAGCCTGCGCGGCCAATCGGGAGTACCCGCAGCGGTTTATGGCGAAGATCTCCCGGCGGGTCACTCCTTCGCATGGGCGCTTGGCGCGGCTGGGCTTGGGACGCATGCCATCGCAGGCCATCCGCGGACCGCAGCGCGCGACATACTTCGCCAGCGGCCACCCAGGCTCGCCGGTGTCACCACCCAAGCCGATGCCCAGGCTTTCGCCAGTGCCGGTGTGGAGCAAGGTTATGAAATGTCATTCCTGCTGCAGGGAAACGACCAGGGCTGTTCGGGTTTTGCTGACGATCCGGTCTGGAACCCTCCGATCCGCATGGCCGTGGGTTCGGGGAAGGAATGGCTCGGCGCTTTTGCGGGCTACGTGAAAAACCCGGACGATCCGCTCGTGGCGGCCGGTGCGGGATTTCATGATCCCACTCTGGTATCCGCCTGGCTCTTGCTGCCCTCGCGCGGCACGTCGTCGTCCACCGCCTAAACGCCGGGGTGACGCGGTGCCCGGGGATCGTTAGTGCCCCGCCCATATGTTGCGAATTGTTCCTCCGATGAGATCCCTCCTCTTCACCAGCGCTGCAGTGGCGCTCAGCAGTGCGCCGGCCTTCGCGCAGGAGGAAAATGTCGGCGATCCGATCATTGTGCTGGGGGAGGGGCTGGAGGACACCCCGTCGGTGCCCGCCTATTCCGTGATCGAGCTTGACCGCCAGCAGATCGTTGCGACAGGATCGGGCACCGTAGAGGATGCGCTGAGCTCGGTGGCCGGGTTCCAGCAGTTCCGCCGCTCCGACAGTCGCAGTTCCAACCCGACCGCGCAGGGTGCCACGCTCAGGGCGCTGGGCGGCAATGCCTCAAGCCGCGCGCTCGTGCTGCTCGATGGGGTGCCGATGGTCGATCCGTTTTTCGGCTACGTGCCGTTAAATGCCCTGGCGCCGGAGCGTCTGTCGTCCATCCGCGTGACTCGCGGCGGCGGCTCCGGTCCGTTCGGCGCGGGAGCGCTGGCGGGAACGATCGAGCTGACCAGTGCCGATGCCGCAACGCTCGGCCTTGTCAGCGGTCAGGCGCTTGTCAACGATCGGGGCGGTACGCAGGCCTCCCTCACTCTCGCGCCGCAGTGGGACGGCGGCTATGCCGTGGCCAGCGGGCGCTGGGACCGTGGCAAAGGCTTCTTCACGACCCCGGAGGCAGACCGGGTGCCGGCCACTTCCCGAGCCAGCTACGAAAGCTGGTCCGTCAGCGGGCGCGCGGTCCAGCAACTGGGCGATGCGCTGGAGGTGCAGTTGCGCGGCCTTGCGTTCGAGGACAATCGCACCCTGCGCTTCGAGGGTGCGGACAGCATGATCCGGGGCGAAGACCTGTCGCTGCGCGTCGTTTCGCGCGGGCCATGGCAAGTGGACGCGCTGGCTTACGCGCAGTGGCGAAATTTCTCCAACGTGGTGATTTCCTCCACCCGTTTCGTGCGCGTGCTGGACCAGAAGGATACGCCCGCGAGCGGCTATGGCGGAAAAATCGAGGTGCGTCCCCCGCTGGGCGACAACCATACGCTGCGCCTGGGTGCCGACTATCGCAGCAACGAGGGCGACCTTTTCGAGGACGCCTATTCCGCCTTCAGCGGCAATCTTACCGAAAACCGCTTTGCCGGTGGCAGCAACACGGATTTAGGGTTCTATGCCGAGCATGACTGGCAGTACGGCCCGATCACGCTGACCGGCGGCCTGCGCGCTGATCGCTATTCCATCGAAGGCGGTTTCTACCGCGCGGTCGAACCGGATGGAACCGTGGTTACCGATGAAGACTTCGCCGACCGTTCCGACTGGGAGGTGACATGGCGTGCGGGCGCGCGACTGCAGATCAGCCGCAAGCTGACCTTGCGCGGCGCTGCCTACAGCGGCTTTCGCCTGCCGACGATCAACGAGCTTTACCGCCCCTTCGTGGTGTTCCCGGTGGTGACACAGGCCAATGCCGCGCTCGAACCGGAGCGGCTGGAAGGCTGGGAACTGGGCATGGACATGCAGGCGGCCGACTGGATGCACCTGTCCGCCACCTTCTTTGACAACAGGGTGGCAAATGCCATCGCCAACGTCACGCTGGAGCCGAACCTGCGCCAGCGCCGCAACCTCGATGCCATTGACGCGCAGGGACTGGAACTTGGCACCCGGCTGGACCTCGGCGTTTTTGGCTTGAACGCGACCCTCTCGCTGGTCGCTCCGCAAATCGAAGGGACGGGCCCGGCATCCGTGCTGGATGGCAACCTTCCCCCGCAAACGCCCACGTTCGCTGCCAGCGCTACGGCCACGTGGCAGCCAGCGGATGGGGCGCTGTTTGCAGCAACCCTGCGACATGTCGGGCGCCAGTACGAAAGCGATCAGGAGACGGAGCCGTTGCCCGCCGCCACAACGGTTGACCTGTTCGCCCAGTTACCGCTGATCGGCGCGCTTTCCGGCGTGGTTCGCGTGGAAAACCTGCTGGATGAAACGATCGTGACCCGGAACAGCGATGGCGCCCTCGACCTGGGAGAGCCGCAGACGTTCTGGATCGGGCTGCGCTACGGCTTCTAGCGAAGGAAGTTGCCAAGGTGCGGCGATTGACCCGCTGCTGCGCTCGCGGGACGGCTTCTACGCTTTACTCGCGCATGCAATACACAGGGCAGCTTCGGGCCGGGCTTCCAGTCGCTCTGCCGATATCTCCTCCCCGCATTCGACGCAGGAACCATAATCGCCGTTTTCGATCCGGTCGAGCGCGCGCCGGGTCGATGCAATTTCCTGCGTAACGAGGCGGGCTTGTGCTTCGAGGCTTTCGTCGTCCTCGATCTGCACGGCGCGTTCACTGGAATCGGGGTCGTGCGGCTCGTCCAGGTCGCGTTCGATGCGGGAGAGGCGGCTTTCGAGTTCCGCGAGTTGGGCTTCGAGACGGGCCTTGCCGGTGTCGGTCATGCGTTTTGCTCCAGTCAGAGGTATAGTCTGGGCAAAGCGTAGCAGCGCATGGCGTTGGCAAAATTGACCGGAAGCAAAAGGATTGCCCGTCCGATCTCAGGCCTCGACGATCCCTTCGCATCCCAGCCAAGCGGAAAGGCGGGCGAGTTCGGTTTCCACCTGTTCGGATACCAGTTGCGCGCGTCCCGGCTCCAGCCACAGGCGCAGCACGTCGCCTTCGCGGGTAAGCTTGCTCGACATCAGCGAGATGCGCGACCCGGCGCCAAGCCTGCGGCAAAGGCGGAAGGCCAAACCCCAGGCGGTTGCCTCGTGCAAGGCTTCCTCGCTGGCGAGCGCTTCCAGTTCCGGCATGGGAGCCAGCTGTCCGTTCGCGCCGCGCAGCGCCGCTGCAAGCATGGCGCGGCCCTTGTGGGTCAACCCCAGCCAGCGCTTGTCCAGCGCCCAGTCGGTGGAATGCTTCAGCCGCATGTTCGGTTCGAGCCGCCACTGCGCCAGGCTGAGCATGATAGCCGCCAGGCGCAATCGCTCGCTGCCGTTGCCGCGCGACCGTGCCGCATCCGATGTCCATGCCGCGATCAGCGTTGCCATGGTCTGCGACGCGCCGCGCGGTTCTGTAAAGTGAGAGACGGCGGCCAGCAGCGGATCGAGTTTCTGCGCACCATCGGCAAGGCCGCCATAAAGCACCCCCTCTCGGAGGCCCCATGAGGAGAACACGAGCCCCTCGGGCTTAAGCGACTGAAGCAGTGGGCGCAGCATGGCGGCAGCGCAGGGCAGTCCTTCCGCACGGGAGGAGGAAATCCCGGGGATCCCCGTCAGCTTCTCTGGATCCATGTGCGCGATTTTCCGGGCAGCCTTGTCCGCCTCGGCGACCGAGAGGGTGAAGCCCTGAGGATCGGTGAGCGGGTACTTGGCCTTGTGCATGGCAAAGGCTGCCAGCGCCCGCCAGGTGCCACCCACCATGAACAGCGGGCCGGGATGTACGCTGGCCCAGTCCGCCTTTGCCAGTTCCGCCTTGATCGCCTTGTTGAATGCCTTGGTGCCCTTTTCGCGAAGGGCGGGCAGGCGCAGAGTGCCCAAGGGCAGGCTGACGCCGTGCGTCGCCTCACCATTGCCGATGGCCACCAGTTCCAGACTGCCACCGCCAAGGTCTGCCACGACGCCTTCGGCACCGGGAAAGGCGCCAATGACCCCGCAGGCGGATATGCGTGCTTCTTCCTCCCCGGAAAGGACTTCGACCTTCAGGCCCAGAGCTTCCACCATTTGCACGAATTGCGGCCCGTTCTTCGCATCGCGCACGGCCGCCGTGGCCACTGTGCGCACGTCGGCCACCTCGATGTCCTTCAGGATCGTCGCAAAGCGGGCAAGGCCGCGCATGGCCAGTGCGATTGCCTCTTCCGGCATCTTTCCCGAACTGGCGAGATCGCGGCCCAGGCGAGCGGTGACTTTCTCGTTCAGCCAGACATCGGGCGCGCGCTGCGGACCCGAATAGACAACCAGGCGGACAGTGTTTGAACCGATATCGATGACAGCGCGCCGTGGGCGGATGGCGTCCTTCGCCCTCTGGCTGGCGAAGGTCGCTGTCATACGGCTCCCTTGCGCAGCGACAATTTCGGCACGCGATCTTCCTTCAGCGCGTCCCCGCGACCGGAAAGGGAGGGATTGGTCATGAAGTAATCGTGGCAGTTGAAACCGTTTTCCTCAAGCCCCGGCTCGCTTTCAACCCGTTCGTATTCCCCGGTCTCGCCATCCAGCAGCCAGCTTTGCTCGGTATCCAGCAAGTTGGCGAGCAGCACCTGTTCCAGCACCTGGTCATGTACGGTGTCGTTGATGATCGGCACCATGGCTTCCACCCGGCGGTAGAGGTTGCGGTCCATCACGTCGGCGCTGGCGATATAGACCTTGGCCTTGTCGCTCGGCAGCGCCTCGCCGTTGCCGAAGGCGTAGATCCGCCCGTGCTCCAGGAAACGGCCGATGATCGACTTCACCGTGATATTGTCGGAAAGGCCGGGCACGCCGGGGCGAAGGCCGCAGATGCCACGGCACACGATCACCACCTGCACCCCGGCCTGGCTGGCCTCGTACAGCTTGTCGATTACGGTCTTTTCGGTGATCTGGTTCAGTTTCCACCAGATCGTTGCCGGTTTGCCCTCACGGGCGAAAGCGATCTCCGCATCGATATTGGCCAGCAAGGTATCGCGCAGATTCAGGGGCGAGATGGCAATGCGCTCAAGCTGGTCGGGCTCGACATAGCCGGTAATGAAATTGAACAGCTTGGCGGCATCGCGCCCCAGCGCGGGGTCGGCGGTAAAATAGCTGAGGTCGGTATAGATCTTGGTGGTAATCGGATGATAATTGCCCGTGCCGAAATGGCAGTAGGTGCGATAGCCGCCTTCCTCCTGCCGCACGACCATGCTGACCTTGGCGTGGGTCTTCCAGTCGATGAACCCGTAGATCACCTGGACGCCGCTGCGTTCCAGTTCGCCTGCCCACTTGAGGTTCTGCTCCTCGTCGAAGCGCGCTTTCAGTTCCACTACGGCGGTAACGGACTTGCCGTTCTCTGCCGCCTCGCACAGCGCGTTGATGACCGAGGACTGCTGGCCTGCGCGGTACAGCGCCTGCTTGATGGAAACGACATTGGGATCGTTTGCCGCCTGCCGCAGGAAATCGACCACCACCTCGAAACTCTCGTAGGGATGGTGGATCACCATGTCCTTTTCGGAGATGGCGGCGAAGACATCGCCGTCGTGTTCCATCACGCGTTCGGGGTAGCGGGGAGAAAAGGGCGGAAACTTCAGGTCGGGCCGGTCTTCCTCCACCACTTCCGCCAGCCTGACGATTCCCAGCATTCCGCTGGTTTTGGTGACGAAGGCCTGCTCCAGCCCCAGCTTGTCGCGCAGCAATTCTTCGGCTTCCGGATCGAAGCCCTCATCGATTTCCAGCATGATGACCTGCCCGCGGCGGCGGCGCTGGATGGCGCTGCGGAAATAGCGCACGAGGTCTTCGGCCTCCTCTTCCACTTCGATATCGCTGTCCCGCAGCACGCGGAACACCCCGTCGCCGGTCACCTCGAAACCGGGGAACAGCAGGTCGGCAAAGCGCACCACCAGCCGCTCGATGGCAACGTAGATCGCCTCGTCACCCGATACCTCGGAAGGAATCCGGACGAAGCGCGGCAGGGCGCTGGGGATCAGCACCATCTCCACCAGCTGGCTGCTGTCCTCGCGCCGGGTCAGGTTGAACAGTGCGCCGATGCCCAGATTGGCGACGAAGGGGAAGGGATGGCCCGGATCGATCGCCTGCGGGGTGATCACCGGCATGATGTGATCGAGAAAATACTGCCGCAGCCATTCGTCCGACCGGGCATCGAGGCGATCCTCGCCCTTGATGTGGATACCCTGCTCGGCCAGCAGCGGCAGCAGGTCCTTAAGGGCGGCCTGCTGCCCCTCTTCCAGCTGGCGAAACCTTTCCGTGATTGTCGAAAGCTGTTGCTTGGGCGTGCGCGCATCCAGCGACATTTCGGCCACGCCGCTGCGCACCTGCCCAACAAGACCGGCGACGCGGATCATCATGAATTCGTCGAGATTGCTACCCGAGATCGAGAGGAACCGTACCCGCTCCAGCAGCGGATAGGAACTGCGCCGCGCTTCGGCCAGCACACGCTGGTTGAACGACAGCCACGACATCTCGCGGTTGAAATAGCGTTCCTCGGCTGGAAGCTCCTCGAAGTTCTTGATGGGGGTGCCTTCGGGATGGGGCGTATCGGGGGCGGTGCTCATCGGTCCTCGGTCATGTCGGAAATGGGCAGACTAGATCAACAGATGCCCTTCAGGCCCACGTTTCCACAAGATCGCTGGCGCGGGCAATGGCGGCGATGCCGCGCTTGCCATCCGAACGCTTCAGCTGGACGATCACGTCGATCACGCTGGCGGCATAGGCGATGGTATCGCTGCGGGTCAGGCCGATGCCGGTCTGCATCACCATCAGCGAAAGCTGTTCCAGCGCGCCGCGCAGGGAATTGGCATGGATGGTGGAGAAGCTGCCGGGGTGGCCGGTGTTGATCGCGCGCAGGAAGGATACGCTTTCCGCGCCGCGCAGTTCGCCCAGCACGATGCGGTCGGGCCGCAGGCGCAGCGCCGATTGCAGGAGTTCGTTGGCAGTGACCTTGGCCTCTCCCAGTTCGCCCTTCACGGCGACGAGGCCCACGGCATTGGCACCGGGAAACTTGAGTTCGGGCGTATCCTCCACCAGCACGACGCGTTCGTCGCGCGGGATTTCGCCCAGCATGGCGTTGAGGAAGGTTGTCTTGCCGGTGCTGGTGCCGCCCGAAATCAGGATCGTCTTCTTCGCCCTGATCGCTGCACGCAGGAACGCGATCGGATGGTCTTGCGGATCGGGCATGTCCGCTTCGCTGGGTTGCGACAGCGGCCCGGAATCGTAAGCGTCCAGCGGCAGGTCAAGCCGGCGGTGACGGCGTACGGCCATGGTCCAGTGCTTGCGCGTGGCGGGCGGGCCGCAGAACTGGATGCGGGCGCCGTCCGGCAGGGTCGCACCCAGCAGCGGATGTTCGCGGTTGATACCCTGGTGACTGATCCGCGCGACCTGTTCGGCAAGGCGCTGGATCAGCCTGTCGTCAATCGCGGCATTCTCGATGCGCTGCATGCCCGGGGTGGCGGCATCCTCCACCCACATCTCCCCCGGCTTGTTGACGAGGATCTCGGTTACCGTGTCCCGCTCCAGCCAGTCGCGAAAGGGCGCCAGGTAGGCATCGAGATAGACCGAACCACTGGGAACTTGCGGCGCGTCTTCGGGCGGTCCGGCCATGAGCGTGGCCGCATCGCTTCCGCGCTCCGGCTTGTCACCCAGATGATGGATTTCCGCCGACACGGTGGCCTCAGTTGACCTGCGGAGCGCGCGTGAAGTCCAGATCGCGCGCGGTGTAGACGCGGATCGGCTCACCCATGCGAACGCGAATGGTGGGCGGGCGCTGGCCGTCCTGCTGCAGGGCCGTGCTCGCGGCAGATTCCCCGCCGCCCAGGATCACCGATGCACCGCCGCTGGCGACAGTGGTGAGGCCGCCGATGACCGACAGCAGCATGGCGCTGCCAAAACGGCTAAAGAAATGGGTGTTCACATCGCCCTGGAGGCCAGCCGTGCCATCGAAGCTGGTGGCCGGGCTCTGCAGTGAGACGGTGACACCATCGGGTCGGATAACGCGTTGCCAGATCACGTAGGCGCGGCGCTGGCCCGCCTGCAGACCGGACTGGTACTGGCCGACAAGACGGCTGGAGCGCGGGATCAGCACGCGGCTGCCGTCGTAGCTGCGCACGTCCTGGCTTACCACGGCGCGCACGAAGCCCGGAACGTCGGTGTTGATCGCGGTCTCGAGGATCGCCGGGATCATCGTGCCCTGTGTCACGGTGGTGGCCGGATTCACATCCTGCACGGCCACGGCCGGGCCGCCACCCACGCCGCCGATGCGGGCTGCGAATTCGCCCGCTGCACCGCCACCGGGGACGACAGCGTTGTTGGGCGCGCCGGCCGCAGCGGCCTCCGCAGCAGCGGCATTCGCGGCAGCAGATGCGGGCGCAGTGCCGCCGTCGAAGACGAGCGTGGGCGAGGAATAGGGGTTGGTCGCCGGCCCCATGGCTGCGTTGCCTTCCGGTGCGCGGGCCAGCACGGCGGATTGCGCGGGATCGGCCTGCGGCAGGACCCCGGCGTTGGCGCTGGGCAGGCCGTCGGTCGGCGTTGCGGCCATGTCCACGGGGGCGGGCGGCGGCGGCGCGGGCTGCGCTGCTTCGGCAGAGGCAGCGGCATCATCTCCGCGTCCTGCATTCAGGCCCCACAGCGTTGCGGCGCCCAGCAGGGCGACGAAGCCGACACCCGCCAGCAGGCCAAGCGCATCCTTGTTGCCTTTGCGGTTGGCAACCGCGGGATAGGAGGTGCGGCTGGCAAGGTCGATGACCTCGGTGGTCTCATCGTCGCGTGGGTCGGCATCGTTGGCATGACCGGCGCTGCGTTCGGGAAGGCGCATGGCAAGTTTCATATCGCTATTCTCCGTGGTGCCGCTCAGGCACCCTGTTCCTGGGCCGTGCCGTCGGCATTCGCCGCGCCGACCGGTCCTTCATTCACGAGCATGGCGGCGTTGTCGCCAGAGCGCAGGATGATCTCGCTCGGCACCACATCCAGCACGATGGTATCGCCGCGCACGGCGAAGTTCACCGGACCTTCCGTACCCTCATGATCTTTCACCAATATGGCAGGCATCGGCGTGCCGTTCGGCCAAGCGAGGAACGTGGCGGTTCCGTCGTCATAAATGCGCTCGGGCAGCAAGGCGCGGTCGCCGCTGGTGGCCCATTCGAAATTCAGGCGCGTGGGATCGAGCACGGCGTAGTCATCGTTCGCCGCGGCCATTTCCACGGCGTTGGGCTGCACGCCCGCATTGGCGGAGGCGACCTGCGTCTCCTCCTCCACCGGCTCCACCTCGATGGGATAGCTGAAAGTCAGCACGTAGAGCGGCGTGCGGATTGCGGGGTTGGAAACCAGATCGAACAGATATGTGTGGCGGTTGGTCACCACGGTCATGTTAGTGCTGGCGCGCGGGGCCAGCGGCTTCACGAACAGGAGGTTGGCGCGCCGGTTTGGCGTAACCTGCCAGGACTGGCTGTCGCCAATGGCGACGTTCTCGATCACCTCGCCTTCGCCGAACTGGATGGTCGACTGAACGTTGACCTTTCCTTCGATCCGCACGACCTGCGTCGGGTCATAGAGACGCTCGACAAGGCGCGGGTCCTGCGCAGCGGCGGGGGAAGCGAAAAGGGTGGATGCCAGCAGCATCGCGGCGATGCTTTCACGAAACATTACATTTTCTCCGAGGAACGGATGGGCGCGCTCTTGAAACGGCTGCCAATGCCGCGAGCACGAGATGGGGAGGAAGTGCCGCTGCGCCCCTGCTCGGCGCCGCCGCCTGCCTGCACGATCTTCGTCTCGCGCAAGCTGGTGGAGACCCCGGTGTCGTTCGCGGCAGCGGGAGTGCCCGCCGTCACGCGGATATCGCGCGTGGCGGGCGGTACGGACTGCGCGGCGCGGTCGCGCGCGGTGGTGGTGGTAACGGCTGGGGCGACCGGCGGTGCGGAGGCGGCACGGGCGGTGTGGTAACCGCCCTGCTCATCCGCGCCGGCGCTGCGCGACAGCCCGAACACGTTCCAGCCGCTCACCATCGTGGTGGTGACCTTCAGCACCATGAACATCAGCGCCAGGTGCACCGCACCGATCATGAAGAAGGCCATGGCGGGGCGCACGTCGATCTCGCCGGGGGTTGTCATCAGGCTGGCTAGGACAGGGATTGCCAGTTCCAGCATCAGCGAACCGCCCAGCACCGCGAACAGCGGGGCGAGCGCCATCAGGGTGATGCCTTTCAGCCAGCCTACGAACAGCCCCCGCGTGCCGTCGAACAGGGCCATGACGATGAAGATCGGACCAAGACCCATCAGGATGGCGAGCGCGATCTTGCAGGTGGCGAGCACGCCCACGGTGCCCAGCAGCAACATGGTTCCGCCCGACCAGAGCAGGCCCGGCGGGGAGAAAATCGAGGTGTCGTTGGCCATCGCATCGCCGCCCGACGCTTCCATCAGGGACAGCATCACGACGTCCAGCTTGTCCGCGAAAATGGTGGTGGCGGAGCCGTCCGTACCCATCAGCACGGTGGCGATCTGGTCGGGCGCGCCGACGGCCAGGTTCCAGAACACGCTCTGGAACGCGACCCAGCTGGTCGCAAAGGTAATCACCAGCACCAGCGTGACCATGCGCGGGGTGAGGGAAGATAGGCCCAGCCGTGTGCGCCCGGTTATCAGGCCGAAGCCGAGGAATGCGATCCACAACGTAAGCAGGATGGTGAGCGTTGGACCGAAGCTGCCTTCAGCGCTGAACAGGCGGTTGAAGGCGGCCTGCGCCATCTCGCTGGCGGCGCAGTCCACGCCGCGTAGGGACGCGCCGATACCCGCACCCACGCCCTCCATGGCGCGCATGCACTCAACGCCTGCGCCGGTCGGTGTGCTGGTAACGCTCATTCCGCGGCCTGCCAGCTGAAGCTGTCGTCGTCGTCCTGCTTATGGCCCGAACCGGGCCAGGGCCGGTTGGTCAGGGCCGGATACCACTGCGCAGGATCATCTCCCACGGCTTCGCGCAAAAGGTCGAGGCGGCGAACGCTGCTTTCGCGGCCGGAAAGGATCGTCAGCACTTCGGGCGCGCCCGACAGGTCGAGGCGGACCACGACGCTGGCATCGGGCTGGCGCACGAGGAAGCAACGGCTGTGCGCGGGCAGCGACCTGATCAGCGCCAGCTCGTGCTCTGTCAGGCCGAAACCATCGCAATAGTCCTCTGCGCGGGCGCGGGCGTTGGGCATGAAGACCATGGTCGCCGTCTGCTCCACCAATGCGGTGGAAATGCGGCTATCCAGCGCGTCGCGGGCGGACTGTGTCGCAAATCCGACGAGGGCGTTGCGTTTACGCAGCGTCTTCAGCCAGTCGCGGATGCGGGCAGCGAACACCTCGTCGTCCAGCGCTTTCCAGCCTTCGTCGATCAGTACCATGGTGGGATGGCCGTCCAGCCGCTCGTCGATGCGGTGGAACAGGTACATCATGACCGGGGTGCGCAGCTTGGGATTTTCCAGCAGCGCCGTCATGTCGAAGCCCATCACGCGGGTGGAGAGGTCGAGCTTGTCGACATCGTTGTCGAACAGCCAGCCGTTTTCGCCGTCCTCGATCCAGGCCGAGAGTCGATCCGCCAGGTCGCCCGGTTGCGGACGGCGCGCGCCCGAGACCAGTTCCTTGAAATAGCGCAGGCGGCGCAGTGACGGATCGTTGGAGTAGGCGGCATCGACGGCAGAGGCGATGGTGGCGCTTTCTTCCGGCCCTTCTGCCTTCAGCAGCACTGAAAGCCAGTCGCGCAGGAAGCCGCGGTTGGCAGGCGTGTCGGGCAGGGCAAGCGGGTTGAAGCCGGTCGGCTCGCCCGAACGGATGCGGTCGTAGCTGCCGCCGATGCCGCGAATGAACAGCTCCGCGCCGCGATCCTTGTCGAACAGGATGGTGCGCGGATTGAACTTCTGCGCTTGTGCGGCAAGGAAATTCATCACCACGGTCTTGCCCGAACCCGAAGGCCCGATGACCGAGAAGTTGCCCAGATCGCCGGTGTGGAAATTGAAGAAGAACGGCGTGGAACTGGTGGTCTGCAAAAGCGTCACCGCCTCGCCCCAGTGGTTGCCCTCGGCCTGCCCCAGCGCGAAGCCGTGCAGGGAACCGAAGCTCGCCATGTTGGCGGTGGAGATCATCGCGCGGCGCACGAGGTAGTGCTCGTTGCCGGGGAACTGGCCCCAGAAGGCAGGCTCCAGGTTGGTATCCTCGCGCACGGCGATGGCGCCGGTATCGGCCAGCGACGCGGCAACCGACGCGGTGGCATCGTCCAGCCGTTCCAGGTTGCGTTCGCGCACCAGCACGGTGAGGTGATGGTCGCCAAAGGCCACGGAGCCGGCGCCCAGCTCGTCACGCGCGGCCATCATCTCGGCGCGCTCGCTCTGCGCTTCCTCGTCGGCGCTTTTCAGGCGGCGGATGGCAAGGTCGATCTTCTCGCGCGCGGTCTGCCGTTCCTCGGGCGCGAAGCTCTCGGTCACCACCATTTCGCAGGGAAGCCGCAGAATACCATCGAGCAGCCCCGGGCTGGTCGCGTCGGGATAATCCTTAAGGCTCAGGATCGAGGCGAAGTCCGCCCCGCCGCTGCCGCGCAGTTCCATTGCGTCGAGGCCGAAACTGGCGCGGCGGTAGGGCAGCATGCGGCCAATGTCGGTATCGATGTCGGGACGGCGCACCGGGCGCATCTCGCCGTTGTAAAGCGCGGAGAGCAATTCCAGCACTTCGTTGTTGGTGTTGCCCGAGGGGCCAACGTAATCGCCCAGCGGCTGCGCGCCGTAGTCGCCCAGACTGGCGGAAAGCGCCTGCAAGGCGCTGCGCAAGGATCGCAGGTCCTTGGGATCTACCGGCTCTTCCTCGTTGCGACGCTTGAAGATCTTGCCCGCCTTCTCGGCCAGACCCGCCTTGCCCCGCGCCGGGCGGCGCACCAGCGAGATGAACTGGTCGTTCACGAACAGCGATCCGCTCGACAGCTTTTCGCGCCAGCGCGCGTCGATATGGGCAGACAGCGGATCCTCGAAAGCGGCGTCCAGTTCCACGCTTACCCGGCGGCGGATGACGTGGTGGTAAAGCACGAAGCGCGCATCGAGGTTGGAGCGCAGCATCACTTCGCGCGTCTGCGCATGGGCGTTCAGTGCATCGGTATCTTCTGTCTCGAACAGCAGGCCGGGCACCTGCATGGCACCCATCAGCGAGCCGTCGCGCAGCTGCACCACGTTTTCATCGACCAGCCGCGCATAGGGCAGGCGTTCGCCGGCCTGCGCTTCCTTCGCACTCCACGCTGCGGCGCCAAGCCACTTGGGGCGTTTGGTCTTCATGGTCTCACTCCATGCCGCCCACGTGCGGACGGCGGTTCAAATGGCGCGCGGCTTATGCGGCGTAACTGTTGCAGCCCCAACGGCTGTAATTGCGAACCCGTGGGCATTTACTGACCTTGGTCAGCCAAAGGTCGAAAATACGCGGTTCGCGAAGGCAGGCGAAATAGCCGATCACGTGCATGATGATGGGGATCGGCAGGATCCACAGGCTCTTCAGGATCAGAAAAGCCTCTGTCGTCACCAGCGCGTTGATGATGAAGTAGTTGAACGTCACGCCCGCAAACATCTGCGGCCGCGTTAGCGCGCGATGGACGGGGTGGCGGACAAGCTGCATCGTTCGCGCTCCCTTACCCTGCCGCGCCCTGGATGCCGGCCACGATGGAGGCGGCACCGAAGATGATGAAGCAGCCCAGGATCACGGTGGCGCCAAAGCGCCAGTTCATCCGGCCCGTCAGCATCATGAAGCCCACGGCTGCCACGGCCATCACGGCAACGGCCGTTGCCACGCTGCCCAGCAGGGTGTTCTGCATCCAGCCGAGCGCATTGTTGATCGGGCCGGACCCGGCGGGATCCTGCGCATAGGCGGCAGATGGCGCGAAAAGCACCGCGATAGCAGCGGCGAGGCGGTAGAAAGCGTGCATTGTCAGTCGGAACTCCGGGAATGGTCGGCAAGGCGGCCCATGATCGAGGATACATAGACCTGTGTTTCACGAATACGCGGGATACCTCCTGAACGGATCACCCGTCCCGGCCCGGCGTTGTACGCGGCAAGGGCCTTTTCCAGGTCGCCATCGAACCGGTCGAGCTGCTCGCGCAGGTAGCGTGCGCCGCCCTCCAGGTTGGCGAGCGGATTATCGGGATCGACGCCCAGGTCGCGCGCGGTGCCAGGCATGAGCTGGGCGAGGCCGCGTGCGCCCGCTGGCGATACTGCATCGGCGCGCCAGCGGCTCTCCTGCCACACAACCGCTTCCAGCAGAGCGGGAGAAAGGTCGAAACGCTCCGCCAGACGCGCGATGTGCGCGGCGTAGGCTCGTGGCACGGCGGCGGAATGTTCCAGCGTATTGGCCACCGCGCTGTCGGGCACGAGGGCCGTGGCTTCAACCGGAACCTCCGCCAGCGGCATGGCCGAAATGGTGGCGTTCATGTCCACACTGGTGGGCGCATTGACCAGCGGTCCGGCAATCCATGCGATCTCTCCCTCGGGAGAGATTTCCAGCACATCTGCCTGTGCGGGCAGGGCGCACAGCGCGGCAGCCGCCAGCGCGAGCGTGGATGTGCAGGTACGCAGAATCATTCGAAGCCTCCAGAGCCGCCCAATGCTTACAACAAATGACAACGGCATGACAGTGCGGCCGGTGCGCCGGTGCTTTTAGTGCCATAGAAAAAGCCCGGAAAGCCATTGCCTTCCGGGCCTTTTTTCACACTGGCCCGGCGTTACTGCCGGTTCAGCACTATATTACAGGGTCTGTCGCGCCGATTAATCGGACGCGGTTTCCAGTGACAGAAGAGCAAGGCGAGCGGCATGACGTGAATCGACCCACTCCCCACTGGCCAGTTCCAGTTCGTATCGGTCGTCGCTGGCGATGGCATCGCGATAGGCCTGCTCGGCAAGCTGGTAATCGCCCACCGCGGCGTAGGCAGCGCCCAGGTTGATGAGCAGGGCCGGATCGCCGGGGTTCTCGGCACGCGCCTGTTCCAGGCGGACGATGGCCTCGCGCGCTTCGCCGGAGGCAATGGTCTCGTAGGCGACATCGCGCGTTTCGATGTCGGGCTGGGTAGTGGCGGCGGATGGGCCTGCCTGCGCAATCAGCAGGAAGGCGAGCGTGGCGGATGCAAACATGATGGTTCTCCCAATTTCTTGCCGATCATTGTGCGACCGTCATTCGCAAACTGCAACAAAAGCGTCATATTGTCATAAAACTGCAATATCGCATCTGTTGAAAGATTTTTATCGTTCGAAATCAACAGCGTGCAGCAATTGTGACAATCCGTAACACGAAACCGTAACACGGTCGCCAAAGTGTCACTTGGCAAGCCTAGCCCTCCCCTCGCGACATCGCATTTCGCTCTTTTTTCGATTCTCGGTTTTTTGAGGGGACCGTACGCTGTGACTATTCTTTCTCGCTCCTTGATCCTTGGTTGCTCTGCGCTGGCCCTGTCCGCCTGCGGTGCCGAGGAAATTGCTTCGCCCGGCACGGGTGGCAATGTCATCATCAACAACCCGCCCGCGACACCTACCCCTACGCCCACGCCGACGTCCGCACCGCGGATTACCCCGGCAGCGGGCTGTCCGACGATCAGCGACCCGCAGGGCCTGACCGACGAAGGCACCATTTCCAACAGCGCCGGCGATGAATGGCGTGTCTGCGCCACCCCGCAGCGCTTCAATGCATCGTCCACCCTGCGCCAGATCGACGGCCTGCTCTATCGGCTGCCCGGTCAGGTCAACGTGGGTACCGACGGTGGACCGGCTCCCGACGCGAGTGACGGAGCATCGGACACGGACGTCGAACTGACCATCGAGCCCGGCGTTATCATCTACGCTTCCGGCTCCTCTTTCCTGAACGTGACCCGCGGCAACTCGATCGACGCCAACGGCACCGCCGATCGTCCGATCATCTTCACCAGCCGTGACAACGTGGTTGGCCTCAACAATGCCAACTCGTCGGGCCAGTGGGGCGGTGTCGTCCTTTCCGGCCGCGCTCCGGTGACGGACTGCTTCGAACCGGCTGCAGCGCCGGGTTCGGTCGATTGCGAACGCCAGGTCGAGGGTGCAGCGTCTCCCAGCTTCTTTGGCGGCGCGACCAACAACGACAGCTCCGGCTCGATGAGCTACGTCCAGATCCGCTACTCCGGCTTCGTGCTCTCGGGCGACAACGAATTGCAGTCGCTCACCACGGGCGGCACCGGTTCGGGCACCGAGCTCAGCTTTATCCAGTCGGTCAATTCTTCGGACGACGGCGTCGAATTTTTCGGCGGTATCGTCAACATCAAGAACCTGATCGTGGCGGGTGCCGAAGACGACTCGCTCGATACCGACACCGGTGTGAAGGCCAACATGCAGTTCGTCATCGCGGCGCAGCGTCAGGGCATTGGCGACACGATCATCGAATCGGATTCCAGCAACGGCCTGGAAGACCAGACCCCGCGCCAGAACACCACCATCAGCAACTTCACCTTCATCCAGCGTCGTGCCGGTGACCAGGTGGTGCGTATCCGCGGCGGTGCCGACTATGGCCTCGCCAACGGCGTGATCTTCGATGCCACCGGCTCCACGCCATGCATCCGCATCGACGATGATGAAACCATCCGCGCTGCCAATGCCGGTCTCGACGATGTCGGCACCGTGCGGTTCAACTCGGTGGCGCTGGATTGCACCACCAACTTCCGCAACGGCAGCAACGGCGGTGCCACCGCCGCGCAGGCAGAAGCCATCTTCGATGCGGGTACGGGTAACACCAAGGAATACACGCACACCATCGTGAACGGCTATCTGAACGGCGCCAGCGAGGAAGGCTATTCGCCCATCTTCGCGCTCTCCAGCTTCTTCGACACGGTCAGCTTCATTGGTGCGGTTTCGCCGACCAACGACTGGACGCAGGGCTGGACCTGCGATTCCGCGGCCGTCAGCTTTGGCAACAACACCGGCCAGTGCACCGACATCCCGGTCCTGTGATGACATCGGGAAGGGGGAGCATGTCCGGCCACGCCGGGCGCGCTTCCCCTTCCTGCCATTATTTCAATTTTCGACTCAAAGGGGAGTCACGACAATGACCACTGGCAAGCGGCTGGCGGGGCTGCTCTTGCTCACCACCGCGCTCACACTTCCGGGCGCGGCTTTTGCTCAGGATTCAGGCGGCAGCGCTCTGTCGCCCACGCAGGAAGACGTGGAGCGCGACGAGCTTCTGGACCAGGATCCTGACGGGCAGGAGGATGATTTCCAGGATACCGACGTGTCGATCCCCGGTGGGTCGATCATCGTGACCGGACGCATCAACCGCAACCCGGAACGCAATTCCACCCAGGTGGTCAACGTGCTTTCCACAGAGCAGATCGCACGCACCGGCGAGGGCGACATCGCCGGCGCGCTGGGCCGCGTTACCGGCCTTTCTGTGCAGGGTCAGGGCTTCGTCTACGTGCGCGGTCTTGGCGACCGGTACTCGCTGGCGCTGCTGAACGGCCTGCCGCTGCCTTCGCCGCAGCCGCTCAGCCGCGTTGTGCCGCTGGACATCTTCCCCACCAACGTGGTCGCCTCCAGCCTCGTGCAGAAGACCTATTCGGCCAACTTCCCCGGCGAATTCGGCGGCGGCGTGATCAACCTCACGACCCGCGCCGTGCCCGAAGAAAGCTTCCTCGAAATCAGCGCGGGGATCAGCGGCAACACCGAGACCACCTTCCAGCGTGGCCTTTCCTACTACGGTTCCGACTACGACTGGTTCGGCTTCGACGATGGCACACGCGACGTGCCGCCCGCGTTGCAGACCTTCTTCGATAGCGGCATCCGCATGAGCGACGTGCCGCTCGACCCGCAGCAGAACATCAATAATGCGCCTTTCACGCAGCTGGATATCGCCAAGCAACTGGGCAACCCCAACCTGATCCTGGTGCAGCAGATCGGTGACGTGCAGCCCAACTGGTCTGCCGGGATCACGGCCGGCACCTCGCTTGACGTGTTTGGCGACGGCCTGCTGGGTATCGTCGCGACCGCATCTGTCAGCAACAAGTGGCGCACGCGCGATATCACCTCGCAGTCGATCCTCGCCGACTTCACGCTCGACAGCGATTTCCGCGACGTGGTGACCGACAACTCGGTGCTGGTGAACGCGCTGCTGGGCTTCGGCCTGGAAGTGGGCGACCACCAGTTCCGCTGGACCAACCTGTTCATCCGCGACACCTCGAAACTCGCGCGCCTTTCCACCGGCGAGGATTTCCAGGACGACGATTCCATCGTTCAGCAGCAGACCGCCTGGTTCGAACGCCAGCTGATCGACACGCAATTGGTGGCGGAACTGGAATTCGGCGACCTGGGCATCGATCTGCGCGGCGGCTATGCCCGGACCGACCGCGAGGCACCGTACGAATATACCTTCACCTATGTGCGCGACAACGCCAACGGCCCGCTGAGCGACCAGTTCATCAACGTGCTGGACCGCCAGACGGGCGACGCGTCGGTGGTTTTTTCCGACCTGCAGGAAGAACTGTGGGCAGGCGGAGTAGACCTTAGCTATCCGGTGTTCGACAGTCTCGCGCTTACCGTGGGCTATGCCTACACAGACACCGAACGTTTCTCCGAACGGCGTGAGTTCCTGTTCAACGCGCCGACCAGCATGCCCGATGGCGTGGGCTCGCTTCGCCCAGACTTGCTACTGGGCGATGCGATCATCGATTTCTTCGATATCGGTCTGATCGAATCCACCCAGTCGGACCCTGCCTTCACCTCGGCACTGACGGTGCGAGCGGGCTACGGCAAGATCAACTGGGAGCCGGTGCTGGGCGTGATGCTCGATGTCGGCGTCCGTTACGAGGATGCCGAGCAGACGGTCGACCCGGTCGAGGTGTTCAACACACCGCTCAATTCCACGAGCTCGACCGCGCTCAACAACAGCTACTGGCTGCCTGCTGCCACCGTGACCGTGGAGCCGATCGAGAACCTGCAACTGCGCGCCAACGCCTCCAGGACGCTGGCCCGCCCGCAGTTCCGCGAGCTGATCTTCCAGACCTACTATGATCCGGAAACCAACCGGCAGTTCAACGGTAACCCGTTCCTGGTCGACAGCCGTCTCACCAATTACGAAGTACGCGCCGAGTATTATTTCGGCGGCGGCGACAAGGTCTCGGTGGCAGGCTTCTACAAGGATATCGAGAACCCGATCGAGGCCTTCTCGAGCTTCTCCGACAATGCCCAGCTAACCAGCTTCGCCAACGCGCCCAACGCCACGTTGTGGGGTGTCGAGGCCGATACGCAGTACACCTTCGATCTCTACAACCTGGGTGGCTTCTTCGAGACCAAGCAGTTGCTGCTGCTGGCGAACTACACCTACACCAATTCCGAAATTTCGGTGCAGCAGGGGGACATCACCCGCCTGTTCCCCGGCGGCGACACGGCGGCAAGCAACCTGTTCGTCGACGGCGTGCCGCTGACGGGCCAGTCCGATCACCTGGTCAACTTCCAGATGAGCTTCGAGGATACCGACAGCCTGCAGCAGTTCACCGTCCTGTTGAACTATGCGAGCGAGCGAGTGACCAGCCGCGGTACGTCGGGCCTGCCCGATATCGTGGAAGATCCCGGCCTGACGGTGGACCTCGTGGCACGCCAGGGTTTCGACCTGATGGGCAACGACATGGAAGTGAAGCTGGAAGCCCGCAACATCCTCAATCGCCGGAACGAGGAATTCCAGACCGACGGCGTGAACCGCGCTGAGATCAACACCTACGATCGCGGCACGACCCTGGCAGCTTCGGTATCGCTGACGTTCTAGCCCGCAGACGAGCCAATCGAGAAACGGCCTCTCGCCCAGCGCGAGGGGCCGTTTTTTATGGTCGCAGTGCGGAAAAGTGGCTGGTCAGATCAGATCGAGCACGTAACCGCGCCCGTGAACGGTGCGCAGCAGGTGATCCGCACCGGCATTGCGCAGTCCCTGGCGCAGGCGCTTGATCCACACATCGACCGTGCGCAAGTAATCGGGGTCGCCTTCCTTGCCCAGCGCCTCGATCAGTTCCTGCCGCGTCAGCACGCGGTTGGGATTTTCTGCCATGAACCGCAGCACACGAAATTCGTTGGGGCGAAGGGCGATCTGGGCATCGCGCCAGCGCGCCTGCTCGCCCGCCACGTTGATCTGCAGGTCGCCGATCTCGAGCAGTTGCAGCTTGCTGGCAGAATGGCGCAGCGCGAACAGGGCCAGCACCCGGTCCAGCATTGCCTGCCGGTCCAGCGGGCCAACGGCATAATCGTCGGCACCGGCCTTCAGGGCGCGGCGGCGATCTTCTGCATCGTCTTCCTCCAGCACCATCGTGACGTGCGCATCCTGCGTGCGCGGATCGGCCCGCAGGCGGCGAACCATCTCGAGGCCGGAAAGCGCATCCATCACCCAGTCGACAAAGACCCACGCCCGGCCATCAACCAGTGCGGGCGGGCCATCGGGCTGCAGCAGGCGAAAGACGAACGTCGCCTCGCCGTGCGCGAACTGCGCAAAGCGCGATGCCTGCTGGCTGGTAGTCAGTATGCTGATGCGGTCCATATGCCCCGGCCCGGTGAATGTCGGACCGGTAACTGCCAAGACTGCATGACCGATCTATGACATCGGCGTGCCAATTTCGCAGCGCCTACGATATTGGCGGTGCGGGGCAATATTTGGCGATGTATTCCGCGTGCGGGGGCATGTGCTGGACGAAATAGCGGATCGATTTTTCGATCTCGTCCAGCTCGCTCTTCGTCTTGCCGTGTTCCAGGGTGCTCGTCATGGCGATGTTGCCCTGCATCGGAATGCCCTGGCCCATCATCACCGCGGCCCAGCTGGTCTCCGTGAACAGCTCATCCTCCTCGCGGAAGATCTGGCCGCTGGCGCGGAACAGCTCTACCTTCTCGGTCAGGCTGTCGGGCACGCTCATCGTGCGGCAGTAGTTCCAGAACTCGGTGTCGTCGCGGCTTGTGGCGTTGTAATGCAGGATTAGGAAGTCGCGAATGCGAGCGTATTCCTTGCCGGTCAGCCGGTTGAAGGTGTTGCGCGTCGCCTCGGTGATCCCGTCCAGGTTGAGCATGGCGATCAGCTTGTTAATGCCGGTGTTGATCAGGTGGATGGAGGTGGACTCCAGCGGCTCCATGAAGCCCGCCGAGAGGCCCAGCGCCACAACGTTCCTATTCCAGAACTTCTTGCGCCTTCCGGTGACGAAACGCAGGTGATTGGGGTCTGCGGTGGGTTTGCCAGCCAGGTTGTTCACGAGGATATCGGTAGCCTCCTCGGCGGACATGAAGGCATCGCAATAGACGTGGCCGTTGCCGTTGCGGTGCTGCAGCGGCACCTGCCACTGCCAGCCCGCGTCGTGCGCGATGGCACGGGTGAAGGGCGGCGGCGGCGAACCGTCGTCGCGGTTGCAGGGCAGGGCCACGGCGCGATTGCACGGCAGCCAGTGGGTCCAGTCCTCGTAACCTGTTTCCAGCGTCTGCTCGATCAGCAGGCCGCGAAAACCGGAGCAGTCGATGAACAGGTCACCGTCGATCACGCTGCCGTCCTCCAGAGTGATGGAGGTGACATCGCCGCTTTCCCCGTCGAGCGAGACGTCGCAGACCTTGCCTTCCTTGCGCACCACGCCGCGTGCCTCGGCATAGCGGCGCAGGAATTTCGCATACTGCCCGGCATCGAGGTGAAAGGCGTAATTGACCGGCGGCAGGTCGTCGCGCTGGGTATCTTCCGAACGCATGAAGCGCCCGAAATAGGCGGCCATGGTTTCCACATTGAACGCCTGGATAGGGCGATTGTCGCCCAGCTTCTTCATATGGTGCCACACCTGGTGGAAGGAAAGCCCGCCGATGGTATAGCCGTAATTGCCGAAGGGGTGGATGTACCTGTCGCCCTTCGCGCCCCAGTTCTCGAACTGGATGCCCAATTTGAAGGTTCCCTGCACGTTGCTGAGCATTTCGCGGTCGCTGATTTCCAGCGCCTGATTGAAATCACGGAACGGCGGGATCGTCGCCTCGCCCACGCCGACTGTGCCGATGGCCTCGGATTCGACCAGCGTAACCGACAGTTCGCGGTCGCCTTGTATCATGCGCGATAGCGGCGCAGCGGCCATCCAACCGGCGGTACCGCCGCCGACAATCACAATCTTCTCTATCGCCATAGCTCTCTCGCCAATCCCGTTGCGCCCGCTCTAGCGCTGTTCCCCCGCCTTCGCAAAACCCGTCCAAAAGGCCGTGATGCTCTGGGCCGAGAAGGGAGTAATGCAAAAATGTTACACTACGCACCGACAAATGGGAACGTTCATTTTTTGCTATTGTGAACGCTCACAATCTTGGTATGCCAAGGGTGCAGTGCCAGTGTGGCGCCTTGGACTTTGTGCGATATCGCCGCGAAAACAGCGGTGAATCAGAGGGGAGAGCAGTCAGTGTCAGCTCGAATCGATAGTGGAAAAGTAGCCTTCGGTCGCCGCGCCCGCGCGCTGGCCGGTGTATCTGGTCTCGCCTTGTGCATGCTGGCCAGCAACGCTGCCCTTGCGCAGGACACCGTTGAAGAGGAGATGGAGCAGGAAACGGGCGAAGCGGTGCTCGATCCCGAAAACGTCATCGTCGTCAGCGGCTTCCGCGCTTCGCTCCAGACTGCCCAGAACTTCAAGGAAAACGCCGACACCGTCGTCGACGTGATCACCGCCGAGGATGTCGGCGCGCTGCCCGACCGATCCGTTACCGAAGCGCTGCAACGCGTTCCCGGCGTCAACATCGGCCGGTTCGAGAAGACTTCCGACCCCGACCGTTTCTCGGTCGAGGGTACCGGCGTCATCATTCGCGGCTTGCCCTATGTGCGCTCGGAACTGAACGGGCGCGACATTTTCTCCGCCACCGGCGGCCGCAGTCTCAGCTTCGAGGATGTATCGCCCGAACTGGTTGGCCGCGTGGAAGTCTACAAGAACACCACCGCCGACATGATCGAAGGCCAGATCGCGGGCCTCGTGAACCTCGTGACGCGCAAGCCGCTCGACAATCCGGGCCTGAATCTCGCCGGTTCGATCGAGGCGAACTACGGTGACCTGCGCGACGAATGGTCGCCCACGTTCAACATCCTGGGTTCGAACACGTTCGACAGTGCGATCGGCACCTTCGGACTGCAGCTGTCCTATTCCTATTCCGAACTGAAGAGCCGCACCGACGCCTCGCAGGTCGCCGATCCGTGCTACCGCAATTCCGACCTGTCGGGCGGCTGCCTGCGCGTGTTCGACGTGAACTCGGGCGGTTTCGGCGACGTGCAGAACTACGACGAGAGCAACTTCCCGCCCGCAGGCTCGGTTATCATCCCGCAGTACGCCGGTGTGCGCACCACCGACCTCGACCGTGAGCGCGAAGCCATTTCGGGCATCGTCCAGTACGAAAGCGTCGATGGCCGCTTTCTGGTGACCGCCGAATACCTGCGGTCCGAAGCGAAGTTCTTCACCGAAGAATATGCCCTTCTCGGCCGTATGGACGACGGCATCGCCTCGCCTGACGCACGCCCCGGCTCAAGCTTCACCTATGACGAGAATGGTCTGTTCCAGACCGGCATCCTTACTGACAACGTCGGCGATCCTTATGCCACACCGTTCGGCCTGGGCGGTATTCCGGTGGATTCGCTGCGCTTCCTGCGTGACACCCAGTCGGTCACGGAAGACTATTCCATCGACGTGTTTATCGAAGCGACGGATCGCCTGCGCTTCAACTTCGAGGGTCAGGTCGTCCAGTCCGAGCTTTCGCGCGATTCCGTTTTCGGCGCCCTGAGCACCTGGGCAGACATCGACCTCGATCTGACGGGTTCAACGCCCAACGTCCAGTTCCTCGCTCCGGTCGGCGCGCCGGACGACTATTTTTCCAGCGGATTCTATACCTACTACTGGTTCGGCCTCGACAGCCGCGAGCAGAACGACGGTGACATGTACACGCTGCGCGGCGACGTCGAATACGACATCGGCGAAGGCTTCCTGCGCAAGGCTGCATTTGGTGCACGCTGGGCCGACCGCGAGCGCACGACGCGCAACACCAACTTCAGCACCTGGGGCAACCTGTCGGCTCCGTGGACGGGCCGCGGGGGTTGCGGTCCCGGTGGCGGCGGTCCCGGCTGTCAGCCAGGTGCTCCGGGAACGCTCACGTACGAGTGGGGCGCACCGGGCTATACCCCGGGCCGTTTCTATACCGGACTGCCCGACCAGGAATTCGCCATCGCGGGCGGCGCCTACACGGACGAGTTCCCGGAATACTCCAACCTGCGTGATCCGTTTGGCGATGGCTTCCAGCGTGGTGAGGCGGCAACGCCCATCCCCAATGGACAGGCATGGTTCTACGGCGGCGACGATTTCCTCGCCGATTACCTGGCGGGGGACGTACAGGAACAGTGGGACGAGATCGCCACCTTCTCGCAGTCGCCCGAACGCTTCAACCTGGGTGTGGCTGACCGCAACTATACCAATCCGGTAACCGGCGAAGTCATCGCCTGCGATCCGTTCTGTCCGCCGGAAATCTCCGGCGTGGCGGAAGTCACCAAGGCGGCCTATGCCCGGCTCGATTTCGGCCACGATTTCAGCAGCGGCTGGTCGCTGGGCGGCAACATCGGGGTTCGCTACGTCGAAACCGCTGTCAGCTCGGATGCACTGGTCGGTTTCCCACAGGCCAACCAGTTCGACGATCCCTCCATCGGCGGCAACGGCGATGGCGTGGTGCAGGTGGAAGAGATCCAGGCCCTGTGTCAGACCCCGGTTCCGACCGGACAGGAACGCCGCTATTGCGAACTGTCCGGCGCACGCCTGGCAGAATTCGCCTCGCTGTTTACTGGCGAGGCCATCCCCGACGACCGCGACATCACCTTCGATCACTGGCTGCCTTCGTTCAACGTGCGGCTGGATAGCGGCACGGGCTGGGTGATCCGTGCGGCGGTGTCGAAGGGTATCTCGCGTCCCGACCTGCAGCTTTTCAACGCCGGCGGCGTGCTGGGCTTCAGCGGCCGCGTGGAATCGGGTCCGCTGCTCAGCATCTCGACCGGCAACCGCAACCTGCTGCCGGTGGAATCGTGGAATTACGACCTCTCGGCCGAATGGTACTTCGACGACGTCGGCTCGCTGACCGTTGCCGGTTTTGTGAAGGATATCACCGGGATCGTCAGTCGTGGTACCGGCGTGGTGAACTACACCTCGCCCAGCGGCATCTCGCAGGACGTGATCATCGAAGGTCCGGCCAACGATATCAGCGGCACGCTCTACGGCGTCGAAATCGCCCACCAGCAGACCTATGACTTCCTGCCGGGCCTGCTCGGCGGCCTGGGAAGCCAGTTGACCTACACCTATGTGAACGGTGACGACTTCCCGAATCCGCTGATTTCCGGCATCGGTTCGCCCTCGGTGGCAGGCGCAGGCGCGCCGCTGAACGGCAGCCCGTTCGTGAGCGGCCAGCCGCTGCAGGGTATCTCGGAGCACACGCTCAACGCCACGCTGTTCTACGAGCGCGGTCCGCTGGCCTTGCGCACGGCCTACAACTGGCGGTCCGAGTTCCTGATCACGCCGCGCGACGACATTTTCCCGTTCTCGCCGATCTGGCAGGAAGCCACGGGCCAGCTGGACGCGTCGATCTTCTACGAGCTCACCGATTCCATCAAGATCGGTGTGCAGGGTGTGAACCTGCTCGATGAAGTTACCCAGACCTCACAGGTGATCGATTACGACGGCACGCGGGTTACCCGTTCCGCCTTCCGCAACGATCGCCGCTTTACCTTCCTCGTCCGTTTCGACTTCTAAAAGTCGGAGCTCCTCCGGATGAGATGACCAGATGGGCTCCTGCGTGCTCTTGCGCAGGGGCCCATTTTTTCTACCTCTCGCGGCAGGTGGGGCAAGCTTTCGCCGTGGACTGTCAGAGCAAGGAAAAGTCGATGCACCCAATCGCCTATCCCGTGCGCGCCATCGCCGCGTGCACCCTCGCCATCGCTGCCTTGTCGGCGTGCGGGTCGGAGACCACCTCCATCGCACTTCCGCCACCACCGCCGACACCTCCTGCGGCGCAGCAGGGGAACTGGCAACTGGCATGGTCGGACGAATTCGACGCAGCGACGCTGGACACGGCGCGATGGAACGCGCTGGAGGATTGCTGGGGTGGCGGCAACGAAGAGCGCCAGTGCTACACTGCGCGGCCCGAAAACATTGGCATCGAGAACGGCCTGCTGGTGATTACCGCGCGCGAGGAAGACTTCACCGGGCCGGCGTGGCCCGCCAGTTTCGGCCCGGCGGGTGTCGACACCAGCGAACGGGCGACCAAGCCATTCACCTCCGGTAAGCTGACTACGCAAGGCAACGCCAGCTGGACCTATGGCCGGTTCGAAATGCGTGCGCGCCTTCCGCAGGGGCAGGGCGTGTGGCCGGCCTTCTGGATGCTGCCCGAAGACAGCGCCTATGGCTCGTGGGCGGCATCGGGCGAGATCGACATTCTCGAAGCCGTGAACCTTGGCGTCGAGTGCGATAGCTGCGAGGTGGGCGGCGAGAACTCCATCCTCGGCACGTTGCATTTCGGCGGTCAGTGGCCGGACAACAAGTATTACGGTACCGAGGTTTCCATGCCGCAGGTGCTGGACGATGAATTCCATACCTACGGCGTGATCTGGGAACAGGGCCGCTTCACATGGACATTCGACGGTACGGCTTTCGCCACGGCGCAGGCAAGCGACTGGTTCACCACGGCCACCAGCGATCCCCACGCCCCGTTCGACAAGCCATTCCACCTTATTGTGAACCTCGCCGTCGGTGGTCGCCTGCCAGAAGGACGCGCGGCGGGCGGGGTTTCCAGCGAAGGTTTCCCCAAGCGGATGGAGATAGACTGGGTGCGCGTCTGGAAATGCGATGCCGATGCCGCTACCGGGCAAGGCTGTAGCGAGAACTGACGATCATGGCACGCCGCCGACAATCCGTAACTATCAAGCATGTAGCCGCCGACGCGGGCGTGTCGCTGCAGACGGTGAGCCGCGTCATCAACAAGGAAGCCAATGTCCGCCCCGAGATGAAGAAGCGGGTGCAGGCGTCCATCGACAAGCTGGGCTACGTCCCCTCCATCGCAGCGCAGCGGATGAGCGGATCGCGCTCCTACCTGATCCTGGCGCTCAATGATCGCGATCGCACGATCGAGGACTGGCGCGCGCGCGAAGGGAGCGATTGGATCGACCAGATGCTGCTGGGCGGCATGCTGAAATGCGCCGAATACGGCTATCGCCTGATCTTCGAGCTGCTCGATACCCATTCGGACCATGTCGAGCGCGAGCTCAAGAGCATCATTGCCTCGCTCCAGCCCGACGGTGTGATCCTCACCCCGCCGCATGGCGAGAACAAGCTGATCACCGCACTGCTCGACAAGCACAAGGTCCCTTACGTGAAGATCGGCGCACGCCTGAACGGCGGGCTGGCAATCACCATGGGCGACGACAGGCTGGCGCGAATGGCGACCGAGTATCTGCTCGGGAAAGGACACCGGCGGATCGCTTTCATTGCCGGATCGGATGAATACGTCATCAGCGAGTGGCGCCAGGAAGGCTGGCTGGCCGCGATGAAGGATCACGGTCTGCCGACCGACAACCTGTGCGAGCGTGGCGATTTTAGCTTTGCCTCGGGCGATACGGCGGCGCGCAAGCTGCTATCCCGCCGGGATCGGCCCACGGCCATCATCGCGGGCAACGACCAGATGGCCATGGCCGCCAACAAGGTGGCCCACGAATTGGGTCTCAAGGTGCCAGGCGACCTGTCGATCATCAGCTTCGACAACACGCCGGTCGTGCGCTTCATCCAGCCGCCGCTCACTGCGATAGACCAGCCCGTTGCGGAAACGGTTTCGCGCGCGGTCGAATTGCTCATCAAGGCGCAGCGGGGCGAGGAACTGCCGCCCATGCCGGTGGTGGTCGATGGCAGCCTGGTGGAGCGGGCATCGGTCGCGAGGCCGCCCAAGCTGCCGTGATGGATCCGGTCGCAGCCAACGCCGCTGGCGACCGACAACCCTTGCGTTTCATGCTGCTCTACGCACTTGCCGTAGCGGGAGGGGCGATGGCCTATGTTCCGTTCCTCACCATCCTTTTGCCGGTGCGTGTCGAAGCCATGGCCGATGACGCGCATGTCAGCTGGCTGGCCTATTGCGCCTTTGTCGGAGCGATCGCCGCGAGCCTTGCCAACATCGGCTTCGGCTGGCTGTCGGACCGCACGCACAACCGCGGCGGCTGGATAGCGGCGGGCTTGCTGCTCAGCTGTACGTTGCTGGTTTCCATGTCGATGGCCAACGGGCTGGCTGCGCTGATGGTGCTGCTGGTGGCGTGGCAGGTATCGCTGAACATGATGCTGGCCCCGCTGGCGGCAATGGCAGGCGATTTCGTGCCCGACCGGCAGAAAGGCTCGCTGGGCGGATTCCTGTCGTTCGCCCCGGCGCTGGGTGCGGCGTCGGGCGCGCTTGTGACGTTGCCGGGTCTTGCCTCTGCTGACATGCGCTTGGTCGTGGTGGCCGCGCTGGTGGCGCTGTGCGTGCTGCCGGTGCTGCTGTTCGGGCGGCCACGGGTCTTTCCGGAACTGATGGAGCCTGTCGCCCGGCAACAGGCGGAACGGGACCCGCGCCCGCGCCGGATCGTGGTGCGCATGTGGCTGGCGCGGCTGCTGGTGCAGATCGCCGAGGCCGCGCTGTTCGCCTACCTCTATATCTGGCTGCGCAGCATCTCCGGCGCGATCGGTGACAACCATGCCGCGCTGGTGTTCGGCGTAGTGTTGTTCCTGGCAGTGCCGGCAACGCTGGTGGTGGGCCGCTGGGCGGACCGTGCTAACCGTCCGATCCTGCCGCTGGCCATCTGCGCCAGCGTGACCGGCCTTGCGCTGCTGGGAATGGCGAGCGCGCCTGAGCTGCGCCTAGCATTGCTGGCCTATGGCCTGTTCGGCCTAGCATCGTCCATCTTCCTGGCGCTGCATACTGCCCAGACCCTGCGCGTGCTGCCCCGCCCGCAGCACCGCGGGCGCGACCTCGGCCTGTTCAACCTCACCAACACCGTGCCTTCGCTGGTGATGCCGGGCCTCACGCTGGCAATGGTGCCGGTGTTCGGTTTCGCCGGATTGTTCGTCGTGCTTGCCGTCCTGGTGGGGCTGGCATCACTGCTTTTGTTCACCATTCCCCGCCCGGATTAGGCGCTTGCCAAAGCAGGCAATGCGTGTAGGAATATTGTGAACGTTCCCAATATAAGAGGATGACGATGCGTTTCGGGATAGGATTGCGTGCAGGCGTCGCGATTGCGACGATGGGACTGGGACTGGGGGCTTGTGCCACCATTCCAGCCGATACGATGGAGGCCGGGGTTGCTTCGGCACCGGTTGCGGATACGGAAGATGCCGTGGTCGCGGACATTGTTTCGCGGATGTCGCTGGAGCGCAAGATCGCCCAGCTTATCCAGCCTCAGATCAACTCCTTCACGCCGGAAGACATGCAGCGTTACCGCTTCGGCAGCTACCTCAATGGCGGCAACGGCGGCCCATATGGCGACGAATACGCGCCTGCTAGCGAATGGCTGCGCTATGCCGACGAGATGTACGACGCCTCTGTGCAGCCACTGCCCGGCGGCGAGCCTGTCGTCCCGACCATGTGGGGCACCGACGCGGTGCACGGCCATACCAATGTGGTGGGCGCCACCATCTTCCCGCACAACATCGCGCTGGGCGCGGCGGGCGATGCCGATCTGGTGCGCCGTATCGGGCAGGCCACCGCCATCGAGATCGAGGTAACCGGCATCGACTGGAACTTCTCGCCCACCGTCGCGGTGGCGCAGGATGATCGCTGGGGTCGCACCTACGAAAGCTATTCGGAAAATCCCGAACTGGTCGCCACGCTCGGCGCGGCCCTTGTGGAGGGGCTGCAGGGCAATCCCGCCAATGCCGATTTCCTTGGCACGGGCCGCGTGATCGCAACGGCCAAGCACTTTTTCGGCGATGGCGGCACCGACAACGGTGTGGACCAGGGCGAAGTAACCGGCGACCTTGCCGAACTGATGGAAATCCATGCCTATCCCTACCCCGCCACCATAGAGGCGGGCGTGGAAGCGGTGATGGCCAGTTTCAACTCCATTAACGGCCGCAAGATGCACGGCAACGAGGACCTGCTGACGGGCGTGCTGCGCGAGCAGATGGGCTTTGACGGTCTGGTGGTGGGTGACTGGAACGGCCACGGCCAGGTGGCGGGCTGCACGGTTACCGATTGCGCCCAGTCGTTGCTGGCCGGTCTCGATATCTACATGGTGCCCGACGACTGGAAGGCGCTGATGGACACCCTGATCGCGCAAGTTCAGGACGGCACCATTCCCATGTCGCGCGTGGACGAGGCCGTCACCCGTGTGCTGCGCGTGAAATACCGCGCCGGATTGCTGGGCGACGCTGCGCAGCGCCCGTCGGAACGCGGCGTGGGCGGCCGGTACGACTTGCTGGCATCACCGGAACACCGCGCCATCGCACGCGAAGCGGTGGCTCGCTCGCAGGTGATCCTCAAGAACGACGGTGTCCTTCCGCTGGCTTCCGGCGCGAATGTGCTGGTAGCAGGTGCCGCAGCGGACAACATCGGCCAGGCTGCCGGTGGCTGGACGTTGACGTGGCAGGGCGGTCGCGAACTGGAACGCGAACTGTTCCCCAACGCCACCTCCATCTGGGAAGGGCTCGAAAGCGCCATCGAAGGGAGCGGCGGCAGCGCCACGCTGTCGGAAGATGGCAGTTTCACCCAGCGGCCCGACGTTGCCGTGGTGGTATTCGGTGAGCGGCCTTATGCCGAATTTGCAGGCGACCGCCCCGATCTGGCGTTCCGCGACGAGGAAGGCCTGGAACTGCTGCGCAGCTTCCAGGCACAGGACATTCCCACCGTGGCGGTATTCCTCTCGGGTCGTCCCATGTGGATGAACCGCGAACTCAACGCTTCCGATGCTTTCGTCGCATCGTGGCTGCCCGGCAGCGAAGGGGCGGGCGTTGCCGACATCCTGACCGGCGCTCGCGAGGCGACCGGTCGGCTGTCTTTCACATGGCCCGCGACTTGTGAGGGAGAGCCCCTGAACAGTGCGGAGGGCGCGCTGTTCCCTCTGGGCTACGGTCGCTCGCTTTCCGAGACCACCTCGCTGGGCGACCTGGCGGAAGACTGCGCGGCCCTGCTGGTCGGCCCCTCCCGCGAGATGTTCGCCTCGGGTCGTCTTGGCGAAGGCGTGACTGCCAATGTCGGAGCCGGTGCCCTGCCTAACCTGCTGGGCAGCGAAGGCGGCGTGACCGCGCGCGGGTTTGACCGCAACGCACAGGAAGACTCGCGCCAGATCACGATGGCCGCGGGTTCGCAGCTTACCCTGTCGCAGGACGAGAACAGCGGCGGTGCCTACCGCATCACCTACGAAGTGCTGGGCAGGCCCTCTGCGCCGGTCACGCTCTCGACGGGTGGCACCACGGTGGACCTGACGCCGCATTTCGCCCACGCCTTTGAAAAGGGATGGCGCGAAATGGTGATTACCGAGGAATGCGCTGGAACGCTGGGCGAAAGCATCACCTTTGCGACAGAAGGAAACATTTCCTTCCGCATCGCAGAAGTGGCGCGGACCGACCTGCCGGAAGGGACCGGGTGTTCCTTCTGAATTCGTATTCCGTCACGGTCTTTCGCGATTGCCGTGGTTATCGCGAAAGACCATAAGCCACGATATCCAGCGGACTTGCCTTAGAGAATGCAGGCCGCTCTTGGGGAGAATGACATGGCCCTTGCGCCTGATGTTTCCAGCAGCACAGATCCGAAACCGATTACCGACGATACCGCGCCGGTAAACGCTCCGGGACTGCAATATTTCGTATTCGGCCTGTTCTTCATCTTCGGCGGCATCACCTCGCTGAACGATGTGCTGATCCCGAAGCTGCGCGAGCTGTTCACGCTTTCCTATACGGAAGCGATGCTGATCCAGTTCTGCTTTTTCGCCGCCTACCTGCTGATCGGCATTCCCGGCGCGAAGCTGGTGAAGCGCATCGGCTATATGCGCGGCGCGGTTGCGGGCCTCTGCACCATGATCGTGGGCTGCCTGCTGTTCATCCCGGCCAGCCAGACGGCGACATATGCCATCTTCCTTGGCGCTCTGTTCATTCTCGCCAGCGGCGTGGTGATCGTGCAGGTGGTTGCGAACCCGCTTATCAGCCTGCTCGGTCCGCCTTCCACGACGCACAGCCGCCTGACATTTGCGCAGGCGTTCAACTCGCTGGGCACGACCGTATTCCCCATCGTGGGTGCGGCCGTGATCCTCGGCAGCCTGGCCGACGTTTCGGCGGACCAGCTGGAAGGCGCTGCCTTGCAGGCCTACCGCGCCGCCGAGAGCGAGGCGATCTGGCAGGGTTATCTCGGCGTTGCCGCGCTGATCGCACTGGTCGCTGCCGCCGTGTGGATGTTCCGCAATCGCCTGCCGCACGATGCCAAAAGCATGGGCGAAGGCGAACTGGTCTCCTTCAACCGCTATCTCATCGGGCTCGCGCTTGCCGCCGTCGGCGTCTTCGTGGCCCTGCAGGTAAGCGGCTGGCTGGGCGTGCTGATCATCCTGCTGGCACCGGCGCTCTGGCTGTACGACAACGAACTGCTGCGGCGGTCGCGTTTCAGCTACGGCGCGCTGTGTATCTTCCTATACGTGGGTGCCGAGGTTTCGATCGGTTCGATCATCATCAACTACCTTTCCACCGAACGTGTACTCGGTCAGCCCGAAAGCGTGATCGGCTGGATGATCGGCCTGTACTGGGGCGGCGCCATGGTGGGCCGGTTCATCGGCTCTGCCGCTCTGCGCATGTTCAGCCCCGGCAAGATCCTGGCCTTCAACGCCGCCGGCGCGATCCTGCTGATCGTCGTGTCGACGCAGACGACCGGCGAGGTGGCGGCTTATTCGCTGCTGGCCGTGGGCCTGATGAACTCGATCATGTTCCCCACCATCTTTTCGCTCGCGTGCGAAAAGCTGGGACCGCTCGCGGCGGACGGATCGGGCATCATCAACGTCGCCATTTTCGGCGGTGCGGTCGTGCCGCTGCTTTATGGCGTGGTGGCCGATGCCACCGGCGGCAACCTGGCACTGGCGATGGTGATCCCCATCGTGTGCTACGCGATCATCGCCGGGTTCGGCATCTTCGCCCGCCGCCCGGCCTGACCGGCACGGCATAGCTGACAAAGACGGCGGCGGCGTATCTGTGGATGCGCCGCCGCTTTCCTACGTGCCCTGCGCCATGCTGACGCTGAGGCCATGCAGACGCGCCGCACCACCTTTCCAGAACGATTTCGGGCTGACGTTCATAGCGCAAGCGTGACGGTTCTTGATCGACAGGCTGACACAGTGCGGCCTCGTGATGACACTCTGCCGCCGCAAGGTGACACTTCCGGCCGCAAGGTTACACTTTCGACCGCGCAGGGTGACAGTCCGGGGTATTTTACCCCAGGACACTGTTCCATGTGTTCCAGGTTAGCGCTGCGCCAGCGGCGTGGGGTTTGCGCTGCCGAAGTCCATCAGCACCTGCTGGAACGGCATGCCGTCACCGCCGCGGTCGATGATGATGTGCTGGAAGCCGGGCACCTGGTGGTCGCGGAAGTCCTCCGCATCGGTTTGCAGCGGCTGCGTCAGCACCGCGCGGTAGAACTCGCGGCGCATGAATTCGGACAGCTCGCCCGCCTCCATCGCGCCGTCGCCATTCATGTCGCCTTCCCCTTCCAGCGCGCGGCGGAAGATGTGGCTGATATAGCCGCCCGACTTGTTGCCCTGCGCCACCAGGCTCAGGGTATCGGCGTCGGAACTGAACACGCCCATGCGGTTGTCCGCCTGATCGATCACCTGGTCGAACCCACCGGCAAAGCATGCGTCGATCACCAGCAGGGTGCGGGCGGAAACCCCCTGCATCATTTCGGCCAGTTCGTAATCGAACAGCGCGGCATCATAGAGCTCGATGGTCTCGGCGCTGCCGTCGCGCTCTGTGTTCATGTTCTCAACCTTCTCGCCGTGGCCGGAGAAGAAGATCAGCAAGGTGTCGTCGGGTCCGGCCTCCGCGGCAAGGTCGGTGAGCGCGGCCTCGAAATTGGCGCGGGTGGCCTGCCTGTTGGTCAGGGTGACGCTGGCCGGGGCAAGCACGCCCGCCTGCCGCAGCGCGTGGGACACCCGCTCGGCATCCTCGTCGGTGCGGTTGAGCGGGCCGATGCGTTCGTAATCGGCAACGCCCACGCTGAGGGCATAGACCCGCGCCTGCCCGCCCGCAGGCAGCACCGTGCGGATATCGGGCGGGGCTTCTGCCATGCGGACGGTATAGCCACCGTTCTCACCGACACCAAAGCTGCTGGCCCCCAGCACATAAGTCCCGTCGAGCGGGAGCGTGATGGAGAGGGTGGAATTGGTATCCTCGAACCCGCGCCGGTCGTCGTTGGTCTCGGTACGGCCATCGGGCAGGTAGAGGGTGAGGAAGGTGTCGATCTCGTCCGAGGCAAGATCCAGGGTCAGTCGCTGCCCTTCACGTCCGGTGAAGGTGTAGTAATCCACGCTTTCGCCTGACAGGCGCACGGGGTCGCTGCGCACCAGCAGGCCGCTCACCGTCTCGTTTGGCGACAGCGCCCGTGGCTCTATGTCCGCGGGCACCGGATTGGACGGGTCGAGCGTGGCAAGACGGTAGCTGCCGCTCCCGCTGTTCTGGTAGCTGGAAATATTGATGCGATAGGTGCCGTCTGCGGGCAGGCGGGCGTCGATGTGGCTGTTGAGCGAACCGTCCGGCCCATCGTCGTTCTCCGTCGCAAAGCCATCGGGACCGGTGATCGACAGCACCGGGTCGAACTGGTCGGAAGAAAGTGCAATCTGCAGTCGCTGGCCCCGGCGCCCTTCGAGGACGTAACTGTCCGGCCCGCCTTGCAGGCGGCCGAAACGTATGTCGCCTGGCGCGATTGGGCCGCCACGGGAGAGACCGGGCTTGCGGTTCTGTTTGGCGGTGACGGTGGTTGTCGCTGCTTCTTGCGAAGCGTCAGGGGCGGTCACTCGCGCTTGGCCAGCGGCAACGCCCGTCGCCGCAATCGTCATCGCCGCAACAGCAACGCTGCCAAGGATAAACCGCTTCACCATGTGTGCCCCCTTCATCATCGCCCACGCTATTCACGAAATGCGCGGGCGATGATGAATGGAGCCAAAACTCTCCGCAAAGGCAAGCCTAGCTTTCTTCCGAACCCTGCCATGCCAACACGGGCTTGCGTGCGGCCTGCGCCTCGTCCAGCCGTGCGCGCGGGGCGTGATGAGGCGCGGTCTTGAGCGTCTCGTCCCCGGCCTGTGCCCGTTCAGCCAGCGACCGCATGGCCATCACGAACTGGTCGAGCGTGGCCTTGCTCTCGGTCTCGGTCGGCTCCACCAGCATCGCGCCATGCACCACCAGCGGGAAGTACATGGTCATCGGGTGGAAGCCTTCGTCGATCAGCCCCTTGGCAACGTCCAGCGTGGACATGCCGTCTGCGAACCCTTCATCGCTGAACAGCGCTTCGTGCATGCAATGTCCAGCCTCGCCAAATGGCGCGTCCAGCACATCGTCGAGGCTGCGCAGGATGTAGTTGGCGTTCAGCACGGCATCGCCCGATGCCTGCCGAAGGCCATCCGCCCCGTGGCTGAGGATGTAGGTGAGGGCGCGAGTGAACATGCCCATCTGCCCGTGGAACGCGGTCATCCGGCCAAAGCTGCCGGGGAACTCGTCGCCGACGTTCTCCTCTTCCACCAAGTGGATCTCGCCGGTCTCGCCGTCCTTCACGATGAAGGGCAGGGGAGCATAAGGCGCGAGCGCTTCGGAAAGCACCACCGGACCGGATCCGGGCCCGCCGCCGCCGTGCGGGGTGGAGAAGGTCTTGTGCAGATTGATGTGCATGGCATCCACGCCAAGGTCACCGGGACGCACTCGGCCCATGATGGCGTTGAAGTTGGCACCGTCGCAATAAACCAGCCCGCCGGCTGCGTGCACCGCATCCGAGATCGCCTTCATGTCGCGTTCGAACAGGCCGCAGGTGTTGGGGTTGGTGATCATCACGCCCGCCACGTCAGGACCGAGCCGAGCCTTCAGCGCTTCCAGATCGACGCGGCCATCCTTGTCAGCGGGAATATCCTCCACCTCGTATCCGGCAAAGGCAGCGGTGGCAGGGTTCGTGCCATGCGCACTTTCGGGCACCAGCACCACCTTGCGCGCATCGCCGCGCGCTTCCAGCGCGGCCCGGATGCACAGGATACCGCACAATTCGCCGTGCGCGCCCGCCTTCGGGCTCATGGCGACCGCGCTCATGCCAGTCAGCTCAATCAGCCAGTGCGACAACTCGTCGATCACCCCCAGCGCGCCCTTGATGGTATCGACCGGCTGGAGGGGATGCACATCGGCGAAGCCGGGCATGCGCGCCACCTTCTCGTTCAGGCGCGGGTTGTGCTTCATGGTGCAGCTGCCAAGTGGGAACAGCCCAAGGTCGATGGCATAGTTCTGGCGCGACAGGCGGGTGTAGTGGCGAACCGTCTCCGGCTCCGAAAGGCCGGGCAGGTCGATCGGCTGCTGGCGGGCAAACTTGCCAAGGCGATTGGACGCATTGGTATCGGGCTCGGGCAGGTCGACACCGCATGTGTCGCGCGTGCCCAGTTCGAAAATCAGCCGCTCTTCCAGCTTAAGCGCCCTGTTGCCCGTGACAGTAGGGTATTCACCTTCATTGTCGGACGAAACGGGGGTACCCGGCTTCCAGCCGCCTGCATTCATCTTGTTCACGACAGTGCCTCCTCGAGAGACTTGGCAAGGGTTTCGATATCGTCCTCGGTCACGGTTTCGGTGACGGTCACAAGCAGACCGTCGTCCAGCCCTTCGCCTTGCGGGAACAGGCGGCCCAGCGCGACGCCGGCCAGAACGCCGTGCTCGGCCAGCTTGCGCACCAGAGGCCGGGCTTCCTTGCCCAGAACCAGCGTGAACTCATTGAAGAAGGTATCGTTGAGCACGCGAACACCGGGAACCTTGTCCAGCCGGTCTGCTGCGAGACAAGCGAGGCGGTGGTTCTCCACGGCGAGCGCGGTCAGGCCTTTCTCGCCCAGCAAGGTCATGTGCACGGAGAAAGCCAGCGCGCACAGGCCCGAATTGGTGCAGATGTTGCTGGTCGCCTTCTCGCGGCGGATGTGCTGCTCGCGGGTGGAGAGCGTGAGCACGAAGCCGCGCTTGCCGTCTGCATCCACCGTCTCCCCGCACAGTCGTCCGGGCATCTGCCGCACGTGCTTGGGGTTGGTGATGGCGAACAGGCCCAGGTACGGCCCGCCGAACTGCAGGCCGACGCCGATTGCCTGGCCTTCGCCCACCACGATGTCGGCACCCAGGTTGCCGGGAGCCTCGAGCGCGCCCAGCGCAACAGGTTCGGTGTTTGCCACGATCAGCAGCGCGCCCTTTTCATGCGCGGCATCCGCGATGCGCTGAAGGTCGGGGATGCGACCCAGGATGTCCGGGTACTGCACGACAACGCAGCTGGTATCGTCGCCGATGCGCGCGATCAGCGCGTCGTCGCCCGGATCGGCCTCCAGCGTCGGCAGCTGGTATGTGATATCTTCATCCGTAAAGCGCGCCATCGTCTGGGCGACGGAGACGTAATGCGGATGCAGCCCGCCGCTGATCAGCACGCCACGACGCTTCGTCAGGCGCGCGGCCATCACGATCGCTTCCCAGCAGGCGGTGGAGCCATCGTACATCGAGGCATTGGCCACCGCGCAACCGTACAGGCGTGCAACCTGCGTCTGGAACTCGAACAGCATCTGCAGCGTGCCCTGCGCGATTTCCGGCTGGTAGGGCGTGTAGGCGGTCAGGAACTCGCCGCGCTGGATGATGTGATCGACCGTGGCAGGCACGTGATGGCGATAGGCACCCGCGCCGCAGAAGAAGGCCGCATCGGCTGCGGCCAGGTTCTTCTTCGACAGCCGCCGCATGTGCTTTTCGACCGCCATTTCGCTGGCCGCCAGCGGCAAGCCGGCGACCGGACCATCGAGGTAATGCTCGGCAGGAACGTCGGCGAACAGGGCATCGACGCTGGCTGCGCCGATCTTTTCCAGCATCGCCGCGCGATCGGGATCGGTAAGGGGAAGGTAACGCATATGTACTCCTGTCACCCCCTCCTGCAGGGGGAGGGGCGGCGGATCAAAGCCCGTCGCAGAATGCCTTGTAGGCGGCCTCGTTCATCAGGCTTTCGAGTTCGGACGCGTCGGAGACGGTGAGACGGAAGAACCAACCTTCATCCTCGGGGCTGGAGTTCACCAGTTCGGGGTCGTCGTCCAGCGCGCTGTTGCCTTCGGTGACGGTGCCGGAAATGGGCGAATAGACGTCGCTCGCCGCTTTCACGCTTTCAACGACCGCGGCCTCTGCACCCTTGGTCAGTTCGGTGCCGGCCTGCGGGGTTTCGACGAACACGATGTCGCCCAGCTGCTCCTGCGCGTAATCGGTAATGCCGATGGTGGCGCTGTCGCCTTCGACGTCGATCCATTCATGTTCTTCGGTAAAGTAACGGGGCATCAGGAGGCTCCTTTGCGGTGGTAGCGATGGGGTACGAAAGGCAGGGGCACGACCCGGGAGGGCAAGCGCTTACCGCGCACTTCAAGGTGCAATTCGGTGCCCTCCACGGCGTGTTCGGTTTCCACGAAGCCCATGGCGACCGGATGGCCCAGCGTGGGAGAAAAGCCGCCGCTGGTGACCGTGCCGACTAGCGCGTCGCCGGAATAGACCTTCGCGCCTTCGCGCGCGGGCAGGCGCCCTTCCAGCGCCAGGCCGACGCGCTTTTGCGCAACGCCGCCGTCTTCCAGTCGCGCCATCGAGGGCGCATGGCCGAAATAGCCGCCGGTGGCCCGGCGTGACTTGGCAAGGGCAAAGGAAAGCCCGGCGCTGACGGGATCGGTGTCGAGTGTAAGATCGTGGCCGTAGAGCGGCAGCCCGGCTTCCAGCCGCAAGCTGTCGCGCGCACCAAGCCCGGCTGGCTTCACCCGCTCGTCCGCCACCAGCGCGTCGGCCAGGGCAACGGCGTGGCTCTGGTGAATGGAGATCTCGAAACCGTCCTCGCCGGTATAGCCTGCGCGGCTGACCCACAGGTGCTGGCCATCCCACTGGAACAGCCCGGCACGCATGAAAGAAAGCTCACCCACGCCCGGCACGATGCCTTCCAGCACGGCGGCGGCTTCCGGCCCCTGAAGCGCGAGCAGAGCGAAATCGTCGAAATGGGTAAGGGTTACATCATCGTCGAGATGTTCGCGCAGGTGGGCGATATCGTCCCACTTGCACGCGCCGTTCACCACCAGCGCAAGATGGGCGCCGGTGTTGGTGACGATCAGGTCGTCGATGATGCCGCCCGCTTCGGTAAGCAACAGCGAATAGCGCATCTGCCCTTCAGGAAGGTTCGCGATACTGGCGGGCAGCAACTTTTCCAGCTCGTGCGCGGCATTCTCTCCAGATACAGCGAGCTGGCCCATGTGGCTGACATCGAACAGGCTGGCGTGGTTGCGCGTCCAGTCATGCTCCGCCTTGATACCCTCGTACTGGATCGGCATTTCGTAGCCCGCGAACGGCACCATGCGCGCGCCGTGGCTGCGATGCCAGCTGTCGAGCGGCAGCTTTACGGGCGGCAATTCTTCGAATTCGTCGTTGTCGGTCATAGACAGGTTCCTGGCGCAGCGTGGCAGCGCCCGGAAACCGAGCCCTTTCACCATGCCCCCTCTGTCTTTGGAACCTGAGAGACTTGACGCGGGCTTCCCAATCGGGAGCGTGCGCTTACCCCTTCGGTGGCCACGGATCGGATCCGCGACGCTTTCCAGAGTGCCTGAACCGGATGCGCGGTCCGTTTTGCCTGAGAGTTTCCGAGGCGGTTGCTCCTTCGGCCTCCCCGGATGAAACCGGGGATGTCTCCCGCGCACCCAGCCGAATTCGCACGGACGAATCGACAGGCAGTCCACTCATGCTGCAACGCGGTGTAACGGTCAATCGGCATCGCCGCGACTGACGGTGGAAATACCTCTATTTGCGGCGAAAGCGGTCTGCCAGCACCGCGCCGACGAACAGAGGGGCCGATATTCCCATGCGCCGCCACAGGCGCCGTGGCTCCCCCACCAGGCGGGGCAGCCATTCGAGGCCCAGGTTGCGCCACACCTTGCCGGGCCGCTGGATGCGACCCGCGTAGAAATCGAACACTGCCCCGATGGAACCGATAACCCTGGTGTTCAGGTGAGCGCGGTTGGCCTCGACCCATTTTTCCTGCTTCGGTGCGGTCATGCCGACCCACAGCACGTCGGGACCGAATGCATTCACGGCGTCGTGCATGGCGGCGTTGTCTTCATCGGAGAAGACCGGCTTGTACGGCGGGGAATGGGTCTCGACGGTTATTCCGGGATAGTCGCGCGCCATGTTTGCGCGGATCGTGGCCAGCACGTCCTCGGACGAACCGAGAAACATCATCCGCCCATTGCGCGCTTGCAAAAGTTCGCTCGCCAGCTGGAACAGGTCAAACCCGGTCACCCGCTGCAAAATGTCGCCGCCGTTGAACCTGGACGCGTAGACGATACCCACGCCATCGGGGATCAGCATGTCCGCGCGTTGCAGCGCCAGTTTGAAAGCCGCATCACCGCGGGCAACTTCCACGGAATGCGGATTGACGCAGGCGATGTGGCGCGCCTTGCCGTCTTCGGCATCCAGCCACAGCGACACCGGCGACGCGAGCGCGGCCGGCCTCAAGGTGCAGACGCTGTAATCAAGGATGCGTTCGGTGGGGAAGGTGGTGGTGTTCACTGCGTGTTGTCCTGCGCGCCGGGAATAAGCGGCGCGATCTTGCGAGATAGATCGGCGGTCACTTCGCGGCTGCCCTCGGCGTTGAGGTGGAGCGGATCGATGAAGAATTCCTCGCGGTGCTGCCACGGCTCGCGAAGGTCGATGAAAGTGACGTTGGCATGGGCATCGGCCAGTCTTCGCAGCAGGGCTTCGACCTGCGCGGCCTTCTCCGGTTCCACGGCCTGCCATTGCGCGGTCGTGGGGATGAAGGCGAGGAGCACCGGCCAGCCCTTTTGCTCGCTTTCGTCAAGGAAGGCTTCCATTTGCGCGACCTGCGTGTCGTCGATCGAGATGTGGCGGAAATCGCCGGAAGCCACCTCGGCCGCCAGAACGTCGGGCTTGAACTGGCCGCCAACGGCGTTGTTCCAGTTGCCCATCCATCCCCGGATGGCGGCGTTGAGCAGAACATCGTCATAGCGGGCCAGATGGCTGATCTGCCGCTGGCGATAGTCCCACCCGGGCGCGGATTCGCGCAACATGGGGCCGACCAGCGGATCGCCCATGTGCGGGTAGAACTGGCTGTACGAATTGGCGCTCAGACCGCTGGCGGTGAACAGGTGGTTGTCCACGCCAAACACAATGGCGCGCACGCCGTCCGGATGCAGCCGGGCATAGTGGCGGGCCATCAGGATGCGGTCGTCCAGCTGCGCGCCGGCCCGGGCATAGTTTGCCACCGGCAGGCCAAGCTCTCGCTCCAGCAAATTCTTGTCCACCCCGAGCACCACATGACTGTGACCGACCAGCAGCACGGCCTCTAGCTGATCCAGCCCGAAATACCGATCCAACCCTTCGCGTAGCAGCGCGCCCACGGCGCGGTCCACTGCAAGGAAAGCGAAGATCGCTACCAGCAGCAGGAGAGCGGGGCGCTTCAGGCGGGTAATGATCGGTGTGCTTGCCATCGCGTCCGTCCTAGAACTGGAAGTAGATGAAGGCGGACGAACTCACGCCCAGCAGCGCTATGCCACACACCAGCATGGCGGAACCGGCCGCGCGCATCGCGGGCGGAAAGCGGCTGGGCGAGAAGTATAGCGAGATCCATCCGCGCGATTGCAGCACCTGTATCCCCATCAGGAATACGATCAGCGCGATATTGATCGCTGCGGTGAAACGCGATGGTCCAAGATCAGGCATGGCGCCGGTATCGGTGAGGATGGTGGTGACCACCAGCCAGGCGTCGCTGATGCTTTCGGCGCGGAAGAACACCCAGGCCAGCACCACGGCGTGGAAGGTTACGAGCATGCCGAGCAGCACCGCCCACCACGACGGGTTCGCTGGCGTCGGCACCAGCTTGTTCCAGACCCACTGGACCACGTAATAGGCGGCGTGCAGCGCACCCCAGATAACAAAGGTCCAGGCCGCACCGTGCCACACGCCGGACACCACGAACACGATCCAGATGTTGCGCATCCAGGCCAGCGTCGACACGCGGTTGCCGCCTAGCGGGTAATAGACATAGCTGCGGAACCAGCTCGTCAGCGAAATATGCCAGCGGCGCCAGAAATCCGCGATCGACGTGGCAAGATAGGGCAGGGCGAAGTTCTTCGACAGGTTGAAGCCCAGGATCCGTGCGCTGCCGATGGCAATATCGGAATAGGCGCTGAAATCGCAGTAGATCTGGAAGGCAAAGAAATAGGTGGCAAGCAGCAGGGTGGAACCATCGTAAAGTTCTGGCGCGGCGTAGATTTCGTCGACGTAGACCCCCAGCCGGTCTGCGATCACCACCTTCTTGAACAGGCCCCAGATGATCAGTTGCACCCCGCTACCGAAGCGGTCGATGTCGAAGCGGTGCCTTTCCTTGAACTGGTCGAGCAACGTGCTGGCCCGCTCGATCGGACCGGCGATCAGTTGGGGGAAGAACACCACATAAGTGGCAAAGCGCGTCAGGTTGCGTTCGGGGCCGTGGTCACCGCGATAGACATCGATCGGGTAGCTCAGCGCCTGGAAGGTGAAGAAGCTGACGCCGACGGGCAGGATGATCGGCAGGTAGGGGACCATGTAGGTCATGCCCCCAGCCTCGAACGCGGCGCGGAAACTCTCGTTGAAGAAATTGAAGTATTTGAAGAAGAACAGTACGCCCAGCGAGATCACCAGCGCCATCCAGAGCCATGCCTTGCGTGCGCGCTGGCTGTCGGTATCGGCAATGCGGCGGCCGGCTTCCCAGTTCGCCCATGTAACAGAGCCGATCAGGAAGGCGAACTTCCAGTCCCACTGCATGTAGAAATAGTAACTGGCGACCAACAGGAACGGTACGCGCCACCGCATCGGCATGGCAAAGAAGGCCACCGTCACCACGACCAGGAAGACGATGTATTCCCACGAGTTGAACAGCATCAGGCCGCGACCCGGGATGCGATCGCCTGCCGGTACGTCGCCATGAGGCGCTCGTAATATAGGTCGTAGGTATATTGGCTTATCACATGCGCAAACCCGGCCTCGCCCAGCGCGCGGCGTGCGTCGTCATCCGCCAGCAGGCCGGTGATAGCCTGCGCAAGCGCGGCATCGTCTCCCGGAGGCACCAGCATCCCTGCCTGGCCGCCCGCTACCAGTTCGGGCAGGCCGCCGATGTCGGATACTATCACCGGGCGGCTATGGTGCATCGCCTCGATCACCACGCCGGGAAAACCTTCGTACCAGATGCTGGGCGTGACGATCATCGCCGCCTCGCGGTAGAAGCGGGCGAGGTCTTCCTCACCCAGATTGCCAAGCAGTTCGACATTCGGCGGAATATCCGTGCGCCCCTCGTACACGCCGAGGCTGCCGGCCAGCCGGTAGGTCACCTCGGGCGTGCGCGCGGCGGCGGCGAACAGGGTGTCGATCCCCTTTTCGGGGCTGAGACGACCGACGAAGCCCACGAAACTGCCGGGCGACCAAGCCGGCGCCTCTTCCGGCACCTCGATCATGTTGGGAATCACGTCGATCCGTTCCGCGGGGTAACCTTCGCGAACGAGCACGCTGCGCTGGAAGCTCGTCTGCGCGTAGTAGCGGGTGACGTTGTCGCGGTAATAGCCGCGCTTGCGGGCGACCGCGTTGCGTACGGCATAGGCGGCCGACTTGAACAGGTCGTTCTCGCAGTTTCGGGTAACGCAATTCCACTCGCGGCCCCCGCAACACGCCTCGCATACTTTCCCATGTGAAAGGAGCAGGCCGTTGGGGCAAACCAGCCGATAGTTGGACAGGCGCATTACGATAGGTACGCCCGCATCGGCAATCACCGGCAGCACTGCGGGTGAGATCAGCGGATATAGGTTCTGCACCTGGACGATGTCGGGCCGGTCCTGAGCGATCCGGCGCGCGATCGCATGGCGCGACGATGGAGAGTGGATGCCCGATGCCGCTGCGCCGAGCTTTCCCGAAACGCCCGATATCTCCGCGCTGTCTGCAAACCAGGTGTCCACCTCGTGCCCGCGCGCACGAAGCAGGGAGACAATCCGCTCGAGCATTATCTCCTCTCCGCTGCGCTTGCCGTACTTGTTGTGGACGAACAGCAGTTTCATGGATACGCGGCTGTCGCTCCGCCGGCCGGCTCCGGCGCGACCGGCGGCGCGTTCCGGCTGTCCCGTTCCTGTGCCTGCATCGCGCGCAGGGTGAAGATGTGGAAGAAAGCCAGCATGGCGAACACGCCCACCACCACCGGATCGTACGAGCCGCCCAGGATCGACTTGGAATTGTTGTTCACCAACATCATGACGAAGGCCGCCAGGCAGCCTAGGCCACCGGCGATCTGCGCCCTGCTGGCGCGCAGGGCTTCGCCCACCAGCTTAATCGAATAGACGAGCATGGTCAGGAAACCCAGGATACCCAGCCCGGCCAGGGCATCGATAAAGCCGTTGTGGGCATTGGTCGTCGCCACCGTGCCGAACTGGTCGCCCAGTCGAGCGACGATGGCGAAGCCGTGGCCAAAGATCGGCTTTTCGAGGAAGGCATTCCAATAGGCCGTCCATAGATTGGTGCGACCAGTCATGGTCTGAACCTCTTCGAGCGAGCGGCCGGACAGCAGGGTGGTCGAGACGATATCCTCGCTGGTGCCCATGATGACGATGACGGCCAGACAGGCCAGGGCAGCGGGGACGATGATCAGCTTGCTGCGTGACAGGAACGGCAACAGGATCAGCATTCCCGCAGCCACGGCGATGTTCGAACCCGCACTCGTCCCGATAACCACGAAAAAGGCAAAAGCGACAGCCCAGCGGCGCAGCCTTTTCCTGCGTTGCGGGTCTGCGCGCAGACTTTCCCCCAAGGCATAGAGGAAGCCCATGCCTGCGGTAACCGTGTAAACGTTGGTGTGCAGGCCCTCGACGCTTATGCCGGCAAGGATCACGCGCTGTGCCACGCCCATCAGGGTCGCCACCATTAGCACTACCAGCATGGCGCGTTCGGCGTTCTGCCAGTTCCTGTACCCCTCCATAAGGACGAACAGCGCCCCCATCACGGCCAGCACCTCACCCGCACGGAACAGGACGAAGGCGGAAAAGTCCGACCACATCGCGCTGGCGGCGCCATAGATGAGGAATATCAGCAGGATCAGCGCAGAGGATTCGCGCAACTGCATTAAGGTACTGCGCCCGCGGGGATGCAGAACCAGTGCAACGAGAATGCTGCCGACAATTACGATGGCAAAAGTCGCGGAAAAATCGACGGTGTCGAACTCGCTGGTATCGCGCTGGCGCACCAGCACGGTGGTGCGCGCCAGCGTCAGCATTACGAGGGCCCACAAAACATAATCGACGATTTTCGTCAGCCGCATCAGCGGGTCCTCCGGTGGGCGATGGCAATCTCGCAGGCCTCGACAATCGATCGAGCGGCATTCTTCGGACCGTAGCTGTGCACGATGTCGCGTGATCTGAGGCCCATGTCGGCCAAACCGTCCCTGCCTTTCGCCTTCGCCTGCTGCAACCTCTCGGCCAGGTCGTTCGTGTTTTCAGGCGTAAATGTCCAGCCATTTTCTGACCGCACCAGCTCGGGCCAGCAGCCGTTGTATACCGAACTGAGCACGGGCAGGGCGCAGGCCATTGCCTCTGGCACCACGAGCGACCAGTTGTCCTCCAGCGTGGCGATCAGGAACGCGTCTGCCGCGGCGTAGTACGGGGGCAATTCGTCATAGGGTACGCGGCCCGCGAAAATGACATTGGTGAGCCCAGCGGCGCGTTCCTGCAATTCCTCGCGCAGGGGGCCATTGCCCACCAGCAGCAATGTTGCCTCGCCCGGTGCGAAACCGGCCGCTTCCCACCCGTCCAGCATTTCCCGGATGCCCTTGCGTTCGTCCAGTCGCCCCACGTAGAGGAAAGCGATACCCTTCAGGCCCAGCTTGCCGCGCAAGGCCTCACGCTCTTCGTGCGAAACCGCATCAACCGCTGCTTCCAGCCCTTCGGTATCGGCGCTCATGTGGCCCATGGTGATGCGCGCCGGATCCATGCCGAGGTCTTCGACCGTGTATTCCTTACAAAGGAGCCCGCTGCAATCCATCGCGTCGGCCCGCTTTACCACCTGGCGCCGGTACGTGGTCCGTATTCCCTGCGCATTCCGCTCCGTATGGCGGGTGCGCTCGTAAGCGATCACCAGCGGAGTGCCGAAGCGCATGCGGTGCAGCAGAGCGGGCAGGGTCCATTTGAAGAAGCCATCGGCCACGATCACATCGGGCCTGAGGGCAGAAATATGCTTCACCAGCCCCGGCTGCCAGCGGATCGAAAGGTTGCGATTGGCAAGGTGATGCTGGTCTTCCCCGCCGATCTGCATTTCGCCGGTCAGCGGATAGGCCCGCTCGCCCAGCGCTTCGACCGCCTTCGCCGTAACGCTTTGCGGTACATAGCTGCCGGAGAACGTAAGGTGCAGGCCCCCGTCCGTCAGCGCGTCCACTTCGCGGAAGACGGGGATGCGGTAATCGAGGAAGGAGCGGGTGACCCAGGCAATGCGCACGAAAAATCAGTCTCTTGTATTTGCTGTCCGCACGAAATCCCCAGGGGCCCGGTTCGACATCGGACTGGGTTCAAGCGGAACTGCCTGCCCGCGACTGCGTTCCCCGCCCGCATATGTCAATGATCGAACTGCACTTACCTGCGACGCGAGCAGGTTCGGGGGCTGGTTTCGATCGTTGGGATGGAGGGGGACAGGAACCGACGATGCGGTTGCGCTGTCAGGAGGTGTGCGATAAGCAGCGCCCGATTGCGTGCCCGGGAAGATTAAGCGGGAAATCGAACACCTTAAAATGATCGGGGCAGCCTCGCTCTGGCAAAATGCCGGCGGTTGTTGCATGCGACTGCAAGGCCGCCATTCGGGGCTCGTTCAATCCGGTCGGGCGTGGGTCATGCAAGGCACCGCAACCGCTCCGGCCCGCGCAACATGGTATTCGTGAAGGCGAGAATGATGATGAAGATTGGCGACAGAAAGATCGGCCCTGGCGAACCGCCGCTGGTGATCGTGGAAATCGGGATCAACCACGGCGGCGATCTCGACACCGCGAAGGAAATGGTTTCGCTTGCCGCAATGTCCGGTGCGGAGATCGTCAAGCACCAGACCCATTTCGTGGAAGACGAGATGACGGACGAGGCGAAGGAAATCTTCCCGCCCAACGCCGACGTGTCGATCTGGGAAGTGATCGAAGGCTGCGCTCTTTCCGCCGATGACGAAATCGCCCTGAAGCAGCACGCCGAGTCTCTCGGCCTGATCTACATCTCCACGCCTTTCTCGCGCAAAGCCGCCGATTTCCTCAACGATATCGACGTGCCCGCCTTCAAGATCGGATCGGGCGAGGCGGACAACCTTCCGCTCATTCGCCATATCGCAGGTTTCGGCAAGCCGATCATCATGTCCACCGGCATGCAGTCCATCGAATCCATCGCCCGCTCGGTGCAGATCCTCGAGGATGCAGGCGTGGACTATGCCCTGCTCGAATGCACCAACCTGTATCCTTCGCCCGCCGAGATCGTTTCGCTGCGCGGCATCACCGAGCTGAAGGAAGCCTTCCCGAACGCTGTCGTCGGCTTCTCGGATCATTCCATCGGGCCGGAAATGGCGCTAGCATCGGTCGCGCTGGGTGCGTGCATCCTGGAACGCCATTTCACCGATAGCCGCTATCGGTCCGGTCCGGACATCTCCTGCTCGATGGACCCGGCGGAACTGCGCTTCCTGATTGATCGCTCGCGCGAGATCCATATCGCCGCCAACAATCCGAAAGCGCGCAGCAGCCAGGAAGAATCGGTCTACAGGTTCGCACGGGCGTCGGTCGTGGCAGACCGCGACCTGGAGGCCGGGCACGTGATCGGCGAGAAGGACATCTGGGCACGCCGCCCCGGCAACGGCGCGATCCCCGGATTCGAGTTCGACGATGTGGTCGGCTGCACGCTCAAGCGGCCTGTCTCCCGCAACACCCAGCTTTCCTGGGACGACCTGGAAAAATGAGCAGCGCGCGGCATATTGTCTTCGTCACGGGGACGCGCGCTGATTTCGGCAAACTGGAACCTCTCGCCAGCAGGGCGCGGGAGGGCGGTTTCCGCACGACATTCTTCGTCACTGGCATGCACATGCTCAGCAAGTACGGGCTGACCAAGAACGAAGTGGCGCGCAACGGCGGCTTCGACCTGGTGGAATTCGTCAATCACCGCGAGGGCGACCCGCAGGATGTGATTCTGGCGAAGACTGTGACGGGCTTTTCCGACTACCTGAAGGAGGCCGCACCCGATCTGGTGGTAATCCACGGCGACCGGGTGGAGGCCTTGGCCTGCTCGCTGGTCTGCGCGATGAACTACGTTCGCTGCGCCCACGTCGAAGGGGGCGAGGTTTCGGGCACGATCGACGAGGTGTTCCGGCACTGCAGCACGAAACTCTGTCACCTGCACCTCGTCAGCTCCGAAGAAGCTCGCGACCGGGTGATCCGGATGGGCGAACGGCCCGAGGATGCCCATGTCATCGGTTCGCCGGAACTGGATATTCACGGTGCCCCGTCCGGCGTGTCGCTGGAAGACGTGCTGCAGCGCTACGAAATCGCCAGCCGGGATTTCGGTATCTGCATTTTCCATCCGGTCACGTCGGAGCAGGATACCATGGGCGAGCAGGCCCGCGCATTCCTGGGCGCGCTGGAGGAATCCGGCCGCTATTTCGTGGTCATCCTGCCGAACAACGATCCGGGTTCTGATGCCATCTGCGCTGCCATCAACACGCTGCCGAAGGATCGCTTCCGCGTCCTGCCATCCATGCGGTTCGCCTATTTCTCCGAACTGATGCGCAACGCCCGGGTCATGGTCGGCAATTCGAGCACCGGTGTGCGCGAGGCACCTTTCCTCGGAATCCCGTCGCTCGACATCGGCACGCGCCAGTCCAACCGTGCCAGCGGGCCCTCTATCTTCACCGCACAAGCAGCGGACCGCGAAGCGATATTGTCATTCCTCGACAACCAGTGGGGAGAGCGGTTTTCGCCCAATCCCCTGTTCGGAAAGGGCAGCGCTGCGCAGCAGTTCCTCGAACTTCTGAACGCGCCGGAAATCTGGTCTCAACCCCTCCAGAAAAGTTTCAACGATGGCCCCGCAGACTGACGCCGCGATCGCGCTGGTGCCTGTGCGCGGGGGATCCCGCGGCCTGCCGGGAAAGAACGTCAGGGATCTGGCCGGGAAACCGCTCTACCGGCACGCTGTCGACCAGGCACTGCGTACCTTGGGTCGGTGCGTGATCTCGACCAATATCGAGGAAATCCTGAACGCCGATCTTCCCGAAGGCTGCACCGCGATCCGCAGACCGGAAGAACTCTCGCGCGACGAGACCCCGATGGCGCCGGTTATCCTGCACGCTCTGCAATCTGCCGCACTCAAGGATGGGGAAATCGTCCTGCTGCAGGCCACTTCCCCGCTTCGCAGTGATAGCGACATTCTCGACGCATTGCGCCTGCATCGCGAGCGCGGCTTCGCAATGACCATGTCCGTGACAGAGGCTGATCGCGGCGTGCTGAAGTGGGGCCGGATTGTCGATGATCGGTTCGAACCGCTGGCCGAACCGGAATCCTGCTTTGCCAACCGCCAGTCGCTACCGCCGGTACATCGTCCGAACGGCGCGATATACATTTTCGGCGCGGGCGACTATCTGGCGGCCGAGACATTCCCGACCCGCAGCATCGGTGCCTATCCAATGCCGCATGACCGGTCATTCGATATAGACACGCTGGACGATTTCCTGACAGTCGAACAGGCGATGATGCGGTAGGCCTGAACAGGGTTTCCCGCCCAAGCACACGTTTTCTCCTCAGACCGATCCGGATACCGCCGCGAAGAAGACCCAGAGTGAGTTACCTGAAGACATGAATTTTGTTTCGTCCCTAATGAAGCTGTTTTCGGCAAGCGAGAAGAGGACGGCCGTGGTGGTCGCCGGCGTAGCGACGGTTTCCGCTGTGTTCGAGGCGATCAGCGTACTTTCGATCGTGCCGTTCCTGACCGTTGCGGCCGATCCCAGCGTGATCGAGGGTGAGGGAAATTTCGCCCGACTCTATGCATTCGTCGACGCGGATACGGTAACCGATTTCATCGTGATCCTGGGCGCGGCCTCTTTCGCCCTGATCGTGGTGGCGGCGCTCGTTCGCACGCTGAGCGAATACTTCGTGACCAAGTTCGTCCAGTTGCGGCGACATTCGATCGCCACCCACCTGCTCGATTACTATCTCAGCCAGCCTTACGAGTTCTTCATCACCCGCCACAGCAGCGACCTGGCGAAGGAAATCCTTTCCGAGGTCGACACGATCATCATCTCCGTTATCCAGCCGACTTCCGCGATGATCACGAACGTGATCTCGCTGCTGGTACTGACGGCGCTGATGGTGGTCGTGGACCCGGTTGTGGCGTTTACTGCCGGGGCCGCCCTTGCCGTGGTCTACCTGCTGGTCTTCCGCGGACTGAAACCCATCGTCTCGCGCGCTGGCCTTACGCGCCTCAACGCCAACAAGGATCGCTTCGAGGCGCTGAGCGAGGCGCTGGGAGGGATCAAGATGATCAAGCTCTACGGTAACGAGCCCTTGTTCATGGGCCGGTTCGCGGAACCCTCGCGCATCATGTCGCAGGCTGTCCTGACTTCGACCATTGCGGGGCGGATGCCGAAGTACATCGTCGAAGCGGTTGGCCTTGGCGGGATCATCCTGCTGTCGCTGGTGCTGGTAATGCGCGATTCCGGCTCCGCCGCTTCCAGCGCCACCCTGCTGCCGATGCTGGGCCTCTACGGTTTTTGCGGATACCGGATGCTGCCTGCCATCCAGAACGTCTACCTCGCCGTCACGCAAATCCGCTTCGGCATCGAGCCGCTGCGAAACGTCGTCGCCGAGATCGAGAGCGCCGCATCGAGCGATAGGGACGACCATGAGCCGCTCGATTTCGATGGCCGGCTGACATTCGACGAAGCGATCCGGTTCGAGAACGTGTTCTATCGCTATCCCGGCACCGACGTGCACGGGATCACCGACCTGTCGCTAACCATTCCACGAGGTTCGGCCGTCGGGATCGTTGGCCAGACCGGAGCGGGGAAGACCACCTTCATCGACTTGTTCCTTGGCCTGCTCATCCCCTCTGGCGGTCACATAAAGTGTGACGATGTAGCCCTTGGGGCGCACAATCTGCCCGCGTGGCGTGCGAAGGTGGGCTATGTGCCGCAGGAAATCCTGCTCACGAATTCGAACATCAAGGAAAACATTGCCTTCGGATTGAAGGACGATGAAATCGACATGGATCGCGTGATCGACTGCGCCAGGATCGCGCAGATTCACGATTTCGTGTCGGGCGAACTGGCCGAGGGCTATGACACCAGTGTGGGAGAGCGGGGTATCCGGCTTTCTGGCGGGCAACGCCAGCGCATCGGTATTGCCCGGGCGCTCTACGCCGATCCCTCGGTGCTCGTTCTCGATGAAGCCACCAGCGCCCTCGATACAAAAACGGAGGCGGATGTCATGGCGGGGATCCGCGCCATGGGTGGCACGAAGACGATCCTGATCGTCGCGCACCGTCACAGCACGCTCGAATTCTGCGACGAGATCGTTCAGCTTCAGCAAGGCCGGATCGCCCGCATCGGCGATCTGCAGACCATCTCCGACAGCCTCAACGGCCTTGACGACGAGGACAAGGGCAATGACGGATAATCTTTCCGGAAGGGCGATTGTCGCGATTGTCGGTTCGAAGCCGGACCCGGTCCTGCCGGATGAGGTGGATACGATGGTATTCTGCAACGGCAGCATCTACCTGCTTGATCGGCCAGACGTGAAACCACGCGAAACCTGGCACTGCATCACCAATTCGGTGCTGCTCGAAACGAAGTACCTGGCCGAACTGACCCGCCCGTGGCTGCGCGACAAGTCGGTGGACCTCCTGATAGAAATCGCGTCCCTCTCGCCGGAGGAACTGGATTATTCGTGGGACGACTTCGGCTACACCTTCGGTGACAAGGCGGTCATCCCAAATGCAGAGAAGGGCGAAATCACCTTCACCTTCATGAACCGCTGGTTCTACTGGGACCTGCTGTTTGCGCCGTGCCCCGCGCGGGAGAAGGTTTCCGCTTTCTGGAACACCTTCTGGCGCAGAAAGAAGCCGGCGGCTTCCACCGGTATACTGGCGGTGCTCTATGCACTGCGGGAACTCGGAAGCGACCTTGGCAAGACCTTCGTGATCTCCGGGATCGGGCTGGCGAACGACGGTTACGAGTTCAAGAAGCAGGCATATGCCAGGGGCCACATCTGCGTGGATTATTGCGTGCTGCGTGGGCTTGCCCGGTCGCGCACCGGCCCCAAGGTCTACGTGACGGACAAGCGGCTTTCGGACATGACGGGGCTGCCAATTCTAGGTGCCTGACCTGAGCGACACAGGTGTTTTTACGGTCTGATTTCGGCCGCGGGAACGACTCCTCCCGTTAAGCATTCGGCACGGCCCTATTCGCATTGAAACCATGCTACCGAGCCTGTACCGACCCGGCGAACGTGGAAGAAACCTAGCAAAAAGCGAGTTTATGTCTGATTGGAAGGCGATACGCGGCCTCAATGCTGAAAACGTGTGGGATTTCGAGAACGGCTTCTACTGGTTCTCCCACAAGACCCGGCTGACCAAGATGCTAGCGCATTACGAGTTGTACAAATCCATCGTGGATATCCCCGGCGACGTGATGGAGCTCGGCGTCTACAAGGCGGCGTCGCTGATGCGGTTTGCAACTTTTCGCGATGCGCTGGAAAACGATTATTCGCGCAAGATCATCGGTTTCGACGCGTTCGGTGCCTTCCCGACGGACAGGCTGGAGACCGCTGGTGATCTGGAATTCGTCGAGAAATTCGAAGCCGAGGGGGGGCATGGCCTGACCCGCGAGGGAGCCAGCGCAGTGCTAGCAAACAAGGGTTTCGAGAACATCAAGCTGGTCGAGGGCAATGTCTTCGATACGCTGCCTGGCTATCTCGCGGATAACCCGGCTTCGCGCATCGCGCTCCTGCATCTGGATATGGACGTAAAAGAGCCCACGGATTTCGCGCTGGAGCTGCTTTTTGAGCGCGTGGTGCCTGGTGGCCTGATCGTGTTCGACGATTACAACGCAGTCGTCGGGGAAACCATTTCTGCCGACGACTTCGCGAAGAAGAACGGCCTGAAACTCGAAAAACTCCCGTTCTACCATTGTCCGACGTTCATCAGGGTGCCTGTCTGATACACCGGACAGCGCGGCCAGTCGCGTGACTAGGTGATTCACGCACCTTGATGGTGAGGTCTGTCGGAGATCAGGCCAGCACGAGATTGTCGCCCTGCGCGCCAGCCCGGCGGAAGGCGTTGCGGGTGTCGACCACCAGACCGGCGTGCTTCAGCAGGGCATGGTAATCGACATCGTCGTGGTCGGTGACCAGCAGCACCGCATCGTAATCGGCGGCAAGATCGTCCTTCCAGTCGACACTGCGCATCCCGGTAAGCGAGGGATGCTCGCGCGTGGGGGGCAGTTCGGGCACGAAGGGATCGTAATAGGCGACCTGCGCCCTGCGATCCTGCAGCAGTTCCATGATTTGCAGCGCGGGGCTTTCGCGCATGTCGTCGACATTCTTCTTGTAGGCGGCGCCCAGCACCAGCACGCGCGTGCCGTTCAGCCCCTTTTTCAACCGCTGGTCCACTGCCAGCGCCAGCTTCTCGATCACGCGGTTCGGCATGGACGAATTGATCTCACCTGCCAGTTCGATGAAGCGCGTGGGCACGGCGTATTCACGCGCCTTCCAGGTGAGGTAGAAGGGGTCGATCGGGATACAGTGCCCGCCAAGGCCGGGGCCGGGATAGAAGGGCATGAAGCCGAAGGGCTTCGTCTTCGCCGCTTCGATCACTTCCCATACATCGACGCCCATCGGCTCGAAGATCACCTTCAGTTCGTTCACCAGCGCGATGTTAACCGAGCGGAAGATGTTTTCCGTCAGCTTCGTCGCCTCCGCTGCACGGGTGTTGGACACCGGCACGACCTGCCCGATGAATGCGCCGTAGAATTTGGTGGCGGCTTCGCGGGCCACGTCGTCGTCCGCGCCCACCACTTTGGGAATGGACGTGGTGCCGAACGAGGGATTGCCCGGATCCTCGCGTTCGGGCGAGAAGGCAAGGAAGAAATCCTCGCCGCAGGTCAGGCCGCCGCGCTCCAGAATGGGTTTGAGCACTTCGTCGGTCGTGCCGGGGTAGGTGGTGGATTCTAGAACCACCAGTTGTCCGGCTCGCAGGTTGGCCGCAATCGTCTCGGTCGTCTGCTCGACGAAGGAGAGATCGGGCTCGAGGTGCTGATCGAGCGGGGTTGGCACGCAGATCGCGATGACGTCGGCCTCTGCCAGACGCGAGAAATCGGTGGTCGCAGAAAAGCGGCCCGTGGCATTGGCAGCGGCAACGGCATCGCTGCCGATGTGCTTGAAATAGCTCTGCCCCGCTGCCAGCCGCTGCGGCTTCACCTCGTCGACGTCGAAACCGATCACGGTGAATCCCGCATCGACAACGGCAAGCGCGAGCGGCAGGCCAACGTAACCCATGCCAATCACGCCCACGGTGGCGCTGCGATCTTCCAGCCTGGCCAGCAGGCCGGTGCCATGTTCAACTGTCATCGGGCGTTGTCTTTCAGGTTATTTCAAGCGGTCGATAAGGCGCAGGGCGGCTGTGGCCAAGGCCCATCCGGGCGCGCCGAAGCGGTTCGCCCCGTTGAGGATATGGTAGCTGATGCCGCGGGGCATATCATCGCCATATGTTTCCAGCAGTTCTTGCGCATGCTTGCGGCTGCCACCCAGGGCATGGGCGCTCATCAGCCCGGCGGCCACGCGGCCCCGAACACGGGCGAGGCCCATTTCGTGTTCCGGTGCAATGCGCGCGGTAATGCGGCGTTCCCAAGCCGGAATGCTGGGGGCCTTCTTGCGCCTTGCGGCATATTTCTTGCGCCAACCTGTTTTCCGGGCGACCGCGTCGGACGTGCCGACCCACAGCACCTCTGGCAGCAGACCCCAGCGGCCTGCAGTAGCGATCAGTGCCCAGTATTCGAGATCCTGGCTGATGCGCAGGTCAGCATTCTGCGGCCCGATCTGCTCCGTGATTTCGCGGCGAACCAGCACAGTGCCGGTCCTCACGTGGTCGTGTTCACCCCAGAAATCGAAGAAATTGTCCAGCACGAACCCGTCGGGATGCTGTTCTTGGAGCGCGGCGTAATGGGACGGACCATGGTAATCGCCCTTCTTGCGCTCGATCTTGAAAGCGCAGCTGACGGCGGCGGCATCCGGATGCGCGTCGAGGAATCGCTCGGTTCGCTCCAGGAATGCGGGCTTCCAGTAATCGTCGGCATCGAGGAAGGCGATGAATTCGCCTGTGGCGACGGCGAGGCCGGCGTTGCGCGCCGCGCCCTGGCCTGCATTCTGCTGCGTCAGGTGGATCACCTTTTCCCCATAGCTGGCGATGACCTTTGCCGTGCCGTCGGTGGATCCGTCGTCGATCACGATCACTTCGTGCGGCGCATTCGTCTGGCCCAGAGCCGAGTCAATGGCCGCGCCAATGCTCGTTTCGCTGTTGTAGGCCGGTATGATTGCGGAAGTGCGACGCATGTGTCCTCTGGCTGGGCTACGCAGCGGTCCGGTAGACCCGAAAACGGGTGCGCGCAAGGTCCGGTCAGGACGCTGCGGTTATGCGCAATTGCAAGGATTTGCTGCGGTACCGAATGAAGCAGGAGGGCGGTGCAGGTCGGGCAGTCGCGGCAGCCGGTTCCATCGCTCCGACGCCTCGCGCCGGTCTGCGTCAGCGGCGCGAGAACTGTACAACCAGACCACACCACGATACCGGGGGTTGCGGCACCGCGCACATCCTTTAAGCACGTGACCTTTCTGCAAATTTGGAATCAGGGCAGGTGCGTGCGCGATAGACGTGTAGAGCTGGGTTGGAAGAACAGCTTTTCCGGCATTGAAAGACCTTACCTGGTCCTTCTTGCCACCTTGCTGATCGCAGCCGGCCTGTTCGGCGGCAGTTCCCGCTACGACATGATGCAGAACGCGCTGATCCAGCCTGTCGCCTGGTTGGTTGCGGGTGTCGCGCTGGCGATGGGCGGGGCGGGCAAGGCCGCTTACCGCAACCTTCGCTGGCCGTTGTTCATGCTTCTGGCCCTGCTTGTCATCACCATGCTGCAGGTGATTCCTCTGCCATATGCGCTCTGGACGTCGCTGCCCGGGCGCGAGCCGCTGGCAGAGATTGCCACCGCAGTGGGTAGCGACATTGCCCGGCCGCTTTCCATGGTTCCTTCGCGTACGCTCAATGCGCTGTCCGCACTGGGAATTCCCCTGGCGGCCCTGCTGTTGCTGGCGGGTCTGGGCGCACGCGGCGCATACATCGTTCTGGCAGCGATAGTCGTGCTTGCAGCGGCAAACGCCCTGCTCGCCATCTTGCAGATCGGCAGCGGTTACGCCGAGGCTGGCTATCTGTACTCGCTGACGAACGAGGGAACCCCCGTCGGCATCTTTGCCAATCGCAACCATTCAGCGGTGTTCGGTTCGCTGGCCATGCTGGTTATCGGGTTCCTCGTGACGCGTCCGAATCGCAAGGCCTTCCCGGGTTCCGACGTTCTCCTCTGGTCTGCGTTCGGGGCGATTTTCCTGGTTATCCTTGTAAACGGTTCGCGGGCAGGATTGCTGACGGTGGGCATTGCCCTGGCGGCAGCTGCCCTGATGGTCGTGAGCAGGAAGGCCTCCGCTGTTGCCTCAACCGCCGGACGGCGCACGCCTGGCGGCAATCGGAACAATCTCGTTCGCTACCTTCCGGCTGCGATAATTCTGTTTTTCGCCATAGGGATGATCGCGCTGTTCCTGCTGGCGGACCGGCTGACCGCCTTCCAGCGGATCGTCGAGACCAACCCGCTGGAGGACCTGCGCTTCCGAATTGTCCCGATCTTGCTGGACATGATCGGCACCTATTTCCCGCTCGGCACGGGATTGGGGGCGTTCGAAGACGTTTTCCGCATCCACGAAACGCCGGAGTTGCTGGGGCCACGCTACCTCAACATGGCGCATAATGACTGGCTCCAGTGGTTTCTGGAGACAGGTCTGCCAGGCGTGGTCCTGCTGCTCGCCTTCCTTGGCTGGCTGGGTTACCAGTTGCTGCGGCTGAAGGCCCGGGGGCGCGACTACCTGACACTGGGGCTTGCCGGTTTCGCTATTCTCGCGCTGGCGAGCTATTTCGACTATCCCTTGCGAACACCGCTGTTCCAGGTCGCGGGTGTCTGGTTTGTTTGCGCGCTCGCTCTGCTGGCGCGCGCGGAAGGCAGGGAAACTAATCGGGACCCGGCGGTTGTCGCGGCATAGACAAGGGGTGGTATTCCCAGCAAGGCCATGGCAATCGAAGAGTAGGGGGTTCCTCAGCCGCCCCAGCGCGGCTAGGGACGGTATGAGGATAAGGAGTGTGAAAGTCTTGACCGGAAAGAACATCGTAAGGGGCACCGTTCTCCTTTTCGCATCCCTGGTGCTGGCTTCCTGCGCTTCGGTGGACCGTAGCTATGGCGGTTCCGACGCTTATGAAGTGACTGCGCTCACGCAAATTCCGGTGCCGGCATCCACGTCTTCACGATTTTCGCCGATGGGCATCATCGAAGTGACGGTGGCGCAGGACGAAACGCTCAGCGGCACCTACGCGATCGATGAAAACGGAATGCTCAATTTCCCGCTGATCGGTGATGTTGCCGCTCTCGGCCTGTCCCCGACGCAGCTGGCTGCCGTTATCTCCAGCCGGCTTTCCGGCGAATACGTGATCGATCCCAGCGTTACGGTGAATCCGATCAACGCCGTTCCGCCAACCGTTTCCATCGGCGGTCAGGTAGAGGCCCCGGGAAATTATCCGATGGCCAACGCGACAACGCTGATGCGCGCTATCAACAGTGCCGGCGGCCTGGGCGAATATGCCAAGGCCGACGACGTACTGGTTTTTCGGGAAGTGTCCGGAGAGCGCTACATCGGCCTGTACAACATGGAAGCGATTATGCGGGGCAACCTGCCCGACCCTGCCCTTTACGAAGGTGACATAGTGATGGTCGGGGACAACCCCGGCGAACGTCGCCTCGAACGAATTTTGGAAATCCTGCCTGCCGTCACTTCCAGCCTCGTGCTGATAGAGCGTGTAGCCGCGAGCAACTAATCTAGGACTCTGATGCGATCCCCGAATGACATGAGTGTGGCCCCGGCCGGGGCCACTGGCGGCGTGCAGCAAATGGACGATGCGCTGGAGTTGCTGCTTCAGCGATTGTGGCAGCGCGCGAAGGAACTGAAGTACATACTGCTGTTCGTGATAGCTGCCACGATCCTTCTGGGCGTCGCGTTCACCCTGCTGCAGACTCCGGAATACCAGGCCAGCTCGCGGATCGAGATCAGCCGGCTCGATGCCGGTGCCGCCGGAGAGGACGATATGCGCCTCGACATCCAGATGCGCGACAGGCAGTATTATGAAACGCAGTACCAGTTGCTGCAGTCCCGCTTTCTTGCCGAACGTGTCGTAGAGGCAGAGAATTTCGCGCAGGACCCGGTTTTCCGAGAAGCTTTCGATATCGAGGAGAGCAATCTCTCGCCGCGCGCGCTCGCCGGTCGTGTGAGTTCCACTATCACCGTGGTTCCAGTCGAGAACTCTCAGCTTGTCGATATCATTGCCGTTACGCCCTCTCCGGAGATTTCTGCACGGATAGCCAATGCCTGGGCCGAACAATTCCTCGAGGCAAACTACGAGAAACGGTTCGGCGATACCCAGCTGGCACGAGACCAACTGGAGCGTCAGCTCGCAGAACTGCGGGTCGCGCTTGAGGAATCGGAAGCTGAACTGGCTGCCTATGCCAGCGAGAACGAGATCGTCGTATTGAACTCTTCGGCAACCGAAACCGGAGAGCAGCAGGCGAGGCAGGAAACCCTTTCCACTTCGCAGCTGTCTGCCCTCAACCAGGCACTGATCGCGGCATCTTTGCGCCGGATCGAGGCGCGGAGCGCGCTCGATGCGGAGCGCAGTGCCGCTGAGGCCGATAGTGCCGCTTCCCTGCGTTCCCGCCGTGCAGAAGCGCAAGCGCAGCTGGCCAACCTTCGCACCTCGCTCGGTCCGGCCAACCCGCGCGTCCAGGCGCTTGAAGCCGAAATCGAATCGCTCGAACGCTCCATCAGCAGTGAGGGCGGGGTCATGAATTCCGCGCGGCAGGCAACTTACGAGAGCGCGCTTCGCGAAGAGTCAGAGCTGCGTGAACGATTCAATGCGGCGCGCGGCCGCTATCTGGCCGAACAGAACCTTGGCACGGAATACGGCATCCTTCGCCGCGAGGTCGATACCAACCGGGAACTCTATGACGCGCTACTGCAGCGCTACACCGAACTGGGTGTCGGCGAGGCGGGCAGCAACAACATGACCCTGATCGAACGGGCCACTCCTCCGGGATCGCCTTCCGGGCCGTCGCTTACGCGCAACCTCCTCATCGCAATCATACTGGCTGTGCTGCTGTCGCTGGCGATCGTCTACCTCGCCGATTTCTTCGACCGCAGCCTGCGTCACATTTCACAGATCCGCCAGCAGCTGGGCCTGCAGGTGCTGGGGGCGATCCCGCGCGCGCAGACCGACGACATGGTCGAGGAACTGATGGATCCCAAGTCCCAGCTGACCGAGGCCTACGGTTCCACGCGTACCAGTATGCTTTCGGTACTGCCGAGCGATGCGCGAAAGATCATCATGCTGACCTCCACCAGGCCAGCGGAAGGCAAGACGATTTCCTCCCTCGCGCTTGCCCGCAGCCTGCAGCGCGTGGGCAACCGGGTCGTTCTCCTCGACCTCGACATGCGCCGCGCCGGGCTTTCCCGCATGCTGGGCATAACAGCGAAGGTGAAGGGGTTGAGCGAGCTTCTGGGGGGCACGGTAACGCAACCCAACATCCTCCACCTCGATGCGCATGGCATTGATTTTATTCCCAGTGGTTCGATGCCAAGTGATTCGGGCGATCTGATTGCGCGCGGCGGGCTGAAGAGCCTTGTGATCGAACTCGAGCAGCAATACGATTTCGTCATTATCGACAGCCCGCCGGTCCTCGGTCTCGCGGACGCGGTCGAAATCGGTCACCTCGCTGGCGGGGTCATCTACGTGATGCAGGCCAACGAGACATCGGTCTACGCCATTCGCAACGCACTCGCGCGTCTGCGTCAGCCGGGCGTCGATATCATCGGCGCTCTGGTGACGCGAGTCGATCATCGCAACGACGAGTACGGCTATGGCAGCGAATATGGCTATGGCTATTCGTACGAATCCAGTGACGCCTGACCTTAGGATCATCGCCGGCAGGGGCTGTTGAGAGGAACCGCGATGCGCAAGTTCGCGATCATTGCCGCAGCCTCGCTCCTGGCCATGGCCTCTGCCAGCCAGGCGCTTTCCAATGCCTTGGCGGATGACAATCCGGCCCTTGCCGCGTCGCTATCGCCTTATGCCGCGCCCGCGCTGGAGAAGAGCGCGGTCGCGCTGGTCACGGCCGATCCGGAAACGAACAGCGTGGACTTCACTGCGTCGGAACCTGCGGCGCGCCAGGCCGTCGACGCCGGCCTTCTGTCGACAGAGGCGCTCGCCATTCTCGCAATGCAGGGTGGTGATCCGCAGACCGGCGCGGCAATCCTAGAGGCCGCCCAGGCAGCTTCGCGAAGGGGCAGGGTGATCAACTCCGCAGCTCTGATCGCGGCGCTGGAGGCAGAGGATAACGCCCTCCTGCTGGCAGCGCTCAACCGCACGCTGCTGCTCTACCCCTCGCAGCAGGACACCACTGTCCCGCTGATGGTCGAGCAGCTGGCGAACGAGCGTTTGCTCCCGGCATTCGTGGACATCTTCGAAACCGAACCCTTGTGGGGCGCGCAATTTTTCCGGGAAGCTGTTCTGCAGCCTGAACTTGCGGACAACATCGCCCGCGTTCGCCTTGGCCTCTCACCCGATACGGTGGTGGACTACGAGGCCGACCGGGCTATCCTGCGCCTGCTCGCGCGCACCCAGAAGATCGACGAGGCGGCGCAGCTTTTTGCGAGAATTCGCAGTCTCGATAGCGTCCCCGTCGCGCGCGGCTCTCTTGGCTGGGAAGACGAGTACACGCCCTTTCACTGGCAGTTCTACGATCAGGACAACCGCTTTGCGCGCAAGAGCACGGATGGCGATTCGATCATGATCTCCACCCGTGGTGGTTACGGCGGGGTGCTGGCAAGGCGGCTCATCCGCCTGGGAGATACCACGACGGTATTCCAGGTCGAACATACGCTCGATCCAAGCGCATCGGGGCGGGTGCGGCTTACGCTGGAGTGTCCGGGGAGCGAACAGCGCTGGTCCGATACACTGGGTCCGTCGCCTACCATGATGCGGCTGGACCGAGATCTTGGCTGTGAATACGCGTGGCTGGGAATTGCCGCCCGCGCGCCTAACGGTGGCGACGTGATTTCCGGTCAGATCCTCGATATCACCATCATGTGACACCGGCCGGGGGCATCGAGCCTTTCCCGAGGATCGAGCAAAAGGCCGGTGGCGGAGACGGAGGGATTCGAACCCTCGATACCCCGATAGAGGTATGGTTCCTTAGCAGGGAACTGGTTTCAGCCACTCACCCACGTCTCCGGACCCAAGCGGCAAGACGCGGCCTATAACGATGGCTTGCAGGGGCTTCAAGGGTGCATTCTCTTTTTGCGCGAAAGCCGTCCCGCCTGCGATCCTGAAAGCGCGTTCCGTACCGTGCAGGATTCGGTTCACCGCGAAATCGATTCGATTCGCCGCCTATTCATTGCCGCTTCAGCCCGGGGGGACTCAATGTAACTCTCTGTTCGCGCGCCTGCTGCCAAGCGGGTGAAATCGGAAGGGAGACCATGCAACCGATCCGCAAAGCACTCGTCGCCGCTGCCCTGCTGTCGCTGCCTGCGCTGGCGTGGCCGGTCGCCGCGCAGCAAATCGAGACCGTCGACCCCGACACCATGATCGACGGCGACCTTGTCGATCCGCCGGCCCGCAGCACCGCGCCTGATTACCCCCAGCAAACGAACCCGCAGGCGAACGAAATCCCGGCCGAGCCCGGCTTCGGGGGCGCCTACGAGATGAGCGATCCCAGCGCGCGCTATGACAGCAACCGACAGGTGCTCGACCTGCCGCCTGAGGAACTGCCCGCCACCGGCACCGGCGTGGACGTGGCGGAAGCCCCGCCCGCACAGCAGCGCACCACCTACGCCGAGGATGACCTGATCGGCGCAGCCGAGGGTCTGTTCGGGCGCGGCGCCGAAGGGCTTGCCCGGCTGCTCCAGGATATCCTTTCCGACCAGGGCGAGCCCAACGGGTACATCGTCGGGCGCGAGGGCGGCGGCGCTTTCGTCCTGGGCGTACGCTATGGTTCGGGAACGCTGCACCACGCTGTCGAAGGTAACATGCCCGTTTACTGGACGGGACCGTCCATCGGCCTCGATGCCGGTGCCAACGCAGGCAATACCTTCGTGCTGGTCTACAACCTCTACGATACGGACGAGCTTTACGAACGCTTCCCGGCGGGCGAGGGACAGGCCTATTTCGTGGGCGGATTCAATGCCAGCTACGTGCGCAAGGGCGATGTCGTGCTGATCCCCATCCGCGTCGGCGCGGGCCTGCGGCTGGGCGTGAACGCGGGTTACATGCGCTTCTCGCGCAAGCAGCGCTGGCTGCCGTTCTGATCGGGCAAGGCTGACGCGGCAATCTGCGCACTTGCGGATTGCCGCGGGTGGCGGCATTGAGCCGCCATCATGCTCGACAAACTCACCCAGCAACCGCCCGATGCGCTTCTTGCGCTGATCAAGCTCTACAACGCGGATCCGCGTTCGTCCAAGATCGACCTTGGCGTGGGCGTCTATCGCACTGCCGACGGGGCGACGCCGGTGTTCCGCGCGATCAAGGCGGCGGAGAAGCGGCTGGTCGATGGGCAGGACACCAAGGCCTACCTCGGCCCGGAAGGCGACATGGGTTTCGTCAACGCGCTGATGCCGCACGTGTTCGGCGACAGCCTGAACGCGACGCTCACCGATGCGGGCCGTATCGACGGGATGCAGACGCCCGGCGGCACCGGCGCGGTGCGTCTGGCGGTGGCGCTGGCGGCGAAGGCGGGCGTCAAGAAGATATGGATGGGCACGCCCAGCTGGCCCAACCACGCGCAGATCCTGGCCGATTGCGGCATGGAAGTCGGCACGTTCAACCACGCTGCCGACAACGGCTGTGCCGACATGGCTGCATTGCGCGATGTGATCGCCGGGGCCGATGCGAACGACGCGGTGCTGCTGCACGGTGCCTGCCACAATCCCACGGGCGTGGATTACACGAACGAGGAGTGGGACGAGATCGCAGGCCTGCTGAAGGACAGCGGCACGCTGCCGATCATCGACCTTGCCTATCAGGGGCTGGGCGACGGCATGGCGGAAGACGCCTACGGCATGCGCACGGTCGTTTCCGCAGTGCCGGAAGCGCTGGTGGCCTACAGCTGCGACAAGAACTTCGGCCTCTACCGTGACCGTGTGGGCGCGCTTTATGCCATCGGCAGCGATGCCGATGTAGTGACGCGTATCATGTCCAACGGGTCTTCGCTGGCGCGGGCCAACTGGTCCATGCCGCCCGACCACGGCGGCGCTGCCGTGCGCGTGATCCTGGAAGACGAGGACCTGACCGCCGACTGGCTGGCCGAGGTCGAGGACATGCGCCAGCGCATCGGGCAGGTGCGCGCCAAGCTGGCTGCCAACAGCAACGCGTGCGGTGTGGACCTTACCCCGCTTGGCCGCCAGAAAGGCATGTTCGCCATGCTGCCTGTCAGCAAGGAACAGGTGGAGCAACTGCGCAAGGATCACGGTGTCTACATGGCAGGGTCGGGCCGCATCAACGTGGCGGGCCTGACGATGGGCAACATCGACGCCTTCGTGGCCGCGCTGGCCGACGTTACCGGCTGATCCGGGAGCAACGTGGAACGCCCACCGGGGTGTTTTGCAAAAGTTGGTTTTCATGCGCCCGGCTCCCCTTCGGATGGCCGGGCGCTTGCTTTGTCGAGGCGGCGCAGCAGCCGCAAAAGCGCGGAATTGTCAACTTTCCGGCGTATCCCGGTGATCCTGCCGCGATGGAGGGCGGGGGCGATCAGGCCGTGTTTCACGCGGCGAAACAACTCCTCATCTGTGACCTTCCGCCAATCGACCTTTTGCGCAACGCGCCCCTCGCTTCGCGGCGTGAGGACATGATCCCACGCCCGGGCGAAACTCGCCGCACCTGCGCTCCGACGCAAACGGTGTGCGCTCTCCCGGCTCATCCCGACAGTCCGCGCGGCGGCGCTGACGCTGCCGGTCAGGTAAAGGTGGGCAAGGAATGCGCACTGCCGCGCCGCGCTCCACCCGTCTCGGCGCGAGCGCAGCGCCACGGGATGGAAGAACGGGGGGCGGCGGCGGAGCTTGCGGGCGGGGGTTCTCGGCATTGGCCGAGGGTGGAGCCGGTGAGAGGGTGTAGGGAAGCCTGTTGGCGGTGAATTTCAGCTATGGGGTGGGAGGCGGACTGGCAGGTTCCAGGAGAAGTGCTATGAATGCCGCCCGTTTCTCGGTCTTGGTAATAGGAGCGCCGCGCCTATGAGAATTCTCGGTTTCTTTGTCGCGGCCATGGTTCTCAGCGCAACGCCGCTTTACGGGCAGGATGTCATCGAATCGGAACCGTTGACGATCGGAACCTCTTATCTCGTGGAAACTCACGAAGCGGAGCGCAAGGTCCACGTGGTGACACCGCAGGGCTATTATGAGGGGAAACAAGCCTATCCCGTCGTCATCATGATGATCCGCACGCAATATCGAGACGATGGCCGTGCATTCCTGATGGGAGAGAGCGCAGCTGGGCACTTCGTGATCGAGACATGGGTCAACACGCCCGATCTGTTCAATGGATACGCCGCCCTGTCCCCTAGCTTGCAATGGAACGGCCAGCAGCTTTCCCGACACTTTGTCGATATGGGCGAAACCGAACGCCCCCCTCTGTTTATTTCGCTTGCGAATGAAGGTGGCGAGACGGAGGAAGGAATTACCCGGCTTGTCGCCAAAGTGCGCTCGGACATGTGTTATTCCGATCGCCGAAATGATCTTGTTCACGCAAACACGCTTCACGGCCTGCTCCCTGAAGCGCTCCAGTATCTCCTGCCGACCGAGGCTGCCTGGCTGGACGAATATGGTCTGACACTTCGATGCGAGACAGGCAGGGACGCATCGTTCGCTGATTGACGGCTTCGCGGACGGAGAACAGCTAACTCGCTCGTCCGCTCTGGGGTCTTTAGCCGCCGCTCGCGCAATTCCGAATTAGTCCGCCCGCAGCGCCTGCATCCGGTGCAGGTAGCGCGCGATGGTATCCACTTCCAGGTTCACCTCTGCATTCTGCGCCAGTTCGCCCAATGTGGTGACATCGGCGGTGTGGGGGATGATGTTGAGGCCGAACTGCACGGTGCCGTCGTCACGGTCCTGCACGCTGTTCACCGTCAGCGACACGCCGTTGATGGTGATCGATCCCTTGGGCGCGATGAACGGGGCAAGGTTGGCGGGGGCGGCGATGGTGAGGCGCATGGAATCGCCTTCGGGCTGCCAGTCGGCCACGCGGCCCACGGCGTCGACATGGCCGGTCACGATATGGCCACCCAGTTCGTCGCCCAGTCGCAGCGAGGGTTCGAGGTTCAGTTTCGCGCCTTCCTGCCACATGCGCTTCGCCGTGCAGGAGGTGGTTTCGGCGGACACGTCCACCACGAAGTGCGCGTCCCCCTTCGTGCCGCCGCGGTCCACCACGGTCAGGCACACGCCCGAACAGGCGATGGAAGCGCCGATGTCGATCTCGGCAGGATTGAACGGGCAGGCGATGGTCAGGCGCAGGTCCCCGCGCTGCTGGACTTGCGTGATCGTGCCGATGGCGGTGACGATGCCGGTAAACATGGATGGCCCCTTTGCTGGTCAGGCGCGCTGATAGACTTCCAGAGTGTCGCTGCCAAGCTGGCGGCGGTCCTGCAAGGTGAGGCGTTGGGAAAAGGCCTTTTCCAACGTGTCGTGGCCGATGTGGCCGATGGCGGAGGTGCCGCCGCCCAGCAGCACGGGGGCGCGGTAGATCAGCAGGCGGTCGACCAGTCCGGCTGCGAGGAAAGCGGAGGCGGTCTGCGCGCCGCCTTCCACCATCAGGTATCGCACGCCGTCCAGCGCGGCGATCTCCTCCGGCGAACGGATCGCCTGCCAGCCATCGGGTACCTTACCAGAGGTGAGCGCTACGCGCCGGGGGGAGCGATCCTCCAGCCCCGGCAGCCGCACGTCGAGGCGCGGGCTGTCGGCGCGCAGGGTGCCGCCACCAACCAGAATCGCATCGGTCCGTGCGCGTTCGCGGTGACCGTGAGCGCGGGAGGCGGAGTTGGTGATCCACTGGCTCTCCCCGGTGGAGGTAGCGATGCAGCCATCCAGCGACATGGCCAGTTTCAGCGTCACATGCGGGCGGCCCTTCGCCAGCTGCGTGGCATGGCCCGACAGGCCAAGGCGTGCGGGCGTCCAGTCCAGCGTCGCCACTTCGGCCCCCGCTGCCTCGATCCGCGCGATGCCATCGCCTGCGGTGCGCGGGTCGGGATCGCGCATGCCCACTACCACACGGGCAAGACCGGCGGCGGAAATCAGGTCGGCGCAAGCAGGGCCACGCTGCGAGCGGTGCGCGCACGGCTCCAGCGTGACATAGAGCGTTGCCCCGTTCGCGGCTTCTCCTGCCGCTTCCAGCGCCACGGCCTCCGCATGGGGGCGTCCGCCGCGCATGGTCCAGCCGCGCGCCAGTACCACGCCGTGCTTCACAATGATCGCGCCGACGCCGGGGTTGGGGCTGGCCAGCGGGCGTGCGCGCTCTGCCAGGGCAGCAGCGGCGGCCATCCATCGGGCGTCGTCAGCCAGCGGCGGCGGCACAGTATTCTTCTACCGAGAGAGCCAGTTCCTCAGGTGTCGGGCCGGTGTCCTCGCGCGCCTCAGCCTGCTGCTCGGCCTCGATTTCGGCCTTCATTTCGTCGACATCGATGAAGGTCGCGCGGCCCAGCGCCTCGTACATCTCGCGGCGGCGCGCTTCGTTCGCGTCGATGCGCGCCTGCAATTCGTCCTTCAACTGCTGGTTGGCACAGTTGGAGGCGATGATGTCGCCTTCGCTGCGATCTTCCTCGAAAGTGGAGATGTACATCACGTCGGGCCGCGCGGGCGGGCCGCGCTGGCTTTCGGGAATGAACAGCATGAACACGGCAAAGGTCGCGGCCATGGCCACGCCCAGGATCTGCCAGCGATGCGGCGTGGGCTGCTTCCACTGGTCGCGGAAGTCGGTGACCGCGCGGCGCGGCGATACTCGGCGGAGAAAACCCTTCATGCCGCTAAGGATAGGGACGCGCGGCGGGATTCGCCAGTTATTGATAACGGGGGGAGTTCAGCCGAAGGCGGCGTAGAGGGAACGTCCCTCGCGCTTCAGCCAGCCGTCGGCCTCGGGCAGGTGACCTTCGAACAGTCTTGCCAGCAGCGCATGGAAGGCAGGCGAGTGGTCGAAGTGGACGAGGTGGGCGACCTCGTGAGCGACGACAGAGCGGCGCACGTGATCGGGTGCCATCACCAGCCGCCAGTTGATGCGGATACAGCGGCCGGTCTTCCTGTCGCCCGAACACGAACCCCAGCGCCGCTGCGCGCGCGACAGGCGCAGGGCGGGCACGTCGAGACCGGCGCGCCGGCAGTAAAAGGCAAGATCGTCTCCGCACAGCCGCAGCGCCTCTGCCTCCAGCCAACGGCGCACGCGCGCCTCCAGCCCGTCGGCCGTGCCGCCCACGCGCAAGGTGCCGTTAACGACAACAGGCTTTCGGCCCGCTGCCCTGTCCCACGCGATGCGCAGGGGCTCTCCGCGATAGGCCAGGGTCTCGCCGTCCGCCACGCTCAGCTTGCGCGGCACCCGGTCCAGCTGCCGCTCTATCCATTCGGCGCGCGCAGTGGCGAAGGTAAGAGCATCCCGCGTGCGGCCCCAGGTGGGCAGCGTGATGCGCACCTCGCGGCCGTCGGGCGAGAGCCGCATGGTCAGCCGCCTTGCGCGGGCGTGGCGGCGGATGGCGATGGGAAGGATCTGGCCGCCCACTTCGATGGCGGGGTTCTGGTGATCGTCGCGCAACCAGTCGATCAATCGTCCCACTCCACCACGTGGTGCTCCAGCGGGCCGGCCACGGTTTCGCTGATGCAGCGCCCGGCGACGCTGGCACCCGCTTCCATCATGGCATCGCGGCTGCCGGTGAGAAGATGGTGCCAGTCGGGCAGGGGCTTGCCCTCGGCCCGGCGCACGTAGGCGCAGGTGGCAGGCAGCCAGTGAATGTCCTTCAGCAGCCGCGGTGTAAGGCGCAGGCAATCGGGCACGAAGGCCTTGCGATGACGATAGTCGCGGCACTGCGCCGTGCCGGTGTCGAGCAGCTTGCACGCGACGTTCGTTTCCACGATCTCGCCGGTGTCCTCGTCTTCCAGCTTGTTCAGGCAGCAGCGCCCGCAGCCATCGCACAAGGCTTCCCATTCCGCGCGCGACAGCTCCTCCAGCTCAAGCTCCCAGAACCGGGCGCGCAGGTCAGCCATCGGCGGGACGGACCCATTTTTCCAGTTCGGCGGCCACGGCCTCTGCCGAATCTTCCACAGGGATCAGCGCCATCGGTTCTCCCTCGCGGTCGACCAGGTAGCCTGTGCGCGAGTGGTCCATCAGGTAATCGCTCTCGGCGTCCGGATCCATTTTCTGGTAGTGCGCGAAGAATGCCGCCGCCGCCGCCTCGATCTGTTCGGGCGATCCGGTGAGGCCGATCAGCTGATCGGAAAAGGCATCGGCATATTCGCCCACCCGTTCCGGCGTATCGCGCGCAGGATCGATGGTGATGAAGATGGGCTGCACGTCATCGGCGAGGTCGGGATTCGCCTCGGCAAACTGGTCATACCCGCGCATCATGCGCTGCATGTCGAACGGGCAGATATCGGGGCAGTAGGCATAGCCGAAATAGACCAGCTGGTACTGCCCGGCGAAGTCGGCGCTGGTGACCTGCTGGCCGGAAGAATCGACCAGGTCGTATTGCCCGGTGAGCGCGCTGTTGTAGAGCGGAGCGTCGGTTATGGGCGGCTTGCCTCCCCCGCCATCGCAGGCAACAAGGGAGAGGGCCAAAAGGAGGGGGGTGACAACCGGAATACGTGCTGACATGACGTAGCGTTCATGCTCTGCTAACGCGCTCTACGCAAGCAAAGTCCCGCACGAACGCGGTGCTTTTGCGCACATTATTGAAACAGGAGAGATGGGAAGTGGCACGCGCCCCCATTCGCACGATCTGCCTTGGACTGGCCGCGATGACGGCAACCGCACTGTCGGTGCCCGCCGCCGCGCAGATGTATTCAGAAGGCTACCAGTTCCTGCAAGCGGTGAAGGACCGCGAGGGGGACGAGGCGACCGAAATGCTCAGCCAGCCGGGCACCACGCTTGTCAATTCGCGCGATATCACTTCGGGTGCGACCGGGCTGCATATCACCGTCGACCGGCGCGACCTGACTTGGACGAAGTTCCTTTTGCAAAAGGGTGCCAACCCGAACATCGCCGACAATCGTGGCCGCACCCCGCTGATTGCCGCCGCGCAAATCGGCTGGGTCGAGGGGGTGCAGGCGCTGGTGGACGCGGGAGCGCGCATGGATATCGGCAACGAGACGGGGGAGACCCCGCTGATCTCCGCCGTCCACGCCCGCAATATCGAGATGATCGAAGTGCTGGTGAAGGCAGGGGCCGATCCCGATCGCGCCGACAATGCCGGTCGCACCGCGCGCGACTATGCCGCGATGCCCGGCGTATCTGGCCGGGTGCTGAGCGCTATCGAGCGTAGCGAGGCCAGCGCGGAAGAAAACGAGACGCGGACTTACGGACCGGTATTCTAGGGGTTTTGCCGATGGCGGATGCAGACCTGAAAGACGCGACGCTGGACGAGCTGCGCCTCGCGTTGGCGCCCGATATTGCCGTGTCCGCCATGTTCGACGGGTGGACCGACGCGGCGCTAGTCTCCGCCTGCGAGATGGCCGATGTCGATCCCGCCGTCGGCCGACTGGCCTTCAAGGGCGATGGCTTCGGCGGGCGCGCGATGTACATGATCGACGCGTGGATCGCCTCGGTCGATGCGAGGATGGAAGCCCATTTCGCCGATGGTCGGCTGGACAACATGCCCATTCGCGAGAAGATCCGCAGCCTTGTGTGGTTCCGGTTGGAGGCGGTCACGGGGCTGGAGGAATCGGTTCGCCGTGCCACCGCCGTGCAGGCCATGCCCCAGAATGCCCCGCGGGCGCTGAAGCAGGGCTGGTCAAGCGCTGACAAGATGTGGCGGCTGGCAGGCGATACCGCCACCGATTACAACCACTATACCAAGCGCGCGATCCTGGCCGGTATATACGGCGCGTCGCTGGCGGTGTTCGTGGAGGACGAGAGCGAGGGCAAGGCCGAGACCGCTGCCTTCCTCGATCGGCGGATCGAAGGCGTGATGAAGTTCGAGAAGGCGAAGGCGCAGTTGCTGGGCAAGGACCGCGAGCATTTCGATGTCGCGCGTTTCCTGGGCCGCCTGCGCTATCCGCAGAAGTGAGCCGCGTTTTTCTATTGCGAAGCAGTTGCAATTAGCGCGTGGCTCTGGCACCGGGCGATCTGTGGAAAACGACCTGACACTCGACCTTCTCGCGCCGCTCGAGCGCGCTGAAATCACCCATGTCGACTGGAGCGTGCTGGCGCCCGACGAAGGCAAGCGGCTGCGGGCGATGGGCATCGATGAGGGCGCGCGCGTGGCGATTGCCCACCGCGGCATATTCATCGGACGCGATCCGATTGCGATCATGGTGGGCCGGATGAACGTGGCGATCCGCCGCGTCCACGCCCGTGCGATGCAGGTGAAGCGGGTATGAGCCGGCTTCGCACCGCCGCGCTGGTCGGCAATCCCAATGCGGGCAAGAGCGCGCTGTTCAATGCCCTTACCGGTGCGCGCCAGAAGATCGCCAACTATCCCGGCGTTACCGTGGAGCGGAAGGCCGGACGCATGTTCCTGCCATCGGGCGAGCCAGTAGAGCTGATCGACCTGCCCGGTTCCTATTCGCTGGACCCGGCGAGCCCGGACGAGGAAGTGACACGCCAGGTCGTGCAGGGGGATTTTCCGGGTGAGCCGGCGCCCGACGTGCTGGTGGTGGTCGTCGATGCGGCTAATCTCGAGCAGCACCTCGTCTTCGCGCAGGAACTGATCGCGCTGGGCCGCCCTACCGTCGTGGCCCTCAACATGGTGGACATGGCAGAGCGCGATGGTCTGGTGCTCGATGCCGATGCCCTGTCGGCGGCGCTGGGCGTTCCGGTGATCTCCACCGTCGCAGTGCGCAAGCGCGGGCTCGATGCGCTGGTGGAAGCCATGGGCGAAGTCGAGAACCAGGATCTTTCCACGCGGCACGAGGTCGCCGGGCAGACCCTGACAGAGCGGCGGCTTGCGGCGCGCAACATGGTCAAAGGCGCAATCCTCACCGAGGACAGCAAGCATCGGCTGCACGCCAAGCTCGACAAGGTGTTGCTGCACCGGTGGCTCGGCCCGCCGATCCTGTTCGCGCTGCTGTTCGTCATTTTCCAGGCGGTGTTCGCCTGGGCGACGCCCTTTGCCGATGCGCTGGACGGCGGCATCACCGCGCTGATCGGCCTGGTGGAAGGCGCCATGCCCGAAGGCGTGTTGCGCGATTTCATTACCGAGGGCGTGCTGACCGGCGTCGGTTCCGTTGTGGTCTTCCTGCCGCAGATCGTGATCCTGTTCGCCTTCATCCTGGCGATGGAGCAATCGGGTTACATGGCCCGCGCGGCTTTCATCATGGACAGGCTGATGGCCTATGTCGGCCTGTCGGGCCGCAGCTTCATTCCGCTGCTGTCGAGCTTTGCCTGCGCCATTCCCGGCATCATGGCGACGCGCTCCATCGCCGATCCCAAGGACCGGCTAACCACGATCCTCGTCGCGCCGCTAATGACCTGTTCGGCGCGGCTGCCCGTCTATGCCGTGATCATCGCTGCATTCATCCCTGCCACTACGGTGGGGCCGGGCATCGGCTTGCAAGGTCTGGTGCTGTTCGGGCTTTACGTCGCCGGGATCGTGGGCGCCATGGTCGCTGCACTGGTGCTGCGACGCACGGTGGTGAAGGGCGGGGCGAGCGGCTTCATCATGGAAATGCCACGCTACCAGATGCCGCCCTTGCGCGACATGGCCATTGGCCTGTGGCAGCGGGCATGGGTGTTCCTGCGCCGCGCGGGCACGATCATCTTCATCGCCACCATCGCCCTGTGGGTACTGCTGAGCTTCCCCAAGGCCGAGCCGGGCGAAAGCCAGATCGACGCCAGCATCGCCGGGCACGTGGCCGATGGCATGCACGTGATCCTCTCCCCCATCGGCTTCAACCGCGAGATCAGCCTTGCAATCATACCTGCCATGGCCGCGCGCGAAGTGGCCGTATCTGCGCTGGCGACCACCTACGCCGTTGAAGGCGCGGACGAGGAAGAGGAAGCACAAGGCCTGATCCCCCGCCTGCAGGCCGGGTGGAGCCTGCCGACCGCGCTCGCCTTCCTCGCGTGGTTCGTCTTCGCGCCGCAGTGCATCTCCACCATTGCCGTCGCCAAGCGCGAGACGAACGGCTGGAAATGGCCCATCTTCATGCTCGTCTACCTGTTTGGCGCGGCCTACGTGTTTGCCGGTCTCACCTACTGGAGCGCGGTGGCTCTGGGGCTGTGATCTGTCGATGTGGGAAAGCCGCCTAAGGGGTGGAGCCTGCGCGATTCATTCGATAGGCCGGTCACCGAACTGATAAAGGATACGAATCGATGGCGGGTAGTCTCAACAAGGTGATGCTGATCGGAAACCTGGGCCAGGACCCGGAAGTCCGCAGCTTCCAGAACGGCGGCAAGGTGTGCAACCTGCGCATCGCCACCAGCGAGACGTGGAAGGACCGCAACTCCGGCGAGCGGCAGGAAAAGACCGAGTGGCACACGGTGGCCATCTTCTCGGAAGGCCTCGTCAACGTTGCCGAGAATTACCTGAAGAAGGGTTCCAAGGTTTACATCGAGGGCCAGCTCCAGACCCGCAAGTGGCAGGACCAGAACGGCCAGGATCGCTATTCCACCGAGGTGGTGCTGCGCGGCTTCAACGGCACGCTGGTAATGCTCGACGGTCGCGGTGAAGGCGGGGGCGGCGGTGGTGGCGGCTTCGGCGGCGGCCAGCGCTCCGGTGGCGGCGGTTCCGGCGGCTTTGGCGGGGGCCAGGGCGGCGGCAACTACGGCGGTGGCGGTAGCGGCGGCGGCCAGTCTTCCGGCGGCATGGGCGGCGGCGGCTCCAACTACGACGATCTGGACGACGATATCCCGTTCTGAGGTCCGGGCCGGGCGGCATCGGTCCTTCAGGGCCGGTGCGCCCGCTGTTCTTATAACATCGGCTGGAGAGCGCGTAAGGCACCTGCTGGCAGGATACTGCAGAAGCCGGATCGACGGTATGCGTTCACCGTACTGCCACACGATTTCGTTAGGTTGTCACCATGATCAGAATGCTGCTTGCCGCCCCTGTCATCGCCATTGTCGCGCTGTCCACCCCCGCCAATGCCTGGGGGCCGATCGGTCACCGGATCAGCGCCGAGATCGCGCAGGATAACATCGATGGCCGCACCCGCGCCGAGATCGTCGAGATCCTGGGCCACGAAGGCCTGCCCGAGGCCAGCACCTGGCCGGACGAGGAACGCTCCAACCCCGAACCGTTCTGGCAGGAAACCGCCTCCCCGTTCCACTATGTCACCGTGCCGCCGGGCACCGATGCCGACAGCATCCCCCACCCGCCAGAGGGCGACACGCTGACCGCGCTCGATGGCTTTGTCGCGACCCTGCGCAACGACATGGCGACGCGCGAGGAAAAGGCGAAGGCACTGCGCTTTGTCGTCCACCTCGTGTCCGACTTGCACATGCCGCTCCACGCCGGGAACGGTAGCGACCGCGGCGGCAACGATTTCATCGTCGACTGGTTCGGCATGCCTACCAACCTGCACTGGGTGTGGGACGAGGGCATGATCCTGCGCCAGCAGCTGTCCTATTCCGAATATGCGCAGCGGCTGGACGACCGGATGGGTCCGGACGAGGTACTGGCATGGTGGGACGCCACGCCTGAAACCTGGGTGGCGGAAAGCGTTGCCCTGCGCGACCGCATCTATCCCGCCACCGGAGAAGATGCGGGCATGGGCACGCGCGAAGCCCCGGCAGTGCTGCGGTATGACTACAACTGGGAATGGTCGCCAACGGTGGAAACGCGGCTGGCCCAGTCGGGCATCCGCCTGGCGGCCTATCTCGACTGGGTATTCGCCCGATAATTGACTAAGGCCCGGCAGATCGCACCGCTGCCAAGGAGTATTCATGGCGACCACGCCGGACCAGATCGACGACATCCTCGACCAGCTCGAGGCCATTTCCGACGCCTCGCGCGGCAACCTGGTGGCAGCGCTGCGCACCTATGGCCAGACCCGCCAGCCGCCCGATCCGGCGGACCGGGCCAAGGGCATCTTTGCCTATCCGCAACTCACGCTGCATTTCCGCAGTGACGAGGGACTGGATCATCCTGCGCGGTCCTACGCCCGGCTGAACCAGGCGGGCACCTATTCCAGCTCCATTGCCGAGCCCGGACTGTTCCGTCCGTACCTGCGCGAGCAGTTGCACTACCTCGTCAATGATTACGATGTGGAACTGGAAGTCGGCCGGTCGCACGACGAGATTCCCTACCAGTACGTGCTCGATAGCGGTTCGCCGGACCTGAACAGGGCGAGCAGCGCCGAACTGACGCGCCACTTCCCCGCCTCCGACCTGGTGAAGATCGGGGACGAGGTGGTCGACGGCACGTGGCTGGCGGGAGAGGACGGGAGCCGCCCGCTGTCGCTGTTCGATGCGCTGCGCACCGATTTCAGCCTGGCGCGTTTGCGGCATTATACCGGCACCCCGGCAAATCACGTGCAGCGGTACGTCTTGTTCACGAACTATATCCGCTACGTCGAGGAATTCATCGACATGGCGCTGGCCGAACTGGCCGATCCGGATAGCCGTTATGAACGGTTCTCCGCACCGGGCGTGGTGATCGAGCGCGGCGACCTGGAAGGCGCGCGCGAACGCGTGACCGAGGGCACCTGGCGCAAGCACCAGATGCCCGCTTACCACCTTGTGGGTAAGGACAATTCGGGCATCACGCTGGTCAACATCGGTGTCGGCCCGTCCAATGCCAAGACCATCTGCGACCATATCGCCGTGCTGCGCCCGGAAGTGTGGCTGATGATCGGCCACTGCGGCGGGCTGCGGCCCAGCCAGACCATCGGCGATTACGTGCTGGCCCACGCGTACCTGCGCGACGACAACGTGCTGGACCAGGCTATCCCGCCGGAAATTCCCATTCCCCCGATTGCCGAAGTGCAGACCGCAATGTTCGATGCCGCGCTGCGCATTACCGGCGACAGCGAGGAACTGCTGAAGCGGCGCCTGCGCACGGGCACCGTGGTAACGACCGACGATCGCAACTGGGAACTGCATTTCACCCGCTCCGCCCTGCGCTTCAACCAGAGCCGGGCCGTGGCGATCGACATGGAATCGGCCACCGTGGCGGCGCAGGGCTATCGCTTCCGCGTGCCCTACGGCACGCTGCTGTGCGTTTCCGACAAGCCCCTGCATGGTGAGATCAAGCTGCCGGGCCAGGCCAACGCCTTCTACGAACGCTCCATCAGCCAGCACCTGCGTATCGGGATCGAAACGCTGCACCTGCTGAGCAAGGAAGCGGGCAGCTTCCACAGCCGCAAGCTGCGCAGTTTCGACGAACCCCCGCTGCGCTGATTCTTTCGGGCGCTGGTCTTCGCGCCCTTCGGTTCATCAAAGGCAACAAAAAAGGCGGCGGCATCCGATAGGATGCCGCCGCCCTTTTGTTGGCGATAATCGCTGCGGCTTAGTAGCCGATGATCAGCGACACACTGGCAGCGCGCGGGGCACCGATCTGGGCGAAGCCGAAACCGTCCAGCGAGCCACCGAAGAAGCCGATGTAGTATTCATCGAAGATGTTGGTGACGTTCACCTGCACAGCAGCGGTGGTGCCGTTGCTGAACTCGGCCACGTTGTAGCGCAGGTCGAAGTCGACCAGCGTGTACGACGGTGCCTTGATGGTGTTCAGATCGTTGATCCAGCGACCGCCGGTAACCTTGGCCTGCACGCCGAGTTCCAGGTCACCGAAGACCACCTGGCCGCGACCGCCGAAGCTGTAGGTCGGCGTGCCCGATTCGGCGTTGCCGCCAGTCGGGAGGAAGTACTGCTGACCGACATTGGTGAGCGTACAGCCGTACTGGGCCGGGGTCGGAGCGCCGTCACGGTCAAGACCGCATTCGCCGCCGAGCACGTCTTCGTCGATTTCCGATTCGTTGAGCGAACCGAAGACGTAGAGGAGCGTGTTGTCGGTCGGAGCGTACGAAACCGAAGCGTCCACGCCGTACTTGTCCACGCGGCCAAGGTTACGGAACACCACCGCACCTTCGCCGTTGCGGGCCGTCGGGTCGAAAGCCGAAGCCAGACGGTTTTCGTAACGGGTGAACCAGCCGGCGATCTGCGCCTGCACATTGCCGCTGGTGTAGCGGAAACCTGCATCGAAGCTGTCGGTGGTTTCAGGAACCGGGCGGGCACGCTGGTCATCGGGGATGTACAGCGAATCGTACAGCGGGTCGGTACCCGGCACGGAAAGGCCCATGTTGTAGTTGCCGAAGGCCGAGAACGCGTCGGTGATCTGGTAGGTGAAACCGATCGACGGCAGCAGCTTGTCGTAATTGTACTCACGCGAAAGCGGTGCCACGTAGTCGGGGTTGGCAGCTTCGTAAGCAGCCAGGTCCTGACCCGGAGCCGGGCAATCGACGAAGCCGTTGTCCGAGGTGGTGTAGCAGTTCTGGTTCAGCTCACGCGTGAAGAACGGCACGCGCAGGCCAGCCACCACGTTGAGATCGCCAAACCGGCCGGCATATTCTGCCGAAAGCTGGTTCAGGATCGCGTAGGACAGGCGATCACGCTTGTTCACCTCGTTGCCGTAAACGTCGAGCAGCGGGGTATCGATCGCATAGATATCCAGCGGTTCGCCGTTGGCCAGCATGGTGGTGATTTCACCGGTCTGGCGGTGACGGGCATGATCCAGCGTGTAGGCCGCGCGCACGGTGTGGTCGGCGCTCAGTTCGTAGATCAGGTTGGCGACCAGGCCGAAACGGTCGGTGCGGGTCTGGCTCGGGTCGTTACCGGCAATGCGGTCCAGCGTGTCGCCGTCGCCGTTGAGGTCGCGTCCGAAGTAGTAGCCGCCGTTGAACGCGCCGGTCAGGCCGTCGAAGAACCCTTCACGCAGATCGTCGGGGCCGCCACCGTTGGCCTTCACGTACTGGTAGCTGGCGTCGAGTGCGAAAGTCAGCTGGTCGCTCAGCGTGAACAGCGAGTTGGCACGCAGGTTGCCGGTGCGCGAAGGGTTGTAGCGACGGTAGAACGCCGCACCGCAGCCGTTACGATCGTCGTAACGGTCGGACTCGTCGGGAGTGCCGCCGCCGCCGATCAGGACGTCGGAGTCCACGGTGCAGGGGAATTCGCCGCTGGCACGGTAAAGCTGGAAGCGGGCCTCGCCAACGGAAAGGCCGGTTTCTTCTTCGAGAGCTTCCTGCACGTCGCCATCCGAAAGCGCCAGCAACAGCCCGAGGTCTTCAGAACCCGCGAAGTTGTTGACGTTCTCGTTCCAGTGGCCGGTCAGCGAGATGAAGTCGCCGTTGTTGCCGATGTCCTGCCAGATACGGGCGTTGAACTGCGTCTTGTCCACTTCGCCGTACGGATTGTAGGGCACGCCGTAGTTCGTGTAGCTGACGGAAGCGAAAGCTTTCAGGCCGTTGCCGGTGATGTCGCCGCTGTCGACCATGAAGAAGCCGCGGTAGTAATCGGTGTTCGTTGCGCCCGAAGCCAGCACGTCGCCATAGGTGGCGGTGGCGGTGACGGCAGCGAAATCCGAAGGCTCACGCGTGCGGATGTTGATGGTGCCGCCGGCCGCGGATGCGGTGGGGCTGTCAACGTCGGTGGTGCCCAGGTTGACGTTGATCGAGGACAGCACCTCGGTGTCGACCTGCTGGTTGGTGTAGAGCGCGTAGTTGCCGCTGTCGTTCAGCGGAATGCCGTCGAGAGTCTGCGACACGCGGTCTGCGCCGAAGCCGCGGATGGTGAAGCCGCCGCCCGAGGAACCCCAGGGGTCGTTGTTCTGGAAGCTGACGCCGGGAACCAGGTTCACGATGTCGTTGAGCGACTGGCCGGGGCGCTGGCGGCGGATCAGTTCTTCGTCGATCACCTGCTTGGCGCGGGGGGTGTCGGGGATCTGGACGCCGCCGACATCGCGGTTGACCGCGCCGGTCACGATGATGACGTTGTCTTCGAAGTCGGTCGAGCCGGTCGACTGGGCAGCCGCGGGAGCGGCTACGGCCATGGCGGCCAGGCTGATGCCGCTGGCGGCAAGGAAGCGGAGTTTCATGTCTTGAAAGTCCCTGAAGGAGGAGAGGATAAGCGATGGGCCCGTCAGTAAGGCTGTCGGGCCTCTAGACCTGTTAACGAACAGTTTGTTTGCACTGGCGTGACATTTAGACCGATTCCAGACTCATTCTGGCCTTACTTGCCCCTGCGACAGCATTCTTGTCCGACCCTGTTGCTGCAACGCAACATAGTCAGTGCTGAAACATTACAGTCGTGTGACAAAGCCGCCGTTTCGGCGCCCCGTGCGGCCTAGGCGAGGCCGATCTCTCGCAGGCGCTGCATCAGGTAATCGTGCGCCAGGATCGGCGGCTGGGGCGATTCGCCCTCGTCCACGCATTGCGGCAGCGGCTCGATCAGGAAGTCGGGCCGGAAATGCAGGAAGAACGGCATCGAATAGCGCGAACGGTGCGCGGCTTCCCCGTGCGGGTTCACCACCCTGTGCGTGGTGGAGCGCAGGCGGCCATTGGTCAGCCGGTCCAGCATGTCGCCCACGTTCACCGCCAGCGCGCCGGGAGGCGGAGATACGGGCATCCATTCGCCCTGCCTGTTCAGCAGTTCCAGCCCGGCTTCCTCTGCCCCAAGCAGAAGGGTGATCGTGTTGATGTCACCGTGAGCCGCGGCGCGAATCGCCCCGGCAGGCGCGTCTTCCGGCAGGGGCGGATAGTGCAGCAGGCGCATCACCGAATTACCGTCTTCCACCGTGCTTTCGAACCAGTCCTGTTCCAACCCCAGATGCAGCGCGATGGCGCTGAGGATACGCGCTCCGGTTTCCTCGAAAGCGAGGTAGAGTTCCTCGAAGGTCTCGCGGAAATCCGGCAGTTCGGCTGGCCACAGGTTGGGCTGCATCATCTCCGACAGTGGGTGGCCATCGGGCAGGCTGCGGCCCACGTGCCAGAATTCCTTCAGGTCATGGACCTGCGCATCCTTGGCGATCTCGGTGCCGAACGGGGTGTAGCCGCGCGCCCCGCCGCCGCCGGCGATATGATAGCCGCGCTTCACATCGTCGGGCAGGGCGAAGAACTGGCGCGCCATGGCATCGGCACGGTCGATCAGGTCCTGCGAGATCGCGTGATCGCGCACCACGGCAAAGCCGTATTCGGCAAAGCTGCGGCCCAGTTCGTCGGCAATGTCGGCCACTGGACGGGCGAGGGAAATAGAGGCTATCGAGTCCATGAATCAGGCTCTTACAAGGGAAGGAACAGCCCGGCCAGTGCCGCGCTCATCAGGTTGGCCAGCGACCCGGCCGCCAGCGCCTTCAGGCCCAGTTTGGCGATCACCGGGCGCTGGTTGGGCGCAAGGCCGCCGGTTACCGCCATCTGGATGGCGATGGAGCTGAAATTGGCAAAGCCGCACAGGGCAAAGGTGACGATGGCGGCAGTGCGGGCACCCAGCGCGCCGTCCTCCAGCGCGCCAAGCTCGATGAAGGCCACGAATTCGTTGAGCACGATCTTCGTGCCGAACAGGCCCCCGGCGGTTATCGCCTCGTCCCATGGAATGCCGAGCAGGTACATGATCGGCGCAAACAGCCAGCCGAGCAGTTGCTGGAACGACAGGTCCGGCATGCCGAACCAGCCGCCAACCGCGCCCAACAGGCCATTGGCCAGAGCGATCAGCGCCACGAAGGTAAGCACCATCGCGCCCACGGCGACGGCCAGTTTCAGGCCGGTTTGCGCACCTTGCGCGGCGGCCTCGATGATATTGGCGGCGCGGCCATGCTCGTCGAAGTGGGCGGCGGCCTCTACCTCGTGCGGAGTCTCTCCTTCGGTGATGGCAGCCGGGCCTTCTGCGCTGATGCGGCGGTCGGGCAGGGCGATCTCGCCCTCGGCTTCCGGCGAGGGTTCCTGCGTGTCAGGCATGATGATCTTGGCCATCAGGATGCCCCCGGGCGCCGACATGAAGGCCGCGGCCAGCAAAATCGGCAGGTAGCTTGCGCCCAGCAAGCCGGCATAGGCCGCCAGGATCGTGCCCGCGACGCCCGCCATGCCCACGGTCATCAGGGTGAACAGCCGCGAGGGCGACAGGGCTGCGAGGTAAGGTCGCACCACCAGCGGGCTTTCCGACTGGCCGACGAAGATGTTGGCAGCAGAGCCGAGCGATTCGACCTTGGAAATGCCGGTCAGCCAGCCGATCGCTCCGCCCAGCCAGCGCACCAGCCGCTGCATCACGCCGACGTGGTAGAGGATCGACACCAGAGAGGCGAAGAACACGATCACCGGCAGCGCGCCCAGCGCGAAGGTGTTGGCGAGCGGATTGGTCTCGTTGCTGCCGAACAGGAACTGCGTGCCCGCGTCGGCATAGGAGAGCAGGGCTGCGACGCCATCGGCCATGACGCGGATCACCGCCGCGCCCCAGTCAGTACGCAGGACCAGCGCGGCAAGCCCCGCCTGCAGGGCGAAAGCCGCGCCCACGATGCGTAGCCGGATCTGCCGCTTCGCATTGGAAAGCAGGAAGGCGATGAGAAGGATCGCGGCAATTCCCGCAAGCGAAATCAGTTGTGGGGGCACGTCAACTCCTGGTGTGGGGATCGGTTCCCCTCTTGCCTATCCGTACGCCCTGTTCAAACGGAATCTGTGCGTGGGCTCTGCGTCGGGCCTTCCAATCGGGCGCTGCCTTTAATAGCGGTGCCGGATGGAACGCAATTCTCCCACCGACTCGCAGCCACGCTCGTTTTTCGTTCTCTCGCTCCTCTACGGCGGGATGACGGTGATCGCAGGCGTGCTCGCTTACAAGCAGTTCGCCATCGGCCCGCTGGTGGTGGAAAGCGGCATCCTGGCGTTCCTGCTGCTGGTGGTGATATCCAGCGCCGTATCGCAGTTGCATGGAAAGGCTGCGGCAGACCGGCTGGTGCTGTGGGGCTTCCTGCCGCTGGCCTTTTCAATCGCGCTGATCGGCCTGGTGCTGCTGTTGCCCGCATCTCCTGAAATGCCGGCGGAAAACCTCGCCGCGTTCGAACGTGTGCACGGGCAGACGCCGCGCATCATGGCGGCAGGACCGGTGGCTTACGGCGTCTCCCTCCTGCTGAACGTTTGGATTTTCGACAGGCTGCGCGGGAAGGGCGAAGCGGGAAGCGGCGGCTTCGGCCTGATGGCGCGCGGGGCGATTGCCTCTGCCATCAGCCAGGCGGTGGATACGCTGATCTTCATCACCCTGGCCTTTTACGGAGAGTTCCCCATCGGCAGCCTGTTGGTTGGCCAGGCGATTGCGAAGATCGTGCTGTCCTTCGTGCTGGTGCCGTTCCTGATCCTGGGTGCGGTGGCGCTGGCCAGGCGGCTGGACGCTCCGCGCGGCGGGGTGTCGGCATGAGCGAGGCGCTTATCAAGGCAGCGTTGAAGGCGCGGGCAGGGGCCCATGCACCCTATTCGGATTTCTTCGTTGGCTGCGCTGTCGAAAGCGAGGACGGCGAGGTGGCGCTGGGCGCCAACATGGAAAACGGCTGTTACCGGCTGGGCGTGTGTGCCGAACAATCCGCACTGGCCGCCGCGCAGATCGCCTTTGGCCTGGGCAAGGTGTCGCGGATCGTGGTGGTCGGCGGCCCGCATGCCGCAAGCGAAGGCGAAGCGGGCGAGCCGGTGATGCCCTGTGGTGGGTGTCGCCAGGCAATCCAGGAGGCTGCCAGCCTTTCCGGCCGCGATATCGAGGTGACCTGCTGCGATCACACCGGGCAGGCGCGCGTCACCAGCACGATCGGCGCATTGCTGCCCGCTGCCTTCACCTTCGAAAAAGGCTGACGCGTCACGCTTCGGCCAGTGATTCCGGTCGCCCGTGCTCCACGGCCATGCGCATGCGCGTGGCGATTTCGGCCCCGCGCGTCGTTACTGTGTCGAGCGTCTTGAATTCGGTGGTCCAGAGATTCGGCGTCACCTCGCACATTACGTAGCCGCGCTGGGCATTGTGCCATTTGAGCTGCGGGTTCTCCTGCTGGATCGCGAGAGTATCCGCCCGCTGGTCCACACCGTTTCCGCCCGAGGTGATGGATGTTGCCACGAATTCGGCCGCAACCGGACGCGCAGCCGGTGCCTTGCCATCGATGTGCAGTTCGCCTGCGTAGTTCTGGTGTTCGTCTCCGGTCAGCACCACGACATTGCCACGGCCCTGGTCGCGGATGGCTTCCAGCACGCGGCGACGCGGTTCGCGGTAGCCCGCCCAGCTGTCGAGATTTTCCGTGCGGACCTCTCCCGGCGTGCGATCGAGATCCATCATCATGATCTGCTGCGCCAGCACCTGCCAGCGTGCCTCGGAAGCGCGCAAGCGGCCCTTCAGCCAATCCTCCTGCGCGCCGCCCAGCACGGCGGCATCGCGCCTGTCGATGGCCCCGCACACCACGCCCCACCGGTCATCGCACGGCTGGTCTGTCCGGTACTGCCGCGTGTCGAGCAGGTTCACATCGAGCAGGTCGCCGTAGCGGGCCTGACGATAAAGCTGCATCTGCGGGCCTCTCGGCATGGACGAGGCGCGCAGCGGCATGTTCTCGTAATAGGCCTGCATCGCCACCTGCTGGCGCAGCGCGAAGACGGCGGGCGGGGTGCCGTCCTGGTCGATGTCGCCCACCCAGTTGTTGTCGATCTCATGATCGTCCCAGGTGACGTACCACGGCGCGGCGGCGTGGGCGGCCTGCAGGTCGGTATCCATCTTGGTCTGCGCATAGCGGCGGCGATAGTCGCCCAGCGTGTAAAGCTCGTCACCCGCGTACTGGCGCACGTTGTCCAGCGGACCCATCGCGCCGCCGTTCCACACGCGGTTTCCGCGACCTTCGTAAAGGTAGTCGCCGTAACAGAACACGAAGTCCGGCTCCTCGGCAGCAAGGTGCCGGTGTGCGGAATAATAGCCCTGCTCGTAATGCTGGCACCCGGCCACGCCGAAACGCACCCGCTCCAGCGGAGAGCCGAACGCGGGCAGGGTGTTGGCACGGCCCCACAGGCTGCGCTCGCGCCCGGCGGTGAAGCGATACCAGTACGGGCGGCCCGGTTGCAGCCCCGCCACCTCGACATGGACGGCATGGCCCAGTTCCGGGCGCGCCAGTGCGGTGCCTGTCTGCACAACCTCGCGGAAGCGGTCGTCTGCGGCCACTTCCCAGCCCACTTCGACTGCGGCGGCGGGCATGCCATAGTCGATCACCAGCGGGTCTGGCGCAAGCCGCGTCCAGATCACGAAGCCATCGGGAGCAGGATCGCCCGACGCAACGCCGAGCTGGAACGGATAGGTGCGAAACACCGCCTGTGCGAGGGCGGGCGCTGTCGCCTGCCACCCGAAGGCCGTGATCGCCGCGCCGCCAAATCCGCGCAGCAAGTTCCTGCGATTGACCGAAAGAATCCTGTCTTGCCGGCTCGTCATGCGTTATGTCCCGAAAGTGTGATCTACGTTGCCCGTGACAGCCGCAGATTGCGATTTGATGTCTTGCGCAAGCCAGAATTCGTTGCACCCGTCATCGCCATGCAATGAATATACCGTGGATCGTTTGCAAGACGCGGCAAGCACGCTCGCCCAATTCAAGGACAGTTGCCCCATGACCCTTCGCCCCGCAATGTTCGCCGTACTCGCCAGCGCATCGCTGGCCGCCTGCGCCACGGTGCCGTCCACCTCTCCGATGGCCGATGCGGACGAGGTGCAGCCCAGGGCGCGCAACGTCATACTGTTCATCGGCGACGGCATGGGTATTTCCACCATCACCGCCGCGCGCATCTATGACGGGCAGTCGCGGGGGGAGCCGGGCGAGGAGAACCTGCTGTCCTTCGAGCATTTTCCCAACGTGGCTCTGGTGAAGACCTACAACACCAACCAGCAGGTGCCCGATAGCGCCGGCACGGCGACCGCGATGACTACGGGCACGAAAACGCGGGCAGGCGTCATCAATATCGGCCCCGATGCGCCGCGCGCCGACTGCGCGGCGAGCCTGACGAACCAGCTTCGTCCGATCTCCGCAGACATGCTGGACGAAGGGCGCGGTATCGGCATCGTTTCCACCGCGCGGCTGACCCACGCGACACCCGCCGCGGTCTACGCCCATTCCCCCGAACGCGACTGGGAAAACGATGCCGAGGTTCCCGCACAGCAGCGTGCAGCGGGATGCATGGATATCGCTTCGCAACTGGTGGCGTTCGACTTCGACGTGGCGCTTGGCGGAGGGCTGGCCAACTTCCGCGGCACCGCGCTCGGCGGTCGCCGGAGCGAGGAATCGGCAGACCTGCCTGCCGCGTGGGCAGCGCGCACCGGCGGCCATTTCGTCACCACCGCAGCTGCCATGCAATCGGCCCCGGACGATGGTCTGCCGCTGCTGGGATTGTTCTCCCCCAGCCACCTTACCTACATGGCCGAACGCGGGCAGGCCAGTGCAGAGCCCACGCTCACCGAGATGACGCGCACGGCGATCAGCCGCCTTGCCGACGATCCCGAAGGCTATTTCCTGATGGTAGAAGGCGGCAGGATCGATCACGGTCACCACGATGGCCGGGCCGGATATGCGCTTTCCGAAACGCAGGAACTGTCACGGGCCGTGGCTGCCGCGCTGGAAATGGCGGACCTTGAAGACACGCTGATTCTGGTGACTGCCGATCACAGCCACGTTTTCACCATGGCCGGCTATCCCACGCGCGGAAACCCGATCCTCGGCATTGTCGAAGGGAACGACGACAGCGGCGAGCCGACCGGCGAACCGACGCTGGCCACCGACGGCCTGCCCTACACCACGCTGGGGTATCACAACGGGCCGGGCGCGGTCAGCGGCGAACGCGGCATGCCGTCCACCGCCATCGACGCGCGCCAGCAGGCGGCAATCCCGCTTTCGGGCGAGACCCACGGCGGCGAGGACGTTGCCCTCTATGCCATAGGCGCGGGGGCGGAGCGGGTGCGCGGCGTAATCGAACAGAGCCGCGTCCACGACATCATCCGGGAAGCCGCGCGCTGATACGCGAGGCCGCTCAATTCCGCTTCAGCCCTCGCAGCATGTCCGCCAGGGGGCCGTCGGCTTCGCCTTCCTCCACCAGCCCGTGACGACGGCGCGCATCGTCGGCCTGCGGTCCGGTGGCGTAGGGGTCTATCGCCAGCGCAAGGCTTTGCGCCACGGCTTCGCCAAGGTCGAAACTGGTGCCCTCGTAACCGATCTCGTCCAGTTCCCCCTCGTCCAGTTCGATCTCCTCCCCTTCCTCGCTGGCTTCCAGCGCGGCGAGCGGCACGAATCGCAACGTCACCTCGTCGTCGATACGCATGGGCAGATCGTCGCCCGATACCGCGCAGCTTTGCACGTATTCGGCGTGCAGCGAGCCGGTGGCGGCAATTTCCTCGCCTTCCGCTTCCACCGACAGCTCGGCTGCCAGCCTGCCAATTGAGACAAGCCCGAACCGCCTGGCCAGCGCGGCGCGCTCGCTCTCGTCGGCTTCCAGCGTCACCGGCCTGGCGGTAATGCCGCGAATATCGAACGGGCGGGAAAACTCGGGGGTGTCGCTCATGGCCGCAGGTCCCCCGCCAGCAGCGCGGCATCGTCCAGCGCGGCAAGGTCACCCGTCAGCGCGCGGGTGCGCACGGCCAGGGCGAAAGGCTTCTTCTCTTCGTCTGTCAGGGTGACGTTGCGCTGCAGGATCACTGCCAGCGCGGCATCGCTCTCGATCATCGCCTCCCGCAGGGCGCCGATTCGCCCGCCAAGCGCGCTCACCAGCTTGCCCATCTTCTTGCCCACCATCAGGTCACCCACGCCGGTATCGCGCAGCTGCCGGTCCATGTCGGCCACGAAAAGCTCTGTCAGCAGCCCGGTTCGGGGTGCCAGATCCGCGCTGTTTTCCATCCGCATCAGGGTAAGCGCAAGGACAAGGGCGATCATGTCGAACCGCCCTTCCGTCGTATCCGCGACGCCGCAATCGGCATACCACTCCGGCTCCCGGCTGGTGGCGACGACGCCGTGCCACAAGGGGCGCAGTTCCTCGCGCGGATCGCGGCCAAGGCCAAGGAAACGGGTGAGGAAGGACATGGGGCTGGCAGCCTTTTCATTAAGCGATTGTTCAAAGCCCGAGGGACATGCACGCACTGCACGTTGCACAGGCGCGCGCGCTGCCCTAAGGCTTCGCCGCATATAGGAGCCGGGCCGGGCTAGCGCAAAGCAGCACTTTGGCCCGTCATGGAAGACAAGAAGGATTTCTCGATGGGTTTCATCATGCCCAAGGTTCTGGTTCAGGGCACTGCTGTTGCAGCACTGGGCCTGGCACTCGCCGGCTGCTCGTCGATTACCAACCACCGCGGTTACATCAATGACGAGGTGCTGCTTGCCTCGGTGCAGCCGGGCCTGGACAACCAGCAGTCGGTTCGCGGTACGCTGGGCAAGCCAACGCTGGTCAGCCAGTTCGGCGATCCGGTGTGGTACTATGTCTCCAGCCGGACCGAGCAGGCGCCGTTCCGCCAGCCCACCATCCAGCAGCACACCGTAGTGGCCGTGCAGTTCGACGAGGCAGGCAATGTCGTCTCGACCGGTCGCAGCGGCATGGAGCAAGTGGTGCGGATCAGCCCCGACGGCGACGAGACGCCGACGCTGGGCCGGGAGCGCGGCTTCCTGCAGGACCTGTTCGGCAATATCGGCACGGTCGGAACCGGCGCACCGGCTGGCCGCGGGCCGGGTGGTCCCTAAGCCTGATCTGAGAATCGATAGAGTGCGCGGCTTCGCTTGAAGCCGCCAATCGGCCTGCCCATATGCACGGGCATGAGCGAAGACAGGGCGAGCCACGGCCTGACACAGTGGCACGGCACCACCATCATCGGCGTGAAACGCGGCGACCAGACCGTCGTCGCGGGCGACGGGCAGGTGTCGATGGGCAACACCGTAATGAAACCCAATGCGCGCAAGGTGCGCCGCATCGGTGAAGGCGGCCACGTGGTGGCGGGCTTTGCCGGGGCGACCGCCGATGCCTTCACCCTGTTCGAGCGGCTGGAGCGCAAGCTGGAACAGTATTCGGGCCAATTGATGCGCGCTGCGGTGGAACTGGCCAAGGACTGGCGCACCGACAAGTACCTGCGCAATCTAGAGGCGCTGATGATCGTGGCCGACAAGGACACACTGCTGGTGCTGACCGGTAACGGCGACGTGCTGGAGCCGGAAGGCGGCATCGCGGCCATCGGCAGTGGCGGCAACTACGCGCTCGCCGCCGCCCGCGCGATCGCGGATTACGAGGACAATGCCGAAACCATCGCCACCAAGGCGATGCAGGTCGCGGCCGATATCTGCGTTTTCACCAACGGTAATGTGACTCTGGAACGGGTCTGAGAGATTTCATGGAAAACCTGACACCCAAGGCGATTGTCGCCGCCCTTGACGAGCACATCATCGGCCAGAAGGAAGCCAAGCGCGCCGTGGCCGTTGCCCTGCGCAATCGCTGGCGCCGCCAGCGTCTCCACCCGGACCTGCGCGACGAGGTGACGCCGAAGAACATCCTGATGATCGGCCCCACCGGCTGCGGCAAGACCGAGATCAGCCGCCGCCTGGCCAAACTGGCCGAGGCGCCTTTCGTGAAGGTGGAAGCGACCAAGTTCACCGAGGTCGGCTATGTTGGCCGCGACGTGGAGCAGATCGCCCGCGACCTGGTTGAAGAGGCTATCCGCCTCGAAAAGGACCGTCGCCGCGACGCCGTGCGCGAGGCAGCGAGCGAAGCCGCGATGGAGCGCCTGCTCGATGCGCTGGTGGGCAACAGTGCCAGCGAGGCAACGCGGCAGAGCTTCCGCCAGCGCATTACCGAAAACTCCATGAACGATACCGAGGTAGAGATCGAAGTCGCCGAAGCCGGCGGGATGCAGATGGACATTCCCGGCATGGGCGGCGGCGCGACCATGATCAACCTCAGCGAGATGATGGGCAAGGCCTTCGGCGGCCCGCCCAAGAAAAAGCGCAAGCTGAAAGTGCCCGACGCTTGGGACAAGCTGGTCGACGAAGAGGCCGAGAAGCGCATGGACCAGGACGACGTGGCCCGCGTTGCGCTGCAGAATGCCGAGACCAACGGCATCGTCTTCCTGGATGAAGTCGACAAGATCGCCGTTTCCGACGTGCGTGGCGGCTCCGTTTCCCGCGAGGGCGTGCAGCGCGACCTGCTGCCGCTGATCGAGGGTACGACAGTGGCCACCAAATATGGTCCGATGAAAACGGACCACGTCCTGTTCATCGCCTCTGGCGCGTTTCACGTTGCCAAGCCTTCGGACATGCTGCCCGAACTGCAGGGCCGCCTGCCGATCCGCGTGGAACTGCGCAGCCTGACCGAGGAAGACTTCGTGCGTATTCTTTCCGAGACGCGCGCCAACCTCGTCAGCCAGTACAAGGCGTTGCTAGGTACCGAGAAGCTGGACGTGCAGATGGACGAGGAAGCCATTGCCGAAGTCGCGAAGATCGCGGCGCAGGTGAACGAAGGGGTCGAGAACATCGGCGCCCGGCGTCTGCAGACGGTGATGGAAAAATTGTTCGAGGAACTCAGCTTCGAAGCCGAGGAAATGAGCGGCCAGAGCGTAACGGTTGACGCGAACTACGTGCGCGAGAAGCTGAGCGACCTGGCGGCAGATACCGATCTGTCGAAATACGTGCTGTAGGTCTTCGGACGATCCGGGCGACGGGATTATGCTATCTCGCCCCTGGCGATCAGTCCTGTTCTCCTCTGGAGAGCGCTCGCGACCGCACAATCGCGCCCCTTGGCAATCCGGTAGGCTCCAGCCTTTGGACCTTCCGAGGAGAATGGCGACGTTAAGCAGTTGATCTATCGCTCTCAGCCGTTCGGATTCGACGAGGCCATGCTGGCAGGCATCCTGTCGCAGGCGCGGCGCAACAATGCGCGTGACGACATTACCGGCGCGCTGCTGGTTCGGCACGACCTTTACCTGCAACTGATAGAAGGGCCGGATGCAGCCATCGATGCCTCGTACGGCCTGATCGCGGCGGACGACCGCCACTGCGACGTGGCGGTGCTGCTTACGAGAGACACTGGGAACCGCATGTTTCCGGGCTGGGCCATGCTCGATGACGAAAAGCCTTCGATGGCATGATCGGCGGAGCATGTAGCCAATGGTGCCATCGAGGCAGCGCCGCCAGAGGCTTTGCTAGCGGTATTCGCGCGAATTGCGGCGGAGGGCCGCGTGCCGTCTGCGGACGCAGGGTAAGCGTTCAGTCGAGAAACGCCCCTGCGTTTGAACCCCTAGCGATAGGGGACGAAATCACCCAGGAACACCGCGCCTGTCGTGAAGCCGAAATTGCGATCGACCGTGCGCACGATGTCCTGCTTGCACAGTTGTCCGCCGCTTCGTTCGATCACGAGTATGTCCTGCTCATCCAGCGACCGCGGATTTTCGGGTCGCGCGACGTAGATCGTGTTTCCGGCGTCATAGACCACTGCGGTCTCGTCGATCACGGTCAGGCGGTTATCCAGCAGGGCCGGGATGCAGCTCTGCGGTTCTCCCGCAGTCTTTCCCTGCACCATCTCGGCGAGGCGGGCCTCGCCGTCCAGTGCCGCCGAACCGTCGGTGGTCGCGCAGGCAGTGGTCAAGCCCAGCGTCAGCATGGCGGCCGCAATTGGTAAAGCGCGCTTCGTATCGGGGGTTTTCATAGCAATCCTTCCTCTCTCCTGCCTTCCTCCGTTGCGAGCGGGAAAAGCAATCGGTCGTGAAAGAAAATTGCGCTTTTCCGCGAAGGCGAGCGCGAGCAGGGCGCAGCCGTGCCCGCACGTGAGGATTAACGTACTGAAACTGGAGGTGTTCCGAAAACGCCGGACGACCTAGGGATGCGGGGCCAGACCGATTTCGACGCCCGTCTTGTCGGTCAGCGCAAACTTGTCGACCAGGTCCGCGCTGGCGTCGTTCAGCCCGACAACCTGTACGCTGCGCCCGTTGCGGCGCATGCGGTCCACCACCTTGTCGAGCGCGCCGACACCAGAGATGTCCCAGAAGTGCGCCTTGGTAACGTCGATCACCACGTTGTCGGCAGGATCGTCCATGCGGCTTTCCGGGCCGATGGCGTAGAAGAACCTGTCCACGCTGGCGAAGAAGATCTGGCCGGTGATGTGATAGGTTGCGGTATCGCCATGACGCACCCGCTGGACGGCAAACATGCGCTGCACCTTGCCGGTGAAGAAGATGCCCGACAGCAGCACGCCGGCCAGCACGCCCAGCGCAAGGTTGTGCGTCCACACGACGATCACGACAGTCGCCAGCATGACGACGGAGGATGGCCAGGGGTGGTGGCGGATATTGGGGATGGAATTCCAGCTGAACGTGCCGATGCTGACCATGATCATCACCGCCACCAGCGCAGCCATGGGGATCTGGCCCACGATCGGGCCGAGGGCCGCCAGCAGCACCAGCAGGGTCACGCCTGCGGTGAAGCTGGACAATCGCCCACGCCCGCCACTGGTGACGTTGATTACCGACTGGCCGATCATCGCGCAGCCGCCCATGCCGCCAAAGAAGGCGGCAACGATGTTGGCGGAACCCTGTCCCGCGCACTCGCGCTGCTTGTTTGATTCGGTGTGCGTCATGTCGTCCACGATCTGCGCCGTCAGCAGCGATTCCAGCAGGCCCACAGCCGCCATCGTCAGCGAGTAGGGGGCGATGATCTGGAAGGTTTCCACGGTCAGCGGCACGTCGGGGATGATGAAATAGGGCAGGCCCTCGGGCAGTTCGCCCATGTCGGCAACCGTGTTCACGTCCCAGTTCAGCCCGATGGACAGCGCGCCCAGCACGATGATCGCCACCAGTGGAGAGGGAACCGCGGTCGTCAGCTTGGGCAGCAGGTAGATGATCGCGAGGCCGCCTGCGACCATTGCATAGGTCAGCCACGAAACGCCTTCATTGGCGAGGTTGAGCTGCGGCACCTGGGCCATGAAGATCAGGATCGCCAGGGCGTTGACGAACCCCGTGATGACGCTGCGCGAGACGAACTGCATCATCAGGTCCAGTCGCAGCACGGCGGCAATCGCCTGGAAGATGCCCATCAGGATAGTGGCCGCGAACAGGTATTCGACCCCGTGATCGCGCACCAATGGCACCACCACCACGGCCACGGCTGCCGTCGCGGCCGAGATCATGCCGGGCCGACCGCCGGTGAAGGCAATGACCATCGCGATGGTGATCGAGGCATAGAGTCCCACGCGCGGATCGACGCCGGCGATGATGGAAAAGCCGATGGCTTCGGGAATGAGAGCCAGCGCCACGACGATGCCAGCAAGGATGTCGGCACGCGGTTGCGCGAGCCAGTCGCGCTTCAACGCGGCTGTGTCGATCATGGGATTGTCCGTTGTTTCGAGGCTGCGACAAGTATGCGCAGCGATTCACGTGAAGGTTCCACTTAGATGGTGCACTGCACAATGCAAGAGTTGAGTAAAATCGGCCCAGACCGCGACCTTGCTGCTGGCAGACAGGATTCTGCACTTCGTCTAGCCGGAAGATCAATGCCTTGCGTGCGCATGGCAGGGGTGCTTTAGTTTCCGGGCCAACCAATTTGCCCAGGGGACACCTTCCGCGATGAAAAAAGCTCTTCTCGCCGCTACTGCTGCGATCCTTCCGATTGCGCTTGCGACACCCGCGTGGGCGGATCACCACGAAGCGGCTGAAGCTCATGCCGCGCCCGCCCTGACCGCACCGGAAATCGAGTTCACCGAATGGACGCTGGACAATGGCGTGCGCGTGATCGCCATCCAGGATGACACGACCGCGACCGTCACCACCTCGCTGTGGTACGAAATCGGTTCGAAGCTGGACCCCGAAGGCCGCAGCGGCTTCGCCCACCTGTTCGAGCACATCCTGTCGCGCAAGACGAAGAACATGTACTACAACCAGATCAACGATCTGACGGCGGACGTTGGCGGCACCCGCAATGCCTCGAACGGCACCGACCGCACCAATTACTTCGAAACCGTCCCTGCCGAATACCTGGAAACCATGCTGTGGACGCACCGGGAGCGCATGGCCTTTCCGGTGGTGGACGATGACGTTTTCGAAACCGAGCGTAGCGTGGTGAAGGAGGAATACCGCACCCGCGTGCTGGCGCCGCCCTATGGCCTGTTCAGCCGGGTTGTGCTGCCCGAAGTGGCATTCGATGATCTGCCGCATCGCCGCCCCGGCATCGGCTCGATGGACGATCTGGATGCCGCCACGCTGGACGATGCGCGCGCCTTCCACCAGGCGTATTACGGCCCCGACACGGCCACGCTGATCGTCGCCGGCAATTTCGAAATGGACGAACTGCGTTCGCTGGTGGACGAATACTTCGCCGATATCCCGCGGCGCGCCAATCCGGTGGATGTTACCATCACTGCGCGCGAGGATCGCCGCACTTCGCCGCGCATGGTCACCGCCGCAGCGCCCAGCGTGCCGCAGCCGCTGGTTGGCACGCTGTGGCAGTTGCCCGAAGCCACGCACCCGGACAGCGCGGCCATCGAGGTGCTCGACATGATCATGAGCAGTGGCCAGAACAGCCGCCTCTACCGCGCCCTTGTGGAACCGGGGCTTGCGACCGCTGCCACCCAGTATGCCTACCAGACGGAGGAAGCGGGACAGTTCGTGCAGTATGCCCGCATTTCCACCGATGCGGACATGGATGCGATTGCCCAGGTCCTTGCGCAAGAGACCGCGCGCATGCGCAACGAACCCGTGACGCAGGCCGAACTGGCCGAGGCCAAGAACGAGCTTGTGGCGAGCACGCTGCGCAGCCGCGAAACAGCGCGGGGGCGGGCATTCGAGCTGGGCGAGGCGCTGGTATCCACCGGCGATCCGCGCGCGGCAGACCGCCGCCTGGCGGCAATCGCCGACGTGACTGCCGAGGATGTCCAGCGCGTGGCACAATACTGGCTCGATCCGCAGGCCCGCGTCGATTTCCGCCTGACGCGCGGCGAGTTCGATCCTTCGACCTTCGCCAATCCCGAGCCGATGCCGACCTTCCGTACCTTGCCGCCCCCAGTGGGCGAGCCGCTTTCAGTCCTGCCCGAAGGCGAGCGTGAGGCTCCGCCTGCACCGGGTGAGGTGCCGGTTGTCGCCGTGCCCGAATTCGTCACACAGACGCTGGCCAATGGCATCGAAGTGCTGGCGGTGCAGACCGGCGATGTGCCGATCGCCACCATGCGCGTGCTGCTGCCCGGCGGCAGCATCAGCGATGATCGCGCCAAGGCTGGCGTTGCCGAATGGGCGGCGGACCTTGCCGAGCACGGCACGCCATCGTTCAGCGCGCAGGAAATTGCCGCGCGCATGGAAAGCCTGGGCGCCGCGATGGGTGGCGGTGCGGGCACCGACAACACCGGGTTTTCGCTAACCGCGCCCGTCGCAAACCTGGAGGCGGCGGGCACGGTCTTTGCCGATGTCATCCGCAATGCGAACTATCCGCAGGCCGAGGTGACGCGCGAACTGACCCGAGCCGCCGATAACCTGCGCGTCAACATGAACGAACCATCCGCGCTCGCCAGCATGGTGCTGCGTCCGGTGGTCTATGGCGATGCGCCCTATGGCAACCTTGGCGGTGGCACGCTGGAGTCGCTGGGCTCCATAACCCGCGAAGACCTGCTCGCCCACCGCGAAACCTACTGGCACCCCTCGCGCGCGCAGATCGTGGTGAGCGGCGGCATTGCGCCCGAAGAGGCCTTTGCCCTGGCTGACCGCCTGTTCGGCGACTGGACCAGCGAGGCACCCGCCCCGGCGCAGATCGACAGCCGCGCGGGCGACCCGCAACCCGCTCGCACGGTGGTGATCGACATGCCCGACGCCGGGCAGGCCGCAGTCTACGTCGTGGGCCGCGGGCCGGTGCGCGGAAGTGAGGCTTATTTCCCGCTGGAGCTTGCCAATGCCGTGCTGGGCGGTGGATCGAGCGGGCGGCTGTTCCAAGAAATCCGCAACAATCGCGGCCTTTCCTATGGCTCCTATTCGGGCTCGGCTTCCCTGCTGGAAGACCCGTTCATCCAAGCTGCCACGCAGACCGCCAATGAAACGGTGGACGAGGTGGTGCAGGTGATGCTCGACGAATTTGACCGGATCGGCAGCGAACCGCTGGACGACGATCTGCTGGAGAAGCGCCGCCTCTACCTGACCGGCGGCTATTCGCGCAGCCTCGAAAGTTCTTCGGGTTATGCCAGCATCCTGTCGAACCTGCTGACGCTGGGCATCGATCCCGCCGAGATCGCGCGCTACGGAGAGAGCCTCGACGCGGTAACGGCCGAGCAGGCCTCTGCCGCGGCAGACCGTTATTTCGACCCGGACAATGCGACGGTGATCGTGGTCGGCAACGCGTCGGCTTTCATCGAAGATCTGCGCGCAATCCGGGCCGATGTGGAAGTGATTCCGGTGGATGAGCTCGACCTCACCAATCCGCAGGTTCCGGCCATGGGCGGCTGACCCGCCCCGGCGGGGCGGGGACTATTCGGCCGCTTCGCGCGTCTCGGTGTCCTCGCTCTGCTGCCGGTTCCACATCTCTGCGTAGAGACCATCCCGGCGGAGCAGATCGCCGTGACTGCCGTGCTCGACGATACGGCCTGCCTCCATCACGTTGATGATGTCGGCATCGGCAATCGTCGAAAGCCGGTGCGCAATGGCGATGGTGGTGCGGTGGGCCGAAACGCGCTTCAGCGTCGCGAGAATATCCTGCTCGGTACGCGAATCGAGCGCGCTCGTCGCCTCGTCCAGCAGCACGATGGGCGGATCTTTCAGCAGGGTGCGGGCAATCGCCACGCGCTGCTTCTCCCCGCCCGACAGCTTCAGTCCGCGCTCGCCCACCTCGGTCTCGAAACCGTGGGGCAATGCGTTCACGAAAGGCAGGATGGATGCATCGGCGGCGGCGCGGCGCACCTGCTCGTCGCTGGGATCGTCGCGGCCATAGGCAATGTTGTAGCGGATGGTATCGTTGAACAGCACCGAATCCTGCGGAACGATGCCGATGTTGCGCCTCAGGCTCTCCTGCGTGACCTCGCGGATATCGCGGCCATCCACGCAGATGCGCCCGTTCCACGGGTCATAGAAGCGGAACAGCAGCCGCCCGATGGTGCTCTTGCCCGCGCCAGATGGCCCCACCAGCGCTACGGTGCTGCCCGCCGGTGCCTCGAACGACAGGCCGTGCAGGATTTGCCGTTCGCGGTCGTAGCCGAAATCCACGTTCTCGAAGGTTACGGTAGGGCGCTTCACCACCAGCGCAGGTGCGCCGGGACGGTCTTCGACCTCTACCGGGCGATCGAGCAGGCCGAACATGTCGGCCATGTCTATCAGGCCTTGGCGGATCGTGCGGTAGACCCAGCCGAGCATGTCGAGCGGACGGAAAAGCTGCAGCAGGTAGGTGTTCACCAGCACCAGATCGCCCGGCGACAGGCGCCCTTGCGACCAACCCCATACGGTCCACGCCATCGCCGCGCCCATCATCAGGTTGAGGATGACGGCCTGAACGATGTTCAGCAGACCCAGCGAGTTCTCGGTCTTTATCGCGGCTTCGGCATATTGCCCGGCGCTGCGCGAATAGCGTTCGCGCTCGCGGTGTTCCGCACCGAAGTACTTCACGGTTTCGTAGTTCAGCAGGCTGTCGACCGCGCGGGCCATGGCCTGTCCGTCGAGGTCGTTCATCTCCTTGCGCAGTTTCACCCGCCATTCGGTGATGGCCTGCGTGATCCAGATGAAGCTGACCACGGTGACGGCGACTGCGGCAACGAGCTCCCAGCCGAAGATGGTCCAGAAGATCACGCTTACCACCACCAGTTCGATGGCGGTGGGGGTGATGTTGAACAGCAGGAAGTAGAGCATCGAGCTGATCGATTTGGTCCCGCGTTCCACCACGCGTGTAATCTCGCCTGTGCGTCGTGAGAGGTGGAACCGGAGCGAAAGCTGATGCAACCGCGCGAAGACGTCCTCGGTGAGGCCCAGCACCGCGTCCTGACCCACGCGGTTGAAAACGATGTTGCGCAACTGGTCGAACAGCACGCTGCCGAACCGGCCCGCGGCATAGGCGATCACCAGCGCCATCGCGACCCACACGGCAGGATCGCCGTCCGCGCCCATCGTGTCGACTGCGCGGGCGTAGGCAAAGGGCAGGGTGAGGACGACGGCCTTGGCCAGCAGGACGAGGATCCCCGCGCCGACAATCCGGCGCTTGAGGTCCGGCCTGCCCTTTGGCCAGAGATAGGGCAGGAAACGGCGCATGGTCGCCCAGTCGGCGTTTTCGCCGCTTGCTGTCCTGGTCCCCGTCCTGTCGCCGAAATCTCTCACCGCGCCAAGGTGGGGCCTTGGGCAGGGAAGGGCAAGCGCGAGACGGCGTGTCCGCCTAGTCGTTCAACCTGCTGGCCCGGCGGTTGAAGTGCCAGATCTGGTCGATCGGTACATCGCCGGGCAGGTCGAACAGCACGCGGCGAGAGCGAAAATCTATCGCAACCCGCTTGAACAGGCGCATTTCGCGCATGCCCAGGATCAATGCTGGCCGTTCCACCAGGCCAAGGGAGTGGAAGGTGGGCGCATCGGTGAACGAGACGACGACATTGTTGATCTGTGCGGTGCCCAGTTCCAGCCGCCGGGCCATGCGGGTTTCCCCGCTGGTGCGCACGCCGTTGATGTCGGTAATGACCGCGTCGTCCAGTTGTCCGCGGCGGCGCAGCCGTTCCCGCAGCGCGAGGTTGCCGACCGAGCCCTGCGCCCCGGTATCCAGCATCACGTCGACGCTTACGCCGTCGATCTGGGCGCGGTGGATGATCAGCTGGCCCAGTCGCTCCTGTGCGCGAACGACGATATCGTATCCGTCCCTGCCGCCAGCACCGACAGAGTCGGAGATGTGCATTGTGCCGCCTGCGAAATCCAGCAGGACGCGCTGGTTCTGCAGCGAATCGAGGCCGAGAATGCCGTCCGCCCCGCCGATATGGGCACCTTCCAGGACTGGGGCGGTACGCAGGGTCATGCTGCGCTTGCCCAGCTGGAACCGGGGCACGATAGTTGTCTCCACCGCGCGGCTGCTGGCCATGCCGACCAGCGTTGCAGGTTCGCGGTCCGTCAGTTCGAGCTGCTCTGCCAGGCGGCGCGAAAGCACTGTGGCCTGCGATCCGGTGTCGACCATGAATGCGAAAGGTCCCTCGCCCATGATGGTGACCGGCACCGTCATCCGGCGATAGCGCTCCGTTTCCATGTCGATGGTTTCGATAACGATCGGTGCTGCCGAAATATCGTCCGAAGCGCTTTCCTGCGCGGTCGGTAGGTGGGCCGGTCCGGGAACATCTTCCGCCATGGCGGGGGTGAGCAGGGCCAGCGCGCCTGCGGTTGCAATCCAGTGCATTGCCTCTCTCCTGCCCGACGGGGTGTCCCGGACCGCGGCGAGCTTGCACTGGCGGTATTACCACGCAGCGGGCCAAGGCCCAAGCCGGGCTAGTGCGAGGCAGGGCGCGGGGCTGGCACGAAGCGTGCCCAGCCAAACTGGCTGAGCGCATGGCTGGCGAAGTGGTGGATCTCGAAATAGGCCGGGTGGCGAATTTGGCGCAGGGTGACCAGCCAAAGCACGACCCCGATCATGGCAGCAGCAAAAACCTGGACGAAGCCTGCCTCCAGTGCGGGCGCGACATATTGGTAGGAGAGCCACACTGGCAGCACCGCCGCCCCTGTCACCAGCGCCGATTGCAGCCAGATGCGCAGCAGTGCGCTCCAGCGGAAACCGACGACGCCTTGCAGGAAGGGTGCATGGATGGCGAGCCAGGCAAAGCCATAGGCAACGCGGCTGGCAGCAGCGGCCTCCAGCGAGAACATCGCGCCTATCGCCAGCAGCACAACGGAGACGGCGGTATCGAGACCGAAGCGCCAGAGCAGCGGTCGGGTGCGCTTCAGCAGGATGGGCAGTTCGACATGCAGGGGCAGGGCGATCATCAGGATCTGCGCCATGGCGATCCATTCCAGCGGCCGCGCCGCGCCCAGCCAGCGCTCGCCGTAAAGGATGTTCACCACCGGCACCGAACAGGCGGCAAGGCCGGCCATGGTGGGCCAGGTCAGGGCCGTGAAGCTGGCCGTGACGCGCTCGTAATGCGGGCCGAGCGGATCGCCACGGTCACGGAAGCGGGCAAAGGCCGGGTAGAAGACCGTGGTCATCCCGCCGCTCACCAGCCAGCGCAGCTGCCAGGCAAGGCCATAGGCGCGGGCGAACAGACCGACGGCGATGGTATCGAGCAGTCGCCCGATCAGAAGTTCGGGAAGGCGCGAGCCGAGCTGCGACATGCCATTGAGTAGCGTGGAGAAGCCGCCGAAATGCAGCACCGGCAATGCGCCTTCGATTCGCGGGGGGATCGGCAACTTGCCGCCCACCCGCCACTGGGCAATCACCGCCCGTGCCACCTGCTGGGCAAAGGCACCCCAGGCCAGGGCCATCGCGCCGTAGCCGTACCAGGCGAGCGTAATGGCGACAGTGGCATTGGTCAGCACCACCCCGATCTCGATCATGGTGTTGGAGCGGAAATCCATGCGTCGATGCAGCAGCGCCATGGGAACGGTCGCCAGGGGCACGAAAAAATAGCTTGCCGCAACGACCAGCAGCAGCGGCAGCAGGCCGGGCAGGTCATAGAAGGCGGCAGCCGGCCAGCTGAGCAGCACGCACAGAACCGCAATCGTCCAGCTTATCGCCAGCGACACGGTGAATGCGGTACGGATTCCATCGTCGTCGAGGTCCGGCTCTCCCGCGACATAGCGATTGATGCCGAATTCCTGCAGCACCGCCAGCAAGGACACGAACGAGAAGGCGATGGTGAAGAGGCCCAGTTCGTCGGGATCGATGAACCATCGCGCCAGGATTACGCTGGCGGCGAAC
>CANLQG010000004.1:0-200000 GCA_947493195.1 uncultured Sphingomonadaceae bacterium | reverse complement strand
TTTAGGGGCCGGCATCGGTTTCACGGTGCTGGATATGGATCCCCGTGGGAAGACCCGAAAGCCAGTTTCGAAGCCCACAATTCTACTTGCGCACGACATTGCAATTCTGACCTGCCGCGCGGGCGTCTTTCCTACTGCGGCCCGGCGCGAGCATACCGCTGGACATGACCAGAACCCTGGCAAGGTGTCCGCACGGAAAGTCACACCTTGCACCGCGAATTTGCACGAATATAACTGGCGCGGCGTGAAAATTCGGGAAACCGGAGTTTTCCAAAAATCGCCTGTTCGGTGTTCCAGGATAGTCCCTGCAACATTACCGGAATAATTAGGCTTCAATCTGCTGGAAAACCGCCAGCAGCAGGCTTCATCAGGGTTCGCAGATCGCATGTCATCACCAAGTCGTCGCCAGTTTCTCAGCCTGACCGGAACGGCTTTCGCCGGGCTGTATCTCAGCAGTTGCACCACGGCGGGCCCGCGCGCTTCCACCAGTCCGGCATTGTCGGGTTCGGCAAGTCCGGTTGGTGCCCTCGTTCCCGATCCCGCCGGAATGTTCGACCTGCCCGAGGGTTTCTCGTACCGCGTCATTTCCCGGCTGGATGAGCCGATGAGCGATGGCGGCACCGTGCCGGACCGCGCAGACGGCATGGGCTGTTTCGACATCGGCAACGGCAAGCTGGCGCTTGTGCGCAATCACGAACTGCAGCCGCAGCACGATGGCGGTTCCATCCCTTCGGGCCCGGCTTTCGATACGGTCCAGCGCTCCCTCATCCCCCTTCCGGGCGGAACCACCACGGTCGTGCTGGATGCGGCCACGCTGGATGTCGAGCGCCAGTACCGATCGCTCGCCGGCACTATTCGCAATTGCGCGGGCGGGATCACCCCGTGGGGCAGCTGGCTGACTTGTGAGGAAAACACCTCTCGCGCGGACGGTCGTATCAACAAGGATCACGGGTGGGTTTTCGAAGTTCCTGCCGACGCTCCGGGACTGGTCGACCCGGTCCCGCTAACGGCCATGGGCCGGTTCAACCACGAGGCGGCCTGCGTCGATCCGGCGACAGGTATCGTCTACATGACCGAGGATCGCGACGATTCCCTGCTGTACCGGTTCCTTCCCGCGCAGCCCGGCCAGCTGGCGCGAGGCGGCACCTTGCAGGCCCTGGTGCTGGGAGAGGTCAAGGACACGCGCAACTGGTCGGCACGTAGCATTGCTGCGGGCGATGCCTTGTCCGCCAGTTGGATTACTATGGACAATGTGGAGGCGCCCGATGACGATCTGCGCCAGCGCGGTGCTGCTCGCGGAGCGACCCTGTTTGCGCGGGGCGAAGGTATCTGGATGGGCGATGGGGAGCTGTTCTTCACCTGCACCAGCGGGGGCGCGGCGCGCCAGGGACAGATCTTCCGGTTGCAACCAGGGAATGACAGTCCCGACACGCTTGAGCTGTTCTATGAAAGCCCTGCGCAAAGCGAGTACAGCTTCGGCGACAACCTCACGGTTGCACCCAACGGACATCTGATCGTCTGCGAGGACAGTTACGATGACGTTGTTCACAATCACCTGCGCGGCATCACCCCTGCCGGAGAGGCCTACCCGCTCGCGCTGCTGAGAATGCAGACGGAGCTGGCGGGTGCCTGTTTCTCGCCCGACGGCCGGACGCTGTTCGTGAATGTCTACAGCCCGACGATGACGCTCGCGGTTACCGGTCCGTGGCCTGCATGATGGGATGCGCGCATGGGTGATGCGCCCTCCATCCTGTTTGTCTGCCTTGGCAACATTTGCCGATCCCCGCTTGCCGAAGGCGCCCTGCGCGGCGCTGCCGAGGCTGCGGGGCTCGATCTGCAGGTCGACAGCGCGGGCACCGGTGACTGGCATGTTGGCAATCCGCCCGATCCGCGGGCGATTGCCGTGGCGCGGGAAAACGGCGTCGACATCACGGGATTGCGCGCACGGCAGGTGACGCGCGCCGACTTCACCCGTTTCGATCATATCTTCGCGCTGGATGCGGAGAACCTGCGAAACCTGCGGCAACTTGCACCCGGCGATACGACAGCGGAGCTTGCCCTGCTGCTGGATATGGTAACCGGCCGCACGGGCCAGCCTGTTGCCGACCCATACTACGGCGGCGAGGAAGGCTTTGCCGAAACCTGGTCCGACGTGACGGCCGCGGCGCACGCGCTCGTCGCCCGCTTTTCGTGAACCTTGCCGAAGAGATCGAAGCGGCGCTGGGAGAAAAGGTCGCCGCAACCCGCCAATTGCCCGGCGGAGATCTGGGCGGGGCGGCGCTCGTCACTCTGGCCGACGGGCGGGAGATCGTCGCCAAGCAGGGCAAACTTGTCGCTCGCGAGGGGACGATGCTTCGCGCGATCGCGGCGACCGGAGCGCCCGTACCGCAGGTTCTCGTCAGCGGCGACGAATTGCTGGCAATGGAATACATATCTGCAGATGGCCGGGCAGGCTGGGACAGCATGGCCGAAGGACTGCTACTTCTCCATGCACCACAAGCCCGGCTTTTCGGTTGGAGCACGGATTACGCCTTCGGTTCGGTGCCCATTCAAAACGATCCGCTCGAAGACTGGCCGCAGTTCTGGGCCGAGCGTCGGCTTCTGCCGTCTTGCGAACACGTGGGCGGTGCGCTTGCAGCCAGGATCGAGAACCTTGCACGGCGCACGCCCGACCTGCTGCCGCAACGGCCGCCGGCCGCCCTGCTGCATGGCGATCTGTGGAGCGGCAACGTCCTGTTCCACCGGGGCCAGCTTGCCGCGCTGATCGATCCCGCCAGCTATTACGGCGACCGCGAGGTGGATTTCGCGATGCTTCAGGTTTTCGGCAGTCCGCCCGAAGCGCTCTTCGCTGCCAGCGAGTTGCCGCCCGGTTGGCGCGAGCGGGTGCCCGTGTACCAGCTGTGGCCGATGCTGGTGCACCTGCGCCTGTTCGGCAGCGGTTACCGGGCCCAGGTAGAAAGCCTTCTGCACACCTGCGGAGCCTGACGGATCAGCTTTCGCGGAACGGTGTCCATTCCTCGCCATCGGGCAGGGGGGCAAAGATCGCGTCCAGCATTTCACCGGTAACGCCTTCGGGCTCCGCCGGATTCCACGCCGGTGCATTGTCCTTGTCGACCAGCACGGCGCGTACGCCCTCGGCGAAGTCAGGCCGCATGATCATGCGAGAGGCCACGCGATACTCCATCGCCATGTTGGCGGCGAAGTTCCTGCAGTCGGCGTTTTCCTCGAACTGTCGCAGGGCGACCTTGCTGGTGGTCGGGCATTTGGACCGGATGGCGGCCAGTTCCTTGGCTGCCCATTCGCTTTCGTCTGCCTCCAGCGCGGCGATAATGCCTTCCAGCGTACCGGGCGCGAAAAACTGGTCCACTTTGCGGCGATTGGACTGCAGCCGCGCCATCGGCGGCTCGCTGGCATGCTCGCCCAGGATGTCTTCCACCCTGTCTGGGTCCGCGATCAGGCTGGCTTTCACTTCGGCCAGCTTGCTGCTTTCGATGTAATGCGTGGCAAGGCCTGCCCAAAGGCACTCCGCGCCGTCCAGCCGCGCTCCGGTGAGGGCAAGGAATTTGCCCACCTGGCCGCGCAGGCGAGGAAGATAGTGACCTGCGCCTACATCGGGAAACAGGCCGATGGCACCTTCCGGCATGGCGAATTTCGTGTTCTCGGTCGCCACCCGGTATTTCGCGGGCTGGCTGATCCCCACGCCGCCGCCCATGGTCACACCGTCCATGAATGCCACCACCGGCTTGGGGTAGGTGAACAGCAGGTGGTTCAGGCGGTATTCGGTGTGAAAGAACTCGCGGGCACGAGCACCATCGTCCTCGGTGGCGGAATTGCGCAGCATCGCCACATCGCCGCCCGAACAGAATCCGCGCCCCTCGGCATGATCCAGCAGCACCAGTTTCACATTGTCGTCTTCGCGCCAGCCGAGCAGCGCCAGACCCATCGCCTCGCACATCTCCAGCGTCAACGCATGGATAGCCTTGGGGCGGTTGAGAGACACATGGGCGACGTTGCCGTGCGTGTGCAGGTTGAGAAGATCGGTCATAAAATCCTTACTGTCGCAACAGGTCGCGGCCCACGATCATGCGCATCACCTGGTTGGTTCCTTCCAGGATGGAGTGCACGCGCAGGTCGCGCCAGAAGCGTTCGATGGGGTAATCCTTGAGGTAGCCGTAGCCGCCGAACAGCTGCAGCGCGTTGTTAACGACATTACTGCCGCTGTCGGTGGCAAGGCGCTTTGCCATGGCCGAAAAGCGCGTCTTGTCGGGCGCATTGTCGGTGACCTTGGCAGCGGCGAGATAGAGCAGCGCCCGCGCGGCCTCCAGTTCCGTCGCCATGTCGGCCAGCATGAACTGGGTATTCTGGAAATCGGCAACCGGCTGCCCGAACTGCTGACGTTCCTTGGTATAGGCCACGGCCTCGTCCAGGCATCGTTGGGCACCGCCCAGCGAGCAGGCGCCAATGTTCAGTCGCCCGCCGTCGAGCCCGGCCATGGCGAAGCGGAACCCGTCGCCTTCCGCGCCGACGCGGTTCGCCACGGGCACGCGCGCGTCCTCGAAAATCAGTTGCGCCGTGGGGCTGGCGTTCCAGCCCAATTTCTTCTCCGGCGCGCCGAAGCTGACACCGGGCGTATCCTTGTCCACGACTACGCAGGAAATGCCGCGCGACTTGTCCTCGCCGGTGCGCACCATAACCACGTAAACATCGTTCACGCCGCCACCGGAAATGAACTGTTTGGTGCCGTTGAGAACGTAATGGTCACCGTCCAGCTTCGCCGTGGTCTTCAGCGCGGCGGCATCGGAACCGGAGGACGGTTCCGTCAGCGCGTAGCTGGCCAGTTTCTCCATCGAGACGAGGTCGGGGAGATAGCGTTCCTTCAGTTCGTTTCCGCCAAAGGTGTCGATCATCCAGGCGGCCATGTTGTGAATGGAAATGAAGGCGCTGGTGGTGGGGCAGCCATAGGCCATGGCTTCCATGATCAGGGCAGCTTCCAGCCGGCCCAGCGCTATGCCACCCGATTCCTCCGACACATAGATCGCGCCGAAGCCCAGTTCACCGGTCCGCTTGATAACGTCGCGAGGGAAGTGGTGCTTCTCGTCCCACTCGGCAGCGTGCGGCGTGATGTTGTCAGCGGTGAAGCGCCGCGCCATCTCCTGGATCGCAAGCTGGTCGTCGCTAAGCTGGAATTGTCCGGTCATATGTGTCTCCTGCACAGTCAAAGTGCATGGCGCGCCATGTCAAAAGGCGCATTACGAGGCAACCGGTAACTCGTGAAACTTTCGGCCTGTTGCCAGGCGATCTAGTCCTCGAAACTTTTCGGCGCCATCGGCTCGGGCGCAAAACCGCCGTTCTCACTCGGAGTCGGGTCGAATCCCGCGGTATCGTCAATGGGGTCGGTGGAGAATCCCTGCGCATCGTCGACGAACACTTCGGGCTCGGCATCGACCACCACTTCGTCATCCATTCGCGCGGCTTCGCTTTCGGGGGCCGGCGCGGAGGGAGCCCTCTGAGATTGCTCCATCGTCATTGCACCGCTTACAGGTTGGCGCTCTTCTACCGCAGCCTGGCGGTCTTCCAGATCATCGCCACACGCGGACAGGAGGGGAAGGGCGCAAATGCCCAGTGCCGCCATGGCGAGAGTCACGACTTTCCGATTACGGTTCAAGTGCAGATGCCGCATTTTCGCTCCAATCCATGCAGCGCGCCGCGGGCTCGCGGATTTTTCCGCCGGGCGAACGCGCCTGTCCTAACCGCAGGCGATCCTCCCGATACGCATGTCGTCGTCGTAGGAAACCGTCAGCCGGTCCATCCGGTAATCCATGGTGACCGCGGTGCGCGGCGGAACCCAGCGCAGGGTGCGCGCGCCCGTGAGGGCCTGCAGTTCGCCGCCCAGCGCGGATGTCGCGCGCTCTCCGATCATGCCTTGCGCTGCCGCGGCATCGCAGGTCTCCGCCTGATCGCGCACATTGGGATTGCCGTCATCGTCGAATGGCGGCGTGGTGGTTGCGCAGGCGGTCAGTCCGAACAGGGTGAGAGTGATTGCGGGTTTGATCATGCGGCCCTTTTAACCCACGCTGCGCCCAAGCGCCAGAATGACACGAACGCGGACGCAATTTTCATGGGCGGCTGCCATTTTTGACGGGTCAGGTAACCAGCAGGGCCAAGTTCACCCTGCCGGTGCCGGACCGGATAAGGCCGATATCTCGGGCTGCGGCATAGGAAAGGTCGATCACGCGGTTGCCATGATAGGGCCCGCGATCGTTGATACGCACGACCACGCTTTCTCCATTGCGAGGGTTGGTCACGCGCACCTCGCTGCCCAAGGGCAATGTGCGGTGCGCCGCCGTGAGTGCCCGGGGGTTGAACACCTCGCCACTGGCCGTGCGATTTCCTGCCAGTTCGTTGCCGTAATAGCTGGCATCGCCGCCGCCCATGGCGCTTTCCCGCGCAGACGGGGTGCTTGTGGGTAGCGGCTCCACCGGATCCATCTGAGCGACCGGCATGGCTTCTACGCTTGCCGTTCCCTTTCCCAGCTTCACCGCCTCTGGCGAGGTGCGATCGTTCACCAGCATTGCTCCTAATGCGAGCGAGACCGCGGCAAACATCCCGGTGCCAAGCAAGGCCATCTGTCGCTGCGATTTCAGTCGCAGAAGCATTCGCAATCGCTTCCGGCGACTGGGCAGCGTGTGACTGGAATGGGCGGCATTTTCGGGGTTCCTCATACCCAACCAAGGGATAGGCATGGGCCAATGTTCCGAGAAAGTCCGGCTCAGGCCGCCGTGTAGGAGGGTGTCCAAACCACCTTGCGGCGCTTGGGGCCGGTCCATGCGGGGAGTGTATGCTCGACCCTTACGTGAACCGGCACGAGGCGAGCCAAGGCCTGCTGCGCCCTGGCGGCGGCTTCCGCGGGAGCGTCCCTAGTGACTCGCAAGATGGCCTCGTGCTGACCTGCGCTGGCCTGCCAGTTCCAGCTGGCGTCCAGCGCGCCCTCTACCGCCTCAACTACCTGCCGGGGCGTCAGGGTAACATCGCCAAGCCGCCAAAGCTCTCCGGCACGGCCCGCAACCGGACGGATCATGCGGCCGGCATATCCGCACGCACATGACCCGTCGTCGGCCAGTTCCACCAGATCGTCTCCGCGCAGTCGTATCACCGGCTGGCTCCTGCGGCGCAAGTCAGTGATTATCGGGCGAAAGGCGCTGATGCCGCAAACTGGCTCGAGCTCGATTGCCAGCGCATGATCGTTCAGGTGCAGCCTGCCCTCGGCGCATTCGGCTCCCAGAAAACCCTCGGTTGCCTGCCAGATCGATCGTGGACGCAGACCCACCATGCTTGTCACGTAATTGGTTTCCGCAGCGCTGATCGGTTCGCTGCCGGTGAACAGATGGCGCAGATCCGGCAGGTTTACGCCCTGCCTTGCGAAGTCGATCAGGCGGTGGGGCGGAGCGATGAGGATGGTTGGCAAATATGCTTCAAGCTCGCGCAAGGCCTCTGCCGACGACCGGTCCAGCGACACATGGCGAAACGCCATCCGCCCGCTCTCCACATCGCTGTAAAGCGCGCTGCCTGCGCGAAGGTGCAGGGCGATGCGCTGGCGGTGAAGCAGAGCGCGCAGCGGCAACAGGCGGGCAAGGCTCTGGCCGAGGTAGTCTGCCCGCTCCCGCGCATTAGCAACGAACAGCCCGCGCGTGCCGCCGCCGGAGCCGGTCGACCATCCGACAACGACATCGCCTGTATCCTCGCCGCGCTCGGCCGCATCGGCCATTTCGCGCAGTTCGGCATCGGTCAGGCCAAGGCTGTTCCAGCGGCCATAATCGGTGCGCAGGTCGGAAATTTCGGTGATCGGGTATTCGCCCAGCGGCTTGCCCGCGTACTGGGCGAGGGCAGGTGTTCGAACCAGTGCCGGCTGCAAGGCAAGCCACTGCCGTTCGCGATACGCGGCAAGCTCGCCCGCCGACATGCGCATGGCGCGCCGGGTGCGCCACCAGCTGCGGACAACATCAATCTGCATCGCCAGCGTTGAATACAGCAGCGCTGCGGGCGCAGTGCGACGGCAGGATCGCCACGCCCGACCCGTTGCACGAGGCCTGATGCAGTTGCTCCAGCGTAGCGCGATAAAGCGGCGTATTGCCCAGAATGGCTGTGGTCAGGCGCGGTGGGGGCCGGTTCTCGGCGATCGATCGGTCAGACCATACCGCGTCGCCTGCCAGCAGGATCGGGCGATCGTCCTCGTTAACAAAGGCAAGGCCCCAGTGCCCGGGGCAATGGCCGGGCAGTTCTACCGCCAGCAGGCTGCCATCGCCTAGAATATCCCGTCCACTGGTAAAGGGCACAAAGGCGGAAGGGAGCGCGCGCTGGGCAGCGTCTTCGAAGAAGCGGGCCTGCGCGTCCATTGCTTGCGGCACCAGAGCGGGAAGCAGCCCTTGGCGGACCCTTCCAAAGCGGGACCCACTGCGGAGCGCCAAAAGTCCGGCGCGGGCGCAATAGAGGGGCAGGCCCGCCAGGCGCGCAGCCCCCGCCACGTGGTCGCCGTGGAAGTGGGATACGATCAGCCCTGCCAGCGTATCGGGCGCGATAGAATGGCGCATCAGCCATGCCTGCCATTCTTCGCCCGCGCCCACCTCCACCGGGGTAGCCCAGCGATAGAGACGTTCGGGAAAGGGCCGCGTGGCATCCAGGAACGCCGGATCGTAGCCGGTGTCGAACAGCAGGTTACCGAGTGCCGGATGCGCGATCACCCCTACCATGGCGGGGAAATCCACGGCGCACAGGCTGCCGCCCTTGATGGTTGCGGCCTGTGGATGGCGGCACGATCCGCGCTCTAGCCAGCGGAAGCCGATGCGGATCATTCCGCCCCCTCCAGCTTGCGCGCCTGCTCCAGCACGGTGGCGAGTGCATCGTAACGCGGCGTATAGCCCAGCAGGCGGCGGGTGGGCTCGAGGTCGAATGTCTGCGAATAGGCGAGGGTCGCCAGCGTATAGCGGGTAAGGGGTGGTTCCGTCGCCGTGCCCGTCAGCCGCGCCGCTATCTCCATGGTTGTGGCAACTACGCGGGCAAGAGGGCGGGGAAGCGAGACCAGCCGGGGTGACAGGCCCAGCGTTGCGGCAAGGTCGCCTGCCACCTTGCGCACGGCAACGGGCTTCCCCCCGGAAACGTTGATGCCCTTGCCGGCAAGCTCGGGCGCACACTCCTCTGCATCACAAATCGCTCGAGCCGCATCGCGAAGGTCGGTCATCTCGATCAGCGCGGTACCTCCGCCCGGTAGGGGCACGCGCTTTCGCGAAGCCAGTTCGGCCAGCCGTGGCAGGATCACCCGGTCTCCTTCGCCCACTAGCGCACGCGGGCGCACGGCGCAGGTCGCCATGCCATCCTTGCGCGGGGAAAGTACCAGTTGCTCCGCCGCCAGCTTCGTGCGGGCATAGTGGTTGAGCGGCGGATCGGTGGGGGCATCGTCTGCGCCGATCCCGATCCGGTCGCGCAGCGCGGCGTAGATCGAAGGGGACGAGATAAAGACGAAGCGCTGGACCCCGGCAGCGCTGGCGGCATCAAGCAGAAGGCGGGTTGCCAGGACATTGTTGCGCTCGAACGCGTCACGCTTGCCCCAACTGGCCGAAAGCCCGGCGGCGTGGGTTACCGACTGGCAACCGTCCACAAGGTCGTAAATGTCGCAAACGTCGGCAGCGAGATCGCAGGTGACGAAGCTTGCGCCCATGGCTTCCAGCACCTTGCCTGCATCACGGTCGCGCCCCGTGGCGCGAACCTGGTGGCCGCGTGAGAGGGCTTCGCAGACCAGAGCCGTGCCCAGTCCGCCGGTTGCCCCAGTAATGAGGATGCGGCGGGTCACAGGCGCAGCACCATGGCGCCCGCGCTGATACCGGCAGCCGTGCCGAGGAGGAGTACGTGGTCGCCTTCCCCTGCGTGACCTTCATCCAGCGCATGGGCAAGGCAGGTGGGGATCGACGCGGCAATCTGGTTGCCATGCTGCGCGAAGATATCGACCACCCGGCCTTCGTGCGGCGCGAACAGTTTCTGCACGTGCTTCACGCCCGGCGCGCTGGCCTGGTGGCAAATAATGCACGCAATCGCCTGCTTGCCGATACCCGCAGCCGCCAGCGCCTTTTCGATTACATCGGGCAGCGCCTTGGCTGCGGCCTTGAAAATGCCAAAGGCGTCCATCTCGAAGTGCGAACCGGCAACCAGCGCGTCGTACCCTTCCTGCACGCGCAGCTTCGTTCCGCCAGCGCGCAACTGCGCCAGCCGGTGATGGGCCCCGAACGTCGCCATGCTGTGCCCCGCGATGCCACGCCCGTCATTTCTGCAAGCCTCGATCGCCAGCGCGGCCGCGCCGTCGCCGAAGATGGAGCGGATCTTGGGGTCGCCCTCGTCCAGACCGCACGATGCGATGTCGGCGGCGAAAACCAGCACCCTGCGCCAACGCCCGGTGGCAATGCCCATGCCTGCAACGTCCAGTGCTGCCATGAAGGAAAGGCACGTCTGGTTCACGTCGAAAGCCGGTATTCCGCTGCGTCCCAAACCCAGCCTGTCCTGCACCAGCGCGGCGGTGGAGGGGATCGGCTGTTCCATCACCCCGCAACCGCCGATGATCGCGTCGAAATCACCCTCATCCCAGCCCGCCATCGCCAGTGCGCGCCGGGTGGCCTGTGCTGCCATCATGGAGCTCGTTTCATCCGGGCTCGCCACGTGGCGTGATGTTATGCCGAATTGCTCCTCCGTCCAGCCATGCGCATGTCCGTGGCGCGAATCCAGTTCGCTGGAGTGCAGCACTTTCAGCGGGCGATAGGTGCCCCAACCGGCAATGGCAAAGTTGCTTAACACAAGACGCTCCATTCGATTCGGCGGATAGCATGCCAACAAATTATACAGTGTTCAATTAAAAATTAGACAGCGTTCAGTTTATCGCTTATCCCCCGTTTGATGGGAAGACGATCGGACCACACGCCAGAACAACTGCGCGCCTTGCTGGTAGAGGAGGGCCATGCCCTTCTGGCAGAGCGCGGCTTCGCGAAGTTTTCCGCGCGCGAGGCGGCCCGCAGGGCAGGTTATTCGGTCGGCACGATCTACAACGTCTTCAGATCGCTCGATGCCTACCTGCTGGCAGTCAACAGCCACACGTTCCGGCAATGGAGCGCGTGGCTGGAGAAGGCGCTGGATGGCGTGTCACCCACCGGCACCGCACGGATCGAGGCGCTGGTGCGCGGCTACTTCAGCTTCGCCGGGGAGAATGCGAATGCCTGGATGGCGATCTACGACCACCGGATCGACCGCGAAACCGGGATTGCCGCAGAAGACGTCGCCGCGCGTGAAGCCCTGACCGCTGTCGTGGATCGCGAGGTGGCCGCGTGGATGGGGGCCGGTGCCGATGGCGAGGATACCCGGCGGCTGGTCCGCTCGCTGATTGCAACGGTCCACGGCCATTGCGCGCTCTGGCTGTCGGGAAGCTATGCGCTGATGAACGAACCGGACCCGGCCGGACAGGCACTGGCCCGCGTGCTGGAAGTGCTGGAGGCGCAGGCCTAGGCCATCTCCGCCACGGCCTCGGCAGTGGCGCGCTGTGCGATCCAGATCTTAGTCGTCAGCGCCTCGCCCACTAGGGCAACGGGGGCCGGGGCGGCCAGGCCGCTGTCACGGAGAAGTTCGCTCATCTGTTCATCAGTGAAACCCAGCCGAACGTGGGCGTGGCGTTCGCGCAGTTCGTCACGGGCGTGGGCCGCAAGGTCGACGATCACGATCCGCGCCCCAGCCCCGCTGACGCGGGCCGCCTCGCGCAGGGTGTAGACCGGCTCGTGGGCGAAATGCAGGACCTGGTGCAGGGTCACCGTGTCGAACGAGGCGTCGGCAAAGGGAAGTGCGTAGAAATCGCCCTGCACCAGTTCCCAGTGGCCGGCGGGAAAGTCCTGCAATCGCGCGCGGGCGAGCCGCAGCATCTCGGGGCTGCGATCGAACCCCACCACGTAGTCGGCGCGGTCGGCCAGCAATTCCGCGATGCGCCCGGTGCCTGTTCCGATGTCGAGCAACCTTCCCAGCGGCTGGTGGCCGATCGCCTTGACGATACATTCCTCCACCTCTTCGGCGGGGCTGAGGAGGGCGCGCAACTGGTCCCATTCGCCCGCGTGGCTGGCGAAGAACTGCGCCGCGCTGCTTTCGCGCCTTGCGCGAATGGCGGCGAGGTGGCGGCGGTCTTCCGCGCACTGGGCGGCGAATTCCACGTCCTCGGCCTCTGCCGCGTCGAGCAGGCGGGAGGTGGCCACGTCCACCGCACTGTCGGATGCATCCGAGATGGCCTTGCGCAGGTAGACCCAGCTGCCTTCGCGCCGCCGTTCGGCAAGGCCGCTGTCGCACAGGATGGCGACATGCCGGGAAACGCGCGGCTGGCTCTGGCCCAGCGCCTGCGCCAGTTCCCCTACCGCCAGTTCCAGATGTTCGAGCAAGCGCATTATGCGCAGGCGCGTCGGGTCCGACAGGGCAGCAATGAGAGCTTCGATCCGCACGCCGGAGTACATATGCAGAATTCTTTATATGTGCAATCCAATCCTATCTTGCGGATATAAGGATATCTTGATATCCGCAAGAAAGTGAGCCGATAGCTGCAATTTCTGGTTATTTCTGAAGGTAAAGCGCGCATGGAAGTCTCTGATTCCCAAACAGACAGGGTGAACCGCGATTCGCAGTTCGCGGGTCTGCCGGGGGACATCTCGGTCTCTTTCGAGTTCTACCCGCCTGCCACGGAAACCGCGGAGGAGCAGCTGTTCCGGGCGTTCCATCGCCTTACCCCGTTCGCGCCATCCTTCGTCTCGATGACCTATGGCGCGGGCGGCTCTACCCAGTCGCGTAGCATCGCGGGCGTGCAGCGCCTGATCACCGAAGGCGAAGTGCCGGTCGCTGCCCATCTCACCTGTGTTGGCGCCAGCCGTGATGAAGTGAACGCGGTGGCCATGCGGTTCTGGGATGCGGGTGTGCGGCACATCGTTGCGCTGCGCGGCGACGGTGGCAAGCCGGGCGAACCGTTCGTCCCGCATCCGGAGGGCTACGGGAACGCGGCAGAGCTGGTTGCCGGGCTGCGCAAGCTGGCGGATTTCGAAATCTCGGTCGCGGCCTATCCGGAAGTCCACCCCGATGCGACAAGTGCCGAAGCCGACCTCGACAATCTCAAGCGCAAGCTGGATGCCGGGGCTTCTCGCGCGCTGACCCAGTTCTTCTTCTCGCCCGATGCGTTTCTGCGTTTCCGCGACCGCGCCTCCGCGGCGGGGATCGACGCTCCGATTGCTCCGGGCATCCTTCCGGTCACCAATTTCGCGCAGGTCTGCAAGTTCGCGGGTGCCTGCGGCGCGCTGGTGCCCGACTGGATGCACGCGATGTTCGATGGCCTCGACGATCACCCGGAAACGCGCAAGTTCGTGGCCACCACGATTACCGCCGACCTGTGCCGCAGCCTTTATGATGGCGGCGTTCGCGATTTCCACTTCTACACCCTCAACCGCGCGGCCCAGCTGGAGGCGGTCTGCCACCTGATGGGGCGTCGCGTCCCTGCCGCCCGGCTGGAGGCAGCGGCATGAGCGCGCGCGAAGCCATTAACTCGGCAGCCCGCGAACGCATCCTGATCTTCGATGGCGCTTTCGGCACGATGATCCAGAACGCAAAGCTGGCAGAGGAGGATTACGCAGGTGATCTTGGCCTATCAGCATCGCAGGGCGGCAACAACGATATCCTCGCGCTGACGCGGCCAGATGTCATTCGCGATATCACCGCGGCCTATCTTGCCGCCGGGTCCGACATCGTTTCCACCAACACATTCTCCGCCAATCGCATCAGCCAGGCGGACTACGGTGCCGAACACCTGGTGCGCGAGATCAATCTCGCGTCCGCCCGGATAGCGCGCCAGGCAGCCGATACGGCGGCCGAGGGTGATGGCATGCAGCGGTTCGTGGCAGGCGCGCTCGGGCCGACCAACAAGACCCTTACCCTGTCTCCCGATGTCGAGGATCCCGGCTACCGGGAGATCGATTTCGATTTCCTCGCCGATGTCTATCGCGAGCAGGCAGCAGCGCTGATCGAGGGCGGGGCCGACCTGATCCTGGTCGAGACGATCTTCGACACGCTTAATGCCAAGGCCGCCATATTCGCCGTGCGCCAGCTGGAGCGCGATCTGGGCCGAGATGTGCCCATTGCCCTTTCCATGACGCTTACCGACCTTTCGGGCCGCAACCTGTCCGGGCATACCGTAGAGGCGTTCTGGTACGCGGTGCGCCATGCAAGGCCGGTGGCCATCGGACTGAACTGTTCGTTCGGTGCCGAGCAGTTGCGGGCCTATGTACAGACCCTGGCGAAAGTCGCCGATACGCTGCTGCTGGCCTATCCGAACGCCGGCCTGCCCAATGAACTGGGCGAATATGACGAGCCGCCGGAAAAGACCGCCTCGCTGCTGAAGGAGTGGGCGCAGGGCGGACACGTCAACGTGCTGGGAGGCTGCTGCGGCTCCACGCCCGACCATATCGCTGCCATCGCCGCTGCTGTGCGCGGTGCCGCCCCGCGCGCCGTGCCGCAGCCGATTGCCGCCACCCGTCTGGCCGGTCTCGAACCCTTTACGCTGGCAGCCTGACATGACCATTCCCGATACCATCGACCGTCCCGAAGAGGATGCCGTCGCCGGCCCTACCGCACGCTTTGTCAACGTGGGGGAACGCACGAATGTGACGGGTTCGGCCCGGTTCAAGAAGCTGATCCTGGATGGCGACTACACCGCCGCCGTGGAAGTAGCGCGCCAGCAGGTCGAGAACGGCGCGCAGATCATCGACGTCAACATGGACGAGGGGCTTCTCGATTCAGAACAGGCGATGGTCACCTTCCTGCGCCTGCTGGCTGCGGAGCCGGACATCGCCCGCGTGCCCACCATGATCGACAGTTCCAGGTGGAGCGTGATCGAGGCCGGGCTGAAATGCGTGAGCGGCAAGCCGATCGTGAACTCGATCAGCCTGAAGGAGGGGGAGGAACAATTCCTCGAACAGGCACGCAAGTGCATCGATTACGGTGCATCCGTAGTGGTGATGGCGTTCGATGAAACCGGCCAGGCCGACACGAAGGAGCGCAAGGTCGAGATCTGCAGCCGCGCCTATCGCCTGCTGACCGAAAACGGCTTCCCCCCCGAAGACATCATTTTCGATCCCAACATCTTTGCCGTTGCCACCGGCATGGAAGAGCACAACCGCTACGCCCTCGACTTTATCGAGGCGGTGGCGGAAATCCGCGAGCGGTGTCCGCATGTGCATTGCTCGGGCGGGCTGTCTAACCTGTCTTTCAGCTTCCGCGGCAACGAGACCGTGCGCCGGGCGATGCACTCGGTGTTCCTGTATCACGCCATTCCGGCGGGGCTGGACATGGCCATCGTCAACGCCGGGCAGCTGGACGTGTACGACACGCTGGATCCCCAATTGCGCGAGGCGTGCGAGGATGTGATCCTGTGTCGCCGACCCGATGCGACAGAGCGGCTGATCGCGCTGGCCGAAAGCTATCGTGGCCGTTCCAAGGAAGAGGACAAGCAGGCTGCAGAATGGCGCGGCTGGCCGGTGACCAAGCGGCTCGAACACGCGCTGGTAAAGGGCATCGACAGTTTCGTCGTAGCCGATACCGAGGAAGCACGGCTGGAAATTGCCGCGCGCAAGGGCCGCACCATCGAGGTTATCGAAGGCCCGCTGATGGACGGCATGAACGTGGTCGGCGATCTGTTCGGATCGGGCAAGATGTTCCTGCCGCAGGTGGTGAAATCGGCGCGCGTGATGAAGAAGGCCGTCGCCCATCTCATCCCCTATATTGAGGAAGAGAAGACCGAGAACTCGCGCAGCGCCGGCAAGATCGTGATGGCCACGGTGAAGGGCGACGTACACGACATCGGCAAGAACATCGTCGGCGTCGTCCTGCAGTGCAACGGCTACGAGGTGATTGACCTGGGCGTGATGACGCCGTGGACCAAAATCATCGAAACCGCGCAGAAGGAAGGCGCGGACCTTATCGGCCTGTCGGGCCTGATCACCCCGTCGCTGGACGAAATGGTGACCGTGGCGGAGGAAATGCAGCGCGCAGGGCTGGATATCCCGCTGCTGATCGGCGGGGCGACCACCAGCAAGGTTCACACCGCGCTGCGGATCGATCCGGCTTATGAAGGCCCGGTGATCCACGTGCTGGATGCCAGCCGCGCGGTGGGCGTTGCCAGCAAGCTGGTGTCCGACACCAACAAGGATGCATTCGTCGAGGGCATTGCCGACGATTACGAGGCGGTGCGCGAAAGCCGGGCAGGCAAGGGCGGTTCGCCGCTGCTATCGCTGGCGGAAGCGCGCGCCAATCGCTTCCCCGCAGACTTTGCGAAGAAGCCCGCTGCACCTGCAAAACCCGGCCTGCACGTGTACGACGACTGGAACCTCACCGACCTGCGCGAGGCAATAGACTGGACGCCGTTCTTCCGCGCCTGGGAACTGGCGGGTAATTACCCCGCCATCCTGCAGGACGAGATCGTGGGCGAAAGCGCGCGCAGCCTGTTTGCCGATGCGCAAGCGATGCTCGACCAGATCGTGGACGAGAAGTGGCTCACCGCAAGGGCTGTCGCCGGGTTCTGGCCATGCAAGGCGGTTGAGGACGATGTCGTACTGGACGACGGCACGCTTCTGCCCATGCTGCGGCAGCAGGTGAAGAAAAGCCGCGACCGCAACAATTACTGCCTGTCGGACTTCATCGATCCCGCAGGTGACTGGATCGGCGGCTTTGCCGTGGGGATCCACGGTATCGAACCGCACCTTGAACGCTTCAGGAACGATACCGATGACTATTCGGACATCCTGCTGAAAGCCCTGGCCGACCGGCTAGCCGAAGCGCTTGCCGAGCGCCTGCACCAGCACGTGCGCACGGACCTGTGGGGCTATGCGCCGGACGAAGCGCTGTCGAACGAGGACCTGATCAGGGAGCGTTACACCGGCATTCGCCCGGCTCCCGGCTATCCGGCCTGTCCCGATCATACGCTGAAGCCGATCCTGTTCGACTTGCTTGACGCGCCCGGCAACGCGGGATTGGAACTGACCGAAAGCCAGGCCATGCTGCCAACGGCTGCGGTGAGCGGGTTCTACTTCGCGCACCCGGAAAGCCAGTATTTCGGCGTCGCCCGCATCGGCGAAGACCAGCTTGCCGACTATGCCGAAAGGCGTTCGATGCCGTTGGAGACCGCCACCCGCTGGCTGCGACCGAACCTCAGCTAGAGTCCTGAGAGCCGCTTGCAGGATGCAGGCGGCCTAGCGCTATTCGCCGGTCCGCTGCCGCAATTGCCACTCGTACAGCGACGGCGCGGCGATGGGGCGCGCCTGGTCCAGTTCGACGTATGGCGTGGGTGTGTAGTCCAGTTGCAGCGGACGGTTGCCGTGGAGACCGACCACGCGCGCCTCGGGGCCGCCGCTGGCCTCCTCGACGACGACGGTTTCTCCCGGCGCGGCGTTGCCCTCAACCAGCACTTCGAGATTCCATATCGTGTTGAAGCGGCCATGACCGGGCAACCAGTATCCGGCCCCGCCAGCCTTGAACAACTCGTAGGTCGCAGGCCGATCTCCGCTTGCCGGTTCCGGCCGCACGTGAACGGTCATCGCATCGTACAGGTTCTGGTGATTGGCACCGGCATGCTGGTCGAGCGTGGGTTGTTCCCACCCGGTGCTGCGATGATAGACCGACCGCGTGGACTGCGTATTCACACTGAAAGTGTGGATCGTCGGATTGAACACCTCGTTACCGGTTACCAGCACGTTGTGAACGTTGCCGATGTGGACGCCATAGTGCGCCATGTGATCGCCCTCGTTCACCACGTTGGCAATCGTGACTGCGGCCAGATCGTCGGTCAGCACGCCGCTGTCGGCGTTCTCGATACGCAGGTTGCTGATCCAGCCGTTGTGGACGCCTGTGAAATAGATGCCGTTGAAGCCGGCCTCGTTATGGTGGCCGAAGAACGGGCTGGGCGGAAAGACCAGCGCCATGTCCTGGATGCCGACCTCGCTCAGGTGTTCCCAGGCGGCGAAATAGGCAGGCAGGTCGCTGTTGATGTCGTGCAGCAGGGGATCGGCAATCGTGACCTGGTCACCCGCTATCGCCTCGATCCGCGTGGCCTGGCGCACCAGCGGGCGGTCGGGAAGAAGCCAGTGCCGGTCCCCGACCGGAAATTCCGAGCGGTCCGCGCCATACATCGCAGCGATCAGGGGGCCGTTCTCGCCAGCACGGTTGTGCCAGTGAATCTGCAGCACGTCGCCCACGGCAAGGCTCGCGGCACCGGGCACGGTGAGGACCCGCTCGCCCCTGCTGCCGCTTTCGATTGCGGCCACGGTCTCGATGGGCCGGTCGTATTCTTCCAGGTAGGTTGCGTGGCGACCGTTCGGTACGCGCGTCCAGATGAACCCGCCGCTCCAGCTGCATTCGGAAAACAGCACGTCGAGGTTGGCATTCGCCTGGCGTTCGCGCTTGTCGTATCGCACCAGGTATTCGCGCAGTTCGTCAAGCGCGCCGCCGTCGTCCATCTGGTTGAGCGGGCGAGGCATGTACAACTCGGTCCCTCCGTCGCCGCTGCCCATGCCTGCAAGAACGATACCGCTGCGTTCGATCCAGAGGATTTCGGTCAGTTGGTAGCGCCCGGCACCCAGTTGCACCCGCACCGGCCCTTGGGCGGCATGGGCGGCGGCCAGCGCAGATTGCAGCGCCTCGCTATCGTCTTTCCCATCGTCCGGCACGGCGCCGAAGTCGGCCACGTCGATCACGGTATCGATCTGCGGCAAAGGCGAAACGCCGTAGTCGTACCCGGCATATGAAAAGTCGGGCAGGTAGGGCGCGTCCTCATCTGTAAGGATGGCGGGCAATTGTGCGGAAAAATCCTGCGCGGCGGCAGGAAATGCTGCCAGCACGAGCGCGAGGAATGTGAAATTCTTTCGAATAACCATAGGTTTGGGATTCACGGCAACACTCTCCTACCTTCTTTGCAAGAAGGGTATTGACCTTGAATGGCACCGGTGTCAATTAATTGGGTAACCGGTGTCAAAATGGGCACCCAGAACGGCAGACCTCGCCAGGACAACAAAGGCGGGGCAGCAACGGAGAGGGAATTATCATGGCTCACCAGTGCAATCCTATCGAATCGCACGCGTCCCGCACAGCCGCTGTGAAAGCAGCCCTGCTGGCGTCGGCCGTCGTGCTGTGTCCGGCGCAGGCGGCCTTTGCGCAGACGACTCCGCCCAACGAGAGCCAGGACGTTGTCGAGGAAGCGTTGAACGATGAGAATACCATCGTTGTTACCGGCGATATCGCGCGCACTATCGAGAACTCGCTTGAGACCAAGCGCAACCTCGATGTGATCGGCGATGCCATCGTGGGCGAGGATGTCGGCGATCTGCCCGACCTTTCGGTGGCGGAAACGCTGGAGCGGATCGTGGGCGTCACGTCGGACAGGTTCAAGGGCGGCGCTTCCGAGCTTTCGGTTCGCGGCCTTGGCGCCTTCCTCGGCTCTTCCGTACTCAACGGCCGCGAAGTTACGTCGGGCAGTGACGGGCGCGACGTGAACTACGGCCAGTTCCCGAGTGAGCTGATCAACGGGGCCATCGTCTACAAATCGCAGCAGGCCAATTTCATCGAAGGCGGCGTGTCCGGCATCATCGAGTTGCAGACGCTGCGACCGCTCGACTACAACCGCACGCGGCTGCAGGTGCAGGCGCTTGCGGGTTACAGCGACTATGAAGACCGCGTGGTCGACGGCGATCCGTACAACTATCGCCTCACCGCGTCCTACGTCGACCAATTCGTGACCGGGGCGGGCGATATCGGCATCGCGATCGGCGGCCAGATGCGCCGCGATACCGCGCCCGAGGATATCTACACCAGCAGCTCCACTTACAGCGTCTGCAATACCGATTTCTCGCAGGATGGCGGATCCAACTGCGATTTCACGGCGGACGGTTCGGCATCCCAGTACTTCGTGTCCAACCAGTACATTTTCCGTGCGTTGGAAACGCAGTCCGATCGCGATGCGATCTTGGGCGCGATCCAGTGGCAGCCCGGCCCGGACATCGATGTGAATATCGACGCGCAATGGTCCTATCGGGACGACCGGGAGGATCGCCAGAACCTGATCATCGCCGACGGTCGTCGCCGGATCAGCCCGCTCGAAGTCAGCGATCGCGGCGCGCTGCTTGCCTACGAGGGCAACAGCCGCATCGAACTCAATCCGTTCCGGCAGGACCAGACCGAAGAGTACATCGGTGTCGGCGCCAATGTCGAACTGACCTTCGACCGCCTGATCCTTGCTTTGGATGGGGGCTATTCGCAGACCGAGCGCCGCCGCGACGAACTGGACATGCGTATCCGCACGCGGGACCGCGTCGATTTCCGCTTCGATTTCCGCGACCTCGAGGTGCCTGAACTCACCTTCCTCGACACCAGCGCGGTGGAAAACCGGGTCGGCGCCCCGTTCGACCTCAATAACTACGACCAGTACACCGACGCGCTGCGCGTGCGTCGCCGCCAGGAAAACGTCGACGACGATATCCTCTCGTTCCGGGTGGATGCGGCTTATGAACTGAGCGGTGCGATCTCCTCCATCCAGGCCGGGGTTCGCTACGCCGACCGGCACCGCGTGCGTGACGATGGTATCGATCGCAGCAGCGACGACTCCACCGATCCCATCGTCCTGGTCAACGATATCTTCTCCGACGAGGCGATTGCGGCGCGCATGGGCTTCCCGGTAGAAGACCTCTATGAAGGTGCCGTAACCCCGATGCAGGGTCTGACCTTCGCAAGCTGGGATCCCACTGCGCTGTTTCTTGCCCTTACCGGCAATGCCGATGCAGGCCTTCCCATCGGTTCCACTCTCAGCACCGACGATACCGACGTGACCGAGCGGACCTGGGCAGGCTACGTGCAGGCCAATTTCGACACCACCATGTTCGGCTTGCCGGCACGGGCCGATGTCGGGGTGCGGGCAGTCCACACTGAGATCACCTCGCTTGGCGTCAGCAGCGCGCTGGCGACCTCTCCCGGCATCGATCCGGGTACGGTCGACATCGAGGCCGTCGGCCCTGCCACGGTCAATGCGGAGACCAACAGCTTCTGGAATTTCCTGCCCAGCGCCAACCTCTCGCTGGAACTGAACCCGGACCTGCTGCTGCGTCTTGCCGCCTACCGCGCGATCGCGCGGCCCGATCCTGAGGCGATGACGGCCGCGCTGGCTATCGACGACGAATCCGACGCCGCCAGCGTGGGTGAAGCCGTGTCGGCTTCGGGCAACCCCTTCCTCGAACCGCTGCAGAGCTGGAACGCGGATGTCTCGCTGGAATGGTACGCGGCAGATACCACCTCGCTTGCGGTAGCGGCCTATTACAAGAGCCTGCAGACCGGGTTCGATACCGATCTCAGCACGATCAGCCTGGTTGTCGACGGTACGCCGACGCCGGTGCAGATCGCACGAACTGTCAATTCCGACGACAAGAGCCGGATCTTCGGGTTCGAGGTCACCGCGCAGCACCAGTTCGACTTCGGCCTGGGCTTCCAGGCTAGCTACAACTTCGCGGACTCGAACTTCTCGTTCCCCGATCCCACAATCGGACGCAGCGGGGAATCGCTGGCTGTGTTCATCGAGGATGCGAACATCCCGGGCTATTCGAAGCATACCGCGAATGCCACGGTGTTCTACGAAACCGGTCCGTTCAATGTCCGCCTCGCGTACAAGTGGCGCTCGGAATACTTCAAGCCGTTCCGCACGACGTCGAACCGCTTTGCTGCCGAGCAGGGCTTCCTCGATTTCTCGACCAGCTATGACATCACCCGCAACGTCGAAGTGCGTTTCCAGGTGCTCAACATCCTGGACGAACCGAACCTGATGTACCGCCCGACGCGCGACAGCCTGGCACAGTCGGATTTCTCCGGTCGTCGCTACTTCGTCGGCCTGCGCGGCCGGTTCTGATCGGGCGCATGGAAACGAAGATGGATGGAAGCAGCCTCTCAGCCGAGCATCGTGCGATCTCGGCGACACTGGTCCGGGCGAGGGTATCGGGTCGCGCCTTGCCCGGACCGCCAGGGGGCCTGCCCGATACGCTGGAGGAAGCCTATCGGTTGCAGGACTATTCCATTGGCCAATGGGATGACCAGGTGGCGGGATGGAAGGTTGGCGGCGTACCTGCGGCCTATCTCGATCGTTTCGACGAGAAGTACCTGGCCGGTCCCATATTCGCGATGTCGGTGCGCCGCGCCGATGGCAGCGGCCCCACGGCCATGCCGGTGTTCGCTTCAGGCTTTGCCGCGATCGAGCCGGAATTCGTCTTCCGCCTGGGCGCGACGCCCGAAGCAGACCGGATGTATATCGGCGCGGAGATCGCCTCCAGCCCGATCCCTGCGATCAACGACTATGGCCCCACGGCCGTCATCACCGATTTCGGCAACAACAACGGCCTGCTTATCGGACCGGAGGTGACGAACTGGCGCGCGCGGCGGGAACCTGTCGTGGTAAGGGCCATCGTGGACGGGAAGCTCGCTGGCGAGCGTACCGTCGACAATTTTCCGCGCGATGCGCTTGATGCGCTTGCATTCCTGCGCGGTCTTGCAGACGAACGCGGCCATGCGCTGCGATCGGGAACATTCGTATCGACAGGCGCCATCACCGGCGTTCACGAAGCACCTGTGGGGGCAACATCCTCGCTCGACTTCGGCGATCTCGGCAGCATCAAGCTGGAACTGGTGAGCGCTGAGGTCCAGTGATCTCGTCCGAACTTCCCCGATTTGACCGGCGGACCATGCTGGGCGCTGCGGCTGCCGGGCTGCTTCTGTCCGGCTGCGATCGCAAGCTGGGACCGGGGCGGCTGACCTCGGTCGACACCCATCCGGTGGGCTATCCCACGGTGGAGGGCGTGCGCCGTTTCGGCGAACTGCTGCGCCAGCGCACCGGCGGACGGCTGGACCTCAATATCTATGCCGGCGGGCAACTGGGCAACGAGCGCGATACGCTTGAGATCACGACTTTTGGCGGCATCGATTTCAACCGCGTGAACCTGGCACCCCTGAATTCGATCGAGCCGCTTACCGTGGTGGCGGCCCTGCCCTTCATCTTCGAAAGCACGGCCCATATGCGCGAAGTGGTCGACGGGCCGATAGGTGATGCGATCCTGGCATCGCTGGAGCCGCACGGCCTGATCGGACTGTGCTTCTACGATTCGGGCGCGCGCAGTTTTTACAACACCCGCGGCCCGATCCGCACGCCCGAGGACATGCGCGGGCTCAAGCTGCGCGTGCCGGGCTCCGACCTCTACATCGACATGGTCCGCTCGCTGGGCGCGGACGCCGTGCCGATGCCGCTGGACGAAGTCTACCAGTCGCTGGCGCAGGGCGTTATCGACGGGGCCGAGAACAACTGGCCCAGTTTCGAGAGCGGCCGCCATTACGAGGTCGCCCGCTACTACAGCCTCACCCGGCACCTGCTGGCGCCTGAAGTTTTCGTGATGAGCAAGGTCACGTGGGATGGCCTCCCGCCCGAGGATCGCGCCGTCGTAAAGCAGGCAGCGCGCGATTCCGTGCCCTACATGCGAGAGCTGTGGGACACGCGCGTGGAACAGAGCCGCGAGACGGTGCTGGCCTCTGGTGTCACGGTGAACGAAGTCGATCCGGCACCTTTTGCCGAAGCGATGACGGGCATGTGGCAGGCATCGCTTACCACCGATGCCCAGCGCACACTGGTGGACCGGATCCTCGCCTTGCGCACAGGTGCATCGTGAAGCGCGGCCTGGCTGACCGCGCCGCCGACTGGCTGGCCAAACTGGGCGCGGCGGGCCTGCTGGCCATGACAACCGTGGTCGGATGGCAGGTGTTCGGTCGCTACGTGCTGGGCAGCAGCCCCTCGTGGTCGGAGCAGACCGCCATGTTGCTGATGATCTGGTATGTCTTCCTTGCCGCGGCCGCCGGAGTATGGGAGCGGTTTCATATCCGCATCGAGTTGCTGGAGCAGGTCATGTCTCCTGCGCAACGGCGGCTGCTGCGCATCGTCATACACGTGCTGATCTTCTTCTTCGGCCTGGTGTTCTGCTTCTACGGGACGCTGCTTGTCTGGGACGTGCGGGAGCATGTCATCCCCTCGCTGGGGATCAGCCGGGGCTGGGCCTACGCCGTCATCCCGTTCGCCGGTCTCGTCATGGCGATCTTCTCGCTGGGCCGGATCCGTGTGCGCCTGGTAGAGGGAAGGGCACGCTAATGGAAATCCTCGTGCTCTTCATCGTCCTGTTCGCCTTGCTGGCCCTCGGCGCGCCCGTCGCCTTTGCGTTGTTCGGCGCGGCGCTGGCTACCTTTGCCCTGGCGGACATTCCGCTGATCGTGGCGGTTCAACGCATGGCTGCTGGCATCAGCGTGTTCACCCTGATGGCCATCCCATTCTTCATTTTTGCCGGAGACCTGATGTACCGCGCCGGCATAGCGGAGCGGCTGGTGCGCGTGGCTGATGCCGCGTTCGGCCGGGTACGCGGCGGGCTGGGGCTGGTGAACGTGGGCGCCAGCATGATGTTCGGCGCGGTGTCGGGTTCTGCCATTGCCAGCGCCTCCGCCATCGGTTCAAGCATGGTGCCACTGATGGACGAGAAGGGGTACGACAGGGACTATTCGGTGAATGTCACCGTTACCGCCGCCGTCGTCGGCCTGCTGATTCCCCCATCGCACAACATGATCATCTATGCCGCCGCATCGGGTATCGGCGTATCCATCGGGGACCTGTTCCTGGCGGGGGTCATTCCTGGCCTGTTGACCGGCGGACTGTTGATGCTGACGGCCTGGCTGATAGCGCGCAAGCGCGGCCTGCCGAAAGGGCACTTTCCCGGCTGGCGCACCTTCCTGCGTGCTGCCCTTTACGCCCTTCCCGGATTGATGACCGGCGTGATCATCATGGGCGGCATCCTGTCCGGTATCTTCACCCCCACCGAAAGCTCCGCCATCGCGGTGATCTATACCATTATCGTGGGAACCCTGGTCTATCGCAACCTTGGCTGGCGCGGGACGTGGGAGGCCGCCCAGAAATCCGTGCGGACCGCCGCCATGGTGCTGTTCATCATCGCTGCCGCCACCGCCTTCGGTTTTGCGCTTGCCCTGCTGGAAGTTCCCGCCGCGCTGGCCAGCCTGATCGGGACGATAAGCGACAACCCGTTGCTCACGCTGCTGGTGATCAACGTCATGCTGTTGCTGCTCGGCACGTTCATGGACATGGCACCGCTGATCGTGATCACCACGCCGATCTTCCTGCCGGTCGCCATGGCCAGCGGAGTGGACCCCGTTCATTTCGGCATCATCCTGATGCTGAACCTGGGCATCGGCCTGGTCACGCCGCCGGTCGGTTCCGTGCTGTTCGTCGGTTCTGCCGTGGGCAAGTTGCCGATCGGCGACATGGTTCGCACGATCTGGCCGTTCTACCTCACGCTCATCCTGGCGCTCCTCCTGATTACCTACATCCCCTTGCTCTCTCTCTGGTTGCCAGGGGCTATGTGAGCATGGCCCTTGGCCAATTCCCCAACTGGCCATAAGGGGAGGGGATGAAGGGCGAAGGCAAACCGACGATCAACGACGTGGCAGCCGCCGCGAACGTTTCGAAAAAGACCGTCAGCCGCGTCATCAACAAGTCGCCGCTGCTTTCCGACAAGACCCGCGCCAAGGTTGAAGCGGTGATCAAGGATCTGGGCTTCGTGCCCAACCTGCAGGCCCGCGCACTGGCGCTGCGTCGCAACTTCATCATCGCGGCCATTCACGACAATCCGAATGCACAGTTCCTCGTGAATGTGCAGCAAGGCATCCTCGAAGGCATCGAGGGCAGCGAATTTGGCCTGATGGTGCAGCCGTTCGATCGCAACACCGAAGATTTCGAACAGGAGGTTCGCGCTTTCCTGGAACGGCAGCGCCCGTACGGCGTGGTGCTGCTGCCGCCGATTTCCAGCGACGAGGCGATTGTCGATCTGTGCCGCGAGATGGGCACGCGATACGTCAGGATGAGCTCGATCAAGAACGATGACGAAGCGCACATCGTCAGTTCCAATGACCGGGACGCGGTGCGGGAGGCCACCGCCTATCTGATCGAGAAGGGGCACACCCGCATCGGCCTGATCGAGGGGCCGGAGGGCTTCACGTCCCCGCAGGAACGCCGCGCCGGTTTCGAGGAAGCGATGACGGCCGCCGGGCTGTCTCTGGATCCAGCGCTCGTTCGGCCGGGCAGCTATACCTTCGAATCCGGTGTGACTGCCGCACAGGACCTGATTGCATTGGATCGTCGGCCAACGGCGATCTTCGCCTGCAACGATGAAATGGCCATCGGCGCGATGATCACCTGCCGCCGCAGCGGGATGCTTATTCCCGAAGACATCTCCATCGTCGGTTTCGACGATACGCCGCTGTCCAGTCATGTTTGGCCATCGCTCACCACGGTACGCTGGCCCATCGTGGAAATGGCCCGCACCGCGGCGCAAAAGCTGATCGAACCCGATGACGTAGCGGCGCAGATGCCGTGGATGCTGCCATCCAGCCTGGTCGAGCGGGGATCGGTCGTCCCACCCAAATAGCCTGACACAAAGCGCGAAATGAATGCTTGCATTCGAAAATGACACCGGTTACCAAAATGGCCAAGAACACGCCGTGAGCAATCGGCGGCGCTGACAAATCCAGCCAGAGAGGCCCTGAAATCATGAAGATCGCACTCATCAACGAAAACAGCCAGGCGGCGAAGAACGGCATCATCCACGATGCGCTGACCACGGTGGTGGAGCCCCTTGGGCACGAGGTTCACAACTACGGCATGTATACCGCCGACGATACGGCGCAGGTGACCTATCCGATGGTGGGCCTGCTCACGGGTATCCTGATCAATTCCGGCGCAGCCGATTTCGTGGTGACGGGCTGCGGCACGGGCTCAGGCTCCATGCTGGCCGCGAACGCCATGCCCGGCGTCTTCTGCGGCCTGGTGATCGACCCGACCGACGCCTTCCTGTTCGCCCAGATCAACGATGGCAACGCGATTGCCATGCCTTATGCAAAGGGCTTCGGCTGGGCGGCGGAGCTGAACCTGCAGGATTGCTATCGCAAGCTGTTCGAGGGTGAGAGCGGCGTGGGCTATCCCAAGGAACGCGCGGCCATCATGGCCAAGAACCGCACCGTGCTGTCCGATCTGAAGGCAAAGACCTGCCATGACATGCTCACCGTGCTGAAGAACGTCGATCAGGACCTGCTGAAAAGCGCGATCGCGGGCGAGAAATTCGCCGAGCTGTTCTACGCCAACTCGCAGGACGAAGTGATCAGCAACTACCTGCGCGGACTGTAATCGTGATGATCCAGGCGTTCGATCTGTCGGGCAAGGTGGCCCTCGTCACCGGGGCCAACACGGGCATAGGGCAGGGCATTGCCGTCGCACTGGCGAAGGCGGGCGCGAACATCGCGCTTGCCGCCAGGCGCAGTCCTGACGAGACGAAGGCACTGGTCGAGGCCGAAGGCGTGCGCGCGCATGTGGTCATGGCAGACCTGTCTTCCACACAGCCATGCGAGCGGATCGTGGACGAAACGGTGGATGCGCTGGGGCGGATAGATATCCTCGTCAACAACGCCGGCATCATCCGGCGCGCAGACGCGCTCGACTTTTCGGAAGAAGACTGGGACGCGGTGATGGACGTGAACCTGAAGGTTCTGTTCTTTCTCAGCCAGGCGGTGGCGCGGCATATGACCGCCTGGGCATCGCAGGATGGCGCGCGCGGCAAGATCGTGAACATCGCTTCGATGCTAACCTTCCAGGGCGGTATTCGCGTGCCCAGCTATACCGCCAGCAAGAGCGGTGTCGGCGGGCTGACCAAGCTTTTGGCAAACGAATGGGCCCCCAAGGGCATCAACGTGAATGCCATCGCGCCTGGCTATATTTCAACCAACAACACTGCCGCCCTGCAGGCAGACGAGAACCGCAACCGCCAGATCCTGGAGCGTATTCCCGAAGGGCGATGGGGCGACCCAGCCGACATCGGTGGTGCAGCGGTGTTCCTGGCCAGCAAGGCAGCGGACTACGTGCAGGGGCACATTCTCGCCGTGGACGGAGGCTGGCTGGCCCGCTGATGGAACGGGCAGTCGCCTGTTTTGGCGAGGTCCTGCTGCGCTTTGCACCAAGCGACGGCGCAACCCTGCGCGACACTGCCAAGCTGGACATGCACGTTGGCGGGGCGGAGGCCAATGTCGCCGTCGCGCTGGCTAACCTCGGTTTCGCAACCCGCATTATTTCTGCCGTGCCGGATAACGCGCTCGGCACCTTGGCGCTCAAGGCGCTTCGGCGCGAGGGGGTGGATATCGCCCATGCCGTGACAGCAGGCGGCCGGATGGGAAGCTATTTCCTGACGCCCGCCGCCGGACCGCGCGGGGGCGAGGTTGTCTACGACCGCAGCGGCAGCGTGTTTGCAGGTTTGCGGGAATATGACCCGGCGGCTCTTGAAGGGACGGGTCACCTGCATGTGTCGGGAATTTCGCTGGCGGTCAGCGAAGCCTCTTCTTCCGCCACCCACGCGCTGGCCAGAGAGGCCAGGGAGCGCGGCCTTACCGTGTCCTTCGATGGCAACTACCGACCGTCGCTGTGGCAGGCCAGCGGACGCGAGGGGCGAGACGAAATCGCCGAGATTGTTGGCTTGGCCGATATCTTCTTTGGCAATCACAAGGACGTATCGCTGCTGCTGGGGCGCGAATTTTCGGGCGAAGGCGGCGCGCGGAGGCGCGAGGCGGCCTTGGCGCTGCTGGCCGAGTTCCCTTCGCTGACCGCGATCTGCAGCACCGCGCGTCAGGTTGAAAATGGCACGACCCACCGGATCGTCGCACGGATCGACACCCGCGAGGCTGCTGCCGAGAGCGAGGAACGGGTCCTGACGGGAATCGTCGATCGCATCGGGACGGGCGATGCCTTTGCCGCCGGCGTGCTGGCGGTGTGGCTGGATCAGCCAGATGCCCTGCAGCAGGCGGTGGAGGGGGGCGCTGCACTGGCGGCTCTCAAGCATTACGAGCCCGGCGACCTCTGCCGGGCCAGCGCAGCCGAATGGCGCCAGGCAATCGAAGGAGCAGGCGATGTTTCGCGTTAGTTTTTCCGCATGTGTCGGTCTCTTGCTGGCCTTTCCGGCACTGGCGCAGGATGGCCCGGCCCAGAGCCAGGTGCCGGCCTTCGAGGCAGCGCCAGGTGAGCCGGTCTGCCGCGGGGCCTCGGGCTACGCCGCAGATTTCGACGGCGCGCGCACCTTCCTGTGGCGACCGCCCTGGGTGGAAGCGATCCTGGCGGACGAGGCAATGAAGGCGCGCGTGATCCGGGAGGGTGAAGCAGCGCTCGACAACGGGCCCTATTCCGTGACCGACAAACCTGCGCCCGTTCCCGGTGCATCGCCCAACGCCTATGCCTCCATCGGTCCCTATTGGTGGCCAGACCCCTCGCAGCGCGACGGGCTCCCCTACACGCGCCGCGACGGAGAGGTTAACCCCGAACGTGACGGGCCGGAATTCGACAAGTCCCGCCTGCGCGACCTTTCCAATGACATGCGGGCGCTGGCCCTTGCCTATCGCGCGACGGGCGATGAACGGTTTGCCGAACACGCGATGGCGCTGGCGCGAGTGTGGTTCGTGAACGACGCCACACGCATGGAGCCGCACTTCAATTTCGCGCAGGGCATCCCCGGCAAGGTGAACGGGCGCGGCGAGGGAATTATCGAGGCATCGCACCTCTCGACAATCATCGAGGCTCTCGGCCTGCTGCGACCATCGCCGGCCTACAGCCAGGCGGACGAGAACGCGCTGCGTCAGTGGTATGGCGATTTCGCCGTGTGGATGGCCACCAGCGAAATCGGCGAGGAGGAAATGGCCAAGACGAACAACCACGGGGTGTTCTACGATTTCTATCTCGCGCATTTCGCGCTGTTTGCCGGCGCTGCCGATATCGTGGGCAGTGTCGGCGGCAACTTCCCGCGTTACCGGCTGGGCGTACAGATGGACCGCCAGGGCCGCTTCATCGACGAACTGCGTCGCACCCGCAGCTGGCACTATTCCCATTACGTCGTGAACGGCGCGGCGCGGCTGGCAACGATTGCCGAGTGCGCCGGCCTGGACCTGTGGGATGCCCGGCTGGAGGATGGGCGCGGTCTTGCGACGGCACAGGCCTTTCTTGCCCGCTACGGCGAAGACCCGGCAGCATGGCCATTCCCCGACCGCGACCTTGCCGCCGGACGGATCGAGAGGATGGAGGCCATCCGCGATGAACTGGCCGTCCTTTTGCGGGCGAAGGCAGCCCCGGCGGACCTTGCCCAACTGCCGTGATCTGCAGGGCACGGGCCACGCCTGGCTCCCGGTAATCAGCACGGACAAAAGCCGTTGACCGGATTGGTGGAACGCGCCAGAGAACCTCGCCGAGCGCTTTTCGCACGAACGCCGGATAATCGGGCGTATCCAGATCGGCTGCAAGTGCTTGAAACGCGGGTGTAGCTCAATGGTAGAGCAGCAGCTTCCCAAGCTGACGACGAGGGTTCGATTCCCTTCACCCGCTCCATCCGCCCTTTTCCAGTAGAGCAAGTCGTGTCGCCGCTTCCGGGGTGGCCAGCAGTGCGTCGAGCGTGGCGTCCAGCCGCCTTCGCCAGTTCGGATGCTCGGTAACCGTGCCGGGGATGTTTGGCTGCTCCACCAATCCCAGCAGGTCTTCGACAGGGACGATTGCGAGTGCGCTTGGCGTGCGAGCGATATGGGCTATTGCGGCATCCACGGCGGCGCGTGGTTCGCGCGGGGCAGGGCGCGGCGCGTGGCCTGCCACGGTGGACCAGAGGAGGCCGCGATCCCAGTCGCGGATTTCTTCGGCCTTTGCGCGGTCGATATCGCCGGGCAGGCGTCCCAGGCGATCTGCCCAGTCGATGTCCTTGCCGGTCCACCACCCTGCCAGTGTCGGCGTGTCGTGTGTTCCGGTCATGGCGACGGCAAGCCGGTCGTAATCCTGCGCGCCGATGAAACCGTCGTCGCTGGCCCGCTCGAACCAGAGTACCCGCATTCCCAGCAACCTGCGCTGCGCGATTGCGTCAGAGAAATCATGCGGTGCCGTGCCCAGGTCCTCCGCAATCACGAAGGCATTGGCGAGGTGAGCTTCCAGCGTGAGAATGCGGATCAGGTTTTCGAAAGGATAGGCAAGATAGGCACCGTCACCCGGGCCACCGCCTTCGGGGATGACCCACAGGCGGGCAAGGCCGAAGGCGTGATCTATCCGCACCGCCCCGCCATGCGCCAGCGCGGAACGGATCATCGCGATCCACGGGGCATAGCCCGTACGCCGGAGGCCATCGGGGGAGAAGCTGGTAATCGCCCAGTTCTGGCCGTGCGGCCCCAGCGGATCGGGCGGTGCGCCGATGGTGAGGCCGCGCAGCATGACGTCGCCCAGCGCCCAGCAATCGCTTCCCCCCGGATCGACGCCGACGGCAAGGTCGCCGATCAGGCCGGTGGCCATCCCCGCCGCCTTTGCGCGTGCCTGCACGCTGGCCAGGCCTTCGCGGGCTAAGGCCTGCACGAACAGGTGGAAATCCACCTCGTCCGCGTGTTCTTCGGCAAACCGGGAAACCGCCTTGCTGTTGGGATTGCGATAGCGGTTGGGCCATTCGCGCCAGCCATTGGCCCCTTGTGGACGAAAGTGGCAATCGAGCGCATCGAACACCGCGTGCAAAACGAGATCGCGGTCCGGCTCTCCGATCAGGCGCGCGCGCGTATCCTGCGGCAGGTTGGCGAAAAGCTCGCGCAGCCGCTCCAGCCGTTCGGGCAGGGCCCTCTCCCAGTCGATCAGCGGGCCGCCTTGCGTTGCGGGCAGAGGCGGCAGGCCCAGTAGCGCGGGGTCTGCCATTGCGCCGTTCAGGAACCTGCGGCTGGAAGGGGAGTAGGGGCTGAACCCCTTGCCATTGCCCGGAAACAGCGCGTGAACCGGATTGATCGCGGCCGCATCTGCTCCCGCCGCTGCCAGGGTCTCCACGGCTTCGGCAAGTTCTCCGAACGTACCGAAAGGACTGGCCATTCCGGCCCGCAGCGAGGGGATCTGCAGTGATACGCCCCAAGGGCGATGATCTCCCGACGGCGGCTGCGGACAATGCGGCGGCGCCACTGCCAGCCGCGTTTCGGTGCCGTCGATGCGGCAGCTGTAGTAGCCCGGCTCCGTCGGGGCGATAGGAATGGCGTCACGCCGATGCAATTCCACGATTTCGCCGTGGGGTAGCGTGATTTCGGCGTGGTTGCAGGGCCGGGTGAGCGTGATTGGCTGCCCCGCGTCCGCCACCAGCAGCGCGGGCAGGTCCTTGCGCTCGGCCAGCAAGGCCTTCAGGCTGGCATCGATCTGTCGCCTGCTGTCCGCCTTGTGCCCCAGCGCCGCGAGCACACGGGTGAGCGTCCCATCGGGCACCACGTGATCGCGGCCGTCGACGTCGCGCCAGTGGCGTTGGAGGCCCGCAGCCTTGGCCAGCGCGTGGAGCGGTTCGATTGCGTCACCCATTGCCAAATCCCGCGCTACGAGGGGGGACCATCGGCGCAAAGGGCCATATTTGCAACGGCTATGCTGCGCTGCGTCAACCAATCGAGCGAGGACCCGGTTTGCCGATTGCGCGGTGCAGCACAACCCGTCTACAAGCGCGGCTGAGAGGCGTATTTGCGGCTGCGGCACCTGCTATCCGGCGAAAGACGGAAGCTTGCCTGCCAGTTGGCCACCATTGGAGCTTTCGTATCGTGACTCTCAGCCCCCTTCCGTCCAATGCCGAAATCGATGCGCTGATCCTCGATGCGCTGAATCACCGCGTGGGCAAGGACGAGCGCGCGGCCAAGCCGCACGACTGGTACACCGCCACGGTATACGCCTTGCGCGACAAGGTGATCGACCGCTGGATGGAAAGCACGCGGCGCACCTACGCCGAGGGGGCGAAGCGGGTCTATTACCTCAGCCTGGAATTCCTCATCGGGCGCCTGCTGCGCGATGCGGTCCACAACCTTGACCTCAACGGCGCGCTGGAACGGGCGCTTCGCTCGCACGGGTTCGAACTGTCGGAGTTGGAAAACCTGGAGCCCGACGCCGCGCTTGGTAACGGCGGCCTCGGGCGGCTGGCGGCGTGCTTCATGGAAAGCCTCGCCAGCCTCGATATCCCGGCCTACGGTTACGGCATCCGCTACGTGAACGGCATGTTCCGCCAGCGCATCGACGATGGCTGGCAGGTGGAACTGCCCGAAACGTGGTTGTCCCACGGCAACCCCTGGGAATTTGACCGCCGCGAAAGCGCTTACCGCATCGGTTTCGGCGGCGAAGTCGTGGCCGATGGCGACGCTGTGAAATGGGAGCCTGCCGAGCAGGTGGAGGCCTCTGCCGTCGATACCCCGGTGGTCGGCTGGCGCGGCAAGCGGGTGAACACCTTGCGCCTGTGGACCGCCCACGCGCTCGATCCTATCAAACTGGATGCCTTCAACGCGGGGGATCACGTCGGCGCGCTGGAAGGGGAAGCGCGCGCGGCCAGCCTCGTGCGTGTGCTTTATCCTGCTGACTCGCACCAGGCGGGACAGGAACTGCGGCTGCGGCAGGAGTATTTCTTCTCCGCCGCCAGCATCCAGGACATCCTGCGCCGCCACATGCAGCACCACGGCGACATTCGCACCCTGCCGGACAAGGCGGCGATCCAGCTGAACGACACACACCCCGCGGTGGCCGTTGCCGAACTGGTGCGCCTGCTGGTCGATCACCACGGTCTGGAATTTGACGAGGCGCTTGAACTGACGCGCAAGACCGTCGCCTACACCAACCACACTCTGCTGCCTGAAGCGCTGGAAAGCTGGCCGCTGCCGCTGTTCGAGCGGCTGCTGCCCCGCCACATGCAGATCATCTACGCGATCAACAGCCGCGTGCTGCGGGAAGCGCGCAAGCGGGACATGGATGATGCCGCCGTCGCCTCAATCAGCCTGATAGACGAGGGCGGGGAAAGGCGCGTGCGGATGGCCAACCTTGCCTTTGCCGGTGCGCACAGCGTGAACGGCGTGGCGGCGCTGCACACCGAATTAATGAAGCAGACCGTGTTCCACGACCTGCACCAGCTGTACCCCAAAAAGATCAACAACAAGACCAACGGCGTCACCCCGCGCCGCTGGCTGATGCAGTGCAACCCCGGCCTCACCAGCGTGATCCGCGATGCGATTGGCGATGCCTTCCTCGACGATACCCAGGAACTTGCCCAGCTCAACGCGCTGACAGGCGATGCGCAGCTGGGGGAGCGCATTGCCGAGGTAAAGCGCAGCAACAAGGTGGCGCTGGCTGGCCATATCAAGGACCTGACAGGCATCCGCGTCAATCCCGATGCGCTGTTCGACGTGCAGATCAAGCGGATCCACGAATACAAGCGCCAGTTGCTGAACCTGATCGAGACGGTGGCCCTCTACGACCAGATCCGCAGCCATCCCGAACGCGACTGGGTGCCACGGGTGAAGATCTTCGGCGGCAAGGCCGCGCCCAGCTATCACAATGCCAAGCTGATCATAAAGCTGGCGAACGACATCGCCCGGCGGGTGAATTCCGACCCTTCGGTGGCGGGGCTGCTGAAGGTGGTGTTCGTGCCCAATTACAATGTCACGCTGGCGGAGCGGATCATTCCCGCGGCCGACCTGTCGGAGCAGATCAGCACGGCGGGCATGGAAGCATCCGGCACCGGAAATATGAAGTTTGCCCTGAACGGCGCGCTCACCATCGGTACGCTCGACGGTGCGAATATCGAGATCAAGGACCGTGTCGGCGACGAGAACATCGTCATCTTCGGCATGACCGCCGATGAAGTCGCCGAAAAGCGCGCCAACGGCTACAATCCGCGCGCCGTGATCGAGGGTTCTCCCGAACTGCGCCAGGCGGTGGAGGCCATCGCCGGCGGGGTGTTCTCCCCCGACGACAAGGATCGCTACAAAAGCCTGATGGGCGGTCTGTACGACAGTGACTGGTTCATGGTTGCCGCCGACTTCGAAGCCTATACCTCTGCCCAGCGCGAGGTGGATGCCCGCTGGCTGGATACGGCTGGCTGGCGCAAGTCGGCTATCTACAACATCGCCAATGTCGGCTGGTTCTCTTCCGACCGGACGATTGGCGAATATGCGCGCGATATCTGGGGCGTGATGTAGGAACGGGCTGTCAACGCATACGTTTTCCTGTTTCGCTCTGCCCGTACGTCGGGCACAGTGATGAATGCGAGGCCTCTACGGTCTCGGCAACAGGGGGACAGGTGAAGCCACCGCAAGAAGCGATAGAAGCCCTGTTTGCAGGCCGCCAGGCCGATCCCTTCTCTCTGCTTGGCCCGCATGAAGGACCGGAAGGCACTTTCGCCCGTGCCATGTTGCCCGGTGCCGAGGCGGCAGAAGGCTACTCGCTTCAGGGCGCGAAGCTGGGAAAGCTGAAGCGCGTCGACGATCGCGGGTTGTTCGAAGGCAAGCTGCGAGGCAAGCCGAAACCTGTCAAATACCGCTGCACGGCGGGCGAACACGAATGGTGGGTGACCGACCCCTACAGCTTCGGCCCGGTGCTGGGGCCGCTGGACGACCTGCTGATTGCACAAGGCACGCACTTCCGCCTGTTCGACAAGCTGGGCGCACACCTGATCGAACACGAAGGCGCGCTCGGCGTCCATTTCGCCGTCTGGGCGCCCAATGCCCGCAATGTCAGCGTCGTGGGCGACTTCAACGACTGGAACGGCGCACGCCACCCGATGCGCAACCGCGTGGACATCGGCGTGTGGGAGATATTCATTCCCGACATCGCCGACTGGCGCGCCTATAAATATCGCATCGTCGGCCCCGACGGCATCGAGCAGCCGCTGAAAGCCGATCCCTTCGCTTTCGCCAGCGAACTGAGGCCCAAGACCGCCTCGCTTACGGCACGCCCGGCCAAGCCCGACTGGGGCGATGCTGCCCACCGCGAACACTGGCGCAATGTCGATCCGCGGCGAGAGGCAATCTCGATCTACGAGGTTCACCCCGGTTCCTGGCAGCGCGACGACAACGACTGGTTCCTGACCTGGGACGAGATGGCCAGCCGCCTGATCCCTTACGTTGCCGACATGGGCTTCACCCACATCGAGTTCCTGCCGGTGTCTGAGCACCCCTACGATCCCAGCTGGGGTTACCAGACCACGGGTCTTTACGCCCCCAGCGCCCGGTTCGGCGCGCCCGACGGGTTCGCCCGTTTCGTCGACGGCGCACACCAGGCAGGGCTCGGCGTGCTGCTGGACTGGGTGCCCGCACACTTCCCGACCGACGAGCACGGGCTGGCCAGGTTCGATGGAACCGCTCTCTACGAACACGCCGATCCCAAGCTGGGCTTCCACCCGGACTGGAACACCGCGATCTACAATTTCGGGCGGCGCGAGGTGCAAAGCTTCCTCGTCAACAACGCGCTGTTCTGGGCGGAGCAGTACCATGTCGACGGCTTGCGCGTGGATGCCGTCGCCTCCATGCTCTACCGCGATTACAGCCGCGAGGAAGGCGAGTGGATTCCCAACGAAGAGGGCGGTAACGAAAACTGGGAAGCGGTGGAATTCCTGCGCGCGATGAACCGCGCGGTGCACCGCGAACATCCCGGAATCCTGACCATTGCCGAGGAATCGACCAGCTGGCCCGGCGTTTCCAAGCCCGCCTACGACGATGGCCCGCGCGAGAACCTGGGTTTCGGGTTCAAATGGAACATGGGCTTCATGCACGACACGCTGCAGTACATGGCGCGCGATCCCGTCCACCGGAAGCATCACCACGACGAAATCACCTTCGGCCTCGTCTATGCTTTCAGCGAAAATTTCGTCCTGCCGCTCAGCCATGACGAGGTGGTGCACGGCAAGGGCAGCCTGCTGAACAAGATGAGCGGCGACGAGTGGCAGCAATTCGCCAACCTGCGCGCGTATTACGGCCTGATGTGGGGCTACCCCGGCAAGAAGCTGCTGTTCATGGGACAGGAATTCGCCCAGCGCCGCGAATGGAGCGAGGAACGCGCGCTCGACTGGCACCTGCTCGATGCGCCTGAGCACGAGGGGGTGCGCAGGCTCGTGCGCGATCTGAACCACCTCTACAAGGCAAAGCCTGTGCTCCATGCCCGCGATTGTGAGGGCGAGGGGTTCGAATGGCTGGTGGCGAACGATGCCGATGCCAGCGTGTTCGCGTGGCTGCGCAAGTGCCCCGGCCAGCCGCCGATCGCCGTGTTCTGCAACATGACGCCGATGACGCACGGCTGTTACGGTCTCAACCTGCCGCACGACGGCGTGTGGGCTGAAGTGTTCAATTCCGACGCGCGGGAATACGGCGGTAGCGGTCAGGGCAACATGGGCCAGATCGAGGTGCGCGACAGCCGGGGCTGTGTGACCCTGCCACCGCTCAGCACCATCATGCTGGAATACAAGGGATAACAAGACCGGGAGAATGGCGATGAGAGAGACATATTCGCAGCCGCTGGCGCGTGATGCCATGGCCTATGTGCTGGCCGGCGGGCGCGGCAGTCGTCTGTTGGAACTGACCGATCGGCGCGCCAAGCCCGCGGTTTACTTCGGCGGCGTTTCCCGCATCATCGACTTTGCCCTGTCCAATGCGATCAATTCCGGCATCCGCCGCATCGGCGTTGCCACCCAGTACAAGGCGCACAGCCTGATCCGACACATGCAGCGTGCGTGGAACTTCATGCGGCCGGAACGCAACGAGAGCTTCGATATCCTGCCCGCCAGCCAGCGCGTGTCGGAAAGCCAGTGGTACGAAGGCACGGCGGACGCGGTGTTCCAGAACATCGACATCATCCAGGCCCATGCGCCCAGGTACATGATCATCCTTGCGGGCGATCATGTGTACAAGATGGATTACGAACTGATGCTGCGCCAGCACGTGGAAAGCGGGGCGGATGTTACCGTGGGCTGCCTCGTCGTGCCGCGCATGGACGCGACGGGGTTCGGCGTGATGCATGTCGACAAGACCGATCGCATCACCGACTTCGTGGAAAAGCCAGCCGACCCGCCCGGCATTCCGGGTCAGGAGGACATGGCGCTCGCCAGCATGGGCATCTATGTTTTCGAGACCGAGTTCCTGTTCGACCAGCTGCGCCGCGATGCCGACGATCCGGACAGCAAGCGCGATTTCGGCGGCGATATCATCCCGTGGATCGTGAAGAACGGAAAGGCGCAGGCCCACCGCTTTACCCATAGCTGCATCCGCGCCGCGGACGAGATCGAGGAATACTGGCGCGATGTCGGCACGCTGGATGCCTATTTCGAGGCCAATCTCGACCTGACCGACACCGTGCCCAAGCTCAATCTCTATGATCGGGAATGGCCGATCTGGACCGACCAGATCGTGGCCGCGCCCGCCAAGTTCGTCCACGATGAGGATGGGCGTCGCGGGTGCGCGATTTCTTCCCTCATCAGCCAGGACTGCATCGTCTCGGGCGCTTTGGCGAAGAAAAGCCTGCTGTTCACCGGCGTAAAGATGGGCAGCTATTCCAGTGTCGAGCGCGGGGTGATCCTGCCCTATTGCAACATCGGGCGCGGGGCGCGGTTGAGAAACGTGATCCTCGACAGCGGAGTGCGCATTCCCGAGGGGCTGGTAGTAGGTGAGGATCCTGCTTTGGACGAACGCCGTTTCCGCCGCAGCGAAAAGGGCGTGTGCCTGATTACCAAGCCGATGATCGAGAAGCTCGACCTGTAATGGCGCTGTCCGTTTTGTCCGTTGCGTCCGAGGCGGTGCCGCTGGTGAAAACCGGCGGGCTGGCCGATGTGGCGGGCGCCTTGCCTGCTGCCGTTGCTGCGTATGGCGTGGACATGACGACTTTCCTCCCGGCCTATCCCGCAGTGGGCAAGGCAATGGGGCGCAAGCGGGTGGTGCACGAATGGGATTCCTTGCTGGGCCAGAAAGCGCGTTTGCTCTCCGGCAAGATCGGGAACCACAAGCTGCTGGTGCTCGATTGCCCGGCTTACTTCGCCCGCGAAGGCGGCCCGTATTCGGACAGCAAGGGGCAGGACTGGGCCGACAACTGGCACCGCTTCGCCGCTTTCGGGCGCGCCGCTGCCGATATTGCCTCGGGCAGGGTGAAAGGCGGCAAGTTCGACCTTCTCCAGGCTCACGACTGGCAGGCCGCGATGGCAATCGCCTACCTCAAGCTCGCCAGCGATGCGCCGGAGCTGCCAGCGGTGATGACGATCCACAACATGGCGTTCCAGGGATACCACGACGCCGGGATATTCCCGCGCCTTGGCCTGCCGCAGTCGGCATGGAGCGTCGATGGCGTGGAAAGTTATGGCGGGGTGGGATTCCTGAAAGCCGGAATGCAGCTTGCCAACGTGATCACCACCGTCAGCCCGAGCTACGCTGCGGAAATCCGGCAGCCGCAATTCGGGATGGGGCTGGAGGGGCTGGTAGCCGTTCGCGGTGAAAGGGTGCGCGGCATCCTGAACGGCATCGACCCGGCCGTGTGGAACCCGAAAAACGACGCGGATATCGCCGCCAGTTACGATCACCGCTCCCTCGCCAAGCGCAGGGCCAACAAGCGTGCGATCGAAAAGGAATTCGGGCTTACGAAGGAAGACGGGCCGATCTTCACGGTAGTCAGCCGCCTTACCTGGCAAAAGGGTATGGACGTGCTGGTGGAAGTGCTGGATCACCTTGTCGGTATCGGCGGGCGGCTGGCGCTGCTCGGCTCCGGCGACAAGGCGATCGAGGCCGCCTTGCAGGAGGCCGCCGCGCGCCATCCGGGTCGTATCTCCATCCGCATCGGATATGACGAGGCGCTGTCCCCCCAGTTGCAGGCGGGGGCCGATGCCATCCTCGTTCCCAGCCGGTTCGAGCCTTGCGGCCTTACCCAGCTTTATGGCCTTGCCTATGGCTGCGTGCCGGTGGTGGCGCGCACCGGCGGGCTGGCGGATACCGTGATCGATGCTAATCCCGCCGCGCTGGCACAGGGCGTGGCGACAGGCGTGCAGTTCGACGGGGTGCATTACCATGCCCTGCGATCCGCCATAGACCGCGCGATGGCGCTCTATGCGCAGCCGAAAATATGGCGCGCCATCCAGCAGAACGGCATGAAGGCCGACTTTTCCTGGGATGCCAGCGGGCGCGCATACGCTGCCCTTTATCGGGAACTGACAGGGAAAACCGCATGATCCGAACGCATGAGACCTCGCCGTTCGAAGGCCAGAAACCGGGCACTTCCGGGCTGCGCAAGAAGGTGAAAGTCTTCCAGCAGCCGAACTATGCCGAAAACTTCATCCAGTCGGTGTTCGACGTTGCGGAGCGGGAGCCTGGCTCCACGCTGGTGCTGGGCGGCGACGGGCGTTTCCACAACCGCACTGTCATTCAGCAGGCGATCCGCATGGCGGCTGCCAACGGCTATGGCCGTGTGCTGGTGGGGCAGGGCGGCATCTTCTCCACCCCGGCGGCGAGCCACGTGATCCGCAAGTATGGCGCCAGCGGCGGCCTGATCCTTTCGGCCAGCCACAATCCCGGTGGACCGGACGAGGATTTCGGCATCAAGTACAACACCGCCAATGGCGGCCCCGCGCCCGAGGGAGTGACCGTTGCCATCTACGCCCGTACGCAGGAAATCGACCGCTGGCTGGATGTCGACGCGCCTGATGTCGACCTCGATACGCGCGGGGTGACGCATATCGGCGACATGGCCGTGCAGGTGATCGACCCCGTCGCAGACTATGCCGCGCTGATGGAGGAATTGTTCGACTTCGACGCCATCCGCGCTGCCGTGGCAGAGGGGCTGGGCATGGCTTTCGATGCCATGCATGCCGTCACCGGGCCTTACGCGCACGAAATCCTCGAGAACCGTCTCGGCTTCGCGAAGGGCACCGTGCGCAATGGCACCCCGCTGGAGGATTTCGGCGGTCATCATCCGGACCCCAATCTGGCTCATGCCAAGGTGCTGTACGACCTGATGATGTCGGACGATGCGCCCGCCTTTGGCGCGGCGTCTGATGGCGACGGGGACCGCAATCTCATCATCGGCAAGCACCGCTTCATCACCCCGTCGGATTCGCTGGCGATGCTGGCGGCGAACGCCCACCTTGCGCCCGGTTATGCGGACGGCCTCAAAGGCATTGCCCGCTCCATGCCCACCAGCGCGGCGGCAGACCGGGTGGCGCGGGCGCTAGGCATTCCCGCCTATGAGACGCCCACCGGCTGGAAGTTCTTCGGCAACCTGCTGGATGCTGGAAAGGCCACCATCTGCGGGGAAGAAAGCGCCGGGACCGGCAGCGACCACGTGCGCGAGAAAGACGGCCTGTGGGCGGTGCTGCTGTGGCTCAACATCCTTGCGGCGACCGGCAAGAGCGTGGACCAGATCGCCCGCGAACACTGGGCGCGTTTCGGTCGCAACTACTACGCGCGCCACGATTACGAGGGCGTGGAGAGCGCCGGGGCCGATGCCCTGATGGCCGAATTGACGGCCAGCCTGCCGAAACTGCCCGGCACCGCCTTTGGCCCGCTCACCGTGGCCGAGGCGGACAGCTTTTCCTATGCCGACCCGGTAGACGGTTCGGTCAGCGAGAACCAAGGTATCCGCGTGCTATTCGAAGGCGGCAGCCGCGTGGTGTTCCGCCTGTCGGGCACCGGCACGCAAGGAGCGACGATCCGGGTCTACCTGGAACGCTACGAGCCTGCGGACGGCAATCTGGACGCCGAAACGCCGGACATGCTGGCCGATATCGCCGCCGCTGCCGAGCAGATCGCAGGCATCGAACGGCACACCGGGCGAACCGCGCCCGACGTGGTGACGTGAGCGGCTATGGCGCGCGCGCCTGCGCGGGCCTCACTACATTCCGCGTCCGCTCCCCGCTCGCCGAAGCGCTGCACCTGTGCCTGTTCGAAGGCGCGGACGAGCGGCGCGTGGCCATGGAGCGGGACGGTGAGGACTGGGTGGCCGAAGTGCCGTGCGATCTCTCCGGCACGGCTTACGGCTACCGCGCCGAAGGCGAATGGTCGCCGGACGAGGGCAAGTGGTTCGATCCGGCGAAGCTGATGGTGGACCCTCACGCGCTCGAACTGGACAGGCGCTTCGTTCAGAAGCCGGAGCTGGCTGTCTACGGCGTCGATACCGCCGCCATCGTTCCGCGAGCCGTGGTGCCGGGCATCTTGCCGGAGGTAGAGCCGGACCCGCCGCAATTCACGCACGGTGGACTGGTTTACGAGCTTGGCGTTGCAGGCTTTACCGCGCTTCATCCCGACGTGCCGGAGGATCAGCGCGGGACCGTGGCGGCGCTGGCCCATCCCGCGGTCATCGCGCATCTGAAGAAGTTGCACGTCAGCGCGGTGGAACTGATGCCGATCATCGCCTGGATAGACGAGCGCCACTTGCCGCCACTCGGTCTTGCCAACCACTGGGGCTACAACCCGGTCGCGCCGATGGCGCTCGATCCCGGCCTGTGTCCCGGCGGCGTGGCTGAACTGCGCGAGACGGTGGCGGCGCTGCACGATGCTGGCATCGGCGTGATCCTCGATCTCGTGCTCAACCATACCGGCGAAAGTGATATCTTCGGCGGCGTGATGTGTCTGCGCGGGCTGGACGATGCCGCCTATGCCCATGCGCCCGATGGCACGCTCATCAACGATACCGGCTGTGGCAACACGCTGGACTTCGCCAACCCGCATGTGCGCGCAATGGCGCTCGATACGCTGCGCCATTTCGTGCGCCATTGCGGCATCGACGGCTTCCGCTTCGACCTTGCCCCGGTGCTGGCACGCGGGCCGGGGTTCGCCGCGGATGCACCGATCTTTGCCGAGATTGCTGACGACCCGCTGCTAGCTGACCGGGTGATGATCGCGGAGCCCTGGGACATCGGACCGGGCGGATACCAGCTTGGCAACTTTCCCGGCAACTGGCTGGAATGGAACGACCGCTACCGCGACGACGTGCGCCGCTTCTGGCGCGGTGACGGCGCGGCGAATGTGCTGGCCACGCGCATGGCAGGGTCATCGGATATTTTCGGCCCGCAGACCCGCGCCGTGAATTTCCTGGCCGCCCACGATGGCTTCACTCTGGCCGATACCGTGGCCTACGAACACCGCCACAACGAGGCGAACGGAGAAGGCAACCGCGACGGACATGGCGAGAACTACAGCTGGAACAACGGCGTCGAAGGGCCGAGCGGCGTTCCTGCCGTGCTGGCACGCCGCGATGCGGACCTGCGCGCGTTGCTGGGCACCCTGTTTGCCTCTGCCGGCACGATCATGCTGACTGCTGGCGACGAGTTCGGTCGCAGCCAGCAGGGCAACAACAACGCCTATTGCCAGCCCATGCCGATTGACTGGAACGCGCGCGACACGGCGCTGGAGGATTACGTCGCGCAACTGGCGGAAAAGCGCGCCGCGCGTGCAGATGCTATGGCGGCATTTGCCCAAGGCGGCGTTTGGCGAAATCTTTCGGGCGAACCCCTTGATGTCGCCCAATGGGAGGATCGGGCGCTGGCCGGTTTCCGCTTCGAGCCGAACGAGGATAGCGACTATCCCGGCTTCATGGTCGATCAAAACAGGCGGATCGTAAGCCTTGGCTAGGCGACTTTCCGAGGTTCTCCCAGCAGCGAGGCGGCAATATCGGCGAGGTCGTCCCGCGTCATCTCCACCGCTGTGCGGTTGAAGTGTTTTTGCGCATTGGTGACGCGCGCCAGCAGGGAGCGGTAGAACACGTCGAGCGATTTCGACACCGACTGCGCCATATCGAGCCCCGACAGCAGCGTGATAAGCCCCATCTGGGCGCGCTCCAGTGCCTTACCGCGAACGTCGGTGCGGCCATTTTCGTCGGCCCAAAGCGCGCGGTCCAACGCTGCGCCTGCGTCGGCAAAGCACATGCGTACGAGGCCGTTGGTGTCGCTTCCGGCCACGAGGGCTTCGAAATCCACACGCTTGTAGGCGGCGGCGGGGTCCGTGCGTTTCAGCATGTCAGTTCCGGTTGTTCGTCCACATGGCGACCTGCGCCTTCAGGAAATCCAGCGTCGATTGCGAGGCGGAAACGCGTGCATCGGCTGCGGCGAAGTTCTTCACCATCCGCTCGCGCAGGGCTTCCTGCTGGTCGGCAATCTTCTCGCGCCGTTCCTGCAGTCGTTCCAACTGGTCCGCATAGCGCGTGATGGAGCCGCCCAGCGTGCCGGGATCTGAACGGCTGCCCATGTTGCGGGCAAGGTTGTCGATCGTGGCGAACAGTCCGAAGGGGCCGGTGGTGAACATGGCGCTGGCGGCGGCAAGGTTGCCTTCGAGCGTGGTCTTCAGCCGCGCGCTGTCGAGTGAGAAGCTGCCGTCCCGCCCGCGCACAAGGCCAAGATCGGCCAGCGTCGAGGGTTCGCCTTCTGCCGCGCCGGGCATCACGATCAGGCCAGCCAGCCCTGCCAGTTCGCGCTTGAGGGCCCGGGCTCCGGGGTCGTTGCCCAGATCTCCGCCAAGGGGCGCGGCCAGTTCGCCCAGCGAAGTGGCAATATCGTTCAGCGCGCCGACGAAATCGCCCATCATCGCGGTGATCTCCTTGCTCTTGTCGGCGAAGGAGATGGTCGTGGGATCGCCCCGATTCGTATCGGTCAGCGTCAGGACGAGGCCGGAGGGTAAGCCGCTCACCTTGTTGCTGCCGCTGGTCATGGCCACACCGTCAAACAGGAATTCGGCATCGGCGGCGGGGGCTTTCAGCTGGCCCGCATCGGTGGCGGGGTTCCACGCGAGGTAATCGATATTGCCCGCTGCAGGTATGCCGCCGCTGGCGCTCGCCCCGCTCGCCTCGATGGTGAAAGCGCTGGCTTCGCCTTCGGTGCCTTTCACCACCAGTCGCGCGCCTTCGGCAGTACTGGCGACATAGGCATTGAGCCCCCGACCCGACCCGCGGATTTTCGCCGCGACATCGGCCAGCGTATCGGTGGCGGCAACGTCGATCTCCAGCGGATCGCCTCCACCATCGGTGAAGGCACCAGCATCGATGGAACCGAAACGCAGCGTGAGCTGTCCTTCGCCGACCAGGTCGGTTCCGGCGGAGTAGGCGCTGCTTGCCAGCGTCTGGGCAGACGCAAGCCGGGTTACTTCCAGCGAATAACTGCCCTTGGCATTGCTTCCCGCCAACACCGAGGCAATCGCCACGCCCGCGTCGCCGATGTTGGCGCTTGGCGCGAGATCGCCGTTGCGGATGCGGTCTCCCAATGCACTGGCCAACTGGCTGAGCAGGTTTTTCAGGCCCGAAGCACCCGAAATCCGCGCTTCCAGCGCCTCGCTGCGGCTGTCGATCTGGGCGATCTGCGGTGTGAATCGGGCGGCGGCCAGATCCTGCGCCAGCTTGACCATGTCGACGCCGCTGCCACCGCCGAGCGCGGATACGATGGAGGATGTGCTGCTTTCCATGGCTTTCAGAACGGGCGCGGCCCGGCTCCTTTAAGTGGCTGAAGGACGCCCCTCGGCATCGAAGTGCAGTTCCAGGGGCACGCCCACTTGCGGGCGCTGCGGATGCTCGCCGCGCTTCAGGCTCATCACGAAGGCCAGCACGCTGGCGATGGCGGAATAGAGTTCCGCGCGGATCATCTGCTGTTCGCGCGTGGTGAAATAGACCGCGCGGGCGAGGGTGGGATATTCCAGCGTCGGCACGCTCATCTCGGCAGCGAGTTCGCGCATGGCCAGCGCCTTCTCCCCGCGCCCCTTGGCCACGACATAGGGCGCAGAGGCAACAGCGGGGTCATAGGCCATGGCGACGGAGAAATGCGTGGGGTTCGTGAGGACGAACTGCGCATCCTTCATTGCCGGGCGAAGGCCGCCCTTCGCAAGATCGCGCTGGCGCTGGCGGATGGCCATTTTCTTTTCCGGCGAGCCTTCCTGCTCCTTGTTCTCGTCGCGCACTTCCTGGTTGGTCATCCTCAGCTGCAAGTTGCGGCGCACGTACTGGATGGGCCAGTCGACCAGTGCGATAACCACCAGCCCAGCGGACAGGAGCAGCAACAGGTTCACCAACGAATCCCACGCGGCGGAAAGCTGGCCGGTCAATTCGCCGCGCCCGAGTTGCAGGATTGCGACGAGGTTGGCGCTGCCCCAGAACCACGCGATGGAGCCGAGCAGAGCCAGCTTGGCGAGACCCTTTCCCAGTTCGATCCAGCCTTGCGGACCGAACATGCGTTTCAGGCCCTTGAGCGGGTTCAGCTTCTCCGGCTTGGGCTTCAGGTTCCCGTTCACCCACGCCCCGCCGCCCAGCGTCAGTTGCGCGGCTATGACGGCGACAGTCACCAGCACGCCGAGCGTGAGGATCGGCGGAACAAGCGCAACCACGAGGTCGGTCATCATGCGGCCCGGCTGGAAATGGGTGATGGCAGAGCGGTCGAACTGCCACAGCGCTTCGGCAGAAGTCTCCACCGTGCCCAGCAGCCACGGTCCGGCCAGCTTCAGCCAGAGAGCGCCCACCAGCACGCAGACCGCGGTCGCAACCTCCTTGGAGCGAAGGACGTTGCCCTTTTTGATGGCATCGCGCTTGCGCTTCTCGGTCGGTTCGAATGACTTCTCGCCCGATGGTTGCTCACTCATGGCGTCACCACCATTCCGGCTTGCTCGATGGCCATTTCGGCCAGCATGACGAATTGCTCGCCCAGCAGCGCGGTGCTGGCGATCAGCGCGGCGAGCCCGGCCAATACGCTGGCGGGCAGGCCCAGCGCGAAGAGGTTCAGCGACGGGGCAGAGCGTCCGATGACGCCGGTGACAAGCTGCACCAGCAGCAGCACCAGCGTGACCGGCAGGGCAATGGCAACGGCTGTCGCCAGTGCCTGCGTGAAAAAGCTGGCGACCAGCCAGCCGCGCTCCGCGAAATCCCAGTCGGTGCCAGGAGGAAAGAGCACGTAACTCTCGACCACCAGCCGCAGCCACAGGAGGTGGCCTCCGATGGCGAGGAACAGCAGCGTCAGCACCACGGTGAACATCTGTCCGACCACGCCCGACTGCGCGCCGCTGGAGGGGTCGACCGCCGTTGCCATCGCCATGCCCATGCCGCCTGCAATCTGCTCGCCTGCGATCATCGGCGCGGCAAAGGCGGTCTGGAGGACCATGCCGAGCGAGAAGCCGATCACCGCCTCCGTCGCCAGAGTGACGAGAGCGGGCAGCGCTAGCATATCCTCAGGCACCGATACCGGTACCCAGTTGAGGATGAACACGGCCACTGCGCCAGCCAGCACGGTGCGCACCTGCGGCGGCACCATGCGCGCGCCGAAGATGGGCGCGGCCAGCACGGCGGCGCCCACGCGCACCATCACGAAGATGAGCGCCCACAGGTCTGCTTCGATAGCGCCGAGGCCGAAGTCCGGAAGGCTCATTGGGCAGAGATATTCGCGATGCGGGCGAAGATTTCCTCGGTGAAATCCCCGATGAGGCCGAACATGCTTGCGCCCATCAGCACCAGCACCACCGCCACGATGGCAAGTTTTGGCACGAAGGTGAGGGTCTGCTCGTTCACCGACGTCGCGGCCTGGATCACGCCCACCAGCAGGCCGACGGCCAGCGCGGCGATCAGGATGGGAGCCGCCACCAAGGCGGCAGTCCACAGCATACGGTCCATCAGCGAGAACAGGGCTGCGCTTTCGTCCATCGCTTGCCTCCCCTTATCCGAAACTCATGGCGAGGCTGCCCATCAGCAGCGCCCAGCCATCGACCAGCACGAACAGCAGCAGCTTGAACGGCAGCGATATGATGGTGGGAGACAGCATCATCATGCCAAGGCTCATCAGCACGCTGGCGACGACGAGGTCGATCACCAGGAACGGCAGGAACAGCATGAAGCCGATCTGGAACGCGGTCTTCAGTTCGCTGGTGACAAAAGCGGGCAGCAGGATGGAATAGGGGATGTCATCGGCATCCGCGAATTGCTGCTGGCCTGCCATGTCGGCGAACATGGCAAGGTCTGTCTCGCGCGTCTGGCGGATCATGAAGGCGCGGAACGCCTCGCCCGCCGCCTCGATGGCCGCGTCCGCCTCGATCTGTTCGGCGGCGTAGGGTTCGATGGCGGTGGTGTTCACCTGCTCCAGCGTCGGCCCCATCACGAACAGCGAGAGGAACAGCGAAAGCCCGATCAGCACCTGGTTGGGCGGCGACTGCTGCAAGCCCAGCGCCTGTCGCAGGATGGCGAGCACGATGATGATGCGGGTGAAGCTCGTCATCATCAGCACCAGCGCGGGCAGCACGGTGAGTAGGCCCATGATGAGCAGGACCTGGAGCGACAGCGAAAGCGGCGTGTCCTCGCCGCCAGCAGCACCGTCCATCGCACGTTCCAGCGCGCTGCCGATGCCGGGGACTTCCGGCGCCACAGGCGCGGCGTGGGCGAGGTCGGGGAGGGCCAGCGCCAGCAGTGCCAGCGCGCCTGCCATCAGGAAGCGACGGTTCATGGATTGGGCTCCACGAACGGGCGAGCGGGCTCGGCTTCCGCCAGCCGGACAAGGCCGTGCTTGCTCGTGCCCACCAGGATTTCGCGACCGTGGAATTCGATCACCGCCAGCCGCATTCCGGGGCCGAGCATGGTGGTTTCCTTCAGCCGGGCGGACTTCTCGCCCGCGCGGGCGACGGCAACCCCTTGCGTCTTTTTCGCCAGCCACAGGCTACCCCAGATCAACCCTGCGAGCAGGGGCAGGAGCAGCAGCAGCTTTGCCACGTACCACAGCATCAGGCGAACTCGGTCCCGTCACGCGCTTCGACGCGGCGATCCTCGCCGGAGCGGCGTTCCCCGATCATCTCGACGATGCGCAGGGCAAAGCGCCCGCCTTCGGTCACCACCTCGCCCTTGGCGATGGGCTTGCCGTTCACATAGATGTCGAGCAGTTCGTCCACCTGCCGGTCCAGCGGCACGACGGAGCCCTCGACCAGTTCCAGCACGTCCTTCAGCGCCATGGCGGAGCGGCCAAGCTCCACCGTCAGGGCGACGGTGACGTCACGGATCAGGTCGAGGCCGCGGAAATTGTCGGTCATTGTTCGTGTCCTTTCGAAAGGGAATTCCAGGCAATGGTGGTGAGCCGCAGGGCCAGCGCGCCGTCGCAGGCCCCCACCTCTCCGCGCGCGATCTCGGTATCGGCCAGTTTCAGCGCGACGCTGCGTCCGATGACAAGCGGGATGGTGTCGCCGGGGCGGAGGTCGGAAATGCGCGAGACGGGCACGTCCATCCGCGCCAGAACGGCGGTGAGTTCGAGGGGGATGGCGGCAAAGGGCTTGGCGTCGGGGCGGCGGCGATCGCCTGCGCCAGCGACGGGCCTTGAGGCCGGTTGCCGCTCGTCCAGCAGCCTTGCAGCATCGTCTTCGCGCAGCACCAGCAGCACACTCCAGGGCTTGGCATTGCCTACAGCGATATCGGCGCGCACGGTGAGTAAACCGGCGACGTCGCGGGCCGGGATGAACTTGCCCAGCACGTCGCTGCGGCCTTGAACGGCCATCGCGGCGGAACGGTCGAAAGACGCCGAAAGCGCCTTGCCCAGCACATCGCCCATAAGCTGCAAGGTGAGGTTGACCGAAGCGGGCAGCCGGACGGGCCGCGCGGCGGACCATTCGCCAGCCCCGCCGAAAACCTGGTCCGTCAGCACCAGCGCGGCGTGATAGTCGATCGACGCGATGACCTGCGCACCGTCATCGCTTGCCAGCTGGAAGTTGGCGGCGACGGGATCGATGACCTTGTGCAGCTTGGCCGCATTCGCCTTGTCCACCTTGCCGCAGGTGACGACGGCGCGCATGCCGCCCAGGAGGTCTGCCAGTTCGTCCGCCAGTGCGGTTTCCAGCGCGGAGAGCCTTGCCGTCACTGCCTTTGCCAGCTCGCCCGCCTCGGGCGGAAGTGCGGCGAGGCTCTCGCTGTGCCGGGCCAGCGGACGCGCGGCCATCAGGGTGCCTTCGGGTTTCACTGGACGAGGAACGTGCGGAAGTGAACTGCATCCACGCCGCCGAACCCTTCTTCCTCTTCCAGCACGCGGTTGATCGCGGCGGCGAGGCGTTTCTGCAGGTCGTCCTTGCCTTCCACGGTGAAGACATCGTCCTCCCTCGTATTGGCAAGTTCCACCAGGATGGCGGAGCGGATGGCCAGTTCGTGCATCTGCAGCCACTGGATCACGCGCCCGTCGTGGCGGGTGGAGGCAGCGAGGCTCAACTGCACCAGGCCGGGCGAATCCTTGAGGTTGGAGGTAAAGCCCTCCTCGAAGCTGTAGTAGGCCGTACGGTATTCGCTGCCGCCCTCGCCGTGCACGAGGGCAACGGCCTCTTCCTCGACCGGGGCGAAGGGATCCTCGGCGCCCTTGCTGACGAGTTGCGGTACGTCGGGGCCGTGCTCGCCTTCCCCCACCAAGCCCACAAGGCCGGCGGCAAATGCGCCGTAGGCTCCGCCCGCACCAAGACCCAGGAGGATCATCGCGCCAAGAACCATTTTCATCACGCCCGATTTCGGTTTGCTCCCAAGCGTATCGTCAGCGGGTTTGGACTTGCTCATGAATAGTGTCTCCGATGGATGGATCAGGCGAACAGCGCGGAATTGCGCCCGGTAGAGCGGCGCTGCGGCGCATCACGTTCGGCGGTTTCGGCCTGTTCGCCGCGGTTGGCCTGCACGCTCTGCGCGCGCTGTGTCTCGCGGTGTCGGTCCTGTTGCTGGTGAGCGTTGTCACCGTGGGGCTGGCTAGTGGCCGACTGCGAAGAGATGCTTGCCTGAACGCTCGTCTGCGCCTGCTGATGGTTTGCAACTTCGATCCGCGCGGCTTCTGTCGGAGCGGCCACGGGGCGTTCGGCAAGCGCCGCCTGCACGGCAGGAGCAAAGCCTGCGTGGGCGCTGGCAAGTGCGACTTTCAGTGCGCTGCCGGTAACGTCGAACTGCATCGAGACCGTTCCGAACTCGCGGTGCAGCACCTGCAGCTCGGCCCGCGCCGGACGGGCGAGTTCGCGGGCCTCGGCAAGCTTCTCGACAACCTGCCCGAAATCGTGACGTTGCGGAGCTGGGGCAGGTTCTGTCTGCAATGCCGGAGCGACGGGGCGAACGGTCTCGCCGGATGGCGCGACCGCAGTCTGGGCGAGCGGCGCGGACACAGCGGACGACGGGGGGGCGGGCGCGATGGACTGCGGCCTGTTCTCGGGCGCGGCTTCGGCAGAAGTCTCCGAAGCAGGCACCGGTGCATTGGCCGTGACCGGGCGCAGCAGTTGCGCGATCGGCATGAAGCGGGCGAGCTTTTCGGTGGCAATCGGATCCCGCTGCGGTTCGTCCGACGCGACTGGAAGCTGCGTAACGGGGGACTCGGACGTCCTGACCTGACTGCCTGTCGTTGCGGGCCGCAGAGTAAGGACCGCGGTCTCGCGTGCCGCGAAGTCCAAGTCGGCGGGCGTGGCTGCTTTACCGGACGTGGCTTGCACTTCGAAGCGCGGCAGGAGCGGTGTGCCGGTTTCAGCTTCTTGCGCGACGATGCGCGCTTCGCCCGATCTCACGTCTGACAGGACGGAGGACTGTGCGATCGGTTTGGCGGGAGAAGTTGCAGCCGCTGGGGCGGGCGATAGATCCTGTGGCGCTCCAACTAACGGCTGGGCGGCAACGGCAACCGGCAATTCCTTGCCGGTCTCATGCGGCAAGCCATTGCCGTCGGCGAGGTGAGCCATCTCTTCGCCTTCCACGGCGGTAGCGGCCTGCGGTGCTGCAAGGGTGAGCGCGAAAAGGTCCGCAAAGGAGCCGAAAAGCCCGTTTTCCTGCGGATTGTCGCCTTGGGTCGCTTGGCCGGACAGCACGGCTGCAACGCCTGTGCTGGATGAAGGAGCGAGATCGGAAAGGTTCACCTGGATTGGCCCTTGCGCCTGTTGGTTAACGGTCAGGAGGGGCTTTTCAATTTGCGTGCCAATTGCGCCGGTTCGCGCGACAGGCGGCGTATTTCGTCTTCGCGAAGGCGGGCAGAGAGAGTGTCTGCGGTAATCTCTTGCCGCCGTTCGGCCACGTGCAGATGTGCTATCGCGGCCCGGCTGGCGTCGCCCGCCTTGCGCGCTTCGCTGGCCGTGTCGCCCCTGATCGCCTGCACACCGGCGGTGAATTGCAGCGTTCGTGCAAGATCGCCTGCGGTGCCTGCATCCCGGCGCGCGGAATAGGTGGCGGCGATCTCTGCGCTGCGGCTTTCCAGCGCCAGCAGCTTGCCGTGCATCCCCTGGGCCTCTGCCAGCCGGACGGCGGCGCGGCGCTTCTCCACCTCGCGCAATCGCACGACGCGTTTCAGCAGCGCGATGCGGCGATCAGCCTGCGGCATCGCCCATCAGCGCGGCGAGGGCGGCGGCTGAGGCATCCAGCGAGACCGGCTCCCCCGCCTCCTGCGAAAGGAAGGTGCGGATCTGCTCCTGCATCGCCACCGCGCGGTCTAGCTGCGGTTCCGTGCCCTGCTGGTATGCGCCCATCATCAGGAAGTCGCGGTTGCTCTCGTGCGTCGCGATCAGGCCGCGCAGCGCCCCGGCGTGGCAGCGATGCGCGGGCTCTGCGACATCGGCCATCACCCGGCTGAGCGAGGCGGGAATGTCGATGGCCGGGTAGTGCCCGCGCTGAGCGATATCGCGGCTCAGCACGATGTGGCCATCCAGAATGGCGCGCGCGGTATCGACCACGGGATCGGAAGTATCGTCCCCATCGGCCAGGACGGAATACAGGCCGGTAACCGAGCCGCCACTGCTGGCGGAATTGCCCGCGCGTTCGATCAGCTTGGTGATGGTGGCGAGCGCCGAGGGCGGATAGCCGCGCGCCGCGCCTGCTTCGCCAAGGGACAGCGCAATCTCTCGCGCGGCGTGCGCGACGCGGGTCAGGCTGTCCATCACCAGCAGCACGCGCTTGCCCTGCGCTCTGAAATACTCGGCCAGCGATGTGGCCAGTTGCGCGCCGCGCAGCCGCAGGTTGGCGGCATGATCCGAAGGGACCGCGACGACGACGGTGCGGCGCTTCTGTTCACCCCGCATATGACGGGAGACGAAATCCGAAACCTCGCGCGCCCTTTCGCCTATCAGGGCGACCACGGCGACGTCGCAATCCGCGCCGCTCACCATGGTATCGAGCAGCACGGACTTGCCCACGCCGGACCCTGCAATCACGCCCAGCCGCTGGCCTACGCCCATGGTGGCCAGGGCATTGATGGCGCGGATGCCGCAGTCGAACGGCTCGATCACGCTGGAGCGTTCGAGCGCGCTCTCGCGCCTGCCGCCCAGTTGCCAGTCGCAGCGTGCCTTAACCGCCGGGCCGCCGTCGATAGGCAAGCCTTGCCCGTCCACCGCGCGGCCGAGGAACTCATCGCCCACCTTGACGACGCCGGGATGCCCCTCGGCACGCACCAGCGCGCCGGGTTGCAGGCGCACGGTATCGCCCAGCAGCATCATCAGGCTGCGGCCGCTGCGAAAGCCGACGACTTCGGCGGCAGGTGCGGGTTCGCCGCCTGGCATCTCGGCGCGGCAGAGCGTGCCGATGGGCGCGTCGAGGCCTGACACCTCGACCAGTCCGCCGTCGCAGGCGACGATCCGGCCAAGGCGGACCGGTGCGAAGGTCGGCTGGCCCTGCGCCAACCGGTCCAGTTCGCGATTGACGATACTCAGCACAGGTCGAGCGCTTCGCGCAGGGTGCTGCGCCATTCGTCCGGCCCGTCGCGCACGGTGCCCTCGGTTGTTTCGAACACCACCGTGCCGCGCGCCTGTTCGGGCGAAGGGACGACGGTCCAGTTTGCCGCAAATTCGGGGTCGAGCAGGGCGGTGTCGTCCGGGTGCAGGCGCAAGCGTGCGTCAGTGGCATCGCCGAGCAGGGCAGCGGCGTTGAGGCAGCGGCGCTGCAAAGCCTCGGCATCCAGCGCCATCGGGGCCAGCGCACTCTCGCACAGCGCGGCAACGGTTTCCGCAAGGCGCTGCGCCAGTTGCTCGTTCAATTGTGCATCCAGTTTCTGGAAAGACAGCTTCAAGGCTGCGCGCGCCGCGCCTTCGCTCGCCATTTCGGCCAGCACGGCTTCGCGTCCGCGTGCTTCGGCATCGGCCAGCATGTCCGCCAGCACGGCATCGGGCCGCTCGGGTTCCGGCTCGCTGGCAGGTTCCGGCACTGCGCCAAGGCGGGCGTCCGGCTGGAAACCGGTGCTTTGCGAAAGCACTGTGAACCACGGTGTCGGCGGCTCTGCCTCGGCAATTCCGGCAAAGCCCGCCAATGGCTCAAACGAACTCGCCATCGTCGCCCCCCAGGCTGATTTCGCCGTCTTCGGCCAGTTTGCGGGCGATTTTCACTACCGCGTCCTGCGCGGCGATCACGTCGCTCTTCTTCAGGCGGCCGCGTTCCTCGATCTCGTCCTTCACACCGTCGGCAGCGCGGCTGGACATGGCGGCGAAGAACGGCTCGCGCTCCTCTTCGACCAGCCCCTTCAGCGCGTCGACCAGCACTTCGTTCTCCACTTCGCGCAGCAGCTTGCCCATCTCCATCGGTTCGAGCTCGAACAGCATTTCGAAGGTGAACATTTCGGCCTCGATCGCGCGAGCGAGGTCGGCATCCTTGCTTGTGATCACCGGCATGACTGTGCCGCTGACGGAGCGGGCAGCCATGTTGATCAGTTCGGCCGCTTCGCGCGCGCCGCCCATGGCAAGCGCTGCCTTGCCAAAGCGGTGGGTGATGCGCTGCGCCAGCACTTCCTCCAGCATGTCCATCGCGTGGCCCGATACCTGCCGCATCCGGGCAATCCGCTCCACCAGGTCCGGCTGGAGCGTGGGCGGCATCAGGGACAGCAGTTCGGCGGCGGGTTCCGCGTCCAGCAGCAGCAACAGCACGGCGATGGCCTGCGGATGTTCACCTTCCACCAGCGGCAGGAGGACCTTGGGCGCGAGCCAGCGCGCCAGTTCCAGCGATGGCGCCGGGCCGCCGGGCACGATGCGCTGCATGATGGAACCGGCTTTCACCTCGCCCAGCGCCTGCGTCATGCGCCGGCGCACCTGCGCGGGGCGATCGTGGGCAAAGGGCGTGGCGCCGTCAGCCAGCTTGACGAAGCCCTCGATGGCACCGGCGATGCGCGCCGGATCGACATCGCCCAGCGCGATCATCTGTTCGCCCACCCGCTGCAATTCGTCGGGGTCCAGGCTGCCGAGCAGGTTTGCCGCCTCCGCATCGTCCATCAGCATCAGGATGACGGCGGCGCGTTCGGCATTCGCCAGACTGTCGAGCGCGGTCATTGGCCGGCCCCGGCAGCGGGTGTCGCCAGCATCCGCCGCAGCGCCACGACGGCGCGCTCGGGCTGTTCATTGGCGAGACGGCGGGCCAAGACCACCTGTTCCTGCAGGTCACCCTGGCCGTTCGGGGCCGGTGCGGCCTGCGGGCTGATGAGGATTTCCTCGCCCGTTTCGCTCGCGGCTATCGCCGGAACCTCGTCGTCACTGGCGTCGTCCCGTGGGCCGCGCAATGCCTTCAGGATCGGGCGCACGCCCAGTAGCAGGCCGAGGACTACCGCCAGCAGGGCCGTGCCATAGCGCAGCGCCATGGCGAACCACCCGGTTTCGTAGAACGGGGTTTCGACCGCCTCGACAGGCTCGAACGCGCCCGCAACAACCGTCACCTGGTCGCCGCGCTGCGGGTTTGCGCCCACAGCTGCGGAAACGAGCTGCTGCACCTGGGCGGCAGTGGCGGGGGCGATGGCCTTCAGAGCCTCGTCGCTCAGCGCGACGGCAACGGAAATGCGCTGCACCGTGCCGGGGCCGGAGGAGGTGACGGACACCTCGCGCCCGACCTCGAACACGCGTTGGGCGCTGGTCTGCCCGCTTTGCGGCGTCGTGGCGGCATTGGCAGCGCCGCCTTGCGGGGCACCTTCTTCCAGCTGCGCCGGGTCGGGCGGGGTATTCGCGGTAACGCCGGGCACGCCGCCCGCCATCGCTTCCCCGCCACGGGTGGAAGTCGTCTCACTGACGGAGCGCACCACCCCGTCGTCGTCATAGCTTTCGCGGGCGCGGGTTTCTTCGGACAGGTCCAGTTCCACCTGCACCTGGCTGGAGAAATTGCCTTCGCCGATCATCGGGGTGAGCAGCTGCGCCACCTGCAATTGCAGCTTCTCCTCGAACTGGCGTTGCAGGTCGAGCGTGTCGGTGGGGCTGGAACCGGTGGAGGAGAGCAGGCGACCCGACTGGTCCGCCACGCGCACCGCCTCGGCGGTCAGGCCGGGCACGGAGCCGGCGACGAGGTTCACGATGGCGCGTACCTGGTCTTCCGACAGGCTACGGCCTCGCGCCAGGCGCAGCATCACCGACGCGCTGGGCGCCACGTTGTCGCGCACGAAGACGGAGCGTTCCGGCGAGGCGAGGTGGACGCGCGCACTCTCCACGCCGTCTATTTCCTCGATCGTGCGGACCAGTTCGCGCTCGCGCACGTTGCGCAGCCGTTCGCCTTCCAGCGTGCGGCTGGAGCCGAGCGGGATGGAATCGAGCAGCTCGATGGTGTTGTCCGGACTGGCGAGCGAACCGTCGGACGCAACCAGCATCCGCGCGCGGTACACATCGTCCTCCGCTACCGAGAGCATGCCTGTGGTATTGTCGATATCGTAGGCTATGCCCGCGGTATCGAGGGTCTGCACCACGCTGGCGCGTTCGGCGTCGGAAAGGGTTGAATAAAGCACCCGCTGCGAGCTTTCCGCCAGTGCGAGGTAAAGCGCGCCGACTGCGGCCAGTGCAGCCACCCCGCCGATGGCGGGCAGCGCACGGCGCACGGCGGGCTGGGCGATGAGGCCGCGCGCGCGAGTCGCAAGGTCGTTCCCGATCATTGGTGCGGGAGCGAGAGGAAGGGCTGCATCAGCCATCTATCACACCCCCATCCGCATGATTTCCTGGTAGGCGCTCAGCAGCTTGTTGCGCACCTGCAAGGTTGCCTCGAACGCGACGGAACTTTCCTGGCGGGCCATCATCACCTGCGCCACGTCGGTCACTTCGCCGCGCTCGTATGCCTCGGTAATCGCACCGGAACGGGCCTGCGCCTCGTTCACGGCGTCGAGCGTGGATTTCAGCGTGTCGGCAAAGCCGCCGCCCTGCGCCTCGCCAGTCCGGGTGGGCGCGGCGGCGGCATCGGGGCCGCCCGCCGCGCCCGCCTCGCGCAAGGTGCGCAAGGCATCGGACTGTTGCATCACCTGCTGGCGGATCTGCATCACCTGGTTCAGCGCGCCCGCGCCGCCGGCAGGGCCTATCGTGCTCATCGCGCACCGCCTGCGGCCAGCAGGCCGGCTTCACGCATGGAGGCGAGGCGATAGCGCAGCGTGCGCTCCGAAATGCCCAGCGCCCGGGCGGTGGCCAGACGGTTGCCGTCGTTGTGGTCCAGGGTATCGAGGATCACCTGCGCTTCCGACTGGCGGACGACGGCTGACAGCTTGCGCTCACCGGTATCGGCGGCGGCAAGTTTGACCGGCGAAACGCCGGCACAAGTCACGGGCGTGGCCGGATGGTCGAAAACGATGTGATCTGCCGCGATGGTGCGATCATCGCCCGCCAGCAGCAGCGCGCGGCGGATGACATTTTCCAGCTCGCGCACATTGCCCGGCCATTTGTGCGCTTCCAGCTTCGCCAGCACTTCTTCGGCGATCCAGTATCCGCCCTGCATATCGGGCGCGTGGCGCAGCAGCATTGCAACGGCGAGCGGGGCGATATCCTCGGTGCGCTCGCGCAGGGCGGTCAGGCGCAGGGGGAACACGTTGAGACGGTAATAGAGATCTTCGCGAAAGCGCCCCTCGGCAATCTCGCGCGGCAGGTCGCGATTGGTGGCGGCGATCACGCGCACGTCCACTTTCACCGGCTGGGTTGCGCCCAGCGGTACGACTTCGCCTTCCTGCAACGCGCGCAGCAGCTTTGCCTGCAGGCCAAGCGGCATCTCGCCCAGTTCGTCCAGCAGCAGCGTGCCGCCGTCGGCCGCGCGGAAGAAGCCCTCGCTTGCCTCGGTCGCGCCGGTAAAGGCACCCTTGCGGTGGCCGAACAGCAGGGCTTCCAGCATCGCTTCTGGCATGGCAGCGCAGTTGACCGCCACGAAGGGGCCATCGGCGCGGGTACTGGCCTTGTGGATGAAACGCGAAAGCACTTCCTTGCCGGTGCCGGTCGGCCCCTCGATCAGCACCGGGATGGTGCTGGCGGCCACGCGCTCTGCCAGCATCATCAACGCCTGCGATCCGGCATCGGCCACGATGGGGCCTTCCGTACCGGCAGCGGCGACTGTCAGAGCGGCGCGGGTCATGCGGGCATAGGCATCGCTGTAATCGAGGCGGAGCATGTTCGCCCCCATCCGGGCCAGGGCCGGCCTGGCGGAACGGCTGACGGCAAGAACTCGGTCGTCGCGGCGGCGTGCGGGAAGGCTTTCACCCACCTCGCACAGCTGTATCTCACCCTCTGTCGGCGCCGCGCAGAGCATGGCGGATGCGATACCCGCCAGTTCGGCGTGATTTTTTTCCAGCCCCTTGGTGCAGATTGCCCGTGCCATTTCAAAACCCCTGTTAACGCTGTTTGCAGGGCGGAAATGGCCCGCCAACGGCCAAGGAACACTGAACTTAATCCCCCGTGCGAACACCTAGGTGTGCGCGGGCCGGGTGGGGGATGGTGCGCTTAAAATTTCGCGCCCCGGGCCGCTCTTGGAGCTGGCAGCCGCGCCAAGTCATTCGAATGCGGGCTGCGGCTAACCACTTGAAGACCAGGAGATTTCAACATGGGTGTTATCAATACGAATATCGGCGCACTGCGCGCTGCCAATGCTTCCAGCCAGGCCGACCGTATGCAGGGCGTGGCCATGGAGCGTCTTTCCACCGGCAAGCGCATCAACGGCGCGAAGGACGATGCCGCAGGCCTCGCCATTTCCACCACGATGACCGCCGACATCCGCGCCATGAAGCAGGGCGTGCGCAACGCCAACGACGGTATCGCCCTGGCGCAGACCGCAGAAGGCGCGCTGGACGAGGTCAGCAACATGTTGCAGCGCGTTCGCGAACTGGCCGTGCAGTCCAAGACGGAAACCTATTCCAACGAAGACCGTGCCTACATGGATGCCGAAGTCGACCAGTTGCAGCAGCAGATCGACGACATCCTGAAGAACACCAAGTTCAACGGCAACGCCGTGTTTGCCAAGGGCACCGCCGGAACCGACGACGCGACTTTCGTGATCGCCACCGATGCGACGAATACCGTCACGCTGACCAGTGTCGCGATCGATGCCGCTACTAACCTGTCAACAACCGCGCTCGACGTTAGCGGCACGACTGCTGCAAATGCGACGATCGGCTTCGTCGATGCAGCGCTGGACGACATCAGTGCGACCCGTGCCACGCTGGGTGCCGGCCAGAACCGCCTGGAATCGGCGATCAACAACCTCAACACCAACTCCACCAACCTGTCCGACGCGCGTTCGCGGATCGTCGATACCGACTACTCGGAAGAAACGACCGCTCTCGCCAAGGCCCAGATCCTGAGCCAGGCCAGCACCGCAATGCTGGCGCAGGCCAACCAGAGCCAGCAGAACGTTCTCTCCCTGCTGCGTTAAAGTCCCCCCTGACGACCCGAACAGGGCGTTGCCGAAACGGCCCGGAGCACCTCCGCTCCGGGCCGTTTTTCGTGTGCCGAGTTCATAATCCGGAACGACGGGGATAGCGGCAGGGCTTGGTATCTGCGCTATCCTGCAAGCACTGGTGGTTCCATAGTCAGGACGGTCGGACCGGGGTTCCAATCTGATGACGCAAGGCTAGCCTCCCGCGCTGGCATCGGTACGCAGGCTTGGGGCATCTAAGCAAACCTCATCCCCATCGACTGTCTCTCGCGGCTGTACGCCTGTCATCCAAGGCACGTCTTGCCGATGGTCAGGCGGGCCATCCTGTGGCGGGTCTGCCAATGCCGCTGCCGAGCTGACCGGTTCACGGGGACAGGACCAGCGATCGGGCAGCGGCGTTGCAGCCAGCGTTAGCCGATAGGGTGGAAGCAGCCCGCGCATAGTGGCTATCCGCCCAGTGTCAGTCCCGGGATCAGCCTTGGCTCTGCGGACGAGGACCGCGTGCGATCACGACCGCACTCCTGCCTCAGGTTGCGCGGTGGCCGGGGTTCGGTAAGGCGCGAACGCCCTGCGTTTCAGGACTTGGGACCTGCGGACCGCGTGCGGCCTTCCAGCAGCAGGATCGACATGCGCCGGTTGCGCGGATCGGCGGGATTGTTGCGGATCAGCAGTTCGCGATCGGCAACCCCCTCGATGCGGTCGAAACGTCGCTCTGGCAGGCCGGACCGGAGAAGTTCCTGCCGTGTCGCCTCTGCCCGGCCGGTGGATAGCGACCAGTTGTTGGCGATCATGCCCCCGCCGATATCGGCGCGCCAGGGCAGGGCGTCGGTGTGGCCGCGAACCACCAGCTGGCCGTCCTGCGCAGCCACGGCTTCGGCGATGATGCCCAGCAGCTCGCGCGCATCCTCTGTCAGCACGGTGGACGACAGATGGAACATCGAGAAGTCGGCATCGTCCACAAGGTCGATGCGAATGCCTTCGGGCGTGTCGACCACGCGCACCTGCCGCACCAGCCGCTGCAATCGTGCGCGCTCTGCCATGGCTTCTGCAATCTGTTTGGCGATGGCCGCGCGGCGACGTTCGGCATCGGGCGCGCCGCCTTCGGTCGGGCCGCCCTGCGTGTCGCGCGGGATGGTGATTGCCTGCGTCCCTGTTTGCCCGGCGGCGTGGGGATAGTTGTCCGCATCCACCAGCGACGATCCGCCCAGCATTCCGTCAGATCCCGCACTCTGTTCGCGCATTTTTACAAGGGTGGGTGTGAAATAGTCGGCCAGTCCCTTGCGCTGGTCGTCCGTGGTGGAGCCCAGCAGCCAGAGCAGCAGGAAGAAAGCCATCATGGCGGTAACAAAGTCGGCATAGGCCACTTTCCACGCGCCGCCGTGGTGGCCATCGCCGCCGGCGACGATGACTTTCTTCACGATGATCGGCGCGGGCGGGGTCGCCGCCGCCGGTTCGTCTGGCACGGGTTTCAGCGCGGCGCTGGCCATGTCACTTGCCCCTGAGGGTATCGAGCAGGTCTGTCAGCGCGGGGCGGTGTGCAGGCGGAAGGCCCGAACGCGCGCTTTCCACCACCAGCGGCTGCGGATAGCCGTGAAGGCTGGCGATCAGCACCTGCTTTACCGAGTGATAGATCTGCGCGTCGTGCGCGTTCACCTGTTTCAGGCGACCGGCCATCGGGCCGACGAAACCGTAGGCCAGCAATACGCCCAGGAACGTGCCGACCAGCGCAGAGCCGATCATGCCGCCAAGCACACTGGGCGGTTCGTCGATGCTGCCCATGGTCTTGATCACGCCCAGCACGGCGGCCACGATGCCCAGTGCAGGCAAGGCATCGGCCAGCGATTGCAGGGCGTGCTGGGGTTCTTCCATCTCGTGAAGGTGGCTCTTGATGGCGTTGTCCATCACATCCTCCACCGCATGGGTATCCAGCGAGCCGGAAGATACGACGATCAGGGTCAGCGTGTCGCAGATCAGGCTGGTCAGCGCCTTGTCCGCCAGCAATGCGGGGTATTCAGCGAAGATCGCGGATTCCTGCGGGTTGGTGACATGGCTTTCCAGCGCGACGGGACCTTCGGTTTTCATCATCTTCATAAGCTTGGCTGTCAGCGCGATGACATCGATATGGTCCTGATCCGAATAGCGCGGCCCGCCGAACACCTTCTTCATGCCGGAACCGAGAAGCTTCAGCTCGTGCATGGAGTTTCCGATGACGGTGGCGCCGATTGCGGCGCCGCCGATAATCATCATTTCGAGCGGTAGTGCTTTCAGCACCGGCCCCAGGGAGCCGCCGGCGATCACGAAGCCGCCGAACACCATGACAAGCAGGATGACAATCCCGGCGGCTGCAAACATTATCGGTCCCCGATGTAGTTAGATCTGGTTGAACAGGCTGAGGTTCGAAAGGCGCGAGAAGCTGGCCTGGCTGGCCTCCAGCACCGTGAGAAGCTGCTGCAATTCGGCGACGGTGGACGCGAAATCGACGCCGCCGGTGTCGGCGATCGTCTGCGAGCGGGCGAACGACTGGTCCACCTGCCTGTCCTGCACCACGTCCAGCCATGCCACGCGCGCTCCGGTTACGGTCTGCGCGCGGGTGACGGTTTCCAGCGCCTCGTCCAGCCCGCCCATCGCATCGCGCGCGGCTGCGGCAGGATCGGCAGCCCCGCCGCGAATGGCCGCGGCGAAGTCAGCAAGGTGGGCGAACACGTCGGTCGCCGTGCCGCCATCGGTGAAGGCGAAGACCTCCGGCCCGGTGAAGCCGCGCGTCACGCTCTGCCCTTGGCCAAGGTCGATGGTGCTGCTGGTAGCAGTGCCGATGTAGGTGGCAGCGCCGCCCCCATCGACCGCATAGGCCGAGCCGCTACCTTCGCCGCCGAACACCGCGTTGCCGCTGGAATCGAGCGCGTTCGCGGCATCGAGTATCCGCAGGCGCAGGTCGTCGATCTCCGCTGCAATGGCGTTGCGTTCGGAAACGCCGATGGTCTCGGTGGCGGCCCACACGGCCAGTTCGCGCACCCGCACCAGATCGTTAGCTACCGATTCAAGGCTGCCTGCCGTCACCTGCAGGTCCTCGCTGGCACGGCGCGCATTGGCAGCATCGACCTTGCCCAGTTGCTCGGCGCGCTGGAGCGTGCGCAGGCGCGATGCGGCGACCGGATCGTCGGACGCGCGTGACAGTCGCTCGCCTGTCGAAAGGCGCGCCTGCAGGGTTTCAGCCTCCTCGCGGATGCCGCCCATCTGCAGGCGGGATCGCGAATAGAAGGCGAGGGTGGAGTTGGTCACGGCGCTCATCAGCCGATACCCAGAATGGTGTCGAACACATCGGCAGCGGCCTGGATGACCCGGCCATTGGCCTGGAACGCCTGTTGGTAGCGCAGCAGGTTCCCCGCTTCCTGGTCGAGGTCGACACCCGTTTCGCTCGAAAGCGCCACCTGCGCGGTAGCGGCAATGGTGCTCAGCGCATCGCGGGTAACGGAACGCGCGGCGATGGCGCTGGATAGGCCGAACAGCAACTCGTCGGCGCTTTGGGCAGGGCCACCGTTCGCCAGCGCATCGCGCAGCGCCTGGAGGTTGGTAATATCGCGGCTGCCGGGTGCCGCCCCTGCGGGCGCTGTCGCAATCTGGCCGCCGCTGGTAAGGGCAAGCGCCATGTCGGCAGCGCCGGTGCCGCTGAAGAAGGGCTTTCCGGTCGAACCATCGGGCGCGGTTCCTTCCGTTTGCGCGGTGTTGAGCGCGTCCATCACTTTCGCGGCAAGATCGTCCAGTTGGTCCTGCAGGCTACCGATGGCCTGCATCGCCTGCGATCCGCCGAGCAGACTGCCCGAATTGAGTGTCACCCCATTTCCGCCGAGCGAGAAGGCAACTCTGCCATCGGTGTTCGTGCTGGCGGCGACTGCGAAGGACTGTGTGCCCTGCACCAGAACCTCACCGCCCAGCGTCATCGAGGCGCGGCCAAGATTGTCGAAACTGGCCTTGCCGCCGGTCAGTTCGGCCATGTCGCGCAGCAGGGCATCGCGCTGGTCGTGCAGCACGGCCATGCCGCTGGTGCCCGGTTGGGCGCGGGCGATGCCCACGTTGGTGCGCGCCAGTTCGGCGGCGAGCAGGTTGACGCGTTCCACGCCTGCCTCAATTTTCAGCCGCGCGTCGCTTTCGGCAACATCCAGCGCACTGCTGGCGACGTGGAATGTCTCGGCAAGTCGCCGCCCGTCTTCCAGCACGGCCGCGCGAAGGGCGCCGCCCAGCGGATCGGCGACAAGGCGGGAGAGGCTGGCCTCGAAATCGACAATCGCGCCGTACATGCCGGCCTGCTCGATGGCGCTTTCGGCGTGGGTCAGGCCGGAAAGCTCCGCATCGGCGCGAGCGACATCGCCCGAAGTGCGGCGCGCCTCGTTCTGGAGGAACAGCGAGTCCGACCGCAGCACCCGGTCCACCCGCACGCCCGAAAGCGCAGTGCCCGGTTCCACGCCGATACCGCTGGTGGCGGCCACTTCGGCCATTGCCAGCGTGCGGCGCGCGTAGTCCGGGTTGCCGGCATTGGCGATGTTCTGCGCGGTCAGGTCTAGCGCAGCGCGCGCGGCCATTGCACCGCTCTTGCCGATGTTGAGCAGGTTCGACATGGGCTAGCTGCCCCCGTTCTCTACGAAAGCGACAAGCTGGCGTTCGATGGAAGCCGCAAGGCCGAAGGTGCCCTGCTTCGATGCGATCTCGGCGAAATGCTCGTCCCGCATGGCTGTGAACTGTTCTAAACCGGGGCCGCCGAATAGCTCGCTGCCGCCGAAATCGCTGGCGCGGGCGGAGGCAAGCAACTGGCGCACGAAGATCGCCTCGAACGCCTGTGCTGCCTCGCGCAGGTCCTGGCGCGGGTTTGCCGCTTGGCTATGCGCCTGCATCGGACTGGTGGGCAGGATGGCGGTCACAGGATCACCATTTCGGCCTGTAGCGCACCCGCCTGCTTCAGCGCCTCGAGGATCACGACGAGGTCCGCCGCGCCCACGCCCAGCATGTTCAGCGCGTCCACCACTTCGGACAGGTTCGCCCCTCCGCGCAGCATGGCGAGGCGGGTTTCCTCGCCCTGCAGACTGATGTCGCTGGCCTGTTCCACGGCGGTCACCCCGCGGCTGAACGGCTCGGGCTGGATGACCCGCGGGTCTTCCTCGATCCTCACCACCAGCCGTCCGTGGCTGATCGCGGCAGGCGCCAGGCGTACGGCGGAGTTGATGACGACGGTACCGGTGCGGCTGTTCACGATCACGCGGGCGGGCGTTTCGGCGGGAGTCACGTCGATCATCTCGATCGCCGCGATCATCTCGCTGCGGGCGTCGCCGCCAAACGGCATGACGATGGACAGCGTTACCCCGTCCACCACGCGGGTGGAGCCGGGAAAGCGGGAGTTTATGGCATCGCGCATACGGCTCGCGGTCTGGAAATCGGCGTTGTGCAGGTTGAAGCGCAGCTCTCCCTGGCTGTCGAAGCCGGTGGCAACGCTGCGTTCCACCGTCGCGCCATCGGCGATGCGGCCAACGGTCGGTACGTTGACGGTGACCTGCGAGCCGTCGCGGCCCGATACGCCGAGGCCGCCCACGGCAAGGTTGCCCTGCGCCATGGCATAGACCTGGCCGTCCGCGCCGTAGAGAGGGGAAAGTACCAGCGACCCGCCGCGAAGGCTGTCGGCGCGGCCGATGGTGGAAACGGTCACGTCGATCGTCTGCCCCGGCTTCGCGAAAGCTGGCAATTCGGCGGTGACGATCACGGCGGCGGCGTTCTTCAGCCCCGGCGAAACGCCAGGCGGCAGGGTAAGGCCCAGCCGACCGGAAACGCCGCGCATGGCCTGCGTCACGTATTCGAAGTTGTCGTCGCCCGAACCGTCCAGCCCTACCACGATGCCGTAGCCGGTCAGTTGGTTGGGTCGCACGCCGTCGAAGGTACCGAGGTCGCGCACGCGTTCGGCATGGGCGGGCAGGGCGACGAACATCGCCAGCGCCGCGAGGAGGAGAGTGAGGATTCGCATCAGAACGGGCTCACTATATTGAAGAAGCGGCCCAGCCATCCGGGGCGGCTGGCCTGCTGGATCGCGCCCTGCCCGCCATAGATGATCTGGGCATCGGCAATGCGGGTGGAAAGGATTCGGTTGTCGACGTCGATATCGGCCAGTCTCAGGATCCCTGCGAACTGCACCCATTCATCGCCCTGGCTCAATCGCATGTTGCGTTCTCCCACCACCAGCGCGGTGCCATTGGGGCGTACCTCGGAAATCGTCACCGAAATCGCACCGTTGAGCTGGCTGCGCTGGCTGGCCGTGCCCGAACCATTGAACGACGATTGCGACGCTGCATTAAGGGCATCGGGGTTGAGGAAATCGAGCGGACCTGCGCTGGGCGGCGTGATCGAGGCGCTGCCATCGCGTCCGGTCGTGGCGCTGGTGGTCTTGTTGGTGCTGACGCTTTCGACAAGGATCACGGTAACAAGGTCGCCCACTCGGCGCGCCCGCGTGCCCTCATGCAGCGCAGCGTAACCGTTCGCGGCTTGGTATATCGCGCCGTTGTGCGGCACGGGCACGGGCGGTGGCAGCGGTAGGCTGGCGGAAAAGCCGGGGGCTGGCCTGCCGCCTTCCATGCCGCAGGCCGAAAGGGATAGGGCCATCAGGCCCGTGGCTATGGCGCGGTTCATCGTGGCCCTCACAGCGTCTGGTTGGCGTTGCGCAGCATTTCGTCGACCGCGCTGATCATCTTGGAATTGATCTCATAGGCGCGCTGCGCCTCGATCATCTCGACCAGTTCCTCCACCACGTTGACGTTGCTGGCCTCCAGCATTCCCTGCCGCAGCTGGCCGCGCCCGTTCTCACCCGGAACGCCCACTTCGGCGGCGCCGCTGGCGCCCGTTTCCAGCAGCAGGTTGTTGCCGGTCGCTTGCAGGCCCGCCGGATTGACGAAGCTGGCAATGGTGATCTGGCCCAGTTCCGCAGGCGCGGCATCGCCGGGCACCATGGCGGAAACGGTGCCGTCCGGCCCAACCGAGATCGACTGCGCGCCCTCGGGCACCTGGATCGCGGGTTGCAGGGCATAGCCTTGCGCGGTGACGAGCTGGCCCTCTGCCGAGAGGGTGAAGTTGCCCGCGCGGGTGTAGGCCGTCTGCCCACCCGGAGTCTCGACCACGAAGAACCCGTCGCCATCCAGCGCCAGGTCCAGCGAATTGCCGGTGGTGGTCATGGTACCTTGCGTGTCGATGCGGGTGGTGCCCTGCACGGAAACACCGGTGCCGAGGTTCAGGCCCACGGCATAGGCGGTTTCGCCGGTGGAACGCTGTCCGGCCACGCGGGCATCGTCGTAGGCGAGCGTTTCGAAATTGGCGCGGTCGCGCTTGAAGCCGGTGGTGCCGATGTTGGCGAGGTTGTTGGCGATCACCCGCATCCGGGTGTCCTGCGCCTCCAGCCCCGTGCGGGCGACGTGAAGTGCGGATGTTGGCATGGGTCTTGTCCTTTCAGGTCAGAAATCAGCGCAGCGACATCAGGCTGGCGCTGGACTGGTCGAGCTGTTCGGCGGTGGAGATGATCTGCACGCGCCGCTCGAAACTGCGCTGCGCCTCAATCATCTCGACCAGCGTTCCGGAAGCATCGACGTTGCTTGCCTCCAGCGCGCCGGTGACGATCTGCGCTTCGGGATCGTTGGGCAAAATGCCGCCGCCGCGCACGCGCAGCTGGTTGTCGAGATCCTTCACCACGGCGCTGCCAGCCGGGCTGACGAGGTTGAGCCGGGCGACTTCTTCCGCTTGCGCATCCGGAGCGGCGGGATCGGCGGCGAAGACTGTGCCATCGCTGCCGAAGCTGACGCGCCAGCCCGGCGGCACGGTGATTGGCCCGTTGGTGCCCATCGCCTGCAATCCCTCGCCGTTGATAAGGCGTCCGGCGGCGTCCACTTCCATGTCGCCGCGGCGGGAATAGACTTCCTCTCCCGCCGGGGTCTGGAAAGCGATCAGCGCCTCGCCATTTACCGCTACGTCCAGGGCGCGCCCGGTGCGGGTGACTTCGCCTTGCGACAGGTCCGCCCCGCGCACCGCGCCTTGCGCATAGCCGCGCACGTCCATGCTCTCTGCCTTCAGGTGCCACGGCATGGTGGCGAAGGTTTCGGCGCGGAAGCCCGGCGTGTTGGCATTGGCAAGGTTGCTGGCGACGGCGCGCTGGCGCGTCATCGCCGCGTCCATGCCGGTCAGCGCGGTGTAGATCATGCGGTCCATGGCAAGGGCTCCTCAGCTAGAGCGGTCAGCTGCGCAGGTTGATGATGGTCTGCGAGAACTGGGTGGCGGTATCGATGGCCTTGGCGTTCGCCTGGAAATTGCGCTGGGCGGTGATCAGCCCAACCATTTCCTCGGCGAGATCCACGTTGGATTTCTCCAGCATGCCCGACAGCAACTGCCCGGTGCGGCCCGTTGCCGGTGCCTCGAACGCGGGTGTCCCGGAAAACCCGGTGGCTTCCCAGTTGGTGGAGCCGACGGCCTTGAGCCCCGTGGGGGCGGCGAAGTTCGCCAGCGCCATGCGGGCGACGGGCTCGCTGACGCCATCGGTATAGGCGGCATAGATCATGCCGTTGCCCTGCACGGTGATGCTGGCAAGATCCGCGCCCGCAGCGTTTGTCGTGGGCACCACGGCATCCACGGTGGCACCGGGGTTCACCACGTTGCCCGTGGCATCAACTTCGAACACCTGCAGCGCCTTGCCCGAGAAATCGGTGAGGGTGCCGGTGCCGTCGATCTGGAAGCTGCCGTTACGGGTGAACAGCACCTGCCCGCTATCGGGATTGCGCGTGGCGAAGAAGCCGTCGCCGTCGATGGCCACGTCCAGGCTACGCCCGGTCTGCTCGATCGCACCAAGGCCGAAATTCTGGTTCACGCCTGCCACCGTTGCGCCAAGCCCCTGCGACAGGCGCGGGTTGGCGGCGGAACCGTTGGCGACGAGGTCGGCGAATTCCACACTGCTTTTCTTGAAGCCGGTTGTTTCCGCGTTGGCGATGTTGTGGGCGATGGTGCCGAGATCGGTCTGCGAATTCTTCAGGCCGTTCAGCGAGGTGTAAAAGGATGTCATGGCTCGGGTACTCCTCAGGATTTTGCGGGAATGGCGGCGCGCTGCGCTTCGATCAACGCATCGAGCTTCGTGGAAATGTCGGTAAGGGTGGCGTTGGTTTCGGCAGAGCCGGCGAGGGCGGAAAACTGCGCCATCTGCGCCAGCATGTCCTTGTTATCGACGGGCGCGAGCGGATCCTGTTGCTGCAGTTGCACGGTCAGCAGGCGCAGGAAATCGCCCTGGTCCACCGTGGAAATGCCGCTCGCCTTGGCACCGGCGGCTGCGGCGATGGAGGTATCGCCCGCGTTGATGTCCTTGATGTTGGCGGGCAGCGCCGCGGTTGCCGATAGCGTGGTCATCACTTGCTCCTGATGGTGTCGAGCATCAGCTGCTTGGCAGTCTGCATGGCTTCGACGAGGTTCTGGTACTGGCGGGCGCTTTCCATGATCTCGACCATCTCCGCGCTTTCATCGATGCCCGCTTCCCACACGTCGCCGTTCTCGTCGGCGAGGGGGTGGTCGGGATCGTGGCGGCGGATCGCGGCGATATCGGACTGGCGCACTTCGGACACGCGCACGCTGGACAGGCCGCTCGCTTGATCCAGTTCCTGCTGGAACACGGCGCGCACCGGGCGATAGGCTTCCGCCTCGCTGCCCGACACCGTGCCGGAATTGGCGATGTTGGAGGCGGCGGCGTTCATGCGCACCATCTGGGCGGACATGCCGCGCTGCACGACCTGGAAGAGGTTGACCGGATCGCTCATGCTTGTCGTCCTATCGCTTCGCTACTTGAGGACATTGCTATTCTCCCTTCAGTGCGCGTTTCACGGTTTCGACGCGGCCGTTGAGGAAGGTGAGCGTGGCGGAATAGGCGACGGCGTTCTCGGCAAAGGCCATCTGCTCGTTCGCCAGTTCCACCGTGTTGCCGTCCATGCTGGCCATTGTCGGCACGCGGTAACGGGTGGCACTCTCGATGGCGGCATTGCGATCGCTGCCGCCCACACGGGCCTCTAGCGCGGAGGCGAAGTCGATATCGCGCGCCTGGTATCCGGGCGTCGCCGCATTGGCGATGTTGGACGTCAGCAGCCCCATGCGGTGCGAACGCAGTTCCAGCGCCGCGCCGTGAATGCCGAATAGCCTGTCGCTCATCGTCGTTATCCTTGCATTGCGGACGGGCAAGGCCGTCCTCTCGCGGGCCTATTCAGCAAGCGGCGTGCCAAACGCGCAGAATGCCAATCTTTACGGATAGAAGAGCGGGACAGACGGCAAGCCCTTGCCGGTGGCGGCAATTTCGCGCCGCCCTAAATCCGCTGCCTTGCCGGTCGTCCTGTGTTTCGCAGGAAGGACGAGTGGCATGGAAATCTGGGCTTTGTGGGATGCGATGGGGGCGGCAATCGTTCTGGGCGGCACGCTGCTGGCGACATTCCTTGCCTGTGGCCGCCGGGAGATAACCGCCGCCCTGCAATCGCTGGGCGCACTGGCGAAACCGCGCTTCGATTACGAAAAGGCCCGCGCCGAAATTGCCTGCGACGTGGAGGAAATCCGCCACGACGGGCTGCTGCGCGCGCATCCGTTGCACACCTCGGACCGCGAGATCGCATCGGTTTCCGATGCTCTGATTCACGATCGGTCGCTGCGCTCGTTGCTGGCCACGCACGAGCATTGCCAGCAGGCACGCCAGCGCGGCCGCCTGGCCGCGCTCGCCCCCATCCGGCAGGCGGCCGAAATGGCGCCCGTCTTCGGCATGGCCGGTACGCTGTTTTCGCTTTCGCAGATGCAGGTGGGCGAAATGGAAGACGCACGGTTGCTGGCCAGCGTCGCCATGGCCATCGTCACCACGCTTTACGGCCTGCTGCTGGCCAACCTTGCCTTTCACCCGCTGGCACGCCTGCTGGAGCGGCGGATGCTGGCCGAGGAGGAAGATCGCCGCCGCCTGATCGACTGGCTGACCATGCAGCTCGCGCCAAGCTGTCCGCCCATGACCATGCCCATGCCGCTGGGGCGGGCGGGATGATTGCGGAGAGTTCGGGCAAGTGGCTGGTTCCGCTAGCCGACCTTTCGCTGATCCTCTTTATCGTGACGGGCGGCGCGCTGGGCGCAATGCAGGACCATCGCAATACGCCTGCCGAGGGTGTGGCCGCTGCCATCTACGTCGATGGCCCGGATGCGCCGCCGCTGCTGGAATTGCTGGCTTCGCATCCAATTGCGGCGGGTGAGCGGCTGACGGTGCTGGGGGCCTATGCGCCCGGCCAGCGCGAAGCCGTGATGCGGCGGGCCGAGGCGCTTGCACGCCAAGCCATCGCTGCCGGGGTGGAACCGCGCGTGATCGTGCAGCCCGCCGCCGAAACGCGGGTGATCGCGCGTATTGCCCACGATGTCGATCCCGGCTTGGCACGCGGCTTGCACCGCGAGGGGGAATGACAACCTCACCGGAGCCACGGCCCATGATACGCCTTGCAATCTTCGCCGCCCTGATCGCCGCGCCCGCTGCGGCGCAGCAGGGCGCTTTCGCCGATCCCGCCGCCATCGATGCAGAGGTTGCCGCCTTCACCGGCGCGGCCATCGGCACACCGGGCGGCGCGCGTCATCCGGTGGATCGCCGCCTGCGACTGGCCCAGTGCCCGCAGCCGCTCGCGCTGGCGTGGCACGGTCGCGGGGCAGACATGGTGCGGGTGGAATGCCCTTCCGGTGCAGGCTGGCGGGTGTTCGTGCCGGTCAATCGCGGCAGCACCACCGCGCCAGCTTCCGCCGTGCAGGCAGAGCCGCAGGTGGTGGTCGAGCGCGGTCAGGTAATGACCGTGATCGTCGAAGGCCGGGGCTTTGCCGTCAGCCAGCAGGGCGAGGCGCTGGAGGATGGCGCGATCGGCCAGTGGATCCGCATCCGGCCTGAAGGCAATCGCGAAGTCATTCGCGCACAGGTGCGCAATCCCCAGCGTGCGGTCATCCCGCTGGGATAAATTCCTGCCAGACCCTTAAACTCCGCATCCGTGTGCCGTTCTGCGCTTCAGGAATGATGACAGGAGCGACGACAATGTCCCTCTACGACGTATCGAAACTGAGCGGTGTCGGCCCCTTGCGCCCGGCTGCGCGCGAACTGGCGGGCGAGAAACCTGCCATGCGCGGCCAGCAGGCGATAGGCGCTGTCTACCAGGGCGTGAGCGTGCAGACTGGCGTGAAAGTAAGCGCCGGCGCTGCGCCGGTGGACGCGGATCGCGTGGCGGAAATTCGCCAGGCCCTGCGCGAGGGCAGCTACCCGCTGGTGCCGTCACAGATCACCGACGCGATCATCGCCGCGCGCCATATGTTGAGCGACGCACGATGAGCAGCGGCAAACTGGCTGACCAACTGCGGCAAATGCTTGCCGTGCTGGAGGCTGAGCGGCAGGCGCTTGCCGCTCTCGATATCGACGCGCTGATGCTTTCCACGAACGACAAGCAATCGCTGTGCGCCGTGCTGGAAGCGCGCGATGCAGGCGGCCTCGATGCGGAATGCCGCGCCCTGGCAGATGCCGCGCGGCAGAAGAACGAGGTGAACCGCAAGGTGCGCAACCTGCTGGCTGCGAATGTCGCTGCCCGCTTGGACTCGCTGACCGCTTCCCCTGGCACCTATGCCGCCCCGCAGGCTTACCGCGTATAGGTAAGACTACCTAGGCCCGTCCGGGTGGCACGCCCCTTGCTGATCTCTTCCGCAGAGAGAAACGGCAAGGAAGCCAAGGGCGGATGACCGACCGAATTTCAGCAACGATCCCGGCCAGCGCGCCGCATCCCAGGCACGCGATTGCCGACGCGGCAAGGCGCACCGGTGTCGATTTCGACTACCTGATGGCGCAGGCGCAGATCGAGAGCGGCATGAATCCGCGCGCCGAGGCACGCACCTCCAGCGCCAGCGGGCTCTACCAGTTCATCGACCAGACCTGGCTCGCCACGCTGGACCGGCACGGCGAGCGGCTGGGCTATGGCGACATGGCCCGCGCCATCGAGACACGCGGCGGGCGCGCCAGCGTGACCGATCCCGCGATGCGCGATGCGATCATGCAATTGCGTTTCGATCCGCAGGCGAGTTCGCTGATGGCGGGCGCGCTGGCGACCGACAACCGCGCCGCACTGCAAGGCGTGCTGGGCCGCGATCCTGATGCGAGCGAGCTCTACCTCGCGCATTTCCTGGGGGCGGGCGATGCCGCGCGCTTCCTCTCGGTGCTGACCACCGATCCCGACAGTTCCGCCGTCGCCCTGCTGCCCCGCGCCGCTGCCGCCAACCGCGCGATCTTTCGCGAAACCTCGGGCGCGCCGCGTTCCGTGGGCGAGGTGATGGGCGTAATCCGGGACCGGGTTGAGGGGGCTATGGTGTCTGCCTCGAACGCGCCGCCCGGCGCGCCGCTGCCGCGTCCAGCTAGCCCCGGCCTCGGCGCGCCTGCCTATCCCGCCATGTCCGCCCGCATCGCGCCTTCGCCGCAGATGCCCAGCATGGCCGATACGCTGCGCCACAGCTTCGCTGCGACCGGCGCCGAGCCGCCCGCCCATGTCCGTAACGCCTACGCCCGGTTGGAGGCCTTTGGACTGTGAGCCAAAAACTGCCCTTCAACGCCGCGTCGCTGGCGCTCCCCGCAGGCATCCTGGCGCTGATCGCCATGATGGTGCTGCCCATTCCCACGGTGATGCTGGACGTGTTCTTCGTCTTCAACATCGCGCTTTCCATCGGCGTGCTGATGGCGGCGCTGAACGCCACCAAGCCGCTGGATTTCTCGGCGTTCCCCACCGTGCTGCTGTTCGCCACGCTGCTGCGGCTGGCGCTTAATGTCGCCTCTACCCGCATCGTGCTGGTGAACGGGCAAGAGGGGGAAGGCGCCGCCGGGCAGGTGATCGAAAGCTTCGGCGCGTTCCTGGTGGGCGGCAACTTCGCTGTCGGGCTGTTCGTTTTCATCATCCTGCTGATCATCAACCTGGTGGTCATCACCAAGGGCGCGGGGCGCGTGTCGGAAGTCTCCGCGCGGTTCACGCTGGATGCCCTGCCGGGCAAGCAGATGGCGATCGATGCCGATATCGCCGCCGGGCTGATGACGGCGGAAGAGGCCAAGGCGCGCCGCGTCGAAGTCTCGACCGAGGCCGATTTCTACGGCTCCATGGATGGTGCCAGCAAGTTCGTGAAAGGCGATGCCATTGCCGCCATGCTGATCCTCGCGGTGAACATTATCGCCGGCATCGGCCTTGGTATGATCAGCTATGACATGAGCGCAGGGGAAGCGGCGGAGACGTTTATCACGCTGGCCGTAGGCGATGCGCTGGTAGCGCAGGTACCCGCACTGCTGCTGTCCATCGCCGCAGCCGCCATCGTGACCCGCGTCACCGATGCCAGCGACCTTGTCGGCCAGATCGGGCGGCAGTTCTCCAATCCTTCAAGCTGGCTGCCGGTGGCGCTGGTGCTGGGCGCGATCGGGTTGGTTCCGGCCATGCCGCAGATGGTCTTCCTACCCGCCGCCGCGCTCGCCTTCTGGCTCTACCGCACGCTGAAACGCAAGCTGGATGCGCCGGTGGTCGAGACTGTTGAGGACGTGCGCGACGAGCCGCAGCGGATCGAAATCGCCGATGTCAGCGACCACACGCTGGTGACGCTGGAGATGGGCTACGGCCTCGTCCACCTGGTGGACGAGGGGAAGGGCGCACCGCTCGTCACCCGCGTTACCGGCGTTCGCAAGCAGCTTTCGCAGGCCTTCGGCTTCGTCGTGCCGCAGTTCCGTATCCGGGACTCGCTCAATCTGCCTGCCAACGAATACCGTGTCATGCTGGGCGGCGTGGAACTGGCGCGGGCAGAGGCGCGTCCCGATGCCCTGCTGGCCATCGATACCGGCGAGGTCTCGCGGAACCACGGCCTCACCGGCCAACCCACCACCGATCCCAGCTTCGGCTGCCCCGCGCTGTGGATCGCCCCTGCCGAACGCGACCATGCCGTGGCCGAGGGCTTCCTTACCGTGGCCGCCGACACCGTGATCGCCACCCACCTGAACCAGTTGTTGCAGGAACGCGGATCATCGCTGCTCGGGCCGGAGGAGGTTCGCAGCCTGCTGGACGGGGTGAAGGACCGCGCGCCGGGCCTTGTCGAGGCCATCCACCCGGACCCGCTCTCGCTTGCCGCGATCACCCGGATGCTGCGCGCGCTGCTGGCCGATGGCATCAGCCTGGCGCACCCGGTGCCGATCCTCTCCAGCCTCGCGTTGGGGCTGCAGGTCAACAAGGATTTCGACACCCTGTTGGACCACATCCGCGCCGACCTTGGCGGCTGGCTGGTAGGCCAGGTGTGCCCGCCCACGCAGGCGCTCGGCGTGCTGACGCTGGATGCCGAACTGGAAAGCGCCATACTTGGGGGGATGCGCGATCCGGCGACGGGCCAGCCGGTGATCGAACCCGACTGTGCGCGGATGATCGGCGATGCCGTAACCGCGCACATGGCCGAACATTCCGCGCGTGGCCTCGCCCTGATCGTGCAGCCGCCTGCCCGCCGCGCTCTCGCCGCCCTGCTGCGCCAGCGCGCGCCGGGCTGTCTTGTCCTGTCCATTACAGAGTTGCCGACCAGCCAGCCGGTGGAAGTGATCGCCGTGATCGGCGGCCGCGCTTCGCCGCCTGCTGTCCCGCAACTGCCTGACGCTTCCCGCCAAGAGGAGGTCCTTGCCGCATGAAACACGATCCATCCGCCTTCGCTGCCGCCGCCTATGCAGGCCATGATGTCGTGAGCGACCGCGTGCGCCGCTTCGTGCCCATGGTGCGCAAGGCTGCCTGGCACATCAACGGCAGGGGCCGCGAGGGTATCGAGATCGAGGACCTGATGCAGGCCGGTTTCATCGCGCTGACAGAGGCCGCCCGCAACCATGAGGGGCCGAGCGAGGACGGTTTTGCCGCCTATGCCAAGCTGCGCGTGCGCGGGGCCATGTTCGATCTGGTGCGCAAGGCGATGCCGGGCACCCGCGGCGCGGTGAAGCGGCGGCGGGAGATCGAGGAAGCACGGCGCGAATTCGCCCAGCTTTCCGGGCGGGAGCCGGGACACGATGAACTCGCCGCGCTGGTCGATATGACGCCGGCCGAACTGGCGCAGCACATGGGCGACGAGGTGCAGCTTGTATCCATGGATGCGGCCTATGACGATGCCAGCGACATGTTTGCAAGCGATCTGCCCGACCCTTTCGCACTGGTGTGCGAAATGCAGGACAATGCGCGGCTGGGAGAAGCGATGGTGCAATTGCCCGACCGCTTGAAGCTGGTGCTCCAGCTCTACTTCGTGGAGGAACTGAACCTTACCGAGATCGCGCAGGTGCTGGAAGTCAGCGCACCGCGCGTTCACCAGCTGAAGGCGCAGGCACTGCTGAAGATCCGCCAGTTGATGGCGGACGAGGAGTAGCTGGCGCGCGGGTGGGCCGCTGCTATAGCTTCGGCGATGCCCGCCTTCTTCCTCACGTTCATCGCGGTTGTCGCTGCCATGGTGGCAGGGCGCGATGCCATGCGGGTGGCGCGACTTCGCTCGACATTGGGGTGGACCGGACCGCTTCTTGTCACCGCAGTGCTGGCGGCGCTGGCAGGCGCTGGCATCGCCGCATGGATCGCGCGCGGTCTGGCGCCCCTCATCCCCGGTGATTTCAAGCCCTTCGTGGTGGCCGTGGCGCTGCTGCTGGCGGGGCTGGAAGTGCTGCTGCGCACACCACCGGCCAAGCCGCGGGAGTCGACCCGTTCGATGGGCGCGATCACGCTGGTGCTGCTGCTGGGCATGGTGACGGACGCCAGCGGTTTCATCATCCTCTCGCTGGCCATCGCGACCGGCGAGGCGCTACTGGCGGCGGCGGGGGGCGCGACGGGGGCGCTGGTGGTGCTGGTGGGCGCGATCGTGGCGGCGGAGGACTGGCAGGCGTTGCCGCTGGAAGCGCTGCGCCGGGTTGTCGGGGCGGGCCTGATCGTTGCCGCGGCAGTAATCGCCTTTCTTTCCTGAAGGTTGCGCGATCATCGACTCAGCCGATCACCGTAACAGGTCAAAATCTTGAAACCGAGCGCGGCTATGTCCGTTGATCAGGCAAAGAGACAATCGAAAGGACGAGAGTATTATGGCAACTGCCGGAGACAATTCGAAAACCGCGCTGATCGAGGGGCTGAACGGCCTGCTGGCCGATCATCTAGCGCTCTATTTCAAGACCAAGAACTTTCACTGGCACATCACCGGCCCGCGCTTTCGCGACCTGCACCTGCTGTTCGACGAACAGGCCATCGAGATCCGCGACCAGATCGACGCCATCGGCGAGCGCGTGCGCAAGAACGGCGCGAAGACGCTGACCTCCATCGCCTCGGTCGCCAAGGCTACGCAGATTGCCGATCAGGACGACACCGAGCTTTCGGCGGACGACATGGTGCGCGAACTGCGTGACGACAACCAGAAGGTCGTCGACCGTCTCAAGGGCCTCAAGGAACATGCCGAAAAGGCGGGCGACAATGCCACCGATGGCCTGCTGGACGACTGGACCGACATGGCAGAGGAACGCGTGTGGTTCCTCACTTCCACGCTCCAGTAAACTGGCAGCTATCTGAAACCCCAAACCGCCGCGCAGCCTCTCGCTACGCGGCGGTTTTGCGTATAGGCGAGGGTGCATGGCCAATATCGACATTATTGAAAGCGCAACGGACGCGGACATCGCGTCCTTCATCGAAACTGCCTTGCGACAGGCACTGGCCGCGAGCGAGCTGCCGGTGGAGGTCAGCGTGCCGGGTGGCTCCACGCCGTTTCCGATCATGCGCGAACTGGTGAAAGCCGATCTTGACTGGAGCCGCGTGACCGTATGGCCGGGCGACGACCGCGTGGTTCCCGAGGATCACGAGGCCAGCAACACCGGCAAGATCCGTACCCTGTTCGAGCCGGTGGGCGCGCATGTTGCCACGCTGACGGTGATGGAGCAGGTGCCCCGTTTTGCGCTCGTATGGTTGGGCATGGGCGCGGACGGCCATGTGGCCAGCCTTTTCCCCAACACCGATCCGCGGGTTGACGACGACGCCCCGATCCGCCGCCTGACGCCCGATCCGCTGCCGCCGGAAGCTCCGTTCGACAGGGTGACGCTCACCATCCCGTCGCTGCTGGACAGCGATGCGCTGATGTTCGTGATCCGCGGCGATGACAAGCGCGCGGTGTTCGATGCAGCCGCTGCGGGCAAAAGCGACCTGCCGGTGGCGCGGCTGCTGAAAGCGGCGGGCCAGAAGGTGACATGCTTCACCTGATCCCCGCACCGCTGCACCGGGCGGTGATGCCGCTGGGTTACGTCCTGCGCAAATACTACCTGCGGATTTTCAAACCGCGCATTGCCGGGGTCAGCGTTTTCATCCGTGACGAGCAGGGCCGCGTGCTGCTTATCCGCCAGTCCTACGGCTCCGGCGGATGGACTACGCCCGCCGGCGGGGCCTCGCTGGACGAGGATCCGGAGCACGCCATCCGCCGCGAAGTGCGCGAGGAACTTTCCTGCGAACTTGTCGAACTGGTCCTGCTGCACGACGGGGAGGACACCATGCACGGCGCCCCGCAGCGCAACTGGGTGTTCCATGCCCGCGCGGATCGCGCACCGTGCCCCGACCAGCGCGAGGTTATCGAAGCGCGGTGGTTCCACCTCGACGATCTTCCCTCTCCGCTGGCCGGGCCGACCGAGCGGCGGCTGAGACTGCTAGAGCAGGGATAGCTGCGCGTCGTCGCGCCTGCGCTCGTTTCCAGCGCTGTCATCCCGGTCGAGATTGCTGAGCGTCAGGCCCATCAGGCGGATCGGCATGGGCAGCGGCAGTTCGACTTCCAGAATGGCACGGGCGATTTTCGTGAACTGATCCTTGTCGGCCACCGGTTGCGCCTGGCTGCGCGCGCGGGTGGCGATCTGGAAATCGTTGTACTTCAGTTTCAGCGTGACGGTGCGCCCTTTCGCCTGTTTTGCGGCGATGCGTTCCCACACGATGTCGATGATCCGCTCCAGCGTTTCGCGCAGGTCATTCTCGGCTGAAATGTCCTCGCTGAAAGTGCGTTCCCCGCCGATGGACTTGCGGATACGGTTGGTGCGCACTGGCCTGAGGTCGATCCCGCGTGCCGCACGGTAGAGGTAATCGCCGAAGCTGCCGAAGTTGGCCGCCAGCCATGCGCGATCCTTCTCTGCAAGGTCGGCGCCTGTCTCGATACCCAGACGGGCCATTTTCTCCGCCCCTTTCGGTCCTACGCCGTGGAAGCGGCGGATGGGCAGGCTCTGAACGAAGCCAGCGCCTTCGCCGGGACGGATGACGCAAAGCCCGTCGGGCTTGTTCTGGTCGCTGGCAAGCTTGGCCAGGAACTTGTTGTAGGACACCCCGGCGCTGGCTGTCAGCTGCGTCGTTTCGCGAATCTGCCGACGGATGGCCTGCGCGATGGCGGTGGCGGAGCCAAGCCCGTGGCGGTCCTCGGTCACGTCGAGGTATGCCTCGTCCAAACTCAGCGGTTCGACGTGCGGCGTGTAGTGATGGAAAATCGCGCGGATTTGCTCCGACACCTCGCGATAGACATCGAACCGGCTCTTGCAAAAGATCAGGTCCGGACATTTGCGCTTGGCGGTCACCGAAGGCATGGCGCTCTTCACGCCGAACTTGCGCGCCTCGTAACTGGCGGCAGCCACCACGCCGCGCCCGCTCGATCCGCCCACGGCCACCGGCTTTCCGCGCAGTTCCGGGTTGTCGCGCTGTTCCACGCTGGCGAAAAAGGCATCCATGTCGACATGGATGATCTTGCGCAGGCCATCGGCCTCGGCCGCCTGTTCCTCGATTTCGTCCGCTTCGCCTGGTCCGGGATTCGCCATCGCAGCGGGATCATAGCCTTTCGGGAAGCATTTGACTTAATCCTTTTCTCCACTGCCATTCTTGGCCAAAGGGGCTGCGTGACTTCCCAGACAATCAAATCCGCCGACGGTTCAGGGCGCCAGGTGGGCCAACGCGAGTTCATCGTGCTGATGGCCGCGCTGATGAGCCTGAACGCGCTGGCGATCGACGCAATGCTGCCCGCGCTGGACGAGATTGCCAGCGCATTCACCGTCGAGGATCCCAATCGCCGCCAGCTGGTGGTGGGCGTGTACCTGCTCGCCACCGGGTTCGGTGCCCTCGTTCCCGGGTTGTTTGCAGACCGGTACGGCAGGCGGCCGGTCCTGTTCGTCAGCCTTGGCATCTATCTGGTGGCATCCCTGCTGTGCATGATCGCGCCCACATTCGAAGTGCTGCTGGGCCTGCGCGCCTTGCAGGGCTTTGGCACTGCGGGCCTGATGGTGCTGCCCGCGGCAATCATCCGCGACCGCTTCGACGGAGACCGGATGGCGCGGCTGCTCTCGATGATCTTCATCGTCTTCATGCTGGTGCCGGTGCTGGCACCGACGATGGGGCAGGCGGTGCTGGTCGTTGCCAGCTGGGAATGGATATTCTTCGCGCTTGGCGTGTTCGGCCTGGCCGCAGCGGTCTGGGCTTGCTTGCGCCTGCCCGAAACGCTCGATCCGCGGAACCGCCAGAACATCGACCCGCGCACCATCGCCTATAACCTGCCGCTTACCCTGCGCACGCGCTCTTCCGTTGGATACGTGCTGGGCGGCGGGCTGACCTTCGGCGGCGTGTTCGGCTATATCAATTCCGCCCCCCAGCTGATCGGCGGGCACTTCGGCGCGGAGGAGCAGTTCCCGCTGATCTTCGGTGCTTCCGCTGCCACGCTGGCCTTCTCCAGCTTTGCCAATTCGCGGATCGTGGAGCGGTTCGGCGCGCGGCGCGTATCGCATACGGCGCTGATCGCCTTCATCGTTGTCAGCCTGGTGCAGGTCTATGCGGCAGAGGCTCACGCGGATTCGTTGGCATGGTTCTTCCCGCTCATCAGCATCAACCTGTGCCTGCTCGGCTTTCTCGGCTCCAACTTCGGCTCCATCGCCATGCAGCCGTTCTTCAACAGCGCGGGGGCGGCCAGTTCCGTGCAGGCGAGCATCCGCATGTTGCTGGGCGCGGTGATGGGGATCGTCATCGGCCAGTTCTACGACGGCACGGCTCTGCCGCTTGCGATTGCGCTGCTGGCCAGTAGCCTGATATCGCTGGCGCTGGTTCTGTTCAGCGAGCGCGGGAAGCTGTTCACCCGCCCGCGCCAGTCGCGCTACTTCACTGAGGGGCCTCGTTGATGCCGCAAACGCCGACCACCCAGCCGTTCGACCTGATCGTCATCGGCGGTGGTGTGAACGGCGCTGGCGTGGCACGCGATGCGGCGGGCAGGGGGGCCAGCGTCCTGCTGCTGGAGAAGGGTGACCTTGCCAGCGGGACCTCCAGCAAGTCGACCAAGCTGGTCCACGGCGGCCTGCGCTACCTCGAATACTACGAGTTTGCGCTAGTGCGAGAGGCGCTGGGCGAGCGCGAGACCTTATGGTCCATCGCGCCGCACATCATCTGGCCGATGCGCTTCGTGCTGCCGGTGACGAAGAACATGCGCCCAAAATGGATGCTGCGCGCGGGGCTGTTCCTCTACGACCATATCGGCGGCAGGGGAGGCTTGAAGAAGACCCGCAGCGTAAACTTGCGCAAGCACCGCGCGGGCGGCCCGCTGGAAGAACAATATACCCGCGGCTTCGAATATTCTGACGGCTGGGTGGACGATGCCCGGCTGGTGGTGCTCAACGCGCTGGATGCTGCCGCACACGGCGCGCAGATCCGCACCCGCACCCCGGTAACCGCCGCCCGGCGCGAGGGCGACCTGTGGCACGTTGAAGCTGGCGAAGAGACATTCCGTGGCCGCGCTCTGGTGAACGCCGCGGGGCCGGGCGCGGACGACGTGGCGCGGCTGGTGGGGGGGAACCCCGCCTACGGCATCCGCCGGGTGCGCGGATCGCACATCGTGGTGCCAAGGCTGTTCGATCACGACTGCGCCTATATCCTGCAGCAGCCCGATACGCGCATCTGCTTCGCCATTCCGTGGGAAGACGACTTCACGCTGGTAGGCACCACCGATGCCGATCATCCCGGTGCGCTGGACGACATCGAGGCGAGCACGGACGAGATCCGCTACCTGTGCGATGCGGTGAACCGCTATTTCAAACACGACGTGACGCCTGACGACATGGTCCACACCTATTCCGGGGTGCGCGCGCTGGTGGACGATGGTTCGGGCAGGCCGGAAGCCGCCTCTCGCGGATACGAACTGGCGTTGAGCGATCCGGGTCGCGGCGCGCCGATCCTTGGCATTTATGGCGGCAAGATCACCTCCTACCGCCACGTGGCGGAGGATGCGCTGGACAAGCTGGCCGACCGGTTGCCACTGCTGAAGGGCAAGCACTGGACCGGCACTACCCCGCTACCGGGCGGCGATTTCGACAAGCACGCGCAGCCGTATTTGTTCGAAGTACTGGGCGAGGATTTTCCCTTCCTCTCGCACCGAGACGTCGTCCGCATTGGCCGGGCCTACGGGACTCTGGCGTGGGACTGGTTGGGCGCTGCGAAGGGATGGGACGATCTGGGCCGGGCGTTCGGCGGCGGGCTGACCCTCGCCGAGGTTTCCTACCTGCGCGACCGCGAGTGGGCGCAGACGTCGGACGACATCCTCTGGCGGCGCAGCAAGCTGGGCATGCACCTGAGCGAAACCGAACAAGCCGCGCTGGCTGAATTCATGGGCGGCTAGGGCAGGGGCACGCCTCTGGCAGCCGTGAACACCCGGTACCACTGCGTCCGCGTCCAGCGCTGTTCGATCACAGCCGCGGCCTCGATAATGCGCGCAGGGCGCTGCGACCCGACGATGGGCACGATCCCGGCGGGATGCGCCATCAGCCAGCCATAGGCGGCCAGCGCGCGGCTGGTGCCCAGTTCTTCCGCCACCGCATCCAGCGCTGCTGCAACCGCTTTCTCGCGCGCGGTTTTGGGCTGCATCAGGCGGCCACCGCCCAGCGGGCTCCACGCCATCGGCAAAAGATCCAGCCGCATCGCTTGGTCCATCTCGCCATTGTCGATGGGTTCGATGCGCAGCGGGCTGATCTCGGGCTGGGTTGCGGCAAGCGGCGTGCCGAGGAATGCGGAAAGCGTTTCGACCTGCGCCACGGTGAAGTTGGACACGCCTACGGCGCGCACCTTGCCGCTGGTTACGGCGTCATCGAGGAACCGCGCCAGTTCCTGCGGATGGGTCAGCACGTCGGGGCGATGGATCAGGTAGAGGTCGATCACATCGGTGCCCAGCCTATTCAGCGAGGCATCGAGCGCTCTCGCCATGTATTCGCGCGACTGGTCATAGGGTACAGGCGGCGTGATCCCGCCCTTGGTTGCCAGCACCATGCGCTGCCGCAGTCCCGGCATTGCGCGCAAGACTTCGCCCAGCTTTCCCTCGACGTCGCCGAAACCCGATTGCCCGTTCCACCCGTAAATGTCGGCGGTGTCGATCAGGTCGACCCCGGCATCCAGCGCGGCGTGCAGGCACACGGCCACATCCTGCGGTGAGCCGTCGCTGCGCCACATGCCCCAGGCGAGCGGACTGACGGTAATGCCGGTGTTTCCGAGCGTGCGGCGAGCGGGTGCGGGTAGCACGGTCATGCGGGGGTCAGTCTTCCGCAGGTTGCACCACTGCAAGCACTGCCTCCACCTGCACCTGAGCACCTTCGCTGGCGGAAAGCTGCGTCACAGTGCCGTCGAAAGGCGCATTGAGCGAATGCTCCATCTTCATCGCCTCCAGCACCATCAGCCGCTGGCCAGCCACCACGCTGTCGCCCTCGGCCACGTCGAGCGTGATGACCTTACCCGGCATGGGCGCCAGGATCGCGCCATCTGCGGCGGCTGCGGCACCGGTGCCGCGTGCATCACGGGCGAATTCGAAGCTCTGACCATCTGCGAAGACGACGGTGCGCGCGTCTTCGACGAAGCCAGTGGCATGGGCCGCATCCTGCTTGCCGCTGGCAATCACGGTGCGCATTTCGCCCTTGAAGCCGAGCGTCGCGGCGATGCGCGGGGCGGCATTCAGGCGAAAGCCGAGCGCACTGGGCACGTCCTCGTCCATCGCCGCCATCAGGGTGAAATCGGCGGCGGCCTGCCAGATGGTATCGTCCGGCTCCCCGTCGAAAACCAGGCTATCCAGCTTGCGCTCGATAAACCCTGTGTCGAGCTCCGCTTCGCCGAAATCGTCGTCCAGCAGGGCATTGGCGAGGAAGGCGGCGTTGGTCTTTACCGGCCAGATTTCGACACTCTCGGCAATTGCGGCGAGTTCGTCGATAGCTTCGTCACGTGTTTCTCCCCAGGCGATGAGCTTAGCGACCATCGGATCGTAATGCGGGGAGATGACGTCGCCCTCTTCCACGCCGGTCTCGATACGCCCTGCATGGCCGAGGTCGAAATGATCGAGCGGGCCGGTGGAGGGCAGGAAGCCGCTGGACGGGTCTTCGGCATAGAGCCGTGCCTCGATGGCGTGGCCGTGGATGCCGAGCTCCTCCTGCTTCAGCGGAATCGCCTCGCCCGCCGCCACGCGCAGTTGCCATTCCACCAGGTCGACGCCGGTGATCTCTTCGGAGACGGGATGCTCCACCTGCAGACGCGTGTTCATCTCCATGAAGAAGATGCGGTCCGCGCGCAGCCCTTCGCTGGCATCGGCGATGAATTCGATGGTGCCCGCGCCCTCGTAGTCCACCGCCTTGGCAGCGCGCACGGCGGCGGCGCAGATTTCCTCGCGCGTGGCCTCATCCATGCCGGGGGCGGGCGCTTCCTCGATCACTTTCTGGTGGCGGCGTTGCAATGAGCAATCGCGTTCGAACAGGTGGACGACATTGCCGTGGCTGTCGCCAAATACCTGCACCTCGATATGGCGGGGGGAGGTGATCCACTTTTCCAGCAGCACCTCCTCGTTGGAGAAGCTGGCCTTGGCCTCGCGCTTGCAGCTTTGCAGATCGGCCTCGAAGTCCTCCGCTCTTTCGACCTTGCGCATCCCCTTGCCGCCGCCGCCTGCTACGGCCTTGATCAGCACGGGATAGCCGATGGCATCAGCCTCTTTCTTCAGCCGCTCGACCGACTGGTCTTTGCCCAGATAGCCGGGCGTAACCGGAACGCCTGCTTCCTGCATCAGCGTTTTCGCGGCATCCTTCAGGCCCATCGCATCGATGCTGGCAGGCTTGGGGCCAACCCATACCAGCCCGGCGTCAATCACGGCCTGTGCGAAGCCTGCGTTCTCGGACAGAAAACCATAGCCCGGGTGAATCGCATCCGCGCCCGTCTGTTTGGCAGCAGCGATGATCTTCTCACCGACAAGGTAGCTTTCGGCAGCGGGAGAGGGGCCGATATGCACGGCCTCGTCCGCCTGCCGCACGTGCAGGGCCCTCGCATCGGCATCGGAATAGACCGCCACGGTGGCGACTCCCATATCGCGCGCGGTGCGCATGATGCGGCAGGCAATTTCGCCGCGGTTGGCTATCAGCAGTTTGGAAATCATCGTTTGTCAGAACCCGTTGGCCAGGCCGCTCCCGGTACCCAGTCGGCACCCACGAAGCGGCAATTGTCAGGAGAAACCATCGTGAAGCTGGCATTGCCGACTTTCCAGGTTCCATCATCGGTTTGCACGAGGCTGAGCGAATTTACCCCGCAATGTGTCACTTCGCCGTCGACCGCGAAAGAATATCCGCCCCATGCGTGCGCCATTGTCCAGCTGACAGTCAAATCATAGCCGTGCATGATCTCTTCGAAATCGCCGTCGCGTAGCGCCCAGTTTTCCAGGTGGTCCGACACGGGGATGATGGCGAGCGACGGGTTTGCCGGATCCATGAGGTTATGCACGAAGATAACGCCATCGGGGATCATGTGGTCGGCAAGGGCGGTCTTGTCGTCGTCACCGATGGCAGCGATGAAGGCATCCACCGCTGCTAAGATCGGCCTCTCGTTCACGATCGGCAATTGCGCCGCTTCCCCGGCTTGCGCCAACGCCGGAGCGGTCAGCGCAAGCGTTGCGACTGCTGCCAGCGCTGGCTTGGTTGCGAACCGCATCGATTTCCCCCTCAGTCTTCCTTGCGCCGCACGCCCTCGTCGCGCAGCGGGGTGTTGGGCACGCCCGCGACCGGACCTGCCATGCGCGCGGCCGCCATCAACTGCCCGCGCGTCCATTTCGGTTCCAGCTGCGGCGGGTAGGATCCGCGCATGGTTTCCTTCAGCGCGCTGGCGATATGGCCCAGCTTGGCGAGAAATCCGATGCGCACGCGGTGATCCCACGCGGCCTTGCCGCGGGCATGCACTTTCTTGCCGATCGCGCCGTAAATGTTGGCGGCTGACAACACAGCCCAGCGCTGGCGGAACTTCAGCCGCCCCGCACCGACGCGGGCGCGCATATCGTGGACCTGCGCGATGGAGACCAGCCGGCCTGCCAGCTGCACCAGCTGTTCACGGTAGGCGGGCTTCATCAGCTGGCCGGGCGGGATGTCCATCTCCACCAGCCATTCTTCGGGAATGTAGCAGCGCCCGGCAGCGTCATCGTCCCAGATGTCGCGGGCTATGTTGTTGAGCTGGAAGGCAAGGCCAAGGTCGCAGGCCCGGTCCAGCGTTTCAGTCGCATCGCTGGGCACGCCCATCACCTTCGCCATCATCACGCCCACCGCGCCTGCCACATGGTAGCAGTAGCGCATCAGGTCGCCTTCGGTGCGCGGACGCCAGCCGTCGGCATCGAGGGCGAAGCCGTCGATCACGTCGTCGGACATCTCGCGGGTGATGCCGCATTCCGCAGCGACGAGGCCCAGCGCGTCGAATGCCAGGTCGGCGGTCGGCTGCCCGTCCAGCGCGCGGTGGGTGAGAATGCGGATAGCTTCGACCCGGTCCTTCGCGCTGGCCTGGTCCAGCTTCAGATCGCGTGCGCCGTCCCTGAACCCGTATTCCTGGCCGTCGGCAATATCGTCGCACCGGCGGCACCACGCATACAGCAGGTGCGCGCGTTCGCGAGTAGCCTTGTCGAACAGCCAGCTGGCGACGGTGAAACTTTTGGACCCTTCGGCGATGCTCTCGCGCGCTTTCGCGACCAGCGCCGCGCGCGAGCGACCGCCGCCCACCTGGCGCGGGGTGGCCTTCACCAGCTGGCTGGCCACCAGCGGGCGGGGCCTGATGCGCTTCGTGTTCACAAATCCTCCGCGCGCATTTGCACGATGGTCTGGATAGGCTCGTAATTCGCCATCTTCTCGAGCAATTCCTCCAGCGTTTCGCCCACGATCAGGATGTCGCGATGCATTTCCCTGACAAAGCCGGTTTCGGCCATTTGCCGGTTAAACGCTATTAGCCCGTCATAGTATCCGAAGGCATTGAGAAGACCGACCGGGCTCTGGTGATAGCCCAGCTGCGCCCAGCTGACCGCCTCCCACAACTCGTCCAGCGTGCCCACGCCGCCGGGCAGGGTGACGAAGCCATCGGAAAGGTCGGTGAAGGCCTGCTTGCGCTGGTGCATGGTATCGACCACGTGCAGTTCTGTGCAATCGTGATTTGCCACTTCCATGTCGACCAGCGCCTGCGGAATCACGCCGATCACTTCGCCGCCCGCTTCCAGCGCAGCATAGGCGATGGCGCCCATGAGTCCGGCCTTGCCGCCGCCGTAGACGACGCCGATTCCCCGCTTTGCCAGCGTGGTGCCGACATGGCGGGCGAGTTCGATGTAGCGCGGATCGGCGGGCGTGGCGGAGCCGCAATATACGGCGAGGCGTTTGAAATTCTCAGACATGGGTTCAGCCCGTAGCCACAGCGGTCAGGAAGACAAGTCCCCGATCATCAGCCCCGCCGTCGCCTTGGCGCTGCCGACAACGCCGGGAATGCCTGCGCCGGGGTGCGTGCCTGCGCCCACGAGGTAGAAGTTCTCGATCACGTCGTCGCGGTTGTGGCCGCGGAAGAAGGCACTTTGCCACAGCACCGGCTCCAGGCTGAAGGCGCTGCCGTGGTGGGCGTTCAGGTCCACCGCGAAATCGAGCGGGGAGTAGCTGAACTTGGTCACGATCCGGTCGTGGATATCGGGGATCAGGCGGCGGCCCACTTCGTCGAGAATCCGCTTTTCCAGTTGCGGGCCGACCTCGTCCCAGTCGATCGGCATCTTGCCCAGGTGCGCAACCGGCACCAGCGCGTAGAACGTGCTCATGCCCTCGGGCGCCATGCTGGGATCGGTGACGGTGGGATGGTGCAGGTAGATCGAGAAGTCGGCGGGCAGGATGCCCTTGGAATAGATGTCGTCCAGCAGACCGTGATAGCGCGGACCGAACAGGATCATGTGGTGCGGAATGCCCGGCCAGGTGCCCTCGATACCGAAATGCACGACGAAAAGCGAAGGCGAGAAGGTCTTCTTCTTCAGCGACCTGGCCTGCGCCTTGCCTCGCTGGCTGTCGCCCAGCAGGTCCTTGTAGGAATGCATGATATCGGCGTTGCTGGCCACGGCATCGAAGCGCTGGCTCCAGCCGCTTGCGGTGTGGACCGCCTTGGCGCGGGTGCGTTCGGTTTCGACGCGGGTAACCGCGTCGCCCACGCGCATGGTGCCGCCCAGCCGCTCGAAATGGCGGACCATTCCGGCGATGAGACGATTGGTGCCGCCACGCGTCCACCACACGCCGCCATCCTTCTCCAGCTTGTGGATCAGGGCATAGATGCTGGAGGTCTTCATCGGGCTGCCGCCCACCAGCAGGGTGTGGAACGACAGCGCCTCGCGCAGCTTCTCGTTCTTGATGTACTTCGAGACGATCGAATAGACGCTGCGCCAGGCCTGCTTCTTCATCAGCGCGGGCGCGGCCTTGATCATGCTCTTGAAATCGAGGAACGGCACGGTGCCCAGCTTGACATAGCCTTCCTCGTAAACACCGGCGGCATAGTCCAGAAAGCGGTCGTAACCGGCCACGTCGGCAGGCTCCAGCTTCATGATTTCCTTGCGCAGGTCTTCCTCGTCATTGGAATAGTCGAAGTTCACGCCGTCGGGCCAGTTGAGCCGGTAGAAGGGCATGACCTTCATCAACTCCAGATCCTCGTCCATGTCGTGGCCCGACAGTTCCCACAGCTCGCGCAGGCAATCGGGGTCGGTCACCACGGTTGGCCCCGCATCGAAGGTGAAGCCGTCCTTTTCCCAGTAGTATGCGCGGCCCCCGGGCTTGTCGCGGCTTTCGACGACGGTGGTGGCGATCCCGGCGCTCTGCAGGCGGATGGCGAGAGCCATGCCGCCGAAACCGGCCCCGATCACGCAAGCGGTTCGGCCTTCTGGGGTAGTCATTCGGTATCCTTCCGGGAGGGGGCAATGAGGGGCGGGGCCTTCGACATGAGAGCGCCGATGCCCCGGATAATGGGAATGGGTGGCTTGCCCGACAGTACGCGCAGCTTGTCGAGCAGGGTGGACTTGCCAGCATAGAACCGCTCGATCAGCGGTTCGCGCAGGCGGTAGAAGCGTTCGAACACGCGGTAGCGTTCCCGCGGGCGTGCGCCGCAGAACAGCATGGTTCCCAGCATCCGGTAATGGCCCATGGCAGCCCAGTGACGGCGCGCCCGCGCTTCCAGCTTGGCGGCCATCTGGTCGCCCGGCAGGTCCGCATCTTCGGCAACGGCCAGCGCCACGTCCACGGCGATGGGCAGGGTATAGCTGGTGAGCGGATGGACGAAGCCGCCGCGCGTACCGGCCTGTGCCACTCCCTCTACCCGGTGCTGGCGCTTGAAGGCCGGGAAATCGCCGCCGGTAATGACGGGCAGCACGCCGGTCTCGAAGCCCACGGGATCGCCGGTCACGCCCAGCGCGCGCTGATACTCGTCGATCCGCGCGGACAGGGCAGAACGGTCTAGCAGCGGTTTGTCGGCGTAATAGGTATCCTCGATAAACAGGTCATGCGCGCCCAGCGGCAGGACATAGACAAAGCGGTAGGCACCGTCGTTACCTGCCGTCCGGTTGGCGTACGGTGCAAGCTGGTCGACATCGGCATCCATGATGGTGGGCCGGGAAATGCCGTGCGGCTCGGGCGTGCGCAGGTGGCGGCCCATGAAGACCTGCCAGCCTCCCTGCAGGGTGTCGGTGGGGGTGAAGCCCCGGCAATCGATCACGGTCCGGGCGGTGATCCGGGTGCCGTCGGCAAGGTCAGCCCCATCGGCATCCAGCGCCGTTACCTCTTGCCCTGTCATGATGACGCCTTCGGGCAAGTCCCGCTCCAGCCGGGCGGCGAAATCCGTGCTGGCGAGCGAGAGATAGGACGATTTCAGATGCCGGCGATACTTGGGAAAGCGAACGATGTAGCCGTCGTTCCACTCGGTCCGCCGGAATGCCTCCATCAGTGCTGCGCCCGCTTCCGAAAGGTCGGTGCCGAACCAGCTCCAGCGGTGGTTGCCGCCCAGCCGGTCGCCCGCTTCGACAAGCCTTACCGACACGTCCGGCCGCAGCACGGCCAGCGCCAGCGCAATCAGCCCACCGGACAGGCCGCCACCAATGATGGCAATATCGCAATCGCGCCCGTTCATCTCCCACATGCCTTAGCGGAATGGCGAACGCGTGCAATCACAGCCCTTGGTCCCGCGTCGAATTGCCGAAGGGGGAGCGAAGGAACCGCGCGGGGAACCGCCCGTTCATGTTGCAAACAAGACGGGAAAATCCATGAAGACACGCTTTCTTTCGCCTGCTGCCATCGCCTGCGGCACCATCCTTACCGCCCTGTCCGCCAGCCCGGTGCTGGCGCAGGACGATGCCGAAACGCAGGGTCCGCCCGATATCGAGGACACGGTTTTCGCTGGCGATTACCTGTCAGTGGGCGTGGGCGTAGCGCTCAATCCCTCCTACACCGGTTCCGACGACTACGTGTTCTCGGTGCTGCCCGTCGTGCAGGGTTCGCTGGGCGGGGTAGACATCAATCCGCGCGCCGGAGGGGTGGAGCTCGATTTCGTGCAGGACCCCGAGGAAGGCGTGGGCCTCGACCTGGGTATCGCAGCGCGCCTGCGTGCCAATCGCGCTTCGCAGATAGAGGACGAGGTCGTGCTCCAATATGGCGAGCTGGACCGCGCTATCGAGGTCGGCCCCAGCGTCGGGCTGAACTTCCCCGCCGTGCTCAATCCCTATGACAGCATCGGCGTGGGCGTCGATGCCATGTGGGATATCAACGGCGCACATGGCGGCCTGACGGTATCGCCCTCGGTCAGCTATTCCACCCCACTCAGCCGAGCGATATTCGCCAGCCTCTCGGTCTCTGCCGAATGGGCGGACGAGGATTTTCAGGATTACTATTTCCGCGTCGATGACACGGCCTTCATCGGCGACGGGGCCGCCCCCCTGCCGGAGTTCGAGCCGCGCGGCGGTGGCTTCACCAGCGCGGGCGTGAACCTGCTGCTGGGTATCGACCTGGACGGCGATGTCACCAACGGCGGTCTGGGTGTGATAGTGCTGGGCGGCTATTCGCGCGTGCTTGGCGATGCGGCGGATACGCCGTTCACCGACATTCGCGGCAGCAAGGACCAGTTTATCAGCGCGGTAGGCATCGGCTATACATTCTGACGCGTTCCGCTGAGGCCACACGCGGCCTATATCGAGACAAAGAGAAGGGGAGCAACCACACGGCCGCTCCCCTTTTCCTTTCAATCAACTGGCAAGGACGCTCAGTCTTCTTCCTCGATCATTAGCTCGGGTCGGCTGGGCGGCAGTTCGGCGTCGCGATCGCCCGTCATCAGGTAGGTGTCGAACCACTGCATCATGCGCAGGTTGTATTCGTAGCGAGAGGCTGCACGGGCGTTGCCGTGGCCTTCGCCGGGATAGAACACCAGGCGCAGTGGCGTGTCCGGGCGGCGCAGGCTGATGTAGCGATAAAGCTCAAGGCTCTGGCCCGGATCGACGCGGGTGTCGGAATCGCCGTGCATGATCAGCAGCGGGGTGTCGGCGCGATCGGTGTAGTAAATCGGGCTGACTTCAAGGAAGTTCTGCCAGTCTTCCCACGGCCACTGGCGCGCGTGGACGAGGTACATCTCGTTCGGGATGTCACCGGTGCCGACCTTGCTGATCTGGTTGGAGATGCCAACGAACATCACGCCCGCGGCGAACTCCTCCGAATTGTAGGTAGACGACCAGGCGGTGGCATAACCGCCGTAGGAGCCGCCGGTCACGCCCACGCGGTCCGCGTCGGCGATGCCTTCTGCCACTAGCGCAGCCTTGCCGTCCACCAGGTCGCGGAATTCGGGATCGGTGTAGTTGCCTGAGTGGGCTTTCGAGAATGCCGTGCCGTAGGCGGTAGAGCCACGGTAATTGGGCAGGAATACCGCATAGCCCTGGCCCGCGGCCACCTGGCCGGGGTTGGAATAGCTGGTGACCCAGCCGTTGCTTTCATGCGCCTCGGGGCCGCCGTGCACGTCCAGGATCGTGGGTGCACCGCCAGCAGGAACGCCGCCTACCGGAAGAACCAGCACGCCCTCGATCTCGGTGCCGTCGGTGGCGGTGAAGGTGTAGGTGCGCTGCTCGCCGAAATCGATTTCCGCCAGCCACGGGTTGTGGTTCGTCCAGCGGATGAATTCGCCGGAGTTGAAGCTGAACAGCTCGTTGGGATGCTCGGGGGAGTTGGCTTCCACCACCAGGCGGTTGCCGCCCTGTTCCAGGCTGGTCAGGATCAGGCTGCCGGGATCGTATTCGCGCTGCTCTTCGCCGTCAGCGGAGTAGAACCGCAGCACGCTCTGCGCGCCCACGTGGACAACAGCGGCAAGGCGGCCGTCGGACATCCACTCGGTGTCCACCACGGCCTCTGCCGCGCCTTCGTTCACGGCAGAATAGCTGCCGGTCATCACGTCCACCAGGTGCAGCGTGGTGGCGGCAGGGTCGTTGGCATCCACGCCCGCGACCATCGACAGGGTGCGGGAATCGGGAGAGAATTCAACGTCGCCCAGCTTGCCCGGCGTTTCCACGACGGTCACGTCGCCGCTCGCCAGGTTCAGCAGGTTCACCCGCTGCGAGGTAAGCGAATCGTCGACCAGCGGGGTAGGCGCGGTCACGATCATCGCGGTCTGGCCGTCGGGGGCGATATCGAAGCTGCTGACATAGCCGGGCACTTCGAACTCGACCGGTTCCGCATCCACCTCGGTTCCGCTCGCGTCGGCCACGAACATGCGATTGAACAGCAGTTCTTCCTCGTAGACCACGGCGTTAAAGCCATCGTCGGCTTCGGCCTCGCGGTCTTCGTCGGGAGCGGACGACACCAGCATGTAGACTCGGCTGCCATCGGGGGAGAACGCATAGTCGCGCACGGCCGCGTCGGCGACGCCGGCGATCTTGCGATAGGCACCGCCGTTGACCGGGATGCCCCATACGGAGCGGTCGTCGTCACCGTCGCTCCACAAGAAGGTTATCATGCTGCCATCGGGATTGAAGCCGATGGAACCCACGCTCATGTCTTCGGGCAGGTAGGCACGCACGTCCATTGCGCCATCGGCAAGGAACAGCTGCTGGTCTGCGGTGCCGTTTTCCTCCCCGCGCGTGACATCGGGCCAGTGGACGCGGGTGTAGGCAACGTGGCTGCCATCCTGCGACACGGCCACGGTGCCGGTGTATTCGATGCGGGCGACATCCTCGGGCGTCATGTCGCGGGCAAGGGCGGGGACGGCAGGCAATGTCAGCGCGGTGGCAAGAAGGCCGGAACGCAAGGTCGTGCGAAGCAGGGTCATTGGCGGTAGGATCCTCTGGTGGTCTGTTTCAGTTGAAACGGTTCATAGCGCCTGTGCCGGGAAGCGCAAATCTCGGCTTTTGGCCATTTATCCGCACATTTCGCCCTCTCGCGCAGGACAGGACAAACCTGCTATGCCATCCCATCCGAAGGGACGGAGGGAAAACATGGCCGACACTCAGGACATATCCGCATGGATCGCGCTGTTCATCGGGCTTTACGCTCTGGGCGCGGCAATCGGCGAATTGCGCAGCCCGGGCAGCTGGGCAGCCATGCTCGACGGGTTCGAGACGAACGAGGCGCTGCGCTTCCTGACCGGCATCGTGGTGCTGGCGCTGGGCGCGACGATCTACCTCGTCAATCCGTGGCGGCCCGATGACTGGCTTTCCATCGTCGTCACGGTGATCGGTGGCGGCATGGTGGTGGAAGGGGTGGTGATCCTAGGCTTCGGCAGGCCTTTCCTGCATTTTGCCAGCGCCATGATGGGTGCCGTGAACCGGGCATGGGCGCTGCTTTCGGCGGGGCTGGGCCTGGTGCTGGTGTGCGTCGCGATGCTGCGGTTCTAGCGCTCGACAGACTGCATCAGGCTGGAGGAATAGGGCTGGAGGAGCGCGCTCGCCCGGTCCCATCCGGCGCGCAGCCAGACGTCGTGCGCTTTCGAATCGGGTGGCAGCACCACGGGCATCGCCTCGCGCCCGGCTTGCTTCAGCGTGGCATTGGGCTGGCAGGTGAGCAGGGCGAAACCCGGCACTTCGCTATCCTTCCAAACGCCTGCCAGAGCGAATACCGGCTGGTCGGCACAGGCGAACCAGTGCTGGCGGCGCTTGCCGTCGATACCGATCCTGCCCCACTCCATGAAGGCCGTAGCGGGCACCAGGCAGCGAAATTCCGGGTTGCGCAGGTTGCCGATCCAGAACGGGCTGTCTGCGTTGCGGACGCTCAGCACGGGGCGCGCGGCATCGTGGGCCGAGGGCGGAGGCGGAACCCCCCATACCCGCGGCACCATGCGGCGCGGCTGGTTCGCCTCTCCCGGTCCGGCGATGAATTCGCGCCCCGCGGTGATGACCGGGGCAAAGCCCGAAGGCGAGACGTAACCGCCCGCCCACGGGTCGTTGCCCGGATCAATGCCGAACACCTTACCGATTTTCGCGGCATCGGCGTCCAGGCGATAAAGCATCGTCACGGCTTTCGCGGGCCTATCGCGCAATCAGGAACATGTTGATCGTAAGCCGCCCTTCGGCAGGGTCCACGGTAAGGGCGTGGGGCTGCCGAATGACGCCCGAATGCAGCAGCCGCCCGCGATAGACGATCAGGCGGTCGGGCCGGGCCTCGATCTCGCCGGTCTTCTCGTACCGGTCGGTGTCGCCGTAGTAGTACCCGTCTGCCGGAGGGCCATACTCGCGCTCGTCCTTGGCCACGGCGGCGCTTAAGGCGGCTTCGCGCTGCGGGGTGATCGTTTCGAACCCGGTGCGCCGGTGGCGGTAAAAGGCGGTCCCGCCGGTTTCCGGCCCCAGCAGGTAATGCATGATGGCGAGCACTTCCCCGCCGGTGTCGTCGTAATGCGGGATGCGCTGGGGTGGGGTAAGCTCGCCCGCAGGCGTGCATACCATCGAGAAGGCGCAGCTTTCCACCTTCACACCCTCCTGCACGCCGAATACCTGCTGCATGATCTGCACCATCAGTGCGCCCTTGCGATCGAGGTAATCGGGCTGCCACAGGCTGCGCAGCCCCGGGTACATGGCGCCGCCGGGCTGGTAGGTCGCGCTGCGGCCACGGGCCAGCAGCTCGTCTGCCATGCCGCTGTAGTCATCGATCTGCACCACCGGTTCGGCTTCATGGCCGAAGCGGTGGACCGTTACCCCGGCATCTGCTCTGTCCGCGCCCTGCATGGTCAGGGCGTATAGTAGGTCGGCGATCCCGGTCCAACCGGCAGCCCGAACACGAAGGTCCACAGGTAGAAGAACACGCTCCACGCCGTGATGAAGAAGATCGTGTAGGGCAGCATCATCGCGATCAGCGTGCCTACACCCAGATCCTTCTGGTAGCGCGTGGCCCAGGCCAGGATCAGGCCGAAATAGCTCATCATCGGCGTGATGATGTTGGTGGTGGAATCGCCGATGCGATAGGCCGCCTGGATCGCCTCGGGCGCATAACCGATCAGCATCAGCATGGGCACGAAAATCGGCGCGGTGACGGCCCACTGCGCTGATGCAGAGCCGAGCGACAGGTTGATAAGCGCACAAATGGCGATGAAGGCGAAGAACACCACCGGCCCCGTCATCCCGCTTTCCACCAGGAAGTTCGCGCCGGTTACCGCGGTGATCGCGCCGAGGTTCGTCCAGCCGAAGAAGGCGACGAATTGCGCGGCGAAGAACACCAGCACGATGTAAAGGCCCAGCGCCGAAAGCGCTTCGGACATGGCGTCGATCACGTCGCGGTCGCTCTTCATGGAGCCGGTGACGCGGCCATAGGTATACCCGATGGTAATGAAGAAGATGAGGATCCAGACCACGAAGCCATCGAAGAAGGGCGAATCCATCCGGTCGCCCGTTTCCGCATTGCGCAGCACGCCCCATTCGGGAACCAGCGTCATCGCCATGAAGGCCAGCACGCCCAGCAGCGCCACGCCCGACCAGCGCAGGCCCTTGCGCTCCGTATCGGTGAGCGGCTGCATCATGCCTTCGTCGAGCACGTCCGGGTCGGCCTTGCTGGCATCGTACTTACCCAGCTTCGGCTCCACGATATAGATCGACACCAGCGAACCGATGATGGTGATGAGGAAGGTGGAGACGAACATGAAATACCAGTTGGCCGTAGCCAGCACGGTGTAATCGGGATCGATCAGCTGCGCGGCTTCCTGCGTGATACCCGCCAGCAGCGGGTCGATCGTGCCGATCAGCAGGTTGGCGCTGTAGCCGCCCGAAACCCCGGCAAAGGCCGCCGCCATGCCCGCCAGCGGGTGCCGCCCCAGGGCATAGTAGATCGCGCCGCCCAGCGGGATCAGCACAACGTAGCCCACCTCGCTGGCGGTGTTGGAGATGATGCCCGCGAAAACGATGGCGACTGTCACCAGCTTGGGCGGCGCGCCCAGCACCATGCTTCGCACGGCGGCAGACAACAGGCCAGATTTCTCCGCCACGCCCACGCCCAGCATAGCCACCAGCACCACGCCCAGCGGCGCGAAGCTGGTGAAATTGTCGACAAGGCCGGTAAAGATGCGCCGCACCCCGTCGCCGTTCATCAGGCTGACGGCGCGGATCATACCGTCTTCCGCTACGTTCGGCGCTCCGGCGGGACGGGGATCCTCCACCGCCACGCCCATCCAGCCGAACAGGCCGGAGACGAGCACGATGCCGAGCGCCAGCAGGGCGAACAGCGTGACCGGGTGCGGCAGCAGATTGCCCAGCCATTCCACCCCATCCAGGAAGCGGGTGAAGGCGTTGCGCTTGCCCTGCTTGTATTCTTGGGGCGGCGTGGGAAATTCGGTCATTGGGCGTCAGGCTCCGGTGTCTGGCGGTCGTGCGTGCCTAGCGTCCATGCTGCCACGCGCAAGTCGTTCCAGCATCGAGAAGAGACCTGAACTCATGCAGAACCGGCTCGTGGGACCATAAGATCAAGTAGGGCTTGCCAGTCTTCCGGCTGTAATGTTAGCGCTACCAAATCCTTTGGGAGGAGGCTTCTCGTCATGCATGCAATTCGTTCAACACTTGCGCTGTCCTGCGCGATCACTCTCGGCCTCGCTGCATGCGGGGGCGGCTCATCCGGCAGCGCGCCGCCTCCGGTCGCTGGGCCTCCACCTGCAACTCCAACGCCATCTCCCACGCCAACCCCATCGCCAACCCCATCGCCGACCCCGACGCCGACGGGCTCCCTCCTGACCCAGGCGGACGCGCGCATCGGGCCTTGCGTCAACATGGCCAACCATCTGGAAGCCACCCCGACTGAGGGTGCATGGGGTCGCCCCATCAACGATAGCGACATGGCCGATATCGCCGCCGTAGGGTTCGAGACGATCCGCCTGCCGGTCCGCTGGTCCGCCCATGCAATGGACACACCGCCATACACCGTCGATCCCGCGTGGATGGCGCGGGTGGACGAAGTGGTGGGCCAGGCACGCGCCGCAGGGCTTCGCGTGATCCTGAACGATCACCATTACGACCGACTGTTCGTCGCACCCGAAGCCGAAAAGACCCGGTTCGTGGCGATCTGGCGGCAGGTTGCCGAACATTTCCGCAACGAAGATGACATGGTCTGGTTCGAACTGCTGAACGAGCCGCACAACCAGATCGACGACAGCAACCTTCTCAGCATGCTGGAACCTGCCTTGGCAGAGGTGAGGGCAAGCAATCCGACCAGGCCCGTGGTGGTGGGCGGACAGAACTACAGCGGCATCAATTCGCTGGCGACGCTGCAGTTGCCCGACGATCCCTACCTGATTGCCACGTTCCACTTCTACGATCCGTTTCCCTTCACCCACCAGGGCGCAAGCTGGGTCAATCCTTCGCCGTCGCTTGGCACCACCTATGGTTCCGCCGCAGACCGGGCGGAACTTGCATCGGCGGTGCAGAAAGCACGCGATTACATGCAGCGCACGGGCCGCCCGCTGTTTTTGGGCGAATACGGGGCCTACGAGGTAATCCCCACAGGCCAGCGCGCGACCTATTACGAAGCTGTCCATGATGCCTTTGCCGGCGCCGATGTCGACGGCTGCGTGTGGGGCTACACCAACAGTTTCGGCTTTCGCGATCCAGCCAGCGGGGCATGGTATACGCAACTGCTAAACGCCCTCGACCTCGCCGCGCCCTGAAGTCTGGCAAGATGCGGTGTGGCCTAGACTCGGGCATCGCGGGCAGGTAGGACTTCCCCATCCCCGGGGAGCCATGAGGCTGAGAGGGCGGTTGAAGTCCGCCGACCCGTTGAACCTGAACCCGTTAGCACGGGCGGAGGGAAGGGCCGGCACTTTCGCCCGAAGTCCCTTTTCCCGCCCATGAGGAGAGACTTCGCATGGCCGACATCAATTCACCCGTAGAAATCGGCGTCACCACCGGCCCCATTCGCGGCAGCCGCAAGATCCACGTTGGCCCGCTGAAAGTCGCCATGCGCGAGATCGACCTCGAACCCTCCAGCGGCGAACCGCCGGTGCGCGTCTACGACACCTCCGGCCCCTACACCGACCCCGAGGCGACAATCGACATCAACACCGGCCTGCCGCTGCTGCGCCGCCAGTGGCAGCTCGATCGCGGCGATATCGAGGAATACGCCGCGCGCGAGGTGAAGCCGGAAGACAACGGCCAGCTTGGCCCGGACCGCAGCGGCGGCGTGCCCGCGTTTCCCAACGTCAGCAAGACCGTGTTCCGCGCCAAGCCCGGCAAGAACCTGTCGCAGATGCACTACGCGAAGCAGGGCATCATTACGCCGGAAATGGAATACGTGGCGGAGCGCGAGAACCTGGGCCGTGCCGCGCTGAAGGAAGTTACCCGCGACGGGCAGGACTGGGGCGCCGAGATCCCCGACTACGTGACGCCCGAATTCGTGCGCAGCGAAGTGGCGCGGGGGCGCGCGATTATCCCCTCCAACGTCAACCACCCCGAGGCCGAGCCGATGGCCATCGGGCGCAACTTCCTCGTGAAGATCAATGCCAACATCGGCAACTCCGCCGTCGCCAGCGATGTGGCGAACGAGGTGGACAAGATGGTCTGGTCCATCCGCTGGGGCGCGGATACCGTGATGGACCTCTCCACCGGGCGCAACATCCACGACACTCGCGAATGGATCATCCGCAACAGCCCCGTGCCCATCGGCACCGTGCCCATCTACCAGGCGCTGGAGAAAGTCGGCGGGGTGGCCGAGGACCTGACCTGGGAAGTGTTCCGCGACACGCTGATCGAACAGGCCGAGCAGGGCGTCGACTACTTCACCATCCACGCGGGCGTGCGCCTGCCCTACGTGCCGCTGGCGGCCAAGCGCGTGACCGGCATCGTGTCGCGCGGCGGCTCGATCATGGCGAAATGGTGCCTCGCCCACCACAAGGAGAGCTTCCTCTACGAGAAGTTCGATGAGATCACCGAAATCATGAAGGCCTATGACGTGGCCTATTCGCTGGGTGACGGCCTGCGCCCCGGCAGCATCGCCGATGCCAATGACGAGGCGCAGTTCGCCGAGCTCTACACGCTGGGCGAGCTGACCAAGCGCGCCTGGGAGCAGGACGTGCAGGTGATGATCGAGGGGCCGGGCCACGTGCCCATGCACAAGATCAAGGAGAACATGACGAAGCAGCTCGAGGCCTGCGGGGAGGCTCCGTTCTACACCCTCGGCCCGCTCGTCACCGACATTGCGCCCGGCTACGACCACATCACCAGCGGCATCGGCGCGGCGCAGATCGGCTGGTACGGCACGGCGATGCTCTGCTACGTGACGCCCAAGGAACACCTTGGCCTGCCCGACCGCGACGACGTGAAAGTCGGCGTGGTGACATACAAGCTGGCCGCCCACGCGGCGGACCTTGCTAAAGGTCACCCGGCCGCACAGGTGCGCGACGATGCCTTGAGCAAGGCCCGCTTCGAATTCCGCTGGCGCGACCAGTTCAACCTCTCGCTGGATCCCGACACCGCCGAACAATACCACGACCAGACCCTGCCCGCAGAAGGCGCGAAAACCGCGCACTTCTGTTCCATGTGCGGGCCAAAGTTCTGCTCGATGAAGATCAGCCAGGAAGTGCGCGAGTTTGCGGCAAAGCAGAACTCCGAAAGCTACCTCGCGACCGAGAACGTGGCTTCGGAGACGCCGCCAGAGGCGAAAGCCAATGCCGAGGAAGGCATGGAGGAAATGAGCCGCCGGTATAACGAGGGTGGCCGCGAACTCTACATCGGCCAGGGCGACCGCGAGCACGACTGAGCTGCACGGCCCTCTCGCTTGCGGGAGGGTTGACCGGCCCGGCGAATGGGCAGACACAGGTGCAGGGCCGCGCTTCTTTCGAGAGGACGCCTGCCATGTCTGCCCACCGCCTGCTGCAAATCCTGATGGTCGCCTTTGGCGCCGTGTTCTGCCTCATCTGGCCGCTGTCCATCGTGTGGCCTTCGGGCTGGATGTGGCACGAGGGGCCGGCAATGGCCTCGCACTATTACCCGATGATCCTGGGGGTCTATGCGACGCTGGGCGTGTTCCTGATAATGGCGGCGCGCGATCCGCTGGCCCACGCCTCGCTGATCTGGTTCACTGCCGTCTCCAGCGCCGTGCACGCGGTCATCATGGCGTTCCAGGCGATGGGAGACCCGATGCAGCGCGGCCACCTGCTGGGCGATGTTCCCGCGCTGCTGCTGGTAACCCTCGCCTTTGCCATCCTGCTGCCCATGGCGCGGCGCAATGCGGGAGGCCGGACGGCCTATCCCGCTTGAAGGGGGCGGTGTTCTGCGCGACGACATTCACGGTGGAACAGGCGCGGTGGAAATGCCGGTAGAGGCTAAGACGAAGGATCCCGCAATAGGCGCAAGACACACTTCGCGGGCAGATATGGACACGGCGATCAAGGCAATCGTCGTGCCCGCCTTGCGCGCCATGGGCTTCAAGGGCTCCATGCTTCGCTTCCACCGCCCGCGCGGGGAGGCGGTGGACCTGCTCACCTTCCAGTTCCGCTCTGACGGAGCGGCCTTCGTGGTGGAACTGGGCCGCGTGGCGGTGGGCGGGTTCGACTTCCACGGCAGGCACATCCCCGTCGCAGAGGCCAGGGCCAGCTACCTGAAAGAACGCCACCGCCTGGGCAGCGAACTGCGCGCGAACTACGGCGACCACTGGTTCGCGTTTGCGGACGGCGAGGCGGCGCGAGAGGTTTGTGCGGAGCTTGAGCGGGTGGAGGTGTGGGCGTTTGTGGATGGGATGGCGGTGCTTGGGGGGTAAAATTAGCGTAAGACGGTTCAAAGCTTGGCTTGGAGCAGAATTCCCGGTCCTCTAAGGGATAGGTGGAGTTCTGTATGAAGCCGGAGGAATAGTAGGGATGGCCCTTAAGTTGCGCGAGCGAGTCTTTGAATTACTTGAGGCCCATCCCGAAAAGAGATTCAAGGCTAGAGAAATTGCAGAGTGGATCCACGAAAATTTCCCCAATGAGACAGCAGAAAAGATTGAGAAGAGTTCGTTTCTGACTGACGAAAGTTCTCTTCTTTACCAATTAGTCGCAGAAATCGGATCAAATCGGCCGCAATGGCAGAAGAAATATTCGAATTTGCGGACGACTGAAGGGCGTCCGCGCAAGTTTTACTGGACCGAAAAATCTGAGACTGAGGAGGTCGAAGAGGCGGAATCAGAGTTTCCAACTTCCAGATCTGACGATCCTCTCCAGGTCCGCTACGCTGAAAAAGAACTTTACCCCAAGCTCATTGAATTTCTTGGTGCGGAGTTTGGAGCAAGAGGTCTCATAATAGAAGAAAGCAGATCATCAAACCGCCGTGGTCGAGGCGGAAATAAATGGCTCTACCCAGATATCGTGGCCGTCGAGGCTCTAACTAAGAACTTAAATGCCGAAGTTGTCGAAGCTCTGAAGCATAGCGGTGAACAGCGTGCGAGACTGTGGTCATTCGAGGTAAAAAAACTTCTAAATAGGTCCAACGTGCGAGAAGCATATTTTCAAGCTGTGTCGAATTCCTCGTGGGCTAACTTCGGCTATATCGTGGCTGCGCAAATTGAAGGATCAGATACGGTCCGAGAAATCCAAATGCTTTATGCTGTGCATGGGATTGGCCTTATTGAGTTAGATCCGGAGTCGCCGACGGAGAGTGTTGTCCGGATTCCAGCTAGAGAGAGGTCCGGCATTGAATGGTCGATGTGTAGTCGCTTGGCTGATGAGAATTCTGATTTCGAAAGTTTCATGAAACGTGTTCGCAAGTTCTTCCAGACGGATGATTTATAGGTTTTAAGTCCACCTATTTAGGTGCCACCACCAACTTCTCCATCAACGCCCGCAATTCACTTGGCGTAGTGTGCCCCGCCACGATCTCGTGATAGCCAATCCCGGCCTTGCGCAGCGCTTCTTTCTTCACCGCGTCGCGGGCTGCTGCCGATGGGCCGAGGTGGTGGCCTGACCCCTGGTATTCCAGCGCGTGGATCACGCAGCATTTCTCGTCCATCAGCGCGAAATCGACGCGTTTGGAATTGACTGCGAAGTAGGCGTCCTTGTCGGGGCTGGCGAGGAATTCGCCCAGCGACACCTGCGCCATCACCTGCCAGCCGGGGTTGCGCGCGATCACGGCTTTGTCCAGCGCCTCGAACACCTTGGCCTCCGACTTGTTGAGCAGGCTGCGCGAGGTGAAGGTGGCGCGGCTTACGGTCTTGAGCTGGTCGGCGGCGAAATCGGCGGCGCTGGCTTCGGGTTCCTTTACCGGCCTGATCTGGCGCACGTTGTCGCCGTGCTTGCCCTTTCCGGCGTTGCGCCCGCGCCAGTAGGCCTTGCGCTTCTCCCGGTCGGCGTGGGTTACAAGCCGCTCCACCGCGATGCCGATAGCGGCGCCAATCGCCAAGACGACGAACAGCGCAGCGGGGCGCGCCAGCAGAAAATCCAGCGTTTCCATGCGCTCGCAATGCCACGGATGGCTTGAAAATTGGTGAAAGGGTGGCTTTCCCCTGCGGTTAGCCGCGCGTTGCCCGCGCCGCATCTTCGCGCGGCCTGAGGCCTTTCCTACACCCTGCCACCATGGTCCGGTGCCGGGCATGGCAGCGCTCCGGCACCGTTTACGAAAAAGCCCGCCCCGGACGCTTCCGGAGCGGGCTTCCTGAAATGCTTTGTGCCTTCGCTTACAGCGCGGCGTCGGCGGTCATGGCGCTCATGTCCGCATCGGGCAGGGCGGCCAGTTCCTCGGCGGTCATGCTGGTCTGAATATCCATGTCGTCGCCGTTGGTGACGGGGGTCAGGCCGTCCATCGGCACTTCCACCCAGCGATCGGGGTCTGTGCCTTCCAGTTCGACCACCAGGCCGGTGACCGCGCCGTCTGAGCCGCGGCGCACCATCTCGACCTCGCCAAGGTCGGTGCCTTCCGTCGTCAGCAGGTCGGCATCGAGCAACTGCGTCTCGGTCATGCCGAGCGCGGCTTCTTCCATCCCGGCGGCTGCGGCGCTCTGGTCCGCCTGCATTTCCATCTGGTCTTCCATGCGGTCGGCCTCCTGCTCTGCAGGGGATTCCCCGCAGGCGGCGATCATGGCACAGCCCGCGGCGAGCGCGGCGAGGGTGAATTTGCGATTGGTCATTTGCTTTCCTTCCAGTAATTTCCCCTTCGCCAACGCGGCATTTCCGGCGCCGTTCCACTCACCGATACGATCACAGGGGGCGCTTATTGCCTAAGGACAGTGTTCCATGTGTTCCAGGTTAGGCCCGGCGCGCTCCGTTCGTCGCGTTTGCGGGCGAAGGTCAGGAGCTTATCGGCGTTCTCGCAGTTGCAGCATGATGACACACTCTGCATCGCCCAGCGATCTCGCCCAATGGAACCGCCTCGCCCAGCAGGGGGCCATGCTCTGGATGGAGGCATCGCAGGTCATGTGGCTGCGGGGCTTGCGGATCATGGCCGGCGGCAAGCTGGCCGAGCGCGAGGCGGAGCGGATGGTGCGAGAGAAGCTGGTGGCGAGCATGACGCTGTGGGCCTTCGTGGCGATGGGCGGCATGCAGCAGACGCCCGAGCAGGTCTCCGGCCGGGTGCTGCGCCACTATCGCAAGCCGGTGCGCGCGAACCGCAGGCGCCTCTCACGCTGATTTGTCAGATGCCGGGGCGGGCGGCGGATCAGCCGATATCGAAGTCCGCCTCTTCCTCCCCGTCCCAGTATGCGGCGCGCGAGGCCTTGACGTGCAGCATGACCATGCCCTGCGTGTCGATGCCGTCTTCGAACCAGCGCTCCAGCTCGTCCACCCAGTGCTGTGCGAACTGCGCCTTGTCGCGCACGATCTCTGCCGTGCCCTCGATGGAGATGAACACGCCCGGCGCGCCATTGTCGCGCTGCGCACCCTGAAGCGAGAGGCCGACCTTCGGATCGCGCTTGATGTCGTCCACCATCAGGCAGTCTTCCCACGTGAAGTAGTAGCTGTCGCCATCGTAATCGACCTGGCGGTTATTGCTCATCGGACGCGCGCCAATCTGGCCATCCTTCGTATGCGTGTTGAGCATCACGAAATCGATGTCCTTCATCGCCTCGGCAATGTGGGGAAGGTGTGTGTTCTGGGTGGTGTCGGCCATGGAAAACTCCTTGCGCATCCCGCAGGATGCACAGCGATCCGCCAGCCTTTGCGTTCCCGCCCGGCCTAGCGGTTCAGCGCCACCAGCACCCGGTCCAGCGCTTGCAGGAAACGTGAACGGTCGGCCTTGCCGAACGGCGGCGGACCGCCTGCGGCTGCGCCCAGCGGTTCGTCCATTCCGCTGCGCAGGTCCGCCAAGATGGCACGGGTGGCAATGGCGGAGCCGATGCTGGCGGCATCGAACGGTTTGCCATTGTGGGCCAGTACCTGCGCGCCAGCCTTCAGGCACCGCTCTGCCAGCAGGATGTCGGCAGTGATCACCACGGCGCGCGGACCGGCGTGCTGGGCGATCCAGTCGTCAGCGGCGTCGAACCCGTCGCCTACGGTCACCCGCTTCACCCACTCGCTGACAGGGACGCGGAAGGGGCTGTTGCTGACGACGCGCACGTGGGCGCCGTGACGTTCGGCCACGCGGTAGATCTCGTCCTTCACGGGGCAGGCGTCGGCATCCACCAGGATCGTAACGGGGCCATGCTCGGGCGGGCTGTTGTTGTCCATCGCACCTGCCCTAGCGTGCCCGACGACCAGCCTCTAGCTGTTCTTCATGTTTTCCAGCCCCTTGATCGAACCGGGCTTCAGGCTTGGCTGGCTGGCGTTCTGCTTTGGCCCCTTGTCCGCCTTGGGTTTGCGGTTTTCGCGGCTCTTCTTCATCTGGCCCTTGGCCATGATCTTTTCCAATCGGAGCGGAATGCCCCGCATGCACCCTAGGCCCATTCGCGCCAATGCCCGCACGAATTCGCCTGCAACTCCGGTGCCATTGCCCGCCAACTGTTTTGCTGCTATAAGACACCCGCTACCAGTCGCAATCGACGGTCGATGGCCCGCGTTCGCGCGCGCCGTATCCATCCATTCCGCCTCCTAGCCGCAGCCGCGCCATGCCGGCGTGCTGCCATGAACAGGGCGAAGACGATGGATCTCAATCAGCTCCTCTCCAACCACCAGCGCGCGCTGATGAACCAGCGCAGTGCCAAGTCCCTGAATGACCGGAATACGTATTTCGACCTTGCCGGGTACTACGGTGAACGCATCCGCAAATACCGCCTTACCGCGGGGCTGGAGCGCTACGAATGGACCGATCGGGACCGCCCGTGACAGGCCTTGCGCCGGAATAGCTGGCCAAACGCCCTCGCGTGCCCTACATAGGCTCCGCTTACGTCGATAAATTGCGACGGACTTCTAGACTTGCCGACCGCCGCTTGCCCTTTTTGAAGGCCCCGGCGTTAACCTGACTACGACTTCCTTTTCGATGACGATTTGCACGACCACACGGCATGTTGCCGCGTGGCAACACACGCGTTCTTGAAAGGAACCACACCATGTCAAAGACTGGCACCGTAAAATTCTTCAATGCCGACAAGGGCTATGGCTTCATCCAGCCCGACGACGGCTCGAACGACAGCTTCGTTCACATCAGCGCCGTGCAGGCCGCCGGCATGCAGACGCTCGATAAGGAACAGCGCCTGAACTACGAAGTCGAAACCGGCCGCAATGGCAAGGAAAGCGCCGTCAACCTTTCGGCTGCCGACTAATCCGAACGCCTGTTCCCGCTTGCGGGGATTGACGAACAAGAGGGCGGGAATGCACGGGCCTGGTGCCCACGCGTTTCCGCCCTCCTGATTTACCCCCAGTCAGCGAGGCCGACGATGTCGCAGAACTACCACTTCTACAAGCAGCGCGCCGACGAGGCCGCTACCGACGCCGATGGCGCCGAACTGGAAAATGTCCGCGAGCGGCACCTGCAGGCGGAGAAAACCTGGCGCGGGCTGGCCGAACAGGCTCGCAAGGTGGAGGAAGACCGCGCCGTCGCCAAGCAGGAGCGGCTGGATCGCATTGCTGCCGAGGAACAGGCAGCGGAAACCGAAAGCGGCGAGTAGCCGCCTTACTACTGCGTCCTTCGCTGCTCGCCCTGCGAGCGCGATCGATGCCCCATTTATCTGGCCCCAATTCAATTTCCCGGAGAACGCACTCCCCTCTCAACAAGAGGGGCGGGCACACGTTTGCGCTGCCTTTTGCACATTAGCCCTCTTCAGAACGCAGATCAGGGTGTTCCACGTTGCGCCGCGCGCCCGCCGCGCTACCCTGCATGGGGTTTGCTGCGATAGAGGGCGGAGATAATGACCGAAAACACCCAAATCCTCGATGACAGGAAAGAGCGCCGCCGCCTGCCGCAGATCGGGCTGGCCCTGACCGCGCTCTATCTGGTGGGACTGGTGGTCTATCTCGCGGTGCAGGGGCAAAACCCGACCGACCTGAGGCTCAACGAATTGGGCGACTTCCTGGGCGGAGTGTCCAGTCCGCTGGCGTTCCTGTGGCTGGTGCTCGGCTTCTTCCAGCAGAGCCGCGAGATTCGCCTGTCGAACAAGGCCCTTCACCTGCAGGCCCGCGAAATGCGACGCAGTGTCGACGAGCACCGGCGCCTGGCAGGCGATCGCCGCGGACCGAAGGGCACGGCATGACCGATGTCACCGAAGAGAACCGCGAACTGCTGACGAAAGCCTTCGCCAGGCTGGAGCATGGCGATCCGGGCGATTTTCTGCCGTTGTTCGACGAACATGTCACTTGGCACGTGATGGGCACCTCCAAGTGGTCCAAGAAGGTCAGCGGTCTCGCCGATGTAGAGGCGCAGCTGATGGGTCCGCTGTTCGCCCGTTTCGCGGGACCGTACCGCAACATTCCCGAACTGGTGCTTGCCGATGGTGATCACGTGGTCGTGCTGGCAAAGGGTCACGCCGATACCGTGGACGGGAAGGTCTACGCCAACGAGTACAGCTTCATCTTCCGCCTTGAAGCCGGCAGGATCGTGGAAGTGCGCGAGTATCTGGATACCAAGCTGGCGGACGCCGTGCTGGGCTAGGACACGGCGTCAGTCTCGCTTGCCGACGCCGGCGCGGTCGAGCTCTGGCTGCAACCGTCCCGTCAGCCACAGCCACCACATGCGGAAATCTGCGGCCAGGCTCCATAAAGGATAGGTGAAGGTTGCCGGACGGTTCTTCTCTACCGCGAAGTGCGCGAGCCAGGCAAAGAAGTACCCCGCCACCGGAAAGGCGATGAGCCACAGCCACCGCCCCGTCACCACCGAGAACAGCAGGACGGCGATAGCCAGCGTGGTGCCGATGTAGTGCAGGGCGCGCGTACGCGGCTGCGAATGCTCGCGCAGGTAGAACGGCCAGAACGCGGCGAAGGAGGTATATTGGCGGCTCATCTGCGCAAATGTGGAGGAGAATTCGCACGCAGACAAGTCGTGTCGAAAACCGATGCGCTGACAAAACCAGGGCCAAAACGAGGATCGCACCAACGCCGGGTGGGTGTTGGTGCGATCGGCCGCCATGCCTGGCGTTACCCGCTGTCCGGCGGGCTCGAAGGACGAGGTGCGGGCCTTTGCACCCGGGTCCGTTGCATTCGCTGTAGTTATAACGATGCGCTTGTGCAGGGGATCGGACCAGAACTTTGGTACCAGATGTGCCCGACATGCGGCAGAATGACATCGCCGCGGAACGCCCGCGCTGGCTGGGGCGTTCGGAACAGAAGGTAATGAGAACATCAATGCCCCGAACCACGCCGATCATTCTGTCCCTGGGAGCTGTGCTGACGATCGTCGCTTGCGCGCCCGTGGAACAACCGGGTGCAGACGAATACGACGCCACGGTGGCAAACGTCGATACCGGCCGCGCATGCTTCTTCACACGCGAGATCAATGGCTTCTCCAACGCGCCGGAGGCCCCTGAGGGCCGGGACCGGCTCTATATCTCGACCGGGGTCAGCGAGCGCTGGTTGCTGGAAACCTGGGGGTCCTGTCCGGAACTGGACTTCAGTCTCGCCGTGGGACTGGATGCCCGGGGCTCCACCAGCATCTGTACCGGACAGATGGAAACGCTTGTGGTGTCGTCATCCATCCCGGACACGCTGGATCGTTGTCCTGTCCGCGTCCTTGGCCGTGTAATCGAGGAGAATTAGCGCTTCTTCACGAACTCCGCGCGCAACACGAGACCCTTTATGCCCGGATACTTGCAATCGATTTCCTGCGCATCGCCGGTTAGCCGGATGGACTTGATGAGAGTGCCCTGCTTCAACGTCTGGCCAGCGCCCTTGACCTCCAGATCCTTGATCAGCGTGACCTGGTGGCCGTCGGTAAGCAGGTTGCCAACGGCGTCGCGAACTTCCACCCGGTCTGCCGCCGCCTGCCTCTCCGCCAGTTCGGATGACGGCATCCATTCGCCGCTCTCCTCGTCATAGACATACCCGTCATCATCCGTGGCCATGGCACTGTCTCCTTCGGCACGTCCAGTGGCAGGCGCGGGGGCGTGGGGCAAGGCGGCAGCGCATTACGTGCTTTGGGCCAGTTGCGGAACGTATGTCCTTTCGCAACCATTGTAGCGCTGAACGGATGGCCCGGAGGGGTCTGAATGCCGCCAGCCATTCGACTGACTGCAATTTAAGGACGCCCAACATGAAGACGCTTCATATCCTGACCGCCTCAGCCGCTGCGCTGGCCCTTGTCGCCTGTGCCGAGCCTGCCGAGGATACCACCATGGACGACGACACCATGATGGCTGACGAAATGGCCAACGCCGAGGCAGACATGCCGGGCACCATCGTGGAAGTCGCGCAGGGCAACCCCGACTTCTCCACGCTGGTTTCGGCCGTGACCGCAGCTGAACTTGGAGAAACTCTGTCGGGTGACGGTCCGTACACCGTTTTCGCGCCCACGAACGCTGCGTTTGACGCGCTGCCAGCGGGTACGTTGGAAACGCTCACCACCGAAGATACCGAGCAGCTCGGCAACATACTTACCTATCACGTCGTATCCGGCGAAGTGATGGCCGCCGACCTGACCGCCGCCATCGAAAGTGCGGGCGAAGGTGGCTACACCATCGAAACCGTGAACGGCGGCACGCTGACCGCGACCGTCGACGGCGGCAACGTCATCCTCACCGACGCGCAGGGTAACACAGCGACCGTGACTGCGACCGATGTCGATGCTTCCAACGGTGTGATCCACGTGATCGACACCGTCCTGATGCCGTAAGGCACCCGACCAACCATGAACCAGGGAAGGCGGGCCTTGCGGGGCTCGCCTTCTCTTGTTTGGGGGGAAATTCCTTGTCTGTTACAGAGACTGACTGATGCGCACCATGCCTCCTGCCCCGCGCTTACTCGGTTATGCCGGGTTGCTCCCGCAGTTCGCCTGCGTTCTTGCAGCATGGTTCGGGCCACCGGAATGGCGCTGGAGCGCACTCGCGATCGGTTGGGGCTATGCGGCGCTCATCTTCAGTTTTCTCGGCGGATTGTGGTGGGGACTCGCTGCCGGGTCTCCGGATGAGGGTCGCCGCGCACCCCAGTGGCTTTGGGTGGCCGCTGTGACCCCCAGTCTGCTGGCTCTAGGGACTTACTTGCCATGGGTGTTCGGGGCTAGCTGGCCGGGACCGTCGCTTTTGGTACTGGGCGGCGCAATTATCGCCAGCCTGCTTGTCGACGTTCGCATGGTGACGATCAGGCCATCATGGTGGGTGTCGCTGCGTTTGCCGCTGTCGCTGGGACTTGGCGGAGCAACCATCCTTCTGGCGATTGCTGCCTGATGTATGCTTAACGCTGTGCGGCCAGAGCAGCCTGCACATCGATCACGCGCGCTGTTGCTAGCTGCGGTTCGACTATCTGGACATCGGGCTCAGATTTGGGTGAGGGAGCACTCGCGCCTTCTCCCGTCCCGGCGCTTTCCATCGCAGAGTAATGGGCGACTTCGGGGTTCCGGTATTGGGGTTCCGGCCGGGGCTCTTCGTTCTGCTGGGGGGAAAGCGCACGTGCAGCACGGGCGTCGAGACTGTCGCCATCCCCATCGCTCTCGAAAATCGCGAAGCTTTCCTGCGTATCGTCATGGATCGGCGGCTGATAGCGGTCGGCATAGCGACCACGCATGGCCAGTTCGTGTACCTCGACGCGGCCCTCGGGCGTTTCCATGGCGTAGTGATCGGGCAGGCGCTCTACGGTTTCCGGGGTTGCATCGCCAGCAGCGATGGGCGATCCCGTGGGCAGGGTGGTGGACACGTCCGATATAGAAGCTATCGGGTCGGTGCCCATCTTCTGGCCCGCTACCGCACCTACGATGGGGGCGATCAGAAACGCGCCCACAATCAGGGGCTTGGCTTTCATCTGGAACTCTCCGGCGTGAAACTTGCTTTGACTGGACAACGCCCAAAACGGCTGTGATGTTCCCCGTGCCTATAGGTGGCTAGATGCCAGCGGCAGGTCGAATGTTGGCCGTTGCACGTGCAAGAGAGGTGAAATGACGAAGCTATTCAAAGCGATCAGCATGGCGGTCGCCTGCTCTGCCCTGGGTGCATGCAACGGCTCGCCGGACGCCAACGTGCCCGGCGATACGGCCGATGAAGGTGCCTACTCCGGCATTCCGGGGGACGCTGCGATCAAGGTTTACGGGACCGAGCCGTTCTGGGGCGGTACGGTGGAGAACGGCACATTCACCTACACCACGCCCGACGATCAGGATGGTACGCGGATCGCCGTTACCCGCTTTGCCGGGCGCGGCGGCTTGTCATTCAGCGGCGAACTTGACGGACGAGCGGTGGACCTGGCGGTGACGCCGGGCAATTGTTCGGATGGCATGAGCGACCGCACATACCCCTTCAACGCCACCCTGCAGATCGGTGCTGATCAGCGTTACGGCTGTGCCGGACTTGCAGATGACGACCTTGGAACGCCCTGACGGTACAGCCAGCAATCAGTAAACGCCCGGCGCCTCGTGCTCCAGTACGGTGGAGGCGCGCTCCGGCCGCAACAGGTCGCGGCCCACGGATTGCGTCGTGGCAGGACCACCGGCGATGGGAGTGCAGGAGCGGCCGGCCAGGAAGTCCAGCGCTGTCGCCAGCATTTCCTCTCGCGGATCGCCGAAGTTGCGGGTGATGTCGTCCCTTGCACGGCAGGTGTTCGGCACGGTTGCGGCCAGGCCGTTGAAGTACTCTCCGTTGCCGTTGGCGTTCTCCAGCTTGATGGTGACGATGCGCAGGCGGTCGTCGCACGCGGCCAGATCGAAAGCGGATTGCCCCACCGGCTTGCCGAAGGTGTTTTCGCCCACGATCGCGAGGTCATCACCGATATAGGGCTGCATGCCGTTGATCAGCGCTTCGCTGGCAGAGGCCGAGCCGCTGGTGGTGATGAAGGCGATCCTGGTCGGCGCGATCGATTGCGGGCGGGCGTTGAAGCGATAGGTCTCGTTTAGCTCGCTCTTGCTGTCGCGGAAGGCGATGGTCTCGAACACTTGTCCGTTGAGGTTGCGGCCCATCAGGTCGCCAAAGAATTCGTTCACGTTGATCCCGCCGCCGCCGTTGTAGCGCAGGTCGATCACAAGTTCGGTAACCCCCGCGGCACGGAAATCGGCGAAGGCATCGCGCAGATCCTCGATGGCCGGGTTGATGAAGTTCGTGAGGCGCACATAGCCGACCTGCTTGCCGCCATCGTTGATGATCTGCGCGCCGTAGCGGGGAACGGGATCGAGCGCGTAGTCGGCCTTGCTCACGCTGACCTCGCGCTGCACGCCGCTGGCATCGATGATCCGCAGGACCCGGGTCACGCCCGGATCGCTGGGCCCGAGCGCATTGATGACCGCCTGCGCGCCGCCGGTAGCGATCAGGCTGTTCACCGACTGGATGTTGCTGGATGTCGTGCCTATGCCGAGAAGCTCGGTGCCGCGTTCAATATTGACCCCCAGGGCCGGCGTATTATCGAACGTTTCGGCAACGAACACACGGCGTGCGCTCAGATCGTAGGACAGTCGGAACCCGAAGCCGGCGCTGGAACCCTGGTTGAAGAAGGCGTTCTCCTCCTCGATAGAGGTGACGTAGCTGAAGAAGCGATCCTTGTTCTGGGCGCGCGCGGGCGCCACCAGCGCATCGATGTAGTCTTGCACCGTGCTGTAGTTGCTTGCATTGACGCCGGTCGCCAGCAGGTCGGGGAACAGATACCACTCGTCCAGCACGTCGAAAGCGAACTGCTGGCGGTTTTGCAGCGAACAGGTGGACGTTGTGGGCGTTGGCGTCGGAGTGGGGGTGCCGCCGGGGGATGTGGCTATCGGTGACGGCGTGGGCGTACCCCCTCCACCGCAGGACACTGTCATTGCCAGACAGGCAAGGGAAAGGGCGATCTTGGAGGTGCGCATGCAAATTGTCCCGGAATTCTAAGCAATTGGTGCGGGGATACCCGATCAGGAAGGGGTAACGTTGCTTCTTCGCGGTGGCAAGATGCTCTGTTCGCGCAGGTGGATTCGCTGGAAATTGTTCTGCCAATTGCACACCATCAACAACCTGAATGGGGTTTCGGCTTGAAAAGCCCCCCTTGAAATGCTGGACCGCATTCTGCACATCGCGGCCTCCCCCCGCCAACCGCGGCCGAAAATGCTAAGGATTACACGATGCTCGAACATGTCCCCGCCTGGCTTGGCAAGGCCCTCCGCAATGTAAGAGCGGGGCATGCAAAGCTGATGGTGGCCAAGCTGGGCGACGAAACGCTGGTGGGCAAGTCGGGCTTCGAACTGAAATCCGTAGCGTTTCGCGACGGGCAGGAACTGGACCCCAGCTTTACGGCGGACGAGGAAGATGCCGTCGCGCCGCCGCTGGAATGGTCGGCCCCGCCATCGGGCACGCAGGAACTGGTGCTGGTGGTGGAAGACCCCGATGCACCTTCGCCCGAACCGTTCTGTCATTGGCTGGTCTGGGGCCTCCCGGGCCAGAAGGGCCAGTTGCTGGAAGGCGAAGTGCCTCCGCGGGTCGGCAAGAATTCGTTCGGCAATTCCGAATGGCTGCTGCCCGATCCGCCAACGGGTCACGAGGCTCACGATTATGTGTTCCAGCTCTTCGCGCTGGACTTGCCGCTGGTGCAGATGCCCGGCGCCAGTCGCGACGAGCTGGCCGATGCCATGCGCGGCCATGTGCTTGGCGTAGCAATTCTGACCGGAACCTATGCCCGTGAAGTAGGCGGGGATTACGACCGGAACGATGAAGACGAAGCCGATTGAAGGGTGCTATCCCTGTTCGGCTATTTTTTGAGTGAAAGGATACCAAGGAAATGGCTGCCAAGAACAACGCGCTGAACAAGCCGGTGAACCTATCGTCGGACCTGGAAGCGGTGGTCGGCAAGGGTCCGATGACCCGTGCCGAGGTGACCAAGAAGGTGTGGGATCATATCAAGGCTAACAACCTGCAGGATTCCAAGGACAAGCGGATGATCAACCCCGATGCCAAGCTGGGCGCGGTTATCGGCAATGACCAGATCTCCATGTTCAAGATGACCGGTGCCGTCTCCAAGCACATGAGCTGATAGAGACACCTGTCATTACAGACACGAAAGGCGGGCGCGCGGCGACAAGCTGCGCGCCCGCCCTTTTTCGTGCTGACGGCGTTTCAGGTGCGTTTGCGAAAAGGCCAGTCTGTCACGCGTCCCGTCCATAATGCCAGCCAGATCAGCACCGGCTGGGCCAGCATGCGCGGTATGTGATAGCCAAGGCCCCAGCCGCCATCCGCGCGCGCCATGTCCATCATCATATGGTTGAGGTTGGCCGGCCATACGCACAGTGCGTAAAGGGCAAGGCCGATGCCTCCCGCCTGCCGCAGACGGCTTGACCACGGCTGGGCAAGCGCTGTGGCACCGGCGATTTCGGCTATTCCCGTCAGCAGGATCACCGTTTCAGGGAACGGCACCCAGTGTGGGGTAATCTGAAGGAACGGTTCCGGACCGACGATGTGTCGGTATCCGGCATAGGCGTAGAACAGCGCGAGAAGGTAAGTGAGGACGCTGCGGATCATGGCAAGTCATCGCCCGGTTCCCACCCTGGCGGGGCGAGGGTGAACCCGGCGAAGTCGAAAGCGGGCGACACTACGCAGGACACCAGCGTGAAGTCATGGTCGCCCGGGAGACATTTCGCTGCTTGCCATTCATCAGGACGGATAACCTGCTGGACCCGTTCGCCCGCGAACACGTCTGGGCCCAGAACCAGGTCGGCAGCGGCGCTGCCGGTTGGATCGGTAAGCGAGAGTTGCAACGGATTGCCCGCGTGCCAGAACCAGATTTCAGTTGCGTCGACCTTATGCCAGTGAGAGCCTTCACCGGTCTTCAGCAAGAACAGGATCGCCGTAGCCGCACCGCGAGAGCCTTCGGGCGCATCGGCGCGCCATGTTTCGCGGTACCAGCCGCCCTCGGGATGCTGTTCAAGCCGCAGCTTTGCTATCAGGTCGTCTGCCGTTGCCACTATCGTTCCCTCATCTCGCTGTTGCTGCGCCCGAAAGCGCAAAGTCGCGGCGATGGCAAGGGCTAGAGCAGTTCCAGCGTGGCGGCATCGCGCCGACCGTTGCACATCCGATCCAACGCAGCAGCGAACGGTGCCCGGTCGCTGGCAACGGCTTCGAACAAGGTCATGGAACTGCAGAACTTCATCGTGTCGATCGGGCCGAGGATCTCCACGGGTGCCAGCTTGCCCGCATGGCCCAGCATGGCCTCGGTACATTCCAGCAGGCGCGGGCCGAGCAGGTCGTGTTCGAGATAGGCTTCAGCCTCGTCCTGCCCATGAATGGCATAGGCGCGGGCGTTGGCGCTTTTACCAAGGCCGAGCATCTGCGGGAAGATGAACCACATCCAGTGGGTGCGTTTCTCGCCCGCTTGCAATTCGCCAAGCGCAGTGTGGTAAATACCGGCCTGTGCGCGAACGAACCGGTCGAGGCCGAGCTTGCTGTGTGACGCTTCACTCATCATTGAGTGGGCCGTCGGTGGCACCCACGGACTTTGCTTCGTCGGTTTCAAGCCATTCCTCTAGTTCCCTGGGCTGCATGTTCACGCAGTCATGGAAATGGGAACAGGTCCTGTTGCGGTCGCCCGACATCAGTCGTCGTCGTCCACCTTGTCGGGCAGGCCTTCGCGGTCGGTCGAGGCGTAGTCCTCCAGCTCGTCTTCCGACATGCTGTCATACATCTGCTTCGACGCGCCCTGCAGGTCGGACACCTTGGTATCGCCGCGCTTGGCCGAAAGGGCCGCGCCAGCGGCCTTTTGCTGTGCTTTGGATTTGGCTGGCATCAGTCTTTCTCCTCAAGTTCGGAGCCGAGCTTGAGCACCTTGTCGCCATCGTCCTGCTTGATGAGATAGGCAGGATTGTCTTCATTCCCCTTGCGGGTGATCTCACTGCCCTTCAGCGTGCGCTTTACTTCGCGCTCGAAGCGGTCTTCGATCTGGCCGCTGGCGGTGCCATTGCCCCAGTCCCACTGGACATATTGTCCTGTCTGGAAGCTGTTGGAATTGCTCATCTGTTCGGTCTCCTCGGGTTGTGCATGCAACGCCTGCCCCCCTGTTTGCGATCCCGAAAAACGAGTCCCTATTCCTCGCTGTAGACGACGGTCGCTTCTTCCTCGGTGTCGCCCTGCGTCAGGGCGCCGGTCATCCAGATGGCCGAAAGGATGATGATAGCCGCCAGCAAGCTGATCAGCAGCACCCAGCGAACAACGCCTTCCTTCGAACCGCCCGAAGCCTCTTCGTCGTCGATATGGATTTCGCCGTTACGTTCTTCACTCATGGTTTTTTACCTTTGCTCCAGTCAGACCCTTGGAACCGATACGGCTCGAAGGATTGAAAGTTCCGCTGGCAAGCGGCTTACAGACCAAAGAAGGTAGGCCGGATTCGCCCGGAAAATCAATCGCGCAACAACTCGTTGATGCCCGTCTTGGAGCGGGTTTGCGCGTCCACGGTCTTTACGATTACCGCGCAATAGAGACTGGGACCGGGCGTGCCGTCGGGCAGTGGCTTGCCAGGCAATGCGCCTGGTACGACCACGGCGTAAGGCGGCACTTCGCCGCGATGCACTTCGCCGGTCTGGCGGTTCACGATCTTGGTGGATGCGCCAAGGTAGACGCCCATCGAAAGCACGGCACCTTCGCCCACTCGCACCCCTTCTGCCACCTCGGCACGGGCACCGATGAAGGCACCGTCACCGATGATGACGGGGTCGGCCTGCAGCGGCTCCAGTACCCCGCCGATACCCGCACCGCCGGAAATGTGCACGTTCTTGCCGATCTGCGCGCAGGACCCCACGGTGGCCCAGGTGTCGACCATGGTACCCTCATCGACATAGGCGCCGATGTTCACGAAGCTGGGCATCAGGACCGCGTTGCGTCCGATGAAGCTGCCACGCCGCACGACGGCGCCCGGTACCACGCGAAAGCCCGCTTCCTCGAAGCGCTGGCCGCCCCAGCCGGCAAACTTGCTGGGCACTTTGTCATAGGCGTTGGCACCGGCGCTGCCGCCTTCCATTACGCGGTTATCGTTCAGGCGGAACGACAGCAGCACGGCTTTTTTCAGCCACTGGTTCACCTGCCATCCACCGTTGCCATCGGGCTGGGCAACACGCGCCTCGCCCGCATCGAGCATGGCCAGCGCCTCGTCCACCGGGGCGCGCACATCGCTGCTGGCAGGCGTAACCTCGGCGCGGTTTTCCCAGGCCTGTTCGATGGTGGCGATAAGATCGGCGGACATTTCCGGTGGCTCCCTGCGTGACTTCAACCCTTGCTGTCTGCGCGGCTAGCCCCTTGGTGCGGCGGACACAAGCGCGGAAGCCAAGCGTTGGACAGGCGGCCATGTTCAGGGCAGGTTACGACATGAACCGGAATGGACGAGATTGCGAACAAGGAACTGATTTGAAACACGAAAGCACTCTTGTCCGTTGGCGTGGCTGGCAATCGCCATCGATGGTGGCGGCGCTCGCCCTGCTTGCCGCGTGCGGGGGTGGTGGCGGAGCGCCGATCGTCTCGACCCCGCCTCCTGCTCCGGCACCTACGCCGACGCCTACGCCAACCCCGACCCCGACACCTGCACCAACGCCGACTCCTACGCCGACCCCCACGCCTACCTCGGCTGCTTTTCCGGTCGTCCCGCCTTCCGCAGCCTTCAACACCGCCGAATTGCGGCGGTCGGATGGGCCGGGGCAGCATAATGCCGCCAGCGCGTGGGCTCGCGGCGTTGCCGGAAGCGGTGTTACCATCGCCGTGATCGACACCGGCATCGATCCCGACAGTCCTGAATTTGCCGGACGGCTCTCCCCCGCCTCGACAGATATCTATGGCACCCGAGAAGTGGAAGGAACGGACGACCACGGCACCCTCGTCTCGCTGGTGGCGGGCGCGGCGCGCAACGGGACGGGCGTGCTGGGCATGGCCTACGATTCGACCATCCTGGCGATCCGTGCGGACCAACCGGGCTCTTGCGCGGGCGACATCCCGGAAGATCCCGCGACCGAATGCGGATTCACCGACAGCGCCATTGCCGATTCCATCTCCTACGCGGTGGCGAACCAGGCGAAGGTGATCAACATATCGTTGGGCGGGGAAGGCGGGGTCTCACCGCAACTGCGGGGCGCGGTGCGCGATGCCGTTGCCGCAGGCGTGCTCGTGGTCGTGGCAGCGGGCAACGATGGTCGCAGCGAACTGACGACCTTCGCGGAGTTGATGAGCAATACCGGCAATGGCGGGGTTATCATCGTTGGTTCCGTGGACGAGCAGTACGAGATTTCCGCCTTCTCCAACCGCGCCGGGGCCAATCAACAGAATTACCTTAGCGCACGAGGCGAGGCAATTTGCTGCGTCTACGAAGACGGCGAAATCTTCATCGACGAAGAGGGTTTCATCTACCTGTTTTCCGGGACCAGCTTCGCCGCTCCGCAGGTGGCGGGGGCCGCCGCGCTGCTGGCACAGGCCTTTCCCAACCTGACAGGCACGCAGATTGCCGAAATCTTGCTGGAGACCGCTTTCGATGCAGGCGCCAGCGGCAGTGACGCGGTCTACGGCCGCGGCATCCTGGATATCGCCCGCGCATTTCAGCCTATAGGTGCCACGCGACTGGCGGGGCAGAACGTGGCCATGGCGCTTGGAGACAGCACCGCCGTTTCCTCGCCTGCCATGGGCGATGCCTTTGCTGCAGCGTCGCTGCCTACCCTGATAACGGACAAGTACCAGCGGGCCTTTTCGACAGACCTCGCCGGAACGCTGCGCGGGGCCGACATTCCCCAGCGGCTGCACGATGCGCTGGGGCAGGGGACGCGCCACCTGTCTGCCGGATCGGATGCGGCCAGCGTCGCCTTCTCCATCGATGCCAGCGGCCGCCAGCCTCCCCGGGCCGACATGCTTCGCCTACAACCGGAAGAGGCCGAGCAGGCGCGCGTGCTGGCAGCGCGCGTGGCCCTGCGCCTTGCGCCGGGAACGCAGCTTGGCCTTGCCTATCGTCAATCGGCCGATGGGCTTGTCGCTGCCCTGCAGGGGCGCAGCCAGCCTTCCTTCATGATCGCGGGCAATCCTTTGGGTGATACCGGCATGCTGGTGCAATCCGACAGTGTCGTGGCGTTGCGCCAGCAAATCGGCAGTTGGGGTCTGACGATAAACGCGCAGACCGGCAGCACCGTTACTGCCGCCGCGCAGCGCCGCGCCGCCGAACTGCGCGGGCAGCGCGCACAGGAGGATCTGGCCAGCTTCGGCCTGGCGCTCGACCGCCGTTTTGGTGCGCTGGACGCTGGCCTTGGCCTGACCTGGAATGCCGAGAACCGCACGGCGCTGGGCGCGCGTTTTCACGAAGGGTTCGGTCTCGCAGGTAGCGATACGCTGTTCCTCGATGCAAATGTCGGGTGGCAACTGGCTGATCGCTGGCGGCTGGGTGCAGCATACCGGCAAGGCTATACTCGCCTTCGCAGCGCGCCCCTGCTCGCTGATGGCTCGCGCCTTTCCAGCAGTGGCTGGTCAGTAGACCTGCAGCGTGAGGGCGTTTTTGCAATTGACGACCGTCTCGCCTTCCGTCTTGCACAACCCCTGCGCGTGAACTCCGGTGGGCTGAACCTGAACCTGCCGGTGGGCTACGACTACGAAACGCTGGCTCCGGACTATGCCGTGCGCACGCTGCTGCTCTCTCCCGAAGGCCGGGAGGTCACGGGCGAGATGGTATGGACGGGGCACCTTTGGGGCGGCAGCGCTGCGGCGAGCGTCTACCTGCGGCGCCAGCCCGGCCATTATGCGCAGGCACCCGATGATCTGGGCGCGGCCCTGCGCTGGTCACGCCGGTTCTGACGGTTCCTGCATCAGCCAGCGGGTGAAATCGACAAGGCCCGTCTGCCGGGCACGTTTCATGCGTTCGGCCTCCAGGATGGTGAGTACCTTGTCGTAGCAGCTAACGATATCGTCGTTGATCACGACGTAATCGTAGCCGTCCCAGTGACTGATCTCGAACCGGGCGCGCTCCATGCGTGCGGCGATCACCACGTCGCTGTCCGTCCCGCGCGAGCGCAGCCGATGTTCCAGCTCGGCAATGCTGGGCGGCAGCAGGAAGACACGCACGACGTCGGTTTCCATGCGCTGGTAGAGCTGCTGCGTGCCCTGCCAGTCGATGTCGAAAAGGAAGTCCTGCCCGGCCTTCAGCCCCGCCTTGATCTGCGCCTTGGGCGTTCCGTAGCAATTGCCGAAAACCTTCGCCCATTCGAGGAATTCACCCTCTTCCACCATTCGGTCGAAAGTCGGCTGGTCGACGAAGTGGTAATCGCGGCCTTCGATTTCCCCCGGCCGCATGGGCCGGGTGGTGACGGACACCGACATGCCGATGCCGTCAACCTCGCCCAGCAGCTTCCGCGCGATTGTCGTCTTGCCTGCCCCCGATGGGGAGGACAGGATAAACATGAGCCCGCGTCTGGCGAGTGGCTGGGAGGATGCAGGGAAGGATTCGGTCATTCACCGCTAATGCGGCGAGGCACGGGCCGGATCAAGCCCGCGCTGGTCAGCTATTTTCGGTTGCCTGTTCGATAAGCTGCGCGTCGCCTTCGCTCTTCTGTGCGCGGCGAGCCTTGGAGTGGTCGTACAGAACCTTGCCGAGGATGCCCGTGCCCACGATGGCGGCGCCGGGAATGGAACGGGTGGCGAACTTGGCGACGGCGATGGAGCCCAGCGTGCGGGTAATCGACCGGCTGTCGCGGATGTCCTTGGCCGTATCCTTGTCGTATCGCTTGTTAAGGAATGCCTTTTCCACGCCGCCGCGTAGCAGGTAGGAACCCATGCGCATAACGACATCGGCCAGCAGCAGGTTTGTAGCAGGGTTTTCGGTAGGGCCGGGCACGTTGCCGCTCTTGCCGCGCCGCGCTCTTACCAGGCGGTGTATCTCTTTGCGGTCCAGTTCTTCGCTCATCAAAGCCCCTTATGGGCCCGCCTTGATCGAGCCCCGTCATTTCTTGCGGCCGAAATCGACCGTGACGACATTGGAGCCGTCCTCACTCTTGGCAACGTCTTCAAGGCTGCGGCGTTCCGTGCTGCCCGGCGCATCGTTTTCGGCATCGTCATGCGCGGCGGGTTGATCGTCTTCCAGCGCGGCCTGGAATTGCAGGCCGAAATCCACCGCCGGATCGACGAAAGCGGTGATCGCGGAGAAGGGGATAACAAGCTTGCTGGGGATCTGGTTGAAACTCAGTCCGACAGAGAAGCCGGCGTCAGTCACCACGAGATCCCAGAACTTGTTCTGCAGCACGATGGTCATCTCGTCCGGGAAGCGTTCGGTCAGGCTGGCCGGAATGTCTACGCCGGGCGCGCCCGTCTTGAACGTGATGTAGAAATGATGGTTGCCCGGCAGGGTGCCGCCATCGCGTTCCACCTGGCCAAGCACACGCCCGACCACGGCGCGCAATGCCTCTTGCACGATCTCGTCGTACGGGATCAGACTGTCGGGTGCATCATCGCTCATGGGGGCCTAGGTGACGCTGGTGCAGCGCAAAATCAAGCGGGAATCACGCTCTGATGCCCGCCAATCCGCTTGCGCGGGCGTTGCATCGGCTTATAGGCTGCCCCCCATGCGTACAGGGCGAACAGAGCGTAAAACCAAGGAAACGGACATTCTTGTCGAAGTGAATCTCGACGGGACTGGCCAATACGACATATCCACAGGGATCGGCTTTCTCGATCACATGGTGGAGCAGTTCAGCCGCCATTCGCTGATCGACGTGACCCTGAAGGTGGTTGGCGACCTGCATGTGGACCAGCACCACACGACGGAGGATTCCGCCATCGCGCTGGGACAGGCCCTGTCCGACGCCCTTGGCGACAAGGCGGGGATTGGCCGTTATGGCGAGGCGCATTCGCCGATGGACGAAACCATGGCCCGCGTGGTGGTTGATACTTCGGGACGGCCCTACCTCGTCTGGAAAGCCCGTTTCACGCAGGAAAAGCTGGGTGAATGGGATACCGAGCTGATCGAGCACTGGTTCCATTCGGTATCGCAGTCCGCCGGTCTGACACTGCACTGCCAAGTGCTGTACGGCAGCAACAACCACCACATCTGCGAAGCGCTGTACAAGGGTTTTGCCCGCGCCATGCGGCAGGCGGTCGAACTGGACGCTCGCAAGGGCAGTGCAGTGCCGAGCACCAAGGGGCAGCTCGGTGGCTGAGGCCATCGCGCTTATCGATTACGGCGCGGGCAACCTGCACTCTGTCTACAACGCGCTGAAAGCCGCCGGAGCGGAGCACGTTGCCGTCACCGACGATCCCCAGCTGGTGCGCGGGGCACACCGAATCGTGCTTCCCGGTGTCGGCAGTTTTCGTGCCTGTTACGAAGGGCTTATCGGGATCCCCGGCATGGTCGACGCACTAGAAGAGCGTGTGCTGGGCGACCGTAAGCCGTTCCTCGGCATTTGCGTGGGCATGCAACTGCTCGCCGACCGTGGCCTTGAGCACGGCACGACCCCCGGTCTCGGCTGGATACCGGGCGAAGTGCAGCTAATCGAGCGCACCGATCCGAACATCCGGGTGCCGCACATGGGCTGGAACGACGTAGGCCTTACCCCGCATCACGGCGACCATGAACTGCTGGAGGAGGGCGAGGCCTACTTCCTCCACTCCTACCATTTCGTGCCGGAGGACGGGCTGGACGTCGCCGCAATGACCGATCACGGCGGCGGGATCGTGGCCGCGGTCGCGCGCAACAATATCGTGGGCGTGCAGTTCCACCCCGAAAAGAGCCAGGCCTTCGGCATCGACCTGATGCGCCGTTTTCTTGAATGGAAGCCCGTATGATCGTCTTTCCCGCAATCGACCTGAAAGGCGGCGAAGTGGTGCGCCTTGCCGAAGGCGACATGGACCGCGCCACCGTTTACGGCGACAACCCTGCTGCGCAGGCGATGATCTTTGCCGAGGCCGGGGCCGAGCACCTGCACGTCGTCGATCTGGACGGCAGCTTCGCGGGACGCGCCGAGAACCGCGAGGCGGTGGAAGCCATTGTCGAGGCGTTTCCAGGTTACGTGCAACTGGGCGGCGGCATTCGCGATGCGAAGGCTGTGGAAGGCTGGTTCAACCTTGGCGTTTCGCGCGTGGTGATGGGCTCTGCCGCGCTGAAAGACCCGGATTTCGTGAAGCAGATGGCGCGCGAGTGGGAGAACGGCATCGTCGTCGCCGTTGATGCCAAAGATGGCATGGTGGCGACCGAGGGTTGGGCAGAAGTGTCGGACGTGCCCGTGCGCGACCTCGCCCGCCGGTTCGAGGATGCGGGCGTTGCCAGTCTGCTGTTCACAGATATCGGGCGGGATGGCATGCTGAAGGGCTGCAACGTCGATGCCACGGTCGAACTGGCGCGCAGCGTGGACATCCCGGTGATCGCCAGCGGCGGCGTAAAGGGTCTGGACGACATCCATATCCTCTCGCTTCACGCGGACGACGGCATAGAAGGTGTGATTACGGGCCGCGCGCTGTACGAGGGCAAGCTGGACCTGGCGACCGCGATCGCGATGGCGAACCGGTGAGCCTTGCCGACGTTGCCTTGATCGCGAGCCTCGTCATACTGGGCACCGCCATCGTCGACTGGCGGCGCGGTGTCACGGGGCTGGGCAAGCGGCGGTTGACCAAGGATGGTTCGCCCGAACAGTTCTGGATGGCTCTGGTGCTCTATTTCAACATGGCGTTCGTGCTGTTTTGGCTGGGAGGGCAGGCGGCCAAGGCAAACCTTCAGCAGGAAGAGGAGGAGAGCAGCCCGAACATGCAACTTGTGATCGAACAGGCGCCGACATGAACAACCGCTATATCATCCCCGGCATTGGCGGTGCGGCGGTTTCTGCGGCAGTCCGGCTGGTCTTCGCCAATGCACATGTTGCCCTGATCGGGCTCGTCGTGTTCGTGATCGTCTTCGGGGCGCTGATCCTGCTGGGCCGGGCGATGAACTGGCCGGATGCTCCCGTGATGAACGCCGTCGTAGCCACCATTGCAACGACCGCCGCTTACCTTCTCACGGATCACCAGCCATGACAGTCCGCATCCGCGTAATCCCCTGTCTCGACGTTGCCGATGGCCGCGTGGTGAAGGGTGTGAACTTCGTCGATCTGAAAGACGCCGGCGATCCGGTCGAGCAGGCGCAGGCTTACGATGCGGCAGGTGCGGACGAACTGTGCTTCCTCGACATTTCGGCCAGCCACGAGGGGCGCGGGACGCTGCTCGACATCGTGAAGCGTACGGCAGAGGTGTGTTTCATGCCGCTGACGGTTGGCGGCGGTGTCGGCTCCGTTGAGGATGCCCGCGCGCTGCTGCTGGCAGGCGCGGATAAGGTGGCGGTGAACTCTGCTGCCGTGAAGCGCCCGGAAATCATGGCCGACATCGCGGACCGGATGGGCAGCCAATGTGCCGTCGCCAGCGTAGATGCGCGCCGTGTCTCCGCACCGGGCGAACAGGGACGCTGGGAAATCTTTACCCATGGCGGCAGGCGCGAGACCGGGATCGATGCGGTGGAGCATGCGGTGAAGCTGGCAGAGCTTGGCGCAGGCGAACTGCTGGTCACCAGCATGGACGGCGATGGCACCCAGAAGGGCTACGACCTCGAACTCACCCGCGCCATTGCCGATGCCGTCTCCGTACCCGTGGTCGCGAGTGGCGGCGTGGGCAGCCTGCAGCACCTTGTCGACGGCGTTACCAGGGGCCACGCCAGCGCGGTTCTGGCAGCCAGCATCTTTCATTTCGGCACCTACACCATAGCCCAGGCGCACAAGGCGCTGCGCGATGCGGGACTGCCGGCGCGCGGTTGAGCCCGCTCTGAAGGGGGTCCGATAACGGGACAGTCGCCGCACGGCCTTTGCAAAGGGTCGCGAATGCGCCTTTGCCACTCGCATGTGGTCCCGACTCACCATCGCCGCGGCCCTGCTTGCCAGCGCCGCGCCCGCCGCGGCAGAGGCTGCGACGCAGGTGCCCGAAGCATCAAATCTGACGCTTCTCGCGCTGGGCGTGGCCGGTGTGCTGATCGGTCGGCGGCTGTCCATGCGTGGCAAGGACCAGGACTGAACGACCAAGCGGCTTGACCGGATACCCGCGTATCGACCATTGCCAGCGGCGATGGATACACTCGCCCGCCTCGAAGCCACGATTGCCCGGCGCCGCAGCGCCTCCCCCGACAGCAGTTACGTGGCCAAGCTGAACGCCAGGGGCTTGCCCAAGATTTGCGAGAAGGTGGGCGAGGAAGCGACCGAAACCGTGATCGCCGCACTGACCGGCGACGACACCGAATTGATCGGAGAGGCGGCCGACCTTCTCTTCCACCTGATGGTGCTGCTGAGCGCGAAGGACATTCCGTTGTCCGACGTTCTCACTGAACTGGACCGGCGGGAGGGCACCTCGGGCCTCGACGAGAAAGCAGCAAGGAACACCGACTGATGAGCGTCGATCCCACGAAGCCCTACGATCCCGAGAATATCTTCGCCAAGATCCTGCGTGGGGAAATCCCCTGCAGCAAGGTCTACGAGGATGAATGGTCGTTGGCGTTCCACGACATCAGTCCGCAGGCCGATGTGCATATCCTCGTCATCCCGAAGGGCGAATATGTCAGCTGGGACGACTTCTCGGCCAAGGCATCGGCGGAGGAGATCGCCGGTTTCGTGCGCGCCGTGGGCCATGTTGCGCGCGAGCAGGGGCTGGTGGTGCGCGGTTATCGCCTTCTGGGCAACGTGGGGCGCAACGGCGGGCAGGAAGTTCCGCACCTTCACGTTCACCTGTTCGGCGGTGGCCCGCTCGGCCCCATGCTCGCACGATAAACCTCGCTCGCCAGGTCGCACGCGTCACTCGTTTCGCCGCCAAACAATAAATTTTCGACAGCAGCCAGGCTGTAAGCCGCCGTTCATCGAAGGAGAGACAATTGCAGCCACCCTCCGGCCAAATCGAAGGGGTTATCCATTATTACCCGGTCCGGGTGTTTTTCGAGGATACGGACCTGTCCGGCATCGCCTATCACGCGAACTACCTGAAGTGGTGCGAGCGCGCCCGCAGCGACCTGTTGCGTGTGCTGGGTATTAACCAGCGCGCGGCGTTCGAGGCGGGCGAGGGTGTCTACACCGTGTCCGAAGCGCAGATCAAATGGCGCCGCCCGGCCAGGTTCGACGATGAACTGGTAATAGAGACCCGCGCACTGGAACTGCGCGCTGCCAGTGCGCGTATGGAACAGAAGGTGATGCGAGGGGAAGAGCTGCTGGCGCAAGTGGACATCATTGCCGCATTCGTTACTCCCGCAGGCCGACCGCGTCGCCAGCCCGAAGAATGGCGCCGCGCATTCGAAAAATTTGCCACGAAAGATAATCAATGACCGTGCTGGACATGCTTGCCGTTTCCGCTCCTACCCGGCTCGATCCGATCGAACTGTTCCTCGATGCAGACATCGTGGTGCAGCTGGTGATCGTGGGCCTGATCCTCGCCTCGATCTGGACCTGGACCATCATTATCGGGTTCTCCATGCGCATGGGGCGCACCCGCAGGAACTGCGATGCCTTCGAAGAGGATTTCTGGACGCATGAGGATGTGGACAGCGTGCTCGACGCACGCCGCCGCAAGGACAACCCGTCTGCCCGCGTGGCCGCCGCCGGCATTGCGGAGTTTCGCCGCAGTCACAAGGCGGGCCTGAAGGACGCTGGCGCGGCGCGCGGCCGCGTGGCCCAGGCACTGGAAGGGCAAGTGGCGCATGAGGCGGATCGTCAGGCCGATCGGCTGAACTTCCTCGCCACCACCGGATCTGTCGCGCCTTTCGTGGGCCTGTTCGGCACCGTCTGGGGCATCATGAACAGCTTCTTCCAGATCGGGATGCAGCAGAATTCCTCGCTTGCCGTGGTCGCCCCCGGTATTGCCGAGGCGCTGTTTGCCACCGCCATCGGCCTGTTCGCGGCTATTCCTGCGGTGATCGCATACAACCGCCTGTCGAACACGGTGAACGGGTTCGAGGCGCGCCTGCAGCGTTTCGCAGACCGGGTGCACGCGCAAATCAGCCGCGAGATGGAGGTCTAGGTCATGGGCATGGGTGTCATGTCCTCCAGCCGCAGGGGCCGTTCCGGTCGCCGCGCGCCAATGGCGGAGATCAACGTCACGCCGTTCGTGGACGTGATGCTGGTGCTGCTGATCATCTTCATGGTCACCGCTCCGCTGCTGGCCAGCGGTGTGCCGGTGGAGTTGCCCGAAAGCCGCGCCAACCCGATGGACCAGGACCCGGAACAGGTGACCATTGCGCTCGACCGCGAGGGTTTCATCTATATCGATGACGTGCTGGTGGAACGCGGCGCGCTGGAGCAGGCGCTGGATGCCATTTCCGGCCCGCATGGATCGCAGAAGCCGCTTATCGCGCTGCGGGCGGATACGGGCCTCGATTATGGCCGCGTAATGGCGGTGATGGGTGAGCTGAACCGTGCCGGTTTCAACTCGATCTCGCTGGTCACCACCAGTTCAGCCGAAGCGCCATAGCCCGAACGATTGATGGCAATGTTCGCCGATCTTTCCCGCGAAGAACGCATCGGACTGGGTGCCGCAGTCGTCGCGCACGCTGCGCTGGCCGTGGCGCTGGCGGTCCATGCGACCCGCGAGCCCGCGCCATATACGCCGACGGAACGCATCGATGTAAGCCTGGCGACCGAGGTCAGCCTGGAAAGCACGGCACCCGATCCCAGCGCCCAGCCTGCCGCGGCCCTCGCGCCCGAAGTGGCCGACCTGCCGCAAGAAGCGCAGGAAATGGTTGAAGCGCCAGCGCCGCAGCCGGTGGAGCGCCCCGTTACCACTCCGCCGCCTCGTCCAGCTACGCAGCCGCGCACGCCGGCCGCCACCCCCACACCTCAGCCCACGCGCCGCGCGGAACCGCGCCCGACGCCTGCCCCCACACCGCGCGCTACGGCCAGCCAGCGCGCGCAGGGGAGCCGGCTCAGTGAAGATTTCCTGCAAGGCACCAGCAACGCGACCGGCGACCGCGGGTCGCCAGCCGCAACTTTTGGCCCGACCGAGCGGGCCGCGCTCGCCTCTGCCATCACGCGCCAGCTACGCCCGCACTGGAGCGCACCCTCTGGCGTGGATGTGGACCAGCTCACGACCGTCGTTGCGTGGGAACTCAACCGTGATGGTAGCCTCAAGGGCCGCCCGCGTTGCACCGACCAGCGCGGCATCAACGATTCCAACCGCCCGCAGGCCTCGCTTCACTGCGAACGCGCGATCCGCGCCGTCCAGCTTGCCGCACCTTTCAACTTGCCGGACCAGTTCTATAGTCGCTGGGACGACCTCGAATGGGATTTCGATCGGAGATTGTGATGAAAACCGCCAGCCTGTTCTCCGCCCTTGTGCTGCTCATCGCCGCGCCTGCCGCTGCGCAGAGCGACGATCTGCTGCCCGATCTCGACCCCGGCGCCGTGGGCGCGCAGGATGTCGAGGAAGTGGCCGTGGAAGGCGATGACGATGGCCCGCTGCGCGGCACCGTTACCGACGATTCTGCCTGGCAGGACCTGGGCATCGCCATCGCCAGCTTCGCCACGAACCGCGATCAGTCAACGCCCGCCAACGCGCAGGGCACGGCCGCGCTGGGCCTCGAACTGGCGCGCGTCGTGTATTCTGATCTCCGCTTCAACGGCCTGTTCCGCCCGGTCGGCCCCGATGCCCTGCCGCGTCCGAGCTATCCGCAAATCACCGATCCCGCCTGGAACACATGGCGCGGGCGTAGCGCGGAAATGCTGGTGCACGGCTATGTGCGTGCCAACGACGATGGCCGCCTGACTGTCGGCTGTTACCTTTACGACGTGGCCCTGCAGAGCGAACTGGTGCGCGAGGGCTGGGTGGTGAACCCCAGTGAATGGCGCCGCGCCGCGCACAAGTGTGCCGACCTCGTCTATTCGCGCCTTTCAGGTGAAGACCCGTTCTTCGACAGCCGCATCGCCTACATCGCCGAGACCGGCCCCAAGGATAACCGCATCAAGCGCCTCGCCATCATGGACAGTGACGGGGCCAACCACCGCTTCATCACCAATGGCCAGTCCACCGCGCTCACGCCGCGCTATTCGCCCGACTATTCCAAGATCGCATACCTTTCCTACGTCGATGGCAATCCGCGCATCTACGTCTACGATATCGGCAGCGGGCGGCAGACGCTGGTGACGCAGAGCGCCAACCCGACTTTCGCCCCGCGCTGGAGCCCGGATGGCCGCTATATCCTCTATTCGATGGCTGTGGGCGGCAACACGGATATATACCGCGTTTCCGCGGCGGGCGGAGGCACTCCGCAGCGCCTCACCACCGGCCCGGCTATCGAAGTCGGCGGTTCGTACTCTCCCGATGGTAGCCAGATCGTGTTCGAAAGCGACCAGTCCGGCGCGCAGCAATGCTACATCATGAATTCCGACGGTTCGAACCAGCGCCGTATCAGCTTCTTCGGCGGGCGCTGCGCCAGCCCGGAATGGAGCCCGCGCGGCGACCAGATCGCCTTCACTCACATCGTGGGGGATTTCCATATTGCGGTGATGAACCCGCAGGGGCGCAATGTGCGCACGCTGACCAACGGCTGGCAGGACGAAGGCCCGACCTGGGCCCCGAACGGCCGAATCATCCAGTTTTTCCGTACCGAACGTAATTCCGGCGACACGTCGATCTGGCAGGTAGACCTGACCGGCGACAACGAACGTCGCCTGCGTACGCCGGTGGGGGCGTCAGACCCGGCATGGGGACCGGTTTTGCCGTAAGTGCGTTAGTTCCCCGTCCGCCGCATGAAATTGCGTCGCAAGAAAAGCAAACGTTGTCACCAAGGTTCAAGGAGAGCCAGACATGAATCGTCTCATTATCGCCGTCACCCTTTCAAGCGCGTTGGCACTTGGTGCCTGCAAGAAGGAACCGCCCACGGTTACGCCCGATGCGCCGCAGGATACCGTGCGCTCCACGCCGACACCCACGCCCACGCCGATGGCCACCGCTCCGCAGCCCGGATCGCAGTCGCACTTCGCGGGCGCCATGGCCGGTGCGGACACCATCTATTTTGACACGGACCGTTACAACGTCGACAGCGAGGACCAGGCTGCCCTGCGTCGCCAGGCGCAGTACCTCCTCCAGTACACGGACGCGCGCGCAACGGTCGAAGGCCATGCCGACGAACGCGGCACCCGCGATTACAACCTCGCGCTTGGCGAACGTCGCGCCAATGCCGCGAAGAACTACCTCGTCAGCCTGGGCGTGCCGGAAAGCCGTCTGCGGACGGTCAGCTATGGTGAGGAACGCCCGGCGGCCATGGCTTCGAACGAGCAGGCCTGGGCAAGAAACCGCCGTGCGGTCACGGTGATGATCGAACGGTGATCAGCCGAAAATAGGAAACAGGGCCGGGACTACCGGTTCAAGCGCGGGCGTGGCAGCATGGGCTGTCGCGCCCGTTTGCGTGGAGCCGAAGCCGCCCACACCATCGGGCGTCGCGAACAGTGCGAACGCGGCCATCGTAAAGATGGAAAAGGCGGCGGATATGGCGAGCTGCTTGCTCATGCTGATCCTGTGGTTGAATCGATTACGAAATCTGTCGGCAGTATGTGGGCTGCACCGGCGATATTGCAATGCAGCAATTGCACCAAATTGTATCGATCGTGTGAAACGCACTTTCGGCAGTGCTGCGAAATACCATCGGTTCACGCGGGGCCATTTCCACCCTATATGCGGTTCCATGCTGTTTACCGTGTTGCTTTCCTGATGGCTGGTTCGAGACGTTCGAACGACTGGGGCTTTCCGCGCTGGCGTGGCTACGAAGAAGGCCGCGAAGCCGTGGAAGTGCGCATTTGCGACCGGCACGGCTGCAACGAGCCGGGCAATTGCCCCGCCCCGAAAAGCCCCAACAGCCCCGAGCGCTGGTACTTCTGCGAGAAGCACGCAGCCGAATACAACAAGGGATGGGACTACTTTCAGGGACTCGACAAGGAAGAAGCCGCGAATCGCGCCAAGGCCGAGCAGGCGGAAAGCGCAGGTTACGCCGAAGCACAGCACTATGGCTGGAGCGGCAGCGGCGATGGTTCACGTAGCGCCGACGAGATGCGCGCGCTGGAGGTGCTGGAACTGGAGGCCGACGCCGATTTCCAGACGATCAAGCGCGAATGGCGGGCCCGGGCGAAGAAGGTCCACCCCGACGTGAAGCCCGGCGACAAGGAAGCCGCAGAGGAATTCCAGAAGCTGCAACTTGCCTACGAGGTTTTGAAAGCCGCCGAGGAAAGGCGCGAGTGGAAGGGCTGACCTGGCAGGGGCGCGCAGGACCCGGCAGCGCGACGAAGCTCTGCCCATGAGAGCCCCGCCACATCGCCGGTTAGTCCGACCTATCGCTTGCCGATGAAACTGCCGACGAATCGGCGGTCATCGTCTGCATCCACGTTGCCATCGTTGTCCGCGTCGGTGCTGCCCGAGATCGAGAAGATGATGAACAGTTCCTCGCGGTTGGGGCCGCTGATGGAACCAGCGAAATTGCCCGCGAAGTTGTTGTCGGCATCGGTCAGGATACCGGAGAAGGACTCGGCATCGTTAAGAACGCCGCCGGTTACATTGCCGTCCGAATTGGTAGTGCGCTGGAAAACCAGGGTTGCGACGAGTACGGGCGAGCCGTTTACCTCGCGGAAGATCTCGATCGTGCCGTTTACGCTTTCATCGGCTTCCTTGATGGTGAAAGTTACATCGGGCGCGGAAATCACGCCAGCCAGCGTGGAGCCCGGGTCGCCGCCCACCACTTCGACGCTGCCGGTGTAGGCAAGGTCGGTCGCGATATCGGTGGTGACAGTAGGGCGATTGAAGAAGATCGAGGTGCGTTCTCCGCGCAGTACGCCATCTACCGTATCACGTGTGAAATCAGCCTGCGATTCGTAGCTGACGCGCAGCACGTGATCGTATGGCACTTCCAGAACGAGCTTTTCCGAACCGCGCGCATAGCTGCGGACCGTTGCCGATGTCGATACAAGGTCGGTGGCGTCGAAAGCCGCCGGATCGTCGAGATCGGGGAATGCAAAAGTCACGACTTCGGGGCTGAGCGCGAGGCTGATAGATGCGTTGCCATTCACCCGCGATGCGCCGCTGAAGGTTTCGTCTCCGCCGGCATCCGGAGTGAAGAAGGCGAAGGCGTAGTTCGCGTTCGAGCTTTGCGTGGAGAAATCCTGCTGCAGATCGAAATCGACCTGCCCCTGCGTTGGGGTAGGGGTTGGCGTGGCCGTACCGGTAGACGTAGGCGAAGGGGTGGGCGTGCCGGTATCATCGCCTCCGCAGGAGGTGACCAGGGCGCCAAGAGCGGCGACGCCGACGAAAAGGGCATATTTGCGAAGCACGTTGTTCCCGTCCGTTATGAAGATCTATCCCGCCATAGGCGGCTTGACCTTTCCCTTAGCTGTCCAATGCCTCGGGGGGCAAGCCGCCTTTGGCTAGATTACACCGCTTCCAGTGCCTGCTCGAAATCGGCGATCAGGTCATCAGCGTCCTCGATGCCGACCGATATGCGCACGAGGTTGTCGGAAATGCCCAGTTCTGCGCGGCGGCCTTCGGCAACGGAAAGGTGCGTCATGCTTGCAGGATGGCTTGCCAGAGTTTCCGTGCCGCCCAGGCTGACAGCCAGCTTGGCGACCTTAAGCGCATCCAGGAACCGGAAGCATTCCGCCTCGCCGCCCTTGATGAAGACCGAGAACGTCGAACCTGCGCCAAGGCAGTGACGGTCGTAGATGTCCTTCTGCCGTTCGTCCTCGATCATGCCGAGATAACCCAGGCCCTCCACCTTGGGATGCTTTTTCAGCATGGCGCAGACCTTTGCCGCGTTCTCGCCCGCGCGCTGCATGCGCAGTTCGACGGTCTCGAGGCTGCGCAGCAGCATCCAGGCGGTGTTCGGATCGGCAATACCGCCCATGGTGTTGCGTAGCGCGCGGATCGCGTCGATCCACTTCTTGCCGCCCGCCACGCTACCGGCGACGAGATCGGAATGGCCGCCGACGTACTTGGTGAGCGAGTAGACCACCAGGTCTGCTCCGTGTTCCAGCGGGCGCTGCCACAGCGGGCCAAGGAAGGTGTTGTCGATGGCGATCGGGCACCGCTCTGGATCGAAATGCGCGTCGCGCGCTTCCTTTACCGCTTCGATGTCGACCAACGCGTTGGTGGGGTTGCCGGGGCTTTCGAGGTAGATCAGCGGCACTTCGCCGCCCTGTTCCTCGGCCTTGGCCTTGGCCTCTCGCATCACCTCGTCCAGCTTCTCCCGGCTCGCGCCTGCTGGGAAGGCGATGTAGGTGACGCCGTATTTCGCCATCACCTTGGCCACGAAGCCTTCAGATGCGGCGTAGAGCGGGCCGGAATGCACGATCACGTCGCCTGCATTGCAGGCGGCCAGGATCAGCACGGCAATCGCGGTCATCCCGCTGGAGAAGCACAGCGCGTCCTCGGCATCGTCCCAGATGGCAAGCCGGTCCTCGAGGATTTCTTGGTTCGGCCCGTTGAAGCGCGAATAGACGAGGCCCTCAGCGCCTCCTTCACGCTTGCCGGTGATGCCTTCAAAATGACGCTTTCCGGCAGAGGCGCTTTCGAACGCGAAGGTGCTGGTAAGGAAGATCGGGGCCTTCAGCGATCCTTCGGACAGGGCGGGGTCGTAACCGTGACCCATCATCAGGGTAGAGGGCTTCAGCGCGCGCCCGCCGATGGTGGTAACTTCGGGCTTTGGCTTGCGGCGCGGGGTCGGGGTGTCGACGGCACCCAATGGGTCGTTGCTGTTGTTGTCGTTGGGGTCGGCCATGGGAAAGGCTCCTTCCTGCTCTCACCCCTAGGAAGGCAGGGGCAGGTAAACGGTTCCGGGCAACCCGCTCCTAACCTCCGCAGGAACGCCTCTCCCGATAATCCGGTTTCACATGCAATTATCTTTGCTGCACCGGATTCGCAAGGGCTCAGGCGACCAGCGGTGCCAGCGCAAACACCACGCCCACGATCAGGAACACGCCCGCCACGTCGAGCGCGAGGCCGGCCCTGATAAGGCGGGGCAGGGCGATGCGCCCGGTCGCCCAGGCGATGGCGTTCGGGCCGGTACCGGCGGGCAGGATGAATCCCCAGCTGGCCGCCAGCGCCACGGGCATGGCCAGCAGCAGCGGATCGCCGTCCAGCGCGACGGCGAGGGCGGCGACCACGGGCATGATGCCGCTGGCCGTCGCCACGTTGCTGGCGAATTCGGTGATCAGGATCACCATCGCCACCAGCGCGAGCGCGACGACAATCAAGGGCACGTCCGACAGGAACAGCAGCGCTTCGCCCAGCCAGTCGGCCAGACCGGTTCGCATCATGCCGCCTGCCAGCGCCAGCCCGCCCCCGAACATCAGCAACACGTCCCATGGTGCGCGGTTGGCCTCGTGCCATTCCAGCAGGCGGCGGCCTGTGCCATCGGGCAGCACGAACAAGGCCAGGCTGGCGGCGATGGCGACGGTGCCGTCCGTCAGCGAGCCTTCGGGGAAATAGGGCGCCACCCAGCCTCTCAGCATCCACGCGATAAAGGTGAGGGCGATCACCGGGACCAGCCGCCTTTCCGCTTCAGTCCACGGCCCCTGCGGAGCGATGGCATCACGGGCAGCCTCGAGATCGAAGGGATGGCGTGCGACCTGCTGCACGCGCGCGATGATCCACGCGGCGATGGGAATGCCCAGCATAACCACGGGCACGCCGAAGGCCGCCCACATGGCAAAGGTGATTTCCACGCCGGAGATATCGCGCAGCAGGGCAACACCGATGGCATTCGTCGGCGACCCGATGATCGTACCAAGGCCGCCCACGCTGGCGGCGAAGGCGAGGCCCATGGGCAAGGCACCGTAAATGCCGTCCTGCGGAACGAAACCGCCCTTTTCACGCTCTCCCGCTTCGCTGCCGGAAGTCGAACCTACCGCCACCTTACCCCCGGCCAGCACCGCCAGAACCATCGGCATCATGATCAGCGTGGTGGACGTATTGGAGATGATGTTGGAGAGGATTGCGGCGGCAATCATGAAGCCCAGCAGCAGCCCGAAGGTCCCGCCGCGCCCGCCGATCCTGTCGAGGATGAAGGTTGCCAGCCGCTTGTGCAGCCCGGCGCGCTCGATGGCCAGGGCAATGAAGGCACCGCCCAGCAGCAGGAAAATGATCGGCGAATAATAGTCGCCAGCCACCTCTCCTGCCGTGGCGCCGCCACTGAACGGCAGCACCACGAAGGGCAGCAGGCCGGTAACGGTCAGCGGCACCGCCTGCGTCATCCACCAGCTGGCCATCCAGCCGACAAGACCTGCCACGCGCCAGGCTTCGCCCGCCATGCCATCGGGCGCGGGCAGCAGCACGGTAGCTGCGAACAGCGCCGGGCCAAGCCAGAAGCCGATCCCCTTGGCCCTCATGTTGTGATACCCTCCGTGCCCACGCGACAATCGTGGCGCAGCCGCGCCTGCGACACAAGGAGGGACGGATGGCAGAGGGTAAGGTTCTGGGGATTGGCGGGCTGTTCATCCGCTCCGCCGATCCGGCAAGACTGGCGGCATGGTACCGCGATCACCTGGGCATTGCGGCTACTCAGAGCGGCCAGCCAACGCCGGATGGGGAATGGGTGTGGATGCAGGATGCAGGCCCCACGGTCTTTGCTGCGTTCGATGCAGCCAGCGATTACTGGCAGGCGGATCGCCAGGTGATGCTGAACCTGCGGGTTGAAGGGTTGGAGGCGCTGCTTGCTCGGCTGGAGGCGGCGGGCACCGCCATATCCCACCGCGAAGCAATGGAAGGCGTCGGCGCATTCGCCCGGGTCCACGACTGCGACGGCAACCCCGTGGAACTGTGGGAACCCGCATGACTGTTGGCTCTGGCCATTTCGGCCACGCGTTGGCAAAAGCCGGGTCATGCCTGTAAAAACCATAGCCATGCTGACCGCCGGCGGGCTGGCGCCCTGCCTCTCCTCCGCCGTGGGCAGCCTGATCGAACGCTATACCGAGATAGCGCCCGATGCGCGACTGATCGCCTATCGCAACGGTTATGCCGGTTTGCTGCAAGGCGACTTCGCCGAGGTCACACGCGAGGTGCGCAGCGGTGCGAGCAGACTGCAGGCCTTTGGCGGCAGCCCCATTGGCAACAGCCGCGTGAAGCTGACCAATGTCGCCGACTGCGTAAAGCGCGGTCTGGTGAAGGAGGGTGACGAACCTCTCCGCGTTGCAGCCGAACAACTAAGGCGCGACGGGGTGGACGTTTTGCACACCATCGGGGGGGACGATACCAACACGGCCGCTGCGGACCTTGCCGCCTTCCTGCGCGCCAACGGCTATGACCTGACAGTCGTCGGCCTGCCCAAGACTATCGACAACGACATCGTCCCCATCCGCCAGTCGCTGGGCGCTTACACCGCTGCAGAACAGGGCGCCGTCTTTGCCCGCAACGTAATCGCCGAACACACCGCCAATCCGCGCATGCTGACCGTGCACGAGGTGATGGGGCGCCACTGCGGCTGGCTGACCGCTGCCACGGCCCTCGCGCACCACGAATGGGCGCAGAGCGCGCAGTTCGTCGAATGGGAGGAAAACGCTGCTGCCCGCTGGGACGTGCACGGTGTCTACGTGCCCGAACGCGCATTCGATCTGGCAGACGAGGCCGATCGGCTGCGTGCGATCATGGACGAGCACGACGGCGTGAACCTGTTCGTGTCCGAGGGGGCGGGCATGGATGAAATCGTCTCCGCCATGGAAGCGGCGGGCGAGGACGTTCCGCGCGATGCCTTCGGCCATGTGAAACTGGACGCGATCAATCCGGGCGAATGGTTCGCCCGGCGCATTGCCGCGGACATCGGGGCGGAAAAGGTGCTGGTGCAGAAAAGCGGATACTTTTCCCGTTCTGCTCCGGCCAACGATGCGGACCGCGCTCTGATCCGCGCCTGTGCCCATCATGCCGTGGACGCAGGGCTGCGCGGTGAAAGCGGCGTCGTGGGCGAGGACGAGGAGCGCGGCGACGAATTGCGGGTGATCGAGTTCGACCGGATCAAGGGCGGCAAGCACTTCGATACCGGCGCGCGGTGGTTCGTGGATTTGCTGGAGGAAATCGGGCAGTCCTGAACGGCGCATCTCGCCTGAATTCAGCATGTTGTCAGGTGGCACGGGTTAAATCCTGGCCATGAAACGCCGCAATTTCCTGCTTTCCGGTCCTGCCTTCGCGGCCATGCTCGCCGTACCCTCTGCGCTGGGCGCGCGGGAACGGGGCCGGGTGCGGGAATGGGAGATCGGGCCGCTGATCCGTGGGCGCAATTACTCCGTCAACATGCCCCCGCATCCGCTGGAAAGCGAAGAGGGCTGGTATTTCGATTTTCCCGGCCCGCGCCGCACCGATGGGCACGTGCATTACGTGACGCGGGCAACCACACCGCTGGACGGGGCGCGGGGCATCCGCCTGCGCTATCGAATCGACGCGCGGCCCGGCACGCGCTTCGTGTCGCAGGAATATCCGGACCGCGAGCCGCTGCTTTCGCTTTATATCCAGCGCGCGGGCGACGACTGGCGCGCTGCTGGCGCCACGCGTTTCCACCGCTGGTATTCGCCCGACAGCCGCGTGGTGCCCCTGCAGCCGGGCGAGCACGAAGTGACGATCCTGTTCGACGAGAACTGGATTTCGGTAATGGGGTCGGACCGCGAGCGGTCTCCCCGCGAATTCGCTGCCGCGCTGGCCGACGCCGCGCGCATCGGCTTCACGCTGGGCACGCAAGGCGGACGCGGACACGGCGTCTATGCCACGGCCCCGGCGCGTTTCACGGTCCTGGATTTTGCGGTAATCTAGTGGGTCCAGTCGAGCGATAGCTGCTCGATATGCCAGCGAAGCTGCACTTCCGAGGCACCCGGCACGTCGTTCACCCGTCGCAGCACCACCTCGCCCTCGTAGCGGACGGGGCGCCTGTCTTCGTCGTTCGCGGTAATCGTGAGGGGCGCGGTGTAGTAGGATGAGCCCGCCGCACCCTCTATCGTGCCATCCGGCGCGGCTACGGTTATATCCTGCAATCCCTTGAACAGCGCCGCAAATTCGGTGCGGCCCCATTTCGCCTGCGCGCTGTCGGGCAGCAGGTCCCAGGCTTGGTCGAACTCCTCCAGTTCGATGGCGCGCGTCCAGGTGAGCAGCACGCTGCGGGCACCGGTTTCACTGCGCTCGGCCTCGGGCGTCAATGTCGGTGGAACCAGTCTTGGGAACCCGTCATTAGGCTCATCGCGCGCGCCATCGGGTCGCGGCGGGGGATCGGGAACCGGATCGCCAAGCTGGCCTTCAAGGTCGACGGTAGATACTTCGCCAGCCGGATCACTGGAGACAGTTTCATCGGGCGCAGCTTCGCCGCAGCCGCAAAGCAGCAAAGCGACGGAAAAGGTGGAGAGGACCGGGCGGATCATGCCGGCCAAACGCCACATGATCCGCGCCCGTTCCTGAATTATTTGGGTGCCAGCACCATCAGCATCTGGCGACCTTCGAGGCGCGGATAGGCCTCGACCTTGGCATCTTCCTGCATGTCGTCCTGCACGCGCTTGAGCAGGTCCATGCCCAAGTGCTGGTGTGCCATTTCGCGGCCACGGAAACGCAGGGTGACCTTCACCTTGTCGCCATTGTCGATGAACTTGTGCATCGCCTTCATCTTCACGTCGTAATCGTGATCGTCGATGTTGGGACGCATCTTGATTTCCTTGATGTCCTGCGTCTTCTGCGTCTTGCGCGCCGCGTTGGCCTTTTTCTGGGCTTCGTAGCGGTACTTGCCGACATCGAGGAACTTGCACACCGGCGGGTTCGCCGTGGGCGAAACCTCAACGAGATTGAGACCCGCGTCCTGCGCCTGCTCGATCGCTTCGTTGGTGTACATCACGCCAAGGTTTTCGCCCTCGCCATCAATGACGCGGACCTTCTCGGCTTGGATAAACTGGTCGTATTTCGGGCCGGACTTGACCGGCGGTGCCATGTTGCGGCGGGGTGGACGAGGTATGTTGTGCTCCTGATTCTGCTTTGGTTGGGCGCTCTATGTAATAACGAACGGCAAGAAACGCTAGGGGATTGCGCGGGCGGCTGCGCTATCCCCGCCAGAGCGGAAACCGGGCCAGCCGCTTTCCCGCCGGCACTACGGCATCGATGGCGCTGGCGGGTTGCAATGCCTTCAGGATAGCAGGGTCGGCGGCGTTCATTCCGCCCGTCAGCGCCCCGAATGCGGGCAGGATCATCCGCCCGCAGCTTTCGTCGCCGTTGTGGCTCACAACAGCGCAGGGGCGGCGGATGTGACGGTGATGGATCTTGACCTGCACGCGCGGGTGAAAGTGGCCGGAAAGCTCAGGACGGGTTTCCCCCTTTTTCGCCATGTGGCGCAGCACCATGCCTGCAACTTCCAGTTCCTTTGCGATGGTGCCGCCCGATTTCGCCTCCATTGCAGGATCGTGGTTGCCGGTGATCCACACCCAGTCCGTGGCGCGGGTGAGGGCGGCCAGCATCCCCTCGGCATAGGGCTCCAACCGCCGCGAACCATCCGAATCGTGGAAATTGTCGCCCAGCGTGTAGACGCGCCGCGCACCTGTCTCGCGCAGCGCGGTGGCCAGCCGTTCCAGCGTTTCGCGACTGTCGTAAGGCGGCAGCAACTGGCCGTGCCTGGCGAAGAAGCTGGCTTTCTCGAGGTGCAGGTCTGCCACCAGCAGCGCATTCTCGCGCGGCCAGAACAGTGCGCGGCTCTTCGTGAGGACGAATTCGTCCCCGCAGAAAGAGAATGCGAACGAAACGGGAACCATGGATGCCACTTGCCGCCTGCCGTGCGCTTTGGCAAGACCCGACCTTATGGAGTGGACACAACAGACCCAACAAGCCCGCGAGTGGTTCGAATCATTGCGCGACCGCATCTGCGCGGAGTTCGAGGCGATCGAGCGCGAGGCCGGCTCCGATGCCAGTTTCGACTACCAGGCGTGGGACCGCGAAACGGATGACGGGTCCGATGGCGGCGGCGGCGTGCGCGGGCAGATGAAGGGCAAGGTGTTCGAGAAGGTGGGAGTGAACGTCTCCACCGTGTCGGGCGAATTCTCTCCCCAGTTCGCCGGACAGGTGAACGGCGCGAGCGAGGAGCAACCCGAGTTCACCGCCACCGGCATCAGCCTGGTCGCCCACATGGCCAACCCGCATGTGCCTGCGGTGCACATGAACACCCGCTTCCTTACCACGCAGGCCGCGTGGTTTGGTGGCGGCGCCGACCTCAACCCGCCCATCGAATATGTCGAGGATACCGACGCTTTCCACGCCCGCCTGCGTGCGGCCTGCGCGGCGCACAATCCCACGTATTACGACCGCTTCAAAAAGTGGGCGGACGATTATTTCTTCATCCCCCACCGCAACAAGCATCGCGGGGTGGGTGGTATTTTCTACGATCACCTGGAATGTCCGGACGTGGCCGCCTTCGAACGCAATTTTGCCTTCACCAAGGATGTGGGCGAGGCCTTTCTCGATTCCTTTCCCGCCATCGTGCGCAAGCGCATGGGACAGGAATGGAGCGAGGAAGAGAAGGCCGCCCAGAAGGAGTGGCGCGGCCTCTATGTCGAGTTCAACCTCGTCTATGACCGGGGCACGCTGTTCGGCCTGAAGACCGGCGGGAACATCGACGCCATCCTGATGAGCCTGCCGCCAGAGGTGACCTGGAACTGACTTTCGGAATCCGGGTTATTCCTCGGGTGCGTAGACCCGCACCCAGTCCACTTCCATCGCCAGTTCACCCGCCGCGATGCGGTCCGCAGTTTCCTGGGGCATGCCCGTGTAAGGCTCGTCGATACCGTTGATCTTCTTGGGATAGATGCCGCCCACGGCGAAATTCAGCACCACGAACTGCGGGTTGTCGAAAACCCATTCGCCGAAGAATTCCACATTGGTCTTGGGAATGCGGAAGGTCAGGCGGTCGTCCACGAAGAATTCGATCACGTCGGGCTTCCATTCGACGGCGTATACATGCCAGTCCGTCACATCGGTGCCCGGCGCGAAGTACTGCCGGTCCACGATGCCCATGTCGCCGGAATAGCCTGGGCCGTGCACGGCAACGCCGGTCCAGTCGGCCTGGCCGACGTATTCCATGATGTCGATCTCACCTTCGCTGGGCCAAGGGGCGTCGGCCAGTAGCCAAAAGGCGGGCCACACGCCCACCGCATCGGGCATGCGGATGCGCGCTTCGGCACGGCCATAGGTAAATTCGAAATTGCCTTTGGTATTCACACGACCGGAGAGGAAGTCGGCACTGCGTTCCTCATTAGTGTCCTGTCCGGGACGATAGACCGGGCGCAGCACCAGCGCGCCGCCGTCGGCCCCTTCCAGCCCTTGCACGAACTGGATCGTGTCGGGAGAGTTGACGTAGGCCTGCTCCTCCTCGTTCACCCAGAAATCCATGCCCACCACGTTCCACCTGGTGGGATCGAGATTGTCGCTGGAAAACTCGTCGGAAAAGATCAGCTGGCGCGCGGCGGCCTCTCCGCCAGAGCCATCGGCCTGGGCCTGGGCAGCATCGACATCTGCCTCTGTCGGCGGACCGATTTCGGCGGACTGGCCGCATGCGGCGAGTGCCAGCAGAAAGGGAAGGGCGATAGTTCGGGCGTATGACATGCGGCAGGAATAGCGCCCTGCCGCGGCGCTGTCACCCGCGCTCTACTGCCCTATTGTTCCGCCTCGATTTCCATCTCCAGCTCACGTTCCATGTTGCGCCGCACATTGCGTAACGCCAGGCGATAGGGGCGGGTCGCGCTGCTGTCGTACACGGCGCGAAGGTAGCCGCGGTCGAAAGCGGTCAGCCGGTCGGGCTGGGCCGATTCGGCGTCGGGAGAGAAAAGCGTGAGCACCGTCTCCGAGACATTTTCGCGTGCGGGCGGCTCGGTATGGGCAAGCAGCCGCATGGTTGCGTAGTCGGCCAGCGCAAAGGCATCAACTTCGCCAAGGGCGTTGCGCTGGATCAGCATGACCGACATTTCTAGGTCCAGTCGCACCGCGCTGTTCAGGCGGGACATCTGGGTTACTGGATTGTTCGCCGACTGCATGTTCGTCGCGCTTGCCATCGCGAAGCTTTCGGCAACCTCCGCACCAGAGGCGACAACCTGCCCTTCGCGGTTGCGCGTGGACGTAACGTTCCAGGCGCGAACCGGGCCTTCCTGATCGGCCACCAGTCGCTTGTCGAGGTCGCTGAGATCCCGCACCAGAAAATCGTTATCGTCGCGTAGCTGGGCGTAGGTGGCGGCCGGATCGTCGACCACGATTACCCACACGTTGGCTCCGCAACCTTCCTCTGCGTTGATTTGGATATCAGCACGTTCCGCGTTGTCGTAAATCCTGTCGATTACCAGCTGCGCGTTTTCTGGCGCCAGTCCCCACACGCCGGGGCAGATCTCGCGCTGGAAGCGCGGAACCGGCGCGCCGTCGGATCGCGGGCGCTGGGTAATGTCGCGGGTGGTGCGCAGCACTTCGCGCCGGTCGGTCCGTTCGCCCTCTACCACGATATCGCCCGGTTCAGCCTGTTGCGCGAAGGCGGGTGCGGCCAGGCAAAGGCCAGCCGCCGCCAGCAGCGGCGCTGCGATAAGACGTGTCGTGGACTTGATCATTTTCCTGCTCCTCTGGCTCCTGCTGCCTGGACGATGCATAAGCGCGGGTCTTGGCTGAATACACGAGCTGGCAATGAGTATTTGCTGATATACCACATTTTTCGACCATTGGACGACGAAATGCTGACTCCGCTCGACGATGTGGTATGGTTGCTCCCGAAACAACCGCCGGAACCATCCTGCTCCCCAGAGACTTCCCTGTGAAAACCGGAGATTTCATGCGCCTTCTTGCTGTCGCCCTGCCGTTCCTTATTGCCGCCTGCACTGCGGACGACCTGCCGGAGGAGGAGCGCACGGTGGCCCCGATCTTGACCAGCGCGGAAGCGCAGGACGAGTTCACCTATGCGCGCCCGCTGGAAGCGCGCGTTACCCACGTGGCGCTCGACCTCGATCTGGATTTCGAGGGCAAGCGGGTGGAAGGCACGGCAACGCTGGACGTGGACGCAGCCGATGACGCGACCGAGATCGTGCTCGACTCCAACGGCCTCGTCATCGGCGGAATCACCGATGGCAACGGCAACGCTTTGGATTTCGAGATTGGCGAGGCAGACCCCGACAACGCCGACAAGGGTGAGCCGATCACTGTGCAGCTGGGCGAACTGACCGGTCCGGACCTGCAGCAGATCGTCATCGACTACGCCAGCGGCCCTGAGGCAGCGGCCCTGCAATGGTTGGACCCGGAGCAGACCGCCGGGGGCGAATATCCCTTCGTGTTCAGCCAGGGCCAGGCGATTCTCAACCGCACCTGGATCCCGACGCAGGACAGCCCCGGAATCCGCCAGACCTGGGAAGCGCGCATCACTGCGCCCAAGCCACTGAACGTGGTCATGAGCGGCATCAGCCGCGGCGATCCCGAAGACGTGGGCGAAAACCGCCGCGCGTTCGAGTTCGTGATGGAAAATTCGGTCCCGCCCTACCTTATCGCAATCGCCGCCGGAAACCTCGAGTTCGCCGAACTGGGTCCGCGCTCGGGCGTCTGGGCAGAGCCGGAAATCATCGAGGAAGCCGCAGCGGAACTGACTGACACCGAAGCCATGATCGACGCGGCCGAGGATATCTACGGCGACTATCGCTGGGGCCGCTACGACATGATCGTGCTGCCGCCGTCCTTCCCCTACGGAGGTATGGAAAACCCGGTGATGACCTTCCTGACGCCCACCTTCATTGCCGGTGACCGGTCCAACACCGGCTTGATCGCGCACGAACTGGCACACAGCTGGTCGGGCAACCTCGTCACCTATTCCAGCTGGCGGGATGGCTGGCTGAACGAGGGCGTGACCTCCTATTTCGAAAGCCGCATTTCCGAAGCCGTGTTCGGCGAAAAGCGCGCCAACCAGGAATATGCGCTGAGCTACAACTCGCTGGTGGAAGCCATCGAGGAGCAGGGCGCGGACAACCCGAACACCGCTATGCGCACGCCCGATGGCATCAGTCCGTTCGACACCATCGGCCCGGTCATCTACGACAAGGGCACCGTGTTCCTGCGCACCATGGAAAACATCATCGGTCGCGAGCGCTTCGATGAGTTCATGCGCGGCTGGTTCGACCGCCACGCTTTCCAGCCCGCCACCAGCGAGATGTTCCTTGCCGAACTGCGCGAATACGTGGTGCAGAATGACGCTAACCTGGAAGACGAGCTGATGCTTGACGAATGGGTTTACGGCACCGGTCTGCCGGACAATGCCGCGGCACCCGATCCGGCGGCCTTTGCCGACGTGGACAATGCTGCACGGGCCTATGGCACCAGCGGCACGCTGCCAACGGCACAGACCTGGAAGGGCTGGACCGGCGCCGAACAGCAGCGTTTCTTGCAGGAACTCCCGGAAGAGATGTCCGCAGACCAGCTGACTGCGCTCAATGAACGGCTGGGCCTATCCGAAACCGGCAACAACGAAGTGCTGTTCCTGTGGCTGGAAGCTGCCCTGCGCAACGAATATCAGCCTGCCGTGAGCCAGGCCGAGACTTTCCTTGCCGAGGTAGGCCGCAACAAGTTCGTCGAGCCGCTGTTCAAGGCGCTGTGGGAAACCGGCAGCTGGGGCGAGCCAATCGCGACGCGGATCTATAACAAAACGCGAGGCGGCTATCACAGCTACACTCGCAACCAGGTCGATCCGATCGTTGGATGGGAAGGCTAGGCAAACAAGGTTTGTTTCGGAGGGTTAAGAGCGGCCCGGCGTTGCGATGCCGGGCCGCCCCTTCAGCCTTCATCAACGGCGCTCGAACTCTTCGATAAGCGCCAGCAGGTGCGCCCGGTGCGCCTGCGTTTCGGTATCAACACCGGGAGTTTCAGCCACCGTCCTGATACGGTCGATGCCCGCCAGCGCGGCCGAGCGCGAGACGTGGTCGTAGTTCGGCAACTGCTGCGGCCCGCCGGGAGTGATCTGCGTCCCGCCACCCTGGCCCGAGGCAATGCCGATCAGGCGGCGCAGGTATTCGACCTGCAGGTTCTGCCGGTAGGTGTTTACCGGGCCAGCCTGGTCGGCATCGAACATCACACCGGTTAGCTCACCCAGATAGGTGCTGACCGGATAGTCGCCGCCATAGCGCCGCGTATCCGTAAGACGGGTAAGCACGTTGGGGTGTAGCAGGTGCGCCAGCAGCGAGCGCTGGACGTTCAGCGCGCGGGCATGCGGCTGGGGATCGACATTGGTGCCGAACGAGTTGAAGCCGCGCCGTTCGACCTGCAGCCTGCTCAGCAGGTTTTCGCCCGCGCTGAACGCCTCGGGCCCGAAGGCGATCTTGTCGAGCACGCCCAGCGCCCGGCGCTGCATTGCTGCGGGCACCGGCACGAACGGCAGTTGCGCGCCCGGCTGGCCCACCGCCGCGCGGTTGTTATAGACACCGGCGATCCAACGCGAGGCAACGTTGGCGGCTACCGCACGCCTGCCGGTCAGGATCATGTAGCTGTTGTACAGCGACTGGTAACTGTCGCCGCTTTCCAGCACCCTGTCCGGCAGCACGGTCAGGGTCTGGTCGATGAGCGCAGCCTGGCTTTCGGCCCAACCGATGGGATCATCGGAAAGGTCGTCGATCATTACACGCGGGTCGATGTGCGTGCCGGGCGCGCGCATGTCGTCGGCATCGTTGCCAAAGGCGAGCGCAGGTTCGGTCGAGCGGGCGAGGATGGCATCCAGTGCATCGTCATCGGCGGTATAGCCGAATTCGATCGCCCACAGGTCGTAGGCGCCCGGACGGGTGATGGCGAACTGGCCTTGCGTTTCCCCTGGACGTGCGATGTTGATCGCCGGGTATTCCATCACCGAATTGGTCGGCGGGGTGGAGCGGGAGGCGAGGGCCGATAGCGGCACCGAATTGGACGAGCGCATGTTGTGGTTGAGGCCCAGCGTGTGACCGACCTCGTGCAGGACGAGGTAAAACAGCTCTTCCTCGACCAGTCGGCCATATTCCGCCTCACCCGCTCCCTGCGCCATCAGCATGGCACGCGCGCTCATCATGTTGGCCTGCAGGTGGCTGCCGAGCGTGCAGGTGGCATGACTGCCGCCATGTCGCCAAGGCATGGCAGCGGCACCGTCGTTGCCCTGCCAGCCAATCGGCAGTCCGGCAGTGTCGAAGATCTCTTCGGTGCGCAGGCGATTGGTCAGGTAGACGTATTCCAGCATGATATCCGCGCCGATGATTTCGCCGGTGCGCGGGTTGGTGAAACTGGGGCCGTAGCCGCCGAACGGCGGGTTGGGAGACGATGTCCAGCGCAGCACGTTGTAGCGCACGTCCCCTGCATCCCAGTCCGCATCGTCAGGTTGCTGGCGCACCACGATGGCGTTGGAGAAGCCCGCCTTCTCGAATGCCTCGTTCCATGCCAGCGTGGCATCGCGGATAAGTGGGCGAAGCTCTTCGGGCGTGGTGTTCTCTATCCAGAAGGTAATCGGTTCCACCGGATCGGAAATGCGCGCGCGCGGGTTCTTTTTCTCCAGCCGCCAACGATTGATGACATCGCGATAGGGGGTGAACGAATGTGATGTGAGATCGGTGGTCTGGTTGGTGAAGAAGCCAACACGGTAATCGTCGAAGCGCGGCTCGAAACCGTCTTCCGGCATCTCCAGGAAGGAGTGCTGCATCAGGATCGCGACCGAACGCGGATCGGTGATATCGGCACTGCCGTAATTCACCGGCGCCGGATTATCGAACACGTATTCGACGCGAATGTCGGTGTTTTCCGGGAAGGTGCGGAAATCGGTGATCTGTGTCTTGCTGCTGGAAAGCTCTCCCAAGGCAAAGCTGGATCCGGGCGGAGCATCGGGCGCGCGCCAGGGGCTGAGCCTGTGAAGAGCCTGGCTCTCCAGCACGGCATCGGCCGAAATCAGGATGCGGCGCTCGTCCTCGCTCTTGGCGGCAATCTCCACGTTGGCAATGGGGGCGCGGGCGATGTTGGCATCTGCGGCGCGTGAAAGGGCATTGTCGGGGTCGAAATAGTATTGCGTGTTGACCGCCGCGATTTCCACGCGGTCGAACCGGCGGTTGAAGGTGACGATCCTGTTATCGCGATAGTTGCCGCGAAAGTGGCCCGCTTCGACTGGGCCATTTTCCGTATAGGCGAAGTAGATGAATTCCCGGCCCAGCTGGTCGGCGGCAATTTCCATGAACACTTCGCCGGTATCGGGCTTCCGGTAGAGCGGGAAGAGACCTTCCGAACGCTCCATGTCCTTGACGAATTCTTCGAGGGTCTCGGTTTCCTCTTCATCCTCGTCCTCTGCCTCGTCACTGTCTGCTTCCGAGGCGGTGGCCGGCGTCTCTTCCTCTGTCGCGTCACTGTCCTGCGCCATGGCAGGCGACGTCGCAACAAGCGCCGCACCAAGATAAAGAACCCATTTCTTCATGAGATAACCCCCAAGTCTGTAAAGTCCCGCAAGATCGGCAGTCTTGCCATCTGGAAGCATTTTGCAAGCGCCATTCGCCAGCGGTCGCCTTTCGCCTGACGGACGAGTGCGTCCGCAATTTAACACAGCAACGATAAGCCCTTGCCGAAAGTCGTGCTGCAACGCACATTCAGCGGTGATGTTGCGCCAGTACGAACTTGTAGAACGGGTCAAGAAATACGATCCCGACGCCGACGAGGCGCTGCTTAACCGCGCCTATGTCTACACCGTGCAGAAGCACGGCAGCCAGAAACGTGCGAGCGGCGACCCGTATTTCAGCCACCCGGTCGAGGTGGCCGGCCTGATGACCGACCTGAAGCTGGATCAGCAGACCATCATTACCGCTCTGCTGCACGATACGGTGGAAGATACGCTCGCAACGATTGAGGACATCGAGGACCTGTTCGGCGCCGATGTCGCGCGGCTGGTCGATGGCGTCACCAAGCTATCCAAGATCGAGCAGATGCCCGAAGACGAGCGCGCGGCTGAAAACCTGCGCAAGTTCCTGCTGGCGATGAGCGAGGACTTGCGCGTGCTGCTGGTGAAGCTGGCGGACCGGCTCCACAACATGCGCACGCTGCACCACATCAAGAACCCGGACAAGCGCCGCCGGATTGCGCGTGAAACGATGGATATCTACGCCCCGCTGGCGGAGCGGGTGGGCATGTACGAATACATGCGCGAGATGCAGTTGCTGGCGTTTGAGCAACTTGAGCCCGAAGCCTACACCACCATCACCCGCAGGCTGGACCAGTTGCGCCAGTCGGACGCCGGGCAGGTCGATCGCATAGCGCTGGATTTCAAGCAGGCCCTGGCTGCCGCGGGTCTGGAGGTAGAAGTTTGGGGGCGCGAGAAGCATCCCTATTCCATCTGGCGCAAGATGGCGGAGCGCCACCTGCCGTTCGAGCAGGTAAGCGACATCATGGCCTTCCGCGTGCTGACCAAAAACGTGGCAGATTGCTATGCGGCGCTGGGCATCTTGCACCAGACCTTCCAGTTCGTCCCGGGCCGTTTCAAGGACTACATCTCCACGCCCAAGAACAACGGCTATCGCAGCCTCCATACGACCTTGTTCTATGACAAGTCGATGCGGGTGGAGGTGCAGATTCGCACCCGCGAAATGCACCGCACGAACGGTTTTGGCCTGGCTGCGCACTGGGCATATAAGCAGGGTGGCAAGGTGGACGGCGAAGTGGGCTGGCTGCGCGACCTTATCGAAATTGTGGACGCCAGTCACGACAGCGAAGAGCTGATGGAGCACACCAAGCTGGCGATCTACCAGGATCGCATCTTCGCTTTCACTCCCAAGGGCGCGCTATTCCAGTTGCCCAAGGGCGCGACTGCGGTGGACTTCGCCTTTGCCGTGCACACGGATCTGGGCGCGCAGACGGTGGGTGCGAAGATCAACGGACGGCACATGCCGTTGCGCACCCCGCTGGGCAACGGCGACGTGGTGGAGATCATCAAGGGCAAGAATGCCGAGCCGCAGCTGTCGTGGCTGGGTTATGTTGTGACGGGCAAGGCGCGCGCGGCCATCCGCCGTGCGGTGCGCGCCAAGGAGCGCGCCGAAATAGCCGAGATCGGTGCCAAGCTGTACGACGAGATTGCCGAACGCCTGCCCGCAAAGGTGGGCAAGAAGGCGCTGAAACAGGCGGTAGAACGGCTGGAAATGGGCGATGTGGAAGACCTGATGTACGCCATCGGGGCTGCCAAGCTGTCCGACCGCGAGGTGATGGAAGCGCTGGTACCAGGCAGTACGGCAGACATGCCGGAGGAAGCGCAGCAGGAGCGCGCCATTTCCATCAAGGGCCTTACCGCAGGGGTCGGCTTCGATCTCGCCGCGTGCTGCCATCCTGTACCGGGGGATCGCATCGTCGGCCTGCGCCGTCCGCACAATACGGTGGAGGTACACGCCATCGATTGTCTGGAACTGGCCAACGGCGTCGATGCCGACTGGGTGGACCTGTCATGGGGCGAACGCTCACACGGCGCGGTGGGGCGGATCAACGTGGTCCTCTACAATCGTCCGGGCACGCTGGCGGAGATGGCGGGCGTTTTTGCGCGCAACAACGCCAACGTGATGAACCTTGAACTCACCCAGCGCGACGATCCGTTCCACACCTATGCCGTCGATCTGGAAGTTCAGGACCTGGCCCATCTGACAAGGATCATGAGCGCACTGCGGGCAACCGATGCGGTAGCCCAGGCGGACCGGCTTTAGGGCAGCCCGTTTTTGCCAGGTCGTGTTCCCTTAGGGGCCGATCTACTGTCCTTTACGATAATGATAGACCTTCCGGCCGGTCCTAACCACCTGCGGCCCTTCTCACCGGCACCTGCACGCTGCACACGCCCACTCCGCCCGCGGGGACGGTGTAAAACGCATCGCTCCGGTTGGCGCGTACAGTCAGGTAGAGCGCGAAACTCTCGCTGTTCGTGCCGAGATATTCGAAAGCCGGGGGATCGGCCATCTCGCTGGCAAGGCGCACCGATAGGATCGGCGTGCGCAGGTCAGCCTCGGCATCGGTATAGAAACCCAGTTCTCCCGATCCGCGCGGCAGGCTGGCGAGGTGCTCCATCCCCTCGATCACCCGGCCCACCACGGCCAGATTGCGATCCATGTGCCGCTGCGGCTGGCCTATGATGGTGTAAAGTTCCGCCCCGGTCCCCGTATCGGGGGCGTAATCGCGAGCCACGCCGATGGCACCGTGGCAGTGCAGGGGCCAGAACTGGCTGCTGTCGGCTACCCTGTATGGCTCGTCGAACTGGTACGGAGGCAGGCGGCGTCCCGGATCGGGCACGACATTACCCTCATTATCTTCCCAATGACCAAGCTCTTCGTTGCCGATAGGCCAGCCCCGCCAGAACTCGACCCACGGAGCGAAAGCATCGCGGTCATGCCAGCCCTGCTCGGTCAGCCGCGTTTGCGTGGCCTTGATGGAAAGCATGGCGAGCTCCTCGCTCGGACTGAACCGGTTGTCTCTGACAAGCCCTATGGTGGCGAACAGCGATTCTATGGCGCGGTAGCGTTCCTCGTGAGTGGAATCGGGGTCCTCGAAGGGAGCACGTATTTCGGGGGGCAGTTCGCCGTAGTCGATCATCGCCGATGGCGAAGAAACGCTAGCCTCGCCCAGGGTTTCGTTGTCGACCTCGTAACTGGCCTTCGGCGCGACTACGCCTTCCGGCAGGGGCTTCTCTTCGGTCGCATCGCCCCACTGCGCAACGTAGTTATCCTGTACACGGTAGACGCTAGTTCCGTCCCACCAGCGCGCCCCCGCCAGAGCCCGGACGTTTTCTACCCAGGGCTGACTGAAGGGTGCCGGCATCAGCTGAATGGTAACGGTGCGGGCATTCCCGAGCGCATCGGGGGCAAGTTCCATCACGAGCAGGTCGTCTGGGGCAATGGCTACCCATTCATCTGCGCTGGCATTGGCAACAACGGAGGAAGGGGTGACGGGCTCCACCCCCTCCTGCGCCATGACCGGTACCGCGAAGAGGAGGGCTGAGATTGCAACGGCTTGCTTCATAGCCGCCATCCTGCCACCGCGCGGCCAATTGGCAAGCCCTACAGGACCTGATCTTCCAGCGCGTGCATGTCGTCGTCCGAAAGGCCGAAGTGATGGCCGATCTCGTGCACCAGCACGTGCCCAACCAGATGCTCGAAAGTCTCGTCCCCGCGCTCGCACCATTCCAGCAGGATGGGCAGGCGGAACAGGCGGATGCGGTCGGGCATGGTGCCGGAATGCTCGATGCTGCGCTCTGTCAGCGGCAGGCCTTCGTACACCCCCGTCAGTTCGAACGGGCTCTCGATACCCATGTCGGTCAGCAGTTCGTCCTCGGCGAAGTCCTGCACCTGGATTACTACGTCACCGAGATGTTCGGCGAAGGCCTGGGGGATACGGGAAAAAGCCGCGCGGGCAGCGGCTTCCATGTCTGCAATGGTAGGGGCGAGGCCGATTGTTCGGGTCATATGTGCGGAGTTAGGGATTCCGTGACGGCTTGTCATCACGCCGCTTGTCTTTGGCGACCAGCTTCGCTAGGTGCCCGCCTTCTGCCAGATGAGGCATGCGGAGCGGTGGCCGAGTGGTCGAAGGCGCACGCCTGGAAAGTGTGTATACGGTAACCCCGTATCGAGGGTTCGAATCCCTCCCGCTCCGCCACCATACTAATCTCGCATAGCCCCAGATTGTCTCTGAAGACCGCAGAATTGCTGGGTTTTTCCGTTTGCGCTTGTTTCAAATGTTCTCTATATGTTTCCGTACATCTCGCACGAAGTGTGGGGAAAAATGTGGGGAAATGTTCGAGGCAATGAAAGGTTTGGCGGAGGAATGGGAAACCTAACTGCGACGGGATTGCGAAATCTGCGTGAGGCTGGCCGGTTCTCGGACGGTGGAGGGTTGATTCTGTTTCGCAACAAGTCCGGCAAGGCTAGCTGGATTGTCAGGGTTCAGGCGAACGGGCGAAGGCGCGATGTAGGAATTGGTTCTTATCCAGATGTCTCGCTCGCTGATGCACGTGAACTGGCTGCGAGCGTCCGAAAGCTTGCGAAGGCCGGCGTCGACGTGGTTGCGGAAAGGAAGAAGGAGCGTGAGGTTATCCCGACTTTCCGCGAGGCTGCAGCAAAGGTACACGCTGAACATAAGAAGGGTTGGAAGAACGGTAAGCATCAGGATCAATGGATATCGACGCTGGAAGCATATGCGTATCCGCACTTCGGAGATGCCCTGGTCTCCGACATCGAAGCTCCGGCAATCCGTGATGCTTTGGCCGAAATCTGGCTCGAAAAGCCTGAAACGGCTCGAAGAGTGCGTCAGCGAATAGGGACCGTGCTCGACTGGTCCTTCTCGAAAGGCTTCCGTACAAACGAAGCGCCCATGCGCTCGATCTCGAAAGGTCTACCTCGGCAGCCGCGGAAGTCGGGTCACTTTGCAGCGATGTCATTTGTCGATGTTCCAGCTTTCCTAACCAGGCTGCGCCAACGATCCTCGGTCGGGCGCCTTGCCCTTGAATTCCTGATCCTCAACGCGTCACGATCAGGGGAAGTCCGGAATGCAGTTTGGTCGGAGTTCGATCTTAAGCGCGCCGTCTGGATCATCCCTGCGGAGCGGATGAAGATGGGTGAGGAGCATCAGGTCCCACTCACTCGCCAGGCGTTACAAGTGATCGAACGCGCAAAGGTCTTCCGGACCGAAGCCAGCGACCTCGTTTTTCCCGGCCAGCGACGCAAGAGTCCACTTTCCGACATGACCTTGCTCAAGATTTTGAGAGATATGGAACTGAACGTCACTGTCCATGGCTTTCGCTCATCGTTCCGCGATTGGGCAGCTGAAGAGACTTCTTTTCCAGGCGAGGTCGCGGAGGCTGCCTTGGCACATGCTGTCCAGAATCGCGTTGAGGCGGCCTATCGCAGGACGGACTTTTTCGAGAAGCGGCGCAAGCTCATGGCAGAGTGGGCAAAGTTTTGCGCGCAAGGTAAATGATCGCTACTCGGCCAGAACGCCCAACCAATCCACTTGCAGACGATCGAGTCCAACGATTTGGCCCTCGGCGGTTACTTCTTCGCCGATCTGGTCGTTGTCAGGTTCGAAATCGTCTAACACCCAATGATCGCCGGCGTCGGTGACGATGGCGTAGCCGCGTGGCAAGTGCTCAAGCCGCCCACTGATGCGCATTCGATTCGTATTCATGAACGCCTGTATGCCATCCATCGCTGCAAAACGCTCCTGACATATGCGGGTGTTTCCCGATTTCTCGGGATGCCACCAGCGCGAGCAACTGCGCCCGGACCAGCATTGTAGGCGGCAAGCGCCAGATGGACCTCGCCAAAGCGGTCCAGCATCTGTCGGAGGTAGCGCGCACCACCATCGATGTTTTGGGCAGGATCATGCCGGTTGCGAACGCCAAGCTCGCAGGCTGTACCTGGCATCAATTGCGCAAGTCCGGCAGCGCCAGCCGGGCTGATGGCCATCGGATTGAATCGGGACTCTGCCCAAACCAGCGCCTGCATCAGTCGAGGCGGGAGACGATACCGCAATTCCGCTTCCCTGATCAGTGGCTCGTAAAGTGCTTCGCGATAGGTTGCAGGGAGCAGTACCCTCAAAGGCGCTTCCTCGCTGGTCCGGAGATCTACACCAGCGATTGCTGGCTGTTCATAGCGATGCTCCAGAAGGGCGAACTCCTGTGCTTGAGCGCCAGGCGGCACGCTACTGGCGCTCACCATCATCCCGATCATCAATGCCAGTCTCATCGCTCACACTCCTGTCGCTTGCAGCGAATCGGAATAGAACATAAATAGAACATGTAGGAAAACGTTTCTTCCTGCCCGACGGTAAGAGGGGAGGATGCCGGTCATGGGGGACCCGAGCCTGCGAAGGAGTCCTTATGCCCGTTACCACGACCAACCATCCGCTAGCCGAGACGGCGAGACGAATCTGTGAAAGCCGTGGCGGCAAATGGTCCGGCACCAAGGGCATGGCATGCTGCCCCGCACATGACGACCGCACGCCCTCGCTCGGCGTATCGCTCGGGCGTGGAGCGATCCTCCTCCACTGCTTCGCCGGATGCGATCAGGAGTCCGTGCTCGCTGCCCTCGCGCGCGAAGGCGTGCCGCCGTCCGCCTTGTTCTCGGGAGGTGCAATTGAGCCTAAGATGGACACTGGTCCTGCAGGGAAGCCTTCGGTCGCTGCCTTGCGCATCTGGCGCGATGCACGGCCACTGCATGCCAGTCCGGCAAAGGCATACCTTGAAAGCCGCGGCATCCTCGCCGCATCTCCGGTGCTGCGCTTTCATCCTCGAACGCCGCTTGGTCCGAAGGGACGCACTCGCTTTTTGCCGGCCATGATTGCGGCGGTCAGCCTCGACGAGGGGCCGATCGCAATCCACCGCACGTTCCTGTCGGGCGATGCCAAGGCTAAGTTCGACAAGCCGAAGCGCGCGCTCGGTGCGCTCGGTGAAGCTGCCGTCCGCCTCTTCGCTCCCGCCTCCGGCAAGCTCGGCCTTGCCGAGGGCATCGAGAGCGCGATGTCGGCCTACGCTCTTACTGGTATTCCCGCTTGGGCGACTTTGGGCAATGAGCGCTTCGGCCTCGTCAGCGTGCCCGATAGCGTGACCGAGCTTCATCTCTTCGTCGATCACGATGCTGGCGGCGAGCTGGCTGCGTCGCGTGGCCTGGCCGCTTATGCCCGCGAAGGGCGGACGATCCACGTTCGCAAACCATCCTCACGCGACACCGACTGGAACGACGAACTCACAGCATGGCTGCGCCGCCAAGCGGCACAGTAAGAGGAGAGAGGGCTTCTCGAATTCCTGATCCGGCAGAGGGCGTGTCCCGATGCCATCATCAGGAGGACGAATTGCCATGTTTCAATCAGACCTGTTTCCCGCCGGCGAGCAGTTGCCGCCCATGCCCATGGCCTATGCCATTGGCATCCGAGTTGCCGCGCTTCTTGCTTCGGGACGTCATCTTACCCGTACCGACATTTCCGGGCTGTTCGCCGAAGAGACCGGTGTTCTGGACTGGGGAGGTGCCTGGACGATCGACGACTACAACAGCGCGGTCGAGATCGGCGCACTACTCTGGCTTCGAGAGTCCTCACGGATCGATCTGGCGACGAATGTACACGAAGCCGAAGCGCGGTTCGACTGGCTCGAAGCAGCCTTGCCGCCGCGGCACGTTCGCAGCGAAGCACAGGTCGAGCTCCAGCAGTTCTCGACCCCGCCAATGCTGGCCTGGCTGATGGCGAAGGCCGCAGCTGTCTGCGCGCAAGACACGCTCCTCGAACCGTCCGCCGGCAATGGTGCCCTTGCTCTCTGGGGTTGCCTCCAGAACGCTTCGCTGCTCCTCAACGAGATCGATCCGGCAAGACGAGACGGTCTGGCCCACGCCTTCCCCACGGCCACCATCACTGCGCATGACGGGGAACTGATCGCCGACTTGCTTGGCGGCCCTGTTCCGTCTGCCGTGCTGATGAACCCGCCATTCGCTCACAGCCTGGAACGCGGCAAGGACGGTGAGACCGCTATGCGTCACCTACGCGGTGCAATCCGGGCCGCTGCTAATCGGACGAGGATCGTCGCCATTATGCCTGAAGGCTTCGACACCTCCACCTTCGCCAAGGAACAGGACGACGTGTCGCTGCTCCTCGATGTTCGCCTGCAGCAGATGTTTCGCCGGACAGGGACGGGGATCGCTGTTCGCCTGGTTGTGTTCGACAAGACGCCGACTGCGTCCTCGCCTGCGATCACCGGAGATACTGCCGACCTCATCTCGCTCCACGAGCTTATCACTGCGCTTCCGCCACGCGTACAGACCTCCGCCAACGTCCATCGCCTGCCGCTCGGCAAGCCAGTGCGCCTTGTTGGCAAGACTTCGGCCCAAAGCGCGCCGGTTCGGCCGCTGGCGCCATTCGCCGCGACACCAGCAGCCACGGCGAATGCGATCGACCTTGCCTATTCGGTCCTCGCCGACCCCGCGCCTGTGCCCGAACAGGCAGGCATCTACCTGCCTTACCGGCCCAGCCGCATCGCCTTCGAAGATGCTCCGGTCCATCCCACCCCGCTCGTGGAATCGGTCGCCATGGGTTCGGTCGCGGCGCCGCAGCCCGATGTTTGCCCGCGCCTTCCCGCAGGTTGGCAGGCCGATGGCCTGCTGTCCGAAGCGCAATGCGAGACACTGGTCTACGCTGCCCTGGCATTTGCGCGCGATCTTCCGGGCCGGTTCAAGGTTAGCCAGGAAGGCACCTCGCTGGAACTCTCCGAAGATGGACACGCATACCGCCAAGGCTTCTTCCTTGGCGACGGGACCGGAGCGGGCAAAGGACGGCAGATCGCCGCGGTCATCATGGACCGCTGGCTCGCAGGCGAGCGCCGGCATGTCTGGATCACCAAGAACGAAGCGCTGCTCGAAGATGCACGCCGCGACTGGGAAGCGCTTGGCGGGCTGCCGCTCGATCTCCAGCCGCTCTCGCGCTGGAAACTCGGCCACCCTGTAACGATGTTCGAAGGCATCCTCTTTGTCACCTACCCGACGCTGCGCTCGGGGCGCGCTGAGGATACGCGGCTTGACCAGATCCTCGCCTGGGCGGGCGAGGATTTCGACGGCGTGATCGCTTTCGACGAATCCCATGCGATGGCTAATGCGCTCGGGGGCTCTTCAATCCGCGGCAAGGTCAAGGGCTCCGAACAGGGCATGGCGGGCCTCAGGCTGCAGAACCATCTCCCGCGCGCCCGCGTGCTCTACGCATCTGCCACTGGCGCTTCGGATATCGCAAACCTCGGTTACACTTCCCGGCTTGGCCTGTGGGGACCCGAGACCGCTTTTCCGACCCACGAGGCGTTCATGACCGAGATCCGCGCTGGCGGCGTCGCGGCAATGGAGCTCGTGGCTCGCGACCTCAAGGCCCAGGGGCTATACCTTGCACGCGCGCTGTCCTTCGCCGGGGTCGAGTATGAGATCCTCGAGCACTGCCTGACCGAAGCGCAGGTGAAAATCTATGATGCCTATGCCGAGGCCTGGGCGATCATTCACCGCAACCTCGAAGCGGCCCTGGAGGCGACCCGCGTAGTCGACGAGGACAGCGGCGATACGCTCAACCGCAATGCCAAGGCTGCAGCACTCTCGATCTTCGAAGGCACCAAGCAGCGTTTCTTTGCCCAGCTCCTGCTCTCGATGAAGCTGCCGAGCCTGATCCCTGCGATGGAAGCGGCTCTTGGCGCGAACCATTCGGTTGTCGTGCAGCTGGTGTCGACCGCCGAGGCCATGCTCGACCGACGCCTTGCCGAAATAACCGACGAGGAGCGAGAAGCGCTCGATATCGATCTGTCCCCCCGTGAATACGTCATCGACTACCTTGCCAAGAGCTTTCCGGTCCGATTGATGCAGGTCTTCGCCGACGAGGACGGCAATCTTCGCTCCGAGGCGATGAGCGACGAGGAGGGCAATCCCGTCTTCTGCCCGCGCGCCGTGGCCGCGCGCGATGCGCTAATCGAGCAACTCTGCGCGCTGCCGCCCATCGCAACAGCACTCGACGCGATCATCGAGCACTTCGGAACTGAGGCCGTGGCGGAGCTTACGGGCCGGACCCGCAGGCTGGTGATGGGACGCGATGGTCAGCAGCGCCTCGAACGGCGAAGCCCCAGTGCCAATGTCGCCGAAGCGCAATGCTTCATGGAGGGGACCAAGCGCATCCTGGTCTTCTCGGATGCCGGCGGTACGGGGCGTTCCTACCATGCCGACCTTGACTGCCGGAACCAGCAGCGCCGGGTCCATTTCCTGCTCGAGCCGGGCTGGCGCGCGGACAACGCCATCCAGGGTCTCGGCCGCACGAACCGCACCAACCAGGCCTCGGCCCCGCTGTTCCGGCCGGTGACCACCGACGTGAAGGGCGAACGCCGCTTCATCTCGACCATTGCGCGCAGGCTCGATGCATTGGGCGCGCTGACGCGCGGCCAGCGCCAGACTGGCGGACAGAACCTGTTCGACCCGGCAGACAATCTTGAAAGCGACTATGCGCGCGACGCGCTCAGCCGCTGGTTCCAGCTGCTCTATGACGGCAAGCTTGAAGCCACCACCTTTGGCAACTTCGTCGAGCGCACCGGCCTCCGGCTCGACAACCCCGATGGCGGGCTGACCGACAATCTCCCCACGATCCAGCGCTGGCTCAACCGCATCCTCGCGCTGCCGATCGCGCTCCAGAACGCGAACTTTGATGAATACCTTGGCCTCGTCGAAGCGCGGATCGAAGCCGCGCGCGAGGCCGGAACGCTCGACCAGGGACTGGAAACCTTCAGGGTTGATCGCTTCACGGTCCTTGCCGACGAACTCCTGCGCACCGACCCCGTGACCGGTGCCGAAACCCGCCTCGTCTCGCTCGAAGTGTCGAGGCACCTTCGGCCGCTACGCTTGCAGCGCCTGGTGCGGATGCACGAGATCGGCAGCCCGCACGCGGTCCCGATGCGCAATGCGCGCTCGGGCAAAGTCGCGCTGTCGGTTCCTGCCCGGCGCCTCATCGCCGATGACGGCGCAGTGGTCGAACGCCGACGCTTGCTCCGGCCGCTCAAGTCAGCGAACTGGACGCTTGAGGCTCTCGGTGAAAGCCACTGGGAAGATATTGGCCTCACCGCGTTCACGAGCGCCTGGCGGGCCGAGGAAGAAGAAGCCGCTGCTTCACCGGTGACCGAGCGCGTCCATCTCGCCACTGGGCTGCTGCTTCCGGTCTGGAAGCGGCTGCCCGGCGATCATGTTCGGGTCACTCGGCTCGTTACCGAGGACGGCCAGTCGATCATTGGTCGCGAAGTGCTCGATATCGATCTCGCCGCAATCGCCGAGACCTTTGGCCTTTCCGGCGTTACCGGACCATCGGCTGAGCATATCGGCGACCTCGTCATCGCAAGCGGCAAGCCGTTGAACCTCGCAAGCCATGATCCACTCACCGTGAAGCGCTCGCTGGTCGGAGGCGAACAGCGCCTTGAACTGACCGGATTCTCGCCCGATCGGCTCGACTGGTACAAGGGCAAGGGCTGCTTCACCGAGATCATCCGCTACCGCACGCGGCTGTTCGTGCCAGTCTCCGCAGCCTCGTCCGTTCTTCCCGCGCTTGCCGCCTGATCCCTCGGGCAGACCCCAATCTCAGAATGAGAGTGGAGGGAGCCCTTTGGGCTTGTGGGCCTCGTGATCCTCACCTGCGCCTTCATTCCATCAGGAGACCATCCATGATCCAGTCGATTCCCTTGAAGAAGCTCGTTCCCAGCCCGCGCAACGTTCGCAAGTCGAGCGACGTGCTGGCCGACCTACAGCTGCGGGCAGACATTGCCGCGCGCGGCCTGCTGCAGAACCTCGTCGTGCGCAAAGGAAAGCGCGGCAAGTTCGAGGTCGAGGCCGGCGGTCGTCGGCTAGCCGCGCTGCAGGCCCTTGCTGAGGAAGGCACGCTGCCGAAGAACCACGAGGTCACCTGCCTCGTCATCGAAGGCGAGGAAAGCGAAGTGCGCGAAGCAAGCCTTGCCGAGAACTTCCAGCGTCTCGCAATGAATCCGGCCGACGAGGCGCAGGCCTTCGCCTCCATCATCGAAGCAGGCGCTACCCCTGAAGACGTGGCGCGCCGCTTCGGCCTCACGGTCCGTTTCGTCGAAGGACGTCTGCGCCTCGCAAGCCTCGCGCCTTGCGTTTTCGAAGCGCTCGCCGAAGGCACGATCACGCTCGATATGGCCAAGGCCTACGGCGCGATTTCCGACGTCGAGCGCCAGGCGCATGTCTATGCCGAGCTGCAGGATGCCTGGTACCAGATCACGCCCGATACAATCCGCCGCATGGTGCTCGATGCCACGGTGCGCGGTTCTGATCCGCGAGCTGTTTTGGTCGGACGCGATGCGTACATCGGTGCGGGTGGCCGGATCGAACGCGAACTCTTCGACGATGACGCCAGCGAGAGCTGGATCGATGTCGCGCTGCTCGAGGACCTCGCGCACAAGGCCATGGAAGAGGCGGCAAAAAAGACTGCGCTCGAATATGGCCTTGCCTGGGTTCGGCCGACGCTGGGCACCTATGTCAGTCACGACCTTGTCGAAGGTCTGAGCCGTCTGCCTTGCGAGCCTGCGCCGATGACGGAACAGGAAGCGAAGGAACTTGGCGAGCTCGAGGCCGACTACGACCGCGTCGCCGCCGTGCTCGAAGACGAGGACAGCCACGAGGACGAGGTCGCCAAGGCCGAACAGGAACTCGTCGTCATCGACCGCGCCATGCGCGCCCTTAACGATCGGCCACCGGTGCTGGCCGACGAACTGAAACCCGAGGCCGGTGCCTTCCTCGTCCTCTCGCGCAATGGTGAGCCGACATTGGTCCCGCAGTTTTATACCGAGACCGAAGTCATCGCTGACGAAGGTGTGGTCGAGGCAGTCGAAGAATGCGGAGCGGTGAAACCCAAGGGCAGCTCGCTTTCGCAGCGCCTGCTCGACGAGCTTGCAGTGCAACGCCGCGACATCCTCGCGATCCATCTCGCCAACGATCCGGCCCTGGCGCTCGACTTCATGGTCTTCACGCTAGCCGATGCCGATGGGCATGACTGGCGCGCCAGAAAGGCATCGACGCTTGTCGGCTCCGTCGCGTCTGGACCGGTTGCCGGGTTCGAGGCCAAGGATGCACCGGCGAGTGCTGCTCTGGCCGAGTTCGCTGGCTCGCTCGATGAAAGCTGGCGCTCGGGATAAAGCGACGTCGAGCGGTTTGCCAAGTTCCGGGCGCTTTCCGACGAGGCGCGCTCGGCATGGCTTGGTCATGTCGTTTCGCGCACTCTGGTTGCCAGCCTTGCCTGTGAAGGCGAACGTTCGGTACCGCTGCACGAGACACTCGGCTCGCTCCTCGAAATCGAGACCGCGCATTGGTGGCGTCCCACAGCTGCTAACTACTTCGACCGCGTGGCCAAGGCTCGCACGCTCGAGGCGCTCGATGCTGCGGGTGGTCCGGAGCTGGTCAGCCGATACGCTGCTTCGAAGAAGGCTGAGCTTGCGAGCGCAGCCGAGCGCATTTTCACGGGCAACTTCATCGGTGAGGCCGATGTCAAGGAACGGGCGCAGGCCTGGGTTCCAACGATCATGCGTTTCGGGACTGTCGAGGTACCCATCGATGTTGAGGAAGGAAATCCAGCTGATAACGAACTTGGTGGAGCCCAAGCCCACGATGCAACAAACGAGACTGCCGAGCAGGCTGCCTGACCCCTCCTGACAGGTCCAGGTCACTCGGCGGACGGTCCGTCCCGGCGGGGACGGGCCGTCATTTTCATATCAAGTTCTCGGCTGTGAGCAAATGGGTGGGTGCGGTGCTGGAAGGGCACAGTCGGTCCAGGCCCAGTTTGGACCTTATAACAGGTTCAATCCGAACCAACGGTAACCATCACGGAATTGAGCATCATAAATACGTCTCAATCGTTCCGGAACACAGTGCCGAACCCTCCGCCGAGCGCCACAAACAGCGTCGCACGGTTTTGCAGCCAGGCGCGCTCGGTGGCGAGCAATTGCTGCTGCGCGTTGAACAGGTTGCGCTCGGCATCGAGGACTTCGAGATAAGTTCCCACCCCCTCGCGATAGCGCAGCCGGGCAACGCGCGCGATCCGCTCCTGGGCGGCCACGGCCCGCCGCAGCGTCTCGACCTGTTGCGCGAGAAAACGCCGCCCAGCCAATGCATCATTCACTTCGCGAAAAGCGGCCTGCACCGTGCGATCATAGTTTGCGACCTGTTCGACCTCAAGCGCCTGCGCCAGATCGAGATCCGCCTCGCGCGCGCCCCAGTCGAATATCGGCAATGAAATGCTGGGTCCAAAGCTCCAACCGAGGCTATCTTCTGCGAACAATCCGTCGAGGCTGCTGGAGGAGAGGCCGGCATTGCCGGTGAGCGAGATGGTTGGGAAAAACGCTGCGCGCGCTGCTCCGATATTGGCGCGGGCCGCGCGCAGCTGCTCTTCTGCCGCAATAATGTCGGGACGAACCAGCAGAAGATCTGACGGAAGTCCGGCCGCGAGGCGGCGATTGTCATCCTGTGCTGTCAGGGTCAGCCCTTCAGGCAGTCCTTCCGGCACGGTACCTCCGACCAGCACCGCCAGCTGATTGCGCAGTCGTGCCAGTGCCAGCTGCTCGCTTGCCAACTGTTGTTCGGCCTGCGTCAGCAGCGTTTCCGCTTGACGATAGGGCAAAGCAGACGTCACGCCGCTCTCAAGCCGAAGCTGCGCGATCCGCAAACCTTCGCGGCGGCTTTCGGCAGTTGCCTCGGCAAGCGCGACTTGTTCCTCGGTCTCGACGATCTCGAAATAAGTGGTTGCGGTGTCGGCGATCAGCGAGAGATAGAACGCCCTCTGCGCTGCCACGGTGGCGAGATATTCGGCGCGTGCCGCTTCGCTCAGGCTGGCAAGGCGGCCCCAGAAGTCCAGTTCAAAGGCACTGACGCCGACGCCGACATCGAAGCGGTTGGAGGTGACCGAAGCCGGCGCTCCTTCGACATCGCCAGTATCCAGCGCCGGATTGACGCCGAGGGGTTGGCGCGTGCGGGTTGCCCCGCCGGTTGCGACTATGGCGGGCAATTCGCGGCTGTCCTGGATACGATAGCGCGCCCGGGCCTGCTCTATCCGGGCGGTCGCTGCGAGGAGGTCGCGATTTTTTTCGAGCGCGCTGGCGATCAGGGCGGTTAGGCGCGGATCGGGGAACCAGTCGCGATAGGACATCTGCGAGGCCACCACTTCGCCATCGGGCCGATAGTCGGGATCGAAGACAGGCGCGGTCGCCGGCTCGGGCCGGACATGTTCGGGCGCCATGCTGGCGCAACCGGCAAGCATGCTCGAGGCGAGCGCCGCGCCGAGGATGGTGCTCGCGTTGAAAAACTCCCGGCGGATCATCGCGCCGCCTCCCCTTCATTTGCAGGATTTTCTTCCCCCGTCAGTGGCCCCGTATGATGCGGGTCGCCCTCGTGACCTCCGGTCGCCTGCGGCTGCCTGCGGCTGACATTGCGCCGCACCAGCAGGTACAGCATCGGGATCAGGAAAATTCCGAGTATAGTCGCCGCGATCATTCCGCCCGCGACGCCGGTGCCAACCGCGATTCGGCTCGCCGCGCCGGCGCCGCTCGCCAGCACCAGCGGAACCATACCCATTGTGAAGGCGACCGAGGTCATGATGATGGGCCGCAGACGCAGGCGTGCAGCGGCCTTGACGGCATCGATGCGCCTGAGCCCGCGCTCCTCCTCCTCGATTGCGAATTCGACGATCAGGATGGCATTCTTGGCGGCAAGGCCGATGATGGTAATCAGGCCGACGTTGAAATAAACGTCCGCTGAAAGCCCGCGCATCATCGAGAACAGCACCGCGCCGAGCACGCCCATCGGCACGATCAGCAGGACGGCAAGCGGCACCGCCCAGCTTTCGTATAGCGCGGCAAGGACCAAGAACACCACCACCACCGACAGTCCGAGAAGCAGGCCAATCTGGCCGCCGGCTTGCTTCTCCTCATAGGAGATGCCGGTCCATTCAAAGCCGATGCCCTGGGGCAGCTGACTGGCTAGCTGCTCCATTTCTTCAAGCGCGGCGCCCGAGGATTCGCCCGGCGCAGCCATGCCGGACAGCGTCATTGCCGGATAACCGTTATACCGCGCGAGACTTGCCGGCGCGGCACTCCATTCGGCGGTGGCGAAAGCACTGAACGGCACCAACTCGCCTTCCGCGTTCGGAATACGCAAGCCCAGGATGTCACCCGGCGTCATTCGATATGGCGCATCCGCCTGGACAAGAACCTGGAGCACCCGGCCATCGCGGTTGAAATCATTAGCATAGGCTGAACCGAAGGCGATCGAGAGCGCAGCGTTGACCTCGGTCAGTGAGAGACCGAGAGCGCGCGCCTGTACCCGGTCGATATCTATCGAGACTTCCGGGCTCGGACCCTGATCTTCAGGCCGGAGATTGGCAATGACCGGGTTCTGCGACGCCATCCCGAGTAACTGGTCGCGCGCCGCAGCCAGCGTATCGCGCCCCAGCCCGCCACGATCCTGCAACTTCAGCGTGAAGCCACTTGCCTGGCCAAGCGACTGGATCGCTGGAGGCTGGATCACGAAGGCGATCGCCCCTTCGATCTGGCCAAACGCGGCCATCGCCTGACCGAGAATCTCAGACGCGCCGCTGCCTTGGGCAGTACGCTCTTCCCAGGGTTTGAAGGCGGCGAACATGATCGCGTTGTTCTGACCCGATCCGAAGAAGCTGAAACCGCGGACGACGACGAGGTCCTCGACCTCCTCCCGCGCCAGCCACCAGTCGGTGATTGGCTCGATTGCCTCGTCGGTCCGCTCCTGCGTGGCACCCGGGGGTGCCTGGACGGCCGTAATCAGAAAGCCTTGGTCCTCAGTCGGCAGGAAGGCGGAAGGGAGCCGCGCGAACAGCACTACCGTTACGAGGCCCAGCGTCAGGAACACCGCGAAGGCTCTCAAGGGGCGCGACAGAATGCGGTCGTTGGCACGCCCGTACTTCTCCTGCATGCGCGCAAACCAGCGGTTGAACCCCCTGAAAAAGCGCGCCGCCATGTTGCGAATCCGCGCGTAAATTACGCGCCAGCCAGGCTGTGCTTCGGCTTCACGGTCGATCTCGGCCTCGCCGCCCTCGCCGTGCCCTTCGGCGATAGGCTTGAGAAAGGTGGCGCACAGTGCTGGCGTCAATGACAGGGCGAGGAAGGCGGAGAAGAAGATCGAAATCGCCAGCGTGACCGAGAACTGTCGGTATATTCCCCCCGTCGAACCGGGGAAGAACGCCATCGGCACGAACACAGCGATCAGAACCAGCGTGATGCCGATGATTGCACCGGTGATCTGCCCCATCGCCTTGCGCGTTGCCTCGAGCGGTGGGAGGCCTTCTTCGCGCATGATGCGCTCGACATTCTCGATCACGACGATGGCATCGTCGACCAGAATGCCGATCGCCAGCACCATCCCGAACAGCGAAAGGACATTGATCGAGAACCCGAGCAGCCACAACCCCAGGCACGCACCGGCGAGCGCGATCGGCACAACCAGCGTGGGGATCAGCGTGGCACGCCAGTTCTGAAGGAACAGGAACATGACCAGAAAGACAAGTGCCATCGCCTCGACCAAGGTCTTCACAACCTCTTCCACGGAGGCTTCGACGAAGGGCGTGGTATCGTAGGGGATGGACCAGGCGATGTCGCCCGGAAGGCCGGGAGAAAGCTCTGCCATCCGTTCCTTTACGCCCTCCGCCGCGGCAAGCGCGTTGGCGCCTGTTGCCAGCTGGATCGCCATGCCCGCCATTGGATTGCTGTTGAGTGTCGTCGAGGTGGCGTAGCTCTGCGCGCCGAGTTCGATCCGGGCAACCTCGCCCAGCCGCACCACGGCCGCGCCGGTGCTAGCGCGAAGAATGATATTCTCGAATTCTTCGACGGTCGCGAACCGGCCTTCAGTGGTGATGGTCGCGGTGATCTGTTGCCCGTCGGCGGTCGGCTGCGCGCCGATAGAGCCACCCGCGGTCTGGGCGTTCTGCTCGCGTATGGCGGCGAGAACCGCGCTCGGCGAGAGGTTGTAGGAAGCAAGCGCATCAGGATCGAGCCAGATACGCATCGCGTATTGCGAGCCGAACAGCGTGACATCGCCCACTCCGCCGACGCGTCGCAGTTCGTCCACCACCTGCGTTGAGGCGATATTGCCAAGATCGGTGGGACCTAGCGCACCACTTTGCGAAGTCAGCGCCACGATCATGAGGAATCCGGCATTGGCCTGGCGCACGGTGATGCCCTGACGGCGAACTTCTTCGGGCAAGCGCGCCTCCACCGTACTGAGGCGGTTTTGCACCTCTGTCTGCGCGATGTCGATATCGGTCCCGGCCTCGAAAGTCAGCGTAATCGTCGCCGTGCCGTTCGACGCACTGGAGGAAGACATGTAGAGGAAACCCTCGACTCCGTTCAGCTGCTGCTCGATGACCTGGGTGACGTTTTGCTCCAGCGTCTCGGCATCGGCGCCGGGATAGGCGACGTTGATCGAAAGCGAAGGCGGCGCGACCTCGGGATATTGTTCGATTGGCAGGGCGCGCAGGGCGATGATGCCGGCCAGCAGGATGCCGAGCGAGACAACCCAGGCGAAGATTGGCCGGTCGATGAAGAAGCGAGCCACGAGCTACTGCGCTCCGACGGTGCGGGCCGGTTGCGGCGGGGGCTGCCGAGATGCTGCGTTTCGGTCTGTCGGCATTTGGACGATCTCGACCGGCTCGCCGGGCCGAAGCTTCTGGATGTTGCTCACGATGACCCGGTCCCCGACCCTGAGACCGTCTTTTACGATCCAGCGCCCATCCACCATCGCGCCCAGTTCTACAGGCCGGATCGCGGCCTGCCCGTTTGCGTCGACCACGAATACGGTCCCGCCGTGGTCGGTCAGCGAGACTGCGCGCTGTGGCACGGAGAGCCCGTTCTCAACCTGACCGGCGAAGATGCGGGCGCGGACGAATTCACCGGGCAGCAGGAGGTTCTGCGGATTGGGAAATTCGGCCCGCAATTCGACCGTACCGGTTTGTTGATCGACCGAGTAGGCGAGGAAGTCGATGTACCCGGGGATTGGATATTCGGTCCCGTCACTGTAAGTCAAACGGACTTCGACGCGTTCGTTCTCGTCAAGGTCGATCTCGCCTGCGGCGATCGCACGACGAATTTCAAGTATCTCGCTCGCGGCCTGGGCGAAGCTGACATAAACTGGCGAAATTTGCTCGATCCGTGCCATCAGCGTTCCTTCGGCCTGGCTGACCAGCGCGCCTTCGGTCACCTGCGCGCGGCCCACCCGGCCTGCGATCGGAGCGCGCACGGTGGTATAGCCGAGCTGAAGCGACGAGGCATCCAACTGTGCGCGGATCTGCGCCACGTTGGCATCGGCCTCGCGCGATGCGGCGAGCGCGGCGTCGTATTCCTGGCCGCTAATGGCGTTTTCGGCCACGAGAGGTCGATAGCGATCGACGACGGCGCGAGCATTGGCGGCAGTCGCGCGGGCGCGCTGGAGCGCAGCCTCGGTCTGGGCGAAGCTTGCGCGCAATTCGCGCGGGTCAATCCGGAACAGCGGCTGCCCGGCGGCCACGTCGGTGCCTTCCTCGTACAGCCGCTGCTGCACGATGCCCGTTACCCGCGCGCGTACCTCGGCGACCCGCACCGGTTCCACCCGGCCCGGCAGTTCGATCACGTTTGGCACTGTCTGGCTCGCGACCGTCACGATGCGCACCGGCACCGCCTGCGGTTCGGTTGGGACCTCCGCCCCGGAACAGGCGGAGAGGAGCAAGCTGGCGGCCAGGCCGAGGAGAATGGACTTCATCGCGGTATCGGCTTTCACAGTGGTCGAGGACAGGTTCGGAACCCCGTTTATTGTGCGAGTGCGAAGGTGTAATAGGAATTACACGGTTGCGCCGCAACCCACTTTGCTAGAACTTTACAAATATGACCGATGTTGCCGAATGCTGTCGCCTCAACCGTCGTCGCCAGGCGATCGTAGCGTCGGCACGTGCTCTGTTCATCGAACAGGGCTACGAGCACACGACATTGGGCGAGATCGTGGAGCGCGCCGGTGGATCGCTGGCAACGGTCTACAAATTATTTGGCAACAAGGATGGATTGCTCGAGGCGGCGGTGCTCGAACCGGCGTCCTCGGGCGACGAACTCGTTCGCGCGGCGATGGAGGCGGGCGGAACTCCCTCGGCGATTCTCCACCGTATCGCCGTCTCCTTCGACGCGCATTTTCTTAATTCCGAGACTGTCGCGTTGTTCAAGATCGTGATCGCGCGAAGCATGAGCGACCGTGCTTTTGCCCGCCAGTTCTTTGATCGCACCGTGGCCCGTACACGATCTGCGCTCGAGCGCATGTTCAGTACCTGGCATGACCGGGGGCTGGCCCTGAACGGTTCGCCCGGCTTGCTCGCCGAATTTTTCCTGGACCAATTCGTCAGTGATGTGCACGCCGAAGCCATGAGCCACGGGCGGGGCATTGCCCGTACCCCCGAACGCCTCAATGCCCGTACTGAGTTTTTCATCGCAGCAGCCGGACTAGGAGATCGGGTATCTAATGATACAACCGGGTCAGATCGGCGTTGAGTCAACCATTTTATCGAAACGCTCGGAACATTCGCGAAGGGTAGTTTGCCGGCTCCGATTTCGGTTTCGAACTTGGGAATTGTTGTTTCAGCACAATGCCGTACGAAGAAAGAAGAGCTATCGCTTTCACATTCGTCGACATTGCTTATCAGCCGCGGACGGGCATCAGCTTCGGTAGCAATTGTCCGAACGAATAACAGTCTTCAGGGAGACCTTTTCAGCGTTTGACGGCCAATACGAGCGCGCCAAGCCGTCCTCCTCGATAGCCTGAATAAATAGCGGTCTTGGGCTAATGAGAATGATCGACCGATTGACCGGAATGAGGACGCATAGCCTTCACCATAAACGAGAGGGGAGTGAGCTTCGAATCTCCTGAACCGGGGCATGTCCGTCCCGGTCATCAGGAGACCTCCCATGACCAAGTCCCGCCGAACTGCTTCAACATCGCCAGCCCAGCGCATCACTGCCGCCATCATCGAAAAACTCGAGCAGGGCACAAAACCCTGGGTCAAGCCGTGGCGCGGTGTGCCGGTTTCGCGACCCTTGCGTTCCTGCGGGACGCCCTATCGCGGCATGAATACCTTCTGGTTGTGGATGGTGGCCGATGCCTGTGGTTTCGCCTCGCCTTACTGGATGACCTACCGCCAGTGCCAGAAGCTCGGCGGACAGGTTCGCAAGGGTGAGAAATCGACCATCGCGATCTTCTACAAGAGCTACACCAAGGAGGTCGAGAACGCCGATGGCGAAGCCGACACCGAAAACCGGCGCGTGCTCAAGGCCTATGCCGTGTTCAATGCCGACCAGTGCGACGGCCTCCCGGAGTTCTACAATCCCAAGCCACTGGTTACCGCGCTTGAGCCCGAAGGGCGCGAAGACCGGCTCGATGCGTTCTTTGCCCATATCGGCGCAGACCTGCGCCATCATGGTGCGCAGGCATATTACGAGCCGCTGATTGACCGCGTCACCATGCCGCGAGCCGAACTCTTTGAAGCCTACGATCACTACTATGCGACACTCGCGCACGAGCTGTCGCACTGGACGGGGCATTCCTCACGGCTCGATCGTGATCTCAAAAACCGCTTCGGCAGCGACGCCTATGCTGCCGAGGAACTGATCGCCGAACTGTCCTCGGCCATTCTCGGAGCAGAACTGGGCCTTCCGGTCACCCACCTCGACCATCACGCCAGCTACATCGCGTCCTGGCTCAAGATCCTCAAATCGGACGAGCGCGCGATCCTCACCGCTGCGGCCAAGGCCGAGGAAGCGGCCAGCCTGCTCCTCGAACTAGGTGGTCACCGATCCTGCGGCAGCGAGGACGATACCGACCTTGCTGATGCGGCCTGAGGAGCGGTAAGATGGGAGTTCCGTCAATTATCCAACCGGCTCCGTGGTGGCCTTTCGCCTGCTAGATGACGGCGAAGACGACAATATCGACTGGGTCTACGAGTGCCTCGTCGACGAAATCATCGATACCACGAAGGCGGCCTTTCCTAGCTTCGAGCGCTTCGATGGATGGCGCGGCCGCGAGGATCGTATCCTCCTGCGTAACGCCTTCGCCGATTGCGGCATATCGACCTATTGCGGGCTCGCCGCGATCTGGCTCGCCGAACACGACGATCCCGGGTACTGGGAGGCCGATTTCTACAACCCACGAACGGCGAGGGCACGGCACTGGCTTGGCCAGGTGTCGGGCAGGTTCATCGACCTGTTTGGGGAGCTGCGCCTGATCGGGCGCTTCTCCAATGGCGAAGCAGTGTTCAGGCACCGTTGATGTTGCATTTGAACGATGAATGTATATATCGTGCATATGAAAGGAGGCGTTATGGCAACCCAGCCGCTTGAACTCGAACCCGATGACGGCAAGCTGCTCACCTCTGCGATCGCGCGCATTGCCGGGTTCTGGGGTCTGACCAATGCCAAGCTCGGTAGTGTTCTCGGCCTGTCGGCCGCGACGGTTTCTCGTCTGCGTGCAGGCAAGGCCGAACTCGATCCGGCGAGCAAGTCGTTCGAGGCGGCACAATATTTGTTGCGTCTGTTTCGCTCGCTCGATGCCCTGCTCGGCAGCGATGACATGTCGGTGCGCTCGTGGCTGGCGACGCGCAACGTCGACCTTGATGCGCGGCCGATCGATCTGGTCGACAGCTTCAAGGGCCTGATGACCGTTTGCGATTATGTCGACGCCTACCGCGCTCGCGTCTGAGTTTCGCCGCTATCGCCGAACCGTATGGCGCGTGGTCGAGGCACAGCACCGGATTTCGACAAACAGGCTGACGGGCGATCTTGCCGAGCAACATCGGCTCGAGGAACTGGCGGATGGCGCCAAGCCTGACCTGCCGAAGGCAGCACAGGGTTTGCACTACCTGCTCGCCTCGCCTTTTCGTTATGGTCACACAGTGGCCAGCCGCTTTCGCCGGGCGAACGAGCGGCCCGGAATTTTCTACGGTAGTGAAGCCGAGCACACGGCGATTGCAGAGACCGCCTACTGGCGGCTTCGTTTCTTCAGCCGCTCACCGGGCTTTGTGCCCGGTAACCGAACCAGCGAGCATTTGAGCTTTTCTGTGCCCCTATCCATCACCCGTTTGCTAGACCTCACAAAGTCTCCCTTCGATGCGCAACGGGAGCGATGGACCGATCCGGTCGACTACTCCGCCTGCCAGGATCTCGCAGCAAGTGCACGCGAGGCGGAAGGACAGGCCATTCGTGCGCAATCGGTGCGAGAGCCAAGTGGCTTCAATGTGGCGCTCTTTGATCCTGCGTGCTTTGGCCAGTCTATGCCGGATCACGGACGAGGCTGGCACCTTCGTCTTGAAGGCAAGCGCCTGACCGCGATAGCCGCCTTTCCGCATGGCGATGTTCTGGCGTACACGCCTGAACAGTTCGCACTGCCATCGCTCGGCTGAGCCTTGGCGGCAACCTCCTGAGCGCGCCTGCACCTGCCAAGCTCCCGCCAGCCTGTTCGCCGATCCCTCGCCCCCTGGACCGGTCAGGTCCCGCCGCAACCCGCGCAAGGCTGCGGCCCGTGTGGCCCGCACCAGCCTTGCCTTGCGGAGTTTCCCGCTGACGCGGTGCGGCGATCCCTTTCTCCCGGTCCTTTTTGGGGCACGGCGAACAGGCATTCTCGCGGGAGACTTCCTCCTCGGTGCCCTCGCCATTACTCAGGAGGAATTGCACCATGTATAACAGCTTTACATCCCAGCTTGCCGGCCTTGACCTGTCCGGCTTTACCATTGCACCTGCGCCTTTCAACGCAACCGACTTTCCCTGCGAAGACGCCATCGACCAGACGCTGGCCGCAGTCTGGTCCGACCTCTTTGCGATGTTCTCCGACACTGCCCTGGAGGCCGATGCCGAGGATATTGCCTGGGGCGTGGTCAATCTCTTCCACCGTGCCGCCAGCCGCAAGTCGGCTCAGCTTGACCGGGCCAGCGACGAAATCCGGGTCCTGCTCGCATCCGCCGATGGCTCCGAAGTGCATTCGAGCAATCTCGAAGAGCAGGTCGAACGCGCGCAGGCTGCCGAAGCCAGCATGCTGGCCTTCGAACAGATGCGCGAGGCTGCGGCAGCACTCTACCGCGACGAGACCGGGTCCTCCTGGAAGCCCGTCTCCGGTTCACGTACAAGCCATTCGCGCCACCTCACTTCGGCCGTGATCGATGCCCGCGACTTCCTCCGCGCACGTGCCGAAAACCGTCGACGTGCCCTGATCCCGGAAGGAACTCCGGTCCTCTTCGCCGGTGGTCGCCAGAGCTTCGAGAGCGCCGAGGATGCGAAGCGTTATGCCGATAATATCTGGGCGACGCTGGACAAGGTGCGCGATGTGGTTCCCGATCTCATCCTGGTCCATGGCGGCGACGGCAAGGGTGCCGACCGCCTCGCCGCAAGTTGGGCTGAACGCCGCGAAGTCCAGCAACTGACCTATTCGCTCGATCGTCGGCTTGGTGCCCGCGCCGGGTTCAAGCGCAACGAGCAGATGCTTTCGCTCAATCCGCGCTACGTTGTCGCCTTTCCGGGCAATGGCGTGACCGAACGGCTGGTGATCGATGCCAAGACGCGCCGGATCACCGTGGTCGATCGTCGTGGCCCGTTGGGCACGAGGTCAAGGGGTTAAACCCTATATCCAATCGTCTTCATCGTCAGGATTACTGAGCCAGATGGACGCTGCATAAGCGTACAGGTGCGCCTCCTCCGCGGTGTCAGTAGCTCCCTGGACCAACGCTCTGGATGAGCCATTATGGTGAAGCTGCCAATGCCACTCGCTTCCGCTTCGATACATTTTGATATCGTGCTCGGATACGCTTTTTGGCATGGGTGCTTGCTATCACTAATGGATCCACTTGCCCAGAGATTGTACCGACGCACTTCAGAGTGATAATGCCATTTGATGCAACTTGACGATCTGCTGCAGCGCTACTTTGCCACCACCGATCTCTCCGGTGTTTCACCCGACGCCTTTGCAGCTGGCATCGAGCATTGCCGGGTCGATCTCGGCCTTGAGGAGGACCGGGGCAAGCGCTTTGCCCTGTGGTCGTTCCTGCACATGTTCGGGTCTGCCCCCGACCTCGACGTGGCGTTCGAGAACGAGGAAGACCGGGAAGCTGCCCGCAACTTCATGGATCTCCTGGCGGCATCGGAGGGCGATGGGGTAAGCTGATTGCAGCACGGTCTCGGCACCTTCTGACCCGCACCCGATACCCATCCGGCTTTTGTCGCGAACAGTCCTGAACCAGGTCAGCTGAGGACAGCAACCCGTTCCTTTGCCGGCCGTGTTGGCAGCTGCGCTGCCTGCCCGCACCACCCGTCAGGAACAGGTTTCCCTTGGGGCTTCGCTCCTGCGGTGCAGTCCTCCCATACCCTGCTTCTTCTGGATGTTCGCAAGCCGGAGATGGTCTCCGGTTTGAGGAACTGAAGGACTATCATCATGACCAACATTGCAATCCTCACCGGCCGCATCGCCCGCGATCCGGACACCCGCGAGACCAAGGGCGGCACCAATGTCACCGGGATCACCGTCGTCACCGATCGCCCCGCACGCGACAAGGATGGCAAGACCTACAAGGACGAGAACGGCTACACCGCCAAGGAAAGCGAGTTCCACCGGGTGACCTGCTTCAATGGCCTCGCCAAGACCGTCGGCCAGTACTGCTCCAAGGGCCAGCTGGTTTCGGTCCAGGGCCGCATCCACTACACCTAGTGGGAGGACAAGGACGGGGTCACCCGCTACGGCACCGAGATCCTCGCCGACAAGGTCGACTTTCTCTCCCGCGGCAACGGCTCGGGTGACGACAACGACAACACCGACGCTCCCGAGATCGACTGACATCCGCCATCATTGATCCCGCTCGAAAGGGGCGCTGTCCACACCGGACAGCGCCCCTCTTCCTGTTCTAACCGGACGATGCCTGGGGCTCGCGAGCGGGAGCAGAACGGTCAGCTTCCAGCCGCCGCAGGCCTTCTTCCTCGCCCAGCCTGCCGAGCAGTTCCCCGGCCTTCCTGATGTTCTTCTTTGAGAAGGTCTCGATACCGGTGCCGAGCAGCATCTGGCCCAGTTCGAAGGCAGCTTTCTCTGCCAGTTCGCGCTGGCGTTGATCGAGCGTTTCCCGGTCGGCTTCAAGTTTCTTCAGTGCGGCAATCGCGCTTCGTTGCGACGGCATATGGGGTCCTTTCCTTGATCCCCCCTGTGGCGGCAGCCCGAACGCATCCTGCCCCGGATCCAGGCATGTAGGAAAATGAAATCTGACCTCGCGCCAAGAGGAAAGGAGAGAGGGTCCTGGCTCATGGAACTCCCATGCTGACGGGGCTGCAACCACCGCGTCAAGGACGGCGGGGCCCCACGATTTTGCCTCCCCTTCGCTTGCGCTGCGGTCCGACAAAACCGTTACCCCCACCGCCGCTGGCGCGGTCGCCCATGCGGGCGATCCTGTGACCCGGCGGCCGCATCCCCGTTCGCCAACCTCCTGTCGGCTTCCCGACAAAATCAGGAGGATATCATGGCTACACTTGCAACGGTTCAGACCATTTCGAACAGCTACTTCGAGGCACTTGCCACCGCAGAGCGGCGGGCATTGCACAGCTTCTTCGACCAGCACGTCATCGAGGACGACGATCTCGGCTACTTCGCACTCGACGAGGGCGACTATAACGCCCTGCCGGCACATCTGGCACACCGCGTGGTGCACACGGTCCACGGGGGCCTGCTCGACGAATACTGAACAGCGCGAAGAGGGCGGGAGCCGGCAACGGTTTCCGCCCTTTTTTCATGCTCGCCTGCGTTGGCAACGGTTCGAGAAATTGAGCGGGGCTGTCGACGCGCTCTGTCCCGCGCAGCTGGCGCTGCGCTCCTGAGGGCGCGGCCTGATTTGTGTCCGGGCCCCGCTCGCACTTGCGCACCGGAACCGGGTCGGACCAGCGCGCGCGGCAGGACCGACATGCCCCGTTCCTGCCGCTCCGCACGTGGTCCTTGGCCGTTCCCTTTGGCGCAGGTGCGACCTCTTGTCGGGAAAGGCGATTGGGCACTTCCGCTTGCTGCCATTGGTCAGTGGAGAGGGTTGCTCATGCTCCCTCGGTAATGGTGGGCAATGACCCTTGAGACAGAACGGCCAGGGTCACTTGTCACCACCCGCGCAATTGGATACGAGATGCACACCGTACGCAGCCTAAGCTGCATTTATGGAGCAAAACCTAGTAAAAACAGATAGTTCGAAATTTCTAACCCACCGGCAATCTGTGGGTGGGCAAGGCACAGCCGTCACCCACAAACGCCAATCCAATAAGCTGAAACTGACCGGTCATGTGGCCCGTCGAGCCTCACTTCCGCTCGGGATTACATGGGATAATGAACTGCCTGGCTTCGGACTGCGCAAGCGCAAGTCCGGACACCTTAGCTGGATAGTGAAGTACAGGCCCCGAGGCGTGCAGAGGATGGTGACGCTGGGACGCGCGGGAGTGGCGGCAGGTGCGCTGGGCGCTCCCGCCGCGCGCGCTGCCGCGCGCAGATTGCTCATCAGGGCTACGCTTGCCGACCTGCCGTCTGCGCCCGAGCAGAAAAAGGTCCCGCTCTTTGTCGACTTCGCCGAGGAATTCTGGACCGACTATTCGCCGCACTGGAAGCCGTCGACCAGGACGAGCTCGCGCTCGCGCATCGATCAGCTGCTCATTCCGCATTTCGGCGAACTTCCGGTCGACATGATCGCACGGTCAGACATCAACCGCTGGCGCGACACCATGACAAAGAGGGAAGGGAGCTTCAATCGCACCATCCCGATCATGTCTGTCATGATGCAGTATGCGGAAAAGCTCGGGTATCGCGCCAAATGCTCCAACCCGTGTCGCGGTGTGTCCCGCTTCAAGCGCGAGCTCCCGGAGCGCTACCTTTCCGCCGACGAATACCGCAGGCTCGGGCGCGCGTTGGCCAATCACGAGTTTGCGAACCCGTTCGTGATCCCCGCGCTTCTCTTGCTCGTTTACACGGGTGCACGTGCTTCGGAGATTGCGACCTTGCGCTGGCGCTACGTCCAGATTCCTCGACTTGCGCTACCCGACAGCAAGACCGGCCCGAAGACCATTTATCTCAACCCGCAAGCGATCGAAATTCTGAGTGGCCTCGACCGCCGGGCCGACGACCAGCTTGTCTTTCCGGCGTTGCATCGGGAGGGACCAATCAATCTTGGAGAACACTGGATCAGGATCAGGCGCAAGGCCGCTCTTCCCGATGTCCGGCTCCACGATCTTCGCCACAGCTTTGCCTCAGCGGCCATTGCCAAGGGCATTCCACTCGCGACCATCGGCAAGCTGTTGGGGCACGCGCTTCCCGAGACGACCGCGCGCTATGCGCATCTTGCAGACGACATCATCTCGGAGAGCGCCGACCGGATTTGTTCGAGCCTCGCCGGTGCGCTGGGCATCGCGGCGTGACCGGATACGATCTGAAGCATATCCTGGCCGAGGAACTCGCGCGCGTTGTTCCGGGAGAGGCTGGGAAGCGCCGGACGAGGTTTGACTACGTGCTTCCGGGCTTTGGCGAGCGCATCCACCGCTCAGGACGCAAGAGCTACGTCCTCCAGCGGACCATCGGTGGCAAGCAGCGGTTGATAACGATCGGCGATGCCGCCATCCTTACCGAGCGCATCGCGAAGGATGTTGCCCGCCGGCTGATCCTCCGGATCGAGCTCGGGCAGAACCCGGCAGACAAGAAGAAGCGCGGCACGAAGACGCCGACCTATGCGGCGTTCCTTCAGTCGTATTGGGATGTGGCGGCACCGACCTGGAAGAAGTCCACGCGCGAGATCCAGGACATCTACCGCCGCACCCATCTCGACCATGCGTTTGCGGGCAAGTTCATCGACGAGATCGATCATGCCGATGCGGTGCGCTGGCACGCGGAGGTAACGCGCTCGGCAGGGCCGGGCGCGGCAAACCGCGCCATGGAAATTCTGAAAGCCATGTTCGCCAAGGCCGAGGCCTGGGGCTATATTCCGGAGCATTCAAACCCCTTTCGAGGCGTGAAGAAGAACAGGGGGCGCAAGATCGAACGGTTTCTGAGCGACGCCGAGATGGCGCGGCTCGGGAAAGCCCTTGTCGACCGACGCGCTGACCAGCCCGTCGAGGCGGCGGTAGTCACACTGCTCACGTTGACGGGATGCCGACGCGGCGAAATCCTCAACCTCACCTGGGGCGAGGTTCAGGGGCGGAAGCTCAAACTGACCGATTCCAAGACAGGTCCGCGCATCGTCTGGCTTGGCCAGGAGGCGAGGGCGGTGCTCGATGGATTGCCGCGTGGGAAGAAGGATGAGCTAGTGTTTCCGTTCAAGGGGCAGTCGGTTTCAGCGATCGACTGGTTCTGGCGCAAGCTTCGGCGTGATGCCGGTCTGGATGACGTCAGGCTCCACGATCTGAGGCACAACTATGCCAGCCTGGCAGCGCGATCATCCGAGACTTTGCCGATGATTGGAAGCCTCCTTGGCCACAGGCAGGTTTCGACAACAGCTCGGTATGCACACTTGGATGATACCTCCCTCCTTGAGGCTGCGACCGAAATTGGTGATGAAATCGCGTGCAGACTGGCGCTATCCGAAGCCCCCTGGCGTCAGTGAGATTTCGCGCTCCAGAGATTCGAATTCAATGTCGTGGGGTCTAATTCGCTTGGCAGCAATGCGCCCTAATAGCGGCCATAAAGTCAGGCGAGGACAAGCCTGAAAGCTGCCGTTCCATAGTTTCGTCTGATTGAGGAAAATAAGCCTTCAATCGCAATAGGTCGAAAAATTTTTTTCGCGATGCGTCTTGGTCGCTGAAGTGCGGCGTATGAAATCCTCATTAAGTTCGGCTTTGCCGTAACGTGACCGTGCACGAATTAAGTTGCTCCTTCATTATGATTTTCGGATGAGCACCACCCCAGCAATCACAAGCGCGCCGCCAGCCAGAAGCCAGGATTGATCGACAAGCAATGCGCTAGCCACGATCAATGCGGCAGCTAGAGGGCCTTTCAAGGACTGACGCTCATTGCGAAGTCCTGCGAGTTGCTCGATACTGAGCGGATCGAGCTGAACCGGCACATATCCTGACTTTGCGATCGAGTTCGCAGTGGCAAGTATGTCGGGCAAGGACGCCGACAACCCCAGCAGCTGACCGCGAAGTTTCTTCAAACCCGACCGAGCGCTAGCGAGCGAGAACCGCTCGGCGAAAAGCTCCGTCATGATCGGCCGGGTGTCCTCGGCAATGTTATAGTCGGGTGCCAGTGATCGGACGACACCCTCTGCCGTAAGCAAGGTACGCAGAAGAATGGCCAGATCAGGTGGCAGAACCAGTCGATAATCCCGCAACAGGTCGAAAACGCGGGAAAAAATCTGCGAGAACTCGATGCCAGATAGCACGGTTCCCCTGAACTCTCCGATCAACTGATCCAGATCCACCGCGAGCGCATCGCGATCCACCTTCGGCTCCCCCGCCCATGCGAGCAGGACATTCGCGACATCGCTGGTTTTCTCACCAGCAATCGCAAGCACGAGGCGGACGATCTCGTCGCGCCTGGCCTTGGTGAGCGTCCCGACTGATCCGAAGTCGATGAAGCCGACATCCTGCTCGCCGATCAGGAAGACGTTACCCGGATGGGGGTCGCCGTGAAATTCGCCGTTCAGGATGATCATCCGCAGGACAGCGTTGGCATAGCTTTTAGCGAAAGCCGCCACCCGCGGGTCGCCCGATGGGCTGCCCAGCGAAGACGCGGGCCTGCCGTACAGGCGTTCCTGAACGTTCACCCGCAGCCCGGTCAGTTCCCAATGGATGGCCGGGGTCCTGACGCCGATGGTATCGAGATATGCGCCGATCCGCTCGCAGGCTCGGGATTCCGCAGCGAGGTCCATCTCCCAGGCAAGATTGCGGCCGAAGGTCCGCAGAAACTCGACTGGCCGGTAACGCGCGATGTCAGGAGAGCGTGCTTCTGCGATCTCGGCAAGACGCACAAGCAGACGCACATCGGCTTCCATCCGCGCGGCGGTGCCCGGGCGTCGAACCTTCACGATGACCTTGCTACCGTCCCTTAGCTCGGCGGAATAGGTCTGTGCAATCGAGGCGGACGCCAAAGGCTTTTCGTCGAACTGCGCAAAGTCGTTCCGCCAGTCCTCACCCCAGCTTGAAGCAAGTACGGGCTCGATATCTGCGAAGCGCACTGGCGACACCTGATCGTGCAGGGTTGAGAATGCCGTGATCCAGTGTTCGGTGAACAGATCGCTTCGGGTGGCGAGGAGCTGCCCCAGTTTTATGCCGACTGGCCCGATGTCACGGAGGAACGCGACAACTGCGGCCGGGCGAAATTCGCGAGGGTCGATGACATTGTTCGAAGAGGGAATAAACCCGAGGGCTCCGGCGAGATTCTTCGCTCCGTGCCTCATTAGGATTCGGCCAATCTCCGCGGCGCGAGCGATGCTGCCGATAGGCTTTTCCGGGGGCGATGCCATGATTTTATTCAGCCTCGGCACGGTGTTGGTCCAGATTTTCCGATACCCTTTCAAGAATCTGCTGCAGCGTTCGCTTCTCGTCGGCGGCAATGTCGCGCCAAAGCAGATCATGAAGCCTATCCGCGGAGCCTCTCAGTTCGGGCAGCAGATCGTCAAGCTGCTCCGTGAGGATGAGCTGCCACGCTCGCCGATCCGTCTCAGCTCGAAGCCTTTTCATCAGCCCGCGTGCGCAAAGACCTGCAACCGCCTGGCCGATGGTCGCCGATTCCAGTTCCAGTTTCTTGGCGATTTCAGCCTGCGTAAGGGCAGGATCGCGAAGAAGTTGTCCGATGATCCTCCACTGTGTCTGATTGAGACCGATCCTGGCGACCCTCGCATCGTACACTCTGCGCGCGCCGCGACTGATCTCGTCCATAAGATAGAGAATGCGGTCATTATCGGTGATGACCTTCTGCCGACGCTGAGACCGTGACATGGTATCTGGTTTTTCATCCATAGCGCTGTGTAGTCGGATAGCCTCGGATGCCCAAATGCAAACTGCTAAATGCCTTTACTATTTGACTCACGGCTCATAGGGCGCGAGACGCGTTCACCTTTTACTGAGGCTGCCGAAAGAGTCAGATGACCGATAACTCCAACCAACCGGAGCAGGAGGTCACAACCCCAACGAAACCGCAATCGCGGCGTGGCTTGCGCATCGTGCTAATCATCGTTGGTCTTGCCGTGCTGCTTGGCGGGATCTGGTGGTACTACCGGCACGTAACCTACGGACAGTACATGCAGTCGACCGATAACGCCTATGTCGCTGCCGACAGCGTCGTTATCTCTTCCAAGGTAGCGGGATACGTCGAAGAGGTCTTCGTGGGGGAGAACGAGCAGGTTGCTCGCGGCGGAGCCCTCGTACAACTGGATTTGCGGGATTATCAGGCGCAAGCGCAACAGGCGCGCGCGCAGATCGCTGCGACCCTGGCCGGTGCCGACACAATCCGTTCTCAGGTAGCCGAACAGGATGCAGCCATTCGCCAGGCGCGGGCCCAACTCGCCGCCGCGCGCGCAGCACTGGACCTCGCGAACGACCAGGTGGCGCGATATCGGCCCCTTGCCGCGACAGGAGCCGAACCGCGGGAAAAGCTAGACCAGTATGAGGCGCAGGTGCGGCAGGCGCGGGCCGAACTCGCCGCTGCGCAGGCGGCGGTGGCTGCCGCGACCGCTCGCCGGGGGACCCTGTTCGAGCAGATCAGCCAGACCCAGGCGCAGGCGGACGCTGCCCGCGCTCAGCTGGAAACAGCCGACCTTACGGTTGAATCGACCTTGCTGCGCGCCAGCAAGGCCGGCCGCGTCGGCGATCTCTCGGTGAGGGTGGGCCAGTTCGTGCAACCGGGTCAACGTTTGATGACGGTGGTTCCGGTGAGCGCGATCTACGTGACCGCGAACTTCAAAGAAACGCAGGTCGGCCTCATCCGGGCCGGCCAGAGCGTCAGGCTCGAAGTTGACGCCCTGCCAGGCCTTGAGATCGCGGGACGAGTGGTCAGCATATCGCCGGGAACGGGCGCGGAATTTTCCATCCTCCCCCCCGAAAATGCCACCGGCAACTTTACCAAGATCGTTCAACGGATACCCGTCCGCATCGCTATCGATGCTCCCCCTGAAGTGCGGCGTCTGCTCGTTCCCGGCATGTCGGTAGTGGCTACGGTCGACACCCGGAATGCTGCCGGCGAATTGGAAGAGATCTCGAGTCGGACTCAATGACCGAGATACTGGCAGCGCAGGACACTTCGATCGGGCCGGCCGGGAGCCGAAAGAACGCAGACGTGACTGCCTGGGTCGCTGTGGCCGCGGGCGCGCTCGGCGCCATGCTCGCGACGCTGGACATATCAATCGTCAATTCCGCACTCCCCGTCATTCAGGGCGAGATCGGTGCCACAGGCGCCGAAGGCACCTGGATTGCTACGTCATTTCTCGTTGCTGAAATCGTCGTCATTCCGCTGAGCGCTTGGCTGGAACGGCTGTTCGGTCTGCGAACCCTCCTCATCATCGCTGTCAGCGCGTTCACCGCATTTTCGGTGCTATGCGGTGTAGCCACCGACCTTACGACCATGATCATCGGCCGAACGGGCCAGGGCTTCATGGGCGGAGTCCTCATTCCGACCGCAATGACTATTGTGGCTAAACGATTGCCGCCGCACCAACAGCCCATCGGAATGGCCCTGTTCGGCATGACTGTGGTTCTTGGCCCCGTGATGGGGCCATTGATCGGCGGCTGGCTGACCGAGAACCTGAGCTGGCACTATGCCTTTTTCGTCAATGTGCCAGTCTGCGCAATCCTGCTGCTCCTGCTGTTTATCGGGCTGCCTCACGAGAAGCCCAAGTGGGAATATCTCACGGACGCCGATTGGGCTGGCATTCTCGGGCTGATCCTCGGACTGGGCGGTCTGACTGTTGTACTCGAGGAAGGGCACCGTGAAGAATGGTTCGAGTCCTCACTCATTCGCTGGCTAACGGTGGTGACCATTATCGGCTTTGCCTGTTTGATTTACGGACAAGTGAAAGCACGCAAGCCGGTCTTGAAGTTGCAGCTCCTGTTCAATCGACAGTTCGCCAGCGTCGCGATCATGGCTCTCGCCCTGGGCATGGTGATGTATGGTTCAACCTACGTTATCCCCCAGTTCCTCGCGATCATCTCTGACTATAATGCTTTTCAGACGGGACTGGTCATCTTCTGGATGGGTGTCCCGGCCTTTCTCCTGATGCCGGTTCTGCCCCTGATGATCCGCAAGGTGGACATCCGCATTGCCGTCGGCACCGGAATGCTGCTGATGGCGATCAGCTGCTTTGTCAGCACGAGTCTGACCGCGGAATCCGGCGGCGCAGTCTTCACTGAAAGTCAGCTTATCCGCGGGGCCGGAACGATACTTGCGATGATGTTCCTGAATCAGGCAACGGTTGCGTCGGTGGCCAAGGAAGACGCGGGCGATGCCTCGGGCATTTTCAACGCGGCCCGCAATCTCGGTGGCTCTTTCGCTCTTTCGGCTCTGGCATCGTTCCAGGACCAGCGGATCTGGCATCATAGCCGGCGGATGGAAGAGACCCTGAATGCGAACAGCGTTTCGCTACAGGCCTATCTCGAAGGGCTGGCGCGAAACTTCGGCGGCATGGAGGGGGCGATGGCCGTCCTGAGCCGCACCCTCCAACGCGAGGCGTTCATAATGACCTACAATGATGTGTTCCTGGTTATGGGGATTCTGACCCTCGCGACGGTTCCGCTGGTCCTCTTCCTGAGGCCGCTTCCAAAAAATGTCTCCCTTTCGATGCACTGAGCCCTACACGATGCGCCACTTGCTACCTCCGCTTGTCACTATCGCCTTGCTAGCTGGATGCACGGCAGGGCCCGATTATGCAGGCCCCCCGGAAGTTATGTCAGCAGACACGGGCACTCGCTTTGTGCGCGCTGGCAGTGATGTGAGCGCATCTGATCCGGTTGTCGCTCGATGGTGGCTGCTGCTCGGCGATCCCGAGTTGACGCGGCTGGTGGAGGCTGCGCTGTCCGGCAATCCCTCGCTCGCCGCAGCGCAGGCGCGCATTGCTCAGGCACGGGCATCCATCAGGCAAGACCGTGCGGGTCGAATGCCATCGCTTGGGGCACAGGCCACCACCGTGCAGGGCCGGCTTCCTGGTCTCGACCTTCAAGGCGGGGCGCCCCCCCCGTCAGAGCAAACCAATTCCGACGCAGAAACCGATGACTCGCTCAGCTTTTACAATGTGGGCCTTAACGCCAACTGGGAGCTGGAGTTTGCCGGTGGCTCGCGCAGGCGCATTGAGGCCAGCAATGCCCAAGCTGCTGCAACGGTGGCCAATGCAGAGGACGCTAAGGTCCAGTTGACTGCCCAAGTGGCCAGCACCTACGTCAATTTGCGGGAGGCCCAATTCCGCGCAGAGCAATTTGAGGCGCAGATTTCGTTGCAGGAAGAGATCCTGGCGCTGACATACCAACGCTATCAGCGCGGTGCATTGCCGCTTTTCCCGGTAGGCACCGCGAATGCCGAACTGGAGGTGCTCAAGTCACAACTTGCCGAAGCTGAAGCGGATATCGCAGTCCTGTCTGATGCGCTCGCTATACTGACCGGACAGGTGCCGGGATCAGCTGATGCAGCGCTCACGACTGTGCGCTCCATTCCCATGCCGCCAGAGCAGGTCGCGATTGGCGATCCGGCAAGCCTGGTGGCGCGTCGGCCTGACATAAGGGCGGCCGAACGGTCTCTTGCCGCGTCGACGGCGCGGATCGGGGTGGCCGAGGCGGCGCGGTTCCCGAAATTGTCCTTCACAGGGATCCTGGGCCTCGGCGGATCCTCGTTGGACGACGTTGTCGATGTCGGCGAATTCTCCGCACTCGCGATCCCGCGCCTCCAGTGGAATTTTCTGGATTTCGGCAGGGTAGACGCTGCGATCGACCAAACCGGGGCGGCGCGCAACGAAGCAGTCGCCAATTACCAGCAGACGGTGCTTCTGGCACTGCAAGACGCCGAACGTGCCTTGGCTCGCTTCGGCCAGCAGCGTGTTGCGCTCGCTGCCAGTATGCAAATCAAGAAGCAGGCTGACGTCGCGGCGGACCTGAACCGCCAACGTTTTGCTGCAGGAGCGATCTCGAAGGCTGACCTCAACCGGGCCCTGCGAGAACAGCAGCAGGCCTCAGCAGACCTCGTCCGGGCAAAAGGCGCCCTTACGCTGGCGTGGATTGCGCTGCAGAAGTCGCTGGGCCTTGGGTGGCAAGAGCCTGTTCGAGATCAATAGTCCCGCCGCGCTGATCAATTGATCCGGTTGACGAGAAGTAGGCGCCCCTGCCGCTGGCGACCAACTTGCCGTCGGGCTCGAGAACCCGGGTTTCCGCCACCGAAATCTGTCGCCCGAGCTTCACGATCTGTCCGTGAGCAGTGAGAGGTCCTGAGGTTGCAGAACGGTGGTAATTGACATGCAGATCGGCCGTCGCTCTCGCCGCGACGCCCGCCGCAAGCAGAGTATAAAGCCCGGTGAGGTCGACCAGTGAAGCCAGGATCCCTCCATGCGCCGACCCAATCATAGGGTTCGACACGATCTCTTCGCGCCATGGCATGGTGATCGCGATTCCCTGGTCGGAGCATGTTGCAATCTCCAGCCCAAGCCATCGGTGAAACGGCGCTATATGCAGCATTTCCTGCAAGCGCTCTCGATCGATCATAGCTCCCTCGTCCCCTGTGGCTGAGCCGTATCGCGAGAGTGATGGCGCCCTAGGAAATCGACGATAGCGGCGGAAAAGGCATCGTTCGCATCGCCCACGACCATGTGCGTGGCATCGGCAATATCGGTGTATTCTGCATGGGGGACGAGTTGTCGCAGATGCAAAACGGCCTCTTCGGAAACAAGATCGCTAGAGCCGCCTCGGATGAGGTGAAGCGGAAGCGTGAGATTCGCCGCAGCTTGGCTCAGCATTGCCGATTGACGTTCTTGGCTGTCTGGGTCGCCTTGTCTGGCTGACATTATATTACGGATAAACACAGGGTCCCAGTGCCAATAGAAGCGCCCATCCGGCTTCTGCCTCAGATAGTTTTTCAGACCATCGCTCGCGCCCCGCCTGGGACGATGCGGCATGTAGCGAGCGATCACGTCGGCCGCCTCCTCTGGTGAGGCGAAGCCGCTATCGACATGCTCTTCCATGAAACCAACCACGCGCATCACACCGCTAGGCTCCATGCGCGGGGCAATGTCGACCAATGTGAGTGAAGCAAAGCTACCTGGAGCAAGCTCCCCTGCGGCAATCAGTCCGGCGAGCCCGCCCAGTGAAGCGCCGACCAGCGCTGGCTTCTGGTCCAGGCGCGACGCTGCAGCGACCAGATCCGCCGCGAAGTCGCGCATTTCATAAGCTCCGCATGGCGACCAATCGCTGTCTCCGTGACCGCGCATGTCGAAGGCGATTGCGCGAAAGCCGGCTTGAGCCAGCTCGCTGACCACCCTTCTCCACGCGCGCCGTGTCTGCCCGCCGCCGTGCGCAAGAAGGACGGGTATGGCGTAGGCATCCCCCTCAGCCTCGGCTGTAAGAGAAATTGCGCCTGCGCCCTCAATCGTAAAGGTTTCTCTCGCCATCACTGGATGGTAGGAAAGGCGCGCTAAATAGTAAACCGATTTACTTTGTGGCTCTCGGCTCCGTGTTGGCTGTCCTGCAAGTGCGTTTTAACGACGGCAAAAGTCTATTCCAAGAGGGGTTTCTCCAGACCATTCTCTAATGCACCGGCTTGCGATTCGGTCAGCAGTCGCTGTCCGCTTAATCCGCTCAAAGATATAAAAGCTGCCTTTCCGCTTCCGGCCCCAATTGTGGTCAGGGAGTAGTCTTCTTCCCAACGGCGAGCAGCCGCTCGGGTTTTGCGGGAATACTTTTCTTGATGCCTAATGCCTTCTGGCCGACGATAAAAGCGCGATGGAGGAACACCTCTAGCGATGAGAGCAGTTCGGAAACCTCCTGACTGTCGGGCTCCCAGCCGCGATGCGCAGCCGCATTACCCGCATCCGTAACAACGCCGAGGATGTCCCGCTCAGTTTGCCCGATCCACCCTCCGTTGCGCAGCTCGTTCAGTTTCTCATCAAATGTCTTGGCCGGGTCGATGCCGATGACTTCGGTTGCACGGTCCAGTGCCGTTCTGAGTCCTATCGCCGTGAGGATGTGTGCCTGGTTGTCGTGCGCTACGTACATCTGGCTCAGGATATTGCGCAGCTGGGGGTCAGCCTTTTGCATGGCGTCGAACCATACCGGCTTCGTCTTGGCCTCTGGCTTCGGATAAGTTTGTATCTCCCTCGGATGCTCATACTGCTCCTGCCCCGCCGCATCGTAGTAGTGATCGGTGTCTTCGCTGTTCCAGCTGGAAGTTTCGTAGAAGACCGTCTCGCACCCTTGACATTCGAGCAGAGAGTGGTCGACACCGCCGTTGACCGAATGGCCATATTGCTTGTCCTCCCAGTCCCAAGCCTTGTAGATCGAGCCGTGAATTTCGCAGGTGCGCTCGCCATCGCAGGTGGGACAGTGCCCCTTCTTCGTTGCGTTTGTTGCTGTTGGTGTCGTGGCCATAGAGCCCGATAGCGAGCACTGACGAACTTTTCCAACAGTGTGCGTGTAAGTCGGCGCATCCTAAGTCCGCTTTTTGGGTTTGGCCGCTCTAGAGCCGCCATTCTGCTTCCGGCCCACAGTCAGCCAATGGAGTTCGGTTGCGGAAAGGTCAGGAAGTGCGCCGGTTGCGGACTTTAGCAGTGACAGCAAAAACCTAGAGTAGTTCAGTCACCAGTGTCATCGCTTAGATCTAACCCGGGTGGAGGGGCCAGCGGCATGCGGGGCGGGGCCGTGCGCCACATGAGAGCAACTTCCTCGTCGGTCAGGCCATAGGCGCGCTCGACCATGGCAGCGAGGCTGCGCTCATGGGCCAGCAATTCGATCCGTGCCTGCCGGGCAGGCTCGGCGGTCTCGGCAAACGCTTCGCGCAGCCGACGGAGTTGGGTCGGGGTCAAGCCTTCACGTTTGGGCAGGGCGGCGCGGACCGCTGAGACAAAGCCGTCGCTGTCGAGCTTGCTGGCCTCGGAAAGGGCGGTGCTAGTAACTCTTGGGAACTCGAACCCAAGCCAGTCAGCAATGGCTCGATCCGCTTTTTCCACGATGGCGGTGTTCGTCTTAATGCACTCAACATTATCTTGGAACGCTTCCCGCTTTCCGTGTTCAAGCTGCGGAATTGGGAACTCACGGATATAAGGAATATCAAAAGCGAGCGCCTCATCCTTCTTGTGCGGGAACTTTTTGAATTGGAAATACCAGCCGATCGGTGAGTTGAGGCAGGCGACGATCCATTCATCAACGGTCGGCAGTATCAAAGCTGAGTCATTGACCATGTATTGGCCTTGGTCAGTGCAGACTTGGGCATAGAAAGCGATGCGCCGCAAAAGGACCTTCGGGCGGTCAAAATCCTCAAAGTAGTCGACAGCATCCTGAATCTCATACCAGCGATAACTACCGGCCTTCCGACCTAGCCATTTCGCATCCTTCTTCGGAGGCTGCCAATTAGCTGGTTTGGGTTCTAGCTGTGTTCGGAAAGACTCGAGATGCCGAAGTACGCTCGGATATTCTTCAATGTCGATACCTCGCCGAGCGAAGATCATCCAGAGCCCGTTCCACTCCGGCAGCCAGCGGCCAATGTCCTGACCGCGCAGGTAGGGCTTGATGATGTCGGCTGCTTTCGGGTCATCGCCAACAAGCTGATCGCGTGTGGCGGTGTCGATCAGAAATGCCTCATTGAAGCCCGTCTTCACGCCGTAAAGCGGACTAGCCCCGGCATATTCCTCAAGCGATACGCCGCGCTCACGAATCTTCTTGAGCAGGGCGGCTACGTCTGGCGGCTCCAGCACCCATGCTTCTTCGGTCAGGTCGGAGCGTTCGGCACGATAGGTCGCGGCGTGGACTGCTGCCGACAGACCCTCACGCGGAACATCGTCACGCGGGATTACCGCAAGATCGTATTGCTCGGGCACAGCGTCTGCATCGGGCTTCTGCACTGCGATGACGCATGGAAAGACGTCGGCATCCGGGAACAAATGGCGCGCGTGGCCGAAATCGGCCAGAAATTCGACCCACACATCCTCGGCGAACATCCGCCGAAGCTTCTCTGCATAGCCAGCCTTCAACCACTTGTTGGTGACGACATAGCCCATTCGCCCGCCGGGCCTGAGCAGCTTGGTCCCCTGTTCGTAGAAATAGACGTAGAGATCGGCGGTGCCGGCATAGGTGTCGAAGGCTTTCGACAGGGCGGGCTTGATCGGGGAGATTTCTTCCTGCCGGACGTAAGGCGGGTTGCCAATGACCGCATCGAACCCGCCTGACCGACCCGAAGAGGACAAGTCGCGCCATACGCCGGGGAAGGCGACTTCCCAGTGGAAGAACCGCTGTTCAGCCGCGATTGCGCGCGCCTCGCGCACTAGGCTGTCTGCCAGCGCGCGGCGGCGATCATCGGGCCTATGGCTCGGCATCAGACTGCCTTGGACCGGCTCTGGTGCATCCAAGCTTAGCTCGGTTCGCGCGTCGGCTGCGAGCACTTCGATTTCACCGCTTGCGATCCGGCTGGGATCGCCGAAGGTTCCTTCGTGGACCAGCTTCATCGCTTCAGCCCGGTCGAACTTGCGTTCGGCTTCGCGCGCCTTGGCGACCGCGCGGTCAATCTTCGCAGATTCCTTTTCGAGCGCGACCCGCGCCTTTTCCGCCTTTGCTTCGTCGGTGCTGTCGGCCAGCGCCTTGCGCATGTCGGCGAGGCGTTTGTCACCATCCTTGCGAATGGCATCAGCCGGTTCGCGGGGTCGGCGGACATTCGTTTCCAGAACGCCCATCAGATCATCCGCCTTTGCCAGATCGAGGATCGCTTCGAGCGGAGCGCTGGCTTCGGAGACGGTGGTGAAGAGGCTTTTCGACTGGTCAACCTGAGCAATGTCGGTGTCGGTCAGCCCTTCGATCTTTTCCATCTCGCGCACGATGTTGGCGAGCGGGGCGAGGTGGCGGTTGGAAATAAGGGCACCGCGTTCTTGCATCCAGTCCATCGTCGGGCGCACCCACGCGCCAAGCACGCTGTTACCGCACCGCAAATGATGGTCGAGGAACGACAAAGGCGCACCTACGGTGAAGCTGTGCAACCAGAGCGCGACCTTGGCGAGCTCCACGGCCATCGGGTTGAGATCGACCCCGTGGACGCAGCGCTTGAGTACCATGCGGCGCACGATATGGCGGTCATCCAGCTGGTCTTCGACGATCGGCCAGTAATGCTCCCGCGCGTTGGCGACGATCCCCTCTCGCAACTCGGCAATGAGCTTCACGAGAGGAGAAGTATAATCGCCCTCGGCCATGCTTTCGGCATCGCCGACTGCGGTCAAGACCTTGTCCGAAAGCCAATCGACCAAGCTGACGAGGAAATGCCCGCTTCCCATTGCGGGGTCGACGATGCGGAGCGAAAGCAGTGCCATGGCCGGATCGTGTGCGCGAAGGTCATCACCCTTTGCGCCGCTTGCTAGAGCGGCTTCGAATGCCTCGCGCTTCTCTTCGACGACCGGGCCGACCGTTTTTTCGATGATCAGCGATACGAGCGGTTCTGGTGTGTAATACGAACCCGAGCGGTGCCGTGCCTCGTTGTCCGAGCGCGGTCGGACGGTCCCGGTTTCCTCGATCTCGACACCGTATTCGAGGATCGATTCATAGATCGAGCCGAGCTGCTGAACCGAAAGGTCGCGGTAGTTGATGTAGCGAAGCCGCCCTTCTTCCTCGCGGTGTGAGAGCGGTAATATAGCCTTGGCTAGCGTCTCGTCCGACAGCTTGATGCGACTGAGTAGCGAATTGCCTTCCGCTGCGAACAGGCCGCCGTTGTAGGGCGGAATGCCAAGATCATCGTCGCCTTCGGAAATTGCGCCGAAAATTGTCTCGAGGCGCGACCAGTAGGCAGTGCTGCGGGCGAGCTGTGCTTGCCTTTGCACATGCCGTTCCTTGATCTCCTCTCGAAGACGGGTCAGGCAATAGTCCGCGTAGGGACCGCGCTCGTCGGGGAGCAGATTCCGATCTTCGGCATAAAGCACAAACAATAGACGATAGAGAAGGAACATGGCCGCTTGGCGAACCTGCTCGGCGTAGCCATCATCGAGCGTCTCGGGGCGATCCGGGTCTGCCAACGAGATGGCAGTAATCAGTTCGGGAAAGACGGTTTCGAACACCGTATCTGCCAGATCCTTGCGGACCCTTTCCTCCCACCGGCGCGCATCCTCGATCGCGATCAGGTGAAAGCTGCGGCCCTGCTCGCTCGGACGAAACGCTTCGCGACCAAAAATCAGCATGAACAATCGGAATGCGTAATCTGGATCGATCGGTTCGTCGAGTAGATCCGGTTCGCATCCGGGCAGACCAAAGACCTTGCCCAGGTCAATTTCGAAGAAGTCCTCAGCGACAGAAAGAGCGTTTTGGTAGTAGAGCCGCCAGTGCCGTCCGTTAGTCAGAATGCCCCACGGCATCTTTCCATCTGCCACGACGGCAGCGCGGCGCAGATAATGCATGATTTGGGTCGACGGAACACCCTGGTCGCCTTGCCCTTCGCGATCGAGCGGGCGGTTCCAGCGCTTCGCTTCGACAAGAGCAGCGCCATGACGGAAGCGTTGCCATGGCTCGAGTGTCTTCGCCTTTTCTGCGGCGTCGCCATCGGCGAAAAGCAAGGCATCGGGAACGTCCTTGCGTCCCTTTGTCGTCATGTTCTGTTGAACGGATTTGTGTTGCCAGCCCAGCAATTCGAGCAGCGGATAAATAAGTTGGTCTTCGGTTTCTGCTTCGGTTGGCTTCTTGTGGCCTGAATGTTCATGCAGCAAATGCTGGGCGCTTTCGTAGAGCTGCTCAACTTCACTAATTTCGAGATTCTGCCACTCAGGGGATTCGGTGACCCCTTGCTTCAGCCAATCACGAGTGAACAATGCGCCTTGGAACACTAAGACCCTCCATACCTTGAGTGGAGTAGCCGAACTTACATCGACTTACACCCAAACTGTGATTGTCATGCACAATGAACGACCGCGTCCCACGCCCAAGGTCTGCCTCGAAGCCCAGAGGAAAGGAGCCCGAGCGGGATATGCCACGCCTTGGACCGAAAGCGGACCGTAGCCAGGTGACCCGTTTAGCGATCAGTGCACCGCGCTCGCCGGCTGATCACGGAATTCATCAAGCCACCCGGGATCGAGTGACAGGCGATTCCGGTTCAATTCGATAGCAAACTACTTCCCCCTTGTGTCAGGATGGCCCTACAGTCACCTTCGAGATCTTCGAGCCATTTGAGATAATGACCGCATGCGCCTTGAGAACATTAAGATCCGAAACTTCAGGTTGCTGCGCCGACTCTCAATCGATCTCGCCCAGGACAAAACGACGACCATTTTGGTGGGGCCGAACAATAGCGGGAAAACCTCAGTAATGGAGGCTCTCCGGCTGTTTATCGGGCAAGGAGCCGAGGCTCCTAAAATCTCCTTCCACGACCTCTCTCAGCTTCGCCACCGGGACCTGAAGCGGATCGAGCGAAAGGTTGCGGCTGAAGCTGATCCAGAAAAGAAGATTGAGCTGCTTAGGCGGCTTACACCGCGTATGCGGCTCGATCTGACCTTTTCCTATGGCGAAGATCCCGCCGACCTCGTTGCAGCCACCAAGCTTTTGATGGACCTTACGCCTGGCACAAGCAGAGTGCGCATGCGGATCGACTATCGACTGGAGAACGCGAAAAAGCTTCTCGACGAGTTTGGGGCCAGGCCTCGCAAAGACGTCTCGCTGTGCGACTATCTGAAAGAGACGTTCAGAGATCATTTCAAACGCGTTTTCTTCAAAGTGTCCCCTGACGGCAAAGAAGTGGAACAACTCGAAGACGGCAATTTGCTGAAATCCCTACTGCGCATCGACATCGTGCCCGCTCAGCGGCACGTCGATGACGATGAGGGAAGCCGGTCCGCGAAGCTCTCAAAACTTCTCCACGATCATTACGAACGCTTCTATCGGGTCGATGACGCTGCCGGTTATCAAGCGATCGAAGATGCACTCACGGCGAGCGCAGGCGACCTTACGGGGATGTACGGCAAAGCCTTTGGCCGTTTGACGAAGCGCCTTCAGAGTTTTGGCTATCCGCCAGGCCAAAAAGCGCCGGACCTGAGGGTACGTGCTGAACTGAGCGCAGAAACAATTTACCGTGACAATGCGCGAATATATTATGCCAGCGAACACGCCGAAAAAGAAGGAGTAATGGAGGAGTTCGAGCTGCCCGAAAAATATAACGGGCTCGGCTACAAAAACCTGATTTACATTGTCCTGCAGCTGGAGTCCTTCCGCGCTGCGATCGACGCGACGATGGGCGACAAGCCGCGCGTTCATATAATCGCGATTGAAGAACCCGAGGCGCACCTGCACCCGCAGATGCAGACGGTTTTCATCAGCGAGATTTCGAAGGTTTTGGAAACGGACGGAGGGACGACAGCACAAGTTCTGCTCTCCACACACTCGTCCCACATGATCGCTCATTCTGAGTTCGAGCCCGTGCGCTATTTCCGCAGGGTTGGCCGTCAGGTCGTCATGCAGGACCTTTCGCAGCTACCGCTGCCACCACACAACCCCGACCTTCTCGACTTCCTGCGCCGCTATGTTCGACTGACTCATTGCGATCTGTTTTTCGCGGACAAGGCCATCTTCGTGGAAGGCCAGGTCGAGCGGCTGCTGCTCCCAATGATGATTGAGGAGCAAGCCAAGGTGGCTGGCTGCGAGACGCTCGGAAGTCAGTATGTCAGCATTTCTGAGGTGGGCGGGGGGCACGCCCATAAGTTTAAGCCGATCATCGACTTTCTTGGCATTCCGAGCCTGATCATTACCGACCTGGACTCGGTCGATGACGGAGGAAAAAAATGCCCGGTCGCGACGGGGAAAAGCACTAGCAACGCCTGTCTCCGCAAATGGATTCCCGAGAAGGAAACCGTCGAAGAATTGCAAGCCTGCGATAATGCGGCCAAGACGCAAGGCTGCATTCGGGTTGCCTATCAGGTCACCCAGGACGGGCATTGTGGTCGTTCATTCGAGGAAGCATTCATCTACGCCAACATCACTTGGCTGACTGACAATCATGCCAAGCTCAGCACGACTAAGGCTGCCGTCAAGAAAGCGATAGACGCAGGCCTGACAGCACAAGCGTGGGAGTTGAGCGGCAAGCTCGGGAAGGTCGATTTCGCCCTCGATCTGATGGGCGCACCAGGCTGGGAGATTCCCCTCTATATTCAACAAGGCCTCCAATGGCTGGCCGAGCATCCCGCAAAATGATGACGGAAGCGGACGAAAAAATCCTGGATTGTCTGCACACGCGACAGAGCTTCCTGATCGACGCCGGGGCGGGCTCGGGCAAAACATCGTCCCTCATTCGCGCTCTTGATTTCATTCGAGGACCGGACCGTTCGAGCGTTATCGGGGAAGGCCAGCGTGTGGCCTGCATTACTTTCACGAATGTAGCAAAGAATGAGATCATCGAGCGTACAGAGCACGACCCCTTGTTTGTGGTCTCAACGATCCACGACTTCTTATGGGCCTCGATCAAAAACTTTCAGAAAGAGCTGAGGCCCGCCCTTCTTGCGTTCAATGACCGGTTGCCTGCAAGCAGCCGCAGAAAGCAAGATCAGGAGGAATTGGCAGAAGCTTTAAAGACGGTACCGACGATCGCCTACTCCGATCGCGGCGCAAACTTCTTGGAAGGCCGAATTTTTCACGACGACCTTTTGGGCGTGGCTCACATTATGTTCCACGACCATCCGCTTTTATCGAAAGTGGTCGCCGCTCGATTCCCGTTCATATTTGTAGACGAATACCAGGACACTGATCCGCTGGTTGTCTCCGCCCTGTTGGATCATCTTCTTAAGACAGAGCATCCCCCGCTGATCGGTTTCTTTGGCGACAAGATGCAGAACATCTATTCGGGAGGGGTCGGCGAATTGTCGGCCGATCAGCAGGCACAGCTGGTTCAAATCAAGAAGGAGGAGAACTATCGGTGCTCCAAGGCGGTGATCGACGTTCTCAACAAGGTCCGAACTGACATTCAGCAGGAGCCAGCGGGTGCCAATTTACCGGGGGGCGCGGTGTATGTCAGTCTCACCGGCACGGCTCCGGACGCGGACATTGCCGAACTCGCCGTCCAGAAAGCGCAGGATGTCTTCGGCTGGAGTGTACAGGGCGAGTTGAAGGTTCTATTCCTCACTCACCGCCTTATCGCCCGCAAGGCCGGATATGCCGATCTATTGGCAGCCTTCGCCAGTCGGGGAAGCTTTACGCAAGATAAGTTTCAGAGCGGCGAAGACCCGATTGCAGCCTTCTTCCTTAAAAAAGTCGAGCCATTTATTACTGCTTGGCGTGAAGGGCGGGTGGGGCGCGCTATCAGTTCATTGAAGGAACGCCCGATCCCGATCGCGGGGGCAGCCGAGAAGGCGCGAGTGAAGGCGGCCCTAGATGACCTCATCAAACTAATTGATGCCGGAGGAACGATTGAAGCAATCTTAATGCATCTGCGGGCAGCGCAATTGGTCACACTCCTTGATGACTTGGAAGCGGCCGTGGCAGGCCCTGTGGTGGCTGCCGAGGCAGGATCGCCCGAGGCAGCGCATCAGGCCTTTCTGGATCTTCTTCTGGCGGTGCCCTATCTGGAAGTCAGTCGTTACCGCGCCGTGCTGGAAAACAGCATGCCGTTCTCAACCAAACACGGCGTGAAAGGCGATGAATTTCAGAACGTGATCGTGGTTTTGGATGACGCTGGCGCGAACTGGAACCAATACTCGTTTGGCAAGCTGCTGGCAGGAACCGACACCAGCGAAAGCCGGGAGCGGAGAACCCGCCACCTCTTCTATGTTTGTTGCTCGCGCGCCAAAGACAAGCTGATTGTGGCTGACCTCGGGGTTGGGGCCCAGGCCAAAATCGAGGCGCTTTTCGGGGCCAGCGCGGTAGCCATGTGATCAAGTGGCAGCGCATGTTGGACAGGCCGCTAGTACGAGCCCCAGGTCATCGTTCAACTATGCAGCGATGCGCGTGCCAACCGCGACTTCCGATTCACCAGCAGCGACGGCGTTTTGATCCTGCTCCTGCACTGCGGTCCATCGGCCCGACGGACGACCACTTTTAAGGACGATGCGAGCCATGTCGAAAGGCTACCTAGAGGGCGCAGTACGGACTTATCTGCCTCAAATTACGCTGCCGCTGAGCACTTTGCCCTGTGATCGTTCCTGCACATGTTCGGGTCAGCCCCCGATCTCGATGTGGCGTTCGAGAACGAGCAAGACCGAGAAGCAGCCTGCAACTTCATGGATCTCCTGGAGGCATCGGAGGGCGATGGCGTTAGCTGATTGCAGGAAAGGTCAAGTGAGCCTGCAGACCCACACCCGATACCCATCCGGCTTTAGTCGCGAACAGTCCTGAACCAGGTCAGCTGAGGACGGCAACCCGTTCCTTTCCGGCCGTGTTGGCAGCTGCGCTGCCTGCCCGCACCACCCGTCATGAACAGGTTTCCCTTGGAGCTTTGCCCCTGCGGTGCAGTCCTCCCATGCCCTGCTTCTTCTGGATGTTCGCAAGCCGGAGATGGTCTCCGGTTTAAGGAACTGAAGGACTACCATCATGACCAATATCGCCATCATTACCGGCCGCATCGCCCGCGATCCCGACACCCGCGAGACCAAGGGCGGCACCAATGTCACCGGGATCACTGTCGTCACCGATCGCCCTGCGCGGGACAAGGACGGCAAGACCTACAAGGACGAGAACGGCTACACCGCCAAGGAAAGCGAGTTCCACCGGGTTACCTGCTTCAACGGCCTCGCCAAGACCGTCGGCCAGTACTGTTCCAAGGGCCAGCTGGTCAGTGTTCAGGGCCGCATCCACTACACCCAGTGGGAGGACAAGGACGGGGGCACGCGCTACGGCACCGAGATCCTCGCCGACAAGGTCGACTTCCTCTCGCGCGGCAACGGCAGCGGTGACGATCACGACAACCAGGACGCTCCCGAGATCGACTGAACTCTCACCTCGATCTCGCCTCCCGAAGGGGTCCTGTCCCAGCCGGACAGGGCCCCTTCCTCGCGTATGGAACGCCGAAGAACTTTCAGTAATCGTTTGCAAAAGCGGTGCTACGAAGAGCGCCATGACTGACCAGGCGATCGTTTGCTATCCGGGTGAGGCCGCGACTGCAGCCGAGGTTGTGGCACTTGCAAATGAGTATCGGATCGCGGCCCAGCTTCTCGTGCAGAATGGACGGCCCGGAGAACCCAGGTCGCGGGCGCCGTTTCGCATGGTCGCGATTCATGCGGTCGAGCTTTACCTCAACGCATTCCTTCTCCGATCGGGTCACAGCGCGGGCGAGGTCCGGGGTCTCCAGCACAACCTCGCGGCAAGGGCGGACCTCGCAGTCGAGCTTGGGCTGGTGCTGCGGAAGCGGACGCGGGAACACCTGCATGCCATGTCGCAGTCGCGCGAATTTCTTGTGACGCGATACGTGCCCAGCGGGACCAGCCTATCGGAGATCAACCGCCTGCAGGCGACGCTGACAGAGGTCGCGCAGAAGGTCTCGGGAGCTATCTAGCTTGGGACCGGAGGGGAGGGGCCTGGCTCACGTTCTCCCATTCTGATGGCCGTGCAACAGGCGCGTCAAGGACGGCAGGGTCCCACCATTTTGACTCCCCTTCGCTACGCTACGGTCCGACAAAATCGTTACCCCTACCGCCGCTTCGCGGTCGCCCAAGTGGGCGATCCCTGACCCGCCGGCCGCACGCCCATCCGTCCTGCTCCTGCCGTCAACGGCAGACATCAGGAGGATACAATGGCTTCAATTGCTCGGATCAATTCGAACTCGGAACGCTACTTTGCCGCGCTGGCTGTGGCAGAGCGTCGGGCGTTGCACAGCTTCTTCGATCAGCATATCGTTGAGGACCGAGAACTCGGATACTTTGCTTTGGATGAGGGTGACTACAACGCGCTTCCTGCGCATCTTGCAGCGCGCGTGGTGCATACGGTTCATGGGGCAATGCTCGATGAGTTCTGACCGTAGGATCAGGGCGGGGACCGGGAACGGTTCCTGCCTTTTTTCTTGTTCGCAGGGTTAGGAGAGATGGGTATTCCCGATCGTTCTGCACCTCATCTCCATTCGATCTTGGGACAGTCCGGTGATGGCTATCTGGTCCCTATGATCCTCTCAAACGACCGGGCAATTGGCCCGCCTGGGGAATGACCCGCCGAGGGGGATTCTCACATAACTAAGGCCAGTTGGTAGCCCACCGGCATTTTCGCCCTGAATCTCGCTTTTCCCTACGAGGACACAATTGCTCGCGCTCCAAGAATAAGGATTAGAATTCAACCCATTGAACGGAACTCAGGGCCTCCTGAAAAGCCCCGCACACATTGGAACTTGACAGGCACACCGTACGCAGCGGTGCCGCCATAGTTCTTCCAATGTTCTCAATGCGTTGTGATGAATTTTCACGATGTGCATCGACCGATTTGACCGCAAATGGCGATTTGGATTCGCAAATTGGCGTCAAATCGTCTTGGCCTAATCCGCTGTAATAGGTAGGGAAATTTTCGTTTTCCTACATGGCCTTCGTTATTTACTGTGATCCTCGCCTTCCGCAGGTCGAACCAGGCTTCTTGAGCACAAGGAGCTTGGACAAATGCAACGTTACAGGGTCCTCCAGACCTACGTCCCGCCGCTGATTGCGGACTGGATTCTGGACCAGTCAAACACCCGCGATACCAGCGTGAGCGTGGTCATTCGCGACCACCTGGTCGCTGCGTGGAACCGCGACAACGATAGCGCCGATCGTCCCGGCGGAAGCGATCCAGCACGCCAGCTGATGTTCCTCACCACCGCGCTCGATGCGCTGCTAGCGAGCCATTCCGACGACACTCTGCGCAAGCGGGCCCATGCCGCCTATCACCGCCGCCTGGCCCAGCTCGGCTTCATTCCTGCGCGTGCGAAGGAGGCAGGCGATGAAGAATAGTATCGTGAATTTCACCCGCGGAACCCAGCTCTTGGGACACTTCGGTTTCATGTTTGCAGCCGGTTTCAAGCTGCCGCTGATCATCTCTGCACTGGTCGTGCTGGGTACCTGCTGGTGGCAGGTCAGCAGCGTGCTTGACGACTATCAGGCCTACCTTCTTTGGATGCATCTCTATGCCTCGGGCTACATGTTCATGGAGTTCGATCCGGCCAAGCTCGTGAACCTGCGTCTGCCCGATGGCGGCATGGTTGCCTTCCCTATGGGGGTGGTAAGGGACTTCCCCCCAATGCGCGAAGCATGGGACCTGTTCTTCGCCACGTTGAAGCAGGCGGTGCTGCTCTCCACGGTCTGCCTTATTCCGCTCATGGCCGTCTTCTGGTGGGTTGCCGAGCACTTCGGCGAAAAGTCCAAAGCCAAGCGCCACCTGCGCGGTGCGCGGCTCGTTTCGCTGCCCGAACTAAAAGCCGACATCGCTCGTCATAATCGCGGCAAACGCGCCCTCGAGTATGGCCGCGAGCTGGGCTGGAAATGGCGTCTTGCAGGCCGCAAGGCGCTGCAAGGTGCCGGGCTCTATGCGCCCGCGCACCTCGCCGGGGTTAGCTACCCCTGGCGACAGGAACAGGGCCACGCCATGCTCGTCGGCACGACCGGCATGGGCAAGACCGTGGCGCTGTTCGAACTCAACAACGAGATCCGCGAGAGGGGAGAACGCGCGGTCATATTCGACCTCACGGGGGCCTTCATCGAGGCCTTCTACGAGCCCGAGCGCGACGTCATCCTGAACCCGCTCGATGCCCGGTGTCCGGCCTGGAGCGTGTTCAACGACTGCACCACCAGCTCCGAATTCCATGCCGCCGCGGAATCCCTGGTGCCGCACGACGGCGGAGGGGCGGAGCAGTTCTGGGTGCTCGCAGCACGTACCCTGTTCGTCGAGACCTGCCTCAAGCTGGTCGAGAAGGGCAAGGGCACCAACGCGGCACTCGCAAGCGACCTGATGAACGCCAATCTCTCCGACCTGCACAAGTTGCTCGAGGATACGATGGCAGGGCCGATGACCGATCCGCAGGCCGCCAAGATGGCGGAATCGGTGCGCGCGGTGTTCAACGTCAACGCCAAGGCGCTGCAATTGCTGCCGACCGACGGCAAACCCTTCTCGATCCGCGACTGGGTCAAGGGCGAGGGCGAGGAGGGATCGGTCCTGTTCCTTTCAGCACGCTACGCTGACCTGACTGTACTCTCGCAGATGCTGACGCTTTGGCTCGATACGGCCATCAACACGCTCATGACCGGGCGGACCTCGCCCGCCCTCAAACTGTGGTTCCTGATCGACGAGCTTGGCGCGCTGCATCGGCTTCCCTCGCTCGAAAAGGGCCTGCAGACCGCGCGCAACTACGGCGGCGCCATCGTCACCGTCGTCCATGCCTATGCCAAGCTGAAAGAGGTCTATGGTGAGAACATGGCGATGACCTTGTCGTCGCTCGCCAAGACCAAGCTCATGCTCGGAACGGCCGACCGTGAGACCGCCACATGGTGCTCGGACAATGTCGGTCACCGCGAGGTGCGCGAGGTCGAAGAGAACCAGAGCTATGGGCATAACAGTGCCCGTGATGCCGTGAGCCTGACGGCCCGCCGCGAGATCGCACCCTTGTTGCTTCCCGACGAGTTCATGGGGCTCAAGAGCCTTGAGGGATACATCAAGTTTCCCGAAGGGCTTCCGACCGCGCCGATCACGCTTGAGCCGCAGGACTGGCCCCGGATTGCCGAAGGGTTCATCCCCCGCGAGATACCGAAGGTCACAAAACCTGGCGCTAGATCGGTTACTGTCGAATCCGATGATGACGACGAACCCGGGCATCAAGGCGGTGACAGCGACGATTCCGGTGAACGCCGTCGCCATGACGGAAAGGATCGAGGTCAGCAATTCGATAGCGATCAGGAGATGCGGACCAACCGGAGGTCACGGCGCAAAAGCGCAAGAGACCGGTCGAGAGAGGAAGCGCAGGACAAGCACTCGACTATCGAGCGTGGAAGGTCGGGGCGCAGCGAAGACCCCGACAAGGCGCATTGGCCCGCAGACCAAGAGGGCAATCGGCAAAGCGAATTGCCACTTGGGACCGACAAGGATCGGGCGCGCGATGAGACCACCAAGGATCGGTCAGTGAAGAACGGTGAGGATCATGATCCCCACCGCGACAAAGCGAGCAGAGAGGGGCGCAATCGTGCCGATCAGGAGCGCCGACAGCAGGGTCTGCTTGGTGGCGCCGCCCACGACAGGGACCAGGACAAGCCCGATCGGGACGAACCCGACGTCGGCGATATCGAGCCGGATATCTGATGCGCGGGCGAGTGCCAGCAGCGGGCTTGTTAGAGGACTAAAGCCATGCTCTCAATCGCCAACGTGCGGTCCCCGTCTGCTGCCGCCAGCTACTTTGCGGACGACAATTACTATGCCCGGGTCGATGCCGATCGGTCCGGGCAATGGGTCGGGGAGGGCGCGAAATCGCTCGGTCTTTCGGGGCGCGTCGAGACGAAGCAATTCGATGCCTTGTTGCGCGGCGAGCTCCCCGACGGATCGAGCGTCGGCAATCCCGGCCAAGCGCACCGGCCGGGGACCGATCTCACATTCTCGCTCCCCAAGAGCTGGTCGCTGCTGGCCTTGGTAGGCAAGGACGAGCGCATCGTCGCCGCCTGTCCCCCGTCAGCGCCTATGACACAGATTTGAGGTTGTGATTTAAGGACGATTTGGGCTTCGTCGTAGTGACGAAG
>CANLQG010000003.1 GCA_947493195.1 uncultured Sphingomonadaceae bacterium | reverse complement strand
TAGCCGCCGGTGGTGTGCAGCACGCCCTTGGGCTTGCCGGTGGAGCCGGAGGTGTAGAGGATGAACAGCGGGTCCTCTGCGCCCATCTCCTCGCACGGGCATTCCGCATCGCTGGCAAGCTCGTGATACCAGTGGTCGCGGCCTTCAGTCATCGCGATATCGCCGCCGGTGTGGCGTACGACCAGCACGCCGTCGACGGTGACCCCGTCATGCGCCAGCGCGGCATCGACATTGGCTTTCAGCGGGATTTTCTTGGTGCCGCGCAGCCCCTCGTCGGCGGTGACGACGAAGCGGCTGTCGCAGCCTTCCAGCCGGCCCGCCAGCGCTTCTGGCGAGAAGCCGCCGAACACCACCGAGTGGATCGCCCCGATGCGCGCGCAGGCGAGCATGGCGAGCACGCCCTCGACCACCATGGGCATGTAGAGGGTGACCCGGTCGCCCTTCGTCACACCCATCGCCTTCAGGGCATTGGCCATCTGCACCACTTCGGCGTGAAGCTGGGCGTAGGTGAGGGTGCGCGCGGGCGAGGCAGGATCGTCGGGCTCGAAGATCAGCGCCGCGCGGTCCGCATGCTGCGGCAGGTGGCGGTCGACGCAGTTGTAGCACAGGTTCAGGGCGCCGTCGGCGAACCACCTGATGTCCACCGGATCGAACGACCACTCCCCCGCCTTCGTCGGCTCAGCATACCAGTCGAGCCGCTTCCTTGCCTCCTCCAGCCAGAAACCGTCCGCGTCCTCCACCGAACGCCGGTAGAGCGCTTCGTAGTCGGCGGGCGCGGCGTGGGGGTCGGGGGAATTTGCCGGTGTGCGGACGATGTCAGCCATGAAAATGCCTCTCCTTCGCCTGTCTATCTAACGGCCATGGTCAAGCGGGCAAGGTCATGAATCACGAGAGGTTGCCGGGCGCATCCGGCTGGTTGTCCGGATGTGCGCGCTGGAAAGCGGGCAGGGCAAGGCAGGCCTGCTCGATCCGGCACATCCGGTCACAGGCATCGAGTTCGAAGTCGAACCGACGCGCGTTGTAAAGCTGCGGCACCAGCACCGCTTCGAACAGGCCGGGCCTGTCGAACAGGAAATCATCGGTGCCAAGCTGCTTCAGGCGTTTCTCGACCGGCACCAGCGTGGCGGAGAGCCAGTTCCGATACCACGTTTCGACCTCGCCCTGTTCGTGGCCGAGCGGGTCTTTCAGGTATTTCAGCACTTTCAGGTTGAGCGGGGCGTGCAGTTCGGTTGCAATGGCATAGGCCAGTTCGCGGGCGGAGAAGCGTTGCTCTATATCCGAGGGCAGCAGCGGATTATCGGCAAAGCGTTCGTCTAGCCACTCGATGATGGCCATGCTCTGTGCCCGGTCGCGGCCATCGGCCTCCAGCATCGGGACACCGGCAAAGGGATTGCGCGATACATAGTCAGCGTCCTTGTGGCGGCTCTCGATCAGGCTGACGGGATCCTGTTCGTATTCCAAGCCTTTGAGTTCGAGCGCGCAGCGCAAGCGATAGCTCGTCGAGCTTCGCCAATATCCATACAGCTTCATTGGCACCTCCAGCGGTTTCGGTCGTTGTCCCCTTACACACCATGATTACCGGCATTGATCAAACGCGCGAAGCGAGGCATTGAGCCTGAAAGAAGTTTCAGGTGAGACTAAAAGATGCATTACCAGACGGGATTTCTCAACCACTTCGCCACAGAGGCCGTTGAAGGCGCCCTGCCGGAAGGGCGCAACAGTCCGCAGCGTCCGGCATTCGGCCTTTATGCCGAGCAGTTCAGCACCACGGCATTCACTGCGCCGCGAGTGGAAAACCGCCGCAGCTGGCTGTACCGGATGCGGCCTACCACCGCGCACGGCGCGTTCCAGCCCTACGGCGGCGCATCGCGACTTGTGGCGCCCGATGGTAGCTACACCACCCCCAATCGGCTGCGCTGGGACGCGCTGCCCATGCCTGCTGGAACTGTCGATTTTGTCGACGGAATGGTGACCTACGGCGGCAACGGTGATCCTTCGACAAGCGGGATCGGCATCCATCTGTATGCCGCGACTGCCAGCATGAATACGCGCGCGTTCCAGAACAGCGATGGCGAAATGCTGATCGTACCGCAGCAGGGCGACCTTCGCATCGTCACCGAACTTGGCCGCATGGATGTTGCTCCGGGGCACATCGCCCTGATCCCTGCCGGGATGCGCTCCCGTGTCGAGATCGACGGCCCCGTGCGCGGCTATATCTGCGAGAATTTCGGCGCGCCCTTCCGCTTGCCCGATCTCGGACCCATCGGCGCCAACGGCCTCGCCAACCCGCGCGATTTCGAAACGCCCGTCGCCTGGTTCGAGGACCGTGACGAGGACTTCGAGATCGTCCAGAAATTCAACGGTCGTTTGTGGACCGCGACGATCGACCATTCCCCGTTCGATGTGGTGGCCTGGCACGGCAATTCCGCGCCATGCCGCTACGACCTGTCCCGGTTCAACACCATCAACACGGTGAGCTTCGACCACCCGGACCCGTCCATCTTCACTGTCCTTACCAGTCCCAGCGACACGCCGGGGATAGCAAACTGCGATTTCGTGATATTCCCGCCGCGCTGGATGGTGGGCGAGGACACGTTCCGGCCACCCTGGTTCCACCGCAACGTGATGAGCGAGTTCATGGGCTTGATCCAAGGCGTCTACGACGCCAAGGAAGGGGGCGGTTTCGTGCCCGGCGGCGCCAGCCTGCACAACCAGTTCAATGGCCACGGCCCCGATGCAGACAGCACCCGCAAGGCCACGAAGGCCGACCTGAAACCTGTGAAGATCGAGGACACGCTGGCGTTCATGTTCGAAAGCCGCGCGATCATCCAGACCACCGACTTCGCCCTGAATGGCGGAACCCTGCAATCCGATTACGATGCCTGCTGGGAAGGCTTCGAGAAAGCGAAACTGCCCAAATGACCGAGACAACCGTCGAAACCGACTTCACCCACGATCCGGATGCGAAGAGCTGGGTAGAAAGTGCCAACGGCCATCCGGACTTCCCGGTGCAGAACCTGCCGCTGGGCATCTTCTCTCCCAAGGACGGCGGCGCGCGTGGTGGCATTGCCATCGGCGACATGATCCTCGACCTTGGCGATATCGCCGGTCTGCTGGAACTGGAAGCTGCCACCGCAGCACGCCTGGCGGGACAGTCTACGCTGAACGACCTGCTCGATCGCGGCACGGACTCGCTGCGTGCGCTGCGCCAAGGCGTCTTCAAGCTGCTGACCGATGACGACAAGAAGACCGCGGTCGAGCCTGCGCTCCACAAGGCCAGGGATTGCAAGCTGCACGTGCCGGTGACGGTGGGTGACTACACCGATTTCTATTCGGGCATTCACCACGCGGAGAACATCGGTGCGCTGTTCCGCCCCGACAATCCGCTGCTGCCCAATTACAAGTACGTGCCCATTGGCTATCACGGACGATCCTCGTCCATCCGCCTTTCTGGCGTCGATGTAAAGCGTCCCAGCGGGCAGAAAAAGCCGCCGGAAGAGGGCGGGCAGCCGCCGTTCGGCCCCAGCGCACGGCTGGATTACGAGCTGGAGATGGCAATCTGGGTGGGCAAGGGCAATGCGCTGGGCCGCCCCATTCCCATAGGCGAAGCGGAAGAGCATATCGCCGGCATCTCGATCCTGAACGACTGGTCCGCGCGCGATATCCAGGCTTGGGAATACCAGCCGCTCGGTCCGTTCCTGGCGAAGAATTTCCATTCGAGCATTTCGCCGTGGATCGTGACCATAGACGCGCTGGCCCCCTTCCGCACGGCGCAGCCGGCGCGGCCCGAAGGTGATCCCAAGCCGCTCGATTATCTGTTCGACGAACGCGATCAGGCCACCGGTGCCTTTGGCATCACGATGGAAGTGTTCATCGCCACCGAGAAGATGCGCGAGGACGGTGATGAACCGCACAGGCTCAGCACCGGACCGATGACGGCCATGTACTGGACCGCGGCGCAACTGGTCGCGCACCATTCGGTGGGCGGTTGCAACCTGCGCAGTGGAGACCTGCTGGGCACCGGCACGCTGACTAGCGGCGACGAGGGCGGCGAAGGCAGCCTGATCGAACTGACGGAAGGCGGCAAGAAGTCCATCACGCTGCCGAACGGCGAAACCCGTACCTTCCTGGAAGACGGTGACGAGGTCATCATCACCGCCTTTGCCAAGAAGGATGGATTTGCTCGGATCGGCCTTGGCGAATGCCGCGCGGTGATCACCGGCTGACCGGCGCAATGGCCTGATGAAAGGCGGGTGCCTAAAGCCCGCCTTTCACGGGCTCAAGATACGGCGATATTGTCTTAAATCGGCCGCTTCCCATCTCCTGTGACAAAGGAGAACAGTCATGATCGACGTAAGAAACTTCGACAGCCTTGGCGGAGCGAACCACGGCTGGCTTGATACCAAGCATCACTTTTCGTTTGCCGGCTATCATGACGAGAGCCGGATGCACTGGGGTGCGCTGAGGGTGTGGAACGACGATCATATTGCGGCGCGCAGCGGCTTTCCCCCGCACCCGCACCGCGACATGGAGATCATCACCTACGTCCGCAAAGGCGCGATTACGCACAAGGACAGCCTTGGCAACGAGGGCCGCACTGAGGCGGGCGACGTGCAGGTGATGAGCGCCGGGACCGGCATCCAGCACGCGGAACACAACATGGAGAACGAGGAAACCACGCTCTTCCAGATCTGGATTCTGCCCGACAAGGACAAGCTTGGCCTGCCTCCGACCTGGGGCGCAAAGCCATTCCCCAAGACGGATCGCGCGGGCCAGTGGGCCATTCTTGCAAGCGGACGCGAGGGTGACGGCGATGCGCTGCCAATAAACGCGGATGCGCGTGTGGTGGGTGCCACTATCAAGGCTGGCGAAACGCTCGACTATGCGCTGAATGGACGCAAGGGCTACCTTGTGCCTGCCACCGGCAGCATCGAAGTGAACGGAGAGTTCGTGAACGAGCGTGACGGCGCGGCCATTGCCGACCTCGACACCATTACCATCAGCGCGCTGGAAGACAGCGAAGTGGTGCTGGTCGAGACTGCCTGAGCATATCTGGATGACAGGATAGGGCCGCGTTCCGAAAGGGGCGCGGCCCTATTCGTGGCGCAGCGCGTCGATGGGGTCGAGCTTGCTGGCGCGGTGGGCCGGGTAATAGCCGAAGATGATGCCCATGATCGCGCTGAACACGAAGCTCATCACGTTCACCACCGGATCGAAGATGAAAGGCAGGTCGATTGCGCCCGCCAGCATCACCGAAAGCCCAAAGGCGAGACCGATCCCGATCAGACCGCCAAAACAGCACAGCACCACGGCCTCTGTCAGGAATTGCAGGCGCACTTCCCGCGCAAGCGCGCCGATGGCCAGGCGTATGCCGATCTCGCGCGTGCGCTCCGTAACCGAAACCAGCATGATGTTCATGATGCCGATACCGCCCACCAGCAGGCTGATACCGGCGATCACCGTGACCACGAGGGTCATCACCCCGGTCACCTGATTGACCGTGTCGTTGATCTCAGCAGTGTCGACGATGTTGAAGTTGTTGTCCTCTCCATCCTGTATCACGCGGCGTTCGCGCAGCAGGTCGATCAACTGGTTCTGCATCGCGCCCGCTTCGTAGGCGGGATCGTACTTGACCACGAAGTACTGGATGTTGTTGTTGCCGATAAAGCGGCGCTGCACCGTCTTCAGCGGCATGATGACGATGTCGTTGGCATCGTTGCTGGGACCAATCGAGCTCGAGCGCTCGTCAATCACGCCGATCACCTGGCAAGACACGTTGCCGATGCGCATTTCCTCGCCCAGGACCCTGCCTTCCACGAAGATTTCCTCGACGATCTTGGGCCCGAGAATGCAGACGCTTTCTCCGCGCGCTTCCTCCCGGTCGGAGAATTCGCGACCTTCCACCACCTCGATGGACTGGGCGGCGAAAAAGGCGCGGCTCGCACCCTGAACGCCGGTCTGCCAGTCCTGACCGTTGTGGAAGGCGATGGCATTGGTCTCGACCGCACCCGCGACGGCCTCGACCCCGGGGATCTGCATTTCGACTGCGCGCACGTCCTCCTCGTCGAACGGAGGCGGCGCCACGTTGGGATCGGTTCGCGAGGGAAAGACGATGAAAACGTCGGAACCAAGGCCGGCGATATCTTCCTGCACGTCGGCGGTCAGACCACGGCCCAGCGTCACCATGGTGATGACGGCAGCAACCCCGATGATAATGCCCAGCGTCGTCAGGAAGCTGCGCAGCAGGTGTCGCCGGATCTCGCGCAGGGCGAGCAGCATGGTGGCTCCGATCATGCCGAACATCAGGCGTGCTCCTCCAGCGGTGCGCCGGACTTGTGCCCGCGCTCGATACGCTCGACCAGTCCGTCACGGAAATGCACGATGGTCTTGGCGAACTCCGCCATCTCCTCTTCGTGCGTCACCATCAGCACGGTGATGCCGTTGGCGTTGAGACGATTGAGCAGTTGCATGATCTCGACCGAGCGTTCAGTGTCGAGGTTGCCGGTTGGCTCGTCTGCCAGCAGGACATCGGGCTCCGTCACCAGCGCGCGGGCAATGGCTACGCGCTGCTGCTGACCGCCGGAAAGCTCCGCCGGGGTGTGTTCGGCCCACGGGAGCAGCCCGACCTGGTCCAGCGCATGTTCGGCAGCCTCGCGCCGCAGCTTCTTGCTTTCACCGCGATAGAGTAGCGGTAGCTCGACATTCTCGAGAGCGGTCGTGCGCGCCAGCAGGTTGAAACCCTGGAACACGAAGCCGAGGTAGCGCCTCCTTAGCAGCGAGCGCTGGTCCCTGCTCAAGGCCTGCACCTCCACGCCGCGAAAGCGGAACTTGCCGCTGGTGGGTACGTCGAGGCAGCCCAGTATATTCATCGTCGTGGACTTGCCCGAGCCCGATGGCCCCATCACCGCCACGAAGTCGCCGCGCTGGATCTTGAGATCGACGCCTTTCAGCGCCTGGAACGCCGCCGCGCCTTCGCCGAAGGTCTTGGTTATCCCTTCCAAATCGATGAGCGGCGGCTCGCTCACGGGCGCATGGCCCTGATGCCGGTAACAACTTTCATGCCGGGTTCGAGCTCTTCCGAAGTCACGACGGTGCGCCGTCCATCGGAGCGCCCGGTCACGACCTCGATGGCGCGCAGGCTGCCATCCTCCTCGACCACGTAGACCCGCTGGGTCGAGCCGACACCGATAGAAGCCTCGTCTTCCTGGTCGAGCCCGAACTGCTGGGGTCCGAAAACACCCCCTTCTTCTTCCTCTTGCGTTTCCGGGTCGAAGCGCAGGGCACCGTTGGGTACCAGCATGGAAACGCCGGTGTTCTCGGTGGCGATCGTGGCGGTGGCCGTCATGCCGGGGCGTAGCAGGCCATCGTCGTTGCTGACGGTAAGGCGCGCTTCGTAGCTTACCACTTGCTGGCCCTGCTGCTGCTGCTGGCTGGCCAGCGCGATGTTGTTCGAGGCAAGGTCCACCCGCTCCACCGTGGCGGGGAAACGGCGACCGGGATAGGCATCGACAGTGAAGTTCGCCGGTTGGCCGGGCTGTACTTGTCCCACGTCCGCCTCGTCGATGGAAACGCGCAGTTGCATGGTTCCGAGGTCCTCTGCCAGAACGAACAGGGTTGGCGTGTTGAAGCTGGCCGCCACGGTCTGTCCGGGTTCCACCTGGCGGGCCAACACCACGCCGGACACGGGTGAGCGGATCACCGCGCGGTCGCGGTTGGTCTGCGCGCTGGAAAGCTGGGCCTGTGCGGATGAAACGTTGGCGCGGGCGCTGGCGACAGCGGCCTGGCCACGGCGCACGGCGGCTTCGGCCTGTTCCAGTTCCGCCTGGGCGGGCACGCGGCCATCGGACAGGCGGCGCACTTCGCGCAGCCTTTCGAGCTGGGCAGTGTCGGCCTGCAGCGTAGCCTGCGCCTGCAGGACGGAGGCACGTGCGGCGTTAAGGTTTGCCTGGCTCTGCTGGATCTGGTCCTGAATCACGTCCGTGTTGATGCGCGCCAGAACCTGTCCGCGCGATACGACGTCGTTCACGTCGACGTAGATATTGTCGATCCGTCCCGAGACTTCGGAACCGACTTCGACCTGGTTGGTGGGCCGCAGGTTACCCGTGGCCGTCACCGTCAGGTCCAGCGAACGCTGTTCCACCTCGGCGGTGATATAGTCCGGCCCCTGGTCCCCGTCGGAGAACACCGTGGAAAGCAGGATGAGCACCAGCACGATGGCTGCCACCACCCACACCCAGCGGCGTTTGTACCATTTGCGCGGCTTGCCGCTGTCCAGATACTCGCCGATATCCTGATCTGTTTCTGGTTGGCTCATTGCGCGGTCCTGTCGCTGTTCGCGGGGCTGCTGGCCACCGGCGGAAGATCATAGTCGGAAATGCTCCACCCGCCGCCCAGCGCCTGGGTCAGGCGAACGAAGGCGATGGCCCGGTCGGCCTGGGCGGAAACAAGCTGGTTGCGCGCCGAAAGTAGCTGGTTCTCAGCCGTCAGCAGCGTGCGGAAATCGGTGAGGCCAGCCTGATACTGGCTGCGCGCGAGCAGGGCGGAGTTGTCGGCAGCGTCGAGCGCTTCCTCGTTGATGACAACCCGCTCCGCTGCGGTGCGCTGGTCGACGGCTGCTGTCTCGACATCCTCCAGCGCGCCCAGAATGGATTGCTCCCAGGCCGCCAGCGAAGCGTCGGCACCGGCCCGTGCACTGTCCACCTGCGCGGCGGTGCGCCCGCCATCGAAAATAAGCTGGCTGACCCCTGCGAACAGACCACCGGTGATAACGTCGAAGAGGTTTCCGGCAGTGGCGGATCCTGTTCCGATACTGCCGGTAAGCCGGACCAGTGGCAGCAACTGCGCGCGCGCCACGCCGATGCGGGCGGTGCTGGCGAACAGGCTCGCCTCTGCCGCCCGCACGTCCGGGCGCCGACGCAGCACTTCTCCCGGTGCCTCGAACCCTGCCAGCAGGGGCGGGGCGGGAACGGGCTCCGGCTCGTCTGCCACGATGGCGGCAAGCACGCGGCCGGGGGCTTCCCCGATCAGCGTGGAGATGGAGTTCGCCGTGCCCGTCAGGCTGCTTTCCAGCAGCGGGATAGTGGCGGCGGTCTGCGCGCGCTGGGTGCGGGCCTGTTCTACGTCAAGGCTGGAGACAAGTCCTGCCTGGTTGCGCCAGCGGGCGATCTGCAGGTTATCGTCCTGATAGGCGAGGGTGGAGCGCGCGATCGCCAGCTGCTCTGCAGTGGCGCGGGCATTGATGGTGGCGATGGCCACTTGCCCGACGATCAGGCGTTGAAGGTCTGCCAGCGAGTAGCCCTGCGCCGCCAGTTCGCCTTCCGCCGCGGCGACGTTGCCGGATATCTGGCCGAACAGGTCGGCTTCCCAGGCCGCATCCGCACCGACCGAGAACTGCACCCCGTCGCGGGCGAGGTCGCCGATATCGCGATTGATGCCGCCGCTGGCCGAAACCGATGGCAGGTAACCGGCCCGCGCCTGCACCAGCGATGCGCGCGCCTGATCCAGCCTGGCGGCGCTCTGCGCCAGGTCGCGGTTGTCGGCTATCGCCTGCTCAACGAAACTGGTGAGCAGAGGATCGTCGAGCAGCGTCCAGTACTGGGTGATATCGGCGGATATGGGCGCCGGCTCGGCAATCTGCCACTCTGCCGGAATTGCGATTTCAGGCTGGGCCATGTCTACCGCGGGGGTGGAGCATGCAGTAACGGCAAGAAGACCGATTGTGGCCGCAAGACCTCGCCGCGCATTAGCACTGCCCCCCATCATGCCGTCCCCAATTGTCAATCCCAACTCCGTCAAGTCGTCTAGTGCTGCCAATTTTCTAATCCAAGCAGATGCTTGGCGGTTTGCACAATTACCAGCGTTGCCGTGATATTCGCGCAACAAAACGATAAACATTTTCCCGTTTGTGACTCGTTGCGATCATGTTCCGATGATCATCGAGCACGGAGACTTCATTTCACGCCCGGCATTTGCGCGGTACCCGCTATCGAGGAACCGACTACTCGGCTCGACCAAAGTGTATTATCGTCTCAATACAGTAAGAGCAAGACTCGGCTGCTTCATATGCGCATATCGCATAGAGGCAATTTGTGTGGATCGCGAAGCGCACGGCCCTATATCGGCCCCATGACGGCGATCGAAGAACAGCAGAGTGCTCATGTAGCGGGCGATCAGGCCGCCTTGCGCGCGGTCTGCCGACCTGGCGTTGGCCTGTGTACCATCACGCATATCGAAGGCAGCTTCTCGCGTCGCCTCGGGGCGCAGCTCGCGGTGAATCCCGATGGCAGCGTGATCGGCAGCCTGGCCGATGGCTGTCTGGAGCAGGAACTGGCGGACGAAATCTCCGCTGGGGGAGAGCGCCGGGTGCTCCGCTACGGCGCAGGTTCGCCGAACATCGACTTTCGCCTTCCGTGCGGCGGAGGCCTCGATATCCTTATCGATCCCGAGCCTGACCGGGAGGCTTGCCGCGCAGTGGTTTCCCGGCTGGATGACCGGCAAGAGGCACGCCTCGCCCTCCCGCATCCCAGCCCCATGCCGCAGCGACGCTACGTACCCGACCTGCGCCTGATGCTGTTTGGCGAAGGGCCGGAACTGGCCGCCATGTCGCAGCTGGCCAACGCCGCAGGCATCATGAGCGAAAGCCACGGGCGGGACGATGGTTCTCTGGCCCTGGGGCAAGTGCCCGATCATCTGATTGCAGACCGCTGGACGGCCGTTGTCCTGCTGTTTCACGATCACGAATGGGAACGGGCGATCCTGCAATGGGCGCTTACGACACCGGCATTCCTGATCGGCGCGCAGGGCGGGTCACCGGCCCGTGCCGCCCGCCAAGCGGACCTGGTGTCACTGGGTTTCGCGCCGCAGCAGATCGCGCGCATCGCCAGCCCGCTGGGCACCGTGAAACACAGCCGCGAGCCGATGGGACTGGCGCTTTCCGCGCTCGCCGGGATCGTTGGCGAATACGAGCGGCGTCATCCTCATCATGGCTGACGAACAGCCAATGGTGGCCGTGCTCGCCGCCGGGAAGGCCAGCCGCTTTGGCGGCGGCAAGCTGGACGCCGACCTAGAGGGACGGTCCGTAGGGCGATGGGTTCTCGATGCGATAGAGAGCGCGGGCCTGATGCGCAGGTTCATCGTGACCGGACCTGACGCGCCGCGATTTGCAAGTGACGCATCCGGCTGGCAAGTGATCGTCAATCGCCATCCGGAGAGGGGTTTGAGCGGATCTGTCGAGGCTGCGCGCCGACAGGCAGTGGCGCAGCAGGCAGACCTGCTACTGGTGCTGGCAGATATGCCGCTGATCGGGCCGCATCATTTGCGAGAACTGGTCGCCACACCGGGCAGTACGGCCACGCGCTATCCGGACGGACGTCTGGGCGTGCCCGCGCTTATCAGGAAGAGCGACCAGGATTGGCTTGCCAATCTGACGGGCGATAGCGGTGCGGGGCGTGTGCTGGCAGAAATTCCCCGCCTTACCGGGGTTGATGCTGCGCCGCACACCCTGCTCGACATCGATGATGCCGCCGGTCTCGAAGAGGTGCGCCAGCGCTTGGATTAGCGGCTAGTTCGGCCAGTCCACCAGCTCGCGCAGCTGGGTGGTGCGCGTGCGGGTCAGGCGGGTCTTGCAATTGGCGACCAGTAACGGCTGCATGGAACCGCCACGCGCGTTGTTGCCGACACTGGCGCAATGGTGATCGCGATAGACCAGCCAGGCCCGCTGACCGCGCAGCAATTCACTGAAATAGCCGGGCCTCCCGTCGTCAGGCGCCCCGGCGGCATCCATGCGCCGCATCTCTGCCGCCGTTGCGCGCCATTGGTGGTTGAGCGCGGCATCGGCTCGCTCCCATTCCTGCGCGGCGCAATAATTCATCGCCTGCTGGGTGGTCGGTTCTGCACACCGGGAGGCGTTTTCGACGCTGTCGCCGGCGTCAATAGTGGCGCTGGCCTGGGCGAGCAGGGGCAACAGGATCGTGATCAGGTTCATCGGTTATTCTCCTTGTCACGCCGCCCGGCAGCGTAATGAGCCAGTTGCGGCGCAAACCAGCGCGCACCGCGTCTCTCGGCTTCATCAGAGGGAATGGTATCGAGAGAATGGGCAAGGCGCGCAAGGTTCTCGTTCGACAGGGAGGCAAGCGGCGCGACGTAAACGCCAATGGTGAAGACGATCGCCCCCGTTTCCGGCAGGCGGCGCAGGGTCTGTCGTTCGCAGCGCGCGAACAGGGTTTCGCCCGCGTTTTCTGCCGTAACCGCTGCGAAGGTTTCGGCTGGCGGCTGGTTGTCGATCCAGCGTCTGGCGGGTGTGGGGGCGACGAACCAGTTGCATCGCCCGAAGATCCTGCCCGGTTTCAGCCTGGCCATGAAATGGTCGACACCGCTTGCCAGTTGATCCGCAGATCCCTGGATCGGCGCGTGCATGGCAATCAGTGGCAGGCCCAGCTTATCAGCAGGATGCCAGTCTGTTGGCCAGGCTACGGCTGCACCGATGAGGCGGTAGATGTCCTCGCCATCGTCCCGCGCGAGCAGGCACATGTCCTCGTGCGCGGCACGGGCTGCGGCTTCCAGTCCGCCCTCGACGCCCAGCATTGCAGCCAGTTCTTGTCCGGAGGGGAGGGCAGGCGGCAGCAGTTGCACGGCTTGCGGATGGGCATCGAAAGCAGCCGCGCGCGCAGCAAGATCGGGCCGCGGCTGGAGCCACTCTTCCGGCCCCAGCGCGACCAGTCCCATTTTCAGCGCACCGCCGCCGCGCGCCTTTGGCAGCAGTTCCTCGACCGAAAAGCCGAGCTTCGCGCTCAATGCGCAGCGTCCCCCTTGGGGCTTTCCATGATCTCGGTCAGCTGGCCCATCATGTCCTTGGGATGGATGAAAAAGATCGGCGTGCCGTGCGCACCGATACGGGTGGGCCCGAGAATGCGCTTGCCCATGCGCTCGAACGCGGCGCGTGCCTCGCCGATGTCGGGGACTTCAAAACAGATGTGGTGCTGGCCGCCCAGAGGGTTCTTCGCCAGGAACCCGGTAACCGGGGAATCCTCGCTCAGCGGGGCCAGCAGTTCGACCTGCGTACCTTCCGTGTCGTCATGGCCCGGGGTGTTGACAAAACATACCTTCACACCCTGCTCGGGCAGGTCGAATGGTTCGGTGATATCGGTCGCGCCCAGCACATCGCGATAATGCGCGATGGCAGAGGCGAGGTCGGGCACGGCGACGCCGATGTGGTTGAAGCGGCCTAGCTGCATGGTTGGTTCTCCTTTGCCAAAGCCCTAGCGCAGGCGGGCACGGTTCGACAACGCGCTCATGTCACGCGCGTTATGAACTGGCTGGCATCCTCCAGCACCGGGGCACGGCCACGCAGCGGACGGGAAAGCGCGATCAGGATGTCGATATGGTCGATGCCGGGGTAAGTGGTCATTCCTGCTTCGACCCCCGCCGAAACGAGGGCAGCTGACAAGGCTTTGCTGTTGCGGGGTTTCACCACCGTATCCTCCGCACCGGTCAGCAACAGGGCGGGGGGCGCGGCTGCGTCGGCGTAAGTGATAGGCTGGGTTTCCGCAACGCGTGGCCATTCGCCGAAGGCGGCAATCGAGGCATCGGTGTCGAGCGGCGCAAAATCGTATGGTCCGGCGAGACCGACGAACCCGCGAATGGCCGTGCGGCCTTCTCCCAGCCACTGCGGATCGAGCGCCAGCATGGCACCGATCTGGGCGCCGGCGGAATGCCCCATCAGCACGATGCGATCAGGATCGCCGCCATAGTCGGAAATATTCCGGCGCACCCAGGCGACGGCGGCGGCGCCGTCTTCCACGAAGCCGGGGAAGCGGACTTCCGGCACAAGGCGATAATCGGGCACCACTACGATGTTACCTTGCGCCGCCAGCGCTCGCCCCGCGAAATCATAGCCCTCACGCGTTCCGCTGTTCCAGCTGCCGCCATAAAAGAACACGACCACGGGCAGGTTCGCCCTGTCTTCATCGGCTGGCGCATAGACGTCGAGCGCCTGCCGGTCGCCCTCGCCATAGGCCAGCCCCTCTGCCACTTGCCTGCCACCCGCGTCCTTGGGCACCAGCGTGTTGAAGGTCAGCAGCGGCGAAATCCAGTAGGCGATGCCCAGCGCGGCTGCGGCAATAACGACGATGGCGAGGAGTATTTTCAAAAAAGCGGTGCCCCTGGCTGAAGCTGGGGCAGGTGTTCACCCCAGCCGGAATTTCGGGCAGATTAGGGATGGCCAGTCCGATCGTCCGCTGGCGGGTAAGACAACCCAGACTTTACCGGCGAGGGAACATCCCTTGCAATTTGTCATTGCCCGCGTAGCCAAGGTGGCGCCCCCGACCAACCGATCACTCCCTCGATCCACGAAAGACAATGGCAGCATGAGCAATTTCCCTCTCGAAGGAATCAAGGTCGTCGAACTGGCGCGGATATTGGCCGGGCCGTGGGCGGGTCAGGTCCTTGCCGATCTGGGCGCGGAGGTTACCAAGGTGGAAAGCCCTGAAGGCGACGATACCCGCAATTGGGGGCCGCCCTTCATCGATCGCGCCGATGGAAGCAAGGATGCCGCCTATTTCCACGCCGCCAATCGCGGCAAGGACACGGTCGTCGCGGATTTCAAACGCGCTGCCGATCTGAACAAGGTGAAGGCGATGATTGCCGAAGCCGACGTGGTGATAGAGAACTTCAAGAGCGGCAATCTGGCCAAGTTCGGTCTCGACTATGCCAGCCTGAAGGCAAAGAACCCCGGGCTGGTCTATTGCTCCATCACCGGTTTCGGCCTCGATGGCCCCTACGCGGGGCGGGCCGGGTACGACTTCATCATCCAGGGAATGAGCGGCATCATGGATCTCACCGGATTTGCCGATGGAGCGCCTACGAAGATCGGCGTTGCCTATGCCGATATCCTGACAGGTCTCTACGCCGTGATCGGCATCCAGGCAGCGCTGCGACAGCGGGAAAGCACCGGGCAGGGCCAGCTGGTGGACATGGCGCTGTTCGATGTGATGGTGGGCACGCTGGGGAATCAGGCGATGAACTATCTCGTATCGGGTCGCAGCCCGAAGCGCATGGGTAACGCCCACCCCAATATCGCGCCCTACGAAGCGTTCGAGGCCAAGGATGGCTGGCTGATCGTTGCGGTTGGCAATGATCGCCAGTTCACGCGCTTTGCAGAGGCTATCGAACTGCCCCCGCGCGAGGAATGGACCAGCAATGCCAGGCGCGTGAAGAACCGGGTGTCATTGTCCGCCGCCATCTCGATGCGGATCGCAAAGATGAAACGCGACGACCTGTTGCTCAAGCTCGAAAATCGCGGGGTTCCTGCGGGGCCGATCAACAGCGTGAAACAGGCACTTACCGACCCCCAGATCGTGGCGCGCGGGATGGTGGTGGACCTCGAGGCCGAGGGCCTGAAAGGTTTGCGCACGCCGATCCGTTTTTCCGATGCGGAACTGGCCCTCGGCAAGCCGTCACCTGTCTTGCCAAAGGACCAGGATTGAGCTCGGTCCGGGCCGGTACGCAACTCGATACTCTGGCGCCCGGGCTCTAGAAGGCCCGCCGCTGGGCGTTGGTGTAGTCGATCCTGATCCGCACCCAGGTTCCGACCTGGTACTCTCCCCCGATGCGCGGCGGACGTACCTGGAACTGCCAGGCTGCGGCCTGTACGGCACGTGCGATGCCTGAATTCTGCGGCGACTCGCCGATCACTTCGCAGTCCTCCACCCGCCAGTTCGGTGCGGTACGACAGGCGATCAGACCCCAGCCCGGGCCGCTCGCGGCGGAGAGGTAGCCCGACAGTTGATCAGGCGCAGGTTCCCTGAACCAGCGCGCTGCGTAGAGCGGAGAGCCGTCGGGTGCGGTGCCGACGCGTTCGGTATCTTCTCCGCGCGGGTTGCCCGTGTTGGCGGGCCCGTAGGTCCTGTCAGAGCGTACGACAGCGCCGATGCTGGAACTGGGCCTGCTGGTCGGGGTCGTCTGCGGTGCTGGCTCCGGCGGCGGGGGAAGCCGGTAGGGGGAGGGAACGATCGCGAGCGGCGGACGTGTGACGGGTGCTGGCACGTCGGGCAATGGCTCCGTGCTTGCTTCGGGTTGTGTCTGGCTGGGTGACGTTTGGGGCTCCGCCGGTGCGGTTTCCGCAGGTGGAGCGGGCTGGCCGACATCGAAACTGCTGATGGTAACGAACTCGCGCTCTTCGTCCCGGCCAAGGCCAAGCGATAACAGCAACAGGATGATGAGGACTTCGATACCCAGCGCGAAGGCGAAACCGGTACCGCGACGCGTGGCATCGCTGCGCACCCTCGCGGCAAAGCGGCGCCACCAAGGACCCTCGTCATATTCCGGATCGTACGCGTAGATGGGAAGACTGTCCTGCCGAATGGAGACCGGCGCCTAGGCGCGCTGGAATGAACAGGCACTGTCAGGCGCGGGCGATGAATTCAACCGCCGATCGCGCAAACAAAAAGGGCCGGGATCGCTCCCGGCCCTTTTCGTTGTCTGGTCCGTCGTGGACTTACATGCCCGAACCCGGACCGTAAGTGATTTCCACGCGGCGGTTCTGCAGCTCGCGCACACCGTCGGCGGTGGGAACGCGCAGGTCGTTCTCGCCGAAGGCTTCGCTGGAGATGCGGCCGCCGGGGATGCCGCGACCCGTCAGGTACTGACGGACCGAAGCGTTGCGACGCTCTGCCAGGCCCATGTTGTAGGTCGCGGTACCCGAGGTATCGGTGTGACCTGCCAGCATGATGGCTGCTGTGCCGCAATCGCCGTAGGCGGTGATGGCGGAGTTGAGCACGGTGGCCGCTTCCGGAGTGATGGTCGACTCATCCCAATCGAAGAACACGATGTAGGGGCCCTGCTCACACACTGCAGCTGCCGGAGGAGGCGGCGGCGGGGGCGGCGGGGGCGGAGGAGGCGGCGGCGGCGGCGGCGGCGGGGGCGGAGGAGGCGGCGGGGCCATCTCTTCGCCACCGAACATGAACCGCAGGCCCATGGTGCCGCTGTGCTGCGCGAAATCCGTCATCAGCGACGCCGGCAGAACCGACGTGGTGTTGAAGGTCGGCTCGTCGAACATGCGACGATACTTGTATTCGGCGAACAGCTGGGTGTTGCGCGACAGGTTGCCGGAGATACCGACGATACCCTGATATGCGAAGGTCGTGTCCGCATCGTGCACAATGTCCACGCCGCTGGGCGCGTAGTCGAGGTCAACCACGTACACACCGGCACCAACGCCGAGGTAGGGCTCAACCGGGCCGAGCTGGAAGTCGTACAGCGCATTCAGGAACACGCCATAGGTTTCCACGTCGCCGCGGCCGTCTGCGAGGAAGGAGCCAACCGATTGGCCGGTGGGCTCGTCACGCAGGACGAAACGACCGACGTCGCGGCCATCGATGTTCGAGCCACCGACGGTCAGGCCGCGGTGATAGTCAACATCCATGCTCTGGTAGTTGCCGTCGAGTTCGAGGCGGAAACCGTTGTCGAAGGCGTAGCCGAGCTGCGCACCGGCAGTCCAACCCACATCAACGTTGGTTTCGAATTCGTAGTTAGTGCCCGACGTGATCGCCGGAACGGTGCCAATGGCGGGCAGGGTCGTGTCAAACGTCCCCGAGTTGTCAGCGTTTTCGTTGGTGACTACACCACCGCTGACGCCGATATATGCCTGCGCGTGGGCAGTTGCCGGAAGGGCAAGTGCTACCATCGAGGCGCTGATCAATAGCTTCTTCATAATTGTCCTCATTACGACCAACGGGAATGCTCCCCGCATCCCTTGCTCAATCACGCGATTACACCATTGTTCCAGCCTTGGGAACAAATCGTTGAAACACAGTATGAGTGTTGCGCAAAGTCCACATACGTGGTGCGGAAGTTTCAATAAGTGCGACCGCGCTACCTTAGAAAGCGGATAGACCGGTGATAGCGCGCCCCAAAATGAGCGCGTGAACATCGTGAGTGCCTTCGTAGGTGTTCACCGTTTCCAGGTTGAGCATGTGGCGCATCACCTGGTATTCTTCCGAAATCCCGTTGCCGCCGTGCATGTCGCGGGCGGCGCGGGCGATATTCAACGCCTTGCCGACGTTGTTGCGCTTCATGATCGAAATCATTTCCGGCGCGAAACGGCCTTCGTCCATCAGGCGGCCTACCCGCAACGATCCTTGCAGCCCCAGCGAAATCTCGGTCGCCATGTCGGCGAGTTTCAGTTGATAAAGCTGCTTGGAAGCGAGAGGCACGCCGAACTGGTGCCGGTCGAGACCATATTGGCGCGCTGCGTGATAGCAGAACTCTGCCGCGCCCATGGCTCCCCAGGAAATGCCATACCGCGCACGGTTGAGGCAGCCGAACGGCCCCTTGATACCTTCGACATTGGGCAGCAGCGCATCGGCGGGTAGCTTGACTTCGTCCATCTGGATCATGCCGGTAGTACTGGCGCGCAAGGAAAGCTTGCCCTGGATCTTGGGTGCTTCCAGGCCCTCCATCCCCTTTTCCAGCACGAAACCGCGCACCTTGTCGCCATGCGATTCGCTCTTGGCCCACACCACGAAGACATCGGCAAACGGCGAATTCGAGATCCACGTCTTCGCGCCGGAGAGCGAATAGCCGTCACCGTCCTTCTTGGCGTAGGTCCGCATTCCTGCGGGATCGGACCCGGCATCGGGTTCTGTCAGGCCGAAGCAACCGATCAGTTCGCCCGACGCAAGGCCAGGCAGGTATTTCGCATGCTGTTCGGGCGAACCGTAAGCGTGGATGGGATACATGACGAGCGAGGACTGTACGCTGGCCATCGAGCGATAGCCACTGTCCACCCGCTCAATTTCGCGCGCGACCAGTCCGTAAGCCACGTAGCTGGCACCGGCCCCGCCGAACTCCTCCGGAATGGTAACGCCCAGCACGCCGGCCTGTCCCATCATCGGGAACAACTCGCTGGCATCGGCCTCGTTTGCGAAATCCTCGATCACGCGCGCCTGCAGCGTGTTTTGTGCGAAAGCGTGCGCGGCATCGCGCACCATGCGCTCGTCCTCGCTTAGCTGGTCGTCGATGTTGAAGGGATCGGCCCAATCGAAAGGCACCATGTCGGCCATGAAAAACAGTCTCCTTTGTAACCGCCCTAGTTATTCCAGCGGGGCGGAGCAAGGAGCGGCGCGACTAATGTGCCCTCTTGTTGGCTTCCGCGATCATCTGCATCAGCTTGCTGGGAGGGCAGGGCTTCGCCGCCGTCAGCGCGCTAGGATAGCGCTCTGCAATCTCGTGGTCGGTGATGTGGCCGGAATGGAAGATGATCGGCACGCCAGCCTCTGTCAGCGCATCGGCCAGAGGAAATACTTCGCCATCGGCAGTTCGTAGGTCGAGGATGGCGAAGTCCGGCATTTCCTGATCGATGGCGATAAAGGCATGACCGTTATTGGCATAGGGCCCTTCGACACGAAAGCCCATGTCGCGCACGGTTTCGGACAGGTCGAGCGCGATGATCACCTCGTCCTCCACAACCAGCACGGTGGGCTGTTCGTTCACTGACTGGCTCGCCATGGACACACCTTTCCCTGCGCAAGAAAACAGCGCAGTTGTCAACCTACGCGGCAACGCGCCGGGGGTTCCCGATCAGTTCGTATTGCCGAACTTCGCTTCGTAGGCGCCGATGTCACCTGCTTGGAGAAGTCGAGCCTGTTCTACCCAGCTGTCACGGCGGATGCGGCCCTGGAAGCGACCGAGTTTCGCATCGATCCGGTCGATATCGGAATCGCTCCATCCGGCAATTTCGGCGAAGCTGGTTACGCCCTGTTCGTTCAGGAGCGTGACGAGCTTGGGACCAACTCCCTTGATCCGCCGCAGGTCGTCGCCGGTGGCAGGATCGGACGCAGGGGTTGGGGTGGGCGCGGGCGAAGGTGCGGGGTGGGGAGATAGTGCCGGTGACGCCTTCATCGCTTCGCGGGCGGGCACGCCGTCACCCGTCTCGGCATCGGTGCCAAGCGCTGCAGCGGCCGTGGTATCGGAATTGGCGGCAGCGGAAGTCGGTCCGGGGGACGCCGCGCTGCGGGCGGCCTCGACATCTTCCAGATCACTTGCAGCGGGTGTTACGGTCGGGGGTGGCGGGCCGTCATCCCTGCGCGCCGCGTGCGGAGCATCTATCAGGGCCTGGTTGCGTTTGGCGGCCTTGCTATCGCTTTCGACCTTCTCTTCGATATCGACTTTGGTGCGGCGGGACGCGACGAAAATCCACCAGGCGACCAGCAGTCCGATCACCAGCGCGATGACGAGCAGGATCCAGTTTGCCTGCAACAATTCAGCCATTCATAACTCTCCGTTTGATCACGTGTCCCGGCCCCAGACGACCCAGCCGAGGCCCAGGCCCACCGCATAGGCGAGCAGCATCAGCACCAGCACTTCCATCCAGATCGGCATAACGTTCCTTTTGCGGCAGGACCCGCGATTCGGGCAAATCGCGGGTTCGCGCCTTCCTTGCAACAGCCTAGCGCGGGCCCGGTGTGTCGACTGGGGTTGGCAACAGCGGCTGGGTCGAGACGACTGCGAATTCGATACGACGGTTGGCGGGGTCGGTAGGTTCCAGACCCTCCACCGGATGCGCGGAACCCTCACCGGATACCAGCAGGGCGTCAGCCGGAATGCCGCTGCGCACCAGCGCCTGCTTTACCGCCTCGGCACGCTCTGTGGACAGGCTGACGTTGACATCCTCCGGGCCGGAGCGATCGGTGTGGCCGCTTACCTCGATGACCGCGCCGAGACAGGGGCGCAGGGCGCCTGCCACCTCGTCGATCAGCGAGCGGCTGGCGACATCGATCTGGGCCGATCCTTCCTCGAAACGGATGGTTCGTGCGCGCAAAAGCGCCTGCACGTCTTCCTGGCAATGGAGCGGGCTGTAATGCTGCTCCACCATCATGTCGCCGTCACTCCAGCTGATCCCGCCGACACCGGGCAGCGCAGCCACCGAATGGGCGATGCGATCGCGGGTGGATTCGTCGAGCGATTCCGCCCCGGTCAGCACGACGTGCCGGCTGGGAAAGCCGTTGGGAGTCTCGAAATGCGCTGTCACCTGCTCACCGCCACCCGCTTCCTTGATCGCGGCGGAAGCGGGAGCGGAGATTTTCGCCACGATGCCCGGTGCGTTGGCGCTGCCGACAACGACGGCAAGTATGACGCAGACCACGAGGCCCGCTATGATGGCGGTATAAGGCTTGCGCAGGAATTCCATGCACAAGCCTTAGCGCGAGTTAGCGCCGCACGTCGAGTGTCTGCGCCAATCCGGCAAGCTGCAAGAATTCCTCGCGCCAGTAGCCGCTCTGGCTTCCCGCCAGCGCAACGCTATCGTCGAAGTCGAACCCGTTCAGCAGGCTGTCTCCGCGAAGGTTCTGTCCGTAGGCCGCGACTGCTGCCACGAAGGCCATGTCGCCGCGCGCCGGGCGGGCGCTGGCAAGGATGCGGGATGAAACCGGCCGCTGGATCAGGCGCGAGCGATTTTGCCCCGGCAGCTTGTAGCGAAGCTGCACGAAGGCAACCTCGTTGCCGGACCCGCGTTCGCGCATGACGCTGGTCTGGTTGCCTTCGTAGCGGCGCGGGTTGATCCAGCCATCCTCTCCTGCGGGCACGATCTCGTATAGCGCCGTCACCTGATGCCCTGCACCGATATCGCCGGCGTCCACCGTGTCGTTGTTGAAGTCCTCTTCATTCATGATGCGGTTCTCGTAGCCGATCAGGCGATATTGTGAGACATGCTCGGGATTGAATTCCACCTGGATCTTCACGTCCTGGGCGATGGTGAAGAGGGTGGATTGCATCTCGTCGGAGAGCACCTTGCGCGCTTCCATGGCACTGTCGATGTAAGCGTAGTTGCCGTTTCCATGGTCGGCGATCTGCTCCATCATCGCTTCGTTGTAGTTGCCCTGGCCGAAGCCCAGCGTGGTCAGGGTGATGCCGCTGTCGCGTTGATCCTCGATCATTTCGACAAGCTGGTCTTGGTCCGAAATTCCCACGTTGAAATCACCATCTGTCGCCAGGATGACGCGGTTCACGCCGCCTTCGATGAAGCCCTTGCGCGCCATGTCGTAGGCTAGGCGCAGTCCGGCGGCACCGGCGGTCGACCCGCCAGCCTCCAGCTGGTCCAGCGCGCGGCGAATGGCGCGTTCGTCGTTGGTGGGCTCCAGCACCACGCCGGTTGCGCCTGCGTACACCACGATGGACACGCGGTCCCGCCGCCCCAGTTCGCCTGCGAGCTGGCGCATGGCGGTCTTCACCAGCGGCAACTTGTCGGCATCGGACATCGAACCCGAAACATCGAGCAGGAAGACGAGGTTGGCAGCCGGGCGCTGGGTGCGGGGCAGGTCGTAGCTTCGCAGACCCACCCGCAGGATGCGGGTGTCCGGGTTCCACGGGGTGATCGCCATGTCGGTGGTGACGGAAAACGGCTGTTCGCGGCTTTGCGGAACAGGGTAGTCGTAGCGGAAGTAGTTGATCAGTTCCTCTGTGCGCACTGCCGCCTGCGGAGGCATCTGCCCCTGCGAGAGGAAGCGGCGTACGTTGGCGTAGGCGCCCGTGTCCACGTCGACGGAAAATGTGGAGACCGGTTCGGCTGCCACCAGCTTTACCGAGCCGATGGCCTCGCCGTCATAGCGCTCTGCGTTTGCGGGGGCGTAGTACGAGATCGCAGGGGGCGGGGCCATAGCGTACTCGGCCTCCGGCATTGCGCGCTCGGCCATGATGGGTTCCTGCACGTCGTAAGTGCTCATCTGCTCTGTCTTCTGGGCGTTCTCGTTCTGCGCGCAGGCAACCAGAGCCATCACCATGGCTGTGGCCGTCAGGGCTCCAGCCATACCGGAAATACGAGCCTTGTTGGTCATAACGTCTCCCCTTTTTGACGCCGACCCAAGATGACCGGCGCCGCAAAAGTGATGTTACAACATTAACAGTGGCTGAATTGCGGCGATAATAAGGCAGGCGTGCCTTATTCTGCCCGGCCAGTCAAATAATGCCGTTCGGGTGGAGCGAAGCTAGATCGGCGGCCGGTCTGTGGGGGGCTGGATAGGGTCTGCCGCCTTGGGTTTCTTGCTGAACAACACCCGGTCTTCAGGTCCGAAGCCGCGCGTCCAGATGATGAAACCATAGACTCCAAGGATGGCCGGGATGCCGAATGCCAGTTCTGCCCATTCCGGCAGCAGGATGGCGACCTGGCCCACCAGCACGGCAGCAGCCGCCGCCCACACCAGGGCCCAGCGCCAATTGTTGATCGAGTGACCCAGGATCTTTCCGAGCATCACCGCCTTCACGACCGAGGCCACGCCCAGCGATACCATGAGCGCGCCAGCCGCAGCAGCCGCGCGGTAGAAGTCGGCCCGCTCGGGACTGGCGAATGTAAGCGTGTCGATCACCAGCATCGCGGCGACCGTCAGCAGCGCCTGCAAAGCGATAGTGCCGATGGACACCCACAGGTTGCGCACGCGCGCCACGTAGATCAGCGCGGCCTCGGAGACGACTGCCGTTGCCGCCACGACCTCTGCCGCCAGCAGGAAGGCGAGGGCGGCCGTGCCGGGTACGAATTCGCCATCATCGCCCATCAGGCCCATCAGCGCCTCTCCCGGAATGCCCAGCGCAAGCGCAATGCCCGCCTGTGCCGCCACAATCCAGAAACCGACCTGGCAAACTTGCCGGGCGATTGCCGCGTAATCCTTCACTTTCAGTTTGGCCGTGATGACGGGGCCAAGGATCGGTTCGAAACTCGTCTTCAGCTTCTGTGGCAGGCTGGCGACCTGCTGCGCCATCCAGTAGATGCCCAGTGCTACCGGCCCGGCAAACCAGCCCAGGATCAGCAGGTCCACGCGCCGCGTGCCCCATTCGATGGCGTCGGTAACCGCCAGCGGCATGGCGCGTGTCACCATCGGAATAAGGCGAGCGGGGTGGGGTGACCAGCCTTTGGGAAGGCCATAGGTGCGCAGGAACGGCACCATGGCCGTCGCCAGTCCTGCAAAAATCGAAGCGAGATAGGCAAGCGTCAGGCCTGCATTCCCGATCGCAGGTACGAACCAGAACGCGCCCGCCAGGATGGAGATGGTCCACGGCTCCACCACGGCGCGGGCGCGAACGGTGGTGCCGATGTCGTACTTGTAGGCCTGCGCCGCCAACACGATCTCGGTCAGCGCGTAGCCGGGAATGGCCAGCACGATCCACCGGTCAAGGTCGTTCGACATGCCGTTGGGAAACAGCGGTGTTGGCCAGATGAAGAAGACCGCCGCCATGATGCTCGAGAATATCAGCGCCACCAGCATGGAATCGGCGATCAGGCCGGTTTCGGTAGCCTCGCTTTCCTCTTCGCTATCGCGCAGGCGCTGGGCCAGGCCACGTTTCTCGCCGATGGAACATACCAGCGCCGTGAGTTCGACCACGAGCAGGGCATAGGCGTAGATGCCGAGCGCTTCTGCACCGTAGAGCTGGCCGGCGATGAACAGGAAGGGCAGGCGCGCTAGCAGGCGCAGCACGAACCCGAAGAAATTGGTGCGCCCGCCCTTGGCCAGCGCGGCGATGTCGCCGCCGGGCTCCTCGGCAGCCTCGACTTTCGCCTTGGACGTGCTCAACCCTCGTGCCCCTCGGCCTTCAGCGGGCGGGCAAGCAACTCGCGCACCACGTCCGGAGCGGGTTGTCCTTCCAGCAGCGCATTGACCGCCTCGGTAATCGGCATGGAAAGGCCGTGCCTAATGGCAAGTTCGCGCAATACGGGGGCCGTGTGCGCGCCTTCGGCCACCGTGCGCCTGTCTGCGAGGGCCTCCGCCGCGCTCATGCCTTCGCCAAGCGCCTTGCCGAGGGAGAAATTGCGGCTGGAGGTGGACGAGCAGGTCAGCACCAGATCTCCCAGACCGCACAGGCCATTCAAAGTCTCCGACTTGCCACCCAATGCCACGCCGAAGCGCAGCATCTCGGCAAAACCGCGAGTGATCAGGGCGTTGCGCGCATTCTGGCCAAGGCCCAGCCCGTCCACCACGCCGCACGCGATGGCGAGCACGTTCTTGACTGCGCCGCCGGTTTCCGCGCCGATGACATCGTCGGAGTAGTAGGGGCGGAAGTTGGGCCGCGCGATCTCGGACGCCAGCCGCTCCCACTGGGCCTCACCCCCGCGGCAGGCCAGTGTGACCGCGGCAGGTAGTCCGGCGGCGACTTCGTGCGCGAAGGTAGGGCCGGACAGGACGGCGATCTGCGCGTCGGGAGCAATCTCGCGCGCGACATCGTTCATCATACGCCCGGTGCTCTGTTCGATACCCTTGGAACACAGCACCAGATCACGTGGATATGCCCGCATCATGGAGAGAACGTTGCCAAGATGCTGGGCCGGGGTGACCATCAGCAGGATCTCGCATTCCGCCATGTCGAAAATGTCGCCCGTTGCGCGGATAGAGGGGGCAAGATCGGCCGATGGCAGATAGAGACCGTTGCTGCGGCTGGTATTGATCGCATCGGCAAGGCCGTCTTCCAGCGCCCAGAGCAGCACCTCGCGCCCGTCGCTCGCCAGCATCTGCGCCAGTGCCGTGCCCCAAGCGCCTGCCCCTACTACGCCAATCATGCCTTTACTCCTGCGCCTCTTGCGGGTTCTGCATCGGGATCAAGTGGCCAGCGGGGCCGTGCTTTCAAGTCGAGCGGATCGGCGGCAAAGCCTGCGTTCAGGCGTTCCAGCCCCGCCCAGGCTATCATCGCGGCATTATCCGTACACAGCGGCAGGGGCGGTGCGGTGAAGGGCAGATCGAATTCGGCGGCAAGGCTTTCCAGGCCTGCACGAATGGTCTGGTTCGCCGCCACCCCTCCCGCGCAGACGAGAGCCGAAACCGCATCCATGCCGGAAAGCGCCCGTCGCGTGCGATCGAGGATGCAGTCGAGGGCGGCCTGCTGGAAACTGGCGGCGATATCCGCATCCGAATGTTCGCCGCTGTCATGGGCGCGCAAGACGGCACTTTTCAGTCCGGCGAAGCTGAAGTGGGGTTCCTTGCTGTGGACCAGCGGGCGCGGAAGCGGGACTGCCTCTGCATCGCCTTCACGTGCCAGTTTCTCCACCGCAGGACCGCCGGGATAGCCGAGGCCCAGGATCTTGGCGGTCTTGTCGAACGCCTCTCCCAAGGCATCGTCGATGGTGGTGGCAATCCGCCGGTAATTGCCGACGCCTTGCACGCGCAGGATCTGGCAGTGACCGCCACTGACCAGCAATAGGGCGTATGGGAACTGCAGGTCGTTATCGGCAAGGCGCGGGGAGAGTGCATGGCCTTCCAGATGGTTGATTGCCATCAGCGGCTTGCTGCTTGCCATGGCGAGCGCCTTGGCCGTCACCAGCCCCACCATGACGCCGCCGATCAAGCCCGGACCGGCCGTGGCGGCCACGGTATCGCAGTCGGCCAGCGTCTTGCCAGCCTCTTTCAGGACCTTGTCGATCAGGGGAGCAAGCCGTTCTGCATGGGCGCGGGCGGCGATCTCCGGCACCACCCCGCCATAGGGCGAATGCTCTGCCTCCTGACTGGCGATGGCCTGCGCAAGAATCCTGCGATCGCCTGTCACCAGCGCCGCTGCGGTCTCGTCACAGCTGCTTTCAATGCCCAGAACCAGTGTCATCCCGCTTCCCCTTAGACTTTCGTGCCGCTAGGGCAAGCAGAGGCATGACACAGCAACCACTCCTCAGGCTCGGAACGCGGCGCTCGCCGCTGGCATTGGCGCAGGCGGAAGAAGCACGGGCGCGACTATGCGCCGCCCACGGCTGGGACGGCAACGCCGTCGAACTGGTGCCGGTGGAGGCCAGCGGGGACAAGATCCAGGACCGGCCGCTGGCAGACATCGGTGGCAAGGCTTTGTGGACCAAGGAACTGGATGCCTGGCTGGCGAACGAGGAAATCGACGCCTCGGTCCATTCGCTGAAGGACGTGGAAACGATCCGCCCGGATGCCTTTACCCTGATCGCCATCCTGCCACGTGCCGACAAGCGGGACCGGCTGGTTGGCGCGGCCAGCATGGCCGATCTGCCGAAAGGCGCTGTGATCGGCACCAGTGCACCGCGCAGGGCGGCCCAGGCGCTGCACCAGCGGCCCGATTGCCGCGTTGTCACGTTTCGCGGCAACGTGGCAACCCGCCTCGCCAAGCTTGAAGCGGGGGCGGCCGATGCGACTTTCCTTGCCGCCGCGGGACTCTCCCGACTGGGGCAGGACGACATCGGCGTGCCGCTGGATCCGGAAGACTGGCTGCCGGCCGCAGCGCAGGGCGCCATTGCCATCGAATGCCGCGCAGATGATGAGAGGGCGCGCCAGCTGCTGTCGGTCCTGGATCACGCTCCCAGTCATGCCGAAGTCATGGCTGAACGTGCCCTGTTGCTGGCGCTGGGCGGCAATTGCCATTCCCCGGTCGCTGTCCGTTGCACCTACAGCGATGGCAAGCTGAACATGCGGGCTGCGCTGTTCAGTCCTGCGGGACAGGAACGGGTCGAAGCGCAGGCTACCTTCGACGCTGGCGACATGGATGTTCCCGCCCGGATGGCCGCCGAACTGATTGGCAAAGCAACATCGGGCATCACGGCAGTTTTTGACGGTGCTCCGGGTACGGACTCTGAATGATATTCGTAATTCGGCCAGAACCCGGATTGCAGGCGACCTTGCAACTGGCGCGCGAGATGGGCCTTGCCGCCGTCGGCATGCCGCTGTTCGAAGTGATGCCCCTTGCATGGAAACCCCCTGAGGCAGATGGTTTCGACGCCCTGCTGCTGGGCAGTGCGAACGCGGTGCGCCATGGCGGGGCCGCGCTGAAGCAATATCGCGAACTGCCCGTTCATGCCGTGGGCAAGGTGACGGCCGAAGCAGCGCGCGAGGCCGGGTTCAAGGTGGATCGCACCGGTGAGGGCGGCTTGCAAAACGTGCTCGACGATAATGAGGTGCCTACGCGGTACCTGCGCCTTGGCGGCGTTGAAAAGGTCCCGCTCACCCCTGGTCAGCACACCATCACCGCCCGCGATGTATACGAAGTGCGCGCCCTGCCGATCACCGGCGGCGCCCAGGTCGGACTGCGCACCGGGCAGTCTTGCATACTCCTGCACAGCGCCGCCGCAGCCAAGCATTTTCGCGGCGAAATCGATCGCCTCGGGTTTGACCGCAGCGCCATCCGGCTGGCCTGCATCGGCGCGCGCGTCGCGGCAGCGGCCGGTGATGGGTGGCAGGATTGCCAATCTGCTCCACAACCCGATGACCACGCGCTGTTGGCCTTGGCCCGCGACATGTGCCATTAAGGCAACATCCCCGAGAAGGCAGGCCGGGCGAAGCCTGCGACGGGACGCCGAAGGACAGTATGGACCAGAGTTACGATTTTCCCGGCGCACAGGCGCAACGGCGCAGCATCCCCCTGCGTCCTGCCCTCGTTGGGCTGGCGCTTGCATTCCTGCTTGGCATAGTCCTCACGGCTTGGTTCGTCCGCGATGGCGACCTCGGTCTCGGCGGTCTTTTCAGTGTCCGCAGCGAGGAAGGTGCGACCGAGCCCGCTATGCAGGATAGTGCCGCGCTGGCCGCGCAGGACGTGACCTCTCCCGAACCCACCCCAAGTTCATCGGCCAGTGCCGCTGCCGTGGCGGAGGATGCGCGCGAGGCGGTGCAGCGGGTCGAGCGAGTGGTGGAACAGCAAGGCGGGCTGGACAGCCGGGTTGCTGCGATGGAGCAGAGGCTGACACGTCTCGACATGCAGTCCCAGGCAGCTGCCGGCAATGCGGCGCGGGCCGAGGGGTTGCTGATCGCTTTTGCCAGCCGACGCGCCATCGAACGCGGTGCCCCGCTTGGCTATCTGGCGGACCAGTTGCGCCTCCGCTTTGGCGAAGCGCGCCCAAATGCGGTGCAAACAGTGATAGATGCCGCACAGGATCCGGTCACGCTGGACAGGTTGGTGGCGCGGCTTGAAGGGCTCGCCCCGGTGCTGACCGAAGCGCCTGCCGACGAGGGCGTGTTCACGCGCCTGAGCCGTGAATTGTCATCGCTATTCGTCGTGCGGCGCGAGGATACCCCGTCGCCCTTGTCGGAGCGGCGACTGGAACGCGCTCGCCTGTTCCTCGACAGCGGACGGATCGAAGCAGCCGTGCAGGAGGTGCGCGGCCTGCCCAACGCCGCCGAGGCCGAGAGTTGGATCAACGATGCGGAACGCTTTGCCGCCGCCCAGCGCGCGCTGGAAACGCTGGAAACCGCCGCCGTGCTCGATCCGCGCGGCCTTCGGACCAGTGAAGGTGAGCAGGTGCAGCAGCTAAGTCCCGCTCTGCCCGGGCGGCAGGGCGTGGACTAGCCTTTGAGCAGCTCGGGCAGGTCGCCGCTCATGCCGCGGGCCTCGTCCATGAACCAGTTCTTGAGCACCGGAGTACGCTGAACGCCGGCCATGCCGAAGCGGCGAACCGCGCTCGCCAGCTTGCCGCGCACGCCGAACAGCCGGGTCAGCGTATCGGTTGCGCCCATCACCATCAGCGAATCCATTGCCCGCCATTTTTCGTACTTCGCCAGCATCTGGGCATCGCCTGGCTCCAGGCCCAGCCGCATACCTTCCGCCAGCACGTCGACCAGGGCGCCGACATCGCGCAGGCCCAGGTTCAGGCCCTGCCCGGCGATCGGGTGCATGCCGTGGGCGGCGTCGCCCACCAGCGCCAGCCGGTGATCGATGATTTTCGCCGTATGCTGGAAACCCAGCGGATAGGAGGATCGCTGCCCCTCGACGGTGATCTTCCCGAATATACCGTGCATGCGCTTGGCGACTTCGTGCGCAAAGGCACGTTCACCCAAGGCGAGAACGCCGGCTGCATCTTTCTCGTCCACCGTCCACACCAGCGCGGAGCGGTGGCGACCCTCGTTGTCGTCGAGCAGGGGCAGCAGGGCGAAGGGACCATCGGGATAAAATATCTCCCATGCGACTCCCTCGTGCGGCTTCTCGTGGGTCAGTCCCGCGATGACGGCGCGGTGGCGATAGTCCCACTGCGCCATGGTGAAACCAGCCTCTTCACGGGTAGGCGAGCCGCGCCCTTCCACGCCGCACATCAGACTGCCTTCCAGAACGGTGCCGTCTTCCAGCGTGGCTGAAACGCCGTGCTCACTGCGCTGGCGATCCACGACATTGGCCTTGGAATGCCAGGTAATCAGGGGCTCGTCCTTAGCCGCCTCGAACAGCGACAGGCGCAGCTGGCGGTTGGGGAACATCCGGCCCAATGTGCCTTCGTGCTGCTCCGGCTGGAAATCGATGCGGCCCGGTTTCATCCCGTCGGTCACGGCGATGGAGGCTATGGGGCAGCCGTATGGTTCCAGCGCATCGGCGATCCCGATGTTGGTGAACAGGTTCCAACTGGCCGTGGAAATGGCCGAGGCGCGACCGTCGAAGCCTTCAGCCGTCAGTTCGGCCGGGTCCGCCCGGTCGACCACATGGCTGGAGATGCCCTTCTTCGCGGCTGCAAGGGCCAGCGTCATGCCGACAAGGCCGCCGCCGAGAATGAGGAGATCGCGCCTTGGATTCAACTTGTCGCTCATGATAACCGTCACTAGTTGTCGCGCACTATGCAGGCAAGCACGCCATCCCGCTTCATGGTCTTTTTCCGGTATCTGGTGACGCTTTGCGCCGTGGCGGCTGCGGTGCTGGCCATTCCTGCCGCCGCGCAGAATTGCCCGCGCGGGCCGGATCTCATGGATCGCGGCAGCGCGCGTCTGGTGGCGGGGGCCGCCATCGCGCCAGGCGAAAGCGGGCAGCTTGCGCTGGACTTCCTGCCGAACGAGGGCTGGCACGGATACTGGACTAACCCGGGCGATGCCGGGCAGGGCATGTGCATCGACTGGGACCTGCCCGAAGGCTGGCAGGCGGGCGAGCCTCTTTATCCGGTGCCGCAGACCTACGTTACCCAGGGTCTGATGAACCACATTTTCGAGGGTGAGCACGCCGTATTGCTGCCCTTGACCGTACCCGAAGGAACTGCGCCCGGCGCCTACGAAGTGAGCCTTTACGCCGATTGGCTGACGTGCAGCGATACCCTGTGCGTGCCACAGCGGGCGAGCCTTGCGGCAACGGTGCAGGTGGGCGAAGGCGGCGTGGCGAACCCCCGCTTTGCCGAGTGGAGTGCCGCAATCCCACCGCTGATCGATTCCACGGCCCAGTTCGAGCTGACAGGCAGCGCGCTGCGTATCGCGATCCCGCTGCCTGCCAGCCTCGAGATCGGCGAACCGCATGTCTTCATCGAGCAGCGGGACGTTGTCGCCTACGCCGAGGCGCAGACCTTCTACCGCGATGGGGACATGCTTGTTGCAGAGATACCGCGCGGCGGCCTGCGGGCCGAGCCGGGGGAATTGCGCGGGCTGCTGGCGTTCAATGACAAAGGCGTGGGCGTCCAGTTCGAAGCGTGGCCGGGGGAAGTCCCCACGGGCGGCACGCGCATCGGGCCTGGTGCGTTGGAAACGCCGCTGGCGTTGCTGCTGGGCGGAGCCATGCTGGGCGGCCTTTTGCTGAACCTGATGCCCTGTGTTTTCCCGATCCTGAGCCTGAAGGCGCTTACCCTGGCACGTGCGGGAGGGAATGAGCGGCAGGCCCGGCTGGAGGGGCTGGCCTATACCGCAGGGGTGGTCATTGCCTGTCTTGCGCTTGGCGCCCTGTTGCTGGCGCTACGTGCCGGGGGCGCGCAGGTGGGCTGGGCCTTCCAGTTGCAGGAACCGCTGGTAGTGGCCGCGCTGCTGGTGCTGGCAACGCTGATAACGGCCAATTTCATGGGCCTGTTCGAAATACCCAGCCTGCCGATCCGCACTCGCGGGGAGGGCGGGGCATTTGCCACCGGACTGCTTGCCGCCGTGGTGGCAACGCCCTGCACCGGACCGTTCATGGCGGCTGCCCTCGGTGCCGCGCTACTGCTGCCCGCGCCGCAGGCGCTGCTGCTGTTCGCCGCGCTTGGGCTGGGCCTTGCGCTGCCATTCCTGCTGCTGGGGTTCGTTCCGGCGCTACGGCGCCTGCTGCCGAGACCGGGCGCGTGGATGCAGACTTTCCGGCGGCTGCTGGCGATCCCCATGGGCCTCACCGCATTTGCGCTGGTCTGGCTTGCCTTCCGGCTGGGCGGCACGAGCTTCGCTTTCGCGGCGCTTGCGCTTGCCATTCTGCCGGTCGTGGCCTTGACCGCCAGTCGCAATGGCAACCGGCTCGTCGCGCTGATTGCCGTTCTTGCGGCACTGTATTTCGCCGCATCACTACCATTCAGGGCAGAGGAGCAGGTGGCCAGCAGCGAGAGCGTGCTGGAGCCGATTGCCTATACCGAAGCCGCGCTGGCCGATGCCCGCGCTTCGGGCCAACCGGTATTCCTGTGGTTCACCGCAGACTGGTGCCTTACCTGCAAGGTGAACGAACAGGTCGCCATCGAACGCCAGTCCACGCGCGAGGCGTTCGATGAGGCGGGCGTTATCGCCATGCGCGGCGACTGGACGCGGCGAAATCCGGAAATCACGCGTTACCTTGAGCAATGGGAAGCGGCGGGCGTGCCGCTTTACATATGGTATCCGGCTGGCGAAGAAGGCGAGCAGCTTCCGCAGGTTCTGACGCCAGACATGCTGGCCGAACTTGCAGAAGGCCGCGACTAGGCGTCGTCGCCCGGTTCCTTGGCTGCGGTTTCGCTTTCCACCGGGTCGGGCCGGCCGCCTGCGCGGCACCATTCCAGGAATTCGCCGGTGATCCGCCCGCCGCCTATCTCCAGCATGCCGCGACCGGGCAGGGTGGCGGTGATGTCGCGCGTTCCGGAGAAGACATCCAGTTGCGGATCGTCGGCGGGGAGGCGTCCCTCCCAGTGCCATTCGCCATCGGCCAGCTTCGCATCGACAAGAAAGCGGCTGGACATGCCGTTGCCCAAGACGGGAAACAGCGCGCTCTGACCCGGGAACGCGCGGGCATGGCGGATGATGACCAGTTGCGGCGGCGTTGCATCGACATCGCAAGCCAGCGTGAGCAGAGGCGGCTCGTCCCTGTTGCCGAACCTTATCGCCTGCCCGTCTGTCGCGACAGTCCAGGAGGCCGCACTGGTATCGGGAGACATTTCGGCCATCGCCTGGCGCTGCCCAGCTTCTTCTAGCGCAACCCGTTGCACACTGCCTTGCGGTAGTGGGGCCGGGCGGTCGCACGCCCCCAGCGTGAGCGAAAGGAGCAGAAGTGGTGCAACAGGGCGCATGTCAGCGCGCTACTCTGCACGCGGCCCGTCGCGCAAGACGGAGATCGCCATCGGCTGGGGATCTTGGTTAGCCGTCAGAATCTATTTCTTCCCGAACTTGCGCTGCGTCTTGCCATAGCGCAGCTTGCGCGTGCCGGGCTTGCCCTCGTTGCTGCGGCCCACGACAGGTGCCTTCTTCTCGCTCTCGCCAAGTCCCAGCTCGTCGTTTTCCAGGCGGCGGATCTCGTCGCGCAGGCGCCCGGCTTCCTCGAACTCCAGGTCCGCAGCGGCGTTGCGCATCCGCTTTTCCAGGTCCTCGATATAGGCACGCAGGTTATGACCGACGAGGTTGTTCACCTCGTCATCGCCGGTATCGACCGTAACGCCGTCCTGCGAGGCGGTGTGGGCGACGATATCCTGGATATTGCGCTTGATTGTGGTCGGCGTGATGCCGTGTTCCTCGTTGTATTCGCGCTGCTTCTCGCGGCGACGCTCGGTTTCCGCCATGGCGCGTTCCATGGAGCCGGTGATACGATCGGCGTAGAGGATCACCCGTCCATCCACGTTACGCGCCGCACGGCCGATGGTCTGGATCAACGAGGTTTCGGAGCGCAGGAACCCTTCCTTGTCGGCATCCAGAATGGCGACAAGCCCGCATTCGGGAATATCCAGCCCCTCGCGCAGCAGGTTGATCCCGATGAGCACGTCGTAAACCCCAAGGCGCAGGTCGCGAATGAGCTCGATACGCTCAAGCGTTTCCACGTCGGAGTGCATGTAGCGCACGCGCACGCCCTGCTCGTGCATGAACTCGGTCAGGTCCTCCGCCATGCGCTTGGTCAGCGTGGTGACGAGCGTGCGGTAGCCCCTGGCGGCGACAGCCTTGGCTTCGGCGATGCAATCCTGCACCTGGTCCTCTACCGGCTTGATCTCGACCGGAGGGTCGATCAGACCGGTGGGCCGGATGACCTGTTCGGCAAAGACGCCGCCGGTCTGCTCCAGCTCCCATTTGCCCGGCGTGGCGGAGACGGCCACGGTCTGCGGGCGCATGGCGTCCCATTCGTTGAAGCGCAGCGGTCGGTTGTCGATGCAGCTGGGCAGGCGGAAACCGTATTCCGCCAGCGTGATCTTGCGGCGGTGGTCCCCCTTTGCCATCGCGCCGATCTGCGGGATGGTCTGGTGGCTCTCGTCCACGAACAGCAGCGCGTTCTCCGGCAGGTATTCGAACAGCGTTGGCGGCGGTTCGCCGGGCAGACGGCCTGTCAGGAAGCGGCTGTAGTTCTCGATGCCGTTGCAGCTGCCGGTGGCGGCAATCATTTCCAGGTCGAAATTGGTGCGCTGTTCCAGCCGCTGGGCTTCCAGCAGGCGGCCTTCCTCGTGCAGTTCCTTCAGCCGCTCTTCCAGCTCGAACTTGATGGCGGCAGAGGCCTGTTTCATCGTCGGGCCGGGAGTGACGTAGTGGCTGTTGGCATAGACGCGCACCTTGCCAAGGTTCTCGCCCTTTTTGCCCGTGAGCGGATCGAACTCGGCAATATCCTCGATCTCGTCCCCGAAGAAACTGATGCGCCACGCCGTGTCCTCAAGGTGGCTGGGAAAAATCTCCAGACTGTCGCCGCGCACACGGAAACAGCCACGTGCAAAGGCGGTGTCGTTACGCTTGTATTGCAGGGCCACAAGCTTGCGGATGAGCTCGCGCTGATCCACGGTATCGCCTGCCTTCAGGTCGAAAACCATGGCCGAATAGGTCTCGACCGAGCCGATACCGTAAAGGCACGAGACGGACGCGACGATCAGCACGTCGTCCCGTTCCAGCAGGGCGCGCGTGGCAGAGTGGCGCATCCGGTCGATGGCCTCGTTCACCGAGCTTTCCTTCTCGATGTAGGTGTCCGAGCGGGGCACGTAGGCTTCCGGCTGGTAATAGTCGTAGTAGCTGACGAAATATTCGACCGCGTTTTCGGGGAAGAAGCTCTTGAACTCGCCGTAAAGCTGCGCCGCCAGGATCTTGTTGGGCGCCAGCACCAGGGCTGGGCGCTGCAACTGCTCCACTACCTTGGCCATGGTGAACGTCTTGCCGCTGCCGGTGACACCCAGCAGAACCTGTGTCTGCTCGTCATCCCTTGCAGCTGCCACCAGTTCGGCGATTGCCGTCGGCTGGTCGCCCGCCGGTTCGTACTCCGAAACCAGCTTGAACGGTCTCTGCTCGTCCGCCTTTTCCGGGCGGGCGGGCTTGTGCGGGGTGAATTCGCCGGTGGTGTCGGGCTCTTCCAGTCCGCGGCGGATAACGAGTTCGGCCATGGCGGGGATATGGGTGACGGGGAACGGATTGGCAACGTGGCTTTAAGTGACCCGGCGTGTTCGCATGCGTCGGCAGGCAGGGCCCTTGTCGTTACACCTGTTGTTCGAACCAACAGGTCGCGACACCCGCAACTTGCCAAAAAAGGGAATTTCCATGCGCTTCATCAACACCCTGCCGCTGCTTGCGGGCCTCGCTCTTGCCGCCTGCGGCGATTCCGGCACCGTGGAAGATCCGGCGAACGATCCGGAAGGCGTTGCCGAGGCAATGGCCAACCTGCCCAAGCCGGAGGCAGGCGAATACCGGACCGTCGGGGAGCTGGTGGAAGTGAGCGTTCCGGGCATGTCCGAAGAGGAAACGGCCATGATGCGCGAATTCATGGCCGGCATGTTCGCCGAACCGCAAAGCCAGTGCCTGACTGCCGAACAGGCGGAAGAGGGCTACGAAAGCATGGTGGAGAATATGGGCCGGAACAACGAAGCCTGCGAAATGACGACCTTCAACGCGACCTCCGACGGGTTCAGCGCCGCGATGAACTGCGATGACGGGGAAGGTAACGTCGGCACCATGACCTACGAAGGCGAGGTCACCAGCACCAGCATGGATGCCACCATGACCATCGACGGTACCGATCCGAACATGGGCGACCTGCGCATGGTCGTGCGCCTTCAGTCGGAGCGCGTCGGCGAATGCGCGGCCGACGCGGGTTAAGCATAAGCCGGGTCGCCTGCCCTAAAATGGGACGGCGGCCCCACCAGCGGCCTGCCGCGATTGGCAGCTCCCCGGATGCTTGGTATTCCGGCCTGTAGCCATGCGGGTTGTCCCGCCGAACAATTACAGGGGAATACCATGCGCCTGATCCACTCCCTGCCGCTGCTAGCTGCATTTGCGCTGGCTGCCTGCGGTAACGATCCGGACGAGGAACTGTCCGACGAATCGCTGTCGATGGACGAAGTGATGGCGGAGGGTGAAGACAACGGCGTCATGCCGCAGCCGGGCGAATACTCGACGAGCTACGAACTCGTCTCGTTCGAAGTTCCGGGCGCCTCCAGCGTCGACATGGATGCACTCGAAGCAGCGTTCCGCGAAGGCGCTCAGGAGCAATCGAGCTTCTGCGTAACAGAGGCGATGGATCGTGAAGCGTGGATTTCCGCCATGCAGGACAACAGCTGCACCCTTTCGCGCCTTTCCGCCGAAGGTGACACGCTCGACCTCGCGATGACCTGCGAGGCGGAGGACGGACCCCAGGGTCGCATAGGCATGAGCGGCACTGCGGGCGAAACCTCTTCCGACCTGGAAATGACCTTCACCCAGCCGATACCTGGCATTGGCGATGCCAACATCGTAATGAACGTCATGACGGAGCGGACCGGCGATTGCAGTTGAACCTGCCGCGCGCACGCAAGCGCATGAAGGCGGTGGGCGCCATCTGACCTCTTCAGCGAAGCCTTGCCCCGTCGGTGAAAGGGCTTCCCCTGTTACGGCCACGATATTTGCCTATATCGGCGAGAGCACCGATGCCGCACGCGGCGGCAGCAACAGGCAAGGCAGGCAATGGCTGCAGGCAGAAATCCGCCAGTAACCGATCATGACACCGACGAGGGTCCCGATCGTGGCGGTGTGTTGCAGCGGCTGAAGAACCTGCGCGACAATGCCCGCTATCGTTTCCGGTTGCTGCGCGGCTCCGCCCCAACCAACGCCCACACCCCGTCATGGAAACTATTCGCGGCAGAACTAGCCCAGGTCATCGCGCCCGTTACGCGCTTGGTGAAACCCGAATTGCCCATCGAAAAGGCCGACCATCCGCGCATTGTCATCCTGCTACCCGGCTTTGCGGCCCATCCCGGCTCCATGCGTTACATGGCGCGCGAGTTGGAGCGCGCGGGGCACAAGGCCAAGCGCTGGGGACTGGGATACAATTTCGGGCCAACGCCCGAGAATTTCGAACTGCTGGCCGAGCGCGTGCGCGCCGTACACGAACGCTATGGCCAGAAGGTCGTGCTGATCGGCTGGAGCCTTGGCGGCGTGTTCGCGCGCGAAGTGGCGAAAGTGCATCCCGAATGCGTGGCCAAGGTGATAACGATGGGCACCCCGTTCAGCCACACGCCCTATTCCAACAACCTGTGGCGGCTCTACCAGTTCACCGCTGGACACGCCGTGGAAGATCTGCCGATCGAGGCGGAACTGGCCGTTAAACCACCGGTCGAAACGATAGCCTACTGGTCTCCGCGCGACGGGGCGATCTCGCGTCGTGCGGCCTGCGGACTGCCCGGCGAGCGTGACCGGGCGGTTGCCTTACGCTGCTCGCACATGGGGTTTTGCGACTCGCGCGAGGTCATCCTTGCGCTGGTTGAGGAACTAAGCCGCGAATCAGGCTTTGATTAACGAGACAATCTGGCGCATGCTGCATGTGCGAAAAAGCTGATTCCAGCTTAGCGAGGGGACCTGCGTGACTGCGTCCGAACCGGACAACTTCGATGAGATGCACATGCCCGATGGCAGCGTGCGTGAAGCTTATCAGGGCTACAACGACTGGCTGGAACAGCAGGACGAGGGCTGGATGCGCCGCAAGGCGTTCGAGGCGGAAAGCTTTTTCCGCAAGACCGGCATCACTTTCAACGTTTACGGCGAAGACGACGCAGAAGAACGGCTCATCCCGTTCGATCAGGTGCCGCGCATCATCACCGGCGCCGAATGGCGTCGGCTGTCCAAGGGTATCGAACAGCGGGTGAGGGCTCTCAATGCCTTCATGCATGATCTCTACCATCGGCAGGAAATCATCCGCAGCGGTCGCCTGCCCGAACGCCTCTTCCGCGACAATGCCGCATGGCTACCGCAGATGGTCGGCTTCACACCGCCCGGCGGCGTCTACACCCATATCGTCGGTATCGACCTGGTTCGCACAGGGCCGGACGAGTTCATGGTGCTGGAAGACAACGCCCGCACCCCCAGCGGGGTCTCCTACATGCTGGAGAACCGCGAGACGATGATGGCCATGTTCCCCGAGCTGTTCAGCAAGGTGAAGGTATCCGACGTCTCCGACTATCCGCGCAAGCTGGCAAAAAGCCTTGCTGCCTGCGCGCCCGAAGGGGTCAAGGGTAATCCCAGCATCGCCGTGCTCACGCCGGGGATCTACAATTCCGCCTATTACGAGCACGCCTTCCTGGCAGACCAGATGGGCGCCGAACTGGTGGAGGGCAGCGACCTGCGCGTGATCGACGGCAAGGTACACATGCGCACCACCGTCGGCTTCCGCCCGGTAGACGTGATCTATCGCCGCGTGGACGACGATTTCCTCGATCCGCTGACATTCAACCCTACCAGCGTTCTCGGCATACCCGGCGTGATGGATGTCTACCGCTCGGGCAATGTCACCATCGCCAACGCGCCGGGCACCGGTGTCGCCGACGACAAGGCGATCTATTCCTTCATGCCCGACATCGTGGAATTCTACACCGGCGAGAAGCCGCTGCTGCCGAATGTCGAGACCTTCCGCTGCGCCGATCCGGATGCGCTGAAGTACGTGCTGGATAACCTTTCGGAACTGGTGGTGAAGGAAGTTCACGGTTCGGGCGGATACGGTATGCTGATCGGCCCCACCGCCTCGAAAAAGGAAATTGCCGAGTTCCGCCACAAGCTGGTAAACCGACCCGAGAATTACATTGCGCAACCCACGCTGGCGCTGTCCACCTGCCCCATATTCACCAAGAAGGGGCTGGCGCCGCGCCATGTCGATCTGCGCCCCTTCGTGCTGTGTTCGCCCGAAGGCGTGTCCATCACGCCCGGCGGTTTGACCCGCGTGGCGCTGAAGAAAGGTTCGCTGGTCGTCAATTCCAGCCAGGGTGGCGGCACCAAGGACAGCTGGGTGCTGGAAGACTGATGCGGATCGGAGAAACACTTACATGCTAGGCCGCGTCGCCCACGGAATCTTCTGGATGTACCGCTATCTGGAGCGGGCCGAAAATACCGCTCGCCTGCTTGCGGCGGGGCAGCGCATGGCGCTCACCCGCGGTGACGAGATGGCTTACCAGGAGTGGAAATCCATCCTCACCACGCTGGGCCTGCGCCAGGCGTATGAGTCGCATTATGATGACTACGACGGTCCGCACGTCTGCGACTTCGTGCTGCGCTCAAAGCACAATTCCGAAAGCGTGCTGTCGATGGTGGAGCGCGCCCGCACGAATGCGCGCGCCTGCCGCTCTGCCATCACGGCGGAGGTTTGGGAGGCTGTCAACGAAGGGTGGATGACCCTGCGCGAACTGCTGGCGCGTCCGGTGCGCAGTTCCAACCTCAACATGTCGCTGGCCGCGATCCGGCGCGAGAGCACGCTCGCGCGCGGCGCATCGCATGGCTCCATGCTGCGGAACGAGACCTACTGCTTCGCCCGGCTGGGTACGTTCCTCGAGCGGGCCGACAACACCGCGCGCATCCTCGATGTGAAATACTACCTCTTGCTGCCATCATTGTCCTATGTCGGTACGCCGCTGGACACGGGGCAGTGGGACAACATCCTGCGCGCCCTGGCGGCAGAACGGGCCTACCGCTGGCTCAATGCCGGACGCATGGATGCGCGATCCATCGCGGACTTCCTGATCCTGGACGAGCGTTTTCCTCGCAGCCTGGTGTTCTGCTATTCCGACATGCGCGGCAACCTTGCGGAACTGGCGCGCCTGCACGGGGCGGAAGGCCGTTGCCACGAGGCCATGCGCGAGGCCGACCTTCGCCTTTCCGGCAAGACGGTGGAGGATATCTTCGACCAGGGTCTGCACCAGTTCGTGCTGGAATTCATTGCCGGCAACCAGTCGCTCGCGGGCGCCATTGCCGAGGACTATCGCTTCGTCTCCTGACGGGAACCCACCATGCGCCTCTCTATCCGCCATACCACCCGCTATCGCTTCGCTACCCCGGTGGCGCACGGCATCCAGCGCCTGCGGCTGACCCCCAAGGAAACGCAGGGGCAGAAGATCATCGAATGGAACCAGGAGTTCGAAGGCGCGCACGAGCAGCTCACCTACGATGACCAGAACTTCAATCACGTGACCCTCGTGGCCGTGAACGAGGGCGTGAAGGAGGTGAAGGTAACTTGCAGCGGCGTGGTCGACACGCAGGACCATGCAGGCGTGATCGGCCAGCACGCGGGGCACCTGCCGCTGTGGTCGTTCCTAAGCCAGACCGAATTGACCAAGCCCGGCCCGAGGATCAAGGCGCTGATTGCAGAGGTGGAACGCAGCGAGGAAGGGATGGTGGAAACGCTCCACAACCTTTCCAACACCATCAGGGAGCAGGTTGTCTACGGCACGGGCAGCACCGGCGTTGCCACCACCGCGGAAGAGGCCGTGGTAGAGGGGCGCGGCGTTTGCCAGGACCATGCGCACATCTTCATCGCCGCGGCACGCAGCCTGGATATTCCCGCGCGCTACGTCAGCGGCTACCTGATGATGAACGACCGGATCGAGCAGGAGGCCACCCACGCCTGGGCCGAGGCCTACGTGCAGGGTCTGGGCTGGGTCGGGTTCGATATTTCCAATGGTATCAGCCCCGATCCGCGCTATGTGCGCGTGGCCACCGGGCGGGACTACCACGATGCCGCCCCCGTCACGGGAATCAGCTTTGGCGCGGTGACCGAGGATCTCACGGTCGACCTGTCGGTCGAACAGCAAACGGAAGAACAGCAGCAACAATGACCTATTGCGTAGGAATGGTGCTCGACAAGGGCCTGGTCCTCATGAGCGATACCCGAACCAATTCGGGCGTCGACAATATCTCCGTGTTTCGCAAGATGTTCAGCTGGTCCGTTCCCGGAGAGCGGATTATCACCCTGATGACGGCTGGCAACCTTGCCACCACGCAGGCCGTTATCAGCCGCCTGGAAGAGCGCACGAAGCAGCCCTCGGAACGGCAGAATTCGCTGATGGAACTGCCTACCATGTTCCAGGTGGCGGCAGAAACGGGCAAGCTTTTACGCGAGGTGATCCACGAAACGCAGGACGACAACGGTCGGCTGGGCAAGGGGCGCTTCACCGCCTCCATCATCCTGGCAGGCCAGATCAAGGGCATGGAACCGCGCCTGTTCATGATCTATCCCGAGGGAAACTTCATCGAAGCGAGCTTCGACACGCCCTTCTTCCAGATCGGGGAAACAAAGTACGGTCGCCCCATCCTGATCCGCGGCTACGACCGTGACATGAGCTTCGAGGATGCCGTGAAGCTCTTGATGGTGAGTTTCGATTCCACGTTGAAGGCCAATCTCTCCGTCGGCCTGCCGCTGGACCTGATGGTGATCGAGCGCGACGGTTTCGGCGCAAGGCACGAGCGGCGGATCGAAAGCAGCGATCCCTATTTCAACGCCATCAGCGACAGCTGGAGCGAGGCACTGCGGAGCGCGTTCCATTCGCTGCCCGATTACAGCTTTTACCAGCCCGACGAGACGAACTAGGGGTTAACCCCTACTCACTGCTACCGATACGGGCAGGTCCGGGGGATCGGGGATTTACGGAGTGAGGGCCAACCCGCAGGAAAGCATCCGAAATGGATGCCCGCAAACCCGCGGATAACCTGACCTTTCCTTGTACATCAATTCCTTATAGGTGGAATTCCGAGGTAATACGGATTGGTTCTGATCGGGATTCCTGCGCAGAATCCGGGCATGGAACAGCGTATCATTATCCACATCGTCGGCGGCAACAGCCGCTCCCGCGCAGAGCAATCGCGCCTTATCATGGCAATGGGCCATCACGCAGAAGTCTATTCGGATCTGGTGGAACTGATCGACAGGCCGCCGCGATCCGGCGTTATCATCGCCAGCGGGGATGTGCTGGATTGCGGCGTAGCCAGACTGCTGGACGATCTGGCCGATGCCGGCGTGTGGACCCCCGTGGTCGCCGCGAAACTCGATCCCCAGGTGGAAGAAGTCGTGCAGGCCATTCAGGCTGGTGCGCTGGATTTCCTGCCATTACCGTTGTCGCAGCATGACCTTCGTCGCCTGGTCGCGCACTTTCATTCCGATGCCGGTCGTCATGCCGACGCCCGTCGCCGCCTGATCGATGCCCGCCGCCGCATCGGCGGACTCTCGCCGCGCGAGCGCGAGGTGCTCGACTGGCTGAGCGAGGGCTGCTCGAACAAGGCCATAGCCCGCAACCTTGAAATCAGTCCACGCACGGTGGAAATCCACCGCGCCAACATGATGGACAAGCTGGGCGCCCATCACGCCGCCGAAGCAGTGCGAATGCGGATAGAAGCCGGTTTGGAGGACGGCTACTCGGAAGAAGAAGACACGGCCCGAAGAAAGGCGTGATAAGCCCGAGAAGGCACCCTCGTCTTCGACGACCTCGCTACAGAACGCTTGATAACCCGCCGGTCGTCAACGGCAGAAAGAATTGCCTTCTATCACGCCTTCGACGTGGAGATGATCGTGATGGGCGGCGTTGTAATCTGGCCCCAGTACGGTTCCGAAGCGGCGGCAGGCGCTACGCTGCACGACGCGGAGGAACTGCCGCTCTTGCGCACTGCCGGTCCACCCGTGCTGCACACTGATACGGCGACCATCGGCGAGCACGAAGCCGCCGATGTCGATGGCATCGGCACTGGCGTGAGCGCTGCGCCGTGACGTTCCCGCCACGTTGCGGCAGGCAAAGCTGCCCATGGTCTGGATGCTCGCCACGGGAGAGCCGAAGATCTGGCGCGCCGCGCGATCCACGCCGTACCGCGCCCAGGCCGCAAACGCGGCGGAGACGGGGCAGGTGACCGGACCGAGATTGCTGACATCGAACTGGCCGTCGTCACCTGCCAGGGCATGCATCTGCACCGCACCCAGCGTACTGCAACCTTCGCCAAGATAGCGATCGGGTAGCGCATCGAATCGAACTCCTGCCTGGCCAAGGTCGGACAGGCATTGCCGGTCCGCGCTGCTTTGCGCCACGGGAGGCGGCGCGCCGATGCGCGTGGCGCCTGCCGTGGACGTCGAGCCGGTGGCAGCGCGTTCCGAGGCGCTTCCCGAACCGGCCGCCGATTGCGGCAGTACCGAACATGCCGATAGGGCCAGGGTGGCAAGGCAGAGCACAAGGGCCTGTTTCATAACGATCTCCATGCTTTACCATGGTTAAGGGCTTGTGACTAATTTACGGTTAACGCAGCGGTAAGACCTGGGGAAGGGCAGGAAAGATTGCCTGTCCCGGTCGTTGCACAGGAAACCGCAAATTCATTTGACTCGAATGCGGTAACCTATAGTGCGCGCCCCGGGCCACGCGGTCCCAACGCCGCGCGTGCTCTCTGTAAGGAGAGAATACATGACTAAACAACCTGACCTCCGTCCGGAGCGTCCCTTCTTTTCGTCCGGTCCCACTGCGAAGCCTCCCGGCTGGTCGCCAGACAAGCTCGATTTCAAGAGCCTCGGACGTTCCCACCGTTCCAAATATGCCAAGGGTCGGCTGAAATACGCCATCGACCTGACGCGCGAACTGCTCGGCGTACCTGACGATTACCTCGTCGGTATCATGCCCGGTTCGGACACAGGCGCGCTGGAATGCGCGATGTGGACCATGCTGGGCGCGCGTCCGGCTACAATCGCCGCCTGGGAAAGCTTTGGCAACGTGTGGATCCAGGACGCGGTCAAGCAGCTCAAACTGAAAGACCTGCAGGTGCTTGACGCCGACTACGGCGAAATTCCCGATCTTTCCGCAATCCCGCAGGAAAACGATGTCGTCTTCACCTGGAACGGCACCACCTCGGGCGCCCGCATCGCGGATACCGACTGGCTGGCAGCGAACCGCGAAGGCATCACCATCAACGATGCGACCAGCGCGGTCTTCGCCATGGAGATGGACTGGCCCAAGCTCGATGTGACCACATATTCCTGGCAAAAGGTGCTGGGCGGCGAAGCCCAGCACGGCATGATGATCCTGTCGCCAAAGGCGGTGGAACGGATCAACAGCTACGATCCCGAATGGCCGCTTCCAAAGCTGTTCCGCATCAAGAAGAAGGGCGCCATCGACACGGCGATTTTCGAGGGCGCGACGATCAACACGCCGTCCATGCTGGCCACCGAAGACTACATTGCCGCTCTGGAGTGGGTGAAGTCGATCGGCGGTCGTCAGGCCATGTTCGACCGCGCCGACGCCAACGCGAAGATCGTGAAGGACTGGATCGAGGCTACGCCGTGGCTGCGCAACATGGTGCCGAACCCGGCCCAGCAGACCAACACCGGCGTATGCATGGTTTTCCAGGGCGAGTGGATCGACGGCCTGACCGACGAGGAACGCGCCGCCGTACCTGGCAAGATTGCCAAGAAGCTGGAAGAGCTGGACGTCGGCTACGACTTCAACGGCTACCGCGATGCCCCTCCGGGCCTGCGTATCTGGTGTGGGGGCTCGGTCGAGTCCGAAGACATCGAGCGCCTGCTGCCGTGGATCGAATGGGCTTACGAAGAGCTCAAGGCCGGCAACCTCTAATTGCGTGATCCGGGCTAATGGCCCGGATCGCCAACCCATTCCAAGTCCGGTGGAAGCGGCAGCATTTTCCGCGCCCCGACTTTTTGCGACAGGAATTCCCCATGACCAAGCCCAAAGTCCTCATCTCCGACAAGATGGACCCTAACGCCGCCCGCATCTTCGAAGAACGCGGATGCGATGTCGATGTCATTACCGGCAAGACGCCGGAAGAATTGAAAGCCATGATCGGCGAGTACGACGGTCTCGCCATACGTTCCTCAACCAAGGTAACGGCCGAGATTCTCGATGCTGCCACCAATCTGAAGGTAATCGGCCGCGCCGGTATCGGTGTCGACAACGTCGATATTCCCGCCGCCTCGTCCAAGGGCGTCGTGGTGATGAACACGCCGTTCGGCAACTCGATCACTACGGCGGAACACGCCATAGCCCTGATGATGGCGCTCGCCCGCCAGATCCCCGAAGCCAATGCACGCACCAAGGCGGGCGAATGGCCCAAGAGCGCGTTCATGGGTGTCGAGGTAACTGGCAAGACACTGGGCCTGATCGGTGCGGGCAACATCGGCGCGATTGTCGCCAGCCGAGCGCTGGGACTGAAGATGAAGGTGGTCGCCTACGACCCCTTCCTGACGCCTGAGCGCGCCATCGAGATGGGCGTGGAGAAAGTCGATCTGGAACAGCTCCTGACGCGCGCCGATTTCATCACGCTGCACACCCCGCTGACCGACGAGACGCGCAACATCCTCTCGCGCGAACGGCTGGAGAAGACGAAGCCCGGCGTGCGGATCGTGAACTGCGCCCGCGGCGGCCTTATCGACGAGGCGGCGTTGAAGGACCTGCTGGAAAGCGGTCACGTAGCAGGCGCGGCGCTGGACGTGTTTCTGGAAGAGCCCGCCAAGGAGAATCCGCTGTTCGACGCGCCCAATTTCATCTGTACCCCGCACCTCGGCGCCTCCACGACGGAGGCCCAAGTGAACGTGGCGCTGCAGGTGGCAGAGCAGATGGCGGATTACCTGGTCAACGGCGGCGTTACCAACGCGCTCAACATGCCCAGCCTCAGCGCCGAGGAAGCGCCCAAGCTGAAACCCTACATGGCGCTGGCCGAGAACCTCGGCTCGCTGGTGGGTCAACTTGCGCATGGCGAACTGCCGAAGATCAGCATCGAGACCGAAGGCCACGCTGCCGAACTGAACCAGAAGCCCATCGTGGGTGCGGTTCTGGCTGGGCTGATGAAGCGCTATTCGCAGAGCGTGAACATGGTCAACGCACCTTTCATGGCAAAAGAGCGCGGCATCGAGGTGCGTGAAATCCGTAACGAGCGGGAGGGTACGTTCCAGACCCTGATCCGCGTAACGGTCGCCACCAGCCAGGGCAACCGCTCGGTCGCAGGGACCTTGTTCGGCAACTCGGATCCGCGTCTGGTGGAAATCTTCGGCATTGGTATCGAGGCGGAACTGTCCGGCGAGATGCTCTACATCGTCAACCAGGACGTTCCCGGCTTCATCGGTCGCGTGGGCGCGCTGATGGGCGAATACGACATTAACATCGGCACGTTCCACCTGGGCCGCCGGGCCAGCGGGGACGAGGCGATCATTCTGCTGAGCGTCGACCAGAAGATCCCGCAGAACGTCATCGACAAGGCTTGCGCGCTCGATGGTGTGAAAGTCGTTCGGGCGCTTTCGTTCTGACGAAACTGGCCCTAGGGGAGCCGGCATGACCGATCCAACACAGGACTTGCTTCCCGAAGGGCTGGAGGACCGCCTGCCGCAAAGCGCGGCAGCGGCCACCCGTATCGAACGCGCCATGTTGGGGGTGATGGGCGCGCACGGTTATGACCGTGTGCGCCCGCCGCTTGTGGAATTCGAACAATCGATGGCGCGGCGGATGACCGGCGTGATGACCCGGCACATGTTCCGCTTCGTCGATCCAAGGTCGCTGCGCACGCTGGCACTTCGCGCCGACATGACCGTGCAGGTCGGTCGCATCGCCGCAACCGGGCTTGCCGAGGCGCCGCGGCCCCTGCGCCTGTGCTACGCCGGACAGGTAGCGCGCATTACCGGCACCACACTGGAACCGCGCCGCGAAAACCTTCAGATCGGTGCCGAATTGATCGGCCGCGATACCGTGGCGGCTGCGGCGGAGGTTGTGGAACTGGCAATTGCCGCACTCGAAGCTGCCGGTGCCAGGGGAATCTCGGTGGATTTCACCTTGCCGGACCTCGTGGATACGCTGGCCGATGGGCCGCTGCCGCTCGATCCGGAAGCCCGCGTGCGCGTGCGGCGCGAGCTCGACACGAAGGATGCCGGCGGCCTGGTCGAAGCGGGCGGAGAGGCGTACCTCCCGCTTATTCACGCCACAGGAGCCTTCCCCGAAGCAGCGGAAAAGCTTGCAGCGCTCGACAGCACCGGCGTGCTGGGCACTCGCATCGACGGGCTGCGCCAGATTGCCCGGCGTGTGGAGGGCCGTGCGCGGCTGACCCTCGACCCGAGCGAACGCCACGGCTTCGAATACCAGAGCTGGTTCGGCTTCACCCTGTATGCCGAGGGCGTTCGGGGCGAGCTCGGGCGCGGCGGAACATATTGCATCGGCGGCAGTGATGAGCCCGCAACCGGCTTCTCGCTCTATCCGGAAGAGCTGGTGGAAGCGGTCAAGGCCAATGAACAACTGGGCGCGCTGCTGTTCCTCCCACTGGACCACCACCGGGATGCGGCGCAAAAGCTGCGCGAAGAGGGCTGGCGCACCGTCGCCGCGCTGGATGAGGGCGACGATGCGGCAACGCTGGGTTGCACCCACGTGCTGGATGGCGGTACGGCGAGGGCGCTGTAGGCCCGCCGTCCCTTCGATTCAGCACATCTCCGCGGGATCGGGACCCATACGCCCGTCGTCGCGGTCAAGCCCGTCGATCGCCGCCATCTGCTTGTCCGAAAGCGTAAGGCCGAGCGCCTTGAAGTTGGCTTCCGCGTGATCGCGACTGCTGGCCTTGGGGATCGGGGCGAGTCCGTGTTGCAGATGCCATGCAATGATCACGGCTGACGCCGGTGCATTCGCTTCCTTGGCGATGCGCTGGATCGTCTCGTTCCCCAGACCTTCGCCTTGGCCAAGGGGAGACCAGCACTGCGTCACGATGCCCATTTCGTCATGCACGCGGCGCAGTTCGCGCTGCTGGAACGAGGGATGCAGTTCGATCTGGTTCAGGGCGGGCGTGACGCCGGTTTCATCCACGATGCGCTTCAGGTCTTCCTCGCGGAAGTTGGACACGCCGATGGACTTGGCCTTGCCGGCGTCCCGCAGTTCGATGAACGCTTTCCACGTGTCCACGAACTTGCCCTTGGCGGGACACGGCCAGTGGATCAGCAGCATGTCGACATGCTCCCGGCCCAGCCGCTCCAGGCTCTTGTCGAAAGCCTTCAGCGCCTCGTCATGGCCCTGGTCGTCGTTCCAGACCTTGGTCTGCAGGAAGATGTCGCTCCACTCGCCAACGCCTTTGCCGACGCCGGTCTCGTTCTCGTAGACCGCAGCGGTGTCGATCAGCCAGTATCCCACGTCGAGAGCGGTGGACACGGCACCGCCGGCGTCTCCGTCGGGAATCTGGTAGGTTCCGAAGCCAAGCTGCGGGATCTGGCGATCGTCGTTGAGAGTAAGGGTGGGATAGTCGGTCATCAGGTTCTCCTTTGCTAACCCAACGGAGTTGCAAGCCGATCTTTCCGGGTAACAGGCATGGATTTTCGCCTATGGGGTATCGCGATATCACACGGCGAAGCGCGCCTCGCGTGTTGCCCTTTCCCGCAGCATTGCCTAGTGCGCGGCGGGTTTTCTCGAAAAGGATTTTGTAGTGGCGAATGTCACCGTGATCGGCGCCCAGTGGGGCGATGAAGGCAAGGGCAAGATCGTCGACTGGCTGGCCGCGCGCGCCGATGCCGTCGTGCGTTTTCAGGGCGGCCACAACGCCGGCCACACACTGGTGGTGGGGGACCAGACCTACAAGCTTTCTTTGCTGCCCAGCGGCATTGTCACCGGCACGCTTTCGCTCATCGGCAACGGCGTGGTGCTGGACCCGTGGGCGCTGAAATCCGAGATCGAGAAGCTGGAAGGGCAGGGCGTTTCGATCACCCCCGATAACTTCGGTATCGCCGATAATTGCCCGCTGATCCTGCCACTGCACCGCGACCTCGACGGGCTTCGCGAAAGCGCTGCGGGGGCAGGGAAGATCGGCACCACAGGTCGCGGCATTGGCCCGGCTTATGAAGACAAGGTCGGCCGCCGCGCGATCCGCGTATGCGATCTGGCGCATCTCGACGAAATCGGCCCGATGCTTGATCGCCTGTGCGCGCACCATGATGCACTGCGTGCCGGTTTCGGCCAGGGCGGTGTGGATCGCGAGGCGCTGCTGGCCGAGTTGCGCGAAATCGCGCCGTTCGTGCAGCAGTTCGCCCAGCCGGTATGGAAGCGCCTGAACGAAGTGAAGAAAGCTGGCGCGAAGATCCTGTTCGAAGGAGCACAGGGCGTGCTGCTGGACGTGGACCACGGGACCTACCCCTTCGTCACCAGTTCCAACACCGTTTCCGGCACGGTCGCCAGCGGCACCGGCATGGGACCGGGCGCTGCGGGCTTCGTCCTTGGCATCGTTAAAGCCTACACCACCCGCGTTGGCAGCGGCCCGTTCCCGACCGAGCTGGAAGACGAGATCGGCCAGAAGCTGGGCGAGCGCGGTCACGAATTCGGCACCGTCACCGCGCGCAAGCGGCGCTGCGGCTGGTTCGATGCCGTGCTGGTGCGCCAGACCTGCGCACTGTCGGGCGTGACCGGCATCGCGCTCACCAAGATCGACGTGCTCGACGGGTTTGAGACCATTCGCATCTGTACCGGCTACAGGCTGGGCGACAAGGTTCTCGATTACCTGCCTGCCCATGCCGCTGCACAGGCGGCGGTGGAGCCGATCTACGAGGAATTCGAAGGCTGGCAGGGCACCACCGTCGGCGCGCGGAGCTGGGCCGATCTTCCGGCACAGGCAATCAAGTATATCCGCCGCATCGAGGAACTGATCGAGTGCCCGGTGGCGAGCGTTTCCACCAGTCCGGAGCGCGAGGACACGATCCTGGTACGGGATCCCTTCGCAGACTGATTTGACTGCATAATTCTTGACTTGATCCCATTTTGTTCTACCTGTGTTCTCAATTGATTCGCAGGGGAGAACGCAGTGGGAGAGGTCGATTTCGCGTACGAAATGGCGGCGGATTCGGCGGGCTTGCCGCTCGCTGTTTCCATTTTCGGTGACAGTTCCGACATTCGCCTGCTGCTGCAGGAAGATGTCGAGGCGGCTGGCTTCTCCACGCGGGAGAGCGGAACGCTGGACGAACTCCTGGCGGGTGATGCCCGCGCGCTGGGAGACCTGGCGCTGGTCGATTGCCCGCGTCCCGATGTCGCTTCGATGGCAGCGCTCGCCAGGCTGGATAGCCGGGTGGCGCATGCTGGCGGCAAGCTGATCGTTTCCACATCGCGGGAAGGGCTGGAGGACATCTTCGGAGCCTGCGCCGAAAGCCATGCACAGATCCTCGTCGACCCGACGCGGGCGGAACGTGTGAGCGCCCTTGGCCGAATGCTTGCCGAACTGCCCAGGTTGCGTCTGCGCGAACTGTCGGAGACGGATCGTCTGGCCCTGCTGCGCCTTACCGAACAGGTCGGTAAGATTGCCGAGCGACTCGATCGCATCGACCGCAAGGCAGGTGGCGACCAGTGGGGGCAGGATGCACCGGTCGGTGGGAACAGCGCCTTCCGCTTCGAGAGTCCCGTCGATACCTACTGCGCGCCCGGAATGGAGCGGCAGCAGGCCAAAGTGCCGCAACGCAAGAGCCGCCCTGCACTGCCCAGCGCAACGCTGGTTCGCAAGATCATCACCGCACGCAGGCTGCGTGCCCGCTTCATGGATGCCGAACTGTTTGCCGATCCTGCGTGGGATATGCTGCTGGACCTGACCGCGGCGCGCGTTGAGCATGCTCGGGTTTCGGTTACCTCGCTGTGCATCGCATCGGGAGTGCCGCCCACCACGGCGCTGCGCTGGATCGGGCAGATGACCGAGGCGGGGCTGTTCGAACGGGTGGAGGATGACTGCGACCGCCGCCGGGCCTTCATTCGCCTGTCGGACAAGGCCGCCGATGGCATGGCGCGCTATTTTGCGGAACTGGGGCGCGACGCAGCGGCGCTAGTCTAGCGCGCCAGTATTAACGAGGGTTTCTACCGCCTGCCGAAAGCTTCCTGAACCAATGCGGGTTCGGTTACTCCGTTCGCGATCAGCACCTGGACTAGAATGCGGGCCTTCGCCGGTCCCAGCGCACGCGCGGCCACGAACCCGTTGATGTCATCGTCCGACCCCCGGTCCACCAGGCCTTCGTCCACTCTCGTCGCCCGCACGACCAAGATCCCTTCATCTGCCGCCTCCGCCAGCGCCTGGCGAACGGTGTCCGGCGCATTGCCATCACCCAGGCCCGCCAGCACGATGCCCCGGGCGCCCGCCTTCACAAGCTGATGCACACTGTCACCGGTCTGCCCGGCATGGCAATGCAGGATCGGCACTTCCGGAAACTCGCGCGGGAAGCGCCAGCGGGCGGGCTCGTCCAGCCGCCATTGTCCCTGCAACCAGTCGAGCGAAGCCGGTGTTGCCAAGGCCACCGCACCGCGCGGGAAGCCTTCGAACGCGTTTGAGCCGGTCGTCCTCGCCTTGCGGGCATCGCGGGCGGACAGAACCTGGTCACCCATCACCAGCAGCACGCCGCGACCGCGCGCCTCTCCATCGGCGGCCACGCGCACGGCCGTGGCGAAATTACGCAGTCCGTCGCTGCCCACGGCATCGGCAGGACGCATCGCACCGACAAGCACGACGGGCTTGGCAGTAGGCAGCGTCAGGTCGAGCAGGAAGGCGGTTTCCTCGGCCGTGTCGGTACCGTGGGTGATGATCACCGCGTCGCAATCGGGATCGTCCATCGCGGCGCAGATGCTCTCGTGCAGGTCGCGCCAGATGGCGGGGCCAATGTTGGCCGAATCGATGTTCGCCACCTGTCGTCCCTCGAGCCGAGCCTTGACCCCCAGCGCGGCGAATTCGGTGAGAAAATCGGCAATATCGATCTGGCCCGGGCGATAGTCGCGCCGCGTGGCTTTGCCGGCCTGACCGGCAATCGTGCCGCCGGTGGCAAGAACAAGGATGGAGGCATCACGCATGGCCGCAGGCGTTAGCGGCGAGTCGGGGCCTAGGCCAGTGCCCTTGCGTGAAAACTGGTGGGCGATGACGGGCTCGAACCGCCGACCCTCTCGGTGTAAACGAGATGCTCTACCAACTGAGCTAATCGCCCCAACACCAGCGTGCTACTTGCTTGTAGCGCGCGGCCCTTAGCGTAAGGTTATGACGATTGGGAAGGGGAAAGATGCGTCCGCTGGAAATTGCCATCGTCGGTTGCGGGATATCGGGACTGGCTGCGGCCCTGTTGCTGCACCGGCAGGGGCACCACATCACGCTTTACGAACGCTTCGAGGCGCCGCGCCCCGTGGGTTCCGGCCTGATGATCCAACCGACGGGCCTTGCCGTGTTCGCAGCGTTGGGCCTTGCGGAGCGGGCGGTGCAAAGCGGCGCGCCGATCGATGCTTTGCTTGGCTTGAACACCGAGGGCGAGCGGGTGCTCGAGGCTGAGTATCGCCATCTCGCGATGCCCGGCGCGTTCGGGCTTGGTATCCACCGCGCCAGCCTGTTCGGCATCCTCTACGAAGCCGTAGGGTCAGCGAAAATTGCGGTCGCTACCGGGCACGATGTCGAAGCGAGCAGGCCGGAAGGCGAAAAGCGCCGCCTGGCCTTTGCCGACGGCACCACCTCCCCGCCGCATGACCTGGTGATCGACGCTGCCGGTCTGGGGTCGCGGCTGGTGCCCAAACCGCCGCAGTACCTGCCCTATGGCGCGCTGTGGGCCACGATCGACTGGCCCGCAAAAGGCCCGTTTCGTCCCCGCCTGCTGGAGCAGCGCTATGCGCGGGCGGAGCAGATGGTCGGTCTGCTGTCCGTTGGAGAGGGGCGCGCTGCCTTCTTCTGGTCGCTGAAGGGTGAGCATTTCGAGCAATGGCAGGATCGCGGTCGTGCTGGATGGCGGGATGAGGTGTGCGCCCTGTGGCCCGAATGCGAGCACCTTGTGGGCCAATTCACCGATCCGGCGCAGCTTACCTTTGCCCGCTACGCGCACCGCACCACGAAAGCGCCGACAGGTGATCGGATCGTCCACATTGGTGACGCCTGGCACGCGGCAAGCCCGCAGCTGGGGCAGGGCGCCAACATGGCGCTGCTCGATGCCTACGGACTGGCAACGGCCTTAGACCGAGCGGAAACCATCGAGGTCGCGCTTGCCCGGTTCCTGAAGCTGCGCGCCGGGCACGTGAAGCTCTACCAGTGGCTGACCCGGTGGTTCACGCCGCCGTTCCAGTCCGATTCGCCGTGGCCTGCGATTTTCCGTGATCATTTCATGGCGCCCGGTTCGCGCATCACTCCCGGTCCGCGATTGAAGGCTGTTACACTGGCCGGGCTGGCCGGGGCGCCGCTGCAGAAGTTGGGCTTGGCGCCGCCGGATTACGAATCGCTGTCTGCGCTCGCTTCCGCCAGCGCATCGAGTACCTGCGCGCGGGCTTCTTCGGTGCCCCAGTCGTAGGCCCCGATTACACGCCACAGTTCGTTACCCTCGCCATCGTAAAGCACTGTCAGCGGCAGCACCGGGCCGCCCCCGAACGTGAAAGCCAGTTCGTTATCGGGATCCAGCCACTGCGGCAGGTTGGGCAGGTCACGCTCGGCAAAGAACGGTTCCACCACCTGCGCCCCGCGCATGTCCTCGCTCACGGTGACCACGCGCACCTGGCCTTCCAGATCGGCGGCGAGTTCATCGAGCAGCGGCATTTCCACCACACACGGTGCGCACCAGGTTGCCCACAGGTTCAACAGCACCGGTTCGCCCACATCGGACAGCAGCAGTTCCTCGCCATCGGGGTTGACCACGGTCACTTCGGGAATGGTCTCGCCTGCGAAGCTGCGGTCCATCGCGCCGGTCAGTTCGATAGTTTCGCTTGGGTCCGGCGCGCTCACGTTTTCTTGCGCCACATCCTCCGCACCGTTATCGCACGCGCCAAGAGACAGGGCCGCACCGGCGGCAAGGCAGATCAGGAACGGGCGCGAATTGGCCAAGGATACATCCTCCAATGCAATGTGGGGCGGCAGGTTTGCCGAGGGCCCCTCTGCCATAATGCGCGAGATCAATGCGTCGATCCCGTTCGACAAGGCTTTGTGGCGACAGGACATAGCGGCAAGCAAGGCGCATGTCGCCATGCTGGCCGCCTGCGACATCGTGACCGACGAAGATGCCGAGACGATTATCGGCGGTCTCGAGAAGGTCGCGGCCGAGTACGAGGCCGACGGCGTGCCCGAAGATTGGGACCTCGAGGATATCCACATGACGACGGAATCGCGCCTGGCCGAGCTGATCGGCCCGGTTGCCGGGCGTCTGCACACCGCGCGCAGCCGGAACGACCAGGTGGCGACCGATTTCCGCCTCTGGGTACGAGAGGCGATGGACGAGGCGATCGCGGGGCTGGAGGCGCTGCAACGCGCGCTGGTTACCCGTGCGAGCGAACACGCCGATTCGATCATGCCCGGCTTCACGCACCTGCAAACCGCGCAGCCGGTGACGCTGGGCCATCACCTGATGGCCTATTACGAAATGGCTGCGCGCGATGTCAGCCGCTTCAGCGATGCGCGAGAGCGGCTCAATCAGTGCCCCTTGGGCAGTGCCGCGCTCGCCGGGACCGGGTTCCCGATCGACCGCGAAATGACCGCGCAGGCGCTGGGCTTCGCCGGGCCGACGGCCAACAGCCTGGATGCGGTATCGGACCGCGATTTCGCGCTCGATTACCTGACCGCCGCCAGCCAGTGCGCGCTGCACCTGTCGCGGCTGGCGGAGGAATTCGTACTCTGGGCCAGTCAGCCTTTCGGCTTCGTGCGGATGCCCGATACGCTTTCCACCGGCTCCTCCATCATGCCGCAGAAGAAGAACCCCGATGCGGCGGAACTGGTGCGCGGCCATGCCGGGCGGATCGTCGGTTGCCAGACGGCGCTGATGGTGACGATGAAGGGCCTGCCGCTCGCCTATTCGAAGGACATGCAGGACGACAAGCCGCCGGTGTTCGAGGCCGCCAGCCTGCTGCACCTCTCCATCGCCGCCATGGTCGGCATGGTCGCGGACGCGACTTTCCGGACAGGCCGCATGCGCCAGGCCGCCGAATTGGGCTACGCCACGGCGACGGACCTGGCAGACTGGCTGGTGCGCGAGGCGGACATTCCTTTCCGCGAGGCGCATCACATCACGGGCGCTGCCGTGAAACTGGCAGAGAGCCAGGGCAAGGCGCTGGACGAACTGACCATGGGCGAACTCACGAACATCGACAGCCGCATCGACGAACGCGTGTACGAGGCGCTTTCGGTCGAGGCATCGGTGGCTGCCCGCAAGTCGCACGGTGGCACCGCGCCCGACGAGGTTCGCAAACGCGTGGCACAGGCCCGCGAAGCACTGGGGATGGATACATGAAGCGCTTTTTGTTGCTCCTGCCGGCACTCGCACTGAGTGCCTGCGCCCAGACTGCCGATCTCGAGCCTGCTGCGGGCGAAACCCTGCCGCCGGTACCTTATGGGGCTGCAGAACCGCTCGATGCAGAGGAATTGCTCGAGCTCGATCCGCAGGCTGCGCCCGAGCGCAGCGTGGAATTGCGCCGCGAGAGCGAGGAGCGCGAGGACGATCCCTTCGATCTCCCTCCGGAATTTTGATCGGACTGAATTCAAGTGGACCATTTCCAGCTCAGGAACGGCGAACTCCATGCGGAGGACGTGCCACTGTCGCGCATCGCGCAGGACGTAGGCACGCCTGTTTACGTATATTCCCGCGCGACCCTTGAACGCCACGCGCGCGTTTTCCGTGACGGGCTGGAGCCGGTCGTAAAGGCATCGGGCAGGGAACCGCTGATAGCCTTTGCCGTGAAATCCAACCCCAATGTCGCGGTGCTGAAAGTGCTGGGCCGCCAGGGCTTTGGCGCAGATGTGGTCTCCGGCGGAGAACTGGTGCGGGCGCTGACCGCGGGCATTCCGGCGGAAAAGATCGTCTTTTCCGGCGTCGGCAAGACACGGGGTGAACTGCAACTGGGGCTGGAGAAGGCCATCGGCCAGTTCAACATCGAGTCCTCCGAAGAGGGGCGGGAACTTGCCGAACTGGCTGCGGACCAGGGTCTGGAGGCGCAAGCCACCTTGCGCATCAACCCCGATGTCGATGCCAAGACGCACGAGAAGATTTCCACCGGCCGGGCCGAAAACAAGTTCGGCATCCCGCTGGTCCGCGCGCGGGAAGTTTTCGGCGATCTGGCGAGGTTGCCGGGCCTGAACCTGCGCGGTGTGGCGGTACATATCGGCAGCCAGTTGCTCGATCTGGAACCGCTGGAAACCGCCTTTGCCAAGGTTGGCAAGCTGGTGCAGGACCTGCGCGCCGATGGCTACACGATCACGCATGTCGATCTGGGTGGCGGGCTGGGTGTGCCCTACAAGGCGAGCGAAAACCCGCCCAGCCCCGCAGACTACGGCGCAATGGTGGCGCGCGCCACCGAGGGTTGGGATGTTCACCTGACATTCGAGCCGGGGCGCGTGATTGCTGGCAATGCCGGGGTCCTGCTTACCCGCGTGGTGCGCGTGAAGCGTGGCGGCAACGGCCCGCCGTTCGTCATCGTCGATGCGGCGATGAATGATCTCGCTCGCCCAGCGATGTACGGTGCCTGGCACGATTTCGACGCGGTATCGCCAACGGGCAACAGGATGGTCGCCAACATCGTCGGCCCGATCTGCGAAACGGGCGACACCTTCGCTACCGACCGCGAGATCGACGCGCTGCAATCTGGCGAACTGGCGGTGTTCCGCACTGCCGGCGCCTATGGCGCAACCATGGCCAGCAGCTACAACTCGCGCGGTTTCGTGCCCGAAGTGCTGGTAGACGGCGAACAGTTCGCCGTGGTGGCCGAACGTATTCCCGCCGACGCCATCATGGACGCAGAGCGCGTGCCGGACTTCCTGCTCGACTGATGCGCTCGCTGCCCCTCTTCCACCGCATTGCCGGACAGCCGGTAATCGTGCTGGGGGAAGGGGCCATGGCGGACCCCAAGCGGCGATTGGTCGAGCGGGCCGGTGGCCGTGTGGTATCCGAAATGCAGGAAGGCATTGACGAGGGCGCGCGGCTGGCCTTCGTCGCCCATGACGACGAAAAGATGTGCGAGGGCGATGCCATCCGCCTGCGCTGCGCCGGGCTGCTGGTGAACGTGGTCGATCGTCCGGACCTTTGCGATTTTACCACACCCAGCCTGCTGGAACGCGATCCGGTGCTGATCGCTGTCGGCACCAGCGGGGCCTCTGCCGGGCTGGCCAAGCAGTTGCGCTTGCGGCTGGAAAAGCTGCTTCCTGCTGATCTGGGTGCGTTGGCGCAGAAGCTTTCCGCCATGCGCGGCGCGATCAAGGCGCGGTTTCCCGACATGGGCGAACGCCGCCGGGCGCTGGACGAGGCCCTGGGGGAGGGCGGTCCGCTCGACCCGCTTGTCTCTGGCGGGGAGCGGCGCGTGCAGGCGTGGCTTGATGGCGCGGCAAACCAGGGTGCCGATGCGGTCTACACCTTCACCCTTGCCAGCGACGATCCGGAAGACCTGACCATCCGCCAGGCCCGGTTGCTGGGCAGCGCCGATGCCGTGATAGCCGACCGCGACGTTCCTGCCGCGATAGTCGATCGCGCGCGGGCAGACGCGCAACGCCTCATCCTCCCCCACCCCGAACCATTGCCGCGTGGCCTGGTTGTAATCCTGCAGCGCGGTTAGCGGGTCAAAACCGTCTTATTACAATCATTTAACTTAAGTCGCGGTGTCTGCACCGTCACATGTCCCTGCAGAAACGGCGCGGTGCCGTTTCGTTGCAGGAGATGACTTCTCATGAAACTTCCCAAGATCGATCTGGCCAGCCTGCCCGATCTCGACACGCTCACCGGCCTGTTCGGCACGACCACGCGGCCTCCGGGCCATGATGATACGATCATCGTGATCGCCACGGTCGTCTACGACAGCAACATTCCCCTTACTGGCCTGATCTGAGGCCGGGCACGATGCAGGTTCACCCCGACATCGCCGCGTTGCGGAGCGACCGCGCTCCGCAACGCGAGGCCCAGGCGGCGATGCTCGCCGCGCAGCAGCGATGGGCCGCAGAGCCTGGCGTGGCGACCATGCAGGAGGAGCTTGACGACTATGGCAAAGGCTCACCGCTGGAAGCCTGCCCTGTGCTGGAGGCGATGTTCACCGCCGCGGGAGAGGCGGAGCGGCTGATGGCCCTTATGAGCCAGCACTATTGCCGCGCGATCGGGGCCAACCCTTTCGGCCATCCGCCCTTTCGGCATGGTTTTGATGGAAAGAGCGCCTCCATACTACTGGCCAGTGCGGGCAGGGCGCAGCTGATGATCCAGGCGAAGGAGCCGGGCGATTACATCACCAAAACCTATGGGTTCAGCGACGCAACGCGCCTGGATGCCGTGCTGGGCGGCGCGGCCGATGCACGGATCGTGGGTGTCCTTGGGCGCCCCGACGGCGACGCGAATTACCGGGAGGAAAGCCTGGTATTGCAAGCAGGCCATCGCCTATCGCTGGAGCTGGCTTCGGAAACGCTGGTCGTAGACAGGGTGCAGCGTCGCCTCGTCGTCCTGCGGTTGCTGCGCACGGCGCCGGAGCCGCAACCGAGCCGCGACCACGACGCGGTTTCGGGCAGACTGCTGTACCAGAGCGCGGGCCATATCAGCACCAGCCGGCATGAGGCCATTATCGCCCTGCTGGGCCGCATGGGGCGCGAGGGTGCCGTGCCGCAGATCCTCCGCATCGCGCTGGGTGACGGCGATATCTCGCTTCGCTGGCAGGCGTTGAAAGAGGCGCTGGCACTGGATACCGCCACGGGCTTTCATGCGTTGTGCAGCGTGGCGCGGCGCAGCGGCGACCCGCTGGCCGCCCAAGCTGGCGCGCTGCGCGCCCGCTTGCTTGAGGCACATCCCCAACTTGCAGGACTGGAGGCTGACCGATGCCTCGCGTGATCGATATTCAGGACGAACGAAGCTGCGAACTCGGCGACTGTCTCGAAGCGCTGGGACGCGAAGGCTTCACGCCTTACGAGGAAGATAGCCTGCTGCACGGTGCCACGTGGCTGCGACGGCTGGCCAACAACCGCACTTTCCTGGGCGACATGATGCTGGCGGAGCTGAAGGCCGGGGCGGACGTAGCCGAGAATGCCAGCAGCTATGGCCCGCAGGTTGTCATGCTTTCGCCTTTGGGCCGCGAATTCTACATGCGCGCGAACTTCTGGCCGAGTGCGGACGAGCACATGTTCCGCGCCAGCGGTTCCTCCGCCTTCAGCTATGAGCTGCCGCACGATCACAATTTTGATTTCCTGACCGTCGGCTATTTCGGGCCGGGCTATGCCAGCGACTATTACGAGTATGACTATCACAAGGTTCACGGAGTCATCGGGGAAAAGGCCGGGCTGCGCTTCGTCGAACGCGCCACGCTCGAACCCGGCAAGCTGATGCATTACCGCGCGCACCGCGATGTCCATTCGCAACTGCCGCCCGAGAGCCTGTCGGTCTCCATCAACATCATGCACGCGAACGGGGCGCAGGGTCTCCTCGACCAGTACCGCTTCGATGTCGAGAAGGACGAGATCGCCGGTGTGATCAGCCCCGGCGGCAGCGAAACGTTCCTGCGCGTGGCGGTGGGCCTGGAATGCGAGGAGGCGCGGGACCTGGCGCAAACTTTCGCGCGCACGCATTCCAGCGACAGGATGCGGCTGACCGCGCTGGAAGCGCAGGCCGGAATTCTCGACCCGTTAGAGCGCGACGAACTGTGGCGGCGCGCGGAGAGCAGCGGCAGCCGACTGGTCGCTCGCGAGGCGACGCGCAGGAGAATGGCGCTGGAGGAAGTCTCGGTCGTTCGGTAATGGGCCGGGCGGTTCAGTACGTGAGCACGCGCTATGCTGTAGAGCCGCCATCTGCATGGAACGCCCGCCATTCGTTCGCGCCGGTCTGGTCCTGCTGCCTGATGTTCGGGACGTCCACTTCCCGTGCCGGATCGAGCGTTACCCCAAGATAGTCGGCAGTTCGCGCTACTGCCTCATCGGGATTTTCGACGACATCTTCGTACCATAGCACCAGCGGCGTTATACCGGTTTCACGGTACATTTGTTGCCAGGCTTGTTCCTGGACAGCCAGTTCATGCCTGGCACGACGCACGACTGCTTCGGAATATTCGGGAGCCTCTCCCAGCCCGGCCTCCTGCTCGGCTCTCCAGATGCCCGAAAGGCTTGCCCGTGCCAGCGAGATGGCGTGGGCATCTTCGTCCCGTCGGCGCAGTTGCACGACTTTGCTTGCAGGCCCCCGACCCAGGAGAAAGCGCATCGCCGAAGCAAGAAGTGCCGGGTTGGTGCGGGCGAGTTCCTCCATCTGGAGGGGGAATGCCTTTACGCCGAACACACCGTTGGGCGAAGTCCGCCGCGCCAGCACCGTTTTCCAGAGTTCCATCTGGCCTTCGGGCGAGGTGCTGACGGCGCCCTGGGGGCCGGTTGGCTGGAAATTGAGATACTCAAGTGGTGCGCCAAGGCAGCCGGTACGCCATAACAGATGGCTGAGATATGTGCTGCCCGTTCGCGGGACGCTGGCCAGAATATACGATTGCGGCATGCCCGCGAATTCGGGCCAGTCGAACCGTTCTTCATGACCAGTAATGATACCCTCGACGGACAAGCATTGCCTCCAGGCGGTTCACACTCTCGCTCGTCGTGCGATGCACTACGAGAGGTGGCGAGGCATAGTGATCATCGTGCCAGAGTGCAAAGCCACCAACCTAGCTCGCTAGAGAATTCCGCCCGCCAGGCGGTCTATCGCGCCTTGAAGGATGATCGCCGCTGCATGGCTGTCGATACGTTCGGCGCGTTTTCGGCGGCTGGTGTCGGTCGCGATCATGTCGCGCTCGGCTGCCGTGGTTGACCAGCGTTCATCCCACAGCAGCACCGGCAGTCCAAGGCGGCTGTGCTCACCGGCCAGATTACGGGCAAAGGCGCGGCTGGCCTGCGCGCGCGGGCCGGCGCTGCCGTCCATGTTCAGCGGCAGGCCAAGAACGATCCCGGCGACGGAGCGCGCCTTGCAAATCTCTTCCAGCGCCGCCGCGTCGCGCGTGAACTTGCCCTTGGGCAGGGTCTTGCCGGCTGTCGCGAAACTCCACCCGGCATCGCAAATGGCCGTGCCGATGGTTCTGGTTCCAAGGTCCAGCCCCAGCAGCACGCCGCCCAGCGGCAGCGCACTGCGGAACTCGGCCGCGTCTTCGGTTACGAGGGTTGTGCTGGCTGCCATGCGCGCACCCGGTTGACCACATCCTGTTGCAGGTTCCGCCAGAACAGCGGGATATCGTAGACGTGGTAGTTGTTGCCCGGCAGCACGTACTGCCCCAGCTCAGGCGGATCGCCGATCAGCAGAATGCCGGTATCGGGATCGCAGCGGGCAGGCACGGCCCCTGCAACCAGTTCCCCGTTGGCAAGGTCGCCATCGGGCACCAGCGTACCCATGTTGCGTTCTGCGTCGGCGCTGCCGTTCAGGCTGCCGGTAAGCGGGTTGACGCACACTATGGGCGTATCGGTGCGGCTTTGCCCGTCGATCCCGGGTGTTTCATTGTAGAGACGCAGGTACTGGCCCGGCTCGGCAGGCTCGGCAAAGCTGGCCCAGCTGGCAACGCATCCGGCCTGCTGGGCAGTTGCACAGGCGGGCAGGCCAAGAGCTGGCAGATCGGTTTCGATCGAGATTGGCATGCCGACCGGATAGGCCACGGCAACCCGCTCCATAAGCGGCGTCCCCTTCAGCTTTTCGGTCAGCAGGCGCACGACATGATAGCCACCCTGACTGTGCCCTGCCAACACGATGGGAGTATCCTCCGGGACGGAATCGATGAAGAAATCGAAGGCCTGCTCGATATCGGCATAGGCGGCATCCAGCGCGCGGCCGGCTTCGGGCGCATCGGTCAGGAAAGCGCCGTAGGTCGCCTGGCGATAGCGCGGAACCCAGATTTCGCTGGCCCTGTTGAATGCGCTGGCCATGCCGCGCACCATCAGGCGGGCGCGGTCCTGCGATTCCTCGTGATCGAGCGGAGCGTTCCAAGCATCGTTATCCAGGAAGCTGGTCGGGTGGATGAAGAACACGGCAAAGCGCGGCGTGTCCTGTGCGTCATTGGGTTCTTCGGGCGCGGCGCGGGTCGAGAGGTCCTCACTGAAGGCGGGTTGCCAGCGGGCCGGATCGTTCACGCCCTTGCCCGGGCGGCTGAACCACATGGCCGGATCCTGGTAGGCGTTGTCCGCCAACGCGTCCTGTTCGGTAAATTCGACATCAGGCACAAGAGCCATCTGCGTCAGCTCGTCAGCGTACAGGCGCAGGACAAGCAGTACGGCAATCGCCAGCACGATCAGGAAGGCGACGATATAGAGGAACTTACGCAGGGTCGTTCTCCAGGGTAGTGGCATGGCCCGCGGTCGCCCGCGCATTTTCATCCAGCATGGTTTCGTCCTCCGCGTCCTTTGCGCGGGCGCGTTCTTCCAGCGCAACCTTGATCATGGCCAGCATCGGGTCGGCCAGCAATAGCCCGAGGATGCCGAACAGGATGCCCATGATCAACTGCATGGCAAGCACCAGAGCCGGAGCGAGGTCCACCGTCTTGCGCGCGATCATCGGAATGACGAAATAGCCGTCGATGTTCTGCACCGCGAGATAGACGACGATGGTATAGATGCCCATCTGGGCCCCGCCCGAAAAGCCCACCAGCACCATCAGGCCGCCCGAAATCAGCGCGCCGACATTGGGAATGAAGGCCAGCAGTCCGGTAAGGATTGCCAGCAGCGCGGCCATGGGAATCTCGTCTCCCGTCACCAGCCCGTAACCCAGCAGGGCGATGTAGGTGAAGCAGCCTTCGAACACCATGCCCACCAGCCTGCCGAACAGCAGGCGGCGCATGGTGTAACCCATCTGGCTGGCGGTGCGATAGAACTGGTCGCGACGCGCCTTCGGCAGCATCCACGCCACGCCGCGCTCGTAAAGGCGCGGTTCCGCGGCAACATAGATGCCAATGATGACAATCAGCACAAGCGTGGTCAGCCCTCCCAGCAATCCGCCCAAGGCGCGGGTGACAGTTCCAAAGCCGCTGGCCGCCTGGCTAGCCATCGACTGCACGGTGTCCATGCTGATCTGAAAGCCCTGTTCGCGCATCCAGCTGAAAAGCTCGCGGACCTGTTCTTCGACAATGGAAGGAAATTCGGCGGCCTGCTGCGAAATCTGCGATCCGGCGAACATCGAGAGCCAGACGAGGAAGGCGACCGTAGCAAGCAGCACCAATCCGATGCGCCAGCCGCGCGCGATCGGCAGCCAGCGTCCAATCAGCCGCGAACCCCCATCCACCAGCGTCGCGAAAACCATAGCGCCGAAGATGACCAGCAGGCTCTGCGAGATATATACGGCCAGCACGACCAGACCGACCACCAGGGTCCAGGTCAGGGCGCGCCATGCCTCGAACCGCAGTTCCGGCGAGGAGATGCGCGTGGGGCTCGCCCCCATCTTGGCATCGTCGTTGGGTCCGGCAGGATTGCCCATGACGTTCATTCTCCCCTTATTTCAGGGCGCAAACTGGTCCAGGCGCGCCAGCCGCGCAAGGCCTGGAACCAGCTTATCGGATTCCACGTAGCCTGCCCGTCGAGCGAGAAGGTAATGAACTCGGCTCGCCCGCCCACATCCTCCAGCGGGACCGGGCCCCCAAGACCGCTGGCGTAAACCGGCGCGCGGCTGTCTGCCGAATGGTCGCGGTTATCGCCCATCAGGAACACGTGGCCATCGGGCACGGTGATTTCTGCCATATCGTCAAGCGCCTGATCCATGTGGTCGATGATGAGATAACTCGCGCCGTTGGGAAGCGTTTCCCGATAAGTGGGCGGCTCGTAGACCTGCGTGCCGTCGTCCAACGTGACCTGATAGGGCGCAAAGACCGAAAGGCATTCGGTGCCGTAGCTACAGATATTGTCGTTCTCGACCGGCAGTCGCACCGGTGGCTCCACCTCCTGCACGATGGGCTCTCCATTAAGGATGATCTGCCCGTCCACCAGTGCGATGGTATCTCCCGGCAGGGCGACCACGCGCTTGATGTAATCCTCTGCCTTGTGCGGCGGCACGGCGATCACGATGTCGCCGTATTCGGGGGTGCCAGGCGCAACGCGCCAGTCGTCGCGCGGGGCGAGGTGGAAGCTGGTAGAGACCCAAGACCAGCCATAGGGGTATTTGGATACCACCAGCCGGTCCCCCACCAGCAGGTTGGGGACCATGCTGGCGCTGGGAATGTAGAACGGCTTTGCCACGAAAGTATGGAAGGCCAGCACGGCGAGCAGCATCAGGCCAAGGCCGCGCAGTTCCGCGAACCAGTCGATCGGCTCCTTCGGTTTGGTATCGCTCATAGCGGTAGGGATCAGGCTTCCGGATGGGCTTCGATGATCACGAAGGCCTGTGCCCATGGATGATCGTCAGTGAGAGTAACATGAATGGAAACGGTGTGTCCGGGCGGCGTCATTTCTTCCAGCCGGGTCTTCGCGCCGCCGGTTAATGCCAGCGTTGGCGCGCCGGAAGGAGCGTTCACCACGCCGATGTCTTTCATGTAGACACCGCGCTTGAACCCTGTGCCCACTGCCTTGCTGAACGCCTCTTTCGCAGCGAACCGCTTGGCATAGGTGCCCGCCTGGGTGTGCGGACGGCGCGCGGCCTTGGCGTTCTCCACATCTGTGAAGCTGCGCTGCTTGAACCGCTCGCCCCAGCGATCGAGGGAGTTCTGGATGCGCTCGATATTGCACAAGTCGGAGCCAATACCGATGATCATCGTGCCAACCTCACCGTGCCCACCTCATCGAGCATCATCCATCAGTTCGCGCATTTTCAGCACGGCAGGTTCCAGACCGCAGAAGATCGCCTCTCCGATCAGGTAGTGCCCGATATTGAGCTCGGCCAGTTGCGGGATGGCGGCAATTGGCTGCACGTTCTCGTAGGTGAGACCGTGCCCGGCGTGCGGCTCGATCCCGTTCTTGACCGCCAGCGCGGCCATGTCGGCAACGCGCTTCAGTTCCTTTTCCAACCGAGCAGAATCGCCATCGAGCCCGGCGTGGGCATATTCGCCGGTATGGAATTCCACCACCGGCACGCCAAGCTGCAGCGCGGCATCGAGCTGGCGCTCCGAAGCTTCGATAAACAGCGATACGCGGATGCCGGCATCCAGCAGACGCCCCACGATAGGCGCGATGTGGTTGTGCAGTCCGGCAGCGTCGAGCCCGCCTTCCGTCGTGCGCTCCTCCCGCTTTTCCGGGACGATGCAGGCGGCATGCGGCTTGTGCGCAAGGGCGATAGCCAGCATTTCGTCGGTCGCGGCCATTTCCAGGTTCAGCGGCAGGTCCGTTGCGTCCTGGATCCGCCGCAGGTCCTCGTCACGGATGTGGCGGCGATCCTCGCGCAGGTGCGCGGTGATGCCGTCACCGCCGCATCGCGCCACGATTTCTGCCGCGCGCACGGGATCTGGGTGATCGCCGCCACGCGCGTTGCGGATGGTGGCAACGTGATCGATGTTCACGCCTAGGCGAAGGATATGGGTCATGCTGGCAGCGCCTCTAGTCGAACCTGCCACGCAATTCTAGCTGCAGGCCAATTCGGCCAGGGCATCGTGTATGGCGCCGCTGCCGGTCCAGATTTCTCCGAAGTCGAAATCCGCCTGGTCGGTCGCGAGCGCGATGGCCGTGCCGCGATCGGGCAGCATGATGTTGCGCACCTGGTATCGGCCGATAGCCCCGCGCCGCTCGACGATGCGAACAGGCGCGTCGCAGCCCGCCAGCGGAGCCTCGAAAACCCATTGGCCCAAGGCCATGGAACCCGATGACGGATCGCTGCGCCAGAGCCGGGCCAGGGCATCCTCGCCCAGCAGCCGTCCGCTCATCAGCGCACGGTCGAAGGCGAGGATGTCGTCCAGCGGCCCCACCAGCGCCCCCGCGGCTCCGTAGCCCGCGATACGGCGCGCGTCGTCTTGGCTGCGCGAGGCAAAGTCGCGCTCGCTGTCGGACGTAAGGAAGCTGGTGTTGATCCAACCCGATTCGAGCCCGATCCCCTGTGCCAGGAGCAGGTCCAGGCTGCTGTCCGTCGATTCCTCAAGCACCGCGCCCAGCACGATGTAGTCGCAGTTGTTGTAGGCCCAGCCGCCGTCCGCCGGTGCTTCACCCTGCCGGGTGCAATAGGAGAGGGTATCGCCGTCGTCCGAGTAGAACCTGGGAAAGCCGCTCTCATCCGCAGGTGTATCATCGGGGTTGGGCAGGTCGCTGCGATGACGCAGCAAGTTTTCCACCGTCAGCCCGCGGCCGCGCAGGGCAGGGATCCAGTGGCCCACGTCGCTGCCCAGGGATATGCGACCGTCTTCCACCTCGCGCATCACGAGCACGGCAATCACCTGCTTCGTGACGGACGCCCACGGCCAGCCTTCGATCGTGCGTGTAGCAGCCCCGTCTGGCTCGGTTGTGCCATAATAGATAGTGTCGGACTTGCCCGGACGCATGAAGGCGGCATCGCCGGTAAAGCCATTGTCGACCAGGGTCGCATAGGCGCGCAGATCGGCGCCCTGCTCGTCAAAGGAGGAGCCGACCGTCGACGCGCAGCCCGCGGTGATGGCGCAGGCGAGCGATGCGGCAACAAGACGCGCGGCAATGCTCACTTGCGGCTACCTGGCTTCGTCACCGGCACTGCGGCCAGCTCGGCAGGTAATTCGTCCTCGGCATAGGTGGGGAAGTCTATGTCGATAAGCGGGAAGAAAGGCACGCCCAGATCGGCAGAGCCGTTAGAGCGGTCGACCAGCGCAACCTCTGCCAGCACTTCGCCGCCCTCGCGTGCGACAGCGGCAATCGCCTCGCGGCTGGAAAGGCCGGTGGTGACCACGTCTTCAACCATCAGCACTTTGGCTCCCGGCTCGATCGCGAAACCGCGACGCAGATGGAACTCGCCATCGGGGCGTTCGAGGAACATGGCGTCCAGATTGAGCGCGCGGCCCATTTCGTGGCCGATGATAATGCCGCCCATCGCCGGACTGACCACGGCATCGAGCGAATCGAGAATATCGCCGGGGAGTTTTTCACCCAGCGCCTCAGCCAGCCTGGCCGCGCGGTGCGGGTTCATCAACACCCGCGCGCATTGCAGGTAATGTCCGCTGTGCCGACCGGAAGACAGCTTGAAGTGGCCTTCGAGGAGGGCGCCGCTGGCGCGGAATTCATCGAGGACTTCGTCCTGTGTCATGCTGCTGGCCAGTCCTTTTCCTAAGGCAGTGACGCATATCGGGGTACCCTTGGACCAAGGTCCGGATATGCGGGGTGGAAAAAAGTCCCTAGTTGCGCTTGAGGCATGGGGCAAGCGCGCGTATAGGCGCGGCGTTGGCGGCCCCGGTCGGGGTCTGTGGGCACTTGTGCCCAAGACGGTAAATGGAAAGCTTTGAAACCATGAATTTCGGCGCATTCGCCCGCAAGAAACTCAATTTCCTCGCCCTATTGGCGCTGGCAGTGATGTCTTTCACTGCTGTCCCACAGGCGGCGATGGCGCAGGATAGCGAAGACGTGTCGCTGGTCGAGGGCGCGGTGGCCGAGCCGCTGGAAACGACGGTAACCGAGGCCGAAGCGCCCGGTTTCGAATATTACGGCCCCGAAATGATCAAGGGCCAGCCGGTGAGTTCCGATGAGGACCTGCTGGGATCGATGACTTTCCAGCCGCAATATACCGACAACGGTGATTATGCGCTGTGGATGCACGACGCCATCCTGATGCCCATCATCACCGTGATCAGCCTGTTCGTCCTCGGCCTGCTGCTGTGGGTCGTGGTGAGGTATAACAAGCGCTCCAATCAGGTTGCTTCGCGCACCAGCCACAATACCCTGATCGAAGTAATCTGGACGGTAATCCCAGTTCTGATCCTGGTGGTCATTGCAGTACCGTCGATCACGCTGCTTGCGCGCCAGTACCAGTCTCCGCCGGAAGACGCGATTACCATCAAGGCCAACGGCTACCAGTGGTACTGGGGCTATGAATACGTCGACAACGGCGGGTTCGAAGTGGTGTCGAACATGCTGAGCGAGGAAGAAGCACTGGACGCTGGCGAACCGCACCAACTGGCCGTGGATAACCGCATGGTCGTGCCTGTCGGTGTACCGATCCGCCTGCAGACGTTCGGCGCGGACGTGATCCACTCGTTCGGCATCCCCTCGCTGTGGTTCAAGCTGGACGCCGTTCCCGGCCGCATCAACGAGAAGATGCTGACGATCACCGAGCCGGGCATTTATTACGGCCAGTGCATGGAGCTGTGCGGTGCCCGTCACGGCTACATGCCGATCGCCATCGAGGCGCGCCCGCTGGATGAATTCAACGCTTGGGTGCAGAGCCAGCCGGGCGGCATGACGCGCGCCCAGATCGAGGCGCAGGAAGCTGGCGCTGCCGCTCCTGCCGGGGAAGACACTGTCGAGGTTGAGGGCGGTCGCTCGCCTGCAAGCTCTGCCGAGGACGCTCCGCTGGCTGGCGAGCCGCCGGTCGACCAAGCCGCTCCGACTACCTGATTACTGACGACACATACGATAAGGTTCGCTGAAAAATGGCTACCACCGCTGAAGGTTTCGACGCCCACCACGAAGACCATGCGCATGATCATGCCGATCACAAGCCTGGTTTCTTCGCTCGCTGGTTCATGTCGACGAACCACAAGGACATCGGCACGCTCTACCTGATCTTCGCGATTATCGCGGGTGTCATCGGTGGTGCCATTTCCGGCGCCATGCGCGCCGAACTGGCGGCTCCCGGCCTGCAGTATCTCGGCACATTCGTGGATCTGCTGGGTGGCGACGGTTCCAGCTTCGATCAGCAGGGCCACATGTGGAACGTGCTGATCACAGCGCACGGCCTGATCATGGTATTCTTCATGGTCATGCCTGCCATGATCGGCGGGTTCGGCAACTGGTTCGTGCCGCTGATGATCGGCGCGCCGGACATGGCCTTCCCGCGCATGAACAATATCTCGTTCTGGCTGACCGTGGCGGGCTTCCTGTCATTGCTGTTCTCGATGTTCGTACCCGGGGGCACCGGTATGGGCGCGGGCGTTGGCTGGACGGTCTATGCACCGCTCTCCACCTCGGGCTCGGTCGGTCCGGCGGTCGACTTTGCGATTTTCTCTCTGCACCTTGCAGGTGCCGGCTCGATCCTTGGTGCCACCAATTTCATCACCACCATTTTCAACATGCGTGCGCCGGGCATGACCCTGCACAAGATGCCGCTGTTCGTGTGGTCGGTGCTGGTCACCGCGTTCCTGCTGCTGCTGGCGCTGCCGGTGCTGGCTGCCGCTATCACCATGCTGCTGACGGACCGTAACTTCGGCACGACGTTCTTCGATCCGGCTGGCGGCGGTGACCCCGTTCTCTACCAGCACCTGTTCTGGTTCTTCGGCCACCCTGAAGTCTACATTATGATCCTGCCGGGCTTCGGCATGATCTCGCAGATCGTTGCGACCTTCTCCAAGAAGCCGGTGTTCGGCTATCTCGGCATGGCCTACGCCATGGTCGCCATCGGCGTGGTCGGCTTCATCGTCTGGGCGCACCACATGTACACCGTGGGTCTCGACGTGAACACGAAGATGTACTTCACGGCGGCCACCATGGTCATCGCGGTTCCCACCGGCATCAAGATCTTCAGCTGGATCGCCACGATGTGGGGCGGTTCGATCGAGTTCAAGTCGCCGATGGTCTGGGCGATGGGCTTCATCTTCCTGTTCACCGTTGGCGGTGTGACCGGCGTCGTGCTGGCCAACGGCGGCATCGACGACAACCTGCACGACACCTATTACGTGGTGGCGCACTTCCATTACGTGCTGTCGCTGGGTGCGGTTACCTCCATGTTCGCGGGCTGGTATTACTGGTTCCCGAAGATGTTCGGGCGCTGGCATTCCGAATTCCTGGCACACCTGCACTTCTGGGTGTTCTTCGTCGGCGTGAACGTGATCTTCTTCCCGATGCACTTCCTGGGCCTGCAGGGCATGGCGCGTCGCTATCCGGATTACACCGCTGCCTTCGCCTACTGGAACGAGATCGCCACCATCGGCTACATGATCATGGCTGTGTCGATCGTGATCTTCTTCGTGAACATCCTGTACGCGATCTTCTTCGGCAAGAAGCCGGAAGCCAACTACTGGGGCGAAGGCGCGACGACGCTGGAATGGAGCCTTTCCAGCCCGCCGCCGTTCCACCAGTTCGAAACGCTGCCGGTAATCGAAGAGCACCACTCGGCCGACGATCATATCAGCCCGAAACCGGCGAACGCCTGATCGGCGGCCCTCGCCTGAATGAAAACGGGAGGGGGCGCGCCGGAGACGGTGCGCCCCTTTCGCATAGAGATTGATAACGTGACCACAACCGCAGCCCCTATCGCGACACAGCTTCCCGCCGACTGGCGTGATTTCTTTGCGCTGACGAAGCCGAAGGTCATGCGCCTCGTGGTGTTCACGGCGCTGTGCGGCCTGCTGGCCGCGCCGGGGACAATTCACCCGGTCATCGGCTTCACTGCCATCCTGTGCATCGCGCTTGCTGCGGGCGGGGCCGGGGCGCTCAACCAGTGGTGGGAAGCCGACATCGACGCCAAGATGAAGCGCACGGCTCGCCGCCCGCTGCCGCTGGGCAAACTGCGTCGAGAGGACGCGCGCGATTTCGGCATGTTGCTTTCGGGCACGTCCATCGTGATCATGGGACTGGCGGTCAACTGGTTGTCCGCCGCCGTGCTGGCATTCAGCATTTTCTTCTACGTGGTGATCTACACCATGTGGCTGAAGCCCAGCACGCCGCAGAACATTGTCATCGGCGGCGCCGCCGGCGCATTCCCGCCGCTGATCGGCTGGATCGCGGTGACCAATGAGATTACGGCCATGCCGCTGCTGCTGTTCGCCATCATCTTCATGTGGACCCCGCCGCATTTCTGGGCGCTCGCCCTGTGGGTGAAGATCGATTACGCGGAAGCCGGTATCCCGATGATGCCCGTGGCACGGGGTGAGACGACGACGCGCCGCCAGATCCTTATTTACTCCGCGCTGCTACTGCCACTCAGCGTGCTGCCGTGGTGGATTGGCGGGACCGGCGCTGCCTATGGCCTTTCAGCCATTGCCCTATCAGGCATCTTCCTTGCAATGTCGGTACCTGTGGGCCTGCGCACGAGCGTGGAGGGTGATACCATGCGTCCCGAGAAGCGCCTGTTTGCCTATTCCATCCTTTACCTGTTCGCCTTGTTCGGCGCGCTGGTCGTAGACCGGGTGATGTTCGCATGACGCCCGAGGAAAAGAGAGAGTTCGAGCGCCGCCGCAAGCAACGCAATCTCGTAGTCGGCCTGATTCTGGCGGGCTTCGTCGTGCTATTCTACATGATCACAATCGTACAGATGAGCGACTGATGGCAACAATGACGCTGGAAGACCGCAACAAGCGGACGATGTTCTTCGGCTTCGGCATGGCCTTGGCAATGCTGGGCCTGGGGTACGCTGCCGTGCCGCTATACGACCTTTTTTGCCGCGTGACCGGCTTCGGGGGAACCACCCAGGTTGCAAGCGAGACCGATGCTGTCCTTGCCGAACAGTTCGCCGCCAGCGCCGGAGGCGTGAGCTATTCGATCCGCTTCGACGCCAATACCGCGCGCAATATGCCGTGGCAGTTCAAGCCGGTGCAGGTGACCGACACCGTGGCCATCGGGCAGCGCGACATGGCCTTCTACACCGCGCGCAACAACTCCGATGCGCCGATTACCGGTACCGCCACCTTCAATGTGGAACCGGAGCAGGCCGGTCGCTATTTCAACAAGATTCAGTGCTTCTGCTTTACCGAACAGACGCTGCAACCGGGTGAAGAGATCCGCATGCCGGTGCTCTACTACGTCGATCCCGCAGCGCTGGACGATCCCAATATGGAAGGGGTGGAGCAGATCACCCTTTCCTATACCTTCCACCGCGCAGACCAGGATCCGAGCTAGCCTCTGGACCCGACAGCCACCACGCATTACAGGCGCATCAAACCCAAGGATCAGGACTAACATCATGGCCGGTGCCAAGAACCACGACTATCACATCCTAGACCCCGACATCTGGCCGTTCATCGGCTCCATGTCGGCACTGACTTTTACCACCGGCATGGTCATGTACATGCACGCTGACGAAGCAGCCTTCCCTGAAGGGCTCTGGCGCATCGTGCTCGGGCTCGGCATCGCCGGCCTGATTGCCACCTTCTTCGGCTGGTTCTCAAAGATCGTGAACGAAGCGCAGCGCGGCGATCACACCCCGGTAGTGCAGCTGCACATGCGCTACGGCATGATCCTGTTCATCGCGTCGGAAGTGATGTTCTTCGTCGGCTGGTTCTGGAGCTGGTTCGATTTCGCCCTGTTCCCCGCGCCACTAGCCTATGACTCAGCGGCAGGGCTGTGGTCCAGCCTGGTAGGTCAGGAAGGCGCAGCTGCTGCGGCAACCTTCCCGCCCGAAGGTGTCCACGTCCTCGATGCGTTCGACCTGCCGCTGCTCAACACGCTTATCCTGCTGTGCTCGGGCACCACGGTCACCTGGGCGCACCACTGCCTTATCAATGGCGACCGCGACGGCCTGAAGAAGGGTCTGTGGCTGACGATTGGCCTGGGCGCACTGTTCTCGGCGGTCCAGGCTTATGAATACAGCCACGCGACCTTCCCGTTCGGCGGTACAAATTACAGCTCGGCCTTCTATATGGCGACCGGGTTCCACGGCTTCCACGTGCTGGTCGGCACGATCTTCCTGATCGTCTGCCTGCGTCGCACCTACCTTGGCCACTTCACGCCGCGCCAGCATTTCGGTTTCGAAGCCGCTGCCTGGTACTGGCATTTCGTCGACGTGGTGTGGCTGTTCCTCTTCATCACCGTCTACGTCTGGGGTGGCTGGGGCGCCGAAGTTCACTAAGCCATCGTGACCGACGACACCCAAACATCAAAGGGGCGGCCCGCCATGCGCGAGGCCGCCCTTTTCGGTTCCTGCCCCCGCTGCGGTGCGCGAACCCTGTTCGACGGCTGGATCAAATTCGCCGATACCTGCGACAATTGCGGGCTCGCCTACAACAAGTTCAACGTGGGCGACGGTCCGGCGGCGTTCCTGACGCTGGGTGTGGGCGCGATCATTGTCGTGCTGGCGCTGTGGCTGCAACTCAGCGTGGAGCCACCCTGGTGGGTCCATGCAATACTGTGGGTGCCGCTAACCGTGATCGGCGTGATCGCGGGCCTTCGCGTCACCAAAGCGTGGCTGCTGGTGACCGAATACCAACGCCGTGCCGAAGAACACCGTCACGACGGGAGCGACCTTTCGTGAATACCCGACGCGTGCCGATCATACCGACGATTATCGTGATCGCCGCCGTTGCCGTGATGGTGACGCTGGGCGTGTGGCAACTTGGCCGGATGGATGAGAAGGAAGCGCTGATCGCCCGGTACGAGGCGAACGAGAACCTGCCTGTCCTGCGCGCGTTCGAGGCATTTCCGACAGATGCTGATTCTAACAACGTCTCGCACCTTGATGACAATCTCTTCCGCACGGTCGAAATTGCCTGTGCCAATCCGAGAGACTGGAAAGGTGTGGCGGGGCGCAACGCAAACGACCAGGCGGGCTACGTTCACATGTTCGCATGTGACGAAGCTGTGTCGGATGATGATTCCGGCACCGTCCTGTTCGCCACGATAGGCTGGTCTCGCTCTCCGCAGCGGCCCGAATGGAATGGCGGCACGGTGACCGGCATCCTGTCGACTGCTGGCAACGACTTCGAGGTGGTCGCCAGCGAGCCCAGGGCCAGCCTCGAACCGCTCGCCAAGCCGGATCCGAGCGACCTGCCCAACAATCACCTCGCCTATGCAGGTCAGTGGTTCTTCTTTGCGCTCACCGCGCTCGTGATCTATTTCCTCGCCCTGCGCCGCCGGCGGCGGGACGATAACGCCAAGCGCAAGTGACAGCAGGCCAATCACTGCTTGCTTGCCCAGCGCGGGCCGTGCCTTTAACGCGCGCCTCACGATGAAATACATTTCAACCCGTGGCAGCGCACCCGCGCTCGATTTCGAAGGCGTGACGCTGGCAGGCCTCGCCAGCGACGGCGGCCTCTATGTGCCCGAAAGCTGGCCGCAGTTCTCCGAGCACGAGATCGCGGAAATGTCTGGCCTGTCATACGTCGAACTCGCCGTTCGCGTGATGACGCCGTTTGTCGAAGGCTCGCTGACGGTAGAGGAACTGCGCGACCTGTGCGCCCGCGCCTACGGCCGTTTCTCGCACCAGGCCGTCACCCCGCTGGTGCAGATGGACCAGCAGCAGTGGATCCTCGAACTGTTCCATGGCCCCACGCTCGCGTTCAAGGACGTGGCGCTGCAACTGCTTGGCCGTTTGTTCGAGCATTTCCTCGCCAAGAGCGACGATCATCTGACCATCGTGGGCGCGACCAGCGGCGATACCGGCAGCGCGGCAATCGATGCCGTGGCGGGCCGTGAGCGGGTCGACATCTTCATGCTCCACCCCAAGGGCCGCGTCAGCGACGTGCAGCGCCGCCAGATGACGACGGTGCGCGCACCAAACGTCCACAACCTCGCCATCGAAGGAAGTTTCGACGATGCGCAGGCCATGGTGAAGCGCATGTTCAACGACGATGCCATGGCAGCCTCGCGCGGCGGCAAGTATCGCATCAGTGCCGTTAACTCGATCAACTGGGCGCGGTTGATGGCGCAGGTGGTCTATTACTTCGCCGCCGCGCTTCAGATGGGCGCGCCGCGTCGAAAGGTCGCTTTCAGCGTGCCGACCGGCAATTTCGGGGACGTTTTTGCCGGGTACGTGGCCGCGAAGATGGGCTTGCCTATCGAACGGCTGATCGTGGCCACCAACGTAAACGACATTCTTCACCGTGCGCTGACAGCAGGCGATTATTCGGCGGGGGGTGTCACGCCCACGGCTTCGCCCAGCATGGATATCCAGGTCAGTTCCAATTTCGAGCGGCTGCTGTTCGACCTTGGCGGGCGCGACGGCGCAGCCATGGCGGAACAGATGCTCGGCTTCGAGACGACCAGGGCCATGCAGCTTACCAATGCGCAGCGCGCAGGGGCGGCGAGACTGTTCAGCAGTGCTCGCGTGGATCAGGCACAAATGGCGCAGGCGATGACGTGGGCGAACGAAAAATGCGGCTACGTGCTCGACCCTCACACCGCCATTGGGTTTCACGCCGCGCGTGATGCCGGCCTCGATGCCTCTATACCTGTCATCACGCTGGCGACCGCGCACCCGGCCAAGTTCCCCGATGCCGTGGAACGCTCGACAGGACTGCGCCCGCACCTGCCGATGCGCGTGGGTGACCTGTTCGAACGCACCGAGGCATTCGAGGAACTGCCCGGCACCTATGATGCCGTGGCGCAATACGTTTCCTGGCACGCGGTGCCTTCCGCCTGATGGCAGAGCTGGTTCGCGATCCCGTGCTGATGGTCGGCGAGGGGTGGCCAGATTATGGCCTCGTCGATTCGGGGCATGGCCGGAAGCTGGAGCGATACGGAAGTCGCCGCTTTATCCGCCCGGAGCCGCAGGCCATGTGGTCTCCGCGCCTTGCCCAGTGGCAGGCAGACGGCGAATTCGTGCCCGGCAGCGACGAGGATGGCGGGGGGCGCTGGCAGTTCGAGCGTGACGTGCCGCAGGACGGCTGGCAGCTTGGTTGGGAAGAGGTCAGCTTCACGGCCCAGTGCACGCCTTTCCGCCACCTGGGGTTCTTTCCCGACATGGCACCGGTGTGGCACTGGATGCGTGAACGGCTGGCAGGCCGCGACGATGCCCAGACGCTCAACCTGTTCGGCTATACCGGTGTCGGTTCACTGGCGCTGAGCCGGTGCGGCCCGGTTGCGCATGTAGATGCCAGCAAGAAATCCGTGGCGCAGGCGCGTGATAACGCTGCGCTGTCCGGCATGGAGGACCGCCCGATCCGCTGGCTGATCGACGATGCGGTAAAGTTCACCGCGCGCGAGGTGCGGCGGGAACGGCGTTACGACGGCATCATTCTCGATCCGCCGAAATTCGGGCGCGGACCAAAGGGCGAAACCTGGCGCATCGAGGACGGGCTGCCCGGCCTGATCGCCGATTGCCGCCAGCTACTCGATGCCAAGAGCCGCTTCCTGTTCCTGACGGTCTATGCCGTGCGCATGAGTTCGCTGGCCATAGGCGGCCTGCTAGCAGAAGCCTTTGCTGGCCTGCCGGGCACGGTGGAACACGGCGACCTTGCGGTGCAGGAAGATGGCCCCGAAGGCCGCCTGTTGCCCACCGCGATTTTCGCGCGGTGGCGCAACGACTGACACCTAGTTCATTGTGCGTAGATCGGAAAGGAAGCTTTCGATCCGCGCGGCGTTATATCCGACATCGCCAACGCCCACACGGCTGACAGACCTCATGTCGACGCGGGTCGAGCCATCGGCCACCGGGGTAACCTCCACGATCACGTCGTCGTAAAATCGCACGTAGCCCGCCGTCGCAGTGGCTTCCAGAATACCCGCTGCTGGATCGGCGTTGGCGATCTCCCACCCGCGCGTCTCTGCCAGCGCACGGGCATTGGCCAGCACCTCGGCAGGCGCCTTGTCGATTACCACCGGCTCGATATCGCCGTACGCTTCCTCGTGGTAGGCGCGCCATTCTTCCTGTGTGAAGGGGCCGGTGCTGACGGGAGTATCGACATCCAGCGTGGTAAACTGCGGCGGATCGTTCAGGTCGGTGGTGATGTCATGAATTGGCGGCTTGCCTTCGGCGGGAATTAGCAGAAGTGCGTAAATCGTAGCCAGCAGTCCTGCCGAAAGCACCGTGCCGAGGGCCAGTCTGAACAGGTGGCCGGTCTTGCGCCACACGGCGAAGCCGAGCGCCAGGATGCCAATAACCGTCAGCGCCCGCGACGGATTTAGTGCCAGGTAGAACGGACCGAAGCCAGCCATCTTGCCAATGATGTCATACCGGGCCAGCGTGGCTGCCACCACGACGACGACAATCAGGATCAGCGCGCCGCCCAGCACGAAATTGCCAACCCACTTCATGGTCTTGCCAGTCTTGCTGTCCTTTGCAGGCGCGGCAGTTTCGTTCGCTTCGACCATCGGGATTTCCTTTTCCTGCTTTTCCAGTGACTCACCCTAATTCGCCAGCAGCGTCAACTGCGACGAAAGACCCGTCCGGGGATGCCGCTGCGCGCGCGAGGTTCCTTGCCAATCGGGCCGGAGCCTGCAATCACGCGCGCCATCATGGCAGACAGCCTTCATCTCGAACTCATCGACTTCGTCCACATGGTCCACACCGGGATCTATTCGGAGGAAACCGGCAAGCCGCAGCCGCTGCGTTTCAGCGTACGCGCCAAGCTGAAAGAGCAGCCGCACTACGATCCGGAAACGCCGCTGGGTTGCAGCAAGAATTACATGGATCTGAAATTCGCCTGCTCCGATGCGCTGGGGGACCGGCATTACAAGTTGATCGAAGCCGTGGCGGACCACGTGTGCGAAACCCTGTTCCTGCAGGATGCGCGCGTCGAGGAAGTCAGCGTCAGGATCGTCAAGCTGGCGCTCAGCGAGGCCGACGAACAGATCGGCATCACCCTGGTGCGGGAGCGGCGCTGATGGCGCTGATCCGCATCGAAGCGCGTCAACTGCCCGATTCGCCGCTGGATGCGGCGGCTGCCTTCCACGCCCGCATCCTTCCCGAAGCGCGCCACGCGGCCGGCAATGATCTGGTACTTTTGTTCGATGCTGCCGATCACACGCACCAGCACTGGCGCCGGGCCGCCGTGGAAGAACTTGCGCGCGAGGCCACGCCATGCCGCGTCAACGGCGTGCAAGGGGGGGCTGGCAGCGACGTTGCCACAATGTGTGATTACCTTCACGGCGCACCCGGCGTAACCGGGCAATTGTTCGCCCTCCATGGCAATTCCGGAGAGAGCGCCTAGGTTCAAGGCAGCATGAGTTGTTCGCAGCCCCTGATCGACGCATTCCAGCGCCGCATTTCCTACCTGCGGCTGTCGGTAACGGACAGGTGCGACCTGCGCTGCACCTACTGCATGCCCGAACGAATGACCTTCCTGCCCAAAAAGGACGTGTTGAGTTTGGAAGAGCTGCACAGGCTCGGGCTAGCCTTCATAGAGCGCGGCATTACCAAGATCCGGCTGACCGGCGGCGAACCACTGGTGCGGCGCGATGTCATCGAACTTGTGAAGGCACTCGGTCGCAAGCTTGGGGATGGGCTCGACGAGCTCACGCTCACCACCAACGGCACGCGCCTCGCGGAGTTTGCGCAGCCGTTGTTCGAAGCAGGGATTCGGCGCGTGAACGTCTCGCTCGATACGATGGACGGCCAGCTGTTCGAAACCCTCTCCCGCCGCGACCAGCTTGCGGACGTGCTGCGCGGCATAGCCGAGGCGAAGAGTGCGGGGTTGCAGGTCAAGATCAACACGGTCGCGCTCAAGGGCCTGAACGAGAGCGAGATCCCGTTCCTTGTCGAATGGGCGGGCACCCACGGCCACGACATGACGCTGATCGAGGTCATGCCGCTGGGAGAGGTGGATGGCGAGCGGGTCGACCACTACCTGCCGTTGCCTGCCGTGCGCGACGAATTGTCCAGGCGCTTCACTCTTACCGATATTGCCGACAACACGGGCGGCCCCGCGCGTTATGTGCGGGTAAAAGAAACCGGGGGGCGGCTGGGGTTCATAACGCCGCTCACGAATAATTTCTGCGCCACCTGCAATCGCATCAGGGTGACGGCGACCGGGCAGCTCTACGCCTGTCTTGGCGGGGTGGAGAAGGTTGATCTGCGAGCTGCGCTTCGGTCAGACGCGCCCGATGCCGATCTCGCTGCGGCGCTGGACGAAGCGATGCGGATCAAACCTGAGAAGCACCACTTCAACCACGCTCGCGGTGCCGCTCCCGCACAGCCACGCCACATGTCTGTCACGGGCGGCTGATGGCTGTTACCGTGGTCTTCATCGGCAAGCTGGCCGACCTTGCGGGGCAGGGAGAGCGCGAGGTCACCGCGCCGCTGGAATGGGCCGACCTGGCCGGGGTGCTGGGTGAGGATCTTGCATCCGCATTGGACAATGATCGCACGAAGATTGCCGTGAATGGCGCGGTATTGGCCGACAAGCGAAGCCTTCGCGCGCAGGACGGCGACGAGGTTGCCCTGCTTCCTCCCGTTTCGGGCGGCTGACATGGCGCGCGACGTCCAGCTCCTGGAGAAAGGCTTCTCCCCCGGCAAGGCGCTGGGCCTGTTCGCCAAGGCCCATCCCCTATCGGGCGGCATTGCCAGCTTCGTGGGCAAGGTCCGCCCGGACGGCGATGTGAAAGTCCTGGAACTTGTCAGCTACGAACACCTCACGCTGCCCGGAATGGAGACGCTGGCCAATATGGTAGAGGGGCGTTGGCCGCTTGACGGTCTCCTGATCCACCACCGCACCGGTTACCTGCGCCCCGGCGCCGCCATCGTGCTTGTCGCCGCTGCCGCCCGTCATCGCCGCGATGCCTTCGAGGCGGTGGATTTCGCCATGGACCATCTGAAATCACGCAGCTGGTTCTGGAAGCGGGAGAAGCGCAGCGACGGCTGGCACTGGATAGAACCGCGCGAGCAGGATCACGAAGACGCGAGCCGCTGGGACATTTGATCCCGGTCAAAGCGGCGAACCGGCCCGACTCGTTGCATAGCCTTCCCGACACAGGAAGGATTGCATCATGGTTGAACAACTTACTCGCGAGAAAATTGCCCAGCAGGCGGATATCCGCATCGAAGCGCCGCGAGTCGTGCCGCCGACGGATCGCACTTTCGAACTGCCCACCGGGCTCTATGTCGCTACCGTAGCGCTGTTTCTCGGCTTCATCGGCACGCTGGCGCTCGGCTTCGGCAACCCGGAGATGGTCATCCCCTTCGTTATCTTCGCCGTCTTCGTGGTCGCCGGTTTCGGTGTGCCGGCGATCTGGCCACGCCTTGCGCCTGAAACGAAGAGCAAGCCCAAGAGCTGGAGCCGGTTCCGGCAGGAGGGCATTATGACGGCTTACGGGCGCACAACCGCGCGCGATGCTACCGTGCAGGTGCTGATCCTGCCGGTGCTGATCTTTGCCTGGGGACTGATCTGCGTGACGATCGCCGCGCTGGTCTAATCGGCAGGCTCTATCCTGCTACTCGGGCCAGCAGCGACTGGATGACCTCATCCTGCTGGTCCACCATCGCGCCCACCTGGTCGCGCACCTCTGCGATCGATTCGGTCGCCTGTGCCGACGTGGCAGCGTCCACGAAAATGCGGTCCAGATCCGCGAGGGCGATCATCGTCTGGCTGCGCTGGGCTTCAAGATTGGCGATGGCGACCTGGCCCCGCGCCCACGCTTCGCTGCCCCGGCTGGCCCCCACTGCGGAATTGGCAATCGCACGCGCTTCGGGCTCGACCGCCAGAAAGCGTTGATGCGCGGCAAGGGCGCTGGCCGCAAGATCATCCAGCGATGCCAGGGACGCTGCGGGCGGAGGAGGGAGGGGAGGGGCCGGCTCCACTTCCATCGAGCCGCTGACCCGCTCCACATCGCGAATGGCGAGCGAGGGATATTCCCCTTCGGGTGCGGCACATGCGGCCAGCAGCACGAAAGCGGCGACGGGAAAGAGACGGGAGACTTGCACCATAGGCTGCTTTCCCTACATTCGGCACGGAAAGCTTTCCAGCACGCATTTTTGGTCGCAGATTCGGCCATGTGATGGTTGACAGCTATCGGCGCTTCGCCTAACGGCAGCGCTCTTTCCGGTGCCCTGTGGGCGCCTTTTTTGTCATTGCTGTGGAGCGGCTCCGGGTTCTCCGGGGACGGGTTGCGGCAGAAGACACCAGTAGAAACGGATTTGAGCACCATGTTCGCAGTAGTGCGCACGGGCGGCAAGCAGTACCGCGTCGCCGAAGGAGACAAGATCGCAGTCGAGAAGCTGGCGGGTGACGCCGGCGAAACGATTGTGCTGGACGACGTCCTGCTGGCCGGCGAAGGCGCCGACCTGGCCGACGCTTCGAAGGTCACGGTTTCGGCGGAAGTGATCGCCCAGGCCAAGAGCGAGAAGGTGACGGTTTTCAAGAAGCGTCGTCGTCACAACTATCGTCGCAAGAACGGCCATCGTCAGCAGATGACCCTGCTGCGCATCACCGCCGTGGGCGAAGGCAAGGCTGCACCGAAGAAGGCTGCCGCCAAGAAGGAAGAAGCCCCGAAGGCTGAAGCCTCCGCGGAAGAAGTCAAGGCGACCGAAACCAAGGCGCCGGCGAAGAAGGCTGCTCCGAAGAAGGAAGCTGCTGCCGACAAGAAGCCGGCTGCGAAGAAGGCTGCGCCCAAGAAAGACGCGGCAACCAAGAAGAGCGCCGACAAGTCGGCCGACGAAAAGTAAGGATCCGGAACCATGGCACATAAAAAAGCAGGCGGTTCATCGCGTAATGGTCGCGACTCAGCAGGTCGTCGCCTTGGTGTGAAGAAGTTCGGCAGCCAGGATGTGATTCCGGGCAACATTATCGTGCGTCAGCGCGGTACGAAGTTCTACCCGGGCGTCAACGTCGGCATGGGCAAGGACCACACGCTGTTCGCGCTCGAAGCGGGCAAGGTCCGTTTCCACGACGGCAAGCTTGGCCGCAAATACGTATCGGTAGACGCGATGGCGGAAGCCGCCGAATAACCGGATGATTCGCTAAAAGGGTCATCCACCGGGATGGCCCTTTTCGAGCCGCACAGGACTCGAAAAATCGGAAGGAGATGGGGCCGCCCCGTCTCCTTTTTTGATTCTCCTTCCCCACTGGCCTGATCCGACTCGCGGTCAGACCCGAATCTGAAACACCGGTGGCCCACTGGAGGCGGGCACTCGGTAATGGGGAGATTACCAATGTTTATGCGTACCGAGCGGCTGTTCCTGCGGCCTACATTTCCCGAAGACTGGCGCGAGATCCATCGCGGCATCGCCGATTTCCGCGTCGTCAGCATGCTATCGCGCGCGCCGTGGCCCTATCGCGAGGCAGATGCGAAGGCTTTCTGCCGTCGCCCGCTTCCGCAAGGTGCCATGAAATTCTCGGTAACGCTTCCCGAACTCCACGGCGCTCCGATCATCGGGCAGATCGGGCTGGAGTGCGATCAGAACGGCCACGAACTGGGATACTGGATCGGCCGCCGGTGGCAGCGGCGCGGCTACGCAACCGAGGCGGTGCGCGGTCTGCTGTCCATTGCGCGGGCGTTCGGGATTACGCAGATCACCGCCGGGCATTTCCTGGACAATCCCGCCAGCGCCAAGGTGCTGAAGGCGAACGGCTTTGTCGAGACTGGAGAAGTCAGCCCCACTGCGTGCGCTGCGCGTGGTGGCGAGGCTTTTCTCGGGCGGCGGTATGTCTGCAATCTCGTCGAGGAGGTCAGCATGCCGGACGAGAAAGCCGCCTGACATGGCTCCTCCCTGTCGCCGGGCGACGGGGAGGACAGGTCTTACTCTGCGGGTTCTGCCAGGAACTCTTCACCGTCATACTGGGTGATCAGATGGCGGTCGTCATGGTCCCACGGATGGAAGCCGGGGCGGAAATAGCCCAGCCATGTGGGGAATATCTTGCGCAGGATACCGGGTTTGCCAAACAAATAGCTGAAAAGCCCCCACCGCGCCCGCCATCCGTTGATACCGTCCTGGCGCAGCAGTTCGAGCGCGTCGTTGCTGCGATTGCGCAGGAAACGCACCGTTACCAGCACCATCAGCAGGGAGCGCACCCGCCAGCGCTTGAGAGCGGACCAGTCACGCGTGGCGTGGATCCACGTGTCGTAGGCCACGCCCTTGTGCTCGATTTCCTCCACCGCGTGCCACAGCCACAGGTGCGGATCGCCCATTCCGGCGGTGGCCAGCGAACCGGGGTTCTTCAGGAACTGGTGGGCGAACATGGCGGTGAAATGCTCGAGCGCGCAGGTGATCCCAAGCTGCACGATTGGCGGCGTCGCCAGCGTATCGTCGACCAGCCTGTTCACCCGCGCAGTGATTTCGGTGATGTCGTATCCGGCATCCTCTATCGCACGGTTAAAGGCGATATGTTCGCGCGAGTGGTTCACCTCCTGCCGGATGAAATCGCGGATTTCGGCTGCAAGCTGGGGCGGCACGCCGTCGCGGTGCGCCTTGACCGCCTCGATGAACATCGCCTCTCCACGCGGGAAGCTGCATGACAGCGCGGCGAACCACGCCGATGCGACCGGATCTGCTCCGCGCTGCCGCTTCTGCCCGCGGGCAAAACGCAGGTCTCTCACCGTAAGCGAGGTTCCTTGCCGGGGGGATTCTTGCCAGTGGGGCTGTGCAGTCATATCACGTACCTGTTCGACAATTGCTCGTCATTAACTTAGGGGAACTTACACTAGTGTCAATAAAGAAGCGTCTGAGCCCCGAAGAGAGCCGCGCCGCCGCGCTAGAAGCTGCGCGCGCGCTGCTGATCGAGACGGGGCCGCAAGGCGTGACGCTGAAGGCCGTGGCGGGCCGAGTCGGGCGCACACACGCCAATTTGCTGCACCATTTCGGATCTGCTTCGGGCCTGCAGAAGGAGCTGGCGCGCCACCTCGCGCAAACCGTCTGCGACTCTATTGGCGAGGCCGTGCGTGCCACCCGCGCTGGTATCGGATCGCCGCGGGAGGTGGTGGACCTGACCTTCGATGCCTTTGGCCGGGAAGGCGGCGGCGCGCTGGCCAGCTGGATGCTCGCATCGGGTAACGAGGACGCGCTCAATCCCATCATCGACACCATCCATGCGCTGGTGGACGACCTGCATCCCGAGGAGGTTGGCCACGGTTCCGAACGCTCGATGCACGAGACCACGTTCTCGCTAGTGCTGCTGGCCTTGGGCGATGCTCTCTTGGGAGAGCAACTGGCAGATTCCCTGGGGGTAGAGCGCACGACCGCGCGCGACCGCGCCGAATCGATGATGATAGCCGCGTTCGAAAGGAACGGGGTGGAGGTCTAGGCCTCGCCGGTTTCCCCCAGGTCGAGCCATCGGGGCACAAGGTCGCTAGGGATATCGGCTATACGCAGGTGATCGACGGCGAGGCCAAGGTCCTCGTGCACCGCCTTACGTCGTTTTTCCTCGGAGCGTTCGAGCGGCACGACCATGAGGCGGCGATTGACCTTCTGTCGCCAGTTCATCCGCGCGGTGTTTTCCTGACCGATGTAGCAGCCCTTATTGAAGCTGACACCGTTCAGTTCGACGGCATTGGTCTCCAGCCAAAGAATGTCGCCCAGTTCATCCGTGCCTTCCGGCACGCCCATGGCAAGCCGCACAGCGCGCCATGCCTCGTCCGCTCCGCTTTCGGATTCGTTCGCCGGGGCCAGCCAGCGATAGCCCAGCGCGGGGAGGCGCGGATCCGGCGATGCGCCGTCGCGTGGTACCTCCTGCCAGTGCACTGCCATAGTGTCGTCCACACCGATCGCCAGTTTGCGCCGCAGCCGATAGAGGGAAAGTCGCTTCGCCAGGTCTTCCGCAACACCGGCCTCGCAATCGAGCAGGATGTCTTCGCCATCGCGCCATACGATCATGTCGAACATGGTCTTGCCCTGTGCGGTCAGCAGCGCGGTATAGACCGGAAGCTCGCCTTTCACGTCGTTCGTCAGTAACCCCTGCAGGAAGGCAGCGGGGTCTTCCGTGTCGTCGGTGGCGGATATGCGCACAAGCGCGCGGCGGGTCAGGCGGGTCGAACTCATGGGTGACAGATAGGCCCGGCTGCGCGATAGACAATGCAATGGCGCGCACATACGATCAGGTCGTTTTTTCCGGCGGAGGAATCCGGTGCTTCTGGCACGGCGGTTTCCTGAGCAGGGTGGGCGGTTTCGAACAATTGCGACCAGAGCGTATCAGCAGCGTTTCGGGCGGTGCGCTGAGCGCGGCGTGCTGGATAGCCGGGCGGGAGGATGATCTGCTGGCGGTGATGGCGGAAGCGTTCTCCATCAACGATGCCAATGTCGCGGCAGGCAAATCCAATTTCACCCCTCATCAGGAGATCTATCGCGATGTCGTGGATGTGACCCTGGACAGGGAGGCGATCGAGAAAGTCGCGGATGGTCCGGAATACGAGGTGGCGCTCAGCGTACCTCCCGAACAGTTCACGCCGCACCTTTCGGCCATTTTCTATGGCCTGATCTACAAGCTGGACCAGGCCGTTCGCTCTACCCCGCACCTGGTCTGGCCAAGGGCCGCCGGGCTTGAGGAAATACGCGTCGACGGTCGGCAGGCGGCGCGCGATGGCAAGCTGGTCGATCTGATCTGCGCCGCGGCGACGATTCCCCCGGTGTTCGATGTGCCACAATGGCAGGACTGCCGCGTGCTCGACGGGGGGATGCTGGACAAGGCGCCGCTGCCACTGGAAAGCGAGGGCGAAACGCTGGTGCTGCTCACTTCGCGCTACAGCCACTGCCCGGACGAGCCCGACAGGACCTATGTCATGCCCAGCCGCGAAGTTGCCGCCGACAAGATCGACTTTTCCGATGCCAGCAAGGTCGCCCGAACCTGGGATCAGGGTGTGCGCGACGGCACGGCGTGGCTGGCGAAGCAGTCTGCAGGCGATTAAGGCGGCTGGCATGACCGATTCCCTGACGATCCGCCGCCCGGATGACTGGCATGTCCACTTGCGCGATGGCGCCATGCTGGAAGCCGTGGTGGGCCATACCGCCCGCCAGTTCGCCCGCGCCATCGTGATGCCGAACCTCTCCCCGCCCGTAACCACCGTTGCAGCGGCGGAGGCCTATCGCGACCGGATCTTGGCGGCACTGCCAGCAGATGCAGACTTTACTCCGCTGATGACCTGCTACCTCACCAACAATACCGATCCCGAAGAGGTGCGCCGCGGGTTCGAGGCGGGGGTGTTCACGGCCTGCAAGCTTTACCCGGCTGGCGCGACAACCAACTCCGACAGCGGGGTGACCGATGTCGCGAACATCCGCGGCGTGCTGGAAACGATGGCCGAGATCGGCATGGTGCTGTGCGTGCATGGCGAAGTGACCCATGCCGACGTCGATATCTTCGACCGCGAGGCGGTGTTTATCGAGCGCGTGCTGGCGCCGCTGCTGGAGGACCTGCCGCAACTGAAAGTGGTGTTTGAGCACCTGACCAGCGAGGAAGGCGTCCAGTTCGTGGAGACTGCCGGCGCGAATGTGGCGGCCACCATCACGCCGCAGCACCTGCACATCAATCGCAATGCCATGCTGGTGGGCGGCATGCGACCGCACGCGTACTGCCTTCCGGTCGCCAAGCGCGAGAAGCACCGCCTCGCGCTGCGACGCGCAGCCACATCGGGCAGCGCGAAGTTCTTTCTTGGCACCGACAGCGCGCCCCACGCACGCGAGGCCAAGGAAAGTGCATGCGGCTGTGCGGGCATCTTCAACGCACCCTTCGCGCTGGAGAGCTATCTCGCGGTGTTCGAAGAAGAAGACGCCCTCGGCAATTTCGAGGGGTTTGCCTCCGAACATGGGCCGGCCTTTTACGGCCTCCCGCTCAACGAAGGGCGAGTGAAGCTGGAACGCGCGGAGTGCGACGTTCCCGACGGACTCGACGCGGACGATACCCAGTTGGTCCCGTTCCATGCCGGTGAGACCCTGCGCTGGCGCTTCGCCAACTGATCAGGGTGTGACGCCGCGCGCCATCCTGGCGCGGCGCGAACGGCGTGCGCCCCGCAGCATGTCCCAACTGAACAGCGCCACCGCCGCCCAGATCAGCACGAAGCAGACAAGCTGCGCGGGCTTCATCTCCTGCTGGAACAGTGTGATGCCAAGAATGAAGATGATCGTCGGGGAGATGAACTGCAGGAAGCCGACCGTGGTGTAGGGCAGGGCGCGTGCAGCAGTCGCAAACAGGAGCAGCGGCACAGCCGTCATCACGCCGCCGAACATGATAGCCAGCGTTTCCAGCGTGTCGCGCCCCAGTGCCACGCCGCCCCCGCTGAACTCGGTCCAGCCAAGAAAGGCGGCCATGAATGGCAGCAGGATGATCGTTTCGCAGGTCAGCCCCAGCAGCGGACCGGCCGCCACCGTCTTGCGAAGAAGGCCGTAGACGCCGAAGGTGGTGGCCACGGTCAGGCTCACCCAAAGGGTGGTCAGTGCGCCGCCCAGCAGTGCAGTTACGCCGATCCCCGCAAGGATTACCGCGCCCGTCTGCGGACGGCTCAGCCGTTCCTTGAGCAGCACGAAGCCCAGCAGCATCATTACGAGCGGCAGGATATAGTATCCCAGGCTCGCCGCGTAGACCTGCTCATTCTGGATCGCCCAGACATAGGTGAACCAGTTGACCGCGATCAGCGCCGAACTGGCTGCCAGCGTCCGCATGACGCGCGGGGTCGACAGCGTGCGGTAAAGGTCCGCCAGCATGCCCGACCGGATGATGAAGAACAGGCAGATCGGCAACGTGAATACGGTGCGCCAGGCGACGTATTCCAGCGCCGGCACGTTTTTCACCAGCAGCAGGTAGACCGGCATCGATCCCCAGATGGCATGGGTGCATAGCGCAAGAATCAGGGCGCGCCGCTGGCTGGTCTGCTGTTCTGGCATCGCGGCTCCCTAGGGCTGGAAAGGGCAGGACGCTACGCCCTTGATCGCCTCAAATTGCGGAAATCGATCCGACAGCGCAAAATTCATACGTTGCTTGATATTAAGCTGAAGGGCGGTATTGACACGTTTGAATAACGAAAAATTGTTATTACAAACAATGGGATCGATGTTGCCTTCCCCTGTTGGGCAGCAATCGTAGCGCGGCCCTTCCGGGTCGTGTTTCAGGGGGGTCGCGCCGGGGCGCTCGGATCTTCGGGTCCGGGCGCCCTGATAGCATATGTGGTTCGCGCTTCAGGCTTCGCGGAAGCCCACGCCAACGCTGGCCCGCGGTTGATCCACTTCGGTACTGGTGACCGGGTAGGCGCAATAATCCGCTGCATAATAGGCGGCAGGACGATGGTTGCCCGAAAAGCCGATACCGCCGAATGGCGCGGCGCTGGATGCACCGTTGGTCGGGCGGTTCCAGTTGACGATGCCAGCCCGGATGTTGGCCCAGAAACGGTTGTACTGCTGCGGCTCACCGCCGATCAGCGACGCCGAGAGGCCGAAGCGTGTGTTGTTCGCCTCCGCAATCGCCTCGTCGAAATCGTCCACCTTGATGACCTGCAATAGCGGGCCGAACAGTTCCACGTCGGGGCGTTCCTTCATGCCAGTCACGTCGATGATGGCGGGGGAGAGGAACGGCCTATCGTCCACCGGGCGGCGCATGTGGCTGATGGCCTTGCCCCCGTTCGAAAGGAGGTAGAGGAAGCTTTCGGTGAGCTGGTCCGCCGTGTTATTGTCGATCACGCAGCCCATGAACGGTTGCGGTTCGGCAAAGGGTTCATCCACGATGATACGGTTGGCGAGCGTTTTTACCGCGCTCACCGCCTCGTCGTACATGGAACTCTTCACGATCAGGCGGCGACCTGCGGTGCATCGCTGCCCGGCTGTGGTGAAAGCGGACTGGATGATCAGCGCAGCCGCGTCTTCCATCTTGGGCGTATCCCACAGCACGATGGGATTGTTGCCGCCCATTTCCAGCGCCACGATCTTGCCCGGATCGGTCGCCAGCTTCCGGTTGATGGCAATGCCCACCTGGGCAGAGCCGGTGAAAAGGACGCCGTCCACGCCGCGGTGCGCCACCAGCGCCTTGCCCTCGTCGGGGCCGCCGATCAGGCACTGCACCAGGTCTTCCGGTATCCCGGCCTTGGCGAAGTAGCTGACCAGTTTCTGGCCGACCGCAGGGGTCTTCTCGGATGGTTTGAAGACAATGGCGTTGCCCGCGATCAGTGCCGGGATGATGTGGCCATTGGGAAGGTGCGCGGGGAAATTGTAAGGACCCAGCACCGCCATTACACCGTGCGGCTTGTGCCGCAGCGCGGCTGATCCCTGCAGCGCGCTGTCCAGCTTGCGCTGCCCGGTACGTTCGGAATAGGCGCGGATCGAGATATCGACCTTGCCGATGACCGCCGCGACTTCGGTGCGCGCTTCCCAGATCGGTTTGCCGGTCTCGCGGGCGATCAGTTCGGCAAAGGCTTCCTGATCCTTTTCCACCTGGATCGCGAAACGGCGCACCAGTTCGATGCGCCGTGATAGCGGTTCGGACGCCCAGGCCGGCCATGCGCGCCGTGCGCGGTCCACCAGTTCATCGACATCACCGTGCTTCGACCGCCACAGTTCGGCTCCGCTGGCGGGTTCATAGGAAATCAGTTCGGCGGTCTGGCTCAAGGCGGGGTGCCTTTCGTTAAAATGATCGTGGTGCGCGGCTTACCCAATATGCCGGATGCGCGCAAAGTGGCGGTTAACTCGTACAGTTAAAACCTCGTAGGGCTAACTGGTTTCAAGCGGAACCGGAATTGTACGCAAAAGCAGGTTGGAATCGCGGCAGGAAGGCGCCTCAGCCACAGTCGCCAAGGCGACGGCCCGTTACGTCGAAGGTCATCGTCATGGGACCCATCCCCATGTCGCCGCGCATCGACATGGTCATGTCATAGGTCGATGCGGTGTAGCTACCGTCCATCGTCATATCCATGGTGCCCTGTTCGCTCTGGCATTGCGCCACAGCGTGGATTTCGCCTGCTGACATTTCGAACTCGCTGTAGCGACATTCGCCGTTCGTTTCTTCGAAAATACGCTCCGGCGAATTGTCGAGATCTTCCTGCGTCACGCAGTTTTGCGCGGTCATGCCTTCGCCGCCCATCATGCCGCGTATCATTTCGCCAGCTTGTGGAGGCATTCCGGGCGGTAGTTGAATATCGTCGAGCCGACTGTTGGTTTCCCAGTTGCCTGGTTCGATAGCCCAGGCCGATGTGGCGATGGCGACGGTGGCGAGACCCAGAATGGCAAGCTTGCGCATGATTTTCCCCCTGTTGGATGCGGCAATGCGCGCCAGCTTACCATTTGCGCAGGCGTCGTGCCAATCAGCTTGCGTGCGCAGGGGGTGCCGGTGGCTCGCCCAACGCCTGGCCCATGCGGCGAATGCGGGCGACCTTGTCGTGAAGCGGGGCCCAGTCGTCGCGCTCGTCTATTGCGGACCAAAGGCTTTCCACCTCGTCGATCAGCATGGATTCGGGCGCTCCCTCGCTCCAGTAATTGTGGCTGCTATCAAGCGGCTCGTAGCCCTCCAACGCCTCCGCTAGGCCCCCTTGAGCATCGCGGCCGCCGCGATGGCGGAAGAAGAAATCGTCGGGACCTGTCCGGCCCTCCCGCATCGTCTTTTCGGCAGCCTCGATTAAGCCCGCATCCGCTTCCAGACCGCGCGACTTCACGCCCAGGCGCCAGCAGAACCGCCTGGCCATTGCGTGGTGATAGAGCGGGCCTAACCGCTCCAGCGCGGCGATCAGCGGCTCTGCTTCCACCAGGGGCCGCAGCGCGATGGCAAACTGGCCCAGGTTCCAGCGGATCGCCTCCGGCTGGCGACCGAAAGCGTAAAGGCCGCTGTGGTCGAAATATGCAGCGGTGAAGCCCGGATCCCACTGCGGCAGCCAGCGCCACGGACCGTAGTCGAAGCTCTCGCCGGAAATGTTCATGTTATCGGTGTTGAGCACGCCGTGGACGAAGCCTGCCACCATGTAGCTGGCAGCAAGGTCTGCCATGCGCTCTGTCACCTGGTGCATCAACCGAATGGCCGGCTCGTCGCGGCCCGGTGCATCCTCCGGCGGGGGAGGGCCGGGGAAGGTCGTCAGGCAATAGTCCACCAGGCGTTCGAGATGTTCCTTCTCGTCAAGGGCCATGAGCCGCTGGAAACTGCCGATGCGGATATGGCCGTGGCTGAGGCGCACCATCACGGCGGACCGCGTGGGAGAGGGTTCGTCGCCCCGCTCCAGCGCTTCGCCGGTTTCGATGATGGAGAAGGTCTTGGACGTGTTGACACCCAGGGCCTCCAGCATTTCGGTCGCCAGGATTTCCCGCACGCCGCCTTTCAGCGTCAGCCGCCCGTCGGCGGTACGGCTGTAAGGCGTCGTGCCGCTGCCCTTTGTTCCCAAGTCGAGCAGGCGGCCAGCCCCGTCGCGCATCTGGGCGAACAGGAAGCCGCGGCCGTCGCCGATTTCCGGGTTGTACACGCGGAACTGGTGGCCGTGGTATCGCAGTGCCAACGGCTGGGGCAGATTGTCCGGAAGTGGATCGAACCTGCCGAAATGGCGCACCCAATCCTCGTCCGACAGATCGGCGAGGCCAACCGCATTGTCCCACCTGTCATTGCGGAACCGCAGAATGGCCTGCGGAAACCGTGCCGCTGCAACGGGAGAGGCAAGGAAATCTGCCACCGCCTCGATTCGTGTGTCGGGAGTGTACTTGGCCGGTTGCGGTTCGTGTCGCATCCATCCATTAGTGGGCCTTCGACACCGCGCCCGCAAGGTGCGCGCATACAAGGGGCTTGAATTGAGCGACGCCGCCTATTCGACGGGCACGTGGGAAAGCAGCGACGGACTGGTGCTGCATTATCGGGACTATCCCGGGCGGGACGATCGCCCGCCGATAGTCTGCATCTCCGGCCTGACCCGCAATGCCCGCGATTTCGAGCCGCTGGCGGAAGCCTTTGCCGGGGAGTGGCGGGTAATCGCGCCCGACCTGCGCGGACGCGGGCAGAGCGACTATGCCAAGGATCCCGCCAGCTACACCCCCGCAAACTATGTGGAGGACGTGACCGCCCTGATCGAGCAGGCAGGGCTGGATGAAGTCGTTCTGGTGGGGACATCGCTGGGCGGGATCATCACCATGCTGCTGGCGCAGTCGGGCGTAAAGATAGCTGGCGCAGTCATCAACGATGTCGGCCCGGCGATCGAGGAAGCGGGGTTGCAACGGATCAGGGATTACGTGGGCCAGGGGCGCAGCTATCCCACCTGGATGCACGCCGCCTGGGCCATGCGCGATACGTCCCAGCATATCTATCCCGGCTACGGAATCGAGGACTGGCTGCGCCATACGAAACGGCTGATGTGCGTTTCGGGCAATGGCCGCATCGCTTACGACTACGACATGAAGATCGCCATGCCCTTTGCCCAGCCGGGAGCGGGCATTGAGGTAGACCTGTGGCCTGCGCTCAGGTCGCTGGGGAGCAAACCGCTGCTGGCTCTGCGCGGTGAGCTGTCTGATCTGCTTTCGGACGCCACTTTCCGACGCATGGGTGAGGAGGTCGAAGGGATGGAAACGGTCACCGTTCCCGGCGTCGGCCATGCCCCAACGCTGGAAGAACCCGCCGCACTGGAAGCCATCGCTCGGCTGCTGGGCAAGGTGGCAAAGGCATGAGCAAGACGCCGAAAATCCTGCACCTGCATTCCACTTTCGATGCCGGCGGCAAGGAACTGCGCAATGTCCGCCTCATCAACGAATGGGGCAAGGATGTGGACCACGCGATTGTCTCGGGTGACCTGGAAAGGCGCGGGGCGGCGCAGATGCTGGGCAAGAAGGCGCGCGTGTCGTGGCCGAAATTCCCTGCTTTGGGCGGCAAACCCACCCCGGGGCGGCTGGCGGCACTGGCGAAAGCGATGGCGGGCTACGACCTTGTCTGCACCTACAACTGGGGCGCGATCGACGCCGTGATGGCGCATACCGTATTTGCCGACGCCTTCAAGCTACCGCCGCTGGTGCATCACGAGGACGGTTTCAACGAGGACGAGGCGAGCCGCCTGAAGAAGCGGCGCAACTGGTATCGCAAGATCGCGCTGGGGCGCACGGCGGCCCTGGTGGTGCCATCCGCCACCCTTGAGGATATCGCTCTGAACGTCTGGAGCCAGCCGCGCACCCGCGTGCGGCGCATTCCCAACGGCATCGATACCCGCGCATTCGCCGCGCCGCCCAAGCGCGATATCCTGCCCGGCCTCATCAAGCACAAGGGCGAGTTCTGGCTCGGCACCATGGCAGGTCTTCGCACGGTGAAACAGCTCGACATGCTGGTGCGGGCGATGGAATGGATGCCGCCCGAATGGCAACTGGTGATCGCAGGGGAGGGGCCGGAGCGCGATGCCTTGCTGGAAGAGGCGGAGCGCCGCGCCGTGGAAGACCGCGTGCACCTGCCCGGCTTCGTGGCGGAACCTGCGAAGCTTGTGGGCCTGTTCGATATGTTCGCCCTATCCAGCCATTCCGAACAGTTTCCGATCTCCGTGGTCGAAGCGATGGCCGCCGGTCTGCCCGTCGTCGCGCCGCGCGTGGGCGACATCGGCTCCATGGTGGCAAGCGACAATGGCCCGGCGCTGGTCGATGCCGGTGACGAGGACGCGCTGAGAAAGTCGCTGACGCGGCTGGCAAACGATCCCGTCCTGCGCAAGCGCATGGGGCAGGCAAACCGGCAGAAGGCGCGCGAGGAGTTCGACGAGCGGCGCATGATCGAACGGTATCGCGCGCTTTATTGGGGGTTGATGCAGAAATATCCGCGCGGCCAGTGACTTGGCGCAGATTGGCCCTTCATGGGGCGTTCACCCCGGCGGGGACACTCTCGCCTCTTCGATTGAAAAGCCTGTGCCATCCGTTAAAGAGCGCGGCTTGATATCAAATCCAGCATGATCGACAGATAGTGGCCAAAGAACCGACCAACCCCAATTTGCCAGCCCGTTCAAAGTCGCAGGGACGCGCCGACGCAGAGCAGGAAATGCTCATGCGCGAGGTGGACGAGGCCGTTCGCCAGGACGAAGTGGGCAACTTCGCCAAGAAATTTGGCATACCTGTGGCTATCGCTTTCGTGTTGGTCATGGCGGCCTTCGCGGGTTTTCTTTGGTGGCAGAACGATCGGGAAAGCGATCTGGAGAGGCAATCCGAAGAGCTGGTTCTGGCGATCGACACGCTGGACGCCGGCAATGCGGATGCAGCAGACCAGGAACTGGCTGCCTTGGCGCAGGGCGAAGGCGGTGCAGCGGCCATGGCCGTAATGCTGCGCGCCGGGATCGCGATGGAACGCGGCGATACGCAGGCCGCAGGCGCGCTCTACGATGGCATCGCCAGCGACGGCGACCTGCCGGAGGAAATTCGCAATATCGCCACCATTCGCAGCGTGACGGCGCGTTATGACGAGATGGACCCGCAGGAAGTGATTGACCGCGTGGGCCCGCTCGCAGTGCCTGACAATCCCTATTACGGCAGCGCCGGTGAACTGGTGGCGCACGCCTACCTGGATCAGAACAAGACCGATGAGGCCGGCGCCCTGCTGGTGGCCCTGTCGGGCAATGAAGATGTGCCGCAATCCATTCGCAGCCGCACGCGGCAGCTTGCCGGATTGCTGGGCTTCGATGCCATCGAGGATGTCGACGCGACCCTTGCCGAACTGACTGGTCAGGCACCGGAAGATACCTCGGTCGAGCTGGTCGAATAGAAGCGAGTATGAAAACGATGATGAACCTGCGCCGCCCGAACCGTAAATGGGCGACCCGAATCGCCGCTCCGCTGATGGCCCTGACGTTGGCCGGTTGCGCCGGCGGTCTGTTTGGCGGCGGGAAGGACGATGACCAGACGCCGACGAACGGCAACCGTGTTCCGATCCTCTCGCGCATCGCGACCGATATCTCCGCCGATCCGGCGCTGGCCAATGTGACGGTCGTCGTGCCGACCGCCACTACCAACGAATCCTGGCCGCAGGCGGGGGGCAACGCCGCCAAGGTGGCAGGCCATGTGACGCTGTCGAACAATCCCTCGCAGGCATGGACCGCCAGCATTTCCGGCACCACCAAGACGCGCCGCCTTGCGGCCTCGCCGGTGGTAGGCGCCGGAAAGCTGTTCGTGGTCGATACCCAGGCGGAGATCCACGCTTTCGACGCGCAAACGGGTGCGCGCCGATGGCGGCACCAGATCGAGGTGACCGGCGACTTGAGGGATGCGACCTTCGGCGGCGGTGCTGCTTATAATGAAGGCCGCGTCTACGCGACGAACGGCGTGGGCGACGTGGTTGCCCTGGATGCGGAGACCGGCGCCGAAATCTGGCGCGTGAAGCCCGCTGGCCCGCTGCGCGGCGGACCGACGATTGCGTTCAACGAAGTGTTCGTGATGACGCAGGACAACCAGGTCTTCGCACTGCGCACGGAAGACGGCGAAATCGTGTGGCAGCGCGCCGCAGCGTCCGGCCAGTCCGGCGTGTTCGGCGTGGCCGCTCCCGCCGCCGCGCAGGGCACTGTCGTTGCCGGGTTCTCCACCGGCGAACTGGTTGCCTACCGTTATGAAAACGGCCGCGAACTGTGGTCAGACGCGCTGGCGCGCACTTCCATCAGCACGCAGGTCGGCACGCTGACCGACGTCGATGCCGATCCCATTATCGATCAGGGCCGCGTCTATGCGCTGGGCCAGGGAGGGCGCATGGCGGCCTACGAACTGCTGACAGGACAGCGCATTTGGGAACTGACACTGGCCGGCATTTCCACGCCGACGGTGATCGGCGAATGGGTTTTCACGCTGACCGACGAGGCGCAGCTTCTCGCCATCCAGCGGGGTACCGGGCGTATCCGCTGGATCACCCAGCTTGACCGCTGGCGCGATGCCGAAGACCGTGAAGGGCCGATCTTCTGGACCGGGCCGGTGCTGGCCAGCGGACGCCTGTGGGTTGCGAGCAGCCGCGGCTATGTGAAGAGCCTGGACGCGATGACCGGAGAGGTGTTCGATTTCACCCGCCTTGACGATGGCGTCTCGCTGCCTCCGGTCGTGGCGAACAACATGCTCTATATCCTCGACGACAAGGGCAAGATCCACGCCTACCGCTGACGCTGGGTGGTCTTGTCCCGCCACGGGACGCCCTGGGTGAAAGAGGGCAGGGTGTTACCCGCCCCTTAACCCTTCGCGCCTATCAGGGCGGGGATGAACGCGCATACGCACAGGTCGCGGCCCCCGGTTAGCGATGTATCCCCGTGGGTGGGCCTTGTAGGGCTCGTCACGCTGCTGTCGTGTATCGTATTCGCGCGCAATTGGCCCGATATCTGCGCGATGATGGGCTGGGCGAACGACCGCGGACGCCTGTCGGGCCCCAATGCCGCGCTGGCGACGATGATTGTCACGGGCCTGGCGATGGCGGCGTGGTCGGTGCTGGTCGAAAAGGTCCACCGCAACCCCTCCACCGGCATCGACTGGTCGCGACGGAGGCCGGTGTCCGACGTGGTCGATATTTCGATCACCAAGCTGGCGGGGCTTTGGGCCACCTGGTTCATTATCGGTGCGTTCTACCTGCTTGGCCGGTGGTATTGGGAAGGCAGCTACCTCTTCGCGATGCAGGTAATCGGCTGGGCCGTGGTGCCCATGTTCGTGCTTTCCGTACCCTACATCATCTGGATCGACCGGGTGATGGTGAACCCGAAGGATCCCTGCTGGCACTTTGGTGCCATGCTTGTGGGCCGGGAGGCGTGGGACGGCGAGCAGGTGAAGAAGCACTGGCGCGCCTGGATCATAAAGGGGTTCTTCAGCGCGTTCATGATCGGCATCCTGCCCCCGGGCTTTGCTGCCGTGGTGGAGGCCAATGGCGCCGATATCGTGCACGATCCGGTGCGGCTGGGCGTGACACTGTTCGAATTGCTGTTCGTGATCGACGTGCAGATTGGCACGGTTGGTTACCTGCTGACGCTGCGCCCGCTCGATGCGCATATCCGCAGCGGCAATCCCTTCTTCGCGGGCTGGGTGGCGGCGCTGCTATGCTATCCCCCATTCGTCTACGGCATCATGGGTAATGGCGGGGTGATCCAGTACGAATACAACACCGCCGACTGGGCCTTCTGGTTCGCGGGCAACACGCCGATGCTTTACCTGTGGGCCGCGTGGCTGGTCTTTCTCACAGCGATCTACGCCTGGGCGACGGTCGCTTTCGGCATCCGCTTTTCCAACCTTACATACCGCGGTGTCATCACCAATGGGCCCTATCGCTACACGCGGCATCCGGCCTACCTGTCGAAGAACGCCTTCTGGTGGTTCTGCTACATGCCTTTTCTGGTGACATCGGACACCTTGACCGACGCCGTTCGCAACACCGTATTCCTCGCCTGCGTCAGCGGCATTTATTACTGGCGCGCTCGGACGGAAGAGGCGCATCTACTGGCCGAGGATCCGAAATACCGCGCCTATTACGACTGGATGGAAGAGAATGGCGTCATCACTTCGCGCCTGTCGCGCTTCTTCCGTGCGGCCAATCCGCGCAAGCCGGATACCGTGCCGCAGCCCGCTGAATAGCGTCTAGCCGCCCGCATTTCCCACGACGAAGCACGCGGCCGCCACCAGCGCGCCTGTCCAGCGGTTGGAGCGGAAACGATTGAGCGGATTGGCGGGATCGCTGCCGTCCAGCGTCACCACCTGCCAGGCGAGGTGCAGTGCGGCGGGAACAAGCGCCAGCAGCGCCACCCAGTCTCCGCGCAGTTGCCAGAAGGCAAAGGCCCACAGGGCAACGGCGACCGCATAGAATATCGCCACACCGGGCTTTACCTGCTTACCGAGGCGAAGGGCGGAGGACTTGATGCCCACCAGCGCATCATCTTCACGGTCCTGCATGGCGTAGATGGTGTCATAGCCCATGCACCAGAAGAATGCGCCCGCGTACAGCGCCAGAGGCACGCCCAGCATGTCGCCCCGCAAGGCAAACCAGCCCACCAGCGCGCCCCAGGTGAACACCAGCCCCAGCCACGCCTGCGGCCACCATGTAATGCGCTTCATGAAAGGATAGGCCGCCACCAGCGCCAGGCTGCCGAGCGCCACCAGTTGGGCCTGCCATCGCAGTTGCAGCAGCACCACCAGTCCCAGACCGCACAGCACCAGCAGCCACGCCCATGCGGCCCGTGGGCTGACCCTTCCGCTGGCGATGGGGCGGCTGGCCGTTCGGGCCACGCTCTTGTCCAAGTCGCGGTCGACGATGTCGTTGTAGACGCACCCGGCAGAGCGCATGGCGATGCTGCCCAGCAGGAACCAGGCGATCAGTTGCCATTGCAGTCCTGCACCCGCCAGCCAGGTGCCCCATGCGCAGGGCCAGAACAGCAGCCACCACCCGATCGGCCTGTCGAACCGCGCCAGCAACGCGTAATCGCGCGCAGGCTGCGGCAGGCGTTCGGCAAGCGAGCGGTGTTCGCTGTCTGGCGTGATCGTTTCGGCTGACATGGAGGTGGCCATACCTCTCCCCTCATCCCGGCGAAAGACGGGATCTTTGGCCAATCCGCACGAGATCCCGGCTTTCGCCTGGATGACGATTGTGGCTAAAGGCAAAACCATGCCCGCTACACCCGCATGGCCGCCCAAATCCGCCCCGCGCCTCTTCGTGGAGAATGCCCTGTCGGCAGGGGAGTCGCTTAGCATCGACGGTCCGCAGGGGCATTACCTGGCCAAGGTGATGCGCGTATCCCCAAGCGATGCAGTGATCCTGTGCGACGACCGAACCGGTGAGTGGCTGGCGACAGTCGAGGAAGCAGGCAAGCGCTCGGTCACCCTGTCGGTCACCGAAAAACTGCGCGAGCGCGAGGCCGTGCCCGATTTCTGGCTGTGCCCGGCACTGCTGAAGAAAGACCGGTTCGACATGGTGCTGGAAAAGGCTACGGAACTGGGCGTTGCCGCCATCCGCCCCGTCGTCACGCGCCGCTGCGTGGCGGACAAGCTGAACCCGGAGCGCGCGCGTGCAATCGTCACCGAAGCGGCAGAGCAGTGCGCGCGAACCGCGCTGCCTTCGCTCGCCGCGCCGCAGAAGCTCGACGCGCTGCTGCGTGAATGGCCCGCAGATCGCCTGCTGTTCTTCGCCGACGAGGAGGGTGGGCGAACTGCCGCAGAAGCTTTCACTTTCACGAAGTATCCCGAGCGGGGGGAGGGCGCGCACAGGGCCGCGATCCTTACCGGGCCCGAGGGCGGTTTCGACGATGCCGAACGCGCGGCCATCCGCGCCCATCCGCAGGCGCGGCCCATCTCGCTTGGTCCGCGGATACTACGCGGGGAAACCGCCGCGCTCGCCGCCACCGCGCTATGGATGGGGCTGGCGGGCGATTGGGACGGTGAGGGCTGATCCTACCCGCCTACAGCAATTTGCTGGTGGCCAATCGCCATTGTTCCGCTAGAGGCTTGCACCCATGAGCACGCGCAAGGCATCCGAGGGCCAGGAGCCCGTGATCGAAAGCCGCGACCAGTTGGTCGCCCCGATGCAGGCCGGCGAAAAGCCGCGCGAACATTGGCGAATCGGTACGGAGCACGAGAAGCTCGTTTTCAGGACCGCCGATTATCGCGCACCGACCTACGGCGAGGATGGCGGTATTCGCGACATCCTGATGTCGATGCGCCAGTTCGGGTGGGAGCCGGTGGAAGAACGCGGACCGGACGGCACCGTCAACACCATCGCCATGAGCGGCAGCGACGGCACCATCAGTCTGGAGCCAGCCGGTCAGCTGGAATTGTCTGGCGCACCGTTGGAAACCCTACACCAGACCTGCGCCGAGACAGGTCGCCACCTCGACCAGTGCAAGCTGGTGGGCGAGGCTTGCGGCGTGGGCTTCCTCGGCCTTGGCATGTGGCCCGACAAGGCCCGCGAAGACCTGCCGATCATGCCCAAGCAGCGCTACGAAATCATGCGCAACCACATGCCGCGCGTCGGCAACCTTGGCCTCGACATGATGCTGCGCACCTGCACGATCCAGGTGAACCTCGACTATTCAAGCGAGGCGGACATGGCGAAGAAGTTCCGCACCGGCCTCGCCCTGCAACCGCTGGCCACCGCGCTGTTCGCCAATTCGCCTTTCACCGAAGGCAAGCCCAACGGCTTCCTCTCCTACCGCAGCCACATCTGGTCCGACACCGATCCGCACCGCACCGGGATGCTGCCTTTCGTGTTCGAAGAGGATTTCGGCTACGAACGCTACGTCGACTACATGCTCGATGTGCCCATGTACTTCGTCTACCGTGACGGCACCTACATCGACGCCGCCGGGCAGAGCTTCCGCGACTTCATGAAGGGCGAACTGCCTGCCCTGCCGGGTGAACTGCCGACGCCCAGCGACTGGTGGGATCACCTCTCCACCGCCTTCCCCGAGGTGCGCCTGAAGAGCTTCCTCGAAATGCGCGGTGCCGACGGCGGCCCGTGGAACCGCATTTGCGCGCTGCCCGCCCTTTGGGTCGGCTTGCTCTACGATGATGCGGCGCTCGATGCAGCATGGGACCTGGTGAAGGGCTGGACGATGGAAGAGCGCGAGCACCTGCGCAATGCCGTGCCAGCGCAAGCCCTGGATGCGCCGCTTCCGCGCGGCGGCACCCTGCGCGATTTGGCGCGGCATGTGCTCGACATCGCGCACGACGGGCTGGTGGCGCGTGGCCGCCAGAACTCGATGGGCGACAACGAAAGCGGCTTTCTCGCCCCGCTCAAGGACATTGTTGATAGCGGCAAGGTGCCCGCCCAGCGACTGCTCGACATGTACCATGGCGAATGGAACGGCGACATCTCGCGGGTCTACGAACAGGCGTTCTGACGCCGTTCCGGCCATCTCATGTGTAGCTGACCACTTCGAATTCGATACCGTCCCAGTCGAAGAAGTAGAACGTGCGCGGGCCGGGTTCGTACTTTCCGTGGCTGAACGTCTCGAGGCCTGCATCCAGCACGGTCCGTTCTGCCGCTGCGATGTCGGCAACCTCGATGCCGACATGGTTCATCGGCTTGCCCTTTTGTTGACCTGAATAGTCCCCGCCGTCGGCCCACAGGGCGAGGTAGGTATCTTCGCCGCCAACATGGGCAAATTCGCCCCGCACGCCGTGCATGTCACGAACGCGTACATGCCAACCGCACAGCTTTTCGAAGAGGGCAATAGAGCGGTCGAGGTCGGATACGGTGAGATTGACGTGTTCGATACGAGCTTGAGACATGATGCGATATTCTCCTGGCAAACAGTTGTTTCGCAACGATTTAGCCGCGTCCCTGGCAGAACGCCGCGAATCACTGCTTGCCCCTTGATGCAACCTCAAGCTAAGTTTAGGTCAAGCTTTTGTGGGAATCGGGGATAGCGGGGATAAACGTTGCAAGCGCAGTTCATCAGCATCGGCCAGTTGGCCAAGCGCACCGGCGTCGCCGTTTCGGCGTTGCGGTTCTACGAGGAGAAAGGGCTGCTGAACCCCTTGCGGAGCGGCGGCAACCAGCGGCGCTACCTGCGCAGCGATATCCGCCGCGTCAGCTTCGTGCTGATTGCGCAGAAGCTGGGCTTGGGGCTGGCAGAGATCGAGGAACATCTCGCCCAGTTGCCCGAGGGCCGCAACCCCACTTTGACGGACTGGCAGAAGATCAGCCGCGCCATGCGCGAACAGATCGACGCGCGGATCACCCTGCTCAACCGCACGCGCAACCAGTTGGACCAATGCATAGGCTGCGGCTGCCTCAGCCTGACGAAATGCCAGCTCTACAACAAGGATGACAAGCTGGGCCTGAAAGGGCCGGGCCCGCGGGCGGTGCTGGATTAGCTAATGCGTAGCTATCTTGTTCACGTTCATGGCAGGCTGAAGTGGATTGTCGAAGAACCGGCTTTTAAATTGCCGGGAATTGAACCGAAACCAGCAGGTTTCTTCTGCCACCGCTACGTGCTCGCATCCGACATCAAGGCCGCGTCCGCAAAGGCGCTGGAGTCGGTCAGAAAGAATCTCGATCGACAGACTTACTGGTTGAGCAATGATGAAGCGGAGCTGGAACTCGAAGCAGAGGAGGTGCAGCCCGCTAGTCTGATTACGGGTTTTCTTCCGCACAATCGCGGGCACACTTTCTACAATAGCGAATAGTCCGTGCTGGTAACGCCCATTTACTCCGCCGCCATCGCCTCTGCCTCACCCAGATCCACGCTGACCAACCGCGAGACGCCGCGTTCCACCATCGTCACGCCGAAAAGGCGGTGCATGCGGCTCATGGTGACGGCGTTGTGGGTGACGATCAGGTAGCGGGTCTTGGTATCGCGGTTCATCGCGTCAAGCAGGTCGCAGAAGCGTTCTATGTTGGCATCGTCCAGCGGCGCGTCGACTTCGTCCAGCACGCAGATCGGGGCGGGGTTCGTCAGGAACAGCGCGAAGATCAGCGCGGTGGCGGTTAGAGCCTGCTCGCCGCCTGACAGCAGGCTCAATGACTGGAGCCGCTTGCCCGGCGGCTGGGCGTAGATTTCCAGGCCCGCTTCCAGCGGGTCATCGCTGTCGACCAGGGCGAGATGCGCCTGACCGCCGTCGAACAGACGGGCGAAAAGCTTGCGGAAGTGGCCGTCCACTTCCTCGAACGCCTTGCGCAGACGCTCGCGCCCTTCGCGGTTGAGATTGCCGATGGAGCCGCGCAGCCGCGCCACGGCCTCGGCCAGTTCGGCCTGCTCGGCTGCGCTCGCGCCGTGCTCGGCCTCGATCCGCTCAAGTTCGTCGGCGGCGACAAGATTGACCGGGCCGATCCGCTCCCGACTGGCGGTAAGGCGGTCCATTTCCTCGCTCTCCGCAGCAGAATCCTTCACACTCTCTTCGGCGAATTCGAATTTATGCGGCAGCAGCGGGGGCGGGGACTGGAAGCGTTCACCCGAAAGGCGCGCCATGTCCTCGCGGCGCTGTTCCTCGTTCTCGGCGCGCGTCGCCAGCGTGGCGCGGTTCTCACGAGCAGAGGAGAGGGCTTCGTTCACCTCGTTCAGCCGGGCATCCGCAGCGCGGGCCCGTTCCTCTGTATCGCGCACGGCCGCTTCGGCCTTGGCCAGTTCCTCGCTCAGCCGCGCGCGAACGGCCTCGCCGCCCTCGATCTCCTTCATCAGCCCGGCGGGCTTGGCTGCGATGACGGCGCGCTCCTCGGCGATCTCCTCGAAGCGGGCTTCCATGCCGGCGAGGCGATTTGCCGCGTCTCCGGCGCGGGCCTGCCACGCGGCCATGTCCTTGCGCTGCGTCGCCACGCGTTCGCGCGACACGGCCAGCGCCTGGTCGTGGGAGGCGAGCGCGGCGGCGGCGGACTGCGCGGCTTCGCGCGCGGCCTCGTTCCTGGCGCGGGCGGCCTCCAGCGTCGCGCGGCCGCTTTCGGGGTCGGGCAGGTCCGCCTTCTTCGCCCTGGCGGTTTCCAGGTCGGCGAGCGCCGCTGCCCTCTGCTCGTCCAGGTCCTTGCCGCTTTCCGCCAGTTCCGCGCGCCGGGCGGCCAGCCGTTCGCGCCGCGCCTCTGCCTGGTCCTGCGCGCGCAGGGCCTGCCGCTCGGCCTCGGCGGCTGCGTTGATGCCGCGTTCCTGCGCCACGAGATCGCGCTGCAAGTCTGACAGCTGCGTCTGCGCCGCCTCCTGCGCGGTGGATGCCGTTTCGACCGCTTCGCGCAGCGCGGGCAGTTCGCCTTCCAGCGCGGCGAAGCGGTTGTCCGCTTCCAGCCGTGCCGCTTCCGCAGCGCCTTCGCCGCGGGCGACGAAGCCATCCCAGCGGCGCAGGAAGCCGTCCTTGGTCACCAGCCACTCGCCGGGCTTGAGGTCGCGTACGTCGTCGCTCTCGACAACATGCACCAGCGCGAGGCGGGCGGCCAGTTCCTGCGGGCAATCGCGCACGTGGGCGGCAAGGCTGTCCGCCACCGGGGCAGGGGGCGTAGAGCCGGTCCAGTAGCGACCTTCCGCCTTCGCCTCGGGCGAGCCGAGCGGTGCCTTGGCATCGCGGCCCAGCGCGGCGGCAAGCGCGCGTTCGTAGCCGGGCTGGGCAGAGACGCGATCGAGCGCAGCAGGCAGGCCGTGGCCGCCCTTCTTCTGCCGCTCGCGCGCTTCGCGGTCGCGCTTCAGCGCCTGCCATTCGCGCTCCACGCCGGCCAGCTCGGCGCGGGCTGTGGAAAGCTGCGATGCGGCCTCGTCGCGCGCGGTGGCGAGGTCATCCTTGCGGGTGCGGGCGGTTTCCAGCCCGTCGCGAAGTTCAGCTAGCCGGGCGGCGGCATCCTCTGCAGACTTTTTCGCGGCGATAACGTCTTCTTCGGGGTCGCTCTCGCCCAGCAAGGCAGCGCGCTGGTCCTCCAGCCGATGTGCTTCGGCATCCAGCCTGTCCACGCGCGATTGCGCCTGCGAAATTTCCGCTTCGGCAACGCGCCATTCGGCCTCCACACCCGCATGGTCCGCCGTTGCTTTGGCCAGGGCCAGTTCTGCTTTGCGTCCCTCGCTCTCGGCCTTGTCGACGGCCTTGGCGATATCCGGGCGCTTCGCCTCGTCCGCCAACAGCGCCTTGGCCCCCTTGTCGAGCGCGGTTTCGAGGTCTTTCAGGGCATTGGCGGCGTCGCGCGTCATGCGATCAGCGTCGACCCTGTCCTCCTCCAGGCGCGATTTCTGCCGGTCGAGATCCTTCAGGCGCTGCTCTGCCGCTTCAAGCTGGCTGGCGAGGGCGGCCATGCGGTGTCCGTGAGCGCTGGCATCGTCGCGCCGGTCCGCCAGCTCGTCGCGCAGTTCGTGCAGCGCTTCGGCCAACGCGGCCTGCGCCTTCTGCGCCTCTTTCGCGGCGGCCTGCGCATCGGCAACCGCCTCGTCCGCGCCTTTCGCCTGCTTGCGCGCGGCTTCCGCCGCCGCGGCGGCATCGCGCCAGCGGGCGAAGACCAGGCGCGCCTCGGCCACGCGGATCTGGTCCGACAGCACCTTGTAGCGTTCGGCTTGCTTCGCCTGCCGCCTGAGGGACCCGATCTGCGAGTCGAGGCCCGCCATCAGGTCTTCCAGCCGCTCCAGATTCTTCTCGGTAGAGCGCAGCTTGCTCTCGGCATCGCGGCGCCGCACGTGCAGGCCGGCGATCCCTGCTGCCTCTTCCAGCATCATCCGCCGTTCGGTGGGCTTTGCCGCGATGACCTGTGCGATCTTGCCCTGACTGACGAGGGCGGGGGAATGCGCGCCGGTGGCGGCATCGGCGAACAGCAGGCCGATATCCTTGGCGCGAACATCGTCGCCATTCAGCCGATAGGCGCTGCCCGCGCCCCGTTCGATACGGCGGGTCACGTCCAGCGGTTCGCCCTTGTCGTCCACCGCGTGGAGGACGACTTCGGCGAAATCGCGCGGTGGGCGGGTGGATGTGCCGGCGAAGATCACGTCTTCCATGCCGCCGGACCGCATGGATTTGGGCGAATTCTCGCCCATCACCCAGCGGATGGCTTCCAGCACGTTGGACTTGCCGCAGCCATTGGGGCCGACGACACCCGTCAATCCGGGTTCTATGCGCAGTTCGGCGGGCTCTACGAAGCTCTTGAAGCCGCTAAGTCTAAGCTTGCGAAACTCCATGGGCGCCCGCCGCTACCCCTCAGCCTTCCGCCGGGCGCGCGCCAGCGGTTTGCAATGCGGCCTCTACTCCGGGCCAGCGATTTTCATCGAGCTTGCGACCGTTCAGGATGAAGGTGGGCGTGCCGGTCACGTCCAGTTCCTCGGACTGCTTGTCCGAACGCTCCGCGATGGCCAGTACTGCCTCGTTATCGGAGAGGCAGGATGCGGCCTGGTCGCGGCTGATGCCACGCGCGGCGAAGAAATCGAGAAAGCCTGCGGCATTTGCAATCGCGACGAACCGCTGTTCTTCCGGCACGTCAGCCAGGTTGGCAAGCTGCGATTGGGCATTCTGCATGTCGCCCATGACCTGCGGAAAGTTCTTCCAGACCTGGTCGGCAAGCGGGTGGAAACTTTCAGGCGCGGAACAACGGGCCAGCGCAGCCAGCGTCAGGTCGAAAGAATTGTGAACCTGGTTGCGCAGTTCGAACGAGACGACGCCGGTTGAAACGTATTTTTCCTTCAGCGTGTCCGCCCCGGTCTGGGCGAAGTTGGCACAGGCGCCGCAAGTGAGCGAGCCGTATTCGATCAGTTTGATCGGAGCGTCGGGGTTGCCGAGCAGATATCCGTCGCTGTCGGTCACCTGGACCATGTCGGTCCATGCCTGGCCTTCGGGTGCGGCGATATGTTCGATCGGTTCGCTGGAGGTCAGTTCACCGTCAGCATCGTCGCCGCAGGCGGACAGCGCCAGCGCCAGCGGCGCGGCGAGAGCGACAAGAGCGGTGCGGCGCAAATTGGTCATGTTCAAAAGCTTTCCGTTTTTGATCGTGTCCGGCCTGATCGGGTAATCCCGCAGTTTAGAACCGGCTGGTTGGTATTTGAAAAGCGCCGTTTCCCGCGAATCGGCGCTTTTGCACAGGCTTGTCCCCTGTTCGCTGTGCCTTATTCGCTATTCTGGCGCGCGGCCAGTAGCACCTGCCGCAACGGCTGCCAGGCGTGGACGCCGTCCAGCAGGGTGCCGTTGAGTACGAAGCTTGGCGTGCCCGGCACATTGTATTCGCTGGCATTGGTACGGGACAACTCGGCGATTTTCTGGGCGCGGCCCTCGTCGTTCAGGCAGGCGGTAACCTGGCTGGCGGACAGCCCCCGGCTCTCCATTAGGTCATCGAAACCAAGGTCGGCAGCGATGGCGCGCATGCGGCTGCCGATCGTCCCGCTTTGCCAGCGCTGGACCTGCGCCTCGGACAGACCCTGGGCGGTTTCCATCCAGTTATCCTGCGTGGCCAGCACGGCGCGGTGATTGTCGAAGAACCGGTCGGGCTCGCCGCATTCGGTCAGCAGGGCGGCTGCAAGGTCTATCGGATTGCGGATAAGATGCCGCACTTCCACGGCGGCATAGCCTTCGTGGACATAGAGATAGCGCAGCTCAGCCTCCGCCTCGCGCTCAAAATCGGCGCAGTGGGAGCACGAATAGCTGACGAATTCGATGATCTGCAGCGGCGCTTCAGGATCGCCTACCCGATAGCCCTGACCGGTCTCCACAATCTCGGCATTCCAGTTCTGCGCCATGGCAGGTGCTGCCGGAAGCGCGAGAGACATTGCAATCGCTGCCAATGCAGCGGCCGCCCTACGTTTCATTCCCGTTCGTCCTCTTCCTTGCGCGCCACGCTGCGCGCCAGTGATTCCAGCACCGCCCTCAGTTCCGGATCGCCGACATCGCGCAGGGAATCGCCCAGTTCCATCGGAATGGGCTTGAGCGAGGGCGGTGCAGCGCGCTTCTCCTGAGCAGCAGGCGGCTTAACCGCGCCTTGCCGGATCTTGATGCGGGCGATGGCGCGATAGCCGAAGAAGCGATTGACCCGCTCGATGATCTCCGGCGTCACATGCTGCAGCAACGTCGCATGACCGGGCAGGGCGACCAGTTCCAGGATGCCTTCGCTCTTCTCTCCGGGCGGAAAGCGGATGCTTTCGGGCGAACAGACCTTGGCATGGGTAGGGCCGACGATCTCGGGCCAGCGGGTAACGACGCTGGACTGCACGAAGCCATAGCGGCGAAAGGCGGCGCGCCCGATCTGCGGCACCAGTTCGGACACCGGCCGCGCCGGGCCGCCGCGCGGGCGCTGATAGGGCTTGGCACCCTTTCCGGCAGTCTTCCCCGATTTCGGTGGTGTGTCGCGTTTCATGGCTGGCGCTCCCATGCCATAGCCGCGGCGTGTCCGCCACCGTTTCAGACAAGCTTCTCGCCTGGTATGACAGCCAGGCCCGCGTCCTGCCGTGGCGAGCGCCGCCGGGCGCACCCCGCCCGGACCCGTACCGCGTCTGGCTTTCCGAGGTGATGCTGCAGCAAACGACGGTGGCCGCGGTGATCCCTTATTTCGAGAAGTTCGCGGCGACGTGGCCAAGCGTCGAGGCGCTGGCCGCCGCTCCGGAAGAGGAGGTCATGGCCGCCTGGGCCGGGCTGGGCTATTACTCGCGCGCCCGCAACCTGGTGAAATGTGCCCGCGAGGTCGCGGAACGGGGCGGGTTTCCCGAAACCGAGGCCGAGTTGCGCAAACTGCCAGGGCTGGGGACCTACACGGCAGCAGCCGTTGCCGCGATTGCATTTGGCCAGCGGGCGGTAGTGGTGGATGCCAATGTGGAGCGGGTCGTGTCCCGCCTGTTTGCCATCCGCGATCCGCTGCCCGGCTCGCGCCCCGCCATACGCGCGGCGACCGATACGATCACCCCGGATGAGCGTGCGGGCGATTTCGCGCAGGCGATGATGGACCTTGGCGCGAGCCTTTGTACGGCGCGGGATGCCAAGTGCCTGCTGTGTCCGCTCAATGCCCAGTGCATGGCCCGGGCCGAGGGGGATCCGCTTAAATTGCCGGTGAAGGCGAAGAAGAAAGCCCGGCCCAGCCGGACGGGCACGGCGTTCTGGATAGAGCGCGACGAAAAGGTGTGGCTGGTAAAGCGGCCCGGCACCGGCATGCTGGGCGGCATGCGCGCATTGCCCGACGATAGCTGGTCGGCCCGCGCCGATGGCCACGGCGAGGCGCCTGTGTCAGGTGCGTGGAAAGCCGGCGGCGTGGTGCGGCACGGCTTTACCCATTTCGATATCGAGCTTGGCGTCGCGGTTCACGCGGGGGACCGTCCCACGCCTGACGGCGAGGGCGAATGGTGGCCGGTCCATACTATCGAGGACGCGGGCCTGCCCACGCTGTTCGTCAAGGCAGCACGGCTGGTGCTGGCAAAGCGGGACTAGAAAATCCCGCCGCCCAGCGTCAGCCGGATCGCGGCAATCAGCAGCACGATCAGGCAGAAATTCCGGCCCGAATTGCTGCTGGAAAGCTGCCCGATGACGATACCCGCCACGACAAAGGGAAGGGCAAACCAGTTCGCCCAGCCTAGAAACGGGATTTGTGCGGGGATAACGATGACCAGCGACAGCAGGCCGATGAGAATCGAGATGATGTTCAGCATGTGTTATAGATAGATAACACAGCACCAGGGTGCAAGGTTGCGGCATCCGTTTTCGCTGCCTAAGCCTTGCGCCACGCTATCTCCAGACGCCAACCCCTTGTCCAAGGTCGCCGCCTCGATGCTTGATCACACTGTTCCCCAATCCGTTTCCCGGCGTACGATGCTTCGCTCTTCCGCCATGCTTGGCGTGGGCGCAGCCGCCGCTTCACTGCCTTTTTCCGGGCCTGCCTTCGCACGCGATTCGGCAGCGGTCCGCTGGCCAACGGTGGCAAATCTTGTGCGCGGCTATGTCGAGCGGGACATCGTGCCGTGCATGGTGGCGCGCGTCGGGCTTGGTCAGGGTGAGGCGGATACCATTGCCGCAGGAACGCGCACGTTCGGCGGGATCGGCGGGGTGGACGAGGATACCCTGTTTCGCATCTATTCGATGACCAAACCGATCACCGGCCTTGCGACCGTCATGCTGATCGACGACGGCCTGCTGGAACTGGATCAGCCGCTGGCAGATGTGCTGCCTGCATTCGCCAACATGCAGGTGCAGCGCCAGTATGATGGCCCCATCACGCGCGACAATCTGGAGCCAGCTGCGCGGCCCATCACGATCCGCCACCTTTTGACGCACACCGCTGGTCTTGGTTACACCATCGTGCAGAACGGCCCCATCAATGCCGCCTACCGTGCCAATGGCATCGTTCCCGGCAAGGTCAGCAACATGGCCCTTGCGCAGGAGATTTTCGGCGGCGCGCCAGCCCCTTCGCTAGCCGATTTCGCGGACGGGTTGGCGGAACTGCCCCTTGTCTATCAACCGGGTACGCGCTGGAGCTATTCCGTGAGCCTGGACTTGCTGGGCAGGGTGATAGAGGTGGTGAGCGGGCAGGACTTCGCCAGCTTCCTGCAGGACCGCATCTTTACGCCCTGCGGGATGACTTCCACCGGTTTTCGCGTGAAGCGGGATGACGTTCAGCGTTTTACCGGCAACTATTTCCTGTTGGGCGGTATCCCGGTGCCGATCGATCTGCCTTCCAGTTCCGTCTATCTGGACGAACCGGCTTTTCCCTTTGGCGGTGCAGGACTGGTGTCGAGCGCGCGCGACTACGACCGCTTCCTCCAGATGCTGGCGGGGCGCGGAGTGATCGACGGCACGCAGGTCACCAGCGCGGCCGCTGTCGATCTGGCCACGTCCGACCTGTTTCCCGCAACCTTGGCATCCAATGGCCGGTTCCAGCGCAACGGACGTTCTTTCGGCTTTGGAGCGGGCGGTCTGGTCGGGGCGGGCGAGACCGAAGGGCTGTTCGGCTGGTTCGGTGCGGCTGGCACGGTAGGCCTTGTGAACAAGCGATGGGGCCTGCGCCATACCCTGATGACCCAGTACATGCCCGCCGATGCCTACGACGTGCAGGGCGATTTCCCGCTGGCCGTGGCGAACGACATGGCAAGGCTTGCCCGCAACTGGCCGCGTTCCGTTGACTGAGCCGCTCGCCTTTACCGGTCACGACCTCGATCGCGACGATCACGCCCGCGCCGATCCCGCGCAACTTGCCCAGCTTCGCGCTCGGGATGATGCGCGCCTGCTGGCACTCGACGGCGTTATGCCGCGTTTTGCAAACGGGACGCTGCTGACGACCGACCTATCGGGGCTCGGTGAGGATGCGGAACTTGTCTATCTGGGCCTGCGCCAGAGTACGCCACTGTTCGTGGCCGTGCCTCCGCAGGGCGACATGCGCCAGGCCGTCACCATGCGCGAGACGATGATGGCGCTGATGCAGTTGCCATCCGCAGACCTCGCCCTGTTCGGCGGCGCGCGTTCGATAGCCGACTGGCACGCCCGGCACCGTTTCTGCGCCAAGTGCGGCGGCAACACGCAGATAGCCAAGGGCGGCTGGCAGCGCAGTTGCCTTTCGTGCGAGGCGCAGCATTTCCCCCGCGTCGATCCCGTCGCGATCATGCTGGTCGAGAACGAGGGGGCATTGCTGGTCGGGCGCGGACGCGGCTGGCCGGAACGCAGCTATTCCGCGCTTGCCGGTTTCATAGAACCGGGAGAGAGCATCGAGGAAGGCGTGAAGCGCGAAGTCTGGGAAGAGGTCGGCGTGCGCGTGCGCGATGTCAGCTACATCGCAAGCCAGCCGTGGCCGTTTCCCAGCCAGTTGATGATCGGTTGCCATTCCTTTGCCGAAGGGCGCGATCTGGTGATCGACGAGACCGAGATCGAGGACGCACGCTGGTTCACGCGGGATGAAGTGGCGGATGCCATGGCCAACCCCAGGGATGCGCAGAGCTTCCTTCCCCCGCCGCGCACGGCTATCGCCCACCACCTGCTGAACCACTGGCTGGAGAACATGGGATGAGCATGCCGGTGGTCGTCGATATCTGGTCCGACGTCATGTGCCCGTGGTGCGTGGTCGGCTGGCGCCGCTTTTCCGAAGGCGTGCGGCTGGCCGAAGACGCGGTCGAGGTAACGGTGCGCTGGATGCCGTTCGAACTAAACCCGCAGATGCCGCCCGAAGGCAGGCTGCAGTCTGAGCATCTCGCCAGAACCTACAATCGCAGCGAAGAGCAGATTGCCGCCATGCAGTCCGAACTGGAAGGCGCGGCGGAGCGGGTCGGTTTTCCCATTGCCTGGCAAGGCGAGGGCGAAGCACCGCCCGCGATGATGTGGAACACCTTCGACTGCCACAAGCTGCTGCGCTGGGCTTTGGTCACTTACGGGCCGGAGGAGCAGACGCGGCTGAAGGAGGCGATGTTCGCCGCCCATTTCCAGCAGCGCCGTAACATGGCGGACCGCGAGGTGCTGGCGAATATCTGCGAGAGTGCCGGTCTCGATCGCCAGGTAGCACGTGACGCACTGGAGGACGAGGCGCTCGAACTGGCCGTACGCGCAGAAGAGGAACGCGGCGTCAGCGGCGGTATTGCGGCCGTTCCGACTTTCATCGTCAACCACAAGTACATGCTGCAAGGCGCGCAGGAGCCGGAAAGTTTCGCCCGTGCTCTGTCGCAGATTGTCGAGAAGGAAAAGGCGGGCTAGGTGGCGCCGCGTCTCAAGGACGCCGCATTCGGGTAAAAGAAAACCTCGCCAGCGCTTAGATGCGCCGACGAGGCTGGATCTTCTTCGAGGACCGCCAAGCGGCTCACCCAATCAGGAGTCGTTACGTTCGTCCTGGATGGCCGCGCGGGTCTTCGGACCCTTCTTGGCATCCTGCGCCGGATTGTCGCTGCCCACTTCGGGCTCGCGGTTGTCGGGGTCGGTCGCGCGGTTGATTTCGTCTCTCGTACCGACGCGGGTGTTCACTTCACCACCGGACCGGCTGCCTTGCGATGGCGTGGCGCCATCCTGCATGCTGTCGATCAGGTCGTTATCGGGATGACGGCTCTGGCGTTCGGGCATTTGCATTCTCCTTTTCCATTTAACGGGAAAGGCAGGGGCAATGTTCCGAAACGGGCAGCGAGTGGCGTGCAACCGTGCGCCAGACGCGATAAAGCAGGCTCAGGCGTTGCGAGGATTGAAATTGATGGACGCGCCGAGGGTCGAACGCTTGCGTACCGTCGTGCGCGGTTCGACGAGGTAATCGCCATCCGCGCGCTCCTGCATGCCGAAGGCGCCGCAACCACGAGATGCGCTGCACGCCTTGCGCAGTCGGGCCATCAGCTTCTCGTCGTGCCGGATATGCTGTTCTTTGGAGTTCATGACGCACTAACCAGTTGCACTAACCTTGGTTCCTGCGCCTATAGAACGATATGCTGCGGCGCACAATACGGGAGTTACAATGCCCGACGGGGCACTAGAAAGAATGATCGCGTCAGATCAGGCCAAGGCGCTGCAGCTTTCCCGCCAGCTTGCCGGGCAGGATTTCCCCGATCTCCTCCCCTTCCGCCAGGTCGCGGGGCGGTTCGCCCTTGAGATAGCGCCAGCCCTGGTGCGCGCGCTTGGGGCGGGGCACGACCTCTACCAGTTCCGGCTCCAGTTCGATCAGCCAACGTCCGTTGTCGGTTTGCGAGAAACCGAGAATTTGCGACCGGGCGACGATATTGTGCTGGTGTATCCAGAACAGCGAACCGCCAATGCACTGCTCCCACTTCGTCGGACGATAGCGGGTGGTGACATGCGGACTGCGCCGACCGGCATACCAGCTCTCGATATCGGTGAAGCTGGCCGCTCCGAATGCAATCTTGGTCAGGTGAAGCGGCATTGCCTCCAAGATAGGATGGGCGGCGGGGGACTCAAGCCTCGCCCTTTCCGCGCTCCGGTGCGGCCTGCTTCAGCAGCGCGCGCGTATCGGTGATGAACCGCTGGACCATATCGGCCATGCCCTTCGCCGCTTCGCGATAGGCACCGGGGTCTTCCTCTATCTGCGAAGGTTGCCACGCCAGCGTGTAGGACATCAGACGGATTCGCAGGGTCTTCAGGCGGTCCAGCACCTCGTCGTGCAGCGAGCGATTTCCATGACCCCTGAGGTCGTCCTTCAAGGCCAGCATCAGGTTGCCGAACTCGATGGCAAAGCGCTGGCGCAGCGCAAGGATCGCCGCAGCATCGGGAAGTCGGTCCGAGAGCGTAGCGGAAACCATGAGGCGATAGGTCTCCTCCAACCGGTCCAGCGCTTCATGCACGGACATGAAAGGTTCTCCGTCTAAAGGAAGAATTGGCAATTTACTGGGATTAGGATGCCGAAATTATTATCGGCTTCTTTCAAAGCCGCTGGCTATTCTTGAATGATACCAGAATATCCATTGCGTCCAAAGGCATAATTAAATCATGATTAATGCTGCATTCGCCAAAGCCATTCATTCTGCTGACCGTTCGATCACTATCACGTTTCGATAGCGCAGTCGGGATCGAGCCCGAACTGCGCCCGGTTCGCCGCTACATGGAAACGAGACCGCTCGCCACGGCCAGGCCGAGGAAGGCAAAGAAGCCCATGGAATCGGTGATCATGGTCACGAACACGCTGCTCGCTACGGCCGGGTCCTGGTCCAGCCGTTCGAAAGTGACAGGCACCAGTACACCGGCCATGCCGGAAACGATGATATTGATGACCATGGCCACGGCAATCACCGCGCCCAGTTGCGGGCTGAAGATCAGCGCCGTGGCCAGGCCGATCAGCACCGCGATGGTCGCCCCGTTCATCAGCGCCACTTTTAATTCGCGCAGCACGAGGCGCGAAGTGTTGGACTTGGTCAGCTGGTTCATGGCGATCGCACGCACAGTTACGGCCATGGTCTGCGTGCCCGCGTTGCCGCCGATGCTGGCGACGATAGGCATCAGTACGGCCAGCGCCACCAGTTGCTCGATCGCCGCTCCGAACCAGGCGATGATGGCAGATGCCACCACGGCGGTGCCAAGGTTCGCCACCAGCCAGCGCACGCGCGCCGAATAGGCATCGCGCAGCGGTTCGTTGATGTCGCCTTCGCCAGCGCCCGACAGCAGCAGCGTATCCTCGCCCGCTTCCTCGGAAATGATGTGCACGATGTCATCGACGGTCAGCTGGCCGACCAGCCGCCCGTTCTCGTCCACCACCGCGGCAGAGATCAGCGCGTATTTCTGGAAACGCAGCGCGACCTCTTCCTGGTCCATCTCCACCGGAATCAGCGTCTGGTCGCGCTTCATCACGTCGGTGATCTTCACCGACCGCGGCGTGCGCAGGATCCACGAAAGCTGGCAGGTGCCCAGCGGATGGAAACGGTGATCCACCACGAACACTTCCCAGAATTCGGTGGTCAGACCCTCTTCGGAACGCAGGTAGTCGATGAGGTCGCCCACCGTCATGGAATCTGGCACCGCGATCAGCTCTCGCTGCATCAGGCGACCGGCGGTTTCCTCCGGATAGGCGAGGGCGGTCTCGATAACCGCGCGGTCGCCCGCTTCCACTTCGGCCAGGATGGCGCGCTGGTCACCCTCGTCGAGGTCTTCGATCAGCTGGACGGCATCGTCGGTATCCAGCTGTCCGACGATCTCCGCCACGGCTTCTGGCGGAAGATCCTCCAGCATGTCCTCGCGGACATAGTCGTTCAGCTCGGCCACCACCTCGCCGCTCATCAGTTCGGTGATGGCACCGGCCAGTTCGCGGCGGTCTTCCCGCTCCAGCAGTTCGAAAAGGTCGGCGATGTCGGCGGGGTGCAGCGGTTCTACGAGGTCGTAGGTGCTGTCCTCGTTATCATCGCGCAGGCTCTCGCGAACCTGGCGCACGAACTCGGGCTTCAGCCGGTTTTCCTCGTCGAACTGCCGGCCTTCACCCTGGACCCTGTCCTCGGGCATGGCGGCTTCGGCATCATGTTCGTGAAGGTCGGTATCGGCCATGTCTCGCGGTCTATGCCCTGTGGCCGCAAAAGCAAGGCGCAGCAACACGGTAGCCGTGACTTTCGCGCAGCGATCCTCTAACGCGCCCCCAACTTTACAAGGAGACACTTGAATGGCCGAAGAGAAACTGACTTTCACCCTCGATTGCGGCGATGGCAAGGGCGGCGACGTCGTCATCAAGCTGCGCGGTGACGTGGCCCCCAATCACGTGGCTCGCATCAGCGAACTGGCGAAGGAAGGCTTCTACGACGGGGTGGTCTTCCACCGCGTCATTCCCGGCTTCATGGCGCAGGGCGGCGATCCCACCGGCACCGGCATGAGCGGTTCGGACAAGCCCGACCTGAAGCAGGAATTCAGCAACGTCCCGCATGTTCGCGGCGTCTGCTCGATGGCGCGCACGCAGGACCCGAACAGCGCGAACTCGCAGTTCTTCATCGTGTTCGACGATGCCCGCTTCCTCGATAACCAGTACACCGTCTGGGGCGAAGTCGAGAGCGGTATGGAACATGTCGACGCGCTGCCGACCGGCGAGCCGCCCGCCAACCCGGGCAAGATCATCAAGGCGACTGTCGCCTGATGCAACAAGGGGCGCCCGCTGCGGCGCCCCTTTTCATTTCCGGCCTGTGATTGCGCCGTCTAGAGACCGGCGTCTCTTACCCAGTCGTGGAAAATGCGCACGGGCCGCGCCTCCAGGTCTGCCGGGCGACAGACGAACCAGTACGAATAGGGGCTCGCGATTTCCTTGTCGAACAGGCGGGCCAGGCGCGGGTCGTTGATGCGGTTCAGGTGATCGTCGTGCATCACGGCAATGCCCATACCCTGTGCTGCGGCCTCCAGGATAAGCTGGCCCGAATCGTAGTGGTCGATCGCGGCCGGTTGCAGCTTCTCCAGCCCCAGCGCCGCTTTCCACGCATCGAAGCTCATCACCATGTCCGTGTGCAGCAGGAAGGTCTGCCGCGAAAGCGCCTCGATGCCGGGGTTTTCGCCCAGTTCGGCGACCAGATCGGTGTTGCCGATGGCGTGCACGGTATTCTGGTCCAGCTGGATCGAATAAAGCGAACGATCGGGCATGTGAGTAAGGGTAATGGCGGCATCCAGCGTATCGCCCACCCTGTCGACCAGGTGCGGCCCGGTGTCGATGTCCAGATGCAGGCGCGGATGGACCTTGCGCAGTTCGTTCAGACGCGGGAACAGCCGCTGGGTGCCGAACAGCGGCATCACGCCCAGCCGCAGACGCATCAATTGCAGGTTTTCGCTTTGCGACTCCACTGCTGCCGCCAGCGATTCCAGGTGCGGGGCGACGGCATCGTAGAAGACTCGGCCCTCGTCGGTCAGCCGCATGGTCTGGCCAGAGCGTGAAAACAGCTTGCGCCCGGTGAAGCTTTCCAGGTTGCTGATTCGCCGGGATAAAGCCGACGGGCTAAGCCCCAGTTCACTGGCGGCGGAGCGGGCCGACCCTAGCCGGACCACTCGAATGAACGCTTCCAGGGCGCGAAGTGGGGGCAGGCGGCGCATTTGTGCAATCTCGATAGAAAACCGGCCCCTGTCGAGGCCGAATTTGCAGTGGCAGGCAAGTTTTTGCCGCACTGCACCAAAAAAGTGTGCAGCGCGAGGAACTTGGCCCTCTAGTGGCTGTCAGGCGTCTTCCAGGTTCTCTTCCCGGACCGGGGCATGCAGCCGCAGGCGGGTGACGTGCGTTTCATCCCCGGCAGTGACTTCGATCCGCCAGCCGCTGGGATGATCCAGGATTGTGCCCGGTTGCGGCACTTCCTCTGCCAGCACGAAGGCGAGACCGCCCAGCGTGTCGACTGCCTCCTCCACCTCGGCCAGGGCCGGATCACCGACAACCTTCGCGACATCGTCCAGCTCCACGCTGGCATCGGCATCCCAGACCCCCACGTCCACGGCGACGACCTGCTCGATCGGAGCCTCGTCGTGCTCGTCCTCGATCTCGCCGACGATCTCCTCGACGAGGTCCTCGATGGTGATGATGCCGTCAGTGCCGGAAAATTCGTCGACCACGATGGCGAGATGCACGCGCCGCTGGCGCATGTCGGCCAGCACGTCCAGCGCGCCGCGCGCCTGCGGCACGTAGAGCGGCTGGCGCATCAGCACGGTCCAGTCTTCGGGAGGCTCCTTGCCGCTGGCGAGGTAGGCGAACACGTCCTTCAGGTGCATCATGCCAATCACGTCGTCCAGCTGGTCGCGATAGACGGGCATGCGCGAGATGCCGTGTTCGGCAAACAGGTCGACCATTTCCTTCCACGGCACGGTCGCCTCGACCGCGATGATCTCCTTGCGCGGGATCGCCACGTCGTCGGCATCGTGCTCGCTGAAATGCAGCAGATTGCGCAGCATCGTCAATTCGACGGAGGAAAGGTCTCCCTTCGAAGGATGATCGCGGCCATTCGCGGCCTCGTCCTCGTGCTCGTCGATTGCTTCTTCCAGCTGCGCGCGCAGGCTGGTGTCGCCCTGGTCGTCAAACAGTCCGCGGATGGCATTCCATAGCCCCCCCGAACTGCTACTGGCGGCGCTGCTACTCTCCGATTCTCCGGTCTGGGAATCGTCAGGTCTGTCACTATCGGGCATTGCCCTGTTACTTTCTCCGTTCAGGAACTGATTTCGCTATATGGGTTGGCTATCCCCATTAGTGCAAGCGCATTCACTTCCAGCGCCTCCATTTTCTCCGCATCCTCATCTGAAAATTCGTGATCGTGGCCAGCCAGATGGAGCAGGCCGTGGAGGATCAGGTGCGCGGCGTGATGTTCCAGCGCCACGCCCTTGGCCTCGGCTTCGCGGGCGCAGGTTTCATGGGCCAGGGCGATGTCGCCCAACATTTCCGGCGGCCCTTCATGAGGGTCAAGATGGACGAGATCGCCGCGCTCCAGCATGGGAAAGCTGAGCACGTTGGTGGGCTTGTCGCGCTGGCGCCATTCGCGGTTGAGTTCGTGCACCCGCGCGTCGCTGGTGAACAGCAGGCTGGTGACGAGGCGCGGGTTGGCAAGTTCTGGCGCGACCTGCTGCGCGGTCTCGGCCACGCGCTCGGCAAGGCTTTCCCACTTGCCTTCCGGCCAGTCTTCGATGTCGATTTCGAGTTCCAAACCCAAACCCCGTATGTCCCGAGCTTGTCGAAGGACTGCTTCTTTCCTGTTCTGCCCCGCCTTGAAGAAAAGGCAGCCCTTCGACAAGCTCAGGGCAATCGGCAGGCAGGGTCAGTCCGTGTGACCGTGCCCTTCGGCCGGGCCTTCGTAGGCTTCCACGATGCGGCCCACGATGGGGTGGCGCACCACGTCGGCGGAGGTGAAACGGGTGACGCCGATGCCTTCCAGCCCCTCGACGCGCTCCACCGCATCGGCAAGGCCGCTCATGCGATCACCGCCGGGAATGTCGACCTGCCTGGGGTCGCCGCAAATCACCATGCGGCTGTTCTGGCCGAAACGGGTGAGAAACATTTTCATCTGCTCGCGCGTGGTGTTCTGCGCTTCGTCCAGGATGACGAAGGCATCGGCCAGCGTGCGACCGCGCATGAAGGCGATGGGCGCGATCTCGATCTCTCCGCTGGCAAGGCGGCGATCCACTTGCTCGGGCGGCATGCAATCGTAAAGCGCGTCGTAAAGCGGGCGAAGGTAGGGATCGACCTTGTCCTTCATGTCTCCAGGCAGAAAGCCCAGCTTCTCGCCAGCCTCCACCGCGGGGCGGGAAAGGATCAGGCGCTGCACGCTGCCGGTGATCAGCTGACTGATTGCCTGCGCAACGGCCAGATAGGTCTTGCCCGTCCCGGCTGGTCCCAGAGCGAAGATCATGTCGCGGCTGTTCAGCTGGCGCATGTAGTCCGCCTGCATGTTGCTGCGGGGCGTGATCGTCTTCTTGCGGGTGCGGATCATGATCGGCGGACCCTTGGCCGCGCCGGTGACAATGCCATCGAGCAGGGGCTGGTCTGCCATGGTGATCATCGCGTCGATCGCGCCGGCATCGATATCCTCGCCCGTCAGCAGCTTCTCGTGCAGTTTGACAAGCACATCGCGGGCGCGGGCGACATCATCTTCCGTTCCCTCGATGGAAACCGTGTCGCCGCGTGCGGCGATGTAGACGCCAAGGCGGTTTTCGATCTGGACGAGGTTGGCGTCGAATTCTCCGAACAATGTGCCAAGCGTGGTCTGGTCATCGAACGAAACTTCCACCCTGGCACGCCTCGAGGCGTCGCGTCGTTGTTCGGGATGGGCGATCGTGGCGGCATAGTCGCCGGCGTCACGGGGAGGTTTGCGTGCCATGCGGCTCTTGGCGATTCCTTTCGATTGGCTACCGGCAAAGATAGGCCTCACCCGCGCGCTGGCAAGCTGGACGGGTCAAGATGGCGGTGGAAAGTCACCGCTATGCAACAATAGGCTAGACGACCGCGTGCTCCAGTAGCCGCCCCTGGAGGGAGCTTGGCCCGGCGTGGACGAGTTCGGCGCGCACGGTATCGCCGATCTGCAATTCGCTGTCGAAGAACACGGACTGCAACCACGGCGACTTGCCCAGCCACTGGCCCGGCTTGCGGCCCTTGCGCTCGATCAGCACGTCGCAGGTCTTGCCCACGCTCGCCTTGTTGAAGGCATACTGGTCACGGTTCAGGTGCGCCTGCAGGCGCTGGAGTCGTTCGTCCATCACCTCCATCGCCACGTGATCGGGCATGCTGGCGGCGGGTGTTCCGGGGCGAGGGGAGTACTTGAAGCTGAAGGCCTGCGCGTAGCCCACGGCATCGACGATATCGAGCGTCTGTGCGAACTCCGCCTCGGTCTCACCCGGGAAGCCGATGATGAAGTCGCCCGATAGCGCAATGTCCGGCCGTGCCGCGCGGAACCGTTCGAGCAGTTTGAGATAACTCTCGGCAGTGTGCGAGCGGTTCATCGCTTTCAGCACCCGGTCGCTGCCGCTTTGCACCGGCAGGTGCAGGTAGGGCATCAGCTTGTCGACCTCGCCGTGCGCGGCGATCAGGCCGTCGGTTACGTCGTTCGGGTGGCTGGTGGTGTAGCGGATGCGCTGCAGGTCGGGCAGCCTGGCCAGTTCCCGGATCAGGCCGTCGAGGCCAACCGCATGACCCTTCGCGTCTTCGCCGCTCCACGCATTCACGTTCTGACCCAGCAGGGTGATCTCGCGCGCTCCGGCGTCAACCAGTTTCGCAGCTTCGTCCACCAGGTCACTGAACGGGCGCGAAATTTCCGCGCCGCGGGTATAAGGCACCACGCAATAGGTGCAGAACTTGTCGCACCCTTCCTGCACGGTGAGAAAAGCCGTCGGCGCCACTTTCTGGCGTTTGGGAAGCGCTGCGAACTTGGCATCTTCCGGCATGTCCGTATCGGTGGACCGTTCGCCCTTTACCGCGCGGTCGAGCATGTCGCCCAGCCGGTGATAAGCCTGCGGGCCGACCACCATGCCCACGGCAGGCGCGCGTTTCATGATCTCCTCGCCCTCTGCCTGCGCCACGCAGCCAGCGACGGCGATCAGCGGTTCCTTCCCCGCCTCCGCGCCGGATTTCACCAGCCTGCCGATGTCGGAATAGACCTTTTCCGTCGCTTTCTCGCGGATGTGGCAGGTGTTAAGCACCACCATGTCCGCCGCTTCGCCTTCGGGGGCGGGGGTGATGCCCTTGGCCTCCAGCAGTTCGGCCATGCGTTCGCCATCGTAGACGTTCATCTGGCAGCCGAAGCTCTTGACCCTGTAGGTCTTGGGGGTGTCGGTAGGTTTCATGATGCGCGCGCTCTTAGGCGAAGTGCGGGCGCGGTTCAATTGCCGCGCTAATTCACCACCGCTCCGATGGCACCATGGGCCGCGGCGGTGATGGCCTTGCGGTTGGCAAGATCGTCGCCGCTGACGGGCGGCAGGAAATGCACGTCGAGCCGCACTGGCCTGAGCCGCGCGAGCACGCGCTTGAAATTGTCCAGACCCGGCTCCTCGCCCACCCAGCTTACGTCCGGCGCATCGTCGTAAACCAGGGCGACCGGTTGCACCGTGGCACCTTCCGGCAGCGGCTCCAGCGCGCCGAGCAGGCTGGACTTGAAGGGAATGATCGCGGTTCCGTCGCTCGTCGTGCCTTCGGGAAACAGCGTCAGGGTACCGTCATTCGCCAGCGCCTCGCGGATCTGGTCGGCCTGGTTACCGACGTCCGACCGGCGATGGCGGGCGATGAAGACGGTGTCGTTCATGCTGCACAGCCATTTCAGGAAACCGAACTGCGCAAGCCCGTCATGCGCGATGAAAGCGCTGTTCGCAGCGTGCGAAAGCGCCAGGATATCCAGCCAGCTCACGTGGTTCGAAAGGAGCAACGCGCCCGGCTGCCGCTTGCCGTGGCGACGCAGGTCGAGGCCGGCGGCCATGCCCACCCCGGACAGGAAGACGCGCGGCCACAGACGGCGCAGGCCCAGCGCCTTCCAGAGGTAGTGCAGGGGTACGCATACCACCAGCAGGACCAGCATGATGGATATGCGCAGGGCTATCAGCAGCCAGCCTAGCGGCGATATGGCGATCGCCGCAGGTGGGGCCACAGCGGGTGCCATGCCGGGCGGTCTCAGCCCTTGTTTTCGCGGTCGATCCGCACGCCGTAAAGTTCCATGCGGTGATCGACCAGGCGATAGCCCAGCTTTTCGGCAATCTGCTTTTGCAACGCCTCGAGTTCGGGATCGACGAATTCCACGACCTTGCCGCTTTCTACGTCGATCAGGTGATCGTGGTGCGCTTCAGGTGCGGCTTCGTAACGGGCGCGCCCGTCGCCGAAGTCGTGGCGGTCGAGAATGCCCGCCTCTTCGAACAGGCGCACGGTGCGATAGACCGTGGCGATGGAGATCTTGGGATCGACCGCGCTGGCGCGTTCGTGCACCTTTTCCACGTCCGGGTGATCGGTGCTCTCCGACAGTACCTTCGCGATCACGCGCCGCTGGTCGGTAATCCGCAGGCCGCGTTCGGCGCAAAGGGCTTCAAGGTCGATCTGCTGATGCAAGGCAAGTCCCGCCATAAAATGAAAACACCCCGAAGCCATAAAGGCCCGGGGCGTTTCACTCAAGCGCGACAGTTGCGCCGACTTCAGCGGATTAGCTGGCCTTCTTGCGGCCGCGCTTCTGGCCCGGCTTGCGGCCGAGGCCGATCTTCTTGGCGAGTTCGCGGCGCTTTTCCGCATAATCCGGTGCGACCATCGGATAATCGGCGGGCAGATTCCAGCGCTCGCGATATTCTTCCGGCGTCATGCCGTGGTCAGTCATCAGGTGACGCTTGAGCATCTTCATCTTCTTGCCGTCTTCCAGGCAGACGAGATGATCGTTCTTTACCGATGCGCGCACGGAAACGGCAGGCTCGGGGCGTTCTTCGACGACTTCTTCGTTGCCGAGACCGGAAAGCGCGCCATAGACGGTTTCGATCAGTTTCGGCAGGCTTTCACCATCGACATTATTATTGGCGACGTGGGCGGTAACGATGTCTGCTGTCAAAGTGATCAGCATTTCATTCGCGCCGTTTTCGGAAACTTCCATGTGTACCTCTGTATTGGGGGGACCCGTTATTCAACCTTCCTCTTGTCGGGAAGGATGCGGGGCATTTACGCCTTCACAGAGTATTCACAAGGGTTTCAGAAGATAAATCCCAAAAAAAAGGGTCGAAAATAAACAAACGTATCAAGATTGCGCTTACTTAAGTGATTTCTTCAAATATCTTTCGCAAAAGTAATGGCATCCAATGGTCCGCCTACGGCACCGCGGTAATACCCGCGACGATGACCGATTTTTTCGAAACCGAATCGACGATAAAGGTGCTCGGCAGGGTTTCCGTCGCGCATTTCAAGAAAAACGCGTGCGGCATTTCTGGCACGGGCGCGATCAATGACTTGGGCAAGCAATTGTTTTCCTACGCCATTCCCGCGATACGCCGGACGTACGGCGATCAGAAGTATTTCTTCCTCGTCGAGAACTTGGCGAGTGAGGGCGAAGCCGCTCACCTTTTCGGGATCGCCATCGGTCGTGCCGTCTGCATCAATCAGGGTGAAGAACACGTTGCGCAAGGTGAGCGAATCCGCCACCTGGCGCCGGGTCCAAGCCTCGCCGTACTGCGAATCGAAGGCGTCTTCCATGACGGCCATGATGGCATCCAGTGCATCGGTCACCGGTCGCGCCCTCGTGCCCTGGGCGTCGGCACCTTCGCATCGGGGCCACGGCCATAGATCGGGGTGAGGTCGGCGGACAGGCGGGCATCGTCCAGCAGGCAGACGTGATTGGCATCGGGCAGCAGTTCCAGCGCCAGCGTCTCCCCGCCCAGAAGGTCTGCCAGCGCCTGCGCCCTGTTACCCGCTATCACCCGGTACCGGGCGGCCTGTGCAGCCTGTGCGGGAGGCAGCGAGCGCACTTCGTCCTGCGCGGTTCCGTCGGCGGCGAAATTCTGCACGAAATATTCGCCGTGGCCCCCGTTCATGCAGACGGTGACTGCGCCGGGCTGCGCCTCGCTGCCGCGCGCGCGCACCAGATGCAGCGTGGGATATCCCAGCACCGGCACGTTCCAGGCAAGGCCGAGGGCGCGGGCAGCGGCAAGGCCGATGCGCACGCCTGTAAAGCTGCCGGGGCCGAGCGAGACTACGATGCGATCAGCACGCCCCCTTTCGGGCAATTCGGCGATCATGGGCACAAGCCGCTCGGCATGGCCGCGACCGATGGTCTCGCACCGGCCATCGACCAGCGAGGAGCCATCGAACAGGGCCGCCGAGCAGGCCTCTGTCGCACATTCTATCGCAAGCGTTCTCACGCGCTCCGGTTAGGGGGCGTTTGCGATCAGATCAATTGGTTGAAGCGATCAAAGTCGGGACGCGGGCTGCGCTCGAAGATGGTGGTACGGTCGCCGTAACCGATCGAACACAGCCAGTCGGCGCGGTATCGCGGCTGGTCGGCGAAGAATTCCTTCGTTGCCGCATCCTGGTCGAAACCGGACATCGGACCGCAATCGAGACCCAGCGAACGCGCCGCCAGCATCAGGTAGGCACCCTGCAGGGCGGAGTTGCGGAAAGCGCTTTCCCTGCGGCCATCCTCATCGCCCTCGAACCAGCTTTTGGCATCGGTGTGGGGGAACAGCCAGGGAAGCTGCTCGTGGAAATCAAGGTCGTAACCGATGATGACGCAGACGGGAGCGGTGAGGATTTTCTCCTGATTGCCCTCGCTCGCGCACTTCGCCAGACGTTCCTTCGATTCCTTCGACTTGCACCACACGAACCGACCCGGCTGCTGGTTGGCCGAAGTCGGCCCCATTTTCGCAAGCTCGTAAATGGCGTGGATCTGTTCCTCGGTCACTTCCCGGTCTTGCCAGCCGTTCATGCTGCGCGCTTCGCGGAAGATCAGGTCGAGGTCGGAATCGGAAAGCGTGTCGGTCATGGGGGGAATTATCTCCGGTGAACTGGTTTCACCCAGCCAACGCGACAGGCGCGCAATCGTTCAATCGCAGCGCAATCAGGCTGCGCGTACTTCCTGCACTTCGGGAACGTAGTGCTTGAGCAGACCTTCGATCCCGTGCTTCAGGGTGGCGGTGGAACTGGGGCAGCCCGAACAGGCACCCTGCATTGCCAGGTACACCACGCCGGAGCGGAAACCGCGATAGCGGATATCGCCGCCATCATTGGCCACGGCGGGACGCACGCGCGTTTCGATCAGTTCCTTGATCTGGGCGACGATCTCTTCCGTCCCATCGTCATCGCCGAGATCGGCTTCCTCGTCTTCCGGCGGCACGGAAATGCCGCTGGCATCGCCGCCGGTGAACAATGGCGCCTGCGAGACGAAATGGTCCAGCAGGACGGCCACGACCTGCGGCTTCAGGTCCGCCCAGGCGACGCCCGGCGCGGAAGTGACGGAAACGAAATCGCTGCCGAAGAACACGCCGGTTACCTCGCCGGTGTCGAACAATGCCTGCGCCAGCGGACTGGCCTCGGCCTCTTCCGGCGTGGCGAAATCGCGAGTGCCGGACGGCATCACCTGCTGGCCCGGAAGGAACTTCAGCGTGGCGGGATTGGGCGTTGTTTCGGTTTCGATGAACATGCCTTGCGATGTAGGCGCGGGGCGGGGCACCCGCAAGGGCGGGAACCGCTTGGGTGGCGCAAGGCTTTCTTCACGACTATTCACCCTTGCTTCATCGCTTCATGGCCTAAGGGACAGCATGACATTCCTCTCGCGCGCCGCGCTCGCTTTTCTTCCGCTCGTCCTGCTCGCCCCAACGCCTGCCCTCGCGCAGTTCCAGGCCAATTGCACGATCGCGGCAACCCAGGCGGACGCGCCGGAATATGCAGAGCCGGATGATCCGTGGATCTATCGCGGCACCGACATCCCCATCGACGAACAGTGGCTGTTCGGGGAACTGCCCAACGGCGTGCGCTATGCCGTGCGGCAGAACGGAGTTCCGCCCTGCCAGATGAGCCTGCGCGTCGCCATCGATGCCGGTTCGATTCACGAGCGCGAGGAAGAGCGCGGCTTCGCTCACCTGGTGGAGCATCTGGTGTTTCGCGAATCGGTATATTTCGGCCCGGGCGAGGCAATCCCGCATTTCCAGCGGCAGGGCGCGGCGCTGGGCAACGACACCAATGCCACCACCAGCCCGACGCAGACCGTCTACAAGCTGGACCTGCCCAATGCCACGCGCACCAGCATGGATGATGCCGTGCGCCTGTTCACCGGCATGGTGACGCAGCCCGCACTCTCGCCGGATAACGTTGCAACCGACGTGCCTATCGTGCTTTCCGAACGGCGCGAGCGGGCCGGCCCTGCGCGGCGTGTGCAGGAGGCGACGACGCAAACGCTGTTCGCCGGGCAGCGGCTTGCCAACCGCAGCCCCATCGGCACGGTGGAGACGCTGGAAGGGGCAACTGCCGAGGCCGTGAAGGCTTTCCACCAGCGCTGGTATCGTCCCGAAAATGCCACCGTGGTGCTGGTTGGCGATGCCGATGTGAAGGTGCTCGCCAGCATGGTGGAAAAATACTTTGCCGATTGGGAAGTGCCGGGCGAACCCGTGCCCGCACCGGACTTTGGCGATCCCGTAGCGCCCCCCGGTGCCGATCCCGACAATCCGGTGGGCGAGGTGGAAATCATCGTCGAACCCGGCCAGACCCGCGCTCTGACCTTTGCCGTGATGCGGCCTTGGGTGCAGGTGGTCGACAACCTTGAATACAACCGCCGCAACCTCCTGTCACAGGTCGCTGCGGCCGTGCTGAACCGGCGGCTGGAGACCCGCGCTAGGGCAGGGGGCAGCTACCTGCTCGCGTCTGTCGGGCGCGACAAGATCAGCCGCACGGTGGATGGCACCTTCGTCTCGATCACTCCCTTGGGCGAGAACTGGGAAGCGGCGCTGGCCGATGTGCGCGGCGTGATTGCCGATGCGCTGGAGGAACCCCCCAGCCAGGCCGAGATCGACCAGGCCGTGGCCCTGTTCGACGTGGCCTTTGTTGACATGGTGGAACAGTCGCGCATCCAGGCCGGATCGCAACTGGCAGACCAGATCACGCAGGCCGTCGACATTCGCGAGGCTGTCGCCAGTCCGGAGACGTTCCTCGAAGTCTTCCGCTCCATCAGCGAACGCTTCACGCCGGAGCAGGTGCAGGAGGCGACGCAGGGCCTGTTCGACGGCGAGGTTATCCGCGCCGTCATGCTGACGCCCGATCCGCTGGATGCAGACAAGGCCGAACTGCGCGCCGCGCTGCAATCGCCTGCGGTGGCGCTGGCCGATGCGCGTGACGAGGCCGAACCCATCGACTTTGCCGATCTGCCGCCGGTCGGTGAGCCTACGCTTCCGTCCTTGCGCGAACCGCTGGGTGTGCTGGACGTGGAAAAGCTGGAATTCGGCAATGGCGTGCGCGCGCTGCTGTTCGGCCGCAACAACGAACCGGGCCGCGTTACCGTGCGTGTGCGCTATGGTGCAGGCTGGCGCGGGTTCGACGATGACGAGGCCGCCTATGCCCATCTCGCCCCCATTGCGCTGGTCAATTCAGGGGTTGGTCCGCTGGACCAGAATGACCTTGATCGTGCTGCGGCGGGCAGCAAGCTGGGCTTCGATTTCCGCATCGAGGACGGCGCCTTCGTGTTTGAAGGGCTGACCCGGCAGGAAGACCTGGCGAACCAGCTTTACCTGTTTGCCGCCAAGTTGCAGATGCCGGGCTGGGACCCTGCCCCGTTTGAGCGGGCCAAGGCCAGCGCGTTGCTGGGTTACGAATCGTACAACCGCGATCCCAACGGGGTGCTCAACCGTGATCTCGACTGGCTGCTGCGCGACCGTGACCCGCGTTTTGCAACCCCGACGCCGGACCAGATCGAGGCCGCCACTGCCGAAGGCTTCCGCCGCACGTGGTCGCGCCTCCTTGCGCAAGGACCGGTCGAGGTGGCCGTGTTCGGCGATATCGACCGCGCTGCAACCGTGGAGGCACTGTCGCGCACCTTCGGCGCGCTCGATCCGCGTATGCCACTGAGCGAAGATGTCGCCAGCCGCCCGCTGGAGTTTCCCGAAATTGGTAGCGGCCCCGTTCACCTGGCTCACCAGGGCGACCCCGACCAGGCCGCCGCCGTCATCGCATGGCCCACGGCGGGCGGGTCTGCCGGACTGGTGCAGAGCCGCAAGCTCGACCTGCTTACCCAGGTCTTTTCCAACCGCCTGATGGACGGCCTGCGAGAGCGCGCGGGGGCGGCCTATTCGCCTTTCGTCACCTCCAGCTGGCCGCTCGATACGCAGTCGGGCGGGCTTATGTTCGCTCTCGCGCAGATCGACCCCGCGCTCGTCCCGGCCTTCTATGAAGAGGCGGAGACGATCGTCGCCGACCTGGCCGAGAACGGCCCGACAGCGGACGAACTGGCCCGCGTGGTGGAACCGGTCCGGCAGCGCATAGAGCGCGCCAGCACCGGCCATACCTTCTGGCTCAACCAGCTGGAAGGCGCCGCTTTCGACCGCAACCGGGCGATCTACCTGCAATCGCTCTACAGCGACTATTCCGACGCGACCCCGCAGGAACTGCAGGCACTGGCCCAGCGATATCTGGCGGCACGTCCGGGGCTGCGTATTTCGGTGCTGCCCGAAAATGGCGGCGCATCCGGCGGGGAGGCAATGTCGGGCCGCTGACCGGCCAAACTTCGCATTCGCCCGTTTCGCATGTAACCTTTGCGCCCCGCCAAGCCTGACTGTAGGAGCCGTGCCTCCCCGACAAATCTGGACTTTTCGGCCCGACGGGGAGCGGGCAAACAAGAACGAGTGGATACGTGGCAGATAATTGGACACCCGATAGCTGGAAGCAGGACCGTTTCACCGCGAAGCACCTGCCAAAGTACGAAGACGCGGACGCCCTGGCAGAGGCCGTGGGCACGCTGGCCGGGTTTCCGCCGCTGGTGTTTGCCGGTGAAGCCCGCAATCTGAAGGCCGACCTGGCGCAGGTTGTCGCTGGCGAGGCCTTCCTGGTGCAGGGCGGCGATTGTGCGGAAAGCTTTGCTGAGTTCACGCCCAATAACATCCGCGATACCTTCCGCGTGATCCTGCAGATGGCCGCCGTGCTGACTTTCGCCAGCAAAATGCCGGTGGTGAAGGTCGGGCGCATGGCGGGCCAGTTCGCCAAGCCGCGCAGTTCCGACTACGAAACACAGGGCGACATCACGCTGCCCAGCTATTTCGGCGACAACGTGAACGGCATTGATTTCTCACCCGAATCGCGCCGCAACGATCCGCAGCGCATGGTCCGCGCCTATTCGCAGGCGGCCGCCACGCTGAACCTTCTGCGCGCCTTTGCAGGGGGTGGTTATGCCAACCTGCGCGAAGTGCATCGCTGGACGCTGGATTTCATGGATCGCAGCCCATGGGCCAGCCAATTCAAGCAGATCGCCGACCGCATCGGCGAAGCGCTGGACTTCATAGAGGCCTGCGGAATCGATATCGAAGAGCAGCAATCGCTCAAGACTGCGACCTTCTACACCAGCCATGAGGCGCTGCTGCTGCCCTACGAGCAGGCGATGACGCGGCAGGATTCGCTGACCGGCGACTGGTACGATACTTCCGCTCACATGCTGTGGATCGGGGACCGCACCCGCTTCATGGACAGCGCGCACGTGGAATTCCTGCGCGGGGTGAACAACCCCGTCGGCGTGAAATGCGGCCCTTCGCTGGAGCCCGATGCGCTGTTGCAGATGCTGGATGTGCTCAACCCCGCGCGCGAGCCTGGACGGATCACGCTGATCAGCAGGTTCGGCGCGGGCAAGGTCGAGGACGGCCTGCCGCCGCTCGTGCGCGCAATTCAGCGCGAGGGCCACCCGGTGGTGTGGAGCTGTGATCCGATGCACGGCAATGTCGTGAAGTCCGAAAGCGGCTTCAAGACGCGGCCGTTCGACCGCATCCTGTCCGAAGTGCGCGGCTTTTTCGCAGTTCACCGCGCCGAAGGAACCCACGCTGGCGGCATCCATGTCGAAATGACCGGGCAGGACGTGACCGAATGCACCGGCGGCGCGGTGGCGATCACCGATGCCGGGCTTGCCGATCGCTATCATACCCATTGCGATCCACGACTGAACGCCGCGCAGGCGCTGGAACTGTCGTTCATGCTGGCCGAGATGATCAATCTCGAACTCGGCGAAGCGCGCGAAGCGGCAGAGTAGGCCTTCCCATCCCCTCAAGGGATAATCCCTGGTCTGCCTCGCGCTGGCCATTAACTAAACGCGGCTAAGCCAAACCCTGATTTTTCAGGGAGTTTGGCAGGTGCAAGTGTGGCGGGCGCTGCGTGATCCGGTGCTGGCGGGAGTGGTCTGGGCCATGCTGGCGCTCGGATCGCTGGCGCTGCGCGATATGCTGGGCGGCGTCATCGTGGGCTGGGCTCCGGCGGGTGCCATGGTCGCTGCATTCTATGTGGTCAGGCAGCAGCACTGGACGCGCCTGGCACTCGTCCTGCTGCCGATGCAGGTGGCAACGTCCTGCATGCTCGGCACGCCCCCCGTGCCCGCGACAGCCGTTGCCATTTCCGCAGTCGTTCAATCCGCCTTGATTGCGCACCTCAGCTTGCGCGTGCTTGGCGGCCGCGCACGGTTGCCGCGCCGATTCCAGCAGATCTGCGGCCTCTTCGCCGCCGCCATGGCGGGATGCCTTGCAGGCGCGCTGATCGCCATCCCGTTTCACGCGGAACAGACGCTTGCCCAGTTCGCCTGGTGGTACCTTGCCAACGTGCTGGGCGTGGTGATTTTCGCCCCGGTCCTGCTGATGGTGCTGCGCAACCTGACTTCGCGCGGAAGCGGGGTGGATGACGGGGCGGTGGAGCGCTCGCTCTATACGCTGCTGCTTGGCTGCGCGCTGCTGTCGCTCCTTGCTCTGCAGGTCCACGAGGTCACGCTGATGCCGCTGTTGGTGGCAGCGATGGTCATTGCGGCGGTTCGCTATGGCCAGATGGCCAGCCTGCTGGTCGTGCTCGTCTATGCCGCCGTCGCCACGGTGCTGAGCGTCGTGACCGGATCCCCGATGCCCTATCTTGGCATCAGCCCGGCGGAGGCAACCCTTGTCTTCCAGACCTGGATGGTGACCATGCTGGCCACGGCCCTGCCGGTGGCTGCCACGCTGATGCACCGGCAGCAGCTCCAGCGCGAGCTGATCGCCCGCAACCGGGAAATGCGCGAGAGCCTGATGCTGTTCAACCTGGCGGAGGAAACCGCGCGTATCGGTCGCTGGCGCCTCGATCTGGCAGGGGGCAGGCAGGATTATTCGCCCAACATGCTGGAAATGCTCGGTCTGCCGCGATCTCTTGCGCCCGATCCGGGCGATATAAGGCCGCGCATGCCGCCCGGCGGCGAGGATCTTTTCGAACAAATCGAGCGCAATCGGGCAACGCTCGATACCTATCGCTTCACCTGTTGCATCAGGCCAGCCAACCAGCTGAAACGCGTGCTGCAAATGTCCGTGCGCAACGAATTCGACCGGCGCGGCGAGCGGTCGGCGGTGTTCGGCGTGGCGATGGACGTGACCGAGCAGGTCCACCGCGAGGAGGCACTCGATACCGCGCGCAACCGCGCGATGAAGCTAGCGACGGAGGCGCAGAAGCTGGCCAATACCGATTCGCTCACCGAATTGGCGAACCGGCGCCATACCTTGTCCCGGCTCGACAGCATGGTGGTGGTCGCGGAAAACTACGGCGGGCCGCTGGCCGCGATCCTGTTTGATATCGATCATTTCAAGGCCGTGAACGACACCCATGGCCACCAGACCGGCGACGAGGTTATCCGGAAAGTGGCACTCATCGCGCGCAGCAAGGCGCGGAAAGGTGATGTGGTGGGCCGCATCGGCGGCGAGGAATTCGTCTGGCTGATCGCGGGCACGCCGGAGGTTGCCGTAAGCCAGCTTGCCGAGCGTCTGTGCGAGGCGGTGGGCCAAGGCTTTGCCGGAACACGCCTGCCCAGGGTCACCATCAGTGCGGGCCTTGCCTATTTTCGCCAGGGTGACACGGGTGACTGCCTGCTGGGCCGTGCCGACACCGCGCTGTACGAGGCCAAGGGAGCCGGACGCAACCAGGTAAGGCGCGCTGCATAGGCACTTTGTCCCGATTTTTTCTGTGCCGTACGGGTGTTAATCGGAAACCCGATTTGGCATTCGTTCGTAGGACACAGGAAAAAGCCCCCCGGGAGACGGCCTTGCCCCAGACCAGTATCCGCCCAGGTTCAAGCACGCCCCCGGGCTCGCTCGCAGACCGTTTCGTGGCCACCCGCAGCCTGATGGAAGGGTTGCTGGAACCGCTGAGCGAGGCTGATGTGACGATCCAGTCGATGGAAGACGCATCCCCTGCGAAATGGCACGCGGCCCACACCACATGGTTCTGGGAGACCTTCCTGCTGCGCGATCATGTGCCGGACTACCGCCTGTATGACGAGGCCTTTCCGTTCCTGTTCAATTCCTATTACGAGACCGAGGGGGAGCGCATCGCGCGCGGCAACCGCGGCCTTGTCACACGGCCGACCCTGGCCGACGTGCTGGAATGGCGTGCCCATGTGAACGCGGCGATGGAGCCGCTGCTTGACGATGACCGCTGCCTTGACCTGATCGAACTGGGTATTGCGCACGAACAACAGCACATCGAACTGCTGCTGACCGACATCAAACACGCGTTTTCAAAGAACCCGCTGGGGCCCGCAATGTGGGGCAAGCCGGTTCCGGCTGCGCCTGCACAGGCGGATGGCTGGATCGAACATCCCGGCGGCATCGCCCGTGTCGGCCACCAGTCGGACGGCTTCGGGTTCGACAACGAGGGTCCTGCGCACCGCGTGTTGCTGGAGCCGTTCGCCATGTCGCGCCGCCTCGTCACCAACGGGGACTGGGACCAGTTCATTGCCGACGGTGGCTATGGCGACCATCGTCTGTGGCTGTCGGACGCATGGGACTGGCTGAACCGCTGCAAGATCAACGCGCCGCTTTACTGGCGCGGCGAGGGCGCGGGGGGCGAGCATTTCACGCACGCAGGCTGGCAGGAACGCGATCCGGATGCGCCGGTGGCGCACATTTCCTATTTCGAGGCCGATGCTTTCGCTTCGTGGGCGGGATGCCGCCTGCCGACCGAGTTCGAGTGGGAGGCCGTCGCCCGCGGGCAGGACGCACCCGAGTCGGACCAGCGCTTCGCTGCCCGCGCGGGCAACCAGCTGGACGCCGCCGCGCCGCCAACGCCTGTTGGCACGGAAGAGCTGTTCGGCGATGTGTGGCAGTTCACCCGTTCTGCCTACTTGCCCTATCCGCGGTTCCAGCCAGCGGAAGGCGCGGTGGGCGAATACAACGGCAAGTTCATGGCCGGGCAGTGGGTGCTGAAAGGTGCCAGCTGCGCCACCGTGCGCGGCCATTCGCGGGCCAGCTACCGCAATTTCTTCTATCCCCAGCAACGCTGGCAGTTCACCGGCCTTAGGCTGGCAAAGGATATCTGATGGCAAATTCCGAAGGCATCCAGCTCGTCGATCTCGACGAGGACGGAGTCGACCGCGCCTTTCGTGCCGACGTGCTGGCAGGCCTCGGCCAGCCGCAGAAGGCGATCCCGGCGCGCTGGCTGTATGATGATGCGGGTTCGCAGTTGTTCGAGGATATCACGCAGGTCCCCGAATACTATCCGACCCGCTCGGAAAAGGAGATCCTCGAAAACCGTGGCCAGGAATTTGCCGAAGCTGTCGGCTCCGGGCGCGCGGTGGTGGAGTTCGGCTCGGGCTCCTCGGTCAAGACGCCCCTGCTGCTCGAGGCCATCGATCCGGGAGCCTACGTGCCATTGGATATCGCGGGCGATTTCCTGCGCGCTGCCGCGGCCGACCTTTCCGCCAAGTTCCCGGGCCTGCCGGTCTATCCGGTGGAGGCGGATTTTACGAAGAAGGTGCAACTTCCGCCCGAAGTGGCCGACATGCCGAAGCTCGGCTTCTTTCCCGGCTCCACCATCGGCAACATGGTGCCGCGTACCGCGGTCGACCTGCTGCGCTCGATGCGGGAAACGCTGGGCACCGATGCCATGCTGCTGATCGGCATGGACCTGATCAAGGACAAGGACGTGCTGGAAGCCGCCTACGACGATGCGCGCGGCGTGACGGCCCAGTTCAATCTCAACCTCCTGCGCCGCATCAACCGGGAACTGGACGGGACCATTCCGGTAGACAGGTTCCACCACGAAGCGCGCTGGAACGATACCTTCGCCCGCATCGAGATGCACGCCGTCGCAGATGAAGATGTGTCTTTCGAGGTGGCTGGCAGGCGTTTCTCCATGCAGGCGGGCGAGACCATCCACACCGAAAACAGCCACAAGTTCGACGCGCGCAGTTCGAACACGCTGCTGCTGGCGGGCCATTGGACCCCTTTCGCGCGCTGGACCGACGCGCAGGGGCGCTTCTCCGTGATTCTGGCCGAAGCCACGATCAAGCGCGCCGCGCCCTAGAAACGGCCTTCGCAATTTCGGGTGTCGCGCCCTATATTGCCCGATATGGACGCATCCGCCATCTTCGACCAGATCGCCATGATGATCCGCGAGATACCGCAGTCGGGTCTGTTGATGGCGGCCATTGCCGCGATGGCGGCAGGGGTGCTGGGTTCGATGCTGATATCGCGGGTGCCGGCGCTGGGGCGTCTGCTGCGCCTTGCCAGCACGCTTTCGCTGATGGCGATCCTGGTGCTGGTGGTGCTGCAACTCTCTCGGCTGGACTCGCGTTTCTCCATGGCCGTGCCCGAACTGGGCATGCCCGAACAGGTGGTGCAGGGCGGGGAAACCCGCGTGTCCATGTCGCGTGACGGGCATTACTGGCTGGACGCCGAGGTGAACGGCCAGCGCTTCCCCTTCATGGTCGATACCGGTGCCACGCTGACCGCAGTGAGCGAACGAACCGCGCAGATCGCGGGGCTTGAGCCGCGCGACGGCGGGCTGCCGATCCGCCTGCAGACGGCCAATGGGGCGGTGGCCGCGCACCTGACGAACATCGAATCGCTGCGGTTCGGCAATGTCGCGGCCAACGGCCTCGACGCGGTGATCGCGCCGGGGTTGGGAGAGACCAATGTGATCGGCATGAACCTGCTATCGCGCCTTGCCAGCGTGCGTATCGAACAGGGCGAGCTGATCCTGGTGCCCAACAATCCGCAGGAACCGCTGCCCCCGCGCGACTGATCCGCGTTAATGATCCGAGTTACTGGCGCGAACATGGCTTTTGCAATTCTCGCAGGGGTGGGGCAGGGCGGGCGTCCATGATGCGTCGCGCACTACAGAACACTGGCTGGCTGATGGGCGCGCGCGGCATCAACGCGGTGCTCAGCCTGGTCTACCTGGCACTCGCCACCCGTGCGTTGGGGCTGGAAGGGTTCGGCCAGTTCGTCATCGCTTTCACCTTCGCGCAGTTGGTGGTGGGTTTCACCAGCTTCCAGACATGGCAGGCCGTCGTCCGCTGGGGACAGACGGCGGAAGATCGCAGCACCGCCACCGGATTTGCCCTTGCGCTGGACGCGCTGACCATCGTCACGGGCACCGTGGCGGCGGCGCTGATCCTGTGGCTGGCGGGCGACTGGCTGCCCATTACGCCCGAACTGCGCATGCCGACTTTCCTGTTCACCCTCGTTTCGCTGCTTGCCATCCGTTCGACGCCGACCGGGCTGCTGCGTGTTCATGACAAATATGCCCGCGCGGCTGCGGCGGATTCGACTACCAGTGTCATGCGCGCTGCCGGGGCGGGCGTGGTCGCGCTGTTTGCGCCCAGCATTACCGCCTTCCTCGTCGTCTGGGGCATTGCCGAACTCGCCACCGCCGCAATGTACTGGTGGATGGCAGGCCAGACGGAGCGGATAGTCTGGCGGCGCTTCAGCCTGTCGCGCCTGCCCCGCGAGGCCGGGGCTGAACAGGACGGCAAGGCGTGGAGCTTCGTCATCGGCACATCGCTTTCGGGTATGCTCACCATCGCCAGCCGCCAGTTGCTGGTGCTGCTGGTGGGCGCTTTCGGCGGCGCGGCGCTGGCAGGCATCTACCGCGTGGCCGCGCAACTGGGCGAGGGACTGCTGAAACTGGCGCAGGCGCTGCTTCGCGCGGTCTATCCCGAGCTGGTGCGCGACCCCGAGAATGCGCGCCTGCTGGCGGCAAAGATGACCCGCATCGCAATCGTTACCGGCGCGGTCGTCATCGGCTTCGGTCTTGTCGCAGGCGAATGGATCATCATCGCCATCGCGGGCACCGCTTTCCTGGCGGCATACTGGCCGATGATTATCCTTGCCGCCGCTGCCGCCCTGGAACTGGCCGGTGCCAGTCTGGAGGCTTTGTTGCTGGCGCATGGCAGGGCGATCACCAATTTCCTGCTGCGCGGCATTCCCACGGCCATCGGCCTGCTGGCGCTGCCTTGGCTGGTCGACGCGCTGGGCGCAGCGGGCGCCGCGCTGGTCGTGTTGGGGTCAAGCGTTCTGACCGTGGCAGGTCTCGTGGTCGCCAGCCGCAGTCCGCGGAGTTGAACTCGCCTTCGATGGATGCAGGGTATGCAATAAGCGTTGCGACGACCAGCGGTCGTCCGAAACGAAGGATATTCATGTAAAGTAATTCCAAGAGCTACGATGCGCGCTGCCTTTTCGCAAGCACGCGCGGTGTCCCGCCCTTGAGGCGAGATGAAGACGCGAGAGCGCGGAACCCCGCACGGGCCCGCGCATCGATGTGAGTCTCAGGCTCTTGAGGTTGGTGGTCCGGTCGACGGCGGCGGTGGTGCCGCAAGGCCGCGCCCGGGAATGGCATGCGGGAATACCGGGGGCACGGCGGCGGCCGCAAATGGTGGTGCGGCTAATTCCGGCCCGTCCAATGGCCAGAGTTCGCCGCAGCAGACTGACCAAGACTAGTCAGTTCTGGCGATGTCGTCGGACAAGGAACGAGAATGCTCGAACCAATAGCCGACCCGACCATCCACCCATGCGGAATCGTCCATTGCTCGCAGGCGGCAAACGCTGCGAGCAGAAGGAACAGCCGACTGAAGCGGCGCGATTGCATGGCGCCAGGCTCTACTTTCAATACTGGCAGATGCGTCAGCCGCTAACCGACGCGAGAGTTGGGGGCCATCTTTCTCCGTGGCGGCTTTGCTGGTGCGCGCATCAAGCTGCCTCCGCAAGGTACCACGAGGGTTTGTCTCGCAGAAAAACGGTAGGGTTTCACCTTTGGCTAATTGAACTTTTCCGGTGATGCCGTCGACGCCTCCACCACAAGCGATAGCCGGATATACCCAGATACAGCGTTACCAATCCGGCCAGCGTGATGAGAAGACGGCCGGCAAGCCCGAAAGCATGGCCCGAATGCAGGGCGTATTGCCAGATGAAGAACGTATCGCCCGCGCTTTCTCCAGCGTCGTGACGCTGCGCTGTGATCCTGCCGGTCTCCATATCCACGTAAGTCCAGAGCCTGCCCTGGTTGTCGACATCGCGTTCATCAAAGGTGCGGACAGCGTAGAGGCCCACCTCGGGATGCGGGCGAACGCTGTGCACTTCGGCGCGGTTCGTAGTCACTCTGGCAATTGCAGCATCGAGGCCAATGGGATTGGCTGGAGGGCCTCGTTCATCCATCACATAGTGCAGGCGCTCACTGATCGGCGAGACGGTTTCGACGACTTCGCGGCTTTCCATGGGAAAGGATAGGGTGACACCTGTCAGGGCGAGCATCCCGGTGACGGGCCAAAGCCAGAGGCCACTTGCACGGTGCCGGTCCCATAACTGGCGCAGGGATCCGGCATGCCCGCCAACCCTGAAAGCGCCCAGCGCACCTTTCAATCGGGGGAAGGCGAGCGGGAGGGACAGGAAATGGTCGATCAGCCAGGCGAGCGACAGGAGGCCCACGAAAACTATACCGATCTCGCCCACGAGCAGGTCGGTATGAAGGCCGTAAAGCAAGTCCGGCAAATAATGGCGATAGAGGCTGATCGCGCCGCTCTCCCGCCAGCCTGCGAATTGCGCCGAGCCCGGATCGACGAATGCCTGAACCGCGCGCGCAGATCCGTCGGGCAGGGTCTGGCGGCCTAGCAGCCAGTGTGTGCGGTCTGGCTGCTGGGCGAGCAGGATGTTGCCCGGTTCGAACCCCGGCAACGCTTCCTGCGCGCTTGCCACCACGGCGTCGATCGGTGCTGGCTGGCCCGATACGGCCGTGGCGTGTCGGAGATCGGGATTCAGCAGGCCATCGAGTTCGTCATACCAGGCGATGGCGCAGCCGGTTATTGCCAGCAGGATGAGCCACGCCCCGCCCAGGATTCCGAACCAGCGGTGCCAAAACCGGAAGGCGGGGCGTGTGCGCATCAGAAGCGGACCGAGGCGCTGACACGGACGTTGCGGCCCGGTTCGTTCACACCGCGTACGATCTCGTAGTCCGGAATGGCGGTGTAATCGCCCACGCTGGCGTGCGCCAGGTAGGCCTCGTCGAACAGGTTGTAGACGGCCGCCAGCAATTCGAAGCGATCCGTGCCGAAGGGCTGCCAGCGGGCGAACAGGTCCACCGTAGTGTAGCCAGGCTTGTCGATGAACTGCGTTTCCGGGACATAACCCAGCTCCACATCGCGGAAGAGCGTTTCCAGATCCTCCACGCGCTCGAAACGGGTCAGGCTGGCCTCGAAGCCCAGCGAGGGCGCGGGGTCGAACGTGGCGCTGACGTTCCATTGGTCGCCCAGGGTGTTGCCCAGCGCGAGATGCTCGTAACCGTTCACCGGAAGATCGTTCAGTTCCGGGTTGTAGTGGTTATAGAATCCGCTCACCCCGAACACACCCGCCCGATAACCGGCGCGAAGCTCGAAGCCTTCCGAACGAAACTCGCCGACGTTCTCGTAGTAGGTGTTGTTCTGCGGCGGCGTAGTCGTGCGATCGCGGTAGAGCTGGTCGAGGACGACGTTCTCGATCTCCATGCGATAGTAAGCAGCCGAGGCGTAAAAGCCGTCCTTATCGTAGGCGAGACCTGCCTCGATATTGTTGACCGTCTCCGGCTGGAGGCCCGGCTGCAGGATCGCCCATGCGGCATTGTGTTCCAGCGTGAAGGCATCGCCGATTTCTTTGCCGCGGAAGGCCTCGGCATAGCCGACATTCGCCGTCAGACCGGGCACGATTTCGTAATCCGCGCCGATGTTGAAGGAAACGCCATCGCTATCCGCGCCGCCGCCATAGGTGACGAGATCGAGGCTGTAATTGTCGTAGCGCGCGCCGAAACTCACCAGCAGCTGGTCGAAGACCTGCCAGCGATCCTGAACGTAGAGTCCAAAAAGTTCGCCTTCCTCGGTGAAGCGGCCGACAGCCGGGTCCCATGCCCAGGGCTGCCACAGGGACGGATCGCCAAGATAGGCGCTCGATACATGATCGTTTCGATATTCCATGCCGAGGGTCACATCATGCATTCCGGCGGCAAGGTTCAGCCGGGCGTCCGCGCCCCAGTTCTCGATTTCGGCACCGTAGAGGCCCCAGCGGTCGAACCGGTCGAGTTCGAATTCCGCGCGGGACCAGTAACCGGTCAGTTCAACGCCCAGGATACCGCCGCTGTCGTAGCGATAGTTGCCGATCACGGTGCGGCGCTGCGCCTCTGCCGGGAACAGGGTATCGCCTTCCAGCACCGGCCAGTTCGGGCGGGCACCGAATTCGCCTTCCTCGTCGCGCTGTTCGTAGCTGAGCGAGAAGCCGTGCCCCATGCCGATATCGCCGCCGATCTTGACGAAGCCAACATTCTGCTCGGCACCGCTCCCGGCGACAAGGTTGCCGTCGCCATCTTCGTAGGGATCGCGGTTCTGATTCACATAAGAAGCAATGATCCCGACATCGCCAACAAGCCGCCCGTATGCCGTGCCCGACAGCTTGTAACCGTCATTAGAGAACCAACCGGCGCGGGCGATCCCGCCGATGTCGCGCCCCGTTTCCAGCAGGTCGACCGCATCGCGCGTGCGGAAGCGGATGGCGCCGCCGATGGCGCCGAACCCGGAAGTGGCTTCGCCCGCCCCGGTCTGCACGTCCACCCGTTCCAGCAATTCCGGTTCGACAGAAACGCGCCCGACGTGGTGGAAGAGCGTGCCCTGGATTTGCGCACCGTCGATGGAGATGTTGAGCTGGGCATCTTCCAGTCCGCGAACGTAGATCTTCTCTGCGATGCCGATTGCGCCGCCGACCGAGACCGAAGGAGTGCGGCGGAACAGGTCGCCGAGATCATTCGCCTGTGTGATCTCGATATCGTCGCGATCGAGTGCGGAGTCGGTCAGCTTGCCGACCACCACGATGGCCTCTTCCTCAGGTGCGACCTGTGTGCCGTTATCCGGTTCGATGTCGGGGGCAGTCTGCGCCAGTGCAATGGAAGGCCAGCAAAGCGTGGCTGCGGCGAGAAGACCCGCCTTGTAAGTTCTCATGATGGTTTCCCTGAAACATGGTTGTGGAGGCCGACAGCGGCGCGTTCAAATAACCGCTAATGCGAGTCATTTGCATCTGCAAGTTTTGTTTCGAGATTTTTTACGTTCAGGGTCGACGACAGGGCACGCAATGGCTGACCGCTCCACCTCACCACGTATAAGACAATTTCACGGCTGGCTTCATGGAACCGTCGGCAACTGTTTGCTGAACGATCCGGTCGCCGCTCCCCGCCAACTACCAGACGACGAAGGCTACCGCGGGCACCAGCGTAATCAGCAGAACGCTGGGTCATCTCCAGGAGCCGAGATAGCCCTGGAACGACAGGTTGCCCCCGTCGCGGATCGCCACCCGGGTGCGCTTTGCATACTATGTCGCACAAGAAGCGGCCGCGCTATCGATGCGCGCCAACGGGACGAAACGAAGCGTATGAGTGGGCGCATCCGTTGGTTGCATCGCGAGAGGGTGCTGTCGAAATAGTTCCCTCATCTGGTGATCCCACTGACGCTGTTCGTTATCGTTACACTCGAGCGTGGGTTACCCTTGTTTCTCGTGCCAGTTCTGCCCAGGACCAAGAGATGTACGTCGGCTTCTTTGTCGATGCCGATTTCAGAGAGCTTACCAGGGTGAAACTGCGTTTCGCTGCCAACAGCGCGCAGTTCCTCGTTCACGATACTTGCGAATTTTGTCTTGAGGTCGAAAATCCATCCATCGCCCCGCGTATCTTCATGAACGTTGCGATCGAAAGGGTATGTGGCTTTTTTCTTTCCGGAATCGGTTTTGTAATCGAACACGATATCCGGTTCCCACATACCCTCCCACTCAGGTTGCGGGTTGGCGGCAGCTTCCCTCCACAGCTCGATTTGCCGCTTTGCTTTCCGTTCTTGGGATATGGCTTCCCCGTCGCAGCATATCCGGCTTTGCTTCTTTCGTAAGCGTCCATGCGCGACTGCGAAATTCGTTCGTGAATTCTTCCAAGACGCGTCGTTTGGCTGCGCCATCCAATTCCTTGGGTATCTCGCCCACGATGCGGCGCTGAAGTTCCGGCGAGCTGCCCGCGTAATATTTGATTTCACCAGCGCGCACCCGCGCTCTTTGTCCGCTCGAACCGTCGTCGGCGCCGCGCTCATGCCAGCCACACCCGCGCAATGCCGTCAGTGTCGCTTCAATTCCCTCCGTTTCGATGTCGATCCACTCGCTGCCATTGGCAAGGATTTGCTCGCGCACTTTGGACGGCAAACAGTTGCGTTGTAGAACCGACTGCCAGAACGGGTCGTCACGGACCGGTCGGACTTTGAGCCAAGGCTAGCCGGACCTTTATGCCCTATTGCGCCTAAAAAATTAGGGCAGTTAGCCGTTGCCAACCCTCGAACTGGAGTGAGGCGGTTGGTTTGAACGGAATCCCGAAAATTATGTAAGAGCATCGGCACCATGTCCGCCGCGGGGGCGCAGCGCGACTATCCTATGCTCTCCGTCGAACTAGGCTAACTGCGCGAGTGAGCGCCAATCGAGCCATCTCAGCGTGGACCTTGCTGGCGATGGCGATGATGATGCCGGACAATGCCGCCTTGAGCAGGAAATATCCCATCGCGCTTTCTCCTATCACCTTGGCGGTTCTGGCTCGGCAGTCGTGGCGTCATCCTTGCGCCGCATGCGATCGCGCAATTGGGCAACGCCCCATCCATCCCGCGTCACCTTGAGGTAGATGGCGGGCAGCACGAGCATGTTGAGCACCGTCGAACTGGTCAGCCCGCACAGGATCACGATAGCCATGGGCGCCTGTATCTCGCTGCCCGGCTCGCCCATCGCGATGGCCAGCGGGACGAGCGCAAGCCCGGCGGAGATGGCGGTCATCAGGATCGGCACGAGCCGTTCTTCCGCACCGCGCCGCACGGCTTCTGCCAGATCGCTGACTCCCTCAACCGCCTGAAGGTGCTTGATATGCGTCACCATCATCACGCCGTTGCGCGTGGCGATGCCGAACAGCGTGATGAAGCCGACGATCGTCGCGACCGACAGCACGCCTCCGGTCAGCCACAATCCGACAACGCCGCCCACCAATGCCAAAGGCAGGTTGATCATCACCAGCGCCGCATCGTTGGATGAGCGGAACGCCTGGCGCAGCAGCAGGAACATGCCGACGAGCACGATCAGCCCCAGCGCCATCAACGTCCGCGTTGCGCTGGCCGCGCTTTCGAATTGTCCGCCAAATTCGATGTGAGAACCTTGCGGAAGGTCGATACCTTCCAACGCGGATTCGACGTCTGCAACAACCGCCCCCAGATCACGGCCGGAGACATTGGCCATGACGAGCTGCATTCGCTCGACGCTTTCGCGCGTGATGGCGTTTGGTCCCTGATCGCGCACCACGTCTGCCACCGCGGCCAGCGGCAGCAACTGCCCGTCGGGAGCGGCGAGCAGCATGTTCTCCATCTGCCCAGCGTCGTTGTATTGCGCAGGGTCGTAGCGCACCACGACATCGGTGATGACAGGCCGCTCGACCAGCTGGCCTACCTCGGCCCCGGCAATCGCGGCCTGGATTGCGCCGGTCACATCCTCCACCGCGAGGCCGTAATTGGCGAGGTCCGCACGGCGCAGACGCACGCGGAGGTAGGGCACGCGGCTCTGCGTGTCCTTCTGCACGTCAACCGCGCCGGGAATGGTGGAGACTGCGCTTTCCACCTGCGTCGTGATCGTCTGCAATGTGTCGCTATCGGGCGCGAAGAGCTTGATCGCGATATTGGCGCGCGCGCCTGAGAGGATGTGGTCGATCCGGTGTCCGATAGGCTGGCCGAAGATGGCCTGAACGCCAGGCACTGCTCCGACTCCCCCACGCAGGGCAGAGACCAGCTCTTCTCGGTCTCGACCGTCCTCGGCCAAGGTCGCCTCGATCTCGGAAGCGAAGACTTCCTGCGCGTGCGGATCGCCCGGAGCGCGGCCGGTCCGGCGCGCCGTGGTCAGCACTTCGGGTTGCGAGAGCAGCGCGGCCTCGACCTCGCTCGCCGCGCGGTCGATATCCTCCAGGCTGGTGCCGGGAAGCTTGGTGACGTTGACCGTCAGCGAGCCTTCGTTGAATTCGGGCAGGAAGGAGCGGCCCGCCAGTGCGATGCCGATGCCAGCCGCAACGACCATCACCAGCGAGGCGACGGCGAGGACTTTCCAGCGGTCCAGCCAGCGTGACAGGACGCCGTCATACCATGCCTTCATGCGGATGACCCATTTCGGCTCGTTGCCGACGTCCTCGGGCTTCCGGCTGAGCAGGTCGTAGCTGAGCGCCGGAGTCAGGGTTAGCGCAACGGCGAGGCTGGCCAGCAGCGATACGCCATAGGCCAGCGCGAGCGGCTGCAGCAGGCGCCCCTCGATGCCCGTTAGGCCGAATATTGGCAGGAAGACGAGCAGGATGATCAGCGTTGCAAAGATGATCGCACCTTGCACCTCGCTGGTGGCGGCGGCGACAACCTTGATGTCGCTTTCCCGCTCGCTCTCGGGCTTCTCGCGTTCCAGCCGCAAGCGCCGGACCACGTTCTCGACCACGATGATCGCATCATCGACCAGCATGCCTAGTGCGATGGCAAGTCCGCCCAGCGTCACCGTGTTGATCGTGCCGCCGCCCGAATTGATGACGATGATCGCGCTCACCACCGAAACGGGGATCGCCGCCAGCGCCACGGCAGTTGCGCGCCAGCTAACGAGGAAGATGAAGACGATGATCGCGACGAGGACCAGTCCCTCGATCAGCGCGGTGGTGACGTTGTCGACTGAGCGCTGGATGAAATCGGCCTGGCGGAATACCTGCGTCTCCAGCACCATGCCTTCAGGAAGGGTGCGCTGGATCTCGGCGAATACGGTATCGAGCCGGTCGGTGAGTTCAAGCGTGTTGGCGCCGGGCTGCTTCTGGATGGCGAGGATCACAGCAGGTTCGCCGTTGAACGCCCCGGTGCCGCGTTTTAGGCCTTCGCCGATGCGGATCTCGCCCACTTCGCGCGCAAGCACGGGCAGACCGCCCGCTTCGCCGACCACGACGTTGCCGAACTCTTCCGCAGTGGCGGCACGGCCTACGCCCTCGATCAGCAGTTCCTGTCCGTTCTCGACCACGACGCCTGCGCTCTGGTTGGCGCTGGCACTGCTCATCGCCTCCACCACCTGGTTGAGGCCGATGCCTCGCGTTGACAGCCGCGCCGGATCGACCAGCAATTGGACTTGGCGCTCGTCACCGCCGATGGTCATCACCTCGGCAATGCCGGGCACCGACATCACGCGGCGGCGCACGATCCAGTCGGCGGTGGATTTCAGCTCCATCGGGCTCGCCGTGTCGGACCGCATGGCAACGAACATGATCTCGCCCATCACCGAGCTGGCGGGCGTCATGTGCGGCGGCGGAACGTCGTCGGGCAATTCGTCGGTCGCGTTCTGGAGCCGTTCGGCGGTGACACGCCGCGCCTGCTCCGGTTCGGTCGACCAGTCGTATTCCATCGTCACGACGGCAAGGCCGGTCGCGCTGTTCGAGCGGATACGTCGCAAGCCCGGCGCGCCGTTCAGCGCGGTTTCCAGCGGGATGGTGATGCGCTGCTCGACTTCAGTCGGCGTATAGCCGTCAGCATCGACCACCACGGTGACAGTCGGCGCGGTAAGGTCGGGCAGCACGTCTACCGGCGTGCGCATGGCGGTCCATGCCCCGAAGGCCGTCAATAGCAGCGCGATGGCATAGACCGCGATGCGGTTTTCGAGGCTCCAGCGGACCAGAGTTTCAAGCATTCCGGGACGTTCAAGCATTGTCCGGCCCCTCAGTGCGCATGCCCGTGGCCGAACGCGCCGGGCGTTGCCGCCGCGGCACGCACAGCCGAGGCACCCTGCGATACCACGCGTTCGCCGGCCTCGATCTGGCCTTCCACGGCCACGCGATCACCGCTGCGGGACAGCACTGTCACCGCGCGGCGCTGGAACGTCTCACCACCCAGCATCACGTAGACGACGTCCTGCCCCCCTTCGTTCAGGATTGCGCCTGCCGGAATAGTCAGCCGCGCGGTCGCGGTGCCGGTGCGCAGGCTACCCTGCAACCGCTGGCCGGGGCGAACCGCGCGGCTGTTCCAAGCGAAGATCACTGGAAGTGTGCGGGTGGCGGGATCAATAGCCGCGCCCCGCTGCACCAGCGATACATCGCCGGGGCCAAGGGAGATGGTTTCACCCGGCAGGTTCAGGTCGATGCCCTGCAGACTGCCAACCTGCGCGGCGAGGCTCTCGGGAACGCGCGCGACCAGCCAAAGTGCGGCGGGATTGCCGATGCGCATAAGCTGTTCGCCGCCTTGCACACCCTTGCCCTGCACGAGTGAGCTTTCGAGAATTTCGCCGGAAATCGGCGCGATCACGGGCACACCGGCTCCGCCTCCGGCCACGGCATTGCGCCGCTGCCGCGCAGAGCGCAGCTGCGCTTCGGCAAGTCGCAGATTGGTCCGCGCTTCGTCCAGACGCCGTGCTGGAACCGCTTCGTCCTCTACCAGGCTGTTCATCCGTGCAACTTCGCGCGCCGCCGCATCGCGGGCGATGGACGCCTCGTTGATCGCCAGCTCGAGCGTGGCCACATCCTCGCCGCTGCCGAGTGTCGATGAAATGCTCGCCAGCGTCTGTCCGCGACGAACATTGCTGCCTGAAGAATAGACCCGCGGCGCGCGCACGATGCCGTCGACGGGCGCGGAAACGATGGCCTCGGCCTGCGGTTGCATTTGCACGTCGACCGTCACCGGCACAGTTTCGGCGAGCTCGTCCATGGTGGCGGGCGCGGTCATGAAAGGAATGCGCCACTGCACTTCCTTGGTGAAGGCGATCGCACCTTCGATCTCGGTTTCGGGTGGGGCCGCCTCTGCCCCTTCCTTGCTGGTAGCGTAGACGGTGACGTCGCCAAGGTTGTGCGAGGACACACCGCGCGGGTTGTCCAGCACGAGCCGCAGCCGCGCCGTCCCGCTCTTGGAAGCGGTCAGCAGCGGGCGGAATATCCCTTCGACATCGCTCGGCTCGGCTTCCGCCGTATCGGTCGATCCGTCGGGCCAGGTCAGTTCGGCGGTCAGGGTGCCGTCGGTCACCGGATCATAGCTGTCGAGCCAGGTCACGTGCGCGTCGAACCGGCGGTTCTTGCCCATGACCAGCGGCCTGTACTCGACGAACAGCTCGGTCGTCTCGGTAAAGTCAGTGACCACGATCCCGCCGCCTCCGTGCCCATGCGCCTCTTCGGCGGGCGCGTCGGCACCGCTGCCGCAAGCGGCCAACGACAGGGGCAGGAGGGCAGCAAGGCAGACTGCGAGCAGGCGGGATCGGGTCATTGTCAGGATACTCGAAAGGTCAGATTATCAATGTTCGTGCGGCACGGATTCATCGTGCGGCTCTTCCTCGGCGACGGGTTCGGCCACCGGTTCCGGCGCATCATTGTCGTCATCGATCACCGCCGTTTCGGTCTCGGCGGTGTCCTCGTTCGCTGTCTCGCCGCACGCGGCGAGGGCAAACATCGCCGGAATGGCGGCAAGCATCATCGTTTTCTTCATCAGTAGGTCCTTCCAATGGCTAGGTCGTATTCGACGGCCGCGAGGGCCGCATCGGTTGCGAGCGCGATTACCGACAGGTCGGCCTCGCGCGCGGCTTCATAGGCGTCGAGGAGTTCCACGACGCCGATCTCTCCCGCCTGGTAGGCGGTTTCGGCAATGGTTCCGAGGCGTCCGGCATCCTCGCGCGCGCCAGCGGCGGTGACGGCTGCTTCGCGTGCGGCAGAGAGTCGTGCGGCGGCGGCATTCTGCTCTGCCTCGACCCGGCGACGGGCGATGAGAAGCTCGGATCCCAGCGCGGCGGCACGGGCCTCTTCACGCCGCACGGCAGCGGAGCCCGAGTTCCACAAGGGGACGGTGACACCGACCGAAACGACGGGACCATAGGCCGTGTCGATCCCATCATCCCGGCGTAGCAAGCCAACGCCGACGGCAAGCTGTGGCAGTCGTGCCTGGTTGGCAGCGCGAACACGGTATTGCGCCGCCTCGATTCGGCGCTCGTCAGCAAGAAGATCGGCGCGCTCACCCGGCTGCGCAGCGCTTGTAAGGCGCGTTATGGCCTCGAGTTCGACCTGTGGATCGGCAATTCCAGTAAGCGATGCCAGCGCAGCGCAATCGGCGGCGACATCGCCTCGTGCTCGCGCAAGCTGCGCCTCGGCAGCCCGCCGTTCGACCCGCACACGGCGCACATCGTAAACGGCGGTATCGCCTGCCTCGGCGCGCGCGGTCGAGACCCGCTCTGCCTCGGCCAATTCCTCGGTGTAGCGCTGCCAGACGTCGATCTGCGCGCTCGCGGCGGCGCATTGCACATAGGCCTGGCGCACTTCGGCCACGAGCATCTGACGACGACGCGCAATCTCGGCTTCCGTCGCGAGACCGTCGGCGCGTGCAGCATCGCGGAGCGATCCGCGGCGCCCGTTCAGATCGATGGGATTGGCGCGCGGGCCGATGACGTCGATCTCCGCCGCCGAAGCCGCGCGCTCTGCATCATCGCGAGCGGAAATACCTTCGCGAGCGAGCGCACGCTCGATCGCGGTATCTTCGTCGACAATGTCCTGCGCCTGCGCCGCAACGGGCAGGGCGCACAACGCAATTGCAATGGAAATGGATGCATCGCGCACCCGCATTTTGGGCATGGATTCCTCCGCGTGAACTGACAGCCGGGCAGCCGCCCGGCAGGTACGTCAGATCATGCGAGGTGGTCGCAAGAGGGAATCCGGGCGTGAAAGCACCCTGAGATAAAGTTCCGTCAGGCCTTCCGCGGAGTGTGCGCCGATCACCGCGCTGACGAGAGAAATCTCCGGCAACGGTATGTCTCCACCAACGGCGAAGGCTGGCTTATGATCGTGCGTGAGATCGCCGGGCGCGTCATCCTGCTCCGCCGCATCTTCGCCGCTCGCCGAATGTTCGTGAGCGTGATCGTCGTGGTGCGAATGCACAGCGCCGACCGAACTCAGATCCTCATGCCCGCTCAAATGGGCGCCCCACGCAGCACGCGGCACGACAAGCGCGCTTACGAGCAGGAAGAGGGTGAGAATCCGGAACACGATGCCGCGACAACGGGCAGGGGCGCGTAACGCAATGTCGATCAATTCACTTGGTGCGCTGGTCGTCCGCTCTTGGCGTCTCCACTGCGATCCGCGAATGACCGGGATTTTGGACGCATTGCTGACCGGCTGGAATTGGGCCGCTTGCAGACAGTCCGCTTCTGAGCACAGTGGGTACGCAAAGCGGACATTTTAACGGTACGCCTTCCAACAGGCAGGCTAGGCATTCTTCTGCAGAGTTTGGGTCTTGTTTCGCACCTATTGCTTACTTTCACGGGTGGGGCGACGGGGCAGGCCACACCCCGTTCATTTGCCTAATTAGCTGGCATATCCTGAAGACGACCTTTGTGCCGATCAGGCATCGAATGTGGTGAGTGCCTTTTCGCTTCCGGCGGGAATATGCCCTCTGCGTCGTTACCAGTCCTAGGGCCCCTCTCCGATCACTCGTTCGTAACCGATGTTTGATGCCCACTACTTTTGTCGTGAGAAAGCTTGAGCCATGCCGGCAATTGAGTCACGTGCAGAAGCAGTGCCAAAGCAATCCCTCGCGCATCTTTTTCGTCTCGATCGAGAATCGACCACGTCGCTTCAGGCCCAATTGCGTGCGCGGGTCGTTGAGACGATTGAATCGGGTGTGCTTCCACCTGGCCTGAAGCTCCCTTCATCGCGCAAGCTGAGCGCGCAACTCAGTGTGGCGCGCAACACTGTTTCGCTGGCCTATGAGGAATTGATCGCCTCCGGCCATCTCGTTTCGCGAGAGCGGAGCGGTGTCTTCGTCGCTGAGGGAAGGAAACCTTCGTCGGTCACCACCATAGCTGGGTCACAGTCTCGAAAGGAAAGCTCGGCTGTCATGCGCCGGGCGCCGACAAACGTTATTCCTGGCGGCCAGTTCCGTTACCCATCCGACTGGCGGAGGTTCCCCTATCCCTTCATCGAGGGTCTATATGATCGAACGCTTTTCCCGATCGGTGAATGGCGTGAAGCCAGTCGCATGGCGCTCGGAATCCATGAGGTCGAAAGCTGGTCCACCGATAGGGGCGAGGCCGATGACGAATTGCTGGTTGAGCAGTTGCGCCAGAAAATCCTGACTCGCCGCGGCATCGCCGCAGCGCCGGACGAAATACTGGTGACCGTGGGAGAACAGCAAGCGCTTCATCTCGCGTTCGAACTTCTGTGCGAGCACGGCACAGCAGTTGGTCTGGAGGACCCCGGAGACCCGGATGTCAGAGCTTTGGCCCATGCGCGCGGTGCAGAAGTAAGCTATTTTCCCGTGGGTGACGCTGGGGTGGAGTTCGATAACGGACTTCAGGGGATCGATGTGTTCTACGTCTCGCCAAGTCGTCAGCGGCCGACTGGCGTCACGATGCCGCAAAGGCAGCGGGAGGCTTTGATTGCCGAAGCGAAGCGTCACGATGCCTTGATCATCGAGGACGATTTTGAATGCGAATTGAGTTTTCTGGTCGACGCTCCGCCAGCGTTGAAGAGCGCAGACAGGGATGGGCGTGTCGTTTATGTCGCGGCGCTTTCCAAGGTGCTGTCTCCCGGCTTGCGTCTCGGCTTCCTTGTCGGCCCTGCTGATTTCATTCGGGCGGCGCGCAGGCTTCGCAACTTGACCACACGTAAACCCTCACCGATCATGCAGCGAACCGCGGGCATATTCCTGTCGTTGGGGCATTACGACACAATGCTTCGCCGCCTTTTCCGAACCTATGAACAACGGCTCATCGCATTGCGTGATGCCCTGAACCACTATCGGCCGCTCTCCATCGCCATTCCTCCTGTAACAGGGGGCACCTGCTACTGGGTGCGTGGTCCGGACAATCTGGACGCCGAGCAGTTGCAAACCGTGGCGAAGAACGCGGGAGTGCTGATCGAGCCGGCCACGCCCTATTTCGCGAATAGGCAGGGGCGATCGAATATGTTTCGCCTGGGTGTCACGAGTCTGGACGAGGCGCAGATCCGGCCCGGTATCGAGGCGCTTTCGCTGGAGATGCGCAAGAGAGCAGGCACCCAGGGCTGGCCAGCGAAGCCGACACTTCCGGGCGAAACCCATGTGCTCTCTGAGGCCGAGCTCGAATGTTTCCTGTCCGGTGTGCAGATCAATTACGAGACAGTTTACGGAGAGCCGTGCGTGATCGAACTGCACGCGGATGGGAGCATGCTGGGCCGCGCGGGTTATGCCGGGGAAGACCGGGACGAAGGGCGTTGGTGGATCGAAGATGACCGATGGTGCCGCCAATGGAACCGGTGGGCCTATGGCGAAGCCGGGCGCTACCGCGTTGAAAAGGAATCCAACCAGATATTCTGGCTCGACGAGAGTGGACGACGCATCGACAGCGCTTCAATTGCGTCCGCCTTGTAGGGCAAGCTGAACTGGCTCCATCAAACAGCCTCATCTGGTCCTAATAGCAATCGCTATCCTGTCCGAACCTGCAGGCGTTCGGAGGGAATTGAATGACGAAGCTTGGTATCGCCGCGATACAGATAGACGCCAAGGGCGCCGATAATACCGCGCTGATCGAGGAAGAAACGCGCGCCGTCACGCGCAGGTTCCCGTGGGTCGACCTCGTGGTTTTCGGCGAACTTGCAGCCTATGGAACTTCTCCCGCGAGAGCGGAACCTGCGGGTGGCCTGCTGGAACAACGCATGGCCGACCTCGCCCGCGAGACTGGTGTGTTCCTGATCCCCGGGTCCTACTATCAGGTACGCGGCGGTGCGGTTTACAATGTTTCGTCGGTGTTCGGTCCTGATGGCGAGATCGTGGCCCGGCACGACAAGTTCTTTCCCTTTTTGCCCTACGAAAAGGACGTCGCCTGCGGAAATCAGTATTGCGTGTTCGACGTGCCGGGCATCGGCAGGCTTGGTCTCGCCATATGCTATGACATGTGGTTTCCCGAGGCGATGCGCACCCTGGCCGCGATGGGTGCAGAAGCGATTGTCCTGCCGACCCTGACCAACACGATAGACCGGGATGTGGAACTTGCGATTGCGCGCGCGAACGCTGCGATCAATCAGTGCTATTTCATCGACATCAACTGCGCCGGTTCGCTCGGCAATGGCCGCTCGGCATTTTACGGTCCGGGCGGGGAGACAATCTACGAATGCGGCGAAGGCCGCGACGTGGCCGCACTGCGCCTCGACCTGCAGCAGGTGCGTGATGCCCGCGCGCATGGCTGGCATGGTCTTGGGCAGGTGCTCAAATCCTTTCGCGACACGCCCCTGGAATACCCGTTTCACGTCAATGCCCAAGCGCGCAGCTCGGCCATGTCCGACCTGGGAGAACTCGCCATGCCCGCCAGCGAACGACAGGCAGAATCCGACACAGAAATTATATCCCGATTCAATCAAGGCAAAGGGGGGACCAGATCATGATCCACGCCAAACATTCCCGCACATTGACGCTTAGTGGCCTGCTGCTGGCGACAACCACGCTGGCAACACCGCTGCATGCACAGGAAGCGGACCTGCAACCGATCGCAGAAGAGCGGGAGGATCGACCCTTCATCGTGGTGACGGCGACCCGCCGCGAAGAGCGTGTGGTCGACATTCCCTACAATATCACGTCGGTGGGCGGCGACGAGATCGAGGCAGCGCAAATCTTCGATAATGCCGAACTGCTGCGCTCCATTCCGGGCGTCGCCGTGGTTGACCAGGGGTCTCGCAATGCTGGCACGGTGAACCAGGTTCGCATCCGGGGTCTGAACGTGGATAGTAACGCGCTGGGCGACTACGCGACATCCTCGGTTGCAACCGTATCCACCTACGTCAACGAAACGCCGGTTTTTGCCAACTTCCTGCTGCGCGACATCGAGCGGGTGGAAGTGCTGCGTGGCCCACAGGGTACGCTCTACGGTTCGGGCTCGCTGGGCGGCACTGTGCGCTATATCACGCGCGATCCCGAACTGGGTGAATTTGGCGGATATGCCTCCGGTTCGCTGTCGCATACCAACGGGTCTGACGGCATCGGCTATACGCTTGACGGCGTGGTCAACGTGCCAGTGGGCAACAACCTCGCCTTGCGCGTTGTCGGTTCCTACGTCGATTATGCGGGCATCACCGATTACGTTAACGTCTACGAACTGGACGGCGAAGGTCTGCCAGCCGCGCCAGAGGGCGTGCTCGATCCGGCAGCTTCATACCGTACCGTCGAGGATGCCGATACCGTGGAGCAATGGATGGTCCGCGGAACGCTGATGTTCGAGCCGAGCGACCGCTTCCAGGCTAAGCTGGTGTATGCGCACCAGGAGGACGATATCGGAGGCCGCCGGGCGCAAACGGTTGGTGCCGATGGTTTCGGCCGCGATTACGAAGACAACGAAATCGGCTCCATCCAGCTTGAACCGTCAGAGCGGGAGGTCGATCTCGCATCGCTCGAAGCTAATATCGACATAGGTTTCGCCACGCTGACATCCTCCACATCGTACTACGACACCGAGGGCAGCAGCACGAGCGAGAACACCGGCTTCTACGCGCAGGCTGGATTCCTGGGTTTCTACTACAATTACCCGCGCCCCGCGGCGGCCGCAGTTCGCAGTTACGAGGATTCGGCTTTCGTGCAGGAAGTGCGACTGGTTTCCAACGGCAACGAAACATTCGATTACGTAGTCGGCGGTTTCTACCGCGACCAGAATATCAAATCGACGCAGGACAGCTACCTGAGCGGCTTCAAGCGCTGGTGGGACGAGTACCTTCCGGCATTTGCGGGGGCGGTAACGGGCGACCGGGATTTCATCTACCGGCGCGACGAAAGCTTCGAGGAAATCTCGATCTTCGGCGAGGCGACCTGGCATGCGACCCAGACCCTCGACCTGACACTGGGTGCGCGATATTTCGACAACACCTCGCGCAACGAGACCTTGATCGATCTGCCGCTTTATGCCGGGCTGTTTACGCCCACTACCGCAACGTTCGAGACGAGCGAGAACGATGTCCTGTTCAAGGGCAACCTCGCCTGGAGCTTCGCGCCCGACCAGCTGGCCTACGTGACGGTTTCGGAGGGCTATCGCCGCGGCGGTTCGAACGCGGTCCCGCTGACGGGCACCTTCGCCGAAGATCCTGCCTGGCAGATTTATTCGGCAGACACTGTCATCAATTACGAAGCCGGTATCAAGGGACGCACGGGCGACCTGACCTATGATGTCAGCCTGTTCTACGTCGATTGGGAAGATCCGCAGCTTAACACCGCGACGTCCAACTGGGGGTTCTTCGCCGTTCGCAATGGCGAATCTGCGCGGACCTACGGTCTGGAAGTGGCGCTTGACGGGTATCTTACCGACGAGGTGCGTTACCAGGTGGGCTATGCCTACGTTGACGCCGAATTGACTGGCAACGTGCTGGCCCCCAACGGCGCAATCCTGGGCGTCGATGGTGACCGCCTGCCCGGCTCACCAGAGCACATGATCAACTGGGCACTGAGCTATGATACGGACATCAGCAAGGAGTGGTCGCTGTTCCTGCGAACCGATGGCAACTACCAGTCCGATACCCGCAACGCGATTGGCACGGGAACGCGTTTCAACGTACCGATCGACGGGTTCGCCTTGTTCAATGCCACGGCCAGCGTCAGCAACGGACCGCTGACCCTGGCCGCCTGGATCAAGAACATTTTCGACGAGGAAGGCGTGACCGGCCTGTTCACCGAAGCCTATATGGGCACAGCGCCTGGCGAAGGGTATTTCGGAAACGGAAGCAAGGAGTTCATTTCGCTACCGCGCACCGTGGGCGTTACCGCCTCCATGCGGTTCTGATGGCGGATTGAACCACGCATGATGACTCCACCCGAGCAGGAAGGCAGGCTTGCCGCGGCAACGCGAAAAGCCGTGCGCCTGCTCGGAGAAGGAAAACCGGTGGTCGCCGTGCAGGAGCTTCGCGCCGCGCTGCGCGGTGCGAAGGGCGATGTGGCGGCCCTCACAGTTCTTGCCCGGGCCCAGCAACGCTTGAGCGACTTTGTCGGCATGGCCGAAAGCGCCGAAGAAGCGAGGAAGCTTGCGCCTCACGATCCGGCAGTAATGAAGGTCGCTCTCGAGGCGCTGATCCTGCAAGGCGATCTTCCCGCCGCAAAGCGCCTTATCGATCGGTTCGCGCAAGCCGGCGGTATTACCGCGGCGCGGCTGGACGAACTGGCCCAGTCGGCCACGCAGATCGGCGATTACGAACTCGCCGAAGACCTGCTTCACCGCGCGGTAGGCGAACTGCCAGAAGATGCGCGTTTGCGTTTCAACCTGGCTGCGGCCCAGGTTGCGCTTGGCAAGTTCGATGCTGCGGAAAAGAACCTGCGCGAAGTGACCCGGCTTGAAAGCCTCGACGCGGAAGCGCGGTACAATCTCTCGACATTGCGTACCCAGTCAGGGCAAGAAAACAACATATCCGAACTCGCGAAGGTTCTCCCGGCCGCTGCCGGACGCCGCGATGAATTCGCCCTGCATTTTGCAATGGCGAAGGAACTGGAGGACCTGGAGCGTCACGATGAAAGCTTCGCCGCACTTTCCAGGGCAAACGCACTGCGCCGCGCAGCGCTGCGTTACCGAGTTGCGGACGATGTGCGGACGATGCAACAGATCGCCACGGCCTTCACGGGAGAGTGGGCAGAAGGCGCAGTAGGTCATGAAGACTCAGCGCCGATCTTCGTCGTGGGTATGCCGCGCTCCGGCACCACCCTCGTTGATCGGATTCTTTCCAGTCATCCGCAGGTGGAAAGCGTGGGTGAGGTGAACGATCTGGCGCTTGCCATCATGGAAGAAACGCGGCCCGTCGGCTCAAAGGAAGAGCTGGTCACTGCCTCTGCACGAACTCCACCATGCGAAATTGGCGCGAATTATGCCCGCCGTATGGGCTGGCGTGTGCCTTTGGGAAATCGGACGGTAGACAAGACCCCGCTGAATTTCCTCTACCTCGGATTGATCGCGAAAGCGCTTCCCGAAGCGCGGATAATCCATGTTCGTCGTAACCCGCTGGATATAGTCTTCGCAGTCTACAAGACCCTGTTTCGCATGGGATATCCCTTCGCATATTCGCTCGACGACATTGCCGACTACATGATCGGCAAGCATCGGCTCATGGCGCATTGGCAGTCAGAACTTGGAGACCGGATCTTCCATATCGATTACGAGGCCCTGGTAAGCGATCAGGAGAACGAGAGCCGCCGCCTGCTTGTGGCCGCCGGTCTCGACTGGGACGACCGCGTGGTTGATTTCCATGCCGCCACTTCTCCCAGCGCCACGGCCAGCGCTGCACAAGTGCGGCAGCCTGTACATACGCGGTCGATTGGCGCGTGGCGCAAGCACGAGGACAAGATGACCGACGTTGCGCGCAAGCTGCGCGCGGCGGGGCTGGAGCGATGACCATTCGTTTTCTCGCCATGCTCGCGTGCATGGTCTGGTCCCTGGCGGCGCAGGCGCAGCCCGTGTCCGACCGGCTGTTGCCAGCCTCGGACTTTGCCCCGCCAGATGTTCCGCTTGTCCCCGACGAAGAGGTATCCGGAACGCTGCACCTGTTTGCGGGTCCTGCGCGCTTCTTCGAAGTGTACACCAACGCCTTCGACATGGATATCGAGGTGCTTCGGATTGCCGAGGTGCCGCCTCTGACAATCGACATTCTGCAGGACGCCGTTCGAGTAATACCTGTCCAGCGCGGCCCGATCCGCGGAATGCATCCGCACTGGGAATGGATTGTGCAGCCGGGCGCTACCTGGCGCGACGGCGATGGCCGCACGTGGTTGTCACTGCCGGTCGCGCTGGCGGAGCGTAATGCGAACTGCGTTCACAATGGTTTGCTCAAACTCGAACTCTCTGCCGAAAACGTCAGGGCCGATCTGCAAATCGCGAGCGAGACCTGTGCCTATTTCCAGTTCGATATGCGCACTGCACTGGATGGCGCATACACGGCGCGCGTGGTGGACGATAGCGCAGCTATAGTCGAAGCCGATCGCCGCGAACGCGCCGCTCGACTTCCCGAGCGACCGATCTCCGATCTGGACTTTGCCGCACGCCTGGGGGCGGAGGATCAGGTTCCGGCGGGCGCGCTGTCATTGAAGGGGGTGGTGCTGGACGGGGTTCACTACGTGTCCCGATGCCCGACTAGGGCGGGGCCATATCCCTTCTGTTCCGAACTCGTAATTCCATCATACAGCTGGGCCAAGTCGATCTTCGGGGGAGTAGCCGCGATGCGGCTGGAGCGTCTCTACCCCGGCTCCGTGGAGCGCAGCATCGCTGATTACGTCGGCGCTTGCGAAGGATGGGGATGGGGCGATGTCAGCGTGGCTGACGCACTGAACATGGCAACGGGCCATTATAACGATCGTCGTCACGAACTGGATGAAGGCTCCGAACTGATGAGCCGGTTCTTCCTTTCAGAGACCCATGGCCAGAAAATAGAGATCGCCTGCCGCGGTTTTGAAAAGCGCGCCGAACCGGGTAGCCGCTTCGTCTATCGCACGGCCGACAGCTATATCGCCGGGATCGCCATGACCGGTATCTTGCGTAGCGAAACAGAGGATGCGCGGGCAGATGTGCAGCGCGACATTCTGCAGCCGATGTGGGACGCGCTCGATCTGTCAGCGCTGATGTTTGTCCCGCGCCGGACCTACGACGAAAGCGCAATGCCCTTTTCGGGGTGGGGCATGTACCTTACCCGCGCAGACCTCGCGCGTGTCGCACAATTCCTTCATCGGGGCGGGACTATCGATGGCGAGAGCTATCTCGATCCCGGAATGCTTTCGCAAGCCATGCAACGCGCCAACCCGCCACACGGTCTGCGTGCAGCAACAGAAGACCAACGCTATCGCTACGGCTTCTGGGCGTGGGACGCAGGCCAGTCTCTCGACTGCGATGAAGACCTGTGGGTACCGCTGATGTCCGGGTACGGAGGGCTGGTGGCAGCATTCCTGCCAGGTGAGCGGCTCTATTACCATGTCAGCGATGCAGGCACCCACCGATGGGCGAATTCGGCACGCGCAATTCATGAATATCATCATCTTTGCGAGGTTTCCCCATGACTACGGCCGCTATAAAATCTGCGAAGGTCGACCCGGCGGGCATTCCCGCCGGTATCATGCTCAGCTTCCTCGCCACGGCCGGGCTGTTCTACGTCAATATCATGGCCGCGATCGTCGATGGCCTCATCACGGGCCTGGGTTTGTCGGAAGCACAGGCGGGCCTGATCGGTTCGGCAAATATATATGGAGCATCGATCGGCGCGCTGGTGGCGGTGGTGCTGATCAAGAGGGTTCCGTGGCGCCCGGCTGCCTATACGCTGCTGGTATCGCTTATAGCCCTGGACCTGGTCTCTATGCCGATCGGCAATCCTGATGTCCTGCTCGCAGTGCGCTCCATACACGGCCTTGTCGGCGGGATGCTGGTCGGCATCGCTTTCGGGGTAATTGCGCGCACGGCGCAGGCCGACCGGACTTTCGGCATTCTCCTGTTCGTGCAGTTCGGTCTTGGCGGGCTGGGCGTGATGACGCTGCCCCAGCTTGTTCCCGTTTATGGCACGCAGGCGCTGTTCATTGCGCTCGCCCTGTTCAGTTTCGCCAGCCTCATGATGGTGCCTTTCCTGCCCGCTTATCCACCCCGTACCCGCACCGTGAGCGAAGGGGGCAAGGTGCAGTGGAGCCCGCTGCTGCTGACCCTGGGTGCGATCTTCCTGTTCCAGGCTGCCAACATGGGTTTGCTCGCCTATATCTTCCGTCTCGGGATCGGGTATGGGCTGGAGCGGACCTACACCAGCTATGCGCTTGGTCTTGCAACCTGGGTGGCCCTGTTAGGCCCTTTGTGCGTGATCCTGATCGGCACGAAATATGGACGGTTCCTGCCTCTGGCACTGGTCATGCTCCTGACGCTTGGCGGAACCGCGATCTTCCATCTCAGCGCGCACCCGCTCGCCTATCTTGTTGCGAACTGCGGAACCGGGATCACGTGGGGCATGGTGATGGCCTATCTGCTCGGAATGGCATCCCAGTTCGACAGCGCAGGACGCACTGCGGCAGCTGCGGGGTTCGTATCGAAGATCGGCCTTGCCTCGGGTCCGCTTGTGGCAGGCCAGCTTCTTGGCGATACCGGCGATTACGGCTTGCTGATCAATGCAGCCCTTGTGACCTTGCTGGCAAGCATGCTCGTGATGCTGGTGCCTGCGCGATTGATCGACCTTCGGAAAGCCAGTTAAACTGGACCCAAATTTCGATGATAGCTGGACCTAACCCCTTCGGTGTCCGGATGAAAAAACGCTCGCATAAGCAAGGGGACGTATTTTGAACGACATTGCCGAAGCGACCATTTCCTCTACCGCGATCTGGAATGCCGTTATCGACGGTGAGGATCGTCCCGCAATGGACGGTCGCCGGTTTGCGGTAACCAATCCTGCGACCGGTGAAGAAATCGCGGATGTCGCGGACTGTTCACGCGACGATGCCGAAGCTGCGATAAAGGCTGCACATGAGGCCCTGCCTGCCTGGCGAGCACGAAGCGCGGCGGATCGCGGTGCGATATTACGCACTTGGCACGATCTGATGATTGCAGACGAGGATCGTCTCGCGCGCCTCATTACTGCCGAGATGGGCAAGCCTCTGACCGAAGCGATAGGAGAAGTCCGCTACGGAGCAGCCTATCTCAAGTGGTTCGCCGAAGAGGCGGAGCGTATTTATGGCGAAATCATTCCTGCATCCGCCGGGAACACGAAAATCTTCGTCTCCCGGGAGCCGGTGGGCGTCTGCGCAGCTATCACCCCCTGGAATTTCCCCAGTGCAATGCTGATGCGCAAGGTGGCGCCTGCCCTTGCAGCCGGTTGCACCATGCTCGCCAAGCCGGCCGAGGATACGCCGCTTTCCGCCATTGCCGCAGCCAAGCTTGCCCTTGAGGCCGGTGTCCCGCCGGGCGTGTTCAGCGTGCTTCCCTGTAGCCAGCCCGCGGCAGTAGGGGCGGCGCTTACCGAAAGCGATCTGGTGCGAAAGTTGTCTTTCACAGGATCGACGCAGGTGGGGCGCAGGTTGCTTGCCGATTGCGCGCCCACGGTAAAGCGCGTGTCGATGGAGCTTGGCGGCAATGCGCCTTTCATCATTTTCGATGACGCAGACATTGATGCGGCGCTCGAGGGCGCCATGGCCTCCAAATATCGCAACGCCGGGCAAACCTGCGTCTGCGCCAACCGGTTCTATGTCCATCGCGCAGTCCACGATCAGTTCTGCGAACGCTTCGCGAAGCGCGTCGGCGCGCTGAAAGTGGGTGATGGGGCTTCGGGCGGCGAGGTGGGACCGCTTATCAACCGCGCCGCTCTGGACAAGGTTATCCGCCTGCTCGACGATGCAACCCGCCGTGGCGCGCGCATCCTCACTGGTGGAGCGCCGATCGACGATCGCTTCTTCGAGCCGACCGTGATTGTCGATGTCCCACCTGGCTCGGCCATCCTCGAAGAGGAGATATTCGGGCCTGTAGCGCCCGTCATCCCGTTCGACACCGAGAAGGAGGTGATCGCCGCTGCCAACGCGACGCCGTTTGGCCTCGCAGCCTATTGCTACACCCGTGATCTGGGTCGCGCCTGGCGGATGAGCGACGCGCTCGAATACGGAATGGTAGGCATGAACGACGGCATCATCTCGGCCGTTTCCGCGCCTTTCGGCGGTATCAAGCAATCGGGCATGGGCCGCGAAGGATCGCGCCACGGGATCGATGACTACCTCGAAATGAAATACGTCAGGATGGGAGGACTTTCCGCATGAGCGCGATATTGGGTGGCAGCAGGATTCATTCGGAAATTGTCGGCAATGCCGCGTGGCAGGATCGCAAGGACGCCGCGATTGCACGAGGCGAAAGCAATCTGGCGCCTATTTTCATCGATAAGGCCGAAGGATCCCAGATGTGGGACGTGGAGGGCAAGCGCTATCTGGACTTCGGCACCGGTATTGCAGTGGTCAATACAGGCCATCTGCATCCGAAGGTGAAGGCGGCAGTTGCCGAACAGCTCGACCACCTCAGTCACAGCTGTATCATGATCACCCCATATCCGGGCGCTGTAGAGCTGGCCGAAAGGCTGAATGCCCTGGCTCCGGGTGACACGCCGAAGAAGACCATGTTCGTCACCACCGGTGCCGAGGCCGTGGAAAACGCCATCAAGATCGCCAGGTCGCACACGCGGCGGCGGGGCATAGTCGCGTTCGACGGCGGGTATCACGGCCGTACCATGATGACGCTCGGGCTTACGGGCAAGGTCGCACCCTACAAGACGCGGTTCGGCCCGTTCCCGGGCGAAATATATCGTGCGCCCTATCCCATTGCGGGTCATGGCATTTCGGAAGAGATGGCTCTCGAGGCGCTGGATACGCTGTTCAGGACTGATATCGACCCTTCGGACTGCGCGGCCATGATCCTTGAGCCCGTACAGGGCGAAGGTGGTTTTTATCCAGCGCCCCGCGCCTGGTTCACGCGTTTGCGCGAGATCTGTGACGAGCATGGCATCGTGCTGATAGCGGACGAAGTGCAAACTGGTTTTGCGCGAACCGGCAGAATGTTCGCTTGCGAACATTCGGGTGTCGAGCCCGATCTGCTCACCATGGCAAAGGGCATGGCCGGCGGCTTTCCGCTGGCGGGTGTGGTCGGTAAAGCGAAAATCATGGACGCGGTCGATCCCGGCGGACTGGGTGGAACCTACGCCGGATCACCGATCGGATGCGCAGCCGCGCTCGCAGTGCTCGACATCATCGAAGAAGAGCGCCTGATCGAAAGAGCGCAGGAAATAGGCGACAAGTTCAAGAAGGCTCTATCGGCGTTGCAGGGCAGCTATCCCGATTACATCGGCGAATTGCGCTGCGAGCGTGGAGCCATGATAGCGATGGAACTTGTCGAGCACGGCTCGATGGCGAGGCCCAACCCGGCACTGCTCAAGAGCGTGCTTGCGCATTGCCACAAACTCGGCCTGATCGTCCTTGCCTGCGGGATGCACGGTAACGTCATCCGCTTCCTTCCGGCCCTCACCATCTCGGACGCGGAGATCGACGAAGGAATTGCTATATTCTCGACAGCATTGGCCGCGGCGTTGGACCACGCGGCTTAGGTTATCTCATTGTCAAAGCGACTGAATACGGCATTATGGCGGGGTACGGGCGCAAAGGTGCAATGCAGCTTTTGAGAGAAGGCCAGAGCGGTTCGCTCCCGGTTTAGGTCCTTCCCCCGGCGGGACGCGCGTTTCCGCCCCGCCGGGTTCCGCGATCACGAATAGGCGCCTTCGGAATAGGTCAGCTCGTAACTGTGGCTGTAGACTTCGAAGACGATACCGAACGGGTCTTCGACATAGCACATGCGATAGGGCTTTTCGCCAGGGTAGTATTCCCGGATCGGCATGCGCTGCTTGCCGCCCGCGGCGACGATCTTTTCGACCAGGCCTTCGACGTCAGGGTCCTGCACGCAGAAGTGGAACGTGCCGTGGCGGTGATGGTCGAGATTATTTTCCGGTGCGTAGTTTTCGGGAAACTCGAAGATCTCGATACCTACACGGTCGGCAGTCGCGAGGTGAGCGATCTTCAGCGATCCCCAGTTCGGGCCGAACACGTCGGTACACATGACGCCGATCGGGCTGTCATCCTCGAAAACCTCGGTCGGCTCCATGATCGTGTAGAGGCCGAGAACCTCGGTGTAGAATCTCACAGCCGCGTCGAGATCCGGCACGGAGAGGCCGATATGCGAAAAGGTCTTTGGCGATACGTTCATGGCGTTTTCCTTTCTCTAAGACAAACCGGATATCGGGGCATCGGAACCGAATTTGAAATTATCATTCTCTATTGATATGATAAGATGACGTTATGACAGGGCTGAATTCGAGCTGGATCGAATCCTTCCGCATCCTTTGCGAGGAGTGCAGCTTTACGCGTGCTGCAAAACGGCTCCACATGACCCAGCCGGGAATGTCGCAGCACATTGCGAAGCTGGAAGACCAGCTGGGAACGAAGCTGATCGAACGCGATGCTCCCGGATTTCTCCTCACCGAAGCGGGTGAAAAGACGCTGGCGCTGGCCCAATCACGCTGGCGCGAGGAACGCGCATTCCTTGACAACCTCGACGATGACAATGCGGACAAGGGCAGACTTTCGCTGGCCTGTTCGGGCAGCCTCGCCACATTTCTCTATCCCCGGTTGATGGAATGGATGGCAGAGGCGCCCGGCCTTTCGATCCACCTCGATGCAGCGCCGGAGGAAACCATCGTCGAAGGTGTCCTGTGGGGCGCTTGCGATTTTGGCATCGTGACCGGCGAGCAGCGCCACCCCCGCCTGGCCGTCGACCGGCTGGGCGGGGAGCATCTCGACCTTGTCCTGCCGGGCGCATGGGAGGGACGGGTGCCGAGCTTCTCCGACCTGCAGGAACTCGGGTATATCCAGCACCCGGACGGGCGGCGCTATGCCGATCTTGTCTTGGGCGCCAACTTCGCCCCGGAATATCGCGGGGCGGAGACCCTGAGTATCCGCAGCTCGGTAAACCAGATCGGACAGATACCCGCGCCGGTTGCATGCGGGCTAGGCTACACAATCCTGCCGCGCAGCGGGATCCTTGCGTTTCCGAAGCGCGACAAGCTTTCGACTGCTTCTTTAGCTCGGCCGACCTTGCTCGAACTGCGCCTGATCTGGCTAAAGGGCAAGACGCGCTCGAAGAGGGCCGAAAAGCTGGGCGATATCGTGCGGGAGGAGGCCGGCAGGCTCGACTGACGCGCCTGCCGCCAGGTTCACCCGGCGGCGGCCAGCGCTTCGAGCAGCTTTTTGGCAGCTGGCTCGCTCGATGGCGGGTTCTGGCCGGTAATCAGCAGCCCATCCTGCACGACGTGGGGTTCGAATACGCCCCCTTCGGAAAACTCGCCGCCCTGCTGCTTCAGCACGTCTTCGAGCAGGAATGGCACAACGTTGGTCAGGCCGACCGCGTCTTCTTCCTCATTGGTGAACCCGGTGACTTTCCGGCCCCTTACGATCGGATCGCCTTCAGGAGACGTCACGTTCTTGAGCACGGCAGGCGCATGGCAGACGAGCGCCACCGGTTTGCCCGCCGAGAGCGCACCTTCGATGGTCGCCTTGGAGTCCACGCTTTCGGCCAGGTCCCACAAGGGACCGTGGCCGCCAGGATAGAACACCCCATCGAACTGGGAAACATCGACCTCGGCCAGCTTATGGGTCGAAGCAAGGTGCGCCTGCGCATCATCGTCGTCCTTGAACCGCTTTGTCGCATCTGTCTGCGCATCGGGTTCGTCGGATTTGGGGTCCAGCGGGGGCTGCCCCCCGGCCGGGCTCGCCAGCGTGATGTCGTGGCCGGCATCCTTGAGCACGTAATAGGGCGCTGCAAACTCCTCAAGCCAGAAGCCTGTCTTCTTGCCGGTATCGCCCAGTTCGTCGTGACTGGTGAGAACCATGAGGATTTTCATGCGCGTAGTCCTTTTATACTGGGGAAGGTTGTGGCGATTTCGGCCGCCTCGTTACAACTGGAACACGCGAGCAGTGTTTCGGTTTCTATTGGCTGTCTTCCGCGGGTTCGGAACCGATTGCTGGCAGGCTCATATCTGGAACAGATGGGTCGCTCCGCATGGTGGAGGGGAACACGCCCGTGTCCGATTATTCAACAGTCATTGAATATTGAACTGCCGTACCTTATGTTGCGCTGCACAAGGAACGATGCATGACTGAACGACGCGGGCGTGGACGCCCCAGGGAAACCGATACGGATACCACTGCGGCGATCTCGCGCGCAGCGCTGCAGCGCTTCGCCGCGCAAGGTTTCGAGGCGACCTCTTTGCGCGAGATTGCTGGCGATGCAGGGGTCGACGTCGCTTTGATTTCCTATCGCTTCGGCGGCAAGCACGGTTTGTGGAAGGATATCGTTTCGCAGGCCGGAGCGGACCTACGCGAGGCGCTCGAACGGGCTACTGGCGATAGCGACGCTGGAGATGCAGAGCAGCGACTCGATTATTCAGCCCGCACCTTCCTCGCATATCTACTCGATCGACCCGAGGTCCCACGCCTGCTGCTGCGCGACATCACGATCGATAGTGATCGCTCGAAGTGGCTGCTCGAAACGCTTTCGCTGCCGCTTCATCGGCATTTCATCGACCTGGCGCAAGCCGCTGCGGACGAGCGGGGTGAAGCCCCGGCGCACCTTCAGTTCCGGGTTGCGAACTTCATTTATTCCGCCGCGAGCACGGTCGCCCGGCGAGAGCGCCTCGGCAGGCTTGTCAGCGGCATGGAAGACGATGCCGAATTTGCAGCCGCACTCGAGGAGGTGATCGTCAAAGGAGCGCTGACATCGTGACCGGGCGCGATACCCTCGTAGACCAAGTGGACGGCTATCGGTTCAAGCCGCACGAGATGCCGATCCTCCCCGGCTCTCCGGCCAATCCCGATCACCCTCCGGCACGCCGCGCGGCCTATCTCGCTATCGGGGTGTTCATGGGGCTGATCGGGGGCGCACAGAACGGTTTCCTGCTCGCCAATGCACCGGCGCTCCAGGCCGAATTCGCGCTGACCCCGGTCGAGGCGGGATGGCTGACCGTGGCTTTCTATTCGACTTACGCCACGATGAGCATGCTGCTGTTTCGCGTGCGGCAGGAATTCGGCATCCAGCCGTTCGTGCGCTGGGCGATGGCGGGACTGGTCGCGGCCAATTTCATCCAGATGATCGGCCCTGGCTATTACCCCGAACTCGCCGCGCGCGCGGCCGCGGGCATCACCGCCAGTGGGTTGTCAGCGCTTGCCATCTATTACCTGATGCAGGGACTCCCTCCCGCGATGCGCGTGGGCGGGCTGGTCATATCGCTCGGCCTCACGCAGGTCGCCTTTCCGCTCACGCGCGCGCTGTCCCCTGCACTCATGGTGGATGGCGACATCACCCATGTCTTCCAGTTCCAGTTCGCACTGTCACTGCTGGGTTTCGGCATGGTCTATCTGCTTCGCCTGCCGCCCGGTATCCGCAAGCAGACCTTCGAGAAGCTCGATATGCCCAGCATCGCGCTGTTCATCATCGGGATTGCAGCACTGTGCGCCTTCCTGATCCAGGGGCGCATCCAGTGGTGGGACACGCCGTGGCTCGGATACGCGCTGGTCGTCGCGATCTTCGCTCTGGGTGGATGCTTCCTGATCGAGGCCAACCGCAAGAGCCCCATGCTGGACCTCAGCTGGCTGTCGAGCCGCGCGATCCTCGCCCTTGCCCTCATCGGTGCGACGGTGCGCATCCTGGTGGCCGAGCAGGGGTTCGGGGCCAGCGGGCTGTTTGCCGCGCTGGGATACGGCAACGATCAGCTGACGAGCTATTTCTGGGTGCTCGCCGGGGCGACCTTTGGCGGAATGGCGCTGTCGGTAGTGCGGCTTGATCCGAAAGACCTTACTCGGCCCGTCCTCTTCGCGATTCTCGTCATCTGCATTGCCGCCTTTGCCGATACGCGTACCGGAGTGATGACGCGGCCGCAGGATCTCTACCTCACCCAGGCTGCGATCGCTTTCGCTGCAGTCTTCGCAATGGGGCCGATCATGATGGAAGGGATGCTGCGCGCGCTTGCCGCGGGGCAAAGCTACGTCATCAGCTTCATCGCGATCTTCTCGCTGTCGCAATCGATCGGCGGCCTTGCCGGCATCTCGCTGCTGTCCGCCTTCCACACGGTGCGCCTGAAGACGCACATCATCGATGCCGGCAGCACCCTCACCCTCGCCAACCAGCAGCTGGGGCAGGCTCTTGCCAATGCCGCACAGCGCGCAGCGCCGCTCCAGAGCGATCCTGCGCTCCAGCAACAGGCGGCTGCATCGAGCATCTCGCAGGAAGTGGCTCGCGAAGCTGCAGTGCTCGCCTTTAACGACGTCTTCTTCCTCATCGGCACGCTGTCGGCGCTTACCTTCGCCGTCGTCTTCGTGCCGTGGCTCATCAACAAGATCCGCGGGCGTAACCCGCTCGCCAAGGAACTGGCCTTCATGGAGGCCATGCTCGCAAGGACCAGACAATGACCGATCCGAAACCGGCCGATACACCAGTCGAAACCGACACCACGACCGCTCCCGAACAGGAGAAAGGGTGGTCACCCAATCCCTCCCGCCGCCGGATCGTACTGGCGGTAGGGGCGATCCTCATCGGCGTGCTCGCGGCTCTGTTCGCCTGGGATCTCCCGCCTTTTGCAGGCGGCGACGAGACGACCAACAATGCCTATGTCCGCGGACGCACCACGGTCGTCAGCCCGCAGGTTGCGGGCTACCTCGTGGATGTGCCGGTGGCAGACTTCCAGCGTGTGGAGGAAGGCGATCTGCTCGCGCGGATCGACGATGCGCCATACCAGCAGAAGCTGCAGCAAGGCGCGGCAAACACTGCAGCACAGGAAGCAACCTTGGCCAACAGCGCGCAGAGCCTGCGTTCGGCGCAGGCACAGCTTGAACTGCAGGACGCAGCCGTCGCGGCAGCCCGCGCCGGGCTGCAGAAGGCGCAGGCCGACATGAACCGAATAGCCGAACTGGTGGGCGAAGGTTCCGTCTCGCTGCGCGAACGCGACCAGGCCCGCGCGGCGCTGCAGCAGGCACAGGCAGGGGTCAGGCAGGCCCAGGCGCAGCGAGCCATCGCGGCCGAGAACGTGCGCTCGGTCTTCGTCGGGCGCGGCGCGCTCGAAGCGCAGGTGGCCGGCGCGGAAGCGACAGTGGGCCTCGCCGAGTTCGAGCTTTCACGCACCGAAATCCGCGCCCCGCGGGCCGGTCGGCTGAGCGAGGTCAGCGCACGCGTCGGCCAGTTGGTAACCGCCGGGACCCAGCTCATGTATATCGTACCCGACGAACTGTGGGTGGTCGCCAACTTCAAGGAAACGCAGACCGCGAACATGGCCGTCGGGCAACGCGCCACGCTGGAAATCGACGCGCTCGGCGGCGCCCAGCTGACTGGCCGGGTACAGAGCATCGCGCCTGCCGCCAGCAGCGAGTTCAGCCTCGTCCGGCCCGATACGGGTGCGGGTAACTTCGTGAAGGTGCCACAGCGCATCGCCGTGCGTATTGTGCTCGATCAGGGGCAGGACGCCGCGCAGCGGCTTGGCCCGGGCATGTCGGTCGTGGCGACCGTGCATACGGAGGACTGATCATGAGGCGCAGATCACTCGCTCTCGTGGCCATCGCCGCCATCGCCCTGTCTGCCTGCGCGCCCACTTTGCAGGACGCACCTGCTGGCGCGGCGGTAACTCCGCCTACGGCATGGCGCACGAGCCTTGAAGTCACCGCCCCTGTCGAGCGGGATTGGTGGGACAGTTTCGGCGACCCTCAGCTTGCGCGCATCGTCGAACAGGCGCGGGCCAACAATCCCGATGTGCTGATCGCTGCCGCCCGTGTCGAAGAAGCCCGCGCGACCGAGCGTGGTTCGCGAGGCTTTCTCCTGCCTGCCGTCGGGGCGGGCGTGCAGGGCGGCGTGCAGCGCGAAGTTTCCCCCTTCGGCCAAGCGCAGACCGCCATCGCCGCGCAGCCGGCATTTCGCGCGTCCTACGAAGTCGATCTTTTTGGCAAGAACGCTGCCCGCATCGACGCAGCCGAAGCCGGCGTTGCGGCAAGCGCTGCGGGAGCAGAGGCAGCGCGGCTATCGGTAAGCGCAGCGACTGCCAGCGGCTATATCACCCTGCTGGCACTCGACAGCCGGCTCTCGGTATTAGAAGATACGTTGGTGGCGCGGCAGGAAGCGGTCAAATTCGCCCGCGACCGGGCCGAGGTCGGCTACACCTCCCAGCTGCCCCTGCGGCAGGCCGAGGCCGAGTATCAGGCCACCGCGCAGCTCGTCCCACAATTGAAGGCACAGATTGCGCGGCAGGAAAATGCCCTCTCGATCCTGATCGGCGAACTGCCCGGCACGATCGAACGTGGCGGGACACTGGAGGACCTGCGCCGCCCTCCCGCGCCCATGACCCTGCCGTCCGAGTTGCTGCGCCGCCGTCCCGATATCGCAGCGGCGGAATACCGTATTGCCGCGGCCGACGCGCAGATGCGCATGGCGCGCGCCGACTTCATGCCCTCGCTCGACCTGGGCGCGACAGCCGGGCTGGCCTTATCGAATCTGCTTGCCGATCCCGTCGGCGTATGGTCGCTGAGCGGCAGTATTCTCGCCCCCATCTTTCAGGGTGGGAGTTTGCAGGCCCAGCTTGACGGAGCGACGGCGCAAAGAGACCAGGCAGCCTGGGCATACCGCTCTACCGTCCTGTCCGCGTTCAGGGAAGTGGAAGACCGCATGGCGGCATTGGCCAATCTGCAAGACCAGGAAGCTGCGCTCCAAGCCCAGAAACTGGCCGTCGCTGACGCGCTGCGCCATGCACGCAATCGCTACCGCGCCGGCTATTCGCCATATATCGAGCAGGTGGACGCACAGCGCGCCCTGCTTGGCGTGGAACTCTCGCTGCTTCAGGTAAAGGTCGATGAACTAACCGCGCTGGTTGGCCTTTACCAGGCTGTCGGTGGATCGCCTGAATGAAATACGCGCAGAGGTTGTGGTTGAAGGGTGGACGGAAGCTTCCGCCGGTAATCACACGTCGCCGCAACGATAAGCTGAGCGAAGCTGACGGTCCGCTCTATTGCCTTCCTTCAAGGGGCCCGAACGTCCGACAATGGGGCGCATCGCTGCCATCCCAATAATCCAGGCCGAAATCGACCCCGTACTATATCACCGCCATTCACGCCGACGATGGGACTGTGCGAAAGCCGTCAGATATCTGGGACACCTTCTTGTATCTCGAGCCTATCCGATTCATGGTGCCGATATCGAGACCGCGACAGGGTGCCACGGCAGGGTGCCACGAGGTTTTGACTCGCAGGGAAATCGCAAGGTTTTCAGATGCTTGGGCTATTTCGGAAAACTGGCTGGGGTGGCAGGGATCGAACCTGCGAATGCCGGTACCAAAAACCGGTGCCTTACCACTTGGCTACACCCCAGCAGGAGCGCGCTCATATAGCGGGCGGATCGCAGCGCGCAACCCGCCCCTTTTGGCTATGGCCCTAGTCGCCGGTGCGCTTGCGCACCGGATCGAACAGGCTCTTGTCCTCGACCTTGCCGAAATCGGCGGCGCTGTGGCGTTCGGGCATTGCCTCGCTGTTCACCAGCCGTCCGCGGATCGCGGCGGGGCGGGCGTCGATTTCCTTCACCCAGCGGCCCACATGCTCGTACTCGTGCAGGGAGAGGAACTTGTCCGAACCGCTGTACGCGCCGTGGTAGAGCGCGCTTAGCCAGGGGTAGGTCGCGATATCGGCGATGGTCAGATCGTCGCCCGCCAGGAAGCGCGTTTCGCCCAGCCGGTTGTTTGCGACGTCGTAGATCCGCTTGGTTTCCATCGCGTAGCGGTCGATCGGGTACCTGTACTTTTCCGGCGCGTATTCGTAGAAATGGCCGAAGCCGCCGCCGATGAAAGGCGCGGTGCCCAGTTGCCAGCTGAGCCAGCTGAGCGTTTCGGCGCGGGCTGGATTGGTCTTGGGGAGCAGGTAGTCGAACTTTTCCGCCAGGTGCAGCAGGATTGCGCCGCTTTCAAACACGCGGAACGGCGCGTCGTCAGAACGGTCTAGCAGGGCGGGGATCTTGGAGTTGGGGTTGAGATCGACGAAGCCCGAGCCGAACTGGTCGCCTTCGAAGATCTTGATCATCCACGCATCGTATTCCGCTTCGGCATAGCCGCGTTCGAGCAGTTCCTCGAACATGATCGTCACCTTGATGCCGTTGGGCGTGCCCAGCGAATAGAGCTGGAAGGGATGTTCGCCCACCGGCAGTTCCTTCTCCTCGCGCGGGCCGGCGGTGGGCCGGTTTACTCCGGCGAACTTGCCCCCGTTCTCGGACGGCTGCCAGACGGCGGGCGGGGTGTAGGTATCGGACATGGACTAGGCTCTCCAGAAATAGGTCGTCGGCGCGCAAGATGGGTTGCAGGCCGTGGCGCTGCAAGCAAGCATAGGTTTACCCCGCCAGCAGCCGCCCTTGCCCTGGGTTTTGCATTTGCGCCTGTCTTGTGTGCATACTGCGCGCCAGGGTCGCATCGGGTCGCAAGATACAGGGGGTATCTATCGCGAGCATGCAGCCTGAGGGCAGATTCATCTTGGCGCAGTCCAGCCGCTTGCGGTTGTTCACACTGTTCATTCTTTATGTCGCGCAAGGCGTACCGATCGGCCTGTTCTGGCTCGCGATCCCTGCGTGGATGGCTACCAACGGGGCGGACGCGTCGGATATCGGCTACGTGCTGGGGCTGACGGCTCTGCCGTGGACGCTGAAGCTGGTGAACGGCTTCATCATGGACCGCTATACCTTCCTGCCCATGGGCCGCCGTCGCGCATGGATCGCGGGCGCGCAATGCGTGATGATCGCGCTGCTGATCGCCTGCGCCGTCATGCGGCCCGAAGTGGACGACATCCTGCTGCTGGGCATCGCCGGGTTCGTGGTCAACATGGCGACGACGTTCCAGGATGTCGCGGTGGACGGCCTTGCTGTCGACATCATGGAAGAGGAAGAGCGGGCACGCGCCAGCGGCATGATGTTCGGCGGGCAGGCCATTGGCATTTCACTTGCCACCGGCCTTACGGGCGTGGCCATCGCCGCCTTCGGCCCGTCTGCGGCATACCTGCTCTCGGCAGGCTTCATCGGTATGATTACCGGCTATATCCTGATCCTGCGCGAGAGGGACGGCGAACGCCGTTTCCCCTGGGGCACCGGAGGCATCCATCCGCGCAACGCCGAAATCCACCTTAGCGCATGGTGGCCGATTCTGAAGAACACGTTCAAATCAATGCTCCTCCCGATCAGCCTGCTGTGGCTGCCGATATTGCTGGTGCGCGGGTTTCACTACGGCATGTTTACGGCCATCACGCCCGCACTTGGAGCAAACGAGCTGGGCTGGGACGAAGTTGCCATTACCGGCACGGTCAGCACCGCGCAGCTGGTGGCCGGCATCCTCGGCTTGACGTTGGGCGGCTGGGCCGGCGATCGCTTTGGCGCGAAGAAGGCGACCATCGCACTCTTCCTTCTCTACATGTGTGTGTCGGCCACGATGATTCTCGCGCAGTCCATGTGGAGTGATCCCGCGCTCTTCTTCACCTTCGTCTATGCGTGGTGCGCGCTCGATGTGCTGATCACCGTGGCGGCGCTGCCGATCTCGATGCGCCTGTGCCATCCCAGCGTGGCGGCGACGCAGTTCACGCTTTACATGGCATGCAGCAATTTCGGCATCAGCATCGGGGCATGGGTATTCGGCATGTCCGACAGCCTGGGCGGACTCCCAACCATGTTCATGTTTGTCCTTGGCCTGCATGGCATCGGACTGTTGCTGATGCTGGTGGTGAAATTCCCCCGCCGCGCCGGTGTACCGCGAGAAATCGTGGCCGAGGTGGCAGAAGCGCCCGGACCAAGAGCCCAGATCAGCTGAGCGCTTAATTTCACCGTGCGGAACCGCGCGCCATATCAGTCCGTTAAGCGCGGACCATGGCAACGCGCCCGTCCAACCTCATCCACGTTGATGACAGCCTTCCCGGCATCACTCGCAAGGGGGCTGGGAAGGGCTGGGCCTATTACGATCCCGACGGCAAGCTGATTACCGATCCGGCGGAGAAGAAGCGCCTGAACGCCATCGCCCTGCCGCCCGCCTATGTCGATGCGTGGTTCTGCCCGGCGCCCAACGGCCATATCCTGGCCACCGGGTTCGATGCCAAGGGCCGCAAGCAATACCGTTATCATCCCGAATTTCGCAGCTGGCGCGAAAGCGAGAAGTTCGACGGGTGCGTAGCTTTCGGCAAGCGCCTGCCCCTTTTGCGCAAGCGGGTGGAGGAGGACATGCGAATGCGTGACCTGCACCGCGACCGCGCGACAGCCAGCGTGGTGCGCCTGCTGGACCTTGGCGCAATCCGTGTGGGCAATACGAACTACGCGCGCGAGAACCGCAGTTTCGGCGCGACCACCCTGCGCCGCCGCCATGCGGAGCTGACCGGGCGCACCCTGCGCCTGCGTTACACCGGCAAGGGCGGCAAGAAGCGCGAGGTGGAACTGTCCGACGCGGCGCTGGCCACGTGCGTGCGCAAGATGCAGGATCTGCCGGGACAGCACCTGTTCTGCTGGATTGATGCAGAGAACGTGGCGCACGATGTCACCTCGGGCGACGTCAACGCCTACTTGTCGACAACCATGGGCGCGGCATTCTCTGCAAAGAACTTCCGCACGTGGCACGCCAGCGTGATGGCACTGCGGCTGCTTGGCGAGGCCAGGGAGGTGCTGACGATCAAGGCGGTGTTGGAACGGGTGGCCGAATATCTTGGCAATACTCCGGCAGTCACGCGCAAGAGCTATGTCCACCCCGCCGTAATCGACCTGATCGCCCGGCAGGAGGAATGGCGCGAGGCGCTTCGTCTGCCGCGCCGCACCCAGTACCAGAACCGCTGGGAGCGGGCGCTGATCGAGCTACTGGAAGCCTCTCCCGGGGCGGAGGAACTGCTGGCTGCGGCCTAGGCCGGTCGCACCTGTGTCACCAAAGAGTCTTCAAGGCGTAACACTGTTACTGTTCAGGTGCGGGCATGACCCGCATCGCCATTTTCGCCAGCGCGGCAGCGCTGATCGTCCTGCCGGCCCCTGCCTTTGCCGGAGATCTTTCGGGCACGGTGAACGATTCCACCGCGCGCCCGGTGGCAGGGGCACAGGTGGTCATCCCCGAACTGGGCCTTTCCACCGTGACCGATGACCAGGGCACCTATCGTTTCGAAGGACTGCGGGCAGGCGAGCACCGCGTGGCCGTGGAACTGGCCAACGACGAGCGCCAGTTCGTTAGCGCACAGGTGCCGGAAACCGGTGAGACAAAGCGCAACATTTTCCTCTATTCGGCCGCTGCGCTGAATCAGGCCCGCATCGGTATCAATCCGGTGGAGGCCATGCTGGCCGAGGCGCTGATGGCGCGGGCGTGGGAAGATGCCCGCCGCATGACCGCGCAGGCGGAAACGCAAGGGGCTATGGCCCTGCCTGACCTTATCGGCTGACGCTCGCCAGCAAGGCACATCCGAAGGTTTCAAGCCGCTGCAAACGCGGTGCAAAAGCGCCTGCCGCTCGCGCCATGCGCGCGTGACTCCGGCTTTGCGCTGGGCTAGATGCTTGCGCCTGATACCAATCGAAGGATGTTCCGAATGCGCCGCGCCCTCATCGCCCTATCGCTTGCCACCGCCCCCGTTGCCCTGCTGGGCGCCTGCACCGCCGCCACCGAGCAGGCCGAGGTGGGAGGCTATGACATGGCTGCCAGCCGTGCCAGCATTGCCGATGTGGAGATGGTACCCGACACCAGCTACCTGTCCGCAGAGGAACGCCAGGTGGTCAACCTGCTGATCGAGGCGAGCGGCTACATGGACGAAATCTACCTGCGCCAGCGCGGCGGCGACCTGCCGACCGTGCGCGAGGAGATTGCGGCCAGCGGCAATGCCGAATTGCTCGACATGTTCGACCGCAACTTCGGCCCATGGGATGCGGTGGACGAGCTTCACCCCTTCTACGGTAGCGAGCCGATGCCGGAGGGCGCAGGGTTCTACCCGGCAGACCTTACGCGCGAGGAATTCGACGCCTACCTGGAAGCCAACCCCGACCAGCGCGAGGCGCTGATGAGCCCCTACACCGTGGTGAAGCGGGATCGCGAGGGCGGCTTCATCGCCGTGCCCTATTCCGAAGAGTACGCCGAATTTCTCCAGCCCGCGGCCGAACTGCTGCGCGAAGCCGCCGAAATCACGACCAACCCCAGCCTCAAGCGCTTCCTTTCCCTGCGCGCCGACAGTTTCCTGTCCGATGACTATTTCGAAAGCGAAATGGCGTGGATGGACCTGACGGACACCCCCATCGAAGTCGCCATCGGCCCCTACGAGGTCTATACCGACCGCCTCTACGGCACCAAGACCGCGTTCGAGAGCTTCGTGACGCTGAAGAACCCGGACGAGAGCGCCGCGCTCGATCGCTATGTCGGTTACCTGCGCGACATGGAAGGCAACCTTCCCATCGATCCGCAATACCACAACTTCGCGCGCGGCTTCGAAAGCCCCATCGCGGTGGCAGACCAGATCCACGGCGGCGGCGACAATGTGCCGGGCGTGCAGACCATTGCCTTCAACCTGCCCAACGACGAGCGCGTGCGCGAGGCCAAGGGCGCGAAGAAGGTGATCCTCTCCAACGTGCTGGGCGCGAAGTTCGACCGTATCCTCGATCCCATCGCGGACGTCGTGCTGGCGCAGGACCAGGCCGCGCTGGTCAGCCGCAAGTACATGCAGCTCTTCACGCTGTTCCACGAACTGAGCCACTCGCTGGGGCCGGGCACGATCACCGTCGATGGCCGCCAGACCACGGTGAACGCGCAGCTGCGCGAGCAGTATTCGGCGCTGGAGGAGAGCAAGGCCGATGTCATGGGCATCTACAACCTGCTTTACATGATGGAACGCGGCGAACTGCCCGAAAGCGAAAAGAGCGAATTGCTGGCGACCTATGTCGCGGGCCTGTTCCGCTCCATGCGCTTCGGTATCGAGGAAGCCCACGGCAAGGGCGCGGCTGCGCAGTACGGCTACCTGCTGGAATACGGCGCCTTCGCCTGGGATAACGGTCAGGGCCACTACGTGATTGACGAGGACAAGCTGGTGAGCGGCCTGACCGAACTGCTGCGCACCGAACTTATGTTGCAGGCCCGGGGAGACTACGCGGGCACCAAGGCGTTCTTCGAACGGTATGCGCGGCTGGATGAGCACGCCGAAGCGGCGATCGCTGGTATGCACGACATTCCGGTCGATATCCGCCCGATCTACCCCGACAGCGTGTAGGGCTGGCGGAACATCGGCGCTGTCGCGGGTGTTGGTGAGCTAAAGGGCGCGGGGTTCGCGCCACTCACCGACACCTATGGAGCATTCCGATGAAAGCCTATACCCTCACCGAATACGGCGATGCCGACAAGGCGCAGATGCGCGAGGTGAAGCGGCCCACGCCCGGCCTTGGCGAAGTGCTGGTGCGGGCGAAGGCTGCCGGTCTCAACCCCGTCGATTACAAGATCCGCGAGGGCGCGCTGAAGCCGATCCTGCGGCTGAAGCTGCCGATCACGATGGGCAACGAACTGGCAGGCATCGTCGAAGCGAACGGCAGGGCCGCCACGCGATTTCCGCCGGGCACCCGCGTCTTCGCCCGGGTGGGCAAGCAGCGGCTGGGCGCCTTTGCCGAATATGCCGTGGTGCGGGAAGAATTCCTTACACCCATTCCCGACAGCATCGATTTCGAGACCGCCGCCGCCATCCCGCTGGCGGGGCTCACCGCGCTGCAGGCGCTGCGCGACGAATTGCAGGTCGGTCCCGGCTTCCGCGTGCTGATTACCGGCGGCGCGGGGGGCGTTGGCACCTTCGCCATCCAGATCGCCAAGTACCTTGGCGCCGAAGTCGTCACCACCGCATCCGAGCGCGGGCGCGAGCTGGTGAAGGACATGGGCGCGGACGTGGTGATCGATTACGAGCACGAGAAGTTCGAGGACGTGATCGACCCCGTCGATGGCGTATTCGACCTGATCGGCGGCGATACCCTCCAGCGCACTTTCAAGGTAGTGAAGGAAGGTGGCCGCGTGGTCTCCATTGCCGGCACTCCCGAACCGCGCACCGCCACGCGCGATCTGGGCGGCCGCTACGGCCTTGCCGCCGTGTTCTGGGCGATGAGCCGCGACTTGCGCAATGAAGCGAAGGCAGCAGGCGCAGACTACCGCTACCTGTTCATGCACCCCAGCGGCAGCGAACTCGCCTATCTCGCCGAAATGGCCGCCATCGGAGAGCTGAAACCAGTGATCGACAGCACCTATCCGTTCGAGAAGATCGGTGAGGCCATGGCCGAACTGGAAGAAGGCCACGCCAAGGGCAAGATCGTGGTGACGATGGAGGGGTGAGACATCGCGAAGGCTCGTGGTTGTCGCGGGAATCCCGGCGGCAGGCCGGAACCGATGCTGCCGTTGCGCGTCTAGATTTCTACCCGAAGCAATTCAGAATTTCCCATGCCCGCCAACATATTGATAGTCGAAGACGAGTTCCTGATTGCCATCGAGATGGAAGAGGTCTTACGCGAGCTGGGGCACGCATCGGTCGGCATTGCCGACAATCGCGGTGCTGCCCTTGCTCTGGCTAACCAAGATGTCGACGTCGCTTTGGTCGACGTCAATCTTGTCGATGGGGCGACCGGTCCGGAGATCGGGGCGCAGCTCGTCGATGAATACGGGATCGACGTGATCTTCATCACCGCCAATCCCGCCCAGCTTGGCAAGGGGGTGAAAGGCACGCTCGGGGCGGTCGAGAAGCCCGTAGATTTTCACGAACTGGCGGAGGTTCTGGATTACGCGATTGCGGTGAAGGCCCACGCCGGGTCGCCCACGCCGCCAGCAAGGTTGATGTTGTTCGACGCCGCCTAAGGCGGGCCAGAATAACCCAGGGGTGGCCTTGGGCTGCTTGAACCAGCAAGGCTGGCCTAGGCGTTTTCGGTCAGTCGGTCGCGTGCCACTATCATCGACATTTCGAGACCGTCGTCGGTCCACCGCTTCTCGTAACTACCGCCGAGCTGCTGTCTTATCGCCAGATCGACCAGCCGTGAACCGAACCCTGGAGCCAGTTCCTCTGTTGGACCGGGATTTGCGCCCGTCTCGCGCCAGTGCAGTTTGATTTCGGCCCCCGCTTCCTCGAGTGCGAGATGGACCTGACCTTCTGGCGTGGCCAGCGCTCCGTACTTCATCGCATTGGTTGCAAGCTCGTGGAAGATCAGGGCAACCGGTGTGGCAGCCTTGCTGCCGATCACGGTCTGGCCGCCGACGACCGTAATCCGGCCTTCGGCATAGGCCGGGTAAGCCTCGAGGATCGTTTGCAGGAGCCCTGACATTGTCACGATGCCAATAGTGGGGCGCGACCGTTCGGTATGCGGTCGCACCATTTCGTGCGCGCGGCCAAGCGCCTTTATGCGTCCGAGCAGTTCGCCGGCGTGCTCTCCGAATGCGCCGCTCGCGCGAGCGGTAAGGCTGATGAGGCTCGAGACGATCGCGAAGATGTTCTTGATACGGTGGCTGAGTTCCTGGCTCAGGATTTCGTTTTCCAGCGCCGTGCGCTTCTGGTCCTCGATATCGGTGCACGTTCCGATCCACCGCTGGATCACACCGTTGGCGTCCAGGATCGGCAGGGCACGGCCAAGCATCCAGCGATATTCGCCGCTATGGTGACGCAGCCGGTACTCGACTTCGTAGGGCTCGCCGGTCTTCAGGCTGTGGCTCCATTTCTCCCACGCCCCGGGCTGGTCCTCCTCATGGAACATGCCAGCCCACCCTTCGCCATCGGTGGAGCCTACAGGGGCGCCGGTGAACTCGTACCAGCGGGCGTTGTAATAGTCGTGCGAACCGTCCGGCAATGTCGACCAGACCAGTTGGGGCATGATGTCTGCAAGAGCATGGAACGCCTCGCTGGAAGACTGCAGTGCGCCTTCTTCGCCCAGAGGCCGCTCGACCTGCCGATCAGCGTGATCGTGTTTCATGAGCCGAAAGGCACTTATCGTTCCGGCCTTCATCACTTGCGAGCTTTCAAAAAGTGTAATTCCGACAATATCGTGGATCTACCCATAGGTCGAGCAAAGGTTTCCTGCGATGAACGGGAATTGGATGGAAAGGTTTCGGATGACTTGAGGCGGGCTGCCCCCCGCGCGGGGCTCTGGCATCGCCGCCAGCGGAGCGCTAAGGGGCGGCGCATGTCCGCTTCGCTTCCCATCGACAATGCGCCCATCCGCGTTGCCGCGCTCTACCGCTTCGCTACGTTCGACGATCCCGCCGCGCTGCGCGGACCGCTGTTGGCGGCATGCAGGGACAACGGCGTACGGGGCACGCTGCTGCTGGCGAAGGAGGGGATCAACGGCACCCTCGCGGGCACGCCTGCGGGGATCGAAGCGGTGCTCGCCCACATCCGCACGCTGCCGGATTGTGCCGATATCGAAGTGAAGTTCTCCGGCGCTGCCACCATGCCGTTCCACCGCACCAAGGTGCGGCTGAAGCAGGAGATCGTCACGATGGGGCAGGGCGACCTTGACCCTGCCCACAACGCGGGCACCTACGTCGATCCGCAGGACTGGAACGACCTGATCGCCGATCCCGACACCATCGTGATCGACACGCGCAACGATTATGAAGTGGCCGTGGGCCAGTTCGAAGGCGCGATCGATCCGAAAACGCCCAGCTTCCGCGACTTCCCCGAATGGTTTCGCGCCGAGCGCGAGCGGCTGCTGGGGGAGGGTAAGCAACCGAAAGTGGCGATGTACTGCACCGGCGGCATCCGCTGCGAAAAGTCCACCGCCTTCCTGAAGGCCGAGGGGGTGGAGGAGGTCTACCACCTGAACGGCGGCATCCTGAAATACCTGGAGACCGTTCCGCAAGAACTGAGCATGTGGAGCGGCGAGTGCTTCGTCTTCGACCAGCGCGTGACCGTGGGGCATGGCTTGGCTCTGGGCAGCTACGGCCTGTGCTTCGCCTGTCGCCGCCCGGTCTGCGCGGCGGACATGCAGTCCGAGCACTACGAGGAAGGGGTCAGCTGCCCCGCCTGCTGGGACGAACGCACCGACGAACAGCGCGAGGCCTATCGCGAGCGGCAGCGGCAGGAAGTACTTGCGATGGCACAAGGGCGTGCCCACGTCGGGGCGGTACTGCCCAACCAGCTCGTGAAGGACGATGACCCGAAGCCAGACGACCATTCCTGACCGTATTCTCTATAGCTTCCGCCGCTGCCCCTACGCCATGCGCGGGCGGTTGGCGCTGGTGGTGAGCGGGACGGCGTGCGAGCTGCGCGAGGTCAAACTGTCGGACAAGCCCGATACCATGCTGGACGCATCGCCCAAGGGCACGGTGCCGGTGCTGGTGCTGCCTGATGGCACAGTGATCGAGGAAAGCATCGAGGTGATGCGCTGGGCGCTCGCCCGGAACGATCCCGAAGGCTGGCTGGAGCGCGACGATCCGGACCTGATCGCGGAGTGCGATGGCCCGTTCAAGCACGCGCTGGACCACTACAAGTATCCCAACCGCTACGACGATTGCGACCCGCTGCCGCACCGCGCGCGGGGCCTGCAATTCCTCAAAAAGCTGGACGCGCGGCTGTCCGAGGGCGGCCAGCTATGCGGAGAGCGGCGCGGCATCGCGGATGCGGCGATCTTCCCCTTCATCCGCCAGTTCGCCAACCATGATCGCGAATGGTTCGATGCTGCTGACCTGCCGCACCTCCACCCGTGGCTGGAAGGGCACCTGCGATCGCCGCTGTTCAAGACGGTGATGCAGCGGGAAAAGCCGTGGAAGCCGGGGCAGGAACCTGTGGCGATGGCGCTCTAGTCGAGCTTCATCACCCAGCCGTGGGTGTCCTCCACGGTGCCGCGCTGGATGCCGACCAGTTTCTCGCGGATCGTGGTGGTAAGCTGTCCCGGCCCGCCGCCGCCGATGGTGAACTCACCCTCGCGCCCGGCAACCTTGCCCACCGCGGTGACGACCGCAGCCGTACCGCAGGCAAAGGTTTCCACCAGCTTGCCGCTTTGCGCATCCTCGCGCCACTGGTCGATGGAATACATTTCCTCGGCCACGTCGAGGCCCTGTTCGCGCGCCAGCGTGATAATCGAATCACGCGTGATGCCGGGCAGGATCGTGCCGCCCAGCGGAGGCGTGATCATGCGCCCGTCGTCGAACACGAAGAACAGGTTCATGCCACCCAGTTCCTCGATCCACTTGCGTTCCGCCGCGTCGAGGAACACCGTCTGGTCATGCCCCTTCGCAAAAGCCTCTCCCGTGGGGACGAGACTGGCGGCGTAGTTGCCGCCGCACTTGGCGGCACCGGTGCCGCCGGGAGCGGCGCGGGTGTAGTCGCTGATCCATACGGACACCGCCGGCGCGCCTGACTTGAAGTAGTTGCCGGCGGGGGAGAGGATCACGATGAACTTGTACTTCGTCGCCGGACGCACGCCCAGGAAATGCTCGTTCGCGAACATGAAGGGACGGATGTAGAGCGAACCGCCCTCGACGCCGGGGAACCAGTCGGCGTCCTTCTTCACCACCTGCTTCACCGCCTCGATGAACAGGTCCTCGGGCAATTCCGGCATGGCGAGGCGCTTGGCACTTTCGTTGAAACGCTTCGCATTCGCCTCGGGCCGGAACAGCGCCATGCTGCCATCGGCCAGCTTGTACGCCTTCAGCCCCTCGAAGATTTCCTGCGCATAATGCAGCACGCTCGCCGCCGGGTGCAGCGGAATGGGCTCGCACGGACCGAGCGTGGCATTGTGCCAGCCTTCTCCCTCGTCATAGTCGATCATCACCATGTGATCGGTGAACACCTTGCCAAAACCGGGATCGGCAATGGCCTGCGCACGGGTGGCGCCGGGGACGGGGGCGGGGTGCTGGATATGCTCGAATTTCATGGTCACGCGATTAGGCAAGGGCGCGGGGAGAGGCAAGAGCTTCGCGTCTTCCACCTGTCGGACGAGAATCGATCCCGGACAACCGGCCACGCCTCTCGCCATTGCCGGACCACCGTCGCACCCCGGGCTGACAAGTGAAGTCATCGCGTCATACAGTTCACACAAGTGTCATGCCGTAGTCGCGAAGCGGTCATGCAAAATCAATACTTGCGCCTCCGACATCAGTTCGGAGGGAATCAATGATCAACGTTCGTTTGCTCGGCTCTGCCAGCATCGCCACTATCGCGCTTTGCGCCACTCCCGCCCTGGCTGGCGACGTAACAGGCGTCGTGATCGACGCCAGCGACACCGTGGCCCTGCAATCTGCCGTCGTACGCATCCCGGAACTCAACCGGCAGGTAACAACCCAGCGCGACGGATCATTCCGGATCACGGATCTGCCGGCCGGCACCTGGACAATCGAGGTACGTTACGTCGGCGTGCCGACCGAAACGCAGGTGGTCGAGGTCCCTGAGGAGGGCGTGGTCACGACCAACTTCCTGCTGGGCAGCGAAGACGGGAACATCCTCGTCTACGGCCAGCGCGCCAACCAGGCCAACGCGCTGAGCCGCGAATACGCCAGCGACACGATCGTCGACGTGCTGACGCGCGATGCCATCGGCCAGTTCCCGGATCAGAACGTGGCTGAAAGCCTGCGCCGCCTGCCCGGCGTGAACGTGCTGAACGACCAGGGCGAAGGCCGCTTCGTGGCCGTGCGCGGCCTTGATCCGAACCTCAATGCCACGTCCGTCAATGGCGTTCGCCTGCCCGCACCCGAAGGCGATATCCGCGCCGTGGCGCTGGACGTCATCGGCAGCGACATCATCGAGAGCATCGAGGTGAAAAAGTCGCTGACGCCGGACATGGATGCCGACACCATCGGCGCCAGCATCGAGATCAACACCGTCTCCGCCTTCGACCGGCGCGGCAACTTCGTGACCGTTTCCGCAGAAGGCAGCTACAACGAATATTCCGAGGAGCTGAATCCCAAGGGGAGCATCAACTTCGCCTATCGCCTGACCGACAATTTCGGCATTTCGGGCGGCCTGTCCTACTACAACCGCTTCTTCGAGACCGACAATATCGAGGCGGACGACTGGGTCGAGGACGACGGCCTCGTCTATGCCGAGAGCGTCGAATACCGCGACTACGACGTCGAGCGCGAACGCATCTCCGCTTCGCTCGGCTTCGACCTGCGCCCGTCCGACACGACGACGCTCTACGCACGCGGCCTCTACAGCCGGTTCGACGACCAGGAATACCGCCGCCGCACGATCTTCGACTTTGGCGATTCCGCAGTATCGGGCAGCGGTAACACCGTCACCTTCTCCACGCCCGACCAGGCCGACGCGGACGAAGACCCGTTCGAGGCCACGGTGGAACGCGACATCAAGGACCGTTTCGAGCGGCAGGAAATCTATTCGCTCAGCTTCGGCGGCGAGACGCAGACCGGCCCCTGGACCATCGAGTATTCGGGCAGCTGGGCGCAGTCGAGCGAGAAGGAGAACGACAGCATCGATCCCATCGTGTTCGCGCAGGACTTCTTCGGCGAACACCCGGACGATCCGGGCGAGCGCAATCCGCTGGCCGTGACGTTCGACTACTCCGATCCGCGCGTGCCGATGTTCTCCACCAGCACCGCGAACTTCACCGATGCTTCTCTCTACGAACTGGACGAGGTGGAACTGACCGACCTCTCCGACTCCGAAGACACCGAGTATTCGGCGCGCTTCGATGTTGGCCGCGAATTCGCCAGCGATGCCGGCGTGTTTACGCTGCAGACGGGCTTCAAGGGCCGCTGGCGCGAGAAGAGCTTCAACGGGGAAATCCGCTTCTTCGAAATCGACGATGTGTCCCTCGCCGATTTCGTCGGTGAGCAGACCTATCGCATCACCGATATCTCGCCGGTCGCGAGTTACACCGGCGCCAGCGACTTCTTCTTCGCCAACCGGGATGCTTTCGAGTTGCAGGAAGCCGACAGCCTGTTCGACAGCGCGGCGGAGGACTACGCGATCGAGGAAGACATCTACGCCGGATACCTGCTGGGCCGCTGGGAAAGCGACAGCCTGACCGTGATCGGCGGCGTTCGCCACGAATACACGCAGACCGATATCGTCGGCAATTTCACCCTGCTGGTGGAAGAGGACGGCAACCTGCCCGATGGCTCCATCGCCACCGACGATACCGTCATTGTCACCCCGCAGACCACGCCCGCCAACTACGGCTTCTGGCTGCCGAGCCTGAACATTCGTTACGAGCCGGTGGACGACGTGGTATTCCGCGCGGCGGGCTATCGCAGCCTTGTGCGTCCCGGCTTCGCCCAGCTCGCCCCGCGCTTCATCACCGAACGCAACGACGATGACGAAGTGGAAGGCGAATTCGGTAATTCGAACCTCGATCCGTACGAGGCATGGAACTTCGATGCCGGCGTCGAATACTACTTTGGCGGCAACGGCGCGGTGAGCGCCGGGTTCTTCTACAAGGATATTTCCAACTACATCGTCACAGTCGACTACGAAGCCGAAGACCTGGACGGTGACGACGAAATCGGGCCGGACGAACTGCTGGTGTTCAATGGCATCGCCTTCAACGAGGCCGCGATCCCCGTGAACGGCGACAGTGCCGAGGTGTGGGGCATCGAACTGGGCTTCGCCATGCAGTGGGACATGCTGCCTGCTCCCTTCGACGGGCTGCTGACGCAGGCGAATTACACCTACACAGATGCCACGGCCACAATCTCCGATGGGTCGCTGGACCTGTTCGGGCAGGGCTTTGGCGATGGTATCAACACCATCCCGCTGCCTGCCTCCAGCAAGCATACGCTGAACGGCGTGCTGGGTTACGAAAAGGGTCCGGTATCGCTGCGCCTCGCTGGCACATACCGCGACGACTACCTGGATGAATTGGGCGGCGATCCGGAACAATATCGCTTCGTGGACAGCCACTTCCAGCTGGACGCCAGCGCCCGTTTCACCGTGCTGGAAGGCGTGCAGGTGTTCGTGGAAGCCATCAACCTGACCGATGCCGAATATTTCGCCTACAACACCGTGGGCGGGCGGCAGAACAACTACCAGTATGAAATCTACGGCCGCACCTTCAAGGGCGGCGTGCGGGTGACGTTCTGATGCGTATCGCAACCATGACCATCGCCGCGGCCCTGCTTGCAGGCTGCGCCACCACGCCTACCGGTCTTCCCCCGGTGTCGGTTGTCGCCACTGGCGAGACTGAGCCGGTAGGGACCGCGAACGAGGACGCGGCCGACGATCCGGCGATCTGGCGCAACGCGGCGGACCCGTCACAAAGCCTGATCGTCGCGACCGACAAGAAGGCGGGGCTTTATGTCTACGGCCTCGATGGCCGGATTCGCAGCTTCATCGACGCGGGCGCCGTCAACAATGTCGACCTGGTGGAACTGGAAGACGGCACCGTGCTCGTCGCCGCCAGTGACCGGATCGACCTTGCCAATTCGCACATCTCCACTTTCACGCTCGATACGGCCAGCGGAGAGCTGACCCCGCTTGCGCGCTTTCCCAGCGGGCCGGGCGAGGGCTACGGTTTCTGCATGAGCCAGCACGGCTCGCTCACCGCTTTGATGGTGACGAAAGAAGGCAATCTGCGCGAATACGAGATCGCCGAATGGGCTCCGGGTGAAATCCCAAGGGCCGAACTGGTGCGCGAAATGTCCGTGCCCAGCCAGCCCGAAGGCTGTATCTACGACGAGCGTGACGGCACGCTCTACGTGGGCGAGGAAATGGCGGGCATCTGGCGCTTTGCCGATGGCGCAACCACCGGCGAACTCGTGGCCGCCATCGACAACCAGTACCTTGTCGCTGATGTCGAAGGTCTGGCCATTGCGGCGGAAGGCGAGGATGGCGGATACCTGATCGCCTCCAGCCAGGGCGACAACGCCTTTGCCGTGTTCGCCTTGCCGGGAATGACCCCGATGGGCCGCTTCGCCATAGTCGAGGGCACCTTGGGCGGTGCCGAGGAAACCGACGGTATAGAACTGGATATCCGCAGCTTCGGGCCAGACTATCCGCAAGGCCTTTTCGTGGCGCAGGACGGCATGAACCCGCCCGATGCACAGAACTTCAAGCTGGTGAGTTGGGAAGCGATCCGCGCCGCACTTGGTATCTAGACTGCGTCAGGAGTTGGTCAGGGTGGGGCCGGAATGTCCCGCCCGCCTTCCATGCTGTAATCGGACGTTCGGCAAACCTTGCTTGCCGCCTGAAAGCGGACTGGCAGCAATACGGGCTTTTCAGACAAAAGCAGCCTGTCGGCTAACGACCCGATTGCGGACGTAGGGTTCGAATGGCAAGAACCTGTCATGACTGACAACGTAAAGCGTGGTCTCTATCTCGCCGGAGTAGCAATTTTCTGGGGAGCTTTGATCTACTTTTGGTTCCCGATAATCCAGCCGCACGTTGCGGCAGACAATTTCGAGTGCGATTTCGATGCTGAATCAACAGATAATGCTTTTGCGTTCGGAGGCCTAAGCCAACCCATCAAGCGCGTCACCGTGAGAGGTCATGTCGATGACCCGTTCGAGGACCGGCTTTACGATTTCTCCGGTAGTGCGATCGTGGAAATCGAAGATGAGAAATTTAAAACCTCAGCTCGAGGTAGCGTCTTTATAGATAGTGTCGGAAACCCAAATGGTGTCTTGTTGAGGCTCGAAAACGATCGCTTCGGACGCGATTGGCTAAACATAATGACTCTAAACGATGACGGCATTTTGGAGTTCAGCGAAGTTAGAGCTTATCTTTTTTCCGATCAGTCAAAAGGTGATCCATTTCGACTGTCCTATCCGGTGACGATGGATTGTTCCGCCACGTTAACGGAATGACTGCTCACCACCCCTTCGCGGACGTTGACCGTTCCCTGCATATCTGACGAAAGCCGACATTCTGCTTACGCATTGGGTCAGATTGTAACGGTTGTTTGGCTGGGCGACACCTGCCCTCCCTTTGGGCCCTCCCTTTGGGAAGCGCTGGCGAAATCATGAATGCGCCCCAGAAATGAGAAGGCCAGCTACGCTCGATGCGTAACTGGCCTTCGCATGGTCAGCGGTCAGTTAGACCGCCCACGAAACCTTACTCGGCGAGTAGAAGTTACCGAATATGCTCCGCATGGGTCATCACCGACCTCCCTGCTGAACCATGAGACATCGGATCACCTCCTTTCGCGCTTTTGAGCCAGAACCCTGCCGTATCACCGGGGGCAAGACCGCGTGGACCGCTGGTCTTGAGTGCATTTGTGAATCACGCAGAGGCCGAACGCAAGACTTGTATTATTCTTTTTCACAGCGATAATCGTGCGTTCGCCAGGGCTACCTGCGACAATCCTCGATCACCCTTGTGATTTCCGGCCAGGCGGGCGCGTAGATCGGGCTCTTGCCGGTCACATCCACCGCGAAACGTCCCTTCGAAAAGGCCATCGCATCCAGCAGGGGATCGCTGGCGGCAAGCTGCGCGACGATCAGTTCGATATCGCCGTCGCGGAACGGGCTGGCAGTCAGGCGCCGGTCCTGCGTTTCGGTGCGGATCAGCATCTCTACCTGGCCCGGCGCGGTTCCGGCGCGGGCAATGCTGACGCGGCGCGATGCGCGCTCGCAGCGGATGATAAGCTGCACGGTATCGGGCGTGCGCCCGGTGCCGAACGAGGCCAGCGGATCGCCCGCGTTCCCAACATAACGCCAGTCACCCGGCGTCTGCGGCGCGTCCATCCAGTTGTCGAAGCTGGGCGTCACCACCTGCACGGGTGCGGCCTGTGGCTGGGCCTGCGTAGGCGTGGGGGTGGGAGAGGGCACCGGCGTGGGCTCGGGCGAGGGCGGCACGCAGGCCGACAGCGCCAGCGCGCCCAGCAGGGCGGAGGAGGCGGCGAGGAGGTTCGATTTCATTAGCTGCATGCATCCAATACGCGCGAGATGCCCGGATGTGTCGGGAATTGCATCCGCTCACCGTCCGGCGAGGTCAGCACGACCACTTCGCCAGGCGTTGCAAACGCATGGAAGATGGCAAGGTCGCCTTCGATCTCGGCTTCCAGGTAGGGCAGCATGGCGCTGTCGCGCGGCACCATGTCGATGCGCGCAGCTTCTCCGCCCGCATCGATGCGCCATGCCTGCGGTTCCGTCGCGTCGGATGCGATGGCGAGGGTGACGGTGCCCGAAAGGCGGTCGCATTCGATGGCCAGCGTTGCGTCGGTTTCGGGTTCGCCGAAATAGGCCGCGCCGCCCTGCGGGTTCTCGTTCACGTCCCAGCTGCCCGTCACCAGCGCCGTGCCGTCGGGCGCGGCGGTGGGCGTGGGGGCGCTGGTCAGCACCGGTTCGGGCTGGTTCGCTGCGGGGTCTTCGGACACATCCTCGCTATCGTTGCAGGCCGCCAGGGAGGCAGCGACGAGGGCGAGGGTAAAGGCATGACGAAACTTCATCGGGCAGGTTCCTTCTGGACCGGGGGCCATCGCCCGCTCTATCGCGGTCCCCATGAATTCGCGCAAGCCGTCCCGTAACCGAATTGACACAATGCTCGTCGAACGCGGCGAAGCGGAATCGCGCACCCGTGCGCAGGCGCTGATCATGGCGGGCCTGGTGTTCGCCGGGCCGCCCGGAAAGCTCAGCCGCGTCGACAAGTCCGGCCAGCAAGTGCCTGATGACTGGGCGATAGAGGTGCGCGGGCGCGATCATCCCTGGGTCGGGCGCGGCGGCGTGAAGCTGGCCCATGCCATCGAGCATTTCGGCCTCGATCCCACCGGCGCGGTGGCGATGGACATCGGCAGTTCCACCGGCGGCTTTACGCAGGTGCTGCTGCACCACGGCGCGGCGCATGTGTTTGCCGTGGACGTGGGCACCAACCAGCTTGCCTGGAAGCTGCGGCAGGATGATCGAATCACCGTGCTGGAGCAGACCAACGCCCGCGCGCTGACGCCTGAAATTATCGACAGGCCCTGCAACTGGGTGGTGTGCGATGCCAGCTTCATCGGTCTTGCCAAGGTGCTGGAAGTGCCGCTCGCCCTAGCCGCCCCGCGCTGCCAGCTGGTGGCGCTCATCAAACCGCAGTTCGAGGTGGCGAAGGGCGAGGTGGGCAAGGGCGGCATCGTGCGCGATGCGGGCCTTCACCAGAGGGTGTGCGACGAGGTGCGTGAATGGCTGGAAAGCGGTGGCTGGGACATCCAGGGCATTACCGAAAGTCCCATAACGGGAACGGAGGGCAACGTGGAATACCTGGTCTCCGCCTTGCGTGATAGCTGACCTGCCGCCAGATTGGCCTTACGAATCACGGAGTCGCTCCACCGGATGAACCGCCTTGCTTCCCCCGCGCAGTTGCGCGCCAGCCTGATCCGCTGGTCCCTGTTCATCGTTCCCACGGTGATGCTGCTGGGCTTCCTTTCCGGGCAACTGAGCGGCAGCGCGGCGGACAATCTCTGGTTCCAGTCGCTGGAAAAGCCCGACCTGTTTCCGCCGCCAGCGACTTTCGGCATCGTCTGGACGATCCTCTATTTCATGATGGGCCTCGCTTTCGCGATGGTCTGCGCGGCCTGGGGATCGCGCCTGCGGGTGTGGGCGATCGTCGCCTTCATCGTGCATTTCGCCATCAATCTGGCGTGGTCGCCAACCTTCTTCGCCATGCAGGAGATTGCCCTGGCACTGTGGGTGATCGTGGCGCTGGACGTGACGCTGATCGTCACCATCGTACTGTTCTTCAGGGTGCGCAAATGGGCCGGCATCCTGCTGCTGCCCTATCTCGCCTGGGCGCTGTTCGCCACGCTGCTCAACTGGCAGTTCCTGCAAGCCAACCCCGAAGCGGGCGAGGTGGAGCAATCGGGCGCGGTGCAGCGTATAGAGTTGTAGGTTGAGTTTCTTGCGCACAGGCCCCAAATAAACCCCATGCAGAGCCAGAACCCCCTGATCGCCGACTTCGTCAAACTCGCCAACAGCGCGGCTGGCACCTTTGCCGGGATGAGCCGTGAAGCACGCGATGGCGCGCGCGAGAAGCTGAAGGAAGCCATGGGCGGCCTCGACTTCGTCAGCCGTGAAGAGTTCGACGCGGTGAAGGACATGGCGGCCATGGCTCGCGAGAAGGTGGATATTCTCGAAGCGAAGATCGCCGCGCTCGAAGCCAAGCTGGCCGACAAGGCATAGTCCGCAGGCGCCGACGCGCCGCTGCGCCCTTGCAGCATTCCCCCGATTTGCCCACAGCAGCCGGATGCACGTTCGCGCTCCCGCCATTCTGATTGCCGCGCGCCAGCATGGCGAGACGGCCGTTGTGGCGCGATTCCTGACCGAGGAGTTCGGCGTGGTTGCGGGCTATGTCGCGGGCGGACGCGGACGAACCTTGCGGCCTGTAATGATCCCCGGCAACGCGGTGGACCTGCAACTCAGCGCTCGCTCTGCCAGCCAGTTGCCTTTCGCCAAGGTGGAACTGACCGAGAGCCGTGGGCCGTGGCTGGCGGAGCCGCTGCCCGCCGCCGCGATAGGCTGGATCACCGCGCTCACCGCTTCTGCCTTGCCCGAACGGGAGCCATACCCTCCGCTTTTCAACGCGCTGGAAGGCACGCTTTCGGCTATTTGTCATGCGCCCAGCGCACGCGGCTGGGCCAGCGCGCTGGTGGGTTACGAGGTGCTGCTGCTGCGCGAACTGGGTTATGGCGGCGCGGGCGAGCGGCCACCTGGCGAAATGCGCGAGGTGCTGGAGGTGATGGACGCGCTCGGCCCCGCTATCGATCACTACCTGCTTGCCGACCGGCGCGCAGACGTTATGGCGGCCCGCAATCGCCTGAGAGAATTGCTGGGACGGATTGCCTGAGATGAAGATAGCCCGATGAAGATTGCCCTCCTTGCCGGTGACGGCATCGGCCCCGAAATCATGGCGCAGACGCGCCGCGTGCTGGATGCTCTGGACCTGCCGGGCCTCGAACTCACCGAAGCCGACGTCGGCGGCGCGGCCTACCGCAAGCACGGCCACCCGCTGCCGGAAGGAACGCTGGTAGTGGCGCGCGATGCCGATGCCGTGCTGTTCGGCGCGGTGGGCGATCCTGCCTGCGACACCCTGGAACGCCACCTGCGCCCGGAACAGGCGATCCTCGGCCTGCGCTCCAACCTTGGCCTGTTCGCCAACCTGCGCCCGGCCACCATGTTTCCGGGGCTGGAGGACATGTCCGGCCTGAAGCCCGAAATCGCGCGGCAGATCGACGTGCTGATCGTGCGCGAGCTGAACGGCGATGTGTACTTCGGCGAAAAGGCCATGCGCGTGCTGGGTGACGGCAGGCGGCAGGGCTACGATGTCATGTCCTATGCAGAGGACGAGGTGCGCCGCATCGCCCACGTCGCCTTCCGCGCCGCGCAAGGGCGGGGCGGCAAGCTGTGCAGCGTGGACAAGGCCAATGTGCTGGAAACCAGCCAGCTGTGGCGCGACGTGGTGACGGAAACCCACGCCGACTATCCCGATGTCGAGCTCAGCCACATGTATGTCGACAACGCCGCCATGCAGATGGTGCGCAACCCCGGCCAGTTCGACGTGATCGTAACCGGCAATCTGTTCGGCGATATCCTGTCGGACCAGGCGAGCATGTGCGTCGGCTCCATCGGCCTGCTGGCCAGCGCATCCCTGGGCGAACGCCAGACGCAATACGGCACTTTCGGCATGTACGAACCCATCCACGGTTCTGCGCCGGATATCGCAGGGCAGGGCAAGGCCAATCCGATGGCGATGATCCTTTCGCTGGCCATGCTGCTGCGCCACTCGCTGGGCCGCGAGGAGGACGCATTGCGCATCGAGAAAGCCGTTGCCGCCTCGCTGGAGGCGGGCGTGCTGGGCGGCGACTTGGGCGGCTCTGCGGGCACTGCCGAGATCGGCGACGCCGTGCTGGAGAGGCTGTAATTCGCTGTCCCGGTAACCTTATGGTTAACAATTCCCGCTAGCCGGGGAGCATGAAGATGAGCCACGAGCAATTCCAGCAGCAGATACAGGCCGCCGCGACCATGGCAAAAGCGCAGGCCTCGCGTCCGCTGGAACTGGCCGTGGTGCTGCCGACCCTGAACGAACGCGGCAATATTGCGCCCATGGTGGAACGGCTGGAGAAGGCGCTGGGGCCGTCCGGCTGGGAAGCCGTGTTCGTCGACGACAATTCGCATGACGGCACGGCAGAGGAAGCGCGCCGTATTGGGCAGACCGACCCGCGCATCCGGGTGATCCAGCGCATCGGCCGCCGTGGCCTCGCCAGCGCCGCGATAGAGGGCATGTGCGCCACCGCTGCGCCCTTCGTCGCGGTGATGGATGCCGATCACCAGCACGACCCCGCGCTGCTGAACGATATGCTCGCCGCCGTGAAATCGGGCGAGTACGACCTCGCCTATGCCAGCCGTTTCGCCGCGGGCGGCAACGCCGATGGCCTTTCCAGCAAGGGCCGAGAGAAGGGCAGCCGCGTTGCCAACGCGCTGGCGCGTAAGCTGACCGGCACCGAATTGACCGACGCCATGAGCGGCTTCTTCCTGTTGCGCACGGAGCAATTGCGCCAGCAGGCACCCAAGCTTTCCGGCATCGGCTTCAAGATCATGCTGGATATCCTCGCGACCGCCCAGCCACGCTTGAAAGTGAAGGAATTCCCCTTGAAATTTGCCGAACGCCTGAGCGGGGAGAGCAAGCTCGACAACGGCGTTGTCGTGGATTTCGTCGCCGGGCTGATCGACCGCTACCTTGGTCGCTGGATACCTGTTCGCTTTGCCCTGTTCGGCATGGTCGGTGGGCTGGGCGTTTTCGTGCACATGGCGGTTCTCGCCGTGCTCTACTGGCCGGAAGAGATCGGCTTCGGCTGGGCGCAGGCGATCGCCACGATGGTAGCGATGACGTTCAATTTCTGGCTCAACAACCTGCTGACCTACCGCGACAAGAAGCTGGGCGGGGCTAACGACATGTTCTGGGGCTGGCTGAAGTTCTGCGGTGCCTGCGCCGTGGGAGCTTTCGCCAATGTCGCCGTGGCGACCGTGCTGAACGACCAGGGGCTGGTCTGGTGGGCTGCCGCGCTGGTGGGTGTGGTGATTGCCTCCGTCTGGAATTACGCGCTGTCCAGCAAGTTCGTCTGGGGACGCTTCCGCTAGTCCAGTGCCGACGGCCGTTGCAGAAAGTTGCCGTTACTTGTGCGAAAAGAACAGCGCCAGTGAAACTAAAGGCCAGTTCTGCGTAGCCCATGAATAGTTGCGGATAGCATTAACCAAAGCCCGACCTGTTCCTTGCTTAACAGGGGGTTGCACTGTATGTTTTGGGACGAAACAACAGGGAATCACGAAGCATGGCGAAGTCTATCGAGGCCTACGTCGACAACCGGGGGCATCTGCACATGACCCCGAAAAGCGCGGTCATCGGCGATATCGCCGCTGCGCTTGGTCGGGTTGGTGACGAAGGCGGCCTGACCGAAGGCGTGGCTCGCCTGATCCTGGAAAAACGCGCGGAGATCGAAGAGGCCTTCGCCGATCTCGACACCATGGACGAACGCGAAAGCGTGCGGATCAATCACTCCGAGGGCGGCACCATCGAGGTATTCGACCTGGAAGACCGCCGCAAGCAGGGCTAGCAGCCTAGCGCCACCCTTGCGTCCACGCCCATTTCAGGAAGTCCTGTGGATCTTCCAGCGGGGCGGCGGTCAGGATAGGAAACCAGTACAGGGAGAATCCGAGCGCGCCCAGCACCAGCGCCCAGGGCACGAGCCGTTCGCCGCGTTGCCACAGTCTCTCCACTGCCAGCGCCAAGGCCGCGCTGATCGCCATTCCGGCCAGGAAATAGTGGAAGTAGAACTGCACCGCCTTGGGCGCGACGATCCACAGGCCAAGGCTTGCCACGTAAACCACCACCAGCGTGATGCAGTCCCACCGGGGCGCCTCGTGGCGGCTCTGCCAGCCGGTCCACGCGCACCAGCCCATGGCGATCAGGCCGAACCACATCGTCACCGGGTTGCCGATCAGCATGATGCCGCGCTGGGCACCATCGACAGGCTCGTACAGATACCAGATCGCCCGGCGGTTGATCACCCAGTCCCACCAGTTGCTCTGGTAGGGATGGGGTTCGGGCACCTGAGTCTGCAGGCTCAGCATGTGCCGGTGCAGGTCGATCAGGCCGGCAGGGTCGGCCCCCGGCACGCTCCAGTAAAGAAACGGCCAGAACGTCGCGGCATAGACCAGCAGCGGCACCACGCCGAGCCATAGGCCCGCCTCCCACAGCGTCATCCCGCCAATCGGCCAGCCGCGCGCCGACATCACCAGCCGTCGCCGCCCCGCCGCCCAGCGCGCCACTAGAAATGCAAGGCCGGGCAGCACGGCAAGCGGAACGGCGTTCCACTTCGATGCCATGGCGCAGCCCAGCGCGACGCCTGCCACGGCCAGCCGCCAGCGCGCGGTCTCGTTCTCTCGCAGGGCAGCGGCGAACATCCACGCGGCCAGCAGCAGGAAAGCGACCATGAACACGTCCAGCATGGCGATGCGCGCGTGGACGAACAGCAGGAAGTTGGTGGCGACGAACAGTCCGGTCAGCAGGCTGGCGGTGCGCGTGCGACTGGCGAACCACATCGTCCGCATGGCAGCGAACAGCGCCAGCGTGCCGAACACGACGCTGAAAATGCGCCAGCCCAGCGGCTCGTCACCGAACAGGGCGATGCCTGCAGCGATGATCTGCTTGGCCAGCGGCGGATGTTCGACATTGGTCGCCTGCGCCAGATCAAGCACGGCGCGCGCGGCGGGCAGGTAATGCACCTCGTCGAAATAGGGCGCGCTTGGGATGCCCAGGCGCACCAGGCAGGCCAGCAGGAAAGCCAGCGCGATCAGGCTGTTCCAGACAATCGGATCGCGGGGATGGACGGGCGGCGCGCTCATTGCGGGCAGGGAATAGCAGGCGCGCAGCACATGACAATCGCCCTTGGAACCACGCGCCGCGTTGCTGCTTGGTTGGACATGGCCCGCGAACGCGATCAGCAACCGGATCAAGAGATCGAACAGGCACTCTACCTGTCGTGGTTCGACGCCGATCTGCCGGACGGGTTCGATTGGCACGGCGATGCGCACCCGCTGGCACCGGGCCTCTGGCTGGTGCGCTCTGACCTCTCGCGGTCAAAACTTTATCACCGGATCAAGTGGCAGTTGCCCGATGATGCCCCGCTGCTGCTCGCCCCGCTGGACGATACGCGCGATGGCTGGCCGAAGTTCAAGGGGCTGGAGGCCGGCGCACTGAAATGGTTGCGTGGCCGCTGACTCGGCTTGCTCCACGCCCGGTGGCTGCCTAAACGCAGCCTGAGATGAAAAAGACAACCGGCACCGATCCTCGCATCACCGCAAAGTGGCGTCCCGCAACGCAGGCCGTGCGCGCGGGCACGCACCGCAGCGAGCATGGCGAGACGAGCGAAGCGCTCTACCTCACCAGCGGCTTCACCTTCGACAGCGCGCAGGAAGTGGCCGCGCGGTTCGCGGGCGATGCGCAGGGAATGCAGTATTCTCGTTTCAAGAACCCCACGGTGGAGATGCTGCAAGACCGCATCGCCGCGATGGAGGGGGCAGAGGCTTGCCTGGTGCAGGCCAGCGGCATGGCGGCCATGACCAGTTCGCTGCTGTGCATGCTATCGGCAGGTGATCACGTGGTGGCGGGCCGCGCGGCATTCGGCAGCTGCCGTTGGATCCTCGACAACGTGCTCAATCGTTTCGGCATCACGCACACCGCGATCGACGGGACGGACAACGCCGCCTGGGAAGCCGCCGTGCAGCCCAACACGAAAGCGTTCTTCTTCGAAACCCCGGCCAACCCCACGATGGACCTGGTGGACCTGGAATTCGTCTGCGGCCTCGCACGCTCGAAGGGGATCACCACAGTCGTCGATAACGCCTTTGCCACGCCGATTCTCCAGCGCCCGCTGGATTTCGGCGCGGACGTTGTCGCCTATTCGGCCACCAAGATGATGGACGGGCAGGGCCGCGTGATGGCGGGCGCGGTCTGCTCCAGCCGAGAGTGGATTGAGGAGAAGCTCTCTCCCTTCCAGCGCAATACCGGGCCAATCTGCGCGCCGTTCAACGCCTGGGTGGTGATGAAGGGGCTGGAAACGCTGCCCCTGCGCGCACCCGTGCAGAGTGCCAATGCCCTGCAGGTGGCGCAGTTCATCGAGGATCGCGGCCTGCGGGTGCTGCACCCGTGGCTGCCCAGCCATCCGCAGCATGAACTGGCGCACCGGCAGATGACCGCGGCCGGGCCGATCTTCGCTTTCTTCGCGCCCGGATCGGGAGACCAGGCGAAGGAGAACGCGATGGCGATCTGCAACGCGCTGGAACTGGTCGATATCTCCAACAACATTGGTGATGCGAAAAGCCTGATGTGCCACCCGGCCACCACCACGCACCACAACATGGGCGCAGAAGGCCGCGCGGCTGCGGGTATCGAGGACGGCATGCTGCGCATTAACGTGGGGCTGGAAGATCCGCTCGACCTGATCGAGGATATCGGACAGGCTTTCGACAGGGTTGGGCTCTAGGGTCAGGGCAAAGCGGTCCGGGGGGCAATTCCCGCTATTGCCTAACGCCTTGCTTTCGTTATCTTCCTCCTCGCAACGGCGTGGGGGCTAACGAAAATATGCGCAAGGCGATGATTGCAGCAGCGCTGGCGCTGCTGGCCGGGCTGGTACCGCTACCGGCGATGGCGCAGGATGGTGATGGTCCTTCCGCTGCGCAGATTCCGCCAGAAATTCCCACCGAAGCCTTTGCCGCCCAATCGCAGCTGCGCGGCGCGCGTCTTTCGCCCGATGGCAAACATCTGGCTTTCACCACCGTGGTGGACGAGAAGCTCTACCTCACCGCGTTCGATGCGCAGACACTGGAAATGGCCGATGCCATCATCGTGGGGGAGCAGGACGACTTCAACTGGTTCCGCTGGGCGGGCAACAACCGCCTGCTGATCTCCAGATCCGGGCGGAGGATCTGAGCGAGCCTGCAAGCTTTCGTTACGAGGCGCGCGACGGCACTTCCATTCAGGCCTATCTCACCCTGCCGCGGGGGCGCGGGGACAAGGTGCTGCCGCTGATCGTGCATCCGCACGGCGGCCCCTATGGCGTGCGCGACTGGGATGAATACGATGACATGGTGCAGCTGCTGGCCAATCGTGGCTATGCCGTCGTCCAGCCCAACTTTCGCGGTTCCGGCGGGTTTGGTGAGAGTTTCGAATTGCTGGGCAACGGCCAGATCGGCCGCGCCATGCAGGACGACCTTGACGACGTGGTGGCGCACCTGGTGGAGCAGGGGACGGTCGATCCCGAACGGGTCTGCATCCTTGGTTCCAGCTACGGTGGATTTGCCGCCTTGTGGGGGGCAATCCGCAACCCGGAAATCTACCGCTGCGCCGTAAGCTTTGCAGGTGTCACCCATTTCGAACGGCAGCTGCACTTCAACCGCGACTTCCTGTTCGGTCGCAATCGCGGGCGCTGGTGGGACAGGGTCGATGGCGACCAGACCAACTTCGATCTCGACGACGTCTCCCCCGCCGTGCAGGTGAGCCGCCTGACGCGCCCGGTCCTGCTGGTGCACGGGGAGGAGGACAACGTCGTGCCCTACGACCAGTACGAACTGATGGTCAGCCGCGCGCAGAGCGCCGGGGTCGAACTCGAAACGCTCAGCTTCGAGGAGGCCGGCCACGGCTTCGACAAGCCGGAGGACGAACAGGCGTATTACGATGCCGTGGTGGACTTCCTGGTTCGTCACAATCCGGCGGATTAAGACCCAGGCACCCCCTTGTGGCACGGCTGAAAGCCGCTACCTTGTGGTGCATGACCAGTGCCGCAATTTCATCGCTGTTCCAGCACACCGCAATCACCGCCGGGGTTACCGTGCGGGTGTCGGTGAACTTCATGCCGGAACAGTCGCGCGTGGGGGCGGGGCGCTGGTTCTGGGTCTATCACATCCGCCTCGAAAACGGGCGGGATGAAACCGTGCAACTGAAAAGCCGCCACTGGCGCATCACCGATTCCAACGGCATGGTGAACATCGTCGATGGCGAAGGCGTGGTGGGGGAAACCCCGGTGCTGGCTCCGGGCGAAACGCATGATTACGTCTCCGGATGCGAGCTGACCACAAACATCGGCGCGATGGAAGGGCATTACACCTTCCTCCACGCGAACGGTACGCAGTTCGAGGTCGCGATTCCCTATTTCCCGCTTGCCGCGCCTGCCGAAAGCGCAAACTGAATCTCGCCGATATCGGCACGGCCCGGGGCTGAGCGAGGGCATGGACCTGCATCCCTGCTTGCCGCGCGGCCTTGCCTTTCCTAGAGCCTGTGGCTGGAAACAGCCATGAAACGCACGCACCTCCCCCTCAACGCCCTGCGCGTATTCGATGCCGCCGCGCGGCACCTCTCTTTCACCCGAGCGGCCGACGAGCTGGCGGTGACGCCTGCCGCCGTGGGCCAGCAGATCCGCGCGCTGGAGGATGTGCTTGGCGTGGTGCTGTTTCGTCGCACGTCGAAGGGGCTGGAACTGACCGACGAGGCCGAGGCAGGGCTCGATTCGCTGCGTGACGGGTTCCTGAAATTCGAGGAAAGCGTCCAGGCCATGCAGGCGGGGCAAAGCTCTTCCAACTATGCCATCGCCTGCCCGCGCGAATTCTTCGCCCAGTGGCTGGCCCCGAGAATCGCGGCCTTCCGGAAGGCCAATCCCGAAATCACCATCCAGTTGACAGCGGACGAGAACGCCGACTTCACCGAGGCCAATCTCGACCTGGCCATCCGGCTGGTGGAAGGTCCGGGCGAACTGGAAGGCGCGCAGTTGGTGGCAGGATGCAAGGTGGTCGTCGCCGCGCCCGGCGCGCCGGACGCCTGGATCAGCTGGCCTACCTACGAAGCGCCCGAGGGGGCCGAAGTGGCACTGCAAGTCGGCAATGCCGGCCAGGTCCTGTCCTCCGCCATTGCCGGAATCGGGCGCGCATGGCTGCCGCTGCCGCTGGTGGAGGAAGCACTGGCCGAGGGACGGCTGGAAGCGCTGCAGCAGCAGGAAGACTGCCGCCGCGCCTACTGGCTCGTCGCCCCGCGTCCGCAGTGGCGGCAGAAGAAGGTAAAGGCGCTGGTGGAGTTTCTGACTGGCGCCTGATTGGGGCCGTTGAGGTCAGGTTTCAGCCTGCCAGTGAAGAAGCAGTTTCGTAAGGCATCGGTTGGAAAGCAGACATCTCAGCCAGACTGCTGCGTCACTTTCAGTTCCATTCCTTTGCCGGCAGAACTCCAATGCGCAGTAGCATCGAGCGAGTTTGCGAGGGAATGGATGACCCTGGTGCCCAATCCCGATTGCGACATCGCCCGCTCCGCATCTGATGCCGTTGCGGAACCGTTATCGCGGCACGTAATCGACCAGGAATTGGCAGCACCCTCGATATGTATCGTGATCTCCCCTTCATGATCGTTCAGGCCGTGCTTGACGCTATTCGATACAAACTCATTCACGATCAGAAGAAGAGCATTGGCCAAATGAGGTGTCGCTTCGAAAGCTTGAACGTCGATCGATAGTTTTGCAGTTTCCGGAATGAGATATCGCAGGTCATTCTGCACACGCATAAACAAGGCATTGAGATCGATACGGTCGCCGGCTTCCAGTTCGTGCAATTCGGCATGAAGCGAAGAAAGAGATCGAATTCGCGTGCTTGCGTCGTCCAGTTCGAGTTTCAGTGCCTCATTTGATGTTCTGCGGGCTTTCATCGAGAGCATTGCACCAATGGACACCAAGGAGTTCTTTACACGGTGATCGACCTCTTTTCGAAGCATTCGCTCCTGTTCGAGAGCGAGCCGAAGATTGAGTTCGGTCATCACGTGTTTTGACAACACCCTCAGAACCTTGCGCTGACGATCCGTAAGAGTACGCGGCTTATGATCGAGCACACATAATGTGCCCAATGGAAGGCCGTTGGCGCCTTTGAGAACCGCGCCGGCGTAAAAGCGAAATCCGGGTTCGGTCGAGCACAAGGGATTGTCCGCCATCCGTTCATCCAGAAGCGTATCCGGGATCTCCACGAAATCACCCTGGAGTATGACATGCCCACACAGGCTCGTTTCGATTGGGGTCGATCGAACGCCAAGGCCAACTTCTGCCTTGAACCATTGACGTCCCGCATCGATGAAATTCACGACGGAAACCGGCACCTCGCATATATCCGAGGCAATCTCGACCAACTCATCGAAATTCGCCTCACGCTCTGTATCTAGAATGCCGTAGCGACGAAGCTCCTTCAGGCGCTCCTCTTCTTGCGGGTGCAGGCTGGGTTTCATGCGGCGGTATTAGCAAAAACGCCGGACTTGTGAACCTGTGCCAGATGTTCGCAACCGGATCGCTGGCAGACTGCCCTGTTTCAGCATTGCAGCAGATGGGCATTCGGCGTCGGCGTCTGCATCACGTCGGCTGGCACACGGCGATACACCTGCTAAAACCGCCGCCAGCCATGAACGATACCCCCACCATCACCACTCCGCGCTTCATCTGCCGCCCCTTGCATGATGGCGATGAAAAGGCCCTGTGGCCCGCATTCTCCAGCGACGATGCGATGCGCTACTGGGGTCGCGGGCCGTTCGACGACCACGAAGAGTTTCGCGATTACCTGTTCGACGCGGGCGGCAAGTGGGGCGGGCGCACCTGGGTGGCCGTGCCCCGCGATGGCGGCACGCCCGTGTTCCGCATGGTGGCCAGCAGCGATATCGAGCAGGTTGCCGAGATCGGCTATATCATGGTGCCGGGCAACGAGGGCCGGGGTATCGCGCGCGAGTGTGTGTCCGCACTCATCACCCACCTGTTTCGCGAGGAGGGCTACCACCGTATTTTCGCCGACGTAGATCCGCGCAACGACCGCTCGAATGCGCTGCTGGAGCGTTTGGGTTTCACCCGCGAGGGACACCTGCGGCATACCATGAAGACGCACATCGGCTGGACCGACACGTGGCTGTGGGCAATCCTGAGCGACGAATGGACGGGTCAGGCACCATAAGGCTTTGACGCTTTGGTACGAATGTGCTGCCTGATGGCACATGTGCCGGATACGGTTTCGAAGGGGGATTTTTCGATGACAACAACGTTTCGCTGCTCGCTCCTGCTGGCCGGTGTCGCCGCCCTGGTGTCGCCGCCCGCTCTCGCCCAGGTGCGCGACCTTGATGGGGAGCAGAGCGACGTGCGCGTGTTCCAGGGCCGCATCGACGGGGAGGCCGCGGTGTTCACCGTCACCCTGCCCGCCGACACCGGCCTGCAGGTCGATGCCATCGCCACCGGCGAGCTCGACCCGGTAATGCGGGTGAAGGATGCGCGCGGCGAACTGCTGGGCGAGAACGACGATTACGGCGACAGCCTGAATTCGCGCGTGATGATCGGGGCAACCGACCGCAGCCGCCGGCTCACCATCGAGGTGGACAGTTTCGACGGCGAATGGGCCGGTGAAGGGGAAGGCTACGGCGGCACCTTCGACCTGCGCCTGTCCACCAACGAATATGTCGAAGTGGGCACCCGTGCGGTGACTTATGGCGCGCGCGAAACCGGCATGCTGGTGGGCGCGGAGCACCTGTTCACCATGCAGGCCCGCGCTGGTCAGACGGTGGAAGCTGCGCTGATCGCCACCGACGACGGGCTCGACCCCTACCTCGAACTGCGCGACCCGTCGGGCGAGACGATTGCCTTCGACGATGACGGCGGCGGCGAACTCAACGCGTTGCTGCGCCACACGTTCGAGGACAGCGGGACCTACACCTTCGCCGCCAGCGGGCTGGGCGAATCAACGGGCTCCTACCGATTCCGTGTGCGCGAGCGGCGCGAGGTGCCCGCCCAGTTGCCCCTGCAGGTGATCGGCATCGAAGACGAGGCGAGCGGCGAACTGGCAGAGGGCTGGGACGAGGAAGCCGCCCCCACCACCACACCCACACAGATCGAATACCAGTTGAGCGAGGAGGCAAAGGCCGCCATCCGCGCAGGCAACGGCGAAGTCACCATCCGGATGACTGCCAGCGACGCGGCCGACCCCGATTTCGGCGGCGCGATCGACCCCTACATCGAACTCGGCTTCGACACCCCGCTGGGCTTTGCCATGGTGGATAGCGACGACGACGGCGCGGGCGACCTCAACGCGCTGCTGCCTATCGACCTGGGCACGCTGGCGGGCGATCCCGCGCTGCTCGATGCGCTACGCATCCGCGCGCAGGGCTTTGGCGGGTCGGGCGGCGCCTACACGCTGACGGTCATGCCGGGCCTGGAAGCGCGGGTCGAACAGGACTGGGACGCAATGGAAACCGCTGTGGATGCCGCTGCGGATGCGATGGAAGAGGCCGCCGACGAGGACTGAAAACAGAACAGACGCGGGCAGGAAGAGGGGCGGGGTGGGAACTGCGCCTTTTTTCTTGCGCCCGTAAATGCCGCCAGGCACGGGCGGAAAGCCGTGCGCCCATGAAGGATACAAAGCCGCTCGGCCATTAAGTAAAGGTTTCGACACAAAAACAGCCAATTGCGTGCTAAGTGCCGGTCATAAAGATAGCGTGCAGCGACTTTGCGATTATCGGCACTCAGTCTGATCCAGAGCGAGGGGGGCGCGTGGAAGACAATTTTGAAGATCAGGGTTCTGTCGGCAAGACCACGGTCACCTCGGCGGAGATTGTCCGTTCTTTCGGCAAGTGGCGTGATGCATCACTGACCGCGCCGGTGTTCATCACCGCTCACGGTCGCACTACTCACGTGCTTACCGGCGTCAGGCTCTACCAGCAGTTGACCCACAAGCCGGGAGACGACGACGCCCTTGCGACGGAGGAGCGCCTCACCGGCTTGGCTGAATGGCTAAAGGAAAGCGTTATCCTGTGTACGGCCGAGGAAGAAATCATCTACGCCAATGCGCGGGCCGGCCAGTATTGCCGCCTGCCGCCGCTTCGCAAGGGTCTGAAGCTGACAGACGCGATGCCCGATGTCGAAGGCAGCGTCATGCAGGTGCAGTATCGTCGCACGCTGTCGACCCGGGAAGGACTGACCGCTGATTTGCCCTCGGTATTCGAGCAGGGCTGCTGGACCCAGCTCACGACCATCCCCCTGGGGGACCGACTGGTTTTGATAATGCGCGACATTACCGAGGAGGTGGAGCGTTACCGCATGGCCGACATGAAGCAGGGCATGCTGGACGCAATAAGCTATCACCATGCGGTCGCCTATGTGCGCATCAGCCCGCGCGGCCTGATCGAACGATCCGACGCCTCATTCGCGGAATGGATCGGTCTCAAGCCAGAGAAGCTTCTTGGCACAAGGTTGCAGGATCTGGCTGTGCGCGAGGACCGCATCGCCTTGCGCAACCTGTTCGACAAGTTGTTTGAGGATAACACCCCGCAGCAGGCAATGGTAGAGCTGACCCCGAACAATACCGAGCGCCTGCGCGTGCACCTTTCGATGGTCCCGCTGCGAGGCGCCTATGGAATGCAGGGCGCCTCGATCATCATGACCCGTTCCTGACCACGGCGATTTGCGGACCGTCCGCGAAATTACGCAATTTGCGCTGACAGCCTGCTTGTGGGCGGGTTGGTCGAAATTAACCTTGCACGCATTTCTGCGCTCCCGGCGATCTGCCGGTCCGCAAGCTCTGCGTAAAGCCCGTAAAAGCTGGGCGTTACCAGGTTTCAGATTGGTTGATGACTGCATGGAACACTGTGCAGCATGGAAAACCCTCACATAATCGATCGGTTCTCGGCCACCAGTGCCCGTCGCCTTGGCGGCAGGCTGGCCAGGGACGAGCAGGGCGCGGTGCTGATAGAAGCCGCTTTCGCGCTGCCTATCATCATCGTGCTGCTGTTCGGGGTCATCAGTTACGGCACCTGGTTCATGGCCGCGCACAGTGTGCAGCAGGCGGCCAACGAAGGCGCGCGCGCGGCGCTGGCCGGGATCGACGAAGCAGACCGGCAGGACATCGTGCAGGATATGGTGAACGATGGCGTGCTGTCAGCCGGCACGGTCAATGCCGACAAGGTGACCGTGTCCACCAGCCTGGATGGTGACGTCTACACGGTCGCGGTTTCCTACGACTATTCGGAGAGTGTGCTGCTCGGCGCTTCCATCATCCCGCTGCCCGCCAGTCCGATCACGCGGCAGGCGCGCGTGCGACTGAACTCGCTTTAGGGGGGGACTGACCATGCGATCGATCCGCGACATCTTTCTCGACGAAGACGGCGCCAGCGCGGTGCTGTTCGGGCTGGCCCTGCCACCGCTGATGGCGATGGGGGCCTTCGCCCTGGATCTTGGTTCGCTCTACCTGGCAGAGCGGCGTCTGCAGAACATCGCCGACGCCGCCGCCGCCGCCGCCGTATCGGCAGGCGCGGATGTGGCGAAGGAAGGGATCGTCGCCGAAGTCATCGCCGAAAACGGCGCGCGCAACGTGTCGATCCAGGCGGTGCTCGATGGCGAATACCGGCGCGACAAGGCCATCTCCTGGCAGGAGCGGTTCGACCAGACCTCGCTCTATCCCAACGCCACCCGCGTGCAGCTGACGCAGGATGTCAGGCTGTTCTTCGGCAGCTTCGTCACTGCCGGCGCCAGCTCGCAGGTCACCGCCAGCGCCACCGCCGCGCGAACGGATATGGCCGGCTTCATGCTCGGCACGCGTGTGGCGGACCTGCCGGGCGAGCTTGCCGACAACCTGCTGTCCGCCCTCGCGGGGACGGCGCTCAACCTCACGCCCGCCGATGTCGGCGTGCTTTCCAATACACAGATAGACGTGCTCGATTTCGCCGAGGCACTGGGGCCGTTGCAGGACATGGAGGGCGAGACCTTCGGCGCGATCTTCGCGGCGGGCACGCCCCTCCACCAGGCCGTGCAGGCGATGGCCGATGCCAGCGACGACCCGCAACTGGCCGCCGTGCTGGAGCGGGTGGCGGCGCTGGCGAACAGCGACTTCGTGCAACTGTCCGACCTGATCGACCTCGGCCCGCTCGGCAATACCGATGTTAACGATGGCCGCTCCGGCGTGTCGGTCGATGCCTATTCCCTGCTGCGCAGCCTGCTGCAGGCGGCCCACGGCGACAGTTACGAGGCAACGCTCGAGACCGACGTTACCGGCCTTGCGAGCGTGAATGTCCGGCTGGCGGGCGGCTATTCGGAGGAACGCTCCCCCTGGCTGACGGTGGATACCATGGGCGATGTCACCCTGCGCACGGCGGAGACGCGGCTGTCGGTGGTGGCCGGGCTGCTGCCCATTGCCGGTCTCGGCGGCGGCGTGCGGGTTCCGCTATACACCGAGCTCGCCTCCGCCGAAGCGCAGATGACCGACATCGTGTGCGACGCGGGCGACGGCAGCGACGGCGTGTACATAGAGGCAAAGCCCTCCATCGGCACCGCCGCCATTGCCGATGTGAACACCGACCTGTTCGACGACTTTTCCGCCCCGTTGTGGCTGGAACCTGCCCGCGTGCTGAACACTACGGCGCTAAAGGTCGATGCCTATGCCGATATCTCGATCGGCGGCGACGTGGCGCAGGAAATCCACTTCACGCCGGATGACGTCAACGACCGCCGGACGAAGACGGTGGGCACCATAGACGCGCTGGAGGGCACCGCGCGATCCCTGTCGGAAGATGTGGAGCTGGATGTGCGCGCGCTGGGGCTGGGCCTGAACCTTGGCGGCATTGCGGGCCTGGTGGGCAATGCGCTGGGCACCGCTGCGCCATCGCTCGATATCCTGGTGAACCAGTTGACCGGCCTGCTGGGGGTGAAGCTGGGCGCGGCAGACGTGACGGTGGACCGGCTGCGCTGCGGGCGCCCCACGCTGGTGGGCTAGCCTGCCTCACCTTCCGCCCCGTCCCCCGCAAACAGCGCCTCCGCCGCCGCGCGGCGTTCGCGCATCCTGTCGAGCTTGGCGTTGAGGCGGGCGAGCACCTCTGACTTGCTGGGGCGGCTGGCGTGGTATTCGGCCAGCACCTGCGCCTTGATCGTCTCGTAAAGCGGGCTGCCGGGCACCACCTGGTTGCCATAGCGATCCGCCCGGCGCTGGCGCAGGAAGAACATCACCAGCGCCTCGTTATGCCGCCGCTCGGTGCCCAGCACCTGCCCGCCGGAGACGACCATGCGCTCCTCCCCCTCTATCGCGCGGGCGAGCGCGCAGTCCTCCAGCCGACTGACGCCGCGATCCACCGCCATGTCCCACGCCCGCCGGAATTCGTCCGCACCGGGCCGCTGGCGAAGCTTGTAAAGCGCCTCCAAGCTGGCCCCGATGTGGAGCGCGGCCTGCTTGACGATGCCGGTGGCGGCAAGGTGGGCGATGAACCTGCGCTGGCGATCGGGCGTGATGGAATTTTTCCGCGGAGCCGCGTGCGGCACCGGCGCGAAATCGAGCAGCGGATCGGCTTCCTCGACCGGCGAGGGCGGGGCGGTGACGTAGGAGGTGGCTTGCGAGGGGGTGGCGCGGGGGCGGTGGGGGAGATTCGTGGTCATGGTCCACGGTGGAGCAACTTACCCGCAGCGTAGGAAAGAGGTTTCTGGCTGGCGATGCCCGGGGCGCGTCAGCGCGCCGCAAGCGCGGAATCGGAGCCGAAGGCGGAGATGGCCAAAGGCCTACTGCCCGCGCGCCCGGAGCGAAGCGGAGGAAAGCCAAGTGAGCGGACGCGAACGCCGGCGCTTGAGGCTGAACAAATAGATTGTTTCTTGGTCATGCGCTGGCGTGGAGAATGGGGGAGGAGCAGTAGGGAAGTGATTTCCTTGAATATCAAAACCCAAGGACTACTTCGTCTGGTTAAGCAGGGGTTTGATTATGCCATATCCAATCAGTGAGAAGCTCGTCGTAGGCATTTCTTCGACTGCGTTGTTCGATCTTTCAGAGGAACATCGCATCTACGAAGAAGAGGGCGAAGATGCTTTCAAGGCTTTCCAAATTGCGAATAAAGACAATCCGCCCGGGCCCGGTGCCGCTTATCCTTTCATTCGTCGGCTGCTGCACCTCAACACTTTCTTCCCGGACCAAAAGCCTGTCGAAGTGGTCATACTGAGCCGAAATGACCCGGAAGCTGGCGTAAGAATTATGAATTCTGCCAAAGCTCATGAACTTGATATTACGCGCGCAGTTTTTCTGTCGGGAGAACCTCCGTATCGATACATGCCATCGGTCAATGCTTGTCTCTACCTCAGCACAAACCGAGACGAAGTTCGGGCAGCGGTTGCAGAAGGACATCCTGCGGGTTTCGTTTTGCCTGCACCACCGAGAGAAGATGATCTCGTTGATATGCAACTGCGATTGGCATTCGACTTTGATGGCGTACTCGTGGACGACGAGGCGGAGAGTAAGTTCGCCGATGGCGGTTTGCCCCTGTTTCATCACTACGAGGAAGAGAATAAGGACAGGCCACTGAAGGATGGGCCGCTAATGCAATTGCTTCAGAACCTGTCGAAGATCCAGAAACTTGAGCAAAGCGGGGAAGCGAAAACGAATAGGCCAGACAAGATCATGAGAGTGTCGATTGTGACCGCTCGGAATGCGCCAGCTCATGAGCGGATGGTCAATACGATGAAGAATCTCGGTATCACAGTCGACGAACTGTTCCTCACTGGCGGGATCGAGAAAAAGAATTTCCTTGATGTGATTCAACCGCAGATGTTCTTCGATGATCAGTTGGGCCATCTCGAACCGGCTGCCGAAAATACTCCCTGTGTCCATATTCCCTTTGGTATCAGGAATCAGGATTCCTAAGCTATCTATCCTTCGGGGTCAGGAAGAGGGAGCAAACCTGTTGCGTTTATTCTCGGAAGAGCGCGATCCAAAAGAAGTTTGAATTGTCCCCACGAAGACGAAGCCTGCATAAGAACGACTACCTTGTCGAGGTGTTCGCGCAGTCGCGGATCGCCATGATCCTCACTCAGGTATTGGTGATGCTTTCGTTTGCGGTGGCCTTGGCCGTCCGAAGGATTCAACTTTTGAAGTTCATCCAGGATACCAGGGGCTAGCCGTTGATATACAAGGTCGTTGGTGTAGTGCCCTAAAACGCCGGGGCGCTTCGTCCCGTTAGGATTCTTCCAATCCTTAAGGCGGAAAATCTGTTTAAAGTATTCGTCTGGGAAAGTCTTAGTCCACCTTCGCAATTCTTCTGATATGTATTTGTTCAGAATTTCTTCGAGCGCTTTCCTCTCTCTAATCTCTTGATATCCAGTCGCTTCATCGACCAAAGCTATGATGCCTACTCGAGCAAACGCTCTGACTAGGATTTCACAACGTTTGGCGATGTGCTCTTGCTGATAGTGAAGAACGCCTTCTTCTCGTGCTTGAAGGACAGCATCGCAGAGGTCCGCGAGGATCGTAGCTTCATAGCCGTAAGCAGTTGACCCCTGTGCGCGAAACTTGATGGGGGCGGTCAGTTTCTCCCGGAGAGCGTCGTCTACAAAAGGCGCAACGCCTTTGGTAGCTGCGAACTTTGCAAGACGGTCTCCCCCTCCACGGCCTGCGGTTCCTTGCTTCATGTCGAGTGCGGTAATCACGCTTCGCTGAATTATCACACGACGTCCGTCTTCCAAGACGTAGCATGGCAGTTCTATGTCGCCGATGATCAGCGGACTGTCTGCTGAACCATGCGATGCTTTGACAACCGCCGGTTCATCTTCCCATCTTTTTCGCGCAGCGCGAGATGCAATGGCGCTACGCTCATCGGCGGACAGAACTTCCGCGCGCTGCCGACCTCCTTTTGATTGGGGACTGGGCATGGGATTAGGATTTCCGAAGAGGTCAGACATAGGTGGGATCCTTTAAATCTATGCTTGCTATAAATGCGTGCTAGAGCGGCAGCAAGCATGGCGAGCAAGCATTCTGTTGACAAGGGGTTACACCCTTGACCCCCACCCCAAATCCAACTATCTGCGCCCCCATCCGAGGCCGCTCTCGTAGCGAGTCCCCGGTCAGATAGAGCTGAACATTGCCGGTCATGTCCCGGGGCTCCCCGTTTGGTGGAGCCTTTTTCTATTGGAGCGGAAACGCTCGGGGCAGCCGTCAGAGTAACCCGGTGCTTCAGGTATCCGGGTGGAGCGTTTCAGGCCTGTCCCGGACCAGATCCGGGACCGCTATCCACAGGCTCCGCGCTTGGTGGATGGCGATCCCAGCTTTCGCTGGGATGACGGGTTTCAGACATTCCATCCGGCCTGCCGATGGTGCCATCCACGGGTGAAGGGTCGAACCCTCCACCGTCTGCCCTGAGCTTGTCGAAGGGCTGCATTTCCTTTTCGGGTCTCGCGCGAGGCCGGAAGAAAAAGCAGTCCTTCGACAGGCTCAGGACGGTCGGATCAGGAAGGAAAGCACCCCAACCCATCAAACGGTGAAGAGAATTTATGCCGACTATTAACCAGCTTGTGCGGAAGCCCCGCCAGCCCGTGAAGACGAAGAGCAAGTCTGCCGCGATGCAGTCCAGCCCGCAGAAGCGCGGCGTTTGCACCCGCGTCTACACGACGACTCCGAAGAAGCCGAACTCGGCACTGCGCAAGGTTGCGAAGATCCGTCTGACCAACCAGCGCGAGATCATCGCCTACATTCCGGGCGAAGGTCATAACCTGCAGGAACACTCCGTGGTGCTGATCCGCGGCGGCCGTGTGCGCGACCTTCCCGGCGTGCGTTACCACGTGCTGCGCGGCGTGCTCGACACGCAGGGCGTGAAGGATCGCAAGCAGTCCCGTTCGAAGTACGGCGCCAAGCGTCCGAAGTAAGTCAGGCCCGGCGAAAGCCCGGTTCCGGCCCGATGCTCCACCCGGCTACCCTTCGCGAGGTAGCATCTGGGCGGCCGGGTGGGGGAGCGGGCCGGAACCGCAAGGCAGCACGGACGTGCTGCCGCTACTCCGAAGGAGTTCAGTAAAATGTCACGTCGTCGTCGTCCCGAGAAGCGGGAAATCCTGCCCGATCCCAAGTTTGGTGATCAGGTATTGTCGAAGTTCATGAACAACCTCATGCTGGACGGCAAGAAGGCCGTTGCCGAAGGTATCGTCTACACCGCGCTCGACACGGTAGAGGCGCGCGCCAAGGCCAACCCGGTCGAGCTGTTCCACACCGCGCTGCAGAACGTTGCTCCGCAGGTCGAAGTGCGCAGCCGCCGTGTTGGCGGTGCCACGTACCAGGTGCCGGTCGAGGTTCGCCCCGAGCGTGCCCAGGCTCTCGCCATCCGCTGGTTGATCACCGCTGCGCGCGGCCGTGCCGAAACCACCATGAGCGCCCGCCTCTCGGCAGAGCTGATGGATGCTGCCAACAACCGCGGCAACGCGGTGAAGAAGCGCGAAGACACGCACCGCATGGCGGACGCGAACCGCGCCTTCTCGCACTACCGCTGGTAGGGCGTTTCGCTTGCGGGCCGGGGCGACATGCTCCGGCCTTCAAGCTGTCACATTAGAGACTATATGGGGCGCGAGCCTGTCTCCGCCCCCAACCCAAGGAATTGTAACATGGCCCGCGACTATCCGCTGGAGCGCTATCGCAATATCGGCATCATGGCGCACATCGATGCCGGCAAGACCACCACGACAGAGCGTATCCTCTACTACACCGGCAAGTCCTACAAGATCGGCGAAGTGCACGATGGTGCCGCGACGATGGACTGGATGGAGCAGGAGCAGGAACGCGGGATCACCATCACGTCCGCTGCGACGACCACCTTCTGGTCGGCAGAGGATGGCGAGGGGCCGAAGCACCGCATCAACATCATCGACACTCCGGGCCACGTTGACTTCACCATCGAAGTCGAACGCTCCCTGCGCGTGCTCGACGGCGCGGTCGCCGTGTTCGACGGGGTCGCGGGCGTGGAGCCGCAGTCCGAAACCGTGTGGCGCCAGGCGGACAAGTACAAGGTTCCGCGCATGTGCTTCATCAACAAGCTGGACCGCACCGGTGCCGACTTCTACTACTGTGTGCAGTCGATCGTAGACCGCCTAGGCGCAAACCCGCTGGTGCTTTACCTGCCGATTGGCGCGGAAAGCGACCTGCAGGGTGTGGTCGACCTCGTCAACATGCGTGGCATCGTGTGGGAAAACGACGGCCTCGGCGCGACGTTCAACTACGTCGACATCCCGGCCGATCTCGCCGACAAGGCTGCCGAATATCGCGAGAAGCTGGTCGAGACTGCAGTCGAGCAGGACGACGACGCCATGGAAGCCTACCTCGAATCCGGCGAAGATCCCGACGCGGCAACGTTGAAGCAGTTGATCCGCAAGGGCACCATGGCGCAGGCTTTCGTGCCCGTGCTGTGCGGCTCGGCGTTCAAGAACAAGGGCGTGCAGCCCCTGCTCGACGCCGTGGTCGATTACATGCCTTCGCCGGTCGACGTTCCGGCGATCAAGGGCGTGCTGCCCGACAGCGACAAGGAAGAGACCCGTCCGTCTTCGGATGATGAGCCTTTCTCCGCGCTGGCGTTCAAGATTATGAACGACCCCTTCGTGGGCACGCTCACCTTTACCCGTATCTATTCCGGCAAGCTCTCCAAGGGCACCGTGCTGAACTCGGTGAAGGACAAGAAGGAAAAGATCGGCCGCATGCTGCTGATGCACTCCAACAACCGTGAGGACATCGAGGAAGCATTCGCCGGTGACATCGTCGCTATTGCGGGTCTCAAGGAAACCACCACGGGCGACACGCTGTGCGCTCCGCAGAACCCGATCATTCTCGAGCGGATGGAATTCCCCGAGCCCGTGATCGAGCTGTCGGTTGAACCCAAGACCAAGGCTGACCAGGAAAAGATGGGCGTTGCCCTGAACCGCCTGGCCGCCGAGGATCCGTCGTTCCGCGTGTCGACCGACCATGAATCGGGCCAGACGATCATCAAGGGCATGGGCGAGCTTCACCTCGATATCCTCGTCGATCGCATGAAGCGCGAATTCAAGGTGGAAGCCAATGTCGGTGCGCCGCAGGTGGCGTACCGCGAATCGATCCGCCGCGAAGTCGAAGTGACCTACACCCACAAGAAACAGTCGGGTGGTTCGGGCCAGTTCGGTGAAGCGAAGGTTCGCGTGATCCCTGGAGAACGTGGCCAGGGCATCGTGTTCGAGGACAATGTGAAGGGCGGCAATATTCCTCGCGAATATATCCCGTCGGTCGAGAAGGGCATGCGCGAGCAGGCCGAGAGCGGCTACCTTGTCGGCTTCCCGATCATCGACTTCACCATCGAGCTGATCGACGGCAAGTACCATGACGTCGACTCCAGTACGGTGGCTTTCGAAATCACCGGTCGCGGCGCAATGCGTGAAGCGGCAGAGAAGGCTGGTATCATCCTGCTCGAGCCGGTGATGAAGGTGGAAGTGGTTACCCCGGAAGACTTCATGGGCGACGTTATCGGCGACCTGAACTCCCGTCGTGGCCAGATCCAGGGCACCGACAGCCGTGGTAACGCACAGGTTGTCGAGGCTCACGTGCCGCTGGCAAATATGTTCGGCTATGTGAACGAACTGCGTTCCTTCACCCAGGGCCGCGCCCAGTACACGATGCAGTTCAGCCACTATGACGAAGTACCGTCGAATGTGGCGCAGGAGATCAAGGAGAAGCTTGCCTAACCAGGGGCAAGCGTCTAGGGGCGGCGCCTTATTCAACGGGTGCCGCTTCCTCTCCCGATGAAATTCAACTTTTGACTAACAGAGGTTTTTAGAGAAAATGGCGAAGGAAAAATTCCAGCGGAACAAGCCGCACTGCAACGTCGGCACCATCGGTCACGTTGACCACGGCAAGACCACGCTTACGGCTGCAATCACCAAGGTGATGGCTGAAACCTACGGCGGTGCAGCTGTCGATTTCGCAAACATCGACAAGGCTCCGGAAGAGCGCGAGCGTGGCATCACCATCTCGACCGCTCACGTTGAGTACGAAACTGAATCGCGCCACTACGCGCACGTCGATTGCCCGGGCCACGCTGACTATGTGAAGAACATGATCACCGGTGCGGCGCAGATGGACGGCGCCATCCTGGTGGTGAACGCTGCTGACGGCCCCATGCCGCAGACCCGCGAGCACATCCTGCTCTCGCGTCAGGTCGGCGTTCCCGCTCTGGTCGTGTACCTGAACAAGGTCGACCAGGTCGACGACGAAGAACTGCTTGAGCTGGTCGAGCTGGAAGTTCGCGAACTTCTGAGCGACTACGACTTCGACGGCGACAACATTCCGATCGTCAAGGGCTCGGCTCTGGCCGCTCTCGAAGGTCGTGACGACGAAATCGGCAAGAACTCCATCATCGAACTGATGAAGGCTGTCGACGAACACATCCCGCAGCCGGAGCGTCCGGTCGACCAGGCATTCCTGATGCCGATCGAAGACGTGTTCTCGATCTCTGGTCGTGGTACGGTTGTGACCGGCCGTGTCGAAACCGGTGTTGTGAACGTTGGCGACGAAGTAGAAATCGTCGGCATCAAGGACACCACCAAGACGACCGTGACCGGTGTGGAAATGTTCCGCAAGCTGCTCGATCGTGGTGAAGCTGGTGACAACATCGGCGCCCTGATCCGCGGTGTGGCTCGTGAAGCCGTCGAGCGTGGCCAGGTTCTGGCAAAGCCCGGCAGCGTGAACCCGCACACCGAGTTCTCGGCTGAAGTCTACGTCCTGTCGAAGGACGAAGGTGGCCGTCACACGCCGTTCTTCGCCAACTACCGTCCGCAGTTCTACTTCCGCACGACCGACGTGACGGGCGAAGTGATCCTGCCGGAAGGCACCGAGATGGTTATGCCGGGTGACAACGTGACGATCAGCGTCAAGCTCATCGCTCCGATCGCCATGGACGAAGGCCTGCGCTTCGCTATCCGCGAAGGTGGCCGTACGGTTGGCTCGGGCGTCGTCTCGAAGATCACCAAGTAATTCCACTGGCGCCGCCTGGCGTCGCGGAACAGAAAGGCCCGGCACTCGTCAGCGAGTGCCGGGCCTTTTTTATGAAGGCCGCCTTCATTTCGGAACGCTGTGACGCGGGAAGGGGAGGGGTCGGCAAAATTGCCGCATTTCGGGGGTTGTCAGGATACTCACTCCTCCGTATATGCGCGCTCACAGGAAGAGATTCGTCTCTTCCGCAATGAATTCACTTAAGGCCGCCCGTTCCGGGAAACCGGACACAAGCGGGGCGGGCCTTTTTGTTTTGGCGGGCCGGAGACGGCAAAGTTCAAGGTCCGCTTGGCTCTTTCGCATCGGTAGACGGAAATCATGGACGCACAGAATATTCGCATTCGCCTCAAGGCCTTCGATCACCGCGTGCTCGACCAGGCAACTGGCGAGATTGCGGACACCGCACGCCGTACCGGCGCGCTCATTCGTGGTCCCATTCCGTTGCCGACGCGTATCGAGAAGTTCACCGTGAACCGCGGCCCGCACATCGACAAGAAGTCGCGCGAGCAGTTCGAGGTGCGCACCTACAAGCGGCTGCTCGACATCGTGCAGCCCAACGCCCAGACGGTCGACGCGCTGATGAAGCTGGACCTCGCGGCGGGCGTGAACGTCGAAATCAAGCTGGCCTGAGCCGCGATTCGACCGGTCCATCTGGCAGGACCCTAAACCGCCGGAGATTTTTCGGGGCTCCTACTGGCCCCGCCCGATCCGCTAAGGATCAGGCAAGACATAGGGATACCGCCGGATACATCCGGGCTGCGTCCCCCGTCTCGCTCAATCGACCCCGGTCGTGAGAGCATTTCAGCCCGGACGGGGCGATGCATCAAAACTTGGGCTGGCAAGCACCTGGGGATGGTCCCCTTGTGCCTCTGTGTAAGGAGTTTGGATCATGCGCACAGGCGTGATCGCGAAGAAAGTCGGGATGACCCGCTTGTTCCAGGAGGACGGACGTCACGTACCCGTGACCGTTCTGTCGCTGGAAGGGTGCCAGGTCACCGGACAGCGTACGGCCGATCGCGACGGCTATTTCTCGGTGCAGCTCGGCGCCGGCGATGCGAAGCAGAAGAACGTCAACAAGCCGCAGCGTGAAGCCTTTGCGAAGGCGAACGTCGGCCTGAAGATGAAGGTCGCTGAATTCCGCGTGGAAAACGAGGAAGGTCTCCTTCCCGTTGGTGCCACCATCACTGCCGATCACTTCGTCGCTGGCCAGAAAGTCGACATCACGGGCCATACCGTTGGTAAGGGCTTTGCCGGTGCGATGAAGCGTTGGGGCTTCGGTGGTCTGCGCGCGACGCATGGCGTTTCCATCTCGCACCGTTCGCACGGTTCGACGGGTAACCGCCAGGATCCGGGCAAGGTCTTCAAGAACAAGAAGATGGCCGGCCACATGGGCGACCGTCAGCGCACCCAGCAGAACCTGGAAGTCGTGCGCACCGATGCAGAACGCGGCCTGATCTTCGTGCGCGGCTCCGTGCCGGGCGCCAAGAATGGCTGGCTGCTGGTCAAGGATGCCGTGAAGCTGCCGCTTCCCGAAGGTGTGCCGTTCCCTGGTGCCATGCGCCGCAATGCCGACGAGTTCTCTTCCGACGATGCGACCCCCGGCCTGATCGAGGCGGATGCAGCAGTCGAAACCAATCCCGAAGTCTCGCCGGAGCAGCAGGAAAAGCTGATCCAGCAGCAGGACGCGGGTGTCGGTACCGAAAGCGGAGCGCCCGAGGCCGATCCTAACGACAAGAAGGAGTCCTGATCGTGAAGGTCAAGGTCCAGAAAATTGACGGCAAGACCGCCGGCGACGTCGAATTGAACGACGCCGTATTCGGTGTCGAGCCGCGTGCCGATATCCTGCACCGCGTTGTCACGTGGCAGCTGGAAAACCGCCGCGCCACGGCTCGCCCGACGCGTGAGCGTTCGGACGTTGCCCGTACCGGCAAGAAGTGGGGCAAGCAGAAGGGTTCCGGCGGCGCTCGCCACGGTGACCGCGGCGCCCCGATCTTCATCGGTGGCGGCAAGGCCCACGGTGCGCGCAAGCGTGACTTCGAGCAGTCGCTCAACAAGAAAGTGCGTGCGCTTGGCCTGAAGATGGCTCTGTCCAGCAAGGCGAAGAATGGCCTGATCATTCTCGACAGCCTGGAACTGAAGGATGCCAAGACGAAGGCCCTCAAGGGTCACTTTGACAAGAATGGCTGGAACGGCAAGGTGCTGGTGATCGGCGGCGAGAGCGTCGACGATGGCTTCGCCAAGGCGGCTCGCAATCTGCCGGGTGTGGACGTGCTGCCGGCTGTCGGTGCCAACGTTTACGACATCCTCAACCACGACACGCTGGTCCTCACCAAGGACGCGGTCGAGAAGCTGGAGGCGCGTTTCAATGGCTAAGAAAGATGCAATCGACGCGCGTCACTACGACGTGATTCTCGCTCCGCACATCACGGAGAAGGCAACGCTTTTGTCGGAAGACAATGCCGTTGTGTTCAAGGTGGCGAACGATGCGACGAAGCCGCAGATCAAGGAAGCCGTCGAGGCTCTCTTCGATCGCAAGGTTAAGAGCGTGAACACGATCGTTTCGAAGGGCAAGAGCAAGCGCTGGAAGGGTAAGCCCTACAAGCGTTCCGACGAAAAGAAGGCAATCGTGACCCTCGCCGAGGGTCAGGATCCGATCGACATCACCGAAGGCGTGGGCTGATCCGATGGCACTGAAAACATATAATCCGACAAGCCCGGCGCGCCGTGGCCTCGTCCTGGTCGACAAGACCGGCCTCCACAAGGGTGGGCCGGTCAAGTCGCTGACCGAAGGCAAGCGCAAGACCGGTGGCCGCAACAACAAGGGCCATGTTACCTCGCGCGGCAAGGGCGGCGGTAACAAGCAGAAGTACCGCTTCATCGACTTCAAGCGTCGCAAGTGGGACATGGAAGCTACCGTGGAACGGATCGAATACGATCCCAACCGCACCGCTTTCATCGCGCTGATCAAGTACGAGGATGGCGAGCTGTCCTACATCATCGCCCCCAACCGTGTCGCTCCTGGCGACAAGGTTGTCGCTGGCGAGAAGGTCGACACGAAGCCGGGTAACGCGATGCTGCTGGGCCAGATGCCGGTTGGCACTATCATCCACAACGTGGAGATGAAGCCGGGCAAAGGCGGCCAGATCGCCCGTTCGGCAGGCACCTACGTACAGTTGGTCGGTCGTGACCGCGGCATGGTGATCGTGCGTCTCAACAGCGGCGAGCAGCGTTACCTGCGCGCCGATTGCATGGGCACCGTGGGCTCGGTTTCGAACCCCGACAACCAGAACCAGAACCTGGGCAAGGCCGGTCGTCGTCGTCACATGGGCGTGAAGCCCCTGACGCGCGGTGTCGCCAAGAACCCGGTCGACCACCCGCATGGTGGTGGTGAAGGCCGCACCAGCGGCGGCCGTCATCCGGTTACTCCGTGGGGCAAGCCGACCAAGGGCGCCCGTACCCGTAAGAACAAGCAGACGGACAAGATGATTATCCGTTCGCGTCACGCGAAGAAGAAGAGGTAAGCACCAATGGCACGTTCCGTCTGGAAAGGTCCGTTTGTCGAGCTGAGCCTTCTCAAGAAGGCGCAGGAAGCGCAGGAAGCGAACAGCAATAAGCCGATCAAGACCTGGTCGCGTCGTTCGACGATCCTGCCCGATTTTGTCGGCCTGACGTTCAACGTCTACAATGGGCACAAGTTCGTGCCCGTCTCGGTCAACGAGGAAATGGTCGGTCACAAGCTTGGTGAATTTGCGCCCACGCGCACGTTCCCCGGCCACGCTGCCGACAAGAAGGGTAAGCGCTAATGGCAAAGGCTAAGTCTCCCCGCCGCGTGGCGGACAACGAGGCGCTGGCTGTCGGCACCACGATCCGTGGTTCCGCGCAGAAGCTGAACCTCGTCGCCGCCCTCATCCGTGGCAAGAAGGCCGAGGAAGCAATGAACATCCTCTCCTTCTCCAAGCGCGCGATGGCCCGCGATGCACAAAAGGTGCTCGCCTCGGCAATCGCCAACGCCGAAAACAACCACGACCTCGACGTCGACGCGCTCGTCGTAGCAGAGGCGTCGGTCGGCAAGTCGATCACCATGAAGCGGTTCGCAACGCGCGGCCGTGGCAAGTCCACGCGGATCCTGAAGCCGTTCAGCCGGCTGCGGATCGTCGTACGCGAAGCAGAAGAGGCGTAAGATGGGTCACAAGAGCAATCCGATCGGTCTGCGCCTGCAGATCAACCGCACCTGGGACAGCCGCTGGTACGCCGAAGGTGGCGAATACGCCCGGCTGCTGAAGGAAGACATCGAGATCCGCAAGTACATCATCGCGAACCTGCCGCAGGCAGCGATCTCGAAGGTGGTCATCGAACGTCCGGCCAAGCTGTGCCGCGTCTCGATCTACGCTGCGCGCCCCGGCGTCATCATTGGCAAGAAGGGTGCTGACATCGAGAAGCTTCGTGCGAAGCTGTCGACGATGACCCAGAGCGATGTAAAGCTTAACATCGTGGAGATCCGCAAGCCGGAAATCGACGCCAAGCTCGTCGCCCAGGGCATTGCCGATCAGCTGATCCGCCGTGTCGCATTCCGTCGTGCCATGAAGCGCGCGATGCAGTCGGCCATGCGTCTTGGTGCAGAAGGCATCAAGATCATGTGCGGTGGTCGTCTGGGCGGTGCGGAAATCGCCCGTGTCGAACAGTACCGCGAAGGCCGCGTGCCGCTGCACACGCTGCGCGCCAACATCGACTATGCCGAAGCCGAGGCGCTGACCGCCTATGGCATCATCGGCATCAAGGTGTGGGTCTTCAAGGGTGAGATCCTGGGTCACGATCCGACCTCGCAGGACCGCCTGATGATGGAATCGCAGACGTCCGGCGTCCGCCCGGCTCGTTGAGGTAAAGAATCATGCTGCAACCTAAAAAGACCAAGTACCGCAAGGCCTTCAAGGGCAAGATCCATGGCGATGCCAAGGGCGGCACCACGCTGAACTTCGGCGCCTACGGTCTCAAGGCTCTCGAGCCCGAGCGTCTGACCGCTCGCCAGATCGAAGCCGCTCGTCGCGCCATCACGCGTGCGATGAAGCGTCAGGGCCGTCTGTGGATCCGCGTGTTCCCGGATGTGCCGGTTTCGAAGAAGCCTGCCGAAGTCCGTCAGGGTAAGGGCAAGGGTTCCGTCGAATACTGGGCCGCTCGCGTCAAGCCGGGCCGGATCCTGTTCGAACTGGACGGCGTTCCCGGCCCCGTGGCCGCGCTCGCTTTCGAACGTGCTGCCATGAAGCTGCCGATCAAGACAAAGGTCATCGCCCGTTTTGGCGACACCTCGCACCTGGGAGGCGAATAATGGCTGACAAGAGCAACACCGAAGACCTGCGCACGAAGTCTGACGACCAGCTCACCGAAGCGCTGACCATGCTCAAGAAAGAGCAGTTCAACCTGCGTTTCCAGGCCGCCACCAACCAGTTGGAAGGTCCGGCCCGGGTGAAGGAAGTCCGTCGCCAGATCGCGCGCATCAAGACGCTTCAGAACGAGCGCGCCAAAAGCGCCCAGTCCGAAGCAGCGAAAGCGTAAGGAGTAGACAATGCCCAAGCGTATCCTGACCGGGACTGTCACCTCCGACAAGACCGACAAGACCGTGACCGTGCTGGTCGAACGCCGCGTGAAGCACCCGCTTTACGGCAAGATCATCAAGCGTTCGAAGAAGTATCACGCTCACGACGAGAAGAACGAATATGTCGTTGGCGACAAGGTTCGTATCGTGGAGACCAAACCGATCTCCAAGACGAAGACCTGGGCGGTGAAGGATCGCCTGGTCGCGAGCCGAGGCCAGGCCGTTGAAGCGGACCTGGAAGTCGCCCAAGCCACCCCCGGTGGCGCTGAGTAATTAGACGTAGGAACTGCCGGGCGCCGATAATCGGACCGTCCCGGCAAGCCAAGAGAAGGAACCGGATCGATGATCCAGATGCAATCCAATCTCGACGTCGCGGATAACAGCGGCGCCAAGCGCGTCCAGTGCATTAAGGTGCTGGGCGGGTCGAAGCGTCGTACCGCGTCTGTCGGTGATGTGATCGTGGTTTCCGTCAAGGAAGCCCAGCCGCGCGCCCGCGTGAAGAAGGGCGACGTGCACCGTGCCGTGATCGTGCGCACCCGGAAGGACGTTCGTCGTCCCGATGGCAGCGTGATCCGTTTCGACAGCAACGCCGCGGTCCTCGTGAACAAGAACGAGGAGCCGATCGGCACCCGTATCTTCGGCCCGGTCGTGCGTGAACTGCGCGGCAAGGGCTTCATGAAGATCATTTCGCTCGCTCCGGAGGTGCTCTGATGGCATCCGCTAAGATCAAGAAGGGCGACACGGTTGTCGTGCTCTCGGGCAAGGACAAGGGCCAGACCGGCACTGTCCAGCAGGTCATGCCGAAAGAAGGCAAGGTCCTGGTCGAGGGTGTCAACGTGATGACCCGTCACCGCAAGCCTTCGCAGGCTAATCCGCAGGGCGGCATCGACCGTGTGCCCGCCCCGATGGCGATCGCCAAGGTCGCTGTTGCAGATCCCAAGGATGGCAAGCCCACCCGCGTCCGTTTCGAAGAAAAGGACGGCAAGAAGGTGCGCGTCGCCGTCAAGTCCGGGGAGACCATCGATGGCTGATTACACTCCGCGCCTGAAGAAGAAGTATCAGGACGAGATCGTCAAGGCGATGACCGAGAAGTTCGGTTACAAGAACCACATGGAGGTTCCGCGCCTTGAGAAGATCACGCTGAACATGGGTGTCGGCGAAGCGAGCCAGGACAAGAAGAAGGTCCAGACCGCTGCCGAGGAAATGCAGGCGATTGCCGGTCAGAAGCCGGTGATTACCAAGGCCAAGAAGTCGATCGCACAGTTCAAGCTGCGCGACGGTATGCCGATTGGCTGCAAGGTGAACCTGCGTCGTGACCGCATGTATGAATTCCTCGATCGCCTGGTGACGATCGCAATGCCCCGCATTCGCGACTTCCGTGGCCTGAATCCGAAGAGCTTCGATGGCAATGGCAACTACGCCATGGGCATCAAGGAGCAGATCATCTTCCCGGAAATCAGCTACGACCAGATCGACAAGGTGCGTGGCATGGACATCATTGTCACCACCTCCGCCAAGACCGACGAAGAAGCGCGCGAACTGCTGCGCCTGTTCGGTTTCCCGTTCCCGGCCGAAGAGGCTGAAGAGAAGGAAGCGGCGTGAGCCGTTTCCCTGACCTGAGAAAGCAAGAGAGAGCTTAAGTCCAATGGCGAAACTGAGTTCCATCAACAAGAACGAGAAGCGCAAGCAACTCGTCAAGAAGTATGCGGAAAAGTACGCGAAGCTGAAGGCCGTTGCCGACGATGAGTCGCTCGACGATACCGAGCGTCTCATGGCGCGCCTGAAGATGGCTGAACTGCCGCGCAACGCGAACCCTACCCGTGTGCGCAACCGCTGCACCACCACCGGCCGCCCGCGCGGCTACTACCGCAAGTTCGGGCTTAACCGCATCGAACTCCGGAACCTGGCCAACAAGGGCCTGATTCCGGGCGTGACCAAGTCGAGCTGGTGAGGAAACGATAGATGGCTATGACCGATCCCCTGGGTGATATGCTCACCCGTATCCGCAACGGCCAGCAGGCGAAGAAGGATTCCGTTCTTTCGCCCGCTTCAAAGCTGCGTGCGAACGTGCTCGAAGTGTTGCAGCGCGAAGGCTACATCCGTGGCTTCAGCGAAGACAGCAGCGGCAAGCACCCCGCACTGCGGATCGAACTGAAGTATTTCGAGGGCGAACCTGCGATCAAGCACGTTGCCCGTGTCTCCAAGCCTGGCCGCCGCATCTACTCGGGCTCGAAAGAGTTGCCGGCAGTGCGCAACGGCCTTGGCATCACCATCGTCTCGACGCCCAAGGGCGTGCTTTCGGACAACGAAGCACGCACCGAGAACGTTGGCGGCGAAGTGCTCGCGGAGGTGTTCTGATGAGCCGCATTGGCAAAAGGCCGGTGGCGCTTCCCAGTGGAGTGACCGCCAAGACCGAGGGCAAGACCCTCAGCGTGAAGGGCCCCAAGGGTGAGCTCTCCATGACCATGCTCGACCTGATCGAATACAAGATCGAGGGCGACGAGATCCAGGTAAACCCCGTCAACAAGACGCAGAAGGCGCGTCAGTTCTGGGGCATGCACCGCACGCTGGTGCAGAACCTGGTCGATGGTGTCACCGAAGGTTTCACCAAGGTGCTGGAAATCACTGGCGTCGGTTATCGTGCGTCGGCCCAGGGCAAGAAGCTCAAGCTGCAGCTCGGTTTCAGCCATGATGTCGATCTGGATGTTCCGGAAGGCGTTGAGGTGAAGACGCCCGACCAGACCACGGTCGAGGTTTCGGGCATCGACAAGCAGAAGGTCGGGCAGTTCGCTGCCGAGATCCGCGAATGGCGCAAGCCCGAACCCTACAAGGGCAAGGGTGTGAAGTATCGCGGCGAGTATATCTTCCGCAAGGAAGGGAAGAAGAAGTAAGATGGCAAAGCTTTCCCTCTTTGAACGTCGCCGCCGTCGCGTGCGCACCGCGCTTCGCAAGCGTTCCGGCGACAAGCCTCGCCTGTCGGTGCACCGCACCGGCCAGCACATCTACGCGCAGATCATCGACGACAAGGACGGCCGTACCGTCGCCGCCGCCAGCACGCTGGGTGGCAAGGGCTCGGGCGCAAATGTCGATGCTGCCAAGAAGGTCGGCAGCGAAATCGCCGAAGCCGCGAAGAAGGCTGGCGTGACGACCGTCGTGTTCGACCGCGGTGGTTTCCTGTTCCATGGCCGCGTGAAGGCGCTGGCCGATGCCGCTCGCGAAGGTGGGCTGGAGTTCTGATGATGGCTGACGAAAACAAGAACGAAGACACCGGCGCCGAAACCAACGCCGCGGAAAAGCCCGAGGCGGCCACTGCCAAGGCCGAGGCGCAGGTGAACGAGAACGTCGAAGGCTCGACGCCGACCCCGTCGCTGGCAACCACCGAAGCCGCCGAGAACCAGTCTGCAGCGGGTGGCGACGCAGGCCGTCCCCAGGGCGCTCGCGGTCAGCGCGGCGGTCGTGGCGGCAACCGTGACGACAATCGTGGCGGTGGCCGTGATGGTGGCCGTGGCCGTGGTCGCGGTCGTGATGATCGCCGTGGCAACCGCGGTGACGACGATGGCGAGGAGCTGATCGAAAAGCTCGTTCACATCAACCGCGTCGCCAAGGTGGTGAAGGGCGGCAAGCGCTTCGGTTTCGCCGCGCTGGTCGTGGTGGGTGACGGCAAGGGCCGCGTTGGCTTCGGCCACGGCAAGGCCCGCGAAGTTCCGGAAGCCATCAACAAGGCTACCGCTGCTGCCAAGAAGAAGATGATCCGCGTGCCGCTGAAGGAAGGTCGTACCCTCCATCACGACGGCAAGGGCCACTTCGGCGCTGGCAAGGTGAACGTGCGTTCGGCGCCTGCCGGTACCGGCATCATCGCCGGTGGCCCGATGCGCGCCGTGTTCGAAAGCCTTGGCGTTGCCGACGTGGTGACCAAGTCGATCGGCACGTCCAACCCCTACAACATGATCCGCGCCACCTTCGATGCGCTGGTGAACCAGTCTTCGCCGAAGTCGGTTGCACAGCGTCGTGGCAAGAAGGTTGCCGACCTGCTGGGTCGTGGTGGCCAGGTGAGCGAAGCCGAGGCCCAGGCCGAAGCCGAAGCGATCACGGAGTAAGATAGATGGCTACCATCAAGATCAAGCAGATCGGTTCGCCGATCCGTCGTCCCGAAAGCCAGCGCAAGATCCTGATCGGCCTCGGGCTGAACAAGATGCACAAGGTTGTCGAACTGAAGGACACCCCCGAAGTGCGCGGCGCCATCGCCAAGGTGCCGCACATGGTGAAGATCGTGGAAGGCTGAAGCCTTCCTCGACCGACAAACAATTTGACGGTGGTGGCCCGCTCAAGTAGCGGGCCGCTTCCATTTCGAGAATACCACTTTTAGCGCGAACAAAGCGAAAGCGAGTGCAGACTATGAAACTGAACGAAATCCGTGACAACGAAGGCGCCCGTAAAGAGCGCATGCGCGTGGGCCGTGGCATCGGCTCGGGCAAGGGCAAGACCGCCGGCCGTGGCCAGAAGGGCCAGAAGAGCCGTTCGGGCGTTGCCGTAAAGGGCTTCGAAGGCGGCCAGATGCCGCTGCACATGCGCCTGCCAAAGCGGGGCTTCAACAACCCCTTCGGCAAGGACTACGCCGAAGTGAACATCGGCCAGATCCAGAAGCTGGTCGACAATGGCAAGCTCGACGCCAAGTCCACGATCGATCACGCCGCCCTGAAGGCTGCTGGCGTGGCCCGTGGCGGCAAGGACGGCGTGCGCCTGCTGGCCAAGGGTGAACTGACGGACAAGCTGACCTTCAACGTTGCCGGTGCCTCGAAGGGTGCCGTGGCTGCGGTGGAAAAGGCTGGCGGCAAGGTCGACGTGATCGACCCCGGCAAGCCCGAGCACGAAAAGAAGGCTGCTCGCCGCGACGCCAACAAGGCGGCCAAAGAAGCCAAGTAACCAGAAAATGGGACGCGCGGGTTCGACATCGGGCCCGCGCATCCCTATCTAGCCTTCCTGAGCCGGGAGGGTCCGGCGCCAAATACCAGGATTCAGACATTTCTCATGGCATCTCGCGCCGATAATCTCGCAAGCTCGCTGAGTTTCTCCAACTTCAGCAAGGCCACCGAACTCAAGCAGCGTATCTGGTTTACGATCGGTGCGCTCATCGTCTTCCGTTTCCTCAGCTTTGTTCCGCTGCCCGGTGTGAACCCGCTGATCCTGGAAACGCTGTATGACCAGACGCGTGGCGGCATCCTCGACATGTTCAACATGTTCTCCGGCGGTTCGCTGGAGCGTATGAGCCTGATCGCGCTGGGCGTGATGCCCTACATCACCGCCTCGATCGTCATCCAGATGGCGGCCGCGCTGCATCCCAGTCTGATGGCGCTGAAGAAGGAAGGCGAGGCCGGGCGCAAGAAACTGAACCAGTACACCCGCTACGGTACGGTTTTCCTTTGCGCGATCCAGGGCTGGTTCCTGGCCAGCGGGCTGGAAGCCTACGCCGCATCGAGCGGGCTGCAGGCCGTTGTCGACCCCGGCTACACGTTCCGCATTGTTTCGGTGATCAACCTTGTCGGCGGCACGATGTTCCTACTGTGGCTGGGCGAACAGATCACTGCGCGCGGCATCGGCAATGGCGTGTCGCTCATCATCATGGCGGGCATCGTTGCCCAGTTCCCGACGTTCACGGCCAACCTGTTCGAAGGGGGTCGTACCGGCTCGATCAGCGGCGTGCTGATCGGCGGTCTGATTGTCATGGTCGTGGTCCTGATCCTGGTGATCTGCTTCTTCGAGCGCGCTCAGCGGCGCTTACTCATCCAGTATCCCAAGCGCGCGACCCAGCGCGGGGGCATGCAGGCGGACCGTTCGCACCTGCCGCTGAAGCTTAACACCGCCGGGGTGATCCCGCCGATTTTTGCAAGTTCGCTGCTGCTTCTGCCGCTGACCATCACGCAGTTTGCCGGTAATTCGGTGGACACTTCCAGCACCTGGGGCAGCGTGATCGTGACGCTCAACCAGTACCTGGCGCACGGGCAGCCGCTGTACATGCTTCTCTATGGCATCGGCATCATGTTCTTCGCGTTCTTCTATACTGCGGTTGTCTTCAATCCGGAAGATACCGCCGAGAACCTGAAGAAGAACGGCGGCTTCATTCCCGGTATCCGTCCGGGCAAGCGCACTGCCGATTATCTCGATTATGTGCTGACCCGCATCACCGTGGTTGGTGCCATCTACCTGACCGCCGTCTGCATCATCCCGGAATGGGGTATCGCGCAGACCGGCCTGCCGCTGTTCCTTGGCGGCACCAGCCTGCTGATCGTTGTCAACGTCACCGTGGATACCATCAGCCAGATCCAGTCGCACCTGCTGGCACATCAGTACGGCGACCTCATCAAGAAGGCGAAGTTGAAGGGCCGGATGCGCTAGGCTAGCGTCGAACGTTCTTTGACTCGGGGGAATCGCGTTTACATGAACATCATCCTTCTCGGCCCTCCGGGCGCAGGCAAGGGCACCCAGGCCAACCTGTTGGTAGCCCATCACGGCATGAAGCAGCTTTCCACGGGCGACATGCTGCGCGCCGCCGTGAAGGCGCAGACCCCCATCGGCATCAAGGCCAAGTCCGTGATGGATCGCGGTGAACTGGTTTCCGACGACATCGTCTCGGCGCTGATCGACGCAGAACTGGATGCGATGGGCGACGATGTGGGCGCCATTTTTGATGGCTATCCGCGTACCGAGGCGCAGGCAGTGGCGCTGGATGATATCCTTGCGAAGCACAATCGCAGCCTCGATCACGTAGTCGAACTGATTGTCGACGAAGAAGCCCTGGTGGACCGGGTGACCGGACGCTTTACCTGCGCCAGTTGCGGGGAAGGCTATCACGACCGTCACAAGCTGCCTGAGACGCAGGGCGTGTGCGACAAGTGCGGCTCCACCGATTTCAAGCGCCGGCCCGACGACACCGAAGAGACGGTGCGCACCCGCATGCAGGAATACCGCGCCAAGACTGCACCGATCCTTCCCTTCTACGACAAACAGGGCATCGTGCAGCGGGTTGACGGCATGGCCTCCATCGATGAGGTGACCACCGCGATCGAGAAGGTTTTGGCCACCTCCTGAGCGGGCCGCTATACCTCCGTCAATCGAGGGAGGACACATGCGAATTTTACTGACAGTAACCGTGGCCGCTCTGGCGGTGTCCTCTGCCAGGGCCGAAGTGGTCGATTCGTCGACCGGCGGGTTCGCCACCCACAATAGCGCCGTGGTCGCCGCAGACCGCCGGGCCGTGTGGGATGCTCTGATCCATCCGGAAGGCTGGTGGTCCCACACCTGGTCCAACGATTCGGCCAATCTCAGTCTCGAGCCCCGCGCGGGGGGATGCTTCTGCGAAACGCTTCCGGATACGGCGGGGTGGGGCGAGGGCTCGGTCGAGCATATGCGGGTCATCACGGTGATGCCTGGCAGCACGCTGCGCATGGCGGGTTCGTTGGGGCCGCTCCAGCCGGAGGGGCTCGCCGGTACATTGACAGTCACACTGGAGGATGTGGACGGCGGGACGCGCATCAACTGGGACTATGTCACAGGCGGACAGGCGCGGTTCCCCGCTGTGCAGATTGCTCCTGTGGTCGACCGTGTGCAGAGCGAATTTCTTGCCGCGCTGGTCGCTCATGTGGGTGGACCTGTGGAATAGCCGGGCTGGGCTGCATCCGAGGGGTTTTGACTAGGGCTGCGGTACAGGCTATATGGACGACATCGAAACCGGGGGGTTTCAACTGCGCAGCGGAATAATCCGTATGCGCCCTTTCGCCTGTTGACGAACAGGCAGAATCACCCTATCTGCGCCCTCTATTCGTCCAATAGTATCGATAGTCACTATCAGGCGGCAGCCATTGGCAGGCCTCCTGTTTTTGCTTTCGGAACGGCCGAATAGGTTTTTGTAGCGATGAGATAGGGGCATCCCAGTGATGAAACCCCTGTGGAGCATGGAGAATTAAGTGGCTCGTATTGCCGGGGTAAACATCCCCACCAACAAGCGCGTTATTGTAGCGCTCACCTACATTCACGGTATCGGTCCCACCAGCGCGAAGAAGATTGCCGACAAGCTCGGTATCGACCAGTCGCGCCGCGTGCAGGACCTGACGGACGCCGAAGTCCTGCAGATCCGTGAAACCATCGACGCCGAATTTACCGTCGAAGGCGACCTTCGTCGCAACACCGCGATGAACATCAAGCGCCTGATGGACCTGGCCTGCTATCGTGGCCTGCGTCACCGCAAGGGCTTGCCCGTTCGCGGTCAGCGCACTCACACCAACGCCCGCACCCGCAAGGGCAAGGCCAAGCCGATCGCCGGCAAGAAGAAGTAAGCCGGAACCTTTCCGCGCTTTTCCCTTCTTAGGTATAAAGGAACAAGACGATGGCACGCGAACCAGGCCGTATCAGGCGCCGTGACAAGAAGAACATTTCCAGCGGTGTTGCCCACGTCAACGCCAGCTTCAACAACACCATGATTACCATCACCGATGCGCAGGGCAATGCGATCAGCTGGTCCAGCGCTGGCATGATGGGCTTCAAGGGCAGCCGCAAGTCGACGCCCTATGCAGCGCAGGTCGCTGCAGACGATGCGGGCAAGAAGGCCGCCGAACACGGCGTCCGTACGCTCGAGGTCGAGATCAAGGGTCCGGGTTCGGGCCGTGAAAGCGCGCTGCGGGCGCTGCAGGCGGTGGGTTTCACCATCACCAGCATCCGCGACGTGACGCCGATCCCGCACAACGGTGTGCGGCCGTCGAAGCGTCGTCGCGTCTGATCGAAGCCTGCCGCGGGGGCCGAAGTTAGTTCGGGCGCCCTCGCAAACAGTCACTCGCATCGGCCGCGGCGCTCCAGCGCTCCGCGGCCTTTGCGCCACGAAATACCTTTAGGGGAAGTCCATGTCCGTCAATACGAAGAACTGGCAGGAACTGAAGAAGCCCAACACTCTCGAAATCAAGGAAGGCGCCGACAAGAAGCGCAAGGCTACTTTCGTCGCCGAACCGCTCGAGCGTGGCTACGGCCTGACGCTCGGCAACGCCCTGCGCCGCGTCCTGCTTGCCAGCCTTCAGGGTGCCGCCATCACCTCGATCAAGATCGAGAACGTGCTGCACGAATTCTCGTCGCTCGCCGGTGTGCGTGAAGACGTTACCGACATCGTCCTGAACGTGAAGCAGATCGCGCTGAAGATGGAAGGTGAAGGGCCCAAGCGCCTGCAGCTTTCCGCCACCGGTCCCGGCGAAGTGAAAGCCGGCGACATTGCCGTTTCCGGTGATATCGAGATCCTCAACAAGGATCTGGTGCTGTGCCATCTGGACGAGGGCGCGACCCTCAACATGGAACTCACCGCCGACACCGGAAAGGGCTACTCGCCCGCTGTGCAGAACCGCCCGGCCGACGCCCCGATCGGCCTGATCCCGGTCGACAGCCTGTACTCGCCGATCAAGCAGGTGAGCTACAAGGTCGAGAACGCCCGCGTTGGCCAGGAACTGGACTTCGACAAGCTGTCGCTGACCATCGAGACCGACGGCACCGTCACCCCTGAAGATGCGATCGCCTATGCTGCGCGCATCCTGCAGGACCAGCTGACGCTGTTCGTCCACTTCGAAGATGGCATCCCGCAGCCGAGCAGCGCCATGATTGGTGTTGCTGCAGAGCCGCAGGAAAGCGACACGAACCAGCTCAACCGCTACCTTCTCAAGAAGGTGGACGAGCTGGAACTGTCGGTGCGTTCGGCCAACTGCCTGAAGAACGACAACATCATCTACATCGGCGACCTGGTCCAGAAGACCGAGGCCGAGATGCTCCGCACGCCGAACTTCGGTCGCAAGTCGCTCAACGAGATCAAGGAAGTCCTGAGCTCGATGGGTCTGCGCCTTGGCATGGACATCCCGGGCTGGCCGCCCGAGAACATCGAGGAAATGGCCAAGAAGCTGGAGCAGGAACTGCTCGGCTGATTGCCACCACAGGGGCTTGGGCCGGACCCCGTTTTCCGGCCTGCACTGGGCTTTCCGTCAAACGGGCCCTTTTCGAACTGGAGTAAGTAACAATGCGTCACGGTATTTCCGGCCGTAAGCTCAGCCGCAAGAGCCAGCACCGCACCGCCATGTTCCGCAACATGGCGGCCGCGCTGATCAAGCACGAGCAGATCCTCACCACCACGGCCAAGGCCAAGGAAATGCGTCCCTACGTCGAAAAGCTGATCACGCTGGCAAAGCGTGGCGGCCTTTCGAACCGTCGCTTGGCGCACAGCCGCCTGATGGACGAAGCGCAGGAAAAGAAGCTGTTCGAAGTGCTGGCCGAGCGTTACGCCGACCGCAACGGCGGCTACACTCGCATCATCAAGGCTGGTTACCGTGCGTCTGACGCCGCTGCCATCGCCTACATCGAACTGGTTGACCGCGACGAGGATGCCAAGGGCCAGGACAGCGGCCCGGTGATGACCGAGGACGAATACGAAGAGGCGTAAGCGCTCGTACGAACAAGCGAAGGGCTGTCGGAGCGATCCGGCGGCCCTTTTCTTTTGTGCCCCCTTTTTCAAACATGATGGCGGTGGCAAAAGGATGGCCATGATCCGCACCATATCAATTGTCGCCGCCGCACTGGCTTTCGCAGTCCCCGCTACCGCACAGGGTATCTCGCAAGACGACCTTAATGCGCGGTACGACCGCGCCTTGGCAGCCGGCTACAAGGCCATGTTCCTGTGCAGCGCAACCGCCAATGCCGAGCGCAATGGAGCGTCACGCACTCTCGACAGTGTGCGGCAATGGGAATTGAGCGGTATCCAGCAGCCGCTTGATGGTTTGATCGACGCACTTGAGCAGGGGTTCTATCGCGATGAAAGCGGAGTGCTCTACGCCGTGGCCGTCGAATGGTCCGACACCATGCCGCCGCGCATAGCCCTGCATCGTGAGGGCAAAGGGTGTTCGGTCCAGCCAACAGGGTTCGAGCCGTCATTCCTCGCGATGGATGAGGGGAGCGAAACGGCAACCCGGCAATCTCCCACGGCGCAACGCACCGTTCCAGCCGTCCATTCCCAATTTCCTGCTGCGTTCGACGGAACCTACGGCGAGGATGCCCGCACGACCGCGGTAATTGTGGCGCAGGATGGCGTAATCCGGGAGGCCTATGCTGACGGGTTCAACGGTCTCGTCCCACAGCGTACTTGGTCGGTCGCCAAGAGTATCGCCGCAACGCTGGTGGGCGCGGCTGTGCAGCGAGGGGACGCGGCGGTCGCGCAGAGTGCCGGGCTGGGAGAGGGCGACGACGATCCCCGCCGCGCGATCACCATCGATCACGCCTTGCGCATGGCATCGGGCCGCTATTCCGATACGCCGGGCAACCGGACCGATCCGCTGTATTTCGGTGGCGCGACAGTTGATGAGGTGGCGGTTGACTGGCCGTTGCTGAACGCGCCTGGCTCAACCTTTCGCTATGCCAATAACGATACCCTGGCCGCAGTTCAGGCCATCGAGCACACCCTGACGACCCATCCACCATCGGAATTGCTCGCACGGCTTGGCATGAACCATACAGTTGCCGAGACCGACTGGCAGGGCAATTACATCCTCTCCAGCCAGGTGTGGTCCACCGCGCCCGACTTGCTGCGCCTGGGCCAGCTTTACCTTAACGATGGCGTGTTGCCGGACGGAACGCGCGTACTGCCGGAGGGATGGGTCGAATATGTCTCCACACCCAGCGGCCCGCAGCCCGAGGGGCGCAACATGGGCTACGGAGCGGGGTGGTGGCTGTTCAACAATCACGAAGGCATTCCGGCGGACACGATCGCCGCGCAGGGAAACCGCGGTCAGTACGTGGTTGTCGTGCCGAGCCGGGATGTCGTGATCGTACGGCGCGGGGAAGACCCGGCGGGCGGAAGCGGCTTCGATATCCAGGCGTTCACCGCCGATGTCCTGGCTGCCCTGGCGGACTAGCCGACCAAGGGCGGGGCTTGCATCCGCGTGGGTGATGGTTACATCAATGACCATATCCCAACACGCGGAGATTTCATGCGTTTTCCAATTCTCGCGGCATCGTTCCTTGCCGCTACGGCCATTCCCGCTAGTGCGCAGGACATGACTGCACCAGACTATCCCGAGACCCGCCAGGGCGACGTTGTCGATACCGTGTTCGGTGAAGAAGTTGCCGATCCCTATCGCTGGCTGGAAGAGGACGTACGCAACAGCGAGGAAGTGGCTGCCTGGGTCGAACGCCAGAACGCTGTGACCGACACCTATCTCGAAGCGCTTCCCGCGCGCGACTGGTTCACGAACCGCATTGGCGAGCTGTACGATTTCGAGCGTTTCTCCGTTCCCATGGAGCGCGGCGGACGCTATTTCTACACCGGCAATTCCGGCTTGCAGAACCAGTCGCCGCTATATGTGCGCGACAGTCTGGATGCAGAGCCGCGCCTGCTGATCGATCCCAACGAATGGGCCGACGATGGCGCCACCGCGCTGGCGGGCTGGGTGCCTTCGCCCGACGGCAGCAAGTTGCTCTATTCCGTACAGGACGGCGGCAGCGACTGGCGCATCCTGCGCGTGATGGATGTGGCCACGGGGGAACAGATCGGCGGCGAGATCCGCTGGGCCAAGTTTACCGGCCTTTCCTGGGTCGGTGATGACGGCTTCCTCTACTCGCGCTTCCCGGAGCCGGAGGAGGGAGAGGACTTCCAGGCGCTGAACATGAACCAGGCGGTCTATTACCATGCCCTGGGCACAGAGCAGGCCGCCGACAAGCCGGTTTTCGCCACGCCAGACCATCCCGAGCGCAACCACGTGGCGCAGACCACCAGTGACGATCGCTGGGCGCTCATCACGTCCTCCACCGGTACCGATTCCCGTTACGAAGTGAACCTGGTAGACCTGGATGCAGGATGGGACGCGCGCGTGCTTGTGCCCGGTTTCGAGGATAGCTGGAGCCTGATCGATTCGGTTGGCTCGCGCCTTTTCTTCACCACCAACAACCAGGCACCGCTTTACCGCGTGGTTTCCATCGACATGGACAACCCGCAGGCAGGCTGGACCGAAGTGATCGCCGAACGCGAGCAGCCCATCGCCGGGGCCGCACTGGTCGGTGGCCATCTGGTGCTGGAATACCTCGAGGACGCCTCCTCCGCCGCCTATGTTCATTCGCTGGATGGCGAGATGGTGCGCGAAATGGAATTCGCCGGGCTCGGCAGCGCTGGCGGCTTTACCGGCGACCCTGACAGCCCGGAGATGTTCTACAGCTTCTCCAGCTTCAATCGTCCCGCCACGATTTATCGCTACGATGTTTCCACTGGTGAAAGCGTGGTGTTCGCAGAGCCGGAACTGACCTTCGATCCCGAAGATTTCGTGGTCGAGCAGCGCTTTTACGAAAGCAAGGACGGCACCCGCGTGCCGATGTTCATCATGCGGCGCGCTGATATCGCTGCCAGCGGAGAGGCCGTGCCGACGCTCCTCTACGGTTATGGCGGCTTCGACGTTTCGCTCACCCCCGGCTTCTCCACCAGCCGAATGGCATGGGTGGAAGCGGGCGGGGCTTTCGCGCTCGCCAACATTCGCGGCGGTGGCGAATACGGCAAGGCCTGGCACGATGCCGGACGCCGTGCGAACAAGCAGAACGTGTTCGACGATTTCATCGCGGCAGGCGAGTTCCTGATTGCAGAAGGCGTGACGCCCGAAGACGGCCTTGCTATCCAGGGCGGATCCAATGGCGGCCTGCTGGTGGGCGCAGTTGCGAACCAGCGACCCGACCTTTTCGCGGCCGGCAATGCTGCCGTGGGCGTAATGGACATGCTGCGGTTCGACCAGTGGACTGCGGGCCGTTACTGGGTGGACGACTACGGTTATCCCGACCGGGAAGAAGACTGGCGCATCCTGCGGGCCTATTCTCCGCTGCACAACATCCAGCCCGACACGGACTATCCCGCGCTGCTGGTAACGACCGCCGACACCGACGACCGCGTGGTGCCGGGCCATTCTTTCAAATACACCGCTGCCCTGCAGGCAGAGGACCTGGGAGAACGCCCGCAGATCATCCGGATCGAGACGCGCGCGGGCCACGGATCGGGCAAGCCAACGGACAAGGCGATTGCCGAAGCCTCTGATATCGCGGCATTCCTTGCCTATTGGACGGGGTTGGAACCGGGTGAATAAGGGCGTTCAGGTAAAGTGCTAGTTTCCTGAACATTTCCTAACGAGCGGGTTCAGCGTCATCTCAGCGCACTTCGGGTAGAACCTTTGTTGACGGTGGCAATCCGGTCATCGGCAAACGAAGGAGACCCCTCATGAAGTCCATTACCAAAGCTCTCGCCAAGGGCACGCTCGGAACTGTCGCGGCTGGCGCGATGGTGATGGGTATGGCCACTCCCGCCGCTGCCCAGTATCGCGATCGCGACCGCGACGGAATTTCCGCCGGTGAAGTGATCGCCGGTGCCGTGGTCCTTGGCGGCCTTGCTGCCATCCTGTCCTCCGGCAACAATGACCGTTACGACCGCTATGATCGCCGCGATTACCGCGGCAGCTATCGCGGCGGTTACGACAATGGCCGCTATGCCGTTGAGCAGTGCGTCCGCGAAGTCGAACGTTATGCGCAGCGCCGCACCGGCAGCCGCGCCGAGGTTTACGAAATTCGCGATGTCGACCGTGAACGTCGCGGCTTCGAAGTAGACGGTCGGATCGCCGTTCGCGACAATCGCCGCTATCGCAACGATCGCCGTGGCTGGGGCCGGGGTGACTACCGCCGTGGCTACCGCAACGACGGATGGGACGAAGGCCGCTTCAGCTGCGACATTCGCAATGGCCGCGTTGTCGATATCGACATCGATGGTATCCGCGGGCTCTGATTGAGCAACCCATGAAACAGGCAAGGGCGGTTCAGGCTGAAGCAAGTCTGGACCGCCTAGCCATATCCGCAATCCGAATTCCCAGGGGGAACCGATCATGACACTCCGTCCTTCCCGTTTCGCAGGCGCAACGGCCCTTGCGGCCGCGCTTTCGATGGCCGCAACGCCTGCCGCCGCGGCCGAATTGCCCGTGGCGACAGCTTCCGTCACAAACGCCGTGAAGGCCGAGGTTCTCCCGGTCGGCGCGGAAGACGCGAACCAGTGGAGCCGGTATCGCCCCTACCGTCACCGTCATCGCGATCGCGGCGTCGATGCAGGCGATGTGATCGCTGGCGTCGCCGTGGTCGGCGTGCTTGCGGCTATCCTCAGCTCCTCCAACCGCAACCGCGACCGAGATCGTTACGAGGAACGGCGCCAGCGTGTGCGTTATGATGACCGGCGGGATCGCCAGTACGACAGCCGCGGCATCGAAAGCGCCGTAGACATGTGTGTCGAGCAGGTGGAATACCGCGACAACCGCGTGGAGAATGTCGACCGGGCAGACCGCAATGCAGCGGGCTGGACCGTGTCGGGATCGCTCGACGATGGCCAGCGCTGGACCTGCCTGATCGATAATTCGGGCGACGTGCGCAGTATCGATTACGGCGGCGGTGTCGCCTATTCCACACAGTCTTCCGCTCGCCCTGTAACCGGTTCTGCAACCGGCCAGCTGAGCGATGCGGCCTACTCCCGCGCCCGCGCCACGACGCGCACGGCGGCGGACGAGACCTATTCCTATGACGAGGCACCGATGGTCACCGTACCCGGTGCGGACGATCCGCGCCCGGCCTATCCCGGCGGCCCGCTTCCGGGCGAGGAAGGCTATGACGCCGATTGGCAAGGCGATGACGCTACTGACGATGGCGAGTGGGAAGGCGATGGCCGCTACACCACCGCGCAGGCTCCCGATTTCGAACAGGGTGTCCGCTAGCTGCTGGCTTCCTTCGAATAGGCGGGCAGTTCGATCCGCCAAACCATCGCTGCGCCCCGCAGTGTGAAACCTGCGAGCGCGGCAATTGCCATTGCCCAGCCTTGCTGCATCCCAAGTAGCAGCATGACCCCGCATAACGAAGAGGCAAGGGCCGCGGCTGTCACATAAAGTTCCGGCCGCATCAGGATGGACGGCACGCCCGCGATCACGTCACGCACGATCCCGCCCACGCAACCTGTCACCACGCCAAGAATGATTGCCGCCAGCGGTGCAACGTCGAATGCCAGCGCCTTGGCAACGCCCAGCGTACTGAACAGCGCCAGGCCCATGGCGTCGGCCCATTCGAGCCAGCTATCGCGGCCCTGCCACCACTTGCGCGGAATGAACCACGCGATCAGCGCGGTGACGAGGATGACCGGGGCGACATAGAAATCGCGCAACCAGAATGCGGGCACTCCCAACAGGGCATCGCGCACGGAGCCGCCGCCCACACCGGTCAGCAGCGCGAAAAAGGCGCAGGTCACGAATGTCTGGTTAAGCCGTGCGGCCAGCAGCGCCCCGGAGAGGGCGAAGACGGCGGTGCCGCCAAGGTCCAGGAACGGGGGCAGGACCGGCGCGATCATGCCCTTGCCCCTTTTACCCGTGGCCTGCGTCGACGAAACATCAGCGCGCAGCCGAGCAGCGACCCGGCCACGCCCAAGGCGGCAAAGATGATCAGGACCGGATGGCTGGTGTCCTCGCGCTCCTGCAGGTCCATGATATGCAACCCCCACATGAAATCGAAGACCCGCCACCACCCGCTGCGCACGGCCAGCACTTCGCCAGTCTGCGCGTGAATGTAGATGTGGGTGTCATCGGCAAAGCGCGCCTGCCAGGCATCCACGCCAGCGCGCAGGTCCAGGGGATTGGCGTCGGCCGGGAAGAAGGTGACGGCTTCCAGCGCTGCGTCACCAGCATAGGCCGCCGCGGCTATCGACCTGGCATCGTCCTGTTCCACCGCGGAGTAGGGACTGCCATCCGTTGCGGAATAGCGGACGCGGTTACCGTCGTCCTGCACCACGATCCATCCCGGCCCGTCCGGCAGGCTTTGCAGGCTGAGGCTGCGCACCGGGCTATCCAGCTGCGGCAGCACCAAAGCCCGCGTCTGCACGGGCGGCAATTCGGCGCGCAGGTGGTTGCCACGCACGTGCTCGATAGGGTGCCATACCATGATGAGCCCGGTCACCGTCCACATCAGCACTGGCAAGCCCACCAGCCAGCCAAGCCAGATATGCCACCTGGCAAAGAGCCGCATGATTTTCTGTTGTGTCATTTTCGCCCGATAGGCGCTCTGGCCTTGCGCCGCTAGTGCGTGGCAAACAGTTTCGAACGGTCGGCAAAGGCCTTCATCTCGATGGCGTTGCCAGCCGGATCGCGGAAGAACATCGTCGCCTGTTCGCCCGGCTCTCCCTTGAAGCGCACGCGAGGGGCGATATCGAACTGCACGCCTTTTTCGATCAGCCGCTCGGCCAGCGCCTTCCATTCGTCCATGCCCAGCACGATGCCGAAATGTGGCACGGGCACGTCATCACCGTCCACCGCATTTGTGCCGTGTCCGGCCTTGGCCACGATGCTGGGTGCCTGGTGCGCCACGATCTGGTGGCCATAGAAGTCGAAATCGCACCAGTCCTGGCTGGACCGCCCTTCCTTGCAGCCCATCACCTCGCCCCAGAACTCGCGGGCAGCCTCCAGGTTGTCGACGGGGAAGGCGAGGTGGAAGGGAGAAAGCTGGGTCATCTCTTGGGTATCCTGTGCAGTCCTAGGGCAAGGCCGAAGCCGAGTATGGACGACGCGCCGTAGCCGATCAACGGGGTGGGGTAGTTCGACATAAGGGAAAGAACGGCGAAACCGAACAGCAGCCCCGCCAGCGCGAACCGCGTTGCCCTGTCGAACGGTATGGCGAACAGCAACAGCGCGAACGCCGCCGCCAGCGCCAGGCCAAGCGCGAGAGTGGCAGCAATGTTGCTACTGGCAGCCTCGACCAGCACTCGCTCCACGAAAGGCTGCGGCGGCAGTTCGCCGCGCAGGGCCATGTTGATCGAGGCGAAGAATCCCGCAATCGCGACCAGCCCGACCCTCCAGTCGCGGGTGACATGGTGCAGCCCTACGGCAGCGAATGTCAGGGCGAACCCGGTCGCCGCGTCCGGCTGGAACCAGACGCAAACGATCGCAGCCAGCAGGATCGGAGCCGCAAGTGTCCTGTGCCGGGCGGCCAGTACGCACAGGGCCGGGGCCACCAGCATGCCAGTGTGCAGGGTGAGCGGACCGAGCGGGAACCAGCGCAGCACGCGGTCTCCGGAAACGGATATCGCCGGCGGACTGACTGCCAGCGCAGCCAGCAGCGTAAACAGCAGAATACCCGTCATCAGGTGGCGGCTGAGCGAGGTGTGCGGACCGCGACCGGCCAGGATCCACAGGCAGGCCAGCACCAGCGCGCCAAGGTTGGTCAGCGCGTAGTGCGAAGGAGCGCCGGCGAGCGCCATGTACAGCGCACCCGCCAGCACCGGGATCGCGAGCGCAAGCAGCGCCGGTACGCGATCCCGTAACGCCACCTCAGATGTGGATCGGCTTGCCCTGGACGCCCATCGCGGCCTCTTTCATGGCCTCGGCATGGGTCGGGTGGGCATGACAGGTGTAGGCAATGTCCTCGCTGGTCGCACCGAATTCCATCGCCAGTGCCGCCTCGGCAATCATGGTGCCGGCAACGGACGCGATGGCCCAGACGCCCAGCACACGGTCGCTTTCGGCTTCGGCGATGACTTTCACGAAGCCATCCGGCTCATGGTTGGTCTTGGCGCGGCTGTTGGCCATCATCGGGAACTTGGAGGTTTTTACCGCCTTCCTGTCGCCGCCCATCTTCTCGATGGCCTGCTCCTCGGTCAGGCCGACACCGGCGATTTCAGGCCAGGTGTAGACGACGCTAGGGATCACATCGTGGTTCACGATGCCGGTTTCGCCAGCGATCCATTCGGCCACGGCGATGCCTTCGTCTTCGGCCTTATGCGCCAGCATCGGGCCGGGCACCACGTCACCAATCGCGCGCACGCCCTCGACGGCGGTGCGGAATTCGCCGTCCACCTCGATCTGGCCGCGCTTGTTGGGCTCGAGACCGATGTTTTCGAGGCCCAGCCCATCGGTGTTGGGCTTACGACCGATGGAAACAAGCACGCAGTCCGCTTCCATCGTTTCCTCGTCGCCGCCATTGGCAGGTTCGAGGGTGAGCGTGGCCTTCTTGCCCTTCACCGAAACGCCGGTGACCTTGGTAGAGAGCTTGAACTCGATGCCCTGCTTTTTGAAGATCTTGCGCGATTCCTTGCGCACGTCGCTATCCATGCCGGGAAGAATCTCACCAAGGAACTCGATGCAGGTGACCTTGGCACCAAGGCGGCGCCAGACGCTGCCCAGTTCCAGCCCGATCACGCCGCCGCCGATCACCACCATGTGCTCCGGCACCTTGGGCAGTTCAAGCGCGCCCGTGGAATCGACCACCACGTGCTTGGCATTGTCGACTTCGACATTGAGCAGGGGGGTGACGCTGGAACCGGTGGCAATCACCACTTCTTTCGCCGTCACCTTTTCGCCGCCTACATCGACGGTGTGCGCGTCGACGAACTTGGCGTGACCCTTCTTCCAGTCGACCTTGTTCTTCTTGAACAGGAACTCGATGCCCTTGGTCAGCCCGTCCACGGCCTCGATCCGCTGGCCATGCAGCTTGTCCATGTTCAGCTTCGGCGTGACCTCGATGCCCATGTGCTCCATCGTGCCATTGGATGCGGCGTCGAAATATTCCGACGCGTGCAGCATGGCCTTGGAAGGAATGCAGCCGACGTTGAGGCAGGTGCCGCCCAGCGTCTCCCGGCTCTCGGCACAGGCGGTCTTCAGCCCAAGCTGCGCTGCGCGGATCGCCGCGACATAGCCGCCGGGACCGGCACCGATAACAAGGACGTCGTAATCGTAATTTTCAGCCACCTGCTTCCTCCGCTGGTGTCGATTGGTTCGTTTCAAGATCGGGGTCCGTGGAGGCCGCGCAATCGTTGACGATGGATGTGACCCGATCCTGGCTCATGTCTTCCAGTGTGAGATCGGGGTCTTCGATATAGGTATCCGCTACGCATTCGCACACCTGGCTGATGCGGGGGCCTGCTATGCTCGCATTCTCGGCCACCTGCAAACACTGGGCCGTTGCAGCGTTACGCAGTTCGCCTTCGAACGCATCTCCGGCAATATCGGTCGCGGCGTCGCATCCACCAAGAGACACTGTGCCCAGCAGCAGGAGAACGTGTCGATACATGTGCGTCACCCTCACAGGTCGATCAGCATCCGCATCGGATCCTCGATCGCTTCCTTCATGATCTTGAGCGCGGTCACAGCCTCACGACCGTCGATGATGCGATGGTCGTATGACAGGGCGAGGTACATCATCGGGCGGATCACCACTTCGCCGTTCACGGCGACGGGGCGATCCTCGATACGGTGCAGGCCCAGCACGGCAGACTGCGGCGGATTGATGATCGGCGTCGACATCAGCGATCCGAACACGCCGCCATTCGAGATGGTGAAGGTGCCGCCGCGCATGTCTTCCATGGTCAGCTCGCCTTCCTTGGCGCGCTTGCCGAAGTCGGCGATGGCAAGCTCGATCTCGGCGAAGCTCATCTGGTCGATGGAGCGGACCACGGGAACCACCAGCCCGTTCGGCGCGGAGACCGCAACCGACAGATCGACATAGTCGTGGTAGACGATTTCGTCGCCGTCGATCTGCGCGTTCACGGCAGGCACGTCCTTCAGTGCCAGTGCCGCGGCCTTGGCGAAGAACGACATGAAGCCCAGCTTGATGCCATGCTTCTTGGCGAACACGTCCTTGTAGGCTTCGCGCGCCTCGATCACGGCGGTCATGTCGCAATCGTTGAAGGTGGTCAGCAGCGCCGCCTCTTCCTGCGCGCCCTTCAGGCGCCTGGCGATGGTCTGGCGCATGCGCGTCATCTTGACGCGTTCCTCGCGCCGCTCGCCCTTGGCTGAAGGTGCGGGGGCGGGCGTGGGGGTCGGCGTAGGGGCAGGCGCACCGTCGCCGGAGCTCTTCGATTTGGCAGCCGCCAGCACATCTTCCTTGGTCAGGCGGCCGTCCTTGCCGGTGCCCTTGATGGTGGTGGGGTCGACCCCGTGTTCCAGCACCGCGCGGCGCACGGCGGGGGACATCGTGGGCGCATCGCCGCCTTTCGCGTCATCATTGCCGCCATCGTCGGGAAGCTTTTCCATTTCCCTGGCGCTTTCCTTGGCCGCGCCGTCGTCGCTCTTGGCAGCGGCGGGCTTGGACGAAGACTTTCCTTCCGCCCCTTCCTCGATACGCGCAATCACGGCGCCGACCTCGACAGTTTCGCCCAGCTCGACGGTGAATTCCGCCAGCACGCCATCGACGGGCGAGGGGACTTCAACGGCCACTTTGTCGGTTTCAAGGCTGGCGATCGGCTCGTCGGCCGCCACGGCATCGCCGGGCTTCTTCAGCCATTCGCCAACGGTAGCCTCGGTGACCGATTCACCAAGCGTGGGGACTTTTACTTCGGTTGCCATGCGGTCGTTTCCTTGGCTCTCTAGCTCTTAATTCGTGTTGCGCGACTTGCGCGAAGCGGCGGTCTTGCCCCGTTCCGAAAGGCCGAGTGCGACCGAGACCAGCGCTTCCTGCTGGGCCTGGTGGCGCTTGGCATAGCCGGTGGCGGGGGACGCCGCTTCCTCGCGCCCGGCATACCGGGGGCGCATGCCATCGTGGCCGGCGGCGGTCAGCGCATCCTCGATGCGGTTCTGCACGAAGAACCACGAGCCGTTGTTGTGCGGCTCTTCCTGGCACCAGACGACTTCCTCCAAGTTGGTCATGCGCTTCATGCGCACGGCCAGGGGTTCGCCGGGGAAGGGATAGAGCTGCTCGATGCGCACGATGGAGACATCGTCAACACCTTCCTCGTCGCGCTTTTCCATCAGGTCGTAGGCGACCTTACCCGAACACAGCACCAGGCGACGCACCTTGCTGTCCTCGATCTCCGTCTCGTCGGATAGGATGCGGCGGAAATGGCTGTCGGTCTGGAACAGGCTTGCCTCGCTCTTCGCCTTGGGATGGCGCAGCAGGCTCTTGGGGCTCATGATGATGAGCGGCTTGCGGAACGGACGCAGCATCTGGCGGCGCAGCACGTGGAAATAGTTCGCCGGGCTGGTGATGTTGCACACCTGGATGTTGTCATTCGCGCACAGTTGCAGGAAGCGTTCGAGGCGGGCGGAGGAGTGCTCCGGTCCCTGTCCCTCGTATCCGTGCGGCAGCAGCATCACGAGGCCGTTGGCACGCTGCCACTTCACTTCGCCCGCGGCGATGAACTGGTCGATCATCACCTGCGCGCCGTTGGCGAAATCGCCGAACTGCGCTTCCCACAGAACCAGGGTCTTGGGATCGGCCAGGGCGAACCCGTATTCGAAGCCCAGCACGCCGAACTCGCTGAGCGTGGAATCGTACACCTCGAACTTGCCGTGGGGCAGGGAGGCCAGTGGAACGTATTTCTCTTCGCTGTTCTGGTCGACCCAGATTGCGTGCCGCTGGCTGAAGGTGCCGCGACCCGAATCCTGTCCCGACAAACGCACGCCAAAGCCTTCGGTTACCAGGCTGCCGAAGGCCAGCGCTTCTGCCGTGGCCCAATCGAAGCCTTCGCCAGTCTTGAACATCTCGCGCTTGGCATCCAGCACGCGGCCCAGCGTCTTGTGAATGTCGAGATCGTCGGGGACGGTCGTCAGGGTGCGGCCCAGGCTGTCGAACAGCTTCTTCTCGATGCCCGTTTCGGCGTTGCGGCGCGCGGATTCGGGATCGGCGGGCTTGTGCAGGCCGCTCCAGCGCCCGGCGAACCAGTCGATCTCGTTGGGCTTGTAGGTCTTGGCCGCTTCGAACTGTTCGTCGAGGTGGGCAATGAACTGCGAGCGGATTTCGGGCGCGGTGCCTTCTTCCAGCACGCCTTCGCTTTTCAGCCGCTCGGAATAGATTTCCGAGACGCGCGGATGGCTCTTGATCTCGTCGTACATCAGCGGCTGGGTAAACTTGGGCTCGTCACCCTCGTTGTGGCCGAAGCGGCGATAGCACCACATGTCGATCACAATGTCGCGCTTGAAGGTCTGGCGATACTCGATGGCCAGCTTGCAGGCAAAGGTCACTGCCTCGGGATCGTCGCCGTTGACGTGCAGGATCGGCGCCTGCACGCCCTTTGCCACGTCGGACGGGTAGGGGCTGGACCGCGCGAACTTGGGGCTGGTGGTGAAGCCGATCTGGTTGTTGATGACAAAGTGGATGCAGCCGCCGGTGTTGTAACCGCGCACGCCGGAAAGGCCGAAGCATTCCCACACCACGCCTTGCCCGGCAAAGGCCGCGTCGCCGTGGATCAGCACAGGCAGCACCTGCTCGTGATTGTCCAGATCGTCGCGAAAGGCCTGCTGCGCGCGGGTCTTGCCCAGCACGACGGGGTCTACCGCTTCCAGGTGCGAGGGGTTGGGCACCAGGCTCATGTGAACCTTGATGCCGTCGAACTCGCGGTCCGTGCTGGTGCCGAGGTGGTATTTCACGTCACCCGAACCGCCGACATCGTCGGGGTTTGAGCTGCCGCCCGAGAATTCGTGGAAGATGACCTTGTAGGGCTTTGCCATCACGTTCGCGAGCACGTTCAGGCGGCCGCGGTGGGCCATGCCGTAGATGATCTCACGCACGCCCAGAGCGCCGCCATACTTGATGACCGCTTCCAGCGCCGGGATCATCGATTCCCCGCCGTCGAGGCCGAAGCGCTTGGTGCCGACGTACTTCTTGGCGAGGTACTTCTCGTACTCCTCGCCCCGGATCACCGCCTGCAGGATGGCTTTCTTGCCTTCCGGCGTGAACTGGATGGTTTCTTCGGGGCTTTCGAACCTGTCCTGCAGGAACCTCCGTTCCTCGGTATCGGCGATGTGCATGTATTCCAGGCCCACGTGCCCGCAATAGGTGATGCGCAGCGCATTGTAGAGGTCGCCAACCTTGACCCAGTCGAAGCCAAAAGCGCCGCCGACGTAGACTTCCTTGTCTTCCTTCCCGCCAAAGCCGTGCCAGGCGAGCGAAAGCTCTTCCGGCTCTGCCGTATGCGACAGCCCCAGCGGATCCAGCTTGGCCGCCAGGTGTCCGCGCACGCGGTAAAGGCGGATCAGCAGCATGGCCTGAATGGCATCGCGCGCCGCCGCCTCGATAGAAGCGGAATCGGTCGGCTTGCCAGCCTTGGCAGCTGCCTGCTTGACCACGGCGACCATGTCGGTCGGATCCATGGCCTGCGACCAGCCGCCGGCGTCGTCCGTCAGCGGCCAGCGCGGGTTGCCCCACGATGGGCCCGGTTGCGCGCCTTCCTGCGGCGGCATCTCGGGGAGGAAATTGTCAGGCTCTTTACCCATCGTGGGCCTCGCATTTCTTGAACCGCATTGCCCTGAACGGGCAGGTGGTTACGCCAGTTCCTTCAGCAGCGCATCCAGAGTGGTGCCAAGCTCGCTGGGGCTGGGGGAAACGCGGATACCCGCATCTTCCATTGCCGCGATCTTGCTTTCCGCATCGCCCTTGCCGCCGGACACGATGGCACCGGCGTGGCCCATGCGCCGACCCGGAGGTGCGGTGCGCCCGGCAATGAAGCCGACCATCGGCTTGCTGCGGCCCTTGGCTGCTTCCTGCTTGATGAACTCGGCAGCCTCTTCTTCCGCGCTGCCGCCGATTTCGCCGATCATGATGATCGACTTGGTGGCATCGTCGTCCAGGAACAGGTCGAGCACGTCGATGAAGTTGGTGCCGTTAACCGGGTCGCCGCCGATGCCGACAGCGGTGGTCTGGCCAAGGCCGACAGCCGTGGTCTGGTGCACGGCTTCGTAGGTGAGCGTGCCCGAACGCGAGACGACGCCAACGCTGCCCTTCTGGAAGATCTTGCCCGGCATGATGCCGATCTTGCATTCTTCCGGGGTCAGCACGCCGGGACAGTTCGGCCCGATCAGGCGCGACCTGGAACCGGTCAGCGCGCGCTTCACGGTTACCATGTCCATCACGGGAACACCCTCGGTGATGGTGATGATCAGCTCGATCTCGGCCTCGATGGCTTCCAGAATTGCGTCGGCCGCGAAGGGCGGCGGCACATAGATGCACGAAGCCGTCGCTCCGGTGGCTTCCTTGGCTTCGCGCACGGTATCGAACTGCGGCAGGCCGAGATGCTCGGAGCCGCCCTTGCCGGGGGTAACGCCCGCAACCATCTTGGTGCCGTAGTCCAGCGCCTGCTGCGTGTGGAAGGTGCCGGTGTTACCGGTCATACCCTGCGTGATGACCTTGGTGTCTTTGTCTACGAGGATGCTCATCTTCGTCCTTTCGTCATCCCGGCGTAAACCGGGATCTCTTTCAGCTAATGTCGCACCCTTGCGGCACGAGACCCCGGCTTTCGCCGGGGTGACGGAGTTACTTCAGGCTTTCGTCCAGACCCTTGCACGCTTCGAGCAGTTCCTTGACCGCATCGACGCTGACCTGGAGGTTGTTCTTCTCTTCGTCCGAGAGATCGATCTCGATCACGCCTTCGATGCCATCGGCACCGATCACGGCGGGCACGCCGACGTAAAGACCGTCGACATCGTACTTGCCTTCCAGATAGGCGGCGCAGGGCAGCACGCGCTTCTGGTCGCCGAGGTAGGCCTTGGCCATCGCGATGGCGCTGGTGGCCGGGGCATAATAAGCGGAGCCGTTGCCGAGCAGGCCCACGATCTCGCCGCCGCCCTTGCGGGTGCGGTCCACGATTTCGTCGAGGCGGCTTTCATCCACGCCCTTGATCTTGGCCATGTCCTTCACGGGGATGCCATTAATGGTGGAGTAGGAGAGCACGGGCACCATGGTGTCGCCGTGGCCGCCCAGCACGAAGGCGTTGACGTCCTTCACGCTCGTGTCGAATTCCCAGGCGAGGAAGGTGGCGAAACGCGCGCTGTCGAGCACGCCAGCCATGCCGACGACCTTGTTATGCGGCAGGCCGGAGAATTCGCGCAGCGCCCACACCATCGCGTCCAGCGGGTTGGTGATGCAGATCACGAAAGCGTCGGGGCAGTTGTTCTTGATGCCTTCGCCGACGGCCTTCATCACTTTCAGGTTGATGCCTAGCAGGTCGTCACGGCTCATGCCCGGCTTGCGCGGCACGCCGGCGGTCACGATCACCACGTCTGCACCGGCGATGTCGGCATAGTCGTTGGTGCCGGTGATCTTCGCGTCGAAACCTTCGATGGGGCCACACTGCGACAGGTCCAGCGCCTTGCCCTGCGGCATGCCTTCGGCGATGTCGAACAGGACGACGTCGCCCATTTCCGCTTTCGCTGCGAGGTGGGCCAGGGTGCCGCCGATCATGCCGGCGCCGATAAGGGCGATCTTCTTGCGAGCCATGGAAACTCTATCCTTCTCGGGCGCCTTCAGCCTGCCTTTGGTGACTGCCCAGCGCCCACGCGGGACTCGCCACCTGGATTCGATAGGGCCGCCCTAGGGCGCTGGAAAAAGCATTGCAACAGCCAATAGGCAATTGTTTTTGCAAACAGTTCGCAGTAGCAATAAACCCGCGGAATACTGCCTGCGATATCATCACAAGACGCGCGGCAATGCCAGCGGTTCCCCGCACTTTCGCGGCAAGGAACCGCTATCGCGCATCAGCGGAAGCGGGGGTGTTGCTGCGGAGCGGTCTTTCAGCCGCCAGCCTGTACCGGCAGGTCGATGCGGCTGGCCATACGCCTATCCAGCGCACGGCAGATTTCCAGCCACCATTCGAAGCTTTGCCGATCGCCTGCATCGGCGGCCGCAAGGGCCTGCTGGCGGGCATGGTCGGCAGCGGCAAGGCCATGCTCGGCAAAATGGCGCAGCGCCGCGTGCAGGTGCGTGCTCGCCACCCGCTTGCCCCGGTTGTCGTTCGCAGGCTGGAACCGCATGGCCCGCGCCTGTGCGCGCGGCATCCGGCACGTGGTACGCTTGAGCGAGGCGGCAAAACGGATGGGCATGGTCTGGCGAACTTCCGATGTTTCTGGTCTTGGCCGCGACAGGCGACGCACACTCCCATGCCACCTGCGCGCTAAGCGAAGGTTGGGAGGGATGGTTTCCGAAACATTGAGGATGGGCGCAAGGCCCGGTCAGGGCCGTTCGATCCAGCGCCCGCTGTTGGCATATTCGCTGCGCACCGCACCGGCCTGTGGCAAGCGATTGGCAGCAGACGGAGCGGGCGAGGGCGCTACACCAGCAGCATTGCCACTTGTCGTCGATGTTTCAGAGACGTCCGGCACGGCGGACAGCGAACTTGCCCGGGCCAGCGCCACCGGGTCCGGACCTTGTGCCTGCGCAATGGCGGCAGGGGCCGCCCTGCCGGGTTGCGGTTCGCCGCCACCATAGCGGAACGTGAAAGCGGCGGGCTCTCCCGCCGCGCCCGGCCAGCGGTAGAACACGTGCGCGCCGATCACCGTCGTGCGCGAGAGGCTGGGTGCCCAGTAGGGATGCACCGCCAGCGTGTGATAGTGGGTGGATAGGCCGACAGGGTCGTACACCGATCCCGCCAGCGCGGCGCGGGCAATGCGGCTGGCGCGCTCCCACGCGCCGCGAGATGGGCGACGCGCCAGCGATCCGTCGCAGGTGAAGGTGAACTGGCAACCCGTACGCCGCGCCGATCCCTGATAGACCACGCCGCACACGGTATCGGGCCAGGCGCTGTGCGCCACGCGGTTCAGCACCACCTGGGCTACAGCGCGCTGGCCAGCGTCGCTCTCGCTGGCTGCCTCGTAATAGATCGCCGTGGCCAGGCATTCCTGCGCGCGGATGATATCGCTGCCGCTACCCATGGCGACCAGCGCGGCCGCGGCAGGGCCGATCCCCGGCTGTGCGGGTTGGGCAAGGTCTGCTGTCCCTGCAACGGTGCCTGCCGGCGTGAAGGCGGGGGCGGCGACCATCGGCGCATCCTGCAGGTAGTAAAAAGCCGAACCGGGAAAGCTCTCGCCGGGCGTCTCGAAGCCGAGCGGTTCCACTGTGCTGGCGGGCGCTTGCGGGATGTCCGGTTCGAACGCGGTTTCCGCAGCGATCGCGGGTACGGCCAGCACGGCAGCCAGTACGCCCAGTCGGCGCAGGATCAGCGCGCGGCGCGTCTGGCGCGCGCGGCGGCGACGGGCAAGCAGCTGCTGCGGTGTAGGGCGGGGAGCGGTCTGGTCCACCCCCCGCCCATACTGCCAAGTGCTTGCCCAAACATCAACGCCGCGAAAGGCGTTCCAGACAGGGACGCCGCTTACCGGACCGTTAACCATGATTACAAGCGCCATTGCATCTGCGAACACGCGCGCATAATGAGGCGCCGACGTCATGGGTTGTTCGTGAAAGCGAACCTAAGAGGGAAGCGGGTGAAACACCCGCGCTGCCCCCGCAACTGTGACCGGGGAGCGCCCTGCTCTGTTGCCACTGTCCGCAAGACGGGAAGGCGAGCGGGAAGCATTGATCCGGGAGCCAGGAGACCTGCCTGAGACGGTCGCTTACGCTATCGGGCGGGGTGTACCGAAAGCCAGCGGGAGAGCGCATTTCCGCGCTCCCTCCGTCACAAGCGGCAGTTTCGCTTTTGATGGAGGAATTGTGTACAAATATCTGTTTTTCGGCGTTTCCCTTGTTGTTCTCTCGCGTCCGGCGTTCGCCCAGGACGAGGCAAACATTACCGTCACCGCCACCGGCACCCGTATCGAGGTGGAGGATACCGGGCAGGCGGTAACCGTCATCGGCGAGGCCGAGATCGAGGCGGTGCAGGGCGCTGACCTGACCCGCGTACTGGAACGTGCGCCGGGCGTCACCTTCACCCGTAACGGCGGCGTTGGCGGCTTTACCGGGGTGCGCCTGCGCGGCAGCGAGGCCGAACAGGTGCTGACCGTGATCGACGGCGTGCGCGTGTCGGATCCTGCGGCACCTACCGGCGGATATGATTTCGGTAACCTGCTGGCGCTCGACCTCGACAAGCTTGAGATCCTGCGCGGCTCCAACTCCACGATCTGGGGCTCGGACGCGATCGGCGGCGTGATCGTTGCCTCCACCCGTGCGACCAGCGGTTTGCGCGCCACCGCCGAATACGGCGCGCGCGACACCGTCAGCACCGTGGTATCGGGCGGATTAAGCGATCCCGACACCGGCTTCCTTGGCCTGTCCGGCACGTGGTTCAGCACCGACGGGATTTCCGCCGCCGAAGCAGGCACCGAGGCAGATGGCTTCGAGCAGTGGGCGCTGAACGGCCATGCGCGCTATTACTTCAACGACCGCTTCGAACTGTTCGCCCGCACCCGCTATGCCGAGGGCGAACTGGAGCTGGACGGATTCCCCGCACCGAACTTCACGCTGGCCGATACCGACGAGGTGCAGAAAACCCGCCAGTGGACCGGCTCTGCCGGGGCAGTGCTGGATACAGGCGCGCTGTTCGTTTCTGCTGCTTACAGCTTTGCCGACACCGACCGTGACAACCTGGATGGCAGCGGGGCGGAGACATTCACCAGCCAGGGCCAGTCCGACCGGCTGGACCTGCGCGGCGAATGGCGGCCCATCGGCCCACTGCTGCTGAATTTCGGGGCGGAGAACGAGTGGACGCGTTACACGACCCTGTTCGATGCAGGCGAGGATACGCGCAGCACCGGCGCTTATGTCCAGGCGGGAATCGAATACAACGCCATCTCCGGTCACATCGGCGCGCGGGCGGACGATCATGCCGACTTCGGTACCGCCGTCAGTTTTGGCGCCGATGCCAGCTACGAGTTGTCGCCCGGATGGCGGCTGCGCGCCAGCGTGGGGGAAGGGTTCAAGGCGCCCAGCCTGTTCCAGCTGCATTCCGAATACGGCAACCTGTCGCTCGACCCTGAACAGAGCACCAGCTTCGACCTTGGGCTAGCCTACGGGGAGCGGACACTGACTCGCCAGCGCGTTTATGGCGCGGTAACCGTCTACCAGCGCAATACCGAAAACCAGATCGCCTTTGTCAGCTGCTTTGGCGAGACGACCGGCATCTGCACCAACCGTCCGTTCGGCACGTACGACAATATCACGCGCACCCGCGCACGCGGGGTGGAGGCGGAATTATGGGCGCGGCCTGCCGACGGTGTGACGCTGGGCGCGGTCTATACCCTGACCGATGCCGAGAACCGCGAGACCGGCCTCGCGCTGGCCCGTCGCCCGCGCCATGCGGCGACCTTCACCGGGGAGTTCTCGCCGGTTGCAGCAGTGACGCTGGGCGCGGACCTGCGGGTGGTCTCATCCAGCTTCGACAATGCCGCGAACTCCGTGCGGCTGGGTGGTTACGAGGTCATGACCCTGCGCGGCAGCTGGCAGGTAAGCGAACAGGTGCAGCTTTTCGGCAGGGTCGAAAACCTGTGGGACGAGCAGTACCAGACCGCCGCCGGATACGGCACGGCGGGCACCGGCGCGCATATCGGGGCGCGACTGGCGCTTTGAGCCGTTCGCTTCCTTCGTCATTCCGGCGAAGGCCGGGATCCGGGCTGGCTTTAAGCTGGTGGCTCTGGATTCCGGCCTGCGCCGGGATGACGGTGAGCGGCTGCGGGAGTGCAAATTCGTACTCCGAAACCGATCGTCCCAGCATTGTCAGCCTCAACCCCTGCGCCGACGCCATCCTCGCGGAAATCGCCGCGCCGGGGCAGCTACTGGCCATTTCTCACTACAGCCACGATCCGCAGGCAAGCTCCATGCTGCCAGAGCAGGCGGCGCAGTTCCACAGCACGGGTGGCACGGCAGAGGAAGTGCTGGCCTTGGCGCCGGACATGGTAGTGGCCGATATCTTTATTCAGCCTTCTACCCGCCGCGCGCTGGAGCAGGCCGGTATCGATGTTGTCACCGTAGGCATTTCCAGCACGCTGGAAGGCAGCCTTGCGCAGATTGACCTGCTGGGCGACGCGAGCGGCAACAGCGTCGAGGCAAAGCGCCTTTCCGGCGAAATTGCCGCAAGCTGGGAAAGCCTCGGCTGGACAGGAGAACCTGTCACGGCGCTGCTGTGGCAGCAGGGCGGCATCGTGGGCGGCGAAGGGTCGCTTGCCAATGCGCTGCTGGAACACAGCGGCTTTGCCAGCCTTTCCGCCGCGCGCGGACTGGGGCAGGGAGCCTATCTGCCGCTGGAGAACGTGCTGGCCGATCCGCCAGAGGTGGTCATCACGGCAGGTGACGAGATCGCTTTCGATCATCCGGCCATGACCCGCAACGTCGCCCATTATGACCTTCCCTCCTCGCTCCTCTATTGCGGCGGGCCAACCATTCCGCGCGCGCTTGCGCGGCTGGCCGGGATCAGGCGGCAGGTGCCATGAACCGTGCCAGCCTCATCCTTGCCGCGTTGCTGCTGGTTACCGTGCCGCTTTCCTTGCTGGCGGGCCGCGTGTGGGTCGATCCGGATGTGACGCCCAATGCGGTTCCCATCCTGATGGAACTCCGCATGCCGCGCGCAGTTCTCGCCGTGGTGCTCGGCGCGGGGCTGGGCGCGGCGGGAGCGGCGATGCAGGGATACCTGCGCAATCCGCTGGCCGATCCGGGCCTGTTCGGCATCGCTCCCGGCGCGGCGCTGGGAGCGGTCATCGCGCTGTATATCGGTGTCGCCAGTGCAATCCTGTTGCCGCTGTTCGCCCTCGTCGGCGCGGGCGGGGCGATGGCTTTGCTGGCGCTGATTGCCGGGCGCACGGCGAACCCGGCGCACGGCATTGCGCTGTTCACGCTGGCGGGCATGATGATCGCCAGCCTTGCCGGCGCGCTCACGTCGCTTGCGATTAGCCTTGCGCCCAATGCCTTTGCCATGAGCAGCATCGTCACCTGGCTGATGGGCGCGTTGACGGACCGTAGCTGGGCCGACGTCATGCTGGCCGCGCCATTGACGCTGGCGGGCCTTGCCGCGCTGTGGCTGGCGGGCCGCGATCTCGACGCGATGACGCTGGGTGAGCCTGCGGCCCGTTCGCTGGGTGTCTCTCCGGGGCGCTTGATGGCCCTGCTGGTGGTGGGCACCGGCCTGACCGTGGGCAGCGGCGTGGCGGTGGGGGGGATCATCGGTTTCGTCGGCCTGATCGTGCCGCACCTTGTCCGCCCGCTTACCGACAAGCGCCCCTCCAGCCTGATCGTGCCGAGCGCGCTGGCGGGAGCATTGCTGGTGCTGGTGGCGGATGTGGTGGTGCGTATCCTGCCACTGGTCACGGAACTCCGCCTCGGCATCGCGCTCTCGCTGATCGGCGCGCCGTTCTTCCTGATGCTGCTGCTGCGCATGCGGAGGGCGGCGTGATGCTGGAGACACACGCAATCGCCATCGCCCACCGGCTGGAAAACGTCACCGCTGCGCTGCATCCCGGCGAGATCACCGCCATCTGCGGGCCGAACGGTGCGGGCAAATCCACCCTGCTTTCGGCGCTGGCGGGACTGCTGCCGGCCGACAGGGGCGAAGTCCTGCTGGACGGCGCCCCGCTTTCCGCCATGCCGCCGAGAGACCGCGCCAGGGCTATCGGCTACCTGCCGCAATCGGGCGAGGTCGCCTGGGACGTATCGGTTGCCAATCTCGTCGCGCTGGGCCGTCTGCCGCACGGCGACCGGGGCAAGTTCGCCGTCGCCAGCGCGATGGCCGCAACCGCGATGTCGGACTTTGCCGCGCGGCCCGTCTCCACGCTTTCGGGCGGCGAGAAAGCGCGCGCCCTGCTGGCCCGCGTGCTGGCCGGAGAACCATGCTGGATTCTCGCCGACGAACCCCTCGCCGCGCTCGACCTGGCGCACCAGCTGGGCTTGCTGAAAGTGCTGCGCGCGCAGGCTGCCGGCGGCGTTGGTGTGGTGCTGGTGGTCCATGACCTTGCCTTGGCGATGAACCACGCCGACCGAGTGCTGGTGCTGGACGAAGGACGCCTGAAAGCAGACAGCGCCCCCGAAGAGGCGCTGTCGCTTGATATCATCCGTGAAGTGTGGGGTGTGAAAGCACGCTGGCTGGGCGAGCCTGGCCAGCGCGCTCTGGTTACGCAGAACTGAGTTAATTCCCCGTCTGTCCTGAGCCTGTCGAAGGCCTGCCTTTCAACCGGCCCAGATTGCAGGAGAAGGGCAGCCCTTCGACAAGTTCAGGAGAACGGGGAGGGAGAACAAATCTCCCTCCCGACATTCAGTTAGACGGCACCTTCCGCGCCGTCGATGCCCTGCACGTCGTCATCTTCCGGAATCAGGCCGCGTGCTTCCAGCAGTGGTTCGACCCGTGGGTCGCGGCCGGTGAAGTCCCGGAACATCTGCTCATAGGTCTTGGAGTGGCCCTGGCCGAGGAAGGTGTTCACGATGTGGTCGCCCATCTCGCGCGTCATGCCGCCATTGTTCGCCACGTAGCTGTAGGCATCGTGGTGCAGCATTTCGGTCCAGGTGTAGGCGTAGTAGCCCGCGTCATAGCCGTGCTCGAAAATATGGCGGAAGTACGGTGTCTTGTAACGCGGCGGTACCAGGTCGCTGCGCAGTCCGATGCGTTCCAGCGCCTCGGCTTCGAAGGCCATCACGTCGGTCGGCGCGGGCTGGCTCGGATCGAGCGAGTGCCATTCCATGTCCAGCAGCGATGCGGCGATGATCTCACCGAAGCTGTGGCCCTGGTTGAACTTGCTCGCGCGGTCGATTGCTTCCACCAGCTCCATCGGAATGACTTCGCCGGTTTCGTTGTGACGGGCGTAGCGTTGCAGCACTTCCGGCACGGCGGCGAAGTTCTCATGGAACTGGCTGGGGAATTCCACCCAGTCGCGCGCGGTGTTGGTGCCCGACAGCGAGGGATACTGCTGGTCGGCAAAGATACCGTGCAACGCGTGGCCGAATTCGTGGAACATCGTCGTCACGTCGTCCCACGTTGCCAGTGCTGGCTGGCCAGCGGCGGGCGGGGCGATGTTCTGCGTGTTGGTGATGACCGGTTTCAGGCCCAGCAGGTGGCTCTGCTCGATGAAGTTGCTCATCCACGCACCGCCGCGCTTGCTCTCACGGCTGAACGGATCGAAGTAGAACAGCGCCTGCTCCTCACCATCGTGGAAGACCGTGTAGACCTTCACATCGGGGTGATAGGTGGGGATGTCATTACGTTCCTCGAAGGTCAGGCCGTACAACTGCTCGGCCATGTAGAACACGCCGTCTTCCAGCACGTTCTCCACCACGAAGTACTGCTTGATCTCCTCGTTATCGAGGGCGTAGCGCTCCGACCGCACCAGCGAAGCGTAGTACTGCCAGTCCCACGGGGCGAGGGTGAAGTCGTGGCCATCCTGCGCGATACGCTCCTGCAGCACGGCGGCTTCGCGTTCCTGCGTGGCGCGCAGGGCGGGGACCATGTCGGTCATGAAGCCGATGGCGGCTGCCGGATCGGACACCATGCGATCGTACATCTGCCAGTTGGCGTGACTCGGCTCGCCAAACAGCTGGGCGCGGCGGTTGCGCAGGGCGATCACTTCGCGGATCAACGGCAGGGTGGAGGCGTCACCGCTCTGGTTGCGGGCCACGCTGGCCTTGTAAAGCCGCTCGCGTACGTCGCGGTTGTCGAGCTGGGCAAGCTGCGGCACGCCGGTGGTGTTGCTCACGCTCAGCATGAATTCGCCTTCGCGGCCCGCTTCGGCAGCGGCAGCGGCGGCGGACGCGATCTGGCCTTCGGACAGGCCGGAAAGCATTGCCCGGTCATCTACGAAGATCGAGGCGTTGTTCTGGCCCGTCGTGATGCGCTGCGAGATCTGCGAAGAAAGCGACGAGAGCCGCTCGTTGATCTGGCGCAGTTCGGTCTGTGCATTGTCACCCAGCTGCGCACCGCGGTGGACGAATTCGTCGTAGGTTGTCTCCAGCAGCATGGCGTCTTCCGGCGTCATGCTCATGGCGGCGCGATTGTCGTAGACCGCCTTCACGCGGGCAAACAGTTCGGGGTTCAGGTAGATGCTGTCATTCATCGCAGCGACCTGCGGGGCGAGTTCCTCGTCCGTGGTGGCAATGGTGTCGTTGATGTTGGCGGAAACAATCTGGCTGAACGCGCCGTAGGCACGCGAGAATACCTGGCCCGAACGCTCCATGGCCACCAGCGTGTTGTCGAAGGTGGGAGGATTGGGGTTCTCGGCAATCGCTTCCATCTCGGCCAGCTGGATGGCGATCGCTTCCTCGATGATGCCCTGCCACTCTTCATCCGAAATCCGGTCGAACTGCGGGGCGTGCATGTAGAGCGGCGAAGGCTCTGCGAAAATGCTGGTCGCTTCGGGGATCTGCGGGTCGTATTCGGCGGTGCCGGGCAGGACATCAGTGGTCATGTCGGCATTGTCCATCGTTGTGCAGGCGCTGGCAAGCGCGGCGATCATGGTGGTGGCGAGAAGGGTGCTCTTGCGCATTCGGGCGTCTCTTCCTTTTGTAATTATGCGGCCCGCCGGATCGCCGAGCCGTTTTGTTTCGTGTGAAACTTGGCGCATAGTCCTACAGATCGAACCTGCCAAGAGCCTGAACGCACTCGTCAGGACGAGGTTTCCGCCTGTTCAATGGAGGCTCTTGCAGCTTCCGACAGCGCCTGCCGGTTGATCGTCACGATGCGCGGTCTGCCGCCCGGTTCGCCGGGGCGGAGCCAGAGTGCGCCGAGCTGGAAGAACCCGCCCTGGTCGGGCACCACGGTCATGTCATCAAGGTCGAGCCCGCGCATCAGCGCAAGCATTTCGGGAGAGAAGACCTCGGCATAGTCGCGGCTGGCGAAATCGGTTTCGCGCAGGTCGCGGCGGTTGCCCTCGGCATCGATGTAGAGCAGCGGCACGTCCAGTGCGCCCAGCAATTCCTCGCGGCTGTCACGCGCAGCGGCATCGCGCAGGGCCGAAAGGGTCGCTTCGTACTGGCTGGCGCTGGTGCCGGTGGCGCAGGATATCAGCCCGCCCTCGGCAAGGTCGTTCGCGCGGTCGAATTCACGGTCCGGCGCGGCCTGCTGTTCCCACACGACAACTAGGCAATCGCGGTCCTCCCCTGCGCGGACAACGGCTGAGCCTGCCTCTGCGGGAATATCGAAGTTACCACCGATTTCGCCCGAAGCATCGACGGGCGGCCCTTCCTGTGCCGAGCACGCTGCCAGCAAGGCGGACGCAGGCAGCACAAGACCCGCCAACGCGGCAACGATACGGACCGTGGCGGGTCTTGCAATTGTGTCTGGTTGACGCTGCGTCATGGTTGGCAAATGGCCGTTTGAAAGTTCCGGTTCAAGCTCGTGATCAGATGCTCGCGCGGCCACTGGTATCAACCTCGATCGCACGCGGATCTTCGTAGGCGGCATTCATGAATATAGACTGGCGACGCTCGGAACGAATTTCGAGCCCCCGGGCAACCTGGCCACCGGCAGTGGTGTAGTTCAATTCGTTCGCCATTCCGTCGTAATCGGCGGTCTGAATGGCTGCATTGAGACCGGGGCTGCGCTTTTCCGAAACATTACCTTCGCCGACGTTGTAGACGAGGTCTACCAAGGCATCGAACTCGTGCTGGTATAGTGGCAGGTCGCCCACAAGGCGCTTGACGCCACTTTCGGCCTTGCGCAGGTCAGCTTCCAGAAAGTCCAACGCCTGGTCGTACGTGATACGGTCGCCGACTCTCAGGCCATCGCTCGGCCGCACAAGGTGGCCGACACCGACGGTGGGATACCCTGCAACGTCACGGTAGACCGTCAGGCGAACGCCCTCTTCTTCGGCCAATGCTTCCTTCAGCGTGTCGCTTACTTTCAGCTGCAGCGCGTGGACGCGACTCTGGGTCGGATCGATATCCTCGAAGCTGATCTGGTACTGCGGATCGAAATGCGAAATGTCGACGGCGCCGGTGCTGAAGCCCATCACGGCGGCTGACATGGCGAGCGCCGTCTTGCGCTTGCGCATCCGACCGCGCAGGTCGTCACCCTTCGCGGTGCGATACTTGCGGCGCATCCGCTTTACGAATTCGCGCACCATCTGGCCACGCATCCAGCTCAGTGCCGGCTCAAGCTGCGTGCTCGTGTCCGATTTGCCGGACGGGGCAGGTGTTGTCACACTTTTCTCTCGTGCGGGCCTGGGGGGATGGGTCGAGCCATCGCGCGGGTAATCTCGCGGTGAGTGCGCGGCAATGGCCTGTGCGTTAATGGGGTTTTCGATCTGTGCGGTGTTCGACATGCGAATCCTGTTGTGCCTGTGGCAACCGGCGCAGGTCGTAAAAAGAAAATTGCGGCGGTTGCCGTGTATCGTTTCACCCAATCAACGGACCGGCGGCCCTTTCGGTCCACGGCTCGTCCGATCAGGCCAACGCTTCGCAATTCGTCGAAGACCGCGTTGCGCCATTATGACCATCAGCGAAACTTTCGAAATGAATGGCGCAAATCACTGAAACTTAATGATTTCCGAATATAGCGCACCGTTGGGTGTCAGGTCGCTTTCGAACAGCGAAAAGCCATCGGCTTGCCATGGACCGAGGCTGAGCGCGCCATTCGCTTGAAGCCAATCGCCGATGGGGGCGCTGCCGCTATTCAACCGGGCGAGCGTAATGTGCGGGGTGAACCTGCGCGTCTCAGGTGCCAGCCCGGCGCAACGGCAGGCCACCTCCACACGCATCTGTAGCAGGTCAAGTTCCGCGCCGGGCGCGACGCGTGCCCAGATCGACCGGGCGCGGCCCTTTCCCTCGAAATGGCCAACGCCGGTTATGCGCAAGGAGAAGGGGACAAACACCACGCTTTCCAATGCGGCGGTAAGATCGGATTCCATGTGGCGGTCGACCTCTCCCACAAAGCGCAAGGTGACGTGCAGATTGTCGGCATCCTGCCAGCGTGCGCCGGGCAGGCCTTCCATCGTGTCGAGCAAGGCCTCGGCGACGCGATCGGGCGGACGAAGGGCAACGAAAAGGCGGCGCGACGACATGCATGGCACATGGTTATCGCGGGCGGGTTCGTCCAGCATTGCGATATGGGGGCAAACTCCGTCGACGGGAGCGAAGGCAGACCGGTTACGCAGAAACGACGAAGCCGCGACAGCAGGGTAGCTGTCGCGGCTCCATCAATTCGGTCGGCCCGAAAGGCCGACAGGGCAAGCACTAGAAGCTGATGCCGGCACCTGCGCTGAATCCGCCCTTTCCGTGCGTGTCCAACGTCGCACCGGCTTTCAGCACACCCCGGCCTTCGTTGAAGGTGGTCGAGGCTCCGATGGCGAATGCGGTTTCGCCGCGATAGTGACCGATGGCGCCGCCGAACATGGAGCGTCCCGGCTCCATCGTCTGGGGAATGCCCGCTACGGCCATTGCCCCTGCCGTGCCCGCGAAGGCTTCTTCACGGAATTCCTCCAGGTCGAAGGCGATGTCGTTGATCTGCGCCGAAAGCAGCCCGAACTGCTGGTCGGTATAGCTTATGGAATCGGCCAGCACATCGGCCATCCCCGCCTGCAACTGTCCCAGGTTGACTGCGTCGGTTGCAGCCGTTCCTGCGGCAAGGTTGTGCAGGGCCACGGGCTGGCCGCCGTTTGCACCCACCAGCGTAACGTCGTTGGTAATCGTGCCGCCGTTGCCGACCGTCGGGTTATCGGGATCGGAGTATTGCACCGCCACCACCGTGCTACCGGACAGATTATTGTTGATATTCGCGATATCGGCCGTGTTCTGGTCGATGTCTGCGCGATTATCCGCCACGGCTGCATTGGTTGCAGCAAGCTGCGATCCGTTCACGGCATCGGTGGAGCCTGCTGCAACATTGCCGGCAGCGACGTTGGTTACCCGTACCGGATCGGCAGTCGCTCCCACGAATGCCACCGTATTGGTCGGCGTGTCGCTGGGGGCCGACGGATCGGCGTTGGCAACGTAGGTCACCGGCACGTTATCCAGCCGCGTCTGGATGGTGGTGATGCTGCCTTCGTTCACGGTAACCCGGTCGTCGATATTTGCGATATTGGTGGTGTTGTTGGTGACCCGTGCATCCACATCGACCAGGTCGCCTTCAACCACGGTTACCCGATCATCGATGTTGGCGATGTTGGTCGTATTGGTCGTAACCGCCGTATCGAGAGCGGCAATATCACCCTCGTTGACGGTAACCCGCGCATCGATATCGCTTACATCTTCCTCGACGATGGTAACCCGCCCGTCGAGATTGGCGATGTCGGTGGAATTGTCGGACACCGCCGTTTCCAGGTTCGCGATGTCACCCTCGTTCACTGTCACGCGCCCGTCCAGGTCGTCGATGGCATCGCTGTTGGCGTCCACCTGCTGGTTCGTCGCGAACAGCTGGCTACCGTTCACGGCCTCGTCCGAAGTTGCGCTCACTTCACCGTCGCTGACATTGGCGATGGTAGTCCCGCCAGCACCGTCCAGCGTGATCGAGGTGCGTGTTGCATCGTCGTAGGTGACGCCCAGCGCGCTGCCGCTCGTGTTGATTGCGGCGATGGCATCGGTGTTGGCCTGGATTGCTGCCGTGTTGACATCCACCTGCTGGTTGGTCGCAAACAGCTGGGAGCCGTTCACCGCGTCGCTGGACCCAGCATTCAATGCGCCATCAGCAACGTTGGTAACGGTCGTACCATCGGTGCCGCCCAGCGTCACGCTGGCCTGGCTGGCATCGTCATATTGAACCGCGGTGTCCTGAAGATCGGCAATATCGGCGGAGTTGACAGCCACATCGGCCTGGATATCCGCGATGTCACCGCTATTCGCCGCCACGTCGGCCTGCAGGTCGGATACATCCGTCTGCAGGTTACCAATGTCGGTGGTGTTGACAGCCACATCGGCCTGAATATCCGCGATGTCACCGGTATTCGCCGCCACATCGGTCTGCAGGTCGGAAACATCCGTCTGCAGGTCGTCGATATCCCCAGCGTTAGCGGCGACAGATTGGTTGGTAGCGAAAAGCTGTGAACCGTTTACCGCCTGATCCGAAGTGGCAGAGACTTCGCCATCCGCCAGGTTGGCGATCGTCGTGCCATCGGTGCCACCCAGGGTGATGGCTGCCTGCGTCGCATCGTCATATTCCACGACGTTTCCGAGCGAGGTGTCCAGCGCGGCAACTGCGTCAAGCGCGGCCTGAACCTGTCCCACCGTGGCCGCATCCGTGGCCTCGGTACCGGGTGCGACATTGGTTATCTGGCGCAGGGCACCGGCAGAACCGACCGATACCGTTCCAGCAGAATCGAATGTGCCCGTAAGGCCGGGGGCGGCATAGCCCGCAAGCGGCCCGCGGTCGGCGACGGAACCCGCACCCAGCGCAACGGAATTCACTCCGGACGCCGTGACACTTGCGCCTTCGCCAATCGCGATCGCTCCGGTTGCGCCCGCAGCGGTAGTGGCTCCATTGCCGAAAGCGATTGCGTCGATCTCGCCGGCACTTGCTATCATCCCGTTCTCGCCCAGGCCGGTGATCTGGTTTCCGCCAATGGCGATCCCGCCTTCTTCGTTCAGGGTGATGGCGTCGGCGGTAAGGTTGCACTGGTCCGACGGGGCGACAAGGTTCCCGTTCGTGTCGAGCACCGTAAGGCTGATCTGGTCACCCGCGGCAATGTCGCCCAGGATATCGTCGATTTCGAGGTCGAGATCGGTAATGTTCAGCGTGTCGCCCGGCCCGAAAATGGCGCCAACCAGTGGCAGGGCACCCACCACGGCGTCGATTTCCAGAATGTTGTCGGTAAGAGTGGAGAGTCCGCCTACCAGCGGGTCGTTTGCTGCAGCGACGATATCGGTGACAGCAGAGGGATTAAGCGAGATCCCCGTGCAGACGTCGACTGCGGGTTGCAATGCCTGCGCCTGAACCGGCGCCGATAGCAAGGGTGCCTGGCAAGCGGCAATGGCGATTGAACTGACCAAGGCCGTGCGGCCGATATAGTTTCTGTTCTTCCTCATTTCGCATCTCCTGGATTCCCGCCCAAGATTTGCGTTCCCACCTCAAAAGCTTCGCTCAAAAAGTTAAAAGTTGGTTAATGCGGATCGAGTTTTCTTACAGAAAAACCCATTTAAAAGAGCGCCTTGTGCGGCAAAAAACGCGGAAGAGCGTGCGTCAGCGGATTAAATGGGTGAGTGCAGAATTAACCTTGGGCGACCGGGAAACGGGGTGAAATTCAACTTGACGAACGAGAACGTTTACAGAACATAGAGATTGCACCCGGCCGCGTGGCTTCGTGGCCCTTGGTCCCACTGGACTCCTGTCCCCCCACTCCCCACTTGGACGGCCTATGGCTCTCTCAAAAATTTCCGTCAAAGGCGCGCGCGAACACAATCTCAAGGGGATCGACATCGATCTCCCGCGCGACAGCCTGATCGTCATCACCGGCCTTTCCGGCTCCGGCAAGTCGAGCCTCGCGTTCGACACCATCTATGCCGAGGGGCAGCGGCGCTATGTCGAGAGCCTGAGCGCCTACGCGCGCCAGTTCCTGGAGATGATGCAGAAGCCCGATGTGGAGCATATCGACGGGCTGTCTCCCGCCATTTCCATCGAGCAGAAGACGACGAGCCGCAACCCGCGCTCCACCGTGGCGACGGTTACCGAAATCTACGATTACATGCGCCTGCTGTGGGCGCGGGTGGGCGTGCCCTATTCGCCCGCCACCGGCCTGCCGATCGAGGCGCAGACGGTGTCCAACATGGTAGACCGGGTGATGGCCCTGCCCGAAGGCACGCGCCTGTATCTGCTCGCCCCCGTGGTGCGCGGCCGCAAGGGCGAATACCGCCGCGAGCTGGCCGAATGGCAGAAGGCAGGCTTTACCCGCGTGCGCATCGACGGCGAGATGTACGCGATCGAGGACGCGCCCGCACTCGACAAGAAGTTCAAGCACGATATCGAGGTGGTGGTGGACCGCCTGGCGGTGAAGGAAGGGCTGGAAACCCGGCTTGCGGACTCGTTCGAGCAGGCGCTGAAACTGGCCGAGGGGCTGGCCTACGTCGACCTCGCCGATGGCGTGGTGCCGGGTCGCGAGGACGAGGCCGACAGCGGCGGCAACCTGAAAGGCGCAGGCATCCCCGCCAACCGCATCGTCTTCAGCGAGAAATTCGCCTGCCCGGTCAGCGGCTTCACTATCGAGGAGATCGAACCGCGCCTGTTCTCTTTCAACGCCCCGCAAGGCGCCTGCCCGACGTGCGACGGCATTGGCGAGAAGCAATTGTTCGACCCGCAGCTGGTGGTGCCGAACGAGGAGCTCAGCCTGAAGAAGGGCGCCGTGGTACCCTGGGCCAAGAGCAACCCGCCAAGCCCCTATTACATGCAGGTGCTGGGGTCGCTGGCCAAGGAATACGGCTTCGACCTGACGACGCCGTGGAGCGAACTCTCGCCCGAGAACCGCGACGTGATCCTCTACGGCACCAAGGGCAAGCGCGTGCCGCTCACCTTCAAGGATGGGCGCAAGGAATACACCGTGCAAAAGGCGTTCGAGGGGGTGATGGGCAACCTCAATCGCCGCATGGCGCAGACCGAAAGCGCGTGGATGCAGGAAGAGCTGAGCAAGTTCCAGACCGCGCAACCGTGCGAAACCTGCGGCGGCGCGCGCTTGAACGAGAAGGCGCGCAGCGTGAAAGTGCCAGGTCCCGATGGCATCACCGACATTTCCCAGCCCACCCGCTATTCGGTGGCGGACGCGCTCAAGTGGTTCGAGGCGCTGCCCGCTCATCTCACCGACACGCAGAACCAGATCGCCAAGGCCATCCTGAAGGAAATCGTCGAGCGGCTGGGCTTCCTCAACAACGTCGGCCTCGACTACCTCAACCTTGACCGCACCAGCGGCACCCTGTCGGGCGGGGAGAGCCAGCGCATCCGCCTCGCGTCGCAGATCGGCTCCGGCCTGTCGGGCGTGCTGTATGTGCTGGACGAGCCGAGCATCGGCCTGCACCAGCGCGATAACGACAGGCTGCTGGAAACGCTCAAGCGCCTGCGCGACCTTGGCAACACCGTGATCGTGGTGGAGCATGACGAGGACGCCATCCGCACGGCGGACCACGTGGTGGACCTTGGCCCCGGCGCGGGCGTGCACGGCGGCGAGGTGGTGGCGCAGGGCACCCTGAAACAGGTGCTGAAGGCCAAGAACTCGCTCACCGCCGATTACCTGACCGGCCGCCGCCGTATCGAGGTTCCGCAAAAGCGCCGCAAGGGCAACGGGCACAAGCTGACCGTCCACGGCGCGCGGGCCAACAACCTCAACAACGTGACCGCCAGCCTGCCGCTGGGCACCTTCACCTGCATCACCGGTGTATCCGGGTCGGGCAAGTCCAGCTTTACCATCGACACGCTGTACGCCTCTGCCGCGCGCACGCTCAACAACGCCCGCGTGGTGGCCGGCGCGCATGACAAGGTGACGGGGCTGGAATACTGCGACAAGGTGATCGAGATCGACCAGTCGCCCATTGGCCGCACCCCGCGTTCCAACCCCGCCACCTACACCGGCGCCTTCACCAATATCCGCGACTGGTTCGCGGGCCTGCCCGAAGCACAGGCGCGCGGATACAAGCCGGGCCGCTTCAGCTTCAACGTGAAGGGCGGCCGGTGCGAGGCGTGCCAGGGCGACGGCCTGATCAAGATCGAGATGCACTTCCTGCCCGACGTCTACGTGACGTGCGAGGAATGCGGCGGCAAGCGCTACAACCGCGAAACGCTGGAGGTGAAGTTCAAGGGCCTCTCCATCGCCGACGTGCTGGACATGACGATCGAGGACGCGGAGGAATTCTTCAAGGCCGTGCCCCCCATCCGCGACAAGATGCACATGCTGAACGAGGTGGGCCTCAGCTACGTGAAGGTGGGCCAGCAGGCCACCACGCTTTCAGGTGGTGAGGCGCAGCGCGTGAAACTGGCCAAGGAACTGTCGCGCCGCAGCACCGGCCAGACGCTGTATATCCTGGACGAGCCGACCACCGGCCTGCATTTCGAGGATGTGCGAAAGCTGCTGGAAGTGCTGCACCGGCTGGTGGACCAGGGCAATTCCGTGGTGGTGATCGAACACAACCTGGACGTGATCAAGACCGCCGACCACGTGCTGGACCTTGGCCCCGGCGGCGGCGTGCGCGGGGGCGAGATCGTGGCGCAGGGGACGCCGGAGGAGGTTGCCAGCGTGGAAGGGAGTTATACGGGGGCGTATTTGAAGCCGATGTTGGGATAGCCGGAATTCAAAGGAAAAGGTCTTCACCTCGATTGCGTGGTAAGCGAAACACATTAAGGTCGCCATGGGCGGGAGTCCTCAATTCTGCTGAATGTTAAAGAGCTTCGTATAGAGAGCTCAAGAATGCCTAGGAACACAAATGCTAAAGCAACTGGCGCTCGAAAACTTTAAGTCATGGGAAAGTTTGGATATCGATTTTGGTTCGATAACTGCTTTTTTTGGCGCCAACTCTTCAGGCAAAAGCAGTATTATCCAGTTTCTTTTGATGCTCAAGCAGACAAAGGACTCTTCGAACACGCAGGCTACGATCGACTTTGGTGATCAAAATACTCCCGTGGAGTTGGGTTCATTTAAGGATATAGTATACCAGCACGATATTAATAAGCATATATCGTGGAGGCTGGAATGGCTTCTTGATCGTCAACTTACGTTTTCTGATGTTCTTCAACGTCCGCGCAAGCAGCATATAGTTGAAGAGCTGGCTGTGGAACTGGATATCTCAGCCAAAGGGCGTCAAGTCGCTGTGCAGTCCTTGTCCTACGAAGCTGACAGGCTCAAATTCGCGATAGCGAAAAGAGAAGATAAGCCAGGGTATCAGTTAATTTCCTCTAATGATGACGAATTCCGTTTCGTTCGAAATACCGGGCGCCCCTGGGACCTCCCCGAACCCACAAAATGTTATTCCTTCCCCGATCAGGCTCAAGCCTTTTATCAAAACACTCAGTTTCTCGGCTTGTTTGAGAATGCCTATGTCGGTCAGATTGATAAAATCCTCCACTTGGGGCCATTGCGCGACGACCCGAAGCGTCAATACACTTGGTCAGGCAACGCTCCAGGTGATGTTGGGCGACGCGGTGAAAGGACAATCGAGGCAATTCTTGCCGCGCGTGATTCAGAAGAACGGCGTAACGTAAAGTATAAAAGTCCAACAAAGTCCTTTGAGGAAATGATTGCTTGGTGGCTTAAAGAACTAGGACTCATTACCGACTTCCGCGTTGAAGAAGTCGGCAAAGAGTCCGGGCTATTTCGGGTCTGGGTTCGGAGGACAGAAAAATCGGTCGAAACATTAATTACGGACGTAGGCTTCGGCGTATCTCAGATTCTCCCTGTGATAACGCTTCTCTATTACGCCCCGAAGGGATCAACGATATTGATTGAGCAGCCTGAGATTCATCTGCACCCTCGTGTTCAGGCAGGTCTCGCGGATTTGTTCATATCGGCATCGAAGACACGATCATTGCAAATTGTCGTAGAATCTCACAGCGAGCACTTTTTGAATCGCTTAATGCGAAGGGTTGCAGAAGAAGATACGAATTTTGGTAAAGTTAGCCCGCACGACGTTGCTTTGTATTTTTGTGAATACGAAAATGAGTCTTCGCGAATATCGCCATTAGAAGTCAATCTTTTCGGAGGCATAACTAATTGGCCGAAAGATTTTTTCGGTGACCAGATGGGCGAGATTTTAGCACGCGAAAAAGCGGCCGCGGAAAAACGAGCAGCGATGCGTGGCTGACATTTTCGACGAAAACGTCCTAGTAGTTGCCAACGATCTCTCGCGTGTATCGCGCGGCGAGGATCCACGCTGCCCTGAGGCCACCGATTGCTGCCGTTTAGCAAGCGCTGAGCGACTTATGCGAGCAGTTGAAGAAGGCAACGTCGGCTTGGACGAGGGAAGCGAGTATTTTGATAAATACCGAGCGCACTGCGATCTCGCTGGCCAACCCGGAGTAGGAGACGCCTTTCTCAGAGCGGTTTTCGAGCGAGGTTACTCCGCATGGGCTGAAAGAATACAAATTAGGGATGAGGCTGGCGCTCTGGCATTACCGTCGAGCATACAAACCTCGGACTTTGACAATGATGACTTCTTATGGTTCGCTGGTGTGATCAACGCTCAGACGTTGAGTAGGGTCGTCAACGCGGTAGATAGCGACTATACTATTCACGCGACCCTCTTGGCTAACCATGGAATATTGGTCGAAGAGCTATGTGACTAGAATCTTTGTACTGCCAAAAACTCTTCGCAAGCCTGCTGCTAACCCTCACTCCCCACGCCCACCACACCCGGTCTCGGGCTTCCCGCGCCCCATCGTCCAATTCCCCTGCATCCGCACCTTGGGATTGGGCGCGCACCAGATTTCGCCGCTGTCGTCCAGCGCCGTCACCCAGATCAGGTGGTGTTCGGGGCCGTAGTCGATCACGCCCATGGCGAGGCCCTTGCCCTTGTCGACAATGAATACGGGCAGCGGCGGGTTTAGCTGGGTGAACATGGCGGGGGTCCGTCCGGATTTCGCAAGAGTGGTGGAACGGGAACGCGCCAGCCTCGCGCATGGTCCACGTCTTGCTTTTTCCTAAGTGCGCCGGGGGTGGGGGGCGGGCGGCGGTTTGCAGCAGGCCACAATCCCTTCGTCACCCCGGACTTGATCCGGGGTCCCGCTATTCCAAGCGTTTGCCAGGAAGGAGCGGGACCCCGGCGCGGGGGCCGGGGTGACGGTTGGGGATATGAAGGCGCTTTCCTACTGGCGCAGCGCTGTGGCTCCCTCTCGCGGTTTACCTGACCCACGCACGGAGCTGCCCATGTCCCGCCACACGCCTGTCGACCGGTTTACCCTTCCCAAAGACATATCGGGCGATATTCCCGAGAGCTTTTCGGGCGAAATTCCCTCTCCCACCGATCCGCGATGGCGCCAGCCCGGTGGCTTCGATCCGCGCGAACCTGCGCCTGCGCTCTCCGACGCAGCAGAGGCGGCGCGGGGGTATGTGATGCGCTCTGCCGCGGGGCGGGGGTGGGCACCCGCCGCGCCCGACCCTGCGCCCGTGGTGATGGTCCACGGCCTGCCGCATACGGCGGAGGACCTGGCCTTGCTGGCGCAGGGGGAAGGTGCCCACCCCGCTGCGACCAAGCCCGCCCCGAAACAAGTCCGCGCCGTGCAAAGTCTCGCTCCCCTCCCGCAAGCGGTAGGGGATAAGGCAAGCGCAACGGAAACTCCCCTCCCGCAGCCCCCTGCTTCCGCAGGGGCAGGTATCGGGGCCGGGGGTGGGCGATCCCCGCAACAAGCCTCGAAACCCGGCCCTGCGCCGCTGCTTACCCCGGACAAACAGGCCGCGTTCTGCTCGGCGCTGGCGGAGCATGGCAACGTGCGGCTCGCGTGCCGGGCGGTGCAGGTCTCTGCGCAGACGGCCTACCGCGCGCGGCGGGCTTCGTGGCCATTCCGCCAGTGCTGGGATGCGGCGCTGGTGCTGGCGCGCGACCATGCCGAGCAGGTGCTGGCCGACCGCGCGCTGAACGGGGTGGAGGAAAAGGTCTTCTACCACGGGGAGGAGGTGGCCACGCGCACCCGCTATTCCGACCGCCTGCTGCTCGCCCACCTGGCGCGGCTCGACAAGCGGGCCGAGGCGCGGGAGGTGTGCGAGGATTGCCACGCGCCGCTGCTGGGAGAGGACGACTTCGACGAGGCGGTAGAGGCGCTGGGCGAGGGCGAGGGGGAGGCGGGCGAAGCCGACGGGGTATTCGCTTCAGGACAGTGTTCCATGTGTTCCAGGTTCGCCAGCGAAGCGGGGGTGCAGGACACGCCGCCGGTGCCGCTGGAGCAGCGCCTCACCGCGATGCAGGCCTCGCTGCCGCCCGGCGCTCAGGCGCAAAGCGGCATGTCGGACAGGGAATGGCGCTGGGCCGAACCGGAGCGGCTTTGCGCGTTCGAGGCCGGGGAGGACGACTGGTGGCTGGCGCGCGCGGAAGAGGTGAACGCGCGGGAGGACTAGGTGCTTAGCTGTCGAGCAGCTCGAGCTCGACCCGGCCATGGCCCGACCGCACTATGCCGATCTGCTCCGCCGCGGCGCGCGAGAGGTCGATGTCCCGACCCCGTGTGAACGGCCCGCGATCGTTGACGCGCACGACGACGGAAGCGCCGTTGCGCGGGTTCGTCACCCGCACGCGGCTGCCGAAGGGCAGCGTCTTGTGGGCAGCGGTAAGCCCGTTCATGTCGAATGCCTCCCCGCTCGCCGTAGGGCGACCGTGAAAACGGCGACCGTAATAGCTGGCAACGCCGGGACCGATAGGAGTGGCGCTCGGCTCGGCAGACTCGATGGTGGTGATGTCCACCGCGTGATCGGGCAGGGCAGGCTCTGCCAGCGTATCGAAGCGCGCAAAGGCGGTTTCGAACTGCGCCTGCTCGCTGGGCTGGAACGCGGGCTGGTCCGCCCTGGCGACAGGCACGAGATCGGTGCTCAACGGCGCGGTCACAGGCGCGTCCTGCGCAAGGCCCATGCCGCCGCCGCCCAACAGAGCAAGCGCGGCAATCGGTGCCAGCCAGCGCCGGAAAGCGCGATGGGGATTGTTCCCGTCCATGGCGGCGGGGATAGCGCACAGCGGTTAAGAGTCCGAGTCCGGGGAGGGGAAGTGGCCGCTTCGTTAGGGCAATCCGGCGCAAAATGAGGCGAAAATGCGACGAATTGAGAAGCAGTCGGGGAACGATCGCTGTCCTACGGACGAAAAATGGGGTCGGTATCGCTACCGACCCCACTCTCACCGGCGGTGGGCTCTCGAAAGAACGCTTATCGCCTGGCGTGTCTCCATCTGTTCCTCCCCCTTGCGGGTTTGGCCATCAGGATATGTCGCCCGGCGCTCGCGCCGGTGCCGGACCGGTGCCTTGACAAGTCAGGGGGCCTGAGGCCGGTCCCGACAGGTCTGGCTGCCTGTCCGCAACCGGGGCTGTTACCTTGGCGTCTCAAGCGGTTCGTGTTGCAGCAAGCTGCGCCTCGATCCATCGACACCGGGGTTCATCGCTCCGGCTGTCCGATGATAGATCGTCGCGGTCTCAACGGTCCGGGATGGTGTCGCCCGAAGGCTCCGCTTTCCCTTTCCTACCCCGCAATGATGCTGTCATCGCGTCGAGTTCGCTTCGGTTTCCGTCTTCCTGTCTCGGCAGGCGATCCAGGGAGGCGATCCGTTTTCGCTCTCGATGAATTGAGAATGCGCCGGAGAGCCGAGTCGGGCAAGGGCGCGAGCGTCGACTTATCCACTTCTTGGCGAAATGCCAGTGGACAAGGGTGGATAAGTCAACGGCTCGGCGTAGTTCGTGAAACTTTCTCGCTGTTGCAGCAAGATAGTCACGGTTTGGGCGGCTTAGCGGTCCCGCTGGGCGAGGAGGCGCAGGCGCAGAGCGTTCAGTTTGATGAAGCCTGCCGCATCGGCCTGGTCGTAGGCGCCGGCATCGTCCTCGAAAGTAACGTGCGCTTCTGAATAGAGCGAATTGGGCGACTTGCGCCCCACCACGCTGGCAAGGCCCTTGTAGAGCTTCAGGCGGACGGTGCCGTTCACCTTCTCCTGGCTCAGATCGATCGCGGCCTGCAGCATCTCGCGCTCCGGGCTGAACCAGAAACCGTTGTAGATGAGTTCTGCATATTTCGGCATTAGCTCGTCTTTCAGATGCGCGGCTCCGCGATCGAGCGTGATCTGCTCGATACCGCGGTGGGCGCGGGCGTAGATTTCGCCGCCCGGTGTCTCGTACATCCCGCGCGACTTCATGCCCACGAAGCGGTTCTCGACAAGGTCGAGCCGGCCGATGCCGTGCTTGCGGCCAAGGTCGTTGAGCGCGGCCAGCAGTGTTGCCGGGCTCATAGCTTCGCCGTTCAGGGCAACGCCGTCACCTTTCTCGAATTCGATCGTGATGTATTCCGGCACATCGGGCGCATCTTCCGGATGGTCGGTGCGAGAGTAGACGTAGTCGGGCGTCTCCTCCCACGGATCTTCCAGCACCTTGCCCTCGGACGAGGTGTGCAGGAGGTTGGCGTCGGTAGAGAAGGGGCTTTCGCCGCGCTTGTCCTTGGGCACGGCGATCTGGTGCGCCTCGGCCCACGCGATCAGCGCGGTCCGGCTGGTGAGGTCCCACTCACGCCAGGGGGCGATGACCTTGATGTTAGGGTCGAGAGCGTAGGCTGACAGTTCGAAGCGCACCTGGTCATTGCCCTTGCCGGTAGCTCCGTGGGCAATCGCATCGGCGCCGGTCTCGCGGGCGATCTCGACCAGACGCTTGGAAATCAGGGGCCGGGCGATGGAAGTGCCCAGCAGGTAATCGCCTTCGTAGCGCGCATTGGCGCGCATCATCGGGAAGACGTAGTCGCGCACGAACTCCTCGCGCACGTCCTCGATGAAGATATGCTTGTCCGGGATGCCCATGGCCTGGGCCTTGGCACGGGCGGGTTCGATCTCCTCGCCCTGGCCCAGATCGGCAGTGAAAGTCACGACTTCCAGGCCGCGTTCTGTTTCCAGCCACTTGGCGATGACGCTGGTATCAAGGCCGCCGGAATAGGCGAGAACGACGCGTTTGATTTCGGACATGGACGAATCCCGTTGGAGAAAATTGCGCCGCGGCGGTTAGCAGCGCATTTCGCTTACCGCAAACGCGAGTAGCGATCAGGGAATCGTGCGCGCCCGCAATCCGGGATTCTTTTGGCCGATGTAATTAAGCCAGGCCTTCGGACGGCGGAGGTAATCATCGGGCACGTCGGCATCCAGCCCAACCACGCGGGCCAGAGCTGCGACGAAGTGAATGCAGTTGTTTTCGTCGAGATCGTAATATTCGCCGGGGTAATCGCGCCATGCCAGCACGGTGGCCAGAAGGCGGCGGTACTGCTGGTCTGTCACCGTGACCGTAAAGTGCCGATTGGTCGCCGCGATGGTGCGCTCGGTCTCTGTCATGATCATGTGCTCCGCCGGGCCGGAGGCAATTGCCTGCGATGTGTAGCGGGCCGAGAAACCGTAGTTCGCATTCACTCTTGTCCCGTCCTCCAGTTCGCCTTCCAGCACCACGAAGGTGTGCGGGTAGCGCCCCCAGAGAACCGATCCGTTGAAGGAATGAAACGAGACCTGCACGTCGGCCTGTGCGGGCGTGGCCAGGCTCATCGTCGCCAGCACCAGCATCAGGGCGGCAAGGGCGCGGGTGAAGAGGCGGGGCAGCGTGTTGCGTATCATACGGGTGTCTTGGCCTCTGACTGGCGGATATCCTTGAGCAAGCCGGGGAAATACAATGCCAGGCCGCCTGCACGCAAGAGGTAGCTGGCCGTCATGGCAATCCACACCCCGGTGTTGTTATAGGGTCGCAGCAACAGATCGATGCCGATATAGATCGCCGTGGCGGCGACACCGGCATTGCGCAACGCCCGTCCGCGGGTCGTGCCGATGAATACGCCGTCCATCATGTAGCTAGGCATCCCGATGAGCGGTATCAGGGCGGCATACGGAAGGAATGCCCTCGCCGTGCCGCGCACCTGCGCATCCGTCGTGAGAAAGTCGATGAGCGGGCCACCCAGGAGCAGGAAGCAGAGAGCCAGCGCGGCACCGCTCAGGAGCGAAAATTCGCCGGTCAAGCGTATCGCACGCAGGAACCGGTCGCGATCACCACGCCCATAGGCGCTACCCACGCGCTCTTCCGCCGTGAAGGCGAAGGCATCGAGCACAAATGCAGCAAAGCTGACAAATTGTAGCAGGACATGGTTCGCCGCCAACGTTGCCGCTCCCAGGCGCGCGCCCGAATTGGCAAACCATGTGAAGAGAATGAGCAGGGCGACCGTGCGGATCATGATATCGCGGTTAACAGCGAACAGCTTCGCCAGGCGGGCCCGGTCCGTCAGCAATTTGCGCGGTGTGCGGGAAATGATCGCCAGCACGCCAGCACCTGCAACGCGCGCAACGATCACCAGACCCAGCGCAAGCGCGATAAGCTCCGCGCAGGCAGTTCCCAGCCCGACGCCGAACGCGCTGAGACCCATTCCCCAGACAAACCACACGTCGAGTCCGATGTTGGCCAGGTTCATCGCGATCTGCAGCGCCAGCGCCTCTCGCGTGCGGCCAAGGCCCAGCAGCCAGCCGTTGATGGCATAGACGGCGAGGGCGGCCGGAGCGCCGATGAAGCGTCCCTGCATATAGCCGGAAGCCTCGGCATCGACTGGCGGCGTCCCGCTCATCACCGCCAGCGCAGCCTCGCGGATCGGCCAACTCGCCGCCAGCAGGATAAAGCCGAGCCCAAGGCCGATGGCGAGCGCGCGCAGCAGCAAAGCCTCCACCTCTGCGCGGTCGCCCGAACCTTGCGCCTGCGCGGTCAGCCCGGTCATCCCCATGCGCAGGAAGCCGAAGGTCCAGAACACCAAGGTGATAATCGTCGCGCCAAGGGCCACGCCAGCCAGCGCGGTGGCATCGCCCGTTCGCCCGATCACGGCCGTATCGACAATGCCGACAAGCGGCACCGATGCCTGCCCGAGCATGATCGGCCAGGCCTGCGCGAACACCGCGCGCCGGGTGAGGGGGGACGTTGCGGTCAAGACCTAGCTGGAAAGCAGCTTGCGCTCTGCTTGTTCCATGTAGTCGCGCGTCAGCGGCAGGGCGTAGCGGTTGCGGCTGTACTGCACCTGGAAGTTGCACAGTCCGCCCCATTCGAACGTGGACGTCGCCGCCGCAAGGTAGAAGGTCCACATGCGGAAGAACCGCTCGTCGAACATCGCGACGATCTTCTCGCGATGTTTCATGCACCGGGCATACCATTCGCGCAGCGTCCTGGCGTAATGCAAGCGCAGCACTTCCACGTCGGTCGCTATCAGGCGCACTTTCTGGCTGGCTTCCATCATCTGGCTGAGCGCCGGAATGTAGCCGCCGGGGAAGATATACTTGCGCGTGAACGCCTCTGCCGCCACCGGGCTGCCGAAGCGACCTATGGTGTGCAGCAGCATTACGCCGTCACCGCTCAGCATCCGGGCGCAATGGCGATAGAACGTCTCGTACTGCGGCACCCCGACATGTTCGAACATGCCGATGGACACGATGCGATCGTAAGTCTCTCCGCGCGCCGCAAGGTCACGGTAGTCAACCAGTTCGAACGTCACCTTGTCAGATACGCCCGCCGCCTCGGCCCGTTCGCGGGCGAGTGCGAGCTGTTCCTCGCTCAGCGTGATCCCGGTCACTTTCACATCGGCGCGGCTGGCAAGGAAGATGGCCATGCCGCCCCAGCCGCAGCCGATATCCAGCACGTGGTTGCCTGGCTCCAGCATCAGCTTGGCGGCGATGTGGGCCAGCTTCGCCTCCTGCGCTTCGCCCAGCGTCATCCCCTCCCGCGGCCAGTAGGCACACGAATACTGCATGTGATCTTCATCCAGCATCAGCTTGTACAGATCGTTGCCTATGTCGTAGTGATGGGCGACATTGTCCTTCGATTTGAAGGAGTTGTTCACGCTGTCCTTGATATAGGCGAGGCGTTTCAGCACCTTGCGATGCGGCGCCATCTGGCCAAAGCCGCCCTTGGCTTCCCATGGGGCATTGCGCCGCGCCAGTTCGATCAGTTCCATGATCCCGCCGCGCTCCATGATGATGCGGCCATCCATGTAGGCCTCGCCCACGCCCAGCTTTGTGTCGAGCGCGATGTCGCGGATCACCTTGCTGTCCGCCAGGCGGATTTCGACGTCGGGATAGTCCGGATGCGGCGTGCCGTAGGTGGACGTGCGGCCATCGTGCAGGGTCAGCTTCAACGTGCCTTGCGTGATGGCCTTGCCGATCAGCCGGTCGATCAGGGTCTGGCTCATTCGCCCCCTCTCCGCTCTATTCCGCCGCTTCCTTCAGCGCCGGATCGAGGTGCGACTGTGGCGGTTCTTCCAAGCCCCGCAGCCGAGCGCTTTCCTCGTAGACGTAGTCACCCGTCATCGGAATAGCGTCGCGCTCCTTCACGTACTGGATCTGCCAGTTCACCAGCGTGCCGTGGCGGAAGCTCTGCTCTGCTCCGGCAAGGTAGAACTGCCACATGCGGAAGAATTCCTCGTCGTACAGCTCGACCAGTTCTTCCTCATGCATGGTGGTGCGGTTGTACCATTCCTCCAGCGTGTGGCTGTAGTGGAAGCGCATGGCCTCCACATCCATGATCTGCCAGCCTGCCTTCTCGCTCTCCGTAACCAGTTCAGACAGGGCGGGGATATAGCCGCCGGGGAAGATGTACTTGCGCGTCCATGCGTCGGTGAAGCCGGGAGGGCCGGCGCGCCCGCAGCAATGGCTGAACATAACGCCCTTTGGTGCCAGCAGCTCGTGCGTTTTCTTCATGAATTCAGGGTAATGCGGGGTGCCGACATGCTCCAGCAGGCCGACCGAGCTGATCCGGTCGAACGTGCCCTCGACATCACGGTAGTCCATCAGTGCGAACTTCACCTTGTCGGAAACGCCCGCTTCCTTCGCCCGCTCCTTGCAGAAAGCGATCTGGTCTGGCGCCAGCGCCACACCCAGCACTTCTGCACCGTAATGCTTGTTGAGATAGAGCGCGAGGCCGCCCCAGCCGCAGCCGATATCCAGCACGCGGAGCGGGCGGTCCATCTCGCGCGCTTTCTGCATGTACATCTTGGCCGCGATGTGCGCCTTCTTGTCCAGCTGGGCCTTCTCCAGCGAGTTCGACGTGTCGCGGTAGTAACCCATCGTGTACTGCCGGTCCTCGTCGAGGAACAGCTCGTACAGGCGCCGCGTCAGGTTGTAGGTATGCTCCGCGTTCTTGCGCGCCTTGGTCTTCAGGTTGACGCTGTCGATCTTCGCTGCAGTCTTCTGCGCCAGGCGCTTCAGCGTGCCCTGTGGCTGCAGGGCCTTGTCGCCGTGCACCTTGGCTTGGCTGGTGACATACAGCACCATGTCACGGATATCGTGGGGTTCTTCAACGATAAGCCAGCCCCACATATAGGCCTCTCCGGCGCCGACCTGCGGATAGCGGGCGATATGGCTGCTGGCCTTCTTGTCTGTCAGGCGCACCTTGATCGGCTCGCCATATGCGCCGTTCACGTCACCGCCGGGACCGTATTCGTAAACCTTGCCGTCGTAGTCGGTGATCACAAGCTTGCCCGCCCGGATCAGTTTATTCAGCATCTTGTCCAGCAGCCACATAAGAAGCGATATCTCCCGAAATTCGTTTCGTTCGAAAAGGGTGTGCGGACCGTTTGGCGCAGTGTCAATTCTGGGGTAGGTTTCGTGGTCATGAGCGCGAACAAGACCCAGCCGACGCAAATCAGCGTCCAGCAGTTTATCGACGGGATCGATCACGAGCGCAAACGCGATGAAGCGCGCCAACTGGATGCGCTGTTTCGCCGTGTCACTGCGGAGGAGCCGGTCATGTGGGGGCCGTCGATGATCGGCTATGGCCAGTATCACTACAAGTACGACAGCGGTCGGGAGGGGGACTTCCTGCGCACCGGCTTCTCTCCGCGCAAGGCGAAGCATTCGATATATCTGATGGGGGGCTATTGCGACGAGGCTACAGGCAGGATGAACGACGAACTGCTGGCGCGGCTAGGAAAGTATTCGAAGGGCGCAAGCTGCCTTTACGTCAACAAGCTGGCCGACGTGGACCTCGCCGTGCTCGAAGAACTGGTTCGCCTTAACTGGAAAGCCATGAACAGGGTCTATCCGCCTGGCTGACGGATAGCGCCGTCAAATCCCGGCATACCACTGATAGCCGCGATCCTCCCAATATCCGCCATTTCCCCCTTCGATATCATCAAGGCTGGCCACGGCTTCGATACCGGTCAGGTATTTCGCATGTTTGTAGCCAAGCTGGCGTTCGATCCGCAGGCGCAGGGGAGCACCGTTTTTAACCGGCAGCGCTTCACCATTCAGGCGATGAGCGATGATCGTCTGCGCATGGAAGGCATCGTCCATATCGCAGCTTTCGTAATAGTCTGCGCCGTTCAGGTTGTCGGCGCAGCGAAACACGATGAAGTTCGCTTCCGGCTGGACGCCTGCTGCCTCCAGTATGGTGGAAAGCTGCGGTCCGGTCCATTCACCGATAGCGCTCCAGCCTTCCACGCAATCGTGGCGGGTAATCTGTGTCCGCTGGGGCAGCGCGCCAATATCCTTCATGGATAGTGCGCCCGGATTATTCACGAGACCACCGATGGACAGTTGCCAGTTTACAAAGCCCTGTGCCTCCGCCTCGCGGTAGGCTTCGGTATCGACGGTCAGGCTGCCGTTGCCGCGAAAATAGGGTGACAGATCGGCGCGGGTATATTCCGGGGCCATCGCAATGCGACCACCGCCCAGCGCGCGGTGCAGGCCGCGGTGCCACCCTTGCGCCCCTTCCACCACCTTGCCAAACCAGTCCGACTTGCCAATTTCGTTGCAACCCGCGAGGAACGCGGCGAAACCCGCCACCAGGAAATTGCGACGCTGCATCATTCCTTCCCTCCGGTGATCATGTCCCTGATCTGCTTGACCGGCCCCGAAGCCAGCACCAGCAGCACATGGACGACGAAAAAGACAAACAGCCCCCATGCGGCCAGGAAATGGATCGAGCGGGCGCTCTGCCTGCCGCCGAACACGTCGGTCAACCATGGCCAGGCGGCCTCCATACCGGGGCTCATTACCATTCCGGTAAAAATCATCACTGGGATAAGCACAAGGATGGTCCCGGCGTAGGCGATCTTTTGCAGGATATTGTATTTGCCTTCGCCGTGATCGAAATTGAATTTCAGGTGTTCCCTGACATCGTGCCAGATGTTCGCGGGCTTCCATTCCCGCGCTCTGGCGAAGATGTCTCGCTTCATGTGACCGTTCGCGAAGGCAAGGATCATGAAGGCGAGCAGGGAAAACCCGAACACCAGGGCGAAGACTACGTGCCAGTCCCGCGCTGCCGCAAGACTGTAATAGTCGGGGATCGTGGCCCAGCCGGGGAAACGCGGGACTTCCAGCCAGGCCTGTTCCGGAGCGAAGCCGCTGTCGCCCCAGTAAAGCCTTCGGTGTGCGTTGGAGATATTCAGCCCGCTCATGAAGAGTATGATCACGCTGATGGCGTTGATCCAGTGCCAGATACGCGTGGACAGGGCGTGGCGCTTTCCTCGCTTTTCCATCAATCGCCGCCTTCTCTTTCAAGATAGATCACGTCGCGCGGCTGGTTCAGCAGATGCTGGCCGGAATCCACGTAAAGTGACTGGCCGCTGGCAAGCGGTCCCTCGGCAAGGAACAGCGCGGCATCGGCGACCTCATCCGGCTGGGTGTGCCGTTCAAGAAGGTTCAGCCGGTGCGACCGCTGCGCTTCCTCGCTGCTCTGATCGTGACTGGGCAGGATTGCGCCGGGCGCCAGTGTGTATACGCGGTCCTCGCCGTCGTGCGCCATCGCCAGCATCCGTGCGGCAATGTCGGCTGCGGCCTTGCTCATCGTATAGCTGAAGAAGTCCGGGTTGAGATTGGCAAGCTTCTGGTCTGTCACCTGCACCACACGGCGGCCGGCCTGACTGCGCGCATCGGCGAAAAAGACCTGCGCCAGCAGCGCCGGGGAGGCGGCATTGATCTGCATGGCCCGCCGGTTCGTCTCGATATCGATCGCGGACACATCATCGGGATCGAAAATGGACGCAGAATTGATGAGGCAGCGCCAGTCGTCCAATTCAATGGCCAGGTTGCGCACCATATCCTTCGCTGCATCGGAATCGAGAAGGTCGCACTGTGCCACCTGTGCGCTGGGCAGATCGGCTGCGAGCTTCTGCGCCCCTTCAAGCGACTTGTTGCAATGGATGACGACATGCCAGCCGGCCTCTGCAAACCGCCTGCAGAATGCCGCGCCAACACGTTTTGCGCCGCCGGTTACGAGGACTGCCTTGCGCGTCATCGCTCAGCAGAGGGGGCCGTCATGGGAAGATGTCTCATGCCGCGAGGTTAGAGCCTGCTGCTGACGAGACAAGCAGGCTTTTGGTGCCGGTTTTTGCCATCATTCCGGCAGGTTTTCGCGCAGGTCGGCCAGCCATACATCCGCCACCGCATCGCTGGGCGCGCGCCAGTCCCCGCGTGGAGACAGGGCACCGCCACCGCTGACTTTCGGTCCGTTGGGCAATGCGCTGCGCTTGAACTGGCTGAACTGGAAGAAGCGCTTGGCAAAATTCTCCAGCCACTTGCGGATGGCGGGCAGGTCGTAAGCGTTTTTCAGCGCATCAGGGAAAGCATGCGGCCACATGCCTTCATCGATATCGCGCCATGCGTGCCAGCACAGGAAGGCGATGTGGCAGGGCGACTGGCCATAGCGGATCGTATGGTGGAGGAAGAAGTCGTTCAGCTCGTAAGGGCCGATAATGCTCTGCGTGCTCTGGATTTCGCCGGTGGAATCGGCGGGCACCAGTTCGGGGCTGATCTCCGTATCCAGCACAGCGTCCAGCACCTCGTCGCTACCGGGATCGAACTGCCTGCTGCTGACCGTCCATCGGATCAGGTACTGGATCAGCGTCTTGGGCACGCCCGCGTTGACCGCGTAGTGGCTCATCTGGTCACCCACTCCGTAGGTACACCAGCCCAGTGCCAGTTCGCTGAGGTCGCCTGTGCCGATCACGAAGCCCTTGTGATGACCTGCCAGGCGGAACAGGTAATCGGTACGAAGTCCGGCCTGAACGTTCTCGAACGTCACGTCGTATACCGTCTCGCCATCGGCGAAGGGATGGCCCATGTCCTCCAGCATCTGCCGGGCCGCGGGCCTTATGTCGATCTCCTCCGCCGTGCAGCCGAAAGCCTTCATCAGCTTCCAGGCGTTAGACTTGGTTTCGTCCGAGGTCGCGAAACCCGGCATCGTGTATGCGCGAATGGTGGAGCGCGGCAGGCCAAGCGTGTCGCAAGCCTTGGCCGCCACAATCAGCGCATGGGTGGAATCGAGCCCGCCCGATATGCCGATCACGAGACACTCGGACCGTGTCGCTTTCATGCGCCGCATGAGCGCATCGACCTGAATGTTGAACGCCTCGTAGGCATCCTGGTCCAGCATGTCCTGCCGGTTGGGCACGAAGGGAAAGCGGCGGATCGGTCGGCGAAGGCCGATGTCGCCCTGATGGTAGACGTGATCGAAACCGATGGTGCGATAAGTGTCCTCTGGCCGCCCGGCATCTTCGGCTGCATCGTTGAACGTGCCCATGCGCATCCGCTCATTCAGGATGCGGCGCGTATCGACATCGGTCACGCACAACTCCGGCTCCAGCTCGAAACGCACGCTCTCCACCATCAGGTCGCCCAGTTCGTAGATCATGCCCTGGCCGTCCCACGAAAGGTCAGTCGTGCTTTCACCGAACCCGCTGGCGGAATAGGCGTAGGCGCAGACCGCGCGGCTGGAACTTGCGCGGCTGAGCAGGTGGCGTTCGTCCGACTTGCCGATGGTGATGTTGCTGGCGGAAAGGTTCAGCAGGATCGTGGCGCCGGCCAGCGCTGCCATGGTGCCTGGCTGGATGGGACTCCAGAAATCCTCGCAGATCTCGATCCCGAAGGTGAAACCGGGCAGGTTCTGGGCGGCGAAGATCAGGTCGATGCCGAAAGGCACTTCGGCGCCGTTGACCGGAATCCACAGGTCGCGGCAATTGTTTCCTCGCGCGAACCAGCGCTTTTCGTAGAACTCGCGGTAGTTGGGCAAGTAGCTCTTGGGCACAGCGCCCAGCACCTCGCCATGCGCGATGACGACCGCACAATTGTAGATGCGGCCGTTGCGGCGCAGCGGCGCGCCGATCACGAGGACCGGCGTCAGATCCTCGCTAGCCTCGCGGATGCCTTCGATGTGGGCCTCCACGCTTTCCAGCAGGGCAGCCTGGATATGCAGGTCGTCCAGCGCGTAGGAGGACAGGCACATTTCGGGATAAAGCAGCAGGTCGACATGCTGCTCGTCTGCCATGCGGGCCTGTTCGATGATGGCTTCGGCATTGTAGGCGACATCCGCCGTGCGAACCCTCGGCGTGCTGGTGGCAACGCGCACGAACCCATGTGTGTGCATGTCGAAGAAGGGGTGCGTATCGGCGCTCATGCGTCAATTTCCTGCATCATGAGGTCGAGCGCTGTATCCAGTGCCGCGATCCGCACGCCCTGGCGGCCCTGTCGGCCGAAATGACATTCCTTGTGATTCATTGCGCCACCCTTGCTGCAACATGCGAAATGAACAAGCCCTTCCTCGCCATCGTCATCTTCTCCCGGTGGACCGGCGAAGCCGGTAATCGACAGGGCCAAATGCGCCTCACCGCGATCCAGCGCGCCGCGCGCCATCGCTATGGCGACCTCGCGGCTGACTGCGCCGCAATCGTCCACCATGGCCCGGTCGAGGCCGAGCAGGTCGCACTTGGCCTGATCGGAATAGACGACAAAGCCGCGCTCGAAGATATGGCTGCAACCGGGGATATCGGTAAGCAGGGCGGCCAGCAGACCGCCCGTGCAGCTCTCGGCTACGGCAATGGGCATGTCAGCGTCACATGCCTTTTGCAGTACCTTGCGAGCCTTGTCCTGCAATTCATGCGGCAAGGCCGGACCAAGCGTTTCGGCCATCGATTTTCTCCAGCATCCAGACGTGGGCGTTAAACGAGAGGGCGGCGGATGAAGTTCCTTGGCGCTTCGGAACCTGCTCGCACGCGGCCCATTGGCAAGGGAGAACGAAGGGGAATCGTGCATGGCACTCCAACGCTCCATGGGGCTGGGCAATCTCTTTTTCTACGGTACCGGCACCATCCTTGGCGCGGGTATTTTCGTGGTTATCGGCGAGGTCATGGGAAAGGCCGGGCCGGGTGCGCCGCTGGCCTATGCCGTCGCGGGGCTGGTAGCGGTGTTCACCGCACTATCGTTTGCGGAAATCGGTGCGCGCATACCCACGGCCGGCGGCGCAATCGACTATGTGGAGGAAGCTTTCGGCACCAGTCGAAAGCTGCCTTCCGTCGCGGGGTATCTGCTGATTATAGCCAACATCGTTTCCGGCGCGACCATCGCGACGGGTTTTGTCAGCTACCTCGGCAGCTTCGTCGATGTGCCGCACTGGCTGGCGACGCTCGGCATTGTCGGATTGGTGGGCGGCATTTCCATCGCCGGAATGAAGCAGAGCGCCTGGTTCATGACGGTGACTACCGCTCTTGGTCTCGTCACACTGATCGCAATCCTCTGGCTGGCGCGTGACGGGCTGATGGCGTGGCCGGGCAAACTGGCCAGCGGCGAGGCCTTTTCCGGTGACCAGGCGTGGAGCGGCATTCTGGCAGGCGCGTTCCTTGCGATCTATTCCTTCATCGGCTTCGGGGACATGGCACAGACGGCGGAGGAACTGAAAGAGCCCAAACGCAACCTGCCGCGCGGCATCGTGGTGACCATCGTGATCGTGTTCGTATTCTACCTCGCCATCGCGGCGGCGCTTGGCGGGCGCGGCGACATCGCCGACATTGCCGCAGCAGACGCCCCGCTGGTCTATGCCGCGGTGCAGGGCGGGGGCACGCTCCAGATGGTGCTGGTGATCGCCAGCCTGCTCGTGATCGTGAACGGCGCGCTGACCCAGGTGGTTGCCGCCAGCCGCCTGCTGATGGACATGGGGCGTGACGGGCGAAGCGGCATGCCGGGATGGATGGGCCGCGTGAACGAGACGACTGATACCCCGGTCGTGTCCACGCTCGTGACCACCGGCATCGTGCTGGCGCTTGCCCTGTTCATTCCGCTCGGCACGCTGGCCAGCGGCACGAGCCTGGCGATCCTGATTGTCTTCGCCATGGTCAATGCCGCGCTCTGGCAGCTAAAAAAGCGATCCCAGCCAGACGATGTGCCGAACCTGTGGATGGCCGTTCCGATCCTTGGGCTGATCTTCTGCGTACTGACCATCGCGGGGCAGGTGATCCTGTGGACAACCGGCTTGGGCGGAGGCTGAACGAAAAACGCCGCCGTTCCGGAAATCGGGAACGGCGGCGTCTTCAGAGAGCCTTCATTCAGGCGTTAGCGACAGCGTGCGCTGCCCCGGTCGATCTCGCGGCCGAGCACTGCGCCCAGTGCTGCGCCAAGCAGGGTGCCGACAGTGCGGTCACCGCGGGTATCGATGGTGCGGCCGACCAGTGCGCCACCGGCGGCACCGATGATCAGGCCGGTCGTCCCGTTGTCACGCTCGCAGTAGTAGCGGCCATCACGGCCCTGCCAAACGCGGTCGTTCCGGGTCACACGGCGCGGTTCGTAATAGCGACCACGGCCGTCATACACGCGGTGGCGGCGCTGGTCGCGGTAGCGACGGTCGCGGCGGTCGTCACGGTCATAGCGGACCTCGTGACGGTCGCGGTCGTAGCGGTCATGACGGTCGTTGTCGCGATGGCCGTGAGCGGGTGCCCAGGGGGGCGGTCCGCCCTGCGCGATGGCGGGGGCTGCGGGGATTGCCAGCGAGACGGCGGCGATTGCAAGGAGTGTCTTTTTCATGGGCTTTACCTTTCCGATTCGACATCGCTCGGGTGTCTGAGAGCCCTTTTCGTTCATGAAGGTGATACCGAACATGAACGGGTCGTTGGGTTTTGAAAATTGCGACGGACCGTTTTCGAACGTGGTTCAGCCGAGCTTCCGCGCCGTAACGGCGATCCAGTCGCGGACGGTGCGGTCAGCGCCGCTGCCTTCCCATATGTCGGTCCAGACGATGTCGAACCCGGCATCCCGGTATGCGGATACTATCCACTCCGGGTCGGGGAAATTGTGCAAGCGGCCCAGAAGGCAGCGTCCCTCCTCGTCCCCCAGCTTGAAGCTGGCATAGTGCCAGCCGCCTGGGCGCAGGGCGCGAAATATCCGTGCCAGCATATCGGGCACTTGTTCACGCGGTACGTGCAGCAGGCAAGCATGCGCCCAGATCGCGTCGTAGACCAGTTGTGCACTCAGATCCTCGAAGAGCATGACCCGCGCATCGAGATCGAACCGCTCGTTCGCCTTACGCACCATTGCGGAGGTGCCGTCAGTCGCATCGACGGCGAAGCCGCGCTCCGCCATGCGCGCGGCGTCCCGTCCTCCTCCGCAGCCCAGTTCGAGCACGCGGGCTCCAGGTTGCAGGCGATCGAGGAAGGCATCGAGGTGCCGCGAAGGTGCCTGCCCGTGGCTCAACGTGTAATGCGGCGCGCTGCGCTGATAGAAGGCGAGGGTGGCTTCGTCGCTCATTCAGGCTGTAAGGGTGCACGGTAACGCGGCGCAACCTCCCGCAGCATTTCACCGCGAGCGAAGCGGAAAACCACCAGTACCAGCCCCACGGTCAGCACGAAATCGGCGAAGGTGGAATAGAACAGCCAGAAGTCGGTCGAGGTGTAGAGTGCGACGACAAGATTGGCCCCGGCCATTACAGCGCCCATCAGGCCCATGCCCACGCCCAGCCGCGCAACGTCAATATCGCCATAGGGAAGATATCGCTTCAGACGGTTGGCGAGCCTTTGACCGCCCGTCACGCCATCGCCGAAGAACAGGGCCGCGGTGAGCAGGCCGAGTGCCGTGGTGCGGTACTTCACCGCCTCGTCGCTCTGGAACATGAAAGCGAGGCCTGCCGATACCAGCATCATGACAATGCCGAACATTGCCAGCCCGCCCAACAGGTCAACCTTCGTCATCCGCTGGGCTATCAGAAGGACGATGCCTGCGCCTGCGCCAACAAGAGCAGCGGTCGTCACGTCGGTAAGCTTCGCGACAGCAAAGAAGAGCAGGCCCAGTGCGATATCGACGGCCAGCGGCACCTTGTTCCGCTTCCACACCTCCGGGTCGTAACCGTTGCTGGTTTGCTCGGCCATGCCGTGATTCCAGGCATCGCGCACGGCGCTACTGAAGGTGTCGCCTTTCATCGCCAACGCCTGCTCGCGGTACTTTTCGGGATAGGCGATGGTGCGGCCGGGATGGCTTTCATGCACAACAGCGCCGTCGCGCAGCACCCGGATGCCCACATTTACCGCGCTGATGTAACCCGCTTCTACTTCAAGCTGCGAGCCATCGGGCAGGGTGTACGAGAGATGGTGATTGCGCACAGCCTCTGCGCCTCCGATCGGCGTGGCATCGCGTGCCACGATCTCATCGCCCACCTGCAGTTCCGAAGTAAGGCCATCGCTTCGCGAGCGGACCGTGACCCGGCAGGAGAGACCATCGAGAGTGAAGGGGCGGCGATAGCGCCAGAATGTCGTCCCCTTGCCCATCGCAGCCTCAGCTTGCCTGAACCGCTGCTTCTGCTTCCTCGCGATCACGCTGCGCACGGCTTTTCTTTTCGGCAGTCGTTTTCAACTGGCCGCAAGCCGCATCGATATCGCGGCCGCGCGGGGTGCGCACGGGGGCGGAGATGCCGCCTTCGAACACGATGTCGGAAAAGCGCTTGATCCGTTCGGGCGTGGAGCACTCGTAGACCGCGCCGGGCCATGGGTTGAACGGGATCAGGTTCACCTTGGCTGGCAGTTTGTAGGCTTTCAGCAAGCGAACCAGTTCGCGCGCGTCGTCGTCGCTGTCGTTCTTGTCCTTCAGCATCACGTATTCGAACGTGATGCGCCGCGCATTGCTGGCGCCGGGGTAGTCGGCGCAGGCCTGCAGCAGTTCCTCGAGGCCGTACTTCTTGTTGATCGGCACGATCTCGTCGCGCACCTCTTTGGAAACAGCGTGCAGCGAGACGGCGAGGTTCACGCCGATCTCTTCACCGCAGCGCGCCATCGCGGGCACCACGCCGCTGGTGGATAGCGTGATGCGGCGCTTCGACAGGGCCAGCCCATCGCCGTCCATCACCAGTTGCAGCGCATCGCGCACGTTGTCGAAATTGTAGAGCGGTTCGCCCATGCCCATCATCACGATATTGGTGAGCAGGCGGCCGTCGGCGTTGTATTCCGCTTCGCCCTCGTCACCCAGATCGTCCATCCGGCCCTTGGGCCATTCGCCAAGGCTATCGCGCGCCAGCATGACCTGACCCACGATCTCGCCCGGCGTCAGGTTGCGCACCAGGCGCATGGTGCCGGTGTGGCAGAAACGGCAATTGAGCGTGCAGCCGACCTGGCTGGAAACGCACAACGTCCCGCGATCCGCGTCGGGGATGAAGACCATCTCGAACTCGTGCCCGTCGCTGGTCTTCAGCAGCCACTTGCGCGTTCCGTCGGTGGAATGCTGGGCTTCCACCACGTCAGGCCGACCTATTACGAAGCGTTCGGCGAGCCATGGGCGCATGGTCTTGGCGATGTCGGTCATCGCCTCGAAGTCGGTGACGCCGCGATGATAGAGCCAGTGGAATACCTGCTTGGCACGCAGCTTGGCCTGACGCTTGTCTAGGCCTGCACCTTCGAACAGGGCGGTGATATCCTTCTTGGGCAGACCGATCAGGTCCACGCGTCCATCCTCGCGCGGCGTGATGTCACGCGCGACGGGAACCGGATCAACCTGTCCGGGAATGCTCATCAGTGTCGTATCGGCCATGGGAGGCAGCGATATAGGGATAAGCGCGCGCTTTGGGAAGCGGGTGCGGTATTCCCGGTTCCCGAAAGAACTTCTCCGGCGAGCGATCAATCGCACGATTTGAACGATAAGCCGGGAAACCCTCTCAAATTCACGCCAATTAGAGGCCCGAGCGCGATAGAGCGTGAAAGATTGCTTCGTTTCGCAGATAGTATGGAAACGTTCCCGTCTTTCGTCGGAAAAAATTGGCAGTTCGTCGAGCAACAATGTTGCTGGAAAACAACACCTTCGCTGTTGTGCAGGGTTAATGAAACGAACTGCGCACGTGCTTCATTCTGGCTGTCCAAACGCGGGACATTCCCGGTTTTGAATTTGAATGGAGAATACAATGAAAAAGGGTATCGCACTCATCCTCGCATCGGCCTCGGCAACGGCACTGGCCCTTCCCGCCGCTGCACAGGACAACTCGGCTTTCACCGGTCCCCGCATCGAAGGCATCGCCGGGTATGACATCAGCAAGGCCGGCAGCGACGTCGACAACGAATTCAACGATGAGGACGACCAGTCGATCGACGGTCTGCTCTATGGTGTAGGCGTCGGTTACGACGTAGCCGTGGGCGGCGTCGTGCTGGGCGCGGAAGCAGAGCTTTCCAAGTCCACCGCCGATACAGAAATCGTCGATGGCGACCTGGAAGACCTCGGCTTCGGCGCGCAGCTCGATACGGGCCGTGACCTCTATGTCGGCGCGCGCGCCGGTATCCTGGCAGGTGACAACATGCTGGTCTACGTGAAGGGCGGCTATACCAATGCCCGTTATAACCTGCTGGCCGATGACGGCACCACCGAGATCGAAACGAACCTCGACCTCGACGGCTACCGCGTTGGCGCTGGTGCCGAATATGCCGTGAGCGAGAATTCGTTCGTGAAGCTGGAATACCGCTATTCCAACTACAGCGAAGGCGAATTCGACTTCAACGACGACGACTTCTTCGACGATGACACCGGCGAAAGCGACCGCTTCGACGCCGACCTTGACCGTCACCAGGTTGCCGTGGGCTTCGGTCTGCGCTTCTAAGACGCGTCACGATTGACCTGAAGAGGGCTGGCGGGAGCGATCCTGTCGGCCTTTTTCGTACCTATCGACGGGCGGCACAGCCGACACGGGCGGCATCGATGGCCGTGGCGGCGCCTTCCAGCGAATAGCGATCGGTAAAGCGGTTGCCGCGATTATCCGTGGCGCTGATGCTCATGCGGCTGGCAGCGCGCATTGCCGTGCGGATTGCGGCATCGTCTCCCGTGCTGGACGCCCAAGCGTCGCCGCCACCGCCGGTCAGGTCGAAACGCTGTCCACCGATAGCCAGGCGCAGGCGGGGAGATGATGACAACTCGCGGCTCAGCCGGAAATGAACCTGCCCGCGAACTTGCCGTTCGGGCCAGATCCCCACGCTGGCGAAAGGATCGAAGTCGCGGCGATCCCGCCCTGTCTCTGCCGCTGCGATTGCATAGCAGCGGGGCACCTCTGCATCGCGAAACGCGCCCCATTGGCCGAACACGCCAAGGCTGTCCTTGGCCCAGACGGGGCCAGCCAGAGTCAGCAGGGCAATCGCGATCAAGAGGCGCTTCATACCTGTTATATAGGCGCCTTTTCCCCAGCGATGGAATCCCGAAAATCGTATCGTCCGAATCCGGTTTTTCTGGAATTTTCGCGGGATTTCTGCGATATGAATGGAACGGGAAGGGGCATCCGGAAAAATTGACCCAAACTTGAAAAGGACGCCCTCGGCTGCTCGCCGGGTGGTGAGCGATACGATGAGCCTGCTTGCCGATTACAACCTGCCATTCGCGATCGCCTTTGGCCTGATGGTTCTTGCGCTTGTGCTGCAGGTGATCGGTCTTGGCGATTTCGATTTCGGCGGGGATGTCGAACTCGACCTGGACCTCGATGCGCCGGATTTCAATGCGGACGCAGTGGAAGCGCCCTCTGCCGGTTTCGGCGGAGCCTTGCTGACCCTGCTTGGACTGGGCCGGGTGCCGCTGATGGTGTGGCTGATGGTGTTCCTGCTGCTGTTCACCGTGGTGGGCATGGGCATCCAGGTTTTTGCCACGGAACTTACCGGCAACCCGCTCTACCCGTGGCTGGCTGCGCTGTTTTCCGGCGGTACGACATTGCCGCTGACGGCAATGCTGGTGCGTCCGCTGGGCAACCTGCTGCCGCAGGACGAGACCAGCGCCGTAGGGCTGGGCAGCCTCGTCGGCCGCCGAGGAACCGTAACCACCGGGACAGCCGAACGCGGCTCTCCTGCAAGAACGAAAGTGCGCGACCGTCACGGTCACGCGCATTACGTAATGCTCGAGCCACATGAGGATGCGAGCATCATTCATCAGGGGGACGAGGTATTGCTCGTGCGCCGCGAGGGAAGCGTCTTTTTCGGCGTACCCCTGGCAGAGCGCAAGCTGGCGCCAGTGTCCTGACACATAGATAACGATAGGAGAAGAAATGGAAGGATTACTGGATCTTGGCCTCGTATGGGGGGCGGGCTTGGTCATTCTCGGCCTGGCGGTCATCATCTTCATGCTGAAGATGTATCGCCGCGCGTCAAAGGAAGTTGCCTTCGTGCGCACCGGTGTGGGCGGGGAAAAGGTCGTGATGAACGGGGGCGCACTCGTCTTCCCGATCTTCCACGAGACCATGCCCGTCAACATGAACACGCTGGTTCTCAGCGTGATGCGCCGCGACGGTGAAGCGCTGATTACGCTCGATCGCCTGCGTATCGACGTGAAGGCGGAATTCTACGTCCGCGTGAAGCCGGACGCCGAAGCCATCGCCATGGCCGCGCAGACGCTGGGCCAGCGTACGATGCAGCCCGAGATGCTCAAGGATCTTGTCGAAGGCAAGTTCGTCGATGCGCTGCGCTCCGTTGCGGCCGGCATGACCATGAACGAACTGCACGAACAGCGCGCAGACTTCGTGCAGAAGGTGCAGCAGGTCTCGTCCAACGACCTCGCCATGAACGGCCTGGAGCTGGAATCTGTCTCGCTCACCGGGCTGGACCAGACCAGCATCGAGCACTTCAACGCCAACAACGCATTCGATGCCGAAGGCCTGACCAAGCTGACCGAGCAGATCGAGGCGCGCAAGAAGCTGCGCAACGACATCGAGCAGGACACGCGTGTGCAGATGGAGACAAAGAACCTCGAGGCGGCGCAGAAGAGCTTCGAGATCAGCCGTGACACTGAATACGCCCGGCTGGGGCAGGAGCGGGAAGTGGAGGTGCGGCGTGCCGCGCAGATGTCCGAAATCGCCCGTGAACAGGCCGAGCGGCAACGCGAAGCCGATGCCGCCCGGATCGAGGCAAAGAAGCAGGTCGACGCACAGCAGATCGAGGCCGACCGGCTGGTCGAAGAGGCCCGCATCGACCAGGTACGCGCTCTCGAGATTGCTCGTCAGGAACAGCAGATCGCGGTGCAGAACAAGTCTCGCGAGGAAAGCCAGGCCAAGGCCGAAGCCGACGCAGCGCGCGCCAAAGCCGTCGCTGCCGAGGAACAGGTCGCCACGGCCCGCGAAAGCGAGATTGCCGAGCGTCAGAAGAAGATCGAGCTGATCGAAGCAGCCAAGCAGGCGGAGCGCGATGCGATCAAGATCCGCGTCGATGCAGAGGCCGACAAGGATGCAGCCACCAACCGCGCCGAAGCCGCCCGTCTGGCGGCCAAGGGTGAGGCCGATGCTACCAAGCTGCTGGCCGAAGCCGACCGTGTGAAGTTCGAGGTGGAAGCTGCCGGCCAGCGTGCCGTCAACGAAGCGGCGAACATCCTGTCGATGGAGCAGATCAGCCTGCAGACAAAGCTGGCCCTGCTCAAGGTGCTCCCGGAAGTCATCCGCGAAAGCGCGAAGCCGATGGAAGCGATCGACTCGATCAAGATCGTGCAGGTCGACGGCCTTACCCAGCGCTCCGGCGCACCGGGTTCGGCGACCAACGGATCGGGCGCGGGCGGCGGTTCGGGCAACCTTGCCAACGATGCCGTGGCCGCAGCTTTAGCCTACCGCGCGCAGGCGCCGGTTCTCGACGGGCTGATGAAGGAACTGGGCCTCGACGGCAGCTCGCTCGGGAAGCTTGTGGAAGGCGCGGCCAACGGTTCGACCAATGGTTCAAACGGGACCGACTTCAGCAGCGCGCCCGACTTCTCGGACGAGAAGGCCACCCCCTCGCTGTTCGAAACCGACACCGAGAGCGAAGACGACGAGGCCAGGCCCGCCAAGTAATGCTGGCCTTGCATTACTATAGGGGCGCGCGTGGATTGGTACCATGCGCGCCCCTTTTCATTCGGCCATCAGCGCGTCGATTTCGTCGATCTGGCGTTGCAGGCGGCGGGCACCCCACTTGTTGAGCAGGTAGACCGCGACGAACACGCCCATGACCGCGGCCATCACGAACAGCGCATCGGTGGGCGGCATCCGCCAGGCATCGGGCGGCAACGACAGCAGCGGCGCGGCCATGATCACCGCCATGCCGGGGATGAGCGGCAGGAGGTACCAGGTAAAGATGCTGTCCAGCGCATCGCGCTGGCGCACCAGTTCGCGCCGCTGGAATTCCAGCACCGACAACCGGCCCCCGTGTTCGGGCGGGGAAAGCGGTCTGCCGCGCCGGTAGAGTTGCCACATCACCACGCAGGCGCCGCCCGCCACCAGCGCACTGCCGATGCGCAGGGCGAGCAGCGGCGCGGTGAGCGCGGCCATGGAAAACATGACGACGACAAGAATGCCGGCAACGTATTCCACGAGATTCCGTCGCCGTATCACGCGCCGGAACTTGTCGGCCCGCGCACGCAACTCGTCCAGTGCGGGAAGCGGCGTGGTCGTGTCGGCAGCCTTCCAGCTGTCGCGAGCGATCTTGTCGGACATCATTGGCTGTCTCCTTCGTGTGAAAGGGCTTCGGCAAGCAGGCTTTTCAAGCGGTGAATTCGGGTGGCAACCGCGCCCGCGGACAGGCCCGTCACCTCCCCGATTTCGGCAGCGGTGAGGTCTTCCAGGTAAAGCAGCATCACCTGTCTGTCGGCAGGCTTCAGCCGGTGCACCGTGGCCAGCAGGCGGTGGCGCAATTGCGCGGCTTCGGTTTGCGCGGCGACATCGTCGGGAGCGGCCAGTTCGGTGATGCCGTCAAGGCCCACCAGGGCTTCAGGCTTGCGCCGAAGCGCGGTCTGGACATGGGTCACCGCCACGTTGTGGGCAATGCGGTAGACCCAGCTTTTCACCGAGCACTGGCCTTCGAAATAGGCGAAGCTGCGCCAGAGTTCGGCGTGGATATCCTGCACCAGGTCGCGCGTCAGGTCCGCGTCGGCTTCGTATCCGCGCGCCAGCCGGTCTATGGCCCTGCCATATTCCTCCGCAGCGCTGCGATAGGCATCATCCTGCGATAGCGGTGCCTTGTGCAAAGTGTCTTCCCCTCGTGCCATGCAAGGGTAGTCCGGCAGGATCCGAAAGTCTTACAGCGATGCAGAAAATATTTTCGTCGCTAGGGATAGCTGATCGCCACCACTTCCCATTCTTTTTCGCCGCCGGGCAGGCGAACGGTGCGCAGGTCGCCCACCTCCGCACCGCGCAAGGCGCGCGCGATGGGGCTGGACCAGCCGACCTTTCCGCCGCTGGCATCCTGTTCCTTGTCGCCCACGATGGTGAGCGTGCGTTGCTCGTCATCCTCATCGGCTATGGTCACGGTCGCGCCGAAGAACACACGGCTCTTGTCCGGCTGCTGGCTGGGGTCGACCACTTTCGCGTGCTTCATTACCTTGGCGAGGAATGCGAGCTCGCGGTCGATCTCGCGCATCTTCTTGCGCCCGTAGAGGTAGTCGCCGTTCTCGCTGCGATCGCCATTCCCGGCGGCCCAGCTGACGATCTCCACGATCTCGGGGCGCTCCTTGCCGAGCAGGTGATCGTAACGTGCCTTGAGGGCGGCGAGACCTGCAGGGGTTATGGGCTGGGTGTTTTCCGGGGCGGGCATGGTGATGCCTATAGCCTTCCGAATGAAAACCGCCACACCACCACGCTAACTCTCACCGATCAGATCGAGCCAGGCTACCACGTCATTGTCGGTTTGCAGATAGAGGCCGGCCTGAATGTCCTCCGCTTGCTGGGCAGCGAGTTGCATGGCTTCGTTCAGGGGACCGTAGAACAGTGTCTCGGCAGCGCCGCCCTCGGTGGTTTCGTCGAGGAAGTAGAGCCGGACGCTTGCATCACGATAGGTCGTGCGCATCAGTCGTTCCGCTCCAGCTTCACTCCATCAAGCAGGCGACCGGCCCGTGCGTCTTCAAGCCGCGCAACATTGCGCTGCGCCTTCGTCGCGCCATGGCGGGTGCGGGCGTCGGCCGCGGCCTTGTCTTTTGCGGCGCGTTCCCGGCGCTTGCGCGCCATGCGCAGATTGACCACCTTCGCCACCGCTCAGGAAACCGTTTCGAAGAGGGGATGGGAGGGCAGTTGCATTTCCTTCTCGTCACGCAACGATGCGCGGCGTCTCGCCGGGAATGGAGACGATACATCGATAATAGCCCATTTGGCCGAATGGACGAAATCGTCTTCTCCGGTCTCGTACGCCTTTCCATGCCATCGCGTCGGAGACATCTCCGGAAACGAAGCTGCGCCTCTTCGAGGCTTATCGGCGACCAGGACAACAGGCTGCGCCTGGCATCGTAGAACGCGCGCGCCCGGCGCTTGCTCTCTAGCGCAGGAAATCCGTTACGTCGCGCGGTTCGCCGACGCGGCCCGTACGCTCGGGATAGAGGTGTTCGTACACCACCGCATTTTCCACCACGCGCTGCACGTAGTTCTTCGTCTCGAAGAAGCCGATTTCCTCGATCCAGCGTAGCCAGTCACCCGTCACGCGCGGATCGCCATTTTCGCGTAGCCAGCGGTTCACGTTGCCGGGACCGGCGTTGTAGGCCGCGATGGCCAGGGGGTAGCTGCCATCGTAGTAGGAAATCAGCCGCTCGATGTGGTTGGAGCCAAGCATCATCGAATATTGCGGGTCGTCAATCAGGCGGCTGGCGGAATACTGGACGCGGGCCCGGCGCGCTTCTTCCTGTGCGGTGGCGGGCATGAACTGCATGAGACCACGTGCGCCAGCATGGCTGATGGCGTTCTCGGCAAACTGGCTTTCCTGCCGCGCCAGCGCGTGGATCATGGTCCAGTTGGTGCCGGGAGGGGTGTCGAGCGTGGGATAGCCGATCTGGGTGAAGCCCTTGTGCCCGTCTTCCATGGCGGAATCGGCAAGGTTCACGGCAAGGTCGCGGCGGCCGATATCGCGCGCGAGTTCGGCGACGAGAACGTGCTCGCCCACCGTCTCGGCCTGGTCGGCGATGGACCGGTAGAAGCGGATACCGGTGCTCCACGGTGCATCGCGGGCGACTTCGGACACGGCGCGGGTGATCGGCTGGTTGAGGAAAGCCTGGCGTTCGGCCTCGGTCGGCGCACCTTGCGGCGACTGGTTGAAGCTGGGCACGTCGCGGCCCAGCCGGTTAAGCGCCATGAGGCCGTAGAACTTGTCGGCGTAGTCGGCAGCCATCTCGTAATGGCGCGTCGCTTCGGCCGTGTTCCCGGCGCGACGATAGGCCTCGCCCGCCCAGAAAAAGCCCTTGGAGCGGGTCTGCGGCGTGCGAGCAGCGGCGCCGTACTGGTAGAACAGCGGCGCGGCGGCGGCTCCGTCACCCAGCTGCCACAGGGCGTTGGTGCCGCCCAGCCACATTAGCGAGGTGTAATCGTCACGCAGGCGATATTCGCCGGTCGAAATATCATAGCCGGGCTCGAACGCCTCGATCGCACGCGTCGCCACGCGAACGGAGTCGCGCGTGTTGGCAGCGCGGGCCACGGCCAGAAGCTCGGTGATCCAGGCGGTCTGGTCGAAGGGCAGGGAGGCGAGTTGCGGCCCGTCCACGATATTGCGAACGGCCTCGCCAGCGCGGCCTTCCTGGCGCAGCTCTCGGCTCCGGTTGAAGAGATAGCCGGGGTCGGCCATCGCGCCGGGCGCGCTGGTGGCTCCGTTGCCGCCCTGCAGGATGGCGAGGCGCGCGGCGAACAGGTCACGCTTTGCAGCCGACGTGCGGCTCAACTGGCGCGCGGCACCTTCGGGATCGCGCTGCCAGAGCAGCGCGTCCATGCGCGCATCCTGGTCCGCCTGCGAGAAATTGCTGCCGTACATGGCCGAAAGCGCAGCTTCCGCCGTGGGGCTCATTTCCCCGCCACGCCATGCTTCCAGCGCCCAGCGTTCGGACGCGGCGCGGTCTTCACCCATCAGCGCCAGCGCGTAGTGCGCCTTGGCATAGTTGGTGACGGGATCTTCGTTGGCGAAGAAACGCAGCAGGACTCCGGGCTCGGTGAACTCGGAACGCAGGCGCTGTTCCGCGCGGGCGCGCAGTGTGGTTTCGTCAGGGAAACCGGGGTTCGCTAGCAGGAAGCTGGCGTATTCGTTGAACGGCAACTGTGCCTGCCGGTCTTCCCACAGACGTTCCCAACGGGTGATTTCCCGCGCCATCGGCCCGGGCTGCTGGGCGACGAGCTGGGCGCGGTTGCGGTCCCATTCGGCGGCATCCTGCGCGAAAGCAGTGGAAGGAGCGGCCAGAGCCGCGACGAGTGCTACAAGGGGAAGTCGAACCATGCTGGACATTCTATGGGGCGCATCCTTATCAGGCGCTGAATACATAATTCCTCCGAAGGGGTAAGGCTATTGGGAAAGGGCGCTGTTTCGGCGCAATTTTTCCATCGAGTCGTCTTTTCACACCAACGCACGAGAGGCGTAAAATGTTCTCAGGTTCGATTCCCGCGCTCGCCACCCCCTTTTCAGGCGATGACTTCGACGAGGATGCCTACCGCCGCTTCATCGACTGGCAGATCGAGAGCGGATCGAAAGCGCTGGTCCCTTGCGGCACAACGGGCGAAAGCGCCACGCTGGACAATGACGAGCATCACAAGGTGATTGCCGTGTGTGCAGAGGTGGCGAAAGGCCGCGTGCCGGTTATCGCCGGCGCTGGCAGCAATGACACGAAGACCGCGCTGTGGCATATCAAGGAAGCCCAGACCGCCGGGGCCGACGCGCTGCTGCTGGTCGCGCCCTATTATAACCGGCCTTCGCAGGAGGGGCTGCTGGCGCACTTCAGCTACCTGGCGGAGCGGGCCGACCTGCCCATCGTGCTCTACAACGTGCCCGGACGCACGGTGACTGACATCGCGCCCGAAACGGTGATCGAACTGCACCGCCGCTTCCCGGACAAGATCGTTGCGATCAAGGATGCGAGCGGCGACTTGTCGCGCGTTGTCACGCACCGCATGGGAGCAGGGCCGGACTTCTGCCAGCTTTCGGGCGACGACCCGCTGGTGCTGGCAGGCTACGCGCTGGGGCAGGTGGGCTGCATCTCCGTTACCGCCAACGTCGCGCCAAAGCTGTGCGCAGACTTCCACGCTGCGGCTGCCGAGGGCGATTTCGCCACCGCGCGCGAGTTGAACGAGAGACTCTACCCGCTGCACAGGGCAATGTTCGCCGATGCCTCGCCCGCACCTGCAAAATATGCGCTCAGCAAGCTGTTCGACTGGTTCAGCCCCGACGTGCGCCTGCCGATCGTGCGCTGCTCCGATACTGCAAGAAGGCAAGTGGACGAGGCGATGGAACTCGCGGGGATCGTAGCATGACCCGCATCCTCCTACTCGCCGCCAGCGCCTTTGCGCTTTCCTCCTGTGCCACCATGCCGGGCATCCAGCCACCCGCGCTCGACGTGCTGGCTCGCGATTATCTCGCGATCCAACTGGCTATCGGGGAGAAAGACCCCGGCTACGTCGATGCCTATTACGGGCCGGAGGAACTCGCCACCCGCGCTGCCGCGCAAGACGACGAAACCACATTGCCGATGCTGCAGGCCCGCGTCACTGCGCTCGACGCGACGCTCGGCCTGATCGAGACGCAGCCCGGCACGCTGGAGGCAGAGCGCGTGCGTTACCTGCGCGCCATGCTTGCCAGCGCCAAGGTGCGCCTGAGAATGCTGCGCGGCGAGGAAATCGCGTTCCAGGACGAGGCCGAAGGCCTGTTCGGTGTGCGCCCCGAACTGATCGACCTGACCACCTTGGACCCTGTACTCGACCGGATCGAGGAACTGGTGCCGGGCGATCCGTCCGACGGCCCGCTGAACGAGCGGCTCAATGCCTACCAGGACCGTTTCATCATTCCGAACGACCGCCTTCGCACGGTGATCGACGCTGCGGTGGACGAATGCCGCAAGCGCACCCTGCCGCACATCCCGCTCCCCGAAGGAGAGAGCTTCGATCTCTCCCTCGTCACCGACAAGCCGTGGGGCGGGTTCAACTATTATCAGGGCGACTATCACTCGGTAATCGAGATCAACACCGACCTGCCGACCCGGCTCGACCGCGCAGTGGATGTCGGCTGTCACGAAGCCTATCCCGGCCACCATGTCTATTCGACACTGATCGAGCGGGACCGGGTAAACGAACTCGGGCAGATCGAATTCACCCTGCTGCCACTCTATTCCCCGCGCGCGATCATTTCCGAAGGCAGCGCCGAGTACGGCGTGAAGCTGGCGTTTCCCGGCAACAGCCAGCTCGAATACGAACGCGACGTGCTGGCTCCGCTGGCAGGGATCGATGCCAGCAATATCGAACAGTATTACGAGCTGCGCGAGGCGCTGGAGGGGCTTTCGGGTGCCTACTATACCATTGCCGCTGCCTACCTCGACGAAACCATGACCCGCGAGGAAGTGATCGAAGCCTCGATGCGCTATCGCCTGATGAGCCGCGAGCGCGCTGAACAGTCGCTGCGCTTCATGGACACCTACCGCAGTTACGTGATCAATTATGGGCTCGGTTCGGAGATTGTGGGTGCTGCAGTCGAGGCGGGAGACGCCGACACGGCCACGCGCTGGCAGCGGTTCATCGGCATCCTGAGCAACCCAACCCTGCCGGAGGACCTGATGTAGGCACCATGCCCTTTGCCTTTTGGCAAGTGCATCCCTACATCCCGCCACCTTATGGCACGCCCCAAACCCGCTACGTTCGACAAGCAGAAGGTCGTCGCAGAAAACCGCAAGGCGCGGTTCAACTATTCCATCGAGGATACCTTCGAGGCGGGCATCGCCCTGCAGGGCACCGAGGTGAAGGCGCTGCGGGCAGGGCAGGGCAGTATCGCCGAGAGCTATGCCGAGGTGAAGGACGGGCAGGTCTTCCTCGTCAACGCCACTATCCCCGAATTCAGCCACGGCAACCGCCACAACCATGAGCCCAAGCGGCCCCGCAAGCTGCTGCTGCACGAGCGCGAGATCAATCGCCTGTTCGGTGCCGTTGAGCGCAAGGGCATGACGCTGGTTCCGCTGTCGGTCTATTTCAACGGGCGCGGGCGGGCCAAGGTCGAACTGGCGCTGGCCAAGGGTAAGCAGGCGCACGACAAGAGGGCGACGATCAAGGATCGCGACTGGCAGCGCGACAAGGCGCGCCTGATGCGCGAAAAAGGCTGAAATCCTCCTCGGATTCACGGATGCGACGGGCCGGGCGCAATTGTCGCTCAAAGCCGCGTATCGTCGTTAAGCGACGGTTGTCATTCACTGGGCTAGAACCATCTATCAATGGCGACGCAAAGGAGTATGGGCGATCCCATGATGGAAAAGGCGACTCGGTGGCTGTCGGCACGCATGCCGAGCATGCCCCGGCGGGAAGAGATGGCGAAGAATCGCTGGCTCGCTCCGCTGGCCAGCACCATCGCGCGTTCCGAACTCTGGCGTTTCAATCGCCGCAGCGTGCCGCGCGGTGTCGCGCTGGGCGTATTTGCAGCTTTCATAATTCCCCTGGGGCAGACGTTCCTGGCCGTACTGCTGGCCTTGCCATCGCGCGCCAACCTGCCGCTGGCTGCCGTTACCACGCTGGTTACAAATCCTTTCACCGTCGCCTTCTGGGCAGTGGTGGCGCACAAGCTGGGCGTATTCGTGCTGAAGATCGACGATGCGACTACCGGCATGGCGAACGAACATGTGCAGAGCACATGGTTCCAGTCGTTCGCGCAGTGGGCGGAGATTGCCGGCGTGGCCGCCTTCGGCTTCGTCATTCTTGCAGTGGTTGGCGCGGCAATCGGCTATCTCGTGGCCAGCTTCGTCTGGCGTTTTGTCGTCGCGCGCAAGTGGATCCAGCGGCGCGGCAAGTTCAAGACTGCCCAGCCGGCAGAGTGACCGCGTTCGCGCATTGGCGCCAATTGCCGTCTAGGGCGCACGGGGCGGCTTTGCTAAGGCCATAGCGATGAAGATTGTGAAAGCGCAGGAATCGGGCCCTCTGACGGATGGCATTGCGGTGGCAGCCGCCGTGCTGGCCAGCATTGCGCTGATCCAGTTCGCTACCGAGAACACCGCCGCCACGCTGGCCTATGCCGGCGGGCTTGTGGTGCTGGGGCTGATTGCCTTTGGCGCCGCACGGGCGCGGGTTTCTGCGCAGGTCCAGCCCGTGGCCGACATGCCCGACTGGTCCGTTACCGTGGCCGCCATCGAGCGCGCCGACGAGGCCGTGGCCATTACCGACCGCGCCAACCGGCTGGTCTGCGCCAATGCGACGTTCGAGCTCTGGTTCGGCTCCAGCAATGCCCCGCCGCGCCTTCCCGTGGACGGCGCGAGCGCGGAAAAGCTGACCCGGCTGGCGCGTTCTGCCTGGCGCGACGGGAAGGGCAGCGAGCCTGTTGTGGTCGCGGACGAGGAGAAGAGCTGGGAAGCCCGGGCCGTGCGCGCTGGAAGCGGGGACGAGTATCTTGTCTGGCGCTTCACACCGATTACCCGCACCAATCCGCTGGCCGGTATCGGCGTCCACATTACCGGACTGTTCGGCAAGGTGCTGGGCGCGGCTGGCATTGCCGTGGCACTGGTTTCGCCGGACGGCATGGTGCGTGCGGCAAGTCCGGCACTCGCCCGCCGTGCGCTTGGCGACGAGAACGCCAGCATGTCGGGCCAGGAATTCGTCCGCCTGCTGCGATCCGACGACCGGGAGCGGATCTTCTTCTCCCGCGAGGGGCAGAAGGGTTCGCCGCAAACCCTGGTGCAGATACCGCTGGTCGATCCTGAACTCGCCGCGAGCGAGAAGACGCCCGGCAAGACCGCTGCAGAAGCACCGTCGATCATGCTGTTGATCGACAGCGGCATCGGGCTTGGCGGCTGGGGCGGGGAAAGCAAGGGACAGGCCGCGCAGCTCGAGGGGCTGCTTGAACAATTGCCCCTGGGCCTTGCCACCACCAACCGTGACGGCAAGTTCCTGTTCGCCAACCCCGCGTTTCGGCGCGCATCGGGCATCGGTGCCGACTTGCCGCCCTATCCCTCCGACCTGGTCGTGCCGCGCGACAAGACCGCCATGTCCGACGCGGTGCGGCGTTATGGCCAGGGCCCGGCTTCCAGCGGCGACGTTGCCGTGCGCCTGCGCGGAGAGCCGGATGACCCTGTCAGTATCGGCCTTGCCGGTGTACGCGGGCTGGGCGAGGCCGCGGTGCTGCTCTCGCTGGCCGACACGACCGAGGAGGCCCGGCTGAAACGACAGGTGGCACAGGCTACCAAGATGCAGGCCGTGGGCCAGCTTGCGGGCGGCGTGGCGCACGATTTCAACAACGTGCTGACCGCCATCATCGGTTACTGCGATCTCATGCTGTTGCGCCATACGCCGGGCGACAGCGACTATGACGACATCCAGCAGATCAAGGCCAATTCCAACCGCGCTGCCAGCCTGACGCGACAGTTGCTGGCCTTCAGCCGCCAGCAGACGCTGCAACCCGAAGTGCTGCAACTGCCCGACGTGCTGAGCGAGGTCAGCCAATTGCTCAAGCGCCTGCTGGGCGCGAAGATCACTCTCAAGGTCCGGCACGATCGCAACCTTGGTCCGGTCCGCGCCGATCCCCGCCAGCTGGAGCAGGTGGTGATCAACCTGGCGGTCAACGCGCGCGATGCCATCCAGTCGAGCGGGGGCGGGGAAGATGCTAGCGGCACGCTCACCTTCGCCACGCGCCGGGTAGAGGCGAAGGACATCCGCCGCATGGGCAGCGAGATTATCCCGGCAGGCGACTATACTGTGCTGGTGGCAGAGGATACCGGCGGCGGCATTCCTGCCAAGGTGCTGGGCAATATCTTCGAACCGTTCTTCACCACGAAAGAGCAGGGCAAGGGCACCGGCCTTGGCCTGTCGACCGTCTACGGCATCATCAAGCAGTCCGGCGGTTTCATCTTCGCTTCCAACGCAAAGGCAGCGGACGGCGGCATCAAGGGCGCGCGCTTCACCATCTACCTGCCGGTACACGAGGCGACCGAGGAGGAACTGCGGCGTACCGAGGTGGAGGAAAAGGGCAGCAACTGGTCCGGCGGCGGCTGCATCCTGCTGGTGGAGGACGAGGACATGGTTCGCGCCGTGGCCGAGCGCGCACTGGCTCGGCAGGGCTACACCATCGTCACCGCCAGCGACGGGGACGAGGGACTGGAGATCGTCAGGTCGGGCAAGCACCCGTTCGACCTGGTGGTGTCGGACGTGGTGATGCCGAGCATGAACGGCCCGGCCATGGCGCGCGAAATTCGCAAGCAGCATCCGGCTTTGCCGATCCTGTTCATGTCCGGCTATGCCGAAGGCGAACTGCGCAGCGAGATCGATATCGAGGCCATGCACTTCATTCCCAAGCCGTTCAGCGTGAAGCAAATTGCCGACAAGGTTGGCGAAGTGCTGGCGAACCCGCGAAAGGGCGGTTAGCACCCTCATCCGAACGCTGGCGACAGGGCGTTCATGACCGATACAGGTCGTGATACCCTATATCATAGCCAATCTTTGGGGAGGACTGCCATCATGACCATCCGCCACATCACCGCCGCGCTGCTTGCCGCCAGTGCGCTGGCCTTGCCCGCGTCTGCCCAGCAGACCGAAGGCACCGCGCAGGGCGACGTGTCCGTTACAATTTACCAGAACGGCCAGTCGCTGGTGCAGGATATACGCCAGCTCGATATCCCGCGCGGCACGACGCGGATCGAGTTTCCCGACGTATCGGCGCAGATCCGCCCGGCTACCCTCAGCTTCAATGCCGACGACACCGCCATCGTCGAACAGAATTTCGATTTCGACCTGCTCACCCCTACCAAGCTCATGGAAAAGGCCATCGGGCAGACTGTGACGCTAATTCGCACCAACCCTGCCACCGGGGCCGAAGTGCGCGAGCGGGCCGAGGTGCTTTCCACCGCCGGCGGCGTGGTGGTGCGCATCGGCGACCGGATCGAGGTGCTGCGCGACGATGGCCTGCCGGTGCGCGTGGTGTTCGACGAAGTGCCACCCAACCTGCGCGCGCGACCGACGCTTTCGGTTACTCTCAATTCCACCAGTAGCGGCAGGCGCCCGGCCTCGATCCGTTACCTGACGCCCGGGCTGGGCTGGACTGCCGACTACGTTTCGCTGTTTGACGAGGTCAACAATACGGTCGACATGCAGGGCTGGGTCACGCTGACCAACACCACCGGCACCACGTTTCACGCCGCCGATACGCTGCTGGTAGCAGGAAATCCCAATGGCGGCGGCAGCGGGCCACGCCGCGGGATGGTCCGCCCCGGCACAGAGACTGCAGACCGCGAACGGCTGGGCGATTTCTATCTCTATCCGCTGGACGAACGCACCACTATCGCGAACGCGCAGACCAAGCAGGTCAGCTTCCTCGATGTACAGGGCGTGCCGGCACAGCGCGTCTACAGCGCTTATGTCCCCTGGCTGACCAACGATTCCGGGCCGCGTAACGTCTCATCCGAGATTGCTTTCTCCTCCTCGCGAGAGGGCGGGCTCGGTGATGCCTTGCCTGCCGGAACGGTGCGTTTCTACCAGCGCGATGCGCAGGGCAATCCGCAGTTCGTCGGCGAAAACGCCATCGGCCACACGCCGATGGGCAGCCGCCTGTCGCTGCGCACCGGCGATGCCTTCGACATCACGCTGCAGACCGAGGTCGAAAGTCGCGAGAAAATCACTGCCGCTGAGTACGAGCGCAGCGCGCGCTACCGCGTCACCATCGATGGCGAGCAGGTTCGCGAAGTGGAGATAGACAGGGCGGTCGATTACTATCGCACCACCATGCGCTACACGTTTACCAATGCGAAGCCCACACCGGTGGAAGTGGAAATGACGCAGGGCGGGCTGGACCAGGGATGGTGGGGCGGCGATTTCCGCGTCGTTTCGGAAGATGTGCCTGGCGAGCAGTTGAACATCGACCGCCGCCGTTACCGCGTCACCGTGCCCGCCAACGGCGAGCGTGAGGTTCGCGTGACATACGAGACGCGGTTCTAGGGGGCAGGGCGATGCGCCATCCCCCCTCCCTGCCGAGACATTTGTTCGCGAGATTTGCCGGTTGCCTGATCGCCGCCGGGTGCGCTGTCCCTGCCGACGCGCAGGATCGCGCCATCGTGGAAGCGAGCGAGCCCGATAGCCTCGCGGTCACCGTTTACCGCGATCCCGATCGGGGCGAGGGCGACACGATGAATCCCGATTGGCCGCGCGGCTTCGCGATGATCTCCGAAACCCGGACCGTCACCTTGCCGCCCGGCGAATCGCGCGTTCGCTTCGAAGGCGTGGCAGAGGGGATGGTGGCCGTCAGCGCCATCGTCACCGGATTGCCGGGTGGCACGATCGAGAAGAACCGCAACGCCGATCTCCTCAGTCCTGCTGCACTGGTGAATGGCACACTGGGCAACCGCGTGCGCATCACACGCACCAACCCGGGCACGGGAGAGGCGACGAGTGAGGAGGCCGTGATCCGCACACGCGCGGATGGCGGCCTGGTGCTGCAGACGCAGGACGGGTTCGAAGCGGTGCGCTGCTCCGGCCTGCCGGAGCGGCTGACTTTCGACGAAATACCTGATGGTCTTTCATCGGAGCCAATCTTTTCCATCGATACCCGCGATGCCAGTGGCGGCACCTATACCGTCACCCTGTCTTACCTCGCCTGGGGCTTCGACTGGGAAGCAAGCTACGTCGCAACTCTGCACGAAGGACGCGAGGCCGATAACGTTCGTTTTGACCTGACAAGCTGGCTCACGATCCTCAACGATAACGGGCAGAGCTTCGAGGATGCGGAACTGATGGCCGTCGCGGGCACGCTTAACGTGACCAGCGATTTCGAGGATCTGGCTGATCCGCCCACGGCACGGCCCCTGCGGCTGACGTGCTACCCGATCGGCAGTACGGCGCGCGGATCACCAGTAGGCTATCCGCCACCTCCGCCGCCACCACCCCCTCCCGCGGCGATGGCTGCCTATGCCGAAGATGCTCTGATCGTGGTGACGGGCGCCCGGGTGCAGCGTGAAATGATGGAATCAGCGGCGCCTGTCATGGCAGGCGAGGAGCAACTCGGCGATCTCAAGCTTTACCGCGTTCCGATGCCGGTCGACGTGAACGCGCAAGGGCTGAAACAGGTCGCCTTCCTGCGCGAGGAAGGTGTTGAGGGCGAACTGGTCTACGAGAGCGATTGCACGCCGTGGAACTGGAACCCCGATTCCACGCCGGCCCGGCTGTTACTGGAAACGGTGAACGACAAGCGCCACGGGCTGGGCGTGGCATTGCCCACCGGCACGGTCTCGGTGTTCGAACGCGGCCCGCGCGGGGAACTGCTGGTGGCAGAGGAAACGCTGCGCGATTACGCCTCCGGGCAGGATGTCGAACTGTCGCTGGGGGAGTCTTCGCAGGTTTTCGTAACATGTAACCACGCGGGCACACAGGACCCGCGCGATGACGAGGCGCGCTGGATGGATACCCGCGCGACGATCACCAATGCGAATGCGCATCCCGTTACCGTGCGCGTGCAACTTGGTTTCAACAGCCAGTGGCGCTTTCGCGGCATGCGGGAGCGGATGCGGAACGGTCAGCGAATCGTTATGGTCGATGTTCCGGCAAACGGAACGCGCACGCTCGATTGGCAGGTTGGGGAAGTCACTGACTAGGAGCGGTTTTCTTTCCGGAAATGGCGAACGGCCGTGCTTTTCGCAGAAAATCCAACAAAAAATTTGTTCCACTCTTGTTCTTATGGAACAAAGTGGGTACATGTGCTTCTGTTGAAGAGTTGAACACGACCCTAGCAAGCAGACGGAGGCCATGTCATGGCAGGCGCAAATCTGAAATTGGTTGAAAAGGAATCCAAGGTGGACCGTCAGAAGGCGCTGGACGCCGCGCTTGCGCAGATTGATCGCGCATTCGGCAAGGGCTCGGCAATGAAGCTGGGCCAGAAGGAAACGATGAACGTGGAGTCGATCTCCACCGGTTCATTGGGTCTCGATATCGCTCTGGGAATTGGCGGTCTGCCCAAGGGACGCGTGATCGAGGTCTACGGGCCGGAAAGCTCGGGCAAGACCACGCTGGCCCTGCACGTGCTGGCCGAATGCCAGAAGCAGGGCGGCACCGTCGCCTTCGTCGATGCCGAGCATGCGCTCGATCCCATCTACGCCCGCAAACTGGGTGTCGATATCGATGAACTGATCGTCTCGCAGCCAGATACCGGCGAACAGGCGCTGGAAATCGTCGATACGCTGGTGCGTTCCAACGCGATTGACGTGCTGGTGGTCGATTCGGTTGCAGCACTGGTGCCGCGCGCAGAGATCGAGGGCGAGATGGGCGACAGCCACGTCGGCCTGCAGGCGCGCCTCATGTCGCAGTCGCTCCGCAAGCTGACCGGCTCGATCAACCGTTCCAAGTGCATGGTGATCTTCATCAACCAGCTGCGCATGAAGATCGGCGTGATGTACGGTAACCCGGAAACCACCACGGGCGGTAACGCGCTCAAGTTCTACGCTTCGGTTCGCCTCGACATCCGCCGTACCGGCGCGATCAAGGATCGTGACGAGGTAATCGGCAACTCCACCCGCGTGAAGGTGGTGAAGAACAAGGTGGCCCCACCGTTCAAGCAGGTCGAATTCGACATCATGTATGGCGAAGGTATCTCGAAGATCGGCGAAATCCTCGATCTCGGCGTCAAGGCCGGTATCGTGGAAAAGTCCGGCTCGTGGTTCAGCTACGACAGCGTGCGCATCGGCCAGGGCCGAGAGAACGCGAAGACCTTCCTCAAGGAAAACCCCGAAATTCGCGACAAGTTGGAAGCTGCCATTCGCAGCAAAACCGATGAAGTCGCCGAGGAGATGATGACCGGTCCGGACGCGGAATCGGAGGACTGATCTTCTCAAGAAGGCCCCTGGCGGTTTTTGCCTACAGGACTGTGTTCCAGGTGTTCCACATTAGTTGGAAAGCCGCATATGAGAACACGACATGCACGGCCTTGCGAAACCGGAGCCGGCAAGCGGTGGCGTTCCTGTCACCCGCGCCGGCTTCTTCGCATCTTGGCAGTTGTCAGCGACGCGTGCCCGACCGATAACGCGCGGACCGGTTCGGGAGGTAAGGCGTGGTCGACAAGAGCGAATGGCAAGGCAGCAGCGGCGAGACCTGGGCCGCCGAGTGGCGCCGTACCGACCGCAGCTTCACGCTCCTTACCGAACGCCTGCTCCAACGCACGCGCGAGTTCCGCTTCCGTAATGTCCTGGACGTGGGTTGCGGCGCAGGCGAACTGTCACTCGCCATCGCCCGTGGCCGACCCGATATAACGGTGACTGGTGTCGACATATCACCTCAACTGATCGCCACTGCACAGGAACGGTCGCGCCATCTGGGCAACGTCGACTTCGTCCTTTCGGACGCTGCAGAATGGTCTGCAGAAGCGGGAATGCAACCCGATCTCGTGATATCGCGCCACGGTGTGATGTTCTTCGACGATCCGGTCGCCGCGTTTGCCAACCTGGCCTATCAGGCGACCGAAAGTGCATCACTGATGTTCTCCTGCTTCCGGGACATCGCGCTCAATCCGTTCTTCACCGAGGTCCTGCGTTTACTGCCCCACGGACCACCGCCGATGGAGGCCGCTGCCCCCGGTCCCTTCGCGTTCGCCGATGCGGACCGCGTCCGGACAATTCTGGGGGAGGCGGGCTGGCATGGCGTTGCCTTCGAGGAGTTCGATTACCCGATGATTGCCGGAACAGGCGAGGACGCGGTGGAGGACGCCCTGAGTTACTTCTTTCGCATCGGTCCTGCCGCCCGCGCCTCAGCCGAACTCAATGATGCAGCAAAGGCCCGCTTTCGTGACCGCTTGAGGGAACTTTGCGAGCGCAATTGCCATTCAGGGATTGTGGCACTGCCCGCAGCCGTATGGATCGTCACTGCAAAGATGCACGGCTAGTGACTCATCGCGGCTTGCGGGGGCGCACTTTGCCCCCTAATTCGCCATTCATGACCTCGACCAACGATATTCGCCGCACATTCCTCGATTTCTTCGCGGCCAACGACCACCAGATCGTGCCTTCGGCACCGCTGGTGCCGTATAACGATCCTTCGCTCATGTTCGTGAATGCGGGGATGGTGCCATTCAAGAACGTTTTCACCGGCGTGGAGACGCCGCCAGCACCGCGGGCCACCAGCAGCCAGAAATGCGTGCGCGCCGGGGGCAAGCATAACGATCTGGACAATGTCGGCTATACGGCCCGCCACCTGACGTTCTTCGAGATGCTCGGCAATTTCAGCTTCGGCGACTACTTCAAGGAGCGCGCCATTGAACTGGCGTGGACCATGGTCACGAAGGAGTTCGGTCTCGATCCCCGCCGCCTGACCGCGACGGTCTATCACACCGATGACGAAGCCTTTGACCTGTGGAAACGCATTGCCGGACTGCCGGAAGATCGCATCATCCGCATTCCGACGAAGGACAATTTCTGGGCCATGGGCTCGGACGGCCCGTGTGGTCCGTGTTCGGAAATCTTCTGGGATCACGGCCCAGACGTAGCTGGCGGTCCTCCGGGCTCGCCAGAGGAGGACGGGGACCGCTTCGTCGAAATCTGGAACCTGGTGTTCATGCAGCACCTGCAGGAAGCCGACGAGATTACCAGCAACCTGCCGCGCCCGAGCATCGACACGGGCATGGGACTGGAGCGTATCTCCACCGTTCTGCAGGGCGTGCACAACGTCTTCGAGACCGATACTTTCAAGACGATCATCGCCGCTAGCGAAGACCTCTCCGGCGCCCGTGCAGAAGATAGCGGGCTGGCCAGCCATCGCGTGATCGCCGACCACCTTCGCTCCACCAGCTTCCTTATCGCGGACGGCGTCCTTCCTTCCAATGAGGGGCGTGGCTACGTCCTCCGCCGGATCATGCGCCGCGCCATGCGCCACGCGCATCTTCTGGGAGCGGACAAGCCATTGATGCACCGTCTCGTGCCCACGCTGGTTGGCGAAATGGGTCAGGCATACCCTGATCTTGGCCGGGCGCAGGCGCTGATCACCGAGGTTCTGGAGCGGGAGGAAAGCCGTTTCCGCCAGACGCTCGAAAAAGGGCTGCGCCTGCTGGACGAGGAGGCCGGTTCGCTTGAAGAAGGGGACAGCCTCCCTGGGGAGACGGCTTTCAAGCTCTACGACACCTATGGATTCCCCTACGATCTCACCGAGGATGCGCTGCGTTCACGTGGTGTCGGTGTGGACCGCGAAGGTTTCGACGCCGCGATGGCACAGCAGAAAGCTGCTGCGCGCGCCGCTTGGAAAGGGTCCGGGGCGTCTGCAGACGGCGACCACTGGTTCGACATTGCCGAGCGCGAAGGTGCCACCGAGTTCACCGGCTACGCGTCCACGGAGGGCGAAGGCCGGGTGATTGCGCTCGTGGTCGACGGCAAGGAAGTTGATCGCGCGGACAGCGGTCAGGATGTGACCGTGCTCACGAACCAGACCCCGTTTTACGGCGAGAGCGGTGGCCAGACGGGCGACGCTGGCAACATCACCGGCGATGGCAGGCTAGAGATCGACGTTTCGGATACCTCGAAGCCGCTCGGTCGACTTCACGCCCATCATGGCACAATCCGGTCGGGCACTATCTCGGTTGGCGACACTGTCCACCTGGCGATCGATGCCGGGCGGCGCGACAGGATCCGCGCCAACCATTCGGCCACGCACCTGGTGCATGCCGCCTTGCGCAATCACCTCGGAGAGCATGTGACGCAGAAGGGATCCCTGGTAGCCGAGGATCGTCTGCGTTTTGATTTCTCGCATCCCAAGCCGATTGCCCCGGCCGAACTCGCGGCCATCGAGGCCGAGGTCAACGCCGAGATCCGGGCGAACGAGGATGTGCGCACCCAGTTGATGAGCCCCGACGATGCAATAGAGGCCGGTGCCATGGCGTTGTTCGGAGAAAAGTACGGCGACGAAGTTCGCGTTCTTTCGATCGGACGGTCGGATTGGGAGGGCAGCGGCAGGAACTACTCGGTCGAGCTTTGCGGCGGAACGCACGTTCGCGCCACTGGTGACATCGGTCTGTTCCGGATCATCTCGGAAAGTGCAGTTTCGTCGGGCGTCCGCCGGATAGAAGCGCTGACCGGCGAGGCCGCGCGCGAATGGGTGGTTCACCGTGAAGAAGCGCTGAAATCGGTTGCCGCCACACTAAAAACCGCGCCCGACGAGGTCGAGGCGCGGGTCGCAGCGCTAGTGGACGAGCGCAGAGCGCTGGAACGCGAATTGGCTGAGGCGAGAAAACAGCTTGCCCTTGGTGGAGGAGGCGGGGCCGCGCCCCAAGCTGACGAAGAGATCGGTGGTGTCAAGTTTTCCGGCCAAGTCCTTCCGGGAATGGACCCCAAGGAGCTTCGCGGACTTTTGGACGAAGCAAAAAGGCGTATGGGCTCGGGTGTTGCCGCGATCTGCGCTGTAAATGATGGAAAAGCCGCCTTTGCCGTCGGGGTTACGGATGACCTGGTTGGCCGGATCAGCGCGGTGAACCTCGTGCGGGCCGGTGTAGAAGCGCTTGGCGGGAAGGGCGGCGGTGGCCGCCCGGACATGGCACAAGGTGGCGGTCCGGACGGCGACAATGCCGATGCCGCGCTGGCTGCCGTGCGAGACGCACTGACGACCGTCGCGGCCTGACGCTTAGTCGGTTCGATTCTGAGCGGCGCGGCGGCGATCGCCGTCGCTGCCGCGCGGCACGTCCTTCATGTTGCGCGTGTCGCGACCATGCTCGTCATCGGCGGCGACGTTCTTGGGCTTGAACTTTTCATCGTTCGGAGTGGGCTTGGTTGGGTCTGTATGTCCGCTCATGGGAAATTCTCCTTTTCCCACCAACGCTCCAACCCCGTTGTATTTCCGAGAATTTCAGCTTTCTGCCGTGCTGGTGCGCAGTTTCGGCTTAGATTCGAGAGCGCCTTCTTCACGGATCTGCTCGCGGAATTCGTCGCGCTTTTCGTGGATCGAGGCGATCACAGGTCCCATGGCCACACCCAGGTCCACCAGGGCCGCCTCGGATAGCTGCAGCGAGCTTTCCAGCGTTTCGGGCACGGCGGTGGAGGCTCCGCTCTTGTAAAGTTCAGCCGCATGGAAGCTGTCTCGGGCGCGGGCGATTATCGGCATGTCGGGACGGGCTGCGCGCAGCTTCTTGACCAGCCTCTGCGCAAGGACGTGCTCGTCCATCGTCAGGATGACTGCGGGGGCGTTGTCGATCCCCAGCCTATCGAGCGCGTCCGAGCGCATCGCATTACCGTAGATCGCGTAATAGCCTTCGCGGCGCGCGCGTTCGATCAGGTCGGCATCGGCATCCACGCCCACATAGGCTTTCCCGTGCATGTCCAACATCTGCGCCACCAGCCTGCCGACGCGGCCGAAGCCCACGATGATGACGCGAGGAGTTCCAGAATCGCCGTCCATCTCCTCCAGCGAGGGGGCGGGCTCAACGCGTCCGGCCACATGTCGGCCCAGCAGGGCCAGCAGCGGGGTAATGGTTAGGCCAATGGCAGTTACGATCTGCCAGAACTGCGCAGTGCCGGGCTGGATCAGCAGCGCGTTGGTGGCTGCCGCGAGAACGATCAGCGTGGTTTCCGACGGGCTGGCCATGAGGATGCCGGTCTCCGTCGCCGTGCTTCGACGCGCGCCCATCAGTCGTAGGAGAACGCCCGTAACGACGGCTTTCAAGGTCAGCACGCCCACGACCGCCCCCAGGATCAGCCACAGGTTGTTCCAGATGGTCTCGAGATCGATGCTCATGCCAACGGTGATCAGGAAGATGCCGAGCGCCAGGCCCTTGAACGGCTCCATGATGCCTTCGACCTCGGTATGGTATTCCGTTTCCGCGATCAGCAGGCCGGCGATCAGCGCCCCGACGATGGGCGAAAGGCCGACGAATGCCGTGGCGAGGCTGGCCCCGATGACCACCAGCAGGCTGGCCGCAAGAAACAGTTCCGGGCTCTTCGTACGCGCCGCCTGGGCGAACAGGCGAGGCAGCAGAAGTCGCCCTGCCACCATCATGACGAAGACCACCAGCAGGCCCTGCCAAAGGGTGTCCATCAGGCTGACTGCGCCTTCTTCCTGCGCGAAGGGCGCCAATGCACCCAGCAGAAAGATGACCGGCACGATCATGATATCCTCGAACAGCAACATCGACAGGGCTGCGCGGCCCACCGGCGTGTTGGTGCCCGAGATCGGCAGGACAAGAGCGGTAGAGGAGAAAGCGAGGGCAAGGCCGAGCGCCAGGGCTCCGGTCCAGTACTGGCCCATCATGGAAAGGATTGCTGCCATCAGCGAGCCGATCACCAGCAATTCCAGCGCGCCGAGTCCGAAGACCAGCCTACGCAGTTGCCACAGTCGCTTGAAGCTCAGTTCCAGCCCGATCGCGAACAGCAGCAGGATGATACCGAATTCGGCAAATGGCTCCAGCCGCTCCTGATCGGTGATCGTTACATACGAAAGCCACTCGTGCTCGATCACCATCCGGCCAAGGCCGTAGGGACCGACGAGCAGCCCTATCAGGATGAACCCGATGATCGGTGTGACCCGAAACCTGGCGAAAAGGGGTATGACAATACCGGCCGCGCCGAGGATGACCAACGCGTCCTTCATGATCGGGGAGATGGCTTCGGCACCGTGCATTGGCGTCATTATCGAAGATTGGTGATGGTTTAACAACCGCTATATTGCGTTGCAGCGTCTCGCAGCGAAAGGGTCTGGCAAACTTGCTGCCACCTGTTCACATCGCTTGCCCGTCATGTATGGATGGCGGCCATGCAGACACCGACATTGATCGCACTCGCTCTCTATTTCATCCTGATGCTTGGCATCGGGCTTTATGCCTGGAAGCGCTCGACCGAGGATAGCGAAGGCTATCTGCTGGGCGGGAGGAACCTGCCACCGGCGGTGGCGGCGCTGTCTGCTGGCGCTTCCGACATGTCGGGCTGGCTGCTGCTGGGTTTGCCCGGAGCGCTTTACCTGTCGGGCCTGGTCGAGGCATGGATCGGCATCGGTCTTTTCGTAGGCGCAGTGGTCAACTGGATCGTGGTCGCCCCCCGGCTGCGGCGGCAGACCGTGGAATACGGCAATGCCCTGACCATTCCGCAATTTCTGGCCAACCGCTTTCCAGACAAGGCAGTGGCGCTGCGGGTGACATCCGCCATCATCATTGTGGTGTTCTTCGCGGTCTATTCCGCTGCCGGACTGGTCGGCGGCGGGTTGCTCTTCGAAAGCACGTTCATCGATGCCCCGGTGATGGGCTTCAGTCCCTACATGGCGGGCGTCCTGCTCACCGCGCTGGTCGTGCTGGCCTACACGATGGTGGGCGGATTCCTGGCTGTCAGCCTGACCGACTTCGTGCAGGGCTGCATCATGGTGGTGGCGCTGGTGGTCATGCCGCTGGTGGTGCTGTTCGGCGATGGCTGGGGCGCGACGGGCGATGCGCTGCGGGCGGTTGATCCCGATTTCCTCAGCTGGTTCGGCGGCCTTACGACGATCGGATTCCTCTCTGCCGTCGCATGGGGACTGGGGTATTTTGGCCAGCCGCACATCATCGTGCGCTTTATGGCCATCCGTGATGGCGGCGTGAAAGCTGCGCGCAATATCGGCCTTATATGGATGTTCGTGGCCCTTCTGGGCGCGTTGGGCGTTGGTCTTGCAGGCCGCGCGCATGTGGAAATGAATGGCCTGACGCTGGAGAACTCCGAGACGATCTTCATCCTGCTTGCCAACACCCTGTTCCACCCGTTCGTGACCGGTTTCCTGCTGGCAGCATTGCTGGCCGCGATCATGTCGACGATCTCGAGCCAGCTGCTGGTGAGTTCCAGCTCTCTGACCGAGGATTTCTATCGCCTGTTCCTGAAAAAAGACGCCAGCGAGCGCGAAGCTGTGACCGTAGGACGCATCAGTACGGCCTTGGTGGCCGTTGCGGCTATCGTGATTGCCAGCGATCCGGAGAGCGGCGTGCTGGCTCTGGTCGCGAATGCCTGGGCGGGCTTCGGGGCGGCTTTTGGTCCGCTGATCATTCTTTCGCTAACATGGAAGCGCATGACCGGCGCAGGCGCGGTCGCAGGCTTGGTCGTGGGCGCGGGCGTGGTGATGGCGTGGATCGCCCTCGGCTGGAACAGCGAGTTCCTGGGCGGCCCCGGCATCTACGAGATCATCCCGGGCTTCGCAGCTTCCTGGCTGGCGATCTGGCTGATGAGCAAGGCGACTACGAAAGAGTCTGCTGTTGCTGTTGCCTGACCTCAGAATCTCGGGTTAATTTGGTCCTTTCAGGAGATCGTCATTGTCTCATCTGCGCCTGTTCGGATTTATCACGCTGATATTCTTCGCGAATCCAGCTGGTGCTCAACACCCCATTATTGTGCAGAAGCTGACCGAGTGGAACGAGGCCGCACCCAGCCCCGATAATGCTCTACTTGAGCAGGAGGTACTCACAACGGCCGCTGAAGTCTATGGGCCGGATGGGGGCTGCCAAGATACGCAGGTCGCCCTCCGCGACGTGCGGCCCGCTACGGCTGATCGATATGTATTCACAGGCGTATTGAATGGAACTCTCAGAAACGCCTGGTTTGTTACAGCAAGCCTTCCGGGGTGCGATAACGCGCCGGTTCGCTTCATGGTAATCAGGGACGCGGACGAAGACCTTCGAACCATCCGCGTTAATCGCGGGGACTCGATTGCTTGGGATTCTTTCTTCGTCGATACGCTTCCGCTGGCACGATTGGGAGCCTTGGCCACCTTGCGAAGCGCAGGTGTCGGATGCGCTACAGAAGCTTCCCACACTCTTGGCGTGACACGCGTGGCGAACGAGGGAAGCGACCTTGGTCCTGATGTGTTCGGAGGGCGCTATGCTGGCAGTTGGTCCGAAATCTGGCCCATCACAATTTGCGAGCGCACTGTCGAGGTCTTCATTGAGTTTACGGCCGACGGCGATGGCGGTGCATATACTCGCGTTAGCGGAGATCAGTCCAAGCTCGTCAGTGAGAATCCAGCTTAACCGCCACCCGGCCCATGCTGCCGCGTTGGGGGAGGGCCGCTGATGTCGGTCGCATCTCCGCCCGAACCCTTCTGCTCCCATTCGATGCGATAGAGGTCGAAACGACGGTCGGCGAGGTTGCGAACCGTGCCTTCCGCACGTGCCCACGCCAGGTCAGCCAGGTTCACGTCGCTGATCGTCAGCGTTTCGACGTTCTCGGTAGCTTCCGCCGCGATGCCGTCGCGGGCAAAGGGGAAGTCGCACGGTGTCAGGATGCAGCTTTGTGCGTACTGGATGTCCATGTTCGCCACGTTGGGCAGGTTCCCGACATTGCCGCTCAATACCATGTAGCACTGGTTCTCAATCGCACGGGCGGCAGAACAGTAACGCACGCGCATGTAGCCCTGGCGGCTATCGGTGCAGAAGGGCACGAAGATGATCCGCGCGCCTTCGTCCGCCAGCCTGCGGGCAAGTTCGGGAAACTCGCTGTCATAGCAGATCAGCACGCCAACCGGACCGCAGTCGGTCTGGATCACGTCAACCGTGTCGCCGCCGTGGATGTTCCACCAGTAGGCCTCGTTGGGGGTGGGATGAATCTTTTCCTGCTCGTGAATTGAGCCATCGCGCAGGCACACCATCGCGACGTTGTGGATGTCGCCGTCGTCCATGCGCGTGGGGTGTGAGCCACCGATGATGTTGATGTTGAACCTGAGCGCCATCTCCGACAGCGCCTTGCGGATACGCGGAGTGTACTCGGAAAGTCGCTCGATGCTTTCCAGCGGGGAGAGTTCCTTCTCCTCGGCGCTCAGCAGCATCAGCGTGAACATCTCGGGAAAGAGGATGAAGTCCGCCTCGTAATCTGCTGCAACATCGACGAAATAGCGCACCTGGCGCATGAATTCGTCGAAGTCCTTCACGGCGCGGGCCTGCATCTGGCAGGTGGCAACGCGCACGTTTTCCACCCCGCGCGGTACGCGGGCCTTGGGGCTGGCTTCCTGGTCCACGAAGGGATTGCGCCACACCATGTGGGTGGCAAAGGCGCGGCTGCGCTTGTCTTCGGGCAGGTAGTTCTTGAGGACGCCAATAGGCTCGAACCCGTTGGCAAGCTGGAAGCGCACCACCGGATCGTGGATCTTCCCGGCAATCACCTTCTCGAGATAATCTTCCGCCCCATCGACCCGTCGCCAGCTGCGCGACAGGTTTGGCATACGCCCGCCAAAGACGATGCCCTTCAGTTCGAGTTGCTCTGCCAGCGCGCGGCGTTCCTCGTAAAGGCGCCGTCCGATACGGGTGCCGCGAGTCTTGGGATCGACGCAGAGTTCGTACCCGTAAAGCCAGTCGCCCTTGGGATCGTGGCGGCTGCCGTACCCGTTGCCGGTTATCTCGTCCCAGCCGTGCGGGCGCAGCGCCTTGTCGCCGCCGATGCGCATGGTGGCGCAATAGCCGATCAGCTTGTCGTCCAGCAGGGCGACGAAGCAACCTTCGGGGTAGTTGTTCAGCTGTCCACGGATCTCGCTTTGCGTGTAGGGCGCAAAATCTTCGTAAACACGCTTCGCCAACGCCGCTATCCGGCGGATATCGCCAGTTTCAGCCTGACGGACTTCGAGACGTGCCTTGGTCATAGATAAAAGCCCCCGTTACGCCGGATCAATGGCGCAACGGAGGTTTCGTTTCCACTCTGGTGAAATCAGTGGCTCAAACGAGCCCCTGCTTCTTCATTTCGGCTTCGAGGCCATCGACGATGGCTTCGAAGAACTGCTCGGTTGTCATCCAGCTCTGGCTGGGGCCGATGAGCAAGGCCAGGTCCTTCGTCATCTTGCCGTTTTCGACACAGCTGATGCAGACCTTTTCCAGCGATTCCGCGAAGGCGACCACGTCAGGCGTGTTGTCGAAACGGCCACGATACATCAGGCCGCGGGTCCATGCGAAGATGGAGGCGATCGGATTGGTGCTGGTGGCCTTGCCCTGCTGGTGCTGGCGGTAGTGGCGCGTCACGGTGCCGTGAGCGGCTTCGGCCTCTACGGTCTTGCCATCGGGGGTCATGAGCACGGAAGTCATCAGACCCAGCGAGCCGAAACCCTGTGCCACGATGTCCGACTGCACGTCACCGTCGTAGTTCTTGCAGGCCCAGACGAACTTGCCGTTCCACTTCAGCGCGGCGGCGACCATGTCGTCGATCAGGCGGTGCTCGTAGCCGATGTCGGCAGCTTCGAACTTTTCCTTGAAGCCTTCGGTGTCGAACACTTCCTGGAACAGGTCCTTGAAGCGGCCATCGTACTTTTTCAGGATGGTGTTCTTGGTGGACAGATACACCGGCCAGCCACGGTCGAGGCCGTAGTTGAAGCTGGCACGGGCGAAGTCGCGGATGGACTCGTCGTGATTGTACATCGTCATTGCCACGCCGGGCTGGTCGAAGGTGTGCACTTCCAAGTCGATGTTCTGGCCATCATCACCCTCGAAGACCATGCGCAGCTTGCCCGCGCCGGGGATCAGGGTGTCGGTGGCGCGATACTGGTCGCCAAATGCGTGACGACCGACGACGATGGGATCGGTCCAGCCCGGAACCAGGCGCGGCACGTTGTCGATCACGATGGGCTCACGGAAGATCGTGCCGCCAAGGATGTTGCGGATCGTGCCGTTGGGCGAGCGCCACATCTGCTTGAGGTCGAATTCCTCGACGCGCGCTTCGTCCGGGGTGATGGTGGCGCACTTCACGCCAACGCCGTACTGCTGGATGGCCTTGGCGGCATCCACAGTGATCTGGTCGTCGGTTTCGTCGCGTTTTTCGACAGACAAATCGTAGTACTTCAGGTCCACATCGAGGTAGGGCAGGATCAGCCGTTCGCGGATCCACTGCCAGATGATCTTGGTCATCTCGTCGCCGTCGATCTCTACAATGGGGTTCTTGACCTGAATTTTCGCCATGGGGGGTCCTGTCTATTGGTGGAGTTCGAAACTGTTTGCGGGCCTCTTAGCAGGGACGCACGCCGGTGCAAGCCAAGGGGTCAGTCTGCGCCGTCCATTGAAATTCGGCAGCGCTCGGCGAGGTGCGATACAAGAGCTGGCGAATGGGCCGAGAGCATCAGTGCTGCCTCGCTTCCCAGCCATGTCTCGCCCAGCATCCGCGCTGTTTTTGCTATTTGTACCGGTGGATAGGCTCTTGCCGCGAAGGCGCGCTGGTAGGCCGGGGCACCATCGGCACCGTTGTGCAGCCAATACCGCGCGGCCATCCTGCCGCTTGCCACGGCGATGGACATGCCTTCGCCGGCAAGTGACGGGATAACGGCCGCCTGATCGCCAAGGCGGTAGAGGCCCGCCGTGGTGTCCTGCGCTATCCAGCCGTAGGGGACTGCGCCAATTGTCTCTATCCGGCTGTTTTTCCAGTCGTTTCCAAGCCGCTGGGCGAAATGCCGGTTGCGGGATGCTACCCACGCCAGCAGCGATACCGGATCGCCGCCCGCATCGGCAAATGCCGATTTCCGCAGAGCGAGGCAGATGTTGCACGATCCGCCCTCCTGCAGGACGATCCCGGCGTAGCCGCCGGTAAACAGGTGCAGTTCGATAGCAGAGCCGATCAGCGCGACTCGCTCTGTACTGGCGGGAAGGCGAATGCGAAGGCCGAGCGCCGGATCGCTTGCCGTGCGGGGGCGAGCCTGGCCGCGGATGTCGTGTTTGCCGCTGGCAAGAAAGACGCAATCTGCTTGCCAGTCCCGCTTCTGCCCATGGAGGCAACCGTTACCCAGCGAGCGAATCGTATCGATTTCCAGCCGGGCACCGCTGGCGACCGCGGCCTTGCGCATGGCGAAATCGAGGGCGTGCCGCGACAGTCCCAGTGCCGGTTGGGGCAGGGGGGTGTGCGCTTCCCTTCCGTGCGCGAAGATGCGCAGGTGGTCCACTTTCTGGCCACCTAGTGAACCTGTGTGCACTCCCATGGTATCCAGTTGTGCCAGGGTGCGCCAGCTCATGAACCCGCCACAAAGCGGATCGCCAACCTCCTCGTTCCGGTCCAGCAGCAAGGGCTTCGCACCGGCCAGCGCCAGTTCGATGGCTGCCGCACAGCCGGCCGGGCCAGCGCCGAGAATCAGCGGATCCGGGATACGCACAGCCTGAACGGAAATTTTCTGGCGACCTGCGCCTTTTCGATACCGGCCTCGTCCAGCAGCGCGAGCCATTCGTGGCGGCGGAAGCTGCGGGCGATCGAGGTCTGTCCGTCCATGCGCACGATGCGATGCCACCCGGCCAGTTGCGCGAGGATGGGGTAGCCCAGGTAGCTGAGGCCGTGGCGATGGAGGTCGTTGACGAACCAGCCAAGCCGGGCCTCGCTCTCCATTACCTGCAGGAACAGCAGCAGTTCGTCCCTGCTCATGTGATGCGCCACGAGGCTGGAGACGATGAAGTCCCATTTATCGCTCATCAAATCGGCATAGTCGCCGGTGATGTAGGTTATCGGCAGCGACGGATCGGTTACGTCTCGCGCCGCATTCTCGCTGCGGGGGTTGAGGTCCACACCGACCAGTTTTGCCTTGATGCCCCGCTTCGCTGCGAAGCTAGCTATTTCCCGCAAGGTGTCGCCCTGGCCGAAGCCGACATCGAGCAGCGTGAATTCCCTGCGTCCCGCCAGCGCCTCGGCAATAAATTCAAGTGTGGGACGATAGGCGAGGGTCGCGCGGTTGACCTTTGCCAGATCGGCCAGGACGCGCCGATAGACCGCTTCCGGCAGGGCCGGATCGTCCATCAGTTCCTCAGCTTCCAGCCGCTGTTCAAGCATCGTTGCCGATCCAGCCAAAACGCACACCTTCCATCGCAAGCCCCGGCCCGAATGCGAGCGCGATGCCGGATGCGGGCCTCTCTCGTGCGAGACGATCAAGCACGAAGAGAACCGTGGCGGAGGACATGTTGCCGAATTCGTCTAGCACGCCGCGCGAGGCGTCCAAGGCGTTAGCGGGAAGGGCAAGGCCGCGCTCGACCGCGTCAAGCACGGACCTTCCGCCGGGATGGACTGCCCAAGTGGTCGGCGGATCTTCGCCCAGGATAGTCTCCTGCACAGTCGGGTCATCCAGCGCTTCGCCCAGCTTGCCGGGCACTTCGCCGGAAAGGTGCATGACGAAGCCGCTGTTACCGATGGTCCAGGTAATCAGGTCTCCGCTTTCCTCCAGCGCCAGCGACAGGCCCTGGCCAAGCGCCAGTCCTTCGCCATCGGCGCTTAGCAGTACCGCGGCCGCGCCGTCGGCGAACTGGCCCATGGCCAGCAGGCTTTCAATGTCCTGCGATTGCTGGAGGTGCAACGAACATAACTCCACCGCGACAGCCAGCACCCGGGCCGATGGTTCGGAGCGGACAATGTGTGCAGCCGTGCGGAGCAGTGTCACACCAGCATAGCAGCCCATGAAGCCGATGGAGACCCGCTCTACACCGGCGGCAAGGCCGAGGCGGCGGGCAATAATCTGGTCAAGGCCCGGCGCCAGGAAGCCGGTGCAACTGGCGACGACAAGATGGGTCACGCCTTCTGTCGAAGGCAGTCCAGCGATGGCCTGCATCGCCAGGTCGGGCGCATGGGCGGCGTACCGCTCCATGCGTGCACGCGTCCCCGGTTCTTCCTCGCGCATATAAAAACTGCCGAAGTCGAGAGCCGCATCCTTGCCCGACAGCACCGAATAACGATGCGAAATCCCGCCGCGCGATTCCATCCGGCGAAACAGTTTCGCCTTGCGTTCGTCATCCAGCTGGGATGCGGCCCACTGCGTGTACCGCGTATGTACGTCGCATTCCGGTACGGCCGTGGCGATGGCGTTTATGCGCGGGGCACTGCTGGCAGTATTGCGTGACATTCAGCAGGTGTAACGAGCGTGCGGACTGCAGGTGCCGGTCATCCGCAGAAATTCGAGCGTGCTGCTTCGTATTCGGCTATCAACTGCTGGCAAATGTCCTCGGTCGGTCGCACGTCGCGCACGGCACCCGTTCCGTGGCCGGCGGACCAGATGGTCTTCCAGGCCTTGGCCTCCTCGTTCAGCGACATTTCGCCCGGAGCATCGTGCAACGTGGCTGCCTCTAGGCTGGGGGTGAGGAAATTCGCGCCCACGCCGGTCACCTTGTTCGTGTAGGTAACGTCTTTCGCAGAGGCGCCGATCATCATGTCCTTCTGGCCTTGCGGAGCCATGCTTTCCTCAGCCGCGATGAAGTGGCTGCCGAAATAGGCGAAGTCGCAGCCCATCATCTGCGCGGCGGCTATGTGCCCGCCGTGACTCATGGAACCCGACAGGATCAGTGCCCCATCCCAGAACTCACGAATTTCGCTGGTAAGGGCGAAGGGACTGAAGGTGCCCGCATGGCCGCCAGCACCCGCGGCAACGGCGATGATACCGTCGACACCGGCCTCGGCAGCCTTTTCCGCATGGCGACGCTGGATCACGTCATGAAAGACCAGCCCTCCATAGGAATGCACGGCCTTCACGAGGTCCGGCACCGCCCCCAGCGAGGTTATGATGAGCGGGACCTTGTGCTTTATACACACTTCCAGATCGGCCTCGACCCGAGGGTTGGAGCCGTGGACGATCAGGTTTACGCCGTAAGGCGCGCCGCCATCGTCCAGTCGTTCCTCGATCTCGCACAACCATTCGTCGAAGCCTGCCGTGGTTCGCTGGTTGAGTGCGGGGAAGGTGCCGCAAAGCCCGGCCTTGCAGCTTTCCACCACCAGGTCAGGCCCGGAAACGAGAAACATGGGCGCAACGATGGCGGGCACTTTCAGCCCGCCAGCGAATGTGTCCAGGGCCGGATTGGCGGCACTCCTCATCAGAACGCTTCCGCCGGCATGTCCATCATGCTCGACTTGCCGCTGGTGATCGCCATCATCTGCGCCATCACGGGCGGCAGCAAGCGATCGAAGAAGTAGCGGGCGGTGATGATCTTGGCTTCGTAGAAGTCCTTCTCGCCCGTGCCTTCCTCCAGCTTGGCGTGGGCGATCTTCGCCGCCTTCGCAAAGCAGTAACCCATGGCGACGAAGCCCAGCAGGCGCAGGTAGTCGGTCGCGGCGGCTGCCGCTTCCTCCGGATCCTTCATGCCCTTTTGCGCAATGTGTCCGGTAGACATCTGCAGCGCGCCGAAAGCCTGCTGCAGTCCGGCGATCATCTTGCCGATCTTCTCGTCCGAGGCATGGTCTTCGATGAACTGGGACACCGGGTGGAAGAAGCTGCGCAGGTTCTTGCCCATGCGATCGGGCAGCTTGCGGCCGACAAGGTCCAGCGCCTGGATACCGTTGGTGCCTTCGTAGATCTGCGCGATGCGCGCGTCGCGGGCAAACTGCTCCACACCCGTTTCCTGGATGTAGCCGTGGCCGCCGTAGACCTGCACCGCCAGGTGGGCGCTTTCGTGACCGAGATCGGTGAAGAGGGCCTTCACGACCGGGGTCATCAGCGCGACGAAATCCTTGGCCCGCTCACGCGCCTCGGGTTCGAGGGAGGCATGCTCTGCATCAAGTGCGCGGCTGACCCATGCGGAAACCGCACGGCTGCCTTCGTTGTAGGCGCGCATGGTCATCAGCATGCGGCGAATGTCGGGATGGACGATGATCGGATCGGCGGGGCCATCGGGGTTCTTCACGCCCGACAGTGAACGGCCCTGCAAGCGGTCCTTCGCGTAGTAAACCGCTGACTGGTAGGCGATCTCGCCCACGCCCAGGCCCTGGATACCCACGGCGACGCGCTCTGTGTTCATCATCGCGAACATGGCTTCGAGACCGCGGTGGGGCTTGCCGACCAGCCAGCCCTTCGAATCCTCGAACGACATCTGGCAGGTTGCCGATGCCTTCAAACCCATCTTGTGCTCGATCGCCGTTGGCTTGGCGTTGTTGTGGTTGCCCAGCGATCCGTCATCCTTGGGCAGGTACTTCGGCACCAGGAACAGCGAGATGCCCTTCACGCCCGGAGGGGCATCGGGAAGGCGCGCCAATACCAGATGGACGATGTTGTCGGTCAGGTCATGGTCGCCGGCGCTGATGAAGATCTTGTTGCCGGTGACGAGGTAGCTGCCGTCGTCCTGCGGTTCCGCCTTGGTGCGCAGCATGCCAAGGTCCGTACCGCAATGCGGTTCGGTAAGGCACATGGTGCCGGACCATTCGCCGCTGGCCATCTTGGGCATGTAGAAGTTCTTCAACTCGTCGCTGCCATAGGCCTCCAGCGACACCATCGCGCCGCCGGTAAGGCCGGGATAGAGGCCAAAGGAGAGGTTCGCGGAGCAGGTCATTTCCTCTACCATCTTGCCGATGGAGTGGGGAGCACCCTGGCCGCCCCATTCCTGAGACACGCCAAGACCCGCCCAGCCGCCTTCGCAGAACTGCTTGTAGGCTTCCTGGAAGCCCTTGGGCGTGCGGACGACGCCGTTTTCGATCCGGCAACCTTCCTGGTCGCCGGGCCAGTTTATCGGCAACAGCACATCGCGGCAAAGCTTGTTGGCTTCTTCAAGGATCGCGACGGTCACGTCCTCGTCGAAATCCTCGAACCCTTCGAGATTGCCGAAACCGTCGTCTTCATGCAGCTCGTTGATGTTGAACAGCATGTCGCGGATGGGGGCTTCATAGACTTGCATTGGACAAATCCTCTCTGATCAATTGCGAAGCGGCTTGCCGGTTTCGAGCATGTGCTCGACCCGGGCCTGCGACTTCGGATTTCGAATGAGGCGCATGAACGCGTCTCTCTCTAGCTTCAGCATTTCGGCTTCGGTCACGATCTCGGTGATATCGGTATCGCCGCCCGTCAGGACATAGGCAAGCTCGCCAGCGACCGTCACATCATGCGCGGTTGCCTTGCCCTGCTTGTTGAAGCTGTCGACCGCCAGTTCCAGCGCTGCCTTGCCGCTGCGGCCGGGCAGGCGGTATTCGGGCTTTTCGGGAGCCGTGTATCCATCCACCATGGCTAGCGCGCGCTGCTTCGCATCGTAAAGCAAACGATCGCGGTTCATGGTGATACCGTCGTCCTTGCGCAGGAAGCCAAGCTCTTTGGCTTCGGCAGCCGACTTGGCGACCGTCGCGGTGGAAATGGTTTCGAACGCCTTGGACACGGCAGGCATGGGGCCAGCGGGATGGCGCTTGTTGTCCTTCCAGCGGGAAATGAATTCGCCGCAACCGCCCCAGCCGGGGATGATGCCAACGCCGCATTCGACGAGGCCGATGTAGGTCTCGGCATGGGCCTGGATGGCATCGGAATTGAGGCAGATCTCGCAACCACCACCCAGCGCCATACCGGCCGGAGCCGAAACGACGGGGAAGGGGGCATACTTCAGCGCCTTGTAGGCATCTTGCCCACCCTTCACGCTCTTTTCCACCTCGCTCCACGCCGCGATGTTCAGGGCGAACATGGCGAGGCCAAGGTTGGCACCGGCGGAGAAATTGGAGCCTTCGTTGTAGACGACCAAAGCCTTGTAATCCTTCTTCACCATTGGAATGGCCTTCTGGATCAGCTTCATGACCTGCTCGTCCAGCGCGTTCATCTTGCCGGTGAATTCCAGCGCGACGACGCCATCGCCGATATCCCACAGGGCGGCAGAGCCGTTAGCCATGATCGGCTTGCTGGACAGCTTGATGTCTTCCAGCAGCAGCACGCCTTCGGCACGTTCGATATCGTGGTATTCGCCATCGGTGCCCAGGTACTGGCGCTTGCCATCCTCGATCCGGTAGAAGCTGCGGTCTCCCGCCATCTTGAGGATCTCGGGCACGGGCAGATCGTCAGCCTCGAGGCGTTCGACCAGCTTGGCAGCACCGATATTGTCGATCATTTCGAAGGGGCCGAACTTCCAGTTGTAGCCCAGCTTCATCGCGTCATCGACGCCGACTACGGTGGCGGTTGCTTCGGGCACGATGCTGGCCGCGTACGACAGCGTGGGGCCGAGCACGGACCACGCATATGCCCCGACCTTGCCCTTCGTGGCAATCAGCTTGCCAAGATCGCCCTTGGCGGCAGAGCCATAGACAAGGCCCGGGCGAGCCGCAGCGCGGTATTCGCCGGACTTCAGGTCCTTCGCCATCTTGGTGCGCTTGCCATCGTCACCCTTTTCCAGGGTGTAGAAGCCGCCCTTGCCTTTGCGCCCGGTGTAGCCACTCTCGATCATCTCCTCGATCAGCGGCTCGCTGCGAGCGATCTTCTGGTACCAGTCATCCTTTGGCAGGGTGCTGGTGAGCGATTTCATAAGGTGCGGCATCAGGTCGATACCGATGAGGTCGATCAAGCCGAAAATGCCAGTCTTGGGCACGCCCATCGGCTTGCCACCGATTTCGTCCACCTCTTCCACCGTCATGTCCATGTCGAAGGCGGAATTCACCGCCTGCTGGATCCAGAAGGTGCCGATGCGGTTGGCGATGAAGCCGGGGGAATCCTCGGCGTCCACCGGGGTCTTACCCAGCTTGCGGTCCACGAATTCGCGAACCATTTCCAGCGTGTCGGGATTGGTCTTCGGTCCTGCCACCAGTTCGATCAGGCGCATGTAGCGCGGTGGATTGAAGAAGTGGGTGATCAGGAAATCGCGCTTGAACGCGTCCGACCGGCCATCGGTCAGCTGCTCCAGCGGAATGGTGGAGGTGTTGGAGGAGACAGCCGTGCCTTCGGTGCGCACCTCCTCCAGCTTGGCGTAGAGGTCCTGCTTGATGTCGAGGCGTTCGATGATGGCTTCCACCACCCAGTCGCACTCAGCCACCTTGCCAAGGTCGTCCTCGATATTGCCTGTTTCCACCAGCCTGGCCGGACGCTTGCCCATGAACGGGGCGGGGTCGGTCTTGAGCATTTTCCTGACCGCGCCCTCGGCAATCGCGTTGCGGTTGGCACCGTCCTTGGGGACGATATCCAGCAACAGCACGGGCACGCCGGCGTTGGCGATCTGGGCGGCGATACCGGCACCCATCGTGCCGGCGCCGATCACGCAGACTTTCTTGATGGTCGCTTCAGCCATTATGCTTTCTCCAGGATGGTCGCGATGCCCTGGCCACCACCAATGCACTGGGTGGAAAGGGCATATGTCTTGCCTTCACGCTGCAGCAGGCTAGCCGCCTTGCCGACTATGCGCGCGCCGGTGGCACCCAGCGGGTGACCAATGGCAATCGCGCCGCCATCCAGATTGATGCGCTCTTCCTTGATGCCGAGGTCACCAATGCAGGCGAGCGACTGGCTCGAGAAGGCTTCGTTGAGTTCGACGATATCGATATCGTCGATGGTCAGGCCCGCGCGCGACAGGGCCTTCTTGGAGGATTCGACCGGGCCGAGGCCCATGACTTCGGGCGCGCAGCCGGAAATTGCCATCGACTTGATCTTCGCCATCACCTTCAGACCGTTCTTCGCGGCATAGTCCGCGCTGCAAACCAGCAGGGCGGCACAGCCATCGGTGAGAGGGGAGGCGGTACCGGCAGTCACAGTGCCATTCTCGTCAAACGAGAGCTTGAGACCAGCCAGACCTTCGGCGGTGGTATCGGGACGCGGCGTGCCGTCGGTGTCGATCACCGTGCCATCGGGCAGGGTGTAAGGTACGATCTCGTCCTTGAAGGAGCCCTTCTGCACCGCTTCGCCGGCCTTCTTCTGGCTGCCGAGCGCAAACTTTTCCTGCGATTCGCGCGAAAGTTCGTACTTCTTCGCCACGTTCTCCGCCGTGTCGCCCATGCCGATGTAGGCGGCGCTGCGCTTGGCAAGTTCGGGGTTCGGCATCGGGTTGAATCCGGTCATCGGCACGCGGCTCATCGATTCGATGCCTGCGGCGATAAACACCTCGCCAGCACCTGCGGCAATCTGCCCGGCGGCATAGTGGACCGCGCTCATGGAAGATCCGCAGAAGCGGTTCATGGTCATGCCACCGATGCTCAGCGGCAGTTCCGCCAGCAGCACCACGAGGCGCGCGATATTGAAACCCTGCTCGCCTTCGGGGAAGGCGCAGCCCATCAGCAGGTCCTCGATATCCTCGGCATTCACGCCGGTGCGTTCGATCAGGCCCTTGACGGTGTTGGCAGCCAGATCGTCCGGCCGAACCTTGGCCAGCGCGCCGCGATGCGCGGGGTGGAACGGGGATCGGACATATCCTGCAATGACGACATCACTCATGGTTCTGTTCTGCCTTTCTTTTTCGCGCATTGACCTTTGTTGACTTGCGCCGAATGGTTACGATAAAGTCTGTGGCCTGACGTATACGTCAAGCACGATGAAATCAAGACGCAGTTTGGTGAAAAGCTGCGCCACATTGGAAAGGATGTTCGATGAACGACGCGGCGGTTACGTCTCACCCGCTTGATCCCAGCCGGATCCTGGATGCGGAAGGGAACCTGCGTCCGCGTCTGCTGACCGAAGCGTTCGACCGCGCGATCAGCGAGTTTCCCGATCGCGTGGCCATCGACTTTCTTGGCCGGGAATATACCTACGGCGAACTTGGCGCGGAAGTGGAAAGGGTTGCCACGGGGCTTCAGGCCCTTGGTCTCGAAAAGGACGACCGGTTCGGCCTTTGCCTGCCCAACACGCCCTATTCGATTATCCTCTACTATGCTGTCCTTCGTGCCGGGGGCATCGTGGTGCAGTTGAACCCGCTTTATTCCGATAGCGAGGTCGAGTTTCTCATCACCAACTCTGGCGCCAGGATGGTGGCCGTCCCCGATCTGGAGCAGCTGCATTCCAAGGTCGCCAATGCGTGGGGCGCGGATGGTAGCGCGATGGAGCGCATCGTGCTGTGCTCGATGGCCGATGTCCTGCCGTTCTGGAAAAGTGTGGGGCTGCGCACGCTTAAGCGTTCGTCGCTTGCCAGCAAGCGCGATGGCATCGTCTATTCCGATTACGCCGATCTTGCTGCCCACAAGGCCGATCTCCGCAAGGTTCCGCAGGATCCGCATGATGTGGCGGTCCTGCAGTATACAGGGGGAACGACCGGGCAGCCAAAGGGTGCCATGCTCACACACGCCAGCCTTGCCGCCAACTCGGCGCAGATGCTGCTTCACATCGGGGAGGAGCGCGACCAGCAGGAGCGCACGCTGGGCGTGCTGCCGCTGTTCCATGTCTTCGCGCTTACCTGCGTGCTGAATTTCGGCGTCGAAGTGGCTGCCGAGTTGGTCCTGCTGCCGCGCTTCGAGATGGACGAGGTGCTGGCCACCATCAAGCGCAAGCCGCCCACGATGATGTTCGGTGTGCCGACCATCTACAATGCGCTGGGCTCGCTACCGGATGACAAGGTGCCCGATCTTTCCGGGGTCCGCACCAGCATTTCCGGGGGCGCTCCGTTGCCGCTGGAAGTGCGCCTGCAATACGAGAAGCGCACCGGTTCACCGGTTTCCGAAGGATATGGCCTGACCGAAGCTTCTCCGATCATCACCAGCAATCCCCTGCTTGGACGCACGCCGGTGAAGGAAAACTCCGCCGGGCCGGCATTCCCGCACACGGTGGTGGAAATCCGCGATCCGGAAACCGGCAAGATCATGCCCCAGGGCGAGCGCGGCGAAATCTGCGCGCGCGGTCCGCAGCTTATGAAAGGCTACTGGAACCGCCCCGGCGCGACCGAAGAGACTTTCATCGACGGTGCCTTGCGAACAGGCGACATCGGCTATCTGGACGAGGACGGCTACCTCTTCATTGTCGATCGCATCAAGGACCTGATCCTGTGCAGCGGGTACAATGTCTATCCGCGCATGATCGAAGATGCCGCCTATGAGCATCCTGCGGTGAAGGAAGCCGTCGCCATCGGCATTCCCGATGACTACCGGGGTGAGGCGCCAAAGCTTTTCATCGCGCTGCACGAAGGGGAGGAGCTGGATGCGGCGACGCTCCACCAGTTCCTCAAGATGCGCCTCAACCCCATCGAAATGCCCGACGCCTACGAATTCCGCGACGAACTGCCCAAGACGCTGGTCGGAAAGTTGGAGAAGAAGGCGCTGGTGGCTGAGGAAAAGGCCAAGCGCGAAGCGGCTGCCGGGAAGGAAGCTGTATGAGTGAAGAGCAGGAAAGCTTCACCGACAGCCTGCCCGGTTTCGAGGATATGAAGCAGGGCGATCTGAAAAGTATTGCGGAAGCGTCCGAAGCACTCGGGGTCACCCAGCGCACCTTGCGCTTTTATGAGGACAAGGGCCTGATCCAGCCGGGTCGCGTGGGCTCCATGCGCGTCTACTCTCGGCGTGAGATGGGCCGCATGCAACTGATCATGCGCGGCAAACGCCTGGGCTTCAGTATTCGCGAGATCGGCGAATTCCTCTCGCTCTATGAAGGCGAGAGCGGGACCGTTGGCCAGATGCAGCACCTCAAGTCGCGGATTAACGAGCGCCTCGTGGAACTGAAAGAGCACCACAAGGCCATCGAGCAGACCATTCGCGAACTGGAGCAGATGGACCGCGAAGCGCAGGAGCGCATCGAGGCCGAGGCTGGCCGTGGCAACTGATCTGTCAGTATAGGGGAGTACGAATGGTGGGCGTAGCAAGGATTGAACTTGCGACCCCTACGATGTCAACATAGTGCTCTACCACTGAGCTATACGCCCACACCATTCGGGTGTTGCCGCCTTGTTCGGGCGGCAGGCGGGCCATCTAGCGCCGCCTTGTCCGTTTCGCAAGAGCCTACTTTCGCGTCAGAGCGAAGCGACGGCATTATCTTCGAACATGCGCTCCACTTCCAGCACCAGATCCTTCAAGTGGAAGGGCTTGGAGAGCATCTTGGCGTGGGGCGTTTCGCGGTTGGCCTTCAGCGCCACGGCGGCAAACCCGGTGATGAACATTACCTTGGTCGAGGGGCTCAGTTCGTTGCAGCGCTGGGCCAGTTCGATACCATCCATTTCGGGCATCACGATGTCGGAAAGCAGCAGGTCGTAGATCTCGGTCTCCAGCAGGGGCATCGCCTCGGTACCGCAGGAAACAGCGACGACCGAAAAGCCAGCCTGCTCCAGCGCGCGCGTCAGGTAAGTGCGCATCGCAGTATCGTCTTCGGCCAGCAGGATTCGGATCATACTTCTTTCTCTTCCAGTCAGTCTGTGTGAAAGTCGTCTCTAGGCACAGTCCCGTTAAAAATCTGCCCCCTGAAAGCACCTGACCTGCAATGGGACAGGCAAAAGCAATCCACGCCGCCTTTGACATGCTAAGCCTTCGTCGCCAGCACTGATACCCACATGAATCACAGTCCATCCGGCCCAAACGATTCGCATTCGCATGAAGGCGGCCTGATCCCCGGGGGGGACGGCCAGCCCGCGTTCGTTATGCACCGCCGGAACGCGCTGGCCCTGCCGGTACTGATCGCAGTGCCGCATGCAGGACGTGGCTATCCGCTCAGCCTCATAAACCGCATGCGCCACCCCGCCGAGGCCGCGCCCCGGCTGGAGGACCGCTACGTCGACCTGATCGCACGGGGCGTGGGCGAGGCGACGGGGGCCACCCTGCTGGTGGCCAGTGCGCCAAGGGCGATGATCGATCTCAACCGCTCGCCGGAGGATGTGGACTGGGAAATGGTGTCCGGCTCTCATACAGGGTTCGTGCGCTCGCGCCTTGCGGCGGGGCGCAGGTCGCGCAGCGGGCTCGGTCTGGTTCCGCGGCGCTTGCCAGGGCTGGGCGAACTGTGGCGCCAGCGCCTGCCATCGGCGGAACTGGCTAAGCGGATCGACCAGGTACACACGCCCTATCACCTTGCCTTGTCGCAGACGCTGGAAGCCTTGCGCGACAAGTGGGGCGGGGCGTTGCTGCTGGACCTTCATTCGATGCCTCCCCTTGGGCCGAAAGCGGGCGAGGGGGCCGCTGTCGATTATGTCGTAGGCGACCGCTTCGGGGCCTCGTGCGAGAGCACTCTGGTGTCTGCCGCGCTCGATCATTTTGAGGAGCGAGGCGTGCGCGCTGCCCACAACCGCCCCTACGCTGGCGGCTACGTGCTGGACCGTCACGGCGCGCCGGCGCGCGGAATTTCCGCAATGCAACTGGAGGTTTGCCGCACGACCTACCTCGATCGCCAGTTGCGGGAGCCGGGCGAGGGTATCGAGGCCGTCTCGCAGCTGCTCTCCGCGCTTGTCCTGCGGCTGGCTGACGAGGTTGCGAAGGGTGCGAACGGCTTCGCGCAGGCTGCTGAATAGCCAAGAAAAAACCGCCCCGTGCGTTAAGCACGAGGCGGCCAAGGTTCAGGGAGGAGGTATGCAGAAGCATACCTATCCGACCGGGCCATGAGGGGAGCGCCGGTCGGACAAATCAAAGATAAGTCTGCGGGCAAATGTTTCAAGATCACACGAAAAAGGGGCGACCCCGAAGAGCCGCCCCTGTCAATGTTTCGTCGCGAAAACAGCGCGCCTCGTCGGCGTTGCCTTCAGGCGCTTATTTCTTCTTCCTGGGGGTATCGGCCTTCGCCGCGTTTCCGGCTGCGGCCATACCCTGCGGACCCTTGCCGATTTCGACCTGGCGCGCGAAGATGTTTCGCATGAGGTCAAGCGAGAACAGGTGAGCGAAGATAAGCGGCAGCAGGCCGTTCTCGTTCCACTTGCGCAGCTGGTCGCCGCGCAGTTCGCGCAGCTTGTCTTGGTTCACCATGCGGAAACCGCGATAGATGAACGGCTGATCGGGGTTGTCGGCACGGTTGATCGCGATCTCGCCGTCCATCAGCAGGTCGTGATCTTCCAGTTCCTTCATGAACAACTGGGTGCGGTTGCCGGCTTCCTCGAACTTCTCGCAGAACTGCAGCAGGCCCTTCACGTGCTCGCTTGGTTCCTTGTCGCCGGTGAAGAGGGGGTGGCCCTCATCGAACTTGCCGACAAGATCGCTCGACGGGTCGAAGCAAAGCGAAAGGTTGTCGGAATTCTGGTCCAGCTTTGCCAGCAGGAAGGGATAGCGGCGGATATAGGCCGGAATGTACGGCGGCATATCGTCGCGCGGTGCGCCGTCTTCGTCGAAGAAAACGTTCACGCCTTCGTTAAGGCCCATCAGTGCCAGCGGTACGGAGCGGTCACCGGCGGAGAAGACGATGGGGAAATTGCGCTGCGCGGAGGGAAATTCCTCAACGGTCAGCGGAATGGCGTGCTGGCCGGCAACCCAGGGTGCCTTGTCGACCGTGCGCGCATTCCAGTCGCCATGATCGTTGCTGTTAAGGGGAATTAGTTCCTTGTAGAACACGGGCAAACTGGCTTTCGGCGCGCTGGCCATCATACTCTCCGATCAGGTTGCATTCGGATTTCCCGGCAGCTTGGCCGGCATCCGAAGTTGGCTTTCGTGAATTTCGTCCGGCGCGGCCTTAAAGAGGTTCTGTCCCCGTTTCAAGCGGCACCAGCTTGCCCGGATTGAGCAGGCCTCTGGGGTCGAGCGCCTGCTTAACCTGTCGCATGATGGCCAGCTGCGCCGGATCGCCCAGCCTTGCCAGTTCGTCCCGCTTCAGTTGCCCAATGCCGTGTTCGGCGCTGATGGAGCCTTTCCAGGCCGTGACCTGATCGTGCACGAAAGCGCTGATCGCCTTGCCTTCGTTCTCTTCCCATTCGCCGGGCATCGCACCTCGCGGGGCAAGGACGTGGAAATGGACGTTGCCGTCACCAAGGTGCCCGAAAGCAACGGCGGTGGTGCCGGGAAAAGCGCTTTCCACCTTGGGCACGGCGTCCGCCACGAATTCCGCCATGTCGGCCACCGGCACCGAGATATCGTGTTGCATCGCCGGGCCAAGTGCGCGTTCTGCCGGGGCGATCCCGTCGCGCAGCATCCAGAACGCTTCTGCCTGGGCTTCATTGCGGGCGATGGTGGCATCGGCCACCAGTTCTTGCTCGAACGCGCTTTCCAGCAGCCGTTGGGCGAGGGCGGACAAGGCGTCCGCATCTGAAGCATCTGCAGTCAGTTCGATCAACGCGTTCCACTGGTGCGCATCCTGCAAGGGCGCGCGAGCATTGGCACTGTGCGCCAGAACGGCGTCAAGCGAGTGGCGCGGCATGACTTCGAAGCCCTCCAGCGCATCGCCAGCCACGTGTTCAGCATGCAGCAGCAACTTGCGCGCATCGCGAATGTCGCCAAGGCCTGCCCAGAGCACCGCCCGGTCGGCCAGCGCAGGCAGCAGGCGCAGCGTCGCCGCAGTGACGATGCCCAGCGTCCCCTCGGAGCCGATCAGCAGTTGTTTGAGGTCGAACCCGCGGTTGTCCTTTTTCAGTGGTCGCAGCAAATCGAACACGGTTCCATCCGCCATGACCGCTTCAATCCCCAGCACCTGGGATCGCATTGAGCCATGGCGCAGCACCTGGGTTCCCCCGGCATTGGTGGAGATCAGCCCGCCAATTGTTGCAGAACCCTTGCCTCCCAGCATTAGCGGGAAGCGCAGGTTTTCCCCTTCCACGGCTTCGTGCAGTGTTTGGAGGATCATGCCGGCATCGCAGGTGATCTGCCGCGCATCGACATCGAAGCGGCGCACCTTGTCCATCCGGCGCAGCGACAGCACTATCGCATCGCCGGTCTTGTCCGGCGTGGCGCCACCCGACATGCCGCTGTTGCCGCCCTGCGGCACGATGGGCACGCCGTGGTCTCCGCACAGCCGCACCAGGGCCGCGACCTGCTGCGTGTCGGCGGGGGAGGCCATCCCCAGCGCCCGCCCTGTGAACCGTCCGCGCCAGTCGGTCAGCCATGGGCTGATCATGTCGGCATCGGTGGTGAAGCCACGTTCGCCCAGCAGCTGCGCTGCGGCAGAAAGAAATGTGTCCTTGGTGCTCATCGACCATTCGTTGCCACCAACCGGCTTGACTTGCAAAGGCCGATGAGAGGGTTAAGCCGTCATTCAATCCCGCATGCTATCCGAGCGCACTAACGGTAGTCCGCCAGTTCCCGATCGTCGTCACGCAGGTCCCCTACGCCAATTCCAGCATGAAACGTCTTGTCGCCATCCTCGCGCTTGTCGCTCTGCTTGTGCCCCTTGTCGCGGCGCAGTTGCCGGCGCGCGTGGCAGCACAGGACGTTGGCGCACTGGCGGGGCCGCGATCCGCCCTACCGCTGGGCTTCGGGCCATCGCAGGTTTCGCCCACCACCCTGCTGGACGAGGCGCACCGCGCGCAGCAACAGAACCAGGTGCGCATCCGGCAGCGGGTGATCGTGCGGGTATCTCCCGCGCCGGCCCGCGCGCGTTCGCAGATGATGGCCGACCTGCCGCGACGCCCGATGCGCCAGAGCTTTGCTGAAGTCGAGCACGGCGACTGTGTGGAGGTGAATGACATCATCGGCGTGCAGCCGACGAGCGACAATCGCCTGCTGATGTTCACCCGCCAGCGGCAAATCCTGGCGGCTAGCCTTGGCGAAAGCTGCGTGGCGCGCGCCTTCTATGCCGGGTTCTATGTCGAGCGAAGCGAGGATGGCCGCCTGTGCGTTGCGCGCGACCTGCTGCAATCGCGCGCCGGGGCCAGCTGCGAAGTGACCGATTTCAGCCGCCTGGTGGCTGTCAGCGGACAGTAACGATTTACCCGTAAATCTTGACTTTCTGCGTGCCTGCTGCATAGGGCGCGGCGCATGCCTTGTGCTGCATGACAAGCATCTCCTCTAATTTCCGGACCTTACGCATTGACCACTTTCGCCGATCTCGGCCTTTCCCCTGAATTGCTCAAAGCCGTGGAGACGGCCGGTTATACCGAGCCCACTCCGATTCAGGTGGAAGCAATTCCTGCGGTGCTGATGATGAAGGACGTGCTTGGCATCGCACAGACCGGTACCGGCAAGACCGCCAGTTTCGTGCTGCCGATGATCGATGTGCTTTCCAATGGCCGCCGCCGCGCGCTGATGCCACGGAGCCTGATCCTGGCTCCGACGCGCGAACTGGCCGCGCAGGTTGCCGAGAATTTCGAGAAGTACGGCAAGAACAACGACCTGAAGATGGCGCTGCTGATCGGCGGCGTACAGATGGGTGACCAGGTTAAGGCGCTGAACGACGGGGTAGATGTCCTCATCGCCACGCCGGGCCGCCTGATGGACCTGTTCGAACGCGGCAAGATCATGCTCAACGCATGCGAACTGGTGGTGATCGACGAAGCGGACCGGATGCTCGACATGGGCTTCATTCCCGATATCGAGTTCATCTGCGACAAGCTTCCAGAGAAACGCCAGACGCTGCTGTTCAGCGCCACCATGCCGCCGCCGATTGCCAAGCTGGCCAAGAAGTTCCTCGACAATCCCAAGCGGATCGAGGTCTCGCGTGCAGCTTCTACGAACGAGAATATTACCGCCTTCAAAATCCCGGTTAAAAGCCGCGAGAAGGGCGAGACGCTGCGCTGGCTGCTGCGCAACGACCTGATCGAAACCGCGATTGTCTTCTGCAACCGCAAGACGACGGTCCGCGAACTGAACAAGAGCCTGCAGAACAACGGTTTCGCCAGCGGCGAGATTCACGGCGATATCGACCAGAACCAGCGCAATGCCGAATTGAACCGCTTCAAGTCGGGCGAGATCAACATCCTTGTCGCCTCGGACGTTGCTGCGCGTGGGCTGGACATCAAGGGTGTGAGCCACGTGTTCAACTACGACACGCCGTGGCACCCGGACGATTACGTTCACCGTATTGGCCGAACGGGCCGTGCCGGGGCCAAGGGCCGCGCTTTCACCTTCGTCGCACCCGAAGATGCCGAGGCTATCGACAACGTCGAGAAGCTAACCGGAAACAAGGTGCCAGTGTTCGGCAAGAAGGACGTTCGCGTCGAACTGCCGAAGGCCCAGCCGAAGCAGGAAAAGCCGAAGCAGGAAGAACCCGACGAGAACGTGGTCGAGGAACACGACGAGAAGCCGAAGCGCTCTCGCTCGCGCCGCGACGATGATCGGCAGGATACGCCCAAGCCGCGCCAGGAAAAGCGCGAGAGCAGGTCGCAGCGGGAAGAAAAGCCCCGCCAGCCGCGTCATCGCAACCAGGACGAAGAACCTGTTCCCGCTGGCGAATGGAATGGTCCCAAGCCCGACTTCCTCGGCATAGGGTTCAACTGATCGGACGCTAGAGCCGCGGCCTGACCAGCAGACCCTTGAAGATGGTCTTGCTGGGACGCACCGCGATAACCAGCACGCCGGCCACCGCCAGGGCCGCACCAGCCAGCATTACCGCGCCCACCGGCTCGTTTGCCAGCGTCGCACCCATCAGAATGGTGAAGACCGGCGTCAGCAGGGTAATCGGTGCGACCACGCCTGCCTCGTTCTTCTGCAAAATGCGGAAGTAGGCGGTGTGGGCGAAAACCGAGACGACCAGCCCTGAAAAGGCCAGCGCGCCGAGCAATTCCCAAGGGGCGGCGAGGGACGCGGCAACCTGGCCGGTCTCCAGCGCAAAACTCAGTGGTAGCAACAGCGCGGTAGAGAAAAAGCCGGCCCACGCCATCATCCGCAGTGCGGACAGCTCGATTGTCTTGAGGTAGACGGACCCCAACGCACCCACAAGCGCGCCCGCAAATACGAACAGTAGGCCAGCCGAGTTCTCCCAGCCCGACGGGGAAGCGACCGCAAGCGCTACGCCGCCCAGCGCCATGGCAATCCCGATACCGCGCCGCCAGCGCACCTGCTCCTTCAGGATCATCATCGCCAGTAGCACCGTCATCGGCGCGCCGGAAAGCTGGACGATGGCAGATGCGGAGGCGGTTGCATCCTGCAGGCCGACGAACAGCAGGGCGAAACCGCCGCCGCTTACCGCTGTGGTCACCAGCGCGACCCGCCACCAGTCGCGGCCCGGCCATTTCAGCCAGGGTGCGAGAGCGGCCATGACCACGACCGAACGCAGGGCGGCGTACCAAAGCGGCGGCACGGCAAGATCGGTCACCACCTCCCGGCTGACCAGGACGTTGGCGGCCCAGATCAGGCACAGAACAACCAGTAAGGCGATATCGCGCAGGGGCATGATGGGCCGTTAGCAGGTCGTCCGGACCAAGGGGAAGCGCGCATGATGACCGGGCAACCTCGGCAACCCTTGGTCTGGTTTTAGCCTATAGACTTATGTTGTCGCCCCTGACGGCCCATGTTTGGCATTGCTGCGCGCAGAGGTCGGTGCCTCTACGGACGGAACAGGGGGCGCACATGACTGACGGAGACCGCACAAGCGGCAAGCCCCGCGGTGCAAGCTTTTGTCTTCGCGGCAGGCGAGCCGGTTCCACTTCCGACGAGGAGATTGTCTGCGAGGCCGCAGACATCGTGGAAGCCGTCGGCATCGCCCATCGTCATTTCGGTGCGGGCGACGTAGAACTGCGTTGCTGGCGCGGCCGCGATTACGAACTGCGCATCCATGCCGACAAGTCGTGGTCGCTCAAGCCGACCTATAAATTGTAGGCGAATTACGGGCCGGGTCAGGCTTCGCGTTTGGTGAGGTAGAGATAGGCCGGGTCGAACTCGGCCAGTTCGCACAGGCCATCCCAGTCATGGATCTGTACCCGCTGCGTCTGGAAGGTGACGAGGTTCATTTCGCGCAATTCCTTCAGCATCCGGTTCACGTGCATCTGCGTGAAGCCAAGGCACTCGCCAATCTGCGTCTGGGTCAGCGGCAGCCAATAGGTGTGGTCGGTGGTCATCCCTACTACTTCGCACCGGCTGTAAAGTTCGCAGAACAGGTGGGCGATGCGCGCCTTGCCCGAACGGGAGCCGATATTCATGATCCATTCGCGATGGATCGAAGCGTCCACCATGGTGGCGAACCACAGGATCCGGGCAAGCCTAGGGCTTTCGTCAATCAGCCGCGAAATATCCGCGTGCATGAACTTGACGATGCGGCATTCGGACATTGCGCAGATACCATGGTCCAACACTTCAAGCGGATAGGAATGCAGATCCACGAAATCGCCGGGGATCTGGATTTCCATTATCTGCCGCTCGCCATCCTGGCTGTCCTTGCAGCGGCAGGCGAACCCTTCGAGAATGAGCGAGGAATGGTGAATCCGCTCTCCCTCGCGCACCAGGTATTCGCCCGGCGCAAACACCGCGGTTTCGCACATGGCATCCTTGAGCAGTCCGGCCTCGGTTTCGGAAAGCGCGAAACGTGTGCGGACTGAGGCCAGGAATTTCCAGATGTCCGGCAGGCTGCCCCTGCCAGCCGAATCGAGTGGATCGCGATCTTGCTGTTTCAATTTTCCGCCCCGTCCAAGGTTAGCCAAGCCCCGTTCGGCCCAGCCGAGCGCAATCTAACCACGAGAATGCAGGCCTCTATAACAAATTTATACTCGTCCGCATCTTTATGGCGGAGATGGATGGCCTTGGGAACGATCTAGTTCGCCAAGGAAACGAAGCTGTCGATGACCCGCTTGGTGCCTGCCTTCTCGAAATCGATTTCCAGCTTGTTGCCTTCCTGCCCGATCACCTCACCGTAACCGAACTTCTCGTGGAACACGCGTGCGCCAATCTCCACGTCGTCGCGGGGCTTCGCGGCGAAGCTCGCCGCGCTGCGGCCCGGTTCCTTCAGGCGGGCAGGCCGGGTCTCGTAACCCGTCGCAAGCGCTCGCTGCCAGCCTGGTCCGCGAGCATTGGAACGATCGGGCCTGCTGCTGGAAAGATGGGCGAAGGGATCCTCGCTCTCGCTCCAGTTGGCTTGCCACAGAGACTTGCCACCGGTCATCGTGGTTTCGCTTTCGGTGTGCTCTTCCGGCAGTTCCTCGACGAAGCGGCTGGGAATGCTGCTGGTCCACTGTCCATAGATGCGCCGGTTGGCTGCGTGGAGGATCGTGCAGCGTCGCTTCGCCCGCGTGATGGCGACGTAGGCAAGACGGCGTTCCTCTTCCAGCGAGGCCAGCCCGCCCTCGTCTAGCGAGCGCTGCGAGGGAAACACGCCTTCTTCCCAGCCGGGCAGGAAGACATGGTCGAATTCCAGTCCCTTGGCGGCGTGCATGGTCATGATGGTGACCTTTTCCTCGTCTTCGTTGGCATCATTGTCCATCACCAGTCCGACGTGTTCGAGGAAGTCGCCCAGCGTCTCGTATTCCTCCATCGCGCGGGCGAGTTCGATCAGGTTTTCCGCCCGCCCGGTGCTTTCGGTTGAGCGGTCGGCCTTGAGCATGGCGTCGTAGCCGCTCTCTTCCAGCACCGCACGCATCAGTTCGGAAGGGCTGACGGCCTCGCTCATCTCGCGCCAGCGCAGGAAATCGCCCATCAGCGCAGCAATGGTGTTGCGGGCGCGGGCGGGCAGTTCGTCGCTGTCGGCGAGTTCCAGGGCGGCGGCCGCCAGCGGCTGCTGCGTCCGGCGTGCATGCTGGTACATCTTCTCCAGCGTCTTGGCGCCAAGGCCGCGCTTGGGCTGGTTGTAGATCCGCTCGAACGCCAGATCGTCGGCGGGCTGGGCGATGACACGCAGGTAGGCCAGTGCGTCACGGATTTCAGCACGTTCATAGAACCGGAAGCCGCCGATGATGCGGTAGGAAAGGCCGATCTGGATGAATCGATCTTCGAATTCACGGGTCTGGTACTGCGCACGCACCAGGATGGCGGCCTGTTCGAGGCTCAGTCCTTCGCGCTCCAGCCGTTCCAGCTCCTCCCCTACGCGGCGCGCCTCCTCCGGCGCGTCCCATACTCCGATGACCCGCACCTTCTGGCCTTCCGGCAGCTGCGTCCAAAGCGTCTTTCCAAGGCGCTGGCTGTTTGCCTCGATCAGTCCGCTGGCAGCAGCAAGGATTTGCGGAGTGGAGCGATAGTTCTGCTCCAGTTTTACCACCTTCGCGCCGGGGAAATCCTTCTCGAACCGTAGGATATTGGCAACTTCAGCACCGCGCCAGGAATAGATCGACTGGTCATCGTCGCCCACCACGCAGATGTTCTTGCGCTCCTGCGCCATCAGCCGCAGCCACAGGTACTGCACGGCGTTGGTGTCCTGGTATTCGTCGACGAGGATGTACTTATAGCGTTGCTGGTAGTTTTTCAGCACGTCCGTATGGCGGCGGAAAATGTTGAGCATGTGCAACAGCAGGTCGCCGAAGTCGCAGGCATTAAGGCTCTTCAGCCGTTCCTGGTAGATACGGTAGATCTCCGCACCCTTGCCGTTGGCATAGCTTTCGTTGTCGACCGCCGTCAGGTCATCCGGATTGAGGCCGCGGTTCTTCCAGCTATCGATCAATCCGGCGAGCTGCCGCGGCGGCCAGCGCTTTTCGTCGATATCGTTTTCCCGGATCAGCGTCTTCAGGAGGCGCAGCTGGTCATCGGTATCGATAATGGTGAAGTTGCTTTCCAGCCCGACCAGCTCTGCATGGCGACGCAGCATCTTGGCGCAGATCGAGTGGAAAGTGCCGAGCCAAGGCATGCCTTCCAGCGCGCCGTTGGTCAGCGTGGAAACGCGTTCGCGCATTTCCCGCGCGGCCTTGTTGGTAAAGGTGACGCACAGGATCTCGCTCGGCCATGCCAGTCGCTCTCGCACGATATGGGCGAGACGGTGGGTGAGGGCGGCGGTTTTTCCCGTGCCCGCTCCCGCCAGCATCAGCACCGGTCCTTCCGTCGTCAGTACGGCATCGCGCTGCGGCGCGTTGAGATGGGCAAGCCATTCGGGCGCGGCGGTAGCCGGAACGGAATCGGTATCGGAAGGGGGCTGGGTCACCTGTGAACAACTAGGGAACACAGCCGCGCCGTGCAAGGCCAGCGACGAACCGGGGAACCCTACTTTTTCGGAACAGTGATCAAGATAACGTCGTTCTAAATGCAATAATAACGACGCGAACCGATACAGGAGACACTTGATGAACAAAGTAATTCTTGGCGCCGCGACGGCGCTTTCGATGATTTCCGTGCCTGCCCTGGCCGATCATCATAACGGTGATCATATGGAAATGACCGCTGCTCAGCAAATGATGTATGACGAACTCGATGCCGCCGATCAGGCCGAGTTCGACAGCTATGAAATGGAACAGAAGACTACGTATTTCAGCTGGAACGACAATCTGCGTACCTATTACTGGACGTTGAATGACGACCAGCAGGAAGCCTGGTGGTATCTGAATGATAACCAGCGCTCGCAGGTCTATCAGATTCCCGCTGAACAGCGCTCTGCTGCCTGGAATTCCATCCTGACGCAGGTCGCGCAGATGGAAGGCACCATGCCTGCCAGCCAGCAGGCGAGTAGCAATAGCGCGATGAGTTCGAATTCGAATGGGAGCATGCGCTTCGTCAGCAACGCGGTGGTGCAAAACATTCCGGCGCCGCACCAGGGTGAGTATCCGGTTTGCGAGAGCGATGCGGATGACAATTGCATCAACGCATGGGCCACCGGACGTCGTGGGCCAGGTGTCGATCGCCCGCTCGAATATTGGCCGGGTGACCGCTCCTAAGCGGCTGCACGATTGACCAACGCCGAAGGCCGTTTGCGAATGCAGGCGGCCTTCTGCCTTGTTCGTCCTCGTCAGGCCGCAGTGTCGGACCAGCGCAGCAGCACCAGCTTCGCCGGGCCAACCTTGCGCTCGGTATCCACTTCCAGCGCCTTGATCTTCACGTCTTCCTTGGCACCGACTTCCAGGGCGACCCATGTCGCAGGGCCGATCCAGCCCAGCCGGGTCAGGCGATCTATCGCAACCGCGCCTGCATTGGTGCCATAGGGCGGATCGAGCAATACCAAGTCTCTTGCAGTTTTGGCGGCACCCAGGCTCATCACCGATCCCGCGATCACTTCGCACTGCTGCTGCGCCCGCAGCGCTGCAATGTTCTGGCGGATACAGCGGATTGCGGCAGCGTCCTGTTCGATGAACAGGCAATTGTCCGCCCCCCGTGAAAGCGCCTCAAGACCCAATGCGCCAGACCCTGCGAACAGGTCTGCCACGGAAAGTCCCTCGAAAGAGCCGAGGCGGCTCACCAGCATCGAGAACAGCGTTTCGCGCGTGCGATCTGCCGTGGGGCGCGTGGCTTCGCCCGCGGGTGCGCGAAGCTGTCGGCGCTTCCAGTCGCCTGCGATGATCCTCACTTGAGGCTGCTCCGGAACCGCTCGATATCTTCCTTGCGGATTTCCTGCGCCGCGCCGCGGGGCAGGTCTGCCAGGCCGAACGGACCATAGGCGGTGCGGATCAGGCGGCTGACTTCCAGCCCGAGGTGTTCCAGCACGCGGCGCACTTCCCGGTTCTTGCCTTCAGCCAGCGACAGTTCGATCCACTGGTTGCGGCCCGTGCGCCGCTCCAGATTGGCATCGATGGGGGCATAGCGCATCCCCTCGATCTCGATGCCGTCCATAAGCGATTCGAGCTGTTCCTGCGACACATCGCCGAAAGTGCGCGCCCTGTAGGTGCGCGAGACTTCGGTGGCGGGCAATTCGAGCAGCCGCTTGAACTCGCCGTCATTGGTGAGCAGCAGCAACCCTTCGGTGTTCATGTCCAGCCGCCCGATAGGCATCAGCCGCGGCGTATCCTTGGGCAGCGCGTTGCGCAGCGCGGTATAGATCGTGGGGCGGCCGGAGAAATCGCGCTCCGCCGTCAACAGCCCGGTCGGCTTGTGAAAAGCGAACAGGCGCGTTCGTTCGGGCTTGGCCACCGGCTTCCCGTCCACCGTCACTCCGCGTAGCGAGGTGAGGAACGTGGCGGGCGTGGTGACGAACTCGTCTCCGATCTTGATCCTTCGATCATCGATCATGCGTTCGATCTCGCGGCGACTGGCGACACCAGCGCGGGCGAGCAATTTGGCGATGCGATCACCCTCGGGGCGTTCTTCCTTGGACATTTGCGGCTCTCTAGGCGTTGAAAGCCCGTTCATCCAGCCTTCCATTGCAATGGATTACGGGTAGACCGACACGCTGGTACGAAAGCGGAGAGCAATTTATGGCCGAAGCGGCTGCCGAAACAAAGAAATCCAAGCCCGGCTGGCGCACGCTGGCGCGATCGCTGAGAAATCCCAAGAGCGGCTACATGGCGCTGTTCGGCTTCGCCAGCGGCCTGCCGTTCGCACTGTTCCTGGGCACACTTTACGCCTGGCTTTCGGAAGCCGAGGTGGAGCTGGAGACGATGGGCGTCTTTTCGCTGATCGGCCTTGCCTATGCCTTCCAGTTCCTGTGGTCCCCGCTGATCGACAAGGTGTCGATCCCCGGTTTCCGTAAATTGGGCAGGCGCAAACAGTGGATCGTGCCCTCGCAGATCCTGCTGGGCGTGATCCTGATTGCGCTTTCACTCTCGAACCCCACGAACGAGGCAATCGGCTGGTTCAGCCTGCTGGCCGGTATCGGCGCCCTTGCCAGCGCCACGCAGGATATCGCCATCAACGCCTGGCGCATCGACGTGGCCGACGAGGAGGCGACGCTCGATATCCTCTCCACCGTCTATCAGATGGGCTATCGCCTTGCCGCGCTGGTGGGCGGCGCGCTGGGCCTGATCATCGCCGCACGCATCGGCTGGCCGCAAACTTACCTCATCATGGGCGGCATCCTGCTCGCTATCGGTATCGCGGGCCTGTTCGCGCCTGACAGCAAGGCGGGCGAGAACGTCGACGGCACGGTTGACGACGAACTGCTGCTGAGCCTGCGCAAGAAAGGTGAACTGAAGCCATCGGTGCGCGCCAAGGCGTTGGGGGCGGTAGGCCTGCTTTGGGCCATTGCAATCGGCGTCGTCCTCACTTTCATGTACATGTCGCTTGCCTATCCGCCGGAGGAACGGCCCAACCCAACCGACTTCACCGTGAATTATGGCCCGTGGATTATCGTGGCGACCGTGGTGATACCTGCACTGATCGCGGGCTGGCTTGCTTCCCAAAAGGAGAAGGGCCGGCACGTGATGACAGAGGACCTGCCCGAGAAAGCGGGCAATTCCTACGCCGTCGACCATCTCTACCGCGCGCTGGTGATGCCACTGGTGGAGTTCGTGGGCCGCATAGGCTGGTCGCTGGTCCTGATCCTCTCGCTGGTGCTTACCTACCGCATTTGTGACGCGATCTGGGGCACCTTTGCCTATCCGTTCTACCTAGGCGAACTGAACTACACGAACGACGAGGTGGCCTTCGCATCCAAGTTCTTCGGCGTGGGCGCAATCATCGCAGGACTGGCGCTGGGCGGCTATCTGCTCACCGTGATCGGACGCATGGCTACCTTGACGCTGGGCGCGCTGATCGCCGCCCTGACGAACCTGCTCTATGCCGACATGGCCGCAGGCGGTGCGAACATGCAGGCTGCTAGCGACTTCATCGGCTTCTCCGCCCTGATCAACTTCATGGCGCCCTTCGGTTCCGACGCATTGCCGCGCCTGACCTTCACGATCATGTGGGAAAACCTGGCTATCGGCATCGCAGGGGCGGCCTATGTCGCGTGGCTCAGCTCCATCGTTTCGAAGAAGTATTCCGCCGTGCAGTATGCGCTGCTGTCCTCGCTCACGCTGCTGGTCGGCACGCTGGGGCGCGGCGCGCTGGGCGAGATGATCGAGAACCAGGGCTATTACGACGTCTTCATCCTCACCACGCTGATCGGGTTCGTTGCCGTGGTGTTGTGCGTATTCGAATGGATACGGGTGAGCCGGGCGGGGGCGAAATCCGGCGTTGTGACGCCGGACCGCCATGACGCTGCGCCGGAGCCTGCCGAATAGCGCCTAGTCAGGCAGCTCGCGATTAAGGCTTAGCACCTTGCCTGCTAGGTAGAGCGATCCGAAGAGCAGCACCGTGCCTCCGCTGGCCTTGTCCATCGCGCTGACCGCGGCTGGCACATCGTCCGCCGTCATAACCGATGCGATACCCGCTTCCCGCGCCAGTTCGGCTAGGACTTCGGGCGCGACGCAATCGTTGCCGGGTATCGGCACCGCTGTGATCGAATCGATATGCGGCGCAACGATCGCCAGGAATCGCCGGGCGTCCTTTGCGGCCATCATGCCGATCACCGCGTCTATCGGCTTCGGGACATTCTCCAGATACCGGGCGAGCGCATTGGCGGCATCGGGGTTGTGTCCCCCATCCAGCAGAAAGTTGCGGTGCGGGAGTAGTTCGGTGAGCGGGCCAGCGCCCAACGTCTGCAGGCGCGCGGGCCAGCGGCATGAGCGGATCCCCTCGGCCATGGCAGCGGCGGAAACCGGCACCGTGTCCTGATGGCGCAACATGGCGACGGCCAGCGCGGCATTGTCGGCCTGGTGCGCTCCGGACATTGTTGGCAGCGGCAGGTCGAGGCGGCCATGACGGTCGCGATAGGCGATGGAATCCCTGCCAGCCTCTGCCCACCAGTCCTGCCCGCGCATATGCAGCGGCGCTCCGGCAAGACCGGCGCGACGCTTCACCTCGGCCTCCACATCGGGAGAATAGTTCTGGGTAACAAGCGGGGAGCCGGGCCGTGCGATCCCCGACTTCTCGAAAGCGATCCGCACCATCGGGTTCTGCGCGGGCGAGGGTGCTTCGGGGTCTTCGTTGAGCAGGAATTGTTCGTGGTCGATACCCAACGAAGCGATGCCGCAGGCAGCGGGCCGCTCCATGACATTGGTCGCGTCGAATCGCCCACCCAGCCCGACCTCGATTACGCAAGCATCTGCAGGCTCGCGCGAGAAGGCGAGGAAGGTCGCTGCCGCCGTAACCTCGAAGAAGCTGGGCACAAGGTCGCCCGCCATGTCCAACACCTCCTCCAGCAGCTGCGCGAGCATGGCGTCGGAGATCAGCTCTCCGCCCACGCGGATACGTTCGTTGTAGCGGACGAGGTGCGGCTTGGTGGCTACGTGGACCTTCAGGCCCTCGGCCTCCAGCATGGAGCGCAGAAAGGCGCAGGTGGAACCCTTGCCATTGGTGCCCGCGACATGGAACACCGGCGGCAGGTGCTGTTCGGGGTTACCTAGCCGATCGAGCAGGGCGCGGATCACGTCCAGCGCGATGCGGCCCTGCGGCAGCGACAATGCCCCAAGGCGGTCCAACTGCCGCTGGACATCCTCGTCATCCGAAATGGCGAAGTCTTTCATCGGCTCGCCCCGCCGATCAGGCTGCCTTTGCCGGAGTCAGATAGTCCAGCAGTTGCGCCAGCGTTTCACGCAAGTCCTTGCGGGCAACCACCATGTCCACCATGCCGTGCTTGTGCAGGTATTCGGCGCGCTGGAACCCTTCAGGCAGCTGTTCGCGAATGGTTTCCTGGATCACGCGCTGCCCGGCGAACCCGATCAGGGCGTCGGGCTCCGCGATCTGGACATCGCCCAGCATGGCATAGCTAGCGGTAACGCCGCCGGTGGTCGGATCGGTCAGCACGACGATATATGGCAGGCCCGCTTCGCGCAGACGGCGCGTCATCACCGTGGCGCGCGGCATCTGCATCAGGCTGAGTATGCCCTCCTGCATGCGCGCACCGCCAGCAGCGGTCACGCAAACGAAACCGCACTTCTCGTCGATTGCACGCTGGGCCGCGTTGCAGAAAGCATCTCCCACGGCCATGCCCATGGAACCGCCCATGAACGTGAAGTCCTGCACACCGACAACTGCCGCATTGCCCTCGATCGTGCCGAAGGCCGCGGTGAAGGCATCGTTGTGCGGATTGCTGGCGCGCGCAGCCTTCAGGCGATCGCTGTAGCGCTTGGTATCCTTGAACCGCAGGGGATCTTCGGAAACCTGGGGTGCAGGCAGCAGTTCGAAATCGTCGCCATCCATGATCTGGCTGAGCCGCTTGTCGGCACCGATGCGGCCATGATGGTCGCAGCGCGGACAGACATTCAGGTTCTCCTCGTACTCGGTACGGAAGACCATCTCCTGACAGCGCGGACACTTGATCCACAGGTTGTCGGGGGATTCGCGCTTGTTGCCAAAGGGCAGGCGCTCTCGGACACGGGTTAGCCAACTCATGGATCGGGCCTATCGGGCAGAATGCACTGCATTGGCAAGTTTTTCGACCAGTGCGCACAGGTGCTGGGGCGCGTTTTCCCCATGCTCGGCGACAATCTCGACCAGTGCGGAGCCGACGACCACGCCGTCCGCGACCTTGGCAATCGCCTCGGCTTGCTCGGGCGTGCGCACGCCGAACCCAACGGCAACGGGCAGGTCGGTATGCTGCTTGATGCGCGATACATTCGATTTGATATCGGCAAGGGCGGCGCTCTGCTTGCCGGTGATCCCGGCAACAGAAACGTAGTAAAGAAATCCCGCCGATTTATCGAGCACCATGGGCAGGCGCGCTTCGTCGGTGGTGGGCGTGGCAAGGCGGATAGGGGCGATGCCTTTCGCGCGCAGGGCCGGGCCAAGGTCCTCGTCCTCTTCGGGCGCGAGGTCGACACAGATGACGCCATCGACGCCCGCTTTCTCGGCAGCATCGGCAAACCACTCCGGCCCGCGCCGGATCATCGGGTTGGCATAGCCCATCAGCACGAGCGGAACGTCCGGGTGGCGCGCGCGAAAATCGGTGGCGATTTGCAGAACGTCGGCAGTCTTGGTTTCCTTGCCGAGCGAGCGGATGTTGGCGTTCTGGATTGCCGGGCCATCGGCCATGGGATCGGTGAATGGCATTCCCAGCTCGATCACGTCCGCGCCTCCCTCGACCATCGCGTCGAGATTGGCGGCGGTATCGCCATCGCCAGCAGTGATGAAGCAGACGAGCGCGGGACCACGGGAAAAGGTATCGGTAAAACGGGTCATGATGGCGGGCGCCATAGCCCCGCTGCAATCCCAATCACAATGGCAATTCCACCTGCGAAGGGCGCAATCTGCGGCGCGCTGATATCCTGTCCGCTTACTACGAAGCCGAGCGCCGAGAGGATGAAGCCAATGGGAAGGCCGAGCAGAAAGAACACACCAGCGCGGGCGGGGGAGAAAGTCACATCTCCACCCCAAGCGCTTCTGCCACGGTGAAGATGTCCTTGTCGCCGCGCCCGCACAGATTTGCGCAGATGATCGCGTCCTTCGGCATCGTCGGTGCGACCTTGGTAATGGCGGCGATGGCGTGGCTGGGTTCCAGCGCGGGGATGATGCCTTCGGTGCGGCAGAGCAGCTGGAAGGCTTCCAGCGCCTCTGTATCCGTGGCGTGGGTGTATTCCACGCGGCCCGTTTCCTTCAGCCAGGCGTGTTCGGGGCCGATGCCGGGGTAGTCGAGGCCCGCCGATATCGAGTGGCCTTCGGTGATCTGGCCGTCCTCGTCCTGCAACAGGTAGGTCTTGTTGCCGTGGAGCACACCGGGGAAACCGCCTGCCAGGCTGGCGGCGTGTTCGTCTCCATCAAGGCCGTGGCCCGCGGCTTCCACGCCCAGCATCTTCACCGTGGGATCGTCGAGGAAAGGGTGGAACAGCCCGATGGCGTTGGAGCCGCCCCCGATGGCGGCCACCAGCAGGTCCGGCAGCTTGCCGGTTCGCTCCAGCAACTGGGCGCGGGCCTCCTTGCCGATCACGCTCTGGAAGTCGCGGACAAGTTCCGGATAGGGATGCGGCCCGGCAGCGGTACCGATGATGTAGAAGGTGTCGTGCACGTTCGCGACCCAGTCGCGCAGCGCCTCGTTCATGGCATCCTTCAGCGTGCCGCGCCCGGCTGTGACGGGGCGCACTTCCGCGCCCAGCAACTTCATGCGGAACACGTTGGGCGACTGGCGCCGCACGTCTTCTGCACCCATGTAGACGATGCAGGGCAGGCCGAAGCGCGCGCAGACGGTGGCTGTCGCCACGCCGTGCTGGCCCGCGCCGGTTTCGGCGATGATGCGCGTCTTGCCCATGCGAATCGCCAGCAGGATCTGGCCGATGCAGTTGTTGATCTTGTGAGCACCAGTATGGTTCAGCTCGTCGCGCTTGAACCAGATCTGCGCGCCGCCCAATTCCTCGGTCAGGCGAGGGGCGAAATACATTGGGCTGGGGCGGCCGACGTAATGTTCAAGCAGGTCGTCGAACTCCGCCTTGAACGCGGGGTCTTCCTTCGCAGCCTTGTATTCCTTCTCCAGGCCCAGAATCAGCGGCATCAGCGTTTCGGCGACGTAGCGGCCGCCGAACTGGCCAAAATGCCCGCGATCGTCGGGCTGGTTGCGGAATGAGTTGGGTTTGTTCTCGGTCATGATCGCCGATTGGCAGAGGTAGGGGCGGGTGTCCAGATAGGCCTCTGGTCGGGTATGGTTGCAGCGACCGTGGCACTAGTCGTTTGCTGTTCGCGGTTGGTCGATTCGTTCATTTTCCAACAATGTTCTCGCTCCCAATGAGGCGGCAGGACGGGTCCGGACATCGGGTTCGGGGGTCCTGGAGAACATGAGAGACATGAGTACCAATAAGATTGCTATCGTAATGGCAACGCTCGCCGCCGCAGTTGCGGTGCCTGCCGCAGCACAGGCCCAGGAAGCCATGGGCACAGGCCGTGCCGAAGTGCGGGGCGGTGTCGCCTGGGCTAGCGGCCAGGAAGAGGCCGTGGCCGGTGCCGCGCTCGGATACGATTTCGACCTTGGCGATTCGGCCTTCATCGGCGTTGAAGGCTCTGCCGACCACCTGTTGGCCGATGGCGCCGACTTCGTCTGGGGTCTCGGCGCACGTGCCGGTATTCGCGTGAGTGATGCGGGCCGCCTTTACGCTGCCGGCGGCTACGCTTTCGGCGATGGCGAGGACACGCCCTACCTTGGCGCCGGATACAGCCACCGCGTCGGCCAGTCCGTCTACGTGAGCGCGGAGTATCGCCACTTCTTCAGCGACTTCATCGATGTGAACGCTGCTACCGTGGGCGTCGGCTTCAACTTCTGAGCCAAGCCCTTACTGGCGGGAAGGGCGGTCTAACGGGCCGCCCTTTCCGCTTCCAACCTATGGCTAGGCGGCCTTGGCGCGTGCTGCGCGTGCGGCCTTGCAGAACGCGGCGATCTTTGCCGGGTCCTTCTTGCCGGGCTCGCTTTCCAGCCCAGACGAGGCATCTACCAGCGGCGCGCCAGTGTAGCGGATAGCATCGGCCACGTTGTGCGGGCCAAGTCCGCCCGCCAGCCCCCAGGGCAACACATGGCGATGGTTCAGCAGCAGCCGCCAGTCGAGCGCGAGGCCATTTCCTCCCGGCAACGCGCCAGCGGCAGCATCGTAGAGCAGGCGGTGGGCGCTGTCGCGATATTTGGCCGCACGTTCCAGCGCGCCGCGATCCTTGACCCCCACTGCCTTCCAGACTTCAAGGTTGGAATTCTGGCGAATCAGCGCCAGCCACTCCGGATTTTCAGCCCCGTGTAGTTGCAGCACGTCGGGCTGTATTTCCTGCAGGGCTTCCGAAGTGGGTTTCGGCTGCAGGTTCACAGTCAGCAGCACGACCTGCACATGGTCCGGCACGCGCGAGCGCAGCTTCGCCGCCTCCGCGATCGAGAGGTGGCGCGGCGACTTCTCGAAATGGACAAGGCCGATGTGGGTCGCACCTGCATCGACTGCGGCATCGATGGTGTCGCCGGTAGTGAGTCCGCAAATCTTTATGAGCTGATCTGACATAGGCTTCACTTAGTGGAGCGGGCAGTGTTGGTGAAGGGTTAAGCCGACGCTGCCGGGTGCAGAAAAAATTCTACAGCGTCGCTTCGATCTCTCGAGCCGCCTGAAGCGGATCGTCTGCGCGGCTGATGGGGCGACCAATGACAAGCACAGAGGCCCCGTCGTCGCGCGCCTGACGCGGCGTCACCACCCGCTTCTGGTCACCGATCGCCTTTCCGCCTGGACGTAGGCCGGGAACGACGAAAAAGCCGTCCTTCCACTGCTTGTGGACCGCCTTCACTTCCTGTCCCGAGCACACGATACCGTCCAAGCCGCTGTCCTTCGCCAGTTCGGCCAGCCGCATCACATGGTCATGCGGCGTGCCGCTGACACCGGTGCGTTCGAGATCGCGCTCGTCAAGGCTAGTGAGCATCGTGACGGCCACGACCTTGGTGTTCTCGCCAGCCGCTGCCTTGGCATCCTCCATCATCGCGCGCCCGCCACTGGCGTGCACGGTCATGATGGCCGGCTCCACCACATGCAGCGATTGCATGGCGCCTGCGACCGTATTGGGAATGTCGTGCAGTTTCAGGTCGAGGAAGATCGGCAGGCCCAGGTGCGCGATTTCGTGCACGCCGTGGGTGCCATGCGCGCAGAAGAATTCAAGACCCAGCTTGACCCCGCCGATATGGCCCCTGACTTTCTCCACCAGCGCTTTAGCCGCATCCAGCTGCGGCACATCCAGCGCGAGATAGACGGGGTTGCTCATGACTTTCTGCCGCTGTCGTGATCGCGGTGAGTGCCATCGCCGATGTCGTCGCCGAACAGGGGGGCGGACCGGGTTTCGTCGCCGGGCTGCGCCGTCGTTTCGGTGTCGTCATGCACGGGTTCGGTCGGCTTGAGCGGGGTATCCGGATCGGAGCGCGCATCGGGCTCGGTGCGCACGGGTTCTTCCTCGATATCCTGCCTGGCGGCGACCGGCGTGGTGGATGCCGTGCGCGCCGCATTCTCCAGGCTGGCGATCTTGCGCCGCATCGTCCACTTGCTGGCGCGGTGATAAAGCCACATCGGTACAAAGCCGATTGCGAAAGACACGATCACGATTGCAGGGATCTTGGTGTCCACTACGATGCCATCCCAGATGCGCACGGTCACCGTGGGATCCCAGTTGGCGATGGAAAACAGCAGCAGGCCTACCAGCAGCAGTACCCAGATGACGGTGCGAACGATCTGCATTCGTTTCTTTCCTGTCCCGTTAGCGATTTGGATGAGATGCTAGGCCAGCGTTCCCGCAATGGGAAGGGCGGTGCGACTACCCTGCGAAAACGCGGCCGAAGATCGTGTCGACGTGCTTGAAGTGGTAATCGAGGTTGAACTTCTCCTCGAGCTCGTTTTCCGATAGCGCGGCAGTCACTTCCTCGTCGGCCTTGAGCAGATCGAGCAACGACATCTGGCCGTCCGATTCCCACACCTTCATCGCGTTGCGCTGCACCAGCCGATAGGCATTGTCGCGCGTAATGCCAGCCTGCGTCAGCGCCAGCAGGACGCGCTGCGAGTGGACAAGGCCGCCCATCTTGTCGAGGTTCTTCTGCATCCGTTCAGGGTAGACGAGCAGCTTGTCCACGACGCCGGTGAGGCGGGCGAGGGCGAAGTCCAGCGTGATGGTGGCATCGGGACCAATGAACCGCTCGACGGACGAGTGCGAGATGTCGCGCTCGTGCCAGAGGGCCACGTTCTCCAGCGCCGGAATGGCATAGCCGCGGATCATGCGGGCCTGGCCGGTCAGGTTCTCGGTCAGGATCGGGTTGCGTTTGTGCGGCATCGCGCTCGAACCCTTTTGGCCGGGGGAGAAATATTCCTCCGCCTCCAGCACTTCGGTGCGCTGCAGGTGGCGCACTTCGACCGCAAGTCGCTCCATCGAGGAGGCGATAACGGCCAGCACGCTGAAATACATCGCGTGACGGTCACGCGGGATTACCTGTGTGGAAACAGGCTCCACCGTCAGACCGAGCTGTTCGGCGACGTATTCCTCGACGCTGGGATCGATGTTGGCGAAAGTTCCCACCGCGCCGCTGATGGCGCAGGTGGCGATTTCCTTGCGCGCGGCTTGAAGGCGATCGCGGCAGCGGTCGAACTCGGCATGAGCCTGCGCCAGTTTCAGGCCGAACGTCGTCGGCTCTGCATGAATGCCGTGGCTGCGGCCGATGGTGGCGGTGTACTTGTGCTCCTGCGCACGGCGTTTCAGCGCGTCCAGCAGGGCGTCGAGGTCTTCCAGCAGAATATCGGTGGCGCGCGCCAACTGGACGGCCAGCGTCGTGTCTAGCACGTCCGAACTGGTCATGCCCTGGTGCATGAAGCGCGCTTCCGGGCCGACCTCGTCCGCCACCCAGTCGAGGAAGGCGATCACGTCGTGCTTCAGCACGCGCTCCTTCTCGTCGATGGCGGCGACGTCGATCTTCGGGGTCGTTGCCCACCAGTCCCACAAAGCCTTGGCCCCGCTTTCGGGCACCACGCCCAGCTCGGCCAGTTTCTGCGTGGCATGGGCCTCGATCAGGAACCAGATCTCGTACTTGGTTTCCGGCTCCCAGATGGCGGTCATGGCGGGGCGGGCGTAACGGGGGACCATCGTGAACTCCGGATGATGTCTGGGTGGCAAAGTCGCTGCGCGGCTAGGCCGTGTGTCCGAAAATGGCAAGACGCGCGATGGCCGACGTTGCTTTCATGTCGGGTTCGTGGTGTGATTACAGGCAGATCGCCACATCGGCAGGTGCGGCAAACAGGGGAATTCCATGCACCGTTCCATCGTCGCCCTTCCGCTGGTGTCCATTGTCATGAGTGCGCCCGCCCATGCAGGAGAGGAACCGCTATACCAGCCGGCCCCCGCCTGGGTCGAAGAGGCGGACATCGACGCCGCCATTTCCCAGGAAGGCCCGGCCACCCTGCTGTTCGACTGGCAGCACCGGCTGGAGGACGGGGTCGCATGGGCCTACGTCGACTGGGTCCAGCGTATCGACAATCCCCAGTCGCTGATGCAATCCAATACGCAGACGCTGGAATGGCTGCCGGACAAGGGTGACCTGATCGTCCACAGCATGGAAATCTACCGCGATGGAGAGGTGATCGACCTGCTCGAACGCGGCGTGACCTTCGATGTCCTGCGGCGCGAGCAGGGTTTGGAAGACCGCCTGCTGGATGGCAGCCTGACCGCTACGGTATCCGTGCCGGGCCTGCGTGAGGGCGACGTGCTGCGTATCGCGCACACGGTGTCCACCTCCGACCAGGCGTTGGGCGATGAGGTGCAGGCTACCCAGTACCTCCCCAGCGAGCCATGGCAGGTGGGCACTGCGCGCGCCGTGCTGAGCTGGCCAGCGGATGAGGAAATCTACTGGGACGTGGAAGAGCGTGTGGAACTGGCGGAACCGGAACTGCGAGACGGGTATCGGTACATTACCGTCGACCTCCCGCTGGCAGAGCCGGATCCCACGCCCATGGATGCGCCCCGCCGGTTTCATCGCCCCACTGTCTTGCGGGCAGGCAGCTTTGCCGACTGGAACGAGGTTTCCGCCGTGATGGCCCCCCATTTCGATGCCGCTGCCGATGTGGGCGCTGAATCCGACGTTGCCGGTTTGGCGCGCGGCATCATGAGCGAGACAGACGATCCGCTGGACCGCGCCGCGCGCGCAGTGTGGCTGGTGCAGGACGAGGTTAGCTATCTGCTTAACGGCCTGGATGGCGGCAACTACCTGCCACAATCCGCCGACGAGACCTGGGAGGTGCGCTACGGCGACTGCAAGGCGAAAACGGTCCTGCTGCTGGCGCTGCTGCGTGAAATGGACATCGAGGCGGAACCAGTTCTGGTCAGTTCGCGCATGGGGGATGCGGTGCCCGAACTGTTGCCGCTACCCGCCGCGTTCGATCACGTGATCGTCCGCGCAGTTATCGATGGAACCGAGTACTGGCTGGACGGGACCAGCGCCGCCACGCGGCTGGCGACCCTTTCCGACGTGCCGCCATTCCATTACGCCCTGCCGCTGCGCGAAGGCGGTGCAGACCTGATACCGATGACGCAGCGCGACCTTGCCATACCGCAGATGCGCGCCAACGTGACGATGGATCACTCTGCCGGCATAGACTTTCCCGCGCTGGTGACGATGGACATCCAGTTCGTCGGCCCCACCGCCGCCCAGATGCAGGCCGTGGTCGATGCGAACAATCCGGTTATGCTGCAATCGATGGCGCGCAATTTCTCCGGGGGAAGCGACTTGGCGCTGCAGGTCAGTTCGCTCGACATTGCCTACGACGATGAAGAAGCCATCGCCAGCTTGCAGGTGCGCGGCGTGGCACAGGCGCAGTTCGAATGGGTGGACGGCAGGCTGCGTTCGAACATCGATGCCGGTGAGGACGTCAGCGAATTCAACCCCAACCGTGCCCGCCCGGCGTGGCGTGACATTCCCGTGGCGACTCCGGGGCCTATGCGGCAGGCATTCGGCATGCGCATGCGCCTGCCACAAGGCGGCGATGGCTTTACGCTGGAAGGGGAGCCGGACATCGAACTGGGCTATGGCAACACCCGTATCACCCGCACCGCCAGCATCGACGGCGACGAGCTGCTGGCAACCGGAGAAACCTTCGGGCTACTTGGCGAGATCGCTCCGGACGACCTGCCGGACGCGCGCCGCGCCGCGCGGCAGATCAGCAGCCATTCGCTGCAACTGGTTCCGCCCGAAAGCGTGACCTGGCGCTGGGAGCTTTCCGACGCGCAGCGCGCCGAGCGTGCTGCACCGCTGCTGGAGGCATACGAAAAGGCAATCGAATTTGCCGATGAGGACGATTTCCAGCCACTGATCGCTCGGGCCATGTTCCTGCAATCGATCTATGATTTCAATGCGGCGAGGGCCGACTTCGATGTGCTGGTCGAGGAACAGCCGTCGTCATGGGCATTCAGCAGCCGATCGTGGCTGCACCGTGCGCTGGGCGACCAGAAGGCGATGCTGTCGGACATGCAGGCAGCCTACGAACTCGATCTCGACAACGGGTTGGCGCGCGAAGTGGCGCAGATGCTGGCCTACGATGGCCGGTATGATGAGGCGCGCGAGCTGATGAACTCGCTGGCGGTAACCGATGACGACATGGTCTGGCACCTGTCCATGATGGCCACCATCGCCGCTGCCGAAGGCAGGCTGGATGATGCGCAGGACTTTATGGCCGATGCGGTGGCGCAAGCGCCGCAAAGTGCCGATGCGCTCAATTCCGATTGCTGGTTCCGCGGGTTGTGGAACGTAGGACTGGACGATGCGCTGGACGTGTGCACGCGCTCCATCGAGCGTGCGAGCAACGCTGCCGCCGCGCTGGACAGCCGGGCGCTGATCCGCTTCCGCCAGGGTGACTACGAGGGCGCGATTGCCGACCTCGATGGGGCGCTGGCGATATCGCCCGGCCTTTCCGAATCGCACTACCTTCGCGCCATGGCCAGGATGTACGCGGGTATTGATGGAGCGCAGGAAGACCTGAGCATTGCCCTTCGCATGGCGCCGCACCTGGAGGAATTCTATACCCGCCACGGGATAACCGCGCCGCAATAGGGATCAGATCAGCCCCTTGGCGCGCATGGAAACGTGCCCCTCGCGCCCCACGATCACGTGGTCGTGCACTGTTATACCCAGCGGTCTGCCCGCTTCGGCAATTCGCCGGGTGATCTGGATGTCGGCCCGGCTCGGCTCCGGATTGCCGCTGGGGTGGTTGTGCACCAGGATCATGGCCGATGCGCCTAGGTCGAGCCCGCGTTTGATAACCTCGCGCGGATGGATCGCCGCCTCGTCCACCGTGCCATCGCCAAAGTGGTGGTCCAGCAACAGGCGATTGCGCGCATTGAGATAGAGCACACGCACGCGTTCCGTGGTCAGGTGCGCCATGTCGATGGCCAGGTAATCCAGCAGTGCCTGCCAGCTCCCCAGCACAGGCGTATCCTGCACCTGGCTGCGCGCCATGCGCCGGGCCACCAGCGCGGCGATCTTGATCTGGCCGACACTGGCGTCGCTGACCCCCTTCACCTGTTTCAGTGCCGCGGCTTCCGCGTTCAGCACGCCCGCAAGGGTCCCGAAGCGTGCCAGCAACGCCTTTGCCTGCGGCTTCGTGTCGCCTCGCGCAAGCGCGCCGAACAGCAGGTATTCCAGCACCTCATAGTCTGCCAGCGCCTCCGCCCCGCCGCCCAGCAATCGCTCCCGCAACCGGGCGCGATGGCCCGAGGCAGACGATTTTTCTGACTTTTGAATATCCTGCGACACGAAAGGCTTACTCTCCCTTACACTGTGCATTGCCTTTGTCTCCGCTCTCGCGCAAGTGTGGCGGTGCAATGTCGCAGCCCCCGCAAGAGACCGGAAACGATCGCCCACGGGGGCGCAAGCGGCGCGCATTGCGGGCCGGTTTTCGCGTGACGATCATCGTCCTGCTGGTGGCCGCGGTGCTGGGCTGGCTGCAGCGTAAGGAAATCGCCGACGACTTCATTGCCGATACATTTGCCGACCAGGGCGTGCCCGCCACCTACGACATCGTGCAGATATCCCCGCGCAGGCAGATATTTGCCAATATCGTGATCGGCGATCCCGAACTGCCGGACCTGACTGTCGAGCGCATTGATGTGCTGATCACCCCCAGGCTGGGATTGCCCGACATCACCGAAGTTCGTCTGGTCCGTCCACGCCTGTTCGGCACCTTGCAAAACGGGCGGGTGAGTTTCGGGGCGCTGGATCCGTTCATTTCCGGCGGCGAGGACGGTCCTTTCGAATTTCCCGGCATGCGCCTGGCGATCGACGACGGGCGCGCCCTGCTGGACAGCGAATATGGCCGGGTCGGACTGAAACTTTCGGGCAGCGGCCATCTGCGGGGCGGTTTCACTGGTGAACTGGCGGCGGTAGCGCCTTCACTCGCGTCGGGCGACTGTGCGGCGCAGGACGTGACGCTTTACGGCCAGGTGGCGATCGATGCCGAACGGCCGGTGCTGCGCGGTCCTTTGCGCATTGCGGCGCTTGACTGCGAGGGTAGCGGGCTGGAATTGCGCGACGCCAGCGTGAACTTGAACCTGAAAGCCGAACGCAACCTTGTCGACTTCGCGAGCGACATAGCTTTCGACGTCGATTCGGTGGCCCTCGCCGATATTCGCGCGGGCCTTCGCGGCGATGGCCGCTTCACCTGGCGCGATGGCGACCTGAACGTTCGCTACGATCTTGCCGCTGTCGATGCCGACACGCCCTTCGCTGCCTTCGGCGGCCTGGCTGTCGAAGGCAGAGTGAGGGCGCTGGAAAACTTCGGCCAGTTCGAAGTGGAAGGCGAAATCGCGGGTGAAGACATTCGCATGGGCCCAGATATCGATGGCGCAATAGCCGCCGCTGCAGAGGCAACTGGCGGAACCTTGCTCCAGCCCTTGCTCAACCGCATCGGCCTGAATCTGGCGCGGGACCTGCGCGGCAGCCAGTTGCAGGCCAGCTTTACCGCGCGCCAGCGCGATGGGCGGTCCACCGTGTCCATACCGGAGGCCCGCCTGCGCGGTGGCAGTGGTGAAACCCTGCTCGCGCTTTCGCGCGGGCAGGTGGACATGGGGGAGGGCGGACTGCCGCTCTTTTCGGGGAATTTCCAGACAGGCGGAGCAGGACTACCGCGCATTTCGGGACGAATGGAACAAACGCCCGGCGGCGCGCTGGAACTGCGCATGGCGATGCGTGAATATACAGCGGGCACCGCATCCCTTGCCCTGTCCGACGTGCGCCTGTTGCAAGGACGTGGCGGAGAGATTGCCTTGAATGGCCGCGCCGTCGCTAACGGAGCGATACCGGGCGGCATGGTATCCGGGCTCCAGCTACCCCTTGATGCCACCATGGCAGCCAATGGCAGCCTAAGCATGTGGCGCGGCTGCCGCGACGTGCGGTTCGACCGACTGACGATTGCCAACCTGCGACTCGGCCGCGAATCGCTGACGCTGTGCCCGCCCTCTGGCCGGCCGATCCTGCGCTATGGCACCGGCGGTCTGCAATTTGCCGCGGGCGTCAACGCGCTCGATCTGACAGGACGACTTGCGGAGACGCCAATCTCCGTGCGCTCGGGTCCGGTTGGTGTCGCATGGCCCGGCACCCTTGCGGCGAGCGATCTCGACATCCGTCTCGGCCCGGCGGACAGTGGGCAGCGCTTTACCGTCACCGACCTTCGCGCAGACCTTTCTGCAGGTACCATCGGCGGTGCTTTCCAGGGGGCCGACATTTTCCTCTCCTCCGTGCCGCTCGACATTTTCGACGCTGCCGGAAGTTGGAGCTATATCGACGATCGCCTGACGATAACCGATGCCGCGCTGCGGGTTGAGGACCGTCAGGAGAACAACCGGTTCGAGCCGCTCATATCCCGCGATGCCAGTCTTTCGCTGTTCGACAACCGCATCACCGCCGCAGCCATATTGCGCGAGCCGGTGCTCGATCGCGAAATCACGCAGGTGCAGATCGTCCACGATCTGGCGACCGGCACCGGCCATGCGGATCTGACCGTCAACAACCTCGTGTTCGACGATTCGCTGCAACCTGCCCCTACCTACAGCCAATGCCTGGAGGAGGCGGGCACGCAGCAGCGCCCGCGCGGCCTCACCTGTCTGGCGCTGGGCGTGGTTAGCGACGTACAGGGCAGTGTCCGGGGTACGGGCAGGATCGACTGGAACGCCGACGCCGTTACCTCCAGCGGAAGTTTCACCACCGACGGTGTCGATCTCGCTGCGGCATTCGGCCCGGTCTATGGGGCGCGAGGCACGATCCGGTTCACCGACCTGCTCGCCCTGACGACGGCGCCGAACCAGCGCATCACCGTCGACCGGGTCAATCCCGGGATCGAAGTCTACGATGGTGTCGTCACATTCCAGCTGAGCAACGGGGAACTTCTGCAACTGCAAGGCGGCACCTGGCCGTTCATGGGTGGCACGCTGACGATGCGCCCGGTCGATATCCGCTTCGGGGTGGAGGAAGTGCGCAGTTATGTGCTTGTGATAGAAGGGCTGGAAGCCTCGCAATTCGTGCAGCAGATGGAACTGGGCAACCTTGCCGCCACCGGCGTGTTCGACGGGGTGGTCCCGATCATCTTCGACGAAAACGGCAATGGCAGGCTGGAAAACGGTGTGCTGACATCGCGCCTGCCGGGCGGGAACGTCGCTTATATCGGCGAACTGACTTACGAGGACATGGGGTTCTTCGCCAATTACGCCTTCAGCGCGCTGCGCGATCTCAGTTATGACGAGATGCAGGTCCTGATGGACGGTCCGCTTACCGGCGAACTGGTAACGCGGGTGCGATTCGAGGGCATCGGGCAGGGCGAGACCGCGAAGAGCAACCTGATCACCCGTGCCATCGACGACCTGCCCATCGAACTGCGCATCAATATCCGCGCCCCGTTCTACCAGCTGATTACGTCGCTGCGCAGTCTCTACGATCCTTCTGCCGTCCGCGATCCCCGTAGCCTTGGCCTGATCAGCGAGGAAGGCATGCGCCTCCAGGAATCGGTGGACCAGCAAGCCGTAGACGAACGTGATGCCGCCGAAGCCGCGGAAGAGGAGCGGCGCCTGCGCGCAGCTCTCGAAAACGATGAAACCGATATTCAGCCCCAGGAAAGCGAGCCTGTGCCATGACCATGCCGAAATTGACGAATTCCGACTGTGCTGTGCATAGTCCCTCCATGAAAGGGGCAGGGCACAAGCTGGTCGCAGTGGTGGCGATGGCGGCAACGATTTCGCTCGGTGGGTGCATCACGTTGGAAGCACCGGACGAACCGATAGTGATCGAGTTGAACATCAACATCACGCAGGAAGTGATCTACCGCCTGGCAGACGATGCCGAGCAGACCATAGAAGACAATTCCTCGATCTTCTGATCGGGGCATCCCGCAGGGAGCGACGACAATGATGATTGGGAAGACACTCTTGAAGATCGCCGGGGCGACCGCGATGCTGGGCATGCTCGCGTCCCCCGCTGTCGCCCAGCGCGACCCGGCCTACCAGGCGGCCCGCGAAAGTGGCCAGGTTGGCGAGAAGATGGACGGCTATCTCGGCATCGTGGGCGCTGCCTCTCCTGCGTTGCAGGCCATGGTCAACGACATCAACAATCGCCGCCGCGCGGTCTATGCCGAGCAGGCGCAGGCGAACAACGCCACGCTGGAGGAATACGCCTTCACCGCTGGCTGCCTGGCCATCGCGCGCACTTCCCCCGGCGAAATGTACCAGGCGCCCGATGGCACCTGGCAGCAGCGCGGTAACGGTCCGCCCCGCCGCGATCCGCGCTGTCCTTGAATTTCTCTGCCGGACCTGCTGCAATCCACGGGCCGATGTAGGTGTAGAAGAAACCCCGATAGACGCAGCCCGAGATAAACAACGCCAGTGCGAAGTGGAGCCACCGCTCCATTGCATTTCCGGTCATGCGTGCTTCCCCCAAAGCCTGGTCGAGCTGCTTTCACTCTATGGGAGAGGAGCAAGACGCGCTGTTACCCAGTGAGGCACGGGTGCCGCTTCCTCGCCGCGACCATGCTGCAACGGCGAAGATATCGGCAAAACGAACCCCTCCACCGGTTGACTCGTTCATACCCCCCATCTAAGGGGGCGGCGCCCTCGGCGGGTAGCGCGTTGCGCGTGTCATTTCCTTCACCTACAGGAGGCGGCATGAGTGACGACAAACCTGCACGGGAACCCAATGGCGAAGATGCGCGGATCGATGCGCTCGAAGGGCGGCTGAAAGCCGCACGCGAGCGAGAAGAGAAGCGCAACGCGCCGCAGGTCAAAGGCTCCGATGCCAGCTACAGGGCTGGTAACAAGGTGCTGGCAGACCTGTTAGGTGGGATTCTCGGTGGAGCGGTTGTCGGTTATGCCATCGGTTGGCTTACCGACACCAATCCCTGGGCTCTGTTGATCGGCCTCTTCCTCGGGATCGTGGTCGCCTTCAGAAACATCATCCGGTCTTCCAGCCAGCCGCCTACGGGCGACTGAATGGACTAGAAACGCAAGGGTTTACAGAGACGTGGCAGCCGAAACCGCCAAGGTTGATCCGATGCACCAGTTCACCATCGAGCCGCTGCTCGGTGCGAACATGGATGTGGCCGGGTTCAATATCGCCTTCACGAATTCCGCCTTGTGGATGTTGATCACGGCCGTCGTGCTGTGGATCTTCATGCTGGGCGGCATGAAGCGCGAACTGGTGCCGGGTCGCTGGCAGATGACGGTGGAAACCTTCACCGGCTTCATCGACGACATGCTGGAAGCGAACGTCGGCAAGGAAGGGCGCAAGTACGTGCCCTACATCTTCAGCCTGTTCATGTTCATCCTGTTCGCGAACCTTCTCGGCCTGTTGCCGCTGGGCATCGTGGGTCTCCACCCGTTCACTTTCACCAGCCACTTCACCGTTACCGGCGTGCTGGCGATCATTTCTTTCTCGATCGTGCTGATCGTGGGTTTCTGGAAGCACGGCTTCCACTTCTTCAGCCTGTTCGTGCCGCACGGCACGCCGCTGCCCATGATCCCGATCATCTTCCCGATCGAGCTTATCTCGTTCCTCGTGCGCCCCTTCAGCCTCGGTCTGCGACTGTTCGTTGCCATGATGGCCGGCCACGTGCTGCTGGAAGTGCTGTCCAGCTTCGTTATCGACGGCTGGAACGCCGGCGCCGGTTTCGGCCTTCTGGTTGGTGTTCCCAGCTTCCTGCTGATGATCGGCATCTGCGCGCTGGAACTTCTGGTTGCCGCAATCCAGGCTTACGTTTTTGCACTGCTCTCGTCGCTCTACATCAACGACGCCGAGAACCTGCACTAATCTCGCAATCACTCTCAGTAACGAATTCTCTTGAAAGGATAATCTCATGGATATGGAAGCTGCCAAGCTGATCGGTGCCGGTCTTGCTGCAATCGGTGCCGGTATGGCCGCCATCGGTGTGGGTAACGTGTTCGGCTCGTTCCTCGAATCCGCCCTGCGCAACCCCGGTGCCGCTGACGGCCAGCAGGGTCGCCTGTTCATCGGCTTCGCCGCTGCCGAACTTCTCGGCCTGCTGGCGTTCGTCGTCGCGATGATCCTGATCTTCGTCGCCTGATCGACTTCGATCATCGGCTGGCCGGGCGAACTCGCGCCCGGCTGGCTTGTAATTTGTAATCTCGCGCACACAGGCGGAATCCGTCCATGCCCCAGATAGCCCAATTGGCCGAAACCTATGCCAGCCAGATCTTCTGGCTGCTGGTGATCTTCGGCTTCGTCTATTTCGTCGTCGGCCGGGGCATGGTGCCCAAGGTGATGGATACCGTGGGCCTGCGCGACAAGCAGATTGCCGACGATCTTTCCGCTGCCCAGTCTGCCCGCGATGCGGCGGACGAGGCCGAGGAAGCTTGGCGCAAGCGTGAAAACGCCAACCGCGAGGCGGCGCAGGCGCTGGTGAGCGAAGCCAAGGGTAAGGCCCAGGCCTCCACCGAAGGCAAGCTGGCCGAAGTGCAGGCCCGCATCGATACGCAGCTGGCCGAGGCCGAAGCCCGTATCGAGGAAAGCCGTGCTGCGGCTGCAGCGGAGATCGAAAGCGTTGCTGCAGAAGCTGCGCAGGACATCACCGCTCGCCTCGGCAACGTGATCGTGACCGAGACGGAAGCCCGCTCGGCAGTGCAGAAGGCGATGGCCCATGGCTAACTCCACCACCATCCCCGAAACGACCGAGCAGATGCCCGAAGTCTTTGCCACGCAAGAGGCGATGATCGAGGTTTCGGACGAGCACGGTGGCGCGACCCATGCCGAGCCGGAACTGCTTGGTCTGGTGCCGTTCCAGTGGGTCTCGATCGCGATGGCTGTGCTGCTGCTCATCGCCTTTGCCGGCGCCAAGGTGCATAAGTCGATCGCCGGCGGTCTGGATGCCAAGATCAAGGCTATCCGCGACAACCTGGATGAAGCCAAGCAGCTTCGCGCCGAGGCCGAGGCCCTGCGCGAGGAATATGCCGCAAAGATCGCCGGTGCCGAGAAGGATGCCGAAGCCATGCTCGATAACGCCCGCCGCGAGGCCGACGGCATTGTCGCAAAGGCGAAGGAAGACACCGCCGCCATGATCGCACGCCGCGAGCGTATGGCTCAGGACAAGATCGCTGCCGCAGAACGCCAGGCCCTTGCTGACCTGCGTGCCAAGGCTGCCGACGCCTCCACCGCTGCTGCTGCGCAGCTTATCCGCGCCAAGCACAGCGCCGCTGCCGACAAGGTGCTGGCCGATGAGGTGATTGCGGGGCTTTAAGCCTGCGCAAGTCAATCGACAGCTAGAGAAAAAGAAAACGCCGCGCCCTCACGGGTTGCGGCGTTTCTGCGCGCAGCGTCTTTTCAACGCCTCACGTTCGCACCGGTCAATGAAACCCGCCTTTAAGCGCTGGTAATCCTCGCGCGTGGCCGCTTCGCCGGCGGTAATCGCGCTTTTCAGCGCAGCGTATTACGCGGCAGTCGAAGGATCTGTGCGTAACAGGTCACGGAAGGCCAGGTGACGCGTGATGTGCGGCGAACCCTCTTGGTAGCCATGCAGGTGATGCGTGCTTTCCCCGTCGGCCCTGCGCTTCACGAAGTACTGTCGCCCTGCGATACCGTACTCACCGCGGGCTTCGTAACCGAGCTTGGCTAATGTCGGCGCACGCTGTTCCACCGCTTCGACTCTGCGGAAAACGAACAGCATGTCGATCAGCGGCTCGGCAAGCAGGCCGGGCACGCTGGTGCTGCCGATGTGATGGATTGCCAGCAAAACCTCGCCAAGGGCCTCTCGAATAAGCTCCGCTTCCCGTTCGAACTGCAACTCCCAGTCTGCATCGTAGGGGAGAAGAGTGACGGCGCCGGTCAAAAGTTGTCTTTCGCCTCTCGCAATGCGGCAAATGTCTCGTGCGGGGCGTTGCCACCCCACCGTGCCTGAATCTCCGGATCGTCGGCGCGCAGGAAGGGATTGGTCTTCAATTCGCGCGCGAGTGGGAAGGGAACGGTCGGTTCGCCCGATGCCCGCTTCTCGTCAATCTCCTTCGCATAGTCCTGCAATGCCTCGTTTTCCGGATCGGCGTGCAGGGCGAACTTTGCATTGGTCTGCGTGTATTCGTGCGCGCAGTAGAGGGTCGTGTCACTCGGCAGTCGCCTGATGCGCGAGAGGCTGTCCCAGAACTGCGGAGCCGTGCCCTCGAACATGCGGCCGCAGCCCAGCGCAAAGACGCTGTCGCCTACGAAGGCGAGGCGACTGTCGGGCAGGTGATAGGCAATGTGGCCCATGGTGTGGCCACTCACATCGATCACCCACGCGCTGTGCTCGCCCAGCTTCACGAAGTCTCCATCGCGAACGGTACGGTCGACAACCGGGATTTTCTCAGCATCGACCAGCGGGGCGATCACAGTGCAACCCGTGGCCGCCTTGATCGCCTCGTTCCCGCCAGCGTGGTCTGGATGCCAGTGGGTGTTCCATATCTGCGTAATGGTCCAGCCCCTGGCTTTTGCCTCGCGCAGATACGCCTCGCCATCGGGCGTGTCGATGCAGGCGGTCTCGCCGCTGACGGGATCGTGCAGCAGGAAGCCGTAATTGTCGGACAGGCAGGGGAACTGGTGAACTTCAAGTGTCATGGCACCCATTCTACACGAGCCCCGGATGTAGGAAAGGCCCGCCTGCGATGGTCGCAGACGGGCCTTTACCGATGCTTTTATGCAGTGGCTAAGGACGTTATTCCTTGTCGCCTTCCTTCTTCAGCGCGGCGCCCAGGATGTCGCCCAGCGAGGCGCCGGAGTCGGCGGAACCGAACTGTGCCACGGCTTCCTTCTCTTCGGCGATCTGGTAAGCCTTGATCGAGAAGTTCGGCTTCTTCGAACGGTCGAAGCCGGTGACCATGGCATCCACCTTCTGGCCGGTCTGGAAGCGGTCGGGACGCTGTTCGTCACGGTCGCGGCCCAGGTCCGAGCGCTTGATGAAGCCGGTTGCGCCATCGTCGCCAACCTGAACCTCGAGGCCGCCATCGCGGACTTCCAGCACGGTAACGGTGACGACTTCGCCGCGACGCAGCGAACCGGCGCCGGCAGCGCCTTCAGCCGAGGGAGCACCCTTTTCAAGCTGCTTCATGCCGAGGCTGATGCGTTCCTTGTCGACGTCGACATCGAGAACCACGGCTTCGACTTCCTCGCCCTTGCGGTGCAGGGCCAGCGCGTCTTCACCCGAGATGCCCCAGGCGATGTCGGACATGTGAACCATGCCGTCCACGTCGCCGGGCAGGCCGATGAACAGGCCGAACTCGGTAGCGTTCTTGACTTCGCCCTGAACGGTCGAACCGACCGGGAACTTCTCTGCGAAATCGTCCCACGGGTTCGACTGGGCCTGCTTGAGGCCAAGCGAAATGCGACGCTTTTCGGAGTCGACTTCCAGCACCATGACTTCCACTTCCTGCGAGGTGGAGACGATCTTGCCGGGGTGCACGTTCTTCTTGGTCCAGGACATTTCGGAGACGTGGACCAGGCCTTCGATGCCCGCTTCCAGTTCCACGAAAGCACCGTATTCGGTGATGTTGGTGACCTGGCCGGTGACCTTCGCACCAACCGGGTACTTGGCGCCAACGCCTTCCCACGGATCGCTTTCGAGCTGCTTCATGCCCAGCGAAATGCGCTGCGTATCGGCATTGATGCGGATGATCTGCACGGTCACGGTCTGGCCGATCTCGATCACTTCGCTGGGGTGGTTGACGCGCTTGTAGCTCATGTCGGTCACGTGCAGCAGGCCGTCGATGCCGCCCAGGTCCACGAAGGCACCGTAGTCGGTGATGTTCTTCACCACGCCATCGGTGATCTCGCCTTCGGCCAGCTTGTCGATCAGTTCGCTGCGCTGTTCGGCGCGGGTTTCTTCCAGCACGGCACGGCGCGAGACGACGATGTTGCCGCGGCGACGGTCCATCTTCAGGATCTGGAAGGGCTGCGGCACGTCCATCAGCGGGGTCACGTCACGCACGGGGCGGATGTCGACCTGACTGCCGGGCAGGAAGGCCACGGCGCCGTCGAGATCGACGGTGAAGCCGCCCTTCACGCGGCCGAAGATACGGCCTTCCACGCGCTTGCCTTCGCCGAACTCGCTTTCCAGCTTGTCCCACGCGGCTTCGCGGCGGGCGCGGTCGCGGCTCAGCATGGCCTCGCCGTCGGCATTTTCCACGCGGTCAACGAAGACTTCGACTTCGCTGCCGACGCTCAGGCCGTGCTCGCCGTCGACGCGGCTGAATTCCTTGAGGTTGACGCGGCCTTCGCTCTTCAGGCCAACGTCGATGACGGCCATGCCGTTTTCGATTGCGGTAACGGTGCCCTTGACGACGCGGCCTTCGAAGCCGCCCTCGGCGCCGCCGAGCTGTTCATCAAGAAGAGCCGCGAAATCGTCGCGGCTGGGATTGGCAGATGTTGCCATGTTTCTAAGTTCCTACTTCACGTTTTTTCCGGCCACCCGGTTGATCCGGGGGTCTTGTCTCCGCACCTCGCGGGATTGCGAGAGGCGGGCAAAAGGGCCGAACTGCCCATGCGGCCGGATGCCGGCACAGGCGCTCTTCGAATGGCAATGAGAGCGGGCGTGAAATGCAGCAGGCAAAGGCGTCGTTGCGCCCCGGTGGAAAGCCGACCATGCTGGTTTGCACGCTCGCGGACATGTGATCCGTCCGTCGAACGAGCGGGCGCCTATGCGAAAACGCGGCATTTGGCAAGGCGAAAGCGACTCTGCGAGGGGGCGGGCAGATGCTAACCTGGAACACATGGAACACTGTCCTGAAGCAGAAAACTGCCCTCGCATTTCTATGCGATCGAGCAGGTTCGGGCGAGGGTGGTGGCGGCGGTTCGTCATGGCTGATTTTGTGCCGCCCCGAATTCGGTGTAGGACAGTGACATGACAACTGAGAACGGCCTGGCCCGGCAACTCGCGAAATATCGCGATTACCACCACGATCATCGCAACGTGCTGACCCACGTCGTCGGTATTCCGCTGATCGTTTTGTCGATCACGACGCTGCTGGCCCCGTTGGAATTGCCGCTTCCGACAGCCGCAATTCCACTTTCGCTGGTCGCGGCTGTGCTGGCGGCGGGATGGTATCTCAGCCTCGATCTGAAGCTGGGCCTGTTGATGACATTCCTGTTCGCCCTGTTCGTGATCGCCGGGGCACAGATCGCTTCCATCTCAACCGCTGCATGGCTGGGCGGAGGCGTGGGGCTGTTCGTGGTGGGCTGGATATTCCAGTTGGTGGGGCACAAGTACGAAGGCCGCAAACCGGCCTTCGTCGACGATCTGCGCGGCTTCCTTGTCGGCCCGTTGTTCCTGGTGGTGGAGGGGCTGTTCGCGCTGGGCCTGATGAGTGACCTGCGACGCGAGGTCGAAGGTTAGAGCCGCGACAACTGCCGGTCATGCAGCGGCGAAAGGGCCAGCAGCGCCAGCGCCGCGCCGATCAGGCACATCAGCATGTCCCATTGCGTATCCCACGGGTCGCCCTGCGTACCCAGAAACTCCTCCGCGCCCTGGCCCAGCGCCATGGCGGCACCGAATTCGATCAGTTCGTAACTGGCGCTGACGGCAAGGCTGCATGCCAGCAGCAGGACGGTCAGCAGCCATCCGGTACGCAGCACGGATAGACGCAGCAACATCTCGCGTAACACGATGGCGGGCACAAAGCCCTGCATGAGATGGCCGAACCGGTCATACGGATTGCGCGCGAGGTCCAGCCATTCCTGCACTTCGAAACCGATGGGCACGCGGGCGTAGGTGTATGCGCCGCCCAGCATCAGCACGATGCCGTGAAAGCCGATCAGCACCAGTGTCAGCGGCGTTAGCGGAAATGCCTTTCGCGTCAGCCACAGGATCGGGAGGGCGATAAGGACTGGGGCCACTTCCATCAGCCATGTCGCGCGGTCGAAAGGTGCCCAGCCGGACCATGCCAGCATCACCGACCAGATTGCCGACAGCAAGGCCAGGGCCCGCGTGTAATTCAAGGGCAAGGCTTCTGCCCGGTCGCTTCCAGCACGGCGTCGATTGCGGCGGCAATACTGGCGTCCTTGTCCAGCGCAGTCGTGTCGAGGACGTAGGCATCGTCCGGCACGACGAGGGGGGCGGTTGCACGGGTCCGATCACGCTCGTCACGGCGGCGCAGGTCGTCTTCGATCTCCAGCAGCGTGTGGCTCTCGCCCCGGTCGCGCATTTCCTGCCAGCGACGCTGCGCGCGCGCTTCCACGCTGGCGGTGACGAACAGCTTCATTTCCGCGTTGGGCGCGATGACGGTGCCGATATCGCGACCGTCCAGCACCGCGCCGCCCGGTTGCCCGGCAAAAGCCTGCTGCCGCTCGAGCAGCGCCTTGCGCACGCCGGGATGGACCGAGACGCGGCTGGCGAGCCCGCCTGTTGCCTCGCTGCGCAATTCCGGGTGGCCCAGCAGTTCTTCGGCGAACCGCGTGGCAGCCAAGGCCTCTGCCGGATCGTCGGGGTCACCATCGTAGAGCGAGACCTGATAGCCCACGGCGCGGTAGAGGAGGCCGGTATCGAGATGCGGCAAGCCGAAATGCCGTGCCAGCGCCTTCGCAATGGTGCCCTTGCCGGAAGCGGTGGGTCCGTCGACCGCGATGATCATGCCTCGCGCGCTCCTTCTTCGGTACGCCTGCGCCCACGCAGCGCCTTTGTCAGGCCCCAGATGGCGATCGCGGCCCAGAACCCTTCAAGGATCAGGCTGGGCCAGTTGGTATGCACCAGCAGCGACGTGAACAGCAGCGCCGCGCCGACAAGGTTCGTGCCGTGGAGCAGCCACGGGTTAGGCTTGTCGACCGCAGTCAGGTAGAAATAGGCACCGATGATGCAGACGGTGCCGATGAAGCCGATGAAGGCGAATATGTCGAGGTCCGGACCCATGCGAAGTTCAGTTCACTCGTAGCTTGCAAAGACGGACAGGCCCGCATCGCCGAACGCGATCACCTGGTAAGCTTGCGTGCGGTCACCCATTTCCATGCCAGGTGAACCGATGGGCATGCCGGGAACGGCGAGGCCGCGCACGCCTTCGGGGCGCTCGGCCAGCAGCCGTTCGATCTCGGCGGCGGGCACGTGGCCTTCGATCACGTAGCCCTCCACGATCATGGTGTGGCAGGAGCGAAGCTGGGCAGGCACGCCGTGTTCGTCCTTCACCGCCAGCATGTCGGTGCTCTGGGTTATCGCGACCTCGGTATCCATGCCTTCGCGCACGTGATCGGCCCAGTGGTCGCAGCAACCGCAGTTCGGGTCCTTGAACATCGTATAGGTCGCGGCTTGGGCGGCGCTGGAGCAGGCGGCCAGCGCGAGCAGCGCAGGGGCCACGAAGCGGCGGAAGGATCGGGTGGTCATGAATTGTAGTCTCCGGTTCGGCACAGCCTAGCTGGTGCCGGAGGCCGAGGCCAGCAAGGTCTCGAACGTGGGAAAGCTGGTCGCGATGGGCGCGGTGTCGTCCACCGCCACACCTTCGCGGCTGACGAGGCCCGCCACGGCCATGGCCATGGCAATGCGGTGATCGAGGTGGGTGATCACTTCCGCGCCGTCGGGCGTGCCGGGCAGCGGGTCGCCCCCGCTGCCGTGAATGACGAGGCCATCTACGCGTTCCTCTATCTTCGCGCCCGCCAGCGTCAGGGCCTCGGCCATGGCGGTGATGCGGTCGGATTCCTTGACGCGCAGTTCCTCGAGGCCGGTGGTTGTCGTTGTGCCTTGCGCCAAGGCGGCAGCGACGAACAGGACGGGAAACTCATCCACCATCGCAGGCACGACGGCAGGATCGACTTCCACGCCGGTCAGTGCAGAATGGCGCACGTGCAGGTCCGCCACCGGCTCCCCGCCGACTTCGCGCCGATCCAGTTCCTCGATGCTGCCGCCCATGTCGCGCAGCACATCGAACAGGGCAGCGCGGGTCGGATTGAGGCCGACGTTCTCGATCACGAGGTTGCTGCCGGGCACCAGCAGGGCGGCTACGGCGAAGAAGGCGGCAGAGGATGGATCGCCGGGCACGACGATGTCCTGCGGCTGAAGGTCAACCTCGCCGTGGATGGCAATGACGCGTTCGCCGTGCTCCTCACCGGCCTCCAGCTTCGCGCCGAAACCGCGCAGCATCCGCTCGGAATGGTCGCGCGTCAGGACCGGTTCGATGACCGTGGTAGTGCCAGCGGTGTTGAGACCCGCCAGCAGCACGGCGCTTTTCACCTGCGCGGAAGCAACAGGCAGGCGATAGGTGATCGGCACGGCGGGGGAGATACCGCGCAGCAACAGCGGCAGGCGTCCTCCGGGGCTGGCCTCGAACGATGCGCCCATTTGCGAGAGCGGATCGATCACCCGGCCCATCGGGCGTTTCGACAGGCTGGCATCGCCAGTGAACATCGCGGTGATCGGGTGGCTGGCGACCAGCCCCATCAACAGCCGCGTGCTGGTGCCCGAGTTGCCCATGTCGAGCGCCTGTTGCGGTTGCAGCAGCGAACCGACACCCACGCCGTTAATGCGCCACGTGCCGTCCTCGCCGCGCTCCACCTGAGCGCCCATTGCCCGCATGGCGGCAGCGGTAGCCAGCACGTCCTCGCCTTCCAGCAGGCCGGTGACCCGCGTCTCGCCCACGGCCAGTGCGCCCAGCATGATGGAGCGATGGCTGATCGATTTGTCGCCCGGCACACGAATGCGCCCGGTCAGCGGGCCGAGCCTTTCGAAGCGTTTGGGGGTGGGCGGGTTGGAATGACTCAAGGGACTGCCTATCTGATCGTCTGTCGGCGCGGTGCTTTGACAGCGGCATAGCCCTATGGCAAGGCGCGCCCGCTCGCGATTCAGGGGCTACTCCGAAACGCAAAGAACGTTATTCCCCGGTCATCCCGATCATGGGCGGGCCGGATGAGACAAGGATATACTTATGGCGAAGGCAGAATGGGGCGCGAAGCGCACCTGCCCCAAATGCGGTGAACGCTTCTATGATCTGGGCAAGGAAGACCCGGTCACCTGCATCGAATGCGGCAATGAGTGGACGCCCGAACCGGTGCTGAAGACCAAGCAGCCGATCCCGTTCGAGGAAGAGAAAAAGGACGAGAAGAAGGAAGCCGATTCGGATCTGGCCGATGACGATCTGGATATCGATGTCGACGACGACGATGATTCGCCGGATAACGATGTCGACCTTGGCGGCGACGACGATCTGGGTGTCCAGACGGCGGACGACGAGAAGGAAGACGATTCCTGATTATTCGATCCCCGCTTGCCCGTGCCGGTAAGCGGGGATCCAAAAAATCCCTTGCGAAAGCAATCCTGCTCTCATAAAGGGCCACCTCCCGACGCCGATGGGCTTTCACTGGCAGAGGGAAACGGCATCTGATACGATGCCGGACATCGATGGAACGGGGCCTTAGCTCAGCTGGGAGAGCGCAACACTGGCAGTGTTGAGGTCAGCGGTTCGATCCCGCTAGGCTCCACCATCGAAGCAATTACAAACCGCCTGGCTCCGGCCCGGTGGCATGACATAGCGGGCCGCCATTCACGATTTGGGGCTCACGCTGGCCGACGAGTTTTCGTCCGCCGGCGTTTTTCGCGTTTGGCAGTATCCCGGGAAAAGTGGGCACCACTTTTCCGGTTCGGGATGTGACCTGACAATCAGGCGGGCTTCCGCCGCAATGGAGTTGAAGTAGCGCATGTTCGATACGCTGTCCGATCGCCTGAACAATGTCTTCGACCGCCTGCGCGGTCGCGGGGCGCTGGGCGAGAAGGATGTGCGCGATGCCATGCGCGAGGTGCGCATTGCGCTACTCGAAGCCGACGTGGCGCTGCCCGTCGCGCGCGATTTCATTGCCCGCGTCACTGAACGGGCCATCGGCCAGGAAGTCCTGAAGTCGGTCACCCCCGGCCAGCAGGTCATCAAGATCGTCAACGACGAACTGATCACCATGCTCGGCGGCGAGGACGCAAATGCGGGCGAGGCATCGCCCATCAATCTCGACGTTCGCCCGCCCGCCGTGGTGATGATGGTCGGCCTGCAGGGTTCGGGTAAAACCACCAGCACCGCCAAGATCGCGAAGCTGCTGAAGGAAAAGCAGGGCAAGAAGGCCATGATGGCCTCGCTCGACGTCAACCGTCCCGCCGCGCAGGAGCAGCTCGCCGTCCTGGGCGAACAGGCCGGTGTTGCCACCCTGCCGATCGTGCCCGGCCAGCAGCCGGTGGATATCGCCAAGCGCGCGCTGGAAAGCGCGAAGCTGCAGAACGTCGATGTCCTGCTGCTCGATACCGCGGGCCGCTTGCACGTCGACGAAGCGCTGATGGCCGAGATGAAGGCCGTCGCCAGCGTTTCGACCCCTGCCGAAGTGCTGCTGGTGGTGGATGCGCTGACCGGTCAGGACGCGGCCAACGTCGCGCAAAGCTTCACCGACGAAGTCCCTCTCACCGGCGTGGTGCTAACCCGCATGGATGGCGACGCGCGCGGCGGTGCGGCGCTCTCAATGCGCGCGGTGACGGGCAAGCCGATCAAGTTTGCCGGTACCGGCGAGAAGCTTGACGCGATCGAGCGGTTCCACCCCTCGCGCGTCGCCGATCGCATCCTCGGCATGGGCGACGTTGTCAGCCTGGTCGAAAAGGCTGCCGAGAGCATCAAGGCCGAGGAGGCCGAGGAACTCGCCAACCGCATGATGAAGGGCAAGTTCGACCTGAACGACCTTCGCAAGCAGTTGCAGCAGATGCAGAACATGGGCGGCCTCGGCATGCTGGCTGGCATGATGCCGGGCATGAAGAAGGCGAAGGCCGCGATGGCCAATGCGGACATGGACGACAAGGTGCTGGTGCACATGGACGCCATCATCGGTTCCATGACGGCCAAGGAACGCGCGAACCCCGCGCTGCTGAACGCCAAGCGCAAGAAGCGCGTCGCGGCCGGCAGCGGCACCTCGGTGCAGGAGGTCAACAAGATCCTGAAAATGCACCAGGAAATGGGCCGCGCCATGAAACAGATCCGCAAGATGGGCGGGCTGAAGGGCCTTGCCGCGATGTTCGGTGGCGGCGGAATTGGTGGCGGGTCGCCCAGCGGCGCGCCGGGCCTTCCCGGCGGCGGCATGCCCAATGCGCTTAAGGGATTACCCGGCGGGCAACTGCCCCCCGAAATGCAGGATTTTCTCAAGAAGAAATAAGTTTATCCAAAGATTTGGACTGGAAAGGTAAGTTACAATGGCAATTTCACTTCGTCTCGCCCGTGGCGGCGCCAAGAAGCGTCCGTACTACCGCATCGTGGCTGCTGACAGCCGCCGTGCGCGTGACGGCAAGTATCTGGAGCAGCTGGGCACCTACAACCCGATGCTGCCCAAAGACTCCGAAGATCGCGTGAAGCTGATCGAAGACCGCGTGCGTTACTGGCTTAGCGTTGGCGCGCAGCCGAGCGACCGGGTACACCGCTTCCTCGATGCCGCCGGCATCCTTGAGCGTGCTCCGAAGAACAACCCCAAGAAGGGTGAACCGGGCGAAGCTGCCAAGGAACGCGCCGAAGAAAAGGCTACCAAGGCTGCTGAAGCCGAAGAAGCCAAGAAGGCCGCTGAAGAAGAAGCCAAGGCTGCTGCCGAAGCTCCGGCTGAAGAAGAGGCACCTGCTGAAGAAGCACCGGCCGAAGAAGCTGCCGCCGACGAAGGCGCTGCTGCCGAAGCTGCGGAAACTGCGGAAGAAGCTCCTGCAGAGGAAGCTGCCGAAGAGAAGTCGGAAGGCTAACTTCCTTTTCCCGTCTGTCCTGAGCTTGTCGAAGGACCGCTTTTCTTCCTGCTCCGGCGCTAAAGGAAGGACAGCCCTTCGACAGGCTCGGGGCACACGAGCGTGGGCGGCGTCTTATGGCTAAACCTGTAACCCTTGCTGCTGTCATCGGCGCGCACGGCGTGGCGGGCGAGGTCCGCCTGAAACTGTTCGGCGAAGGGTTCGCCTCGCTGAAGGGACACAAGTCCTTCAACGAGGGTGGCCTGACGCTGACAAAGGTTCGCGACGACAACAAGGGCGGTGCCATCGCGCGCTTTGCCGAAGTCGAGAACCGCACCGCTGCAGAGAAGCTGCGCGGCACCCCGCTCACCGTTCCGCGCGAAACCCTGCCCGCGCTGGAAGAGGGTGAGTACTACCACACCGACCTGATCGGCCTTGCCGCCGTCTCGGCCAGCGGAAAAGCGTTGGGCGAAGTGATTGACGTGCAGAATTTCGGCGCAGGCGACGTGGTTGAAATCCGTCGGCCCGGTGAAGACGGCAAGCCCGGCAAGACCTTCATGGTTCCCATGCGCATCGAAGTCGTGCCCGGCTGGGACGAGGTTTCCCTTACCGTCACCGACGATTTCGCCGACCAGTAAACCACTGGAAATCCTTCGGCCTTGCAGCAAGCGTCTTGCTTCGCTAACACACCTGGCGGGACGCAAGTTTGAGGATAGAAGACCATGTGGTTCTTGTGGGTATTGCTCACCATTTTCCTGATCGCGGGAATGTCCGGCGGCCTCGCCTTGGGGATGCACCTGCTGTTTCCACGCATGGCAGAGCGGGCGCGCATCATGTGGGCGGCGGGAATTGCCGCTTTCCTGCCCATGAGCTTCGCCTTCGGCGGCTTTTTCCTCGAAGCCGAGGTTGCCGACGACGAATTCCTGCTCAGCGTCGTGGCGCTCGTGCTGCTCACACTCGTGATCCTTACCGTCTGCTGCCTGCCGCCTGCATGGTGGGCCACCACCCGGCTTGGGCGCGGCAAGGACGAGGCACCGCAGATCGAAAGCGACGAGCCGGAACTCATCGAGGGCTGATCGGGAACTCTTCCGCCTGCGGATGTTGAGTCCTGCATGAGGAAAATCTTTGCCAGCACCGCTGCCATCGTCCCCATGATTATCCTGGCCGCCTGCTCTGGCGGCGGGGGCGAGGCACCCACACCATCGCAAGACACCGATCCCGTCGCCACGGGTCCCGCTGGCCAGGCCGGCTTTGTTGCGCTGGAAGGGCGGCTGGAAGAAGGCACGGAATGCATGGTGCTGGTGACGCCCGATGGGGAGCGCTGGTCCATATCGGGCGAAGCCGACAACGTGAGCGCTGGCGATTACGTCGAGGTCGTTGGCGAGCAAGCCGATGCCAGCTTCTGCATGGAAGGGCGGGGCACGATCATCCCCGAAAGCATCGCCCCGATGCAGCCCCCGGCCCGCGACCGCGATCCCGCACGCGCGGGAGGGATAGCGCTCACCCGCGAATATGTCACCGGCAGCTGGGTGGCGAAGGGCCTCGATGCCGACTGCGACCGGCCCGATTTCCAGATCACCTCCAGCCCCGGCGAAACGCTGGTGATCGAGACCAGTGTGAACGGCACGCCCGAAACCGGCCGCGTTGTGCTGGGCAACTATCCTGTCCTCGACTGGGACGACCCGTTGCCCGACATGCCGCTGGAAAGCCGCGGCCCCGACAGTCTGGCCGTGCTGCGCCCCGCAACGGATGCGCGCTATGACCCCGTGGACGTGGGCGGTGCAACAATCGAAGGCGACGGAGTGGAATTCGTAAAATGTGCCTGATAATCTCGGGCTATGGATGCCATCACATCGCAGAAGGTTGAACACGACGCGCTGCGGGCGCGGCTGTTCACCTATTCGATAGGGCCGGATACCGCCGTCCTTTCCTTCCGCGACCGACTGGCGAGGGAAAACCGCTGGTCGCCCGCTTACGCAAAACGTGTGATCCGCGAATACTACCGCTTCTGCTTCCTCGCCATGACGGCGGGGCACGAAGTCACCCCGTCGGACCAGGTGGACCAGGCATGGCACCTGCATCTCACCTACACGCGTGATTACTGGCAGCGCTTCTGCCCCGATGTGCTGGGAGCGCCGCTACACCACGGGCCCACGGCCGGCGGGCAGGACGAGCGGGCGCGGTACTACGACCAGTATGCCGAGACGCTGAAAAGCTACCAGGAGGCTTTTGGCGAAGCGCCTCCGCCCGATATCTGGTCCCCCGCGGCGGACCGGTTCGGGGAGCAACCTCGGACCTTCCGTGTCCTTCCATCGCAGGTTATATTCCTGAAAGACGCGGTTGGTATCATCAGCCTGACGGCCTTGATCGCAGCGGTGCTGGGTATTGGCGTGGCATTAGGCGTCGGATGGGAAGGGTAAGCGCGTGGAGATCGGCTTTTCCAGTTACAGCGGGGCGGACTTCCTGCTGTTCTATGGCCTGCTGATTGTTGCAGCGGTATTTGCGGGACTGTGGATCCCGGCCTTCCTGCGTCCCGACGGCAAGCCTGCCAAGGTCGAGGATCCGGAGCTTCTCGCCTTTCTTGCCGGTGGTCAGCCGCGTTTTGTCGAAAGTGTCGTGGCCGCGCTGTTCGGCAGGCGCGATCTGCGTGTGGAGAAGAAGCGGATCATCAAGTCCGTTCATGCGCAAGGTCAGACCCGCGCCGAGCAGGCCTTGTTGCGCGTTGTGGGTGACATCAGCTGGAATGCCGCAAAAAGCAGCCTCGATGGCCACGCCGAAGCTGCCGAGAGGTCGCTTGTTCAGAAGGGCTTGCTTATACCGCCGAACGAGCGGTTTACCTTCCGCCTCATACCAGCGTTGCCCTATGCTTTCCTGCTTTTGCTGGGCGCGTTTCGCTGGCAGGCTGGATCTGCGGAGGGAGAGCCGTTGGGGTACCTCACGATGATGATGATTCTCGTCGCAGTGCTGGGCATCATCAGGATGGCAAAGTCCAATCCGCGCACCCGTGCAGGAGAGGACGTACTTGCGCGCGCGCAGGGCGATGCCCAGCGCCTTCGCAGCGCGACGACCCCAGGCGAGACTGGGCTGGCCGTCGGGCTGTTCGGCACCGGGATCCTGGTCGGAACGCCCTTCGCCCCGCTACATGCCATGCGGCAGCAGAACTCCGGCGCTGGTGCCGATGCCGGCGGCTCCGATGGGGGAGGCGACGGCGGCTGCGGCGGTGGAGGCTGCGGCGGCTGTGGGGGTTAAGTCACTCTCAGCGCAGGGCATCAATCGAATTGCGCCCCGATGCTTTCCTGCCTAACGCTTGCGCCATGACCTCCCAGTTCCTGATATTCCTCGCCGTCGTGCTGGTGCCGTTTCCCATTGGGTACGTGCTCGCCCACCATGACCCCGAAAGCCGCAGCCTGAAGAACGCCGCCATAGCTGCGCTGCCCGTCAGCCTGCCGTGCTTTGCCTATGCCCTGTGGATCACCTTCACGCAGGACATGAGCTGTACCACCGATCCGTGCGAGAACATGGCGCCCCTTTGGGCGATGGCATTTTACATCATCGGTGTGCTGACCGCCGTAACCGGCTTCGGCGTAGGCCTGCTGGGCGACGCCTATGCGCGCAACCGGGCAAAGAACCGGTCTGAATGACCTTCGCCGCATCGATCCTCACGCTTTATCCAGAGATGTTTCCCGGTCCGCTTGGCCTGTCGCTGGCAGGAAGGGCGATGGAGCGGGGCGACTGGTCTTGCGAGACCGTGCAGATCCGCGACTTCGCGACTGACAAGCACCGTACGGTGGACGATACGCCCGCAGGCGGCGGGGCGGGCATGGTGCTGAAGCCCGATGTGCTGGCAAGCGCGCTCGACAGCGTGGCGGATGGTCGCCCGGTCCTAGCCATGACGCCGCGCGGCAAGCCGATCACGCAGGCGCGCATCCGGGAGATCGCTGCGGGGCCGGGCGTCACCTTCATCTGCGGCCGGTTCGAGGGGTTCGACGAGCGTTTCTTCGAGGCGCGGCCACAGATCGAGCAGGTCAGCCTTGCCGACATCGTGCTTTCGGGCGGAGAACCTGCCGCACTGGCCATACTCGACGCTTGCATTCGCCTGCTTCCCGGCGTAATGGGCGCGGCTTCTAGCGGGCATGAGGAGTCGTTCGAGGACGGCTTGCTCGAGTACCCGCAGTACACCCGACCTGCTGAATGGGAAGGGCGCACGATCCCTGAAGTGCTGCGATCGGGGGATCATGCGAAGATAGCCGCGTGGAGGAAAGCCCGCGCGGAAGACGATACACGGTTACGCAGGCCGGATTTATGGGAGCGCCATAGTGGCACTCCGGTCCAGCCTGCCTCTGGCGAGCAGCATGATAACTAGAAGGAACGACCAATGGGTCTGATCCAGGAACTTGAGGCCGAAGCAATCCAGGGCCTCACCGATGGCAAGGAAATCCCCGATTTCCGCGCCGGTGATACGGTTCGCGTCGGTGTGCGCGTTGTCGAAGGCCAGCGCACGCGTGTGCAGAACTTCGAAGGCGTGGTGATCGCGCGCTCGAACCGCTCCATCAATTCGAATTTCACCGTTCGCAAGATCAGCTTCGGCGAAGGCGTGGAACGGGTGTTCCCGCTTTACTCGCCCAACATCGACAGCATCACCGTGGTTCGCCGCGGTATCGTGCGTCGTGCAAAGCTGTATTACCTGCGCGGCCGCACCGGCAAGCGCGCTCGTATCGCCGAACGTCGCGAGAACCAGCCGAAGTAAGCTTCGCCGGATATCGTTTCCGCAAACGCAAAGGGGCGGCTTCCCAGACGCGGAAGCTGCCCCTTTGTCGTTCGCGCTGGCGGTCGCTCTGTCCTTGCGCGCTTGCCGGTATCGTTTGAAACCGCAATTACGGTTGCATGCGCGAAAAGGGACGCTAGCTAGCGCGCGACTGTTATTGGAGTGAGATGAGATGGGTTATCGGGTTGCCGTAGTCGGAGCGACGGGAAATGTCGGGCGCGAGATGCTCGCCATTCTGGCCGAGCGCGAGTTTCCGATGGACGAGGTGGCAGCTGTCGCCTCTTCGCGTTCTACCGGCAGCGAGGTTGAGCTGGGCGACACCGGCAAGATGCTGAAGTGCAAGAACCTGGAACATTTCGACTTTTCCGGGTGGGACATTGCCCTTTTCGCCTGCGGTAGCGAGGCGACCAAGACCTATGCTCCCAAGGCCGCGGCTGCCGGCTGCGTGGTGATCGACAACAGCTCGCTTTACCGCATGGACCCGGACGTGCCGCTGATCGTGCCCGAAGTGAACCCGGACGCCATTGACGGCTACAAGAAGAAGAACATCATCGCCAACCCCAACTGCTCCACCGCGCAGCTGGTGGTGGCGCTGAAGCCGCTGCACGATGCCGCCACGATAAAACGCGTGGTCGTCTCCACCTACCAGTCGGTTTCCGGCGCGGGCAAGCAGGGCATGGACGAGCTGTTCGAACAGAGCCGCGCCATCTTCGTGGGTGACCAGGTGGAGCCGCGCAAGTTCACCAAGCAGATCGCCTTCAACGTCATCCCGCACATCGACGTGTTCATGGATGACGGTTCCACCAAGGAAGAGTGGAAGATGGTGGTCGAGACCAAGAAAATACTCGATCCCAAGGTGAAAGTGCAGGCCACCTGCGTGCGCGTGCCGGTGTTCGTCGGGCACTCCGAAGCGGTCAGCATCGAGTTCGAGAACGAGATTTCCGCGACCGAAGCGCAGGACATCCTGCGCGAGGCGCCGGGCATCATGCTGGTCGACAAGCGCGAGGACGGCGGATACGTGACCCCGGTGGAAGCTGCCGGTGACAGCGCCACCTACATCAGCCGCGTACGCGAGGATTCGACTGTCGACAACGGCCTGATCCTGTGGTGCGTCAGCGACAATTTGCGTAAGGGTGCGGCATTGAACGCCGTGCAGATCGCCGAGCTTCTCGGTCGTCGGCACCTGAAGAAGGGATAATTCCGATGCCCCAAGGTCGCCTGTCCATCGCCCTGATCGCCCTGCCTTTCATGCTTGCTGCCTGCGGCGGAGATGCGCCGGGGGAAAACGGGCAGGGCACCGCTTCCGAGGATGCAGAGCTGGCAGAAGCCATGGCTAATGCCATGCTGGACCTGCAAGGCACCGGCATCGTGATCCCCGCGCAGTCCGGGTTCGAGGAACTGGCCGTGCCGTTCGGATCGGCCCGCGCGCCGACAGAAGCGACACTCGGCAACGTTGTAGGCCGGGCGATCGACGAGAGCGCCGAGCCTGACGAGTGCGGCCTTACCTTCACCCGCTACGAGGGTCTGAACCTGACCTTCCGCGACGGCCAGTTCGTGGGCTATTATGCACAAAGTCCCTATGTGCCGGAAACCACGCGCGGCGAGATGCTGGCCGACGCTAACATTTCCATGGTCGAAGACAGCACCGTGGGCGAGGAGTTCGTGATCGGCGCTGCTGAAGGTCCTGACATAGCGGGCCTGTTCAGCGGCGAGGGTGACGATGCCGCCGTGCGGGCACTGTGGGCGGGCGAAAACTGCATCGCACGCTAGGCGCGCCGCGACGAGGAGGGGCCTGCATCGCCTAGCGAGAAAAACGCTGCGCTCGCCTTGCCTGCAAACCGGCAATTGCGGGTCTTGCGCTTCGGACGCTCGCCTGTCAGGCGGAGCGTATGCAACTGACGACCGACACGTTAACCGCTGCCGACGGCACCAGGATCGCCCTTCACCGCATGGGACCGGACGAAGGACAGGGTCGCCCTGTGCTGATGCTGCATGGCCTGTTCTCCAGCGCCGAGATGAACTGGGTTAAATTCGGTCATGCTGCCTTGCTGGCGGACAATGGTTTTGAATGCCTGATGCCCGACTGGCGCGTTCATGGCGAAAGCGATGCTCCGAATGATCCAGCTCTGTATTCTCCCGGTGTGCTGGTGCGCGATACCTTGCAGATCGTCGAGGTGCTGGGACTGGACGACTATGACCTCGTCGGTTTCTCGCTGGGCGCGCGGACGGCTGCCAGCGCAGTGATCGCAGGGCTCTCGCCGCGCCGGCTGGTGCTGGGCGGCATGGGCATCGAGGGGCTGTCGAACTGGGAAACGCGCAGCGCCTTCTTCGTCGACATGATCGACCGCTTTGACGAGATCGAGCGCGGTGATCCTGCCTTCCTCGCCAAGAGCTTCATGAAGGGGCAGGGGATCGATCCTGTTGCCGCCCGCCTGCTGCTGACACAGGGCGTAGAGGACATCGCGATGGAGGATCTCGCGAAGATCACCATGCCGACGCTTGTGTTGATCGGGGATGAGGACCGCGACAACGGCTCACCGGAGAAACTGCGCGATGCGCTGCCCGATGCAGAGATGGCCATTATTCCGGGCAACCACATGGGCTCTGTCACCAAGAAGGACATGGGCCGCGCCATCCTGGAATTCCTCTCCTGAGCCAACTTCAACCGACCTCGCGAACTGGCAATTCTCGCACCGCACGCTAGGCTCTTGGCCTTGCCTTGGAGAGACCGCGATGAGAACCGCGAAAGTTGCTGCAGCCCTGCTCCTGTCATCAGGGTGCAGCGCGTTTTCGGATACCGATATCCCCGGCCCTGTGATGTTCGAGCACGCCAACCAGGGCACGCTGTTCGTCGCCAACAAGCGTGGGGCCAGTGTCTCACGCATAGACCTAGCCAATGGCGAGGAGATGCAGCGGGCGGACACGTGCGAGAACCCGCACGAGCTTTCGATTTCGCCCGATGGAGAGCGATTGATCGTCGCCTGCTATTCGGGGCGTTCGGCGCAGGTTTACTCCACGGCGGACCTTGCGCCCGTTGAAGTCCTCGACCTTGGTGAAGGCGCCCGTGCGCATGTTGCCCTGTGGTTGGCGGATGACCGCATGCTGGCAGGGGCGGAGGGGCGCGGCTCCATCGTGCAGCTGCTCGATGTCGGCGGACGGCTGATGGGCACGTTCGAACATGACAGCGGAGAATACGGCCCGCACCTGCTTGCCGTGGACGTTGCGGCCAACCGGGCCTGGGGCACTTTGATACCGTCAGGCGAAGTGATCCTGTGGGACATAACGCCGGACGCGATCCACGAGCTGGCCCGCGCCCGTATCGGCAATGCGATCGAGGCGATTGCCCTTGCGCCGGATGCGAGCAGCCTGTGGGTCTCCTCCAACGAGGACAACATGGCCTACCGCCTCGATCCGATGACGCTGGAGGTGAAAGCCGAAGTGCCGACCGGGGAGGTGCCCATTCGCCTTGCCATGCACCCTTCAGGCGATTTCGCGGTCAGCAGCAACTTCGGCAGCGGCGACCTGACCGTGATCGATACGACCACGAACGAAGTCGTGCGCACCATTCCCGTCTCGGGCAGCAGTGAGGCGGTGCAGGTGACGCTGGTGTTCAGTGAGGACGGAGAACGCCTCTACGCGGCCGAAACCGCGACGGACACGGTTGCGGAGATCGACTTCACCAGCGGCGAAGTGCTGCGCAGGCTGCCGACCGGACCGGGCGGAGACGGGCTGGCGGTGCTGGATTGACGGCAGGATTGACGGCAAGCGAGGGCAAGCGCGTCCTGCTGTTCGGGGCGAGCGGCACGATAGGCCGCGCCGTTGCCCGCGCGCTGCTTGCCGATGGGCACATCGTCACCTGTTTCCTGCGCCCTGAACGGGGCGCCGATGCGGAAACGGGCGATCTGGTGCAGGCGGGAGTGGTGTGCCGTTTCGGCGAAATCACCGATCCCGCCTCGATCATGCGCGATGCTTTTGCCGGGGAGCCGTTCGACGCGGTAATTTCGTGCCTCGCTTCGCGCAGCGGCGTGCCAGCGGATGCGAAGGCTATCGATTACCAGGCCAACTCCGACATTCTGAAAGCGGCAAGGGCGAACGTCGTGCCGCAGATGGTCCTGCTTTCCGCCATCTGCGTGCAGAAGCCGCGCCTTGCCTTCCAGCATGCCAAGCTGGCGTTCGAGGAGGAATTGCAGGCTTCGGGCCTGTCCTGGACGATCATCCGCCCTACCGCCTTCTTCAAGTCGCTTTCCGGGCAGGTCGACCGGGTCATGCGCGGCAAGCCGTTCCTGCTGTTCGGCTACGGGGAACTGACCCGCTGCAAGCCCATCAGCGACGCCGACCTTGCGCGCTACATCATTTCGGCCCTGTCCGACCCCAGCAAGCATTATCGCATTCTGCCCATCGGCGGACCGGGACCGGCGATCACGTCGCGCGAACAAGGCGAGACACTGTTCCGCCTTGCCGGGAAGGAGCCACGCTTCCGCCACGTTTCGGTCGCTTCGATGGATCGCATCATCGCGCTGCTCGACAGTGCCGGACGATTCTCGAAACGCGCGGCGGAGAAGGCGGAGTATGCGCGGATAGGCCGCTACTACGCAACCGAATCGATGCTGGTGCTGAATCCGGTAACTGGCGAGTACGACGCCGAGGCCACGCCCGAATTCGGCGAGGATACCTTGGAAGCGCATTATCGGAATCTGATCCGGGAACGCGAACAAAGCTTCTGACAAAGAAAAAGGGCGCCGCCATCGCTGGCAGCGCCCCTTGTTCTGTCAGACCGGAAAGCCTCAGGCGTTCTCGTCGCCTTCTTCGGCTTCTTCAACCTGTGCGTCTTCGGCAAGGACTTCGGCACCTTCTTCGGCGCTGGGCAGGTCGCCCAGTTCACGATCGGGGTCGAGTTCTTCCTGGAAGCCTTCACCGGCAATCGCCTTGGCTTCGTCTTCGGCAGCCTGCTTGAGGATGTCGACGCCCTGGCTCTGCAGTTCGGCTTCGTCTTCGGAGCGGGCCACGTTCGCCTTGATCGTCACTTCGACTTCGGCGTGCAGCGCGATGGTCACGTCGAACATGCCGATGGTCTTGATCGGCGCGCCCATGATGACCTGCTTCTTGTCGATGTCGTGGCCCTTGGCCACGAGACCGGCAGCAACGTCACGCACATTGACGGAGCCGTAAAGCTGGCCGGCGTTGGACGCAGCACGGATCAGGACGATCTCGGTGCCGGCGACCTTTTCGCCCTGCTTTTCGGCTTCGGTACGCTTCTCGGCGTTCTCGGCTTCGAGGCGATCGCGGTTGGCTTCGAAGACCTTCTTGTTCGCATCGTTGGCGCGAAGGGCCTTCTTCTGCGGCAGCAGGAAGTTGCGGGCATAGCCGTCCTTCACGGAGACGATGTCACCGATCTGGCCGAGATTGCCGATGCGTTCGAGGAGGATGATATCCATGATGTATGCTCCTCTTACTTAACGATGTAGGGCAGCAGGCCCAGGTGACGGGCGCGCTTGATCGCCTTGGCCAGTTCGCGCTGCTTCTTGGCAGAAACGGCGGTGATGCGGCTGGGCACGATCTTGCCACGCTCGGACATGAAGCCCTGCAGCAGGCGCACGTCCTTGTAATCGATTGCGGGGGCGTCCTTGGCCGCGAACGGGCAGGACTTGCGACGGCGGTAGAACGGACGGGCCATCAGTTACGCTCCTCACGGTCGGAACGGCGCTTCTTGTCGCGGTCGTTCTTGCGCATCATGACGGACGGACCGTCTTCGTGCTCTTCCACGGCGATCGTCAGCCAGCGGATCACATCTTCGTTGATGCGGTTCTGACGCTCCAGCTCGGCCACCAGAGAGCCGGGGCCCTCGATGTTGAGCATTACGAAATGCGCCTTGCGGTTGCGGTCAATCTTGTATGCGAGGGATTTCAGGCCCCAGGTCTCGGTCTTCACGACCTTGCCGCCCTGCGCTTCCACGATTTCCGTGGCGCTGGCAGCAAGCGCATCAACCTGAGCCTGGCTCAGGTCCTGACGCGCGAGGAAAACATGCTCGTACTGAGCCATGCGTGCTTCCTTTCACTTCATGCCGATCGCTGACATTGGCACGGCGAATTCCGTACGCGTCCCTCCGGCTTTCTTCGATTTTCCGCTTAGGGGCACTCCTGCCCGGATACAGCGGAAGGCGCGCACATAGCGGGACTGGCGCAGAATGCAAGCATGCATCTGTCCAGCATTTGTGACGCGAAATTGCGCATGCGGGCACTTCCCAAGCACGCCGTGCGTTGGCATGGCAACCTTATCCAGCAATCTGCAGCGGAGAATTTCATGCCCGGTGGCCTTGTAGCCCTGCTTGACGACGTATCGATCATTGCCCGCACGGCATCTGCCAGCGTGGACGACATTGCCGCTGCCGCCGGACGCGCAGGGTCCAAGACGGCAGGCGTGGTAATCGACGATGCGGCCGTGACGCCCAGCTACGTAACCGGCCTTTCGCCTGCACGCGAATTGCCGATCATCTGGAACATCACCAAGGGCAGCCTGAAGAACAAGCTGCTGATCCTGTTGCCCGGCGCGCTGCTGCTGAGTGAATTCCTGCCGCAAGCCATTGTCTTCATCCTGATGCTGGGCGGGGCCTACCTCTCCTACGAAGGGGCGGAGAAAGTTATCGAGAAGCTGGGCGGCGAGAAGCACGGCAAGACGGTGGAAGACGAGATCGAGGATCCCGTCGCTTTCGAGAAACAGCGCACATCGGGCGCTATCCGCACCGACCTGATATTATCCGCCGAGATCATGGCGATCACGCTGAACGAAGTCGCAGCGGAAGACCTCATCACGCGTGCGGGCGTGCTGGCGCTGGTGGGCGTTGCCGTGACAGTGTTCGTCTATGGTGCGGTGGCGCTGATCGTGAAGATGGACGATGTAGGCCTGCACCTGTCGAAGGAAGCGATGACCGACGCCGGAAAGCGTTTCGGCCGGTTCCTGTTGAAGGCCATGCCGCACCTGCTGACCTTGCTGTCCTTCATTGGCACCATTGCCATGCTGTGGGTTGGCGGTGGCATCATCCTGCACGGACTGGCAGAGGTCGGCATATCCGGCCCCGAACACTGGGTGGAAGGCATCGAGCACGGCGTCTCGGCGATTGCGGGCGGTCTGTTCGGCTGGCTGACCTTCGCTGGCCTGTCAGCGCTGACCGGGCTCGCGCTGGGCGGGGTGATCGTATTCCTGCTGCACAAGGTGCTCGGCCTCGGTCACGAAACCGGGGCAGGGCACTAGGCCATTACGCGGCGCTCCGCCGCAAATGACGCTCGTCCTGCAACCATACTTCCTGCGTGGGCCAGTTGCGTCCGTCCTCAGCTTCCACGCGGCCGTCGGGGTAGATGATGACCCAACCGTCCTCGTCCACTGCGCGCGGATCCAGCACTAGCGGGGTGAGGCGCCTGTCCTGCATGACCTGCCAGCCGATCACGGTGCATTTCACCAGATCGACCTGATTGTCATCGAAGTAGGCGTGGGCCATGTACGTGCCGGGTGCCGCATCCAGCATTCCGACGCCGCTCTGGCGATAATTCTTCTGCATTATCGGGCCTTTGCCTCTCACTCGATCACGATGCGAGTGACCATACTGCCCAACAATCGTTGCAAAAGGCTTTCAGGTAAGATCGTGGCCGCAATAGCCGCATGAGCGCGATGGACGATCGGGGCGGACGATATGCCCTGTTCTGGCGTCCCCAGCGATATGGGCGTCATCTACTGGCTCATGGCAATTCGGACATTTCGGGAATGCACCGGCCAAGAATATGCAGCCGACGTAGCCGCACATCCCAATTAGAAGCGCAGCTGAAGCATGATTTCCTTCAGCCCACTGCTGATACAGTCCGACAAGACCGTATATCGCGAACAGCGTCCAGACGCCGTTGAGCAGCCACGCCTTCGTGTAAGTGCTCACACCCGCTCAAACAGCCCTTGCGCAAAAGTCGTCAATGTATCGTCGCGCGCGCCCATCACGGCAATGCGGTCCCCCGGTCTTGCCAGTTCGACGATGCGGTCGCCGCAGGCTTTGCGGGTCTGGTGATATTCGGCCTGTCCACCGGCATCATTGATAAGTCTGACGATCCGCTCGCTGCCCTCGCTGCGATCCACCGTGCCGCCGAAATAGACAGGCTCACACATGATGGTGATATCGTCCGGCCCCATTTCCTCGGCAAAGGTTTGCGCCAGTTCAGTGCCCATCTGGCGAAGCGGGCCGTATCCGTGGGGCTGGAAGAAGGCGATCACGCGTTCCTCCTGGGCCTTCAACGTGCGAAGGGTAGCTCGCGCCTTTTCCGGGTTATGACCGAAATCGTCGATCACGGTGACACCGCGCTCGCTTGTCCCGATAACGTCGAAACGGCGGGCAAGGCCCTTGAATTTGGTGAGCGCGATCGCCGCGTCGTGAACAGGAATGCCCGTTGCCACGGCTGCCGCGATCGCCGCCAGGGCATTTTCCAGGTTGTGCCGCCCCGGCATGGGGAGGCGCAATGAATGGCCCACGTCCTCGCGCCGGTCGACAAGGATGGCTTCTGTCAGCATCTCGCTTTCCCGGATCGTGCCGGGTTCGATCCCCAATGTGGCTTTGCGGTTATCGATGGCAAAGGAAAGGACATTCGTGCACTTGCGCGCAAGGAACTCGGCATCGTCATCATCCAGGTTTACCACGGCCCTGTCGGCGCGGCGCAGGAACTCGCCGAACAGATGGCGCAGTTCTTCCATGCTCTTGTGATCGAGGCTGACGTTCAGCAGCACGGCGACGGTGGGATTGTAGAGCGCGATGGACCCATCGCTCTCGTCCACCTCGCTCACGAAAACGTCGCTGCGCCCGACAACCGCGCTGGCGAAGGGATTATCTGGTGCAGCGAAATTCTTCATTACCGCACCGTTCATGATGGTGGGTGATCGGCCAGTATGTTCCAGGATCCATCCCAGCATGGCGGTGGTGGTGGACTTGCCACTGGTGCCGGCCACGGCGAGCGATACTGGCGCTGCGTTGAATAGTTTCGACAGCAGTTCGGCACGGGTCAGGCGCGGGCAGCCGAGAGATCGCGCGCGTATCACCTCGGGCACGGTATCCTCGATCGCGGCGCTGGCCACCAGCACCTGTTCTCTGCTTGTCAGCCCGCTACCGTCCTGCGGAAAGAGTCTGAACCCCTGGCGTTCCAGCCAGGCGAATTTCTCCGGCGTGCGCCCCTGATCACGGCTGCGATCCGATCCGCCGACTTCGGCACCAAGGCCTTTGACGATCTGCGCAAGGGGCAACATGCCCGATCCGCCAATGCCGCAGAAAAAATAGGAGGGGGGGGAGGAGTGCTCGTTCATTGCCCCACTCCTAGACAGGTTGCCGGGGGTAGCGAAAGTGCGTTTTGTGCATTGTTGCGGAAATGCCGTGAAACCGCGCAGGGGAAGGGGTGACGCGCGTTTCCAGTCAGGCTAGGCGAAGGCCATGACAACGCGCATAACCTGTGTCTGTCCGGGCAAGCCGATCCGCCGGGCGAGGGCCGAGGCCGTGCAGACGCTGGCAGCAGAGGAATTTCCTCACATCACCCTCAACTTCGCCGAGCAGTGCTTTGAAGAACAGGGACATTTCGCGGGCGACGACGCGCAGCGGCTCGACGCCTTCCTGGCGGCTGCAAACGATCCCGACATCGATGCCGTGTGGTTCGCCATGGGCGGATATGGCGCGGGCCGCATTGCCGCACCGGCAATAGCCGGACTGACGCCGGCAGCGCGTAAGAAGACTTACCTCGGCTATTCGGATGCGGGCACATTGCTGGCTGCGCTCTACCGTGCCGGGATCGGCAAGCCGGTCCACGGCCCGCTTGCCGGAGACATCCGCCGCGAGGGCGGGGAGGATGCCGTGCGCCGCGTGCTTCGCTACCTTTCCGGCGAAACCGTGCCGCTGGAGGTCGGGCTGGACGAACGACCGGTGGCCGCCTTCAACCTGATGACGCTGGCAATGCTGTGCGGTACCGAACTGATGCCAAACCTTGCGGGCCACGTTGTGCTGGTGGAAGAAGTGGCCGAGCATCTCTATGCGGTTGACCGGCTGTTCTTCCACATCACGCAGCATCTTCGCGGCGTGGCAGGCCTGCGCCTCGGACGCATCAGCGACGTGCCGGAAAACGACCGTGATTTCGGCATGACGGAAGTGCAAATCGCACAATACTGGTGCGAGCGAACGGGCATTCCCTATCTGGGCCGCGCCGATATCGGTCACGATGCTGCAAACGCTATCGTGCCCTTCGGTGTTGCGCGAAGCGCCGCCGGGGCATAGGCCCGCGCGCAAGAAAGGAATTAACATGATTGCATTCGTTTTCCCCGGCCAAGGGAGCCAGAAGATCGGCATGGGCGTAGAGCTTGCCGAGGCCAGCAGTGTCGCGCGCGAGGTATTTCAGGAGGTCGACGACGCGCTGAACCAGAAACTGGCGCGCCTGATGGCCGAGGGGCCCGAATCCGAACTGACCATGACCGCCAACGCGCAGCCCGCCATCATGGCCAACGCCATCGCGGTGGCGCGCGTGCTGGAAGACGGGGGTTTCTCGCTGACGGAAAAGGGCGAGTGCGTTGCCGGACACTCGCTGGGCGAATATTCGGCGCTGGCTTCGGTCGGGGCCTTTACCCTGTCCGACACCGCCCGGTTGCTGCGTACGCGCGGCATTGCCATGCAGGATGCCGTTCCCATCGGCCTAGGCGCGATGTGCGCGCTGCTGGGGGCGGATCTCGAGAAAGCACAGGCTCTGGCCGAAGCCGCTGCCGATGGGCAGGTTTGCGAGGTCGCCAACGATAACGATCCCACGCAGGTTGTCCTTTCCGGCCATATGCAGGCGATTGACCGCGCCGTGGAACTGGCCAAGGATCTCGGCATCAAGCGCGCTGTGAAGCTGCCGGTCTCGGCACCCTTCCACTGCTCTTTGATGCAACCCGCCGCCCAGCGCATGAAATTTGCGCTGAAGGACATGCCGCCCACCGCCTTCCGCCTGCCGCTCTATGCCAATGTGACCGCAGCCGAAGTGACCGACGCCGCTACCGAGAAGGACCTGCTGGTGGAGCAGATCACCGGCCGGGTGCGCTGGCGCGAAAGCGTGCTGGCCATGGAAGCGGCCGGCGTTACCCATTTCATCGAACTGGGCGGCAAGGTGCTAGGCCCGATGATCCGCAAGATCGCGCCCGACGCCACGGTCACAAGCGTGGTGAGCATGGAAGATATCGAAGCATTGGCAAAGGAAGTCTGACGATGTTCGACCTGAAGGGAATGACCGCTGTTGTGACCGGTGCCAGTGGCGGCATCGGGTCCGCGATCGCTTACGCACTGGCCCGCCAGGGTGCGCGCCTCGCACTCTCGGGCTCGAACGGCGACAAGCTGCGCGCTTTTCGCGAGCAGTTGAACACCGAAGTGCCGCACCACGACAACGATGGGCACGTGGAGATCACCTGCAATTTGTCGGATGCCACGCAGGTGGAGGAACTCGTTCCCGCTGCGCTCGATACGCTGGGCAAGGTCGATATCCTGGTGAACAACGCCGGGATCACCCGCGACAACCTGGCCATGCGCATGAAGGACGAAGAGTGGGACGAGGTGATCAGGATCAACCTTGAATCCACATTCCGTTTGATGCGCGCCAGCGCCCGTCCGATGATGAAGGCGCGCTTCGGGCGCATCATCAATATTACCAGCGTGGTAGGAGCAACGGGCAATCCGGGGCAGATGAACTATTGCGCGGCAAAGGCCGGTGTCGTGGGCATGAGCCGCAGCCTGGCGCAGGAACTGGCGACCCGCGGCATCACCGTGAACTGCGTTGCTCCCGGCTTCATCCGGTCAGCCATGACCGATGCACTGGACGACAAGCAGAAGGACGCGATCAATGGCCGCATCCCGATGGCGAAGATGGGCGAGGGCGACGATATCGGCGCTGCCGTGGCTTACCTTGCTTCGAAGGAAGCGGGCTACGTGACGGGACAGGTGCTGCACGTGAACGGCGGCATGGCGATGCTGGGGTAGTTTTCCCCAAGGAATCCGCCCGGCAGCGACCGAATCCTTGCCCGAGCCCATGCCTGCGCTAAGGATGAACGAGCAATTTTACCGGCGCAGCCATGCGAATCCGGGCTCGTCCCGGCACCGCAGCGTCAGAGTTTGAGGAAAGATCTGCGATGAAGGCCACCATCGAACGCGCGAAGCTGCTGCGTTGTCTCTCTCACGTGCAGTCCGTGGTGGAGCGGCGGAACACCATCCCCATCCTCTCGAACGTTCTGATAGAGGCGGACGAGGGCGGCCACGTGAAGGTGATGGCGACCGACCTCGACTTGCAGGTGATCGAGAGCCTGGAAGCTAACAGCGTTTCCAGCGGCGGTGCGATCACCGTCTCGGCGCACCTGCTGTTCGATATTGCGCGCAAGCTGCCCGATGGCAGCGAAGTCTCGCTCGAAACTGCGGAAAACCGCATGACGGTGAAGGCCGGGCGCAGCCGTTTCTCGCTGCCCACCCTTCCGCGTGACGACTTTCCGGTGATCGTGGAAGGCGACCTGCCGACCAGTTTCGAAATGCCGGCGGCTACACTGGCCGAACTGATCGACCGCACGCGCTTCGCTATCTCAACCGAGGAGACGCGGTACTATCTCAACGGCATTTTCTTCCACGTCGCGGACGAGGATGGCGGCGTGCTGAAGGCTGCTGCCACCGACGGACACCGCCTGGCGCGCTATACTCTGTCGCGCCCTGCCGGTGCCGAAGGCATGCCAGACGTCATCGTGCCGCGAAAGGCCGTGGGCGAACTGCGCAAGCTGCTGGAGGAGGCCATGGAGGGCAACGTCCAGGTCGATCTCAGCCCTTCGAAAATCCGCTTTACCCTGGGCGGGGAGGGCGGTGTCGTCCTCACCAGCAAGCTGATCGACGGCACGTTCCCGGACTATTCCCGCGTCATTCCAACGGGTAACGACAAGCTGCTGAAAGTCGATCCCAAGTCGCTCTTCGCCGGCGTCGACCGCGTGGCGACCATCGCGACGGAGAAGACCCGCGCGGTAAAAATGGGGCTGGAGGGCGACAAGGTCACTCTCAGCGTGACCAGCCCGGACAACGGCAATGCGACCGAGGAAGTGCCCGGCCAATATGGTTCCGACGTCATGGAAATCGGCTTCAACGCCGGTTACCTGAAGGACATCCTCCACCAGATCGACAGCGACACCGTGGAAATGCACTTCGCCGATGCCGGAGCCCCGACGCTGATCCGCAAGGACGAAGGCAGCCCGGCGCTTTACGTGCTGATGCCGATGCGGGTGTAGTTCAGGGGGCCACGATCAGGCTTTTGCCGGCTCGCCTAGTCGGCTGCCCTTATCATCGCATCGATATCGATGAACTTCTCGCGCGGGGATCCCTCGCGGGCGGCCTTGGCTTCGGCCTCTTCGATCTTCTTCCAGTCGCGGAATGTAACCACATCCAGGCCCTTCTCGGCGGCGAAAGCGTCGAACCCCTCGCGCCCCTTCTTATCGCCGCGCCCCAGGGTGCCGGCGGCAATGTCTTCGGCGATGTGATCGACGATGCCAAAGCCGTCGGGCTTGTTTGTGCCGATCGTGCCTGACGGGCCGCGTCTGGCCCATCCCACGCAATAGAGGCCGAGGAGTATGCGGCCATCGTCGTTGGCGAACCGGCCCTGACGCTCGTCGAACGGAACGCCCGGAATGGGCGCCGTGCGATAGCCGATGCAACTGATGACAATGTCGGCGGGAATGCGTTCGATCTCGCCCGTCCCGACGGCGCGGCCCTTTACCAGTTCGGTGCGCTCCACTTCCACGGCTTTTACCTTGCCATCACCCACCAACGCGCGGGGCTGGGCGAAGAAGGCAAATTCCACGGCAATGCGCTTTTCCGCGCGAATATGCTCGGGCGTGGCGGCGAATTCGCGCAGCAGGGCGACGGACTTTCGCAGGCCGGGTTCCAGAATGGCATCCTCGGCTTCTGCGGGCAGGTCGTGCCGGTCGACGTGCGGCGACGCTTGCTCGAGGCTGGCCAGTTCGCCCAGTTCCTTTGGCGTCATCATGATCTGGTGGGGGCCACGCCTGCCCAGCAGGATCACCCGCTCGATGGTGCTGGCACCCAGCGCCTCCAGCGCGTGGCCGACAATGTCGGACCCGTCGAACTCGCCGCCCTTCTTCGACAGCATGCGCGCCACATCCAGCGCCACGTTGCCCATGCCGATCACCACGGCGGTACTGCCGGAAAGATCGGGATCGAGACCGGCGAACTGCGGATGTCCATTGTACCACCCGACGAACGCGGCGCTGCCGAAGCAGTTAGCCAGGTCTTCACCGGGGATACCAAGATCGCGATCCTGCGGAGCGCCAGTTGCAAGCACGACGGCGTCGTAAAATTCCTGTAACTGCGCGACGGAAATGTCCGAACCGACCGCGACATTGCCCACGAAGCGAACGTTTTGCGTCAGCGCGGTCTTCTCGTAACGGCGCGAGACGCCCTTGATGGATTGGTGATCGGGCGCAACGCCGCTGCGGATCAGTCCGTAGGGAACCGGCAACCGGTCGAAAATATCGACTTTGACATCGTCGCCGAACCGTTTCTGTGCGGCTTCCGCCGTGTAGTAACCCGCTGGGCCGGAACCGATTATCGCAATATGCCGCATTTCGCGGTTCTCCCGAACGAACAGAGTGTGGGTCCCGAAACTTAGCGAATTAACCGCATCCGGCAATGCGGCAGTATGGCTCATACCCGATGAACTTGCCGCCTGTACGGTTATTATCATTAACCGTTCTTCAAAGGGCTTTCTGGCATGGGGCTGCAATGGACCGTTCCGCTGGCAACGCCTTACAGAGGATCAAGCGCACTGCTGCCACCGAGCGGCAGCGTGGCGAAAGTGCTGTGCGCCTCGAGATGGTCCCCCAGAAAACGGCAGAGGACCTGGTCAACGAACGGCCTGCAACGGCCACGGCAAGCGAACGCCGAAACACGGACCGGCGCAAACGGGGGCGCGGAACGCAAGCCTTGCCACCGCAACATGTGCTGTCCGCGCGGCAGTTGTTCCCGAGCACCATGCCATTCCTGCCGCTGACGATCTTCCTGTGCGCGGCCAGTTGCACCTTCGTGGCCACCGCGCCGATCCCGGTGGCGTCGGCACTGGCCTTTGTCGCCTCCATCGTCATCCTGCTGCTGGGCCGCTTCGTTTATGACGCGGTGATAACCCGGGAAAAAGCATACCAGATCGCCGGTCTCTTCGCTGCGGTTTTCCTGCCCCTGCTGCTGGTCGGGATCGGCCTGACCGTATGGGGTGCGGAACGCACCCTGCCGGGCATCTACATCGGGTCCAGCGCCGCGGCGACCTTCGCCATTTCCGCGATTTACCTGCGACGACATCCGATGACGATCGCGGGCGCGCAAATTGCGCTTTATGGCCCCATGTTCTTCAACAACAGCGTCGAGCACGGCCTGTTCGGCCTCGTTCTGGCCATCACGCTTGGTCTGATCCTCAGCCGCCAGGAAATGGTGGACCAGGCCCAACAGGAAGAAAACCGCGCGGCGCAGGAGCGGATCAACACCCGCGCGCAGGATATCCTCACCGATTACGAGCAGACCGGGCAAGGCTGGTTCTGGGAGACCGACCGCCGATCGCTGCTGACCTACGTATCGCCACCTGTTGCCGAGGCGCTTCGCCTGAAGCAGCACAAGCTGGTCGGGCAACCGCTTACCCGCCTTTTCGACCTTGCCGACACGGGCGAGGAGGGTGAGCGGACACTGCTGTTCCATCTGTCCGCCAGGTCCGCCTTTTCAGAGCTTTCCGTGCGCGCGGCGATTGTCGACGAGGAACGCTGGTGGTCGGTCTCCGGCAGGCCGCTGTACGATCATTTCGACAACTTCATCGGCTTCCGCGGCTCGGGCACGGACCTGACCGAGCGCAAGCGCAGTCAGGAAAATGCCACCCGGCTGGCCCGCTACGACTCGCTCACCGGCCTCGCCAACCGCTTCACCATGAGCCAGTCGCTGGAAAAGATCCTTTCAGCACCGCAGGCATCCAACCGCAGTTGCTCGGTATTCCTGCTCGATCTGGATCGGTTCAAGCAGGTCAACGATACCATGGGACATCCAGCCGGTGACGTTTTGCTGAAACAGGTTTCGACCCGTCTCCAGCGTACCGTGGGCAAGATGGGGCAGGTCGGTCGGCTGGGGGGCGACGAATTCAAGGTAATCGTTCCCGGGCGCGTGGAGCGCGAAGAACTGGCCGAGCTGGGCCGCGAAATCATCAATTCACTGTCGCAGCCCTACACCATCGAGGGGCAGCGCGTGGTAATCGGCGCATCGGTCGGCATTGCCATTGCGCCGGACGATGGCGAGAGCAGCGATGATATCATCCGCAATGCCGATCTCGCCCTTTACGCGGCGAAGGATGGTGGACGCGGGCGCCTTCATTTCTACTCGCAAGACCTGCATGCCGACGCGGAGGCGCGCTCGCAGATGGAGGAAGATCTGCGCGATGCCCTGGCCAAGGGCCAGCTCGAGATGTTCTACCAGCCGGTGGTTTCCACCAGCACGGAGAACATTACCGGGTTCGAAGCCCTGATGCGCTGGCATCATCCGGTGAAAGGATGGATCTCGCCGCACCGCTTCATCGAGTCGGCTGAAGATACGGGCATGATCCAGCAACTGGGCGAATGGGCGCTGCGCCAGGCATGCGAGCAACTGGCCGAATGGCCGGACGAAATCCGCATGGCTGTGAATGTCTCTCCGCTGCAATTCGCCAACCCGCAGCTGCCCCGCATCGTTGCCAATGCGATCGCCAGCACCGGTATCAAGCCTTCGCAGCTCGAACTGGAAATAACCGAGACGGTATTCCTGCAGGACAGCGCCGCGACCGATGCCATGTTCGCCGCGCTCAAGAACCTTGGCGTGCGGCTTGCTCTCGACGATTTCGGCACTGGCTATTCGTCGCTTGGCTACCTCAAGAAAGCTCCTTTCGACAAGATCAAGATCGACAAGAGCTTCGTGCGCGGCATTACCGAGGCAGGCAGCCGCAATGCCGCCATTATCGCGTCGATCACCAGTCTTGCGCACTCGCTGGGCATGGAAACCACCGCCGAGGGCGTGGAGACGATGGACGAACTGGATCTGGTGCGCCTGCACGGATGCAGCCACGTGCAGGGTTACATTTACGAACGGCCGCTGGATGCCCATCAGGCAAACGAACGGCTTGCCTCGGGGCTTGCGGCCGTGGCGCACGGACCGCGTTGCAGCCGGGCGCCGCGGCAGACAGTGCTGCGCAAGGTTGTGCTGGACCACAACGGCCATCTCTACAACGGCACCATTCGCAACATTTCCACCACTGGGGCGCTGATCGAAGGTCTGTGGAGCGTGCCGGTGGGCACTCTGTTCAAGGTACAGCTGTCGCAATCCCATGCGGTTACCTGCACTACCCGCTGGAGCGAGGACGATCGCATGGGCGTGGAATTCGCCAACGCCCTGCAACGCGATCCGTCAGGGCGCATCGCGGCGATCCAGGCGGCGGCGCCAGCGCCGATGAGCGGGATAGCGATGCGGGAGGCCGGCTGAATCTGGATTGAGTACAATACTGTCGAACGATCAAGAAGGTAAGGTATGGGTGTACGAGGCATCTGGAAAGGGTTTGGCGGCAACGAAGCCGAACCCGTCCGCGTGCCCGACGCAGAAGCCGCGGCATCCCGCGCTGCAACGGTCAGCAAGGATGAGCGGCTTGAAATGTTCGACAGTTTCGAGAACAGCGACCTCGCCTGGTTCTGGGCCACCGACGCACAGGGAAGGGTGCGCTATCTTTCGCAGAAGGCCATGGATCAGTTCGATCCAAGTCGCCCCATCATCGGCGAACCGCTGGCGAGCCTTCTCCAGACCGCCCGCGAGGATGAGGACCAGAGCGAAGCCAAGCCGATTTCCTACCTGCTGAGCGCCCATTCCAGTTTCACGGAACTTGTAGTTTGCCTGAAAAGCGAAGCGAGCGGCGGCACTTGCCACATGTGGTGGCAGCTCACCGGTCGACCGCAATTCGACGCTCGCAACGATTTTACGGGTTATCGGGGTATCGTGAAGGATATCACCGCTTCGTACGAGGAAAAGCGCAAGACCAGCCGCATGGCGGAATTCGATGCGCTTACAGGCCTTTCCAATCGCCACCGCATGGCCCAGCGGCTGACGACGGTGCTCAACGCCTACAGGATCGAGAAGCGCAGCTGCGCGCTCATCATGCTCGATCTGGACCGGTTCAAGCAGGTTAACGATACACTGGGCCATCCGGCAGGCGACGAGTTGCTGCGGCAGGTGTCCCAGCGGCTACAGCGCGTGGCTCCCGCGGGTTCCGAAATCGGCAGGCTGGGCGGTGACGAATTCCAGCTGATTGTTCCGGACCTCGATGACCGAGGCAAACTGGGCGACATGGCGAACCGCATGATCCAGATGATCTCGCAGCCCTATTCCATCGAGGGCAGCCGCGCCATTATCGGCACATCGGTTGGCATCGCGGTTGCGCCATACGACGGGGTGAAGCCCACCGAACTGGTCAAGGCCGCTGACCTGGCGCTTTACGCGGCCAAGGGCGGTGGGCGCGGACAGTTCCGTTTCTATTCCAACGACCTGAAGGAGACGGCGGAAGACCGCCGCGAGATAGAGGAAGATCTTCGCGATGCGTTGGCGCGCAAACAGCTTGCGATGCACTACCAGCCGCAGGTAGGCGCAAGAGATCACCTGGTCCGCGGTTTCGAGGCGCTGCTGCGCTGGAACCACCCGGAACACGGGCCGATTTCTCCAAAAGTATTCATTCCGGTGGCAGAGGACTCCGGTCTGATAGACGGGCTGGGCGCGTGGGCCCTGCAGCAGGCCTGCCGCGATGCTGCCGAATGGCCTGGCGACTTTCCGGTTTCCGTGAACGTGTCGGCGCGCCAGTTCCTGGCCGAGGACCTTCCCGGGATCGTTGACAGGGCCTTGCGCGATTCCGGCCTTCCTCCCGCGCGGCTGGAACTGGAAATAACCGAGAGCGTCTTCATGGGCGATATCGGCAACGCGGCGATCATGTTCGACAAGCTCGCCAAGCTTGGCGTGAAGCTCGCGCTTGACGACTTTGGCACGGGATATTCCTCGCTGTCCTATCTGCGCAAGGCGCCCTTCAGCAAGTTGAAGATCGATCAGAGTTTCGTGCGCGTTTGCGCGCAGGACGGTGACAAAGGCAACGCCATCATCCACGCGATCGCCGATCTGGCCAAGGCCATGGACATGGTCACCACGGCCGAGGGCGTGGAAGCGATGGACGAACTGGAGACCATCGCGGGCCTGGAAGTAGACTACGTACAAGGCTTCATCTTCTCGCGCGCGGTGCCGCAAGCGGAGGTGCTCGAAAAGCTTGCCTCGGGCGAACTGCGCTACGAACCTTCCGGGCCGGCAAAGTTCCGGTCAGAGCGGCGCACGCTGTTCCGTCGTATCGGGATCGTGCACGAGGATCATCACTACATCGCCATGCTGCGCGATCTGTCCCGCACCGGCGCCCGGATAGAAGGGCTGCTGGACGTACCCATCGGCACCGAACTGGTACTCGATCTTGGCGAGGGGCAGATCGTGGTGGGCAAGGTACGCCGATCGCAGGACGCGACCCAGGGCATCGAATTCGAGACACCTTTGGTTTCGGACGGGGCAGGGGGGCTGTGCACGCGCCACCGTGTTTCGCCCTACATGCTCGCCGCCATCGGTGTGCCGCTACAGGCCCTGCGCGGGGGAAATCACCTGGCGGCCGTGGCCGGCGGAAAGAGCACGCCGGGAACGCGGCCACGCTTCATGCAGGTGGATGTGGGCGGCGGGGCGTCGCGCGCGAGATAGCGCACCCCCGCATATTCCGGCTGACAGTCTCGCACCGCAAGGCTAAAGGCGCGGCATGACTGACCTTGCCCGTATTCGCAACTTTTCGATCATAGCCCACATCGACCATGGCAAGTCCACGCTGGCGGATCGCCTGATCCAGCATTGCGGCGGCCTGACCGAGCGTGAGATGAGCGAGCAAGTCCTTGATAACATGGACATAGAGCGCGAGCGTGGCATCACCATCAAGGCGCAGACCGTGCGCCTTAGTTACACCGCGACGGATGGCGAGACCTACGAGCTTAACCTGATGGACACCCCCGGCCACGTCGACTTCGCCTACGAAGTATCGCGCAGCCTGGCCGCGTGCGAGGGCGCGCTGCTGGTGGTGGACGCGGCGCAGGGCGTGGAAGCCCAGACGCTGGCCAACGTCTACCAGTCGATCGAGCATGACCACGAGATCGTGCCCGTCATCAACAAGATCGACCTGCCCGCCGCCGAGCCCGAAAAGGTGAAGGCCGAGATCGAGGATATCATCGGCCTGGATGCCAGCGACGCGGTGCTGACCAGCGCCAAGTCCGGCATCGGGATCGAGGACGTGCTGGAAGCCCTCGTCAAGCGCATTCCCGCCCCCACGGGCGACCGCGACGCACCGCTGAAGGCCATGCTGGTCGACAGCTGGTACGACCCCTACCTCGGCGTCGTCATCCTGGTGCGGGTGATGGACGGCGTCCTGAAAAAGGGGCTGGAGGTCAGGTTCATGCAAGGCGGCACCCAGCACCTGATCGACCGTGTGGGCTGCTTTAAGCCCAAGCGCACCGACCTGCCGGAGATCGGGCCGGGCGAGATCGGCTTCATCACCGCGCAGATCAAGGAAGTCGAACAGGCCCGCGTGGGCGACACCATCACCACGGTGAAGAACGGCTCTCCCACCGCGCTGAAGGGCTACAAGGAAGTGCAGCCGGTGGTGTTCTGCGGCCTGTTCCCGGTGGACGCGGCGGATTTCGAGAAACTGCGCGATTCCATCGGCAAGCTGCGCCTCAACGATGCCTCCTTCTCCTACGAGATGGAATCGAGCGCCGCGCTGGGCTTTGGCTTTCGCGCGGGCTTCCTTGGCCTGCTGCACCTGGAGATCATCCAGGAACGCCTCAGCCGCGAATACGACCTTGACCTGATCACCACCGCGCCCAGCGTGGTCTACCGCGTGCACCTGGGCCACACGAAGAACGAGGACGCCAAGGTCATCGACATTCACAACCCCGCCGACTGGCCGGACGTGAACCGCATCGACATGATCGAGGAACCGTGGATCAAGGCGGTGATCTACACGCCCGACGAATACCTCGGCTCCATCCTCAAGCTGTGCCAGGACCGGCGCGGCATCCAGACCGACCTGACCTACGTCGGCGGGCGCGCGCAGGTGAGCTACGAATTGCCGCTGAACGAGGTGGTGTTCGATTTCTACGACCGCCTGAAAAGCATCAGCCGCGGCTATGCCAGCTTCGATTACGAGCAGATCGGCAACCGCGAAGGCGACCTGGTGAAGATGAACATCATGGTCAACAACGAGCCGGTGGACGCGCTATCGCTGATCGTCCACCGCAGTGTGGCCGAAGAACGCGGCCGCGGCATGTGCGAGCGGCTGAAAGACCTGATCCCGCGCCACCTGTTCAAGATCCCGATCCAGGCCGCCATCGGCGGCAAGATCATCGCCCGCGAAACCATCGCGGCGCTGCGCAAGGACGTGACCGCCAAATGCTATGGCGGCGACATTTCGCGCAAGAAGAAGCTGCTGGACAAGCAGAAGAAGGGCAAGGCCCGGATGCGCGAATACGGCAACGTGAGCATCCCGCAGGAAGCGTTTATCGCTGCATTGCGGATGGGGGAGGAGTAGGCAGGGGCCTTCCAACCACATCACCTTGCCCCAATTTCCAGCCCCAAATTCCAGCCGGGTCCGCCCCGGCCAAACAGAAAAGAACGATACAGATCATGGCAGGCTATAAAGAACCCAGTTTCGAAGAACGCACCGCGCTGGCGCAGAAGGCCCGCGAGAAGGCGCTGAAGAAGTTCGCCGCAAAGCCGAAGATGGACGAGGCCGAGGTTGCCCGCCGCAAGGCCGCGCAGGAAGCCCGCGAAGCCGCCGCCGCCGAAAAGAGCGCCGCCCGCAAGGCCGCAATCGCCCAGGCCAAGGCGGAAAAGAAAGCCGCAGCCAACGTGCCCCAGCCGACCGAGGCGGAACTGAAAGCCGCCCGCGACGAGAAGTATGCGGCTCGGAAGGCTCGGAAGAAGTAGCTGTTGGGCATGCGGTTCGACACGGTGTGGCAAGGCTAGCTGTTCAGTCGCAGGATAGCACCGCCATCGGCGGCAAGAACATCGCCCGCGAAACCATTGCCGCCCTGCGAAAGGACGTGACCGCCTAATGCTATGGCGGCGACATCACGCACAAGAAAAAACTGCTGGAAAAGCAGAAAAAGAGGAAGGCGCGGATGCGCGAATATGGCAACGTGAGAATCCGCAGGAAGCGTCTATTGCCGCTCTGCGGATTGGGGGAGGAGTGATACGATGAGCTCAATGACTAATTTCGAGGAATGGCTGGCGCCCGGGAACGAACCTGACGATTATGAAGACGCCTACGCTCTCAATGAGGCAACCAATCTTCAAAGTTACGGCGCGTATGAAGGTACTGGTGACGATAAACGTATGTTCATCAAAGGCCCGACGGGAGATACCTTAGCGTTGGTTTCTTCGAAGGCGATTGATGCCTTTCGACGCCACATCGAGACGTTCAAAGATGATCCCGAGATGGATTGGGAAAGCTGGTACGGCTTCAAATGCGCCATGGCGAAGGACGATTGATCGAAGATAGCTTCATAATGGTGGAAACTAAACGAGAACAAACTTGCCTTCGCTGTATGTGCGATGCATTGTTGAAGGCATGAAAGCACTCGACTTATTTTCTGGCCCCGGTGGACTTTCGATTGGAATGAAGCGCGCGGGGATTAAACCTGTCGCTTGTGTCGAGAAGCGCAAAGACGCCGTCGAAACCTATGATGCCCATACACCGGATGCCGAACACTATCAGTCGGACATTCGCAGTATTTCGTTCGAGCGGTATCGGGGTTCGGTTGACGTAATATATGGCGGTCCACCTTGCCAGCCTTTTTCGAGCGGCGGGCTTCGACGCGGCACCGCCGACGCTCGCAACATGTTTCCCGAATTCATGCGAGCACTCGACGAAGTGCAACCCGCCGCATTCTTGTGCGAAAATGTGCCCGGATTAGCGACGCGAAGCCGGGTCAAATATCTCGTCGAATTGCTTCGAGACTTTGAAGCGAAGGGCTTCAACGTTTCGTGGCACGTTGTATCTGCGGCTGATTATGGCGTGCCTCAAAAGCGCCGCCGCTTGATTATTGTCGGGATGCGAGAGAGGTCATTTTGGTTTCCGAAGCCGACGCACGGTACGAATACCGATCAACCGCACGTCGCGTCGGGAACGGTGATCGACAAGCACAGCCCGCTAGGCGAGCCACCCGATTGCCCGGTGATCTACGCCAGATACCCGGACCCGCGCCGAAGCCCCTATGCTGGACACGTCTATAACGGGGGTGGGCGTCCAATTGATCTTGCGTCGCCCTGTCATACGATCTTGGCTTCGGCGGGCGGATACAAAACGCATTGGGTCGATACCATGGACATTGCGCCCGACTATTCGGCGCATCTTATGGCGGGCGGCAAGCCGCGCGACGGCGAAGTTCCCGGCGCACGTCGTATGACGCTAAAGGAATCGGCGCTCATTCAAACGTTCCCGCCTGAAATGTGGTTCGCCGGTTCGCGATCGTCGCAATACACGCAAGTCGGCGACGCCGTCCCTCCGATGCTTGGCGAAGCCCTTGGTACGGCCCTGCGTATTCAGCTTGAAGGTGCGACGGCCTGTCCCGAAACGCACTATCAGCCAGAAGCCGTCCTTCCCTTGCTGGCAGCGGCGTAATGCCTCGTAATGTTTTGGTCGAGCGTGCGGTTGAGGACGCGCTCGCACGAATCGACGGATACATTGAAGGCGACAAGCTTTACGCCCTGCCAAGCGCCGCCGGTCGGGCAGCAATGGACGGCCAGCTAGGGCACGGCTCGAACAGCGTCCGCCTAGCTTCGCTGTTCTTCGTTTTTTACGCGACCGTCGACGCGGATTGGGATTGCAACTCGATACCGACGGGAATTCGGGGCCAACACGGCGACAAGCGGCTTGCGACGCAACTGGGGCTTCGCAGCATCACGCTTCACAATGCGATCACAGCCTTCGGAGAAAATCTCGGTTGGAAAGGTAATGTCGCCAATGCCCGGCTTCAAGACGACGTTCGGTTCGATACATTCGCGCGAACGCTCGCCGATCTTGACCCTGAGCAGCGCGTCAAATGCGCCGAATACATGGCGGCGAAGTTCGCCGAAAGCCGGAAGGTTGTTGCGCCCTTACCACCGGTTGGCGACGACGTTTTGACATACGCTCGCGCCCGCAGACTGTTCTACTCGCTTATCGCCATTCCATCCGAAGGCAATGTGCAACAGTTCCTTATCGCTGCGCTCTTGTTCGTTCACCGCCAGCGTTACGGTTATGAGATTCGAACGTATCATGTCCACGCTTCCGATCGCTTTGACACAAGGGCTGGCGACATTGAAGAAATTTTGAAAAGCGATCTTATCCGGGCTTACGAAGTGACGGTTCGCCCCGATTGGAAAAACCGCGTTGGCGACTTCCGCAAGAAAATGGATATGGCGGGCCTTCGCAAATATACGATCATCGCGTCGGACGTGAACCGCGACGACGATCTAGCCGAACCCGCTGACATGATACGATTCCTTCAGCCCTATGGGCGCGACATTGCGGTTGTGGACATTCGCGACTTTGTCAACGTCTTCGCTATGGAATTGAGCGCTGACGAACTTCGCCGCGCCGTGACGCAAACTTACAGCTATTTGACGACGCCAAGCCTTTGCGGACGCTCTGATATTGTCGAACGATTCAACAATGCGGTCGAAGGTTGGCTTGATGAGGTTTCCTGAATTCGTTTCACCAGCCACCGCCACACCGTAGTGTGCGCCTATGATGCCCGCTGCGCGGTGACAGGCTGGAAGCTGGTCAATGGTGGTATCCGAATGGAAACTGAAGCGGCGCACATTCGGCCAGTCGAACAGGGTGGGCTAGATTCTATTCGCAACGGATCGGCATTGTCCGGAACCGCCCAATGGATGTTCGACCGTGGCCTGATTGGCTTGGCCGAGAGTCTCGAAATCGTTGTTTCGCGGTAGGTCGACGATCTGGCGAGCGTCGAGAAGAATATTAATCGCAGCGGTAGGGCAATCACGCCTACGCGAGACAGCGAGCGCCCACATCCGCAATTGCTCCGCTGGCACCGAGAGAATTGCTTCAAGCACTAATCTCCCCTCCCGCTGGCGGGAGGGGTTGGGGGTGGGCGCGCGAAGCGCTGGGCCGGACAGGCCCACCCCGCTGCGACTAGGTTCGGCTTCGCCTCTCCAAGTCTCGCTGCCCCTCCCGCGGGCGGGAGGGGAGTTCAGCGCGGTTATCCGGCCACAACTCCCACCGTCCCGCAGCCTTCAAGAACCCTCGATGCACCCGGATCTGACCGGGCGTGTCACGCTCCGCCATCGCCGTGCTCCTCCGGGTCGATGATTTCCCAGCCGTCGTCCGGCTCCTCCCGCGCGGGGCGGTCCAGCCAGACCTGCATTTCGGGGGAGGGCGTGGCGCGGGCGGTCCATTCGGCTTCGTCCTGCGCCTCGGCAGCGGCGGTGTCGGGGGCGGGGCCATTGTCCCACCAGAACGGCTGGTCCGCGTCGCGGCGGGCGGCTTCCTCGTAGGCTTCCTTCAGGCGGCGGGTTTCGGGGCTCAGCAGCGCATCCTTGCGGGTGCGCATTGTGTCGAGCTTGGCGTTGAGGGAGGCGAGCACCACGGCTTTCTCGCGCTTGCCGGTGGTGACGCGTTCGCGCTCCCATTCCTTGCGCCATTCCTTCTCCATCTGCGCCAAGCGATGCTTGTCGAGCGCGTTCATGCCGCGCGCGCCGTCGGCGGCAAAGCGCCTGGGGGCGCGGTTCCTCAGCATGAACATCAGCAGCCTGTCATTATAGACGGTGCGGGTGCCCACCAACTTGCCATAGGAATAGACGGGCACTTCCACGCCGTTCAGCGCGCGCTCCCCAAGAAACCATCGATTTGCTTCGCAAATCGGAAAGGCGCCACGTCCTCGATCCGCTGCATGCCGATATCCAGCGCGGCCTCCCACGCCTTGCGGAACTCCTGCGCCTGCGGGTGGCGGCGCAGCAGGTAGGCGCCGTTGGATGCTCGGCCCACGCGGCGGGCGGCGGCCTCCACGCTGCCGGTTTCGGCCCACGCCTCTATGAAGGCGCGCTGGACTTCGGGCTTCCAGCCGTTGGAACGGTCCATCTTGCGCGGGACGGGGGTGAAGGCGGGCAGGGTCGTCCTGTTGGCCATGCGCGTGCCTGTGCGGGGCTCGCGCGGCTGTAGGAAAGCCCCGTGCGGGTTAGTCCTGCGCGGCGGCGTATTGGTCCTCGATGGTGCCGTACATGGCGAACACCTCGGTGCGCAGTTCCTGGAATGCGCCGACGACGGCCATCGCAATGAGCGAGATGATCAGGCCGTATTCGATCCCGGTCGCGCCGGTCTCGTCCCGGCACAGCGCCCTGAGTAAGGTCATGGTTCAGTCTCCGATACGTAACGTGGCGGTCCCCACTGCCACCCATGCACGTTGGGCCGAGGGAGGTTAGCGCGGGCCTGCGGAAAGGGGTTTCCGAACGTCGTTACCCGCGGGTTAATCGCGTGCCGTTTCCGGCAGTCACGATTGTTTCATAAATGTCACACGAAAAGCTATCGTGTGAAACCTGTTCACAGGGTGATTGTATGGCGCGGCGCAATCGTGTTTGACGCAACATCGGGAAGGAGGAAATCAGACAACCGCGACCGATCCGGTAACATAATCGGGCAGTTGGGGTGGTTTGCCTTCCAGCGAATTCTCCCTCTTACCAGGAGCAATTGAATGACTACCATTAACAAGAAGGCCTCGCTGCTTGCGGGCACCGTGATCTTCGGATCGCTGCTCGCGACCCCGGCGTTCGCCCAGGAAGACCCGACCCTGCAGTCCGCTGCGGCCGAGCAGGACACGATCATCGTAACCGGCTCGCGCATTCAGCGCCGTGACACCGATACGGCTGCCCCGGTTGCCGTCGTGGACAGCGAAGAATTCCAGCTGAGCGGCGCGGTCAACGTCGAAAACGTTGTCAACACGCTGCCGCAGGTTGTTCCGGGCATCACGTCGTTCTCGAACAACCCCGGTAACGGCACCGCCTCGCTGAACCTGCGTGGCCTTGGCGCGAACCGCACCATGCTGCTGGTCAACGGCCGCCGCTGGATGTTCTACGATACCAACCAGGTTACCGACCTCAACACGATCCCGCAGTTCCTGCTGGAATCCGTTGACGTCGTGACCGGCGGTGCTTCGGCCGTGTACGGTTCGGACGCTCTTGCCGGCGTCGTGAACTTCCGCCTGAAGGAACTCGACGGTGTTGAACTCGGTGGTCAGTACGCCATCACCGACCGCGGCGATGGCGATCGCTGGCAGGTCCACGCAGCCGTTGGTTCCGATTTCGCCGACGGTCGTGGCAACGTCACCGTCTTCGGTGAATACTACAACCGCGAATCGATCTTCCAGGGCGAGCGCGAGTTCTCCGAGTTCAACCTCGGCGGCGATCCGCTGGTCCAGGGTGGTTCGTCCTTCGTTCCGGAAAGCCGCCTTGCCTACCAGGGCAATGCACCGCGCGGCGCACGTGCGGGCACGGCTTTTGGTGAAAATGCCGCCGGTACTCTCGGTAACGGCTTCTTCGGTTCGCCGGGCGCAATCAGCCGCTACAACGGTGCCACGGACTTCTACAACTTCGCTCCGGTGAACTACCTGCAGCTTCCGCAGGAACGTTACCTGCTCGGCGGCTACGGCAGCTTCGAAGTCGTTCCGGCTCTCGAGATCTACGGCGAAGTGACCTACGTGAACAACCGCGTGGATTCTGAACTGGCTCCTACGCCGGTGCAGCTGAACAACGTTGCCCTGCCGTACGAAGAACTGCTGGCTGCCGGTTTCATCAACCAGGCCACGCGTGACCAGTTCGCGCAGCTCGATGCTGCGGAAACCGGTGCACAGGCGAACGACGATACCGTGCTCGTCCAGTTCAACCGTCGTCTGCTCGAAGGTGGCAACCGCGCTAACCTCGACGAGCGTAACGCTTTCCGCGTTCTGGGCGGCCTGCGCGGCGACATCACCGATTACCTGCAGTACGATGCGTACTACATGTATTCGCGTACGCGTAACGCCAACATCCAGCAGGGTAACGCATCGCTCTCGCGTCTGCGTGCCGGCCTCGAAGGCACTGGTGATATCCTCATCAACCCCTACGGCCTGAACGCGCTGACCCCCGAGATGACTGACTCGTTCATCATCCAGGCACAGAACGGTGACATTTCCGACCTGCAGGTGGCCTCGGCTGCCATCTCCGGTACCTTTGGCGACTTCGCCCTCGGTGTCGCAGAGCCCGTCGGCTTCGCATTCGGTGGTGAATACCGTGAAGTGAACTCGCGCTTCATCCCCGACGAGTTCCTCGCTTCGGGTGACGTCGCCGGCTTCAACGCCGGTGAACCGACCGAAGGCGGTTACAACGTGAATGAGGTCTTCGCTGAGGTCAACATTCCGTTCGAAACCGAAAGCGGCATGCGCTTCGACCTGTCCGGTGCAGCCCGTTACTCCGACTACTCGCTCGAAGCGGTAGGCGGCGTGTGGACCTACGCTGGCGGTATCGAGTTCTCGCCGATCCCCGACATCACCTTCCGTGGTCAGTACCAGCGTGCGGTGCGTGCACCGAACGTCGGCGAACTGTTCCAGGGTTCGGCTGTCGGCTTCCCCGGCGTGGCTGACCCCTGCGCGGGTAACGGTACACCGGCTGGTGGCCCGACCCCGACTGGCGCTCTGCTGGCGTTCTGTCAGGAAGCCGGCGTTCCGCTTGGCAACATCGGTATCGTTCCCGGCAGCGGCAATGGTCTGAACCCGGTCATCCAGCCGGATCCGCAGATCCAGGGCCTGTTCGGCGGTAACCCGAACCTGTTCGAAGAAACGTCTGACAGCTATACCTTCGGTATCGTTCTTCAGCCGACCTTCGTTCCGGGTCTGACGATCACGGCCGACTATTTCGACATCACGATCGACGACGCGATCATCACCGTGCCTCCGCAGACGGCTATCGACCTCTGCTTCACCGAGGTTCAGGATTTCAACGATCCGCGGTGTGCCGGCTTCGTCAATACCCGTGATGCGAACGGTGCGTTCACCCGTGACAACCCGCCGCAGTTCGGTGTCGCGAACGTCGCCCGTCTCGAAACGAGCGGTATCGACCTTCAGATCAGCTACGGCATGGACCTCGGTTTCTCGCTGCTTGGCAACGGTGGTTCGGACCTGAACTTCTCGTTCCTGGGCACCTGGACCGAATCCAACGCACTGGCACCTGACCAGAGCGATCCCAGCAATGTGATCGAGTGCGCGGGTGAATTCGGTCTCGAGTGCGGTGAACCGCAGGCTGCGTTCAAGTGGACGGCTCGTACCAGCTATGTCGACGGTCCGCTGACCTTCTCGACCCGCTGGCGTCACCTTGCAGCCGTCAACGACGATGATCCTACCTTCGACTACCTCGTTGAACGGATCTCGGCTTACGATCTCATCGACCTTACCCTGTCGTATGATTTCAACGAGACGCTGACGCTGACCGTGGGTGTGAACAACCTGTTCGACACCCTGCCGACCTCGCCGGTGTTCGATGCCAACGGCGTCGTGACCAACGAGACGAACACCCTTCTCCTGGGTGACCGTAACAACGGTGAGCAGGCCAACACCTATCCGTCGACCTACGACGTGCTGGGTCGCGACTTCTTCGCTTCGTTCCTGGTCCGCTTCTAAGCGTCCTCCGAGCGAATATTCGCCAGACAAAGGGGCGGGGGGTCTTCGGACCTCCCGCCCTTTTGGTATTTGGCGATGATGAGAACTGCGGCGCTTGATGCGGCGGCAGGTTTCAGGCCTTGTGAAAGGTCCGGAAGTCGGCAAACGGCGCGGCCGATGTGCCGTCCAGCAACTGGCGATCTTCCGCCATTTCCAATCCCGCGTCAGCCATGGCCGTAATGATCGGCGCGCCATCCCCGGCGGCTGTGGCCGCAGCTTCTAGCGAGGCAATGCGTCCCAGTTCGTTCTCGGCCTGCGCCTCCATCTCGGTCAGGATTGCGTTGACGTTCGCAGGGCTGTCCTGCCGCCCGTGATGGAGGGTCTGGCGGATGGCCTCGGCGATCTCCCACGCGGCCGAGGCAGGGCCGTGCAGGGCAGCACCTTTCTCGGGTGCCTCGATCACCTGCCGGGGCAGGGCGGCGATCCCCGCGCTGCGCAGGCCCAGGCTGCCACGCGCCGTTTTCAGCAGTTGCTGTTCTTCCAAGGCCCACGCGATCTGTGCGCGCCGCTTTCGGTTGTGGGCGACGATGGGACCATCCAGCCGGTGCGTCATCAGCGCGGCCACGCCACCGGGTTTCAGCACGCGCGTAACCTCCGCGGCGACGCGGGGCAGGTTACCGTATTCGAAGGCAAACTGGCTGGTGACGGCCGCGAACCGCCCGTCTGGCAGCGGCAGGTCTTCCATCATGATCCCGCCACGCACCTTTGCGCCACGCGGCGGATCGGGAAGGGCGCTCGCCCGGTCTATGCCGAGCAGCTTCAGGTCTCGCCTCGCCTTCAGGAGATGGGCCATCACGTGCCCGTCACCGGTGCCAAGATCCAGGATACGTGCACCCTTGGGCAAGGCTTGCGCGAAGTCTCTCCACACCTGTTGCCGCTGGTGTTCGATGCGGTTCCAGCTCTCCGGCATGCCGCGATCCGCCGCGTTTTTGCCGGCAGCCTTGGCGCCCTTACGCCGCTCCCGTTCCCAGAACGTGTCCCACGCCTGGTTTATGTCCCCGTTGCCCATGCTCCATTAATCGCAGGCTGAACGTCGAATGCAACCGTCATGCGTCGGCTTTGGCCGAAGGGGACAGTGCCGTGGTAAAGCGTGCTGGGGAACAGCGCGAGGTGCCCTTCGCGTGGGCGCAGGGTATAAAGCGGCTCGAGGTCCAGACCAAGTTTGGGCGGCGGGCGGTCCAGTTCCAGCCAGCCCGCTTTTGTGCCGTCCGCCTCGTCCATCGGGGGCAGGACGAGATAGAGGGCGGAGGAAAGAATGCCCTGCGGATGAACATGCGGCGCGTGATAGTCGCCCCCGCCAGAGAGGCGCACCGACCACGATCCCTTTATCGCCCAGGGGTTATCGCGGTGGCGCAGCAGCGGATGGCTCTCGTCTGCCGGTGGCAGGCCCTCGCGATAGCGTTCCAGCGTTGCTTCTATCGCCTGTTCGAGGGCGACGAGGGCAGGCTCCGTCCGGTCGAACAGGCGCCCGCGCGTCTGCGTGCCACCGCGCAGCGACTGGCCAAGCGGGAAGGGGCTGCTGTCGTGGAGCTGCTCAAGCACGGCGATGGCCGGAGGCAGGACGCTGTCCGCATCCTTCAGCTCCATCAGCCGCACCAGCCCCTCCTGCCCGTGCAGCCAATGCGCGCGCTCGTTCCCGGTCAGGCGCCAGACGAAATCGCGCCCGGCCCAGGCGGAAATGCTGCCCGGATTGTGCGCGATCGCCTTTGCCAGCGCCTCCTCCGCGCGATCCATCTCTCCCCGGCGCAGGGCGTGGCGCCCCTCGTGGACCCAGCGTTCCTCGGTATCGTCGGGTAGCGACGCGAACAGCGCCTCTGCCGCCGCATCTTCCCCGGCCGCCCCGGCATAGAATGCCTCCACCAGCGCAAGCCGCGCCATATCGGGAAATGCCCGGCGCGCCTGCCGGATCACTTCCAGCGCCTTGCCCGGTTCGCCCAGCCCGTAGTACTGCTGCGCCCACTCGGTGAATATGGCGGCATCGCCCGGTGCCTTTTTCGCCGCTTCGCCGTAGTGCGAGGCAAAGTCCGCCTCACCCGCCGCCAGCCGCAACTGCGCCAGGAATTTCAGCGCAGCCTGCCAGCGCGGGATACGGTCGACCAGCAACTGCGCCAGCTCGCGCGCCTCGTCCACGCGGCCTTCCGCATCAAGTGCCTGAGCCTTGCCCAGCCATGCTTCGGGATCGCTCTGCAATACCGCCAGCGCCCTGTCGAACCGCGCCGCTGCGCCCGGCTCGCCGCGCTCCAGCGCCACGGCGGCGCGCCCGTGCAGCGCCTTGGGCCGTGCAGGTTCGATGGCCAGCGCCTTGTCGTAATATTCCGCCGAGAGCGCCAGCTTGCCTGCACCCCGCGCTGCGTTGCCGCGCGTCGACCAGTAATGCGCGTGCTGCCGTGCCTGCCGCTCGATTTTCGCGAGTACGTCCAGCGCTTCCTCGTTGCTTCCGGCGGCGCTCAGCGCAATGGCGTGGTCGATGGCCCAGTTGAAATTGGCGGGTACCAGTTCGCTCGCCTTGCCGAAATGCTCCGCAGCGACCGCCGGATCGCCCGATTGCAGGCGCAGGCTGGCGGAATAGTGCCACAGCTGTGCGTCCTTCGGATGCGCCGCAGTGCCCTGCGCGAGGGTCGCGAGTGCCGAGACACGGTCGCCCCGCTGCGCCGCTGCCATGGCCTGTGCGGCAAAATCCTGCGCGGAAAGACCTATCGTCACCGGTCGCGCAGCCATCCGCTGATGGCATAGCGCCCGCGCGGCGCGTAGGGCGGCACATAGGTTACCGCATGCGCCTGCGGCACCTTGAACAGGTTCAGCGTGTTGAAGCGCGGCTTGAAGCCGGTCTCGATATTGCCCTCGTCATCGTAGAACACCAGGTAGCCGCCCCAGTCGGGATGCCAGTCATCGATGGTAAGGTTCAGCACATAGGCGATGCGCCATCCTTCGGCCACGTGGCTGTCGATATGCCTGCCAAGGAAGTGGTTGGGGCCAAAGCAGCTGGCATGGCCATCGGCCTTGGCAAGGTCCGCCATGCCGGTGATGTCGCGCATCAGGCCGAGGAAATCCGGCGCGTTCAGGTATTCGAGAAGCAATTCGTGCGGGCCGCCCGGAGCCCAGCCTTTCTGCAACCCCTCGACGAGCGAATAGCGATGCGAACGGAAGGCGTAGTCGCCTGCCGCAGCGGCGCGGTCCGTCGCCTTGACCAGTTCCACCACCTCTCGGCTGGTGTCCGGATCGCGCAGGTCGCGCCCGCGCCACGAGCGCGGCGGCGCGTCTGCGCCCGCCTGGATCGCGACGCCCCACTCGGTGCCGGACACCATGATCTCGCGCAGTTCGCGGGCAGTTTCCTGCGTCAGGATGTTTTCCACCTGCAGGCGGGTGTCAGCGGCGAAACGCTGCGCCAGTCCGGCGCGGTCGAGATCGGGATTGAGTTCGAAAAGGGCCTTTGCCATGCCTGCAGGCTATAGGAATGCCTGCGGGATTAGGCCAGCCCCCGGCGCGCTGGATCCGGCCAAAAGAAGACCCGCCGTGCGGCCTCCCTGAAGGTCCGGACGGCGGGTCAGATCGATACCCTGTCATCTGCACCGGTTGGCTGTTGCAACCGGCAGGCCATGTCTGTCGCGCATCTTACCCTGCGAGAGAGTGAAAGCCCGGTATCGTTCGTCAGAAGTCTCAGCCGCGCTGCTGCGCTTCGGCGCGGATGGCGATCTCGCGCTCGAAATTCTTTACTGTCTCGCGGTAGCAGCGGCGTGCTTCCATGCTCGGCAGGGCCATTCCCGAGGTGCGGCGGTCGATGCCGCAAACCTGCTCTGCCGCGTGGTTGAGCCGGCGTTCGAGAGCGGACTGCCCTTCCTGGGTGGAAAGGTCGAGATCGGCGTAGCGCACCGCAACCGACTCGCCTTCGGCGGCGCTGACGGGTGCGGCCAGCATGGCACTGGCGGCGAGAGCGGCGGCCAGGCCGGTCTTGATGGAAATGGTCTTCATGGTCTTCCTCCTCTTTCCTCTGATGCTCCGGCCCGCTTTTCGTTGGGGGGATGGGCCGGAGCGGTGATTGTGAGATAGGCAAAGGAGCGGCGCACTTCATGCGATGCTCGACCGGAACGAGGCTGGAATCGACGGAATCCCATCGATCCGGACAACTGCGCGACTGCAACCGACGAACGTCGATTTCCTTTCGCGTGCAACAATGCTTCGTGCCGAAGTGACGCTCAGCAAGCATTGCAAAGGTGCTCCCGTTCGAAGCGGGGGGCGAAGAGAAAGCGGTAAAGCCTTGCGCACTTCACTTGGCGTTCAGCGCGAGGCTAGTTATAGGCGAGCCATGACTGTGAAGCTTTCCATCCGTAGCGCGCTGCTGGGCGCCGCCTGTGCAACGATGCTGACCGGCTGCGGCGGCGGCCCGGATACGGGCGCGACCGACCTTGCCTATGTCGCGCGCGACGTCGAATCGCTCTACACCGCGGCCCGGTCCCGGCTTGAGCGCGGTGATCTGAAACTGGCCGCCGGCCTGTTCGACGAGGTGGAGCGCCAGCACCCCTATTCGCCATGGGCCCGCCGGGCGCAGCTGATGAGCGCGTTTTCCTATTACGCGGCGCGCGATTATACCAAGGCCATCCAGTCGGCCTCGCGCTTCCTGTCGATCCACCCCGGCAACCGCGATGCGCCCTATGCCTATTATCTGATCGCCATGAGCTATTACGAGCAGATCAGCGACATCGAGCGCGACCAGGCGATTACCGAACGCGCGCTGCAGGCGATGAACGAAATCGTCCGCCGCTTTCCCGAAAGCGCCTATGCCGACGATGCACGCCTGAAAATCGACCTGCTGAACGATCACCTTGCGGGCAAGGAAATGGAAATCGGCCGGTTCTACCAGCGCACCGGCCAGTGGCTGGCATCGCAGCTGCGTTTCCAGAACGTGGTGGAAGATTACCAGACCACCAGCCACACGCCCGAGGCGCTGTACCGCCTAACCGAATCCAGCCTGGCGCTGGGCATTCCCGAAGAGGCGCAGCGGTATTCCGCGGTGCTGGGGACCAACTATCCCGGTAACGAGTGGTATGAAAAGGCGTTCGAGCTGATGCAGCAGCACGCGCCCGCGCGCGTCGGCGGCTGATCGGCACGCCTTTCAGGTGCCGTAGCGGCGGTCCATATCGCCCTGTTCGCAGCGATTGAGTTCCAGCAGTTCGCGCATTTCCGGCAGGTGCAACGGACAGCAGAGGCGTACACCGGCGAGCCCGTCGTGCGCCCAGCGGATCGTGCCTTCGATTTCCAGATCAGTGCTGGTGACGATCGTTACGCTGTCACCCACTTCGTAGGTTCCGCACCCCAGGTTGCTGATGCGCGCGCCTTGCTGCGATAATTCGATCAGCAGACCGGATGCGGCGTTGTGTCCGTCTCGCCGCAACTTGACCGGCAGCCGGGTGGCGTAACGCCTGTATGCCCTGATCGTGAGCACGGACATCCGTGTCGCCCCCTCCTGAATTGCCAAGGCTCTTGAATTACCAAGTCAATGTGACCGGAACTGGTTAAGAAATCGTCGCCGTCCACCCTTTTGGGGTGCCCCGGTCGTTGCGCTGATGCTGGCGTGGCCGTAAAGCCTGACGGCCTATGCTCACCGCGCTTTCTATCCGGAACATCGTCCTGATCGACGCGCTCGACCTGTCGTTCGGGCCGGGGCTTGGCGTGCTGACGGGCGAAACCGGGGCGGGCAAGTCCATCCTGCTGGATGCGCTGGGCCTGGTGCTGGGCAACCGTGCCGACACCGCGCTGGTTCGCGCGGGAGAGGACCAGGCAAGCGTTACCGCGACATTCGAATTCGATACGCTGCCGGCGCTCCTGCAAGCGGCGCTGGAGGAAGCGGAAGTGGAGATCGAACCGGGCGAGCCGCTGATCATCCGCCGCCGGCTTAAGGCCGATGGCGGGTCCAAGGCCTTCGTCAACGACCAGCCTGTAGGCGTGGCCCTGCTGCGCACGCTGGCGGGCGCGCTGGTGGAACTGCACGGCCAGCACGACGACCGCGGCCTGGTGAACCCGCGCGGCCACCGCATGCTGCTGGATCGCTATGCCGACGCTGACGTGGCGGGAGTGGCCGCCGCATGGGAAGACTGGCGCAAGGCGCGTAGCAAGCTGGCTGCCGAGCGGGAGGCGATCGAACAGGCAAGGGCCGACCAGGACCTGTTGCTGGCGCACCTTTCCGAACTCACCAATATCGAACCGCAGGAGGGGGAGGAGGAGACGCTCGCCAATTCGCGCACCGACATGCAGAAGGGCGAAAAGCTGGCGGGCGACCTGGAAGACCTGCGCACGGTCTGGGACGGATCCGATTCCCCGCTCGCCGCCTTGCGTGTCGCGGCGCGCAAGCTTGACCGGATCGCGCCCGAACATCCCCTGCTGGCAGAGGCGCTGGCCGCGCTTGACCGCGCCGTGATCGAGGCGGGAGAGGCGGAAGAGAAATTGCAGTCGGCAGGCGAAGCTTTGCAGCACGACCCGCTGGAACTTGACCGTATCGAGCAGCGCCTGTTCGAACTGCGCGCACTCGCCCGGAAGCACAACTGCCAGGTGGACGATCTGCCCGAGGTAATGCGCAGCCTGCGCAGCAAGCTGGATGCTATCGAACAGGGCGATGCGGACCTTGCCGACCTCGAACAGGCCGAACGCACCGCGCACGAGATATATCGCGGACGGGCAGAAGCGCTCCACGGCACCCGCGTGGGCGCCGCGATGCAACTGGACGAGGCCGTTGCCGCAGAACTGGCACCGCTGAAGCTCGATTCCGCCCGCTTCAAGACCGCCGTTGCCGAGCAGCCCGAGGAGAAGTGGAGCGCGCACGGCATGGACTCGGTCGAGTTCCTGATTGCCACCAATCCCGGCGCGGACTTTGCCCCGCTGGGCAAGATCGCATCCGGCGGCGAACTTTCCCGCTTCATCCTTGCACTGAAAGTGGCACTGGCGGAGCAGGGCGGCGCGGCGACGGTGATCTTCGACGAGATAGACCGCGGCGTGGGCGGCGCGGTGGCATCTGCCATCGGCGAAAGGCTGGCGCGCCTTGCCAATAGCGGCAAGGGCGAGGGCGGGCAGTTGCTGGCCGTCACGCACTCACCCCAGGTCGCCGCGCGCGGGCGCACGCACTACATGATCGCCAAGTCGAACGAGGGCACGGCAACGAAGACCTCGGTCGCGCTGCTGGACGAAAAGGCGCGGCAGGAAGAGATCGCCCGCATGCTGTCGGGCGCGGAAGTCACCGACGAGGCGCGGGCGCAGGCGGACAGGTTGCTGCAGGGCGCGTAGAACAACAAGAAATATCACTCTGGACGTTTATAACTGGGAGAGTAATCTGATGGTCTTTCAGGGAGTGGTGCCATGCCAGCTATATTGATCGGACTTCTTGCGTTTCTTGTCGTCTACAAGATTTTCGGTGGACAATTGGAAAAGATCATCTTCGACCGGGCCGAGAAGGATCTTAACGATGTGTTCAAGAACAAGACTGGCGCAATAAACTCCAGCATGGGTGGCGAGGTCGAAAAGATCATCGCCCGGCACGTACCCAATATGACACCGCAGCAGCGGATAAAGCTGTCGCACGGGGTGCGGACCATCCTTCGGGGTTACGAAAGCGGTACGGTAACTGCTTCGATGACGCCTGCGCAGCAGGAACAGTTCATTAACCGGGCACTTCCGCGCGATACAAGCCGCATCGCCTGATCGAACCTCGTTCCTCCAAAGCGCGTTGAGGGCTTGAAAACACAGGCCAGTCGGCGGATGAGGCGTCATGCGCATCATTCCCCTTACCCTGTCGCTGCTCCTGCTCTCGGCCTGCGTGACCGAAGCGGGGGAGACCGTCGCCAACCCGGACCCGCTGCCTGCAATTGCCTTGCAGCAGGACAATCCTCGGCTTGCCTTGCTGGAACACATGCTGGCCGGGTATTTCGAATCCGATGTCATCAACCGGCCGACGGTCTGCGCCGCGTGGTATGGCGATGACGGTCAGCTTGGCGGGCCTTCCGCTGGGGATGAGACCGCGCTGATCGCGCGCTTCCCGCAGTTGGCCCCAATGGCACGTTGCACGAATACGGCGGATGGCTGGCTGGATAGCGTGACCGGCGAGGCGGCAATGGTTTTCACGTTGTACGAATTCGCCTGCTCCAGCGATGCGAGTTGCAGCGCCTGGGGCGGATATCGCTCCAACGGCGGAAATTCGATGAGTTACTTCTATAGCGGCGACTGGGATGGCGAGCGCTGGCAATTCACCCGCGACATGAGGATCATCGCAGAGTGAGGGAGACCATTTCCGAAGCCGACGCCGCCAACGAACTGATGCGGCTGGCCAAGCAGATCGCGCATCACAACCGGCTCTACCACGCGGAGGACGATCCGGAGATTTCCGACGCGGAATACGATGCACTGGTGCGGCGCAATGCCGAACTGGAGGAGCAGTTTCCCCATCTCGTGCGCGCGGACTCGCCCAGCCAGGGCGTCGGGCATGAGGTGAGCGCATCGCCCCTGTCGAAGATAAACCACGAGGTTCGCATGATGAGCCTCGACAACGCCTTTTCCGACGAGGAGGTGGAGGACTTCGTTGCCCGCGTGCGGCGGTTCCTGTCGCTGGGAGAGGACGAGCCGGTAGCCTTCACCGCGGAGGACAAGATCGACGGGCTTTCATGCTCGCTGCGCTATGAGGAAGGCAAGCTGGTGCTGGCCGCCACGCGCGGGGACGGGCAGGTAGGCGAGAACGTGACGCCGAACGTCGCGCATATTGCCGATATTCCCCAGCAGCTCGTCGGTGACAACGTACCCGACGTGTTCGAGGTGCGGGGCGAGGTTTACATGGCGAAACAGGATTTTGCCGCGCTCAATGCTGCGCAGGAGGAAGCGGGTGAAAAGCTGTTTGCCAATCCCCGCAATGCTGCTGCCGGGTCGCTGCGGCAGAAGGATGCCAGCGTCACCGCCCGCCGCCCCTTGCGCTTCTGGGCGCACGGCTGGGGCGCGGCCAGCCGGGTTCCCGGCGATACCCAGCTGGAGGTGATGCGGCAGATCGAGAAGTGGGGGCTGCCCATTTCTCCCGACCTGAAATTGTGCAGCGATGTGAAGGCTATGCTGCACCATTATCGCAGCATTTCCGAAGGTCGCGCGGGCCTGCCCTACGAGATCGACGGCGTGGTCTACAAGGTGGACCGGCTCGACTGGCAGAAGCGGCTCGGCTTCGTGGCGAAAGCGCCGCGCTGGGCGCTGGCGCACAAGTTCCCGGCCGAGCAGGCCGAGACGACGCTGGAGTCCATCGACATCCAGGTTGGCCGCACGGGCAAGCTGACCCCGGTCGGTCGGCTTGCCCCGGTATTGGTGGGCGGCGTGACCGTTACCAACGTGACGCTGCACAACCGTGACGAGATCGAGCGGCTGGGCGTGCGTCCGGGCGACCGCGTGGTGATCCAGCGCGCGGGCGACGTCATCCCCCAGGTGGTGGAGAACCTGACCCGCGACGCGGAGCGCCCCGCCTTCGACTTTCCCGCCGAGTGCCCCGTGTGCGGTTCCGAAGCGGTGAGCGAGGAAGGCGAGGTCGACGTGCGTTGCACCGGTGGCCTCATCTGCAAGGCGCAGCAGTTCGAGCGGCTGAAGCACTTCGTCAGCCGCGCCGCGCTGGATATCGAAGGGATGGGCGAGAAGACCATCGCCGAGTTCATGGAGCACGGCTGGCTGGACAACGGCCCTGCCGACATCTTCCGCCTGCATCGCAAGCGCGACGAGATCCTGGCGCTGGAAGGGTGGAAGGAAAAGTCGGTCGACAACCTCATCGTCAGCATCGAGGCCAAGCGTCAGCCGGATGCCGCGCGCCTGCTGTTCGGCCTCGGCATTCGCCACGTCGGCGCGGTGACGGCGCGCGACCTGATGAAGAACTTCCACGAACTGCCCGCCCTGCGCGAAACGGCGCAGCACGCGCGGGCAGGTGACGAGGAGGCGGCAGCCTCGCTCACGAGCATCGACGGTATCGGCGGCGCCGTGGTGGAAGCGCTGGGCGACTTCTTCCACGAGGAGCACAACCGCACCGTGTGGGACGACCTGCTCTCGGAAGTCGCTCCGCCGCGATACGAGGTCGAAACGCTGGACAGCCCTGTCGCGGGCAAGACCGTGGTGTTCACCGGTAAGCTGGAGACCATGAGCCGCGACGAGGCCAAGGCGCAGGCCGAGCGTCTGGGGGCCAAAGCCAGTGGATCGGTCAGCGCCAAGACCGACCTGCTGGTGGCAGGTCCGGGCGCGGGATCGAAGCTGAAGATGGCCGCCGATCTGGGGATCGAGGTGATCGACGAAGCCGGCTGGGCCGCAATCGTGGCGGCGGCTGGCTAGCCTAGTCGTTCGGCATCAGGTGGATTTCGCGCACGCAAGACGTGTCGCGCTGTCCTAGGGCGAAGACGACGGCATCGGCAATGTCGCGCGGTTGCAACTTGGTGGGCTTGGCCTCGTCGAAGAAGGCCGTATCCACCATGCCCGGCGTGATGACGGTGCAGCGACCGCCCCATTCGCGCATCTCCTCCGCCAGGTTGCCGGCGAAGCCCTGCACGAACCACTTGGTAGCGCTGTAGATGGAGCCTTTCATGTGATCGCGCCCGGCCTTGGAGCCGGTGACGACGAACGTGCCCCTGGTCTTGCGGAGGTGCGGAATGGCAGCGTGAGCGGTGTAGAGCACGGCGAGGATGTTAAGGTGGATCATGTCGTGCCACTCTTCCGGATCGCCTTTCTCCACACCAGGGTTATCCACGCCCATGCCGGCATTGGCGAAAACCGCGTCCAGCCCGCCGAAATGATCGACCGCCTTCGCCATAGCCGCGTTCAGCGCGTCGCGATCGGTGACGTCGCACGGCAGTGCCAGCGCGGCATCGCCGATTTCTCCTGCAAGCGTGTTCAGCTTGTCTTCGGAACGGGCCAGCAGCGCCACGTTCCAGCCATTCGCGGCGGCGGCGTGGGCGGTGGCCTCGCCGATCCCGCTGGAGGCGCCGGTGATGAGCAGGGTCTTCGTCATGGAAACGTCTCTTGCATCGTAGGGAGGATGCAAGGGTAATGGCCGGCGGGGCGGGGAGGTTCCTGCCCGGCAGGCGTTAAGTCAGACAGGCGACCTGCCTGGATTGTCGATGTTACCCTTTCCCAGTTCGCGCAGATCGAAATGGGCGCGGATATGATCCAGCACTGCGGGATATAGCGGGTTGTCGAAGCGGATGCCGGCATAGGGCCGGTCCTGCCAGCGCACCGTCGCATCTATCGGTCCGACGGGGCCGATCTTGATGGTAACCGCCAGGTCGGGCGAGAGAAAGCCTATGCGATCCAGGATCCGGCAGCCGTTTTCCGACAGGTCGACAATCGTCACCTCGCGCTTGCCGGTTCCGGTGCGCAGCGTGCCCATGATGGAGATATCATGCCGCTCGGCACCGCGTTCGCCCATGCAACTGCCCCGTTTCATGCCCCGTTTCGTGCTCTGTATCGCAAATTAAACCATACAGGACATGTTGCACTGCGGCAATGCAAGTTTGCTCAGGTGTTACCCCGGTATTAACTCTCAGTTTTTACCATAATCGGGCGGCTTTAAGCGGGCGGGGCAGGCTCCGGTATCCATTTCATCACCCCGCCGGCAAACGGGGTCCACAGTCCCATCTCGATGCCCGCTTCGGCCAGCGTGTTGCCGACCCAGGTGTTGCAGGTGTTGGCCAGTGAATAGCTGCCGCTCGCCTCGTAATATGCATCATCGGCGAAAGTGCCGGACAGGACCGGGCGGTCCAGTCCCTCGGCAACTTCGGGCAGCGCGCGTTCAATGGCGGCGACCAGTCGCGCGTACTGCGCACGGCTGATGGTAATCGGGCGATGGTTCGGGCTGGGGGCGGGGCGCACGTAATGGCTCACCCGCATCAGCGCATCGCCGCCCACCGTGGCAATGCGCAGCGCTGTGCTGGCTTCCAGGTCGCCCCAGGTCGGTACGTTCAGGAAGACCTCGCGCTCACCCCAGCCGAGAGAAAGGTGTGTCGGGTATCGACCGTAGGCATCGCGCCGTGCAGCGCTGGGGAAACTCTCGCGCCAGTCCTTCGTCGCGGTGACGACAGGCACGATGATGCCCGTGTGCGTGCCGTTGGTCTCCACCATGATCTCGACCGTTTCCGACGCTTCAACCGTCGCCGCGACCGTTTCGTGACCGGGGATCGAACTGCCGATCCATGCCGCCAGCGGATAGCCGACGGCCAGTGCAACCAGCACGGCCAGGATCGCCAGCCCCGCGCGCAGCAGGCGGCGCGCCAATGGCGTTTGCGTTACCCCAGGAACCGACGCCGCAGCCACAGGATGCTCCAGTCGCCGTTAACGATGCGCCGGTGCACGCGAAAACCGGCCTTGAGATAGGCAGCCCGCACCGTTCTTTCCTGCCGTTCCAGCAGCCCGGCCAGCAGCACGCTGCCGCGCGGCGATACGGCTTCCGCGAAATCCTGCGCCATCGCGATCAGCGGCCCGGCCAGGATGTTCGCGATCAGCAGGTCGTAAGGCGCGCGCGCCTGCAGAGAGGGATCGTCCATGCCATCGGCGATAACCATGGCCAGTTCGCCCCGCTCCGTGCCCAGCGGGATGTCGTTCATCTCGCAGTTGCCGATCACCGCGGGCTCGCACACCGGATCGATATCGCTGGCAACGGCGTGGGCCAGCGGCCATAGGTCCATGGCGGCAAAGGCGAGGAGGCCGGTACCGGTGCCGATATCCGCCACGCTTCGCGGCGTGAGGCCCTGCCGCTTCATGATGTCGAGCATTTCCAGGCAGCCCGCCGTGGTTTCGTGTTGACCGGTGCCGAAGGCCTGCGCGGCAGGAATCACGAATTCGGTCAGTGAGGGGTCGCCCAGTGGCTTGTGGTCGGGCGTGCGTACGCGGAACCGACCGGCGCGGATCGGATCGACGCCCTTCTGGCTTTCGCTGACCCAGTCGGTATCCGGCAGCTTCTCCGCCAGGATCGGCGGCACGGGCTCGTCGAACAGCTCGTTCAGGGCGGCACGCTCGGCAGCGTTCGGCTCACCGGGAGTATAGGCCTCCAGCCGCCACACATCGGGACACTTGGGATCGACCTCGTAGGCGGTAAGCACGATGTTCTCGTCCCAGCCGATGATTTCTTCGCGCCTGTCCAGCGCTTCCTCGACTCGCTCTTTCGTAGCAAGGGCGGATAACTTCCAGCTCATTGCGTCCCCTCTCGGGCCAGCCGATCATCCAGCCTTGCCCCCCTGTCGGCGGCATAACTGGCGCAATTCGCGCCACTTTGCCAGTCGCTTGCCAGCAATTTGTCACGCATGCCGCTGGCCGAGGGGTGCGGGGTGAGCAGGATGTCGCAGTCCAGGGCGGCCAGCCGGGCCAATCCATCGCGATAGGCCTGCACGTATTCGGGATGGTCGGAAAACCTGTAATTATCGGCGCTGACGGCGGAGAGACTGTCGGCGTAGACGACGGTCTTGCACTCGCCCGCCTCGCAGCTTTCCCACTGCCATGTCAGTGCGCCCGGCGTGTGGCCGGGGGTGGCAATCGGCATGAAGCGCAGACCGGCGATTGCCACCGCCTGGCCCGGCGTTACCGCGGATACGGCACGGCCCGGCAGGGGGGTCATCGGCTCGTGCATGCCGTATTGCGGATCGTCCGCTGCGGCCATGCCGGTCTCCAGCACCGGCAGCGCCCGCGGGGATGCAAGAATGCGCGCGCCGCTGTTCTGGTGCAGCCACCAGAGGCCGCCGACGTGGTCGAAATGTTCGTGGCTGGTCAGCACGGCACGCAGGTTTTCCGGCTGGAAGCCCAGCGTGCGGATGTTGCTCAGCACCACGCGCGCGCCATTGCGGGTGCCGCTATCGATCAGCACGTGGCCGTCCGGTCCTGCAACCAGTATCGCGGATATGCCGCAGGTGCCGACGTGGTAGGTATCTCCATACACGTGGAACGGGCGGGCCCGCTTGTCCCAGTCATCCCAGTCGGTGCAGCCCTGCGCCCATGCCGTGCCGCTGTCCGCGCTGGCACGGGCGGCATCGAGCACGGCCATGCTGGCGGAAGGGACCGGCGGCTGCGGGGCGACGCAGGCGGCCAGCAACAGGCTCGCCAGCGCGGCGGCCCATTTACCGCACATAGCTGGCGCCGTTGGCATCGATCACCGCGCCGGTCATGCTGGGCGGCGCGTCGAGACTGCAGAACACGGCAATGTCGGCGATTTCCTCCGGCTCCGCCACGCGGCCCAGCGGGATATCGGCCAGCAGCCCTTCGCCGCCACGGCTTTCAAGGTAGTCGCCCGCCATGGAGGTGTCGGTGAAGCCCGGCGTGATGGCAAAGGAGAGGATGCCCTCGGCGGCATAGCCGCGCGCGATGGTCTTGTGCATGGCGACCATGCCGCCCTTGGCCGCGGCATAGTGCCAGTGCGCGGGCGAGTCCCCGCGATAGGCCGCGCGGCTTGCGATGTGGACGATGCGCCCGCCGCAGCCGCGATCCTGCCAGTGGCGCACGGCAAAGCGGCTGAGCTGGGCGGCGGCGGTCAGGTTGATGCGCAGCGTGTCTTCCCACCGGTCCAGCCATTCGATGTCGCTGGCGTGCAACGGGATCTGCTCGAACAGGCCGGCGTTGTTGACCAGCACGTCGATCCGCCCATCCAGCCGGTCCAGCGCTTCCTCCCACAGCATCTGCGGGGCAGGGGGATCGGCGAAGTCCGCGGCGATCGTGCGCGAATCGATTTCGCGGGTGGCGTGTCCCATGACGTTGCAGCCCCGCTCCGCCAGCTGGTCTGCAATCGCCTGTCCGATACCTCGGCTGCTGCCGGTAACGAGAATGTTGGTCATGGATCAGGGTCATAGCGGGGGGAACCCTGCGGGGAAAGGCCGCGTGAGTACCGCGTCGGTGTTGGGAGCAATATCGGGACAAATCTGCCCGATATGGCCGAAGGGCCGCTTGTCACGCGCGCCACAATCGCTAGAGGGAGGGCACGAACTCTGGGCTCTAACTCACGTAATGGGACGCTAAATGGCCAACCGCCCGCTATCACCGCACCTGCAAATCTGGAAATGGGGCCCGCATATGGCGGTATCCATCCTGCACCGCGTAACCGGATCGGGAATGTCCATGGTCGGGCTGGTGGTGCTGCTGTGGTGGCTGGCGGCGCTGGCTGGCGGGCCGGACACTTACGAGACGTTCCACACCCATGCTTCTGCCTGGTATGGCAAGGTGGTGCTGATCGGCCTGACCTGGGCCTTCTTCACGCACATGTGCTCTGGCCTGCGCCACTTCGTGCTGGACCTTGGCGCGGGCTACGAACTGGATACCAACCGCAGTTGGTCGGTCATTTCGATGGTCGGCGGCGTAGTGCTGACGGCGGTCTTCTGGGCCCTGATCCTGCTGGCTTGATAGGGACGAAACACCATGGGTAACGGAACTTCCATCGGCCGCGTGCGCGGCCTCGGCGCGGCCCACCAGGGTCCGCATCACTGGATGATGCAGCGCTTCACCGCTTTCGGCAATCTGGTCACCGTGCTGTTCCTGGGCGTGTCGCTGGCGCTGCTCGGCGACTATTCCTACGCCAGCGTTGCCGGCTGGCTGTCCTCTCCGCTGCCCGCCTTCATGGTGGCGCTGCTGGTCATCTCCACCTTCTGGCACGCCCGCCTTGGGCTGCAGGTGGTGGTGGAGGATTACCAGGCCGACCCGGGCACCAAGTTTGCCTATATCCTCGCCTTGAACATCGCCACTTTCGCAGGCGCCGCCTTCGGCCTGTTCTGCATCGCTCGCCTCGCCTTCTCCGCAGGAGCTGCCTGATATGGCACACAAAGCCACCTTTGAAATCAACGGCAAAGCCTACCCGATTATCGACCACACCTATGACGTGGTCGTGGTCGGCGCGGGCGGTTCGGGCCTGCGCGCCACGATGGGCGCGGCGGAAGCCGGGCTGAAAACCGCCAATATTTCCAAGGTCTTTCCCACCCGTTCGCACACCGTGGCGGCACAGGGCGGCATCGCCGCTTCGCTGGGCAACAACACGCCCGACCACTGGCAGTGGCACATGTACGACACCGTGAAGGGTGCCGACTGGCTGGGCGACCAGGACGCTATCGAATACCTTGCACGCGAAGCGCCGCAGGCGGTGTACGAGCTGGAGCACGCCGGTGTGCCGTTCAGCCGTAACGAGGACGGCACGATCTACCAGCGCCCCTTTGGCGGGCACATGCAGAACATGGGCGAAGGCCCGCCGGTGCAGCGCACCTGCGCCGCGGCGGACCGCACCGGCCACGCCATGCTCCACGCGCTCTACCAGCAGAGCCTGAAGTACAGCGCCGATTTCTACATCGAATACTTCGCCATCGACCTGATCATGAAGGACGGCGCCTGCGTCGGCGTGATCGCCATGTGCCTGGACGATGGTTCGATCCACCGTTTCCGCAGCCACGGCGTAGTGCTGGCGACCGGCGGCTATGGCCGCTGCTACTTCACCGCCACCAGCGCGCATACCTGCACGGGTGACGGCGGCGGCATGGTGCTGCGCGCCGGCCTGCCGCTGCAGGACATGGAATTCGTGCAGTTCCACCCCACCGGCATCTACGGCGCAGGCGTGCTGATCACAGAGGGCGCGCGCGGCGAGGGCGGCTATCTCACCAATTCCGAGGGTGAGCGGTTCATGGAACGCTATGCCCCATCCGCAAAGGACCTTGCCAGCCGCGACGTCGTCTCCCGCTCGATGGCGCTGGAAATGCGCGAAGGGCGCGGCGTGGGGCCGGACAAGGATCACATCCACCTGCACCTCGATCACATCGATCCCAAGGTGCTGGCCGAACGCCTTCCCGGCATCACCGAAAGCGGCAAGATCTTTGCCGGTGTCGACCTGACGCGCCAGCCGCTGCCCGTCACGCCGACGGTGCATTACAATATGGGCGGCATCCCCTGTAACTATCACGGCGAAGTCGTGACCATTGGTGCCGACGGCAACCCCGATACCGTGGTGCCGGGCCTGTTCGCCGTGGGCGAGGCAGCCTGCGTTTCCGTCCACGGGGCGAACCGCCTGGGTTCGAACTCGCTGATCGATCTCGTGGTATTCGGCCGCGCGACCGGCTTCCGCCTGAAAGAACTGATCACGCCGGGCCAGAGCCACGACGAACTCGCCCCCGACAGCGCCGATTTCGCACTCGGCCGTCTCGACCATTTCCGCCACGCCGATGGCGGATCGCCCACCGCTGCAGTGCGTGCCGAGATGCAGAAGACGATGCAGAAGCACGCCGCCGTGTTCCGCGACAGCGAGCTGATGGCAGCGGGCGTCAAGTCGCTGGCAGAGACCAACAAGCGCATGCAGGACATCAAGGTCAGCGATCGCTCGCTGATCTGGAATTCGGACCTGATCGAGACGCTGGAACTCGACAATCTGATGGCACAGGCCGTGGTGACGATGTCCAGCGCGGAAAACCGCAAGGAAAGCCGCGGCGCCCATGCGCACGAGGACTTCCCCGACCGCAACGATGCCGAATGGATGAAGCACACCGCAGCCTGGTTCGAAGGCTGGGGCGGCAAGGGCGGCGAAGTGAAGATCGACTACCGCCCGGTCCACGAATACACGCTGACCGACGACATCAAGTACATCGAGCCGAAGAAGCGGGTGTATTAGGACAGGACCTGCGGTGACGGGCAAACCGCCACCGAAGTCTCCGGTCAAAGAGCGTTTGAGCTGGTACTGGAAGCTCGAGGTAGCCAACGCCGCGCTGGTTCCCGCCGTCACGGTCTGGCTCTGCCACACCATGGGCGAAGGCGCGGGCTGGCTGACCTGGCTGACCTTCGTGCCCACTGCCGCGCTGTTGCTGGTCGGCGGCCTCTACTGGCGCGGCAAGCTTCATGCGCTGGAAGGCGACCGAGCCGCGCTCGACAGGTCCCTGCGGCTGGCGGACCACGCGCAAAAGCCGCTACTGATCCTGTCGCTGCTCGCCGCAGCGCTTGTTGGCGCGGAATTGCTGCTGGGCCTGCCGGGGGTCACTACCACCGATCGTTGGGCAGCAAGTATCATCGGCGCGCTCGCGGTGCTCGAATACGTCAATTACTATCACCGCCAATTGCAGCATTTCGACAATCTGGCCGATTTCAAGCGCCTGCTGACGGGGCGGGGCCTGCGGCCCGCAAAAATGGCAATCGACCTTGCCACATGGCGTGGCGATTGACATTCGCACGGCGCGAGCGAGAACAGCGTCATGCGCAATCTCCTCGCCCCGCTCGCCCCGCTCGCCCCAATCGCCCTGATTGCCAACCCCGCCGCTGCGCAGCTTTCTCCCGCCGAACAGGTGATGATCGACACTGTCGAAGCAGGCTTCGAGGATAACGTCGCGCTTCTGGAAGCCATTACCAACGTCAATTCCGGCACCTACAACCATGACGGTGTGCGCGAAGTCGGGCAGATGCTCGTGCCCGAATTCGAGGCGCTGGGTTTTGCGGTCGAGTGGATCGACCAGAGCCATGTCGACCGCGCCGGGCACCTCTTTGCGCGCCGCGAGGGGGATTCGGACAGCACCCGTATCCTGATGATCGGGCATATCGACACCGTGTTCGAATCGGATTCGCCCTTCCAGCAATTCGTCCGTGACGGGGACACCGCGACCGGGCCGGGCGTGGTCGATGACAAAGGCGGGATCGTTGTGATCCTTTCCGCCCTGCGGGCCATGCAGGCGGCGGGCACGCTTGATGGCGCCAATATCGTCGTCGCGCTGACGGGGGATGAGGAGGATGCGGGCGATCCCATCGCGCAGTCGCGCCAGCACCTGATCGAGGCCGGGCAATGGGCCGACGTGGCGCTGGGGTTCGAGGGGCTGTCGGTGGTCGACGGGCGCGACATGGGCGTGGTCGCGCGGCGTTCGTCGAACAGCTGGACGCTGACGACGGCGGGGCGCACCGGTCATTCCTCGCGCGTTTTCAGCGAAGGGTCGGGATACGGCGCAATTTACGAAATGGCGCGCATTCTCGACGCCTTCCGCACGCAGCTGCCGGAAGAGAACCTAACCTACAACGTGGGCTTCATGGCCGGCGGCACCCCCGCCGCGCTGGGGGATGACAACCTCTCGGCGGCGGGCAGTGGGAAGACCAACATCATCCCTTCCGACGCTGTGGCGCGGGGCGATCTGCGTACCTTGACCCAGGAACAGACCGATCGCGCGGTGGCCGCGATGCAGGCCATCGTCGACGCCAACCTGCCCGGCACCGATGCGACGATAGCGTTCGATTTCAGTTACCCGCCCATGTCGCCGACCGAAGGTAACAGCGCGCTGCTGGCGCGTCTGAACGCGATCAACGCGGACATGGGGCTGGGTGAAATGGGCATCTATCCGCCCGCCCTGCGCGGAGCCGCCGATATCAGCTTCGTCGCGCCCTACGCCGATGGGCTGGCGGGTATGGGGCCGGATGGATCGGGCAGCCATGCCGTGGGCGAGAGTGCGGACCTGCGCAGCTTCACGAGGCAGGCGCAGCGGGCCGCGATCCTGCTGAGCAGGCTGGCGGCAGAAAGCCCCGCGCGGGACTGAACCCTATTCGGCCTCGGCGCTTTCGGTGACAACGTGCGCTTCGACGATCTCCACCGGCTCTGCCAGCATCTGGCCTTTCATCCAGCCTTCGCCCTTGTCCGGATCGACCGGGGCTGCGTGAATCGCTTCGACCACGTCCATGCCGTCGATGACGTAGCCGAACACTGCATAGCCGTTGCGCCATACGGGATCATCGGCATCGGGCTTGGCATCGAGGCCGGTCTGGTCGCCCAGCATGATCGAGAAATCGCCGTTCGCGGTGCCCGGCTCCCCCATCGCCATCGATAGCGCGCCGCGCGTGTGGCTGAGGCCGGTCAGCGTCGTCGGCTCGTGCTCGATACCCGGCAGCACCCTGTCGGGGTCCCACTGGGTGCCGCCCTGGATCAGGCCGTTTGGCTGGTCCCCCCAGTCCAGCGGCATGGCGCGGTAGAATACGGTACCGTTAAAGCGGTCTTCCTCCACGTAGCGCAGGAAGTTCGCCGCCGTGATGGGCGCGCGCTCTGTTTCCAGCGCGATCACGATGTCGCCCATGGTGGTTTGCAGCACCACATTCGTGGTCTCGTACTGCGGCTCTGCCGGCGCTTGCCCGGTATCCTGGGCAGACAGCGGCGCGGCAAGCAAGGCGAGGGGAAAGGCGAATCGTTTCAGCATGTCCGGCACCCTGCAACGCCGTGCGGGTGGCCGCAACAGACGAGACCTCGCGGGCGCGCGCGAGTTCACCAGACATTCAGTTCGTCGCTCTCAGAGAACGTTTCACCGCAATTATTGGATGGAGACGAAGCGATGAGACGTGAGCGAAGCCCCGGAACGAAACTGATGCTGGCGGGCCTCGCCGCCGCCGTTCTGATCGTGCCTCTGCTGATGGTCTATGCACTGGTCTACGACAGGGAGAGCCAGTCCGAGCAGGCGCAGGCGCAGATCGCACAGGGATGGGGCGGTCCGCAGATTATCACAGGTCCCTTGCTGGTCATCCCCTACCTCACCCAGGTCGTGCAGGCAGAGACGGTGGACGGCGTGGTACGCGAACGGCGGCAGCAGGTGCGGCGTGAGCTGTTCGTCTCCCCGCAGCGCCAGACCATCGCCACCCGGCTCGATCCCGATCGCAAGGGCTACGCCATCTATCAGAGCGTCGTCTATTCCGGTGCGCTGGAGGGCACGGCACGCTATGCCCTCACCAGCGAGCTGGACCGGTTCGACATATCGCGGGAGGACCTGCTGTTCGACGAGGCCGAACTGCGGTTCGGCATTTCCGACACGCGCGGACTGTCTGACGGTGCCAGCGTTTCCGCCGATGGCGAAGCGTTGGACCTGCGCCCGGGCAATGGCCCGGCGGCGACCGGCGGATCGGGCTTTTCCGCGCCGGTTTCCGGCTGGGACGGTAAGGGCGCGCTGGATGTCAGCTGGAGCTATGGCCTGCGCGGTACGCGCTCGATCTCGCTGGTCCCGCGTGGCGGCGATACCGAGTGGCGGGTAACTTCGCCCTGGCCGCATCCCAGCTTCACCGGCGGTTACCTGCCCGAACCATCGCAGTCCGAAACGGGAGAGGATGGCTTCACCGCGGTCTATCCCGGCATCACCAACCTGGCACTGGGTCAGGGCCTGCTGGCTGTGACGGACCAGCCCGCTAGCCCCGCACCGGGCCAGTTCGGCGAGGCGGAAGCCAGCGCTGATCGCCCTGCCACAGTCGGCCTGGTCGAGCCGGTCGATCTCTACAGCCAGGTGGACCGCGCGGTAAAATACGGGTTCCTGTTCATCGGCTTTACCTTTGCCGCGCTGCTGATGTTCGACATCGTGGGCGGCGCCCGCGTGGCGACGGCGGAGTACCTGCTGACAGGGGCGGGGCTGGTGCTGTTTTTCGTCATGCTGCTGGCCTTTGCCGAGGTGATCGGCTTCGCGCTCGCCTACCTGGTGGCGGCAACCGCGATCATCGGGCTGCTGACCGCCTACAGCGCGGCAATTCTGGGCACATGGAAGCGGGCGGGATTCATCGGCGCAATGCTGGCTGGGCTCTACAGCGTGCTCTACGTGCTCCTGAACGAGGAAACCTATTCCCTCGTGATCGGATCACTGCTGCTGTTCGCTGCGCTGGCAGGCGTGATGTTCGCCACCCGCAAGGTCGACTGGTCCGCCGTGGGCCGGAATGACGAAGAGGCGGCCGCGTAAACCGCGGTGCAAGCCGAGCAGGCGAAGGGCCGGGTCAGATCACTTCGGCGATCAGGCGCAGGTCCTTCGCCTCTTCGCAGCCGATATACCAGTTCTCCGGCGCGCGGTCGCGCACGTCCTCGAACGAAACATTGCTGCCGTTCACGATATCGCGGAAACCGGCCTCCTCGATCTCGATGGAATGCTCGATCTCGTTCAGGGCGCCTTTCAGCTGGGCGATGCAGCTTTTCAGCGGGCCGGAGAGGTTGATCGTCTTGGCAATCTGCCGCTCGTGGATCAAAAGGCTCGAATCCTTCGTCATGAAGCGGTGGCTGACGGGGAAACCGGCCATGAAGGTCGCTCCGGCGGAATAGACCGCCGACTTGCCGAGGAAATAGATCTCGCGCCCTGGTTCGCGCAACAGGCGCACATCGTCGGCCATGGTGCGGGCAACCTCCGGATTGCCGCCCAGTGTCGTGATGGCGACGACGAGCGGGCCTTCCTTTGGCGCATTGGCCAGCTGGTCGCGGAATTCGGCGTACATCGCCTCGTCCACGCTGCCGATCAGGCGGAGTTGCGGGCTGGTGAGGACGGTCTGGCGTTTGCTTTCATCATTCATCCCCTTGCAACTGGCTTAGGGCAAGGGCGTTCCAGTCAGCGACTGCGCAAATTGTCGCGCGAAAGCTCTGCCGGGCAGGTCTTGCCCATCAGTTTCATGGCGCGCTGGATTTCTTCAGACAGGATCGTGACGGCACGCTCCACGCCTTCCTCGCCCGCAGCGGCCAGCGCGTAGAGGTAAAGCCGCCCGCCACTCGCCGCCCTGGCACCCATGCTCAGGGCTTTCACCACGTGGCTGCCGCGCGTTACGCCGCCGTCGAGGATCACTTCCACCCGGTCACCCACGGCATCGACGATTTCGGCGAGCTGGTCGAACGGGGCGCGGCCGCCATCCAGTTGCCGCCCGCCGTGGTTCGACACCATGATGGCATCCACGCCCATGTCCGCCGCGCGCCGTGCATCGCCGACAGACATGATGCCCTTGAGGCAGAAGATGCCACCCCAGTCATCGCGCAGCCGCTCCGCCGCCTGCCAGTTCAGACCGGGATCGAGCATGGTGTTGAAATAGTCCTGTATCGATATCGCCTTGCCGCTGCCCGCTTCCACGTAGGTGGAGAGGTTGGGCAGGTCGAACTTCTCGCGAAACAGGAAGTTCAGCGCCCACTTGGGGTGCCGGGCATAGCTCAATACATTGGCGGGCGTGAAGCGGGGCGGGGTGGTGAAGCCGGTGCGCTTGCAGCGTTCGCGGTTGCCCGAAACGATGGTGTCCACCGTCAGCGCAATGGCATCGAACTTCGCCGCCTTTGCCCGCTCCACCAGTGCCGCGTTCAGGCCGCGATCCTTGTGGTAGTAGTATTGCAGCATCTTGGGGCCGCGCCAGCGCTCGCCCACTTCCTCGATACTGACGGTGGAGAGGCTGGAGATGCCGAACCAGAGCCCGTGCCGCTCGGCGACGGCGGCAACCGCGCGCTCCCCCTGCCAGTGGAAGATGCGCTGCAGCGCCGTGGGGCTGAGCATCAGTGGCAGGGAGGTTTCCCTGCCCATGATCGTGGTGGCAAGGTTGAGCCTGTCCGCGCCGACCAGAACGTCGGGCACCAGGTCCACATCGGCGAAGGCAGCGGTGTTGCGCCGCCGCGTGGCCTCGTCGTCGGCAGCGCCGTCGATGTAGTTGAACACGGGGAAGGGCAGCCGCCGCCGCGCCAGTTCGCGAAAGTCGGCGATCCGGTGGCAATCGGAAAGCCGCCGCACGCGGTAATCGTCACGGTCTTTCACGAAGTCTTCCCCATACCCGCGAGTGTGGCCCCGGCCAGCAGCCAGCCCTGCCATGGGCGGTAGAGGCAGGCAATAGGACATGGCCGGGCCGGCGGCGGGGAACTGCGGAGCTACACCTTGCATTCACAGGCTATTCAGATTACAGGTGTAATCGTAATGGCTACAGACGTAGTCGATCGCCTGAATCGTTCGGGGAGGACGAGCATGACGACCAGAACCGAAGACCAGCAGGGTGACGCCGGCGGCGAGCGCATCAGCGATGCCGAACACGCGGTGATGGAAGCCCTGTGGAAACGCAGCCCCCAGACCGCCGCCGAAGTGTGCGAGACCGTGTGCAAGGATCGCGGATGGTCGATGCCGACGGTCAAGACGCTGCTGTCCCGCCTTGTCCAGAAAGGCGCGCTGGCAACCCAGCCGGACGGTCGCCGTTTCCTCTATACGCCGCTGATAGCCCGTTCCGCCTACGTCGGCGGCGAATCGCGGCGGTTGGTCGACCGCCTGTTCGGCGGGCGTGCCGCACCCTTGCTGGCGCACCTGGCGCAGGAGGAGGCGCTGAGCCCGGATGACATTGCCGAGATCGAACGGCTCCTGCAGGAGATGAAGAAATGACCGATCTTCTCGAAATGGGCTGGGCCGACTGGATGGTCGACACCTTCATCTACACCAGCCTGCTGATCGCGCTGGTGCTGCTGCTGCGCCGCCCGGTCTCGCGCTGGTGCGGTCCGCAGGTGGCCTATGCCCTGTGGGCGCTGCCCTTCCTGCGCTTCATCATGCCGCCGATCGTCCTGCCCGCTTGGATGGCTCCTGCCGACCCGGAGACCGTAGCGGAGGTTGCCTCGCAGCCCATGATGGTGATCATTTCCGATCCGGCGCAAGCTGCCACCGCTACCCAGGCCGCCGCCGCTGCACCGATGGCGGGCATGGCCGTTGCCGACCTGCTGCTGCCGTTGTGGATCGGAGGAGCGCTGGTCTTCATCGGCTGGCGCGTGCGCGAATACGTTCTGATGCGCCGCGAACTGCTGGCCCAGGCGCGCCCCGTGGGCGATGCGGGTAAGGTGCGGCTGGTGGAAACGCCTGCGGTTTCCAGCCCGGTCGCGTTCGGTATTGCCGACAAGGTGGTGGCCCTGCCGCCCGCCTTCATGGCGCATTACGACATACAGGCCCGCGACATGGCCATTGCGCACGAGCTTGCGCACCATCGCGGCTACGATCTCGTTGCCAACATCGCGGCGCAGCCGCTGTTGGCCTTGCACTGGTTCAATCCGCTCGCCTGGTGGGGCTGGCGAGCGATGCGCAGGGATCAGGAGGCAGCGTGCGATGCGCGCGTTGTCGCTGGCCGTGCGCGGTCTGAACGGGCGGCCTATGCCCAGGTGATTGCCGGTTTTGCGACCGGCGACCATCACCTAGCCCTGGCTGCTCCCATGGCTTGTCCGGTGCTTGGCGAGAAATCGATCATCCACCGTTTGAGGAGCCTCACCATGTCCGAAGTATCGTCCGGCCGTCGCCGCCTTGGCATTGCCGCCATCACCACCACCGCGCTGGTCCTGCCGCTGACGGCATCGATCAGCTACGCCGCCAGCGAAATGCCGCAGCCGCCCGCACCGCCAGAGGCGCCGCTGTCGCCGGAAGCACCGCTTCCCCCGCAGCCGCCGCTGCCGCCGTTGGCTCCCGATGCGCCCGAAGCGCCGTCTGCGGAGGAAATGGATTCCGGCGAACACGTGATCGTCCATATCGACGAGGATACCGGCGAACGCCGCGTGATCCGCCATCGCATCACCCGCAGCGGCGATCCCGCATCCGAGGCCGAGTTCGAAGCGCAGATGGAAGCGCTGGAGCGCGAACTGGAAGCGCGCGGCGAGGAGATCGAGGCGCTCGTCGAACGCAGCCAGGACCGCGCCCGCCATGCGCGGAACCGGGCGGAACAGGCCCGCGAACGCAGCGAACACGCCCGCGCGATGGCGCTTGAGTTTCGCGAGAGTTTCGACTGCGAAGGGGCAGAGGGCCGCCGCGTGATCGAGCGCGAGCTTGCCGACGGTCGGAAAGCGACGATCGTGTGCGATACCAGCAGTTACGAACGCCTGGCCAGCAGCAGTGCCAAAGCCGGGCTGGAAGCTGCCATCATAGGCATTCGCGCAGGCCTCAGCGCCATCCGCAGCAATCCGGATATTCCCGCCGCCGACCGCGCCGAAGCCGAGCGCGGAATGCGCGAGGCTATCGAGGAAATCGAGCGCGAGCTGCGCGATCTGCGCATCGAGGTAAGCCACAGCGGCGCCGCATCTGCCACGGCTCTGCGCTGGCAGGGGCGGATGGTCTCGCCCGTGCAGGTGCGCGTGGCTCCGGCGGCGATCTCCTACACTTCCGACGAGGAATGCGACGAGGATCGGCTGGACACCGTGCGGCTGACCAGCGCCTGATCCCCGCGAGCCTTAGTCGACCGGCTGAACGACGGGGCGCGAGACATATTGCGTCCCGTCTTCGCCGACCGTGATCGTGAAATCGGGCTCCTCCGCCCGGGCAGCGTCAGCCTGCATCGCGGCCAGCATTTCGGGCGGCATCGGGCGCGCCGGATAGGGGCAGCCCCGCGCTTCGCCCAATCCCTTCAAGTAGGCGCGACGCATCAGCCCGGCGGCAATTGCCTGGCGGAACTGGTATTCGTGCGCGTTGGCCCCCGAAATTTCGCGAATGATGCCGCGAAAGGGGATGAACATGCCCACGGCCCGCTGCGCCACCCCGGTCACGGTCAGGCGGCGTTCTTCCTCGGTTTCCGTATCCGCATCGTCGCCCAGCACCGCATCAAGGTCGGCAACGCCGGTGCGGATGTTGTCGCAGTCATCCAGCCCTTCGTTGGCGTAAGGATTCTCCCGCGACCACAGCAGGATCGGCGGGATGGGGTCGCGCGTCAGGTTGAGGTCCGACAGCGGCGTCATGGCGACATCCATCGCGTCCGGGCTACGGTCTGTCACGTCGTCCTGCGCCATGACAGGCGTGGCCAGAGCGAGGAGGGGCAGGGCGAGGAATCGTGCGACCGTTTTCATATGTTGTTACGCCTGTAGATAAGCTGCATCGCAGCGGTTGTCGTCGGCGCTTTCCATGCCGAGGCGCAGGGCTTCCATGCGCTGGCGGCTGGTGCCGTGGGTGAAGTTTTCGCTTGAGACGCGCCCGCCCGTCAGCGTGTCGTCGCCAATGGCAGCCGCGGCGTTCATGCCTTCCTCGAAATCGCCGCGCTCGATCAGGTTGCGGTTCCGGCCCGCCCAGACGCCCGCATAGCAATCGGCGTGCAGTTCCATGCGCACCTGCAACTGGTTCTGCGCGCGCGGGTTCTGCGACTGGAGGCTGCGGATCTGGTCGGAGACACCGGTGATGGTCTGCACGTGGTGGGCATATTCGTGCGCCACGACATAGAGCCGCGCGAAGTCACCCCCTTCGCCAGCCATCTGCGCCAGCTGGTCGTAGAAAGCAACATCGATATACATGGTCTCGTCCGCCGGACAGTAGAACGGCCCCATCCCGACAGAGCCGGTGCCGCAGCCGGTACTGAACTGCTGCGCCGTGGCAAAGCGCAGGGTCGGCTGGCGGAATTCGTCGGCGAACCCGGCTTCGACAAAGCGTTGCTGCCATGTCTCGTTGAGCGAGGTTAGGGCGGCGCAGCTTTCCTGCGCGTATGGGTTGGAGTTGCAGATCGCGGCTTCGTCCTCGCCCTGCGGCGCGGCTTCCTGCTGCTGGCCCTGCTGCATGCCTTCCACCGTCCCGGCGGTCTGCATCGGGTCCAGCCCGAACACGAAATAGCCCAGCGCGGCGATGATGATCGTGCCGCAACCAAGCCCCCCGGCCTTGCCCATGCCTCCGCGGCCGCCAGTGGTGCCGACCTTGATCTTGCCGGTGTCGAAGGGATTGAGTCTCATCCTGCGGTTGCTCCCCGAAATTCTCAATTATGGCTGGACCATAGCTGCCACATGGCTACGACCCTAGCGCGAAAACGAATTACATGGAGACTTCAATGTTCCTCGAAGGAAAGCGTGCCCTCGTCACCGGTTCTACCTCGGGAATTGGCCTCGCTATCGCTCGCGCGCTGCATCAGGAAGGGGCGCAGGTTGTGCTGAACGGCTTTGGCGGCGAAGCCGAGATTGCCAGGCTATGCGAGGAACTTGGCGCGACGCATTCGGGCGCGGACCTGACCGACGTTGCCGCCATCGAGGGTATGATGGCCGATGCAGGCGGGATCGACATTCTCGTGAACAACGCCGGGATGCAGCACGTCGCCCCGGTCGAGGAATTCCCGGTGGACCGCTGGGACAAGATCATCGCGCTGAACCTCTCCGCCGCATTCCACACCTGCCGCCTCGCCGTGCCGCACATGAAAGAGGCAGGCTGGGGCCGCATCATCAACACGGCCAGCGCGCACTCGACCACGGCCAGCCCCTACAAGGCGGCCTACGTCGCGGCGAAGCACGGCATTGCGGGCCTGACCAAGACCGTGGCGCTGGAACTGGCAGAGCAGAACATCACCGCCAATTGCATCAGCCCCGGTTACGTGTGGACACCGCTGGTGGAAAGCCAGATTCCCGACACGATGAAAAGCCGCGGCATGACGCGCGAGCAGGTGATCAACGACGTGCTGCTGGAACGCCAGCCATCGAAGAAATTCGCCCAGCCCGAGGACGTGGGCGCGCTGGCGGTGTTCCTGTGCCGCGACGTGGCGCAGAACATTACGGGTGCGAACTACGAGATCGATGGGGGTTGGACGGCGCAGTAGGGGGTCGCCTCCGTTGGCGCGAACCACGGCAGGGATGGTTGGCCGTTCCTCCTTTTCGCCCCCACCCCCTACCAAATGCCACACGGTGCGTTTACATGGGCCGCCACGAATCACCCGAGACACAGAAGTGGCACCCTCAATGGAAATCCGCACCGGCCTTACTTTCGACGACGTGCTGCTACAGCCCGCCGAAAGCAATATCCTCCCCTCGCAGGCCAGCACAAAGACGCAGCTGACGAAGGAAATCGGGCTCAACATCCCGATTATCTCGTCCGCCATGGATACCGTGACGGAATCGGAAATGGCCATCGTGCTGGCGCAGCTGGGCGGCATGGGTGTGCTTCACCGCAACCTGACCATTGACGAGCAATGTTCCGCCGTGCGCCGGGTGAAGCGGTTCGAAAGCGGCATGGTGGTGAACCCGATCACCATCACTCCCGATTCCACTCTGGGTGATGCGCAGAACCTGATGGACAAGCACCGCATCAGCGGCATCCCGGTGGTGGCGCCCGATGGCAAGCTGGTGGGCATCCTTACCAACCGCGACGTGCGCTTTGCCGACAATCCCGGCCAGCCGGTGAAGGAACTGATGACGAGCGAGAATCTCGCCACCGTCAGCGAACAGGTGACGCAGGCCGAAGCGCGCAAGATCCTGCACCAGCGCCGTATCGAGAAGCTGCTGGTGGTGGACAAGGATTACCACTGCGTCGGCCTGATTACCGTCAAGGATATCGAGAAGGCCGTGCTGCACCCCGATGCCACGAAGGATACCGGTGGCCGCCTGCGCGTTGCCGCCGCCACGACAGTGGGCGACAAGGGGTTCGAGCGGACTGAGGCGCTGGTGGATGCCGAGTGCGACGTCATCATCATCGATACTGCCCACGGCCACAACAAGGCCGTTGGCGAAGCGGTGGACCGGGTGAAGAAGCTCTCCAATTCGGTGCAGGTGATCGCGGGCAACATCGCCACGGCAGAGGCAGCCAAGGCGCTGATCGGCGCGGGCGCGGATGCGGTGAAGGTGGGGATCGGCCCCGGCTCCATCTGCACCACGCGCATCGTCGCCGGTGTAGGCGTGCCGCAGCTTACCGCCATCATGGATGCCGCGGGCGCGGCGGGCGATGTGCCGGTCATTGCCGATGGCGGCCTGCGCACCAGCGGCGATGCGGCCAAGGCACTGGCAGCGGGCGCGAGCACCGTGATGATCGGCAGCCTGCTGGCCGGTACGGAAGAGGCTCCGGGCGAGACCTTCCTCTACCAGGGCCGCAGCTACAAGGCCTATCGCGGCATGGGCAGTGTCTCTGCGATGGCGCGCGGCAGTGCGGACCGCTATTTCCAGCAGGACATCAAGGACCAGATGAAGCTGGTGCCCGAGGGCATCGAGGGCCAGGTGCCCTACAAGGGTCCGGCGCGCGACATCATCCACCAGCTGGTTGGCGGCATCAAGGCGGCGATGGGTTACACCGGCAGCGCCACGATCAAGGACCTGCAGAAGAACGCCGAGTTCGTGCGCATCACCAACGCCGGGCTGAGCGAAAGCCACGTACACGATGTGAGCATCACGCGCGAGGCACCGAACTACCCGACGCGGTGAAGTGTCAGGCGGGCAGGTAGGTTTCCTACCGTTGCCGTTGGGCCTAGCTTGCCCGGCATGACACACGTTCTCACCCCTACCGCGCCGTTTTGCGGAAGGTCACAAGTCCAACACGCAATTCTCTCGCAAGCGCTTGTCTTGCAAGGGAAAACACGCTGATTCACGTTTTTGGAAAGGGGGCGGTATGCGTTCCAGGATGGTAAGCCAATGACCCCTTCGGCCCGAATTCAGGCAGCGATCGAGATCCTCGACCAGGTGATCGCCGCAGCGCGCGACAACGGCCCTCCGGCAGACCGGCTGGTGGCCGACTGGTTCAGGGGGCACCGTTTCGCCGGATCGAAGGACAAACGCGCCATCCGCGAGCATGTGTATGACGCGATCCGCGCCTGCGGCCCGATGCCCGCAACAGGTCGCCGCGCGATACTGGGACTGGTGGAAGAGCAGCCCGCACTGCGCGCCCTGTTTACCGGCGAAGGCTACGGCCCTCCTGCGATCGGCAGGAACGAGAAACCGGCCGAGGGCGGCATTGCTCCCGAATGGCTGGAGAATCGCCTGATCGCCTCGGGCGTCGGGCAGGACGAGGCTGAGGCGTTGCTGTCACGCGCGCCACTCGACATGCGGATCAACCGGCTGAAGGTTAGGGGCGACGTGCCTGAGCTGCCGGAAGAAGGCGAAAAACTTGCCTTGCCCGATGCCCTCCGGTTCCCTTCCGGAACGCAGGTGAATGCCTGGGAAGCCTACGACACCGGAGTGATCGAGGTGCAGGATCTGGGCAGCCAGCTGGCGTGCTCTGTCGTGGGCGCACAGCCGGGGGAAACGGTGATAGACCTGTGTGCCGGGGCTGGGGGCAAGACCCTGGCACTCGCCGCGGCGATGGGCAACGAGGGCACGCTGATCGCCGCCGATACGGACCGCCGACGCCTGTCGCAACTGGCGCCGCGCGCCGAACGCGCCGGTGTACAGATCGCCCGCGAGGTGTTGCTCGATCCCGGCAAGGAGCTGGATGCCCTGCAGGAATGGCTGGGCGAGGCGGACCGCGTGCTGGTGGATGCCCCATGCTCGGGCACCGGCACCTGGCGGCGCAACCCGGAGGCGCGCTGGCGTCTGTCCGAAGCCGAGTTGGGGCGCCTTACCGCCTTGCAGGCGCGGTTGCTGGAAGTTGCCGCGCAGCTGCTGAAGCCGGGCGGCAGCCTGACCTATGTCACCTGTTCGCTGCTGGACGAAGAAGGGGCAGGGCAGGTCGATGCTTTCCTGAAGGCCAATCCCGGGTGGCGGGCAGACCTGCCCGACCTGCCGCTGGGAAAGCCGCGCGGCGCCGGAACGCGCCTCTCCCCGGCGCGCGACGGGACCGACGGATTTTTCATCGCACGTATAACTAAGGCGTGATAACAACGTCGGGCCATGGATGCAGAAACACATTCTTACCCGTCCATGCTCAAGGAGTACGCCATGCGTTTCGCACCCGTAGCCGCCGCCCTGTCTCTCGTGCTTGCCTTGCAGGCCAGCATCGGACAAGCCGGAGACTACCAGGCCGATCCACGGGCAGAGGCGCTGGTGGCACAGGGCCAGACGGCGCTGGAACTGGGCGAGACGCAAACCGCCATCGACGCGTTCGAGGCGGCGCTGGCGGTCGATCCGGGCTATACCGATGTCTACCTGGCGCTGGCCGGTGCCGCGCGTGTCGAGGGGTTGCAGGGCAAGGCGATCCACTTCTACCGCGAGGCGCAGGAGCGCGATCCGGAGAACCTGGCCGCTATCACCGGCGAGGGTGAAGCCCTGGTGGAAAAGGGCGCGCTCAGCGCCGCGCGCGAGAACCTGTCACGCCTGGAAACCCTGTGCGGCGAGACCTGTGTGGAGACCGTGCAACTCGCTGCCGCCATCGACCGTGGCCCGCCGGTGATGACTGCCGAAGCCATCGCCGTCGACGAGGACGTCGCGCAGAACTGAGTATCGTCGTGCCTACAGGTGCGGCTTGAAGCCGTTCACCACGGTCTCGTAAACCCCGCGCTTGAAGGGCACGATCAGTTCCGGCAGCAAGTCGGGATCGACCCATTTCCATTCGCAGAACTCGGGGTGCTTGAAAGCGTCCAGGTTGATGTCGCTGTCCGTGCCGGTGAAGCGCACCAGGTACCAGGCCTGGCGCTGGCCCTTGTACTTCCCGCCCCACAGTTTGCCGTGCAGTTCTGGAGGCAGGTCGTAATAGAGCTCTTCCTCCAACCGGTGGACGATCTCCAGGTGGCGGGTGGTCACGCCCGTTTCCTCACCCAGCTCGCGGAACATGGCTTCGTCCAGGTCCTCGCCCTCGTCCACACCGCCCTGCGGCATCTGCCACCAGTCACCTTCCTTGTTGTCGATCCGCTTGCCGACAAACGCCTCACCACTGGCATTGATCATCATCGTGCCCACGCACGGGCGGTATTGCAGCTTGTCCGGTCTGGTCATGGCGAATGATCTAGGATGGTGGAGAGGGGAATGCCAGCTATTGCCGCCGAAACAGAAAAACTTGATTGTCTTGGGGCGGCGAGGAACCTAGGTCGCCCGCATACGCTGGGGCCACGAGCCCCTACGCGGCAGGAAGAACATACAATGGCTACACAGACGGCTGAAGCACAGCCCGACACTCAGGTTCAGGACTCGATGGTTGTCCGTTTCGCTGGCGACAGCGGCGACGGCATGCAGCTGACGGGCGGACAGTTCACCCTGTCCACCGCGCTGGCGGGTAACGACCTGGCGACTTTCCCTGATTTCCCCGCCGAAATCCGCGCGCCGCAAGGCACGCTGTTCGGCGTCTCGGCGTTCCAGATCAATTTCGGCAGCCGCCAGATCAACACCGCTGGTGACGCGCCCGACGTGCTGGTGGCGATGAACCCTGCGGCGCTGAAGGTGAACCTTGCCTCGTTGAAGCCGGGCGGCCTGATCATCGCGGACAGCGGCGCCTTTACCAAGCGCAACCTGGAAAAGGCGCATTACGACGCAAACCCGCTGGAAGATGGCAGCCTCGCCAAGTTCGACCTGCTGGCTTTCGACATTTCGGAACGCACGATCGAGGCGGTGAAGCCCTTCGGTCTCGGCAATAAGGACGCGCTGCGGTCCAAGAACATGTGGACGCTGGGCCTTGCCCTGTGGATGTTCGACCGCCCGCGAGAGCCGCTGCACGAGTGGCTGAAGGACAAGTTCAAATCCAAGCCCGAGATCGCCGATGCCAACATCGCCGCGCTTGATGCAGGCCATGCCTATGGCGAGACGGCGGAGCTTTCCGGTCCGCTGAAGCAGGTCCACATGCCGGCACGTCCGGTCGAGCCGGGTCTCTACCGCACCATCACCGGGGCGGAGAGCGTGTCACTGGGCCTCGTCGCCGGGGCACAACTGGCGGAGCTGCCGATGTTCTTCGGCGGATACCCGATTACCCCGGCATCGGCGATCCTGCACCACCTTGCGCGGCTCAAGGAATTCGACGTCACCACCTTCCAGGCGGAAGATGAAATCGCCGCGATCTGCGCCGCCATCGGCGCGAGCTACGCCGGGCAACTGGGCGTCACCAGTTCATCCGGCCCTGGCATTGCCCTGAAGACCGAGGCCATGGGCCTTGGCATCATGGTGGAACTGCCGCTGGTGATCGTGAACTCGCAGCGTGGCGGCCCCTCCACAGGCCTGCCGACGAAGACCGAGCAGAGCGATCTCTACCAGGCAGTGTACGGCCGCAACGGCGATGCGCCTCTGCCGGTGATCGCCGCGCGCAGCCCCGCAGATGCTTTCGATGTCGCTATTGAGGCGTGCCGCATTGCCACGCAGTACATGACGCCCGTCATGCTGCTGACCGATGGCTATATCGCCAATGCCGCAGAGCCGTGGAAAGTGCCCGATCCCAGCGCCTACGAGCCGTTCCCCGCGACCTTCCTCGAAGGCCTGCCTGAGGGCGAGGAGTTCCTGCCCTACAAGCGCGACGCCAAGGGTGCCCGCCCATGGGTCAAGCCCGGCACGCCCGGCCTGATGCACCGCGTAGGCGGGATCGAGAAGCACGAGACCACCGGCAATATCGACTATTCCCCCGCGAACCACCAGCGCATGACCGAACTGCGCCGCGACAAGATTGCCGGCATCGACGTGCCCGATCAGGAAGTGTCGTGGGGCGACGGCACCGGTGATCTGGTCGTCGTGGGCTGGGGCAGTACCTATGGCCCGATCAAGCAGGCGGTGAACCGCTGGATCGAGAAGGGCGCGAAGGTCTCCCACGTCCACGTGCGCCACATCTGGCCGCTGCCGCAGAACCTTGGCGAGCTGCTTTCCGGCTTCAAGCACGTGCTGATGCCGGAAATGAACACCGGCCAGTTCAAGACCCTGCTGCGCGACCAGTACCTGATCGACGCGGAAAGCCTGACCAAGACCAGCGGCCAGCCGTTCCAGATCGCCGAACTGGAAGAGGCCATCGGACGCTGCCTCGACGAGAAATGTGGCGGCCGGATCCGCACCAACGAGGATCAGCTTCCCAACCCCGTGGGAGTCGAACAATGAACGAGATGACGAAAATCGAAACCACGTTGAAGGACTGGGAAACCGACCAGGAAGTGCGCTGGTGCCCCGGTTGCGGGGACTATGCCATCCTGAAGGCCGTGCAGCGCACGTTGCCGCAGCTTGGCGCTGATCCGAAAAACACCGTGTTCGTATCCGGCATCGGCTGCTCCAGCCGGTTCCCGTATTACATGGAAACCTACGGCTTCCACACGATCCACGGCCGCGCGCCGGCATTCGCCACGGGCATCAAACTGGCCAATCCGGACCTCGACGTGTGGCTTGTGACGGGTGACGGCGATGGCCTGTCGATCGGCGGCAATCACATGATGCACGTGCTGCGCCGTAACGTGAACATGCAGATCATGCTGTTCAATAACGAGATTTACGGCCTGACCAAGGGCCAGTATTCGCCCACCAGTCGCGAGCACACGCGCTCGCCGTCGACCCCGCTCGGCTCCGTCGATCACCCCGCCAACCCCTGCGCCTTCGCGCTGGGCAGCGGCGCGCGCTTCGTGGGCCGCGGGATCGACGTGTCCAAGAACCTGCCCGACGTGCTGACGGCGGCCCACGCGCACCAGGGCGCGGCCTTCATCGAGATTTTCCAGAACTGCATCGTCTACAACAAGGATGTGTTCGACGATTTCGCCAAACCAAAGGGCGCGGAACAGCAGCAGCTCTGGCTGGCCCACGGCGAACCGATGCTGTTCGGCAGCGACAAGACGGGCGGTGTGAAGGGGCTGAGGCTAAACACCCAGGCCTTCGCATTCGAGGTGGTCGACGTGGCCGATGGCGACTGGCAGGCTGCCGGTGTGCAGGTGCATGATGCCACCAACAGGATGCTTGCCCATATGCTGGTGGAATTGCCCTTCGGCGATTTTCCCATGCCGCTGGGCGTGATCTACGACGATCCGGCACCGACTTACGAAGCTGCGGTCCATGCCGAAAAAGAGCGCGCGAGCGCGGGCAAGGATGCCAGCCTGGCGCACCTGCTGGCCAAGGGCCAGACGTGGACTGTGAGCGGTACCGCCTCCGATCCCGTGTAGTCCACGTACTTGTCCAATCCAGAAACTGCGCTTAAGGCATTGCCTCGCGGGAACCGCTAATCGCACCATACGTTCCGGCAAGTCATTGTTATAGATAAAATTATGAGGTGCGGGGGTGATGCTAATGGCAGCTCCTTCAGAGCTGGTCCATGGGGGGCGCAGCATATATCGTTCGTTCGTGGTGCAGGTGCTTGCCTGCATCATGTTCGGTACGGTGCTGCCGCCGTTCCTCTATTTTGAAGCAAATCTGGCCGCTTTCCGGAATCCGACCTTCCAGAACAGTGTCATAGCCTCCATCATCGCGCTGGTGGCGGGGATATTCTTCGCCAGACGCGTGAACATCTACCCCGGTGTAAAGCAGCTTGGCGCCGTATTGCCGACCTTCATCGCCAGTTTTGGCGCGGTGGCGCTGGGCATCCTCGCTTTCCGTTTCGACTATTCGAACCAGGTGCTGCTGCTCAACTTCATTGCCTGCGTCGCGGTGTATATCGGCGTCATGAGCATGGCGACGAAGGCGGACCGGTCCATCTTCTACGCCGTTCCTGGCGGACGCATCCGGCGATTGTCGAACGTCGGCCTGATCGTGCAGCCGCTTACTATCCCGACATTGCCGGCGCACGAAGGTGCGATCATCGTGGCAGACCTTCATGCCGATCTCGACGACGACTGGGAACGCCTGCTGGCGACTGCCGCACTCGAAGGGGTGCCGGTATTCCACTTCAAGCAGGTTTACGAGGCGGCCACGGGCAAGGTCTGGGTAGAGCACCTGTCGGAGAACAGCTTCGGATCGCTGCTGCCCAACATGAGCTTCATGCGGTTGAAGCGCCTGTTCGACATCGTCCTGGTGCTGCTGCTGCTGCCGCTGCTGATCGTGCCGCTGGCCATCGTGGCGCTGCTGGTGAAGCTGGATTCGCCGGGGCCGGTGCTGTTCCGGCAACAGCGGGTGGGCTTTCGCGGCCGGCCTTTCGCAGTCTGTAAGTTCCGCACGATGCGCTGCGAACGATTGTCGGAAAACATGGAAGAGCGCCGCGCCAAGGCTATGACCGGCGAGAACGATCCGCGCATCACCAGGCTGGGGGCTTTCCTGCGCCGCACCCGGATCGATGAATTGCCGCAGATGCTCAACATCCTGCTAGGTCATATGAGCTGGATCGGTCCCCGGCCCGAAGCGCTGGATCTTGGCACCTGGTATCAGAAGGAGATCCCCTTCTACGATTATCGCCATATCGTGCGGCCCGGCATCACCGGCTGGGCGCAGGTGAACCAGGGCCATGTGACGGAGCTGGCCGATATCGACCATAAGCTCCAGTACGACTTCTATTACATCAAGAACTTCTCGTACTGGCTCGACTTTCTGATCCTGATGCGCACGGTGCAGGTGGTGTTCACGGGCCACGGTGCGAAATAGCGCCTCTGCCCACGCCCCAACGTCAGTATTCCAATCGCCTGCGCCGCACGTCGAGCGCGATCAATAGCGCGCTCAGCAACACCGCCACCCCTGCCGCAATGCCGATCAACCATCGCCAGTCCGGTACGACCGGCCTTACGGGAGGTACGGCCCCGGCAATAATCCTGGCAGTTGTCGCAAATTCGCCGCTGTCGGACGTGGCGAGGCGGGCCAGCAGCAGACTGTAGAGTTCGCGCTTTTCCAAAACGTCCTTCTGTACGTCGGTCAGGCCAAGCCCGGCGGTGCCGCGGGAGGCAACCTCGTAACCCAGCGCCGCCAGCTGGGCGCGAAGGTCGGATTCCTGGATGCGAAACTGCTGGGCCTCCGCAGCGCGATCTTCCGACTGGCGAATGGCCTCTCGCGAAAGGGTGGCGTCGATGACGTCGATCCGCTCGCGCAGGTCCAGGGCGGCCGGATAGTCGGCACGGAATTGCGCCGTGATACGGCTGTATTCCTGCTCGAGTTCCTCCCGGCTGTCGCGCAACTGCTTTATCGTCGGATCGCTGCTGTCCACTTCTCCGCTGGCGATGGCGGCTTCCGCGCCGTCCAGCCGGGCGCGCACCTGCGCCAGTTGCGACTGCAGGGCATCGCGGGTTTGCGCAGTCAGCGCGTCATCGCCGCTTCCCAGGTCTGCTTCCTCGGCGGGGAGGGCGACAATATCCGCTTCCGACATGCCATCGGCCAGACTGCGCTCCGCTGTTTCCAGCTCGGCGCGGATCTCCTCCACCAGAGCCTCCAGCCTCGCCCGCTCGTCGCTGGCGGCACCGGCCAGCCGCTCCGCATCGGCAGGGATGAAGGCTGTCGCCAGAGCGTTGGCAATGTCGGCGGCTAGCGCCGGATCGGCGGAGCGATAGGTGATGCTGGCAAAGTTGCTGTCGTTGTCGATCTGCGTGCCGGTATTCTGCAGCACAATGGCCGCCGCGCGAACGCGCCGCTCGCCCATGTCCACCGCGCTATCGTCAAGGGCCGGATGGGCGGTAAGGAAGCGCGTGTCGTCCAGTAGATTGAGGTCAGCCACCGCCTGTGCCGTCACGGCGCTGGAGCGTGCCGTCATGATCCGCTCTGCCGGTACGGGAACACGGGCATCGTCCGACAGGCCGGCAGGGGTGATCAGTTCCACCTCGGCATTCGCCTCGTAGAGTTCCTGCGTGCTCAGCCCGATTGCTGCGGCGAGGGCGCCCGCGACAAGGAAGATTCCCGTTATCGGCAGCACCAGGCGCAGCCACACCGGCCGCGTGCGCGCCCGGCGCGGCGCGGTGGAAAGATAGTCCGCCTCATCGTAAGTGCCCGTCATGCCGCCTGACTAGCCGCAAGGCGGCTGGCGATAAAGCGCTTGTTGGGGCTATCGCTTTGATCGGCGTCCAGTAAGACTGGCGGGCGATGGATAACCTCACCCACTCACTTGTCGGCGCGCTGATCGGGCAGGCGGGCCTCAAGAAAAAGACCGGCCTTGCCATGCCCGCGCTCATCATCGGCGCGAACCTGCCGGATGTGGACGCTGCCTGCTTCTTCTGGCTGGAAGGGGTAGAGCATCTCGCTTTTCGTCGTGGCATTACTCACGGGCCGATTGCGCTGCTGCTGTTGCCGCTGGTGCTGGCGGGATTGCTGTGGGGCTGGGACCGGTGGCAGGCCTCACGCGGGCGAAGGCCCGATACGCGCCTTCCGGTGCATTTCGGCTGGCTCTACGGCGTTGCCCTTATCGGCTGCCTCTCGCACCCAGCGCTCGACTGGTTGAACGTCTACGGTATCCGCCTGCTGGAGCCTTTCTCAAGCCGCTGGTTCTACGGCGACGTGCTGTTCATCATCGACGTGTGGCTGTGGGCAATCATGATCGGCGGCGTGTGGCTGTCGCGGCGGCGAGAAAAGCGCGAGCAGGACTGGCGCGCGGCGGCGCGCATGGCGCTGCTGCTGTGCGGCATCTACCTGCTGGCGAACTTCGCAATTTCGCGGGCCGACAGCATGGCAAACACTTCTTTCGTCGCGACCATATCCTCAGCACCACCGCTCGCGTTCTGGCAGCGCGAAAGCATCGGCGTGAGCGGCAGCGGGAGTTTCTTCGTCGATGGCGAGAAGGTCGGCAATACGCCGCTTTCCGCCTGCGATCTGGACGCGGCCAAGGCACAGAGCGATCAGGTGGCGGCCTTCCTGTTCTGGAGCCGGGCGCCGGTCATCACGCGGCAGGATGACGGCTCATACCTGCTCGGCGACGCGCGCTATTACGGCGTGGGGGACGGCCGTTTCAGCGTAACCCTGCCCGATGGTCTGTGTTCGGAACCTGCGGGAAGTTGATACCGTTGCCCGCCTGAAGGGGAACACGAATTGTCCGAACCACAGATAGTCTGGCTGCGCCGCGACCTGCGCCTGTGCGACCATGCCGCATTCACCGCCGCCGCGCAGGCGGGGCCGGTGATCCCGGTTTACATTCTCGACGATGAAACACCCGGTGATCGCAAGCTGGGCGGTGCCAGCCGCTGGTGGCTACACCACGCGCTCGAAGCGCTGGAGAAGGACCTTGGTCGCCATTCCTCTAAGCTGATCCTGCGGCGCGGCAGCGTTTGCGATGTGCTGCCCGCACTGGCCGAGGAAATGGGCGCGACTACTGTCCATGCCATGCGCCATTACGAACCGTGGTGGCGCCGCGCGCAGGGCAAGCTCAAGGACGAGCTCGACCTGCAACTGCACGACGGCAATTACCTGATGCCGCCCGGCAGCGTCACCACGGGATCGGGCACGCCTTACAAGATATTCACCCCGTTCAAGGATTCGATGTTCGATGCCATTCACGGCTTCGAGATACTGCCCGAACCGAGCCTGTCCGCTCCCGATATCTGGCCGGAAAGCGACACGCTGGCCGATCTGGACCTGTTGCCCACGAAGCCCGACTGGGCTGGGGGCATGCGCGAATTCTGGCACGGCCAGCACGGCACCGGCGTGGCAATGGACCGGTTCGAGCAGTTCCTGGAGGTCAGCAAGGACTACACCGACGATCGCAACCTGCCGGGCGAGGATGCGACCAGCCGCATGTCTCCGCACTTGCATCATGGCGAGGTGTCGCCGCGCATGCTGTGGGACGCCATGAGCCGCTACACCAGCGAAGGCGCGCACACCTTCCGGTCCGAGCTGATCTGGCGCGATTTTGCGCAGAACCTGATCTGCCAGTTCCCGAACTACGCGGAAGAGCCCTACCGCGACGGGTACGATGACAACTTCTGGCGCAACCCGAATCGCGGGCACCTGATTGAGGAGGAGCTGGAAGCATGGCAGATGGGCCGCACCGGCTATCCGATCGTGGATGCGGGCATGCGGCAGCTTTGGGCCACGGGCTGGATGCACAACCGGGTGCGCATGATCACCGCCAGCTTCCTCGTCAAACACCTGCTGATCGACTGGCGGCACGGCGAGAAGTGGTTTTGGGATACGCTGGTGGACGCCGACTACGGCAGCAACGGCACCAACTGGCAGTGGGTCAGCGGCACGGGCGTGGATAGCAACATGTTCGTGCGCATCATGGCCCCGCTAAGCCAGAGCGAGAAGTTCGATGCGGGCGACTATATCCGCGAATGGGTGCCCGAACTGGCGGACCTTCCCGACGATGAGATTCATGACCCGTCGGAAAAGCGCCGCCCGAAGGACTATCCCGCCAAGCTGATCGGGCACAAGGAAGCGCGCGAACGGGCGTTGCAAACCTACCGCGCCATGAAGGACTGAACATTGCTGTAAACACGGCTTGAGAAGCTAGCAGACCCTCGTCATAAGGCGCGGTCATGGAAGCGGGTCACGCACGCGGAGAGGGGTTGCTGGAGAGCGGGCAGAGGTTCGGGCGCATGCCAGGCCTCGCCGCGCGGCTGTTCGCGCCTGCCGTTTCCCGGATCGTCGAAAAGATCGACGCAGGGCTGGCCAGCGGGGCCATCCATGGGACCTTGCCTGATGGCACGACATGCACGCTGGGCGGCAATGCGCCCGGCTTCGAATGCGAAGTGACGCTGCACGATTGGCGCGCTCTGCTACGGCTGGCGACAGGCGGTTCGGTTGGCTGGTACCAGGCATGGGAAGCGGGCGAGTGGTCCAGCCCCGATCCGGTGCCGCTGTTCGCGCTGTTCATGGCCAACGCCGTGACGCTGGGCGATGCCGCGCGGGCCAAGGGGCCATGGCGGCTGGCGGCCCGCGCGATGCACGCGCTGAAGCGCAACACGCGTTCGGGCGCGGAAAAGAACATCCACGCGCACTACGATCTCGGCAACGATTTCTACGCCAGCTGGCTGGACCCGACGATGACCTATTCCAGCGGTAAATGGTTCGCCGAGGAAGATGGGCTGGAAGCATCGCAGCGACGCAAGTGGCTGGCCCTGTCAAAGCGCATCGGGAGGGCGGATAGCGTCCTCGAAATCGGCTGCGGCTGGGGATCCCTGGCTGCGCACCTCGCGGGGGAGGGGCGCGATGTGACTGCCATTTCGCTGTCCGACAGCCAGCTGGAATGGGCGCGCGAACACAACGCCGGGCCGGACTACCGCAAGTGCGACTACCGCGACATGACAGGGCAGTTCGATGCCATCGTCAGCGTGGAAATGGTCGAGGCACTGGGCCGCGAGTACTGGCCCACTTTCATGGACTGCGTGGCGCGCAACCTAAAACCGGGCGGGCGCGCGGCGATCCAGTACATCTCCATCGCCGATTCGATCTATGACTCCTACGCTGCCAGCGCCGACTTCATCCAGGCCTATGTCTTCCCCGGCGGCATGCTGATCCGCACCAGCGAATTCCGTCGCCTGGCACTTGAGCGCGGCCTGCGGTGGAGCGACCAGCGCGACTTCGGCCAGGACTATGCCGAGACACTGAGAAGCTGGCGGCAGCGGTTCGACGCGGCCCATGCGCAGGGCCAACTGCCCGATGATTTCGACAAGCGTTTCAGGGACCTGTGGCGCTATTACCTGATGTATTGCGAAGGTGGGTTCCGCGGTGGCGGCATCGACGTGCATCAGGTCACGCTGGTGAAGGACGCATGATGAAAAAGTGGATTGTCGGCTTTATCGCTCTGCTCGTGGTGGCGGGCGGTGCGGTCTGGTTCTCGCTGGACGAGGACCAGCGCGGCGTGCTTGCCAACATGCCGACCGACCGGGATGTGCTGTTCTGGCCCGAAGACACCCGCAACGCGGCCTTCCGCGCGCTCGACGCCTTCCCCGCGCTGGCAGAGGCGCGCGTGATCGAGGCGGGCGACGCGACCTATCCGCTGCCCGAGGGCGAGCCACTGGAACTGCCCGGGTTCGACATGGACGCCTTCATGCAGGGCCAGAACGCCGCCGGAGTGGTAGTCCTCCACGATGGCGAGGTCGTGCTGGAGCGCTATGGCCTGGATTTCAGCGCCGATGGCAAGTGGACCAGTTTCTCGGTCGCCAAGAGCTTTACCTCCACGCTGGTAGGCGCAGCGCTGGCCGACGGGTATATCGACAGCCTCGAGGATCCCGTCAGCAAGTACCTGCCCGACATGCGCGGTTCTGCATATGACGACGTGACCATCCGCCAGCTCCTCACCATGAGCAGCGGCGTGAAGTGGAGCGAGGACTATTCCGATCCGCAAAGCGATGTCGCCGTTTTCGCCGAGCACGAATCGAGCGAAGAGGGAGTTGATTCGCTGGTCGACTACATGCGCCGGCTGCCGCGCGAAGTGGACCCTGGCACGCGCTGGCAATACAACACCGGTGAAACCAACCTCATCGGCGTGCTGGTGCGGGAGGCGACGGGCAAGAACCTGGCCGACTACCTGTCCGAGAAGGTCTGGAAGCCCTTCGGTATGGAGCAGGACGCCACCTGGCTGCTTTCCAATTCCGGCAGCGAGATTTCGGGCTGCTGCATCCAGGCGAGCACACGCGATTTCGCCCGTTTCGGTCTTTTCGCCATGGGTGGCGGCATGGCGGGCGGAGAGCGTGTGGTGCCCGAAGGATGGTTCGCGGATGCCACAACGCCAGCCTTCGAAACCGGGCGGTTCGGACGCGGCTACGCCTACCAGTGGTGGACCTATCCGGGCGGTGCCTACGCCGCGAGCGGCCTGTTCGGGCAGGGCATTTTCATCGATCCGGCTCGCAACCTCGTCATCGCCACCAATTCAAACTGGCGGCAATCCACCGGCAACGATGGTGCGGGGGAGGAGCGCAACCGCTTCTACGAAGCCGTCCAGGCCGCTGTCGATGCTCGCCGGGGCGAGGAGGGCGAACGCGTAGGCGCGCCCGCCGAACCCATGGTGGGCGGCGCGGGCTGAGCGCCACGACAGTAAACGATGCGGCAACGATATTTTTACGCGGGTGCGCTATGCCTCGCGCGTGGTTGAACTGTCTCCAGAAACTCTTGTCGGCGCGCATGGTGTGACGCCTGTCCTGCTCGTGATCGGCACCCGGCCGGAAGCGATCAAGATGCTGCCCGTGGTGCGCGCACTGCGGCAGGTGCCCGAAGTCGACCTGAAAGTGGTCACCACCGGACAGCATCGGCAGATGCTGGACCAGGTCTTTGCCGTATTTGGCGAAACGGCCGATATCGATCTCGACCTGATGACGCCGGGCCAGACCCTCTCCGACATCACCGCCCGCGTGATGCGCGAGATGGACGCGCTGATTGCCGAGCACCAGCCGGGCCTCGTGCTGGTCCACGGTGACACCACCAGCGCGATGGCGGCAGGCCTTGCCGCCTTTTACGCCAAGGTTCCGGTGGGCCATGTCGAGGCGGGGCTGCGCAGCCATGACATCATGCGCCCATGGCCCGAAGAATATAACCGCATCTCGATTGATGCCGTAGCGCAGTTGCTGTGGGCACCGACCGAAGGCGCGGCGCAGAACCTGCGCAACGAGCGCCCCACGCAGCGTCATATCGAAGTCACCGGCAACACTGGTATCGATGCGCTGTTGCATGTGGCGGGCCGGCTGACGGGCGACGAATTCGCTTCGCTGCCCGTCACGCTCGACCCGGCAAAGAAGCTGGTTCTCGCTACCGGCCACCGGCGCGAAAGTTTCGGTGATGGCTTTGCCCGTATTTGCGACGCGCTTTCCGCCATTGTGGCGCGCGGCGATGCGCAGATCGTCTACCCCGTCCATCTCAATCCGCAGGTGAAGGATGTGGTCGAAGCGCGTCTGGGGAATTGCACAGATGTCCACCTGATCCCCCCGGTCGACTACGTGCAGATGGTGGCGCTTATGAAGGCCGCACACGTCGTGCTCACCGACAGCGGCGGCATCCAGGAAGAGGCGCCGGCATTGGGCAAGCCCGTGCTGGTGATGCGCGACGTTACCGAGCGCCCCGAAGCCGTTGAAACCGGTGTTGCCAGCCTGGTGGGCACCGACGTGAGTGCCATTACCGAGGCGGTCGGACGACTGCTTTCGGACGACGATTACTACGCCAGCCGCGCCCGCGCGGTGTTTCCCTATGGTGACGGCACGGCGGCCGCAAAGATCGCCGCCAGCGTCGCCGCCTTCGTGAAAGCATCTGCCTGATGAAAGTCTGCACTGTCGGCCTTGGCTATATCGGCCTGCCCACCGCCGCCATGCTGGCGTGCCGGGGACACGAGGTGATCGGCCACGACGTGAACGAAGCCGTGGTTGCCGCCGTGAATGAAGGGCGCGCCCATTTCCAGGAGCCGGACCTGCAGATGCTGCTGAGCGCTGCCGTCGATACCGGTCGTCTGCGCGCCACGACCACGCCGGAGCCTGCCGAATTCTTCCTTATCGCCGTGCCCACGCCGATGGTGAACGAGGGGCCGGACATGACCTATGTCGAGGCCGCCGCGCGCACCATCGCGCCGGTGCTGGAGAAGGGGAACGTGGTCATCCTCGAATCCACTTCTCCTGTTGGCTCTACCGAGCGGCTGGCGGAGATTTTCGCCGAGGAACGCCCGGACCTGACTTTTCCGCGCTACCGCGACGAGGACCGCGAGGCCGACGTGGCGCTGTGCCATTGCCCAGAACGCATCCTGCCGGGCCAGATGCTGCGCGAACTGGTCAGCAACGATCGCATCATCGGCGGCATGACAATCGCCTGTGCGAACAAGGCCGCGCGGCTCTACCAAAGCTTCGTCATGGGCACCTGCTACGTCACCGACAGCCGGGTGGCGGAATTGTGCAAGCTTTCCGAAAACGCCTACCGCGACGTCAACATCGCCTTTGCCAACGAGCTGTCGATCATCTGCGACAAGCTGGGCACCGATATCTGGCAGGTGCGTGAACTGGCGAACCAGCATCCGCGTGTGAACATCCTGATGCCGGGAGCGGGGGTGGGCGGACACTGCATCGCGGTGGACCCGTGGTTCATCGTCTCCAGCGCGCCGGACGAGGCGAGGCTGATCCGCACCGCGCGTATCGTGAACGACGACAAGCCGCACCGCGTGGTGGCGCAGGTTCGCGCCCTGGCGGACCGGTTCAAGGTGCCGACCGTGGCCTGCTACGGCATTACCTACAAGCCCGACGTGGACGACGTGCGCGAAAGCCCGGCACTGGAAATCGTCGAAGAGATTGCGAAGATCGAAGGCGCTCAGGTGCTGGTGGTGGAGCCCAACCTCGATGCGCTGCCGGCATCGCTGGCGAAGTGCAACAACGTGCGGCTGGTGACATCGGACGAAGCGCGCGAGCAGGGCGATATCGTCGCCTTCCTCGTCGGCCACCGCCAGTTCAAGCGGCTGGAGGGCGACAGCTATCTGTCGAAAGCGGTGGTCGACACCACCGGCATGTTCTCCACCCGCAAGGCGAAAGCGGTGGAGCGGGACTAGTTCGCGAGGCGTTCGCCCGTGGAACGGACCGTGCAGGGCGGCGTTCGCAAGTCATGGCTACACTTCCATCCCGAAAATCCAGCGCCTTCGAACGAAGCGCCATCCAGCGCGCCGCAGTGTTGCTTGCCGTCATATTCCAGATCGGCGCGACCTTCCTGCCGGCCTTTGGCATCGGCGAGGAGATCGGGAGCAGGTCTGACGCCACCCGCACGCTTGTAACCCCGGCTGGCTGGGCCTTCGCGATCTGGGGACCGCTGTTCTTCGGGACGGCGCTTTTCGCCATCTACCAGGCACTGCCTGCGCAGCGCAGGGATGAACTGCTGAATTCCATCTCGTGGCCCGCCACGGGTGCCTTTGTCGGCAACGGCCTGTGGGCGATCTATACGCAGCTATATGCACTCACCGCGATATCGGTCGCGATCATCGTTTTCGCGCTTCTTTGCATGCTGACCATCTACCGGCGGCTTGTGGCGCTGAAGCGGGATTTCATCAGGGACGAACGCTGGCTGGTCATGCTGCCGCTGAGCGCGCTTGCGGCGTGGCTGACAGTCGCGACAATCGTCAACGTCGCCGCCACGCTCACCTACTACGGCGTGGGGGCGGGGCAGGAAAATGCCCTGCTCGCAGCCGTCGTAGTGCTTGTCGGCGGCGTGATAGCCTCGATCGCCATTGCACGGGGAAGGGGCAATCCCGTCTATGCAGGCGTATTCCTGTGGGCACTGTGCGCCATCTACGCCGCTGGCGGACAGTCAGCGACGCAGATCGCCTACGCTGTCATCCTGTCGGCGGTTCTGGTGATCGTCACGACCCTGTTCAAGCTGCGCGAGGTCGGCAATCGCCGGCACTGGTTCGGCTAGGTCAGCCGCGGTACGTCCCGTCTCCGCGATAGCGCGCCAGAATATTGTCATGCACGATGGGGGAAAGCAGGTTTACGAAGGCACAGCCCGCCATGCCGTTTTCCCACCAGACGACCTCGGCCTGAAGCGATTCGAGGCCCGGCAGCGTCAGCCAGCAGACAGACCCCGGATGCATGCGATTCAGCGCCGTCGCGGAAAAGCCGGACAGCGACAGGTCGTTCACCACCGTCTGGAACGCGCGCATGCCCGAACCGCGTAGCTGCGCGGGGATCATGATCTTGGTGCGCGGCGCGCTGCGATCTTCCTGCGCGGCAATGTCGTAGCGTCCCACCGTGTTCTGCATGGTCATGGCGGCCAGTTCCCGTAATTCGCGTGATACCCAAAGCCCCTTCCGGGGGCCTTGCTTCACACAGCATGTCGGACCAGCGTTAAGCAGGAACTAAGGCGCGTGGTTAACGCGAACTTTCCACTCTTTCACGGTGCAGATTGGGGAAATCGTCCACCAGCATCTGAACGATGCGTTCGGCCACATCTTCCGGCGGCTTGACCGTTTCGGGGTCTTCACCCGGATAGGCGCGGGCGCGCATGTCGGTGCGGGTCGCTCCCGGATCGAGAATGGCCAGCCGGGTCTCGGAAATCCGCTCGACCTCCCTGGCGTGGCTTTCCAGCAGGTTGTCGAACGCTGCCTTGGTCGCGCCGTAGGCTCCCCAGAACGGGCGCGGTTCCGCGCCAACTGAACTGGTCAGGCCGATGATCCGTCCAGCCTCTGCTCGCTTCAGCAGCGGATCGAACGCAGCCAGCAGGGCCTGTGTCGCGAGGACATTCAGGGTCATGGCCTGGTTGAACTGCTTTCCATCGATCTGGGTGACGGGCGTAAGCGTGGGCAACTGTGCGGCACATATCACCAGGAAATCCAGCTTCTCCCACCGCTCTGCAATGGCCTGCGCCAATCTGCCGACGCTTTCGCCGTCGGTCAGATCGAGCGGGGCGATGGTGGAGGTGCCGCCGGCATCGTGGATCGCATCCTCGACGCCTTCCAGGTCCTTCACCTTGCGCGCCACCAGCACGACGTGGGCACCGCGTGCCGCCAGGGCTTTTGCCGTCGCAGCGCCAATCCCGCGACTGGCGCCCGTGACAAGCGCAATCTTGCCCCCAAGGGGTTTGTCGGCGGTGTTATCGGTCATGTCAGGCGTCCTCGTTGACCGGGAGGCTCAGTTGCGCTTCCCGGTCCTTGCGGTTGGCAAGGTCGGTGAGCGGGGTGGGGTACTCGCCGGTAAAGCAGGCATCGCAGTATTGCGGGCAGGCCTTGTCCCGGCCCTTCAGCCCTACCGCGCGATAGAGCCCGTCTATCGAAACGAAGGCGAGGCTGTCGGCCTGGATGAATTCGCGCATCGCTGCCAGGTCCATCCGGCCTGCCAGCAACTTGGAACGTTCGGGCGTGTCGACGCCGTAATAGCAGCCGTGCCCGGTGGGCGGGCTGGCCACGCGGAAATGCACTTCCTTTGCGCCCGCATCGCGCATCATCTGCACGATCTTGAGGCTGGTGGTGCCGCGCACGATCGAATCGTCGATCAGCACGATGCGCTTGCCTTCCACGATCTTGCGGTTGGCATTGTGCTTGCGCTTCACTCCGGCGTTGCGCGCGCTGTCGCTTGGCTGGATGAACGTGCGCCCGACATAGTGCGAACGGATGATGCCCAGTTCGAACGGCAGACCGCTTTCCTGCGCATAGCCGATGGCGGCAGGTACGCCGCTGTCGGGCACGGGCACGACAAGATCGGCATCGCAGGGCATCTCGCGCGCCAGTTCCATGCCGATGTTCTTGCGGCTTTCGTAGACGCTGCGCTTGTTGAAGATCGAATCCGGGCGGCTGAAATAGACATGCTCGAAAATGCACGGGCGTGCGGGCGTATCACCGAACGGGCGGTGCGAACGGATGGTGCCGTCGAAATCCACTTCGATGAATTCGCCGGGATCGACCTGCCGGATGAATTCCGCGCCAGCGACATCGAGTGCCACGGTCTCGCTGGCGAACACCACTGCATCGCCCAGCCTGCCCATCACCAGCGGGCGAATGCCCATGGGATCGCGGCAGGCCGCCATTCCTCGCGGTGTCATCACCACCAGCGCATAGGCCCCCTCTACCATGCGCAGCGCGTCGGTCAGCTTGTCGAGCATGGTGGGATAGCGACTGGTGGCGACGAGGTGGATGATCACCTCGGTATCGCTGGTCGACTGGAAGATCGCGCCCTTGCTGACAAGCTCTTGCTTCAGCCGCATGGCGTTGGAGATGTTGCCATTGTGCGCCACGGCAAAGCCGCCGCTGGCAAGATCGGCATACAGCGGCTGCACGTTGCGCATGCCCGATCCGCCAGTGGTGGAATAGCGCACGTGCCCACCCGCCATGTGACCGGGCAGTTCGGCAATCGATTCGGCGCTGGAGAAGTTGTCGGCCACGTGGCCCAGGCCGCGACGGGTGTAGAACTCCGCGCCGTCGAAGCTGGTAATGCCCACGGCTTCCTGCCCGCGGTGCTGCAGGGCGTGAAGCCCCAGCGCGCAGGCGGCGGCCGCATCGGGCGCGCCGATGATGCCGAACACGCCGCACTCTTCGTGCAGCTTGTCGTCACCGTCACCGTTCAAAAAGGGATTGGTGAAATTCATCGATTTCCGTTTGTAACGAGCAGCGCTGCCCCAATGGCGATGTTGCGGTTCGATTACAAGGGCCAGTGCAGAGCAACGAACACAGTTCGCAAGGAAATTCTCCTAAAATTGGTCGGGGAGAGAGGATTGGCTACGCCGATCCTTCTCTTGGTTTTCGATGAATTGCTGCGCAATGATGGTCGGGGAGAGAGGATTCGAATCCAGAATAGCTCTCAACCGCAACCGCAGACTTCCGCGGATTTTTGCAGAATTGCAGAGACCTTGTGCTCGGGCTGTGTGTGGGTGTCCAGTGCATGTATATGGAAGTCCACAACGAGGGGCAGGCTGGTCCAATTTTCTCAGAATGGCCTCGCCCACGATTGCGTTGGACGCAACGGCAGCTTCGCGCCCCAATCCCGGTCGTTCCAGCGAACTCATCGATGATGCCCAAAGCGGATATTGACAGGACAACGCGTGAAGGCCGGTGAAAGAGGACCTAGCCGTCAGTCTGGCTACACCGTCGGGGCTCCAGAGCGCGGCGCGCTTGACTTTGGGGCAAATGGACAAGAGACCGCGTCTCGCCTAGAGCCGCTGACGGTAGGATATGCGTAAACTTTTAAGAACTTACCGACGTCTCGTGCGGTTGTTCGAGTGGCCGTCTTCCGAGCGGAAGGCCTTGCTGTTCTCGTTCCTTGCCTTGCCGCTGGCGGAACTTGGCCTTCAGGTTGCCGGATACCGACGCACACGCTCGCTATTCATGAGAGCGCCCGGCGCTCCTGCTGCCAATCAGGCAATCGATCCGGTGCGGGCGTATCAGATCGTCAAGTGGGTAGCACGGCGCACGATCGGGGAAGATCGCAAATGCCTGCGCAGGTCGCTCGTGCTCGCGCGGATACTTCAGGCGAATGGCTATGCGGTGACCGTGCACATCGGATTTCGCAAAGATACCGATGGCGCGCTCGATGGCCACGCATGGTGCGACCTTGAAGATCGCGGCTCGACCCCGCCTTCTCCCGAAGGCAAGGCCTATGTGCGGTTTGAGTAGCATGTTTGCACGATTGGCAGTCGCATGACCGGCATCGGAACCATCTGGCATCGCCGGGGCGGGAGGCCTGCCACTGGCGATGGCGCGCGCATGGCACGGGCTCTGAACGCCTACGGCGCCGGGGGCCATCATTTAACCCGGGCAAACGCGCTCGAATTCGTACTGGCAGGCGGCAATCACACATCGCCGGGCAGCACGGACCCCCAACTCATTACGGCCGGCGGCGGACGTTGGACTGTGCTGCTCGATGGACGGCTCGATCATCGCGAAGAACTGGCAGCCGCACTCGGCTTGCCGTTGCCCGGCGATGATGAAACCGCAGACGCCATGCTCGCAGGAGCGGCTTGGGCCAAATGGGGAGAGGCAAGTGTCGGGCGTCTTTATGGAGAATTTGCCGGCATCGTCTGGGACCGGGAAGACCAGGCCTTGTTTCTCTTCCGCGATCCTTTCGGACGGCGCCCGCTGCACTATTTCTCCGACCACGACCGGGTGGTGGCGGCATCCATGCCCAGAGGTATCCATGCAGTTCAAGGCATCGACCGGGTGCTGGACTATGAAAAGCTCGTAGACGTTGCTTGCGGGCTGTATCTGCATTCCACGCAGAGCTGCTTCGCCAACGTGCGAAGCGTAGGGCCTGGCGAAATAGTAAGCTTCACGCCCGAAAGGCAGCGCTCGCAAAGGTATTACAATCTCGAAGAGCGCGTCCAGCCGGTGCGTTACCGGTCAGACGACGATTATGTCGAGGAGATGCGGGGACTCCTCGACCGCGCAATCGACACAACGATCCGCGGTGGTGGTCAACTGGCCGTCGCCATGAGTGGCGGTCTCGATTCCACTAGTGTGGCCGTCCTGGCGGCAGGTCGATTAGGGGGACGGCAGGACACCTTGCCGGTGTTCACCTCTATCCCGGACCCAGATTGGGATGGGCGCGAGGAAAAGCACGTCTATTCCGATGAAAGGCATTACGCCGCGGCCGTTGCAAACCACTGCCCAACGCTAGACTTGCAGCTGATAGATGCGGCCGGACACGGCATTTTCGACGTGCTCGATCGCGTCAATGCGGCGATGGAAATGCCACAGCGCAACATCATGAATGCGATCTGGGTGGATCAGTTGCTTGCACGTGCCAGGTCGGGCGGTGCGCAGACTGTGCTGGACGGCGGGATGGGGAATGCCGCCTTCAGCTACAGCGGCATCGATGCACCTTCGCAGCTGTTGCGTGCGTTTCGCTTGCCGACACTCCTGAATCAACTTTGGGAACAGGCGGAACACAAGCCCATTTCCGCGCTCCGTTCCGCCGCAGCGCTGAGCCGAAGGGAAATGCAGGCCATGGTCCCCCGCCGCTTGCGAGAGTTTATCGTGCAACGCGGCGGGATGATGCGCCTTCCGGCCGAAGCTCGCGCCATACGCAGCGACCGCATTGCGGAATACCGGGTTATCGAAAGAGCAACCGCCAGAATCCGCGATGATATCCACCTGCTGTCTGGGCGCGAGCGCGATCGCTGGATGATGATGCTCAAGAACCATGCTTTCGCCGCCGAGGGAGGGAGGCTTGGCTGGAAAGCGTTACACGGGCTGGAGATGCGGGATCCGCTTGCCGACAGGAAATTGGTCGAATGGTGTCTCGGTGTTCCCGACTGGATTTTCTGCAAGGGGCGTGAGCGGCGCTGGCTGGCCAAGCGCGCCATGACGGACCTGTTACCGAACGAAGTTCTCTACAAGCAACGGGATATCGGGCGTCAGTCGGCGGACTGGCATTTGCGGCTTACTCGCGATTTCGACAGGATCGTCGCAGAAATCGATCGGTTCGAACGCGACCCGGCGCTGGCGGAACTTTTCGATTACAAAAGGCTGCGCGGCCAGCTGAAAGACTGGCCCTCCTCCACGCCCACGGAAAATTCCGATCCGGGAATGTCGATTCGCCGTGAATTGCCGATGGTTCTTTCGATCGGGCGTTTCGCGCTGCGTGAGATCGAGGACAGTCCAGGCGGCACGGATTCCCGGATCGGAACGATGCCGATCGATCCACAAAAATCGTCGAGGCGCCTTTCTTGTGACCCGTCAATCGACTAACCGTCTCGGAAACAAGCGATTCAGCCTTGGAACGGGCCAGAAATGACTGACACACTCTACTATCGATCCGAAAATGTCGTCTTCAGCGAAGTGGAGGACGAAACGGTGCTGCTGCATACCGAAAATGACAAGGCATACGGCCTCGACGAGACAGCCGCTTTCGTGTGGGATCAACTGGGTGACGAGGGCAAGAGTTGTGCACAATTAGTTGATGTGATCATGGCCACCTACGAAGTTGATCGCGACCGCGCCGTGGACGATACACAGCGCCTGCTTGATCATATGGCTCGCGAGAACTTATTGACTTGTAACAACTAGTCAGGCTTAGTTGAGGCGCGAATGTGATGCCTTTTCGAGCGCGCATTTCAGATCGAGACAAGGGGATTTTTCATGAGTGATGAAGTCGGTTCGACGCAAAAGCGCGCTTATTGCGCTCCTTCGATGAAGGAATATGGATCGGTCAGCGATCTGGTGGCCAATTCTGGCAGCGGTGGCTTCGATGACGGAGATGGCCCCTTCTATTCGTCGTAGAGGCCCTTGCTTCTGGCGACATCCGGTGTTGTCTGAGCTGATTGTAACGGATCGGCCCTCAGGCGCGACAAAGGTGGCCAATGACTGCGGAATACGCGCTCTTCGGGCACCGCATAAGCAGTCCGATCAAGTTACAGGGACTGGCCCCGGCTGACGGGCTGCCGGAGCATGCCCCTGCGATAGAACTCAAGGTGGAATGTTCGCTGAGGGCTGGTCCTGAATTTCGCGGCGAAGTATCAATCCCGCACGAGGTCGGCGGAGTTCCCGGACGGCTCGGCTTTGTCCGCAATCCGGACGAGAGCTTTGCCCTTTTCATCAATGAAAGATCGCAGATGCGTGCCAGGATCGATCACGATCCTGTGGCCAATCGCATCGCGATTAATGAAGACAGTCCGACAAATCCGATCGAGGTGACCTCGGTCCTCGTCAGCCCTTCAATGCCCTTGATGCTCCGTGCGTCGCTTCGCTATTTCCCGTTGCATGCCTCTGTTCTGGCATCACGCGGACGCGCGATTGCAATTTGCGGGCGAAGCGGCGCGGGAAAAACAACATTTGCGCAATTCGCGGCCAGCCGATCCTTCACCATCGTGGCGGACGATCTGGCGGCGATCGATGCCGAGATGGGGGTCGTCCATCACGGAGCGAAATTCGTGAGAGTGAACGAGACAGGACAAGGGGATCCTGTCTTGCAGGGGGTCGGCCCAAAGCCGCCAAGAATGCCAAAGAACCTCGTCTACACGGGCGACAATGTCTTCTGGAACGCCCCTGGGGCTCTGCCTCTATCGGCAGTGATCCTGCTTTCCGAGTTCGATAAGGACGCAAGCATACGGCTGGACCGCGTTTCGATGCCAGAGGCCGCCCTAGCGCTCAATCGCAACATGAGTGGAGAAACCTTTCCCACGACCGCGCAGATGCGCCAGAAGGGGTTTGCCGCAGCAACGCGTGTAGCGAAGCGGATTCCTGTTTTAAGGCTGCAACGGCCACGAGGCCTTGAGCATCTCGAACAGACAGAGAAGCTGATTCGGCAGACGGTACTGGCCGAGCGATGAGCATCACCTTTTGCCCGGCCTACCCGTTCCGCCTGACCGGCAACAGGTCGGAGGCAAGGGACGTTCTCGCCAGCGTTCCTTACACGATACCTGGTCTGACCCGCGAAGACCTGGCTGCACAGGGTATGCCGGCGCAGCGAGCCGAAATGCTTCTGCTCTACTATCGCAGCATGGTGCAGCGAATGGAGAAAGCCTATCCATTCGATCCGCACAGGCGCAAGCTGCAAGCGCTCGTGCGTCGGCACCAAACGGGCACCCGCGGTGAAGTGCAAAGACAGGCGATCCGAGAGGCGATCGAGCAAATACTCGCTAATCACCCCGCGGGCGAACCAATTTCGCTGGATAGCGATCTAGGCCTCCCGATCACGCTGGCTGCCTTCAACTCTTTGCTCGGCCTCGAATTGAAAACCCACGATATCGCCCTGGCGCTCGAAGTCGGATCGCTGGCGATGATCAATGGAAGCGATCCAGCGAAATTGCTCGAGGGCTGGCTCAGCTATCGCCCCGTGGTGTCAGCGATCGAGAAGGCGCTGGCCTCTGGACAATACGACAAGGACGGCTTGCTTGCCTCGCTTGCCGAATTCGCCGCACAGAACAACCGCCCGCGCGACATGGTGATAATGAGTTCGGCCGTCCTGATCGTTGCCGGATCAAGTGTGCATCGAAGCCTGGCGCCCTTGCTACGGATCATACTCGCAAATCCTGAAATCGCTACCGCGCTTGCCCGGGACGAAAGCACCAGATCGCTTGAAGAACTGCTTCGGTTGCACCCGCCGTTGCCCAAGATTTCGCGCTTCGATGCCGAAGCGTCGCAGAAGCCCGGCAAGAGCTTCATCCTGGTCGATCTGGAGAAAGCCAACACCTGCAGCCAGACATTCGCAAAGCCGGAGGAATTCTGCCCTTCGCGCGACAACCACGGATCAATGACCTTTGGCTATGGTCCGTATGCCTGCGATGGTGCCCCGATTTCCCGCACGTTCATGCACGAGACCATTCGGGCTCTGCTTAACAGAACACGCGGACTTAAGATGGTTCAAGACGGGGGCGATCACTCTGCGTTCCTTATCTATGATAAAGCGGAATGACGGCTGAAGGATCAAAGACAAGCACCTTTGCCGACATCGTCACATTGATCGATCCGGTTGCGGCAAAATGCCTGCCCGCCTCGGCGTTGCAGGCGCTTGGGCCGATAGCATCGCGCCTGCCGCCGATCCCGTGCGGCGGTTTCGAGTTTTCCCTGCTCGATAACGCTCCAATAGTCGACCTGATGCAGTGTCACATGCTTGACGAGCGTGGCCGCCAGCGCCTGGCGACGTTTATCGAGAGCGATGCCCGCGCCAAGGGGCAGCCCTGGAAATGGCTCGCCGATCTGATCGATGGCGATGTTACGGGCCTGCACTGCGTGTGGCTGGAATTCGATGCGGACGCCGGTCCCCACGCTCCTCCTGCGATCTTTCTCGAGTTCGACCGGATCAATCCGCCACACAGCGACCGGCTGCTAGACCTTGTGGCCGACATCCCCCTGGCGGCGAAGGCCAACAAGGTGAGCGCCGTTCGCGAAGTGATGGATCTGTTGCCCGGCGACACCCACGTTTCGCACCTGGGCGCGATGTTTTCCCGCCCCGACACTCCGATGCGGGTGAATATCAAGCGCCTGAAGTCGCACCAGCTCGAGAATTTCCTGAAGCGGCTGGGACTGGAAGTGCCCAGCTTCGAAGGGTCGCGATTGCTGGAACGCGCCTATCGCGGAACGATCTGTCTGGATTATCTCGATGGGTGGCTGCCCCGCTTCGGCATAGAGTATTCCTTCACCAGCTGGCCGCAGCGGGAAGCTGGCTGGCGTGAGCTTGGCGAGCTGGTCGCACAGGGCCGTATAGACCCGGCAAAATGGCAGGCATTCTTAGGTTGGGCAGGGGTCATCTCACCCCTGGACAGCCTTTCCGAATGGCCCTCCTCCTGCATCCTCGACGAACTATGCCATCCCGGTCCCGCCAGGAGCATCATCGAATGCGGGCCCAGCCATATCAAGGCGACTTTCGATCCGACGGGACTGCAATCGCTGAAGGGCTATGTCGGCTTTCGCCCTGCGCTTCTTCTCCCCGACAACAGCAGCATTCCCGGCGATGCACCCCAGCCGAGACCGCTGACCGGCAAGAGAACGCTCGACCGCGCCATTGCCAGTGGGGTCGATTTTCTGCTGGCCGAGCGAACGCAGGATGGCCTGTGGCGAGACTTCAACTTCGGCAATCTCGCCAGTGACGAATGGGTGAGCGGATATATCGGTGCACACTTGGCCGAACTGCGAAACGATGATGGTCGCCACGCAGCGCTGCAGGCCTGGCACATTCTTCGAGAGCGCCGCGAGCAAGGTGCCGGTTGGGGATACCATCGGGCCACTCCGCCCGATGCCGACAGCACGGCCTGGATCATCATCCTTGCCCGGCGCCTTGGCCTTGATACAGAACCGCAGGTAAGCGCAAACATGCCATTCATGGCCCAGCATCTGGACCGACATGGGGCAGCAGCAACTTACTCGGAGGCCGTGTTGGAGCGGATCGATCATCGCCTTCCGAACACGCGCGCGCATCGGCAATGGTGCAAGGCCCACGCAGAGGTTACCGCGTCAGCGGCGCTCGCTGGCCTGGAACCGGCGATGCAGAACCTGATCGGTTCGCAAGGCCCGGACGGATCGTGGCCATCGTTCTGGATAGAGACCGATGCCTACGCAACCGGAGTTGCTTGCGAGGCACTGGCCCATGCCGCGGCCCCCGAAGCCGGGCATTGCATCGAGTCCGCAGCACGCTGGGCCATCGCCCATGTCGACCGAGCAGGTATAGGGGCGTTCGAACGCAGCTGGTTGCTTCGCATTGCGCTGCACGACGATCGGTTTCATGACGACCAGAAAGTGCATGAAGCCATGCGCGTCCTTCTCCGCGAACAGAGGGCCGATGGTAGCTGGGATGCCGACTGCGCCATGTTGGTTCCAGTAATGGATGCACGGTGCGAAAGAGAGCAGACCGCCGTTGCGCTCGATATCCATCGAAATTTCACCACTGCGACAGTGATTGGAACGATGGATCGCGCGCGCAGGTGCGTAAGTGCGTTGCAGAGTGCGTGATGTCTGAAAAGGATGCCCAGGCTTTCCTCGTGCGAGTCGAAAGTGACGCAGACTTGCGCGCGCAGTTGATCGAACTGTCAGGCGCGCTGGATCTGGAGCCTCTGGTGAGGCTGGCCATGGACAAGGGATATGACTGCGACGAAAGCTCTCTTCGATCAGCTTGGCGCAAGAGAAGGCGGCTCAAGGAAGTGGTTGCCGCAGCTAAGCGCCGCTGAAATTCAGGGCAACCTCGCCGCGATCACCAGTCTGTCACCTCAGGCCTGCCATTTTGCTGGCAAAAGAGGTGTGGTCGATGCCCTTTTCGATGAAGTTCCTATAGAAAAACGCCGGCTTCTTGCGGAATAGCGGAGAGACCTTGCGATAGACCGCGGCGATCGGATCCCCGATGGTCCGATGAACGGCGGCCTCGTAGTCCCGCATGGCCCGAACCGCGCAATCTCCCTCGATGATCGCCAATGCCGCCTGGCCTGCCAGGATACCGCTTTCGACAGCAGCTTCAATTCCCGCTCCATAAATAGGTTCGACAAGGTTCGCAGCGTCGCCTGCAAGCAAGACGCGATCGCGCGCAAGTGGCCTTTGCCCGGTATAGATCGGCAGCCCGTGTCCCTGTCGCTTGATCACCTGGAAAGGGTGGGACAGACGCTTTTTCAGATAGCTTTCGAGCTCGGCATTTAGATTGGCCTTGCCGCTCCATTTCAGTACTCCGCATGACAGGCGATCTGCTTTCGGGAAGATCCAGCCATACCCGTCTTCAACCTCGAACAAGTCCAGGTGGATGGCGTTGCCGAATTGGGCGAGGGCTTCATCCGCGACTGAAAGCTCGGTGTCGATCGCAGGGCATACGACATTGCCGGCATTGAGTCCGGCCATTCTGGCAATTGGGCTGAATGCACCGTCGGCGGCGATGAGGACATCGCCTCGCAACTGCCTGCCATCACGACTTCCAATGAATACCTGACCATCGGCAAGGGCGAGACTGCTGACTTCGAATCCTTCGATCAAGCTCCCCCGCCCGTCGGCCCTCGCCATCGCCCGCCGGGCAAAAGCCTCGTCAAACTCGCTTCGGATTACCCCGAGGGTTTCACCCGGGATGGTGACCGGCTGGTTGCCCTGATAGGAGAAGGCAAGGCTATCGTAAGACCGATCGATGCCGAGATCGACAATCGCTGCGATCTTCTTGCCAAGTCGCCTCGGGAATATGCCACCGCATGGCTTGAATCTGGGCAGCCAGGCCTTCTCGACCAGCGCTATCGACACCCCGCCAGCACTCGCCAAACTGTTCGCTGCCGCGGCGCCTGCGGGACCTGCCCCGACAATCAGAACATCGAAACGCTGTTGAATAGTAACCTCGAGATCTCGTGCTATCGACTGGGGGGCGGTTTCAAATTGTCCGTTTAGCCAATCGGTCGGACGCTTCCGACACATGATGCTTACGCCCCGTCCGGACATTGCAGAAACGCGCTGAAAAGCAAGAATTTGGCACCGCTTGCGGTATCCAATCTTCAACGCTGCGCTTCTGCCGCGTTCTGGCTTGCGTTGAACGGAGGCAACTGTATCGAGACGCGATGAATGCGTTCAGGCCCTCTGTCGAAGTCCGGGCTCTGGCCGACAGGTTGGCGCCGGCGCTCGGCCTGCGAAGCCGAGAGCTTTTCATCGATCCGGATCTCACCTTTGTTTGCGAAAGGCACCGGGTGGCGCCGCTGCTCCAGCGCGGACTGGCACTATCGGGATATGACGAGGACAAGGGGTTCGCCTCAGGGCTTGCCCGGTTTTCGCAGCGCAACGCGCTTCAGGTTATCCGTCAGCAAGCGGCTGCGAAGCGCGTGGCACAATTGCTGCTCGAGCAAGGCATCGGGATGACCGAGATAAAGGGGACGCAGCTTGGCCTGATGCTTTATGGTGAAGCATCCTTGCGGCAGTCGCGCGATGTCGATTTCCTTGTCGAGGCCGACAAGATCGGGAAGGCAATCGGCATTGTTGCTCGGGCGGGTTATCACAATGGCCGGGACGATCCGCTAAGCGAAAATGTAGCAAGTGCGATCCTGAAATTTCATCGCGAAGTCGAGATCCGCGATCCGCTTTCGAATATCGTGATCGAGCTCCATTCGCGTGTCCTCGACCGTCCGCCACCGGCCTGGGATGATGCGCAGATGCTGGCGGAGGGGCTCGATCTGAATTCACCCCGCTACATTCTTTATCTGATCCTGCATGGCGCCGGGGCACAATGGAACCGACTGAAATGGTTGGCCGATCTCGCCATGATCGTTCGCAAGGTCGATGGCGACGTGGCCCGCGCGACCGTGGAGCTGGCGAAAGAACTGGGATGTATCCCCGCACTTGCCGCAAGCCTTGAAGCATGCGCAACGCTGTGGGAGCTGGACGAAATGCAAGCATGGCGGACCGCCTTCGACGGCAGCGGGCTTGATAGGCGCGCCGAGGCTCATCTCGAATCCTTCACCCTGGCGCTGAATAATACTGGCACCCTTTCAAGGCAGAGAATGTTGGCCAGAAGGCTGGAAATCGAGCGCGCGCCCCCTCTTTTCGGTGAGGCCCCGCCAGCGCGCCTGTCAGCGATCGGCAAGCGGGCAGCCTTGTGGCTTTTAAGAAGGTTGTGATCGGCGAACCTAGCGACGCCCAGGAGCAGGGGGCAAGCTCGGTCCTGGTCGCCCCCAAACTGGTCGGCGTTATCGAAGCGGTAAGACTGCCCCGGGGGCCGCGCCCATGTAAATCGCGAACGGGCATTCCGTAGTCGGTGCGGGCGAGGGCAGGTTCGTCTGTCCGACCGGCGCAGCGACGCCCTCGGCATCCGCCAACAAGACCGTCACAGCCGGAGGCAGTTCGCCAAGATCGGCGGTCATTTCCCGCACAGGATCGGCGGCATCGAGAACGTCGTTGTCGAACACGCGCTGCGCCCGCGTGCAAGCCGATGCGCCGGCTCGGATAAGGTGCCGATGTTGGCTTCGCTGGGCGTCGCGCCGATCGCCTTCAGGGCTGAGGCCACGTAATCGTCGGAAAGCGCGTCTTGTATTTGATCGACCAGCGGGCGCCCACTCAGGTGTCACGCCAGTTTGAGTTGACACCTGGTTGGTGGCGTCAAACTTGTCCCTCTCCAATGGATCCATATCGTGACGCGAATTGGGAAGGCGCAGCTGCCGGTATGCTTCGCCGTGCCGGGCAGCCTCTTCAATTACAGAAGATGACCAGGGGGCATCAGCATACGCGTCCGATAGCCAGGAGCAGAGCTGCCGCTCGAGTTCCCGGCGGAAAATGGCCTCGATCTCGACGCCGGTCAGGTTGCGCTGGCCTTCCAGCATGGTCTTTACGTCCGCCCTTACAATTACAAAACGCGCCGCCAAGATTGCCACGCGCTCTCGCGCGGCGCCGGGATCAGCAGTCTGCACCGCCAAGGTTAGCGGCTTGGAGATAATATCTCGGAAATGGATCCGGCGGCGGAAGGAATAGCGGCCCTCAATCCGGATTGTGAAGGGTATGCGGCTCATCGATAACGACCTTCCCGCATGTGCTCCCGCTATGTGTGTTGGTCGTGTGGCCAACACTGGGCGGAAACCCATGCTAAAAGGCGGAAATCTGCGGCTTAACGCGCTAAAATGGTCGGGGAGAGAGGATTCGAACCTCCGGCCCCTGCCTCCCGAAGACAGTGCTCTACCAGGCTGAGCTACTCCCCGACCGGTGCGTTGCAGGGGCGAACCCCCGCGAGGCAGAGGCGGCCCTATAGGGGGAGTGGTTCGTGCTGGCAAGCCTGACTTGAGCAGAGTCTGCGAGCAGGCTTTGCCGTCTCTCTGGCACACCCGGATCGATGCTGTTAGCGATGCGTGCATGACCGCAAACACCGACCGCCACCCCGAATGGCAATACCTCGACCTGATGCGCCAGATCTGGGAGCACGGCGATCAGCGCATGGACCGTACCGGTGTCGGCACGCGCTCCATCTTTGGCACCATGCTGCGGTTCGACCTGGGGCGAGACCGCGTGCCGCTGCTCACCACCAAGCGCGTCTTCTGGAAGGCTGCTGCAAAGGAGATGCTGTGGTTCCTGACCGGCAGCACCAACATCCGTCCGCTGCTGCAACAGGGCGTGACGATCTGGAGCGACTGGCCGCTCAGGAAATACCGGCAGGCGAGCGGAGAGGATATCGGCCAGAAGGAATTCGAGGCTCGCGTGGTGGCGGACGAGGCGTTTGCAAAGAACTGGGGCGATCTTGGTCCGGTCTATGGCAAGCAGTGGGTCGACTGGCCGACCTATGAATACGGGCCTGACGGCCGGTACCAGCGCGGGCCGGGTATAAACCAGGTGGCGCAGGTGGTGGAGAGCCTGAAGACCAGCCCAGGCAGCCGCCGCCACATCATCGAGGGCTGGAACGTGGCCGAGCTGGAGCGCATGGCACTGCCGCCGTGCCACAAGACCTACCAGTTTCACGTGGCAGGCGAGGGGGAGGGCGCGCGGCTTAATTGCATGCTCTACCAGCGCAGCTGCGACGTGGCGCTGGGCCTGCCGTTCAACCTGTTCGGCGCGGCCCTGCTGACCCGCATGATGGCGGCGCAGGCGAATCTAATGCCGGGGGAACTGGTATGGTCGGGCGGCGACACGCATCTTTACCTCAACCATACCGAACTGGTTGAAGCCCAGCTCGAACGGGAACCGGCTGGCGCGCCGAAACTTGTTCTCAAACAAGTGCCGCCGACAATTTTCGACTACTCTTTCGATGATTTCGAGGTGGTTGATTACGAACCGCAAGGGGTCCTGCGCGCCCCTGTGGCGGTCTGACAATTCCTGTGGTACCCCGGATTGACCGTTACAGATGTAACTAATATAATTCCGGCCGACTGAAATATTCTTATGCCAATAAGTGGGAGAGCAGGCGATGGCCGATCAGCGCGACGATAAGGGCACCAACCGCCCCAAACTCGCCTTGCACGTGCCGGAGCCGAAGTATCGCCCCGGCGACAAGGTCGATTACAGCCACCTCAATATACCCAAAGCGGGCGAGCAATCGCGCCCTGATGAAGCGTGCGAGGCCAAGGACACTTTCGCGCTCTGCAACGACCTTGTCCGCGTGCTGGGTGATGACAACCAGGCGCACGGTCCCTGGGATCCGCGCCTCGATGCCGATACGCTGCGGCAGATGCTGCGCGAAATGGCTCTGGTGCGGGCCTTCGACAACCGGATGTACCGCGCCCAGCGGCAGGGCAAGACCAGCTTCTACATGAAGTGTACGGGCGAGGAGGCGACGAGCGTCTGCGCCACGCACGCGCTGGCGGGCGACGACATGATCTTCCCCAGCTATCGCCAGCAGGGCTGCCTGATCGCGCGCGGCTATGAACTGACCGAGATGATCAACCAGATCTACTCGAACAAGGCGGACAAGCTGAAGGGGCGCCAGCTTCCGATCATGTACTGTTCGAAGCGGCTGAATTTCTTCTCCATTTCCGGCAACCTCGCCACGCAACTGCCGCAGGCGACCGGCTTTGCCATGGCGAGCGCCAGCAAGGGCGATTCGCGCATCGCGGCGACGTGGGTGGGCGAGGGCAGTACGGCTGAGGGTGACTTCCACTCCGCGCTGACCTTTGCGACCGTTTACAACGCGCCGGTCATCTTCAACGTCATCAACAACCAGTGGGCGATTTCCTCGTTCTCGGGCTTTGCCGGATCGGAGCGCGCCACCTTTGCAGCGCGCGCCATCGGCTATGGCATGGCGGGCCTGCGCGTGGATGGTAACGATCCGCTTGCCGTGTTCGCCGCCGAACGCTGGGCTGCCGACCGTGCCCGCGCCAATGCCGGGCCGACGCTGATCGAGCATTTCACCTACCGCGCGGAGGGGCACTCCACCTCCGACGATCCCAGCGCCTACCGCTCTGCCGAGGAGCGCGAGGAATGGCCGCTGGGCGATCCCATCATGCGGCTGGCCCGTCACCTGATCGCGCTGGGCGAATGGAGCGACGAACAGCAGGAAGAGATGGATACCGAGCTGGATGCCATGGTCCGCAAGGCCATGAAGGAGGCCGAGAAGAACGGCATCCTCGGTCACGGCCTGCACCATCCCTTCCACACCATGTTCGAGGACGTGTTCGAGGAACTGCCCTGGCACTTGGAGGAACAGGCCGCACAGGCGATCCGCGAGCGACGAATCAAGTTTCCGGGGGATCCGGCGGAATGAACGACATGACCACCGAAACCGCCCCTGCCGCAGATGCGGGCGAAACGCGCGAAATGAACATGATCGAGGCGATCAATTCCGCGCTCGACATCATGCTGGATCGCGATGACAACGTAACCTTGCTGGGCGAGGACATCGGCTATTTCGGCGGCGTGTTCCGCTGCACCGCCGGCCTGCAGGAGAAGTACGGCAAGACCCGCGTGTTCGATACGCCGATTTCCGAATGCGGGATCATCGGGGTGGCCGTGGGCATGGGGGCTTACGGTCTTCGCCCGGTGCCGGAAATCCAGTTCGCCGACTACATCTACCCAGGCCTCGACCAGCTTATTAGCGAAGCCGCGCGCCTGCGCTATCGCTCCGCGGCCGAGTTCATCGCGCCGATGACGGTGCGCAGCCCGTTTGGCGGCGGCATCTTCGGCGGGCAGACGCACTCGCAGTCGCCCGAAAGCATTTTCACCCACGTCAGCGGGTTGAAGACGGTGATCCCGTCCACGCCCTACGACGCGAAGGGCCTGCTCATCAGCTGTATCGAGGACAATGACCCGGTCATCTTCTTCGAGCCCAAGCGTATCTACAACGGCCCGTTCGACGGGTATTACGACAAGCCCGCGAAAAGCTGGAAAGGCTTCGATGCGGCGCAGGTACCTACGGACTACTACAAGATCCCTCTGGGCAAGGCGCGCACCGTGCGCGAGGGCGATGCCCTTACCATTCTCGCCTACGGCACGATGGTCCACGTGGTGGAAAGCGTCGCGCGCGACAAGGGCGTGAATGCCGAGATCCTCGACCTGCGCACGCTGGTGCCGCTGGATATCGAGGCGATCGAGGCGTCGGTCGAGAAAACCGGCAGGTGCCTGATCGTCCACGAGGCGACGCGCACATCCGGTTTCGGCTCCGAACTTTCCGCCCTAGTGCAGGAACGCTGTTTCTACCACCTCGAAGCCCCGATCGAACGCGTGACCGGTTTCGACACTCCCTATCCCCACAGCCTCGAATGGGCCTATTTCCCAGGTCCTGTCCGCATCGGCGAGGCCATCGACAAATTGCTGGAGGCCTGAGGCCATGGCCAAATTTACCTTCAACCTGCCCGACATCGGCGAAGGCATTGCCGAGGCCGAGATCGTTGCCTGGCACGTCAAGGTCGGTGACACGATCGAGGAAGACGGCCAGCTGGCCGACATGATGACCGACAAGGCGACGGTCGAGATGGAAAGTCCGGTAGCGGGCAAGGTTCTCGAAGTCGCGGGCGAGGTCGGCGACACCGTGGCCATCGGCGGCATGCTGGTGGTGATCGAGGTCGAGGGCGAAGTGCCTGACGACGTGCTGGAAGAGATCGAGGTCGAGGGCGAAGTGCCTGACGACGTGCTGGAAGAGAACGAAGCGGCGGCCGATACTTCTGAAGAAGCTCCCGCGCCAAAGGACGACGCGGTCGAGAAGCGCATCGAGGTGGAAAACCCCGACCCTTCCGACCAGGAAGACGCAGCGCGGGCGGCTGAAAAAGATAAGCCGCTTCCGAAGCCCACACCCGCACCGGCACCCGCTCCGAAGGATGCGAAAGTCCTTGCCAGCCCGGCGGTGCGCAAGCGCGCGAAAGACCTCGGCATCGATCTCTCGCAGGTGAAGCCGCACGAGGATGGCCGCGTGCGCCACGCCGATCTGGATGCCTATATTTCCTACACCGGCGGCTTTTCCGGCGCTGCCCCGGCGCGCGCGGACGAGCAGATCAAGGTTATCGGCCTGCGCAAGCGGATTGCCGAGAACATGGCTGCGGCAAAGCGCAACATCCCGCATTTCACCTATGTGGAGGAATGCGACGTTACCGAGCTGGAGCGCACCCGCGCGCAGTTGAACGAAAACCGGGGCGATCGCCCCAAGCTTACCATCCTGCCGCTGCTGATCACGGCGATCTGCAAGACTTTGCCCGATTTCCCGATGATCAACGCCCGCTACGATGACGAGGCGAGGGTGGTGACGCGCCACGGGGCGGTGCATCTGGGCATGGCGACGATGACCGATAACGGCCTGATGGTTCCGGTTATCCGCGATGCGCAGGGCAAGAACCTGTACCAGCTGGCGAACGAAATTACCCGCCTTGCCGAGGCGGCGCGCGATGGCAGCGCGAAGTCGGATGAACTGTCCGGCTCCACGCTGACCGTCACCTCGCTCGGCCCGCTTGGGGGCGTTGCCACCACGCCGGTCATCAATCGTCCCGAAGTCGCCATTATCGGCCCGAATCGCATCATCGAACGACCCATGTTCGTGACCGGAGCGGATGGGCAGGAACGGATCGAAAAGCGCAAGCTGATGAACATTTCCATCAGCTGCGATCATCGCGTGGTCGATGGCTACGATGCCGCCGCTTTCGTGCAGGAATTGAAGAAGCTGATCGAGGCCCCGGCGCGGATTCTGGCGGGGTAATCGAACGATTTCAAATATGTTTCAAAAAGCCGCTTCTGGTGTGTTGACAGGGTGAGGACCCTCCACTAGATGCGCGGCTCCCAAGAGGCGCTAAGCCGCTTAAATGCGCGGGTGTAGCTCAGTTGGTTAGAGTATCGGCCTGTCACGCCGAGGGTCGCGGGTTCAAGTCCCGTCACTCGCGCCACTTGGGACCTTTTCCTTCAGATAGCTAAGCCTGCTGGTGGCTGTCGCAGTGAAACGCGCTGCGCCCGGCGACCTTGCTTTTCACGATGGTGCCATCGCAGCATGGACAGTCCGCGCCCTTCTTGCGATCTGCGATCAGCCAGGTGCGCGGCAACTGCGAATAGTCGGCGCCGGTCTTGCAGACTCCGGTCAGCACATCGCGCATCGTGGCGAACATTTTCGATAGCTGACCTTCGCCAAGGTCGCTGGCGGCAATTTCGGGATGCACGCCTGTCTGGAACAGGATTTCGTCGGACCACAGATTGCCGATACCCGCCAGCTTCTTCTGCGCCATCAGCGCGCCCTTGATCGTACCTTTGGTGCCGCCGATCACTTCGGCGAATTTCTCTTCCGAAATCTCCAGCGCATCCGGCCCGAAACCGATGCGTTCGATCTCTTCATCCGGCGAATCGATTATCCGCACCCATCCCAGCTTGCGCGGGCAGCGGAAGGCGAGGCGGCGATCACCTTCGAAGCGGATGAGGAACTTGGTGTGATCGGGCGGATCATCGGGCGTGTCGAACGGCAGCAGCTTGCCCGTCATGCCCAGATGCACGCAGATCCACGGGCCGCTTTGCGAACCTGCAAAGATCAGCTTGCCGTGCCGGTGTGTCTCGGTGAATTGCCTGCCGACCAGCCGCCCGCGCTCGTTGTCGCCGGGCAGCTCGATATAGGTGACGTTATCGCCAAGGGCCGCATCCTCTATCGTGCGGTTCAGGCACTGGTCCTCTATGCGGCGGCGGTTGGCTTCGGCTTCGGGGAGTTCGGGCATGTTCGATGAACCGACAGCGCCGGATCGCGGTTCCGTGAACAGCTTTCGCAGCCTCGGTCAGTCCTGTTGTCGCACGCCCCAGTGGCCGGTTTCCATCCAGACCAGGAAGTTCCGCAGCGGCCTGATCCAGATCACACCCAGAATGAGGTAGACCAGCGTCTGCGCCCACGTAGGCCAGTCGCCAATGATGGCAGGGGCATAGCGCGCGATGATGAAGCCATAGAGCAACAGTGCTGCAATCAGGCCAAGGATGCCAACGGGGATTCGCCAGGTGGGTTCGGTGCGCATCAGAATGGTCCGTATATGCGGGTGGGGGTGATAACCAGGGACAGCGCCATGTCGTGGTCTGACGTGGGCAGGCTATCGACCCGCTGCACGTCCCACGCAAGACCGATGGCAAGAGTGTCGGTGTGCGCCGCCAGCCAGCGGTCATAGAAACCGCCACCCTGGCCGATGCGTTCGCCGCGTTCGGTAAAGCCGACCAGCGGAACGAACAGCACGTCCGGCTCCACCACCCTGGCAGCGGCGGAAGGCTGCATCAGGCCCATCCGCCCTTCGGTGAGATCGCTCTCGCCATAGGGATCGGTATGTTCGTGAAACTGCATCGGTTCATCCAGCGATGCGATCCGGGGCAGGGCGACGGTATGGCCCGCTTCCATGAAATAACGGGCATAGCCGCCAGCAGGCGCTTCACCCTTACCGGCACGGTAGAGGCCGATGGTGGCACCTGCGGGAATGATTTCGCGCACCGGAGCGGGCGGTGCGCGGAACACCAGCGCGCTTACTGCGGATGGCAGGGCGGCAGCATGTTCCTGCCGCGCCTTGCGCAGCGTTTTGCGGATGGCGGCTTTCTGTTCGGGAATATCGGTCACGGGAATCAAGCTAGTGAGTGCGGGCCCGGCCCTCAAGTAGCGCAGCGATAGGGCACCGAATAAGGCCCTCAAGTAGCGCAGCGATAGGGCACCGAATAAGGCCCTCAAGTAGCGCAGCGATAGGGCACCGAATAAGGCCC
>CANLQG010000002.1 GCA_947493195.1 uncultured Sphingomonadaceae bacterium | reverse complement strand
ACAGTTGTGCCACAAGCGATTGAGGAAGACTGTCCGCTGGAACAAGCGGTTGCAACATGTGGGGAATGGTCGGTGTGCGACGCCGATGTGCTACACGCTTCACCACCAGCGACGGCAAGATGCTCGTTTCTCGACGGTTTTTGAGGTTTGGCGCACCCGACAGGATTCGAACCTGTGGCCTCTGCCTTCGGAGTGCAGAGTTTCTGTACAATGCGGGACAAGCTGAAACACTGAAATCCCTGGAATAGCGCCATTTCCTATCCCTGCTTGTTTCCGGTAATCCCTGCATGTATTCCATACGCATTCCATACAAAACGTAATGAGGGAATTGGCAGTGGCATTGGATCTGGGCAAAGTCGGCAACCGGGAGCGGTTGAAAGTGCAACGCGAGCCGCACTGGCAACGGCTGCGCGCAGGATGCTTCCTTGGCTTCCGGCCCTCCAAGCGTGGGGGCAAGGGGACATGGATTGCTCGCGTCTATGACGAGGACGCCAGCCGCTATCGGGTGAAGTCGCTTGGCGATTTCGGCACGCTCCCCGGAAACGAGATGTTCGCAGCGGCCAAGAAGGAAGCCGAGAAGCTGGCCGAGCTTGTGGAATCGGGCGGCGAAATCCGCGCCAGGATCGAGACGGTCGCCGATGCCTGCCGTGAGTATGCCAAGGACCGGCCAGAAGCCGGACAACGCTTCAAGCGCTACGTCTACGAGGACTCAATCGCCAAGGTGAAGCTGGACAAGCTTCGCCGCCGTCACGTCAAGGAATGGCGCGAGCGGCTGGAAGCACAACCTGCACTGGTGAGCCGACGCAAGAAGGGCAATCCGGTCGAGCGCGAGCGGGCACCATCGACCGTCAATCGCGATATGGCCGTGCTGCGAGCGGCATTGAGCAAGGTTCTGTCACCCGGCGCACCGAATAGCGAAGCGGCATGGCAGGAAGCCTTGAAGGCCATTCCTAACGCCAATGGACGCCGTACGCTCTATCTGGACCGCAAGCAGCGCAAGAAACTGATCGAAAGCACCGACGCAGAGGCAGCGCCCTTTGTCCGCGCCCTGTGCCTGTTGCCGCTTCGTCCCGGCGCTATGGCGGCGCTCACGGCTGGCGACTTCGACAAGCGCACGGCGGAACTCACCATTGGCAAGGACAAGACGGGTAAACCGCGCCGCATTCAGTTGCCGCAAGAGGCTGCGCAACTGCTCGCCAATCAGGCCAAGAACAAGCTGTCAGGCGCACCTCTTTTCATGCGCGCCAACGGCAAGGCATGGGACAAGGATAGCTGGAAACGGCCAATTGCAACTGCCGTCACTGCTGCCGAGCTGCCAGCCGATGCCACCGCCTATACCTTGCGGCACAGCACCATAACGGACCTTGTGAGCGCTGGGTTGCCTCTACTCACGATCGCGCAAATTTCCGGCACAAGCGCCGAAATGATTGAGCGTCACTATGGGCACCTCGCAAGCGATGCAGCGGTGAAGGCACTCGGGGAGTTGGCTCTGTGACGTCGTCCGATGACAATGGTTTCGCCTCCGAGGAGGAACTGGAAGAGATAGCAGACGCTTTCGTCTTCGCTTTCGGGCTCGCAGGCCCCTTAGGTTGGGTCGCAGAGCTCAACCAGAGACTGGTTGCACCTGCAGAAAGGCTCGCGAATGCGCGAGCTGCTTACGATGACCCTACGCGCGATAGCACAGACGAAATAGACGCGGAGGCCAAGGCCAAGATTCGGATTGCTACGACCATTTATCTGTCTGAGATATTCCAAATGCTCCACGCTATGCCGCTCTTTCAGCAGCAGTCGCAGATACTTGAGCCCCTCAAGTTCGTGATCACCGAGGTTGCGAGCGTGGAGAAAGGAAGGACGCTTCATTGGTTGCAGGCCGATCCGTCTAAGCAGCATTACAGTTTGTCTACGAAAGAGGCGGAATGGGTGCCGATCATCGCAGCATTGCAGCTAGCCATGTTGCTATCAGACATATCTGGCGAGGACCCAGCAGCGAATTTCATCCAGCGTAAGAAGCCAGCCTTGAAAGTTGGAACCATCAAAGGTTGGCACGAGAAACTCTACAACAAGGGAAGGTCCGGCTCCCTGCCCGATCCATCGAGGAAAGTAGCCGCAGACAACATCCGCTGCATAATCAGTGAGATGCGAGCTGTCCTGCTCGTCGCGCAGGACCCGAAGGCGCGGGATCGGCTGCTGAAAAAGCGGATCGACGAATTGCTCGGCCTCTGACGAATTTTTGGGTTTCCGATTTGCTTTCAAAAATCTCTGAAGTCACCTGATTGTCCCGCAACGTTCGGGCAATCCCGCTCGGACCTTGCGGGATAGAAAAAATGACGGAAAGACTCATGATGACCGTGCCCGAAGCCGTGAACGCCTCGGGCATGTCTCGCTCTGCGATTTATCTCGCTTTGAAGCGGGGCGACCTTCAAGCCCGGAAAGCTGGACGCCGCACGCTCATCGCCGTCTCGGACTTGGAAGCTTTCTTGGCCAATCTTCCGACGTTTCAGCCGGAGGCATGAGGCATGTCCCAAAATTGCGAAACCCGCGCGGTTGAGGCGCGGGCGTCGCGGAATAGCTGTGGCGGCTGCTTCCGCGATCTGTTTAGCCCCTTCGCCTTGCCGTCGCAATTCCCGATTGCGGCGCACCTCGTCCGACCTGACGTGGCGGTGCCGATCGTTGCGTCCGAGCCTCGGGCCAAGTCGTCATGATTGGCGCGCAGGTAATCGCCAGCGATCCGAAGCTGGAGGCTCACGTGAGGCAATTCGTGCCCAATGCGGCTGGTGAGGAACTGGAACTTCGCGTCACACTGTTGAAGGCCCGAGATTGGGCTGCGGCGCTACGTGGACGCACGGTAAGCTGGCTGGCGACCGAATGCGCCTGTCACGCACATGAAGTTGCGGGTCACTTTGTCTTTCGCCTGGGCGAGAGCTTGGCCCGCCTTGAGCTTGCCAGCATCCTGTGTCGTACGCTCGTGAAGGCCGCGATGGCAGCGGATTCGTTGGATGAGGAGGAGGCCCCGCTGTGAACGTCTCCGATGAACACGACGCCGTAGCCCATGCTATGTCCCAAGTCTCCCATAATATCGGGACCAACGGCGAACTAAGTGAAGACGCCATTGCACTCGCTTTCGCGGGACGTCACCGCGACAGGTTGCGCTACGACCATAGCGCGGGGCGTTGGTTTGAGTGGACCGGAAGCCGCTGGCAAAAGAACGAAACAAAGCTCGCCTTCCACTTTGCGCGCGAGTTGGCGCGCGAAGCGAGTGAGGGTAAAAAGGGCTTTCGCAAGGCGAGCGTGGCTAGCGGCGTTGAAGCCTTCGCCCGCGCGGATCCTGCGCTCGCCGTGACCGCCGATGCATGGGATCGCGACCCTTGGCTACTAGGCACACCGGGCGGCACGGTGGATCTTCGCACCGGAAAGCTCCAGCCGGCACGGCAAAGCGACCTGATAACCAAACAGACCGGCGTTGCGCCCGAGCCCGGCGAACCATGCCGCTTGCAGCAGTTCCTGTTCGAGGCGACTGCAGGCGACCGCGAACTCATCCGTTTTCTACAACAGGTGGCCGGTTATGGCCTGACAGGCTCGACCCGCGAGCACGCTTTGTTCTTCATCTACGGGCCAGGCGGTAACGGGAAATCGGTTTTCCTAAACCTGCTAAATTACGTCATGGGCGACTATGCCACGACCGCTAGCATGGCGACCTTCACCGCCAGCAAGCATGATCGCCACCCGACCGATCTGGCCATGCTGAATGGCGCACGGTTGGTCAGCGCAAGCGAAACCGAGGAAGGCAGAGCGTGGGCTGAAAGCCGCATTAAGCAAGTGACGGGCGGCGACAAGATCAGCGCGCGCTTCATGCGGCAGGATTTTTTCGAGTTTGCGCCGCAATTCAAACTGATGATCGTCGGCAATCACGCGCCCGTTCTTGGCAACGTGGATGAGGCTGCGCGACGGCGCTTCAACATTATTCCCTTCACACACCAGCCCATAAAGCCCGATCGCGAGCTTGAGAACAAGCTGAGAGCGGAGGCGGGGCGCATCCTCTCTTGGGCAATTCAGGGCTGTCTCGACTGGCAAACGCACGGCCTTGTCAGGCCGGGGATCGTGACCGCCGCGACCGCCGATTATTTTGAGGATCAAGACCTGTTCGGGCAGTGGATCGAAGACCGATGCGAACGTAATCGGCAGACCTTCGAACAACCTACCCCACTTTACAATGATTGGGCCAAATACGCCCGTGCCGCTGGTGACGAACCCGGCACGCTACGCGCGATGTCGAGCAAATTGAGGCGGGCGGGTTTTGTGCCTCGCAAGCTACCAGGCGGGATCCGAACCTATCAGGGAATTACCCTTAAAAAGAACGGAGGCTTCAATGGCGACGTGTAATAATGCTCGGGCGCATCAGAGCGCTTTGGGCGCTTATTTTCCATTATCGGTCGCACGCACACGCGCGTGTAACGATCACTGTGAACTCGCGCCCGATGCGCCCATTGCGCCCAACATCAGGGTTCTCGGTAGGCGTGAGCAAGTGACGCCCGCGGTCTCGCTTGAGCACGTCGTCGGCACGTCGTCGGCACGTCGTCGGCACGTCGTCGGCACGTCGTCGGCACGTCGTCGGCACGTCGTCGGCACGTCGTGCTCCGTAAGACAAATTGCGTCAATATTTTATCTTGTCACCGCGCCTCTTAGAACTTTGAATGCAAGCGCCGGAGGGAATCCCCAACCTCGATTCTAGGGCGCTTGGTGATCATTCGAGGCTCATTCTCGGAGCGGTTGAGCACGGGGTCGTGGTAGTCACCCCCCCCCACGTCCCCTCGGCCTCGCGGGCGGAATATGGGACTGCGACGACTCCCTCAAATCCGACGGCGACGGGGTTATGGAGGGCTGCCGGCGACAGCCAAGACATCGTCAGCCAGCTTCCTGACAGTCCGCTAGCTTCAACCAAGGACGTTAGGGTGTCTTAGACGTCACAGACCACCTCCCAGAGGGGACTCGCCTCCTTGCCCGTACGTATCTCCTCACACGTTCGGGAAGGACGTCACCCCTCGCCAAAGTTGATAAAGGTTTCACTCAGACGACCTCTGGTAAGCCTCAATTACCCTTCAATCCGTCGCCAAGCATATCCGATCAAATTTGGTCGGAGAAAGGGACTGTTGGCTCGAAGTGGGAATGGAGCGAGGTCGAAACTTGGGTCATAGCGACCTTCCGGTGGCCGGTTCGTAGCGGGCAATACCGAGACCTCGATCGATATCCTAAGGACAATTGGAGTGTGCATACCACGGCGCGATGCCCACATTCGCACCGGGCGAATAGATCGTGCGCTGTGGGCCGAACACGTCCAATACCTCTCTGCCTTGAATGCGTTTATTCGTGAGACATCCCAGCAGGCAATCGTTCTAAGCGATTTCAATCAGCCCCTCCCGCGTAGCCGGCAACCTTTGGAGATTGCGACGAAGCTAGAGGAATGCTTGAGCTCCTTGCGGCTACTAACCCCAGGAGTTTCCCATGACGGGGATGACACCATTGATCATTTGGCGGTGTCTCCAACACTCGATAGAGAGGTGGTCGGCCTTCTGTCAGGCAGTATCGGCGGGAAGCGATTGTCGGATCATTTTAGCGTAGTCTGTGCAATGCGAAAGCGCTCGGTTTAGGATCGAAGGATCGCGATGCAGTGTGTTGATCATAACTGAATTGATAAACAGATAGAGTTATGCGTAGGGCTTACGTCAGATACGCCGTCTGATTGCAACCTGGCCAGAAAGTCGTGAATCAATGGCACGAGAAGAATTGGATCTATCCAAGCGGCTAGAGGGGTTTTTTTCCGCGGCGGCTGACTTATGGGCCGCGCCACAGCATTCGAGTTCGCTGACACTAGACGCGGACCGGTTGGCTTTGATCTTCGCGGGATGGCGAGAACCTATGGCTGCGTCAAGGGCTGCCGCTTTTACGAATCCGTGGGAGACTGCTGGGCTCGGGAGCGATGAAGTCCGGATATCTTCTGTCCTGGCATCGCTTTGGGACGAGAGAAAATATGGAGACGAAGCGCGTGCATTTCTTGCTCGCTTCTTGAGCTCAGGCGAGTGCGTAAGCGATGATGCACTCAGCCTGATTGGTAATTATCGCGTCCAGACCGAGCATTGCCTCAATGGCGCGATCAAAGATCGCGTTGATATTACTGTCGAGACAAAATCGGCCATCATCGGGATCGAGGTGAAAATCTACGCTTCCGAGCGGGATGAACAACTTCCCGATTATGTCTCTGCGATCGCGAGAAGAGCTGAACTCATGCGCCGAAAGCACGCTAAGGTTGTGTTCCTCTCGCCATATGCTTCGCGCAATTTGAACCACACTGTGCCGCATATAAGCTGGCGTAAATTAGCGGAGTGCGCTGCGCTTGCTGATGCTACCACGCGAAGTGGCCGGCTCATTCAGCAATTCGGCGAGTTCTGTCGAGACCTTGGGAGGTAAAAAATGTCACATGGTGAACTGGGCGCCGTAATTACGCGGAATGTCGGTGATCTCGAGCAAGCTATCGCACACGTCCAGGAAGAAATGGACCCGAGGATCAATTCCGCAGCTTGGGAGGCTCTCGAACGAGCCTTGCGTGACGAGGATTTTCATTTTGATGATGGGGATGACCCCGACGACGCATGGTTCGCTCCGCGTTCATGGTTGATAGAGGGAGATAGCGATCCATGGTTTGAGCTTTCGGTCAGAAACGGCGATGATCTTGAGACCTGGCTCGCCTCCTACTGTACTCCACGCTCAGAGAAGGAAGCGATCGGCATTCAATGGTATTACGACAACCTGTATGTGCGTGATTACAGAGCAATTCTCGAAGAGCACGCCAGCGACTTGAAAGCGATCGAGCTTGCCGGGTTTCGCCATGATGGAAACGACATCTATCTTCCCATCGATTTCAATCAGGAAGCAATCGCGGAGGGTTTCGCGCAGGGCAATCTGAAAGATGCGATGGAGCCGATTTCAGTAGCCGCCAAGGCTCTTGTTGAGACCCTCCCGCATTTCCAGAATTTGCGGGAAGCCATTGTCGCGAAGGCACATCGCTAAAGGATCATCTCTAACGCTAGAAACCCTCTGTCTGGCGAAAATGACAGGCCGCTGATAGTGGACGCCAAGAGGAGTGGCCAGGTGAAGAAGGGGGGCGAGTTCCAGGAAGTGTGGCAACTGTTTAAATAGATTTGTTTTCCGGAAGCCTATCTCCCGGCCGCGAGTTCCGTCAGCGCCTCAAGTGCAGCCTGCTCCAGCCCCTCTTGGTAAATTGCGTCTGAAGCCTCTTCCTCTTCCATGCTAAGTAGGTGCCAGCTCAATAGTGCCTTGGTGTGAGCATGGGTCTTCTCGATCACGTCTTGCGCAACCTGTGAGAGGGCCTGATCCCATGCACTCTCTAGAGCCGGCGTCGGCCCTTCCTGAGCCTCAAATCGGTATTCGTCCCATAGTGACCTGTGCCCATGATCGTCACCATAGATCCCTGTCGCAGGCATCCGCTGCAGTCGATATGCGCCCCTGCGTCCCATCGCCCGAAGCTCCGCAAGGCAAAATCTGGTGATGGCTCTTTCGGCTTCCATCGTAACTTAGCGAGATGCGCTCTCGGCTGTTACCTGGTCGTCTGCAATCCCTTTGCGTGCACGCTCGATGTCATCGACCGGAATTTCTAAAAGAGGGTTGTGTTCCGCCGGAAGATCAGCGCCCTGGTCTAAAAGGTCGTAACCAATTTCGGCGAAAAGGTCGCGGGGCACAGGCATCGAAGGTAGAGCGCAACGCATTGCATCGCAAAGGTAGGTTTCCCCGGTCCAATGATCGTGCTTCGCGAAGATTTGCCCTTGAAAGTGAGATATTTCGTATCTGTTCCACCACGAAACGATCACGCCCAGCGTTAAGACAGCCGCTAGTCCGAGGACGATTTTCACGTGATTTTTCATCTTCAGACTACTCTCGCATCGCAATTAGATAGTCGAACTCGGAGCTGAGCACGGCCATCTCTTCAATAGCCTTGAAGAGTATACTCCGTGGTGAAATGCGCTGCAACGGGCTGCCATCGTATGGATGGAGCTTCGTCAAACACTAGCGCAAAACATGAAGCGACTGCGCATTGCGAAGGGGTGGTCGCAAGAGGACCTGGCGGCGGCAGCAGAGATCGACCGAACGTATGTTAGTGCGATCGAACGGTGCCGGTATTCAGTTTCGCTAGATGTGCTTGCCCGGCTGGCCAATGCACTCGAAACATCGGCGTCCCACCTATTGACTGAAGATAAGTTCGAGACGCCTCGGTAGGAACCGACGGGGAAGCCTCTATGGCGTTCACTCCGGCGTTAGAAGGCGACGCTCGAACGGCCAAATGTCTACGCCGACCATTCAATCAATGCAATGGGCCAGCCGCAGTTCACTCTCGCATATGCTATGATCGGTTTCGGTCAAATTTCTATGATTTTTTGGTAGTGTCGGACGTCACACCACGCCAGCGTGCGGCCGTGATACCACGCGAACGTTTGCCAAGTGGACCCGAATGCTTACAGCGAGTGGGGCTGGAAGGGAGCTGTAACGGTATGCGGGCAAAAGAGGCCACTGCCAGACTCAAGATCAATCGCCTTCTCGAAGAAGCAGGGTGGCGCTTTTTCGATGACGCCAACGGTCCCGCAAACATCGTTCTAGAGCCGAACACCAAGATCACCGAAACACAGATCAACGACCTGGGTGAGGATTTCGAGACCACCAAAAACGGCTTCATCGACTTTCTGCTGCTCGACGCAGATGGTCGACCATTGATTGTCCTCGAAGCAAAATCCGAGAGCAAAAATCCTCTGTCCGCTAAGGAGCAAGCTAGGCGCTATGCGCGGGAGCAAAACGCTCGCTTCGTGATCCTTTCAAACGGAAACATTCACTATCTTTGGGATCTCAAGCAGGGGAACCCCAGCGTCATCACCAAATTTCCCGGTCCCGGCGAGATCAAGGATCACCATACATTCCAACCGGACGCCGATCGTCTAGCAAATGAGCCGGTAGCGAGCGACTTTATCGCGCTCACACAACTGCCGAACTACGCAAGCGAGGCCGGTTGGAAGAACGAGGATGAGCGCCCCGCGTTTGTCGAGAAGAACAATCTTCGCTTCCTGCGTGACTATCAGAAACGGGCAGTCCGCGCCGTCCAGCGCGCTGTGAAGAAGGGCGATGTCAGGTTCCTGTTCGAAATGGCAACGGGCACCGGCAAGACGCTGACCTCAGCAGCAATCATCAAGCTTTTCCTCAAGACCCGTAACGCAAGACGTGCCCTGTTTCTGGTCGACCGGATCGAGCTGGAAATTCAGGCCGACAAGGCATTCAAGGCTTTGCTCAAGAACGACTTCACTTGCGTGATTTACAAGGAACAGAAGGACGATTGGCGAAAGGCCGACATCGTCGTAACCACAGTCCAGTCGCTACTCTTCAACGACAAGTTTCGCAGGGCTTTCGCGCCTACAGATTTTGACTTGGTTATTTCAGACGAAGCGCACAGGTCGATCGGCGGAAACGCTCGCGCCGTCTTCGAGTATTTCGTAGGCTACAAGCTCGGTCTGACCGCCACGCCGAAGGACTACGTCAAGCAATCGAAGAAGGTCTCCACCGCGCGCGATCCCCGCGAGACCGAACGGCGCATGTTGCTCGATACCTACAGGACATTCGGCTGCGAAAGTGGTGATCCGACTTTCCGCTATTCGCTGCTCGATGGGGTCAGGGATGGGTTCCTTATCAACCCCTACGTCGTGGATGCCCGGACCGAAATCACGACACAGCTGCTATCGGATGAAGGCTTCACCGTCGAAGTTACGGACGAAAATGGCAACGAGGTAAAAGAGGCGTTCGGGGGAAGGGACTTCGAGAAGAAGTTCTTCGCAAAGGCAACCAACGATGTCTTCTGCGGGACCTTCCTGAAGCACGGCCTGCGCGATCCGGTGACGGGTGAGTTCGGCAAATCGCTCGTATTCGCGGTAAGCCAGAACCACGCCGCCAAACTCGCTCAGATCCTGAACGAGATGGCCGATCAGCTATGGCCAGGGAAATATCAGTCAAACTTCGCAATGCAGGTCACAAGCGATGTCATGAAGGCCCAAGCCATGACCGTGCAGTTCGCGAACAACAATCTCGAGGGGCGAAGCTGGTTCAACGAACACTACCGAACCAGCAGGGCGCGCGTGTGCGTCACGGTCGGCATGATGACGACTGGCTACGATTGTCCCGACATCCTCAACCTGGCCTTGATGCGGCCAATCTTCAGCCCTTCCGATTTCGTGCAAATGAAGGGCCGTGGGACACGCAAACATCGGTTTGCAGAGGAAATGCGCGATCCGGCGCTCAAGGCGCAGATTGCCGACCTCCAAAAAACAGAGTTCCGCCTGTTCGACTTCTTCGCCAACTACAAGTTCTTCGAGGAAAAGTTCGACTACGATGAAGAGCTGACCCTCCCGAAGCCAGCAGCGCAGCCTTTCATTAACAAGGTCGAAACGCCGCGCACCGGCTTCGCCGGGTTTGAGACTTTCCAGCCTGACGCAATTGCCACGCAACACGAGGAACAAATCGGCCCCGAAGGCATGCGTATCGATCGTGAGTTCTTCCAGAAGTTCGAGGACACCGTCCGCCAGGATACTGGTCTGGCCGCCATGGTCGAGCAGCAGAACTGGGAGGCAGCCGTGCGGCGCGTCGTGGAGACCGTTTTCGACAAGCCGGACGACTTCTTCAGCCTCGACAAGCTTCGCCGTGCCGCCGGGCTCGATCGCCGCCTTACGGTGCGCGAGCTGATCGAGAAGGCATTCGGCCATATCCCGCGATTTAAGTCGAAGGACGAGCTCATCGACGACGAGTTCCAGAAGTTTCTGCTCGATCAGAAGCCCGAGCAAGCTGACCGGATCGCCCAGATGCGCTACTACTTCGAAGCATACATCAAGGACGCCAACGTCCGCCGCATCATCGACGATGGCCGGGTGGCAGATCTCAACGTGAATCCGATCTTCGGCATGAAGGACCTGAAGGCCGTGCCCAAGGAATGGGTCCGTCGCATCCCTGAATATATCAAGGACTATGTGTCCCTGAATCCGTTCCTCCCATAAAGACGCCTCATGCTAGACACAGATACCAAGCGCCGCATCAACACCTGCCGGGACATCCTCGTTGGCAAGGTTCCCGATCCCAAGAGTCAGGTCGAACAGATCACCATAGCGCTGATCTACAAGTTCATGGACGACATGGATCTCGAAGCCGAGGAAATGGAGTTCGACCGGAAGTTCTTTACCGACGAGTATGAGCGCTATCGCTGGTCGAAACTGCTGGCACCGGGCGTGAGCGGGCAGGAGATGCTCAACCTCTATTCCGAAGCTCTGCTCAAGATGGTCGAGAACGAAGGGCTGCCCGAGCTCTTTCGCAACATCTTCCGCAACGCCTATCTGCCCTATCGTGATCCGGAAACGCTGCGCAGCTTCCTGCGTGAGATAAACGGCTTTACCTACGACCATAGCGAGCGGCTAGGCGATGCGTTCGAATACCTGCTTTCTGTGCTGGGAAGCCAAGGCGACGCCGGGCAGTTTCGCACGCCCCGCCACATCATCGATTTCATGGTCGAGATCATCGACCCGAAGAAAGACGAGGTGATCCTCGATCCGGCCTGTGGCACAGCCGGGTTCCTGATTTCAGCCTACAAGCATATCCTGAAAGCAAATACGACGGAGCCGAAGCCGCCCGGGGACGTTCCGGAAGTCGCGGATGCAGCCGAAGCAGCCATAGACAACCCAAAGCGCTATTCGGGCGATTTGCTGGGCACCGATGATCGCGAGCGATTGGCGAACAACATAAAAGGCTACGACATCTCACCGGACATGGTGCGGCTGAGCCTGGTCAACTTGTACCTGCACGGCTTCCTCGATCCCAAGGTCGAGGAATACGACACGCTAACCAGCGAGGACAAATGGGGCGAGACGGCGGACGTGATCCTTGCCAATCCACCCTTCATGTCGCCGAAAGGCGGGATCAAGCCGCATACGAAATTCTCGATCGCTTCGAAGCGTAGCGAGGTTTTGTTCGTCGACTACATCGCCGAACACCTGACCCCGAAGGGCCGTGCGGCGATAGTCGTACCCGAAGGCATCATTTTCCAGAGCCAAAGCGCTTATGTTGAACTGCGCAAGGCGCTGGTCGAAAAGCATCTCGCGGCTGTGATTTCGCTGCCTGCTGGCGTGTTCAATCCCTACTCAGGCGTGAAGACCTCAATCCTGGTCTTGGACGCTGCGGTTGCCAAGTCCAGCGATAGCGTCGCCTTTTTCAAGATCGAAAATGATGGCTTCGGACTTGGTGCGCAGCGCAAGTCCGTAAAGGGCACGCAACTGCCTCAAGTAAAAGCTGAATTGACAGTATGGCTAAATGAGCAGCGTGGCGGCGGAAAACCGGAGCTGGCCTCCTCAATAGGTTTTTCAGTCGAGCGAAACCGCATCGGCGAAGATGGCCAATTCAATCTTAGCGGTGAGCGGTATCGAGAGGCCGCAGCAATTGAATATGATGTGCCGCGCGTCGCAATTGGAGATGTTTGTACGATTAACCCGCGTAAGTCAGAGGTCGCGGACAAGCCTCCAGAAACCCTTGTTTCATTCGTCCCCATGGCAACGCTTAACGAGCACCGCATTACCTTTACGCCCGAAGAGACGAAGCCGCTTTCGGAAGTCGGTGCCAGCTACACGTATTTCGCAGATGGTGATGTCCTTCTTGCGAAAGTTACGCCATGCTTCGAGAACGGAAAGGCTGGGATCGCGCAAGGCCTGTCGAACGGCATCGGCTTCGGATCGAGCGAGTTTTATGTTTTGCGACCTCGTGACGAGGTCCACGCGGAATGGGTTTATCGCTGCGTGATGCATCCAAGCTTTCGCGCACCAGCGACCGCCAACATGACCGGAACCGGTGGACTTCAGCGAGTGCCGCGCGACTTTGTGGAACGCTTCCAAATCCCCCTCCCGCCAATTGAGATGCAGCGGGAGATTGTGGCTGAGATTGAGGGCTATCAGAAGGTCATCAACGGTGCCCAGACCGTTCTCGACAACTACCGCCCTCACATCGCCATCGATCCAGAATGGCAGTCGACAAAGCTTGGCGAACTCTGCGATTTCAAGAACGGTCTTAACTTCACGAAGGATGACGACGGTCAACCGACCAGGATTGTTGGCGTGGGCGATTTTCAGAACAACCTTGTTGTCCCGGCTACCGAATTGTCGAATGTCTCTATCCAGGGGGGCGTAAGCGCCGACTACATGCTGAGAGAAGGAGACATCCTGTTCGTTCGCTCAAATGGCAACCCGGAACTGGTTGGCCGCTCGATGCTCGTGCCAGCTGACATCGGGGATGCAACGTTTTCGGGTTTCACCATCAGGGCCCGCTTCAACAAGCTAAACTGCAACCCTCGATTCTTCGCACATTTCTTCAAGTCGGCTCAGTTTGCTGACAGGATGAAGACGGTGGGCCAAGGTGCCAACATCCGAAACTTGTCGCAGGGCATTTTGGCGGATTTGAACGTCCCAGTCCCTTCAATCGAAGTGCAAAAAGCGATCATCGCAGAGATCGAGGGCGAGCATGCGCTAGTCGATGCAAACCGCGAACTCATCGCACGCTTTGAAGCCAAGATCGTAGCCGCCATCGACCGCGTCTGGGGTGCGGGCGAGGAGGTGGCGACAGCATGATTGACGAGGCAGGACAACTCGAAGGTTTTTTGCCAATTTCCTATCGCACTGCCAAAGAGGAGCAGTACGTCCGGTTCCTGTGGGAGGCGTTCAACGACAATTGCGAAAGCGGGAAATACCAGTTCGCCTTCCTCGCCTACCACATGCTCACCATGTGCTTCGTCTACTTCAACATTTGGCAGATCAAGCTCATCAAGCCAGCCGACTTTGCGACCGCACTGATCGGCTTTGGCAAGGACATGGAAAAAGCATTGCTGGAATCCACCAGCCCCTTCACCTTCCATGTCGTGAACGAGAGCAACGTGATGCGCTTCCTCAAGCTCATCCAGTGCGACAACGGCAAGATCGGCAACTACACGAAGCTGGTAAAAGACCGGAACGAGACGGCGCATTCCAACGGCAACATCTTCTTCAGCACCGAAGCCGAACTGTCTGCCAAGATCCAGGAAATCCTGCGCATCGTTACCGAGATCCAGAGCCACAGCGAGGCGATCATCGTCGATGGTTACTAGCACTTCCTGCTAGACTCCGCCGACCCCGAAGAACGTGAGCACATCGACGCGATCGACCAAGTCCGCGAAGTCCTGATCCACGAAAACTACATGTCGCTGATTGACCTCGATTTCTGCGCCAGGTTCGACATTGCCGAGTTCGCCGACCATCCGCATTTTCCCGAGATAGAAGCGCTTCATCGAGAAGTGCAGGGGTGGGTTGAGAGCGAAGAGGCGTTGGTGGCGTGAGGACGGATAGATTCAGCCAAACGTTCGAACGCTCATCGCCGAGACCTACCGTCGGAAGGCAATCGGGCCCCGCGATTTCTCGCCCAACTAGCGGGATCGGTGCGGCTTTGTTACTATTCTGATAGGCGGGCATTTCAGGCCAGCCAAACTCCAAAAGCTTCTCGTTGCTTCCCATTCGACCGCGCCGCGTGAAGCGTCGATCCTCGAACCAGCAAGCCGCGTCGTAATGCTGGAACTGGATACGTCATTGGGGGATTCACAAATTATCCTAGATAATCTAATGAGCCTTCAAGGGAACCAAGGGGAGTTGCAATGTCAGAAGCCACTGAGACCACGACGAGGTTAAGTTCCTTGGTCGAGCCTCCTTTCAATCGCTCAGATGCAGACGATAGGCTGAGCACCACAATGAGCCTACTCGCGCGTATGGGACGCAAACCGACGCGCCAAGTCATCTACACGACCCTGCCGGCCTGTAACTCAGAAGCCTGATCTGTGGCGGCCTGGAACGAGCTCTTAAATGAGACCAAGGCATCCGGCAGCACCCATGATGTGTTGCGACGAAAGTATCTAGCGAAGCTCGCAAAACACACGCGCCGGAATACGATAATTTATTACTCTGGGTGGCTACAGAAGCCGGACCTGCAGTCCGAAGGGGGCGTCCAATTAGGCATATCTGATGCCGACAAAAATGGCTTCATGTCTGCCGTTCACAAGATGGACAGATCGAAGGGTTTGGATCTCATCCTCCATACGCCCGGGGGCGACATGGCGGCCACAGAGTCCATTGTCGATTATCTTCGCGCCATGTTTGGGAAGGACATTCGCGCATTTGTACCTCAACTCGCGATGTCGGGCGGAACGATTATTGCCCTTTCCTGTCGAGAGATAATCATGGGCAAGGGCTCAAGCATTGGACCGATTGATCCTCAATTCGGGAACATTGCTGCGGCGAACTTGCTCCAGGAATTTGAGTTGGCTCGGACCGAGATTGCGAAAGATCCGAGTGCAGCATTGCTCTGGCAACCCATACTCCAGCAAGTGCCGCCAGGATTTATCTCGCATTGTCGAAATGCGATGACATGGTCGGAGGAAATGGCTGATCGCTTCCTCAGAGAAAACATGTTTTCACGAGACCTGGACGCGGACGAATCAATTGAGCGGATCATCCGTCATCTGACTGACAGCAGTTCGACTAAACACCATGGGCGCCATATTTCGGTGTCGGAGGCTGAGGAAATCTTCGGAGACAAAGTGAAGTCGCTCGAGGCTGACCAAAGACTCCAGGATTTAGTTTTGACGGTCCATCACTGCGCGATGATAACGATGCAAGCAACCGGCTGCTATAAGATCATTGAGAACGACAAAGGCCGGTCATTTATGCAGGTCGTCTCCATGCAAATCATCCCTCAGCCAATAGCAAGATAGCCTAGAGCACGCCCGGTCTGCGCTAGGCCGCTATGTGAAATTTACCACCGGGCTTTTCCATACCCATTCCATACGGAATGGGTAGCACCCCGCTAAGTTATTGAAAAGCTGGCGCACCCGACAGGATTCGAACCTGTGGCCTCTGCCTTCGGAGGGCAGCGCTCTATCCAGCTGAGCTACGGGTGCGGATAGGCGGGCGATTAGCAACGCTTGGGCCAGCCGCCAAGCCAAAAGCATGGCGCGGGCCTCTTTCGCGCAAAAGATGGCGTAACCGGTGCCCCACTGATCGCTGTCAGCGTGTTACTGCAACGACCTTCTCACCGCCGCTCGACAGCAGGCGAAAACCCCATGCAGGCAGGGACACGGTATCGCCCTGGGCAAGGGTCGCCGCCTCGCCGGCCTGGAACTCGGCATAGGTGCCCGCCGCCAGTCCGTCGGCGAGCGTGGCCTCCACCGGTTCGCCCGAGAGGTTGAACAGGCCGACCACCTTGTTGCCATCGCGCTGGCGCACCCAGCCGAAGAGTTGCTGCGGCCTGTCGTTCACGACCTGGCTCATCACCGCGCCGAATACACCGTTGTGCAGCGCCGGGTTCGCGTCGCGGAAGGCGATCAGGTCGGCCAGCAGCTTGCCGTAGGCGCAGCCTTCTCCCTGGGTCCAGTCGATGGGATCCTTCTCGAAGAACTCCAGACGCTTGGCATTGCAGGCTTCCTGTCCGTTGTGGATCAGCGGCAGGCCCTGATGGGTAAAGCTGAGGGCCGTCATGGCTTCCAGCGCGGGGCCGTAGTTTTCGTACATCGTGCCTTCCCACGCATTGCTGTCGTGGTTCTCGATATAGGTCAGGCGCATGGCTTCGCGCGGCCACAGGCTTTCGTTCTCGGCATAGTAGCCGAAGAAGCCTGTGGCGTCGGCCTCGCCTTTCGCGATCTTCTTGGAGGCGACGTGCCAGTCCCAGCCATAGGAAGCATCGAAGGCGGCGCGGTGGTAGCTCGCTTGCTGCACCTCGCCCAGCATGAAGACCGGGCGGATGGCATCGAGCCGGGCGCGCATTGTTTCCCAGAAGTCGACGGGGACATAGCCCGCAACGTCGGCGCGGAAGCCGTCGACCTCGAAATCGCGCACCCACATCTCCATTGCCTCGCCCACGTGCTCACGCACGCCGGGCTGGCTCCAGTCGAGATCGATGATGTCGGACCAGTCCCACCAGGGGGTGGGGCGGAAGTCGCCGTCCCAGGTCTTTTCGTACCAGTCCGGGTGCTGGGTCGCGAGCGGATTGTCCCACGCGGTGTGGTTGGCCACCAGGTCCAGGATGACGTGGAAGCCCTGTTCGTGGGCGGCGTCGATGAAGCTTTTCAGGTCTTCCTCGGTGCCGAATTCCGGGTTTACTGCGTAGTAGTCCTGCACCGAATAGGGGCTGCCCAGCGTGCCCTTGCGGTTCACCTCGCCGATGGGATGGATCGGCATGAGCCAGAGGATATCGACGCCCAGTTCCTTCAGGCGCGGAAGCTCGCGTTCGGCAGCCGCGAAAGTGCCCTCAGGCGTGAACTGGCGGGTGTTGATCTGGTAGAGCACCGCATCGCGCGACCATTCGGGCGCCTCGATCTGCACGTATTGCTGCGGCTGCCACGGATCGGCCTGCTGCGCGGCCAGCGGACCTGCCATCGTGAGGGCAAAAGCAGTGGCGAGAGCTGTTTTAAGCATGGGAAACCCCGGATTTGGCGGAGGGGAGCACGGCAGCCACACGCAGCATGGCGGCGGCGGAAATCAGCCAGACCACGGCGGCGAACAGCATCGTCCACACCGGTTCACCGGGGAACAGCCACAGCATGATCTGGCCCATCACTGTCGCCACCAGCAGCTGCGGCACGACGATGAAAATGTTGAACAGCCCCATGTAGATGCCGAGCTTCGCCTGCGGCAGGTTACTGGCGAGAATGGCGTAGGGCATGGCGAGGATGCTGGCCCAGGCAATGCCGATGCCCACTTCGGCGAGCAGCAGCATCTGCGCATCGCGCACGAAGAAGAACATCAGGAAACCCAGCGCGCCCAGCGTCAGGCAGATCGAGTGCGTCCACACCTGCCCGAACCGGCGGCTGAGCCACGGGAGCAGGGCAAGGGCGGCAATCGCGGCGACACCGTTGTAAACCGTGAACAGCACGTTCACCCAGTTCGCGCCTTCGTTGTAGGCGGCGCTGGTGGTGTCGGTGCTGCCGAAGACGTACTGCGTCACCACGGGCGTGGTGTTGATCCACATGATGAACAGCGCCGACCAGCTGAAGAACTGTACCACGGCGAGGCGCTTCATCACTTCGGGCATGCCGGAGAAATCGCCCACGATGCTGGAGAGCATGTTGGTGGTCTGCCCCTGGCGGGCAAGGCCAATAGCTATGGCGGAGAGCAGCCCGTAGGTCACCAGCAGGCCGCCCAGCAGGAACAGCTCTTTCTCCAGTGCAAGGAACTGCACAATGGCGAGCAGGATCGCGCCGGCAATGATCCAGGCGAAGCTGGAGGCATAGGTCTTCTCGGCCAGCAGGCGTACCGGCTGGCCTTGTTCCACCGCATGTTTGGCGGCGAAGGCGGCCTGTTCGTCGGGACTGTATTCCTTGGTTGTCACGACCGTCCACACAACCGCGATCAGCAACGCGGCAGCACCCGCCCAGAAACTCCAGCGCACGGTGTCGGGGATGCCGCCCGCCGGATCGATGTTGGCAACGCCAACCTGCTCCAGCAGGTAGGGGAAGATCGATCCGACCACCGCGCCTGCGCCGATGAAGGCCGTCTGCACGGCATAACCTGCGCTGTGCTGGTCGGTGTTCAGCATGTCGCCCACGAAGGCGCGGAACGGCTCCATCGACACGTTGAGCGAGGCGTCGAGCACCCACAGCATGGCCGCGGCAAACAGCAGCGGCGCGCCGAAGGTGGGTGCCAGCGGCATCACGAACAGCGATATGGCGGCAAGGATTGCGCCGAACAGGAAATAGGGACGGCGACGGCCCAGCCGGTTCCAGGTCCGGTCGGACATGTGGCCGATGATCGGCTGCACGATCAGGCCCGTAAGCGGCGCGGCTACCCACAGTGCGGGCAGGTCTTCCATGCTCGCGCCCAGTGTCTGGAACACCCGGCTCATGTTGGCATTCTGCAGGGCAAAGCCGATCTGGATTCCGAAGAAGCCGAAGCTGATATTCCACAGGCCCCAGAAACTCTGACGCGGTTTTTGCATGGTGTCGGTCCAGTCCTTCCCAATGCGCGGTGTGGTCTTCGGCCAACCTGCGCGGGGGCAAAGGGCTGGCACGGATGGGCCGCGCCGACAACACGTATACGAATGTATTGCGGGAGAGGTTCAGGCGTTCAGGTGCCTGACGTGGCCTTGCTGCTGGCGCGCACGATCAGACGGGTGGGCAGGCGATTGTCGGGCATGTCGCGTTCCTCCACCTTGGCCAGCAGGGTTTCCACCAGCCGCTCGCCCGCACCCTTGATATCCTGCATGATCGTGGTGAGAGGGGGGCTGGTGAGGCTGGCGGCGGGAATGTCGTCGAAACCCACCAGTGCCACATCATCGGGCACTTTCAGCCCGGCCTCCACCAGCGCGCGCATCGCGCCGATGGCGATCAGGTCGCTGGCGGCGAAGATGCCATCGATGTCCGCGCCGCTTTCGATCAGGCTGCGCATGGCGGCGCGGCCCGCTTCCTCCGTCGTGATGGCGTCGCGCTGGAGCGAGGCGTCGGGCATCAGCCCGGCTTCCTCCATCGCCTGGCACATGCCGCGATAGCGCTGGGCGAATTCGGGATAGTGTTCGTCCGCGTGACCCAGGAAAGCGAGCTTGCGCCGCCCCTGCTCGATCAAGTGCGCGCCCGCCAGCCGGCCTGCACCGTAATTGTCCGAACCGATGGTGGAGCCGGAGGTGTCGCTGGTGACCGAACCCCAGCGAGCAAAATGGGTGCCCTGCCGCTCCAGCTGGTCCAGCCGCTTGCGATAGAGGGTATAGTCGCCGTAGCCGAGCAGGATCAGCCCGTCGGCGCGGTGGCTGTCCTGGTACTGCACGTGCCAGTCGTCCTCCATCCGCTGGAACGAGATGAGCAGGTCGAGCTTGCGGTTGGCGCAGGCGCGGGTGATCGAGCCGAGCATGGCGAGGAAGAACGGATTGATCATGCTCTCGTCCGCCGTCTGGTCCTCGAAGAACAGCAGCGCGATGGTGTTGGAGCGTTGCGAACGCAGCGACGATGCGTTCTTGTCGACGGTGTAGTTCAGTTCACGGGCGATTTCCTCGATTCGCTCGCGCGTGGCGGCGCTGACCGACTTGTCGCCGCGCAGGGCACGACTGACGGTGGGCTGCGATACCCCCGCCCGATAGGCGATGTCGAAGCTGGTGGGCCTGCCGGTTGGCTTGCGTCCCAAATCGCTCTCCTCCAACCCGTAAGCGCGGCACTTAGCGCGCTGTCTTGCGGGCGATACAAGCTATAGTCCGGTCGTGGCCATTGGCAACGCGGCGCAGGGCGAAATCGGCCCGCAGATCGTGCTGCCGGGCGCATCTTGCCGCGACACGGACCGAGTGTGGCATGAATGCATCACATACGTATGCTGTCTTCAAATGTGCGAAAAACGCGAGCTATCCAGCAGTCCAGGGACGCGGCCCGAAGTGGAGTCCGTGGGACAACCGGCAGCAATAGCCGGTGATAGAGAGGACAATTCGATGGCATTTCGCGATACGCTCAACACCGGCATCAGCGCCCGTGCGCTGTGCGCTGGCATGGCTCTGGCCACGCTGGCCGCGCTTCCGGCGCAGGCCCTGGCGCAGGACGTTCAGGACGAAGAAGAGCAGACAGAGGCTTCTCCCGCCCCGGCAGACGAGAATGTCATCATCGTGGAAGGCTTCCGCGCCGCGCTGGAAAGCGCCGTGGGCGAAAAGCGCAACAACGCGCTGATCGTGGAATCGGTAACCGCGGAAGACATCGGCAAGCTGCCCGACGATTCCATCGGCGAGTCGATCGCCCGCCTGCCCGGCGTCACTTCGCAGCGCCTCAACGGCCGCGCCAACGTGATCGCCATTCGCGGCCTTGGCCCGGACTTCTCCATGACGCTGCTGAACGGCCGCGAGCAGACCTCCACCGGCGACAACCGTGCCGTGGAATTCGACCAGTATCCGTCCGAAGTCGTGAACCAGGTGGTGGTGTACAAGACCCCGTCCGCCAGCCTGGTAGGCCAGGGCCTGGTCGGCACCATCGACGTGCGCACCATCCGTCCGCTGGAAACGGGCGAGCAGGTTCTCGCCATCGGTGCCAAGGGTTCCTACGCCGATCTGGGCGCGCTGAACGCGGGTTCGGAAGAATTCGGCTACCGCGCGAACGCCACCTACGTGGATCAGTTCGCCGATGATACCATCGGCATCGCGCTGTCGGCCGCCTATACCAACGAACCCTACCAGCTGCAGGAATTCAACGCCTGGGGCTATGCCGGAAACGGCGAGCCGGGCAACCCGATCGCCATCGGCGGCAGCAAGAGCTTTGTCACCTCCACCCAGCTGGAACGGATCGGCGTGAACGGCACGCTGCAGTGGGAAGCTTCGCCCAACCTGATGCTGACGGTCGACGGCTTCTATTCCAATTTCGACGATGACCAGTCCAAGCGCGGCATCGAACTGCCGCTGGCCTTCAACGCCGCCCCGGTGAACACCACGGTAGCGGAAACCGAGTTCGGCGGGTTTGCCGAATCCGGCACCTTCGAAAACGTCGAGGGCGTGGTGCGCAACGATGTCTTCCAGCGCCAGGCCGACCTCTATTCGGGCGGCGTGAACCTGGAGTATGAAAGCGAGGACGGCTGGGCCGCTTTCTTCGATTTCGGCTATTCGCGCACCGACCGCAACGAACTGAGCATCGAAAGCTATTCGGGCACGGGTTATGGCGCCGGGGTTGGCGCTACCGACGATATCGATTTCGTCTCCGACACCAACGGCACCAGCTTCACCCCCACGCTCGACTATTCCGATCCCAACCTGATCGTGCTGACCGACCCGCTGGGCTGGGGCGGCGACCGCATCCAGGCGGGCTATTACAACAACCGCATCGTCGAGGACGAGCTGTTCCAGTATCGCACCGGCCTGACCTTCCCGATGGACGGCCTGTTCACCGCGCTGCACGTGGGTGCGAACTACACCGACCGGTCCAAGAGCCTGACGCCGGACGAATTCTTCGTTTCGCCCGCAGGCGGCGCGACCGAGCTTGCCATCCCGTCGGAATTCCTGCTGCGGTCGACCGACCTTGGTTACCTCGGTCTTGGCCCGATCGTCAGCTACGACGTGCGTGACCTGATCGCGGCCGGCACGCTGGTGCTCGATGCCAACCCCTCGAACGACGTTCCGGCCAAGGCTTTTACCATTTCGGAAGAGCTGCTGACGGGTTACGTCCAGCTGGATTTCGAACGCCCGTTCAGCACCGGTGTCGTCACCGGCAACGTGGGCGTGCAGGCAATCCGCACGGACCAGGAATCGAGCGGCCTCGCCTTTGCCGGGGGCCAGCAGGTCGATGTCGTGCTGGGCGACCAGTTCTGGGACGTGCTGCCCAGCGCCAACTTCACCGTGCGTTTCGACAACGACTGGGTGCTGCGCCTGGCCTTCTCGCGCCAGATTCAGCGCCCGCAGCTGGACGACCTTCGCTCCGCCATCAGCTACGGCATCAACAACAACGAAGGTGAAAGCCCGACGGGCGAAGCGCCGTTCATCAGCGGCGGCGGCGGCAACCCGTTCCTGCGCCCCTATCGGGCCAACGCGCTCGACTTCAACGTCGAGAAGTACTTCGCCGGGGGCTCGGGCGTAGTCGCGCTGCAGTTCTTCGTGAAGGACGTGGTGAACTACATCGACTCCTCGCGCACGATCTTTGATTACGCAGGGCTGCCGACACCCGCAGGGCAGACACCCGTCACTACCATCGGCTTCCTCGATTCCGAAGTGAACACCGGGGGCGGCAGCTTCTACGGTGCGGAACTATCGGCAACTGTACCGTTCGACCTGCTTACCACCGCGCTCAATGGCTTCGGCATGACCGGCGGCGTCGGCTACACCAAGACCGCGGTGGAAGATGCCAACGGCAACACCGACGTGATCCCCGGCTATTCGAAGTGGGTGGCCAACGGCACGCTGTATTACGAGCAGGGCGGCTTCAACGCCCGCGGCAGCGTGCGCTACCGTTCCTCATTCCTGGCCGACTTCACCGGCTTTGGCGGATCGCCCACGCGCCGTGTGGCCCGTGCCGAGACGATCGTGGACGGGCAGATCGGCTACGATTTCGATGGCGGTGCGTTGGATGGGCTGTCGGTCTACCTGCAGGGCCAGAACCTGACAAACGCACCTTTCGTGTCGCAGTTCGACGTGCCGGAACCGCGCGCCGTGATCGATTACCAGGAATACGGACGCCGCTTCCTCGCAGGCTTCACCTATCGTTTCCGATAGGTTCCTGATCGGCGGGGAGACGCTCCTCCCTTGCTCCCCGCCGATTCATGGGCTGATACCGCGATCATCCTTTCCGCCCGAAGCCGGGCATGAGGGTGACTGATGCCAGCGAAAGGCCAGCAGCATGACCGAGACGCCATTTCCCAGAATCGTGATCGCCGGCGGCGGTACCGCGGGCTGGATGGCGGCGGCGGCACTTTCGAAGCTGACCCCGTGCCATGTGACTTTGGTGGAATCCGAAGCCATCGGCACGGTGGGCGTGGGCGAGGCGACCATTCCGCAGATTCGCCTGTTCAACCAGGCGCTGGGCCTCGACGAGAACGCGCTGCTGCGCGAGACGCGGGCCACCTTCAAACTGGGCATCGCGTTCGAGGGCTGGCTGCGCGAAGGCCACGAATACATGCACGCCTTCGGCCCGGTTGGCCGCGCACATGGCGTGTTGCCGTTCCAGCATTACTGGCTGCGCGCGAAGCAGGCTGGCTTCGCCAAGCCGCTGTCGCACTATTCGCTGAACGAGATCGCCGCGCGCGACCTCAGGATGCAGCGAGAGGCCATGCCCCACGCCTATCACCTCGATGCCGGGCTGTACGCTGATTTCCTGCGCCGGTTTGCCGAAGGGCAGGGCGCGACCCGCATCGAAGGCATGATCGAGGGTGCCGAACGTAGCGGTGAGACCGGCGACATAGACGCTCTGGTTCTGGCAGACGGCCAGCGTATCGAGGGCGATTTCTTTATCGACTGCACCGGCTTTCGCGCCCTGCTGATCGAAGGCGCGCTGGAGGCGGGCTTCGACGACTGGACGCGATACCTCCCCTGCGACCGCGCGATGGCCGTGCCCTGCGCGACGAAAGGCGAGTTCACGCCCTATACCCGCGCCATCGCGCGCAAGGCCGGGTGGCAGTGGCGCATCCCGCTGCAACACCGCATCGGCAATGGCCTCGTCTATTCCAGCGCGTACATGAACGACGACGAGGCGGTGCAAACGCTGCTCGCCAACCTCGACGGCGCACCGCAGGCAGAGCCGAAGCCGCTGCGCTTCACCACCGGCAAGCGCCGTCGCCAGTGGATCGGCAATTGCCTCGCCGTGGGCCTTTCTGCGGGGTTCATGGAGCCGCTGGAATCGACCTCCATCCATCTCATCCAGAGCGCGATCAGCCGCTTCATCCAGGTCCTGCCGAAAGGCCGCGCGTCTGCTGCCACGATCGACTGGTTCAACGACCAGGCCCATTTCGAATGGCAGCGTATTCGCGATTTCCTCGTGCTGCACTACTGGGCCAATGGCCGCGAGGGCGAGCCGTTCTGGGATGCCATGCGCCACATGGACCTGCCCGATACGCTTTCCGCCAAGCTGGAGCAGTGGCGCAGCGGCGGCTTCATCCACCGGGAGCACGAGGAACTGTTCACCGAGGTCGGCTGGTTCCAAGTGCTGGCCGGGCAAGGCGTGGAAGCCGAAGGCTACAACCCTGTGGCCGATGCCATCGGCGAGACGGACCTGCGCGCCATGCTCGACACCGTGGAGGCATCGCTCAACCGGCAGGCCGCGGCGATGCCGCGCCATCTTGATTACCTGCAATCGTGTGTGCGCGGGAATGCGCGCGTGGAGATTACCGCATGACCATCCCCCCTATCCGCAACACCGCACTCGGACTGGCGCTGGCCGCCCTTGCCCTGCCGGGCTGCGCTACAGCGCAGGTGCCCACGGCTTCCGCGCAGGCGGAGGTGGCAGATTTCCGCGAGCGCGAGCCATCCGAAGAGATCGTCTATTTCGTCTTGCCCGACCGGTTCGAGAACGGCGACACTTCGAACGATACAGGCGGTTTCGACGGGGACCGACTGGACCACGGCTTCGATCCCGCCGCGCGCGGTTTCTTCCAAGGGGGCGATCTTGCCGGACTGACCGCTCGGCTCGACTATCTGCAGAACCTGGGCATCACCGCCATCTGGTTCGCGCCGATCTTCCAGAACAAGCCGGTGCAGGGGCCGGAAGGAAACGAGAGCGCGGGCTACCACGGTTACTGGGTCACCGACTTTACCCGTCCCGACAGCCACTTCGGCACGCGCGAGGAATTCGCCGCTTTCGTGGATGCCGCCCACGCGCGCGGGATGAAGGTCTACATGGACATCATCACCAACCACACTGCCGACGTGATCCAGTATGCCGATGGCGGGGCAACGTACTACGCCTACCGCAGCCTTGGCGACTATCCCTATTCCACGCGCGGTGGGCCGGATGGCGCGCCGATCAATCCCGGCTTCATGGGGCACGAGGATTCGAGTGAGGAGAACTTCGCCCGGCTGGTGGACCCCAATTACGCCTACATCGTGGAAGTGCCGGCGGCAGAGCGCGATGTGAAAGTGCCCGCCTGGCTCAACGATCCGATCTATTATCACAACCGCGGCAGCACGACCTTCACCGGAGAAGACAGCCGCATGGGCGACTTTGCCGGGCTGGACGACCTTTTCACCGAGCACCCCCGTGTGCGCGAGGGGATGACGCAGATCTTCGAAAGCTGGATCACCGATTTCGGCATCGACGGTTTCCGCGTGGACACCGCGCGACATGTCGATCCCGGTTTCTGGCAGCATTTCGTACCCGCCATGGAAACTCGCAGCGAGGCCGAGGGCATTCCCAATTTTCACATCTTCGGCGAGGTTTACCGGGACGAGCCCAACAGCGGCTATATTGCCCAGTACACCCGCCGCGACGGCTTCCCCGCCGTGCTCGATTTCGCTTTCCAGGCCGCGATGCGCAATGTGCTGGGCCGCGAAGAAGGCACCGTCGTGTTGTCCGAAATGTTCGATGGCGATGTGCTCTACGAAGGCGGCGAGGAAGCCGCGCGCGCCATGCCGACGTTCCTCGGCAATCACGACATGGGGCGCTTCTCCACCCTGATCCGCGCCGACCAGCCCGACATTTCGCAGGATGAACTGCTGCAGCGCGTGATGCTGGGCCACGCCATGATGCTGTCCCTGCGCGGTTCGCCGGTGATCTATTACGGGGACGAGCAGGGCTTCGTGGGTGACGGCAACGACCAGCAGGCGCGCGAAAGCCTGTTTCCCAGCCAAACGGCGGAATACAACGACAACGACCTGATCGGCACCGATGCCACCACGGCAGACAGCAATTTCGACGAGGACCACCCGCTCTTCCGCCTGATCGCCCAGTTCTCCGCCATCAGGCGCGGCCATGACGCGTTCACGCGCGGCCGCCAGCAGGTGCGCCATTACGAGCAGGAGCCGGGCTTCTTCGCCGTCTCCCGCTTCGATCCCGAAGACGGGACTGAATACCTCGCCGTGTTCAACACCGCCGATGAGCAGCGCAGCGCCAACGTGTGGCTCAGCTACGAAGCGCGCAGCTTCGAGACGCTGGCGGGCACCTGTCCCGCAGCCGTGTCCGCTCCTGGCAGCGCGGCCTTCACGCTGCCTGCATTCGGCTGGGCGCTGTGCCGGGTGAGCGAGGTGGCCGAATGACCAAACAACTGCCTTGGTGGAAGGGCGCGGCGATCTACCAGATCTATCCGCGCAGCTTCATGGACGCGAACGGCGATGGCATCGGCGACCTGCCGGGCATTACTCAGCGCCTGGGCTACGTGGCGGACCTGGGCGTGGATGCCATCTGGATCAGCCCGTTTTTTACCAGCCCGATGAAGGATTTCGGCTATGACGTCGCGGATTACCGCGATGTCGATCCGATTTTCGGCGAACTCGCCGATTTCGATGCGCTGGTTGCCCGCGCGCACGAACTGGGCCTGAAAGTCCTGATCGATCAGGTCTATTCGCACACATCCGACGAACACCAATGGTTCACACAGAGCCGGTCCAGCGCAGAAAACGACAAGGCGGACTGGTACGTGTGGGCCGATGCCAAGCCCGACGGGTCGCCACCGTCAAACTGGCAGTCCGTCTTCGGGGGACCCGCGTGGACGTGGGACGCCCGGAGACGGCAGTATTACCTGCACAACTTCCTGTCCTCCCAGCCGCAGTTGAACCTGCACAACGCGGCGGTGCAGGATGCGGTGCTGGACGTGATGCGGTTCTGGCTGGATCGCGGGGTCGACGGCTTCCGTATCGATGCGCTGAATTTCGCGATGCACAATCCGGCGCTCACCGACAATCCGCCCGCGCCGGATAATGGCAAGCCGCGCACGCGACCGTTCGATTTCCAGCTGAAAGTGCATAACCAGTCACACGCCGGCATTCCGCGCTTCATCGAACGCATCCGCGCGCTGACCGACAAGTACGAGGGCACTTTCACCGTAGCCGAAGTGGGCGGCGACGATGCCGACCGCGAGATGAAGGCCTTTACGGCTGGCGAGACACATCTCAATTCCGCCTACGGGTTCGATTTCCTCTATGCCGACACCCTTACCGGCGAACTGGTGTGCAAGGCGCTGGCGAACTGGCCCGATGAGCCGGGCCTCGGCTGGCCCAGCTGGGCCTTCGAGAACCACGACGCCCCGCGCGCGCTTTCCCGCTGGATCAACAACGGCCACCGCGATGCCTTTGCCCGCCTGAAGATGACGCTGCTGGCGGCCCTGCGCGGCAACATCATCATCTACCAGGGTGAGGAGCTGGGGCTGACCCAGGTCGAAATCCCGTTCGACCAGCTGCAGGATCCCGAGGCGATTGCCAACTGGCCGCTCACCCTTTCGCGCGATGGTGCGCGCACGCCCATGCCGTGGACGACGCAAAGCGCCGATGGCGGTTTCGGCTCGGACTTGCCGTGGCTGCCGCTGGGCGAGGAGAACCATGCGCGGGCCGTCGACCGGCAGGAGGCGGACAAGGCTTCGCTACTGAAATTTACACGAGAGGCGCTAGCCTTGCGCAAGGCGAACCCCGCACTGCATCACGGCGCTGTTGCTGCGTGCAAGGTGGAAGGCGACCTGCTCGACCTGACGCGGGCAAGCGACAGCCAGCGCCTGCGCTGCCTGTTCAACCTCGGCCCTGCGCCGATTGCCCTCGAAAACACCAGCGGCACCACGCTGTTCGCCGCCAATGGCGCCGATGCGCAGAACCTTCCCCCCTACGCCGCCCTCATTCTGGAGATCTGACCCCATGCGCCCCCTGCATTTCTCGCTCGCCGCCGCTCTCACCACGCTCGCGCTGGGCACTTCTCACGCCGCGCTGGCGCAGAGCGTGTCCTCCCCCGATGGCCGCATCACCGCGTCGCTTTCCGTCGATGGCGAGGGCAAGCCGACCTGGGCGGTGGAGCGCGACGGCGAGGAACTGATTGCCCCGTCCGGCCTTGGCTTCAACCTGGAGAACGAGGACCCGCTGCGGCGCAATTTCGCCGTAGTGGCACAAGGCACATCCAGCGCCGACACCACGTGGGAACAGCCGTGGGGCGAGCGACAATTCGTAACCGACCGGCACAACGAGCTGGCCGTCACCTTCCGCCAGCAGGACGATGGCGCGCGCGAATTCACCGTGCGGCTGCGGGTGTTCGATGAAGGAGTGGGATTCCGCTACGAATTTCCGGATCGCGGAGAAACACGGATTGCGGAGGAACTGACCGAGTTCAACGTGGCGCCCGAGGGCGAGGCGTGGTGGATCCAGGCGGGCGACTGGAACCGGTACGAATACCTCTACAAGCACACGCCGATAGAAGCGGTGTCCGTGGCGCACACGCCCATTACCATGCGGCTGGCGGACGGCACGCACCTTGCCATGCACGAGGCGGCGCTGGTCGACTATTCGGGCATGTGGCTGCAGCGCATGGATGGCCAGCGCTTCCGCTCCACCCTCGCCCCGTCGAGCCGCGGGGCCAAGGTGGTGCGTGAAGGGGCCTTCACCACGCCGTGGCGCACGATCCGCATTGCCGACGATGCCGCCGGGCTGGTGGAGAATGACCTCGAACTCAATCTCAACGAGCCGAACAAGCTGGGCGATGTCAGCTGGGTGGAACCGGGCAAGTACATCGGTATCTGGTGGGGCATGATCTCCAACCGCTGGACCTGGGCGCAAGGGCCGAACCACGGCGCGACGACGGAGCGGACCAAGGAATACCTCGATTTCGCTGCCGAGAACGGCTTTCGCGGCGTGCTGGTGGAAGGCTGGGACTACGGCTGGGACGGCACCTGGTTCGGCAATGGCCGTGATTTCAGCTTTACCGAAAGCTATCCCGATTTCGATCTCGAGGGCGTGACCGACTACGCGCGGGAGCGGGGCGTGCGCCTGATCGGCCACCACGAAACCGGCGGCAACATCGCGAACTACGAAGCGCAACTTGACGATGCTATGGCGCTGTATGGCCGCCTCGGCGTGGATTGGGTGAAGACCGGCTATGTCGCAGATGCGGGCGCGATCATCAGCTGCAACGCCGACATCGCCGATCCTTGCGAGGGGCAGGTAATGGAATGGCACGACGGCCAGCGACAGGTGCAGCACCATATCCGCGTGCTGGAAGCCGCTGCTGCCAATCGCGTCGCAGTGAACCCGCACGAACCGGTGAAGGATACCGGCCTTCGCCGCACCTATCCCAACTGGGTGAGCCGCGAGGGCGCGCGCGGGCAGGAGTACAATGCCTGGGGTGCCTTCAGCAACGGACCCGATCACGAGCCGACGCTGGTCTATACCCGTATGCTCTCCGGCCCGATGGACTACACGCCCGGCGTGCTCAGCCTGAAAGGCGACAACGACGTTCCCATCGCCTCGACGCTGGCAAAGCAGCTCGGCCTCTATCTCGCGATCTATTCGCCCATCCAGATGGCCGCCGATTTCATCGAGAGCCTGGCCGAGCATCCGCGCGAGCTGGAGTTCATCCGCGCCGTGCCCGCAGATTGGGCCGAGAGCCACCTGGTAGCAGGCGAAGTGGGCGATTACGCCATTTTCGCGCGCAAGGATCGTGGCTCGGACGATTGGTATGCCGGCGGCATCAACGATGCTACGCCGCGCGACGTGACCCTGGACTTTGCCTTCCTCGAACCCGGTATGACCTACCGCGCAAGCGTGTGGAAAGACGGCGAGGGCGCGACGTACGAAACCGAGGCGCGGCACAACATCGCCTATGACCACTTCGAAGTGCGCGCAGGCGACGAGCACAGCTTCCACCTCGCGCCCGGCGGTGGCCTGGCGATCAGGTTGCAACCCGTTCGGTGAGCGAGATGCGGCCGCCGCATGTGATCGTCCTTGGCGGCGGCAGCGCGGGGTGGATCACCGCCTGCCTGCTGCACCACCGCTGGGGCGAGAGGGGCGGCCGCGTCACGGTTGTGGAAAGCCCCGACATCGGCATCATCGGCGTGGGCGAAGGCTCCACCCCGCAGCTGAAAGCGATGTTCGACCACCTCGGCATTGCCGAGGCCGAGTGGATGGCCGCCTGCGATGCCACCTACAAGCTGGGCATCCGCTTTACCGGGTGGAGCGAGCGCAAAGGATTCGCCAGCTATTTCCACCCGTTCCCCGGCCCGGTGGACCTGCATACCGAGCCGGGCTTCGTGCAGAACTGCGCGCTGGCCCGGCGCGGTTTCGAAGTGCCCGCCCTGCCGGACGACTGGTCTCTCGCCGCGAAACTGGCGGAGGAAGGGAAGGGGCCGCATCCGTGCGATAGCTTTCCCTTCCCGCCCAGTTACGGCTACCATTTCGATGCCTACAAGCTGGGCGCATTGCTGCGCGACTGGGGCACGGCGCGCGGGGTAGAGCACCGCCCGCTGAAAGTGGCCGAGGTGGAACTGTCAGCCGAAGGCGACGTTGCCGCGCTGCTGTGCGAGGGCGGGGAGCGGATCGAGGGCGACCTGTTCGTCGACTGCTCCGGCTTTCGCAGCCTGATCGCGCAGGATACGCTGGGCGGAAGATTCCTGCCTTTCGCGGAGAACCTGTTTGCCGACCGCGCCGTGGTGATGCCGACGCCGCGAGTGGAGCAATTCCGCCCGCAGACCGAGGCGATTGCGATGACGGCGGGCTGGCGCTGGCGCATCCCGCTCACCACGCGCACCGGCAACGGCTACGTCTATTCCTCCAGCTACATCTCGGACGAGGATGCCGAGGCCGAGTTGCGCGGCGCGATCGGCATGGAAGACAGCGAAGAAACCGCGCGTTTCCTCCACATGAAGGTGGGCCGTGTCGAAAATAGCTGGAACCGCAATTGCCTCGCCGCGGGCCTTGCTCAAGGGTTTATCGAACCGCTGGAAGCGACCGCGTTGCACATCGTGATCGCCACCGCGCTGGAATTTGCCGATGCCTTCGAACAGGGCGGCTTCACCGCGCAGCATCGCGATACATTCAACCGCAATATCGCCGCGCGTTACGAGAGCATCCGTGATTACATCGTGGGGCATTACCGGCTGAACCAGCGCACCGACTCCGCCTTCTGGCGCGACAATGCGGCGAACCACAATCTGTCAGACCAGCTCAAAGCGATGATGACGGCGTGGTTCACTCAGCAGGACATGGCTGCCGCCAACCGCCAGAGCTACCCGGTGCCCGCCTACGCGCCGATGAGCTGGCATTGCCTGCTTGCCGGTTACGGCACCTTCCCTCCGCCGGAAAAAATGCAGCCGCTGCCCGATGGTGTGAACGCCGCCGATGCGAAAGCGGTAACAGCCATGCTGGGAGCCTGCGCCCAGAACTTTGCGGCCTAGCCCCAGCCGTTTTCCAGGAACTGCACCGCGCATCCGGCGAGGAAGGCGCTGCCCTTGGGCATCACGCTTTCGTCGACGATCATGCGGCTGGAATGCAGGCCGCAGCAGCCCTGCCAGTCGACACCTTCTGCCGCCACGCCGAGGAAAAACATCGCGCCGGGCACCTTTTCCAGAACGTAGGAGAAATCCTCCGCCCCCATTGTGGGCGAGGGGCGGGTGGCCCACGGTTCCTCGCCGCCCAGCCCTTCAGCAACTTGCTGGCCCACGGCAATGGCGCGGGCATCGTTGATGGTGGGCGGGAAGCCGGGCGTGATCGTGACCTCCGCCGTGCAGCGGTGGGCCTTCGCGATATTCTCGGCGACCTCGCGAACGGCATCCTTCATCGCTGCGCGACGCTCTGGCGAGAGGTTGCGCATGGTGCCCAGCAGGTATGCGCTGTCGGGAATGATATTGTTGGTGGTGCCCGCCTCGATCTTGCCGATGGTGAGCACGCTCGCTTCGGTCGCGGCAAAACGGCGCGTGATCATCACCTGCAGCGCCAGCACGATCTCGGCAGCCACGGGCACCGGATCGGTCGAATCGTAAGGCATGGAAGCGTGGCCGCCGCTGCCTTTCACGGTGATTTCCAGCATGTCGGCAGAGGCCATCATTGCACCAGCGCGCGCTTCCAGTCGCCCGTGGGGGGCATTGGGCCAGACATGCAGGGCGAAGGCGGCGTCGGGCAGCGGATAATTGTCCGATCCACCCAGCAGGCCATCCTCAAGCATATGGCGCGCGCCGTGAAAGCCTTCCTCTCCCGGCTGGAACATGAAGCGCACCTCGCCAGCCAGTTCATCGGCTTGAGCCGCCAGCACGCGCGCCGCGCCCGCCAGCATGGCGGTGTGCGCGTCGTGCCCGCAGGCGTGCATTCGGCCCGGCACCGTGGAAGCGAAATCGAGGCCGGTGTTCTCGTCCATCGGCAGGGCGTCCATGTCACCGCGCAGCAGCACGGCGGGGCCGGGCTTGCCGCCCTTCAGCACCGCGACCGCGCCGGTGCAGGACGGGCCTTCACGCCATTCCAGCGGCAGGTCGGCCAGCGCAGCCTTTACCTTGGCCAGCGTCTTGGGCGTTTCCAGCCCCAGTTCGGGCTCTGCATGGATGGCGCGGCGGAGCGCCGTGATCGCGCCCTCGTGCGAGCGGGCGGCGTTGAGCAGGTCTTCGGTCAGCATGGCGTTTCCCGATGCAGCGGCCGAGAGTCGCGCTCTCGCACCCGGTTGAAAGCGCTCTTATGCCACCCATTTCATGGCTGCGCACCCACGAACCGCGGTGAATCATGGTGCGAAAGAGGCACACTGGCCGCGTGACATGTTGCACGGCGGCGACAGTTTGCCTCCTGCAAGTACAAAAGCGTAGCATTCGGCGCGACCCCATGTTTAAGGCGAGCAAGTTATGGACAGGAGCATCCATCTTTTCGAGCGCTTGCCGCAGGTTGATGCGATTCCGCATGCTGACAACGACTTCGCGCTGTCTCCTGTACGCACCAAGCCCCTGATCGGGGTGATCCGCAACGCCCGCAGTCACCGTAACGAGGGGCGCGCGGGTGCGGAGGACCTGCGCGATGGCATCATCCTGGCGACGCCGCACCGCCGCAGCGAACTGCTGGGCGTGCTGCAGGATTTCGCCGCCCGGCGGATCGACTATATCGCCATCGACGGGGGTGATGGCACGGTGCGCGACGTGCTGACCTGCGGCGCGGGGGTATTCGGCGATAGCTGGCCCATGCTGATCGTGCTTCCCGGAGGCAAGACCAATGCGCTGGCGCTGGACCTTGGCGTGCCGACCGACTGGTCGCTCGACGATGCGCTGGCAGCCGTGCAGCGCGGCAAGCTTTCCCGCCGCCAGCCGCTGGTGATTGCCGAACGCGATGACGAACGCTCGCAGGTGCGCGGGTTTGTGCTGGGCGGCGGCGTGTTCAACCAGGTCATCGCGCTGGGCCAGCGCAGCCACCAGCTGGGCGCTTTCAACCATGCGGTGGTGGCCATCACCACGGTGTGGAGCGTGCTGCAGGCGATGTTCGGGCGCGCGGGCAACAAGTGGCGGCAGGGCACGCCGATGCGCCTGCGCCAGGTGGGCGGCGAGGAACTTTCCCACTCCGGTGGCCTGCCGGATGACGAGCGTTACCTGCTGTTCGCCTCCACCTTGCAGGCCTTTCCCGCCGGGCTCGACCCGTTCCGGGACGTGGAGCACCCCCTGCAGATTGCCGTCATGGACAATTCAAGTCGGGGCCTGCTGCTGCGCCTTCCCTCCATTTTTCGCGGCACCGCGTCTGCCGCGACAAAGCAGCGCGGGTATCATGCCTTTGGCGGCGAGGCGGTCGATCTCGACATCGGCGATTCCTTCATCCTCGATGGCGAGGCTTTTCCCGCCGGGCAGTATCGCCTGTCCGCCGGGCCCAAGTTGCGCTTCGTCGTACCGTGAGCCTGCGGTCGCGGGTCCACGCGGCGCTTTCCCGCCAGGTCGATCTTGCCGTCGGCGCGTTCGCCGCCCGCCTGGGGCAAGAGAAAGACGCACAGGCGGTGCTGTTCTACGGCTCCAACCTGCGCACGGGATCGCGCGAGGGGGTGCTCGATTTCTACGTGCTGACCGGCGGCGAGGCGGAGATTGGGCTGTGGCCCACCGTTTCATACCGAGAATGGGACCACGAGGGGGAAACCCTGCGCGCCAAGATCGCCACCATGACGCTGGCGAAATTCGCCCAGGCTGCGCGGGGAGAAACCATCGACACCACCATCTGGGCGCGTTTCGTCCAGCCCAGTGCGCTTGTCTGGCAGAGGGATGCGGCAGCCCGTCTACAGGTCAGCGCGGCAATAGAGGCTGCGGCGATCACGGCGGCCCGCCTCGCCATCGCGGTGGGACCGGACAGCGGGACGGAGGAGGATTACTGGCGGGCGCTGTTCCAGGCGACCTATCGCGCCGAACTGCGCGTCGAGAAACCGGGACGCGAGGATTCGATCCTGTCGCTCAATGCCAAGCATTTCGACGGGTTGTTGCCCGCGGCGCTGAATGCAGCGGGTATTCCCTACGGGCGGGAGGGCGACAAACTGACCCCGCGCATCACCGTGGGAGAACGCAAGCTTGTAAGGCGTTGGTGGAACAGGCGGCGACGCTTGGGCAAGCCGCTGAACGTTGCCAGGCTGGCCCGCGCCACCCGCACGTTCGACGGCGCGGCGCGCTATGCCGCGTGGAAGGTGGAGCGCCACACCGGCACGAAAATCGAGGTCACCCCGTTTCGCGAGAAGCACCCGGTCCTCGCCGCGCCCGCCGTCGCCTTTCGGCTGTGGCGGGCCCAGAGGAGTGCCAGGCGGCGAAACCGTGACTAAACCCTAGAGATAGCGCATGCGGATCGACATCGGCAGCACTTCGCGGCCGACGGAGAAACGCGTCTTGTCGATGCCCGGCTTGCCCAGGTTGAACACGTTGATGCTGGGGTTGTTCGACATGCCACCGCCATCGCTGGTGATGTCGGTGCGGCCATTGTTGTTCTTGTCGTGCCGGATGGCGATGGCATAGTTGCCCGGACGCGGCACCGGCATGCAGATCTGCATCGCGCCATTGCGCGCAGGCACTTCTATCCGGTTGATCCAGCGACCCGTCTCCAGCCAGTCGGCAGACGTGCCGGGGTAGAGCTGGATCCGCATGGTGCCGCTGGAACCCTGGACGCCGGTTACGTGAATCCACACCGCCGGGCCATTGCCCTGGCACGGCGCCACCGAATGGGTGATTTCGTTGCGCATCTGCGCCCCTGCCGGAGCCGACAGGCCCACCGCGATGGCTGCGGCGGCGGCGAGGCGCAGAACACGCCCGGAAATACGATTGGTCATCGAAGTCATGTTACCCCTTGGCCAGCTGGACTGCACGATGCCGCCACTTGGGCATCATCTGCGCGATTTCCACTGACAATAGCTGTTATTTGCCAGTCTTTTGCACGCTTCGCACTGAACCGTGGCTTAAGCGGCCTGCAATCGCACGCTAAGGGCGGCGCATCGCAACACTGGTGGAAAACGCTCCCCCGGTCGCTTGTTAGGTGATTCGCGCCGCTCTAACGCGAGTAGTTAATCATGGCCCGACCTCTAATATCACCCTCGATCCTTTCTGCCGACTTTTCAAAGTTGGGCGAAGAAGTGCGCGCGATTGACGCGGCTGGCTGCGACTGGGTGCATGTCGACGTGATGGATGGCCACTACGTGCCCAACCTCACCATCGGGCCGGACGTGGTGAAGGCGCTGCGCCCGCATTCGCAAAAGACCTTCGACGTGCACCTGATGGTATCGCCGGTGGACATCTGGATCGAACCGTTTGCCGATGCAGGGGCCGATATCATCACCGTGCACCCCGAGGCGGGCGCTCATGTGCATCGCAGCGTCCAGGCGATCCGCGCGGCGGGTTGCAAGGCGGGTATCTCTCTCAACCCCGGCACGCCCGCCAAGATGCTCGATTACCTGCTCGAGGAAATCGACCTGGTGCTGATCATGAGCGTCAATCCCGGATTCGGCGGGCAGAGCTTCATCCCCTCGCAACTGCGCAAGATAGAGGCCGTGCGCAAGGCCATCGACAAGGGCGGGCACGATGTCCTGATCGAGGTCGATGGCGGCGTGAACGTGGAAACCGCGCGGCAATGCGTGGATGCAGGGGCCGATGTGCTGGTGGCAGGCTCTGCCACCTTCAAGGGCGGGCCGGATCGCTATGCCGAGAATATCGCGGCTCTTCGGGGAGACAGCCGGTGAATGCCCATTCTGCCGAGCTTTCCAGCAAGGCCTCGCGCGAGAGGCTGGAGAAAGTCGGCCAGATGGCCATGCCGCTGGGCGCGGAGCGTCGCGAAGACCTGATCGAGAGCGCCGAGCGAGGGGACCGAACCGAGGACCTGACGCCCGACCGTGCGCTGGCCCTTACCGATTTCGCGCCGCCCTCGGCCTCCGCTTCGGAAAAATTCATGCGCCTCGCCTTTGGCTTGGGCGTTTCCCACTCCACGATCGTCGCCCCGTTCCGCAAGCCGCTGCGCCCGCGCCTGCTGGCAACGGTCGAGGCGCCGCTGGAGGGTGACCGCGCCGCCGGAATGGCGCTGCGGGCGGGGCATTTCTACATCCACGGCGTGAAAGCGCCCTTCGCCCAGGTGGACATGGGGCCGCTGGGCAATCTCAGCCCCCCGTTCGAGCGGGTAGTGCAGGGCTTCACCTGGTTGCAGGATCTCTCCAGCTCGGGCCTGCTGCCCCAGTGTCGCCCGGTGGGCGAACGGCTGGTGACCGCCTGGCTGGACGCCAATCCCGCCACCGGCAAAGGGCCGGCCTGGCGGGTGGAGAATGTCGGCCTGCGGCTGATGAACTGGCTGGTTCATGCGCCGCTGCTCATTTCGGGTAACGACCGGGCGCTGCGCCACCGCGTGCTGGGCGCCATGGCAGATACCGCGCGCTGGCTGGACAGGAACGTGCGCAAGGCTGACGACCGGCTGGGCGAGGCAACCGGCTGGTGTGCCATCATTGCAGCCGGACTGCTGCTGCCCGAAGGCAAGCCGCGCCGCCTTTACGGAGAGGCCGGCCTGGTCAAGGCACTGGGAGAGGCCATGGGCGAGGACGGCGGCCTGCTGTCGCGCAGCCCCGACGCGCAGATGCAGGCCATCGCCAGTCTTATCGACCTGCGGGCCTGCTACGCAGCGGCAGAGCGCCAGCCGCCGCAATTGCTCGCCACCATGCTGCACATGCTCGTCCCGCCGCTGCTGGCGCTGACGCACGGCGACGGCGGCCTGGGCAACTGGCAGGGCGGGGGCGCGACGAGTGCCGGGCGCCTTGCCCGGCTTGTCGAGGCGAGCGGCGTGCGTACGCGGCCGCTGAAGGATCCGGGCAGCTGGGGTTACCAGCGGGTGACCGCGCGCAAGGCCACGCTGCTGCTGGATGGCGCGCCGCCGCCGCACGGCAGGCACGCGCGCCACGGCTGCGCCTCCACCCTCGCGTTCGAATTCAGCCACGGCGAACACCGCCTCGTCGTCAATTGCGGCGGCGCTGCCCTGGCGGGCGGGCAGGTGCCGGTGCGCATCGAACAGGGCCTGCGCGCCACGGCAGCCCATTCCACCATGGTGCTGGGCGATGCCAATTCCACCGCCGTGCTGATCGACGGCAAGCTGGGCGCGGGCGTTGGCGAGGTGGAAATCGACACGCGGCAGGTGAAGCTGGGCAACGGCTCCGCCACCCGGATCGAGGCCAGCCACGATGGTTACGGGGCGCGCTTCGGGCTCGTCCATCGGCGCATCCTGATGCTGCGCGACGACGGGCATGAACTGCGCGGGGAAGACGTGCTGGTGCCTTCCGGGCGCAAGGGCAAGCGCGGCAAGGTGCCGTTCGCCATCCGCTTCCACCTTGGCCGCCATGTCGAGGCGAAAGTGGCAGACGGTGGCAAAGGTGCCAGCCTCCTGCTGCCCGATGGCAGCCTGTGGCAATTCATCACCGGGGCGGAGGGCGTGAGCCTTGAAGAAAGCCTGTGGGTCGATGGCCACGGCAAGCCGCATCCGGTACAGCAGCTGGTGATAGAGGGATTCGCCTCGCGCGGGGGCGGTAATTTCGCCTGGCTGCTCAAACGAATGGGATAGAATAGACGGCATGACTGACGTTGCGATCAAGCGGGCACTGCTTTCGGTGTCCGACAAGACCGGCATTGTGGAACTGGGCAGCCGCCTGGCGAAAGCGGGGGTGGAACTGGTGTCGACCGGCGGCACCGCACGCGCCCTGCGCGAGGCCGGGCTGGACGTGCTCGACGTGTCCGACATCACCGGCTTTCCGGAAATGATGGATGGCCGCGTGAAGACGCTGCACCCGATGGTTCACGGCGGGCTGCTGGCCGTGCGCGACAATCCCGATCATGCCGCCGCGATGGACGCGCACGATATCGGCGCAATCGACCTGGTGGTGGTGAACCTCTATCCCTTCGTGAACACGGTGATGAGCGGGGCCAACCGCCATACGATCATCGAGAACATCGATATCGGCGGACCCAGCATGATGCGCAGCGCGGCGAAGAACCACGCCTATGTCACCATCGTTACCGACCCGGAGGACTATCACGGGCTGTACGACGAGCTTGCCGACCATGACGGCGCGACCACGCTGGCATTCCGAAAGGCGATGGCGGCGAAGGCCTTTGCCGCAACGGCGGCTTACGATTCGGCCATCAGCAGCTGGTTCGCCTTTGCCGACCAGGGCAAGCAGTTCCCCGATGCGCTGAGCGTTGCCAGCACGCTGGGCGATACGCTCCGCTATGGCGAAAACCCGCACCAGCACGCCGCGCTGTACCTGCCCGACGGGCCGGGCGCGGTGGGTGTGCCGCAGGCCGAACAGGTGCAGGGCAAGGCGCTGTCCTACAACAACCTCAACGATGCCGATGCCGCGCTGGGCCTCGTCGCCGAATTCCCCGCCGACAGACCCGCCGTGGTAATCGTGAAGCATGCCAACCCGTGCGGCGTGGCCGTGGCCGATACGCTGGTGGAGGCGTGGGACGCCGCGCTTGCCTGTGACAGCGTTTCGGCATTCGGCGGCATCGTCGCCGCCAACGTCCCGCTCGACGGGCCGACGGCGCAGGCGATCACCAGGATCTTTACCGAGGTGGTGATTGCGCCGGGTGCGGACGATGCCGCGCGCGAGGCTTTCGCCGCGAAGAAGAACCTGCGTCTGCTGCTGCTGGACGAACTGCCCGATCCCGCGCGCCCCGGCCTCGACATGAAGAGCATTGCTGGCGGGCTGCTGCTGCAATCGCGCGACAACGGCGTGATTTCGGCGGAGGACCTGAAAGTCGTCACCAAGCGCCAGCCGACAGACCAGGAAATTGCCGACGCGCTGTTTGCGTGGAAGGTGGCGAAGCACGTGAAATCGAACGCCATCGTCTATGCCAAGGACGGGGTGACGGCAGGCATCGGTGCGGGCCAGATGAACCGCCGCGATTCCAGCCGCATCGCCGCCGTGCGCGCGGGCGAGGCCGCCGAAACCGCCGGATGGAGCGAGCCGCGCACCGTGGGCAGCGCGGTGGCATCCGATGCCTTCTTCCCCTTCGCCGACGGCTTGCTGAGCGCGGTGGAAGCGGGTGCCACGATGGTTATCCAGCCCGGCGGATCGATGCGCGATGACGAGGTGATCGCCGCCGCCGACGAGGCTGGCATCGCCATGGTCTTCACCGGCATGCGGCACTTCCGCCACTAGGCGAGCGCCCCTTTGCAAGGGAAATCGCTGCACACGACCAGCCGTTGCCGGCCAGCGGTGGGCCAAGGTCCTGTGTGCTATCAGTTCAGTCCGTCGTAAGTATTCGTCCTGTAACTTGCAGGGGAACTTGAAAACACGAACCGACTGGACCTTTAGCCCCATGGAACTCTTCAACGCCGAACTCTATCGCTCTTTCCTCGCCGGATTTGCTGTAACCGCAGTAGTGCTTGCAGCGACCATTCTGCCCGGTGTCGGAGGCATTTGATGCGATTCAAACCTTTTCTTACTGCTGCGGCGCTGGGCCTGTCGGCCTGTGCGCTGCCGGGTGCTGCACTTGCGGGAGAGGTGTTCGATGCGCCGGTCGCCGCGCGCCAGGCCAATGAAAGCGGTTTGCAGACCGCGATCTTCGCCGGTGGGTGCTTCTGGGGCATCGAGGGTATTTTCAGCCATACGCGCGGCGTGACAAGTGCTGTCGCAGGCTATCACGGCGGCAACGCGGGCACGGCGACCTACAGCCGGGTAACATCGGGCACCACCAACCATGCCGAAGCCGTGCGGGTCACCTATGATCCCGGCGTCATCCGCTACGACCAGTTGCTGCAGATCCTGTTTTCCGTCGGGGCCGATCCGACCCTGCACAACCGCCAGGGCCCCGATCGCGGTCCGCAATATCGCGCCGCTATCGTGCCCACGACAGCCCAGCAGCGCGCCGTGGCGCAGGCTTACATTGCGCAGATGGGCCGCTCGGGCGTGTGGGACAGGCCTATGGCCGTCGAGGTGGAGCGTTACCGCGAGTTCTTCGAGGCCGAGGCCTACCATCAGGATTTCATGCAGGAGAACCCGGGCCACGGGTACATCGTGCGCTGGGATGCTCCCAAGGTGGATGCACTGCAGGAGAAGTTCCCGCAGTTCTACCGCGCGCGTTTCCGCACCGGTTGATCTGGTCCGTGTAATGCTGGCCGTGCGTTCATTGCCGTTCCCGACTGGCGCGACTATGTGGGGTCCATGGCTACGCAACATAAGCATCACGAACACTCGGGCGACAAGCTCGTCGCCGAAGCGGGCAAGGTCTTGGCCGACGCAGGCGAGCAGTGGACCACCATGCGCGAGGACGTGTTCCGCGCGCTGGCGGATCAGCAGCGCCCCGCTAGTGCCTATGACATTGCCGAGGAAGTGGGCAACCGCCGCGGCAAGCGCGTGGCGGCCAACAGCGTTTACCGCATTCTCGACCTGTTCGTGCGCACCAACCTGGCCAACCGGATCGAGAGCGCGAACGCCTATCTCGCCAACGCCCACCCGGGCTGCAGGCACGACTGCATCTTCCTGATCTGCGACGATTGCGGCCAGGCCGAACATTTCGATGACGACACCCTGACCAAGGCCCTGCGCGACGCGGGAAGGGCGCATGGCTATTCCGACGTGCGCCCGGTGGTGGAACTGCGCGGCCTGTGCAGCGACTGCGCCGGGTAAGGTCCCGGATGATTATACGGCCTATTTTGCGTATCTTCGTTCATCGACAGGCCGTTCTTGTCAGGGTAGGGAGGGTTGATGACGAAGCGACCTGATACGCCCTTGCTCGACACTGTCGACACGCCGACCGACCTGCGCAAGCTGAAGCCGGAACAACTGCGCCAGCTTTCCGACGAACTGCGCACCGAAATGATCGATGCCGTCGGCTCCACCGGCGGGCACCTCGGGTCCGGCCTCGGCGTGGTCGAACTGACCGTGGCGATCCATTACGTCTTCAACACGCCGGAGGACCGGCTGATCTGGGACGTGGGTCACCAGGCCTACCCGCACAAGATCATCACCGGGCGGCGCGACCGTATCCGCACCCTGCGCCAGGGCGGCGGCCTGTCCGGCTTCACCAAGCGCAGCGAGAGCGAATACGATCCCTTCGGCGCGGCGCATTCGTCCACCTCGATTTCCGCGGGGCTTGGCTTTGCGGTCGCCAACAAGCTGAACGACAAGCCGGGCAAGGCGATCGCCGTGATCGGCGACGGCGCGATGAGCGCCGGCATGGCCTACGAGGCGATGAACAATGCCGAGCAGGCGGGCAACCGGCTGATCGTGATCCTCAATGACAACGACATGTCAATTGCGCCGCCCGTTGGCGGTCTGTCGGCCTATCTTGCGCGCATGGTGTCGAGCAGCGAATATCTCGGCCTGCGCTCGCTTGCGTCCAAGGTCGCCAACAAGATCGGCCGCCGCGTGCACAGTTCGCTGCACAAGGCGGAGGAATATACCCGCGGCATGGTTACCGGCGGGACCCTGTTCGAGGAGCTGGGCTTCTACTACGTCGGCCCCATCGACGGCCACAATCTCGACCACCTGATCCCGGTGCTGGAAAACGTGCGCGACAGCGAGCGGGGCCCGATCCTGGTTCACGTCGTCACCACCAAGGGCAAGGGCTATGCTCCGGCGGAAGACAGCGCCGACAAGTACCACGGCGTGCCCAAGTTCGACGTGGTGACGGGGGAAAAGGCCAAGTCCAAGGCCGGTCCGCCCGCTTACCAGAACGTGTTCGGGGAAACGCTGGCGAAACTGGCGGAGACCGACAAGCGCATCTGCGCCATCACCGCCGCCATGCCGAGCGGCACCGGCGTAGACAGGTTCGCCAAGGCGCACCCTGAACGCGCCTTCGACGTGGGCATTGCCGAACAGCACGGCGTGACCTTCGCCGCCGGCCTTGCAGCACAGGGCATGCGTCCTTTCGCGGCGATCTATTCCACCTTCCTGCAGCGCGCCTATGACCAGGTGGTGCACGACGTGGCCATCCAGAATCTGCCGGTGCGCTTCGCCATCGACAGGGCCGGGCTGGTCGGTGCCGACGGCGCGACCCATGCGGGCAGCTTCGATGTTACCTATCTTGCCAGCCTGCCCAACTTCGTGGTGATGGCCGCGGCGGACGAGGCGGAACTGGTGCACATGACCTATACCGCCGCCGAGCATGACGAAGGCCCCATCGCCTTTCGCTATCCGCGCGGCAACGGCATCGGCGTGGACATGCCGGAAACACCGCAGAAGCTGGAAATCGGCAAGGGCCGCGTGGTTCGCGGCGATGCGGAGAAGGGCGGCAAGGTCGCCATTCTCTCGCTTGGCGCGCGGCTGGAAGAAGCGAAGAAAGCGGCCGACCAGCTGGAGGCCAAGGGGCTGGCCACAACAGTCGCAGACATGCGCTTTGCCAAGCCGATCGATTCCGAACTGATCCGCAAGCTGGCCGCGTCGCACGACGTACTGGTTACCGTCGAGGAAGCCTCGATCGGGGGCCTTGGCGCGCACGTGCTGACCATGGCGAGTGACGAGGGGCTGACCGATGCCGACGGCTCCTACGGCGGCCTGAAGATCCGCACCATGCGCCTGCCCGACGTGTTCCTCGATCATGACGACCCGGTAAAGCAATACGACGAGGCCAAGCTGAACGCCCCGCACATCGTCGATACCGTGCTGAGCGCGCTGCGGCACAATTCGGCGGGCGTGGCGGAAGCGCGGGCATAGCGGCCGCCGCCGGACTGGGCGGATGACAAAGGGGGTGCGAATGTTCGTCTACTTCGCGATTACCCTGACGGTCATCTACGGGGGCCTTGTCTCCATCGTCTATTTCAACCAGCGCCAGATGATCTATCCCGCACCGCCGGTGCAGAACGGCACGCCTGCGGGTCTGGAGCGGGTTACCCTTGCCACGCCGGACCGGCTGGAACTGGTCGCCGGTTACCGCCCGGCGCGCGAGGGCAAGCCGACCCTGCTGTTCTTTCACGGCAACGGCGCCAGCTGGCAAAGCTCAGCCCAGGTCACCGACAAGCTGCTGTCACAGGGATACGGCCTGCTTGCCGCCGAGTATCGCGGCTATGGCGGCAACCCCGGCACACCTTCGGAAGAGGGGCTGTACCAGGATGCGCGCGGCGCGTGGAACTACCTGCGCGGGGAGGGCGTGGAAGGCGAAGACATTGTGCTCGTCGGCAACTCGCTGGGCGCGGCGGTGGCGCTGAATCTTGCCACCGAGGTCAACGCGCGGGCGCTGGTGCTGGTCTCTCCGTTCAACAACCTTGCCGACACCGCCGCCCGCCGCGCGCGCTGGCTGCCGATGCGGCTGCTGTTGCAGGATCGCTATGCCAGCGACAAGAAGATCGTCGCCATCGGCGAGCCTATCCTGATCCTGCACGGTGAGGAGGACTCGCTGATCGCGCTGGAACAGGCACAGGCGCTGGCATCGGTGCGCGACGACACCGTGATCGAAACCTACCCCGCCTGGGGCCACGACCTGATCGTGCATGAGCCGATCCAGAACCGGATCGCCGCCTTCGTGGACACCACGCGGGCGTGAGTGAGAGCCCCGCGTTGCGTAGCCGTGCGCGCGGCGCCCTGCTGGGCCTGGCCGTGGGAGACGCCCTTGGCACCACGCTGGAATTTGCCCCGCGCGACACCCTGCCAGCCCTTGCCGATATGACCGGCGGCGGCCCGTTCGGGCTGGAGCCGGGGCAATGGACCGACGATACCGCGATGGCGCTGGCAGTGGCGGATGCCCTGCAGGACCACGGCGACTTCTAGATCCACCGCCAGGCACCGGCAGGAATTCCTGCGAGGTGCAGGTGCGCCCAGGTAACGGCAAGCCACACGGCGAGCGCACTAACCCACAGCAGCCACCCTGCGGATAGCACCCTGCCCCAGCGCGGCCAGTAGCTGGTCTTCGCCTCCCAGGCCGTCCACGCCCCGCCCATCAGCGCTACCTTCTTGCGGTCCTGCAGGTGAGCGCCGACAAGCGCCAGCACGAGGATAGCAAGCGCGACCACGTTGGTGCGCCAGGACCACCATAGGAAAATGTGCGACACCGCCCAGAGCGCGAAGCCCCACATCATCGGGTGGCGGGTTACGGCAAAGACCCCCGTGGGCTCGCGCGTGCTCGCGATTGTCTCGGCACCCGGCGCGGGCAGGGCAGGATTGGCGCGAAACGAGCCAAGCAGCAGCACCAGCGCGAGAACGGTCAGGACGCTGGCGACGATCCAACCGACCACACCGCTGCCCCCCAAAAAGACGGCAGGCGCGGCCCCGAAGGCAGCATTCATCCAGTAGAGACAGGCCAGGGCCACGATGGAATAGAGAGCCATGAAGCCAGTCGTCCCAAGCAGGCGGACGAGCGGTGCGCGCAGCGGATGCGACAGGGCGAAGTGGGTGCCCACCAGGGCCGTGCTGGCCGCAATGAGCCCTGCGAGCGATTCGTCCATGCAAGCCCTCCCCTGTTCGGGACGAAGGTATCACACGGGGTAACGGCCCGGGAAGCGGATACGAAAAGGGCGGAGCCATGCGGCCCCGCCCTCTCCCCCCGTTCAGGACGGCATCACCATTCGTAGGCGCGCGGACGTTCGCTTTCGTCCAGCGTACGATAGCGATCGCGCAGCCGCGTCTGGTGGTTGGTGAGCGGTTGCTCAACGCCGTCCACGAAAACCCTGACGGGTGCGGAACTGGTTTCCAGCGGGTCTCCGTCCCAGACAACCAGGTCGCCGTGCGCCCCGGCGCTCAGCACGCCGACGCGTCCGCCAAGCCCGGCAACTTCGGCGGCAACGGAGGTAATGGTGGCAAGCGCCTCGCCCCAGGTCAGGCCGGTGGCTCCGGGAACGCGGTTCAGCGCGACCATGTTGCCTGCCTGCTGGGGCAGGTTACGCGGATGGTCGCCGCTGGAATCGTATCCGCCGATTGCCACCCGGACCCCGGCATCCACCAGGCGTCCGACATTGCTTTGCGTGGCGGCCAGTTGCTCGAAGGAAACCGGTAGATCGCGCAGGGCAGCGGTGATCACCGGAACACCCGCTGCGGCAATCGGCTCTGCCACCATCCAGCCTTCGGCAGCGCCCACAAGCACCATGTCGAGCGCGGGGAATTCCTCGCGCAGCGCCAGGGCGGTCAGGATGTCGCTGGCGCGTTCCACCTTGACGTAGAGCTTCTGCTCGCCGCGCACGACAGGCACCAGAGCGGCCGCATCGAAGCGCGTCAGCAGCACGTCGCCCTGCCGGTCGACATTGTTCGGATTGCGCGAATCGAGGCCCGGAAATTCCGGCCGGCCAGTGTCCCGGCTGCCGCTCCTGCTCTGGGCGTCCTGCTCGTACGAGCCAGCCTCATGCAGGGCATTGCGCAGCAGCGTGTGAACCGACGTGCGGCTGCCCCCGGCGAGGCGCGCACCGCGCTCTCCGAATTCCACCACCTGGAACGCGCGCGGATGGCGCACGGCATCGAAATCGGCACCCAGGTCGATGATCGCGCCCTGTCCGCCGAAGATCGATGCGCCCGCCTGCGGCATCACGCTGGCCCGGGTGACACCGCCTGCGCGGCTGTAACCGAAATCCTGCGCCATCGGGTTGATGACAGGAGACACGTCCAGCGCTGCGCTGAAGGGCGAATCGTCGGCGTCGACATCGTTGCTTTCCGAAACCGCGCCCACATCTTCGAGACCGAGCGAGGTGATCGAAGCGAACAGGCCGGGCGTGACCCAGGTGCCGCTGCCGTCGAGGACGGTAACACCGGCAGGCACGGCCACGCCTGTACCCGCAGCCACGACGCGGCCGTTCTGCACAACGACGGTGGCGTTCTCTATCGGTTCACTACCGTCGCCAAGCGCGACAGTGGCACCCGTGATGGCGACATTCTGCGCCAGCGCGGGCGAGGCGGTCAGTGCGGCTGCCGAGACGGCGAGAGCGAAGACACGCTTCATTTCACATCTCCTTCACCCGGCTGGCCCAGCTCGAAATCGCTGATCGGCCGCATGCGCGGATTGTTCATGTCGTACATCACCGCGCCATCGATCCAGACCATCTCGGGCCGCGAATAGATGCTGAGCGGGTCGCCGTTCCACAGCACCACGTCGGCCATCTTGCCTGCCTCCAGGCTGCCGGTCATGTCGGCAATGCCCATGGCGCGCGCGGCGTTCAGGGTGATCCAACTGATCACGTCGGCATCGGCGATCTCGATACCCATGCGGCGGCCGTCGGCCTGTGCCTTGGCAGCTTCCTGGTTGAGGCGCTGGATGCCGTTCTCGTCATCCGAGTGGATCACCACGCAGGCGCCCTGGTTGTGGATCAGCGCAGCGTTCTCTGGGATGGCGTCATAGGCTTCCATCTTGAAGCCGTACCAGTCGGCCCAGACCGCGCTGCACACTTCATTGTCGCGCAGCATGTCGGCGATCTTGTAGCTTTCCACCGCGTGGTGGAAGGCAGAGACCTGGTAGCCGAATTCGTCGGCCATGCTCATCACCAGCGCCATTTCATCGGCGCGGTAGCAGTGGTTCTGGATAAGGATATCGCCGTTCAGCACGCCGCCAAGGGTTTCCATGGCCAGATCGCGGTCCGGCTCTTCCTCGGCTGCATATTCCTGCGCCGCAATCCAGGTTTCGCGGTTGACGGCGAAATTGCCCATGCGGGTGGAGGGCATGCGGCCCCGGCCACCATAGACGCGCTTGGGATTCTCGCCGCAGGCCATTTTCATCGAATAGGGCGCGCCGGGGAATTTCATGCCCTGCACGGTACGGCTGGGCACGTTCTTCAGCGTGACCGAACGCCCGCCCATCAGGTTGGCAGAGCCGGGCAGGACCATCAGGCTGGTGATGCCGCCATTGGCCAGCGCGCGGCTGAAACCGGGGTCCTGCGGCCAGACCGAATGCTCGGCCCAGACCTCTGGCGTGGTCGGGTCGGTCGCCTCGTTGCCGTCGCTGTGCGCCTGCACCGATGGGGTAGGATAGTCGCCCAGGTGCGAGTGGATGTCGATGATGCCCGGCGTCACGAAACGGCCCGAGCCGTCGACGCGGGTGTAACCGGCGGGGATGGCAAGGTCCGCTCCGCCGATGCCAACCACTTCGCCATCGGCGAACAGGACGACGCCGTTCTCGATCATGCCGCCTGCGCCATCGTAGATCGTGGCGCCGACGATGGCCGTGGGCGCGCCCGGATAACGCTCGTAGGTGGAGGCGTAGGGCTCGTCCGCCGCGGCAGCCGAAGCGGCCACGGCGGGACGATCATTGCCCGATGCCGCGGTGCATCCCGCCAGAGCGAGTGCTGCGGTGGTAAGGAGCAGGACGGATGGACCGCCCTTTTTCAAGTAACGACCCATGCGTGCTTAGCCTTTCGGATTGGTAGTGGGGTGGATGCCCGCGCCCTGCGGTTCGCCCGGACCTTCGGCCTGGCCTTCCAAGTCATCGCCCACGTCATCGTCACCCAGAGTGTCGAGGTGCATCAGCTTCTTCACCCAGCGGGCGATGATGATGACCACGATGCCCACGACGATCGCGATCCAGCCGATCTGCTCGTAGATGGCCATCGTGCCCTCGCGGGTCATTTCGCCATCCTCGCCGCCGGTGGCAGCGCCGATCATGCCGGCCACGAAGTTGCCGCCCGCCGTGGCGAAGAACCACGCGCCCATGATGAGCGATGCAAGGTGACGCGGAGCCAACCGGTTCATGGCCGAGAGCCCGACCGGGCTGAGGCACAGCTCACCCGTGGTGTGGAACAGGTAGATGCCGAACAGGAAGATCACCGGGATCAGCTCGCCCGCCCCGACAGTGGCCGCGCCCCAGACGAGGACGAGGAAGCCGAAGCCCAGCTGGACAAGGCCCAGGCCGAACTTCGCCGGGGTGGAAGGTTCCAGCCCCCGGCGGCCCAGCCAGGTCCACAAGCCCGCGAAAACGGGGGCCAGCAGGATGATGTAGATGGGGTTGATCGACTGGAAGATCGGCGCAGGCACGCCGCCCAAGTCGATGAACCTGTCGGTGAAGAGGTTGAGCGAGCCGCCAGCCTGTTCGAACAGGCCCCAGAACAGCGGCTGCAACGCGATCAGGAAAAGGATGGCGAACATGCGTTCACGCGGGTGCTTGTCGAGCTTGAAAGCTTCGAACAGCACATAGCCCAGCAGCGCCACGCCGCAGACCAGCATGAGGCCGCCGACGACGGACTGGTACTGGATCAGCAGCCACATGATCGCAACGCCAACCGCGCCCACGGCATACATGGTCCACTCGGTACCCTTGCCCAGCGGACGGGGCGGTTCGCCCTGGCCCAGCAGCAATGGCTTGCCAAGGATGAAGACCACCAGGCCGAGCAGCATGCCGATGCCGGCGGCACCGAAGCCGTAGGCCCAGCCGATCGTGGTGCCCAGGTAACCGGCGATGATCGTACCGATCGCAGCGCCGACGTTAATACCCATATAGAAGATGGTGTAGGCACCGTCGCGGCGCACGTCGGTGCGCGGGTAAAGCTGGCCCACGATCACCGAGATGTTGGCCTTCAGGAAGCCCGAACCCACGATGATGAAGCTGAGCGCGAGCCAGAAGATGTTGATCGTCGCATCGTCCTGCCCGCCGGTCCCCTCGAAAGCCATGAAGAAGTGGCCCAAGGTAAGCAGCACGGCGCCGAACAGCACCGCCTTGCGCTGACCCAGGTAGCGGTCGGCCAGCCAGCCGCCCAATACCGGCGTGATGTACACGAGGCTGACGTAGGCCCCGTAGATGATGTTGGAGGCGCTGTCGTTGAACAGCCAGTGCTGCGTCAGGTAGAAGATCAGCAGGGCGCGCATGCCGTAGTAGGAGAAGCGCTCCCACATTTCGGCGAAGAACAGGATGTAGAGGCCCTTTGGATGGCCGCCGACTTCGGGCTGCTTGCGTGTGACAGCCCAGACGCCTGCCAGCAGGAACAGCGCCAGCACAACGGAAGCGATTGCGACAATCCAGTCACCCTCGTTCCAGGAGGCCAAATCTTTCATTATGTCTTCCCCGAGATGTAAATTCTTCCACCCCGCGCCCCACCGGCGCGAAAGAAGGCACCCTAGCGATTGTTTCATCCATGTGAAGCCAAGTTGCGACTGAAACTGAATTTTCTTTGACCGAAACCGGCCATTTGCTTGACCTGACCCGCTGTATTATGGCAGTGTGGCACCTATGGTCGATACCCGTCCCGTCTATCTCCGCCTGCGCGAGCAGATCGCCGCCGCGATCATCGATGGCGATTATGCGGAAGGGGAGATGCTGCCGTCCGTGCGTGCCTTCGCGGCGGAGCAGGGTGCCAATCCCCTCACCGTGGCAAAAGCCTACCAGCAATTCCAGGCAGACGGGCTGATCCGCGTGCAGCGCGGTGTCGGCATGTTCGTGCGCGAGGGCGCGGCAGACCACCTGCGCCAGGCGGAGCGGGCGGCGTTCCTGCAGGAGGAATGGCCGGAAATTCGTGCCCGTATCGAGCGCCTCGGCCTGGAACCGGAAGAATTGCTCCACCACGCCTAGGCGTTCTGGTTAATCCGCTATTATTGACAATTGTCTATCATGATTGCGCTGGAGCGAAGGTTCTGGCACTTTGGATTGAACACGCAGCGCCTTGGGTCGGGCGCATGGGATGAATAAAGCTGCAACGCAGTGCGGCCAGTGCCTTCAAGGGGGGATATACATGATCAGGTCCGAGCTTCTCCAAGCCCTTTCGGCAGACAACCCGGACTTGCGGCCAGAGGAGGTCGAGCAGGTCGTCGATATCTTCTTCGAGGAGATTTCCCAGCGCCTTGCCGAAGGCGGCCGGGTGGAGCTTCGCGGTTTCGGCACTTTTTCCACGCGCGAACGCGATTCCCGCACCGGGCGAAACCCGCGCACCGGCGAAACGGTGGAAGTGCCAGCCAAGCGAGTGCCCTATTTCAAGCCGGGCAAGGAAATGCGTGAGCGTCTGAATCCCGACGGGTAGTCGCCGGTTACCCACGTCATGCCGTCGATCGCCAAGTCAGATTCATCAGGTCAGATGCGCCAGGCGACGAAATTGGCCGCGTAGCTGCGATTGTCAGCCACGGCGGTGCAGGCGATGGTCGAGAGGCGATCGTCGGCCTCATAAAGCTGGCATAGCCCGCGTGCATCCTCCGGCCCGCGCCCGCGCAGCACGATGGCATTCACTGTCAGCCGGTCACCGTCCCAATGGCCGCGAAACTGCATCTGCTGGCCCGTACCGCGGGTGACGAAGGCCACGCCGCCATTGGCCACCAGAGCGCGATTGCAGATGGCAAGTACCGTGCCGGTGTCCGCCGCGCGTTCGCGCACGGCATCGGGATAGGTGCAGCGCCCGTCGAAAGTGTCGGGGGGCGGGATGTCGGCCCCAAACTGCGCGGCCAGCAGGAGAGCAAGGTGCAGCATTCCTTCGGACATGCGCCCGATTCGCAAGGTGCGCAACAGCGGTAACCATGATTCGAGGTACCTGCATCGCAACAGGAATTCGTCTGGCCCGAGCTTCTTCCAAGGATTAATCCACCCGCACGAGCGCTAGGCCATTGCAGCGGGCGGGTGCGGATTATAGGCAGCGCGGGTAGCGGGCGTGGCGGAATGGTAGACGCCGGGGACTTAAAATCCCCTGTCCTTTGAGACGTGCGGGTTCGAGTCCCGCCGCCCGCACCAACCCTCCACCTGCACATCTTCCATGCCGGCGATCGCGCCTTGGCGGTCACACAGGTAACCTGCCTGGTAACCATCAATTAAAGGGAAATACGCATGGAAGGCCGATACTTCCGGAAAGGATGAGTCAATAGGATCACGGCTCGTCAGCAAGGGTAACCAACCGGCCAACCTGGGGACATGGGGACTATATGGGCAACGCCTTACACGTCGACGAGACGCAGCTTTCCGCTCGCCTCGCCTCGCCGACCGACATCGAGCAGCGCAACGCGCCGCGTTACACGCTGCTGATCCGCGCAGCCAAGCTCGTCTGCGAGGCTGGCGAGTACCTGTGCATTATCCGCGACGTTTCCGAGAGCGGAATCAGCGTTCGCACGTTCCATCGATTGCCGGAAGCGCGAAATATGGTGGTGGAACTGCAGAACGGTGACCGGCACGAACTGGAAGCGGTCTGGCAGGAACAAGACCGCGCAGGGTTTCGCTTCCCCCGAACGGTCGATACCGCCAGGATTATCGCCAGCCCCAGCCGGTTCGCCAAGCGCCCTATCCGCCTGAACCTGCATGCGCATGCGCAGGTGCAGACGCTGGACGGGCGATGTGTGGACGTCGAAATCGTCGACCTCTCGCAGCAGGGCGCCAAGATCACCTGCCCTTGCCGGTTCGCGCTGGACGAACGGGTGAAGATTTCCGCCCCGGGCCTGCCGGAAACCAACGCCAAGGTGCGCTGGCGCAAGGAAGGCGGCTGCGGCCTGATCTTCGAGGATACCTACCAGTACGGCGACCTGGCGCGCATCGCGGCGCGCCTGCAGCGCCCGAACTGATGGCGGTCCAGGCGGCGCGTTAACCGGCTCATAACCATTTTCCTTCACTCCCGGTCAGGACCAACAACCGGGGGCGTTCATGCATATTTCCAGCGACGGTACTGCGGGCAGCAAGGCGGGGGAAATCCAGGTCGACGTGGCCATCATCGGTGCCGGCCCCGCGGGCCTTACCGCTGGCTACCTGCTGACGAAGCAGGGCAAGACCGTCGCCATTATCGAGAAGGATGCCACCTACGTCGGCGGCATCAGCCGCACGGTGGAACACGAAGGCTACCGCTTCGACATCGGCGGGCACCGCTTCTTTTCGAAGAGCCAGCAGGTCGTCGACCTGTGGAACGAGATCCTGCCCGACGATTTCATCCAGCGCCCGCGCATGAGCCGCATCTATTACGAGGGCAAGTTCTACAGCTATCCCTTGCGTGCGTTCGAGGCGCTGTGGAACCTGGGCGTGTGGCGCAGTGCCATGTGCATGCTCAGCTATGCCAAGGCGAAGGTGTTTCCGGCCAAGAACATCCGCAGTTTCGAGGACTGGACCAGCAACCAGTTCGGCAAGAAGCTCTATTCCATCTTCTTCAAGACCTACACCGAGAAGGTGTGGGGCATGCCGTGTAACGAAATGAGCGCCGACTGGGCGGCCCAGCGCATCAAGGGTCTTTCCCTGTGGGGCGCAGTGGTCGACGGGCTGAAGCGCTCGCTGGGTCTCAGCAAGCTGAACGACGGCAGCGGTACGCAGGCCAAGACCTTGCTGGAAACCTTCCGCTATCCGCGCCTTGGCCCCGGCATGATGTGGGAGGCCGCCCGCGACAAGATCCTCGCCACCGGCAAGGGGCAGGTGCTGATGGGCCATTCGCTGAAGCTGCTGGCTCCCGACACGCGCGGCGGCTGGCGCATGACGGCCGAGAGCGAGCACGGCGAGATGGTGATCCGGGCGAAGGATGCGATCAGCAGCGCGCCCATGCGCCAGCTGGCCGCACGCATGTATCCGCTTCCGGAAACAACCCTGAATGCCAGCAACCTCAAGTACCGCGACTTCCTGACCGTGGCCCTGATGATCCGCAGCGAGGACCTGTTCCCCGACAACTGGATCTACATCCACGATTCCAAGGTGAAGGTGGGCCGGGTGCAGAACTTCCGCAGCTGGTCCCCCGAAATGGTGCCGGACAAGGACGTGGCCTGCGTTGGCCTCGAATACTTCTGCTTCGAGGGCGACGGCCTGTGGTCGATGGAAGACGATGATCTCGTCGAACTGGCCAAGAAGGAAATGGACATCCTCGGCCTCGTCAGCCCCGACAAGGTGATCGGCGGCGCGGTGGTGCGGCAGGAAAAGGCCTATCCCGTCTATGACGAGGAATATGCCAAAAATGTCGATGCCATGCGCACCGAACTGGAAGCGAAGTATCCTTCGCTCCATCTCGTGGGTCGCAACGGCATGCACCGCTACAACAACCAGGACCACGCCATGATGACGGCCATGCTGACGGTAGAGAACATTCTCGCCGGGGAGCGGCTGTACGACACGTGGTGCGTGAACGAGGACGCCGAATATCACGAGGCGGGCGACGAGGGCGCCGAGAAGGCGCTGCCCGACAGCCGCAAGACCGTGACCGAGGATCAGGCGGCGGCGCTGGCATCCGTGCGCGAGGTGCCGGAGCGTGTACCTTCGCGGGACCGGAAGGCAGCATAGGCCATGTCCGCCGTGTTCATGCGGATGATCGACACACGGCTGGTGCGCTACCTGCTTGCCAGCATCGGCGCGCTGGCAGTGGACGTGGGCACGTTCCTTGCCCTGCTTTCGCTTGGCATTTGGGCGGCTGGTGCCTCTGCCATCGGCTATTGCCTGGGTATCGTGGCGCACTGGCTGCTCAGCAGCCGCGCGGTGTTCATCGGCACCGTCGCCGAAAGGGGCGCAGGCCGCACGCGGCAAAAGGCACTGTTCGTGATTTCCGCGCTGCTGGGGCTGGGCCTTACCACCGCAATCGTCTGGGCGGGCGATGCGAGCGGCTTCGATCCGCGCCTTGCCAAGCTGTTGGCAATTGCCGTCAGTTTTACCGCCACATGGATCCTGCGCAGCCGCGTGGTTTTCCGTTAGAGCGGGACCCATGACGGGTTGGGGTCTCGATTGGCGTGCCTCCGTGCGCAGCTGGCAGGCGGTTGTGGCCGTATGGCTGGCCTATGCCGCTGCGCGCCTCGCCCTGCAGCCGCTGCTGGCATGGGAACCTGTCGATCCCGATGACTGGGCGCGGCTGTTGCAGGTGCGCGCCTGGCTGGACGGCCAGCCGTTCTGGGATGTCACGCAATATCGCATGAACCCGCCGCAGGGTTTTTCCATGCACTGGTCGCGGCTTGTCGACCTGCCACTGGCGGCGCTGATGCTGCTCTTTGGCGAGACTGCGGCGATGGCCCTTGTGCCGCTGCTGTGGCTGCTTGCCGCGCTGTTCGCCCTGCGTGCGATCATGATGCGGATGGATTTCCCGCCACTGGCCTTCGCTTTCGGCCTCCTCATCCTGCCGCTGTTCCCGATGCTGCCCGCCACTTTCGCGCCCATGCGGATCGACCATCACGCGCCGCAGGCCGTGCTTGCGCTGGTCTGCGCTGCGCTGCTTATCCAGAACAGCCGCTGGAGCGCGATCGCCTGCGGGCTGTGCGCGGCGGCCTGGATGGTGATTTCGCTGGAAGGGTTGCCGCTGGTGGCCGTTCTCGCGGCACTCTACGGGGTGCGCTACTGGTTTGGAGAGCGTGCCTTGCTGCCGTGGTTCCTCGGCGCGCTCGCCATTTCGGCGGCGGTGCTGGCCTATGGCACGCGCGGCCCTCTGGATACGACCTATTGCGACGTGCTGCTGCCCGGCCACCTGCTGACCTTTGCCGCAGCCGCCGTGATCTCTGCCGTCATCCCCTTCCTGCCGTGGCAGGACAGGGTGGCGGGACGGGCGATTGCGCTGGCAGGCATGGGGCTGGTCTGCCTGCAACTGGCGTTTGCCCTGCTGGGTCCTTGCGCCACCAACCCGATGGCGCAGCTTGACCCGGTTCTGCAGGAGTGGTGGCACGGCTTTATCGCCGAAGGGCTGCCGATCTGGAAGCAGTCGCCTTCCGTAGCGCTGACACTGGTATGGACCATCGGCGTCATCGCGCTGGGCTGGTGGCGGGCGCATTGCCGGGGACTGTTCCACCAGGGCCGTGCCCTGCCTTGCACCCTGCTGTTCCTGTTCGCGATGGCGGCTGGCGGTTACTCGTTGCTGGTCATGCGCGAAGGCGTGGTTGCGCAACTTCTGGCGATCCCCTTTGCCGCCTTGCTGATGGCGGAATACCTGCCGAAGGCGCGCACCATCGCTGCGCCAGTTCCCCGTATCGTGGCTACACTGGCCGCGCTGGGTCTCACCACGCCGCTGTTCGCCAGCGCCTTCGCCGCGCCGCTGGATGACCTGGCCCCGCGCGCCGGCATGGCGCCCGAGGTTCGCGCGCTGATGGAGGAAGGGTCGTGCGACTACAGCCGCCTCGCCGCGCTGGAACCGGGCCTTGTCGCCGCGCCGTTCGATGCCGGGCTGCGGATCCTGGGCAAGACGGATCACGCGATCCTCGCGGCCAGCTATCACCGCAACCAGGCGCCGATGGTGGACCTGCTGGCAACGCTTACAGGCTCAGTGGAACAGGCGCGTGCCATCCTGACCCGCCGACAGGTGGACTACGTCGCAATCTGTGGCGCGGCAGGGGATGTGGCTCTCTATCGTTCGGCAGCGCCCGGCAACCTTGCGAACGCGCTGGTATCGGGCGAAGTCCCCGGCTGGCTGGTGCTTGACGAACGGGTCAGCCGAGGTGCCTTACGAGTCTACCGCACGGCGTTCTGACGTGGCTGTCAGGCGGGGCGGAATTCCAGTGCCACGCCATTGATGCAATGACGATGCCCGGTGGGACGCGGCCCGTCGTTGAAACGGTGGCCCAAGTGGCCCCCGCAATCGGCGCAGTGTTCCTCGGTGCGCGGATAGCCAAGCTTGTAATCGGTCCTGAAGCCCACGGCACCATCGTCGATCGCGCGCCAGAAACTGGGCCAGCCGGTACCGCTTTCGAACTTGTGCGCGCTGGAGAACAGGCGGTTGCCGCAGCCTTGGCAGTGGTAGGTGCCGCGCCGCTCCTCGTCATTGAGAGGCGAGGAATAGGCGCGTTCGGTCGCCTCCTGCCGCAATACGCGAAATTCTGCTGCCGTCAGCCGCTCGCGCCACTGGGCTTCGGAATAGGAGACGGGGAAGTTCTGCTGGGCACGCGCCTCGCTGCCTCCGCAGGCGGCAAGCACCGGGACGGACGCCCCGGCGCCGAGCCATGCGAGAGCGGAGCGGCGGGATAGGGATTTTTGTGTCATGACACAGGTTATTATGCGGGCGGGGTAGAACGGTTCCTGAACGTGTCTTTCACCAGCTTGCCGAGCGAGCGCGAGGATTTCGCGGCACGCGGCCCGCTTTTCATCACGCGCTTGCGGAACAGGCTGGCACCCGCCTTCACGAATACCGCGACGCACAGCCCCTGCCATGCCAGCGCGACCAGGTGCGGCCATAGCGACTCGTCGGTGGCTGCGCGCGCCACCATGGCAAAGGGAGAGGACAGGGGGAATGCCATGGCCGTGTATTCGATCCATCCCCCTTGGTCGGTCACGGCAAGGCTGGCGAAGAAGAATACCAGGATCTGGAACATCGTCGCCGGCATCGACAAGGTCTGCACTTCGCGCACCGTCGTCGCCAGCGAACCTACGGCGAGGAAGATCGCGCCCAGCAGCAGGTAGCCCATGCCGAAATAGGCGGCGAACAGGGCGAAGAACATCGGCCACCCGACGCCCGGATTGGCATAGTCCGACAGCGACACCCCGCCTGCGGTCAGCACGGCAAAGCCGGTGGTGCCCCACACCGCGATGCCCACCACGGATATGCCCAGCATGGCGAACAGCTTGCCCAGGAAAACCGCGTCCATCGGGATGGCGGCGGCCAGGATTTCGATGATCTTGTTGCCCTTCTCCTCGACGAGGTTGGACAGCACCATGCTGGCCAGCAGCATGATGAGAAGGAACAGCAGCAACTGGCCCCCCTGTGCAGTGCGCAGCCGTCCGGTGTTCTCGGACGCGCCGCTGGTTTCCACCGTTGCGGTGGTGATGGCGGGGTAGGTCTGTGCGCCCGGCTGGCTGGCATGGGCGGCCACCAGTGCCACCATGCCCTCCCACCGGACAAGGCGCCCCGCCGTTGCCGTGAGCTTGGGTTCTTCGGGAGTGCCGCTGACGATGGCGGCGAGGCTGCCCTCGCGGCTCTCTAGGTAGGTTGCGGCGTCGAAGTCTTCGCCGGGGGCGAGCCGTTCCAGCTCCACCATATTGGGCAGGGCGGGCCCGACAAGTTCGCGCACCTCGTCCCGCGCGGCCAGCATGGCATCGACATCGCGCGATTCCATCGCAATGCCGACATCGGCGGAGGTCGCCTCGGACTGCACCTGCGCGCCCACACCGCCTGCCAGCGCCATCACGAACACCGGGAACAGCGGGCCGAGCAGGAAGAAGATGAAGGCGCGGCTCAGCAGGATCGCGGTAAAATCGCGCCGGGCGATTACATAGGCCGCGCGCCACATGGAAAGGCGTCCGCCGTTTCTCACAGAATGGTTCATGCCGGTTTTCCTTCCGCGTCGGCAACCATGTCGCGCGCTGCGGCCTCACCGGCGATGGCAACGAAGGCATCGTGCAGACCGGCGCGTTCGATCGACAGCGAGAGGATACCTGCCTCGCCTTCGATCAGGGCTTTCAGCAGGGGTTCGATACCGCTTTCGGGAAGCGGGAAATGGAAGAAGTCGCCCACCTGCCGGGTTTCGGCTGGAAGGGCGGCGCGCCACTGGCCCTCGCGCTTGCGGGTTTCCAGCCGCACCTGCGCCGGGATGCGGTCGCGCGCTTCCTCCACACTGCCGGCGTAGGGGACCTTGCCGCCTGCGATGATGGCGATGTTCTCGCACAATCGCTCTGCGTGGGCGATAACATGGGTGGAGAAGATCACCGTCGTACCTTTGTCGGCAAGGCCGCGAATCAGGCTTTCCAGCTTGCCCTGGTTGATCGCGTCGAGGCCGCTGAACGGCTCGTCGAACACCACCAGTTTCGGCTCATGCACCAGCGTGCCGAGCAGCTGGACCGTTTGCGCCATGCCTTTCGACAACTGGCGGATCTGCTTGTCGACCGCATGGCCCAGGCCGTGCGCTTCCATCAGTTCCTTGCCGCGTTCGCGCCCCACGTCCAGCGGCAGGCCGCGCAGCGCGCCCATGAAGCCGATAGCCTCGTAGGCTTTCATCGAGGGGTAGAGGCCGCGCTCTTCGGGCAGGTACCCGATCAGGCGGGCGACATCCTGCGGATTTTCCGCGCCCAGCACGCGGCGATAGCCTGCGTCGGGATCGATGATGCCCAGCAACATGCGCAAGCTGGTTGTCTTGCCCGCGCCATTGGGACCGAGGATGCCGTAGATCGCGCCTGCGGGCACGGCGATGTCCACGCCGTCCACCGCCAGCGTTCCATCGAACCGCTTGACGAGGCCGCGCGCCTCGATTGCCAGATTGCGCGAGCTTTCCGCGCTCGCTTGGAATTCACCTGTCGCCATATCCATGCTGTATCAGCTATCGCAAAGGAATGAACGGGATGAACCCGCATAATGGTTAATAGCCGCGATACCATATCGCTTGAGGACGCGCTCAAGGCGAAAGCGCGCGAGCTCGGTTTCGCCGCTGTCGGCATCACCCACGCACAGGACGATCCGCTGCGGGCGGAGCGGCTGCATGCGTGGCTGGGTGCAGGTTGTCATGGCGACATGGGCTGGATGCAGGACCGCGCCGATGTGCGACAGGGGCCGCAGAGCATGTGGCCCGAGGCAAGAAGCGTGATCGCGCTGGGCATGAGCTACGCGCCCGAAGAGGATCCGCTGGCCGAAGGCGAAGCGAAGATTTCCGTCTATGCGCGGGGGCGTGACTATCACGACGTGGTGAAGAAGGCGCTGAAAGCACTCGCCCGCTGGTTGGTGGAAGAGCGACCCGGAACGCAGCTGAAGGTGTTCGTCGATACCGCGCCGGTGATGGAAAAACCGCTGGGAGAGGCGGCGGGGATCGGCTGGCAGGGCAAGCACACCAACCTCGTCAGCCGGGACCATGGCAGCTGGCTGTTCCTTGGGGCGATCTACACCACGCTTGAGCTTTCTCCCGACGTCCCGCACGATGACCGTTGCGGTTCGTGCCGCGCCTGTCAGGACGCCTGTCCGACGAACGCTTTCCCCGAACCATACAGGTTAGATGCGCGGCGCTGCATCTCCTATCTGACGATAGAGCACAAAGGCCCGATCCCGGAAGAATTCCGCGAAGCCATCGGCAATCGCATCTATGGCTGCGACGACTGCCTGGCGGTCTGCCCGTGGAACAAGTTCGCAGATACGGCCGCGCGCCACATGAAGCTGGCCCCGCGCGAGGACCTGGTCGATCCGCCGTTGGCAGATCTGCTGGCGCTGGATGACGCGGCGTTTCGCGCAAAGTTCTCGGGTTCTCCGATAAAGCGGGTCGGACGAGACCGGTTCGTGCGCAACTGCCTGATCGCCGCCGGGAACAGCGCCGACGCAGCGTTGGTGCCGCAGGTGCGGGCGCTGGCGGAGGACCCCGATCCGGTCGTGGCTGAAGCGGCCCAGTGGGCGCTTTCCCGGTTGGATCAATAGTTTCCGGTCGGCTCTTGCGACCGCTAGGCCGAACGGCCGCCCACGGCGGTCGCGTGCACAAACCTACAGCATGTCCTTGAGCGGAACCTCGGTATCCATCAGCAGCTCGGGCGATACCGACGCGCGGGCCTTCACCAGCTTGCCGCCACCGACGTAATCCTTCACCGAATTGACCGCGTCGACGGCGATGACCACCCCGTCACGCAGGTAGATTACCGAGAAGCTGCGGTCGGCCGGGTCCCCGCGCAGAACGGTGGTGTCATGATCCAGGTTCAGTCCCGCCGTCTGCAGCTTGATGTCGTACTGGTTCGACCAGAACCACGGCATGGCATCGTAGGGCTGGGGATCGCCGCAGATCGCCTTGGCTACCGTATTGGCCATGTCGTTGGCGTTCTGCACGCTTTCCAGCCGGATCACCGCACCATTGGCATAGGGACTGGCATGCGCGGCGCAGTCGCCGATGGCATAGACCTTTTCCAGGCTGGTGTGACAGGTATCGGAAACGTCCACGCCATTGGCACCGGCTGCGCCTGCGGCAATCAGCGGCCCGACCGACGGCACGATGCCGATCCCCGCCACCACAGCATCGCAGGCGATGGTTTCGCCATCGGCCAGCGTTACGCCGGTGACGCGGGTCTCGCCCTCCAGCCGTTCCACCTGGCAGCCGAGGCGCACGTCCACCCCCTGTCGTCGGTGTTCGTCGGCAAAGAAATAGGAGAGGTCTTCGCCCGCCACGCGCGACAGCAGCCGGTCGAGCGATTCGATCAGCGTTACCTCGCAGCCCAGCTTGCGCAGCACTGCGGCAGCCTCCAGCCCGATGTAACCGCCGCCGATGACGACGAATTTCTTCGCGCCCCCGTCCAGGTCCGCCATTAGTTCGGTCACGTCGCGTCTGTCGCGCACTGCATGGACACCGCCTAGCTGCGCGCCCGGGCATGACAGGCGGCGGGCATCGCCCCCGCCAGACCAGATCAGGCGTCCGTAACCCACCGTCCCGCCGGAGCTGAGGGTCACTTCCTTCGTCTCCGGGTCGATCTTGGTAACTGCCTCGCCCAGTGTCAGCCCGATGCCCTTGTCGGCCCAAAACTGTTCGGGGCGGATCAGGATACGTTCGAAGGGTTTGTCGCCCGCGAGGTATTCCTTCGACAGCGGCGGGCGCTCGTACGGTGGATTGGGATCGCGCCCGATGATCTGGATCGAGCCTTCGAAGCCGTTCTGGCGCAGGGCAATCGCGGCCTGTGCGCCGCCGTGCCCCCCACCTACGATGACAACATCATAATGGTCCATGGGCACGGCGGTTCGCCAATATTGCGCCGCGCGTCAAGCTTGATGCTTCTCCGTGCGTCTTACCCCAGCAACAGGTTGCGGGCCTGGCTGGCAATCTGGGCAAGCATGGCGGGGGCAACCGGCGTGGCAGCCTGGGCGCGGCGGACCATCCGGCGGAACTGGGCCACCGGCTTCTCGTTCGCCTCTGCCCATTCCTCGATCAGGGCCAGCGGATCACCGGCAGCCTTGCCCCGCTTGCGTGCCAGGCCGCGAAGGAATTCGAAGCGCATGGCCTGGAAATCGCGCGCAAGGCCCGCAACCAGCAATCGCTCCCACGGATCGGATGGCGACATTACCGCAGCACGCGATTGCGCCCAGTCGATACCCAGCAGGTGGCCCAGCTTCACGAAAGCATGGGCCAGCTCCATCGGTGCGACTTCGGACTCGCTGCCAAGGCAGGCGAGACCAATCACCCCGTCGAGAGCGAACAGCTGCGCCACCTTCTGCGCGAGCTTTGCGGGCGCGCCCTTTTCGCACATGCGGTCAGCGATATCCTCCACATGGGCACGCGCCTCGTCTCCCAGCAAGCTGTCGACCTGGTCCGTCAGCTCGGCAACGGTATCGCCGATCTCATCGCGCATCTGCGACGGCGACTTGGTGCCGCCGCCCGAGCGCAGCAGGTCCGCGATATGGCCGCGCAGCGCCAAGGCCGCCTGGTCGAACAGCATCAGGCGGGCGGTTTCCGGCATCTTGGCACTTTCGACAGCGTCCCAGATCTCCTCCATGCCAAGTATGTGGCTGGCTGCGACGAAGCCGTTGCCGATCAGGCCGAGCCCGGCACCTTCTTCCTCGGCCAGTTCGAAGGGGTGCAGCATGCCCATGCGGTTGACGACCTTGTTGGCCACGACTGTACCCACGATTTCCTTGCGCAGCCGGTGCTCCAGCAACTGCTTGCGGAAGCCTTCCTGCAACTGCGGGGGGAAGTCGGCCAGCACCAGCGGGTCTGCCGCATCGTCGCCCGCCAGCGGACTGGATTCGACGGCATCCTGCAACACCAGCTTGGAGTGCGAGAGCAGGACGGCCAGCTCGGGCCGCACCAGTCCGCGGCCATCGCCGGAACGGCGCTTCAGCGTTTCGGCATCGCCCAGCCCCTCGTTGTCGGGATCGAGGCCACCCAGTTCCTCCAGCGTCTCGATCAGGCGGGCCTGCGCGCCGACAGCGCGGCTGCCGCCCTGTTCGGCGATGGAGAGGGCAAGCGCCTGCAGGCGGTTATCCTCCAGCACCAGCGCGGCCACTTCCTCGGTCATGTCCTTCAGCAGCGCGTTGCGACGCTCTTCGGAAATGCGCCCGGCGGCGCGGGCCGCGGCCAGCGCGATCTTGATGTTCACCTCGTTATCCGAACAGTCGACGCCTGCCGAGTTGTCGATGAAGTCGGTGTTGATGCGTCCGCCATTCAGCGCGAATTCGATACGCCCGGCCTGCGTCAGGCCAAGGTTTGCCCCCTCGCCGACAACCTTTACGCGCAGGTCCTCGCCATCGACGCGTAGCGCGTCGTTGGAGGGGTCGCCCACGTCGGCGCTGCTCTCGTCGCTCGATTTCACATAGGTGCCGATGCCGCCGAACCACAGCAGGTCGGCAGGGCTTTTCAGGATTGCGGAGATCAGGCTGTCCGGGTCGATCCCGCCTTCCTTCAGCTCGCTTTCGGCAATACCGAGGGCTTCCATCGCGGCCTTGGTCAGGTCGATCCGCTTCATTGTGCGCGGATAGATGCCGCCCCCGCGAGAGATCAGCTTCTCGTCGTATTCCGCCCAGTTGGACCGTTCCATCTCGAACAGGCGCTTGCGCTCCTTCCAGCTGGCGGCGGGATCGGGATCGGGATCGATGAAGATGTGGCGATGGTCGAAAGCGGCGATCAGCTTGATCGATTTCGACAGCAGCATGCCGTTGCCGAACACGTCGCCCGACATGTCGCCGCAGCCGACCACGCGCACCGGATCGGTTTGCACGTCGACGCCCATTTCAAGGAAATGGCGCTGCACCGAAATCCACGCGCCGCGTGCGGTGATGCCCATTTCCTTGTGGTCGTAACCGTTGGAGCCGCCGCTGGCGAAGGCATCGCCCAGCCAGAAATCGTGTTCCAATGCGATGGCGTTCGCCGTGTCGGAGAAGGTCGCCGTGCCCTTGTCGGCTGCTACCACGAAATAGGGATCGTCCCCGTCATGCCTGACCACGCCGTCGGGATGGACGACTTTTTCGCCTTCGTAATTGTCGGTGATCGACAGCAGCGCGCGGATGTAGACCTTGTAACTTTCCTTGCCCTCGGTGAACCAGGCGTCGCGGTCGATCGCCGGGTTGGGCAGGCGCTTGGGATAGAACCCGCCTTTCGCGCCGGTGGGCACGATCACGGCATTCTTCACCTTCTGCGCTTTCATCAGGCCCAGCACCTCGGTGCGGAAGTCGTCGCGCCGGTCCGACCAGCGGATGCCGCCGCGCGCGACGGGTCCAGCACGCAGATGAACGCCCTCGACCCGGCGCGAATAGACGAAGATCTCGCGCCACGGAACGGGCTTGGGCAGGCCGGGCACCTGCGCGGAATCGAACTTGAATGCGAGTGCCTCTGCCGCCGAGGGCGCAAAGGCATTGGTCCGCAGGATCGCGCGCAGCGTCGTCCAGTAGAGGCGCAGGATGCGGTCGTCGTTGATGGCGCTGACTTCGGCGAGGCCGGAGCGGATCTCGTCGTCGATGCCTTCGGCGGTCTTGGCCCGGTCACCCTTGGCGGAGGGGTCGTGCAGCGCGATGAACAGGTCGATCAGTCCGCGCGTCACCTTGGGCGCGGCGGCCAGTGCGTCCACAACGGTGTAGATGGTGAAGGCGATGTTGGCCTGGCGCAGGTAGCGATAGAACGCGCGCAGCCAGTCGGTCTCTCGCGCGACCAGGCCGGACACCACCACCAGCCGGTTGAAGACATCGTCCTCGGCATGTTCGTTGAGGACGGCGGAAACGGCCTCCTCGATATCGGCGGCGCGGGAAAGCACCTCGTCGTACCCCACGCCTGCGGGGAGGCCCAGAGTGAAATCGTGGATCGTCCCGGCGTCCTCTCCCTGCAATTTGGCGGGGATTTCGGACAGCACGCGGAAACCGAAGTTCTCCAGGGCGGGCACAGCGTCGGACAGGGGGAGCGAGCCGTGGTGCTGGTATACCTTCAGGCGCAGCCGGTCATCGTCGTCCGCGTCCGAGCGATAGAGCCGCACATCGCGTTCGCCGCCGTCTTCCTCGACATGGGCGGCAAGCTGGCGCAGGCGACCGATGTCGGCGGCGGCCTCCGCAGCGCTGTAGGCGGTGCGGTAGAAGGCGGGGAAGCTCTCGGCATAGCGAACCGCGAGGGCCCCGGCGCGGCTGGCGTCCTCTGTCTTCAGCAGCGCGTCCTCAACCGCATCCTGCCAGCCGCGCAGCATGGCACTGAGCGCGGTATCGACAGCTTCGCTATCGACGCTGGTGCCCTTGCCGCGGAAATCCATGACGTAGCGCAGCAGCGCGAGGTTGCCGCCTTCCACCATCAGGCTCCAGTCGAGCGTGGTGGCGCCGGTCTCGCTTTCCAGCAGGTCCTGGATCTGCAGGCGAACGGCGGTGGAAATCATGTCGCGCGGCAGCCAGACGAAGCCGAACACGTGACGGCCAAGCGGCGCGGTGACAAGCGTTGCCCGCGGGCGCGGACGGTCCGTCAGGCCCATCATGGCGGTGGCGACGCGGGTGATGTCATCGTCGGAAAAACTGATGATCAGGTCGTGCGGCAGGGCAGTAAGCGCGTGGACCAGCGACTTGTAGTCGTGGCTGCCCGGCTCGAAATCCAGCCGGTCCATGATGATCTTCAGCTGCTGGCGCAGTACGGGCACATTGTCTGGCGAGGTTACCAGCGCGGCGCTGGTCCAGATGCCGGCGTGAACGCTCAGCGCTGCCACCCGGCCATCTTCCATCAGCGGCACGATGAACAGATCCAGCGGCACGCGGCGGTGAACCTTCGAAATGCGGTTGGCTTTCACGATCAGCGGCGCGCGGCCCTGGTTTCCCCTGCCGCTGTCCTTGCCGCCATCCTTGCCATCGAACCAGGCAAAGGCCTTGTCAAAGGCATCGTCGGCCAGCAGGTCGGGCGTGGAGCGGCGGCAGATGCCGTATTCGTCGCTCTGGCTGCCGTCGCGCTTGCGGGTGACGTGACCCAACTGGGTCATCATACCGCCGCCCAGCCAGCGCAGCAGCGCCGCGCCTTCGGCATCGGGCAGCCGGTCGGCATCCTCGGCAATCGCGTCACGCAGCTTCGGCCAGTCGGCAACCGCGGCGCGCACGTCCAGGATGGCGGTGCGCAGTTCGGCCTCCAGCTCGCGCCGGTCCTTCGCGTCGATCCGGCCGGTCTCTATATAGACCCAGCTTTCCTTTTTCTCGCCCGTGGCTTCGCCTTCGGGCACGTCGACCAGCGCATCCTCGCGCCGGCGCACGGGTAGTACGGGGTGGACGAGCACGTCGATGGGCAATCCGCGCGCAGCCATGGTCGCGGCGATGGAATCGACCAGGAACGGCATGTCCTTGTTGATGATGGCGAGCCGCATAAAACGACGATCGCCCGATTCGGTGCGCAGCAGGATGGAAGGCTTGCCATCCTCGCGGGTACGCGCGGCCTCGACCACGAAGGCGGCCGCCTCGTCCAGTTCGTCGCCTTGCAGTGCAGTCTCGCCGGGCAGCAGGGAATCGCTGATCCGGTCCTTCAGCACGGCGGCAAAGCCCCGCTCTTCCTTGGTGAAATCCTTGAAAGCTGCGGACTTGCTGCTTGTCTTCGCCATGCGTGCCTGTCTCCTCTAGAGCGCGGCACCACAGCTGGCGCCGCGACTCCCTCTTCCAGCGATAACCCTTACCGGAAGTTCCCGATCGCCTCTATCCGTGTCGCCTGACAGAGGCGAGAAAAAAGTTACGTTGGAAACCTGTTTGTGTTCCGCACCCGCCTCCGCGGGTGCGTCCTCGGTGCTGTTCGCTCCGTCCTTCGGACTGCGCGGCACCTGCGGGCTGCGCAGTCGCGCGCTGTCGGTCGCTGATCGCGACCGAGGATGAGATTTTGATTCCCTCAGGCGCCGGCGGGGTGCGTCCGCACCCCTTGGCTTTCCTCGCATAAGCTCGGGCGCGCCTTCGCGCTTGCGGTCGCTTCGCGCCCGAATTCGGCGCGAGTCTTGTTGTAACTGGAAACGGTCCGCGACTAGCGGACCGCAAGGCCGAAAGGCCGCCCGCAGGTGCCGCGCAGTCCGAAGGACGGAGCGAACAGCACCGAGGACGTACCCGCGGAGGCGGGTGCGAAAAACAAACCTACAGATTATCAATCGTAAGCTGCAGCGATTCCCGCCTTGCCGCGGGATCGTGCGTTGCGCCCGATACGATGATCTCGTCTGCCTGCGTGCGCTCCACGAACCGTCCGATCTTCTCGCGCACCGTGGCAGGTGAGCCGACGGCGCGGGCGACATCCATGCCTTCCAGCATGGCGCGGGCCTGGAGTGGCAGGGTATCGCGGTAGTCCGGCACCGGCGGCGGAAGCTTGCCCGGTTCCCCGCTGCGCAGGCGCACGAAGCTTTGTTCCTGGCTGCTCGCCAGCAAGCGCGCCTCGGCATCGGTCTCGGCGCACATCACGCTCATCGCCGCCATCGCGTAGGGGTGTTCCAGTGCTTCGGAAGGACGGAAATCCTGCCGGTAGATGCGCAGCGCCTCGTCAAGGTGGGCAGGCGCGAAATGGCTGGCGAAGGCGTAGGGCATGCCCAGCCGCGCCGCCAGTTGCGCGCCGAACAGGCTGGAGCCGAGGATCCACATGTCCACCTGTGCCCCGCGCCCGGGCGTGGCGGTGATCGGCAGGGGCGGTTCGCCCGTGAACAGGGCGCGCAGTTCGGCCACGTCCTGCGGGAAATATTCGGATGCACTGCGCAGGTCCTTGCGCAGCGCCTGGCCGATGATCGGCGCGGAACCCGGCGCGCGGCCAAGGCCCAGGTCGATCCGGCCCGGAAACAGCGCGTCGAGCGCGCCGAACTGCTCGGCGATCACGAACGGGTTGTGGTTGGGCAGCATGATCCCGCCAGCACCGATGCGGATGGTGTTCGTGACATGGCCGATGTGCGAGATCACGACCGAAGTCGCGCCGCCCGCAATCCCTTCGCTGCCATGATGCTCGGCGACCCAGAACCGCTTGTAGCCCGCGTCTTCGGCTACCTGCGCAAGCTGGCCCGATTCGGCGATGGCTTCGGCGACATTGCTGCCCTCGCGCACCGGCACGAGATCGAGAACGGAAAGGTCGGTCATTTACGGCGCTCCCAGAAGGTGCCGATCGTTCGCAGCAGCAGCGCGATATCTCCATCGCGGCTCAAGCGATGGTCGCCGCCCTTTACCAGTGTCACCTGCACGTCTTCGCTGGCGAGTGCGTCAGCCAGTCGCAGCGAAGTTTCAGGCGGTACATCCATGTCCTCCTGTCCGTGCAGCAGGCGCACCGGGCAAGGCAACGGGATGGTGCTGCCGAGCAGGCGGTTATCCTCGGCATCGTGCCAGAACTTCGCGTACGTCGGCATCGGATCGTAGCCGTAGTCGCTGTCCTCGTAGACCGTTTCTCCGGCGCGCAGTTGCGCTTTCTGCCCTTCGTCGAAGCCCCATTCGGAAAAGTCCGGCGCGCTGGCAATGCCGACCAGCCCGGCCAGCCGTTCGCCAAGCGCCATGCCCGCCAAAAGCATCAACCAGCCACCCATCGACGAGCCGACAAGGATCACGTTCTTGCTTTCGACCAGCTCTCCGATCAGCAGCAGCACCTCGTCGCGCCAGATGCTTAGCGTGCCATCGGAAAAATCGCCGTCGCTCTCGCCGCATCCAGAGTAATCGAGCAGCAGGCATTCCTTGCCACGCGCAGCGCAGTAATCGAACACGGCGGTCGCCTTGCCGCCCGCCATGTCGGACATGTAGCCGGGCAGGAAGACCACCGCCGGGCCGGAGCCGGAGGTATGGCGGAAGGCCAGCGGAATGCCTTGCGGCGACGGAAAGCTTCGCAAATCGGTCATCGCGCAACAACATGGGGATCAAGGGCATTAGTGACAATGTAGCAATTCCTCACTATGTCGGCCCCATGGCCAACCGTGTAACCACCACCACGACTACCACCACCTCGGGCAACCGGGGGCGGGTGCTTGTGGCCTGATCACGCACTCCGCCACCCGGTTTCGGGTGGCATCGCGCCAGCTTCCCGAAACCGGATCGACCAATTCGCTGGGCGCGAGGACGTGAAGCAATGCGATATTACATCGATACAGAGTTCAACGGCACCGGCGGCCAGTTGCTCTCCATCGCGCTGGTGCGCGAGGACGGCGAAGCTTTCTACGAAGTGCTGCACGCCCACGAACTGGTGGTGCCGTGGGTGAAGGAACACGTCGTCCCCTTCTTCGAGAAGGCGCCGGTCGACCGGCTGACAGCGGTGAAAAAGATGCAGAAGTTCCTGCGCAAGGATAGCGGCCCGCATGTTTTCATCGCCGACTGGCCGGAAGACCTTGTCCACTTCAACACCATGTTGCTGCGCGATCACGGCAAGCGCAACGATCCGTTCCGCTATGCCTGCCTGCTGCTGAACCTGCCTGGTTTCGATACCGCGCTCGCCAGCCGCACGCCGCACAATGCGCTGGAGGATGCCCGCGCGCTGGCGCACTATGTGGAGCTGCACATGGTGGGCGAGGCGGATGACATGGCACCCGAAGATCTCGCCCTTGTGCGAAAGGCTTGCGCTTGACGCCCACTTGCCTAGTCCACGCCCTGCAAGGCATAGGCCCCGACAGATATTTCCACGGAAGTTTTTGAAGCATGACCGAACTAGTCCAGATCAGCCTTCCCGATGGCTCGAAACGCGCGATGGAGCCGGGCAGCACTCCCGGCGATGTTGCCGCCGCCATCGGCCCCGGCCTTGCCAAGGCCGCACTCGCCGCGCGCGTGAACGGCGAGGTGCGCGACCTCAACCGCCCGTTCGATTGCGACAGCGAGCTGGAACTCATCACCGCGCGTGACGAGGCCGATGCGCTGGAGCTGGCGCGGCACGACTATGCCCACGTGCTGGCCGAGGCCGTGCAATCGCTGTGGCCCGGCACGCAGATCACCTTCGGCCCCGCCACCGACGATGGCTTCTATTACGACGTGAAAGCGCCCGACAATCGCGAGCCGTTCAGCATGGACGACCTGCCGCAGATCGAGGAGCGGATGCGCGATATCATCAAGGCGGACAAGCCGCTGGTGCGCGAGGCGTGGAGCCGCGAGCAGTTGATCGCCAAGTGGGAATCCGAAGGCGAGACCTTCAAGGCCGAGTGGGCGAAGGAATTGCCCGAAAACGAGGAACTGACGGTCTACTGGTCGGGCGAACCCGGCGGCGATGATTCGTGGCTCGACATGTGCCGCGGGCCGCACCTTCCCTCCACCGGCAGGCTGGACCCGCAGGCGTTCAAGCTGATGCGTGTCGCCGGGGCCTACTGGCGCGGCGACCAGAAGAACGCCCAGCTCACGCGCATCTACGGCACCGGCTGGCTCAACAAGAAGCAGCTGAACGCCCACCTCACCCGACTGGAGGAAGCCGCCAAGCGCGACCACCGCAAGCTGGGCCGCGAGATGGACCTGTTCCACTTGCAGGAAGAGGCGCACGGCAGCGTGTTCTGGCATCCCAACGGCTACCGCATCTGGCGCGAGCTGGAGAGCTACATGCGCCGCAAGATGGACGGCTCGGGTTACCGCGAAATCAAGACGCCGCAGGTGATGGACGCGCGCCAATGGGAACGCTCCGGCCACTGGGGCAAGTATCGCGAGAACATGTTCGTCATCCCCGACGAGACGCCCAACACCGAGGACGAGGGCGAACTGGTGTCCAAGGACGCCGACTGGATGGCGCTGAAGCCGATGAACTGCCCGGCACACGTGCTGGTGTTCAAGCAGGGTATCACCTCGTACCGCGACCTGCCGATCCGGCTGGGCGAGATGGGCTGCTGCCACCGCAACGAACCGCACGGCGCGCTGCATGGCCTGATGCGCGTGCGCCAGTTCACGCAGGACGACGCGCACATCTTCTGCACCGAGAAACAGGTGGTGGAGGAAGTGCGCGCCTTCATTGAGCTGGCCGACACGGTCTACAGGGATTTCGGCTTCACCTATTCGATCAAGCTGGCCCTGCGCCCCGAACAGCGGTTCGGCAGCGATGCCGACTGGGACAAGGCCGAGCAGGAACTTCGCGATGCCGTGGAAGAGGCCGGCATGATGAACGAGGAATACGGCTGGGAAGAACTGCCCGGCGAAGGCGCGTTCTATGCGCCCAAGCTGGAATGGCACCTGACCGACGCGATCGGCCGCACCTGGCAGGTGGGCACGATCCAGGGCGACCGGGTGCTGCCCGAACGCCTCGATGCAACGTATATCGGCGAGGATGGCGAGAAGCACCGCCCGGTGATGCTGCACCGTGCGATCTTCGGTAGCTACGAACGCTTCATCGGCATCCTGATCGAACACTTCGCAGGTCGCCTGCCGACATGGCTCGCCCCGGTGCAGGCGGTGGTCGCCACCATCGTTTCCGATGCCGATGAATACGCGAACGAAGCGACCGAGAAGCTGAAAGCGGCGGGCATCCGCGTGGACGGCGACCTTCGTAACGAGAAGATCAATTACAAAGTGCGCGAACACTCGCTGGCGAAAGTCCCGCACATGCTGGTGGTCGGCAAGCGGGAGGCCGAGGAAGGCACCGTCGCCATGCGCACGCTGGGCGAGAAGGAGCAGAAGTTCCTCTCGCTGGACGATGCGATCGCGCTGCTGAAGGCGGAAGCAACGCCGCCCGACCTGCGCGGCGAATAGCAACGGCGATGGATCTGCTTGCCGGGTACGATCCGGTCCAGCTGGGCATCGCCCTTTTCGCAGCGCTTGGTTCGGCCTTCGTCCGCGGCCTTACCGGGTTCGGCATGGCGATCCTGCTGGTGCCGATCCTCGCCCTTGCCCTGACGCCGGTCGATGCCGTGTTGCTGGCGAATTTCCTGTCAATCTTCATTGGGTTGTCGGAAATCGTGCGGCTGGTGCGCGGGGCGGAGCGGTCGGCCTGGATCATTTCCGCAATCGTGCTCGCCACCGCGCCGTTCGGCTTCTTCGCCCTGGCCTGGACATCCCCTGATGTCGCCCGCTTCGTGATTGCCATGATCGCGTTCTCTGCCTTCCTGGCAGTCCTGCTGCCGCGCCGACCCGCTGCGCAGCCGGGCGCGGTGACGACGGGCGGGGTCGGCATCCTGAGCGGTCTGATGACGGGATACGCCGGAATGCCGGGGCCGCCGGTCGTCCCCTACTATGTCGGCAGGGATATCCCGCGCGAGACTGCCAAGGTCAGCATGATGCTGATCTTTACGATCGCCCCCTTCGCCGGTCTGGCCACGGGAAGCGCCATGGGCGTTCTCGACTGGAGCCTGGGCCTGCTGGCCGCCTGCCTGTTTCCCGCCGTGCTGCTGGGTAACTGGCTGGGCAACCATGCGTCGGGCCGCGTGTCGGACCCGACCTGGCGCAGCATCGTGGGCATCGTTCTTGCCAGCGCTGCCGTCGCTGCATTCGTGCGGCTGGTCTAGGCTGCGCGCGGGTGTTCGGCTTTCCCATCGAGGCAGTGATCGTCGCGGTCCTCGCGGCCATTGCGGCGGGCTTTATCCGCGGGCTGGCAGGTTTCGGCCTTTCGGTAGTGCTGGTGCCGGTGCTGCAACTGGCTATCGCGCCCAGCGCGGCGGTGCTTGTGGGCATCGTCTCGCTGTTCCTGATCGGGTTGACCGACGTGAACCGCATCCGCCGCGATGCCGACCGCTCGGCCATCCCGATAACGCTCCTGGCGCTCGCCTGCATGCCGCTGGGCCTGTGGGCGCTGGTAATCCTGCCGCCTGCGTGGTCGCGCGTGCTGATCGCGCTCGTCTCGCTGGGTGCATTCGTGCTGGTGGTGGTGCCGCTGGGCAAGGTGGCGCTGCCGCGCCGGCCGGCGATGGCGCTGTCGGGCTTCTTCACCGGGTTCTTCGGCGGGTTCGCCGGAATGCCCGGACCCGGCATGGCACCGTTCTACCTGCGCGGACGGCTGGAGCCGAAGGTGGCACGCGCCTCCATGATGGCCATTTTCCTTGTCCTGACCCCGATTTCGGCGGTGGCGTTCATCGGGCTCGGCATTGGCGGTCGCTCGGAAATGGAACTGGCCGCGCTGCTGTTCCCTGCCGTGCTGGTGGGCGACTGGTTCGGCCACCGCGCCTTTGGCCGCGTCACGCCGCGTCAGTGGCAGGTGGCAACGGCGCTGGTGCTGGGCGGGGCGGCGGCAGGCGCGCTCTACAAGCTGGCAAGTTGACGCTGCGACGAAGCAGCGCCGTTTCCGTCATGAACCTGTCGTTTTCGCTGACGGTTTGTCCCCGGCGCGGATATCGGACAGCTTCTGCTCCCATGCGAGGGCATGGGTCACGATGGTTTCCAGGTTCGCGTGGCGCGGTTGCCAGGGCAGGGTGGCCTTGATCCGGCTCGGGTCCGAAACGAGCGAGGCCGAGTCTCCGGCGCGGCGCGGCTCAAGGTGGCGCTCGATCTTGCGATTGGTCACCCGGTCCACCGCATCCAGCACCTCGAGAACGGAAAAACCCCTGCCGTAGCCGCAATTCATCGTCAGCGACCGGTCCGGCTGTTCGACAAGGGCATCGAGGGCCAGCACGTGAGCATCGGCTAGGTCGCTGACGTGGATATAGTCGCGAACGCCGGTGCCGTCGGGCGTGTCGAAGTCGGTGCCGAAGACCCCTACGGCCTCCCGCTTGCCCAGCGCCGCCTCGACGGCGACCTTGATGAGATGCGTGGCACCCGCCGTCGATTGCCCGGTACGGCGCTGCGGATCGGCCCCGGCGACGTTGAAATAGCGCAGGGCGCAGTAATTCAACGGATGCGCCGCGGCGGTGTCGGCAAGCATCTGCTCCGTCATCAGTTTCGACCAGCCATAGGGATTGATCGGCTGCTTCGGCGCGTCTTCGGTAACCGGGGAGACATCCGGCACCCCGTAGGTGGCCGCGGTGGAGGAGAAGATGAAATGGGGCACGCCCGCTTTCACGACCGCCTCCAGCAAGGCGCGGCTCTTCACCGTGTTGTTGTGATAGTACGTGAGCGGGTCCGCCACGCTTTCGGGCACGACGATGGATCCGGCAAAATGCATGACCGCGCCGATGTTCTGTTCATCGAAAATGCGCGCGAGCAGGTCCTGATCGGCGATGTCGCCTTCGTAGAACGGCACGTCGTCCGGCACGGCGAAGGCGAAGCCGGTCGACAGGTTGTCGATGACTGCAACCGCCCAGCCCGCATCGCGTAGCGCCAGCACAGCGTGGCTGCCGATGTAACCGGCGCCGCCGGTGACCAGAACGGAAAACGTCTTTGCGATCAAATCATCACCCCTTTGCCTCGAACCTGCCATTGCCAGTCACGCACGGGTTGTAAAGCCTGCAGCCTCTAGCCGGTTCACACTCCCTCTCGGCCCGCCCCTAAGCCAGCAGCAGCTTGAGGGCGGAGACGGCCAGCATCGCCGCAAGGGCATAGCGCACGAAGGTTTCGTTTACGCGCCCGCTTACCAAAGAGCCGACGATAATGCCGGGTATCGATCCTATAAGCAGGCTGCCCAGAAGCCACACGTCGACATTACCGAGGAGGCTGTGCCCTGTCGCTGCCACCAGCGTAAGCGGAACGGCATGCATGATATCCGTGCCGACGATGGTCTTTGTCGAAAGCCGCAGCGGGTAGATCATCATCAGCACCACGGCGACCAGCGCGCCTGCGCCCACCGAAGTCAGAGTGACGAGCCCGCCGATCGCCGCGCCGCTTCCCACGGTGAGGACCAGTTGCTGCACCCGGATCGTTGGGCCAAGGCTGTCTTTCAGCTTCTGCATGGCCGGCTGGATTCTTGGCTTGCAGATCATTAGGATGGACGTAAGCAACAGTGCGCCGCCGAGCAACCGCATCAGGAGGGAGCTGTCGAGCCGCCCGCCCTGTATCAGCCACAGCCACAGCAGCGTCAGCACGGCCACCGGGATACTCCCCAGCGCCAGTCGCCTGACCAGTTGCCAGTCAACCGTGCCCATGCGGTGGTGGACGGTTCCGCCTACCGACTTGGTGATCGCGGCGAACCACAGGTCGGTGCCGATGGCCAGCGCCGGATTGATGCCGAAGAGCAGGATCAGGATCGGCGCCATCAGCGAGCCGCCACCAACACCGGTCAGGCCGACGAGGAAGCTGACGAAAGCTCCCGCGACGGAATAGCCCAGGTCTATGCCCCCCAGCATTGAGGTCAGGCCGAAGCCAAGTCCCGGACCTCGGCCAGCACCCGCTCGGCCCATTCGGGGCGGCAGATCAACAGGTCGGGCATGTAGGTATCGCGCTGGTTGTAGACGAGCGGGGAGCCGTCGATGCGCGAGCAGTGAAGTCCGTGGGCAAGCGCCACGGCGGCGGGGGCGCAGCTGTCCCACTCGTACTGCCCGCCGGAATGCAGGTAGATTTCCGCTTCGCCGCGTACCACGGCCATGGCTTTCGCCCCGGCGCTGCCCATGGCGACCAGTTCGCCGCCAATGCGCTCGGCAACAGCGACGGCTTCGGCTGCGGGGCGCGTCCGGCTGACAACGAGGCGGGGTTTTTCGGCTGCGTCCGCAACGGCGACGGGCTTGTCGGTGCAGAGCACTTCGCCAAGACCGGGGAGCGCGACGGCGCCGATCTCGGGCTTGCCGCCAATCGCCAGCGCGACATGCACGGCCCAGTCGGTGCGCGCTTCGCCATATTCGCGGGTGCCATCGACGGGGTCGATGATCCAGACGCGCTTCTTGTCGAGCCGCTCTGCGGTGTCCTTGCTCTCTTCCGACAGCAGGCCGTCGTCGGGTCGCTGGTGGCGCAGGGCGTGGATCAGGAACTGGTTCGCGGTCTCGTCACCAGCCTTGCCCAGCGGCTTGCCCTCGATGAGGCCGGACTGGCGGACTTGCAGCAGGATCTGTCCGGCGTGGTGGGCCAGCTGGGCGGCGAGTTCGGCGTCTGTCATATCGGCAATACTCACTTCAGGGGAAGGATTTGCTTGATGATGTGATCGGCGGCTTCTTCCGGTGTCATTGCCACCGTGTTCACGGTGATCTCCGGCTTCAGCGGCGGTTCGTACGGACTGTCGATGCCGGTGAAGTTCTTGAGCTCGCCCGAACGGGCTTTCTTGTAGAGGCCCTTCACGTCGCGCTTTTCGGCCACTTCCAGCGGGGTGTCGACGAAAATCTCGATGAACTCGGCATCCTCCAGCATGGACCGCACCATCTGCCGTTCCGCACGGAACGGACTGATGAAGGCGGTGAGCACGATCAGGCCCGCATCGGTCATCAGGCGGGCGACTTCACCCACGCGGCGGATGTTCTCGATGCGGTCGGCTTCGGTAAAGCCCAGGTCCTTGTTCAGGCCATGGCGCACGTTGTCGCCATCCAACAGGAAAGTGTGGCGGTTCATCAGCGCCAGCTTCTTCTCCACCTCGTTGGCGATGGTGGACTTGCCCGATCCGGAAAGGCCGGTGAACCACAGCACGCGCGGGGTCTGGTTCTTCATGTTCGCATGATGCTCACGCGTGATGTCTGTCGCCTGCCAGTGCACGTTCTGGCTGCGGCGCAGGCTGAAGTTCAGCATGCCTGCGGCAACGGTGGCATTGGTGATCTTGTCGATCAGGATGAAGCCGCCCAGCGTGCGGTTGGTCTCGTAAGCCTCGAACACCAGCGGCTTGTCGGAATAGACTTCCGCCACGCCGATGTCGTTCAGCGACAGCGTCTTCGCTGCCAGCTCGTCCATCGTGTTCACGTCGATACGGTACTTGGGCTGCTGCACCGTGGCAGAGACGGTCTGCGTGCCCAGCTTCAGCCAGTAACCGCGCCCGACGTGCATGTCCTCGTCGTTCAGCCAGACGAGGGTCGCCTCGAACTGGTCGGCGGTTTCGGGGGGATTGTCGGCCACGCACAGCACGTCGCCGCGCGAGCAGTCGATCTCGTCGTTCAGCGTGATGGTGACGGACTGTCCGGCCACTGCCTCGTCCAGTTCGCCATCGAAGGTGACGATGCTTTTCACCGTGCTGGTCTTGCCCGAGGGCAGCACGCGCACGGCATCGCCCGGCTTGATGGAGCCGGTGGAGATCAGGCCGGAGAACCCGCGGAAATCGAGGTTGGGACGGTTCACCCACTGCACCGGCATGCGGAACGGTTTGTCCGCTGCGACATCGGCAAGCACCTCGACGCTCTCGAGATGCTCGACCAGGCTCGGCCCGTCGTACCACGGCGTGTTTTCGCTTGGCGCGATGGTGATGTTGTCGCCCCTGAAGCCGCTGATGGGCATGGCGGTGAACGATTCGATGCCGATTTCCTCGGCAAAGGCGGCGTAGTCCGCCACGATCCTGTCGAAAGTGGCTTGGTCGTAATCCACCAGGTCCATCTTGTTCACGGCCAGCACGATATTCTTGATGCCGATGAGGTGGCACAGGTAACTGTGCCGCCGCGTCTGCACCAGCACGCCCTTGCGCGCATCGATCATCACCACGGCGAGGTCCGCACTGGAGGCGCCTGTCACCATGTTGCGCGTGTACTGTTCGTGCCCCGGACAATCGGCGACGATGAACTTGCGCTTCTCGGTATTGAAGAAGCGGTAGGCGACATCGATGGTGATGCCCTGCTCGCGTTCCGCGGCAAGACCGTCCACCAGCAGGGCGAAGTCGATGTCCTGCCCCTGCGTTCCCACCTTCTTGCTGTCGTTGCTCAGTGCTTCGAGCTGATCCTCGAAGATCATCTTCGAATCGTACAGCAGCCGCCCAATCAGTGTGCTCTTGCCATCGTCAACGCTGCCGCAGGTGATGAAGCGCAGCATGGACTTGTGCTGGTGAGTCTCCAGATAGGCGTCGATGTCCTCTGCGATCAGGGCATCGGTCTGGTAGATCACGTCTGTCTTCTGCTCGGTCATCAGAAGTACCCTTCCTGCTTCTTCTTCTCCATGCCAGCGCCGCCAGCATCCTTGTCGATCACGCGGCCCTGCCGTTCGCTGGTGGTGGTGAGCAGCGTTTCCTGGATAACCTCGGACAGCGTGCTGGCCTCGCTCTCGACTGCGCCCGTCAACGGGAAGCAGCCCAGCGTGCGGAAGCGGACGGAGCGGGTGGTGATCTCGGGCAATTCACCCATCACGTCTTTCAGGCGCTCCAGGTCGTCGGCCATGAACAGGCCGCCCTCGTAGATGAAGGTGGGGCGCGGAGCGGCAAAATAGAGGGGAACGATCTCGATGTTCTCAAGCTGGATGTATTGCCACACGTCCAGCTCGGTCCAGTTGGAGATCGGGAAGACGCGGATCGATTCGCCCTTCTTCTTCTTCGCGTTGTAGAGGTTCCACAGTTCGGGGCGCTGGTTCTTGGGATCCCATCCATGGCTGGACGTGCGGAAGGAGAACACCCGCTCCTTAGCGCGGCTCTTTTCCTCGTCACGGCGCGCGCCGCCGAAAGCCGCGTCGAAGCCGTACTTGTCGAGCGCCTGCTTCAGCCCTTCGGTCTTCCACATGTCGGTATGCAAGGGGCCGTGATCGAACGGGTTGATGCCGCGCTCCTGCGCCTCCGGGTTGTGATAGACGATCAGCTCCATCCCGGCATCCTGCGCGGCCTTTTCGCGAAGGTCGTACATCGCCTTGAACTTCCACGTCGTGTCGACGTGCAGCAGCGGAAACGGCGGGGGCGAAGGGTAGAATGCCTTCTTGGCCAGGTGCAGCATCACGGCGCTATCCTTGCCGACCGAGTACATCATCACCGGCTTGTCGGCCTCTGCCGCGACTTCGCGGATGATATGGATTGCCTCTGCCTCAAGGCGCTGGAGATGGGTGAGCGTTGCGGTCATGCGTTGGTCCTCACGGCTATTTGTGCATCGCAATAGAGCAGAGCGCTACCCTTTTGACTTCCCAAATGGGAAGTATATATATTTGCCATGCGCATACCCAATCTTGGCGAGACCGAACTGCTCGTGCCCCTGCACGACGGCATGTTCGAAAAGCCCATGTGGGACACCTTCCTCAAGCGGCTGAAGCTCGCGACCGGGTGCGACATCGCCACTCTGCTGATCCATGCGCCTGACAGCGTTTCCGCGATCCAGCTTTCTGCCGGGGCACAGGCGCCCTCCCCGCAACTGCGCGCGTTTTTCGAAGACAGGTTCGGCGCGCGCGAGCCCCTGCAATCGCGTTCCATGCGGGAAGGGCGCGTCTACAGCCTCGCGGAATTGCTGGAAAACGCCGAGAAGGCCCAGCGCGACTTTGCGCGAGAGGTGTTGGAGCCGGCAGGTCTTGCCCACATGCGCTCCATCCGGCTGCGCGATCCCAGCGGGCTCGATGCCTGGCTGGTGCTTTCGGCGCGAGAGCCTATCCCCTCCTCCGTCAGCGCGGTGCTTACGGCCCTGGCGCCGCACCTGCGCGTGGCGCTGCGGGTGCTGGCGCGGCTGGAGCAGGAACGGGCGCGCGCCTCGATGAACGCTGGCGCTTTCAGCCATATCGATTTCGGTTGGATCGCCGTGGACCGCCGCTGCCATGTGGTGGACATGGACGAGCAGGCCGAGCGCTTCCTAAGCCGCACCGGCGCGCTGAAACAGGGGCCTTACGGCAGGCTGACGCCGTCCTCTCCGAAGATCGACCGCGAATTGACGGCTCTGGTGAAGGATTATGCCGAAAAACCCGATGCTCGCCCGCGCGCGGTCAATCTCAGCCAGGACCCGTGGATCGACATTCTTGTCTCGCCGGTGCGCGTCGCGTCGCTATCGGCAGGGGGAAAGGCCGTGGCGGTTGTCTATTTCCGGGGCGACCAGAGTTCTTCGGTAGATCGGTGCCAGCAGTTGATCGACGTGTTCAAGCTGACCCAGGCGGAAGCCCGCTTCGCATGGTCAATGGCGCAGGGCATCTCGATTGCCGATGCTGCCGAAAAGCATGGCCTCACCATCGAGAGCGCGCGGGTCTATTCGAAGAAAATCTACGCCAAGACCGGCGCGAAGGGGCAGGTGGATTTCATGCGCCGCGTGCTGACCAGCGTCGTCGCGCTGACGGTGCATTAAGGACTAGCTGGCGAGGATCAGGGCCAGCGCGCAGCCGCACACGATCACGCTGCGCAGCATCTCCTGCGGCCCCGCGGTCCGGGCGAAGGTCTGGCGGGTGAGGGCGATTGCATGAGCCATTCGCGAAGAATAGACCGCAAAGTTCTAACGAAAAGTTAAGGTTTCGACCTCTGGTCCTGGGTCCAACAAAGTCAAAACCAGCCGAGATCGTGCATGCGGCGTCCTATCCAGCGCGCGCCGTCCAGCGAAAAATGCCCGTAATCGTAATGAACCTTGAGGCCGTCCGGCGTCATGACATGGCACCGCTGCCGGGTGCGGTCGCATGCCAGTTCTTCCTTCCAGTGCAACGAAGCGTCCGATTGCTCTGCGATCTGCGTCAGTTCCCTGCGCAACTCACTCGATACAGGGACACGTTCCTGCCACGCGAGCGCAGCAAGATCATCCTTGGTAAAGCCCTGCGGTGCGCGCCTCTTGTACCAGTCGAACAGCGGCAAATTGTCCCTGGACGCGTACTCCGGAGAGGGTCCGAGGATCGTCAGCGCCTTGCCGTCTTCGCGTAGCTGCATGGCGAAGCGCCGCAAACCATCGAGCGATCCCATGAATCTGGTGCTGACTATGATCTCATCGGCATTCCGGTAGTTGGGAGATTCGCGCAATACGGCGACATCGGCAGGAAAGAATTCGTCGGAGATCGCATAGCGGGCAAACGCGCTGCCGGGAAACAGCTCGCGGTTGAGGTAAAAAGCGTTGAAAGTGTCTTTCGAGTGGGAGTTTCCGACGACCAGGTAATTGCGCGCGTCGCTTTCGGCAGGGAACCAGGCACGCAGCCTCTCGCTTCGTGACGGATCTCGCGCATTGGATCCGGAAACAGTTTCGCCCGGAGCGAGACTATCCAGAACCGACCATGATTCGTCGCCCACAAAACCATTGTCCATTTCGGACTGGCCATAGGCGGCGAGCAGGCGCGGGAAGCGCTGTTCGAAGCCGCGACCCCAGTGGACGGCACCCACAAGCAGGACGACGCCGACCGTTGCAAGGCCGAACCCGCGCACGATCGTCGGCAGCGAAATACGCCCCTTGTGGCGGAAAGGCGACTCGATGAAACGATAGGACAGGGCGGCCCCGGCGAAGGAAATCGCAATCCAGATGGCGTAGTCCAGCAATTGCGGATCGCCCGCGATCATTCGCCCGTAGACATAGACCGGGTAGTGCCAGAGGTAGAGCGAGTAGGAGATAAGGCCGATTTTGACGAGGGGTGCGGAAGAGAGCAGGCGCATGACTGCGCTGGTTTGGGCATTCCACCAGATCAACATGCAGGTTCCCGCGATGACAGGCACCGTAAGCAGGCCCGGGTGCCACGCAGGATCGAGATTGAGGGAGACAATGGGCACCATTACCAGCGCCAGTCCGATGTAGGGCATGAACCGATCCGCCATCGGTCCGCGCAAGAGATCCGGGGACGTACGGGTCAAGCCCGCCAGAACGCCGCCCGCCATCATTTCCCACACCCGGCTCGGCAGCCAGTAGAACGACCATCTCGGCAGTATGATCGAAGCCATCTGGGCGAACACCAACCCGGCAATCACACCCAGCACGAGAACGAGGTTCAGGCGCTTTGGAAACCAGCGCAAGACCACGAGCAGAGCCAGCGGGAAGAAGATGTAGAACTGTTCCTCAACCGCCAGTGACCAGGTGTGCAGCAGCGGCTGGAATTGCGACTCTGTCGCGCCGTAGGCGCTGAGTTCGTAGACCCAGTAAATGTTCGACACGAAGAAAATCGAGGCGATTGCGGAATCGCCCAGCGCGATCAGTTCGCTGGGCATCAGGATTGCCGCGCCTGCTGCCAGCGTCAGCAGCAGCACGAGGAATAGGGCGGGCAGGATTCGCCTGGCGCGGCGCTGATAGAAATCCGCAATCGAAATGCGACCGGTTTCGTTGAATTCCCGCATCAGGATAGAGGTGATGAGGAACCCGGAAAGGACGAAGAACATGTCAACGCCAAGAAAACCACCGCCAAACAGGTAATTGCCTGCCGATCCGGTAGTAATCTTGAGGTGGTAGACAAGAACGCTACAGACCGCGATTGAGCGCAGGCCATCGATCTCTGGCCGGTATCGTATAGTCATTCTGGCCCCGATCTAGCCCCGCTTCCGTCGGTTCTGGCTATACCGGTTTTGGTTGCACTGCAACATATGCCGTTCCCGGCACACCGATAATGCGGGATCAGGCCGAGATGGCGGGCACGTGGCAACTGGCGCAGTGGAAGCTGCCGCCGCCGGTCAGTACGGCATCGGCGCGCAGGCCCACGGCCACACGGCCGGGGAACATGTCGCCCACCGCCGCCACGGCATCCTCGTCCTGGGCGGAGCCGTAGGTCGGCACGACCACCACGTCGTTGCAGATGGCAAAGTTCATGTAGCTCGCCGGTTCCGCCTCGTCGCCTTCACCCATCCAGCCGGGCGATGGCATGTCCCGCACGCCCAAACCGAAGTCGGCGGCGCGGGCGCGGGCATCGTCGTAGACGGCGGCATTGGGATCGTCGGGCGTGGAGGCGCGGGGAATGGCGATGGTGTTCTCGCCCACCATGCGCGCCAGGTTGTCGACATGGCCATCGGTATGGTCACCCGCCAGCCCTTCGCCCAGCCACAGGATGCGATCGAAACCCAGATCGCGCTGGAGGTTGGCACAGATCTGCTCGCGCGAGAGCGAGGGGTTGCGGTTGGGGTTGAGCAGGCATTGCTCGGTGGTGACAACAAGGCCGGTGCCATCGCTCTCCACCGCGCCGCCTTCCAGGATCCAGTCCGCGCGGGTGTAGGGCAGGCCGCCCGCCTCGGCGAGCGAGGGACCGGTTTCGAGGTCGCCCTCCAGCAGGTATTTCCCGCCCCAGCCGTTGAAGCCGAAGCCTTGCGCGCGGCGCTGGCCATCGGGGCCCGGCAGCGTCAGGGGCCCGGTATCGCGCAGCCAGATATCGCCGTAGGGGTGACGCTCGAAGGTCACCGCTCCAGACACAAGCTGCTTCGCGCGCATTTCCGTGGCCGCGTCGCGCACAACGAGGCGCACCTGCTGGCCGGTCTCGGCCACGGCATTGGCGAACGCTGCCATCTGCTCCTGCGCGGGCGCGAGGTTGTCTTCCCACAGGTCGGCATGAGCGGGGAAGCCGATCCAGATCCAGTCCTGTTTCGCCCACTCGGCGGGCATTACGAATGCCATTGTCTCAGCACCCGCCTGCGGACGCGGCACAGCTTTGCTGGCGCACGGCGCGGAATTCGTCGCCCTCATACCATTCGGGCCAGTCGGTGGTGCCGGCAAGATCGCGCGCGAGCAGGAAATACAGGTCGAGGTCCTGCATCAGGCCCGACCAGTCCCAGTTGGGGTCATACTCGTCGTCCGGCCCGTGATAGGCATTGGCGCGGTATGCGGCTTCGGCTGCCTCGCCCGCGGCAGTGCCGCCGTTCACTAGGTCGAGGCCCGACTTCACGTAAAACATCGGCACGCCCCGCTTCACCATGGGGAAGTGGTCGGAGCGGTAGTAGTATCCCGCCTGGGGGGCCGGATCGGGGGACGCGGTGCGACCCTGCGCCTGCAATGCAGTGGCGAGGTAGGCGTCCAGATCGCTCTTGCCGCCGCCGCGCACGTTCACATCGCGCGTTTCGCCGCGAACGGCGATGCCATCCATGTTGATGCCCGCGACCGTCTGGCTGAGCGGATAGACCGGGTTGGCGGCATAGTATTCCGCGCCGAGCAGGCCGGATTCCTCCGCCGTCACCGCCAGGAACACAAGGGTGCGATCAGGCGCGCCGACCTGCGCATGCGCCTCGGCCAGCGCGACGAGGCCCGCGGTGCCGGTGGCGTTGTCGACCGCGCCGTTGCAGATGTCGTCGCCCGCGGCATTGGGCGTGCAGCGACCAAGGTGGTCCCAGTGCGCGGTGTGGAGGATGTATTCGTCGCTCCGCTGGGTGCCGGGCAGCACGCCGATCACGTTGTTTGATGCGTAGCGGCGATAGCTGTTGGTAAAGCCGGTGGAGACCGGCATTCCCAGCGAAACCGCCTTGAAACCGGGCTGGCTGGCAGCCTCGACCATGGCGGACAGGTCCATGCCGGCAGCATCGAAAATGGCGGCAGCGGTATCGTTTGACACCCAGCCGTTCATCGCTGTCTGGTCCGACCCATCCCCGCCGGTATCGGCATAGGCCTGCGCGCCTGACCAGCTCGATTCGACCACGTTCCAGCCATAGCTGGCGGCGAAATCCTCGTGCACGATCAGCGCGGCGGTCGCGCCCTGGCGGGCCGCCTCTTCGAACTTGTAGGTCCAGCGGCCATAATAGGTCATGGCGCGGCCGTCGAAGGTGCCTTCCAGACTATCGGAAGCGAAATCCGGGTCGTTGACGAGGATCAGCGCGGTCTTGCCGGTCATGTCCACGCCTTCGTAGTCGTTCCAGCCGCGTTCCGGCGCGTTGATGCCGTAACCCACGAACACCAGTTCACTGTTGTCGATAGTGGTGGAGGGGGTCTGGCGGTAGGAGACGCCGACCCAGTCCTCGCCATGATCGAAGCTGAGATCGCCGACCGTCAGCGGCGCGAAGTCGCTGGCCGTGATCTCCACCAGCGGCACTTCCTGCAACCACGAATCGCCGTTGCCGGGCTGCAGGCCTGCCGCTTCGAACTGCTGCACGAGGTAATTCACCGTCATCTGCCCGCCGGGCGTTCCCGGCATGCGGCCTTCGAATGCGTCGGACGAGAGCGTGCGAACGGTCTCCTTCATCGTTTCCAGCGAAATCGGGGGGGCAACCTGCGCGTCTTGTGTGGTGGCACAGGCAGCAAGCGGCAACAGGGCCAGCGTGGCAGCGATCCGGATCATGGATTTCCTTTCAGGCGAAATCATCAGCGGCCCATTTGGCATTGCCACGGGCGGGGGGCAAGGGCAGGGCTCCCGGCGATGACTGTCGACTGGCAATCCGCCCTGCACCGCGCCCAAGCGCATTCGCCCTTCCTGAAACGCGCGATGGACAACCGCGAGGAGCTTGTCGCGCTTCTGCGTGATGGCAAGGGCGAGGATGCGCTCGCCCTTGCGAAGGCCGAGGGGGAGGCGCACGCGGATACCGGCACTGCCCTGCGGCGGGAGCGGCTGTCGCTGTCGCTGGTGCTGGCCATCGGCGACCTCGCGGGCGCGTTCGACCTGACCCGCGTCGTAACCGAACTTTCCGACTTTGCCGACCGCGCGCTGGACGCGGCCATGCTGGCGGTGGTGCGCAAGCGCGTCGAGGACGCGGACACCAGCGGCTTCACCGCGCTGGCGCTGGGCAAGCAGGGCGCGCGCGAGCTCAACTATTCCTCCGACATCGATCCCATCCTGCTGTTCGATCCGGAGCGCCTCGCCCGGCGTGAGCGGGACGAGCCGGGCGAGGCCGCGCAGCGCTATGCCCGCCAGCTGGTGGAGATGCTGGGCCAGCCCACCGGCGATGGCTACGTGCTGCGCGTGGACCTGCGGCTGCGCCCCGCTAGCGAAGTGACCCCGCTCGCCATCTCCTTCAACGCAGCAATCTCGCATTACGAATCGAGTGCGCTGGCGTGGGAGCGGGCCGCCTATATCCGCGCGCGGGCAGCAGCCGGCGACGTGGCGGCAGGCGAGCATTTCCTCGACGAGATCCGCAGCTTCATCTGGCGGCGCAGCCTGGACTTCACCGCTATCGAGGAAGTGCGCCGCCTGACCATGCGTATTCGGGAGGCGTACAAGGGCACGCGCGAGGTCGGACCCGGCTTCGACATCAAGAAGGGGCGCGGCGGTATTCGCGAGATCGAGTTCTACGCCCAGACCCACCAGCTTATCTACGGCGGGCGAAATCCCGCGCTGCGCCAGCGCGGCACGCGCGCGGCGCTGGATGCCCTGGCCAACGCGCAGATCATCGATGCCGAGGATGCGCGGGTGCTGGGCGAAAGCTATGACCGGCTGCGCACCATCGAGCACCGCCTGCAGATGGTGAACGATCGGCAGACGCACGCCCTCCCCGAAACGGCGGAAAAGATCGAAACCGTGGCCCGGCTTGACGGGCTGCCCGATGCCGCCGCCCTGGTTGAGGAAGTGCGCGCCATCTGCGACCGCGTGGCGGCGCGCTATGACGATTTGCTGGGAGAAGACGAGGAAACGGTGCACGCTGGCGTTACCGTCCCGACCGACTTTCGCGACCATTTCGAGGCCCGGGTCGAGCACTGGCGCGGCACCTTGCGGGCGCTCCGCTCGCAAGAGGCGCAAATTGCCTTTGCCGCGATCGAGGATGAATTGCTGGCCGCGCTGGCCGCCGCGCCCGACCCGGACCATGCGATGGCACGCTGGGAAACGCTGCTGGAACGCCTGCCCACGGCGATCAATCTGTTCCGCCTGTTCGAGCAGCGCCCCGGCCTGCTGGACCGCGTGCTGCGCATTCTCACGCTGGCAAAACCTCTGGCCGACGCGCTGGCGCGGCGCGTGGAACTGCTGGATGCGCTCATCGATCCTCACGCGCTCGACCTGCCCGGCTCGATCGAGACCCTGGCCGTTCGCATGCAGGCGGCGGAGGACAGCGACACCGAATCGCGACTCGACCGGTTGCGGCAGGTGGTGGGGGAGGAGCGTTTCGCGCTGGGCGCGCAGATGGTGGAGTGCCGCCACGACCCGCTCGACATTGCCGAAGGGCTGTGCCGCGTGGCCGAGGCCGCCGTGCGGACAGGGGCCGATGCGGCGATTGCCGATTTCCGCGAGAAGCACGGGGTAATACCCGGCAGCGAACTGGTGATCCTGGGCCTTGGCCGACTGGGCGGCGGCGCGCTGACCCATGCGAGCGACCTCGATGTGGTATTCCTGTTCACTGACCCACCCGAATTGGGTGCCGAATCCGATGGCGAGCGTCCGCTGTCGACCGCGCTCTATTACAACCGGCTGGCAGCCCGCGTAACGGCGGCGCTTTCGGTGCCGACGGCAGAGGGCGCGCTTTACGAGATCGACACGCGCCTGAGGCCGCAGGGCGCGCAGGGGCCGCTCGCCACCGGGTTCGAGGCTTTCGAACGTTACCAGCACGAATCGGCCTGGACGTGGGAGCACATGGCGCTTGCCCGCGCCCGCCCGATCTACGGGTCGCCAGCGGCGCAGATCAGGCTGTGCGAGATGATCGACGAGGTGCTGTGCAAGCCGCGCGATCCCGACGCGCTGAAGACCGAAGTGCTTCACATGCGCGGCGAGATGCTGGCGGCGAAACCGCCCAATGGTCCGCTGGATGTCAAGCTGATGCGCGGCGGGCTGATCGATTCCGAATTCCTGGTCCACTACCTGCAACTGCGCGAGCGGCTGGGGTTCGATCCGGCGATGGAGAAGGCCATCGGCACGCTCGCTTTAGCCGGACACCTGCCGGGCAGTTACGTCCATCACCACCTCGCCATCACCCGCTACCTCGTGGCCGTGCGCCTGTTCGCCCCCGACGGGGCCGAACCGGCAGAAGCGCACCGCGCCGTGCTGGCAGAGGCTTGCGGCGAGGACAGCTATAAGGCCCTGTTGCAATCGCTGGACGAGGCAAGGCAAGGCATTGCCACGCAATGGGCCGAACATTTCGGCGAGAGACTGGAGATCGACTGATGAGCAACAATTTCCCCGGCGAAGGCGACATGATGCCCGACGTGGCCATGGAAGGCGCGGACGGTAGCGTCGTGAAGCCATCCGATTTTCGCGGGCAGAAGCTGGTGGTGTTCTTCTATCCCAAGGACATGACGCCCGGCTGCACCACCGAGAATGTGGAATTCAGCGAGGCGAAGGATGAATTCGCCGCATCGAACACCGCGCTGCTGGGCGTTTCCAAGGACTCCTACGAAAGGCACGAGAAGTTCATCGCCAAGCATGATCTCACCGTGCCTCTCGCGTCCGACAGCGAAGACGGCGGCCTTTCCGATGCGCTGGGCATCTGGGCGGAGAAGAAAATGTACGGCAAGACCTTCATGGGCATGGTGCGCACCACCTACCTGGTCGACGCAGAGGGCAAGATCGCCCGCGTCTGGAACAAGGTGAAGGTGAAAGGCCACGTCGCCGAAGTGCTGGACGCTGCAAAGGAGCTGTAGCCCTTTTTCGTGACCGACCTATCGGAAGCGATCCGCCGCGCCCTACTGACAGGCGACGCGCGCGGCAAGGTGATGGCCACCCGCGCTCTGGTGCGCGGCTGGCGGCGCGGCGCACTGCCTACCGACTTTTCCGTGCGCATGCCGGATCATCCCGAATGGCCGGAACATCTGGTGGTGCTGCCGCCGGGCAGGATGCCCAAGCGCGGCAAGGGCGGGTCGGCTCGCAACAGGATCGCGCTGTGGCACTCGCTGGCGCACATCGAATTCGTCGCCATCGACCTGGCGCTGGACATCGTCGGACGATTCGGGGCCGGGATGGGCGATGATTTCGTGGCGGACTTCCTCGGCGTTGCGGCGGAGGAGGCAATGCACTTTGCCCTGATAGAGCGGCACCTTGCCACCATGGGCGCTAGCTACGGCGACCTGCCGGTGCATGCCGGTCTCTGGCTGTCGGCGCAGGAAACCGCGCACGACGTCGGCGCGCGCCTCGCGATCGTGCCGATGGTGCTGGAAGCTCGGGGGCTGGACGTGACGCCCGCCACGCTGGAGCGGGTCCGCGATCAGGGCGATTCGCGCGGCGCGCAAATCCTCCAACGAATCCTTGACGATGAAATTCGCCATGTCGCTGCCGGTGCAAGGCATTTCGAACACTACTGCCGCGTCCACGGCAAAGAGCCGAAGAATCACTGGAAAATGCTGGTGAAGCGCCACTTCAAAGGCACGCTCAGACCGCCATTCAACGACTCGGCGCGTCTTGCAGCCGGTTTGTCGCGCGATCTCTACACAGGTGTTGTGTAGTTAACGTTTGCCCGCATAACCCATAATCACACAGACGGCGGGAGGTTCCGCAGGGTCTGAAAAAAATGGACGAAATGAGGAGCCGGGTTCGTCGGCTCGCCATAGAAACCGAAAGGGCGTTGGAAAGCGCCTGACGAAGCAAAGGGATCGTATGCTCGTCAAGATTGCTACCATTCTCGCCTTGGGCACCGCGGCTGTCGCCAGCCCGGCCATGGCCGAAGAAGCCCCCGCAACCGGCGTTATCGACACCGAAACCGTGGCCCAGGCGCCGCTGGGTGACGACGAAGAATTCACCGAACTGTTTGCCAGCTGGGAAGACCTCGAAGACGGTGGCCGCATCACGGCGTCCGGCGAAGTGATCGCTGCGCCGCGTTTTGCCGTTTCGGTGCCTTCGCGCATGCCGGTCGATGGCGTCCAGCTCACCAGCGGTTACGGGATGCGCAACCACCCGATCCTGCGCCAGCGCCGCCAGCACAACGGCGTCGACCTCGCCGCGCCGCGCGGCACGCCGGTCTACGCTACCGCAGATGGCGTGGTGGAAATGGCCAAGTACTGGGGTTCCTATGGCAACTACGTGCAGATCGGCCACGGCGGCGATCTGGAAACGCGTTACGCCCACCTTGCAAGCTACAACGTTCGCGATGGCGAGCAGGTTCGCAAGGGCGACCTGATCGGTTACGTCGGGTCCACCGGCCGTTCCACCGGTCCGCACCTGCACTACGAAGTGCGCGTCAGCGGCGATCCGGTGAACCCCATCCCCTACATGGTGGCTCATCTCGAAAGCACGGATGACGAGCAGGCCGCGCGCGGCGGCCCCGAGTAAGGTCATCTCGCAGAGAGTTTGAAAAGGCGGGCCTCGCGGTCCGCCTTTTTCGTTTGGGGCTGGGGGCTAGTTCGCCAGCAGCCGCTTGGCTATTTCGCGCACCTGTGCGCCCATGTCCTCGCGCTCCAGCGCCAGCGCAAGCGTGGCTTCCACGAAGCCGAGCTTGCTGCCGCAGTCGAAGCGACGGCCCTCGAATGTCACCGCATTGAACGGCTGGTTGCCGATCATGCGCGCCATGGCATCGGTCAGCTGAATTTCACCGCCAGCGCCTTTGCCCTGCGTTTCCAGCACCCGCATGACCTCGGGCTGGAGGATGTAGCGGCCGGAGACGATCTTGTTCGAGGGTGCCTCGTCCACCGGCGGTTTTTCCACCAGCCCCTTCACCTCGGTAAGGTTGCCGCTGGCCTCTCCGGGATCGATCACGCCGTAGCTAGACACCTCTTCGTGCGGCACTTCGAGTACGGAGATGAGGTTGCCACCCACTTCGTTGTAGGCTTCCACCATCTGTTTCATGCAGCCGCCCTTGCCGCCGCTGTCGCCCACCATCATTTCGTCGGGCAGCAGGATGGCGAACGGCTCGTCCCCCACGATTGCGCGGGCGCACCAGATCGCGTGACCCAGCCCCAGCGGCACCTGCTGGCGCACGGTGATGATGTCACCCGGCGTGAAACGGCTGGAGTCCAGCACGGACAGATCCTTGCCGCGTTCCTCCATCGTGGTTTCCAGTTCGTAGGCCACGTCGAAATGTTCGACGATGGCGGTCTTGCCGCGACCGGTGACGAAGATCATCTGCTCGATCCCCGCCTCCCGCGCCTCGTCCACCGCGTACTGGATCAGCGGGCGATCGACGATCGGCAACAGTTCCTTGGGAATGGCCTTGGTGGCGGGAAGGAAACGGGTGCCGAGCCCGGCAACGGGGAAGACGGCTTTGCGGATCGGTTTGCGCTCTGTCATGCGCGGGTTTGTGCAATGCGGCGAGGCTGCGGTCAACCGGTAGGATGGCAAGCCCGAAATACGCGTGCGGCTGGAGCATTTTGCTGGGCCATGCGTTGACAGTGCAGAAAAGGAGATACGCGACATGCTTATCAAACTCGCAGCACTGGGTGCCCTCGGCTACGCCGGTTACCGTTACTACGACAAGAACATCCGCAACGACCAGAACGAGGCCTTCGCTTCGGGTCAGGCAGGAGGTTCCAACTTCAACCAGGTTCGCGATGCCGGCGCCTCGGCGACGGCTACCGGCAAGCAGAAGAAGGATACCTGGGACGAGGTTGACGAGGAAAGCGATGAAAGCTTTCCCGCCAGCGATCCGCCAGCAAATTACTGATCGGCTGACCGTCGATCCAACTGACGGCGCAAGTCGTCAACCAGCCACAACCTGATGGCTGTCGCGAGGCCGGGCGCAAGCTCGGCCTCGATGCGTTGGGCATCTATGCGCGCGACGAGCGCATTGAGAGGCAGCCCCTCGCGCACGGCAACGTCGTTCAGCATTTCCCAGAACAGCGGTTCGAGACTGATCGAGGTCTTGTGCCCGGCGATTTCGACCGAACGCTTGACCGGGGGATGATACAGTTCAGACACCGGTCTGCGCCATCAATACATGTGCTGGCCGCCGTTGATCGACAGGGTCGAACCGGTGACGAAGCCGCCCTGTTCCGACGCAAGGAATGCCACACCGCGCGCGATTTCGCTGGCCTGGCCAAGGCGGCCCACCGGAATCTTGGCGACGATCTTTTCCAGCACGGCTTCCGGCACGGCGGCCACCATCTCGGTATCGATATAGCCGGGGGCGATGGCGTTGACGGTGATGCCGTAGCGCGCCCCTTCGTGCGCCAGTGCCTTCGTGAAGCCGTGGATGCCGCTCTTCGCGGCGGCGTAGTTGACCTGGCCGTACTGGCCTGCCTGCCCGTTGATCGAGCCGATGTTGATGATGCGGCCCCACTTGCGGTCCTTCATGCCCGGAAAGCATGCCTTCGCCATGTTGAAGCAGCCGCCGAGGTTGGTGCGCATCACCTCGTCCCATTCCTCGTAGCTCATCTTCAGCAGGGTGCCGTCGCGGGTGATGCCGGCATTGTTCACCACGATATCGATCGGGCCGACTTCCTCGGCAATCTTGTCGCAAGCGGTGAGGGTCGCCTCGTGGTCGGACACGTCGAATCTGTAGGCGGGGATGCCGGTTTCATCGGTGAAGGCGCGGGCCTTTTCCTCGTTACCGGCGTAACTTGCCACGACTGTGAAGCCATCGTCCTTCAGTGCTTCGCAGATGGCGCGGCCAATTCCGCGCGTTCCGCCGGTGACGACTGCTACATGTCCCATGAATAATTCCCTTGCCTGTCCGGTTGACCCTTAGTTGCGTGATAAGCACTAGCTTGCCCGACAATGTTGCGCAAAACAAAACCCCGCCGAAGCGGGGTCATGCCGTGCAACATTTGCTGCATTGATCAGAAGCGGAACTGGGTGCCGATATACACGGCCTGGCTGTCCTGCTCGTCAAGATCGGGAACCTGGATGAGGTCGCGATCCTGTTCGTAGCGGACACCGGCGGTAATATCGAGATTGCGGGTCAGGCGATAGCTGCCCGCCACATCCAGCATCTGGTCGCGCAAGGTCTGGTTGGCGACGGACACTGTCTCAGCCGCGTCGTCCTGTTCGCGGTCGATGCGTGCGGCAAAGCGGCTCGGCTCTTCATGCGCGGCGGTGCGCGGCTTGAACTCGGTGAGGTCGGGAATGCGCGCGCGCGACAGGGTGCCAGACAGCGAGTTCGCGGCAAGCGAGCGGGTCGGGGCAGCGGTCTGCCCGGCTGCGGGTGCCGCCGTGAAGCTGGAATAGCCGCGAGCGAGGCCGAGGTTGTAACGCGTGGGCGTTACGCGCAGGCCAATCGAGCTTGCGTCGGTGTTGCGCTGCCCACCAAGCGAACTGGCCGCCAGTGCGTCAGCGGTCTGCTGGTCCACCCGGACGGCAACGGTCACGACTCGCTCTGCCGGAGACTTGGCGAAACCGGCGGGAGTGAAGCGCATCATGCGGGCATCGCCGCGGCGCTCGGCAATGATCTGCGCCATCCGCGGATCGCCATCGGCGGGCGTGAAGGCAACCAGCGGCTCCGCCGCGTCTTCGGTTGCATCCGAGTCGCCCAGGGAGGCGAAAGCGAAACCGGCACTCGGAAGTGCGACGGCCAGCAGCGCGGCGGAAGCGCCAAGCGCCACCTTGCCTGCCAATCCTGTACGCGACTTCGACATGATGCCTCTCTTATCCCCTGCCCAATGGACTCTGCATGAACCAAAGCGTTCCACACCCGAGTCGTTTCGAACATCGATTGTGTTAAGCCGCAATTTCAAAACATTCCAGACATCACGTTGCAACGGCAAGGCTTTTTGCCGACTGTTGCAGCTTATCCACACGCCCGCATGCCGGCCACGTCGCGCCAGAGCCGATGTCGGCGCGCGTATTAAGCGGCTATTCACGCCGTATCGGTGCTTTTGTGCCTGCCTTTGCCCCTGTCTGGGTCGCTTCGCCTTGCCGCAGGCGACACGCCCGTTATAGAGGCAGACAACTTGCGAATTCTCGTATTACAGGACCGATGATGGCTTTTTCCTCCTTGCGCACTTCTTCCCGCCAGACTGCCCGCTCGATTCTCGGCGCGGCCATGCTGGGCACGGCGACCTTCGCCCTGTCGGCCTGCGGTGGTGGTAACGACGAGCGGCTGCAGACTGATCTTGCCGCGGCCCGCGTCACCTCGATCGGCGTGAATTCGTATCTCTGGCGCGCCAGCCTGGAAACATTGAGCTTCATGCCGCTGACCCAGACGGACAGCAACGGCGGCGTGCTGGTGACGGACTGGTATGCCGATCCCAACAATCCGAACGAGCGGGTGAAGGTCTCGGTCGCCATTCTCGACCAGGATCTGCGCGCCGATGCCCTGCGCGTGGCCGCCAGCCGCCAGGTGATGCAGAACGGCCAGTGGGTCGATGCCCCGGTACAGGCTGCCACGGTGCAGCGACTGGAAGACATCATCCTCACCAAGGCGCGTGACCTTCGGCGTTCCGCTGTCAGCTAATCCGCCTTGAGGGGCAAAATTATGACTGCTGAACGATTCGATCCGTCCGTTGCCGACGGGCGCTGGCAACGTGCGTGGGACGAGGCCAGGTGCTTCGAGGCCGACAGCGCCAGCGACAAGCCGAAAAGCTACGTGCTGGAGATGTTCCCCTATCCCAGCGGGCGCATCCACATCGGCCACGTGCGCAATTACACCATGGGCGACGTGCTGGCGCGCTATCACACGATGCGCGGGCGCGAAGTGCTGCACCCGATGGGGTGGGACGCGTTCGGGATGCCTGCCGAGAACGCGGCGATGGAAAAGGGCGTCCACCCCGGCGGCTGGACCTACGACAACATCGCCACGATGAAGGGGCAGCTCAAGCAACTGGGCTTCGCGCTCGACTGGAGCCGCGAATTCGCCACCTGCGATCCGGAATACTACGGCCACGAGCAGGCGCTGTTCATCGACCTGTATGAAAACGGCCTCGTCTATCGCAAGGAAAGCGAGGTCAACTGGGACCCCGTCGACATGACCGTGCTCGCCAACGAGCAGGTGATCGACGGCAAGGGTTGGCGCTCGGGCGCGGACGTCGAGAAGCGCAAGCTCAACCAGTGGTTCCTCAAGATCACGCAGTTCGCCGAAGACCTGCTGGAAGGGCTCGATACCCTGAAGGACTGGCCGCAGAAAGTGCGGCTGATGCAGGAAAACTGGATCGGCAAGAGCCAGGGCCTGGAATTCGCCTTCGACCTTTCGAACGGCGAGAAGCTGCCCGTCTATACCACGCGGCCCGATACGATCTTCGGCGCGAGTTTCGTCGCCGTGGCTGCGGACCATCCGATCGCGCAATCGCTGGATAGCAAGGCGGCGCACGATTTCATCGCGCTGTGCAAGAAAGGCGGCACCACGGCCGCCGAACTGGAAACGGCGGAAAAGCTGGGCTTCGACACGGGCATCACCGCGCGCCATCCGTTTACCGGCGCCGAATTGCCGCTCTACATCGCCAACTTCGTGCTGATGGATTACGGCACCGGCGCGATCATGGCAGTGCCGGGGCACGACCAGCGCGACTTTGAATTCGCCGCCAAGTACGGCCTGCCGATCCCGCGCGTCGTCGCCCCCAGCGTGGACGAAGCGGGCAAGCCCTTCGCTGGCGAGGCGGAGGCGGGTGAAGGCGTGCTCGTCAATTCCGATTTCCTCGACGGCATGTCGGTGGAAGAGGCCAAGGCCGAAGTCATCACCCGCGCCGAGAGCGGCGGCTGGGGCAAGGGCACCACGGTGTGGCGCCTGCGCGACTGGGGCGTTTCGCGCCAGCGGTACTGGGGCACGCCCATTCCCTTCATCCACTGCGATACCTGCGGCGTGGTTCCGGTGCCTAGGGACCAGTTGCCGATGAAGCTGCCCGAGGATGTCTCCTTCGAGCAGCCGGGCAACCCACTGCTGCGCCATCCCACGTGGAAGCATACCGAGTGCCCCAAGTGCGGCGGCAAGGCGGAGCGCGAGACCGACACGCTCGACACTTTCGTCAATTCCAGCTGGTATTTCCTGCGCTTCGCCAGCCAGCCGACGGACAAGCCGTTCGACGCTGCCGAAGTGGCACAGTGGATGCCGGTGGACCAGTACATCGGCGGCATCGAGCACGCGATCCTGCACCTGCTCTACGCCCGCTTCTGGACCCGCGCGCTGGCCCAATGCGGCAAGCTGGAGGTGAAGGAACCTTTCGCCAGCCTGTTCACGCAAGGCATGGTGACGCACGAAACCTACAGCCGCAAGGACGGCCCGCGCGAGGTGTACTACACCCCTGCCGAGGTGGACCGCACCGGCGAAGGAGCGACGCTGAAGGCCGATGGCCAGCCGGTGCAGATCGGCAAGGTCATCAAGATGTCCAAGTCGAAGAAAAACGTCGTCGACCCCGAAGACATCATCCGCGACTACGGTGCCGATGCCGTTCGCTGGTTCATGCTGTCGGACTCGCCGCCGGAACGCGACCTGCCGTGGTCCGAAGCTGGAATCGAGGGTTGCGGCCGCTTCGTCCAGCGCCTGTGGCGCCTGTTCGGCAAGTTCGAGGACGGGGCAAGCGGCGAGGACAAGGACCTCGCCCGCAAGACGCACCAGACCATCGCCGCCGTTGCCGAGGATATCGAGGCGCTGGCCTTCAACAAGGCCGTGGCCCGGATCTACGAACTCACCAGCGCGGCTGAAAAGGCCAAGCCTTCCGCAGACCGCAACTTCGCGATTCGCAGCCTGTTGCTGATGGCCTCCCCCATGATGCCGCACCTCGCCGAGGAAGGCTGGGCCGCGATGGGCGGCGAAGGTCTGATCGCCGAGGCGGACTGGCCCAAGGTCGATCCGGCCATGCTGGTCGACGACGAAGTGACTATCGCGGTGCAGCACAAGGGCAAGCTGCGCGACACGCTGACAGCTCCAAAGGATGCCTCGAAAGAGGACCTCGAGGCGCTTGCGCTCGCCAGCGAGAAGGTTCAGCGTTCGATCGATGGTGCGGAAATCAGGAAGGTGATCGTGGTGCCCGGCAGGCTGGTGAATATCGTCACGTGACGCGCGCGCTCCGCCTCTCCATGGCTCTTGCCGCACTTTCCCTGCCCCTCGCCGGGTGCGGCCTCCAGCCCATCTATGCAGGCGGCGGTAACGGCTTCGTGGCGCGCGAACTGGCCGCGATCGACGTGCCCGCCATACCGGGCCGCGAAGGCTGGCTGGTGCGCAATGCACTGACGGACCGTCTGGGTCGCGGCTCTTCCGCCAGCACCTCGCAGTACCGGCTCGATATCGTGCTGGATGACGACCTCGAAGGCCTGGGCCTGCTCACCGACGATACCATCGGTCGCCAGCGGCGCATCCTTCGTGCGCGCTACCAGCTGGTCGATGTTTCCAGCGATACGATCCTGCTCGATGCCACGGCGGGATCGGATGCGGGTATCGACGTTGTCAGTTCCGAATTCGCCACCATTGCCGCAGAGCAGACCGCGCTGGAAAATCTGGCGCAGGAGGTCGCGGACCAGATTGTTACGCGCATCACCCGCACCCTGCGCGAGCAGCAATGAAGGCCACCCAGCGCGACTATGCGCAGGCCGCGCAGAAGGCCGGCAAGGGCCTGCGAATCTGCTTTTTCTGCGGGTCCGACGAAGCAGGCGCCTCTGCCGCCGCGAGGAAGCTGATCGCCACTCTCGACGATCCGGGCGAGCGGGTCGAACTGTCGGGGCAGGACCTCAAGTCGGATCCCGCCCGCCTGCTGGACGAGGCGCGCTCGAGCTCCCTGTTCGGAGACAGCCAGCACATCTTTGCCCGCGTCACCGGCGACGAGGCGTACGATGCGATCAACACCTATTGCGAACTGGCCGACCGGGGAGAGGCCGATGGCGCCTGGCCGATCTACATCGTCGCCACCTCCGCCACCGACAAATCGCGCAGCGCGAAACTGCTGATCAAGCGCAGCGACGCGCTGGTGGCGATTTTCTACCCTCCGGACCTGCGTTCCGTCACCGCCGATGTGCGGGCTATGGCCGATGCTGCGGGAATGCGCCTCAACGGCAACCTGGCCGAACGGATCGCCCATGCCGCAGGTCTGGATGTCCGGCTCGCGCGGTCAGAAGTCGACAAGCTTGCGCTCTATCTCGATGCGTCGCCGCAGTCGCCCAAGCAGGCCAATCCGGAAGATTTCGACATGATCGGCGCCTCTACCGAAGAGGACGGTTTCATGCCGCTGGTCAACGCGGCGCTAAGTGGAGAAGTCCGCAAGCTGCCGGGCGAACTGCGCCGGCTGCGCGAGGTTTCGCTCAACCCCGTGGGCGTGGCGCTGGCGCTGGAGCGGCGCGCGGCGCAACTCGCGCGCCTTTCGGCGAACCTGCGCCCCGGTGACGACATGCAGGGCTTCTTGAAATCGCAAGGCGTGTTCTTCCGCGAACATCGCGAGGTGGGGGACCAGTTGCAGCGCTGGCGTGGTGGCAAGCTGGAACGGCTGGTGCCGCGGCTTTGCGAACTGCATCGTTCGCTGCTGGCCAACAGCCAGTCGGCAGAGCTGATCCTGTCGCAGGAACTGGCGCAGATCGCCCGCTACGCCGCTGCGCGCAAGGGTCGCTGAAGCTCCGGACAGGAAATAAGCCGGAAAGCATCTGCTATCAGAGTTTTGCATTGCGATATGACCGGGCCCCTGCCAGTTGGGGCGCTTCACCCGCGACGCTTTATATTGGAGACGATGACACATGCAGGTTCTGGTAACAGGAGCTGCCGGTTTCATCGGCTCTGCACTCACCGAACGCCTGCTGGCGCGCGGCGACAGCGTAATCGGCATCGACAATTGCAACGCCTATTACGATCCGGCGCTGAAAGCGGCGCGGGTGGCAAGGCTTGAAAAGCTCGGCGGGACCTTCGTGTTCCACAAGCTCGATTTTGCCGACATGACCGCGCTGGAGACCGCGCTGGCCGACCACCAGATCGACCGCATCGTCCATCTCGGGGCCCAGGCCGGCGTTCGCTACTCGCTCGAAAATCCGGCGGCCTATATCCAGTCCAATCTCGTGGGCCACGCGAACATGCTGGAAATCGCGCGCCAGTGCGGCGCGGCGCACATGGTCTATGCCAGTTCGTCCAGCGTCTATGGCGGCAACGACAAGGTCCCCTTCAGCGTGGATGACCGCGCGGACCATCCCGTTAGCCTCTACGCCGCGACCAAACGTGCCGACGAGATGTTGAGCGAGAGTTACGCGCACCTCTACCGCATTCCGCTTACCGGCCTGCGGTTCTTCACCGTCTACGGTGAGTGGGGCCGACCGGACATGGCCTACTGGATCTTTACCCGGAAAATCCTGGCGCAGGAACCGATCCCGGTGTTCCACAAGGGCGAGATGTGGCGCGATTTCACTTACATCGATGATATCATCGCTGGCGTTCTGGCGGTGCTGGACAGCGCCCCTGCCGATGATGGCTCGGTGAAGGCGGGCGGCTCCGCCAAGCCGCACGCCCTCTACAACATCGGCAACAACCGTTCCGAAAAGCTGACCGACCTGATCGCCATCATCGAGGATGCTTGCGGAAAGAAAGCGCAGATCGACTGGCAGCCGATGCAGCCGGGCGATGTGGTTCGGACCTATGCCGATATCGAGGCGATAAGCCATGATCTTGGCTACAGGCCAACCACAGATATTGCCGATGGCCTCCCGCGCTTCGTCGAATGGTATCGAGAATTTCACCAGGGTTAGGTCATCAGAACGCCGTGGGACATGCAGAGGTCCATGGATCGTCACCGCTTATCCGCCGTCCGAAAGTAGGCGCCCCCTAGAATCGCCTGCGAGGACGGTAGCGACCGCCAACGTTCAAGCGCCAGCTACCTTGTTCTGCGCCCATCCCTAGGCGACTTGATGACTGTTGGGGTGCCTTCGGTCAGCCTGCTCTACTATGAAGGGCTTCGCGCATCCGGGGTTCGCGCTTGCACCCTGAAACGATTGCTGCAATGCAGCAACCTGCATTCCCCCACGGATCAGGGACTTTATTCATGCGTATCGTGATGATTGGCACTGGCTATGTCGGCCTGGTATCTGGCGCCTGTTTTGCGGACTTCGGTCACGAGGTCGTCTGCGTGGACAAGGACCAGTCGAAGATCGACGCGCTGCTGGCGGGCGAGATCCCGATTTTCGAGCCGGGTCTGGACGAACTGGTGGCCCGCAACGTCGAGGCAGGCCGCCTGGCCTTCACGCTGGACCTGGCCGAGGCGCTGCCGGGAACGGACGCGGTGTTCATCGCGGTGGGCACGCCCAGCCGCCGCGGTGATGGCCATGCGGACCTGTCCTACGTCTATGCCGCGGCAGAGGAGATGGCCCCGCTGCTGCCTGCAGGCGTGGTGGTGGTCGACAAGTCGACCGTACCTGTGGGCACGGGCGACGAGGTGGAGCGGATCATCCGCGAGACTGCGCCTGACCTTGAGTTCTCGGTTGCCAGCAACCCCGAGTTCCTGCGCGAGGGCGCAGCGATCGACGACTTCAAGCGGCCCGACCGGGTGGTAATCGGCGTGGACGACGAGCACGCGGAAAAGGTGCTGGCGGAGATCTACCGCCCGCTCACCCGCAACGAGAGCCCGCTGGTGGTGATGAGCAGGCGCGCTGCCGAACTGACCAAGTATGCCGGCAACGCCTTCCTTGCCACCAAGATCGGCTTCATCAACGAGATCGCCGACCTGTGCGAGAAGGTGGGCGCGGATGTCGCCGACGTGGCCAAGGGCATCGGTCTCGACAGCCGCATCGGCAACCGCTTCCTGATGCCGGGTCCGGGCTATGGCGGCAGCTGCTTTCCCAAGGATACGCTGGCGCTGCTGAAGACCGGGCAGGATTACGAGGCTCCGCTGCGGATCGTGGAAAGCGTGGTTGCCAGCAACGACCAGCGCAAGCGGTCGATGGGCCGCAAGGTCATCCACGCACTGGGCGGGGGCGACCAGCACGGCAAGACGGTCGCAGTGCTGGGCCTGACGTTCAAGGCCAACACCGACGACATGCGCGATTCACCTGCAATCAGCGTGGTGCAGGCGCTGCAGGATGCAGGGATACAGGTGAAGGCCTACGACCCCGAGGGGATGGAGCAGGCGAAAAAGGTGATCGACAAGGTCACCTACTGCGATGGCCCCTACGAAGCGATGGACGGCGCCGATGCAGCCGTGATCGTGACCGAGTGGGACACGTTCCGCGCGCTCGACCTCGAGCGGGTGAAAGGCCTCCTCAAACAACCGGTGCTGGTCGACCTCAGGAACCTCTACAGCCGCGAGGACGTCGAACGCCACGGCTTCGCATATACCGCCGTCGGGCGGTGAGGCGCATTTCCACCACATAACCGTATGCCCGCTGCTACAAGGCGGCAAACAACGAATTGCCCGAGTTTCGCAGCCGTTCGGCCTCAGCGTGTTCGCACCTGCAAAAAAATAGGATGAAAGTCCCGCCGCAATGCGCTAAGTAATTATGCCTAGGGAACGCGACGAAACTTTTATTGCGTCAGGGGCAGTCATGGACTTGCTAGAATCGGAGCGTAGCGTCGAGACGGGTATCCTTTCCACGGAGGCGCCCGAAGTGGCGCCTTTGTCTCGACGACTGCCAGCGGCACCGCAGAACGGGCTCGCCAATTCTCTAGAGCGCAAACGCCTTCAGTATTATCTGTTCATGATGCTGGCAGACATAGCCTTGTTGCTGGCCTCTTTCATCATCGTCACCGCTGTTTATCATCAGGGATTGCCCATCGCTCCCGAAATGAGATCGGGACTGATGACCGCCTATCTCCTGCTCCCGATGTACCTTACCATCGCACTTTATAACGGGTCCTATTCGCTCGATTCACTTACTCAGCCGAATTATTCGATACTGAAGATGGTCACGGCGATGCTGGTTTCGGCGGCGCTGCTGAATTTCTTCGCTTTCTTCGCCAAGGTAAACGCTGAATTCTCGCGTGTGATTTTCGCCAGCGGCATGCTCGGCGCGAGCGTGCTCATGGCGACATTCCGGATAGCCCTGTCGCGGTGGATAGTCCGGCAGTGCGGGCCCAATCCGAAGAACCAGCTCGTCATCTACGATGGCGGTCCGCGGTTCACCCTGCCATACGCATACCACGTGGATGCCGAGGAACATGGGCTGGCCCCCGACTTTGATGATCCTGCTGCGCTGGATCGTCTGGCAAAATACCTGTGCAACATGGATGAAGTCGTCGTCAGTTGTACCATTGATGATCGGCTGCGCTGGGCGGAATTCCTGAAGGGTTCCGGCAGGCATGGCGAGATCGTATCGGAGTTCACCAGGCAGATCGGTGCTCTGGGCGTCATCCACCACAACTCTGCCAACGTTAGTTCGTTGCTCGTATCGACAGGGCGGCTGAGAATGCGATCGCGCGTCCTCAAGCGCCTGTTTGATGTATCGATTTCGCTTGCCGCGCTGATATTGCTAGCCCCGCTGCTGCTGGTGATCGCTGCGGCCATCAAATTGCACGATGGCGGGCCGGTGTTATTCCTGCAGCGGCGCATGGGCCGGGGAAACCAGTTCTTCGACATCTGCAAATTCCGCTCAATGAGTGATGGCGATGCCGATGGGGATCGCTCCGCGTCGAAGGATGATGACCGAATCACCCCGATCGGGCGCTTCATTCGCCGGACGAGTATCGACGAGTTGCCGCAGCTCATCAATGTGGTGAAGGGCGATATGAGTTATCGCTGCTCGATTATCCGCTGCGCAACCTCACCATCCTGTGCGTTGCAGCCGTGCTCGTGGTCTTGCTTGCAGGCGAGCGGAGAGCGCGCCGATGAAAACGAAGCTTATCGCCGGTCTTGTGCTGTTGCCCGTGGCTGCGCTCGTCACCGTGGTTCAATTGGACCAGCAATCGCGCACTTCGCCGCCTTACGCCGCAGTGGTGCCAGCCGGCTTAAGTGGCAACGCTGCGCGTGAACGCAGCAAGATGGCCTTGCAGGCGGGCCAGCCGGAAATCGCCGTGGCGCAGGCGCGTCAGCAGATCGAACTGCGACCGATGCCGGCCGAATCGCTGACTGTTCTCGCGCTGGCATCCCTCCAGGGCGGCGATACCGAAACCGCGCGCGCCGCACTCGAAGCATCCAGCCGTCGCGGCTGGCGCGAGCCGATTTCACAACTTGCCAGCGGCCAGGGCGCGCTGGAGCAGCAACAGTACGAAATTGCCTCGCAGCGAGTAGTCGCGCTGCTGTCGACCGACAATCTTACTGAATCGGCGCTCGCCTTGCTGGGAGGACTCGTGACCGTTCCCGAAGGTCGGCAAGCGATGGCAAACCGGATGGCAAGCTTCGGTCGATGGCAGGATAAAACCCTGGTCCCCGCTTCGGGCGTCGCGGCTCCTGATGACTGGGTCGCCACGATAGTGCTGGCGGTAGATCAGGGCGCAGATTTGTCATGCAGCAGGATGGAACGGCTCGCGAGCCGCTACGAAAGGATCGGCGAAGTCGCAGCGGCAGAGAAAATCTCCGCGATCGCGTGCACTTAGGCGCTACACGCCAGCATGCGCGATATCTCCGGTAGAGTGTTCTAGTCGCCGTCAGGCACCGCGAAGGTGCCCGACACGCGGCCGGATTGTCCGCTACCCGACTGTGCGCCTGCACCGTCTACGCTGGAAAGGCCGGAATTGAGATCGATCACCAGGCGTCCACCGTCCAGCGTATCGCTGCCCCGGCGCAGGGCGACATTCCCCGACAGGACGATGACCCGCCGATTGAAATCGTAGACGGCGGCATTCCCGCTGGCGCGCTCATTGCCGCGCGTAACCGTCACACCGCCGGTCGCATCGATGCGCTGGATACGCAGGCTTCCGGAATCGGTATAGGCTACCGTCGTCCGCGCCGCGGTCAGTTGCAGGTCGCCCTGGCGAATCTGCACATCGCCAGACAGGACAACCCGGTTCTGCCGATCCTGCAACTCGATGCGATCGGCGGCATAGTTGACCGGCTGGTTCGAATTGAACCCGGCAATCGTCTGCGCCCCCGCAATCGACCCGAAAGACAGCGCCGCGATCCCGCCAGCGACGAGACCGCCTGCCAGACCCCGCATGACCAGGTGGCGGAGCGCAGGACGCGAATATGGGGATTCGGTATTCATGCTGTCAGGCTCCATCATCACAGTTCCTCGGGCAATCGCAGACGGCCGGGCACCATGCGCAGCCTGGCGTTACCATTGAGAGAAAACGTACGCTCTTCCATGTCCGCGCGCATGGCATCGGCCGAGAAGGCACCGGCCGGGATAGCACCGCTCACCTGCCCATCGCCGATAAGCGTGCGGGAGGGAAGGTCGATCGTCACGTTGCGAGCGATGAAATTGTAACCGTCGGCAGCGTCGAACCGGACCGTGCCGGGAATGCGCACCTGTTCATCGTCGATGTCATAGACGCCGCGCGGTGCGGTAAGGACAGCCGGACCTTCGGCAAGCGCGAGCCGCGCTGTCATATCCTGCATTTCCACCAGCGGCACGGAATTGCTTCGCTGTACCGCTTCGCCCGCGACCAGGCTGAACGGACGCGCTCTGTTGTCCTGACCGCGGTACATCGCATTGTCGACGCGTAGCCGATCGTCCGCGATTGCGACCTTGTTGCGGTCGAGCAGGAAGCTGATCTCCCCGCGCGGCGACAGCGGGGTAATCAGCATCATCGCCGCGACCACTCCCACCAGTGCGGGAAGCCCAACGGCCAGCACGCGCACGATCCGATCGAGCGAACCACCCGGTGTCGCGAACTGCTGGCGCCTGTTGCGCATCCTGTCTGCGGCTCTGGTCATGCCATGCTCTAACGCCCGAGATCATTACTCGTGGCTGAAAATATCCTTGTCTGCCCAGCCTGCGATATCGAGCCGGGCGCGTGCGGGAAGGAAATCGTAGCAGGCCTGCGCAAGTTCAAGCCGCTCCTCCCGCGCAAGACGCTCGATCAGGATGTCGCGAAGACGGTGGAGATAGCGCACGTCCGAAGCGGCATACTCGCGCTGTGCATCGTTCAGTTCCGGCGCGCCCCAGTCGCTCGATTGCTGCTGCTTCGAGATATTCTCGCCCAGCAGTTCCTCGATCAGGTTTTTCAGGCCGTGGCGGTCGGTATAGGTGCGCGTCATCTTGCTGGCGATCTTGGTGCAGAACACCGGTGCGGCTACCACGCCAAGGTAATACTCGATGGCAGCGAGATCGAACCGGGCGAAGTGGTAGATTTTCACGCGGCCGGGATCGGCGAGGACCGCTTTCAGATTGGGCGCGTCGTAGGTGCTGTCCTTGGCAAACCGGACAAGGTGTTCGTCACCATTCCCGTCGCTGATCTGGACAACGCAGAGCCGGTCGCGCGGCGTGATGAGGCCCATCGTTTCGGTATCGACGGCAACGGGGCCATCGGCGAGAACGTCGGCGGGCAGATCTTCTTCATGAAAATGTACTGTCATGGCGGGTGTCCTTAGAGCGATAAGCAACGCTGGGGAAGGGCGGATACCCGATTTCGAATGTCGGCGGCGGGTACTTGCACCGCGCCGCTTTCGCAGCCACACCGCCACCAGATCATGACCCTTAAAAACCTCATCACGCGGGCGGCGCGTTACCGGAGCCAACTCCTCGCGATCAGCGTGCTTGCGTTGCTGAGCTCGGTCAGCATGCTCGCCATTCCGGCCCTCGCCGGCATTCTGCTGGGCGATGCCATCACCGGCTCTGCCATGCAGGGTGGGGTGATCGCTGCCTTGCTGGTGGGCGCATTGCTGCTGACGACCGTATTCACGCTGGCGTCGAACGTGGTGACAGCGACGGCTTCCGCCCGGATCCTGGCCGATTTCCGCTGCGAGGTTTTCGATCATCTTTCGCACCTGCCGCTGGAATTCCATGACAACAGCCGGCAGGGTGACCTGATTGCACTGGCGACTTACGAGGCAAGCCGCCTGAGCGGCTTCCTTACCTCCACGCTCGCCAACGTGCCCGCCATGCTGGCAACATCGCTTGGCGCAACCATCGCGCTGTTCCTTATCGATCCGATGCTGGCGTTCGTCGTGCCGGTGCTGGTGCCCGTTTTCTATCTGGCCCTGAAACTGCTTTCCCGCCGCCTTCGCAAGCTTGCGATGCGCGCACGTGAGGCAGAGGCGGAGGTTTACGCCGTGGCGGAAAGCCATCTGCAGATGCTGATGGCGACCAAGACCTTCGCCACCGAGCAGGAACAGGCCGCGCGCTACGCCGAGGTGGTCGAGGAATCGCGCCGGCGCGGGCTGGCCCCGCAGCATGCCAGCGCGGCTATCGGCCCGATTTCGGGGTTCATCGCAGGTTGCGCCGCGATATTCATCATCGCCGCTGCCGGTACCCAGCTTTCGGGCGCGCAGGACAATCCTGCAGAGCTGTTCGCCTTCCTCTTCTACGCCGCCTTGCTGACCCGTCCCATCGGTTCGCTATCCGGCGTCTATGGCCAGTGGCAGGTCGCGAAGGGCACCTTGACCCGTCTGGAGCAGGTCCTGCAGCTGCCGGAGGAGCCGGGCTATGGCGAAAGCGGCATGATCACCGAGCCGCGCGGGGCAATCGCTTTCGAGAACGTGCGTTTTTCGTATCCGGGCCGCAACGGCCCAATCCGCGATGCGAGCCTTACCATCGCGCCGGGCGAGGTGGTGGCCCTGATCGGGGAAAACGGCTGCGGCAAGACCACCCTGCTCAAGCTGATGCTGCGCCTATACGATATCGAGAGCGGACGGATCACTTTCGATGGGCGCGATATCACCACGCTCGACGTACGCAGCCTCCGTAGGCAAGTGGGATATGTCCCGCAACGCGCTCTCCTGTTCAACGGGACGGTTCGCGAGAATCTGGCCTTTGGCTATCAGGGCAGCCAAGCGCCCGATTTCGAACGGGCCCTGTCGCTGGCGCAGGCTAGCGCCTTCGTTTCCGCCCTTCCGGACGGGCTCGAGACCGTGATCGGCGACAACGGCGTGCGCCTTTCCGGCGGACAACGCCAGCGTATCGCACTCGCGCGGGCGATTATCGCCGATCCGCCCGTGCTGGTGTTCGACGAGGCGACATCGATGTGGGACCTCGAAGGCGAAGCGGCTTTCGTGGAATCGTGCCGCGAAGCTCTGGTAGGGCGGACGGTCCTGCTCATCACCCACCGTCCTGCCAGTCTTGCCCTGGCGGACCGTATCGTAACGGTCGAGGGCGGCAAGTGCCGTGAGATCGAACCGGGACCCGAACTGGACGACCTTCTGGCCAGACGTTCCGGGCCGCCGGGCGGGATCGCTTGACATTGACCGCGCCTGCAAACCTGCCGCCCAGTTGGGCACCTGTCCTGGCTCCCGTGCTTGCAAGCGACCAAGCTCGCAGCCTTGGGGGCTGGTTGCAGGCTGAAGAGAATTCCGGAAAGGTCGTATATCCGCCGCATGGCTGTCGTTTGCGAGCGCTGGAACTCACCCCGCTCGATACGGTTCGCGTGGTAATCCTGGGGCAGGACCCCTACCACGGGCCGGGGCAGGCACATGGTCTGTGCTTTTCCGTGCCGGAAGGTGTGCCGCCGCCGCCGTCGCTGAAGAATATCTTCAAGGAAATGGAAAGCGATCTTGGCCTTCCCCGCCCCGACCATGGGTCGCTGGAGAAATGGGCGCAGCAGGGCGTGCTGCTGCTCAACAACACGCTGACCGTGCAGCAGGGTATGGCTGGCAGCCACGCCGGAAAGGGCTGGGAGGCGATCACCGACGCCTGCGTTGCCGCCGTTGCCGAACGCGCCGAGCCGACGGTCTTCATCCTGTGGGGCAGCCACGCGCAGAGCAAGGCCGCGCGGATACCTGCACTCCGCGACACCAGCCGTCACCTGTTGGTAAAGAGCCCGCATCCAAGCCCTCTCTCTGCGCATCGCGGCTTTTTCGGATCGCAGCCGTTTTCGCGTGCGAATGGTTTTCTGAATCAGCAGGGACGAGGCACGATCGATTGGCAACTCCAGGCGCCGTAAGTCCTGTTGCAAGGACGAGCGAGAGTTAGCTGGCGTTGCTTGTGCCTGCCGTGAACACCTGGAGCGAGTAGCGCACATCCTGAGCTTCTTCGGTGACGAGCACCGTGCGGTGTTCCAGTGGTGTTTCGATACAGACAGCTTTATTGAAGCTGGGGGTGATGCTGGTGGGTTCGTCTGTGCGATCGAGGCGGTAAAGAAACTGCCCGCCCCACGCAGCGTCCCAGTGCTCATTCAGATATATAGTAGCGGCGCTATGGTGGAAGGAATCGCAATGCCAATTGATGCAGCTTCCGGGCGGGCCTGCATGGACGACCAGAGTGTGCTCCCCCTCCGCCACCACTTCCCGTTCACGCAAGTGAGCGAGGATGAAGTCCCTGGGCATTCCGAGCACATCGAAGACCAGTATTGGGGCATTGCTGGCTTCCAGCAGCATGTCTTCCCACCGACCCTTCACCGGCTTGAAGCCGTTGCCGCCTCCATTTGCATGGACTTCGCGCGCTTTGTGCAGCAGCCAGCGACAAAAGCGTGGCTCGAAAGCCGGATCGATGATTCGCGGCATGTGCATCAGGACATCGAGTTTAATTAGTGCGAACTTTTTTGCCAGCGCACAAATTTCTCGCATTCAGACAAGGGCCTGTCTGCCGACCTCGACGTTACCACCGTCTGTAGGAAACTGCTCTGTCTAATCGACAGGAATGAGGGGTTCGATTGTCAGAAAGCCCCTTAGTGGGAAGCGTGCAAATTCGCAGTCACTCGCGTCATATACCATAACATCTTGCGAGAGTGCGAGGTGCCCTGAACATAGCTCTCGCGAGGCGAGATCGCGGGCGACCTGCTTTACGACCAAGCTGACAGCCCAGTCTGCCGGCAGGTCCAGCGTCATCTCGCGGCCTCCTTTGGCAGCGTCTCCAAGGCAGAATCGGAAGTGCGGCACAGGCGTCCCTTTCGCCACTGGCTCACAGCACTTGCGTTACAGTTTCATGACAGGCGGACCTAGACGCCGGATTCCTGAAGCAAACGATCGCGGTGAAGATCCCCGATGATCCGCGCATTCAGCCAGCGGGTCAAAGGCCGCTCTACATATCGGAATGCTGCCATGCTTGCCGCATAGGCAAGGATGACAGTGAAAATAAGGAAAGGCCACGCACCAAGGCGCAGCGGGAACAGCGAGATCGCGAGCATCGCCAGCGGTACATGGAGCAGGTAGAGCGCGTAGCTGGCGTCGCCCAGCCGATTGACATATGCGGCATACGGCACATGGAGCGGACCTCCCAGCACCGCCACTGCGAAGAGCGCGGCGGGTAATCCAGCCCAGATCGCGTAGTGAAATCCCATGGCGCTGACAGAGGCCGGAGCGGGTATGGCAACCATCGCCATGACGCCGAGGGTCAGCGCGGCCCAGCGCAGGGCGGGTGCCAGGCTGCGGCCGCGTTCGCGCAGGGCGGCAAGGCCAAGGCCAACGAGAAAGATCAGCAGCACCGGCCGCGTTACCGCCACAGTAAAGCCTGACTGCATGGTAATAACCGCACCGACGACCACCAAGCCGGCAATCCCGGTAGCTGCAGTGCCGATGGCCGCACCGCGTCCCCACCGCAGGCCAAGTCCGAACAGCAGGTAGAAGATCATCTCGTAGAAAAGTGTCCAGCCCGGCCACAGCAGGAATTCGGGACGTCCGGCGAAGTCGGGCGACATCGTCGGCAGGAGTGCGAGCGAACTGGCGAGCATGGGGCCATCCACCTCGCGTCCCAGAAAGAGCAGGACGGCGACCAGCAGGCCAGTTGCCAGCCAGTAGGGAGGCAGGATGCGAATGCAGCGGCGCGTCCAGAAAACCCGTGAGGCCGAAGGTGCGGCGAACAGCCTGCGTGATGATACGACCATGATGTAGCCGGACACGACGAAGAACAGCGCCACGGCAACCTGGCCGGCTTGTCCGTTACCCCGCCCCAGACCCAGCCCCGCGCCGATATGATCGGCGTAGGCGAAGGCGGTGTGATGGACGGCCACCACGCCCGCCGCAACCGCGCGTAGCAACTGGATAGCTGCGATCTTTCCCTCTTGCCGATCCATCGCGTGCTTATCGGGGCAGGCGGCCCGGGCAACAAGGCTTTTCCATCGGCGCTGACATGGTAGAGCGCCCCTCATGGCTGCACTGGGATGCATATTGCTGCTGGTCCTGCCGCTGGTGGGGCTCGTCATCGGCGGTTGGCTTGCCGGGTCGACTGGCATGGCATGGGGAAGCGGGATCGGCCTGGCGATTGCCATCGGCATATGTGCAATCGCCGGCGGCGCGCTGGTGAAGGCGAGCCGCCGGCGTTGAATTCGCTCCGCTTGCGCCGGATCAGCGCGGCAGTTCGGTCTTACCCATGAGAGCCTCGTCCACGCTGGCGGCGCACTGGCGGCCTTCGCGGATGGCCCAGACCACCAACGACTGGCCACGGCGCATGTCGCCGCAGGCGTAGATCGCCGGGTCGGTCGTGCGATAGTCCTTCACGTTGGCATCCACGTTGCCGCGATCGGTCAGGGTCACGCCGCTCTGCTGGATCATGCCCTGCTTGCGCGGGCCGAGGAAACCCATGGCCAGCAAAATGAGGTCTGCCGGAATGGTGAACTCGCTGTCGGGCACTTCCTTCAACTGTCCTTCGGACCAGTCGGCGCGCACGCATTTCAGGCCGGTGACCTTGCCGTCCTCGCCCACCACTTCTTTGGTCAGGACTGCCCAGTCGCGCTCCACGCCTTCTTCGTGGCTGCTGGAGGTGCGCAGCTTCATCGGCCAGTCGGGCCAGGTCAGCAGCTTGTTTTCCTTTTCGGGCGGCTGCGGCATGATCTCGATCTGGGTCACGCTTTTGGCGCCCTGCCGGTTGCTGGTTCCCACGCAGTCGGAGCCGGTGTCACCGCCGCCGATCACGATCACGTTCTTGCCGGTGGCGGTCAGCGTGCCGCGCGGGGCGGCGCGGTTCTCATCGTCGCCCGCGTTGCGCTTGTTCTGCTGGGTGAGGAATTCCATCGCCAGACGCACGCCGGGCAGTTCCGCGCCAGGGATTTCCAGCATGCGCGGGTGTTCCGCGCCGCCTGCCAGCACCATCGCGTCGAAGTTTTCCTTCAGGCTCTTCATGGAGATATCCACCCCCACCTCGGTGCTGGTGCGGAAGGTAACGCCTTCTGCCTCCATCTGCACCGCGCGGCGGTTGATCTGGCTTTTCTCCATCTTGAAGTCCGGGATGCCATAGCGAAGCAGGCCGCCCACGCGGTCGCTCTTCTCGAAGACGGTGACCGAATGGCCCGCGCGCGCCAGTTGCTGGGCGCAGGCCATGCCCGCTGGGCCGGAGCCGACCACGGCCACGCTCTTGCCGGTCTTCGTCTCCGGCACCTGCGGCTTGACCCAGCCTTCCTTCCAGCCGCGATCGATGATCGCGCACTCGATGGACTTGATGGTCACCGGCTCGTCGGTGATGTTCAGCGTGCAGCTCGCCTCGCACGGGGCGGGGCACACCCGGCCTGTGAACTCGGGGAAGTTGTTGGTGGAGTGCAGGATCTCCAGCGCGTTCTGCCAATCACCTTCGTAGACGAGGTGGTTCCAGTCCGGGATGATGTTGTTCACCGGACAGCCGTTGTGACAGTAGGGAATGCCGCAATTCATGCAGCGGGCGGCCTGGTTCTTCAGGCCTTCCTCGCTGTGCGGAATCACGAACTCCTTGTAATGCTTCAGCCGCTCTTCAGGCGCGTCGTAGGTGCGATCCTTACGGTCGATCTCGAGGAAGCCGGTTTCCTTGCCCATGTCCTGTATTCCTTACTCGGCCGCGACGGAGGCGGCTTCTTCGCGCTCTGCCTCAAGCTGCTTGAGCGCGCGTGCATAGTCCTTCGGCATGACCTTCACGAAGGCCTTTACCGCGTTGTCCCAGTCGGCCAGCAAGTCGCTGGCACGCTTCGATCCGGTGTGCAGCTTGTGCCGTTCCAGCAGGATCCTGAGGCGCGCTGCATCGTGGTACAGCGGGTCGCCCATGCCAAGGTCGTCGACGGTGGAGGGGCGCTGCTGCGGGAGGCCCGTTCCTTCGGGATCGTCAGCTGCGGTGTCGATACCCAGCAGGTCCACCTGCGCCATGTTGCAGCGGCTGGCGAAGGTGCCGTCCGGATCGTAGACGTAGGCAACGCCCCCGCTCATGCCGGCAGCGAAGTTGCGTCCTGTCTGGCCCAGCACGGCGACAACGCCGCCAGTCATGTATTCGCAGCCGTGATCGCCGGTGCCCTCGACCACAGCGACCGCGCCCGAATTGCGCACGGCGAAACGTTCGCCCGCCACGCCGCAGAAATAGGCCTCGCCCGAAATCGCGCCATAGAGGCAGGTGTTGCCGACGATGATGTTGCTGGTGGGATCGCGTGAGACGCCTTCCGGCGCGCGCACGATCACGCGGCCACCGGACAGGCCCTTGCCGACATAGTCGTTGGCATCGCCCACCAGGTCCAGCGTGACGCCATGCGCCAGCCAGGCGGCAAAGCTCTGGCCCGCGGTGCCGGTGAAATTTATGCGGATCGTGTCGACCGGCAGGCCCTTGTGGCCATGCGCCTCCGCCACGCGGCCCGACAGCATCGTGCCCACCGCACGGTTGAGGTTGCGGATCGGGTATTCCAGCTGCACCGGTGTGCCGCTAGCGATGGCATCCTTGCAGTCGGCCAGCAAGGTGTTGTCCAGCGCCGCTTCCAGCCCGTGGTCCTGCGTCATGGTGTTCCACAGCGGAACGTCGGGCGAAAGCTCCACCTTGTGCAGCAGTTTCGACAGGTCCACCCCGTCTGCCTTCCAGTGGCGGATGGCGCGGTTCATGTCGATCTTGTCGACGCGGCCGATCATCTCCTCAACGGTGCGGAAGCCCATTTCGGCCATGATCTGACGAAGTTCCTCGGCGACGAAGAAGAAGTAGTTAATGACGTGTTCGGGCTGGCCGACGAAACGCTTGCGCAGTTCGGGGTTCTGCGTTGCCACGCCCACCGGACAGGTGTTGAGGTGGCACTTTCGCATCATGATGCAGCCCGCCGCGATCAGCGGCGCGGTGGCAAAGCCGAACTCGTCCGCACCCAGCAATGCACCGATGGCAACGTCACGCCCGGTACGCAGGCCGCCGTCCACCTGCACCGCAATGCGGCTGCGCAGGTCGTTCAGCAGCAGCGTCTGCTGCGTTTCGGCAAGGCCGATTTCCCACGGGGAACCCGCGTGCGTCAGGCTGGTAAGCGGCGATGCGCCGGTGCCACCTTCGTAACCGGAAATGGTCACATGGTCGGCGCGCGCCTTGGATACGCCGGCGGCCACCGTGCCCACGCCCACTTCGGAGACGAGCTTGACCGAAATGCGCGCAGACGGCTGCACGTTCTTAAGGTCATGGATCAACTGGGCGAGATCCTCGATCGAGTAGATGTCGTGGTGCGGCGGCGGCGAGATCAGGCCCACACCCGGCGTGGCGTGGCGCACCGCGCCGATGCGCTTGTCCACCTTGTGCCCGGGCAACTGGCCGCCCTCGCCGGGCTTCGCGCCCTGCGCCATCTTGATCTGGATATCGTCGGAATTGGCGAGATATTCGGTCGTGACACCGAACCGGCCACTGGCAACCTGCTTGATGCGGCTGCGCATGGAATCGCCGTTTGGCAGCGGCACGAAACGTTCGGGCTCCTCCCCACCTTCGCCGGTGTTCGAACGCCCGCCGATGCGGTTCATGGCGATGGCCAGCGTGGAATGCGCCTCGTGACTGATCGAGCCGAAGCTCATCGCGCCGGTGCTGAAGCGCTTGACGATTTCCTCGGCCGGCTCGACTTCGGAAATGTCGATGGGCTCTTCAACCTTCTTCAGTTCCATCAGCCCACGGATCGTCAGCAGGCGCTCTGCCTGGTCGTTGATCGACTTGGCGAACTCCTGGTAATCGTCCCACTTGTCGCCGCGCACCGCGTGCTGCAGCTTGGCGATGTTGGTGGGCGTCCAGGCGTGTTCCTCGCCCCGCAGGCGGTACTGGTAGATGCCACCCACATCGAGCATGGAGCGATAGATCGGGTTGTCGCCATAGGCCGCCGCATGGCGGCGCACGGTTTCCTGCGCCACTTCGGCAAGGCCGATACCCTCGATGGTGGTCGCGGTCCGGGTGAAGAACCTCTCCACGAACGCGGTCGACAGGCCCACTGCGTCGAAGATCTGCGCGCCGCAGTAGGACTGGTAGGTGCTGATGCCCATCTTCGACATCACCTTGCGGATGCCCTTGCCCACCGCCTTGATGTAGTTCTTCTCTACGTCCGCTGTCGAAAGCTCGGGGAACTTGCGCGCCCGGATATCCTCCAGCGTCTCGAAAGCGAGATAGGGATTGATGGCTTCCGCGCCGTAGCCTGCCAGCACGCAGAAATGGTGCACTTCGCGCGCCTCGCCGGTTTCCACCACGATGCCGGTCTGCATGCGCAGACCCTGGCGGGTGAGCTGGTGATGCACGGCGGCCGTTGCCAGCAGTGCGGGCATCGGGATGCGATCCGGCCCCTGCTTGCGGTCGGACAGGATCAGGATGTTCTTGTCCTGCAACACGGCCTCGGTCGCAGCCCAGCACATTTCCTTGATCGCCATTTCCAGGCCATCGGCCCCGCTTTCGGCATCCCAGGTGATGTCGATGGTGGCGGTGCGGAAGGCGCCGTCCAGGCTGGATTCCACCGAACGGATCTTTTCCATGCCGCGGTTGGTGAGGATCGGCTGGCTGATTTCCAGGCGCTTGTGCGTGCCCGCATCGCGGCCCAGCAGGTTCGGGCGCGGGCCGACCATGGTCAGCAGGCTCATCACCAGTTCCTCGCGGATCGGATCGATTGGCGGGTTCGTGACCTGGGCAAAGTTCTGCTTGAAATAGTCGTAGAGCAACCGGCTTTTGTTCGACAGCACGGCGATCGGCGTGTCGGTACCCATCGAGCCGATGGGATCATCCCCGGCAGTGGCCATCGGCTCGAGGAACTTGACGATGTCTTCCTGCGTGTAGCCGAACGCCTGCTGGCGATCGAGGAGGCTCACCTCGTGCTCCTGCACCGCGTCCTCGTCGGTCTCGATCGCCTCGAGGTCCTTCAGCTTGTACTGCGCGGCTTCCAGCCATTCCTCGTAAGGGTGGGCATTGGCCAGCTCGGCCTTCAACTCCTCGTCCTCGATGATGCGGCCCTGCTCCAGGTCAATCAGCAGCATGCGGCCTGGCTGCAGGCGCCACTTGCGCACGATGTCTTCCTCGGCAAACGGCAGCACGCCGCTTTCGGATGCAAGGCAGACGAGATCGCCCTTCGTCACGCAATAGCGCGCCGGGCGCAGGCCGTTGCGGTCCAGCGTGGCGGCGATCTGGCGGCCATCGGTAAAGGCGACGGCGGCAGGGCCGTCCCACGGCTCCATCAGCGCGGCGTGGTATTCGTAGAACGCGCGGCGTTTGGGATCCATCAGATCGTTGCCGTTCCACGCTTCGGGGATCAGCATCATCATCGCATGGGCAAGGCTATATCCACCCAGCAGGAGCAGTTCCAGCGCGTTGTCGAGGCAGGCCGTGTCGGACTGGCCGTGGGGCACGATCGGCCACAGCTTGTCGAGGTCGGCGCCCAGCAGTTCGCTTTCCATCGTACGGCGGCGAGCATTCATCCAGTTCACATTGCCGCGCACCGTGTTGATCTCGCCGTTGTGGCAGGCGAGGCGGAAGGGCTGGGCAAGGCGCCAGCTGGGGAACGTGTTGGTGCTGAAACGCTGGTGAACGAGACCCAGCGCGCTCTCGCACTCAGGGTCGCGCAGGTCGTCGTAGAAGCTGCCCACCTGGTTTGCCAGCAGCAGCCCCTTGTAGACGACCGTGCGGCTGGAGAAGCTGGGCATGTAGAGCTTTTCCAGCCCCGGCATGTCGTGCTTCTTCGCCAGTTCCTTGAGCGGGTTCTGGGTCTGCTTGCGGATCACGATCAGCTTGCGCTCGAACGCGTCCTGGTCGGCGCAGTTCTCGCCTCTGGCGATGAAGCACTGGCGGATCACCGGCATGCTCGCCAGCACCGCCTTGCCCAGGCCATCTTCCGTGGTCGGCACGTCGCGCCAGCCGATCAGGTGCTGGCCTTCCTTGGCAATGAACTTCTCGAACTGGCCGGTAATGAATTCGCGCGCCTCCGGCTCCTGCGGCATGAAGCACATGGCGACCGCATATTCGCCGACCGGGGGCAGGGTAAGGCCTTCGCCCTCCGCCCACCGGCGATAAAGCTTGTCCGGGATCTGGATCAGGATGCCCGCCCCGTCACCCAGCAGCGGGTCCGCGCCCACGGCGCCGCGATGGTCGAGATTGGCCAGAATCTCCAGGCCCTGGGTAATGATATCGTGCGAGGCCGTGCCCTTGATATGGGCGACGAATCCCATGCCGCAGTTGTCGTGCTCGTTTACGGAATCATACAGACCCTGGGTGACGGGATACTCAGTCAATCTTCAGCTTCCTGTTTCGCGTGCACACCCCGGGCGAGGAGATTGCGCGCCCCGATACCGGTTTCACCGGTAACGAAACGCGAATCGAAAGCCCGCGTAGGCACGAAAATTTCGCGAGCCGCCCTCATGGCGACAGGAAGCACTTTTTGCAAGTTTTGGTGCACCGCAAAAGAGCTTCACGGTACTAAAGCGGCGCTTTCGCGGGAGCGATACGCTGCCGATCTATTTGCCCATGCGCTGGAGGTTCATCAGCGCTTCGCGCAGTGCGCGGTCGTTGTCATCGTTGGACGGGCGCGGACGGTCCGTGCGAGGGGCGGCTACATTGCCGTCGGCCACAGGCGGATCGAACGTGCGGGACCCCGGCGCGGCAGGCGCTGCTTGTTTGTGGGCCTGCTGGTTGGGGAATAGCACGGCCGGCTCGGCATCGCCCTCTTCCGGCTCGGGCTCCTCGATGCGCACGAATTCTTCGGCGTTGCGTTTGAAAGGGTTGGTGCCGGTTTCCGGAACTGCATCCGGTTCATCGGCTCCAAGCGCCGAAGGCGGAGGCCGGTCGAACGCCGGGCGCAGCGTCGGCGCGGGCTCTGTCGGCTCCGCCAGGGGCAGCGTAAAGGATGCGGCGAGGTCGGCGATGTCATCCTCCTCGCCATCATCGATGTCATCGAAGTCCACGTGGGCGATGGTGCCGCGGAACGATCCGTAGCGCGGACGCGATTCCTCATCGCCCGCTTCCTTCTTGCCAGCCGCATCGGCGCTCGCCATTGCAGCGGGCGATGCTCCGAAATAGGCGGCCATGGCCTGCGATACGTCCTCTGCGGCGGCGGGATCGAATTCGTCGGGTACCGGGGTGTCGGCACTTTCATCCGGTGCATCGATGTCGGCCTCGGAGCTTACCTCCGGCTCGGGAGCCGCGGCCTTGCGTGCTGCGGTTTCCGCCACCCATTCGCGGTGCTTTTCAAGCGTGGAGCCCAGTCGCTGGACCAGTTGCACCAGTCCTTCGTCGCTAAATTCCTCGACAACCGCGTCATCTGCGCCAAGGTCTTCGCCGCTCGAATCCTCGTCCTCGGCAAACGTGCCGGTTTCAAAAGACGGTTCGGTTTCCGGCATGTTGAATTCCGATGCGTCGGAGCCTTTGAAAATCTGCTTCTCGGACACTGTATCCTCGCTCTCTGGCCCGTCATTTATATCCGGGTCGAATGTCGGTGCGTCGGCACAATCGGTTTCGCCGCCGCCGGTGTGAAATTCGCCCTCGGCCCGCGCCATCGAGGGCGGCGAGAACGGCAGGGGCTCTTTCGCCGTCGCCGAAGCGACTACGGGCTCCCCATAGTTTACGGCGATGACCGGCGCCTGTTGCGCGGGGGGCGGCACAAACACCTGAGGCTCTGCCGGTTCAGGGGTTTGGCTTTCCACCTGCTCGTCCAGCGCGGCGCTTTCATCAAGTTCGAAGGGTTCGTCTTCGATGCCGTCGTCCTGCGACACAGGCTCTTCGATCGGGAAGTCCTGTTCCTCGGCTGCGGGTTCCTCGAATACCGCGTCCTCGACGATTTCCTTGCTGACTTTCAGCATGTGGCCGCTACGCTCGTGCGTGCCGGGCAGGGGCGCGATGTCTAGGAAGTCGCTTGGCCCATCTTCCGGTTCGATTGCCAGGGCGCGGCGGCGGCCCTTGACCGGGGTCGGCAGGTCGTCGTGCGCGTCCTCGTCGTCGAATTCGGCCTCGTGGAGGTCCTTACCGGCGCTCAATGGTTTGCGCGCCTTGCCATCGCTAACGCGCGTCACCTGCGGAGCGGCGATCTTGCGAGCCAGGAACAGCCCAAGCCAGCCACCGACCAGGACGCCGGCGAGCGCCGTCAGCCCCTTGGCGGTAATGCCCAGCGGCGGCGCGGCCATGGGCAGGATCGATGCCAGCCCGCTGGCAGTGCTGACGCTTTCCAGCAATGTGGTGGGGACGATCAGGCTGCCGATACCCAGTAGGGACGCAAACCAGAGGGCCACGATCCAGGGGAACGCGGGGTTCGCGGTGATGGGCGGCTTGCTGCCCCTGCTACGGGGAGCCTCAACCAGATCGTCCATTTGCATGGGGCTGCTAGCCACGTGCCAATCCTGTTCCTGCGCCGATTGATTCCCTCTTGCCAGCAGTTCAGGCGGCAGCAGGGATACGGCCATCGTTGGGCTGGCCTAGCAGGCCAAGGTAAACGACCTGATAACGCTGTGCATTGGTAGCCCAGTCATGCCTGTTACGAACGTGTTCACGCGCTGCGGTGCGGATCGCGTCCCAGTCCTCGCGCCGGTCTGCCAGGTCGGCCAGCGCAGCGGCACAGGCGGCCGGATTGTCGGGCGCGAACAGCACGCCGGTTTCGCCATCGCGAATCAGTTCACGATGCCCGCCCACGTCGCTGGCGGCCACCAGTTGCATCTGGGCATTGGCTTCCAGCGGCTTCAGCGGAGTGACGAGATCGGTCAGGCGGCTCTTCTTGCGCGGGTAGGCCATGATGTCGGTGAGGGCGTAGTAGCGCTCCACCTCGCTGTGCGGCACGCGCCCGGTGAAGTGGATGCGCTCCGCTGCCAGCGAAGCGCCCGCCTGCGCGCGCAGACTCTTGTCCATCGGTCCCCCGCCCACCAGCAACAGGTGCGCGCCCGGATGCCTGTCGAGCAGCATGGGCATGGCGGCGATCAGGTCGTCCAGCCCCTCGTAATCGTAGAAGCTGCCGATGAAGCCGATTACCGGGCCTTCCGCGATGCCAAGCCTGGCGGCCAGTGCCTCGTCGCGCGGTGCAGGTTTGCCGAAGGTGGTCAGGTCCACGCCATTGGGCATGATGCCGATCTTCTCCGCCGGGAACCCGCGTGACACGAGGTCGGCCTTCAGCCCCTCGCAGATGGTCATCACTGCATGGGCCCCGCGCACGGCCATGTTTTCCAGTTCGCGCGTAAGGCGATATTTCAGCGACCCTTCACGGCCCGAAAGGTTGCCCACGGCGGCATCCTCCCAGAAGGCACGAATCTCGTAGACCACCGGAATGCCCAGCTTGCGACCGGCGCGTATTGCGGCAAGGCCGTTCAGCGCGGGCGAATGGGCATGAAGCACATCGGGACGCCACTTCTCGGCCAGCGCGACGATTGCCTGCGCCAGGGCATCGATCTCCCGCCATTCGCGCAGGCCGGCCGGCCCGCCGGACTTTCCGGGAGTGCGATGGAACGTCAGGCCGTCGACGACTTCTGTCTCCGGGCCTCCCTCGACATGGCGCTGCCCGGTTATGCCGCGCACTTCCAGTCCCATTCCCGCCTGCGCGCGCAGGATGGCACGGGTGCGAAAGGTATAGCCGCTGTGCATTGGCAGCGAATGGTCGAGAACGTGGAGTATCCGGGTCATCGCCGCCTCTCCTGCCAGAACAGGCTTAACGGCGCGTCAATCGCTTGCCCCTAAAGCGAAAGCCCGAACCGCAAGGACGCTTTGACCGGTGATCGACTATTTTTCCATCGCGCTGACGCACGGGCTGATCCTGCTTGCCTGCTGGCGCCTGCTGTTCCGGGATGACCTGGACAAGCAGGGGGTTGCATCCCGCCAGGCGGACAAGCCGTGGCTGAAACAGGCGGACGACAGCGCCGATGCGTGATCTCGTCCTCCTGGCCTTCGTCGCCGCTATCGTGGCGATGGGGTTCCGGCGCCCGTTCCTGTGGGTGCTGCTCTATATCTACGTCGACATCGTTGCCCCGCAAAAGGTGGGCTACGGCATCATTACCAGCATCTCCCTGTCGCTGCTTTGTTTCGTGGCCGCGTTTGCCGGCTATGTCCTGCTGGATTCCAAGGAGGGGAGCCGTTTCACCCTGCGCCAGGGGCTGATCGTTGCCCTGCTGGCCTGGTGCGGCATCACCACGCTGAACGCGGATTTTCCTGCAGAAGCGCTGGTGAAATGGGACTGGGTCTGGAAAAGCCTGGTCTTCGCCGCGTTCCTGCCGCTGACCCTGCGCACCAAGCTGCGGCTGGAAGCTGCCGCGCTGATCATGGTGCTGTCGGCGGCCAGCATCATCATATCGGCAGGGATCAAGACGGTGCTGTCGGGCGGCGGCTACGGCACGCTGGTCTCGCTGGTGCAGGACAATGCCGGGCTTTACGAAGGGTCTACCCTGTCCACTGTCGCGGTCGCGATGATCCCGCTGATTATCTGGGTGGCGCGCCACGGCACCATTATTCCAGAGCGAAAGCCGGCCATGCTGTTTGCCGCCGCGCTGGTTTTCGCCGCGCTGCTGGTGCCCATCGGCACGCAGACCCGAACGGGCCTCATCTGCATAGCCGTGCTGGGCGTGCTGGTAATGCGAACAGTGAAATATCGCTTCGTCTACGCGGGGATAGCTAGCGTGGCCCTGCTGGTGGCGCTGCCTTTCCTGCCCGCAAGCTATACCGAGCGCATGTCCACCATCACCGAATACAAGGCAGACGAAAGCGCCTCCACCCGTGTGGCGGTGTGGGGATGGACGATCGACTACGTGAAGGACAATCCGCTTGGTGGCGGCTTCGATTCCTTCCTCGGCAACAGCTTTGCATACGACATGCGCAAGACCGTCGATCTCGGAAACACCGAGACCGTGGTTTACGAAGAGGTGACGGACGAGGGCCGCGCCTTCCACTCCGCCTATTTCGAGGTGCTGGGCGAACAGGGCTATCCCGGTTTCGCCATCTGGCTGGCGCTGCAGGGCCTTGGCCTGTGGCACATGCAGCGCATCCGCCGTCGCTACAGGGGTTGTGCCGAGGCAGAGGGGAAGCGCTGGTATTCGCTGGCCACCGCGCTGCAGAACGGCCAGCTTGTTTACCTGGTTGGCGCTGCGTTTGTCGGCATCGGCTACCAGCCTTTCATGTTCATGCTGCTGGGGCTGCAGATCGCCTTTTACAGCCTGATGAAGCGCGACTGGGCGGGCGTGGAGCAGCAGCCGCGCCCATGGCTGCAAGGCAGGTCGCAGGGCCAGCCCGCGTGATCGCCCCGCCGATCCCGCCGCAGCGAGAGCGCATTCCGCACCTTGCCGCGCTGACCGGTTTGCGCGGCGTGGCCGCATGGTTCGTGGTGTTCTACCACGCGCGGCTCTCACTGGGCGGGTGGATGCCCGAGGCAGGGATTGCCGTGGCCGCCAAAGGCTATCTGGCGGTGGACGTGTTCTTCATGCTGTCGGGCTTCGTCATGTGGCTCAACTATGGCAAGCGGCTGCGCGCCGAGGGGGCGGCGGGCGCGCCGGCCTTCTGGTGGCGGCGCCTTGCCCGCATCTGGCCGCTGCATGCCGCCGTGCTGGGGGCGATGGTGTGCTTTGCCCTGGTGCTACTGGCGACCAGGCGCGACATGGCGAACTATCCGCTGGCAGAATTGCCGCTGCACTTGCTGCTGGTGCAGAACTGGGGGCTGACCTCGGCGCTCACGTGGAACCATCCGGCCTGGTCGATCAGCACGGAACTGGCCGCCTACATGATGTTCCCGCTGGCCGTGGTGGCGGTGCGCTGGGAAGCGATACGGCCCTGGGCGCTGATTGCTGGCATCATCGGGGCCGCGCTGGTGCTGCACGGGATGTTCACGCTGGCCGGTGCCGAGAGGCTGGGCGACCAGATCCCCCGGCTGGGGCTGGTGCGCTGCGTGATCCAGTTCGGCATCGGCATGGCACTGGCGAACCTGTGGCTGGTGTGGCGCGATCGCCGAAGCATGGCGCTGGCCTGCGCTGCGACAGGTGCGCTGGTGCTGGCTGTCATGGTGCTGCTGGACGGGGCGGAGACGCTGCTCCTGCCCTTGGCCTTTGCTGCCATTCTGCTGGCGCTCGCGCTGGACAGGGGACCTGTCACCCGGCTTCTCTCAGCCCGCCCGCTGGTATGGCTGGGCGACGCCAGTTATGCGACATACCTCGTGCATTTCCCGCTGTTGATCGCACTGAAACTGGTGGCGGTGGACGAAAGCCTGCAGATCGGCCCGGCGCTGTTCGCCGCCTACCTGCTCGTGCTGCTCGCGCTGTCGGGCGGGCTCTATCGCTGGCTGGAGAAGCCAGCGCAGAAATGGCTCAACGCCCGGATGCCGGAACGCGTCCGCCCGTTGCCGGAGGGGAAGGCCAACTAGTCCTTCACGCTCGGATGGGCGCGCATCCATTCTTCCACGACCGGGGCAATGCCACCGCGCCACTTGCTGCCGTTGAAGATACCATAGTGGCCCACGTCGGGTGCCATGAAGTACTTCTTCTTCGCCGCCGGCAGATGTTCCGCCAGCTTCAGCGCGGCGCGGGTCTGGCCAATGCCCGAGATATCGTCGTGCTCGCCCTCGATCGCCAGCAGCGCGGTGTCGCGGATGGCGTCGGGGTTGATGGCCTTGCCGCGGTGGACGAATTCGCCCTTGGGCAGCGAGTGTTCCTGGAACACATGCTCGATGGTCTGCAGGTAGAACTCTGCCGTCATGTCGCAGACGGACAGGTATTCGTCATAGAAACCCTTGGTCCGGTCCGCACTGTCCTGGTCGCCCACGGTCATGTGTTTGAACATTTCGTAGTGGCTCATCATGTGGTCCGACAAGTTCATCGAGATGAAGCCAGCCAGTTGCAGGAAGCCGGGATAGACGCGGCGGCCCGCGCCCGGATAGTTCAGCGGTACCGTGGCGATCACGTTGTTCTCGAACCAGCTCAGCGGCCGGTCCATGGCAAGATCGTTCACGCCGGTCGGGCTGGCGCGGGTGTCGATCGGCCCGCCCATCATGGTGAGCGAGGCCGGGCGGCAGGCATCCTTCTCCTCCGCCATGATTGCAGTGGCAGCGAAGGCCGGAACCGACGGCTGGCACACGGCCAGGATATGGGTATCGGGTCCGATGAACTGCAGAAACTCGATCAGGTAGTCGATGTAGTCGTCCAGATCGAAGCGGCCTGCCTCTGTCGGCACCAGCCGGGCGTCGGCCCAGTCGGTGATCCACACCTGCTGGTTTTCCACCATGCGCTGCACCGTGCCGCGCAACAAGGTGGCGTAGTGCCCGCTCATCGGGGCGACGATCAGCAGCTTGGGCGCGTCTTCGGGCAGGCCATCGCGGGTGAAGCGGCGCAGGTTGCCGAACGGCTTTTCCATCACCACGGTCTCGCTGACGTAGTGGGTCTTGCCGTCCTTCTCCACCGGCTGGATATCGAAATCGGGCTTGCCGCGCTCTTCGTAGAGATGCGCGAATACCTTCAGCGCCGAAGCGAAGGCGGGGCCCATGCCCATGTAGCCAAGCGGCAGCGCCGGATTATCCAGCAGGCGCGCGCCCACGCTGGCCCAGTTGCTGGCCGATCCCAGCAGCGCACGTTGCATTTCGTAAGCGGAATAAAGCAAGTCTTGCGTCCCTAAGCATCGCCCCTGGCGGACGAGTTGAGGCGGGCTGCATGTGGCGCGTGGCCCGCACGTTACCCATCGAACATGGGCCATTGGCCCCGATTGTGCAATGCGGCGTGCGACAAAAGTGGTTTTTTGCAACCCATGTCGGCTACGGTGGAAAGTCTGCTTCAAAGCTAAAGGACTTTGGGCTAACGCCCCGTCACCATGGCGATCCCCGAAGTCACAAATCCCCCGGAAAAGGCCAAAAGCCTCAGTCCGCTCGTGATGATCTACCGCGAGGCAAAGAAATACCCCCTGCAGGTGGTGTTGGCATGGTTAGCGCTACTGATAACGGCGACGATCACCTCGCTCGCGCTGCCCAGCGCCCTGCGCCTGATCATCGACCGGGGCTTTACTGGCGATGGCGAGATCGGCCGCTGGTTCCGCTACCTGCTGGTGCTGGTGGGCGTACTGGGACTGGCTACCGCGATGCGTTTCTACTTCGTCAGCTGGCTGGGGGAGCGGGTCGTCGCCGATATCCGGCGCAAGGTTTACGACAACCTGCTGCGCCTCTCGCCCTCGTTTTTCGAGGAGAACAGCCCCAAGGAAATCAGCAGCCGCATGGTTTCCGACACGGCGATCATCGAACAGGTGGTGGGCACCACCGTCTCTGTCGCTCTGCGCAATATCATCATGGCTGTCCTTGCAACGGGCTACCTGTTCTGGCTGGCCCCGCAACTGGCCGTCTGGCTGCTGGTCGGCCTGCCCACGATCATCATCCCGATCACGGTCTTCGGCAGGCGGTTGCGGGACGTCAGCCGCGAAAGCCAGGACCGGGTAGCCGATGTCGGCGGCATGGTGACTGAAACACTCTCCGCGATGAAGATCGTCCAGGGCTTCAACCAGGAACGGCGCGAGGGCGAGCGGTTCGGCCTTTCGGTGGAGCGCACCTTTGCCGTCGCCAAGACCCGCGTCATGATCCGGGCCGTGATGACGGCAATGGTCATCACGCTGGTATTCGGCGGTATCACCGGCCTGCTATGGCGCGGCGCGGTGTTGGTAACCACTGGAGAAATCACGGGCGGCACCATCGGCGCCTTCGTATTCGCCAGCGCGATCGCCGCATCATCCTTTGGCGCGCTGACGGAAGTGCTGGGCGACCTGCTGCGCGGCGCGGGGGCGGCCAGCCGCCTCAGCGAACTGATGGAGGAAAAGCCGGTCATCCAGGCGCCCGCCCGCCCGCAGGCCCTGCCGCAGCCGCCGCGCGGAAGCCTGTCGTTCCAGAACGTGACTTTCAGCTATCCCACGCGGCCCGGCGAACAAGCGATCAGCGACTTTTCGCTGACTATCGAACCGGGCGAGACCGTGGCCATTGTCGGCCCATCGGGCGCGGGCAAGAGCACGATCTTCCAGCTTGCCGAGCGGTTCTACGATCCGCAGTCTGGCACGGTGCGCATGGACGGCGTTCCGCTGACGCAGGCCGATCCAGCCGAGATACGCCGCCGCATGGCGCTGGTGCCACAGGAAGGCGTACTGTTTGCCGCCGATGCGCGCGACAACCTGCGCTACGGCGCGTGGGAGGCGGACGAGGAGGCCATCTGGGAAGCCGCGCGCGCGGCCAATGCCGAACAGTTCCTGCGCGACCTGCCGGAAGGGCTGGATACCTTCCTTGGCGAAGGCGGAGCGCGCCTTTCGGGCGGGCAGCGTCAGCGCCTTGCCATTGCCCGTGCGCTGCTGCGCGATGCGCCGATCCTGCTCCTGGACGAGGCGACAAGCGCGCTGGATGCCGAAAGCGAGCGGCTGGTGCAGGACGCGCTCGATCGCCTGATGCAGGACCGCACGACGCTGGTCATCGCCCACCGCCTGGCCACCGTTCGCGCGGCGGACAGGATCGTGGTGATGGAAGGTGGCCGTATCGTGGAACAGGGCGACCACGCCAGCCTGACCGCGCAGGGCGGCCTTTACGCGCGCCTCGCAGCCTTGCAGTTCGACGATCCGGCGGCACTGGCCAGAACGGCCTAACTCCCTGTCGTGCAAGGGCGTGGGTGACCCGTTCATGTCTTGCGTCGAGCGGAATCGGCACTACATCGAATTCGTAACGACAGAAACCGTCTTGTCCGTGTCGACAAATTCGGTCGCAAAAGATTTACCCCACAAAGAGGATTGCCAATTCACATGATCCGCAAGTTACTTGTAACTTCGGCGTCCGTCATCGGACTCGCCGTCGCCGCTCCCGCTGTCGCGCAGGAAGAAAATCCCAGCGCCGCGCCCACCATGGATTTCGGCACCTGGGGTGTCGACACCACCCAGCTGGATAGCAGCATCGATCCGGGTGACGATTTCAACGCCTATACCAATTCCAAGTGGACCACCGCAAACGAGATTCCCGCCGATCGCCAGCGTTACGGCGCGTTCGACATGCTGCGCGAACAGTCCATCCACGATGTTGAAAAGCTGGTGAGCGACCTCGTCGCTTCCAACCCTGCGCCGGGCACCACCGCGCGCCGCATCGTCGATGCCTACAATGCCTATTTCAACATGAACGCGATCGATGCGAGCGGCCTTGCCCCGGCACAGCCGTTTTTGCAGGAAATCTATTCCGCATCCGATCTTGAAAGTCTGACGCGCTTGTTCCCGCAGGCCGGGTACCCCGGTCTTGTTTCCGCCGGTGTCGGCGTTGATGCGCGCAACCCCACCGATTATGTGGTCAGCCTTGGCTTCAGCGGCATGGGCCTGCCCGACCGCGACTATTACCTCGTCGATTCCGAGAGCAATCTGGAAATCCGCGCGGCCTACAAGGACTATCTCACCTTCCTTCTCGGCCAGGCGGGCTACCAGGATCCGCGCGCCGCGGCCGAATCGGTCTATGCGTTCGAACGCAGCGTTGCCCAGGTGGAATGGGCGCGCCAGATGTTCCGCCTGCCGCAGCTTACCTACAACGAGCTGACGCCTGCCGAACTGACCGCAATGGCGGGTGATTTCCCCATTGCGGCCCTGCTGGAAGCCGGACAGTTTTCCGACCAGACGCGTTTCCTCGCCTCGCAGATCCCTCCCAGCGCAGAGGAAATCGAGGCGCTCGGCCTGACGGCGGAGCAGCGGGCCATGATCGGCGGCGGCCTGCCAGCTATGATGGAGCTGATGACCGAAACCCCGCTGGCCACGATCAAGGCCTTCATGGCCGCGCAGTTCCTGTCGAACAACGCCGCGGTGCTTTCCAGCGAGCTGGATGACGCGCGCTTCGATTTCTACGGCCGCACCATCGGTGGCCAGGAAGCGCAGCAGGAACGCTGGAAGCGCGCCATCGGCGCGGTGGAAGGCACGCTGGGCGAGCAGCTGGGCGCGCTTTACGTGGACCGGTACTTCCCGCCCGAGAGCAAGGCGCGCATGGACGAGTTGGTGGCCAACCTGCAGCGCGCCATGTCCTCTGCGCTCGATGAAAACGAGTGGATGACCGCCGACACGCTGACCGAAGCCCGCACCAAGCTGGAAGGCTTCGTGCCGATGATCGGCTATCCGGGCGAATTCGAGACCTACGACGGCCTCGAAATTACGCCCGACGATCCGCTGGCCAACCGTATCAACGCCACGAACTGGGCGATTGCCGATGCCCGCTCCAAGCTTGGCACCAAGGTCGATCCCAGCGAATGGGGCATGCTGCCGCAGACGGTGAACGCGTACTATTCGCCGCTGACCAACCGCATCGTCTTCCCCGCGGCGATCCTGCAGCCGCCGTTCTTCAATGCGGAAGCCGACCCGGCGGTGAACTACGGCGCGATCGGCGCGGTGATCGGTCACGAGATTGGCCATGGCTACGACGATCAGGGCTCGCAGTTCGATGCCACCGGCACCCTGCGCAACTGGTGGCAGGATTCGGACCGCGAAGGTTTCGAGCAGTTCACCCAGCGCATGGGCGAATTCATCGAATCCTATTGCCCGGTAGACAGCCCCGAAGGCCCGGTCTGCCTGCGCGCCGGCCAGTCGATGGGCGAAACCCTAGGCGACGTCGTCGGCCTGCAGATGGCGCACCGCGCCTATCGCCTGTCGCTCAATGGGCAGGAAGCTCCGGTGATCGACGGCCTGACCGGCGACCAGCGCTTCTTCCTCGGTTTTGCCCAGGTCTGGCGCGGCATGGAGCGCGAGGAATCGCTCCGCAACCGCGTGATGACGGCCAACCACCCGCCGGGCGAATTCCGCCTGAACAATGCGGTGCGCCATCTCGATGCATGGTACGACGCCTTCGACGTCGGCCCGGACGACGCGCTCTACCTGGCACCGGAAGATCGCATTTCGATCTGGTAAGGCGCAAAAATCTACCCATCCGACGGGGGCGAGGCTTGACTTCGCCCCCGTTTTGGTTGGAGGCGGGGGAACGCACGCTCTCCATCCAGGGACCACCGCTACCCGATGACTTTCCTCCAGATGCTGATCCTTGCCGTGGTGCAGGGGATCACCGAATTCCTGCCGATCTCGTCATCGGGGCACCTGATCCTCGTGCCGGTGTTCCTCGATTATCCGGATCAGGGCCCGATGCTGGACATCGCCGTGCACATTGGTTCGCTGCTGGCGATCATCGTCTACTTCTTCAAGGACGCATGGGGTCTGGCCCGCGGCGGTTTCGCCACCGTGGGTATCGGCCACGCGCCCGAACAGAAGCGCCTTTTCTGGTGGATCGTGCTGGGCACCATTCCTGCCGTGCTCGCGGGGCTGGCGATCAAGACCGGTGCCCTTAACGGCGTGGCCGTGGCGCTGTTCGGCCTGAAGATAGAGGACGGCGACCTGCTCGCATCGCTTCGCTTTACCGACCTCATCGCATTCAACCTGATCTTCTACGGCATCCTGCTGGGCATCGCCGACTATTTCGGGCGCGAGGATCGCAGTTACGAGGACCTGACGTGGCGCGATGGCCTGCTGGTAGGCATGGCGCAGGCGCTGGCGCTGATTCCCGGCACCAGCCGCTCCGGTGTCACGATGACGGCTGCACGCGTGCTCGGCTTCGGCCGGGTGGAGGCCGCGCGTTTCTCTTTCCTTCTGTCGATCCCCGCCGTGGCCGGTGCGGGCGTGCTGATCGTTCCCGACTTGATGGATGCGGGCGGAGAAATGGTCATGGAGGCGCTGATAACCGGCGGCCTTACTTTCCTGGCCGCTTTCGGCACAATGGCCTTTCTGATGAACTTCCTGAAGAAAGCGTCGATGCTACTGTTCGTGATCTACCGGATCGCGATGGGCGTGCTGCTACTGTGGATGTTCTAATGCGCTGTTAACTGCGCAAGACACTGTTTTGCCAAGAAATTACGCAAATTCCGGCAATCTGTTGGCCACAGTTCTGGTCCCCCGCGTGGAACTGCATCCTATTCCTTTCCGTTTAGTCTGTGAAAGGACCGTAGGTAACGCACGTGGGCTTCATCTTCATGATAGTTTCGGGAACCATCCTGGGATGGCAGACCGCGTTCATGCTGCACGCCGACAGCGCACGGGCGCAATCGCGGTTCATGGCCGTTGGCGTGGGGGGCGCGGTTCTGTCGGGCCTGCTTCTGGCGCCTGAATTTACTCACGGAAATCTGGTTTCAGGAACCTATACGGCAGATGCGTTGTTGATGACCATGGCCGGGGCTCTGGCCGCGCTGATGATGTACAATTATCTGAATCGGCGCGACACTATCCAGCCGGGCCTCGACTGAAGTGAGGACTGAATTCTAATGGCCGTTTCGAATGTCGGTGTGGCCATCTCAGGAAGGAAATACGCTATGAAGAAGATTATCGCTTTCGCGTCTGCCGCAGTTCTGGGCCTGGGCCTTGCCGCCTGCGACAGCCCCAGCGAAGAGGCTGCCGAAGAAGAAGCCGAAGCCATGGAAGAGCAGGCCGACGACATGGAAGATGCCGGCATGATCACCGATGAAGAAGCCGATGCCATGGAAGCCGAAGCCGACAACATGGAAGATGCAGCTGAAGGCGACACCGACACCTACACCGAAGGTATGGAAGAAGCGGTCAACTAAGACCGGAAGAAATCCACAAAAAAGGGCCGCTCCTCAAACGGGATGCGGCCCTTTTCTATTTGTTCTGCCGATACGTCAGACCGGTCTTGCGTCGCTTCCACGGCCGCCACGCAGGAAATACTCCTGCGTGCCACGGTGCACCACGTTGTCGACATCGATCACCGCCGAATTGGCATAGGTGAAGCTGGCGCCCAGGTCGCGATAGAGACGGTCGAAATCGCGCTCCACCGTCTGGCGATAGAGATCTTCGAAACTCTCGATCACGAAATAGGTCGGCTGCAGGTCGTCGATCACGTAATCGGTGCGCATGACCCGGTCGACATTCAACATGATGCGGTTCGGCGACTGGCCTTCCAGTGCAAATACAGCCTCGGTCGGGCCGGAGAGAATACCCGCGCCATAAATACGCGGCTCGCCAGCTTCCATCATCAGGCCGAACTCCACCGTGTACCAGTACAGCGCGCCAAGAGCCTTGAGCTTGTTGTAGCGCATGGCCTTCCACCCCGCGCGGCCGTATTCCTGCATGTAATCGGCGAAGGTGGGGTCGGTCAGCAGCGGAACGTGGCCGAACACGTCGTGAAACACGTCGGGTTCCTGGATGTAGTCGAACGTTTCGCGCGTACGGATGAAATTGCCCGCGGGGAACCGCCGGTTGGCCAGGTGCCAGAAGAACACGTGATCGGGAATGAGCATAGGAACCGGCACCACGCTCCAGCCGGTGCGCTTGCCCAGCTCCTCCGACAGCTCGCCGAAATCGGGCACGCCGCCCTTACCAAGATCGAGCTTTTCCAGCCCTTCCAGCATGGCCGAGCAGGCGCGGCCGGGCAGCACGTTCATCTGCCGGGCGAACAGGTCGTCCCAGATTGCGTCGTCTTCGGAAGTGTACTGCGTCTGCTGCGGCTCCAGCCAATCCTCGGTCACATAACTGGGACGCTTCAGCGGCGCGGTGAATACGTCATCGGACACCTCGGGCAGGGTGCTGAAGTCCTGGCCCTGGTCGGTGGTTTCGCGGGGTTGTTCGGCAATGTCCGTCATGTTGCAAATGATACCACATTTGCAGGGCCAGTGCGAATCATTGTAACCTATGTGGCGGTCGCCTCGGCCTGCGGGGTTTCGGGCGCGATTTCAGCAGGTTCGCGCGCGTCCAGCATCGCCTCCGCATCGCGCAGGGTAGCCGCTTCACCTTGCGTGGGCGAAGCCGGTTCACCCGCTCCCTCGCCGTCCCCGCAAGCGGCGCACGCGAAGAGGGCCAGGCCCGCGAAGGCCTGGCCCGTTCTGCGGCGAAAACGCGCGGCGATCACTCGCCGGCGTTGTCCATTTCGTCCTGGGCCGCCTCGGCAGCCGCTATGGCATCGTCCACGGTTTCCTGCGCGGCATCGCCAGCAGCCTCGGCCGTGGCTTCAGCCTCGTCCATGGATTCTTCCACGTCCGCATCGTCCTCAGCCATGGCATCGGCATCCGCGACCGGATCGGGGGCACCGGCCATTGCATCGTCGGCAGGCACTTCGACGGTATCGGCCACGGCATCATCCGATGCATCGGTGGTGTCGCCGCAGGCAGACAGCGCGAACGCGGCGGCAACGGCAACATAGGCAAGCTTCTTCATGGGGGATTGACCCTTTCCTCGTGATTGAACCGGAATTGCCCATAGCCGTGCAAACGCCAAGTGGAAATGCCTGTTGCGGCGGTAGGCGCGGGGGCCTCGACCTGTCACAGGGGCACGGTGATGGAAACAGTCGGCCTTGATCTTGCGCGGGAGGAACTGCGCCGCCTGTTCGGCTTTTCCGATTTTCGCGGGCGGCAGGCGGATGTCGTCACCCGCGTCCTGGCGGGGCGGAGCACACTGGCAGTGATGCCGACCGGGGCCGGCAAGTCGCTGACGTACCAGCTGCCCGCCACCATGCTGGAAGGCACCTGCGTGGTGATCTCCCCGCTGATCGCGCTGATGCACGACCAGCTGCGCTCGGCACGCGCCAACGGGATTCGTGCAGCGACGCTGACCAGCGCCGATGCCGACTGGCGGGAAACAATGGATGCCTTCAGGGCGGGCGGGCTGGACCTGCTCTACGTCGCGCCAGAGCGCGCCAGCCAGGCGGGCTTTCGCGACCTGCTGACCAGTGCCAGGCTGGCGCTGTTCGCCGTGGACGAAGCGCACTGCGTATCCGAATGGGGCCACGACTTCCGCCCCGATTATCGCCAGCTTCGCCCGCTGATGGACGCCTTTCCCGATGTGCCGCGCCTGGCGCTGACGGCCACAGCGGATGCCCACACCCGCGCCGACATTCTCACGCAGCTTGGCCTTCCCGAAGAGGGTCTGATCGTTGCCGGGTTCGACCGTCCGAACATCCGCTACGCCATCCGTCCACGCGATTCGCTGCCGCGCCAGCTGGCGCAGGTCTGCGCGGACAATCCCGGCCCGGGCATTGTCTATGCCCCCACCCGCCGCAAGGTAGAGCAGTTGGCGGAGCAACTGGCAGAGGCCACGGGCCGCCCGGTGCTGCCCTATCACGCGGGCCTGCCGCCGGAAGTGCGCGCGGAAAACCAGGCGAAGTTCGTTGCCAGCGAAGACATGGTGATGGTCGCCACCATCGCCTTTGGCATGGGCATCGACAAGCCGGATGTGCGCTTCGTCGCCCACGCCGCCACGCCCAAGTCGATCGAGGCCTATTACCAGGAAACGGGCCGCGCCGGGCGCGACGGCGATCCTGCGGTCGCGTTGATGCTGTGGGGAGCAGGCGACTTTGCCCAGGCCCGCATGCGCATCGCCGAAGTGGAGCAGGCACGCCAGAACGGCGAGCGCCAACGGCTGGATGCGCTGGCTGGCGTGGTGGAAACCGCCGGATGTCGCCGCGCAGTCTTGCTACGGCACTTTGGCGAGGACCCGCCCCAAACTTGCGGCAACTGCGACAACTGCCTTGATCCGCAGCAAGTGATCGAAGTGACGCAGCTGGCGCGCAAGCTGCTTTCCGCGGTCTATCGCACGGGCCAGAGCTTCGGCTTCGGGCACCTGCAAAAGGTGCTGACCGGCGTGGCGGACGACCGCGTGGTTAGCAAGCAACATGATAGGCTGTCGGTATTCGGCATCGTCGAGGGGGAAGATGCGGCCCTGCTGCAACCTGTTTCCCGCGCGCTCCAGGTGCGGGGCTGCCTCGTGCAGACCGAGCACGGCGGCCTGGCGCTGGCGGGGGATGCGCGCGCAATTCTGACCGGCGAAGTGCCCTTGGTGATGGCAAAACCGCCGCAGCGCCGCGGCAGTCGCAAGGGGCGGGGCGGTTCTACCCCCAACCCGGTCGGCGATCCGCTGTTCGATGCGCTGCGCGCCCTGCGACGAGACCTTGCCGCCGAAGCTGGGGTGCCGCCCTATGTCGTCTTCCACGATGCCGTGCTGCGCGCCATGGCGGCGGACAGGCCCGTGAACCTGGCGGAAATGTCGCAGATCCCCGGTGTGGGCGCGAAGAAGCTGGAGGCCTATGGCGAGGCATTTCTGAAAGCTATCGCACGCAATTGACCACGCGCCGATTCTGCTTTGCAACCCGCTAATTTTGATATAAAAGTGATATCATAGTTATATCAAACAGGAGGGTATTTATGAGTCAGGAACACATCCCCATGGCACGCAGCCGGGAGGTCCCGGCGAGCGGCTATAACGGGTATTTCATGCTGCTGGTGGCGTTGGTGCTGACGGTGGGCGGTGCCTTCGCGGTGATATATGGCATATCGGTGGCCAAGGTGGGCGGCTCGCCGGCACCGGTGATCCTCGGCATTCTCGTGGCGCTGATTGGCCTCATTTCGTGGATCGGCTTCTACATGATCCAGCCCAATCAGGGCGCGGTGATCACGCTGTTTGGTGAATACCGCGGCACCGACCGGACGGAGGGTCTGCGCTGGGTCTGGCCGTGGATGATGAAGCAGAAGATCAGCGCCCGCGCGCACAACATCCATTCCGAACGGATCAAGATCAACGACCTGCGCGGTAATCCCATCGACATCGCCTGCAACGTGGTGTGGCGCGTGCGCGATACGGCGCAGGCCGTGTTCGACGTGGACGACTATCACGAGTTCGTGAACATCCAGATCGAGGCGGGGCTGCGCACGGTAGGCGCGCGCCATCCGTACGACGATTTCGAGGAGGACGAGACGACGCTCCGTGGCAGCCCCGATGTGGTGAACTCGGAACTGCAGACCGAACTCAACGAGCGGCTCGCCGTCGCAGGGATCGTGGTGGACGAGGCCGGCCTCACCCACCTGGCCTACGCCAGCGAGATTGCCGGTGCCATGCTGCGCCGCCAGCAGGCCGAAGCGGTGATCGCCGCGCGCGCCAAGCTGGTGATGGGTGCGGTCTCCATGGTGGAGATGGCTCTCGCGAAGCTATCCGAGGATGATATCGTCCACCTCGATGACGAGCGGCGTGCCGCCATGGTATCCAACCTGATGGTGGTGCTGTGCGGGGAACGCGATGTGAACCCGGTCGTCAATGCGGGCTCCCTCTACCAGTAGCCAGCCATGCCCAAGGTTCCCAAGAAAGCGTTTGCCCTGCGGCTCGATCCGGCGCTCCACGACGCGGTGGAGCGCCTGGCCGCGGGCGAACTGCGTTCGGTCAATGCGGAGATCGAGGTGCTGTTGCGCGAGGCACTGAAGCGGCGGGGGGTGGAGGTGCCGGTCAGCGCGCAGCCGAAGCGCGGCAGGCCGCCGAAGAAAGACTGAGAATTGAATAAGCTTGGGAGGCTTTGAGAATGGCGAAAGGACTATTTGGAACCGACCCCTGGTTCGAACCCAAGAGATTCGGTTACGGAGCCGGGTGGCCTGTGCGTGGCAGGGATGGCTCTTGCTGCTTGCATTTATCGGCGCGGCCATTGGACTTTCGCTTCTTGCGGATCAGCTTGGCCTTGTAACTTTTGTCGTGTTGCTGACTGCGATAACCATCCCGTTCGTCTGGCTCGCCGAGCGCCACACCCGCGGCGGGTGGCGCTGGCGAGGCTAGCCTCCAGGCCGAGGCTTAGCAGCCCGTTAACCCAAATCGGCTAAGAGAGCGGGTATGATGACGCAGGAATCCCGCCTCGCCCCTAATGGCATCTCACATCGCATTCCGCTTGGCCTGATCGGTGTTGTCGCCGCCCTTGCCGTGGCGGCCATACCGGTCGCGACAGTTTTCGCGCAGGAGCGCGCGTCGGCATTCACTGTGGTTGAGACGGGACGCGGGTACGATCGCCTGCAGGACGCTGTGAATGCCATCGGCAACGCGCGAGGCTCCATCGCCATTGCGCCCGGACGTTACGAACAGTGTGCGATCCAGGAAGCGGGCGCGGTGTCCTACCTCGCCAGCGAGCCCGGCTCTGTCGTCTTCGATGGCGTAACCTGCGAAGGCAAGGCCGCGCTGGTCTTGCGCGGGCGCACGGCGGAGGTTTCCGGCATCATGTTTCAGAACATGCGCGTGCCCGATTACAACGGTTCGGGCATTCGGCTGGAGCAGGGCGACCTGACCGTCGCCGAAAGCTGGTTTCGCGACAGCCAGCAGGGAATCCTGACCCACAACGATCCCGCCGGGCGTCTGGTGATCGATCGCAGCACGTTCACCCGCCTTGGCACTTGCGAGGGATCGGGCGGCTGTGCCCATTCCATCTACACCGGCGAATACGGCCACGTGCGCATCACGCGCAGCCGGTTCGAGGAAGGTCGCGGCGGCCATTACGTCAAGGCGCGCGCCGGGCGTGTCGACATCGCCTCCTCCAGCTTCGACGATGCTGCCGGGCGCGGAACTAATTACATGATCGACCTGCCGGGCGGGGCCGCCGGACAGATCAGCAACAACTGGTTCGTGCAGGGGCAGGACAAGGAAAACTACGGCGCCTTCATTGCCGTCGCCGCAGAAGGTCGCACGCGCGACAGTTCCGGCCTCTCCGTGGTCGGAAACGATGCCCGCTTTGCCAGCGGCGTGGATCGCGAGTCCATTTTCGTGGCGGACTGGTCGGGCGACATGCGCGGTGTGGGCGAAAACGCGCTCGACCGCCGCTTGACCCGCTACGAAGTGATTCGCTGACCCCGTCCTGCTGCACCCGTCACACTGGCGGGAACATACACCCCTGCTATGCCATTCTTCCTATAGGAAGGACTTAAACAATGGCAGGCGGATGGTCGCGCGATGGCGCGGTACAGGACCAGATCGACGATACGGTGAGCGACGCTGTCGCCGCCGCGCGTTCGCGCATGCCCCAGGGCGAAAGCGCGGCATATTGCGACATCTGCGGTGAGGACATTCCTGAGAAACGGCGAGTGGCCGTGCCTGGCGTGCGCACCTGCGTGGAATGCCAGTCCGGCAGGGACAGCGCCGTGCGTCATACGAGCATGAACCGACGCGGCTCCAAGGATAGCCAGCTGCGCTGATGGCCAGTCCTTTCATCTGGCTCCAGCACGCGCTGCCGCATCATGCCGTTTCTCGCCTCGCTGGCAGGTTTGCCGGCAGCGAAGCGCCGTGGCTGAAGGATCGGCTGATCCGCCGTTTCATCGATACCTACGATGTCGACATGACCGAAGCCGCACGGCCGGTGGAGGCTTACGCCAGCTTCAACGACTTCTTCACCCGTGAATTGAAACCCGGAGCGCGTCCGCTGGCTGATGCCAGTGAATACGTCCTCTCCCCCGCCGATGGTGCGATCAGCCAGATCGGCACCATCGAGGCAGGACGTATCTTTCAGGCCAAGGGCCGTGAGTTTACTGCCACACAGCTTCTCGGCGGCGACCCGGCGATTGCCGAGCGGTTCGAGGGCGGGGCTTTCGCCACCGTCTATCTCAGCCCGAAAGACTACCACCGTGTGCACATGCCTGCCGCAGGAGAGTTGCTGGGCACGGTATATGTTCCGGGCGACCTGTTCAGCGTGAACCAGGTGACGGCCGAAAACGTGGACGACCTCTTTGCTCGCAACGAGCGGCTCGCCTGCATGTTCGACGGGGCGCACGGATGTTTTGCCAGCGTCATGGTCGGCGCGATGATCGTGGCCGGGGTGGAGACCGTCTGGGGCGGACGCGAGGCAGCACACGCGCCCCGCCCCCGGCACCGTACCTTCGCCAATGGGGAACACGATTTTGCGGCTGGCGACGAAATGGGCCGGTTCTTTCTCGGTTCCACCGTGATCCTGTTGTTCGAACCTGGCCAGGTCGACTGGCTGGAGGAGTTCAAGGCAGGCGACGCAGTGCGCATGGGGCAGGCGCTGGGGCGGTGGGTTCAGCCAAAAGCTGGTGCGTAAGTCAGCGTAGCAGCCGGGATAGGACCACCGAAGCTCTTTACCTGCAGGTATTCGCCCAAGTCGCCATCGATCTTCAGGGGTGTGTGCTGGACGTAGCCGAACTTCGCATAGAGGGCGGGATCACCTAGCACGGTGATGCCGCTCGCGCCGCGCTCCCTCATCGCCACTTCCCCCGCTTCCAGCAGCGCGCGGCCAATGGACGCGCCTTGCCGCGCGGGCTCAACGGAAATCGGACCAACGACCATCCATCCTACTTCGCGGTTGGATAAGCGCGCGGCAGAATGTGTTACCTGCCCGATGATCTCTTCGCCATCCACCGCTACCAGCGACAGCAGCAAGTCGCCATCGGCGCGCAGACGGTCGATAACGTCGGCTTCGCCACCATCCGAATGGGGATGTCCCTCGAAGGCGCGCTGCGTCACCGCGTGAATCGCGGCTTGGTCTCCGGCGCGTTCCTCGCGAATGGAGCAGCTCACGTCAGCAGGTGCCCGGCCCGGTCGCGCTTGGTCGCAAGATAGCGGGTGTTGTGTGGGTTGGGGGGCAACTGGTGGGGCACGCGTTCGGTCACCTTGATCCCCGCATCCTCCAGAGCCACGACCTTTTCGAGGTTGTTCGTCATCAGCCGAACCGTGCCGATGCCCAGCAGGTCCAGCATCCGCGCCGCTAGAGGGAAATCGCGCGCTTCCTCTGGCAGCCCAAGGCGGCGGTTGGCTTCCAGCGTATCGAACCCCTCTTCCTGCAGGCGATAGGCGCGCAGCTTGTTGACGAGGCCGATGCCCCGCCCTTCCTGCCGCAGGTACAGCAGCACGCCCCAGCCCCCCTCGCTCGCCGCGGCAGACATAGCTGCCAACGCATGATCGAGTTGGGGGCCGCAATCGCATTTCAGGCTGCCGAAGATATCGCCTGTAAGGCATTCGGAATGCAGTCGGACGAGCGGGGTCGTGTCGGTCGATCGCGCACCCAGCACCAGCGCCACGTGCTCGCGCATGTCGTCGGGCGCGCGGAAAACGACGATTTCCGCCTCTTCCTCGTGCGCGATGGGTAAGTGGGCGCGCGTTGCAATGGCGAGGTTGGCGGGGTCCTTCCAGGCGGCAAGGTCCACGGATGTCAGCTCGACCGCCTCGCCTGCCGGGGCGGGGTCCACCAGGAAGGCGGGCAGCACCCCGGCAATGCGCGCCAGTTCCAGCGCCACTTTCGCGGCGGTCATCCAGTCCAGCGTCTCGGCCAGGAACGGCCCCTTCAGCGGATTGACGGGGTCGAGCGCGGGGTCCGCCACCGGCAGGGCGCTGTCGCGGTCGAGCGGACCGGCAGCGCGCATCAGCACGGGGGAATGGCCATCGGCAGCGAGGCGCTGGTTGGTGAGTTTCAGCGTTTCGGCGCGGGCAGCGGAAATCAGCATGCGGTCAGACTTTGCCGCGCGGCCGGGCGCGGTCTCGACCGGCAACAGCACCGGCGCATCCCCCACCTTGATCGGCCAGCCATGGCGCAGCGCGTCTACCGCCTGTGCCACGCGCCGCTGCGGGGACCGGGTGGACCACTCGCTCAGAGGTCGAACTCCGTCGTCAGGGGCACGTGATCGCTCGGCTTTTCCCAGTCGCGAGTGTGTTCGGCAATGGTGTGGGCGCGGCTTTGCGCGGCAAGATCGGGCGATGCCCACATGTGATCGAGCCGCCGCCCGCGGTCCTTGCCCTGCCAGTAGGTGCGATAGGACCACCAGGAATAATTGCGCTCCGGCGCGGGGATATGCTTGCGACCAAGGTCTACCCACTCGTGCGCGCCCTGCAGCAGGCCCAGCGTTTCCACTTCCAGCGGCGTGTGGCTGACGACTTTCAGCAAAGCCTTGTGATCGTAGACGTCGCATTCCAGCGGAGCGACATTGAAATCGCCCACCAGCAGCGTGGGCCGGTCGATTGCCTCGGCCCAGCGCGTCATGCGCCCGAGAAAATCGAGCTTCTGGCCAAACTTGGCGTTCTTCTCGCGGTCGGGAATGTCACCGCCGGCGGGAATGTAGACGTTTTCCAGGACCAGCCCGTCAAGCGAAGGAAACTCCACGCCTACGTGGCGGGCCTCTCCGTTGTTCTGCCAGTCGTGGCGGGAGAACTCCTGCATGGGGATGCGACTGACCGTGGCGACGCCGTGATACCCCTTCTGTCCGTGAACTACGGCATGTTCGTAGCCGAGCTCGGCAAAAGCCTTGTACGGAAACTGCTGCTCCTGGCACTTGATTTCCTGCAGGCACAGAACGTCGGGCGAGTTCTCCTTCAGGAACTGCTCCACGATGGGCATGCGCAGGCGGACGGAGTTGATGTTCCAGGTGGTGATTGTGACCATCACTGCTGCCTAGTCGCGCACCGCAGATAAAAAAACCCCCGTCGCGGGGGCATGATGCGACGGGGGTTCGTTTTTCGAGCGTTCGTCACGCTTCGCAAGAAGCGCGGCTTTTTACGAGGATCAGGGCAACAGGGGGGAAACCCGCCTCACCGCGTCTCTATGTCTTAGAATTAGGCGGAACTCCCTGTCGCAGCAATGAATGACGGATGTAGTTTGTCGCAAATTTACAACATTTCGCCTACAGGCCGGTTATCCCGGACGACGGGACGAGCGGCGCGGATCGCGGAAACGGAATTCGCTGTCGGATACGCTCATCCCGTAACGATGATTGCGCAGACGCACGGTAGTGCGCTGGTTCTGCGAATCGAGAGCGACCCAGCTGTTCAGCTCCAGCCCGCCGGGTGCGGAGGCCTTTTCCGTGAAGATGAGCGTCATCGTGGGGAATTCCGGACGGTCGGGATCGTTCACCGCGATGGATATCACGCCGTTGCGGGTGCCGCCCTGTACGCGGCCGTAGCGGGTGATGTCGCGATCCGGGTTCAGCAACGCGCCCAGCGGCGAATCGCCGATGGGATAGCGTTCCACCTGGCTGACTTCGTAGTCGATGATCGACAGCGCCGTGCCGTTGGATACGACCAGCATGTTCACGTCATCCGAATATTCGAAGCGGATCTTGCCGGGGTTCTTCAGCGTCAGTTCGCCGGAGACCACGTTGCCGAGGCGGTCCGTCTGGGTGAAGTCGGCACGCATCGTGGAAATGCCGCGCAGCGCGCGGGCGGCCCGCTGCAACTGGTCGGCCTGGGCCTGGGCTGCCACGGGGGCCGCAGCGACGGTAAGCGTGGCTGGAACGGCAAAAGCCATCGCACCGAGGGCGGCGGCGATGGCGGGTGTGCGGATAAGGTTTTTCAAGGCGTTCATACTCTCACCATTAGGGAACCCGATGGGTACAGGTGAGGCATTGAACCGACAGTGAACCCCGGCGGTTCCCCCCATTCAGCAAAGGGGTTCAGCAAGCGGGCTCGGTACTACGGAGATCAAGCGTGCCGAAGGCGGCTTACTTGATCTTGCCTTCCTTGTACTCGACATGCTTCTTCGCAATCGGGTCGTACTTGCGGAAGGTGAACTTTTCCGTGTGGTTGCGCGGGTTCTTCTTGGTCACGTAGAAGTGGCCGGTGTCCGCGGTGGAATTCAGGCGGATCTTGATGGTTGCGGGCTTCGCCATGGTCTTGCCTTCAAAAAGTCTGATAAGGGCGCGTGTGCCCCGAAAATAAATAGGGCGATGCCATCGGCACCGCCGTTCCGGCGCGCCCATTGCGAGAGAATCGGGGAAAAGTCAAGGCTGGCAAGCGATCCTGTCGCTACAGGTCGATCTTTCCGCGAAGCACCTTTTTCTCGCCCTGCGCCTTCTTGTTGGCGAGCCGCTTCCTCTTGTTCAGCCGGTTCACGCGCGTTTTTGCCCGCTTCTTGGGCTCCTTTATCGCTTCCTCGATCATGGCGGCCATGCGCTCGCGCGCGTCGCGCCGATTCGCTTCCTGCGTGCGGTGGTTGCGGGCATCGATGATGATATCGCCCGCCTGGCTCAGCCGGTTGCCGGCAATGTCCTTCAGCCGGTGAAAGATCCGCGGGGGCAGCCCAAGCGCGTAGATGTTGACCCGCAACTGCACGGCAGTCGCCACCTTGTTGACGTTCTGCCCGCCGGGGCCGGAAGCGGCGATGAAATTCTCCTCCGCGATCTCGTGCGCCCGGTCGAGAATCCTGCCCATCGCCTGCTAGTCCTGCGCGGCGCCCAGCTTCAGGAAATCGGCGGGCAGCGGAGCCTGCGCCACGATATCGGCCTTGCCCTCGCGCGGCATCACCAGTGCGCTGGCGTGCAGCATCGTGCGCGAGACGCGCGCGTCCTTGTTGCCGTAGATCGGATCGCCCAGCAGCGACCGCTTGAAGGTGTGTTCGGCGTGGACGCGAATCTGGTGGGTGCGGCCCGTTTCCGGGCGAAATTCCACCAGCGTCAATCCGCCGTCGAGTTCCATGCGTTTTGTCCAGTGGGTGACGGAGGGCTTGCCCTTCTTCGCCACGATCATGCGCCAGCCTTTCGCCTCGCTGCTGATCTTGGACAGGGCGAGTTCGATGGTGCCCTCTTCGTCCTCAACCGGCCCGGCGACGATGCCGAGATAGGTCTTGGCGACGAGCTTCTCCTCGAACGCCTTGTTGAAGCGCTTCAACGCCTTGGGGTTGCGCGCCAGCAACAGGCAGCCGCTGGTATCGGTATCCAGACGGTGCACCGGAACAGGCGCGCGCTGGAAGCCCAGCTTCAGCTGTTCGAGGTGATCCTCGAGGCTGGCGCCGCCCTTGCGCGGTGTCTCGATGGGGAGGCCGGCGGGCTTGTCGATGACGAGCGCTTCGCCGTCTTCGAAGAGAATGGGAATGTGCATTGCGTTTGTTCTATCCGTTTGCCCTTTGCCTGTCGAAGGGCTGCTAGCCTTTTTTCAGGTGCGGCGTATCAAAGAAAAGCAGTCCTTCGACAAGCTCAGGACATTCGGACTTCAAGCGAGGGCCTTTTCGATCCTGTCGAGCGCTTCGTCCAGCACAGCCTCGTCTGCGGCAAAACTGATGCGGAAGCCGTCGTGCCCGCCGAACGCGGATGCAGCAACCGTCGCCACGCCGTGGTCAAGCAGGTGGAGCGCCAGCCTGCCGTCGTCTCCGCCGAACCTCTCCATCAGCGGGGCGGCATCGACGAGGCAGTAGAACGCGCCGTCGGGCACGGGAGTGGAAAGGCCGGGAATGTCGTTGATCCGCGCCGCCACCATGTCCCGGCGGCGACGGAACGCCTTGCGCCAGTCGGACAGGAAAGCCTGTGGCCCTTCGAGCGCAGCCACGGCGGCCGCCTGCGAGATGCTGGCGGGGTTGCCGCTGGAATTGCTTTGCAGCTTGCCCATGGCGGCAATCAGCCATTCCGGCCCGGTGGCGAGGCCGATGCGGAAGCCTGTCATCGCGTGGCTCTTGGAGACACCCGAGACGGTGATGATCCGGTCTGCCAGGTCCGGGCATTCTACCGCCAGCGTCGCATGCGGTTCGTCCGAATAGCGCAGCGGGGCGTAAATATCGTCGCTGAGGACCAGCACCTGCGGATGGCGGCGCAGAACCTCGCCAATGCCGCGCAGAATCTCGGCAGGAAACACCGCGCCGGTTGGATTGCCGGGTGAGTTCAGCAGCAGCCAGTTCGTGCGCGGCGTTATCAGGGCCTCCAACTCGCTGGGGCGGAAACGGAAGCCGTTGGCGGCAGAGGTGCGCAAGGGCACTACGGTGCCGCCTGCAAAGCGCACCATCTGCGGATAGCTGACCCACCAGGGGCTGGGCATGATCACCTCGTCACCGGGGCTGACGGTAGCGGCTAGCGCCTCGAAAATTGCCTGCTTGCCACCTGCGGTTACGATCACGCTGGCCGGGTCGGTCTCGATGCCAAGATCGCGCCGGAAATGCAGCGCGGCGGCTTCCTTCAGGCGCGCGGTGCCGGTGACGGGAGTGTAGCGCGTGTCGCCAGCGTCGAGCGCCGCATTGGCAGCGGCTATCACATGCGGCGGCGGTTTGAAGTCCGGCTCGCCCACGCTCAGCGAGATGATGTCGCGCCCCTCTGCACGCAGCTGGCTGGCGCGGTCGGTCATCGCCGTGGTGGGCGATGCCTCTATGCGTTGCAGCGCCTGGCTGAGATGGGCGGTGCTCACGCAAGGTCCAGCGTGGCGGGGATCAGGCCGCGCAGGGCGTTGCCGATGAAGAAGCCGTTTTCCAGGTCCTCGATCGAAACATCGGCTTCGCGGGCCTTGCCATCCCCTATCAGCGAACGGCGCAGCACGCCCGGCAGCAGCCCCGCCGACACTGACGGGGTCACAAGCGTGCCGTCGCGCTCGACAAACACGTTGGTCCAGCTGCCCTCCGTCACCAAGCCGTCGCGCACCAGTATCGCCTCCAGAGCGTTCACGCTTTTCGCGGTGTCCAGCGCGGCTTCGTAGAAGCTGCGGTCGGTGGTCTTGTGAGAGAGGCGCCAGTCGTGCGCGACGGTGGGATGGGGCAGGGCGATGCAGGGCACAGGGTCCGGCAGTGCGCCGGGCAGGGGATGGGCCTCCAGCGTGACCGCGCCCGAGCGCGAGAGGACGAGCCGCAATTTGGCCGCTTCTTCCAGTTCGAAACACAGCGCCTGGATGCGGTTGCGGGTCTCGTGCCGGTCGAAGGCAAAGCCCAGTTCGGCGGCGCTGGTTTTCATGCGCTCCAAATGCATTTCCAGCAGCGGTGTGCCGGCCTGCGGGTCGAAACGCATGGTCTCGATCAGGTCGTGGCCGCCCGCCGACCCGCGGGCGAAAGCACCCTTCACCAGGCACTCGCGCCATTCCTCCATGCCATCGCTGTCGGCGACGATTGCGCCGCCAACGCCCAGCACGGCCTTGTGGCGCTGGTTCTCGCCCGGCGTCAGGCGGATGGTGCGGATGCCGACGTTGAAGGCGGCATCGCCGCTGGCGTCGATCCGCCCGATGGCCCCGCAATAGGGGCCGCGCGCGTCGCGCTCCACCTCGTCGATCAATTCCATTGCACGGATCTTGGGCGCGCCAGTGATGGAACCGCAGGGGAAGATCGCGTGCAGCACGTCCACCGCGCTCTTGCCCTCCTGCAGGGTAGCCAGCACCGTCGTGGTCATGGTGTGGAGGGTGGGATAGGTTTCGACCGCGAAAGGATGCTCCACCTGCACGCTGCCCGCCTGCGCGACGCGGGAAAGGTCGTTGCGCATCAGGTCCACGATCATCAGGTTCTCGGCCTTGTCCTTTGCCGATGCCGACAACTCTTCTGCCATCGCGCGGTCCGCCGATGGATCGGCGGCACGGGGCCTTGTGCCTTTCATCGGCTTCACCTTCGCGTGGCCATCGCGCAGGGCAAAGAACAGCTCGGGGCTGAAAGAGAGCAGCCAGTCCGATCCGTCGAAGATCAGCCCGCCATAGCCGGCAGCGGCGGCAGGGCGGATTTTCGCGTAGAGCGTCAGCGGGTCGCCCCTGGCCGGGCCAGCCAGCGGGAAGGTAAGGTTGGCCTGGTAGATGTCGCCCGCCCTGATCGCTTCCTGCAAGGCATCGAAAGCGTCGAGATAGCCGCCGGTGGATACCTGCGGGTCCAGCGGGCCGATGCTGGCCTCCCCCTGGCAGCGAGACGCAAGCCAGCCTTCTACCTCGGCGGCCGGGATGATTTCGGGATCGTCGAACAGGCCCAGCCACACCAGCGGACCGTCAGCGCCGCTGTGCGATGCGGCGAGCGGTGCCAGCCGCTCCTCCAGCGCCAGCCCTGCTTCGTAGGCGATATAGCCCGCGAGGTGCTTGCCCGTTTCCCGCCGGGCGGCGTCCGCCTCTTCCAGCACGCGCACGACATCCTGCGCCCTGCGGGCAACGAACAGCTGCGCGGGGTCGGTGTAGCATTGCGCATCGCTGGCACCGGACGCACGGGCATCGTCGAGCAGGACAAAGGGGGACTTGCCATCCATCAGCCCCGCTCTAGGGTTCCGGCTGGAATCGGGCAACAATCTATTGGGGGCAGGCCAAAGTGGCAGAAACCACCGACATCTTTCTGGGTAACGACTTGAACGGAAACCGGCAGGCGCTGGACCTGTCGCGGGCGAACCGCCACGGACTGATCGCGGGCGCGACGGGTACCGGCAAGACGGTGACCCTGCAGGGCATGGCGGAAAGCTTCTCTGCCGCCGGGGTGCCAGTGTTCGTGGCCGACGTGAAAGGCGACCTGTCGGGCATCGCCATGCCCGGATCGCCCACCTTCAAGCATGCCGACAAGCTGGAAAGCCGGGCGAAGGAACTGGGCATGGATGACTATGCCTATTCCGATAACCCGGTGGTGTTCTGGGACCTGTACGGCAAGAACGGGCACCCGATCCGCACGACAGTATCGGAAATGGGGCCGCTGCTACTCTCCCGCCTGCTGGACCTGAACGAGACGCAAGAGGGCGTGTTGCAGATCGTCTTCCGCTACGCAGACGAGAACAAGCTGCTGCTGCTGGATCTCGAGGACCTGCGCGCCATGCTGGCCTGGGCCTACGATAATTCCAGGGAACTGTCGGGTCAGTACGGCAACGTCTCGAAGCAATCGGTGGGGGCAATCCAGCGCCAGTTGCTGAGCTTCGAATCGCAGGGGGCGGATCACTTTTTCGGAGAGCCCGCACTGGAGATCGACGATTTCCTGACCGTGGACGATCAGGGCCGCGGCGTGGTGAACGTGCTGGCCGCCGAAGAGCTGATGCGCAGCCCGAAGCTTTACGCCACGTTCCTGCTTTGGCTGCTGGCCGAACTGTTCGAGAGCCTTCCCGAAGTGGGCGACCCGGAGAAGCCCAAGCTGGTGTTTTTCTTCGACGAGGCGCACCTCTTGTTCAACGATGCGCCCGACGCCTTGCAGGACACGATCGAGCGGGTGGTGCGCCTGATCCGATCAAAGGGGGTGGGTGTCTATTTCGTGACGCAGAACCCCGTCGACATTCCGGAGGAAGTGGCGGGCCAGCTGGGCAACCGCGTGCAGCACGCCCTGCGCGCCTTCACCCCCAAGGACCAGCGCGCCATCAAGGCGGCTGCAGAGACATTCCGTATCAATCCCGATCTCGATGTGGCGGAAGCGATTACCGAACTGCGCGTGGGGGAGGCGCTGGTGTCCACGCTGGACGAGGAGGGCGCGCCTACCATCGTGCAGCGCACCCTTATCAAGCCGCCGCGCAGCAGGCTGGGGCCGGTGAACGCGAAGGAGCGCGCGATCATCCAGTCGGTCAGCCCGCACGATGGCAAGTACGATCAGCGCGTCGACCGCGAGAGCGCTGAGGAAGTACTGGCGCAGAAGACGCTGGATGCCGCGAAGACTGCGGAGGAAGTGGAAAAGAAGGGCGTGGAGGAAGTGCGCAAGCAGCCGCGCAAGACCGCGTCCATGTGGGAGAAGGCAGGCAAGAGCGCGGTGAAGGCAGCGACGGGTTCGCTGGCATCAATTGCCGTGGCGACGGCGCTGGGCAAGAAATCCAGCGCAGACCCGGTGCGCACCGGCCTGAACGCCTTCGTACGCAATATCCTTGGCGGACTGATGCGCTAGAGCGGGAGCCGTATCTCGGCGACCAGTCCGGCGATACTGCCATCCTCTCTAATGCGGTTCGTCAGAACCAGCGTGCCGCCGTGCTGCTCTGCGATGGCGCGCGCCAGCGTCAGGCCAAGGCCCGCACCGCCGGTCTCGCGGTTGCGCGAGCTTTCGCCGCGGGTGAATGGCTCCAGCATGGCAGCGATCTCGCCTTCGGGGATGCCCGGTCCGGTATCGGCGATGCGGATGATGGCGTGGGTCTTGTTTTGGCTCAACCCGATGCGCGCCTGGCTGCCATACCGCAGCGCATTGCCGATAAGGTTGCGGATCGCGCGGCGCAGCCACGTAGCGCGAACCGGCAGCGCCACGCGCACCGTTTCGCCCAGGGCCACGTCCTCTCCCATGTCCTCGTATTCCTCCACTACCGAGGCGACGAGGGCCGAAATGTCGGTCCGCTCCAGCGGGTCGCTGGAGCGTCCGACCCGGGCGAGCGAGAGGATATCGTCCAGCGTATCGGTAATGTCCTCGATGGTGCGGGCCATCTTCGCACGCTCGGTGTCGTCCTCGACGCTTTCGATCCGCACGCGCAGCGCGGCAAGCGGGGTCTTGAGGTCATGGCCGATCGCTCCCAGCATCACGTTCTTCTCGTCCAGCAGGTTCGCGATGCGTGCCTCCATCGCGTTGTGCGCGGCGATCAGGCGGCGGGTGTCCTCGGGGCCGGACGGTTCCATCGGTTCGCCCGTGTCGGCGATGCCGCCGAACCTCTCCACCCGGGTGGTGAGCGCGGCCAGCGGGCGCGAGATACGGCGCAGCAGCAGCGCGAGACCGCCTACCAGCACGACGTAGAGGATCAGGGTCTGGAAAATCACGCCGCGAAAGGCGCTGACATTGTGGGACCGCAGCGGGGCGCGGGCGACCATCCAGCGGTCGGCATTGGCGCGTTTCAATCCGGCCAGCACGACGGTCCCTTCCCTATCGAACGTTTCGCGATAGAAGACGGGCGCCTCGCGCATCCCTTCCATCAGGTACCTGTCGCGCGAGAACGGGCGGGAAAACACCACAAGCTGGGCTACTTCCACGCCCTGTTCCTGCAACACGTCGCGTAGCGCCGCCTCGCGCTCCGGTTCACGCATGTCGCTACTCATTTGCGGCGATTCCAGCGCGCGTTCGATACGCATGCGGCGCCGCTCCGCCCGGCGACCGCCGCGGGGATTGTCGCCGCGCAGGTTGATGCGCGGATCGCGGACCAGCTGGAACGCCAGCTGGCTGATAAGAGTGCTCTCGATCCGGCGATGTTCGGCGCGGTAGAGCAGGATGCCGGAAAGCAGCTGCGCCGCCAGCAGCGCCAGCGCCACGGAAAGCAGCATCTGCCCATGCATGCTCTTGGGAAGGAAGCGACGGATCACGATTACCCTTGCACGCCTGTCAGCTCACTTCGGGCGTAAAGCGTTTCACTTCCGCTGCAAGGATGTAACCGCCGCCCCAAACCGTCTGGATCAGCTTGGGATCGCGGCTGTCGACCTCGATCTTGCGGCGCAGACGGCTGACTTGGTTGTCCACCGCCGGGTCGAACAGGTGCGCCTCGCGCCCCTGCACCATGTCGAGCAGCCGGTCGCGGTCCATCACCTGCTGCGGATGGTCTAGCAGCGCCACGAGCAGGCGGAACTCGGCAGAGGAGATAGGCACCACGGCGCCTTCCGGATCGACGAGGCGGCGCTTCAGTGGATCGAGTTGCCAGCCATCGAATTCGTAGTGCGCCTCCGTATCGGCAGCGAGGCCAGCCACGGCACCCTTGGCGGCGCGGCGCAGGACGGAGCGGATGCGGGCGACGAGTTCGCGCGGCTCAAAGGGTTTCACCACGTAGTCGTCGGCACCGATCTCCAGCCCCACGATCCGGTCCGTCGATTCGCCCTTGGCGGTAAGGAAGATCACCGGGAGATTGCGGCTTTCCACCAGGTGACGGCACAGCGAAATACCGTCCTCGCCCGGCATCATGATGTCGAGCAGGACAAGATCGGGCATGTCCTCGAGCAGTGCAGAGCGTGCCTTGGCCGCATCGGATGCCTGCTGCACGACAAACCCCTGGCGCGACAGATAGTCGGCCAGGGGTTCGCGCAGGCTGGCTTCGTCATCGACCAGCAGCAATTTTACATCGCCACGGCTCATCCGCGATTCGGGCGACGTTCGCCGCGGCGTTCGCGACGCTGCTCCCGCCGTTCTTCTGCAGTGACCGTGCCATCGTTGTTGGCATCGGCGCTCTCGAAACGCGTAATCGCAGCGGAGGTGAACTCGGCTTCGGTAATGGAGCCGTCGTTGTTGGCGTCGACCCCGTTCATCATGCCGCGCATACCGCCTCCGCGGCGACCCATGCGGTGGCCACGGCGGTCTTCGCGGTCGCCCGCTTCTGCGCGGCGTTCACTGCGGCGTTCAGCGCGGCCTTCGCGCATCGTGTCACGCGCAGCCTGCGTTTCCGCGAAGCTCAACATACCGTCGTTGTTGGCATCCATCCGGTCAAAGCGAGCGCGTGCGCGCGCCTCACGGTCGGCTTCGTTCAGCACGCCATCTTCATTGGCATCCATGCGAGCGAAGCGCGCAGCGGCGCGGGCCTCGGCATCGGCGCGGGTCATTTCGGCTCCGCGCTGCGGAAGGTCCTGCGCCATGGAGGCGCCGCTCAGGGCAAGAGTGGCGCTGGACGCTGCGGCTGCTGCGATAAATATCAGGGTCTTGTTCATGGTTACTCTCCAGTTCGTTTCGGTCGAGCAACGGGTCGCCAGCCTGGGAGGGGGGAGGGAAGGGGTCAGGCAACCCGCTGCTCTGTAATACCGGTTTTAAGCGGCAGGTGTCGCACGATTTTGCCGGTTCGGGAGAGAATTGTCGCAATTTGTCGCGCAGTGGCAAAGCCGTTCATCGCGCCGTTATCTGCGCTCTGATCGGCGAACTTCCTCCGGGTGACCGCGTCAGAGCGGTTTGCACGCCTCCTCCAGCCATGCAAGTTCCTCGCCGCTCATCTGCGGAGCCAGCACATCGCGCACCTTGGCGTGATAGGTGTTCCACCATTCGATCTCGGCCGGGCTGAGCAGGCTGCGATCCACCAGCGTGCAGTCGATCGGGGCAAAGGTGAGCGTCTCGAAGCCCAGCCACTTGCCCTCGCCGCCGGGAATCTCGCGCTCTTCCACCAGCACCAGGTTCTCGATGCGGATGCCGTATTCGTTCGCCTTGTAATAGCCCGGCTCGTTCGAGAGGATCATGCCCGCCATCAGTGGCTGGTCGGTGCCCGCCTGCGCGCCGCGCCCCTTGGCGATGCGCTGCGGCCCCTCGTGCACGCCCAGGAACGCGCCGACGCCGTGGCCGGTGCCGTGGGCATAGTCGAGGCCCGCGCGCCAAAGGAACTGCCGCGCCAGCGTGTCCAGCGCGGAGCCGGGCGTGCCGGGCGGGAAGGTCTGCGTATCGAGCGCGATGTGGCCCTTCAGCACGCGTGTAAAACGGTCGCACACTTCGGCGGGCGGAGCATCGGGGCCGACCCAGATGGTGCGCGTGATATCGGTGGTGCCGTCGGGATACTGGCCGCCGGAATCGACCAGGTAGACGCTGTTCGGCTCCAGCTTGATGTTGCTCTCTTCATCCACGCGGTAGTGCGGACTGGCCCCGTTCGGCCCCGCACCGCTGATCGTGTCGAAAGACAAGTCGCGGAGCAGGTCGGAATTGGTTTTGCGAAAGTCATGCAGCTTGGCTGCGGCGGACAGCTCGTCCACCTTGCCCTGCGGCGCTTCGACCGACAGCCAGTGGAGGAACTGCGTGATCGCCACGCCATCGCGCGCCTGTGCGTCGCGGTGGCCCTGCTGCTCGGCGGGCGTCTTGATCGCCTTGGGCAATACGGTGGGATCGTCTTCGCTGACGATCTCGGCACCGACATCGTCCAGCCGCTGGAAGATCGCCGCGACTGAACGCTGCGGATCGGCGGCGACGCGCTTTCCCGCCATTTCGGCAAAGGCATCGGAGAACTCGTTGCGCGGGCGGATGCGCACGGCATTGCCCAGCGCCTGCGCCACATCCGCAGGCACCTTGTCGGGCGCGATGAACCAGTCTGCCGTGCCGTCCGCCTGCACGAAGAGGTAGGATAGCGCGACGGGCGTATGATCGACGTCGGCGCCGCGAATGTTCAGCGTCCAGGCGACCGAATCGAGCGCGCTGATGACCACTGCATCGAGCTTTTCATTCTTCAGCCACTCGGCAATTTCACCGCGCTTTTCCGCGCTGGACCGGCCCGCCAGCTTGTCGTCCTGCACGTAGGCAGGCGCGGGGGAGGGTTCGGGCTGGTCGTCCCACACGGCATCCAGCGGATTGGAGTCAACGGGGACCAGCTCGGCCCCCACGGCGGCCAGCTTCTTCTCCACCGCCTGTGCCCATCCGCGCGTGTGCAGCCAAGGGTCATAGGCGATGCGCGTGCCTTCGGTGGCGTTTCCGGCGAGCCAGTCGGCCATGGAATCGTCTGGCACGGACTTGTATTCGTAAAGCTGCCCACTCACCTGCTGGCGCACCTGCAGGGTGTAGCGCCCATCGACGAACATCGCCGCCTTGTTCTTCAGGATCGCGGCGCTGCCGGCAGAACCGCCAAAGCCCGTCAGCCAGGCGAGGCGCTGGGCATAGGCGCCGACATATTCGCTCAGGTGCTCGTCACTGATCGGGACCACGAAGCCATCGAGGTCGCGGCGATCCAGCTCCTTGCGCAGGGCATCAAGGCGGGCTTCGTGGGTTTGCATCAGCATTTTGTCGTCTTCCGGTTTCAGAGGAAACATGTTCGCGTTATGCATCCGACATAGGCCTTTGCTCGGCGTGTTTCCACCCGCAGCATGGTCCCATTCTTGCGGAGGCCCCGCCCGTGGCTGTCGATCCGCAACATGGCCCTTGCCGCATTCGCAGCCCTTGCTACGGCCACAACTGCAATCGCCCCAAACTAGTCTCGGGACAATGAATTGAACTACGACACCAGCATCCAGCCGCCCCGCGCAGAGCAGCGTGAGCATAGCTACACCCGGCACGGGATCACCGTGTCCGACCCGTGGGCATGGCTGCGCGACGAAAGCTATCCCACCATCGATGACGAGGACGTGCTGGATTACGTGCGCGCCGAGAACGCCTATTTCGAGGCGCAGATGGCGGGCCATCGCGGGCTGGTGGAGGAATTGTTCACCGAAATGCGCGCCCGCATCAAGGAAGCCGATTACAGCGTGCCGCAGCGCGATGGCGATTACGAGTACTGGTCGGAGTTCGAAGAAGGCGCGCAGTACCGCAAGTACTACCGCCGTCCCGTGGCGGGTGGCGCGACCCAGATCATCCTCGATGTGCCAGCCTTGGCCGAGGGCCACGAATACTTCACGTTGGGCGCGTTCTCGGTAAGCGAGGATGGCCGCTATCTTGCCTATTCCACCGACACCAGCGGCGGCGAATTTTACACCGGGTTCATCAAGGACCTTCACACCGGTGACGTGCTGGAAGACCGCATCGAGAACGTGAACTCAGGCCTCATATGGGCAGCGAACGATACCGTGCTGGTTTATGGCCGGGCTAACGAGAACTGGCGCGTGGACCGCGTGCTCGCCCACACCATCGGCCAACCCGCCGACAGCGACGTGGAGATTTTCCACGAGGAGACGCTGGGTTATACCGCCTCGCCATCCGTCAGCGCCAACCGCCAATGGCTGGTGATTGCCACCGGCGACAACGAGACGAGCGAGGTGATGTTCACCTCCATCGACGATCCCACCGGGAAGCTGACCGTCATCAGGCCGCGCAAGATCGGCGTCGAATACGCCGCCGACTTCCGCGACGATACGATCTACATCTGGGCGAACGACGAGCACGTGAACTTCCGCCTCGCCACCGCGCCGATAAGCGCGCCCGGAGAGTGGACGACGCTGATCGAGGGATCGGACGAATTCTACCTGACGGGATTCGACCTGTTCAAGGAGTTCTACGTGACCGAGGGGCGTCTGAACGGCCTCGATCAGGTGCAGATCCGTTACTACGACGATCCGGCGCGGGTGCAGTCCATCGATTTCCCCGAAGCCGCCTACGACGCGGGAACCGGCAACAACCCCGAGTGGGACCAAGACCGCATCCGCCTTTCCTACCAGAGCCCGATTACACCCGACACAGCCTACGACTATCACGTGGCATCGGGCGAGATGGAAGTACTGAAGGTGCAGGAAATTCCCAGCGGTTTCGACCCCTCGCTCTATGCAGTGGACCGGGTGGAGGTGCGCGCCCGCGACGGGGCGATGGTGCCGGTCTCCATCGTCTATCGCAAGGATCGCGACGCGATGAACGGTGGGGCTGGCGGGCCGCTGCATCTCTATGCTTACGGCGCCTATGGCTTTGCCGTGCCGCCGGGCTTTTCCACCACGCGTTTCAGCATGGTGGACAGGGGCATGGCCTATGCCATCGCCCACATCCGCGGCGGGGACGACCTGGGGCGAAACTGGTATTTGCAGGGCAAGATGGAAGCGCGCACCAACAGCTTCAACGATTTCGTGGACGTGGCGCGCGGCCTGGTGGACATGGGCTACACCGCTGAACGACGTATCTCGGCAAGCGGGGGTTCTGCCGGGGGCGAACTGATGGGGGCGGTGGTAAACCAGGCGCCCGAACTGTTCGGCGCGGTGGTGGCGCACGTTCCCTTTGTGGACGTGCTCAACACGATGCTCGACGACACCTTGCCGCTGACCCCCGGCGAATGGCCGGAATGGGGCAACCCCATCGAAAGCGAGACCGCCTTCACGAATATCCTGAGCTATTCCCCCTACGACCAGGTTACGCGGCAGGACTATCCGCCGATGCTGGTGACTGCAGGCCTGAACGATCCGCGCGTCACCTACTGGGAGCCTGCCAAGTGGGTGGCCAAGCTGCGCGAGTACAAGACCGACGACAATATCCTGCTGCTCAAGACCAACATGGGCGCCGGCCATGGAGGCAAGTCGGGCCGCTGGGAAGGCCTGCGCGAAACGGCGGAGGAAGTGGCCTTCATCCTCTGGCAGCTCGGCGTTGCGAAATGAGCGACCGTTTCTCCCTGACCTTCACCGCGCTGCCGGAGCACATCGATGCCAACGGCCACGTCAACAACACCGTGTGGGTGAGGTGGATGGAGGAGCTTTCGGTAGCTCACTGGGAAGCGGTCGCGCCGCCCGAACACCGGGATGTCTACGTCTGGGTCGTGACCCGGCACGAGATCGATTATCGCGGCAACGTGACCGAGGGTGCCGAGGTGACCGGCGAGACCATCATCAAGGATGGCCCGCGCGGCGCGCGGTTCGACCGGCATTACGAGTTCCGCGATGCGCAGGGCAAGGCGCTGGTGCGCGCGAAATCGACCTGGGCCATGGTGGACAAGGCCAGCGGCCGCCTGTTGCGTGTGCCCGCCGAAGTCGCCGCGCCCTTCCTGCCGCTTTCCGATCAGCCAGGCTAGGCCGCGACCCGGCGCTCTACCGTTCGGCGCGGGCGGAAGACCTTCAGCCTTTCCGACATTGTCCGGTCGCGTCCGCAGGCCTTCGCCTCGTACAGCAGCCGGTCGGCGCGCAGGTAGAGCGCATCGAAGCTGGCATCGGCCAGAGCATCGTGCGGTGCCTCGACTACGCCCATGCTGGCGGTCACGACTTCAGGCACCAGTCCTGACCGGGCCACTTCCTCGGTAATGGCGAGGCGGCGTTCCTCCGCCCGTTCGATCGCGCCTATCCCGCGCAGCAGCAGCACGAATTCCTCCCCGCCCATGCGGAACGCCAGCGAGTTGATGTCGTCGCGGCGCAGGGCATTGGCGACGCTTTTCAGCACCGCATCTCCGGTCGCATGGCCGTGCAGGTCGTTGACGTTCTTGAACTTGTCGACGTCGATCACGGCCATCGCCGTAAATCCCTCGGCGCGCAGGACCGGGAACCGGGCTTCCAGCGCGCGGCGGTTGAGTAGCCCGGTCAGGGCGTCGCGCTCGCTCAACTCCTCCAGTGTGCGCGCCTCTGTCAGCGCACGGTCGCGTTCGCGGCGCACGGCGAGGAAACGGTCGGCCACGCCAAGGCCGACGATCACCACTTCCAGTGCCAACGCGAAGAACATCGAGAGGTCTATCGAATCGCTGCCGACATAGACGCCCAGCCCCTTGAGCAGGCGATCGACGGCGGTGGCCATCACCAGCAGCCATGCCGCGGCCAGGAAACGCGCGGCGCGGCTGCCGCGCATCAGTGCGGTGACGATGGCACAGATCAGCCCGGGGATGACGGGCAGGAAGGCATAGAAGTACAACTGGTTGTCGAAGCTCTGCGTCCACGGCAACTGCAACGCGGCAAAGCCTGGCACCAGCATCGACCAGAACGACAGCGCCGTAAGCGCGCGGCGTTCCCGCTGGCGCAGCATGTCACGTTCCACGAAGCTGGCGATGAACAGGCCGCCGAAACCAACGCCCACGGCCCATACCAGCGGCGCGGCAATGGCCAGCAGACTGATGGGCAGGGATAAGAATGACGAGATCACTCCACCCGCAGTGCCGATGTAGATGATCATCGAGATCGTCATACAGGCGTGGAACAACACGAATCGTTCGCGCAGCACCACGAAGAACATTCCATCGAACAGCAGGGGCATCACCAGCATGCCGGTGAGCATGGCGAGGAACATCGTCGCGAACAGGGCGCCGGACTGGTTCTGTGGCCGGGTGACGAGCCGCGCTTCGGAGCCGATCGTGACGCTGTGCGGCGCGACTATGCGGACTAGGATGGATCGCGTATCGTCCCGCATTTCCGGCAGGTCCACGGTAAAGGCCGGCCCCGCTGCAACAGGCGTCGCCTGCGCGGCAGAATATCTTTCCACTTGCATGCTGCCGTCTGCAGCCACCGCGGCAATGGCGATGCTGTCAAAAACCGTGATCCGGCTGGAAAACTCTTCGGGCGGATCGTTCCGGTCCCAGGTGTCGAACCGCAGCCACGTGACCTTGCGTCCGTCCTGCCAACCCTTGTTGCCGCAGGTCCACTCAAGCTGCTCGATAGCTACAGAAAGAGGGAACCTCTCGTCGCTGTAGGCGCGGCAGGGCGAGGCCGAATTGGACTGCGCCTCCGCCCTTTCGGATGCCAGCACGATGCCAAGGCAAGCCAGCAGGGCAAGCAGCATGGTGGTGGCGGCGCGCGTCATGCACGCTGTTTAAGGTCGGCACCTGTAGATAGGGTAAATGACGGAGCAGGATTTATTGCGAAATTGGCTGGCGTCCAACTAAGATGCGGCAGTCAGGCTATCGCTTCTTCGATCGGTAGCAGGTCATAACCCAGTTCGCTGGCCACGGCAGGATATGTGACGCGGCCTGCGTGAACGTTCAGCCCCTGCGCCAGGTGCGGATCGCGGTGCATGGCCTCTTTCCAGCCAAGGTTCGCGATGCGGATCGCGTGCGGCAGGGTGACGTTGTTCAGCGCATAGGTGCTTGTGCGGCTGACCGCGCCGGGCATGTTGGCGACGCAGTAATGCACCACGTCGTCCACCACGTAGGTGGGATTGTCGTGCGTGGTGGGTTTGCTCGTCTCGAAGCAGCCACCCTGATCGATGGCGACATCCACCAGCACGGCGCCCGGCTTCATGGTCTTCAGCATTGCGCGGCTGACCAGCTTGGGTGCTGCGGCTCCGGGTACCAGCACGGCACCCACCACCATGTCGGCCTGCGCCACGGCCTGTTCGAGATTGGCCTTGCTCGCAAAGCGGGTGCTGGCGCGCGATTCGAAATGGGTGCCGACCTTTTCCAGCACTTCCGGATCGAGATCCATGATCATCGTGCTGGCACCCAGTCCGGCAGACATCTGCGCGGCATTGAAGCCCACCACGCCGCCGCCGATGATGACCACCTTGCCCGGCAGCACGCCGGGAACGCCGCCCAGCAGCACGCCGCGTCCGCCATGGACCTTTTCCAGCGCATTGGCACCCGCCTGGATGCTCATGCGCCCGGCCACCTGGCTCATCGGCTTCAGGAGGGGCAAGCCGCCGCGCGGGCCGGTAACGGTTTCGTAGGCGATCGCGGTGCAGCCGGATTTCACCAGCCCCTCGGTCTGCGCGGCATCGGGAGCGAGGTGGAGATAGGTGTAGAGGATCTGGCCCTCGCGCAGGCGGGCGATTTCCTCGGGCTGGGGTTCCTTTACCTTCACGATCATCTCGCACTCGGCGAAAATGTCCTCGACCTTGTCGATCACCTTCGCGCCGCTGGCGACATACTGTGCGTCGTAGGCGCCGATACCTTCGCCGGCTCCGGTTTCCACCCACACCTCGTGACCGTTGGCGATCAGTTCCTTCGCGCTCTCCGGCGTCAGGCCGACGCGGTATTCGCGGTTCTTGATCTCGCGGGGGCAGCCGATGCGCATGGGACGGGGACTCCAGTTGATGTCTGAATAAGCCGGGCACGCGCCCGATTGTTCCGAAGGTCGTTACAGTTGAAACCGCATTTTCGCAACACGGGGTTTAGTTGATGAAATACATGCACGGGGGCGGGGGCTGTATTTCCGTGAGGTGCGGGGCGGAGAGACGAGGCGAAACAACATAACCGCAGAGCGTGGCAGGCGATAGCTGTGTAGGACAGCTCCCAAGCGCTCAGGCTAGCACGTCCTCGATGCCGGGCACGGTAATGGTGCGCTCGCCGCCGAAATCCTCGTGTACCGAGATGAGGCCGGTTTTCTCCAGATGCTCCAGCAAACGGCGGATGCGCCCGGGCGAGGCCGTGCCATAGACGCGGGCAAGGTGATCCTCGTCCGGTGTGCCGCTGCCGCGCGCGGCGGAGACCACGATGGCAAGGTAGGGCGCAAGCACGTCGTCCGCCACGCCCTGTGCCATCGCCTCTACCCGTTCGCGCTGGCTATCATCCAGCAGGCCGACACCGGCGCTGGCGTAGGCGAACAGGCGGCGGAAAGTGGGCATGTCGATATGCGCGCTGGCCACGCCCTGCTGACGGCAGCGGGTGGCAAAGTCCCGGAACAGCGTGCTGGCGGGGCGGAAGGTGGCGCCATCTTCCGCCGCCATTTCGGCAAGGACGGTATCGACATCGCCGGTCGCCACTTCGCGGGACAGGCTTTCCTGCGGCTCTGCGCGAGCAGCCATGCTTTCGGCCAGAGCTTCCACCGGCGGGGGAGCTGGTGGCGGGGGAGGGGGCGGCTGATGAACCTTCTCCGCGGCTTCCTCCGCCAGGTCTGCATGGAGCAGTTCACCCATCGCGGCAGCATCCGCCTGCGGCAGCGGGGTAAGCGCGGCGGCGGCATTCTTTCCACCCGTCTTCACCTCCCCGATGTGGACCGCCACCGGGCGGCGGCTCACCGCCGGGCCAAGGCCGAGGAAATGCCCACGTTGCAGGTCGCGGATACGCTCCGCCTGCTTGCGGTCCATGCCCAGAAGGTCCGCCGCGCGCTGCATGTCGATATCGAGGAAGGTGCGCCCCATCAGGAAGTTGCTGGCTTCCGCCGCCACGTTCTTCGCCAGCTTCGCCAGCCGCTGCGTGGCGACGATGCCCGCTAGCCCGCGCTTGCGGCCCCGGCACATCAGGTTGGTCATGGCGGAAAGCGTCATGCGGCGCGTGTCCTCCGCCATCTCGCCAGCAGCAGACGGCGCGAACATCTGCGCCTCGTCCACCACCACCAGCGCGGGATACCAGTGCTCTCGCGGAGCATCGAACAGCGCGGTCAGGAACTGCGCGGCGCAGCGGATCTGCTGTTCCACCTCCAGGTCCTCCAGCGCCAGCACCACGGATGCGCGGTGCTGCCGGATGCGGCCTGCCAGTGCCTCTATCTCGCGCGGGGAATAGCTCGCGCCTTCCACCACAACGTGATCGAAATGGTCGGCGAGGCTGACGAAATCGCCCTCAGGGTCGATGATGACCTGCTGCACCAGCCCCGCGCTCTGTTCCAGCAGGCGGCGCAGCAGGTGCGACTTGCCGCTGCCCGAGTTGCCCTGCACCAGCAGACGCGTGGCGAGCAGTTCCTCCACATCCACCAGCACCGGCGTGCCGTGGGCGTCTGTTCCTATTTCGATGTCCGCTTTCACGCTGGCAAGGGTAGGGAAGGCTGGCGATTCGGCCTAGGCTTGTCGAGGCGTTTATCCCGCGATTGTTGCGAACACGGCGTCACTCCATCTGCTGGGCCTCGATAGCGCGGATCGCCTCGACGCCTTGCTCGGCATGGATCTTCAGCTTGTTGATCGAGTTGTTGCAGGCCATCGCAATCATGGTGACCTCTCGCTCGTAGTGCTTCAGTTTCATGGGATGAAAATAGGCAAGTGTCTTCGCCGTGACCTTGCAGCGGTCGGGGCCGTGCGACTCGATCTCGCAGCCTTCGACGGTCTTGAAGAGACGTGCGCCCAATTCAGCAGGCAGCACGGATTCGATGATGTAGGACCGGCCCGGAACAGCCTCCAGTTCGGTGATCGGGAAGGTAAGATCAGGCATCATGTCGAGGACCAGATCGTAGGTGGTATCGCCTGTGCGCGTAATGCTGCCGACCTCGGCTTTGTGGTGGCGAGGATCGGCAAAATCCACCATTGCGTAGACATCTTCGGCAGAGCGCTCGATCTCCACATCCATTTCAATTTCAACCGGCTCTTCCGGAGCCATCTTCGACTCGAACAATCCGAACATCAGCGCTTTCCCCTGCTGCTATCTGCCCGACCATGTCAGCAAGGGGTACAGGCAGCCCTGCCGGGTATGGTTAATGTGCGCGCCACGAATGGCGTGCCGGAGGATCAAATCGGATTGCCATCCCTGTCGCGGAAGATTTCGCGGCGGCCGACGTGGTTGGCCGGGCCGACCAGCCCTTCGCCTTCCATGCGTTCGATCCACTTGGCAGCCGTGTTGTAGCCTACGCCCATCTGGCGCTGCAGCCACGAGCCGCTCGCTTTCTGGTTCTCGATCACGATCTGGCAGGCCTGGCGATACTTGCGCTCTTCCGGGTTGTCGCTGGCAGTGAACTCGTCCTCGAAATTGAAGCCGCCGTCTTCCGGCTCCTCGGTAACCGAATCGATGTAGGCGGGCTCGCCCTGCGCGCGCCAGTGATCGGCTACTTTCTCCACTTCCTCGTCGGATACGAAGGGGCCATGCACGCGCTGGATTGCGCCGGTGTTGGGCTTGAACAGCATGTCGCCCTTGCCCAGCAATTGCTCCGCGCCCTGTTCGCCCAGGATCGTGCGGCTGTCGATGCGGCTGGTGACGTTGAAGCTGATGCGCGTGGGCAGGTTCGCCTTGATGACACCGGTGATCACATCGACCGAGGGGCGCTGCGTCGCCATGATCAGGTGGATGCCCGCCGCGCGCGATTTCTGCGAAAGGCGCTGGATCAGCACCTCGATCTCCTTGCCCACGGTCACCATGAGGTCGGCCAGTTCGTCCACGATCAGCACGATCTGCGGCAGCACTTCGTAATCGAGTTCCGCCTCTTCCACGATCGCTTCGCCCGTATCGGGGTCGTAGCCGGTCTGCACGGTGCGTTTGAGCGGCTTGCCCTTGGCGGCGGCGGCGGCCACGCGCTCGTTGAAGCCGTGGAGGTTGCGCGCGCCGATCTCGCTCATCATGCGATAGCGCTTCTCCATCTCTTCCACCGCCCATTTCAGCGAACGCACCGACTTGTGCGGTTCCGTCACCACCGGGGCGAGCAGGTGGGGGATGTCGTCGTAGCTTTTCAGCTCCAGCACCTTGGGATCGATCAGGATCAGGCGGCACTCGGCAGGGGTGAACTTGTAAAGCAGGCTCAGCAGGATGGCGTTGAGGCCAACCGACTTGCCCGATCCGGTGGTGCCCGCCACCAGCAGGTGCGGCATGGCGGCAAGGTCTGCGACCACGGGATCGCCGGAAATGCCCTTTCCGAGGATGATCGGCAGGTTCCCCTTGGCATCGACGAAGGCCTCGCTCTCGCACAGTTCCTTGAAACTCACGGTCTGGCGGTTGGCGTTGGGCAGTTCGATGCCCATCACGGTCTTGCCCGGAATGGAGGCCACCCGCGCGCTGATCGCGCTCATGTTGCGGGCGATGTCTTCGGCCAGACCGATCACGCGGCTGGCCTTGATGCCCGGTGCGGGTTCCAGTTCGTACATGGTGACGACCGGCCCGGTCTTCACCGCGGTGATCTCGCCCTTCACGTTGAAATCGTCGAGCACTGTTTCGAGCAGGCGGGCGTTGCGTTCCAGCGCCAGCTTGTCGAGCGGCGGTGCCTTGTCGACGGCGGCATCTTCCAGCAGGTCGATGCCGGGAAGGGCATAGTCGGCGAACATGTCCGGCTGCTGCGCCTTGGGCGATGGCTTTGCCCGGCGCGGCGGTGCCGCGGGGTCGGTAATCTCCACCGGGCGCCGCTCGGCAATTTCGAGAGGGGCACCATCGCCTGTCTCGTCAGCATCGGACCGGGCCTTGCTGCGCCGGGCCTTTGACCGTTTCGGTTCGTCAGGCTTGAATGGATTTGCCGGAGCGGTAAGGCGGGGCAGGGAGCCCGCCCAGTGCGGCAAGGTCAGCAAGCTGGCCCAGTCCACCGCGAACACGCGGCCCGCCAGCAAAGCGCCCCCGCCCAGGCAGGCAAGCCCGCCCGCCAGCATGGCCCAGAACCGGCCAGCCTCTGGCAACAAGCCCGCAAGCGCGCCAAGCACACCTTCGCCCAGCAGACCGGCAAGGCCGCCAAAACCTGCAGGCCAGCTATGCTCGCGCGGGTTTGTCACCAGCGAGACGGCGGTGGCAAGCAACACCATCGCAAGCAGCAGCACGGCCACGGTACGCCACCACGCGCCGCCCCAGTGCTCATCCTCGTCCGCATCGCGCCACAGCTTGCGGGCAAAGACATAGGTCAGCGGCAGGAACAGCACCGACACCCAGCCGAACGCCGTCAGGGCCAGGTCGGCTACGAAGGCACCGGGCGCGCCCATCCAGTTCTCGATGATGTCGCCCGCGGCGGTGGAAAGCGAGGGGTCGGTCTGGCTGTAGCTGAGCAGCGATATCGCCAGGAACGCGGTGAAGACAAACAGCAGTACAGCGCCCGTCAGCTGCGCGCTGCGGGCAAGCGACCGGCGAAACGCGGCGCGCCAGTCTGCATTCTGTTTGGCGGCCCTGCTGGCCATGATGGGTCCCCTTGCGATGCGTCCCGGCTTGTAGAATCCCATACAGGGACTCCGGGGTCAATTTGTTTGTTTTTCGCACCTGCCTCCGCAGATGCGTCCTCGCTAAATGCGCTCCGCTTCGCTGCGCGCCCGCTGCGGGCGGGCGTTCGCCCTTGCGGCCCTGTGGGCCGACTGGCTTAGGCCGTCTATGGCGGCCCACCTTGGCCAGCCGAGCCTTCGCGCGCTGCCGCTTGTCACCCCGCCCAGCGCGATGACGGGCATCCGCGCATGGCTGGCCAATGTGCGAAACCTCGCTGGTCCCAACACCTTCCCGCCGGGGTGCGAACGGGTGGGAAACACCGGGGAAAGCATCACCGCGTCGGCACCTATCCGGTTGGCCTGCGCCATTTCGCGCATGTCGTGGACGGTGGCCACGGCGATAATGTCGGCCCTCGTCGGATAGATCGACAGCGGCGCGCCATAGACACCGTCCGCGCCCCATTCGCGCGCCGTCAGCGTCGAATCCGACAGGATGACGAGGTGCCCTGCGCGCCGGGCAATCTTCGCCAGCGTGTCGAAACGTGCAAGTCGCTCCGCCGGGGTAAGGTGGTAATGGCGATAGACGAAGCCTGCCGGTTCCCGAAATCCGGCCAGGCGTTGCTCCAGCACGGCGTCGTTGCGCTCGTCCGATAGCAGCCACAGGTTCGGCAGGGACTGGAAACCATTCATGGGCGCGCTATAGCGCGCCCATGACCAAAAGCGCCACCGAACGACTGAACGAAGTGCAGGCCGAAATCGCCAAGACCTGCACCATCGCCCGCCGCAAGCCGGAGGAAGTGACGCTTGTCGCGGTCAGCAAGACGCATCCCGTCGACGCGATCCGGCCGCTGCTGGAAGCAGGGCAGCGCGTGTTCGGGGAGAACCGCGTGCAGGAAGCGCAGGACAAGTGGCCAGCGCTGCGCGAGGACTATCCTGATGTTCAGCTCCACCTCGTCGGCCAGCTGCAATCGAACAAGGCCGAGGATGCCGCCGCGCTGTTCGACTGCATCCATTCGCTCGACCGGCCCAGTCTCGTCAAGGCGCTGGGCAAGGCGTTCGACAACACCGGCAGGCGGGTGCCGTGCTTCGTGCAGGTCGACATTGGCCAGGAGGAGCAGAAGGGCGGCTGCGCCATCGCCGAACTGCCCGCCCTGCTGGATCAGGCGCGCGAGGCGGATATCCCGCTGGCGGGCCTGATGTGCGTTCCCCCGTTCGGCATCGAGCCGGCCCCTTACTTTGCACTGATGGCGAAGATCGCCGACGATCACGGGCTGGAAGGCCGGTCCATGGGGATGAGCGGCGATTTTTCCACCGCGATCATGCTGGGCGCTACCCACGTGCGGGTGGGCACCGCGCTGTTCGGCGACAGGGCCTGATTGCGGCATTAACCAGCAAGCCGGTTGACCTTTGCCACGGTTAGGATGGAGAAGGCGACCAGCACCACCTTTTCCAGAGACCACACCATGATCCGTTCGATTGCCTGCATCCTTCCGGCCCTGCTGTTTGCCACTCCCGCCATCGCGCAGGACGACGATCCTTACGCGGCCTGCGCGTCCATGACCGATGACAATGCGCGGCTCGCCTGTTTCGACAGCACCTATGCCCGACAGAAAGTGGTGATCGCCGAGCGCGAGATAGTGGAAGAGCGCGAGCGCGAGGAGGTTTTCGGTTTCCGCGAGGAAGATGCTGCGCTGGAACGCGCGCAGGATGATGCAGCCCTTACCGCCACAGTGGCGGAAGTCCTGCAGGGTTCGGGCCGTTCGCAGGTGCTGCTGCTCGATAACGGCCAGCTCTGGCGCGAAGTCAGCGGCTCCACCCTGCGCAACCGCGTGCGCGACGGCTGGGTCGCCAGCATCTCGCGTCACTGGAGCGGCGCCTACGAAATGCGTTTCGAGGGTCGCAGCGGATACCTGCGGGTCGCGCGCGTGCGCTGACCGTCAGGCCGCCTCGGCGTTTTCGGGTTCTCCGGCCGCGATCGCATCGAGCAGCGCCCGCTTGACCTTGTCGAGGCGTTCCTGCGCCACGATCTTCCCGCCCAGAAGGTCGGTGACGTAGAAAGTGTCCACCGCGCGCTCGCCATACTGGGTGATGTGCGCCGAGTTGATGATCAGGCTGGCCTCGAACATCGCCCGTGTCAGGCGGTTCAGCAGTGCCGGGCGGTCGGTCGCGTTCACCTCGATCACGGTGTAGCGGTTCGAGGCGTCGTTATCGAACAGCACCTGCGGGGCGACGTGGAAGGCCTCGGCCCGCGTCTGCTTCAGCGGCCGCTTGGCGAGGCGCGGCACCATGTCGATCTTGTTCGCCAGGGCATCCTCGATGCTCTTTTTCAGGCGCGCAAGCTGCTGATCCTCGCTGAACGGCTTGCCCAGCGGATCGAGCACGAGGAAATTGTCCACCGCCTTGCCAACCCTGTTGGTGTGGATGCGCGCATCGATGATGTTACCGCCCGCCAGGTGAATCGCGCCCGCGATGCGGAAGAACAGGCCGGGATGGTCCTCGCCGATCACCGTCACCAGCGTGGCGCCCAGCGCCTCGTAGAACTGGGCGTGGATCGACAGGGCGTGCCCGGCCTGCCGCGCCGCCTCATAGTGCGGCAGGTTGATGGCGATCACGTCTTCGGGCTCGGCAATCCAGTAGGCATCGTCGAAGCGGTCATCCAGCGACTGGACAAGGTGCCCCTGCTCGCCCAGCATTTCCGCCACGACTTCTTTCTTGGCGGCAACGCGCTGTTCGCGCCCGTGGGCCTTGTGGCCAAGCCGCAGCCGCTCCACCGAATTTTCGTAGAGATCGCCGATCAGCTGGCGCTTCCAGCTGTTCCAGACGCCGGGGCCGACGGCGCGGATATCGACGATGGTCAGCACCGTCAGCAGCCTTAGCCGCTCCAGGTTCTGCACCTCGGCGATGAAATCGGTGATGGTCTTGGGGTCGGACAGGTCGCGCTTGAAGGCCGTGGCGCTCATCAGCAAGTGATAGCGCACCAGCCAGGCGACCAGTTCAGTCTCCGCCTCGTCCAGCCCCAGCCTGGGGCAGACCTTGCGCGCCACTTCCGCACCCAGCACCGAATGATCGCCGCCCCGGCCCTTGGCGATATCGTGCAGCAGGACGGAAACGTAGAGCGCGCGGCGGTTCTGGATCAGCGGCAGCATCTCGCTGGCAAGCGGATGGTCCTCGGCCAGATTGCCGCGCTCGATCTCGCTCAGCAGGCCGATGGCGCGGATCGTGTGCTCGTCCACCGTGTAGTGGTGGTACATGTCGAACTGCATCTGCGCGTTGACCTTGCCGAAATCGGGCACGAAGCGGCCGAAGACGCCCGCCTCGTTCAGCCAGCGCAGCACGGTTTCGGGATCGCGCCTGCCGCTCAGCAGGTCGAGGAAAAGTTCGTTGGCGCGCGGATCCTTGCGCACCTTGGCATCGATCAGGCCGGAATCGCGCCGGGCAATGCGGATCGTGGCGGGATGGACTTCCAGCCCTTCCCGCTCGGCAATCGTGAAAATCTCGAGCAGGCGGACTGGGTCTTCCTGGAACCAGTCATCCGAAGGCGCGGCGATCTTGTCCGCCTGGACCGGGTAGCCCTCCACCGACTTTGCCGGTTTCAGCGCGGAGAAAAACTCGCTGATGCGGCTGCGCTCCTGCGTCTCTTCCTCGATGTGGGAGAGGAAAACGCCGGTCAGGTGGCCGACGTGCTTCACCTGCAGGAAATAGAACTGCATGAACCGCTCGACCGCGCTCTTGCCAGGCCGGTCGGCGTAATTCATGCGCGCCGCGACCTCGCGTTGAAGGTCGAAGGTCAGCCGGTCCTCCCCGCGCTTGGCCAGCGTGTGCAGGTGTGCGCGCACCGCCAGCAGGAAACCCTCGGCACGGCGGAAACTGCGGTATTCCTTCTGCGTGAACAGCCCCTTGTCCACCAGTTCGCGCGCGCTTTTCACACGGTGGGTGTACTTGCCGATCCAGTACAGCGTCTGCAGGTCGCGCAGGCCGCCCTTGCCATCCTTCACGTTCGGCTCGACCACATAGCGGCTGTCGCCCATGCGCTTGTGCCGGGCATCGCGTTCGGCCAGTTTCTCGGACACGAAGCGGCTTTCGGTGCCGGGCACGACCTCGGCCCAGAAGCGTGTGCTGGCGGCCTCGTAAACCTCCTGGTCACCCCACAGGAAACGCCCTTCCAGCAGCGCGGTGCGAATGGTGATATCCTCGCGCGCCATGCGCGTCACCTCGTTCAGGGAGCGGCTGGAATGGCCCACCGTCAGGCTGAGGTCCCACAGGTAGTAGAGGATCGCCTCGATCACCTGTTCGCACCACGACGTGGGCTTGTCCGGCGTGACGAAGGCGATGTCGACATCCGAATGCGGCGACATCTCGCCGCGCCCGTAACCGCCCACCGCGATCAGCGCCAGCCGCTCCCCCTTGCTGCGGTTGGCGACGGGATAGACATGCTCGATCACGTGATCGTGTACGATGCGGATAAGCTGATCGATCAGGAAGGCGTGGCTGTGCGCGCTCTCGTGGCCGGAGCCCGGCTTTTCCACCAGCCGCCGTTCCAGCTCAGCGCGTCCGGCGTCCAGCGCCGTGCGCAGCTGCTCGACAATTGCCTGCCGCCCGTTGGCTGCGCCTTTCTCGGCGACGATATCGTCGATTGCGGCGACGAGCTTGCGCCGGTCGAGGATGGCGCGCTGTCTGGGAATAGCGGGAAGGCTCACGCTGGCGGAGATAGGCGCGGGGGCAGGCCTTTGCAAAGGGGCATTCCCGATGCGGGGCCAGTTAGGGGCCACATGCGGGAGGGGGTTTCATGCGCGCGCGCCCTGTGCCAAAGCGCAGCCATTGCAAGGAGGCGCGCCGCGTCTCCCCCATCCCGAGAGGCGCAGCGTGATTCTAGATGTTCTGGCAGCAACGGGCGGCGAAGTCCTGCGATGGAGCGACCTGGGTCTGCGCACCGGCATCGATCTCGGCTTCTTCGAGCTGAAGTACTATTCGCTCGCCTATCTTGCGGGCATCATCCTTGGTTATTGGCACCTGTCGAAAATGGTCAAGGCACCCGGCGCCCCGATGGCGCAGGTGCATGTCGACGATCTGTTCTTCTACTGTACGCTGGGCATCATCATCGGCGGACGGCTGGGCTACGTGACATTCTACGAACCGGGCCACTGGACGGACTTTTCCGGCGACGGTTTCGTGAGCTGGAAAGTGCTGCGGCTGTGGGACGGGGGCATGAGTTTCCACGGCGGCCTGGTGGGCGTGGTGACGGCCATCGCCTACGTCAGCTGGCGCGCCGGTCTGCCGTTCATCCGCGTCGCCGACTATATCGCGGTCAACGTGGGCTTCGGCATGCTGTTCGGCCGCCTTGCCAATTTCATCAACGGGGAACTGTGGGGCCGCCCGGCGGGCGAGGGTGTGCCCTGGGCGATGACATTCTGCGACCAGGGCCGCGGTGCTGCCGGTGAATGCCTGTCCACTTTCATTCCCCGCCACCCCAGCCAGCTTTACCAGGCGCTGGGCGAAGGTCTGATCGTCGTGGTGGTGATGCTGTGCCTGTTCTGGCTCACCCGCGCGCGCTATCGTCCGGCCCTGCTGGTGGGCGTGTTCACTACCGTAATTGCGATCGCGCGTTTCGTGGTGGAATTCTACCGCGAACCCGATGCCCAGCTGGCAGAGTTCGCCGCCGAGACGGGTCTCTCGATGGGCCAGTGGCTTACCATCCCGCTGATCCTGCTGGGCCTGGGGCTGGTGGCGTGGTCACTCACCCGCGCCCCGCTGGCGAGCGGGGGCAAGCGGCCAGTGGAGGCCACTTGAGCGACCTGCGCGACGAAGATGCCAGACGCGACCTTGGCGATACTTTCCGCCGCCTGATTGCCGCGACCGGTCCGATCAGCCTCATGCATTTCATGGGCGAATCGAACATGCGCTATTACAACGACAAGCGCGTGATAGGGGAAGGCGGGAGCACGGGTGGGGACTTCATCACCGCGCCCGAGATCAGCCAGATGTTCGGCGAACTGATCGGCCTGTGGCTGGCGGACATGTGGATCAGGGGCGGGCGCACCGAACCTGTCCATTACGTGGAGCTGGGGCCGGGCCGGGGCACGCTGGCGCGCGATGCGAGCCGCGCGATGAAGCGCTATGGCCTTGTCCCCAGGATGCACCTTGTCGAAACCTCGCGCCGGATGCGCGACGTGCAACTGGCCAGCGTGCCCGAGGCCATCCAGCACCGCGACCTTTCCACCGTGCCCATGGAAGGGCCGATCCTGCTGGTCGCCAACGAATTCCTCGACGCGCTGCCGGTGCGCCAGCTGGTGAAGACGGTGGAGGGCTGGCGCGAAATCACGGTGGGCGTGGACGGGCTGAACAAGTTCGTGGAGATGCCGGGTCGCCAGCCGATGGATTCCGCCGTGCCGGAAGCGCGCCGCGACGATCCGCCGGGCACCGTCATCGAAACCTCCCCCGCCAGTGCCACGGTGATGTTCGAAGTGGCGGGACGGCTTGCGGGCCAGGGCGGTGCCGCGCTGTTCATCGACTATGGATATACACACGGCCGCAGCGGATCGACGTTGCAGGCGGTGAAGGACCACAAGAAGATCGGTGTGTTCGATGCGCCGGGCGATGCCGATATCACCGCCCATGTCGACTTCGCCCAGATGGAGCAGATCGCCCGTTCGCGCGACGCCCGCGTGCTGGGCACGGTAACGCAAGGCGAATGGCTGACGCGGCTGGGCATCAACGACCGCGCCGAAGCGCTGTCCGAATTCGCCCCGCAGCACCGCGACGCCCTGATGCGCGCGCGGGACCGGCTGGTGGAGCCGGACCAGATGGGTGAGCTGTTCAAGGTCATGGGCCTTGCTGGCCCCGACTGGCCCGACGGCGCGGGGTTCGAAGAGCAATAAGATTGCCCACCCCCAAACTTCCCGCAAGCGGAAGGGGAGCGAGACTTGCCGAAGCAGTATGCGAGGTTAGTCGCAGCGGGGTGGGTTACGGGCGGACCTGCTCCAGCAACCAATCAGCCGCCTGTGCTGGCGGCCACTTGTCGTCTTCACGGTCCACTGCGTAGTTCGCCTGCCGCATGGTCGCCACGTCGACGCTGCCCAGCAATGGCTGGAGGCCCTCGGCAAGAGCTTCATCCCCGGCCAGGCGCGGCGAAATCAGCACGATGGCATCGTAGCTCGGCAGCGCCTCGCGCGGGTCGGCCAGCACCATCAGGTTCTCCGCCGCGATGCGTCCGTCCGAGGTATAGGCGCTGATCACGTCGGCCTCTCCCGAAATCAGGGCGTTGTACATGAAGGTGGGCGAATAGGTGCGCTGTTCGCCGAAGCGCAGGCCGTAAGCGTCGCGCACGGACGTCCATTCGGGCCGCTCGAACCATTCGGGATCGCCGCCGATGGTCAATTGCGGGGCGACGGCGGCAAGGTCGGCGATGCTTTCCAGCCCGTATCGCTCCGATGTTTCCCGCGTCACCGCCAAGCCATAGGCGTTCTCGAACCCCAGCCGCCCAAGCACTGCGACGCCGGTGTTCTCCTGCTCCCAGCGCACGATTTCCTCGTACATCGCCGCGCGGCCCGGATTGTCCGACCGGCCCAGTTCGTTGGTCCACAAAGTGCCGGTATAGTCCACCGACACGTCGATCGCGCCGCTGGCGAGGGCGTTGTGAACCACGGCGGAGCCGAGCCCTTCGCGGTATTCGACGGCGTAGCCTGCATCCTCCAGCAGGGTGCCGATGGCGCGCCCCAGGATGTATTGCTCGGAAAAACTCTTGGCCCCTATCACCACCGTCTCGCGGGTTTCACCGCGCCAGTCGACCAGCGAAATGGCCGCGCCAACAATACCAGCCAGCGCCAGCAGCGCGCCCGCAATGACGAGCGCCGGGCGACGTTTGGCAAAGCCGCGCTCCACCAGGCCGAACAGTCCGTCTGCCACCAGCGCCAGCCCTGCGCTGGCGAAGCATCCGGCCAGCACCAGTACCCAGTTCTGCGTCTGCAAACCCGCAAAGATCGGATCGCCAAGGCTGCGCTGGCCGATGGTGGTGGCGAGCGTCGCCGCGCCAATGGTCCAGACGCTGGCGGTGCGGATGCCCGCCATCACGTATGGCGCGGCGAGCGGCGCCTGCACCAGTCGCAGCTTTTGCCAGCCGGACATGCCCAGACCGTCCGCCGCCTCGATCAGTTCATCATCCAGATTGGCGAGCGCGGTGACGGCGTTCCTCAGGATCGGCAGCAGGGCATAGAGCGCCAGAGCCAGCCAGGCGGGCAGGAAACCCAGCGTGGGCAGGTCCTCCCCGAACACGCTGCGCGCGGCGAGCAGGATGGGAAAGAACAGCGCCAGCAGCGCGAGCGCGGGAATGGTCTGCACGAGGCTGGCAAAACCCAGCGCAACGCGCGCGACGGGGGGAGAGCGGCTGGCCCAGACGGCCAGCGGCAGCGCCACCGCAATCCCCAGCGCCACGGCGGCGGCGCACAGCAGAACGTGTTCCGCCAGTTGCGGCCCCAGGTCGAGGATCGCATCGAGCAGCGGGCTCACTTGCCAATACCTTGAGAGGTTTGGGCAAGCCGCCGGGCCTGCGCGCGCGGCACATCCACCAGGGCCTGTGCAATGTCGCCGCCTTCACCTGCCAGCAGCGCGGCGGGTGTCTCGTCGGCGACAATGTGCCCTGCGTCCATCACCAGCACGCGCGTGCCAAGCAGCAGGGCCTCGGCCATGTCGTGTGTCACCATCACGGTGGTGAGGTCCAGTTCGTCATGCAGGCGGCGCACGCGCTCTCCCAGTTGGCCGCGCGTAATCGGGTCGAGCGCGCCGAAGGGTTCGTCCATCAGCAGCAGGTGGCTGTCGCCTGCCAGTGCGCGGGCCACACCCACGCGCTGGCGCTGTCCGCCCGAAAGCTCGGCGGGCAGTCGGCTGGCCATTGCGGGGTCAAGTTCAACGAGGTCCAGCAGTTCCGCAATGCGCTTATCGGGCAGGCGCTCGCCCTCAAGGCGCGGCGTGAGAGCAATGTTTTCCGCAACGCTCATATGCGGGAACAGGCCGATTCCCTGGAACACGTAGCCGATACGGCGGCGCAGCGGTGCGGGCTGGCCGGCCAGTACGTCCTCCCCGTCCAGCAGTACGCGGCCCGAGCTGGGCTCCACCAGACGGTTGATGCATTTCAGAAGGGTGGACTTGCCCGATCCCGATGCGCCCACCAGCGCCACGAATTCCCCGCGCGCGATATCGAGCGAGACGTCGCGCACCGCGTGGACATCGTCGTAGGTTTTTCCCAGCGCATCGAAGCGCAGGAAAGCGTCCGGCACGCTGCCCATTCAGGAAGAAAGCGCGGTTTTTGCCATGGTCAGGTGAGCCACCAGTCCTGCGGACGCGAATTCGCGTTCCCAAGTGCCCTGCAACTGGCCGCGCACGCTCATTTCGACAAGGCGCGAGCCGAAACCCACTTCGCCGGTATCGCGGGTGGGCGGTCCGCCGTGTTCCTGCCACCGCAGGTGGATTGCATCGCCGGCATCTTCCACCATCAGATCGACATGGCCGTTATCGGTGGAAAGCGCGCCGTACTTGGCGGAGTTGGTTGCCAGCTCGTGGAACACCAGCGCCAGCGGGGTGGCGGCGCGCGGGCCGATCGCCGCGTCGATGCCGGAAACATGCACGCGCTGCGCTTCCTCGCCATCGGCATAGGGGGCAAACAGCGCTTCGAGCAGACCTTGCAGGCTGTCCTGGTGCGGACCTTGCTCCGGCCGCACGAATTCGTGGGCGCGGCCCAGCGATCGCAGCACCTTGTTCAGTTCATTGGCGAAGGGTTCGTGTTCGGGCGACTTGCGCGCTTTCAGCGTGGCAAGGCCGATCACCACTGCAAAGATGTTCTTGATGCGGTGGGAAAGCTCATTCGCCAGCAGGTCGCGCTCTTCCAGCGCGGCGCGCACTTCGTCGATATCGGTCAGCGTGCCGAACCACCGCCTCTGCGCGCCGCCGTCTTCCGCGACGGGCACAGCAAGGCCCAGCACCCATTTCCACGAACCGTCGGCGCGCTTCAGGCGGAACTCCGCATCGAAACTGGTGTTGGCGGCAAAGGCCTCCTCCCAATTCGAAAACACCTGTTTGGCATCGTCGGGATGGATGAACGGTCGCCAGTCCTCGGCATTGTTGGGCGCCGGGGCGCCAGTCACCTGCGTCCAGCGCTTGTTGAAATAGTCGAAATTGCCCTCGGCATCGGCAGACCAGGCAATCTGCGGCACGCCCTCGATCATGCGCAGCAGGCGCTGTTCGCGCTCTGCAATGATCTCTTCCGCCTGCTTGGCCGAGCGGCGCGCCTCAAGCCGCCGGACTGCGGCCTGGGCAAGAACCGCCAGGCCCTGCTTCTGAAAATCGCTCAGCGGCTGGTCGTGGGGCTTGGTATCGATCACGCACAAGGTTCCCAGCGACGCGCCCTCCTCCGATACCAGCGGCTGCCCGGCATAGAAGCGCACACCGGGCTGATCGGTTACGAGGGGATTCTTGCTGAACCGCGCATCGGCAGGCGCATCGGTGACTTCCAGCAGTTCGCCGCTGCCCAGCGTGTAATTGCAGAAGGCCACCTCGCGCGGCGTGTCTGGCTGCTCCAGCCCTTCGCGGGCGAGGAAATGCTGCTTGCGCTCGCCCAGAAGGGTGACGAGCGAGACCGGCGCATCGCAGAGCTTGGCTGCAAACTCGACAATGGCCTGCAGTTCGGGATCGTCTTCCAGCGCTGCCGCGTTGAAACTGTCGATCACGCCAAGGCGGCGCGCCTCGTCGTCGAATTCGCTGACCGGTCGGGGCATGACCGAAGGCGGTGCCAGGGGATCTTCCAGAGCCATATCCACCCCGTGTAGCCGCGAAACATCGCAAATTCTAGCAAACTCGGCAGGTCTCGATTGCAACCTGTTTGCCAGAATGGTGCCGCTTGCTATTGGCACACCCGATTAAAGGAGCAGTTTTCCATGCGTGCCACGCCCGATTTCGACTTCGGCCTGACCGAAGAAGCCCAGATGATCCGCGAAACCGTCGCCCGCTTTGCCGACGAACGGATAGCGCCGCTGGCGGCAAAAGTGGATGCAGAGGACTGGTTCCCGATCGAGTTGTGGCCCGAAATGGGCGAACTGGGCCTGCACGGGATGACGGTGGGCGAGGCGGATGGCGGCACGGCTCTGGGCTACCTGGAACATACCATCGCCATCGAGGAGGTGAGCCGGGCCAGCGCCTCTGTCGGCCTTTCCTACGGTGCGCATTCCAACCTGTGCATCAACCAGATCGCCCGTTGGGGCAATGCCGAGCAGAAGGCGAAGTACCTGCCTGGCCTCATCAGCGGCGAACATGTGGGATCGCTGGCGATGAGCGAGCCGGCGGCGGGTTCTGATGTGGTCAGCATGAAGCTGAAGGCCGATGCGGTGCCCAAGGATAAGGGGGGCGGCTACCTGCTGAACGGCACGAAGTTCTGGATCACCAACGGGCACGTTGCAGAAACGCTGGTCGTCTACGCCAAGACCGACGCGGCAGGGGGCAGCAAGGGGATCACCGCCTTCCTGATCGAGAAGGACATGGAGGGCTTCTCGCCCGGCCAGAAGATCGAGAAGATGGGCATGAAGGGGTCCATCACCAGCGAGCTGGTGTTCGAGGACTGTCACGTTCCCGAGGAAAACGTGCTGGGCGAAGTCGGCCGGGGCGTGCAGGTGCTGATGAGCGGCCTCGATTACGAGCGCGTGGTTCTCTCGGGCGTGCAGCTGGGTATCATGCAGGCCTGCCTCGATACCGTCATCCCATACGTGCGCGAGCGCAACCAGTTCGGAAAACGCATCGGCGATTTCCAGCTGATCCAGGCCAAGGTGGCCGATATGTATGTGGCGCTGCAATCCGCGCGCGCCTACACCTATGCCGTGGCCAAGGCATGCGACAACGGCAGGACGACCCGCTTCGACGCGGCAGGCACGATCCTGCTCGCCAGCGAAAACGCGTTCCGCGTGGCAGGAGAGGCGGTGCAGGCGCTGGGCGGCGCGGGCTACACCACGGACTGGCCGGTGGAACGCTATCTGCGCGATGCAAAGCTGCTGGACATTGGTGCGGGCACGAACGAGATCAGGCGCATGCTGATCGGCAGGGAACTGATCGGGGCATAGGGGAGACAGTGCTCACCATTATCATTTATGTGCTGGCTTTTGCATATGGGCGAATGACAGATCGTTTATCGTGGAAACCCTTCGCCGTTTTGCTGGGTCTTGCCGCAATCGTCGCATATCTTTTTCCGACGCAATACCCGTCGAACTTCGCGATGGATGTGGGCGCTTATGTGGCAATACCCGCTTTGCTGTTCACTGTAGGCTATCTGTTTGGCCGGTGGCGTGGCGACCGCAAGAGCGAAGATCGCTATTCTGACTGATTTCTTGAGAGGCCCTCAACTTGACCGCACCCGTACTCACCTCCACCCTCGACACCGACAGCCCTGAAGCCAAGGCGCGCGCCGCGCATAACCGTGCGCTGGCCGAGGATCTGCGCGCCAAGGTTGCCGAGGCCGCACTGGGCGGCAGCGAGAAGCACCGCGAGCGGCATGTCTCCCGCGGCAAACTGCTACCGCGTGAGCGGGTGGAACGGCTGCTCGATCCCGGCTCACCGTTCCTCGAGGTCGGCCAGCTGGCGGCTTACGGCATGTACGAAGGCGACGTTAGCGGCGCGAGCATGATCGCAGGCATTGGCCGCGTGTCGGGCCGTCAGGTGATGATCGCCGCCAACGATCCCACGGTGAAGGGCGGCAGCTATTACCCGATGACGGTGAAGAAGCACCTGCGCGCGCAGGAGATCGCGCAGCAGAACCGTCTGCCGTGCGTCTATCTGGTGGACAGCGGCGGGGCGAACCTGCCCTACCAGGCAGAGGTCTTTCCCGACCGCGAGCATTTCGGCCGCATCTTCTACAACCAGGCGCAGATGAGCAGCATGGGTATTCCGCAGATCGCTTGTGTGATGGGTTCCTGCACCGCGGGCGGCGCATACGTGCCCGCCATGAGCGACGAGAGCGTGATCGTGCGCGAGCAGGGTACGATCTTCCTTGCCGGTCCTCCGCTGGTGAAAGCCGCGACGGGCGAGGAGATCAGCGCCGAAGATCTGGGCGGCGGCGCGCTGCATGCGAAGAAATCGGGCGTCGTCGATCACCTTGCAGAAAACGACGAGCATGCGCTCACCATCGTGCGCGATATCGCGTCCCACCTTGGCGCGGGCGATGCGGCGAAGCTGGAAGTGCAGCATCCCCGCCCGCCGAAGTTCGATGCCGAGGATCTCTATGCGATCATCCCGGACGACGTGCGTGCGCCCTACGACGTGCACGAGGTGATTGCGCGGCTGGTGGATGGCAGCGAGTTCCACGAGTTCAAGCGCGACTATGGCTCCACGCTGGTGTGCGGCTTTGCCCACGTATGGGGCATGCCGGTGGCGATCCTTGCCAACAACGGCGTGCTGTTTTCGGAGAGCGCACAGAAGGGCGCACACTTCATCGAACTGGCCTGCCAGCGCGGTATACCGCTGCTGTTCCTGCAGAACATCTCCGGCTTCATGGTAGGCGGCAAGTACGAGGCGGAAGGCATCGCCAAGCACGGCGCAAAGCTGGTGACGGCGGTGGCGACCGCGCAGGTACCCAAGATCACCGTGGTGATCGGCGGCAGCTTCGGTGCTGGCAACTATGGCATGTGCGGTCGCGCCTATTCGCCCAACTTCCTGTTCACCTGGCCCAATGCGCGCATCAGCGTGATGGGCGGCGAACAGGCCGCCAGCGTGCTCGCCACCGTTCACCGCGACGCGGACAAGTGGAGCGAGGAAGAGGCGGAGGAATTCAAGGCCCCGATCCGCCAGAAGTACGAGGACGAGGGCAACCCCTACTACGCCACCGCCCGCCTGTGGGACGACGGCGTGATCGACCCGGCGCAGACCCGCGATGTGCTGGGCCTCAGCCTCGCGGCCTGCCTTGAGGCGCCGATACCCGATCGCGCGCAGTTCGGCGTGTTCCGAATGTAATGGTGTCGGTGGACACCCTCTTTCTCCTCCACGACTATGCCGACCCGGCGCACGGCGGGGAGACCTTCTATTGCGAGGCGTGCATGACGGTGGAGGGCGTGCTGGCGACCTATCCCTATTGCGATGCGGGCCTGGAGATCGTGCGCGTGCCGTGGCCGCGCCCGCGTGCGGCGGTGGTGGCGGCCATCGGGGAGGAGAACCAGAACTGTCCCGCGCTCGTCTTTGCGGAAGGCGGCTTCGTTAACGACCTGCCCGGCGTACTGGAAGCCCTGCACGTCCGCCACGGTTTTCCCCGCCCCCATCCCTGACATCTCACCGCGCGGCTGCCGCCGTTCGGGAAACTTGCCACCTGCTTTCGCGTTGAGGCGCCAACGAAGGAGAGAATTCATGCGCAATTTCACACTCTTGATGGCTGCGGCACCGCTGGCCTTGCTGGCTGCCTGCGGCGGCAACGATGCCGACGAAGCCGAAATGGATACCGACGCCGACATGACTGCCGAAGCGGATATGACCGCAAGCGACACGGCGATGGCCGGAGACAGCGAACCGGGCCCGGCGACCAGTCAAGACGAGGCCGGGGACTATTCCGGCGTCTACAGTTACACCGACGAACAGGGCAACGAGAACGCCGTGCGCCTGAACGCCAGCGACACTACCTACGACTATGTCGGTGCCGATGGGGAAATGCGCAGCGGCAGCTACACCTGGGACGCTGACGGCTATCGCCTGAATATCGAGGATTTCAACGGCGAGCCCGCCTCGTTCGCCATATCCAACGGTGACCTCGTGCGCCTGCAGAACGACACCGCACTCGACAACACGATGACGGTAACCGGCAATCGGTACCGGCGCGCCGAAGAGAGCGACGCGGTCTTCTCGCGCTTTCCCGAACCGGGCAGCCCCGTGGCACCGGCTGGCGGTTGAAGCCGGTCCGGTCTTGCGAGAACGGTAGCAATCCTCCCCCCGCCTGCTAGGCAGTCGGGGGGAGTTTTCGATGCCTGGACGTTCCGAACCCAGCCTGCTGTCGCGCTTCGTATGGTGGGCGCTGTTCCGGCTGTACCGCTGGAAGGGCTTTCACCTCGAAAACCATGTGCAAAAGCTCGACAAGTTCATCCTTGTCGGCGCGCCGCATACATCGAACTGGGATTTCATCCTTTTCGCCGGCGCGGTGCAGGAAATGGGGGTAAAACCAAGCTTCATTGGCAAGCACACGCTGTTCAGATGGCCCATGACCCGGTTCATGTATGACATGGGCGGTATGCCGATCCAGCGATCCTCCCCGCGCGGTTACGTCAACGCCGTGGTCGACCAAGTGAACGCGGCGGAGAAGATCGCGCTGGTGATCGCGCCTGAGGGGAGCCGAGGAAGCGATGGCCGCTGGCGCAGCGGGTTCTACCACATCGCCAGTGGCGCGGGCGTGCCGATCGTGCCGGCGTGGGTCAATACCGCAACCGGGAAGGCCGGGTTTGGCGATCCGATATATCCATCGGGCGACTTCCACGCCGATCTTGGTCGCATTGCGGAATTCTATCGCTCGAAGCTGCCCGATTGCGACCGCTTCGACGTGCTGGCCGAACAGGCACGCGGCGAGGTCGCCACTCCTTCAAGGCCGGTGGAGCCTGACATGCTCGCACCGGAGCAGGATCCGGCCCCGGACCCGCCGCATGATTGAGAGCCTGCTGCACAACGCCGTGTGGCTGCTTGCCATCCTGCTGGCGCTCTGGCTGCTGGCTATTGCCCTGCGCAAGGTCAGTTTCATCGACAGTGTCTGGGGCCTCGCAATGGCGGGGCTTGCCTTGCTCAGCCTGTTGCGGATCGAGCCCGGACCTGCGGCGCTGCTGCTGTTCGCCATGACATTTGCCTGGGGCCTGCGCCTGGGTATCCATCTGCTGCGCCGTTTCCTGCGCAACGGGGAGGATACCCGCTACCAGAAGATGCTGCCCGATCCGGCCGACATCGGTGCGTACGCCGCCACCGCGCTGTGGAAGGTGTTCCTGCTACAAGGCGTGCTCATCATGCTGGTATCCAGCCCCGCGCAGGTCGGCATCCATGCCGCTGCGGACCCGCAGCCGATGCCGGCTTTCGCATGGAGTGGCGTAGCGCTCTATCTTGTGGGGATATTCTTCGAATGGGTTGGCGACTGGCAGCTTGCCCGCTTCAAGGCCGACCCCGCGAACGAGGGCAAGGTGATGGACAAGGGGCTCTGGCGCTACACCCGCCATCCGAACTACTTCGGCGATGCCTGCGCGTGGTGGGGCATCTTCATCGTCGCCATGACTATCGCCCCCGGCGCGGTGATCTGGACCCTGCCAGGCCCGCTGTTCCTGACCTTCACGCTGGTGAAATGGTCGGGCGCGGCCATGACCGAGAAGGGCATGCGCGACAAGTACGGCAAGGATTTCGCCGATTATACACGGCGCACCTCCGCCTTCATCCCCCTGCCGCCCCGGACGTAACGCGGGGAACGCGCGCGGGCGGGCGGCGTTTTGTTGGCAATCGACGGGCAGGGCATAGATGGAGTTTCCTTATGGACCAGAATACCTTGCTTGCCGTCCTCGTCATCGTCGTTCTGGTGGTCGCCATTGGCGTGTGGCTGCTCGTCAGCCGTCGCCGCACCGACCGCCTGCGCGACCGCTTTGGCGAGGAATACGATCGCACGCTGGATGACACGGGCAACCGCGTGTCGGCCGAAAAGGCGCTGGAAGATCGCGAAAAGCGCGTCGAGGCGCTCGATATCCGTCCGCTCACCGCCGACGAACACACCCGTTTTGCAGAGGAATGGCGCGAGGTGAAAAGCGTGTTCGTCGACAGTCCGGTGGAAGCCGTGCTGCACGCCGACCGGATGCTGGCGAACATGATGAAGACCGTCGGCTATCCGATGGCCGACTTCGACCGTCGCTACGAAGACCTGACCGTCGACCATGCCGACGTTGCGCGCCACTACCGCGCCGGGCGCGACATCGCCGAGCGGCATGGAGAAGGAAATGCGAGCACCGAAGACATGCGCCAGGCTATGAAGCATTACGAGGCGCTCTACGACCACCTCACAGCCAACAGCAAGGGCGCATCCGTGCAAACGCAACATAGCCGTACCGCGACCACCGGCACCACCAAGGTGGCCGACGTGGACGGCGATGGCGATGCCGACATCGTGCGACAGGATGTAAATGGCGACGGGCGTGCGGACCGGGTCCGCACCACCCACGACTGAGGCAGAGGGACAGGCGGGCGGGCGAACCGGCCTGCCTGTCTGTCCCGCTACCTGAGGGGCGCAGGACCTAGCGATGCCCCTCGTGATTGAGGGCGTATTTCAGGCTGCCACCGATCATCAGGCCGGAAAGTACGATGATAAGCGTTGCCCAGACCCAGTGCGGAAGCAGCAGTTCCGCCTCGATCGCGCCGGTGTCCGACAGCATGGGCTGGCCGCCGATCATCGCGCTTTCGGAAAACAGGTAATCGAGATCGTTGAACATCGAAAGTGCGGCCAGCACGCCCAGGAATTGCAGCGCGAACAGTTGCAAACCGCGCGGTCCGCGCCATGCCAGCCAGCCAAGGGCGGCTGCAATCAGCGGCAGGACGACAAAGCCGACTGTCGAACGAACCCAGATGACGGTGGAGACGGCCAGCGCGCCCGCCAGCAGGACAAGCGCGGGCTTCCAGTACTTGCGCGCGCTGCTGGCAAGGATCAGCAGCGCGCCCATGACGCTGGGCCCCAGCGGTCCGCCCATGGCGATCAGTGCGCGCGAAAGGCCGCCCCCATCCATCGCCGTGCGGGAGGAAGCATAGCCCGAGCCGTTGGCGTAGATCACCAGTTCGTCGAACGCATTGCCTGTCAGCAGCGCGGTCAGGCCGTGGCCCATCTCGTGAAACCAGGTAGTGAGGATGACGAAGGGCCAGATGAGGTAATTGCCCAGCGGCAACGCAGGTAGCAACAGCACCAGCACGCCTGCCAGCACCAGCCTGCCGACTTGTTCTTCCTGGCTGCCAGGGCGCACGCCTCCGAATGCCATCGGGTTACTCCGCCGCCACGGGTCGGGCGACGCCGCGCTGCTGGGCCAGTACGCCCCACGCGGCAAGGAACAGGCCGGCCACCAGCGGGCCAACAACGATGCCGGAAAGACCCATCGCGGCAATGCCGCCAAGGGTGGTGACAAGGATGATCCAGTCGGGAATGCCGGTATCGCGGCCCACCAGGATCGGGCGCAGCACGTTGTCGGCCATGCCGATCACTGCGAAACCGGACACCAGCACCACGACGCCCTGCCAGATCTCGCCCACGGCAAGCAGATAGAGCGCCACCGGTGCCCAGACTACGGCAGGGCCGATTGCCGGAACCAGGGAGAACAGCGCGGTCAGCAGGCCCAGCAGCACGATATTGGGCACCCCTGCGATCCAGTAGGTTATCGATCCGAGCGCGCCCTGGACGAGGCCGACCACGACCGAGCCCTTGATCGTCGCGCGCACGATGGCGAGGAAACGCTCGGCAAGCTCTGTCGCCACGCCGCTTTCGAGCGGGAGGTGGGCGACTACCTGCCGCCCGATCTCCCTGCCGTCGCGGAGCAGGAAATAGGCAACATAAAGTCCGATGCCAAAAGCGAGAACGAAGCCAAGCGCGCTGCCGGTAATGGCCACCGCCTGCTGCGCGATGAGGCCTGAGCTTTCCAGCGCCAGGTCCTGCGCACGCTGCTGTACCAGTTCGGGCGTGCCGAAACCCGAAGCATCGAGGTTTTGCCGGATCGCTTCGGGAAGCGCGGAATGGACTGTTTCGAACAGGGCGGCAATGTCGATGCGCCCCTCGCGGAAGGCGACCACCACGGCGGTTGCCTGTTCCACCACGACCCCGCCGATGAAGAAAGCGGGAATGATGATAGCCACGGTGATGACCAGCAATGTGGCAATGGCCGCGCGGTTGCTGCCGCCCATGCGCGCGCGGAACCATTGGTACAACGGCTGGAACATGATCGCTGCCAGCGTCGCCCACAAGAGCGGCGCGACGAAGGGCCAGACGATGTAGAGCAGCACCAGCGAGACCAGCGCGAGAAAAACGAGGAAGCCCCCGTGCTCGACCGTTCCCGACCCGCGCTGTCCGGTGACTGCCATACCCTAGATATCGAGGTTGGCGACGTTCAGCGCGTTGTCCTGGATGAATTCGCGGCGCGGTTCCACCACGTCGCCCATCAGGCGCGTGAAGATCTCGTCCGTCACGTCGGCATCTTCCACCTTCACCTGCAGCAACTGTCGGTTGTCCGGGTCCAGCGTGGTTTCCCACAGCTGTTCCGCGTTCATCTCGCCCAGGCCCTTGTAGCGGCTGATGGACAAGCCCTTGCGGCCCGCGGCCAGAACGGTTTCCAGCAACTGGGTGGGGCGGGTGATGGCGGTGTTGGGATCGAAAGCCGGTGCATCGGCATCGGTTTCATCCGCGTTCTCGTCCACCGGCTGCGCTTCCGTGCTGCCTGCCTTTACCAGCTGCGTTGGCTGCGAATAGGTTTCGGCCTGCGCCACACCCAGCGTATTAAGTTTGCGCGCCTCGGCGCTTTCGAGGAACTTCTCCTCGATCAGGTGGACGTCGGTAACACCGCGCCAGACACGGTCGAACCGCACTTCGCCGGTTTCCAGCGTGCGGGCGGACCAATCCGCTTCGGGATCGCTCAGCTGCATCTGGCCTGCCGCATGTGTCAGGCGCTCGTCACGCTGCGCGGGCGTAAGGCCGGGTTCGAGTGCGCCGGCCATTGCCATCGCTTCTATGACCGAGGAATCGTACTTTCGCGGGGCGAAAGCCAGCAGGTTCTTCAGCTGCAGGGCCTTGTCGACCAGATCGTGCAGGTCGGCACCCGAACGCGCGCCGCCCGCTGTTTCCAGCACCCGGTCCTGCAATCCGTTGTCGACCAGATAGCGATCGAGCGCACCCTGGTCCTTCAGGTAGACCTCGCTCTTGCCCTTGGCGACCTTGTACAGCGGCGGCTGGGCGATGAAGAGGTGCCCGGCCTTGATGATCTCGGGCATCTGGCGATGGAAGAAGGTGAGCAGCAACGTGCGGATATGCGCGCCGTCCACGTCGGCGTCGGTCATGATCACGATCTTGTGATAGCGCAGCTTTTCCAGGTTGAACTCGTCACGCAGGCCGGTGCCCATCGCCTGGATCAGCGTGCCGACTTCCTTGGACGATATGATCCGGTCGAATCGCGCCCGCTCCACGTTCAGGATCTTGCCCTTCAGCGGCAGGATCGCCTGGTACTTGGAATCGCGTCCGCTCTTGGCACTCCCGCCTGCGGAATCACCCTCGACCAGGAAGATTTCGGACTTGGCGGGGTCACGCTCGCGGCAGTCGGAGAGTTTGCCCGGCAGGCTGGCGACACTCATCGCGCCCTTGCGGCTCATCTCGCGGGCCTTGCGCGCGGCCTCGCGCGCGGCCGCGGCGTCGATGATCTTGCCGACGATGGCCTTGGCGTCGGAAGGATTCTCTTCCAGCCATTCGGTCATTTTCTCGCCCATCAGGCTTTCCAGCGGCTGGCGCACTTCGGAGGAGACCAGCTTGTCCTTGGTCTGGCTGCCGAACTTGGGATCGGGCAGCTTGACCGAAACGATGGCGGTCAGCCCTTCGCGCATGTCCTCGCCCGAAAGCGAGACCTTGGCATTCTTCAAAAGGCCCGCGGCATTGGCGTAATTGTTAAGCGTGCGGGTCAGCGCGGCGCGGAAGGCGGCAAGGTGAGTGCCGCCGTCACGCTGCGGGATGTTGTTGGTGAAGCACAGCACGTTCTCGTAGTAGGAATCGTTCCATTCCAGTGCCACGTCGATGCCGATGCCTTCCTTCTCCGCCGAAACGGAAATGGGCTCTGGCACCAGCGGCGCCTTGTTGCGATCGAGGTACTTCACGAAGGCCGCAATGCCGCCTTCATAGAACAGGTCATGCTCCAGCACTTCCTCGTGCCGCTTGTCGCGCAGCAGGATGCGCACGCCGGAATTGAGGAAGGCGAGCTCGCGGTAACGGTGCTCCAGCTTGTCGAAATCGAACTCGATCACGTTCTTGAACGTGTCCTCACTGGCCTTGAAGGTGACGCGGGTGCCCTTCTTCAGGCCATCGTCGTCGCCGTTGCTCTCTACCGGCGGTGCATCGCCCACTTCGCGCAAGCTCTCCACCGCGTCGCCGTGCTCGAAGCGCATCCAGTGTTCACGCCCGTTGCGCCACACGCGCAGTTCCAGCCATTCCGACAGCGCGTTCACCACCGAAACGCCCACGCCGTGCAGGCCGCCCGAAACCTTGTAGGCATTGTCGTCGCTGGTGTTCTCGAACTTTCCGCCCGCGTGAAGCTGGGTCATGATGACCTCTGCCGCAGACACGCCCTCTTCCTTGTGGATGTCCACTGGAATGCCGCGGCCGTTGTCTTCCACCGAAACGCTGCCATCGGGGTTCAGTTCGATCAGCACCAGGTCGCAGTGCCCCGCCAGCGCCTCGTCGATGGCGTTGTCGGACACTTCGAACACCATGTGGTGCAGGCCCGATCCATCATCGGTATCGCCGATGTACATGCCGGGCCGCTTGCGCACCGCGTCCAGCCCCTTCAGCACCTTGATGCTGTCGGAACTGTATTCGCCGTTCTGGCGCTTCTTTTCGGGAGGTGCTGCGGGGGTGTCTTCAGGCGTATTTTCCATGCGCATCATATAGGCACTGCGGCGCTCATGCGGAAGGCTGGCGGCTCGCCAAGGCACGCTTTTCCACCAGTTACCGCGCAGAGGAGGGTGTTTAGCCCGATTTGCAGACCTTCGATGTGCATAGCGAATAGAAAAATGGCCGCCTCCGGGCTGGGGAGACGGCCATCTTGTCGGCCCGGAAACGGGGGGGGGAGGGGGAGAGAAGTTCCCGGGCTTCAGGGGGTCCTTGCAAATCGCGCCTAGAGAATGCCCATCAGCAGGGTGCTGCTGACGGTGATCGCTGCGAGCGAGGCAAGGATATTGGTTGCGTAATACCGCATTGTTATCTTCGTCCTGTTTGTAAGTTCGCCGGGACGAATCCGTGTCGTCGCCCCGCGTCGAAGGCGCAGATGGCGTCTGAACGAATATATTACAAATGCGAAATATTCGACAAGTGTTGCGCATTTTGCAACACGCCGTCCTCAGCGGCATTCTGCCCGCTACTGGACTCGCGCTTCGCCTTTGGGCAATGCGCTGCCATGCAGGCAGAGCTTATTCCCGATTCCATCCTCATCGTCGATTTCGGCAGCCAGGTCACCCAGCTGATTGCGCGCCGCGTGCGCGAGGCGGGCGTCTATTCCGAGATCGCCCCGTTCACCCAGGCCGAGGAAGCGTTCAACCGGATGAACCCCAAGGGCATCATCCTGTCGGGCAGCCCGGCCAGCGTGTGCGACGAAGGAAGCCCGCGGGCGCCGCAGGTCCTGTTCGACAGTGGCCTGCCGATTCTTGGCATCTGCTACGGCCAGCAGGTGATGACCACGCAACTGGGCGGCGAAGTTCGCCCCGGCCACGAAACCGGGATCGATGGCTCGCGGGGCGGCGAATTCGGCCGCGCATTCCTGACCGTGACCCAGGATTGCGCGCTGTTCGACGGCCTCTGGAAAGTGGGCGAGCGGCACCAGGTGTGGATGAGCCACGGCGACAAGGTGACGCGCTTTGCCGACGGGTTCGAGATCGTCGCCACCAGTGATGGCGCACCCTTTGCCGTGATCGCGGACGAGAGCCGCAAGTATTACGGCACGCAGTTCCACCCGGAAGTCTACCACACGCCGGACGGTGCGCGCCTGCTCGCCAACTTCGTGCGCCACGTCTGCGGGCTGGCAGGTGACTGGACCATGGCCGCCTATCGCGAGACGAAGATAGCCGAAATCCGCGAACAGGTGGGCGACGGCAAGGTGGTCTGCGGCCTGTCCGGCGGGGTCGATTCCTCCGTCGCCGCGATCCTAATCCACGAGGCCATCGGCGACCAGCTGACCTGCGTCTTCGTCGACCACGGCCTGCTGCGCCTGAACGAGCGCGAGCAGGTTGAGACGATGTTCCGCGACCATTACAACATCCCGCTGGTGGTGGTGGATGCGGAGGAACGCTTCATGGCGGGCCTTGCAGGCGTCACCGACCCGGAAAAGAAGCGCAAGTTCATCGGCGCCGAGTTCATCAATGTCTTCGAGGCGGAGGCAGAGAAGATCGGCGGCGCCGATTTCCTCGCCCAGGGCACGCTATACCCCGACGTGATCGAAAGCGTCAGCTTCACCGGCGGGCCAAGCGTGACGATCAAGAGCCACCACAACGTGGGCGGCCTGCCCGAACGCATGAACATGAAGCTGGTGGAACCCTTGCGCGAACTGTTCAAGGACGAGGTGCGCGAACTGGGCCGCGAACTGGGCCTGCCCGACATGTTCGTGGGCCGTCACCCGTTTCCCGGACCCGGCCTTGCCATCCGTATCCCCGGCGAAGTGACCAAGGAACGCTGCGACATCCTGCGCAAGGCCGACGCGATCTACCTCGAGGAGATCCGCAATGCAGGGCTCTACGACGCGATCTGGCAGGCCTTTGCCGTACTGCTGCCGGTGAAGACCGTGGGCGTGATGGGCGATGGGCGCACCTACGACAGTGTCTGCGGTCTGCGTGCCGTAACCAGCACGGACGGCATGACGGCGGACGTCTATCCCTTCGACGCCAGCTTCCTGACCGGCGTCGCCACCCGCATCGTGAACGAGGTGCAAGGCGTGAACCGCGTGGTTTACGACTATACCAGCAAGCCGCCCGGCACGATCGAGTGGGAATAGTTGCCTAGTGTAAGAAATCGGCACGCGGCATCAGTGTTTAAAGGAGATCGACGGTGTCCAGATTCGATTACCTTATCGAAAAAGTTTCTGCTGCAGAATTCGCCGAAATACCCTTCAGGCATCTCTATATTCGGGACTTCTTAAAAGAAGAAGATTTCCAGCAAATCATCACTTCGAAAGAGGTGGCGATCTCAGGCCGGAATTTTGATGAACTGCACGAAAAGCTCACCACTGCCGAGTACAAGCACCAATCGCATCCGGGCACTTTTCAGTCGATCGGAAAATACAGGAAGTTCCGCGACGGAAACCGCCTGAATGTCGACCTGGTGCAAGGGGCGCAGGGGGTCGATTCTGTCGAAGGTGGCGGCCTGACATACAGGTTAAACAGTGAGTCGCCGCTGATTAAGGATCTGGCCCAAATCTTCAGTAGCGCCGCGATGGTAGAAACTATTCGCGCCAAGTTCGAGCTCGATGACGACGCTATTCGGATTGATTGCGGATTGCAGAAATACCTGACGGGTTACGAAATATCTCCGCATCCCGATACGCGCGAAAAGGCGCTGACATGGATGCTGAATTTAAATCCTGACCCTGAATCGGAAAGTGCGACATACCACACCCACTTCCTTCGTTTTAAGAAGGAGTACCAGTACATGCATTCCCTATGGGGAAGTATTCCGAAACTTCAGCGCACGTGGGTGCCGTGGGACTGGTGCGATACCGAGTTCTTGCAAACCGATAACAACTCCATCACCATTTTTTCGCCAGGCAATTATTCCCTTCATGCCGTCAAGGCGAATTACGACGACCTGAAGCATCAAAGAACGCAGTTGTACGGGAATTACTGGTACGAAACTCCTCGCGCTGAATTGACGATGTTCAATTTCAAGGATTTCCAGATAGAGAGCTCCTTTGAAAAGCGGCAGGCGCGGTATGATTCACTGTTCGGCAAAATCCGCCGCAAGGTGAAGTCGCATATTTCAAAATCATTGGGTTAACGGTGAGCGCGGTCGCCAATCCAAGGCGGAACTCTTTCATCCAAATTCTTACGCTCAAATACAGCTCGCCATGCGGCTGGCTGGCGCTGCGAGAATGGCGCTGGCGCCGGGGCGGCAGGGGAACGCGCGACTGACCGCAGCGTTGAATGGCACGCCCCCCTTTCGCAACCAAGCGAGACACCGCCATGAAAAGCCGCATTCTCATCCTTACCGCTGCCGCCCTTTCGCTTTCCGCCTGCGAGACCCTGGAGCAGACATACACCGAGGCGATTTCCTCCACCTATGACGCGGAACTGCGCGGCGCGAACCAGGTGGGCCCCGGCGATCCGGACGGTTACGGCACCGCGGAAATCAGCTTTTCCGACGAACTGACGCGGGTCTGCTGGGACCTCAACGACCTGCAGAATCTCGGCCCCATCACCGGCGCGCATATTCATCGCGGCGCAGCCGGTCAGAACGGCCCCGTGGTACTGCCCTTCACGCGCTCTACCGAGGGCGGCTGGCGCGGATGCAGCACGGACACTGACTGGGTGCAGCGCGCATTCTCCGAAGGGCTGTCGAACTACTACGTCAACGTCCACACGGCCGAATATCCCGAGGGCGCCATTCGCGGCCAGTTGCGGCAGTAGCCAAGGAGAGGCGGAACTGCTCTTTGATGACCCGCGACAGATACGGCTCGCGCGCATCCATGCGGCACTGATTGACGCATTCGGGCGGATCGACCGCCCGGACGACAAGCGTCGCGATCCTGCCTGGACGCTGGTGCAGGGCGTGATCGGGGCGCAGACCAAGACAGCTATCTCCAACGCGTCCACCGACGCATTGCTGGCGCGGTACGGGTCGTGGGAGTCCGTGGCCCGCGCCGACCTGGCCGAATTGCAGACATTGCTGGGCGACCAGACCTTCCCCACCGTCGCGGCGGAGCGGCTGAAAGCGTGCCTGCTCGCGATCATGACGGAGCGCGGGGCGGTGGACATGCGGCACCTCTCGAACCTGCCGGACGAGATGACGATGGAATGGCTTGAGGCGCTGCCGGGCGTCGGGCGCAAGATCGCCGCAGGCGTGATGAACACGTCGCTGTTCGCGCGCCGCCAGCTGGTGATCGACGGCCATCATCGCAGGGTGATGCAGCGGGTGGGCCTGGTGCCTGCCAAGGCGGATACCGCCCGCGCCTACACCGCGCTGATGCCGGTGTTGCCGGACGAATGGAGCGCGGCGGACATCGACGAACATCACCTGCTCGTGAAACGGCTGGGCCAGGTGCATTGCCGGCCATCAAATCCGCAATGTGTAGCCTGCCCGATTCGTACCGACTGCGACACTGGAACCGGCAGGACGCCGGTAAGCTGATTTTCCATGCGCAATCTTATCGCCATTATCGGCCGGGTCCCAAAGCGTTGGGGCAGGCAATCGTACCTCCTAGCCATCACGAGAGAAGCCGCCGATGATTGACACTGACCAAGTCGAGGAGGTCTATCGCCGCCTTTCGCAGGCGATGCCGGGGCGCACGAAGGGCGCCAAGGGGCCCAAGGGTCAGCCCGATGCCTTTCGATCCTGCATATCGTGCATGCTGTCGGCCCAGTCGCTGGACCGCAATACGGCGGCAGCGACGCGGGCGCTGTTCGCACTGGCAACCACGCCGCAGGGCATGCTGGCGCTTTCCGACGACGCGATTGCGCAGGCCATCAAGCCGTGCGGTCTCTACAATATGAAAACACGCAACATCCGCAGGTTCTGTGAAGCATTGCTTGCCGAACACGGCGGCACGGTGCCGGATACGCGCGGCGGGCTACTGTTGCTGCCCGGCATCGGGCGCAAATGCGCCGACATCGTGCTGAGCTTCACCTTCGGGAAAGACGTGATCGCGGTCGACACCCATGTTCACCGCGTGTGCAACCGCATCGGCCTGACCGAGGCAAAGACGGCAGACAATACGGCGCAGCAACTGGAGGTGAGATCGCCCGACTGGGCTATGCGCGACGGGCACTTCTGGCTAATCCAGTTCGGCAAGCGGGTTTGCCGGGCACGCGCGCCGGAATGCGCCACCTAACCGGTGAACGATCTGTGTGAATATTACGCCGGGAACGGCGAGGAGACGCAATGAGCTGGGATGATTACTTCGCCGAGGATGCCGGCGCGACCGAGGCCGAAACGCGTGGCAAGCCGCGTACGCTGACAGTGGGCTGGACGGTGAAATGGGATGCGAAAGGCAGCACGATCTGGGCCCCGCCCCAGTCCTTCAGCCGGTCCGACCCCAAGGCGAAGAGCGCCAAGTCCATCCAGGCGTGCCCCGCTGCCATCGATTTCGACCGTCGCCACTTCGTCATCCCCTGCCCGGTGGATCTGGAACTGGCCTTTGCCCGCAACGCGCAGGGCCAGTTGCAGTTGATCGACAACAATGGCGAAAACTCCGCCATGCGTCCGCAGGGGCGCGCCAACCTGTTCATCGTCCAGCCGGCCAGCGAATGGCGGCATCCGGAACGCCCGATCATCCAGTTCACCGCGCCCTACGTGTTCGTGGCGGACGAGCCGTGCTGGGTGGTGCAGACCGCGCCGCACCTGCACTGGTTCCCCGAGCCCAAGCCAGGCGTGCAGATGGGCGGGCGCTTTCCGGTACACATCTGGCCGCGCCCGCTGGCATGGGCTTTCGAATGGTACGACATATCGAAACCGCTGAAACTTACGCGCGGGGAGCCGTGGTTCTACGTCCATTTCGAGACCGAGAATCCCGGCGCGCGCGTGCGGCTGGTGGAGCAGGAGATGACGGAGGACCTTGACGGTTACCTCAACTCGATCATCGACGTATCCAACTACGTCAATCGCACTTACGGCCTGTTTTCCGACGCGCAGCGGCAGCGCCCGGCCAAGCTGGTGAAGCCCAAGTAGTTACCAGGAAAAACCCGCGTCGATAGCGCGCTGCTCTGGCGGCGTGCTGGTGCGGCCCAGCACCGCGTTGCGATGCGGATAGCGGCCGAAGCGGGCGATCATCCGGGCATGGCTGCGCGCGAAGGGCAGGTTTGCCCCGCCGTTGATATGCACGAACAGCCGCAGGCTGAGGAGGTGATCGGCCATCACCTCACTGTGCATCAGCGGCATTGCCAGAAACTGTCGCTGCTGGCGCGCCAGCAAGGGCAGGTAGCCGCGCCGCAGGGCACCGTGGGTGATAGTACGCGCCAGCGGGTCTGTGGCGAAGGCACGCGCGCTGCTGCGGAAGATATTGCGCGGCACCTGGTCGAACAGGAGCACGGCGGCGAGCGCGACCTGCGGACTGCCAAGGAAGCTATGGGGCGGACAGACAAAAAGCGCCTCCAGCCAGTGCCGGAAGCGCTTTTCGATACGCTTGTCGAGGTCATCCGAACCGCCCCACCAGTCGGCGGGGCCGAGTTCGTGAAACCAGAAGTGCGTCAGGTCGGCGGCCCACTGCCTTGGCACCAGGCCCACGCGCCTGTCAGCCTTCGGTTTCGGTTCGTGTGTAAGGCACGAATTCGTCGAGGAACAGCACGCCGCTGAACATGCCGGACGAACGATCAACGGTGCGCGTCACGTCGGTGCGGCACAGGCGCGAACCGCTGTAACGCTCGATGATTGGCACATCCCAGCTGTCCAGCTGGTTGGGATTGCGTGCGCGCGCCACCCACATGGTGTCGCCGCGTTCGTAAACCAGACCAACGTTCTCCTCCACCCGCAGGCGGTTGGTGGTGAAGGTGTTGATGCAGCTTTGCGGTTCGCCCGCAGTGCGGCCTTCAACCAGTTCGGCAAAAGCCTGCTCAGCGCGGTCGTCGCGGTCCTGGGCAGAGGCGGGGAGTGCCAGCGTCATCGCGGCGGCTGCGGCGGAAACGGTAAGTGTTTTCAACATGGTATCTCTCCTGATGCCCGGCAACCTAGACCATCCATCCTGAACCCGGAATGACCGCCTTTTGTTCCGCCTGCAAAGCTGCCTGGTTCAGGCGGCCGCACCGGAGACGGAGGCATCGGGAACATTCCCGTCGTCGGCCGGGCCGCCTTCGAGGATGAAGCGCCGGTCACAATAGCCGCAATCGACGTAGCCCTTCTCGTCGATCTGCATGTAGACCCGCGGGTGGCCCAGGCTGGCGGGGAGGTAATTCTCTCCGCCACGAATGTCTCCGGCGCCGTCGCACCAGACGCGCGGCGTATCGACAATGGTGGTTTCAGGTACGTGATCCATAGGCACCGTTCCTATCGCTTTACGCGGGCGGCGAAAAGCCCCTAAGAGCGCGGCCATGGCACAAGCAGCAATCGAAATCCGCGATCTCGTGAAAGAGTACGCAGGCAGCAAGGGCACGAGCCCGAAACTGGCGCTGAAGGGCGTCAGCTTCGACGTGCCGGAGGGCAGCGTCTTCGGCCTGCTCGGCCCCAACGGGGCGGGCAAATCCACCCTGATCAATATCATGGCGGGCCTGGTGAACAAGACCAGCGGCACGGTTAAGATCTGGGGCCACGACATCGACCACGATCATCGCAATGCCAAGCTGAACATCGGCATCGTGCCGCAGGAGATCGTGTTCGACCCCTTCTTCACCCCGTTCGAGGTGCTGGAAAACCAGGGCGGCTTCTACGGCATATCCAAGGCGCTGCGCCGGTCGGAGGAATTGCTGAAGGCCGTGCGCCTGGAAGACAAGCGCAATGCCTATGCGCGTACGCTGTCGGGCGGGATGAAGCGGCGGCTGCTGATTGCCAAGGCGATGGTCCATTCTCCGCCGATCCTGGTGCTGGACGAGCCGACCGCCGGCGTCGACGTGGAACTGCGCAAGCAGTTGTGGGAACTGGTGGGCGAACTCAATGCCGAAGGCGTGACGGTAGTGCTCACCACCCATTACCTGGAAGAAGCCGAGGAGCTGTGCGAACAGATCGCCATCATCAACCATGGTGAGCTGATCGCGAACAAGCCCACGCGCGAACTGGTGGGGATGATGGGCGAAAAGATCCTCGCCGTTACGGTGGACAAGGATATCGTCCGGCTGCCCGATGACCCGCGCTTCCACAGGTGCGAGGTGGTGGGCGAAAGATCGCTGGAGATCACCTTCGACAAGGGCGAAATGACTGCCGGGCAGGTTCTGGCCAAGGTGCAGGAACAGGGCTTTGCGATAGAGGACGTGTCCACCCGCGAGGCAGACCTGGAAGACGTGTTCGTGCAACTGACCGGCGAGGACGACCGGGAAAAGGCGTGAGCCGCGCCGCCTGATGCAAATTCCGTTCTAATCGCCTTCGACATCGCGACGCCACTTTCCCTTGCCAATGCGGCGGATGGGCTCGTGGCAATGCGCGCAGCGACTGACGAAGTTCAGTCCGTCCCAGTCCGCACGGCGGCCGGGTGGCTCATGACGATTGAAGAGGCACGCAAGTCGATGCAAAGGATCCCCCTTTGGATTCGTGATGCGGAAGCGCCCGGTTATTGTGCGCCGCACCATCCCATAGGTATTTCGACTTAGCAAGTGCAATACAGGCGGGTCTCGCCACGGACACGCGTGCGTGCAGTCTTGCAGGTGGCGAGGGGAGCGGGCAAAGCTCCGCGCGATGACAACACCTTCAACCGATTACGATGTCCTGATCATCGGTTCCGGCGCGGCCGGACTGACTGCAGCCCTGACGTTGGCAACGCGGCTACGCGTGCTGGTGCTGGCCAAGGGCAAGCTTACCAGCGGCTCCACCGCGTGGGCGCAAGGGGGAATCGCCGCCGTGCTGGACGCCGGCGACACCTTCGAAGATCATATCCGCGATACCATGGTCGCAGGCGCGGGCCTGAACGACCGGGAGACGGTGGAATTCGTGATCGAGGGCGCACCTGCCGCAATCGACAGGCTGTGCGAGCTGGGCGTGCCGTTCAACCGGGAGAGCGGGGACCTGCACTTGACGCGCGAGGGCGGGCATTCGCATCGCCGCATCGTACACGTGGACGATGCCACCGGCTGGGCCGTGCAGGCTGCCTTGCTGAAAGCGGCGGAGGAAAATCCGAACATCACCCTGCTGCCCGATCATTCCTGTGTGGACCTGATCACCGGGCGGCACGAGGCGAAGTATTCCGGCAGCGGGCGGGTGTGGGGCGCCTATGCGCTGGATACCACCACCGGCAAGGTGGAGGCCTTTACCGCCAGCGCCACCGTGCTGGCGGCAGGCGGGGCGGGACGCGTCTACCAGTTCTCCACCGCGCCGCGCGGCGCGACGGGAGACGGTATCGCCATGGCCTGGCGTGCTGGCGCGCGCGTTTCCAACATGGAGATGATGCAGTTCCACCCCACCTGCCTCTACAACCTCGAGGTCAAGAATTTCCTCGTTACAGAAGCCGTGCGCGGCGAGGGCGGGCACTTGCTGCATCCCGAAACCGGCCACCGCTTCATGGTCGATTACGATGCGGAGCGCATGGAACTGGCCCCGCGCGACGTGGTGGCCCGCGCCATCGACGACCAGATCAAGCGTTATGGCCTCGACTACGTGCATCTGGACATCAGCCACCAGCCCGCCGAATTCGTGAAGGGCCACTTCCCCACCATCTACGACAAGCTGCTGGGCTTGGGCATCGACATGACGAAAGAGCCGATCCCCGTCGTGCCCGCCCAGCATTACACCTGCGGCGGCGTGGTGATTGAACTTGACGGACGTACCGACCTGCCCGGCCTGTGGGCCGCAGGAGAGGTTACCGAAAGCGGCCTGCACGGCGCCAACCGGCTCGCATCCAACTCCCTGCTGGAATGCTTCGTCTTCGGCGATGCCGCCGCCCGCGACATCCTTGCCTGCTGGGACAAGCTCGAACCCTCTCCCGAAATCCGTGCATGGGACGATACCCGCGTGACAGACTCGGACGAGGAAGTGGTCATCAAGCAGAACTGGACCGAGATCCGCCGCATGATGTGGAACTACGTCGGTATCGTGCGCACCACGAAGCGGCTGGAGCGGGCCAAGCACCGCATCGACCTGCTGGCGACCGAGATCGACGATTACTATGGCCATTTCCGCGTGACGACCGACCTGATCGAGCTCAGGAACCTGCACCAGTGTGCAGACCTGATCGTGCAGAGCGCGCTGAAACGGCACGAAAGCCGCGGGCTGCACTACACGCTGGACTATCCGGAACTGCACGCGACTGCGCGCGATACCGTGCTGGTGCCCTGAACAAGCGCTGAGAAGGACGAACGCCATGCCCGAAATCACCGCCAACGGCATCACCATCCATTACGACGAGCACGGCCCCGCCGATGCGGAGTCGATGCTGCTGATCATGGGGCTTGGCGCGCAGATGATCCTGTGGCCCACGGAACTGGTGGAGGCGCTGGCGGGGCATGGCTTTCGCGTAGTCCGGCACGACAACCGCGACATAGGCCTCAGCCACAAGTTCGACGGGGCGAAAGCGCCCGGCGCCGTTCAGCACACCCTGATGCGCAAGATCGGACTGCGACCCAGCGTGCCCTACACCCTTGCCGACATGGCGGAGGACAGCGTCGGCGTGCTGGACGGGCTGGGCATCGAGCGGGCGCACGTGGTGGGCGGCAGCATGGGCGGCATGATCGCCCAGCACCTGGCCGCACGGCATCCCGAAAAGGTTCGCTCCCTCACTTCGATCTTTTCCACCACCGGCAATCCGAAGCTGCCATCGTCGAATCGCGATGCGATCAAGGCGTTGACCCAGCGGCCGGCTTCGGTGGAGGAGGAGGAACTGGTGAAGCACGGGAAGAACGTCGCCCGCGTCATCGGTTCGCCGGGTTTTCCTGCGCCCGACGAACGGCTGGATGCGCGCACCCGCGCGCTGGTGCAGCGCAGCGTCTATCTGCAGGGGCCGGTGCGGCAGATGGCGGCGATCATCGACGATGGCGATCGTTCGAAGATGCTCCGCCAGATCAAGGCGCCCACGCTGGTGCTGCACGGGGAAGACGATCCGCTTATCCCCGTGGCCCACGGCCATGCCACCGCCGCCGCGGTTCCCGGCGCGAGAATCAGGACCATCCCCGGGTGGGGCCACGACATACCGCTGGAACTGGTGGACGAGCTTGCCGACGAAATCGCCCGGCATGCGCGAGCGGCCTAGTCCAACTTCGTGGGGGGAGCATCGCTGCGCTGCCATGCCATCATGTCGGCAAGCTGCCGTTCAACCAGTGTGCTACAGGGGAGGCCTGCCATGAGAATATCCCTCCTGCTGCTTGCCGCGCTCGCCCCCGTTGCCATCGCTCCTGCTGCTGCGGCGCAGGAACAGGTGCCTGCCAATTCCATCGTCGTCAGCGCGCAGCGGTCTGGCGCGCCAATGTGGACCATCGACACGCCCACCGGCACGGTAATCCTCGTCGGTGAGATCGTGGCCGTGCCCGAATCCACCCCTTGGCAGCCGGACCGGCTGGAAGACGCGACGCAAGCGGCCACGCGCGTGATCCTTGGCTTTCGCAGCCGGGTTTCGCCGGGCGACGTGTTGCGACTGATCTTTGCCGGAGGGCGGATCACCCGCCTGCCGGATGATACCGTGGCGAGCGACTACCTTGGCGCAGACCAGCTGGCGCGGCTGACGGCGCTGGAGGAAGAGTACGATCAGGACTATGCGCGCAGGAGCTTCCTGATCACGTCTTACGACCTGCTGTCGCGCCGCCTGCGCTTCTCCCGCGATACCGGGCGCGACGCCAGCGACGTGGTGCGCCGCGCTGCCCACCGCGCCGACGTTCCGGCAGAGCCGGTTGGCTCGGTGCGCGGAGAAGACATGCTCGACAATCTCGCCGAAGCCGACCCGCGCGACCATCTGCCCTGCCTCGATGCAGCCATGACCGCGACGGAGATCGGCCCCGACCTGATAGAGCGTCGCGGAGCGGACTGGCGCGCCTATGATGTGCCTGCGGTCATGGCCAACCCGCTGGAAGTGGCGTTGGGGCGATGCTGGCCGTGGACAGACGATGAACTGGGCACGGACCTGCGCGAACGGTGGGTCACCGCGATAGACGGCGCAACGCGCGAAAGCGGCGTTACCTTGGCGGTCGTGCCGCTGCGCCTGTTGGCGGAAGACGATGGTGTGCTTGACCGTTTGCAGGCAGGCGGACACCTGATCGCCGGTCCGGCATGGCGCCAGGCCACGATCGAGCCGCAGCAATCGACTGGCAGCAATTAATCTGTCGCGACTGACAGCGGACGATCGAAAGGGCGCGATTGAAAGGGTGCGATCGAAAGGGCGCGATTGACCGGGCGCGATTGACCGGGCGCGATTGACCGAGCGCGATTGACCGGGGGCGATTGACAGGGGGCGGACTTGCCCTAGGCTTTCTCGATGCGGCTGGGGGGCCGCCCATCGGGGGCATCGATGACTGCAATTTACGTGGCGGGGTGGAAGCATTTTGCCGACGATACCCCTCACCACAAGCGGACACGAAACGTCGCCGCGCCGATGGGCCGCAACGATTGGGGCATCGTCGCGCTGATCGTGCTGGTGCTGCTCCTTACTCTGCCGCAGTTCCTGGCTTACGACCAGACGGCCAATGTCGGCATGATCTGGGCCGCCGACAACGTGAACCTGCAAAGCCCTCTGGGAACCGTGCCGGTGCCGTGGTTCGCTTCGGAGGATGCGCTGGCATCCATTCTGGTGGTGCCGTTCCTGCTGTGGTTGTGGCCGCGCGTCGGCCGGCGCGGCAAGGAGCCTTACGACCTCACCAAGATCGCCATCGGCGCAATGGTGATGTGCCTGTCGGTTCTGGCATTGGCAGCCGGGGCATTGCAGGCGGAAGGGCAGGCTGAGGGCCAGGGACAGGCTTCGATCCTGTGGCCGTTGCTGGCCTTCTGTCTTTCGGGCGCCTCTTTCATGTTCACCTGGCCCGTGCTCCTTTCCTTCACTTCGCGGCTGGCCCCTGCACGGGTAAACGGCCTGATGATGGCCACGGTCTACCTGTCGGCGTTCGCCAGCGGAATCGGCTCGGGCTGGCTTGCCCGTTTCTACGAGCCGCTGGGCGCCACCGGGTTCTGGCTGCTCAATGGGGTTATCAGCATGGGCGGGGCCGTGCTGATCCTGCTGGTGGCGCCCCTTGTCCGCAGACAACTTGCCGTGCTGGAGTCACACGGTGCCGGAGAGCCACCCCTGAACGTTACGGTGCCGATCGGGCGGACTGCGGCACCCTAGACAGCGCATTGCCCAACGGAACGCCAGGTTCTTTCCCGCTGCTGTCGCGCCCGTTCATCCGCGAGACTGCCTTTTTTTTGACTTTTTTCGAAACCAGCGCGCGTGCTGCCCGTTGTTTGGGTGAAGTAGGAAAGAAGACGGCGGCCCAGGTCGCCGGGAAGGAATACCATTATGAAAAAGCTTATCATCCTCGCCGCCGCGCCCGCCCTCGCACTTGGTGCCTGCGGCGAAGACAGTGCTGTCGAAGAGCGTGGCGACATGCTGGAAGAGCAGGCCGATGCCATCGAGAACGTTGGTGATGACCGTGCCGGCCAGTTGGAAGAAATGGCTGACGAGGCCAACACCGATGCTCGCGAGGACATGCTCAACGAGCGTGCCGAGGAAATCGACGATATCGGTGACGACGCCGCTGAAGCAATGAACGAGCGCGCCGACGAAATGGAGTAATCCGGCTGAAACCGGGTCCGGCCGCAAGGTCGGTTGCAGAAAGGCCTCCGCATCAGTGCGGGGGCCTTTCGCATTTCCGATCTAGTCCATCATCATGATAATGAAGAACGACAGGGCCGTCCCGCCAAGGAACAGGCCCCAGCTCCAGTAGAGGCGGAAATCCAGTCCCCAATCCGCATACTGCACATCGAACGGGAAGATGTTCAGCATTCCGCCGCTGGTCCCGCCAGAGCCCATGAACAAGGCCACGAGCAGCGTCAGGAAAATCCCGAAAGGTATCGCCTTGAACATTGCGATCATCGCGTGCGCTCCGTGTACGTCTTCGATGCGTGAGTGGCCGCCAACCGCAGCCAGACATGACAGAGGATCGCCATAGCAAGGGCATGGTTACCACCGTCTTATCGCGCCGAATGGAAAAGCCCGTAACGCGCCGCGGGGCGATCCAGGACGGGCCTGCGGCAGTAATGTTGCGCGCGCCGATTCGATTGATTCGCGCCGCCGCACCCGGCGAGCTTTTTTTCCGCAGATTGGTTTTTCCCCTTGCACTGCGCGGGAGTCGAGGAACATCCACGCGTCGCACCGTGTTGCCGGCACCAGACACCGGACCGGGAGCCGCTCTCGCGCGGTAAATCGGGCTTAACCCTCTTGCGCCCGAGTCCCACCTGATTCACAACAGGTGGTGGTCGGCTTGCCGGGACGACCTACTAGACCTAGATTTACAGGACAGCGCGATACGCTTCGCGCAACAGGTCCGACAATCCTTCTGGTAGGCACCGATGGCACGCACGGCCGGTGCGGCGGGGGATAAGTAATCGCCCGCCGATGCATGTGAGCAAAGTCGCTGGCAGCGTGCCCGCTTCGATTCGCTCACATTGCGGAATCAAGGCGCGGCGTGCGGACATCCACACGGGTGTCCGTGCGTCCCACGACATTAGGGGCTAAGGGTCAGATGGAATTTCGGAACGGAGACGACGCAGCGATGGGTCTGGACGAACACACTGCCGGTGCAGCCGACACCAAGCCCGCCCGAACCGAAGTATCGGCTACCAAATCATCAGGAACGAAGCGTTCCGACGAGAAAGCAGTAAGTATGGAAAAGACAGACAAGGGCAGCGAAGACCTCGTGAGCGAGGCGGCCGCCGAAGCGCTGGCACAGGCGGCGAAAACCGCGCTGAAGCCGCAGAGCGATTCGAAGACGGTGAATGCGCGCCGGTTCACGATCGAGACCGATTCCTCCCGCGATGCGAACCTCACCGATTTCGGCAAGGAAACGCTGAACGACCGCTACCTGCTGCCGAACGAGACCTATCAGGATCTTTTCGCTCGCGTGGCCGATGCCTATGCGGACGATCAGGAGCATGCGCAGCGCCTGTACGACTATATCTCCAACCTGTGGTTCATGCCCGCAACGCCCGTCCTGTCTAACGGCGGCACCGGGCGCGGCCTGCCGATTTCGTGCTACCTTAACTCTGTTTCGGACAGCCTCGACGGCATCGTCGGCACCTGGAACGAGAACGTGTGGCTCGCTTCCAAGGGCGGCGGCATCGGCACCTACTGGGGCAACGTGCGCGGCATTGGCGAGCCTGTTGGCCTGAACGGCAAGACCAGCGGCATCATCCCCTTCGTGCGCGTGATGGACAGCCTGACGCTGGCGATCTCGCAGGGTTCGCTGCGCCGCGGTTCGGCCGCCTGCTACATCGACGTGCACCACCCGGAAATCGAGGAATTCCTCGAGATCCGCAAACCTTCGGGCGACTTCAACCGCAAGGCGCTGAACCTGCACCACGGCGTGCTGCTGACCGACGAATTCATGGAAGCGGTGCGCGCTGGCGAGAAGTTCGATCTCAAGTCGCCCAAGGACGGCTCCGTGCGCGGGCAGGTGGATGCGCGCAGCCTGTTCCAGAAGCTGGTCGAAACCCGCCTCGCCACAGGTGAGCCCTACATCGTGTTCTCCGACACGGTGAACCGCATGATGCCAAAGCACCACCGCGACCTGGGCCTGAAGGTTTCCACCTCCAACCTGTGCAGCGAAATCACCCTGCCGACCGGTGTCGACCACCTCGGCAACGATCGCACGGCGGTGTGCTGCCTCTCCTCGCTCAACCTGGAAAAGTGGGAAGAGTGGAACGGCGACAAGACCTTCATCGAGGACGTGATGCGCTTCCTCGACAACGTGCTGCAGGACTATATCGACCGCGCGCCCGAAGAGATGGCCCGCGCCAAGTATTCGGCCATGCGCGAACGCAGCGTGGGCATGGGCGTGATGGGCTTCCATTCCTTCCTGCAGGCCAAGGGCATCGGTTTCGAAAGCCCGATGGCGAAGGTGTGGAACCTGAAGATGTTCAAGCACATCAACGCCAAGGCGAACGAGGCGAGCATGATGCTGGCCAAGGAACGCGGGCCGTGCCCCGATGCCGAGGATATGGGCGCGATGGAGCGTTTCAGCTGCAAGATGGCGATCGCGCCCACCGCGTCGATCTCCATCATCTGCGGCGGCACCAGCGCCTGTATCGAACCGATCCCGGCCAACATCTACACCCACAAGACGCTTTCGGGCAGCTTCGTGGTGAAGAACCCGTACCTGGAAAGGGTCCTCGACAAGAAGAGCAAGAACTCCACCGCGATCTGGAACTCGATCCTGGAAAAGGGCGGCTCCGTCCAGCACCTCGACTTCCTGACGCCGGAGGAAAAGGCCACCTTCAAGACCAGCTTCGAGATCGACCAGCGCTGGCTGCTCGAATTCGCGGCAGACCGCGCGCCGTTCATCGACCAGGCGCAGTCGCTGAACCTGTTCATCCCGGCGGACGTGGACAAGTGGGACCTTGCCATGCTGCACTTCCAGGCGTGGGAGAAGGGCATCAAGTCGCTCTACTACCTGCGTTCGAAGAGCGTGCAGCGCGCCGGTTTTGCAGGCGGCGTGGAAGCGGACAACACGGGCGAGCCGGCAAAGTACGAACTGCCGACGACCGACTACGACGAATGTCTGGCCTGTCAGTAGCCTTCACCTTCCCGTTACGATGCGGCGTGTCCCTCCCTCTCCCGCCGGGAGAGGGAAAGAGCGGCGCAGCTGCGAAAGGGTGAGGGGTGGAAGCTTATAACAGCGCGCCGGCTGGAGCAGTAAAGCGCGCCCGTGAACTCCGGCGAAATGCAACAGATGCCGAGAAAGTGCTTTGGCGCGAACTCCGCCGCGCAATGCCGGACGCCAAATTTCGACGGCAGTCGCCAGTCGGCCCGTACCTTGCCGACTTTCTGAGCTTCAGCCACAGATTGATCGTGGAGGTCGACGGCGGGCAACATGCCGAACAAAGCGAATACGATACAAAGCGCACCGCTTTCCTCAAAACCAACGGGTACCGTGTAGTCCGCTTTTGGAACGATGACATTTTATCGAATTGTGTTGGCGTCTTGAATGTCGTCGCTTCTCACTTGATGGACGATGGTACAGAATAGTCCAATGAGCAGCACCCCTCACCCTCCCACCGCTTCGCGGCGGGCCCCTCCCTCTCCCATCGGGAGAGGTGTTGTTGTCGTCCTGCCTCTCCTCCTCTCCGCCTGCGCCAGCCAGATCGACGCGGGCGTGGTGCCAGAGGGTGCGGGGCCGGGTTTCTGGTGGGGCCTGTGGCACGGCTTTATCTTCCCCTTCGCCTGGGTGGGCTCGCTCTTCAACAACGAGATCGCCGTCTACGCCGTGCCCAATTCGGGCGGGTGGTACGATTTCGGCTTCTTCCTCGGCATCACCGTGCTGGGCGGCGGCAGCGTCTTCGGATCGAAGAAACGCAAGTAATTCCTCTTTATTTTCGCGCCGGGCAGGATACTCTACATTTCGGGCAGAGGGTTCTTCGGGGGAATTTCATGACGCGCTATTTGGCGGCAACGCACGCCGGGCTGATGCTGGCGGCAGCGGTACTTGCTACGCCCGCCCTGGCGCAGGAGGGGGCCGCAGAGGCGACCGCCCAAGACGCGCCCTCCCAAGCCGCGCCGCCCGCCGATGCTCCGCTGGCAGAGCGCATCCAGTACTGGGCCGATACGGACCGCGATGGCGATCCTGCAGCGGCGCTGGCATCGCTGTTGGCACTGCAGGCCGATGTCGAGGCCGATCCCAACGCCGTGTCCTCTCGCCAGCGCGGTGAACTCCTCGCCATGATCGGCGTCGCTCACTATGCCCAGCAGCAGATGGACGATGCCGCGCTGTGGTTCGACCGCGCCGAGGCCGCCTATGCCGAAGATGGCAGCGCGCCCGACAAGGTGGCCGAGATGGCCATCAACCGCGCGGTTCTGATGCGGCGCGCGAACCGTCTGGCCGAGGCGGAGGAAGCCGCCCGCCTCGCGCTTACAATCCGGCAGGACCTTTACGACGAGCCGCACGAGGAAGTTGCCTCCGCGCTCGGCACGCTGGGCAACGTGCTCTATTCGTCCGGCCGGTACGAGGAATCGCTGGAACTGATGCGGCTGGCGCTGGACGAACAGCGCGCCGCGGGGCCGGACGACGCATTCGAGATCATCAAGAGGCTCGACAGCCTTGCCTCCCTGCTGGATGAGAGCGGCCGCGATACCGAGGCGCTGCGCGTGGCGCGCGAGGCCGAAGCGCTCGCCCGCACCAGCCTGGGGCGCGACCATGCGTGGTACGGCTACGTCCTCAACACGCTGGGACAGGTGCTGCTTGATCTCACGCTCTATGGCGAGGCGATCCCGGTCATCCGGGAAACGCTGGAGGTGCGCCGCCAGCAGCTTGGGCCGGAGCATCCCTATACGGCCGCCTCGCAGATGGTTCTCGCGTCCGCGTTGGAGGAGACTGGCAAGCTGGAGGAAGCGAGCGCGCTATCGGGCGCGGCGACGGAAATTCTCGAACAGCACCGCGACCTGATGGACCCCAACACGCTGGCAGGCTTCCTGCGTATGCGGGCCCGACTGGCTGCCTCGCTTGGCGAGTGGGATCTATATTCGCAACGGATTGCCGACGCGGAACCGCTGCTGGCCGAGATGCTCGATCCGCAAAACCCTTCGCTGGCGATTTTTTATATCGAGCACGCTTACCAGCTCTATCGCCGCGGCGAGACGAACGCCGCGCGCGAACTGGCGGAGCGCTGGGTGCCCATCCTTGCCCAGAAGCTGATCCCTGCCAACAACGACCGCGTTTTTGGCGAATTGCTGCTTGCGCGCCTGCGCCAGCTGACGGGAGACGCAGCATCACAGGGCGACGCGCTGTGGGAGGCTATCGATCCGGTCGCCGCCCAGCTGGTTGCCAAGCTTTCCGATGTGCGCGCGGCAGACCGTGACATTGCGCGGCAGGCAGGTGCGAATTCGGCGTCCATGCTGCTGTACCTCGAAACCGCGCTGGACGCAGGCGACGAGGACCGGGCCCTTGGCGCCGTGCAAACCCTTACCCTGTCGGAACTCGCGCTTACCCAGGGTCGCGCCACCGACGAACGCAGTGGCGAGGAAAGCGAGGCATTCGCCCTGCATCGCCGGCTGGTGGACACCAACCGGCGCCTGCGACTGCTGGAACGGCGTATCGCCCTGGAACTGTCGGCAGATAGCGAGGCAGGGGCGGCGCAAGCGCTCGATACGCAGCGCAGGCAGCTGGATGTCGAATCCGGGGAACTGCAGGCGACCCTTGTCGCCGATCACCCCGATTTCATCGCCCGTATCCGGCCGCAGCCCATCTCTCTCGAACGGCTGCGCCTGTCGCTGGGTGAGGGCGAGCTGGTCGTCATCCCGGTGGAGACGAAGTTCGGCAGCTGGGTGGCGCAGGTCGATGCCGGTGGCATGGAATGGACCGCGGTCGACGGAGACAGCCTGCGCGCCAATGTGGCCGCGCTGCGCGATGCTGTCGCTCCAGGCAGCGATCTGGCCGCCTTCCCGGTAGGGGCCGCCCATGCTCTGTTCGCGCAGCTGTTCCCCCAGGGGCTGGGCAATCACCGGCAGGTCTACCTATACGGCGGCCAGTCCCTGGCGAGCCTGCCGCTGGGCATGCTGCTGACCGGCGAAGCGCGCGGCGACCTTGTAGCGGCACCATGGCTGGTGCGCGAAGCGGCCTCGCAGGTGATCGGTAATCTGGCGGTATTTGCCGAAGGTCGCGCACAGGAGGGTTCCCTTGGCGTCGGTGACATATCGACGTTCGCCGGGATCGGCGGGGCGCAATTGCCGGGTGAGGCTGGACGCGAAGTCCAGCTTGCCGGTCTGTTCCGGTCCGGGCGCCCGGCGGCAGACAGCATTGCAGATCTGCCCCCGCTCGTCACCGCAGATGCCGAATTGCAGGCGCTGGCCGATGCTCTCCCCGGCGATGACGTGCTGCTCGTCGGCAGCGACGCGGCGGAAGAGAACTTCAAGCGCGCCGACCTTTCCACTGCGCGTGTGATCGCCTTTGCCACTCATGGCCTAGTCGCAGGCGAATTGCGCAACCTGTGGGAGCCTGCGCTGTTGCTGGGCACCCTTGGCGAAGACAGCGGCGAGGACGGTCTGCTGGGCGCGAGCGAGATCGCCCAGCTTCGGCTGGATGCGGACTGGGTGATCCTGTCGGCCTGCAACACCGCCGCCGGGGCCGATGGCGGTGCGCCGGTCTATTCTGGCCTGGCGACGGCCTTTGCCCAGGCGGGCGCGCGCAGCCTGATGCTGAGCCACTGGCGCGTGCGCGACGATGTCGCCGCGGCACTGAGCGTGGAAACGGTGCGCGGCGCGGCCAGCGGCCTGTCGCGGGCGGAGGCTTTGCGCCAGGCGCAACTGGCACTGATGTCTCGCCCCGACATTGCCGACGCCGCGCACCCGGCAATCTGGGCGCCGTTCGTGATCCTGGAGAACTAGAACAACGCCAGGCGGCCTATCTCTGCGCTGTCCAGCGAAAGGCCGAAACGTTCTTGCAGAACCGCGGCATAGTGCGCAGGCGTTTCCAGCGTCAGGCGCTCGGCCTCGCGCCCCTTGCGCCACACCGTCAGCTTGCGGTCCACAAGGCTGGCGAACCCATCGGGCAGGCACAGGCTGATGACGGTCGCATTGGTGAAACGCGAGGTTGGATGGGTGGCGGCCCAGTGGTTGCCCAGCGCCAGGTCGGCATCGGCCACCTGCGTCGTGTCGAAGGCAAATTGCGGCTCCCACGCATCGTCGCTGGCTGCGCGGCCATCGGTCGCGAGGCGCGGTCCCTTGCGTTCCAGCAGCCAGCTGCCCGGCAGGTCTCCATCGCTGCCGATGCGCGTCAGCCGATGCTCCGCCCCGTCGCCGGACGTTGCCAGCGCGCCGTCTTCCAGCGGCAGGGGTGGGGCATAGGCGCCGCCGAAGCCCGCATCGGCAATCCGTTGCTCGCCGCCAAACTCTACTAGCACCAGGCAGTGGGTGCGCGGGGTAGGTGCTGCCGGGTTGCCCAGCAGCACGCGAGCCAGCAGCAGGCGATTGGCAAACCCCATCGCGGCCAGCATGTCGGCGAGCAAACGGTTGTGTTCAAAGCAGTATCCGCCCCGCTTGCGGGTGACCAGCTTGGCAAAGGCACTGGCCCCATCGCAGACAATGCCGTGCCCCAGACGGACATCCAGGTTCTCGAAAGGGATGGAGCGCCGGTGCGCGGCCTGCACCATGGCGAGGCCTGCCGGACTGGTCTCGGGCGGTTCGGCCAAGCCGATGCGGGCGAGGTAGGCCGACTTCTGCGTTACGGACGGGGTCTGCTGCGTGGACATGAAACCGCCATAGGGTAGCCGTGCGTGCGCGACAATTTGCCTTTCGTGCCGAGGGCGCGCCTGCGTGCAAACCCCTGAGATGACTGGCAATCTGCGAATGACCTCCGCATTATAACCCGGCGTGCGGTAAGATGATGCTAACCAATTGCGCTTTATAGGCTGCAACCATGAAACAGCGCGGCAACAACCAGTATCCGACGCATTACGGCTACGGCGAGATCAAGCTTTCGCGGTACTTCGTGCTGTACCTGTCGCAGATCGCCTGGATCGTACTGGGGGTCTACCTCTATGCTGGCGCTTATTGGCCCAGCACCTGCATGCCGGAAAACCTGCTGGAAATTTACGCCTGCTCCATGCGCCTGCCCGAAGATGGCGGCGGCTGGCGAGAGGCGTCGCTGCTCACATGGCTATGGGCAACGCCGATTCTCGTGATGCTCGAAATCTCACGCCGCTGGGGCCAGTCGAAGGACTGAGCAACACGGCCCGGCGCGTCAGTCCGCGTCGGCGTCCAGCTTTTCCTCGCGCTTTTCCGAGGCATCGCCGTATCCGCGATCTTCCGCATCCTGCGTGCCCGTGCCGAGACCCTGGTCCGACTGCTGTGCAGCCTGCTGGCGGCGCTCTTCGGTATCTTTGGGGCGCGCCTGGTTTTCCATCTGCGCGCCCGCCTGCTTGGCCTCGGCCATCACGGCCGGCGCGGGCGTTTGCTCGATCTCCTGGTTCTGGACGGGCGGCGTGGTGCCCGAATAACGGTCGTTTCCGGTCTGCTGGTTCATTTGGGTGTGCTTTCGCAAAAGGGGAGGGGCGCGTCGCGGACTAGCCGCTGGTGCGTTCTGCAGGATCGTATTGCGACTGGCGCGCGGCATCGTCGCGCTCGGTCTGGCTCGCTTTCTTGTCCTCGGCCTTTTCGCGGGCGATGGCCTCGCGGCGGACTTCGTCCTCCTTGGGGCCGGTGCGCTCTGCGCTGCCGGGTTCGTTGCCTTGCTTCAATGTGACATCGCGGGAATCGCGGGGTTCGTATTCGCCCATGGCGGGCCTCCTGCTGTAAAGTGCGTTCACGTAATCAACACCCACGCCGGCCCTTGCGTTCCGCGCCCCGCCGCCCGCCAGCCGCCGGTTACCGGATTTATCCACGACACAAAGTCCGGGCTTGCTATCGAATCGGGTTAATGATTCCCTATGTAGGTCATTCGCACCCAAGCCCGGAGATACCAGATGTCGTTGCTCGAAGCCCGCAAGACCTACAAGCCGTTCGAATACCCGTGGGCCTACGAGTTCTGGAAACGGCAGCAGCAGGTCCACTGGATGCCCGAGGAAGTTCCCTTGGGCGAGGACTGCCGCGACTGGGCGCAGAACCTGACCGATCACGAGCGCAACCTGCTCACGCAGATCTTCCGCTTCTTCACCCAGGCCGATATCGAGGTGCAGGATTGCTATCACGAGAAATACGGCCGCGTGTTCAAGCCGACCGAGGTGAAGATGATGCTGGCCGCGTTCAGCAACATGGAAACGGTGCACATCGCCGCCTATTCCCACCTGCTCGACACCATCGGCATGCCCGAAAGCGAATACGGCATGTTCCTGGAATACGAGGAGATGAAGGCCAAGGTCGACTATCTCGACCAGTTCGGCGTCGACAGTGACGAGGATATTGCCCGCACGCTGGCCATGTTCGGCGGCTTTACCGAAGGGCTGCAGCTGTTCGCCAGCTTCGCCATGCTGATGAACTTCCCGCGCTTCAACAAGATGAAGGGCATGGGGCAGATCGTCAGCTGGTCCGTGCGCGACGAATCGCTGCACTGCGAAGGCATCACCCGCCTGTTCCACGCCTTCTGCGCAGAGCGCGACTGCCTGACCAAGGCGGTGAAGGAAGACATCATGGACATGTGCCAGAAGACGGTGCGGCTGGAAGATGCCTTCATCGACCTTGCGTTCGAGCAGGGCCCCGTGCCCGGCATGACGGCGAAGGAAATCAAGAAGTACATCCGCTACATCGCCGACTGGCGGCTGAGCCAGCTTGGCCTGCCCAGCATCTACATGGTGGAAGACCACCCGCTGCCCTGGCTCACCCCGCTGCTGAACGGCGTGGAGCACGCCAACTTCTTCGAAACCCGCGCGACGGAATATTCCAAGGGCGCGACCAAGGGCAACTGGCAGGACGTGTGGTCCAGCTTCGACAAGCGCCGCAACGCCAAGGCCGCGAACGAGGAAGACGCGGCGGACGAGGGTCCGGACATGTTTGGTGAAACACGCGGCGGTGGTGCCGGGAGTGTGGCGGCGGAGTGAAATTGGAAAATGTCGGCGTTTGATTGGAGGGCGCGCCTTCAAGACGGGAAGCTAATTGGAGCAGCTCTTGCGGCTTCCTACCCATTGTTTGCCGGCCTCTACATCATCGGCTTCTTTTGGGCGCTTCCCTTCGATCTCGTCACAGCTTTTCCCTTTACCGATTTTCTGCAAAAATCGGCGATCGTCTTTTTGGGGATCGCTGCTTTTTGTATCATATACGTCGCCACCATACTGATTTATTACCACACTATCATTGAGAGGGTTGTCGGTCCTGAGCAAAAACAGGAAGCAAAGGCGAAGCGACACAACCAATGGAAGGATTTATCAAAGCAACGCATCGCTGTGATACTCGTTACATCCTTATTTCCTGTTCTTATTTTCGCAGTCGTATTCTTTCTCTCTGAGATAGAGGACCGACCGCACTATCTTCCCGAAACCTTGCCTTTCGTTCTGGTATTCGCGGTGTTCCTCTCACCACTCGTCGCGTTGTCACTGGATGCTGTGCGATGGATTATGGTGAAGTCAATCTACATTGCGACAGTCGTGATTACTGTGCCAGTGGCAATAGGCTTCCAGGACTCGCAGCAGTTCGATCAGTCAAACAGAAACATCCTAATCGATCTTGAAGGTGAAGATTGTCCGGCAATTTTCATGGGTACCGAGTCCGCCCTAGTTCGGTGTGCTGACAACGACTATCTGGTTAGGACTGAGAGCGGGACATTTCGATTTGACGAAAGACCATGAGCGGCCCCTTTTCGAATGAAGCCGAGATTTACTAGTCGATTGCGCTCGGACGCAGCAGAGTAAGTTTACATTCTTCCGTGCAGCGCACCACACTTCAACGGGCTCATCTTAAGCCCCCTCCCGCCTGCGAGAGCCGATGTTGCGCTGGCCCACCCTGCTGCGACTAGCGAGCAAGCTCGCAAGTCTCGCTTCCCTCCCGCGGGCGGGAGGGATTTTCAGTGCTTTGATTTCAGGTGTTCGACTTGGGTGCGGATCGTCTCGACCGCGCCCTCGGTAGTGTCCAGCACGTCGGCATTGGTGAAGCGCAGGACGGTGTTGCCTTCATCCCGCATCCAGCGATCACGTGCGGCGTTGTGATCGGCGCGCAGGTCGTGGCTGAAGCCGTCGCATTCCACCACCAGCCTCAATTCCCGGCAGAGGAAGTCTGCGAAATAGGGGCCGAGAGGCATCTGGCGGCTGAACTTCGCGCCCTGTTGTTTGCGGCTGAGGTGCTGCCACAAGGTGCGTTCCGCCGGTGTTGCCTTCCTGCGCAGGGACCGGGCGCGGGCGGTGTGGCGGGGCATCCATTCTGGCATCTTGGTTACTTGCCCACCCCCGGCCCCCTCCCGCAAGCGGGAGGGGAGATTGTTGCGCCACTGGTCCCCTCCCGCCAGCGGGAGGGGCGGCGAGACTTGGCAGCTTGCTGCCTAGTCGCAGCGGGGTGGGCAACTCCTGCGCTTCCCACCAACGGGGTGCAAAATCCCCCAGCAAATTATCGCTTCGCAGCAATTGGTTGGAAACATGTCCGGCGGTAATGGCTTAGTTCCCGCCGCAGTGAGGTGAAGTGCCAATGACAGCAATCTGGCTCGAATGGTTCGTTTACTATTTCATCGCCATCAATTTCGTGGCGTTCGCCGCGTTCGGTCTTGACAAGACCTTTGCCGAGAGTGGTGCGCGCCGCATCAGCGAAAGCCGCCTGCTAGGCTGGGCCGCGCTGGGCGGCACACCCGGAGCCTATGCGGGCAGGCACCTGTTCCGCCACAAGACCCGCAAGGTCTCGTTCTCGGAGCGGCTGCACGCGGTCGCGATATTGCAGGTTCTGCTCATCGTAGGCGGCTACGCCTACATCCAGTTTGGCTGACCTCGTATAAGTCTTACCAACCCCAAGCGTCCGGCGGCGTGTCCACCGGCTCGTTCGCGTCGAACTCCACCCGGAACAGGCGGGTCGGGTCGTTGCGGCGGGTGAGCTGGTAGGCGAACATGGCGCCCGGCGCATCGGCCGGGCTGACTTCCACGCGCCAGACGTTGGTGAGCGACACGTCCAGTCCCTCGCGCTCGAACATCGCGATCGAATAGGCGTCCACCGGGAAATCCTGCACCCGCGCGGTTCCGGCGGACAGGGTATCGCCGCCGTACTGGGTCACCGCGTCCTCGCTGCCGTCTTCGTGGCGGTGGTCGTGCTTCAGGCGCAGGCCGTCTTCATTGCGCGTTATCACCCAGGTGCGGCTGCGGTCCCAGCCACCGGGCGCGTCGTCGTCCTCGATGTGGAAGGCGATGGCCACGCGGCTATCGCTGCACTGCGCCCAGTGCGCCTGCATCCGCTGGCCTGCCATATCCTCGTCACGTTCGTCGGAACTTGCCAGTTTGCCCATGTAGGTGTTGCCGCAATGGCTGGTCAGGTTGTCCCAGAACGCCTCCTGCGTGGCGGGCAGGGCCGGGGGGGCGTCCATGCTGGCGCAGGCGGATAGCAGGACGGTGGCGAGTGCTGCCGGGGCGAGGCGGTGCGATAATGTCATACGGCGACACTGCACGACGCGGGCACGGTCCGCTACCCATTTCCCGGAATTCTCGCCCTTGCCAAGCGCCCCTGCGGCGCGGCACAACGGCGCGCATTGCATGAGGAGGACCTAGACAATGCGTATCATTCGGACTGCACGCTTCATCCTTCCCGCCACTGCGGCGCTGGCGCTATCTGCCTGCGGCGGGGCCGAGGAGGAGGACACCGAGTACGAAGTCGGGGCGGAAGACCTTTCCGGCGGCGAATTCACCACCCGTGATCCGGAAGATCCGGCGGTGCCTGTCGACATTCCCGAAGTGGAAATGACCAACGCCAGCGAGGAAGAGATCGAGGCGGCGGCAGCGGAAAGCGCGGCGGAGGAATAGGCCTGCGGCAGGGGCTGGAATATATTCGCCCTGCCGAGGAACTTTCGCGGCGGCCATCCGCTTGGAGGCCCACAGGGCCACGATCTTTCGCGCACCACGCGTCAGGCGCTTTGGCTCCAATCCGAGAGGCCTCTTCATGGCCCTATTCTCCGCAAACAAGAAGTCCCTGCCGGTCTGGCTTCCGTGGCTGCTGGCCGCCGCCGGTATCGTCGCCGCGTTCTGGCTCATCATGGCGCTGACCGCCGACCCCGATCCCGACGCCGCCCGCTATGATGGCACGGCCAATTCGGGCCGCAACCCCGGTTACAGCGATACCACGGGAGAAGGTGGCACGACGCCCAGCGGCCCGGTGGCCATCTCCGGCTCTGCAGGGCTGCGCAGCCTTGGCAGCATGATCGGGCGCGAGGTGGAACTGTCCGACGTGCCGGTGAACGAGGTGGTGGGCGATATCGGCTTCACCGTCGGCCGCGGCACAAACGAGACGCTGGTTATCGTCAATAGCGACTACGCACAGGGCACCGCGATCGAGGGCGGAGGCAATGTCAGCGTGACCGGCATCGTCCAGGCCTATCCGGGAGACCTGTCGGCCGACGTCAGTGAACAGGTCGATGCGGACAACCCGGCGATGATCGTCGCCAGCCTTGTTACCGCCGTGGAATAGGCTTCCGGCCCGACCGTCCAGAGACCGAACCGCTCCCTCCCTAACCTGGGGGCTGTAACGGGGCACGGGATCAATCGGCACCTCTTTTCGTCTCGGCCTGTCCGATTTTCCTTGAAACCGCGGGGCATGATACATACTCTCATTCTTGCGGACCGGGCCCCTCTGGCGAGTGCTCATTTGCCCTCGTGATGTCGGACCGCATCGGACAGCCGGTGCGTGTTTGACGGGGTTCTTCCCATCTCCCCACACAACCGGCAAAGACGAGACCGGCCGTCCGATCCTACCAACTCCCTATCCAAGGAGACGAAGGATGACGGCCCGTTTTTACAAACTCACAGAGCTTCATGCGAGGCTGGACGACGCGGTGCGACGCGAGATCAATCGCCGCGCCCCCGACCAGTTCAAGGTCATGGCCTTGAAGCGCCGCAAGCTGCGCGTGCGCGACCTGCTTGCCCGCCTCTCTCCCCAGAGCCGTATACGACCCAGCGGCGCCTGAGAGAAAGGTGGGCAAGGCGAGGGGCGGGCGGGGCGTTCACGTCCCTTCCTCTTCCCCGACACAAACGTCCGATCGGGGAGTGCCCCGCCTCGCCTCTCGCACCCCTTTGAATACCTGATGGAAGTACCCACTCGATGATTGCCAGAGCCATTGCCAAGCCCGTCACGCAAGTGATCGCCCCTGCCATGCGCGACTTCCTGCAGAAGGAAAGCGCGGGCGGCATCACCCTGATCGTCGCTGCGGCAGTGGCTCTGGTGATCGCCAATTCGCCCTTTGCCGCAAGCTACTTTGCATTGCTCGACGTACCGGTGGTGGCCGGCATAGGCGACGGCGTGATCGACAAGCCCCTGCTGCTGTGGATCAACGACGGGCTGATGGCGGTGTTCTTCTTCCTCGTCGGCCTGGAGGTGAAGCGGGAGGCGTTAGTTGGCCAGCTAAACTCGTGGAACAATGCCTCGCTTCCATTAATGGCGGCCATCGGGGGCATGGCGCTGCCCGCTGCAATCTATCTTAGCATCAATGCGGGCTCGTCAGAGAACCTGAGCGGCTGGGCCATCCCGGCGGCGACCGATATTGCCTTTGCGCTGGGCATCCTGTCCCTGCTCGGCCCGCGCGTTCCCGTGGCGCTGAAGGCGCTGCTGCTGGCCGTCGCCGTGATCGACGACATTGGCGCGATCACCATCATTGCGCTGTTCTATACCGTAGAAACCAGCATCAACATGCTGATCGGCGCGGCCATTACGCTGGCGGTGCTGGCGCTGTTCGGGCGCGGAAAGGTGGCCTCGTCCATCCCCTACGTGCTGCTGGGCGTGGTGCTGTGGGTCTTCGTGCTGAAGTCCGGGGTTCACGCTACGCTGGCGGGCGTTGCAGCCGCCATGTGCGTGCCGATTGCCGGGCGCAACGGCGAGGCCCCGCTAGAGCGGATGGAGCACGCGCTGCACCCCTATGTCGCGTTCCTGGTGATCCCCGTGTTCGGCTTTGCCAATGCCGGTGTCTCGCTGTCGGGAGTCGGCCTGGACACGCTGTTCTCGCCGCTGCCGCTGGGCATCGCCGCTGGCCTTGTGATCGGAAAGCAGATCGGAATAGTGGGCTTTGCCTGGGCCGCGGTGAAGGCCGGGTTCGCCACGCTCCCCGAAGGGGTGAGCTGGCGGCAGATCCACGCACTGTCGCTGCTGGCGGCCATCGGCTTCACCATGAGCCTGTTCATCGGCAACCTTGCCTTTGCCGATCCGGCACAGGTGGACGCGGTGAAGATCGGCGTGCTGTCAGGGTCGCTGGTGGCAGCGATTGCCGGATACCTGATGCTGCGCGCTACCCTGCCGCAGCCTGCCGAAGCGTAGCCGCAACCGGCCTAGGCGCGTGGATGGCTCCGGCGGTCCTCGCCGCTGCGACGCTCGCCCACGCGGCGGTCGGGAAAATCGATGGGGACCTGCTGCTTGCGGCGACCGCCTCCCTTGCGGCGATTCCCGTCGTTCACTTCGATGTCACTGGCGGCCATGTCCGCCTCCCTTTGCTGGCCGGACACAATACCCGGACAATTGCCTAGTGTCTGACAGCTAACGCTTTTAATTTCGTTAACCCTGTCTGCGCCTCCATTTGGGGGCCCTGACGAAATTCGGAACATTGCGGCGGTGCTCCGGGTTGAAACCGGAGAAGATACGGAGAACCAACGACATGTCCGAACCTGGCAATAACAACCGCAACCTGTGGTTTCTGGTCATCGCGCTGCTGGCGGTGGTGGCCATCATCTTCGTCCTGAACCCCACCCGCGGGGATGACGAGGCGCAGCTGGAGGCCGCAGTCGACGAGGCCCAGATCGACCGCGATGATACGCTGCAGGACTATCCGGTGGAAGCCGACCCCTACACCCAGGGGGAAGAAGGCGATGTGACGCTGGACATTCCCGAAAGCGAGGAGACGGGCGTGCTCGATTCCGAGATGGAAGGTGTGACTACCGAGTAGGCGCGCTAGGCGCACCAGTCGACGTTCCCTACGCCCCAGTCGTCGCTCCAGCCCGCTCCCCAGAAATCGCCTTCGGCCAAGCCCGCCGCAATCATGTGATCGGACAGCAGCTGAAGCTCGCCGGACGGTGACAACCGTCGCGCAGCGCGCAACTCCCGTCCATATTGGTCGAGGTGAGGGTTATCGCCGCCGTCCAGCTGAAATGCCCCCAGCGATAACCAGCGCGCCAGTTCCGCTTTTGCCGCCTGCGCGGTCTGATTTTCCGCCAGGCAAGCGCCATCAATCTCTGGAGCATCGAAACCGGTAAGGCGGACACGCCTTGCGCCAATATGGATGGTATCGCCGTCGACCACGCAATTGGGTGCAAAGCCCGGTTCGGAGCAAAAAGGGAACGATACCGAGACATCCTGTGCGCCGCTGAACCGGTCGCGACCCCGGTCGCCCAGCCACCACAGGGCGAACATCGTCGCCAGGACAATCAGCGCCAGCCGAAGTCGCATGAACATGAAGGCGCCGCGCCACGTGCTGTCCTTGGAGCGGCCCTGCGTGCGACGCGGCACCTTGCGGAAAGCGATAACCCTGCCGCCGCGTCGGCGCATGTCTTGCTCCTACTCCTTTACCGGGAACGGCGCGATGGGCTGGAGCAACATGAACTCCTCCTCCAGCGGGGCGTGGCCGAGTTCTGGCCAGTCCAGCTCTTCCTGCGGCACGCGGGTATCGGGCAGCCGGTCCAGCAGGTCGCGGATCAGGGTGAGGCGGCCGTGCTTCTGGTCGTTGTAATCGACCACCGTCCACGGCGCGTGCTCTGTGTGCGTGGCGGCGAACATGGCCTCTCGCGCGGCGGAGTACTCGGCAAACTTGGTGCGGCTGGCAACATCGATGGGGGAGAGCTTCCAGCGTTTCAGCGGATCCTCCAGCCGTTCGGCAAAGCGTTCCTCCTGCGCTTCCTGGCTGGCGGAGAGCCAGTATTTGAACAGGCGGATGCCGTCGTCCACCAGCAGCTTTTCGAACACAGGTGCCTCGCGCAGGAACTTGTCGACTTGCTCGGCGCTCGCGAAACCCATCACCTTTTCCACGCCCGCCCGGTTGTACCAGCTGCGGTCGAACAGCACGATCTCGCCAGCGGCGGGGAGATGCGGCACGTAGCGCTGGAAGTACCATTGCGTGCGCTCGGCATCGTTGGGCTTGGGCAGGGCGACCACGCGGCACTGGCGCGGGCTGATACGCTCGCTGATAGCTTTGATCGTGCCGCCCTTGCCTGCCGTGTCGCGCCCCTCGAACAGCACGACGATGCGCTCTCCCGTGGCCCTGGCCCAGTGCGCCATGGCGACAAGTTCGTGTTCCAGCGGCTCCAGCAGGTCTTCGTATTGCTTGCGTTTCATGGAGCCATCTTTTCCACCAAGCAGCCTCGCTAGCAAGCCGCTATTGGCGGGAAGGGCGCGCGCGGCTAAGCGATTCGCCGACATGACCAATTCGACGAACGACAGGATGCTGGCCAAGGCCGAGACCCTTATCGAGGCGCTGCCCTATTTCCAGCGGTACGCCGGGCGCAGCTTCGTGGTGAAATACGGCGGCCATGCCATGGGCGATCCCGAGGCGGCGCAGGATTTTGCCGAGGATATCGTCCTGCTGAAGGCTGTGGGCATCAACCCGGTGGTGGTCCACGGCGGCGGCCCGCAGATCGGCGCCATGCTCAAGAAGCTGGGCGTGGAGAGCAAATTCGTCGATGGCCTGCGCGTGACCGACAAGGAAACCGCGACGATTGCCGAAATGGTGCTGTCGGGCGCGATCAACAAGGAACTGGTCGGCTGGATAACCCAGGCTGGCGGCAAGGCCATCGGCATTTCCGGTAAGGACGGCAAGATGGTGGTGGCCGAAAAGGTCAGCCGCACAGTCAAAGACCCTGACAGCCAGATAGAGCAGGCGGTGGACCTCGGCTTCGTGGGGGAGCCCAAGGAAGTCGATACCACCATCCTCGAAACCGCCAGCAAGGCAGGGATGATCCCCATCATTGCCCCCATCGCCAGCGACGCACAGGGCCAGACCTACAATATCAATGCCGATACCATGGCGGGCGCCATCGCCTCTGCGCTGGGCGCGGCGCGGCTGTTCCTGCTGACCGACGTTGCGGGCGTGCTGGACAAGGATGGCACGCTGATGACCGACCTGAAGCCTGCCGACATCGCCCGGATGCGCGAGGACGGAACGATTTCGGGCGGCATGATCCCCAAGCTGGAAACCTGCGTCCACGCGGTGGAAGGCGGGTGCGAGGCGGCCGTGGTGCTGGACGGGCGCGTACCCCATGCCATGCTGCTGGAATTCTTCACCAGCCGCGGCGCGGGCACGCTGATCAGCGCCTGACCACCCACTTGACCTGCGCTTGACGCGTATTACCTCGATGATACACTTTCCTGAAACGCTTATACTGCGGAGAATTTCGTGCTCGCCCTGATCCAGATTTTGTCGATGATTGCCCAGGCCATCGTGTTCCTGGTGATCATCCAGTTCATCATCGGGCTGCTGTTCTCCTTCAACGTGATCAGCCCGCGCAACGATTTCCTCGTGCAGGTCTATAATTCGATCAACTCGCTGCTCGATCCGCTGCTGAAGCCGATCCGCCGGCTGCTGCCCGATACCGGGGCGATCGATTTCTCACCGCTGGTGCTGATCCTGGCGCTGAACGCGGTGATCTACATCCTCGCCGACATCGCGATCTAGGCCGGGCGAGCTGACCCTTTGACAAACCGGCGGGGCAAGAGCAGGGCGCGAACATGATTTCGCGCGCCGCCATCGCTTTAGCCGTCCTTGCCACACTGGCCGCCTGCACCAGTCCGCAGCAGCAGCGGATGAACCGGGAGTCGCGCGCGGCGGAGCGGTTTCTGGAGCGGCAAGGCAGCGTGGGCGATCCCGGTCGGGTAGCCGCCGCCGACTTCGCCTTTGCCAAGATGGCGCGCGAGGAAGGCCAGTGGACGGCCTTTCGCGAGTACGCCGCTGACGATGCGGTGATCCACGGACAGAACGGCCTGATCCCTGCGCAACCGTGGCTGGCGCGCATGGAAGACCCCGAGCAGGCAATCTCCTGGGGCCCCAACACAGTCTGGTCCAGTTGCGATGGCACGCTGGCGGCGACCTTCGGCCGCTTCGTCGAACCGGAAGGGCGCGTGGGCAGCTATGTTTCCATTTGGGAGCTCCAGCGGGACAACAGCTACAAGTACACCTACGACCTCGGCGCGCCCGACGATCCGCAGCCCGCACCCCGGCCAGAGGAAGACATTCCGGAAGGCGCTATCGTGGTGCCCGGACTGGCCTCGATCGAGGGCCGGGTGGCCGATTGTGCGCAGGCCGTTCCGCTGTCGCCCGACGTTACCGCGCCTGCGGGCACTGCATCCGACACGGCACGCTCCGCCGACGGTACGCTGGAATGGACATGGCTGCACGGGGCCGACGGCACGCGCACCGTCGTGGTGAGCTGGCTGCGCGATGGCGAATGGCAGGAAGCCGTTCGTCTGGTTGCGCCCGCCGGGTCCCAGGTGGGGGAATAGGGCATGGAACAGCTTTTCCTCTCCGCCTTCATCACCCTGTTCGTGGTGATCGATCCGCCCGGCTGCGCGCCGATCTATGCGGGTCTTACCAAGGGCGCGACCACGGCGGAGCGCCGGATCATGGCGATCCGCGCCTCGATCATCGCCTTTGTCATCCTGCTGGTGTTCGCGCTGTTCGGGCAGGACCTGCTGTCCGCGCTGCACATCGAGCTGGACAGTTTCCGTATCGCAGGCGGGCTGATGCTGTTCTGGATCGCCTGGGAAATGGTGTTCGAGAAGCGCACCCAGCGGCGAGAGGAACGCGCCGAACGCGCCGCGCGCGAACATGTGGAGGATGTTTCCGTCTTTCCCATGGCCATGCCCATGCTGGCAGGACCCGGCGCGATTGCCGCGATCATGCTGCTGATGAACGAAGCCGTGGGGCTGGAACAGTCGCTGGTCGTGATGGGCGCGCTGGTATCGGTGCTGCTGATCACCATGATCGCCCTGATCGCGGCAGGCCCGCTGATCAAGCTGCTGGGCGAACGTGTCGAGGCCGTCATCACCCGTCTGCTGGGCGTGCTGCTGGCGGCACTGGCGGCGCAGTACGTGATCGACGGGCTGCGGGGCAGTTTCGGGGTGTGAATGTTTGTTTCGCGCACCTGCCTCCGCAGGTGCGTCCTCGGTGCTGTTCGCTCCGCTTCGCTACGCGGCACCTGCGGGCGGCCAGTCGGACTTGCGGTCCGCTAGTCGCGGACCGAGCCAGTCCTACCCCTCTCTTCCCGCGCGGGACACGGTCGCGTAAGCGACTGCAAGCGCGAACGCGCGCCCGCAGCGGGCGCAGCATGCTGCGCATCTAGCGAGGACGAAGCCGCGGAGGCGGCTTCGCAAAGCAAACTACTGAAGAGTCACGTGCTCGTCGTCCGGATCACCCCGGCCGAAGAACTCCATCAGTTGCACCAGCAGGTCGCACCGCTCGCGAAGGTTGGGCGCTTCCAGCAGCGCCTGCTTGGCGGCGGCGTCGAACGGGGCGATTTGGGAAACGCCGTTGATCAGGGAGACATCGTCCAGCCGGGCGACCGAATCCCAGTCGATGGCATAGCCCTGGCTGTCGGCGAACTTGCGCGCTTCGTGCTCGAAGCTGGCACGCTCACCCAGCGAGAGGTATTCCTCGGTCGGTTCCTCGATCAGTTCGGCCTCGACCTGGCGGAACGGCGTCGTGACCTCCAGTTCGCGCAGCACGCGAAAACGGGTGAGGCCGGTCAGCACGATATTGTAGCGCCCGTCCTCGCTGGTCTCGACATCCTCGATCTTGCCCACGCAGCCGACGTCGTACAGCGGTGCGCTTTCCATCGAATCCTGCGGCTGGATCATGCCGATTCGCCGGTCTCGTGCCAGTGCATCGCCCACAATGGCGCGGTATCGCGGCTCGAATATGTGCAGCGGCAGCTGCAGGCCGGGAAACAGGATCGCGCCCGTCAGGGGGAAGATGGAGAGCTTGCCCTTCATCCGAACAGGATCAGCGACAGCTTGCGGCGCTGGGTCGATACCCACGGGTCTTCCATGCCCACCGCCTCGAACATCTTGAGCAGCTTTTCCTTGGCCGCCTCATTGCCTTCCTCGCCGCCGCCTTCGATCGAGCGAAGCAGCACTTCGGCAGCCTCGTCTCGCTCGCCGGCTGCAAAGGCTGCCTCGGCAAAGGCGATCTGCGCTTCTGTATCGGCAGGGCGTTCGGCCGCGGCCTTTCGCAGGTTATCCAGCTCTGCCGTATCGACCTGCGTGCCCGCCAGTTCCAGCGCAGAATGGCCCTGCTGCACCAGCGGATCGTCCTTCATATCCTGCGGCAGCGCGTCGTAGGCCTGCTGCGCCGCCTCGGTCTGCCCGGCAGCCACCAGCGCGCGGATCAGGCCGGACTGCACTTCGGCCTTGTCGGGCGCCATCTGCGCCAGCTGCATGAAGACGGACGCCGCACGTTCGGCATCGCCATCGGCCAGCACCTGTTCGCCCATGGCCACCAGCTGATCGAGGTCGGGGGCCTGCTGGCCCTGTTCACCACCTTGCCCGTCAGCGGCACCAGCCTGCACCGGCACCTGCTGCAGGATCTGGTCGAGCGCCTGCTTCAACTGCGATTCGCTGCGCATGGGCGTGAGGTCAGCCACCGGCTGCCCCTGGAACATGGCATAGACGGTGGGGATCGACTGCACCTGGAACTGGCTGGCGATGAACTTCTGTTCGTCGACGTTGATCTTGGCAAGGATCACGCCCTTGTCGGCATATTCGGCGCAGACTTTCTCCAGCACCGGGGTGAGCGCCTTGCACGGCCCGCACCATTCGGCCCAGAAATCGAGCACGACCAGCTTGGTCTGGCTGGGATCGACCACGTCCTTGCGGAATTGTTCGACTGCCTTTTGCTCTTCGATGCTGAGGCCCATGCTTGCCAAGTGTCTGCTCCTGCTATTCGTAATGTGTGATGCCACAATGTGGCGTTTGTGTGCCCAATGTGAAGGGTAAACAGAGAGGGGCGCAACCTTTCTGATCGCGCGGCAATTTTGCCCTTGCGGGGTTCGAGACTCGCTGCTAACTGCGCCGCTCCCCACCCGGACAAGAGCCGGGAATGGCGCCAGTGAGCGGGCGTAGCTCAGGGGTAGAGCACAACCTTGCCAAGGTTGGGGTCGGGCGTTCGAATCGCCTCGCCCGCTCCATTTTCCATCAGGATATCAATGCTTTCTGACGCCTCTCGATACAGGCGATCAGGCGGACTTGGCATTGGTCAACACCTGGTCAACACGCTCAACAAGGCGTGTTGACCGTAATTCTCTTTAATTCTGACTTTGGAGGGGAAGGCCTTCCCCCGAGCCGGAGCCGCATTGCTGTCTCCGTCTACCCCTTCTGCGGGGACACCCCGACGCCCCGGGAAGCGGCGCGGGGCTGATGACGCGCTCTGTCCCAGGCCTGGCGGCCTGCTTCTGAGGGCGCGACGTTTCTGTGTTTGGTTGTCTCCCGCACACTGGTTGCGGCTTGGATATGGCATAAGGTTCGGCCTGCCGGACGACAGGCCGCGTAGGGGCGGCCGATCCCGAATTTGGCTGCAAACGCCTCCATGCGGGGTGCGCATTTCTGTCTTAAACACCTTTCTGGTCGCACGGCCCAACTGCGACATGAGCAGATTGCTGCGGACGGCGCACGCGCAGGCTAAAGAATATGTCTATGACAGCCGCACCGGGCAGCGCCTGCTGATCCCGGAGGGCGCACGCCTGATTGGCGACTGCGAATCCGATGTTGGCTTTGGTCAGCGGCGAGTGCTGCTGGCACGGAACAGGCTGGTCCTGCCCGATGGCCGTTCGACTGTGCTCGAGAGTCAGCTGGCGACTGACACCTCCGGCTTCGCCGCTCTCGAGGACAAAGTCGACTACCATTGGGGCGATGTGCTGAAAGCTGCGCTGTCTCAACCTTGCTGGGTGTCACCGGCGAGCTGGGTTCCGGCAGTGACAGCGATCTCGAGCGAGCGTTACGTCGCGGCACTCAGGACAGTGTCGATCGGTCAGGCGAGCAAATCGTCAGTCGCGAGATCGGCATCCGTCCTACGCTGGCTATTCGTCCCGGCTATCCTGTGCGGTTGTTGGTGACGCGCGATCTGGTGCATGGAGACGGTGCATGACGCGTCTCAAGCTGTCCGACATCACCGATGGAGAGCCGGTCAAGCTGACCATTGAAATTCCTGCGCGGCTGCACACCGAGCTCGTTCAGTATGGAGTTGTCATCAATAACAATGAAACTTCGGGCACCCCTGAACCCGCCGCGCTGATTGGTCCGATGCTCGAGCGATTCATCAGCAGCGATCGCGAGTTCGCCAAGGCTCGCCGGCGGGACCCTCGGGCCGGCCCGGGCTGAAGTCATGCACTCGATTCCCCAGAGGATATCGCGAAGCCCGCCTCGGTGACATTTCGCAATGCAGAAAGAATGTCGAAGAGAAACCAGGTAACTCGCGAACCGCCAAATGATATAGCAACGTTTGGAACCGCATGGCTCTTGCGTGTAGACTGGACTGCGACCGGGTGCCGGCACGCATGTCCAGGCTAACGCTAAAGGTGCCGGTGCATTCGCCAACGGATGCTTTCAACACCCGGTTCGACTTCGTTTCGGCGCGGTTAGCCGCTATATTCCGATTATAAAATAGAACCTTGTCCCGCAGCTCCTCATCGTGGGCCTGCGACCGAATGGAGTCGCGACAGGCAAACAAGGAGAATTGCCATGACCAAGCCCCAATACGCCGACCCGACCATCATCGATCTCGGGCAGGCTTCGCTCGAAACCAAGGGCGCAGCGGGCGTCGAAATCGATGTCAGCAATGGCAGGCTGATCTTTACCGCCGGTGTTGCCGAGGATTGATGTCGTCCGCGGGGGGCGCGGCTTCGCCAGAAGACCGCGCCCCCTACCGGGAGGTGCCCATGTCGATCAGCGAACGCGAGCATCTTGCTTGGTGCCTCTGCAACGGCACTACCATTTTCCTGGATATTGCAAATGATCGCTATTTTCGGCTTCCGCACGAGCATGACCGGGAATTCCAAGCCAGCGCCTTTCAAAATGGCGACTCGATAGGCCACCAACCAGCCTATCTGCCTCGGCCGTCGACATGGCGACCGGTGTCGAGTTCCTTTGATGCCGATGTTTGTTCCGGTTTTTCGCTGTCGGGTGTTGCCGCAGCCATGTGGATCCAGCAGCGGGTGGAAAAGCGCCTCGCCGCGCGCGGATTTCGGGCAGCCCTGCTCGAACTCGCGGCTGTCAGGGAAGCAGGTCGAAGGCCGACTGCCGATAGCAAGAAACGCGCGTCGGTCTGTTGCGACTTCGAGCAGGCGAAGCTGTTGCGCACCGCTGCGGACCGATGCCTGCCGAGATCGATCGCCCTGGTCGCGAGGCTCGCAGCGGTTGGAATCCGCGCAGAACTCGTGATCGGGGTCCGGAGTGAGCCGTTCGGAGCTCATTGCTGGGCGCAGCGAGGACCATGTGCTCTCAACGAAACGGTCGAAGAGGCACGTCGATTTGAGCCGATCCTTGTCATATGAAGAAGATACGTTTCATCCTGGCTTTTCCGCGCGCGATCGAGGGGGATCCTCCTAGGAAGCTAGTCCGCGTGACCGGTCTGCAAGATATTCTCGCGACAGGACCCAGGATCTGGGTCGCCGACGATGCACCCGTGCGATCCCTGGACCCGCAAGGGGCCGTCATCGGCCATGCTTTTTCGAGGGACGACGATCGACCGGTTCGAGATGCTGCCCTCGAGGAGCCACTACGCTCCGCGGCCGCATTTCAATCCATGGTCGCGCAGCTCTGGGGAGCATATTTCGCCATTCTCTACGATACCACACGCGTCCGCTGGGCCGTGATGGTCGATCCATCGGGTCTGTTGCCAGTCTATCGACAAGAAACGAAGCACCACTTCCTTTTCACTTCGGACCCTGCGTTGTTTGGCCTGCATGGACCATCGGGCCCAAGGGTCGAATGGTCCCGTCTGGCAGGCTTTCTGGCGCGCCCGGAGCTGCGTCAGCGGGCCACCTGCCTGGCGGGAATCGAGGAGCTTGCCCCCGGCACAATGCTGACGCGCGAAGTCGGCGGATGGGAGGAGGCATCCATATGGGGTCCGGCGGACTTTCTTCCCGTCGAACATTCAGTCACCTTCGAGGAGACGGCCGAAGCGCTACGTCACCGTCTTATCGGGATCATCGGCGCCTGGGGACAGATATTCAAGAACCCCGTCGTGGCCGTTTCTGGTGGCGTCGACTCCTCGCTCATTTGCGCGGCGCTGGCCGCGAACGGGCGTCGGTTCGGCTGCGTGACCATGGCCACTGTCGACCGGAGCGGTGATGAGCGTGCCTATGCGCAGCAACTGGCTACTCATCTGCGCGCCCCTCTCGAAGAATTCGACTACGATCCTTCAGTTTTCGATCCATTGCGCTCGGCATCAAGGGGCCAGGCGCGCCCCCATCGCAGACTGTTCAGCACCGCTTTCGATGCGTTGTTGTCCGAGGGTGCCGAAGCACTTGAAGGCAGCGCAATTTTCGACGGCAATGGCGGCGACAACCTTTTCTGCTACCTCCACTCGGCCGCACCGGTCGTGGATCGATGGCTTTCGGGTTCCGGATTGCGCGCAACCCTGGGTACGTTGACAGACATGTGCCGCGTTACAGGGTGTGATGTTCCGACCATGATGCGGGCGAGTCTTCGCCGTCTGCTTAGGCGCCCCGATGCCGGCTGGCCTCCTGATACCTCTTTGCTGTCCGATCGAGGCGTTGATTTGGAATATTGCGAACCGCTGACGCCCTGGCTGACGCAGGACTGCGGCCAGCACAAAGGTAAGCGCGACCATCTTGCCTTGATCATGCAAGCGCAGAACCACGTCCATGGCTTCGGTCCGGGTCCGCCGCGTTTCTCGCCATTGATGAGCCAGCCCCTGGTGGAGCTTTGCCTGGGTGTACCCACGTGGCTGTGGCCGCACGGTGGACGCAATCGCGCGCTCGCTCGCATGGCATTCGCCGGGGATCTTCCTTCATCCATCATCGCCCGGACATCGAAGGCAGGACCCGACAGCTTCGTGCGCGCCATATATCGGCACCATCGGTCTGCATTCCGCGAACTGCTGCTGGACGGGCAGCTCGTCGCAGAAAGTGTACTCGACCGCGAAGCCGTCGAGCGAGCGTTCGATCTCGATACCTCAACCCCGGGTTCGACAGTCTACCGCCTGCTCGACTTTGCCGAGGCGGAAAACTGGGCAAGATCATGGTCCTGAAGGCGTTGCGCTGACGCAGGTCAGGTCTTGATCCTGCGGGGCACCCGCCAGGGCTTGCCAGCGGCGATACTGGGTGGCCTTGTTCGGGTCGCAATCTTTTTGCCCGCGAAGCCAGTATTCGAACCAGTCGATCGTTCGCTCGTACATTGCCAGCCTGTGCGCCGGTTGCCATTTGATGTGTGGTTCGCCCGGGAAAACGAATAGTTCGATCGCCCGTCCACGGTTCGAAAAGGTCTCGATGACATCAAGACCTCCTTCGTATTCGCTGTCGGCGGTTTGAATCAGGATCGGGGTCGACACCCTGCCGACATTCAGGATCAGCGACATGGGTTGCCAGAACTGTTCGGCCCCTGGTTCGAAGTACCTGTAGCCCATGTCCCGCACGAACTGAGTGAAGCCAGGGCCGGCAGCCGTAGGGAATGAATAGAGATCCTCGCAGCACGATCCCATCGAAGCCACTTTGAACAGGTTCGAATTGATGAGCGCCCATTGGACTGTCGATCCTCCGTCACTGAAACCACTGATGCCCATCCGTTCAGGATCTACGGTTCCCGTCCCGATAGCCAGCGAGACCGCCATTTCGAGCGAGGAATGGACGCTTCTGCGGTCCATCCAGTCGGTCCGGTTTGCCCGCCGCAGTTCCTCCGCGCTGGTCGCCTCCAGCGCTGCTGGCGTAAACGACGGGCGATCGAAGCTGAGGACTGCGAAGCCGCGGTTTGCCAAGGGATGGATTGGGACCTCATCACCGGTTCCCCCGCGCAGGAACCCTTCGCTGTTGTATTGCACCACTACGAGCGGGTGGCGCTGTCCTTCACGGTGATCGGGTGGGAGAACAAGATCGGCAAAACTCTCCGTTCCGAAGGCGTTGCGAAACCTGAGTCGGCGTACCTCCCCGAACCTTGCATCCCGCAACTGCGGATTGGGGTCGAAAACGACGCGCTCTGCTATTGTATCGATATCGATGGCAACCAGTCGGCGTGGCTGGCTCGAGCCTTCTCGTCCGCACAACAGTTCGCGCCCGGCAAGCGCGCAACCCACGAGAACGTCTTCCGTTTCCAGCACGACCTCCGGCTGCATTTTGCCGAGCTCCCAACGAAGAAGCGATGTCCCGCTGTCTGCCCACCCGCTTTCTCGGATCGCTACAAGGGTCGTCCCATCATCACTCCACCACAGCCCTCGGATGCTGTCGCATCGGGGCACAGAGGCGCAAACGCGCTGTTCGCCATCCGGTCGCATGAGGATGAGGCGGGTGGGCCCGATCAGTCGATCGTTTCGTTGCGGCTCGGTCCATGCAAGGGCGCCATTGCCTGCGCTTGAAAACAGCCGCGCCTGGTCGGGAAGGATGTCCGGTCGAGGCCTGGCCAGCCTATGAGCTTCCTCGGCGGTGGCCGGACGCACCGCTGTGCTTTCGAGGTCGACAAAGGCGTAGCTCGGAGCAACCTCGCCAACGGGGATCGGACGGTCCGCTATCTGGGGTGAGAAACGATCATCGAAAAGGAAGCCTGTTGCAGCCTCGTCGGCGATTGCTTCGGCCCGGATCCTGAGCCCGGGGCGGGTCTGGACAATGAGCCCTGATCCGTCCGCACTCCACGCAAAGCTGTCCACGTCGTCTGGCATCCAGGTCGCCCGTCGTGCTGGCCGGTCATCTGCGGGGAATGCAAGCCAGACCTGTGTTGAACCTCCAATCCGCTTGAGATAGGCGACAGCGGTGCCATCCGGAGAGAAGCTGGGCGGGTTCGGCCTCGCCCAGCCCGCCATGACCGATGAGAAATTACGCAGCGGGTAGTCGTCGCGGATGAACTCGCTCCCCCGGTCGATCTCCACCGGATCGTCTTGCCCGCGCAGATCAACGATAATCAGCCGTTGGCAATAGGCGTTCAGGCCGGGATTGGCGCGCGTCACCAGTGCCGCGAGCCGATGGTTGTCGGGTGCCAGACCAAAAGCTCGCGACGCCACGCTCAGATCTGTCGATCCGAGATCCGCAAGCGTGGCCTGATCGTGCAGATCGAAAGATTCTGGAGCAGAGCGATCGTACAGAAGATCCGTACAAGGATCATCATTTCCCGAAGATATCGGCGCGATCGGGACGATCGCCTGCAGAAGCACGGCCGCGAGGAGCGACATTACCAATGCCTCCTGATGCTGATGGATATGAACCGTCCCAGCGGGGAATAGTTGGTCGATTCATAGGGAGTGTCGGTGGGAGCAATCTGATCGAGAGGTTCGGGCTCGTCATCGATTAGGTTCTGGATGTTGAGGGACAGTTCGAGCCCGGGCTCTCGACCACGATTGCCAATGATCGCGTAACTCAGGCCAAGGTCGATGTTTGCGCTTGGCGAAAGCCGACGTTGTTCATCAAAACGACGGTCAACCAGAGCTCCGATGTAATTGACGGCGAGATTGGCGCCGAACTTGCCCGACTGATAGCTCACCGTTCCGCGGCCTCTGTAGCGGGGTGGATTGAATATGGTACCGGAAAGCTGAACGGTATCGAGATCGCTGGTAACTTGCTGCTTGCTGTCGATGAAGCTGCCGGCGAGCTCGAAGGATATCGACCGGTCGTCGCCAAGAGACTGATTCCAGCCGATTCGCGCGTCGAGGCCCTCAATCGCCCAGGCAGCAACATTCCTGTTTCGATTGTCGAAATAAGCGAGCACACTCGTAGGGTCGTAAGCGACGCCCGAGAAGTTCTCGAGGCCGAAGAGAGAGTTCGCAACCAGTGCATCGAGGAAGGAGGGATCCGGAGAGAAATCGATAAGACTGGCGAACCCTGGATCGCGGAAGCCCGCGGCGATCGAGCCAGCAATAGGGCGGACCACACGATCGCGGTAGCGGATATCGTACCAGGTCGCCGAGAGGACTAGTCCGGGGACAGAATCTGGTCGCAGTTCGACGCCAGCAGTCCAGCTGCGCGCGCGCTCCGATGTGACGTCTGGGTTGCCGCCACTGGTGTAAAAGACGGTTTCCGAAGCGCTTCCGGCTCCAAAGATGGACGCAGGCAGCAGGATGGTCTGGTACGGGACGAACCGCTGGAAAAGTGTCGGGGCCTTGAATGAACGGGACCAGCTACCCCTGAACCTGATTCCCTCGACCGGAGCATAGATCAAACCAATCCGCGGCGTGGTCTGCCGATCGAGGTCTCGATAATCTTCATACCTCGCCGCAACCGATATACTCAGGTCCGCAATCCCCGGCACCTCGTTCCTGTTGGCGACGATGGGGAGATACATCTCGCCATAGACGAAGGTGGCCTGCTGTTCCTCGTCGAACGCGATCACCTGAGTGCCCCCCTCGATCCGCGTGTTATCGAGTGTGTTCGACCGAATGCCTGCGCCGAGCGCCAGCCTCGCTTCTCCTCCCGGGAGCATGAACAGCGGACCTTCAAGCCCTGCTTCGAAAGAAGCCAGCTCATTGCAAAAGCATCCCTCCGTTACGCTCGGGGGGCCGCCGGCGCTCTGGAGCTCCGCGTAGATGTGCGTGCGGTCGCGACCGAAGACGCCCGCCAGCGTTCCTTGCCAGCCGGACCCCAGATCGATTTCCAGAGAAGGGGCCAGCGTGAAAGTTTCAACTTCCGGCATGGCTGTTGATCGAAACGTCGGCGACGCGATGACTGTTTGCGAGGTGCGGTTGGAATAAAGGCCAACGAGCCTGGCTTCTACGCCTGAAGCAAATCGGTGCCGTGCCGAAAGGGTCACGGCATGGCGCTCCTGTGACGGAAGCAGCGTCGCTTCAGGGTCGAGTGCGTCGGCGTAGGATCGCTGGCCGGCAAAGATATCGGAATTGTTGAGAAAGTCGTAAGCAACAAACACGCCGCCCTGGTCCCAGACCGTGCCCGCGAGAACATCAGCCTGCTGACGAAAATATCCTCCGTTCGTGCTGGCCCCCAATTGTGCCGAGGTCTCCACCCCTTGGAAATCGCGACGCAGAATGACGTTGACGACCCCTCCTACAGCATCGGAGCCGTAAAGCGCCGAGGCCCCGTCAGGAAGAACTTCGATGCGCTCGACCGCAGCCAGCGGTATGGCCGAAATGTCCACTCCCGCCAGCGCCGAATCGTAAGGCAGACGCTGGCCATTCAGAAGTGTCAGCGTGGCATCCGGACCCAGGCCTCGCAGGTTTGCGTTCGATGCCGAATTCACATTGCTGTTTAGCAGCCCTGCGCCTTGACCCACTCCCGGGTTCTGCCCGCCCGCGAAATTTTGCGGGAGCGAGCGGATAGCCTCGCCAAGGTCGATCTGCCCGGCCTCGATGATGGTGTCCCGCTCAAGCGTTACCGTTTGACTGATCACCTCCGCCCCGCGAATCCGGGTTCCGGTGACGACGATTGCATCGTTCTCATCGGACGAGTCCGGTTCGGCAACAGAATCTTGTTCTGTCGTCGCCGGATCCGCCACCTGACCCGCGACGGTACTCGGCATGGCGGCCATATAGGTGCCGGCCAGAAGTGCTGAAAAAACACGCAAACTCGATGTCATTGTCTACTCCCTGCTCGCCCCGGTCGTGCCGGTGCAGGGGTGAAGACGCACGAAAGCGCGGTTACCTTAGTTTCAACTGAAAATTTTTCTTACTGGCGATCAGCTAGCTTCCGCGAGGCGTTCGCGCAGATGATTGAGCGCCTTCATCATGTGATAGTCGACTGTCGCCAGCGCGATGCCGAGTTCGTCGTGGATGCACCGATAAGACTTTCCATGGAAGCGGTTCATCGTGAAGATCGTGACAGTCTTCTCGGGCAATTCTGCGAATGCATCTTCGATGAGCTGTGCCGTTTGCCGCGCGAGGAGCTCCTCCTCCTGCCCTCCGTCGCGCGCCATGTCGCAATCATCGAACAGGGGCAGGGGGTTGATCCGCCGCTTACGCTTGCGCGCTTCGTCTATCAGCAAGTTGTGCGCAATCCGGATCAAGTAACAAGCAGGATTACGCAGTTCGGTCAGGCATCCGCTGGTGGCTGCTTTCAGGAAGACCTCGTGTAAAAGATCTTCCGCATCTTCCTTGCCAACCCTGTATTCCAGATAGGCGGACAAGCGGACGCGTTCCCTGCGATAGAGGATTTCGAGTGCCCGCTGCGGGCAAGGCTCGCGCCGGGGCGAGGGGGGCGGGCTGGAACACGCCGGGATATCGAAATTTCGGGGCCGCCGGGCTACGGCAAGCTGTGTCATGCAAGCAACGAGGTGGCGACCGCCTGTTCCGTTCGGTGGTCCGACGGACAGGGGGATTTCCAGGCTTGTGCCGCCGTTCGGGGAGCGAGCCCCCTTGACCGGTTGGGCCGCCGGGCCTGAAGCGGACCAGCGTGCATGATCTCTGGCGAGAAATTCTCACGCGGCCGATGCCAGCAATCCGTGCCGCGTGGCTACAGTGTGGCCGTTCGCGGCGAATGATGCAAGCGCAACTGCCACCGCTTTGGAGGCAGTTCCTGCCCAGAAACGGGGATGTTCGTCCCCGGGGCGTGGAATGCCCCTGGCTAGCGGGCGGGCGTAACGACAGCTCACCGAAAGGAGGTGTCTCATGGCACGATCCCGCGATCAGCAGAGGCGAGCATATGCGCTCGACTTCCCCGACTACGCGCAGGAATTCCTGCGTCGCAATCCGGAATACCGCAGACAGTATTCCGAATTGCAGTCCATGGGCAGCGGGACCCGACTATCCGCCTGGCGGCGGATGGCGAAGCCCTGGGGCCTTGAGTTTCCCGTTCGAGCCCTCATGCCCCCCTGCGCGTGAAGCCGCCTTGTGGCGCGATGCGTGCTGCCCCGGGATTGTTATCCTCGTTGGCGACAGCGTCGCGGTTCCGGATGCCGAAATCATCGCCGATTTCTCGGCGGCCAAGGCCCGTCATATGGTCCTGGACGCGGCCGGGCAAAGGCACAGAATTGTTATCAGGTCCTCTCGCCAGTGCCAGAATGCCTATCTCGTGCCTTCGGGTCGGGGCTTGAGCACCCGCTTCGAAGCCGTTTCCATGTTTCACACTCTTCGGACTTCGTCGCCTATCGCATCCGTAAAGGGTATGCCCGTCCCGACAGCCTACCAGCGTAACCGACTGGACCTCATGCTGCGTTTGATGGATTTGAGGGATGGATCGCCCGGGCCGGGACCCAGCACGCGCGAGATGGCTTCAGCGGCATTTGGCAGCGATGCTGCGAAGCTTCGGGCCATCGACTGGAAAACATCCTCCGAACGACGCAGAGTTCAGCGCCTCCTGGCAACTGCTGCCCATGTCGCCGCGCGCGGCTACCGGGACCTCCTGCGCTACGATATCGCCGCAGCCGTGCATGCAATTGCGGGCGATCATGGGACAGCTCGCGACTGCTAGTGCAAGCCCGGACTTTCCAAACGCATTGAACACGCTATTCTTTTTCCCTTGTCGCCCGGGCATCGTTGGAGAACGGCAGGCGATCAACCGGACCCTTGGGGTCGCCAAAGCAAGTTCCGGCAGGGCGGATTGAAACCGCCCGAGACTGGTCCTCAGCAGGCGATCAGGCGGCGGCGTGTTGGATTGCGCCGTCCCGATCGGATGGTCAGGTTCATGTATGTCAACATCGCAGAACTATTTGCTTCAGAGCTCGACAATGTCGCTTCGATTGCGCAACTCGACGAGTTGCTTGCGATATTTTCGCGGAAGCTGGGGTTCGACCATTTCGCTCTGAGCCTCGAGGTGCGTTCCGAGTTTACATCGGTCGAAGCGCTTTTGCTGCATGATTATCCTGAGGAGTGGGCCAAGGTCTACTGCGGTTTCGAGTTGGCCGGCCAGGATCCTGTCAGAAGGGCGTGCGACAAGACCTTCACCGGCTTCACCTGGCAAGCCATCGAGGACATCATACCGCTTACGCGTGGAGACCGGCAGATGTTGCATGTAGGACGCGACTGCGGGATCGGGGACGGATTTACGGTTCCACGGCATCTGCCCGGTCTCGCTCGCGGCACCTGTACCTTCGCAGTGGCCCCCGATCGGCCCCTGCCCGGCAACCTCTTTACCACCGCGGAAGCAATTGGAGCGCTCGCCTTGCGATCTGCTCTGGATATGGCGTTCTTACCGAACGACAGCGTCCCACCAGCGTTGACCGATCGGCAGCGTGAATGCCTGCTGTGGGTGGCGCGTGGGAAAACAGCGGCCGAAACCGCTATCATCCTGGGCATCGGAACCGAGACAGTCATTCAGCACCTCAAGATGGCTCGCGAGCGCTATCACGTCCATTGCAAGCAGAGCCTGATCGTGGCTGCCCTTTTTGATGGTCTGATCGGTTTTTCCGACCTCATCTGGTGGAGTGGTCGCGAAGATGAGCGGCTTGACGGCAAGAGCTGACACTCATCTCGATCGGTTGTCGCAAACTGTCGCCCGCAGGTGCGCAGGAACTTGAAAAATATGGGAATGGATCGCCGCTGCTGATCACAGCAACGGCAAGAGAATCATCTCTTTTCCGTCTTTCCGAGCCGGTCGTGCGCGAATTAAGTCCGGCCGCCAGTCAGCCCGCGATTGCTGGCTGGACAATTGCGACCGGGCCGAAGGCTATTCAGCCGAACCGACAGGATCAGGCAAGCTCTTCGCCATGTCCTGCCAGCAAAGAGTGGTTTTGCCTGTTCGCCGCCGGATGAGCTGGCATCCCCAGTTCTTGGGATACCCATACGACACACGACCTGTTGAGATTGCTCCAGCCAATTCTCAGCCAGGACACTGTCATGCCATTATCGACAACACCCGCGGGGCAGGTCCCCTCGACCAGTAAAGCACTGCGAGAGATGTTCTCGGCTCGCAAGCGCGTATTTGTCGATCTCTTGCGATGGGATGTTCCAGTTATCGATGATTGTTTCGAGGTCGATCAGTTCGATACGCCAGACGCCTCCTATCTGATACTTGCCGGTCCTTCAGGCAATCATATCGCTTCTGCGCGGATCCTGCATACGGACCGCTCGCATATCCTGAAGGATCTTTTCGCTTTTCTGTGTGCAGGGACCGTTCCTACTGGTCATTCCTGTCGCGAAATAACGCGCTTCTGTATCGATCCACGCCTTACGAGGAATGACCGGCGGCTCGCGCGAAACCGTCTGGTTTCTGCTCTGGCAGACTATGCGGTGGCAAGGGGAATTTCTACCTACACGGCGGTGGCGAACCCGGCATGGTATGCGCAGATTGTGAAATTCGGGTGGAAGTGTAGCAGCCTTGGTCCCGCGTCCCGCTGGAATGGAGAAGATCTGATCGCGTTACGGATCGACATTGATGCGAGGACTATCGGGGACCTTGAAGAAGGAGGTATCTATGCCCCGACTGCTTACCAGACACTGACTATCGCGCCGGAATACATCTCGTGAGCACCGACGAAACGCTCGATTGGCTGCGCCTCATCGAACGCGATGGCTTCTGCATAATTCCCCGCGCATTGAATTCGCAAACTCTCGCGGCCCTCGACGCAGATCTCGCTGAAACTTTCGAGAAAACTCCGATGGGCGAGGGTGACTTCTACGGCTACAGGACCAAGCGATTTGGCTCTCTCCTCCGTCGATCGCCTGTGGCTGAAAAGCTCGTGATGCACCCGCGCATCCTGGAGCTTGCACGATACGTCCTCGAGCCAGCCTGCGAACGCATCCAGCTCAATGTGGCACAGGGCATCGCGATCCATCCAGGCGAAATCGAGCAGTTTCCGCATTGCGACCATGACATGTGGGCCGGAGCGAAGGGCGAGCATGAGTATTTGCTCAATGTCATGTGGCCGCTGACCGAGTTCACCCGGGAAAATGGCGCCACGCGGCTCTATCCGGGAACCCACAAGCGCAAGATTGCCGATCTCGAAGAGCTCGACGAGCCCGTTATCGCGGAATGCCGTCCGGGCGACGCGATCTGCTTTCTGGGATCGACCGTCCACGGTGCTGGGGGCAACCGCACGACTGGCGTTCGCCGTGCAGTGGTGATCGGATACAGTCTGGGATGGTTGAAGCCTTACGAGAATCTGTGGCTTGCCTATCCGCCGGAGGTGGCGAAGTCGTTTTCTACAGAGCTTGCAGAGCTCGCCGGCTATTGCCAGCACCGGCCCAATCTGGGAAATTTCGAAGGGCAGTGCCCTTCCATTCTCCTGAAGGCGGATTGCCCGGAACATCCGCAGGCCGCCGATGCTCTTCGGGCGGACCAGCGAGAGGCGGTGCGCGCCTATGCCGAGGTGAGACGCGGGCAATGAGCCCGGCGCACGTACACGAACCGACCTATCGCCAGCTGAAGAGGGCGATAATTAAGGGCAGGTGGTCCCTGGGGACCAGGCTGGAGGCCGTGCGACTCGCGGATGACTTTGGAGTCAGCATGACCCCGGTTCGGGACTCCCTGAACCGGCTTGTGGGCGAAGGCCTTGTCGATCTGACGCCGGGTGAGGGTTTCAGGGTCGCAGCGTTGAGTGAACAGCGGCTTCGCGAAATCATGAACGTCAATCGGGCCTTGCTGGAATACGCTCTTGCGTCTGACTGGATGCCTGCCGACGATACGAGGTCTGACCCTACGCAAGAGAGCTTTGCGGAAAGAGTTGGCACCGCCTTCGCTAGGTTGGCGGAAGGTTCGAAGAATGGCTTTCTTGTGGCATCTGTCGTCCATATCAGCGAGCGTTTGAATCTCGTCCGCGAACTTGAGCCGGAGATCATACCCTCCGCAAGGCCGCTGCTATTGGCGATGGAGCGGTCTCTCCAATCCGGCGGTAGCGACTTACGCCAGATCGTCCAAGATTATCATGAAGCGACCCTGCGGCACGTTCCGCAGTTGATTGTCGCTGCGACCTTGTAGGATCGCTCCGGGCTACGATTTTGCGGAGATGACTACTGTCGGCCGTCTCCCAGTACGCCGAGCAGATGGTCGTTCCACGCGTCAAGGGCCGCGCGTTTCTCGTCCTTCCAGTCGTGTCGCTGGTAAATGCCGGCGACACCTGCGCGAGACGTTCCCACGTGGTTCAGGACAGCCTCTGTAACCTCAAAGCGTACCCCAAGACGCTGAAAATTGGTCGCAAGGGTGCGGCGAAGATCGTGCAATCGCCAAGGGTGCAAGGGCTCGCCCAGCTCCTGTTCAATCAGACCATCGAGTTCGATCTTGCCTTTCGCATATCCTGTATATGCGCGCCCCGTCGATGTCGCAAAGACCCGACCGCTTCTCGGCCAGTTGTCACTTCCGGCAACGCGATCCAATTCGTCGATGGCCAAGCCGTTCAGCGGTATCGAATTCGATTTGCCGTTCTTGGCCCTGGAACCGGGTAGCGTCCACATCCTCTCTTCGCGATCAAGCTCCTGCCAGTGCATCCCGGAGACTTCGCCGCGGCGCTGACCAGTTGCGATCAAGAGCCGTACAATAGGCCCGAAGCATGGATGACAGGACGGAGACTGCTCCCAGATCGATCGAAGCTCGCGGTCACGAAGCCAGCGTTCACGCGGCTTGACAGGGGGCGGTGTCTCGATCCCCTCTGTAGGGCTTCGATCAAGGTCACCACGGCTGACAGCCCAACGGAACAAGCGACGCATTACGGCGAACACATTTCGTCGATTCGCAACCTGCTCTGCGGGTAACTGGTCGAGCACCGATACCACGTCGATTTTGGTGATCGCTGTAATCGGCTTCATCCCAAAGGAGGGCTTGAGGTAGAGACGAATGGAGCGTTCTACGAGACGGTGCCAGCCTGCGCGCTTGCAAGAGCTCGTGAAGCGGTCAGCGTAATTCGAAAATGCGAGATCGACGGCCTCTCGCCTCCGCTGCTTTTCCGCGTCGACCGGGTCTATGCCCTGCGAAATAAGCACGAGAAGCCTCTCGGCTTCTGCTCGAGCGGTTGTTGGGGTCCATGGCGATCCATGCGACCCGATGGTGTAGCGCCGGGTCTTTGCCTCCCTTCCCCCCATGCGAAATTGGATTACATAACTCACTGATCCGGAACGGGTAATCTTCGCTCCGAACCCCTTGAGATCGGTGTCCCACAAGAAGCTCTCATTCGTCCCAGGTAGAAGAGAATCGACTGTACGTTTGCTGATTTTTCCGGTCGCCATGCAATACCTCGTGGCCTTTTTCTGGCAATCACCGGGTAATCACGCAAGCGGAAAAAGGGTCGAATTGGAGCCAATTCTGGCGTAGATCAATTCCTCTAAGTATATGGTTTTACAAGGATTTCGTATTCTAGCGTCGTTTGAAACGGAAGTACCAGACCTCGTGCCCCATCTTTGTGCGCGCCTTGTGCTCGTAGCGCGTCTCGCACCAGCCAGAGGGGCGGTTGCGGAAGTCATCCGGCCCTTCGGCAACCCATTCGAAGACATGGGTGAAGCGCCGCATGACCATAAGTGCGTGCCGCACGTAGACGGGATGGTCGGTGCCGAAACGGAACTCTCCGCCCGGCTTCAGCTTGTCCGCGATCATCTGCACCGGGCCGTCGTTCATCATCCGCCGCTTGGCATGCTTGGCCTTGGGCCAGGGGTCCGGATGGAGCAGGTAGGCCATCGTTAGCGCGCCATCCGGGATACGATCTAGCACCTTCAGCGCATCCCCGTTGTGCAGGCGGACATTGGCAAGCTTGCCGTCGCGCACATGAGTCAGCGCCTGTGCCACGCCGTTGAGGAAGGGCTCTGCACCGATGAAGCCGTGGTTCGGCAACAGGTCGGCCCGGTAGGCGAGGTGTTCACCGCCGCCGAAGCCTATCTCGAAATGCAGCGGACAGTCCTCGCCGAACAGGCGCTGCGCCGTTATCGGCCCGTCTTCGGGCACCGCAATGCGTGGAAGCAGGGTGTCGACCAGGTCCTGCTGCGCCGCGCGCAGGGGCTTGCCGACAGAGCGGCCGTATAGCCGGTTGAGGGTGGTGGGATCGCCTTCCTTGTGTGCCGTCATGGCGCGCTCGCTAGAGCGGCAGGGGGCGGGTTGTCCAGCACCAGCTTGTGCTTTAGGCGCTGCGGCCATGGAACAGGCACTCGCTCTTTTCGACGCCCAGCCGCCGTGGGCGCAGGCCGCCATCGGCCTTGCCGGACTGGCGCTGGTGGCGCTGCTGGTCAATTTCCTGCTCAAGAAAGTCATCCTGCGGCTCGCCGCGCCATTCCTCGATACGCGCAGCAAAACCGCCGACAAGGCCGCAGCGCGGCTGGCCACCGTCGCCCCGCTGCTGATCGTCGCCAAGGGCATCGAACTGGTGCCGCACCTCTACGAAACCGTCTGGCTGCTGATCCAGAACCTTGCCCAGGCGTGCATCGTGCTGAGCGTGGCGATGGCGATCAGCAAAGCTCTGGATTATATCGAGGAACTGTATCGGCGCCGTCCGAATGCGCACATGCGTCCGATCAAGGGCTATGTGCAGGTGCTCAAGATCCTCGTTTACTGCGCCGCAGTGATCCTCGGCATTTCGGCGCTGATCGAACAGTCACCGCTTCTCCTGCTGTCGGGCCTTGGGGCCATGGCCGCCGTGCTGTTGCTGGTGTTCAAGGACACGATCCTCTCGCTCGTCGCTTCGGTCCAGCTCACCAGCAACGACATGCTGCGCGTCGGCGACTGGATCGAGATGCCTTCGATGGATGCCAACGGCGACGTGGTGGACATCGCCCTGCACACGGTGAAGGTCCAGAATTTCGACAAGACCATCACAACCATCCCGACCTACAAACTGATCGCCGACAGCTACAAGAACTGGCGCGGGATGAGCGAGGCGGGCGGTCGGCGGATCAAGCGGGCGCTGCCGCTGGATCAGAACTCGGTACGGTTCCTGTCGAAAGAGGAGGTCGACGACCTGCGCCGCTTTCGTTTGCTGGGTGATTACCTTGTGGGCAAGGACAAGGAACTGGCTGCGTGGAACGCGCGAGAGCTGGCAGGCGACTCCAACCCCGTCAACGCCAGGCGTATTACCAACATCGGAACATTCCGCGCCTATGTCATCGAGTATCTCAAGGCGCACGAGGACCTGACCGGACAGGGCTTTACGTTGATGGTCCGCCAGCTTGACCCAACACCGCAGGGCCTGCCGCTGGAGATCTACTGCTTCACCAACACCACGGTCTGGTCCGAGTACGAGCGCATCCAGGCTGACATCTTCGACCACTTGATTGCCATCCTACCAGAGTTCGGCCTGCGCCTGTTCCAGCAGCCGAGCGGACTGGATCTGGCCGGGCTGGGCGAGGTTCCCGGACGGCATTGATCGCCCGACAGGCTCAGTCTGCCCGGCTCTCCAACCATTCTTGCGCCCAGGCAATCTCGTCGGCAACGCCGTCTGCGGGAGACGGCACGTCGGGTGGCACGCCGACATTGTCGAAAGGCTCTTGGGGCAGGCGCATGGAACGGGTCATCGGCCAGCCGAGTTCGAAATCGCCCGACGGTGCGGTTGCGGTGATGACGTTGGAATAGTCGATTACCCCCGCCGTCGGCCCGCCCAACAGGGTAACCTTGCGGCTGGCGCGGGCATCGATGGCAAACTGGTCTCCCGAAGAGCCGGCACCTTCCGCCAATATGCCCACGCGGCGCGGGTATTCGTAAACCTGCGGATAGGTGACGATTTCGAAGCCGCCATCGGATAGCGGGACGAAATCGCTTTCGGACGCTTCGGCCCTGTCCAGTACGGCCTGCACGAATTCATGGACTTCAGGCGGGTATTCGCCGCTTTCCACATTGGCCTGCAGGGCCGCCAGGTTGCGCGGAGTGTCGCGCAACTCCACGCCAATCTGGTAGATGGGCCGGGTGTAGAGATAGCTCATCAGGCGCGCATACATCTGGTCCGATCCGCCATTGTTGCCGCGCAGGTCTATCAGCAGGTTCGGTGTCGAGGTGATGGTGTCGTGATGCTCCTCCAGCAATGCCTCGAACGCGTCGAGATATTCGATATGAAAGGTCGGCACGCGCAGCATCACGGTGTCGGCAGACAGGTGGCGGAACGCGAATTCGTTACCCGGAGGAGGGGTGAAATTGCGTGCAGGGGTGCTGTCGATATCCTGCGCCCAGGGGCTGGGGGGCGATACGATATTGGATCGCAGGCTCAGGTGATCGTCCCCGAACCAGTCGAGCAGCGCACCCAGCGCCCACATCCGCGCGTCCGGATTCTCGGCGATACGCTCCCTCGCGAGGGCAACCTCGCGCTCGAATTCCCTTTCCCTGTCGCCCGCCACCTTGGTTTCCCAGCCAGCGTAATCGTTGCGCAGCACATCGAGGACGAAGGCTATGTCTTCGTCTTGGGCCGTAGTCTGCGCCCTGGCGGCGGCAGGCATGACCAAGATCGCCAAGGTAGTGAGCAAGGCACTGATGGCGAAGGAAACCTTTCTCATCGCGCCGGTATGCGCCAGCTTTTCTGAATTGAAAGCAATTTTTGCGACGGGCCACGAACAAGCCCCGGAAGCGGGGGTCGCTTCCGGGGCCATGCTCCCCCGTCCAGGGGCAAATGCTACTTTTCTATCACGCGGCTTCCGTTTCCTCGGCAGCATCGGGATCGCGCAGCACGTAGCCGCGGCCCCAGACCGTCTCGATGTAGTTCTCACCGCCGCAGGCGGTGGAAAGCTTCTTGCGCAGCTTGCAGATGAACACGTCGATGATCTTCAGTTCGGGCTCGTCCATGCCGCCGTATAGGTGGTTGAGGAACATTTCCTTGGTCAGCGTGGTGCCCTTGCGCAAGCTGAGCAGTTCCAGCATCGCGTATTCCTTGCCTGTCAGGTGGACGCGGGCGCCGTCGACTTCCACGGTCTTGGCATCGAGGTTCACCGCCAGCTTGCCGGTGCGGATGATCGACTGGCTGTGGCCCTTCGAACGGCGCACCACGGCGTGGATGCGGGCAACCAGCTCGTCACGGTGGAACGGCTTGGTCACGTAGTCGTCGGCACCGAAGCCGAAGGAGCGGATCTTGCTGTCCATTTCGGCAATGCCCGAGAGGATCAGCACCGGCGTCTGCACCTTGGCAACGCGCAGCTTCTTTAGCACGTCATAACCGTGCATGTCGGGCAGGTTCAGGTCGAGCAGGATGATATCGTAATCGTACAGCTTGCCGAGATCGAGGCCTTCCTCGCCCAGGTCTGTCTGGTAGACGTTGAACCCCTCGGTCGTGAGCATGAGCTCGATCGCCTTGGCGGTTGTCGGTTCGTCTTCGATAAGCAGAACGCGCATCTTTCGTACCCCTTGATGTCCCCGCGGGGTTTGGACCCGTTCGCGGTGTAGCCCGTTATTAACCACGCAATTTCTCACCGAAAAAGGTTAACAAAGCGTTTCGGACGTTAAGACTTTCTGGGTGAGTCTTCCTTGCAACACGCGATTTGCCTTAACTTCTGGGTCTGCGGCACGTTGAAATAGGGAAACCTGTCCGCTCTTCCATGACCCACCATCCCTCCCGGTGCGGCTGGAATTTCTCCATTGTTGGGACTCTTTGCGTTCTTGAACTTGACGATGGCCGGATGGGTTCAGATCAACTGTTGTTCGCACTGCGACGTTCGGCTTCGGCCATCATCGCCCGACCACGATCAACTACGGCCTGTGCCTTGTCACGATCTTCCTGCGCATCGCTCTGGGTGTGTGCCGCACGTTCAAGATTACTGTCGGCCGAGCGCAACTGGTCGTCGAAATTTTCCCAGTCATCTGCATATTTCCTGATATCCCGACCCAAATCGCGAGCTCTGTCGGGATCGGTCACACTTGATGCCTGCGCCACCAGGGCCTCAAATCCCGAGCGGGCAGTATCCACACGGGCTTGTGCCGCATCGCGCATGGTTTGCGCGTCCGCACGCTCCGCGTTGTAGCGCGCGAGCTTCTGTTCGGCATCTGCCAGATCCGCCAGCCCACCGGTTTCGATCTGTCTGCCACGGTTCCAGTCGCGCTGGTGTTCTGCGGTAACGATGATTTCCGGCTGAGCTTCCGGCCCTGCCTGCGCGCTGGCAGAAATCGGAAAAAAATATGCTGCACTCAGAAGTGCTGCGGCCATAGTGACGTGAAGTTTCATTTGTTGTTCCATCATGTGATCGGTTGCCCGCAAGCTAAAACGATAGGATGATTCCGCAAAACGGGATTGTCACAAGGTATAATTCGGAATATCCGAATTGAATGGATGTAACGACGTTCCGAACATTTCTTGCCGCAGCAGCTACTGGCAGCTTCGCCGGTGCAGCCCAGCGGGTGAACGCGTCTCCCTCCACCGTGACGGAGCGTATCAAGCAGTTGGAGAACCGTCTGGGGACGCAGCTTTTCATTCGTGACAAGCGTGGATGTCGACTCACCTCGGGTGGACGAAAGTTCGTCGGCCCCGCGCAGCAGGCCGTGCGGGCATGGGAATTTGCGCTGCACGATGTCGCCTTGCCCGAGCGGTTTGCGCGATCGGTATCCTTTGGGGGACAGTATTTTCTCTGGGATGGCTTCTTGATGGACTGGCTGGCCGTGGTTCGCGTCCAGCTTCCCGATCTCGCCCTGCGTACAACAGCGGGCGCTCGCACCCGGCTCAATCGCGACCTTGCAGAAGGCGCGCTGGACATCGTCGTCCTGCACGATCCCGTATTCCGCCGTGACATAGGCGCGCAGCCCCTGTTCGACGATCAACTTGTACTGGTAGCGGGCTGCGATCCAGCAAGGTGGCAAGACAATTACGTGCGGATCGATTGGGGCAGGGCGCTGGATGTGGAGATCGCATCGAGGCTGGATATCAGGCCGCGAGTCGGCCTGGTGCTTGATCTTGGCAGTCGCTCGGCGCAGTGGCTGGCACGTCAGGGTATGGCGGGCTACATGCCTGCAAGGGTCGTCCAACCTATGATTGACACGGGCAGTCTAGCGATCGTCGAAGACACGCCGCGCTTTGACTTTCCCGCCTATGTTTGCTGGCGAAGGGACCTTGACCCTGAACTGGCGAGCGAAGTCATCACGAGCCTACGATCATGCATCTCCCCGGATACGCCGATATGAAGTTGGCGGCCAAACCGCGATTACCCCAAGGCTTTCAACTTCTTCGCCCGCCTTCTCTGCACGCTCGAACCAATCCCGATGGCCTCGCGGTATTTCGCTACGGTGCGCCGCGCTAGGTCGAAACCTTCGCCTTTCAGCAGTTCCACCAGCTTGTCGTCGGATAGGATCTTCTTCGGATCCTCGGCATCGCACAGCGCCTTGATGCGGGCCTTCACGGCTTCGGCGCTCGCGCCTTCGCCGTCGGTGCCGCCGCCAACGCCGCTGGTGAAGAAATACTTCAGTTCGAAAGTGCCGCGTTCGCAATGCAGGAACTTGTTGCTGGTGACGCGCGATACCGTGGACTCGTGCATTTCGATCGCCTCTGCCACGGTCTTCAGCGTCAGCGGACGCAGTTCGGATACGCCGCGTTTGAAGAAGCCGTGCTGCTGCTTCACGATTTCGGCGGCAACTTTCAGGATGGTCTTCTGGCGCTGGTCCAGTGCCTTGATCAGCCAGTTGGCATCGGCCAGCTTCTCGCTCAGCCAGCCCTTCGCGTCCTTGCTGGTCGCGCCTGCACGCAGTTCGACGTAGTAGCTGCGGTTCACCACCAGGCGGGGCAGGGTCTCTTCATTGAGTTGGATGTCCCAGCCCTCATTCCCTTCCGCATCGGTGATGCCTTTCAGCAGCACGTCGGGCACGACGGATGTGCTGGGCGCGCCGCCGAATTTCAGACCCGGCTTGGGATCGTAGCCGCGCAGTTCGGACAGCATCTCGGCAAAATCCTCGTCGTCGACCCGGCAGATCCGCTTCAAGTGCGCGACCGCGCCCTTGGCGACCAGTTCGAGGTTGTCGATCAGCACTTCCACGCACGGGTCGTAGCGGTCGGCCTCCTTCGCCTGCAGCGCCAGGCATTCGGACAGGGTGCGCGCGCCGACGCCTGTCGGGTCGAGCGACTGGACCACCTGCAAGGCTTCCTCGACGCTCGCCAGCGGCACGGCCAGATTCGCGGCAATGTCCGACAGGGGCGTGGAGAGGTAGCCCGCCTCGTCCAGCAGGCCAATGATATGGCGGGCGATGAATTCGGTGACGGCATCGGGCGATGCTGGGCCGACCTGCATCTCGAGGTGGTCGGCGAGCGAGAGGTCGTCGCTGCTGCGGTTTTCAAGGTCGGGCGCTTCGCCCACACCGCCTGCGCCCGAATGTTCGGCGGACCAGTCCCCGGTATCGCGGTCCACATCGAGCGCGCCGGGGTCGATGTCCAGCGCCTCGTCGCCGTTGGCCCTTCCATCCATATCGGGCGTGGCGTCGTGAATGTCGGGCTGGTCGCTTTCGGCTGGTGCGTCACGATCCTCGGCGCGCACGTCGCCCGCTTCCAGCAGCGGGTTTGCCTCCAGCACTTCGCCGACGAAGGTCTCGATTTCCAGGTTGGACAGCGCCAGCAGCTTGATCGCCTGCTGCAATTGCGGCGTCATCACCAGCGATTGCGATTGCCTGAGGTCTAGTCTTGGCCCCAGAGCCATATCAGACCCTCCTGCACAGCATCATTGTCGCAGGGGCATCACAGTTCGAAACCCTCGCCCAGGTACAGGCGGCGCACGTTCTCGTCGGCCACCAGCTCTTGCGGGCTGCCAGCGAACAGCACCTGCCCGCCGTAGATGATGCAGGCGCGGTCGACGATATCCAGCGTCTCGCGAACATTGTGATCGGTTATCAGCACGCCGATGCCGCGTCGCTTAAGGTCTTTCACTAGGTCGCGGATATCGCTGATGGAAAGCGGGTCGATCCCGGCGAAGGGCTCGTCCAGCAGCATGATCGAAGGCTTTGCGGCCAGGGCGCGGGCGATTTCGCAACGGCGGCGTTCACCGCCCGACAGGGCCATGGCGGGGCTGTCGCGAAGGCGGGTGATGTGGAATTCCTCCAGCAACCGCTCCAGTTCGGCCGCGCGGGTGGCCTTGTCCGGCTCCACCATTTCCAGGACGCAGCGGATGTTCTGCTCCACCGTCATGCCGCGAAAGATGCTGGTTTCCTGCGGCAGGTAGCCCAGGCCCAGGATCGCGCGGCGGTACATCGGCAGCTTGGTAACATCCACGCCGTCCATCAGGATGCGGCCGGAATCGGGCTTCACCAGGCCCATGATCGAATAGAAACAGGTTGTCTTGCCCGCGCCGTTGGGGCCCAGCAGGCCCAGAACCTCGCCCTTGGCCACGGTGAGCGAGATATCGCTGAGGACGGCGCGCTTGTCGTAACTCTTGGCGATGGAAACCACTTCCAGGCCTCCGCTTTCGGGCAGGTCGGGTGCGGCGTTGCTGGGCGCTTCCGCCATGGCTTCGGCCAGTGCCTCATCATCGAGGAATTCGTCGTCGAGCGCGCTCATGAGGTGCCATCTAGCACGAAAGGCCCGGTAATGAAGGGGGGATTGGCAAGATTCGTGCATGTCCCGCTGGCGGACAGCATCGCCCCGGCGATGGCCCGCCCAGACGGTCCGACTTGCAAGAGGGCGCGCGAAGTGGAATACTTCGATTCGGGACTGGAAAGAGAGGTAAAGCCTGATGAACAAGGCACTCGAACAGGCGCATAAGGCCCGCGAAGGCTCTGCGCAGAAGCTCGACTGGCGACGCAAGATCAGCGATCACGTGGCTTTCGGCCTGCTGATCTACACCGGTCTGCACATCTTTTTCACCATGACCGAGCTCAAGAGCACAAGCGGCTCCCTGCTGCCCTATTTCGCGCTGGTCGTGCTGGTGGCCGCCATCATCCCGGCCTGCCGCTGGTTCGAAATGCGCTGGAGCGACCTGCCCGATGCCGAGGCGCACGATCCCGCGCTGGCACCTGCTTTCCGGCGCGAAGTGGCGCTGATGTGGCTAGCCGCAATCGGTCTGCCGCTGCTGCTGACGTTCGGCTTCAAGGCCGTCGCCTCGCTCTTCTGACCACCATTCCCCACCTGTTCGCCGCCCTGTTGCTGGGTCTTCTGGCAGCGCCGGCGCAGGCATCCCCGCTTGCACCCGAGGCAGCCCCCGCGCAGCAGCTGGCCACGCCCGCGCCCACCGCCGGATCGATAGACGTCGACAGGGCAGAGGGGCAGGACGAGCGCATTGCACAGCGCCTTTCCGACATTTTCGCCAATGTTCCCAGCCTCTCGCAGGTAGAGGTTTTCGTAAGCGGCGGCGTCGTCACCCTTTCGGGGATCGCCGCTGACGATGCCGCCATCCAGCGGGCGGAGGCGATTGCCGGCGGCGTGGAAGGCGTCGTCACAGTGGAGAACACCATCGAGCGCGACGTGTCGGTCGATATCGGGGAGGGCATCGGCGGCCTGGGCGACCGGATCGGACAGGTTAGCCGGATGTTGCCGCTTGTTGGGCTCGCCCTGCTCGTCGCAATGGCGATTGCCGCGCTGGGTTACCTGATCGCCTCGCTTTCCATGATCTGGCGGCGCGTGGCGCCGAACGGCTTCCTGGCAGAGGTAATAACCAGCGCCATCCGGTTCGTGTTTGTAATCGCCGGGATCGTGATCGCACTCGACATGATCGGCGCGGGTGCGCTGATGGGCGCGGTGCTGGGCGGGGCGGGCGTGGTCGGCATCGCGCTGGGCTTTGCCATGCGCGACACGGTGGAGAACTATGTCGCCAGCCTGATGCTGAGCCTGCGCCAGCCCTTTCGCGCCAACGATCACGTGATCATCGACCAGCACGAAGGCCGTGTTATCCGCCTTACCAGCCGCGCCACCGTGCTGATGACCCTGGAGGGAAACCACCTGCGTATTCCTAACTCCACCGTCTTCAAGGCGGTGATCGTCAATTACACGCGCAACCCGCAGCGCCGCTTCAGCTTTGAACTGGGCGTGGACGCGGATGACGATGCCGAGGCCGCGCGGGTCCTGGGGCGCGACACGCTCTCCGCGCTCGAGTTCGTACTGAACGAGCCCGCGCCCGAGGTGCGGATAGACCGGGTAGGCGATTCCAATGTCGTCCTGACGTTCCTCGGCTGGATCGACCAGCGCCAGGCCGATTTCTTCAAGGCCCGCAGCCGCGCCATCGCCGCCAGCAAGCGCGCGCTTGAGGACGGCGGCTTTGCCATGCCCGAACCGATCTATCGCCTGCGTTTCGACCAGCGCACCGTGCCGCTGCCGTTCGAGAACGTGGGCCGAGAGGGTGGGGAGCCCCGCGCCTCGCCTCCCGCACCTGCGTCCAGGCCGCCGGCCGCACCCGCCCCCGCCAGGCCAACGGCGCAAACGGACCCGCACGACGTCGCGCCCGAAGACGAGATTGCCCGCATGGTGGAGGAAGAGCGCGCCGATACCTCTGCAGGCGAAAAGGACCTTCTCGACAGTGGTAGGCCGGTGGAGTGATGGCGACGCTGCCCGGCAGCAGTTATCAAAGGTTCAGAATTACTGTCGCCAGCCACACAGTGAGCATGATCGGCACGGCCAGCACCGCCGCGCCCGTAATCACGAGTAAACCGAAGCCAGGATCCGATTCTGCGTTGGGTTTGTCTGAAAATACCACGGCCCAGGCAAGGATGCCGGTAAAGAGCAGCGGCAGCAGCGCACAAGAGATGATCCAGCGTCCCGCGATCCGCAGGCGATCCGCCGTGGAGCGCTGCGGCGGAGCATGACCTAGCCGCGTGAAGACGCCAAAGCTGTCGAGATAGCCATCCAGCGATTCCACGCGTTCTGCCAAAACGCTCTTAGCTTCCTTGCGTGAGGGTTTTGGCCCGGCATAATTGTAGAGGTTGAGCTGTGGCACGCCATAAATGTCGAATATCGCTTTTTGCGCAACGCCATAGGCGTCGCACATAAGTTCGCGGTCGATCGCAAAGCCCGTATCGGGCCGGTAGACAACCTGCACCGCGCCGTCTTGCGCTACACGGTCTTTCATCACGGTCCTGAAGCGCAGATAGGCAAGGGCTCCGTCCTCCATCGCGGCGGCCATGCCGTATTCGTCATCGGTGTCTTCTGCCACCAGAACGCGCTGGCCCAGCTGATCGGACAGCGTGGCAGCTGCATGGATCAGGTCGAAATTGATTTCATGGGACTTCCCCTCCACCGCGCAACCCTCGTCTGAAAGGAAGGCCTCCAAGGCGCTGCTGTCGATCCTCAGCGCGACCTGACGTTCCAGGAACTGCGCGAAGTTGGGGCGCCTGCCCAGCGGTTGACTGTAAGCTGTGAGTGATGTCGGTCTAGTGAAAGTCGAAGGTGCGGCAAAGCGGGAAAAGCGGAGCTGTCTGAAACGCCAGTGCCGCGCGCCGCTCAGCTGGCCTTGCCGTGCGGAAACTCATTGCAGTCGTATCGCGGCAGGAACTGGCGGCTTCGCACGATGTCGGCAGGCTCGATGTCGCGGCTTTCGACGTTGAAGGCGTAGTCCACTTCCAGGCCGTCCAGAAGGTCGACCGTATCATCGTTGAACGAGTGAAACCCGCCATACGGGTGGCAATAGGTCTTCTGCCGCAGAGCGGTCATCGCATCCAGACAAGCGAACGACTGCTCCAGCTCGGCTTTCTGGGCCTCGCGGTCCAGCTTGCTCATCACTGGGTGGCTGACCGAGTGCGAGCCCATGATCATGCCCCTATCGGCCATTTCCCTGATCGCTCCGGGCGCGATGTAGAAATCGTCGGGGAAGCGGTAATCGAAGTGTTGTGCAACGGCATCGATCAGCTGCGATTTCAGGGCTTCGTCCACGAAGTAGTTCAGCACGCGTTTGAACTCGCTGACACCTTCATAGTTCTCTTGTGTGACATAGGTGAGCCGGTCGAATTCCTCGCGCTTGGCGAAGGGCACCATCTCCGGCGTGATGATCGACTTTAGGAAACCATAGAGCGCGCGCCCGTCGAAGGCCCCTGTCAGCAGGTGGATCTTGTGAACATCCAGCAAGCCGCCTCCTGCATAGGGTTGGGTGGGCACGTAGAAGATGCCCCAAAGCCCGCGCGCGCGCAGGATCTCGAAAGCGAAGTCCCGGTGACAACGCATTGCATCGTCGAAAGTCAGGATGAAACCGGCGGGCATGGCATCACCGGCCAGAAAACCGCACCACGCGTCGAAATCGACGAAGCCGCCGTTGGCTGCGAACCAGTCCAACTGCCGTTCGAAATTGCGTTTGTCGAGATAGCGGAAATGGGGCAGCTGCGGATCGTGCTCGCGCACGTAGTGGTACATGACCGCTTTCACGAGGCAAGCGCCCGGTTGGTCACCACGGGCCGCTGCGTTGCGGTACCGTCTGTCAGCTTGCGCAGATAATCCTCGACGATGCCCGAATTCAGCCGGTCGTACATCGCGCGGCAGGCGGCGGCGTCGAAATCGGCCATCCTGTACAGCAGACCCTCGGCCTCGGGCTGGGGCTCGTCGGTCAGATCGTCGAACCGTGCCAGCAAATCGCCGTAGGTTGCAGTCATCTGGCGGATGATGCGATTGCCGATCGAGTGCGGACTGTCACCCAGCGCAAGCTGCGCGCGCATCTGGTGGATGATGCGTCCGGTATCCACGCCCCTGTCGATATGCATGAACGTGGCGCCCAGCAGATCCAGGTCATCGTTGATGATAGGGAAGATGTTGGTGCCGCTGCCCCGGTAGTAGGGCGAAAGACCAAGGTGCACATTGATGAAGCGTCCGGCAAACCGCTCCACGATCTCACTCTTGATCAGGGAGCTGCCGTAACAGGCCAGCACGTCCGGCTCGGCATCGAGGACGCGCTGCGTTACCGCGTCATCGTTCACCGCGCCCTTTGCAATCTGCAACAGTGGCGGGCAGGTGCCGGACGACATCGCGCTGCGGAAGAAGTCTTCCTCCGCCTGTTGCCGCGCCTCGGCATGCTGCAGTTCCAGCCAGCTGGAATTGTCCGCCGCGCGGGTGCGGTTGAGCAGGCTTTTTTCATCGCCTTCGCAAACGGCCAGGACCACGTCGAATTCGGAGCGCGCGGCAAGGGTGCGGTAGAAATACTCGTGCCGGATTTCGCTGCCGGTAAGAAGGACGACCCGCTTGCGGGAATGGTGCGCGACAGTGTTCATCGCCCGTCGTTATCCCAACCACGGGCGTGAAACAACACGCCGTTCAACGGCTTGGCAGGAAGGGGCCGCGCGCACGGCGGCGGCGTCCCCCCCGCAGAACAGTGGTTACTTCTTGTTCGCCTTGTCCGCTTCGTACCGCTCAATGGCTTCCAGCGTGATGCGCTTGGCTTCAGCGGCATCGCCCCACGCGCCAACGCGGACCCACTTTTCCTTTTCCAGGTCCTTGTAGTGCGTGAAGAAGTGCTCGATCTGCTCGAAGATGATCGAGGGCAGGTCCTTCGTTTCGCCAACGTCGGTGTAATAGGGGAAGGTGGTGTCCACCGGCACGCAAACCAGCTTTTCGTCACCGCCGTGCTCGTCTTCCAGGTTCAGCACACCGATGGGGCGGGCGCGCACCACGCAGCCGGGAATGAAGGGCGAACGGGCGATCACGAGCGCGTCCAGCGGGTCGCCGTCGGGCGACAGCGTGTGCGGCACGAAGCCGTAGTTCGCCGGATAGCGCATCGGCGTGTGCAGAATGCGGTCGACGAACAGGGCGCCGCTCTTCTTGTCGAACTCGTACTTCACCGGCTCCCCGCCGGTGGGCACTTCGATGATCACATTCAGGCTGTCGGGCGGATTGTCACCGACCGGTACATATTCGATACGCATGGATGCTGTTATCCTCTTGCGGGTTTAAGCGGCATCCCCTCCCAAAACTCGCATGTCGCCTAGCGCACATGGACGGCCTTGCCCAGACCCATTGTCGATGCAGGTCCGCGTCAGTCGCGGCGCGGTGCCAGCAGGCTGTCCAGCCCGGCTTCTGCGCTGCCGGTGCGTTCCAGCCACGGATAGCGCAGACCATCGAAGTAGGGCAGTTCGATGACGGAATGGACATTGCCCCGCTCGATGTGCAGCGAAACCGGCACGCCGTCCCCCTGCGCACGCTCCAGCGCCTGCGCAAGGCGGGCCTGGCTGAAAGACAGGCCATCCACCGAAATGATGATGGTGTCGGGCGTCAGTCCCGCGTCGAAGGCGGGTGATTCCCAGCGGGTGCCCGAGACGTTGCCCTTGTCATCCACGCTGATGCCGAGCGAGCCCGAAAAGTCGCCCTTCGCGCCGCTGCGCGCTTGGCTGGTCCACGGATTTGGCTCGTCGCGCCAGACGAGGCGATAGCCGCCCGCCTCTATTCCCGCCAGCGGCGCTGGCTGGCCTGCCGTGCCGATGCGGGCGGAAAGGAAGGAATCCCACTCGTAAGCGTAGGTGCGCTGCAGCGCGGCGACGACATCTTCGTACTCGTAGGTCGACACGCCCCATTCGCCGTCCGGACCGCCGAAGAAGTCGGCGGCGAAATCGTCCAGCCCGCGCGCGCCATCGGTGCCGGCGCGGATGATCTGATCGGCCTCCAGCCATACCAGCCCGGCCTCGCGGTAGTAGTCGCGATTGCGGCTGAGCGAGGGCCACGGACGATCGGCGCGGTAGCCGAGCATGGGATCGAACGTCGTATCCTCCACGCTGCGCCATTCGCGCCCGGCCAACTGGCTGAAGCTGGCGGCGGTGTTGGCAAGGAAGCCGAGCACCATGTCTTTGGCCATGAAGCCGCTGCGCGCCGCCAGAACGAAGTCCCAGAAACTGGTCTGCCCTTCGTAGACCCACAGCAGCCGGGCATCCACGTCGGCGTGGTAATCGGGGGCATCAAGGCCAGCCGGACGGCGATACTTGCCGTTCCAGCTGTGGGTGAATTCATGCGGCAACAGCGTATTGTCATGGGCGTTGTCGGCAAAGTCCGACAGGTCGCCCGGCGTCTGCGTGTTCTCGCTGGAGCGATGATGCTCCAGCCCGATCCCGCCCAGGTTGTCGGTCAGCCCCAGCAGGAAGTCGTAGTGATCGAAGCGCGGCCCGCCGAACAGGATCAGCGCCTCTTCCACCAGCGCCCGGTGCGCGGCAATCGCCTCGTCCGTGGCCTTCAGATTGGCGGCCTCGTCGCCGAAAGCCTGCAACTTCACGTTATGCCCAAGGTCCCAGGTGCGATGATGCGCCCCAGCAAACAGCGGCGAATCGACCAGCGTCTCGTAACTCGTCGCATCGTAATGCACGGTGCCGCCGTCCACCTGCGCGCCTTCCAGCGCGCCTGCGGCCTGCCAGCCTGCGGGCAGCGTGACGCTGGGCTGTACGCGGATCTGCCCGACATCGTGCCCGGCGGGATAGAGCGACATCTTCTCCCACTGCACGTTGGCTATCGCGTCGGTCACCAGGACGCGCCAGCCCTGGCCGGGAAACGGGGAGGCGTAGGTCAGTGATACCGTCACCTGCGTCGCGCCCGCTGGCAGGGCCAGCCTGAACGCATAGGGCTGGTAAGCCAGCCGTTCCCACGTCACCGGCCCCGCGTCGGACGTAAAGGCGAGGTGCGAGACGCGCTGTATCTGGCCTGATGGCGCGTGATTGCCCGGCAGCCATTCGGGGTAGACGAGCACCAGTTCGCTAGCCCCTGCCGTAACCGGGATCACCTGCTGCGCGGTGAAGGTGCGGTTCACGGTGTCGCTGGCGTCGACATGCAGGCGGATCGTGCCGGGGTAGGGCGCATCGGCGCTGGGCGGCAGCGGTGCCTGGTCCTGCGCGAAGACGGGAGCGGCAAGGAGGAGGGCGAAGGGGGCAAGGCGTGCGATCATGCGCCCGCTGATGCCGCCATCGCCGGGGCAAGGCAAGGTGTCGTTTCGCCAGCCCCATTGCCGCCGCGCGTGCTAGGCAGTAACGGACGCTGCCATGTCCAAGACTTCCTTCAAGACCCCCCAGGCGATCCGCGGCACGCAGGATATTTTTGGCCCAGAGGCGGAGGCTTTCGCCTTCGTGGTCGAGACCTTCGAGCGGGTGCGCAAGCTGTACCGTTTCCGCCGCGTCGAGATGCCCGTGTTCGAGAAGACCGAGGTGTTCAGCCGCGCCATCGGCGAGACGACCGATGTCGTCAGCAAGGAAATGTATTCGTTCGAGGATCGGGGCGGGGACTCCCTCACGCTGCGCCCCGAATTCACCGCCGGTATCGCGCGCGCTTTCCTGACCAATGGCTGGCAGCAGCACGCCCCGCTGAAAGTGGCGACGCACGGCCCGCTGTTCCGCTACGAGCGTCCGCAGAAGGGCCGCTATCGCCAGTTCCACCAGATCGACGCGGAAATCATCGGCGCCGCCGAACCGCAGGCGGATGTGGAACTGCTGGCCATGGCCGACCAGGTGATCCGCGAGCTGGGGATCGAGGACGTGACCTTGCACCTTAACACGCTGGGCGACGGCGACAGCCGCGAGGCGTGGCGAGCGGCGCTGATCGATTGCTTCGGCGCGGTGAAGGGCGAGCTTTCCGAAGATTCGCAGGAGCGGCTGGAGAAGAATCCGCTGCGCATCCTCGATTCCAAAGACCCGCGAGACCGCAAGTTCGTGGGCGATGCGCCGAAGATCGACGCGTTTCTGTCGGACGATGCCCGCGCTTTCTTCGATGCCGTCACCAGCGGTCTGGACGCGGCAGGTGTGAAATGGACCCGTGCCGAAAGCCTCGTGCGCGGGCTGGACTATTACCGTCACACGGCGTTCGAATTCATCCCGGACGAGGGCTCGGCAGCGGCGGGCGCGCTGGGCTCGCAAAGCACGATCCTGGGTGGCGGTCGCTATGACGGGCTGATGGAATCGCTGGGCGGGGCGCCGACGCCTGCTGTTGGCTGGGCTGCCGGTATCGAGCGGCTAGCGATGCTGGTTGGGGAGAAGGGCGAACCGGCGATTGAGGCGATCGTTCTTGTTGAGCACGACGACGGCCTTGTTGCGGCGAATGCCTTGCTCTCAGAACTGCGTGCGGGAGGTGTGGTTGCCGATATCATGGCCACCGGCTCCCCGAAGAAGCGTTATGACAAGGCCGTCAAGCAGAACCCTAAGGCCATCCTTCGCGTGAATGAAACGGGCTATTACGGCATGTCTGGCGAAGGCGAGAACGAGCGCCTTGCCGCAGTTCTGGCCAATCGCAAATGACCATCCCAGCCGAACGCCTTCGCCAGATCGCCAACCGCTTTGCCGAGCTGGAAGCCCGCATGGCCAGCGGCCAGCTGGAGGGCGAGGAATTCGTGGCTGCCAGCCGCGACTATGCCGAGCTGGAGCCGGTGGCGAAGATCGCCGCCGAAGTCTCCGCCATGCGCGAGGAGGTCGCGGGGCTGAACGACATGCTCTCCGATCCCGAAATGCGCGCCATGGCCGAGGAGGAACTGGCCAGCCTCAAGAAGCAGTTGCCCGGCGCCGAGCGCAGGCTGGCGCTCGCCATGCTGCCGCGCGATGCTGCCGACCAGCGCCCCGCCATGCTGGAAATCCGCGCCGGCACGGGCGGTGACGAGGCCGCACTGTTCGCAGGTGACCTGTTCCGCATGTACGAGAAATATGCCGCCGAGCAGGGCTGGAAGGTGGAGCCGGTCAGCGTCGCCGCCGCCGACGTGGGCGGTTACAAGGAAGTGGTCGCCAACGTCACCGGCACCGGCGTGTTCGCCAAGCTGAAGTTCGAAAGCGGCGTCCACCGCGTGCAGCGCGTACCCGTTACCGAGAGCGGTGGACGCATCCACACCAGCGCGGCGACAGTGGCGGTGCTGCCGGAACCGACCGAAGTGGACGTTTCCATCGATGACAACGACCTGCGCATCGACATCTACCGATCCAGCGGGGCGGGCGGGCAGCACGTCAACACCACCGACTCCGCCGTGCGCATCACCCACGTGCCCACCGGCATCGTCGTGGCGATGCAGGACGAGCGCAGCCAGCACAAGAACCGCGACAAGGCGATGAAGGTGTTGCGCGCGCGCCTTTATGAAAAGCGCCGAGAGGAAGCCCACGGGGCCGAGGCGGAGGCTCGCAAGGCGATGGTGGGCAGCGGCGACCGCTCCGAACGCATCCGCACTTACAACTTCCCGCAGGGACGCGTGACAGATCACCGCATCGGACTGACCCTGCACAAGCTGCCCGAAGTGCTGGAAGGCACCGGTCTTGCCGAGATGATCGACGCGCTGATTGCCGAGGACGAAGCGAAGCGCCTTTCCGCGATGGATGCGTGAGGGTAGCTGAAGCCATCCGCGACGCGGCGCAGCACCTTGCCGCGACCAGCGACACCGCGCGGCTGGATGCCGAACTGCTGATGGCGTACGCGCTCGGCTGCTCGCGCTCAGACGTGCTCCTGCGCCGCATGCAAGACGATGCTCCCGAAGCCTTTGCAGCGCTGGTGGATCGTCGCATGGCGCACGAACCTGTCGCCTATATTCTGGGCACGCAGGAATTCTTCGGGCTCGATTTCGCTGTTTCGCCCGCCGTCCTCATTCCGCGCGGGGATAGCGAGAGCGTGGTGCAGGCCGCGCTCGATGCCGCGCCTTTTGCCCGCCGGGTGCTGGACCTTGGCACTGGATCTGGCGCGCTGCTGCTGGCTGTGCTGGTGCACCTGCCGCAGGCGGAGGGGACGGGAATAGATGCCTCGTCCGCCGCCCTCGATGTCGCCCGCAGCAATGCCGATGCGCTTTCGGCGAATGCGCAGTTTCACCTGCGCGACTGGACCCGGGCAGGCTGGACCGACGGGCTCGGCCAGTTCGACCTGATCCTCGCCAACCCGCCTTATGTGGAGGACGATGCCCGGCTCGACCCCGACGTGCGCGACCATGAGCCGGCGAGCGCCTTGTTCGCCGGACCGGAAGGGCTGGACGATTACCGCATTATCATCCCCCAATTGCCCGAACTGTTGGCAGAAACGGGCGTGGCCGTGCTCGAAATCGGTGCGACACAGGCAAGTGCAGTCTCCGAAATCGGGCGCGACCACGGGTTTACTGCGACTGCACAGAAAGACCTTGGCGGGCGTGATCGGGCGCTGCAATTGCGATTAACACTTGGCAAAGCCGAATCGAGTAGCTAACTCGTGCATCAGGTCGACAGCGCACAGGCGCTGGGCCGAACTCCGAAATTTGCCGGTTCCGCGGTTGAACGACCGCAGCGCAAGAATGCAGGTTACGGAGCGAAATTACCTCGTGACGAGGGTGTAATCACGAGGGGTCATATGGCGAAGCGGCGCGAAGCCGCAGCCAGATTGAGGAAGCGAAGTTCCCTTGAATAGCAATCGAAACAACAATCGTCGACGCGGTCGCGGCAATAATAATAACAATCGTGGCGGAAGCGGCGGTGGTGGCGGAAACCCGTCGAACCGGATCGATTCCCGTGCGCGCGGCAATGCTCCGCAGATGCTGGAAAAGTACAAGAAGCTGGCGCACGAAGCGTCGCTGAATGATGACCGGGTGCAGACCGAATACTACCTGCAGTTCGCCGATCACTATTTCCGCGTCATCGCCGATATCAAGGCGCAGAAGGACGAGGCCCAGGCCAGGCGCAACAACGAGCGCGGGCAGGACAACTCCGACGACGACGATGATGACGACGATCAGGATGACCGCAACGACCGCAATGACCGCAACGATCGCGGCAACCAGAACAACCGGTCGCAGGACCGGCAGAAGGGTCGTCGGGGCAACACCGATCGCAATCGCCGCGATGATGACGACGACAGCACCGGGTTCGAGGAAGGCCAGGAAGGCTCTCCGGGCAACCAGGAAGACGACGACAATCCTTTCGTCAAGACGGACAAGCCCAAGAAGGCGCGCAAGCCCGCTGCCCGCAAGCGCAAGCCTGCCCAGGACGCTTCGGATAGCGAGACCGAAGATTCGGTGAACGACGACGGCGGTCTCGACCCCGACATGCTGCCGCCCGCCATCGCCCGCAGCGCGCGGGATGACGACGACGATGCCGAGGAAAAGCCCAAGCGCAAGCTGACCCGCGCGCGCCGCAAGCCCTCGGCTGACGACGACGGCGGGGAAGCGCTCGAAGCGGTCAACTGACGCTTCGGGGATACCGGCGGATTTCCGCCCGGCAGGAGCAGGCAGCAATGGCCAGCGGAATTTCCGTGCTGAACCGGCTGACCGACCATCCGCGGATTACCGCGCTGGTGCTGGGCCTGCTTTCTGCAACCGGTTTCCAGCCGCTCGGCCTGTGGCCTGTTGCCCTGCTGGCGACCGGTCTGTTGCTGCCGATCCTGATCCGGGCTCGTACGCCGCTGCGCGCCTTCGGGCTCGCCTGGCTGTTCGGCGTGACGCATTTCACCCTCGGCAATAACTGGATCGCCAATTCCTTTACCCACCAGTCGGAAATGCCCGCCCTGCTGGGCTGGGCGGCAGTGCCGCTGCTGGCGCTTTATCTTGCGATCTATCCCGCTCTCGCCGCTCTGGTCGCGCGTGCTGTCGTGAAGGGCGGGAGCGGCTGGGCCTTTGCGCTGGTGTTTTCCGGCAGCTGGATCGTTACCGAATGGATGCGCGGCTGGGTCTTTTCCGGCTATGCGTGGAACCCCCTGGGCATGGTGCTGCTCGGACCGTTCGACCGGCCCGGCCTGGCCGCGCTGGCGCCGGTAATGGGCACCTACGCGCTGTCCGGCCTTGCCGTGCTGCTCGGATGCGCCGCGGTCATTCTGCTGCGCGAGCGCAACTGGCTGACAGGCGCGATTGTGGCGGTGCTGCTTGCAGCGGGCATGTACTGGCCGGTGGGCGAAGGCCGCGAAGGCAGCTTGCAGATCACCATCGCCAAGCCCGACATCCCGCAGGACGCCATCAGCGATCCGCGCTTTTACGAGGCGAACTTTACCCGCCTGGCTCGGCTTTCCCCCCGGCTGCAAGGCGGCGACGAACCCCGGCTGGTGCTGTGGCCGGAAGCTGGCATGGCCGATTACCTGCGCGAGGGATATCCGCAGCGCTATTACGACCGTACCACCGCGCTCGGCGATCCGGCCTATGCCCGTCGCCGGTTGGGCGCGACGGTGGGTGCGAACAGCGTCTTGCTGACAGGCGCGGTGGACCTGGAGATCGGTGCCGACGAAACCGGCTTTGTCCGGGCGCTGGGCGCGCGCAACGCGGTAACCGCCATCAGTGCGGATGGGGAAATCCTGGGCGGTTATGCCAAGGCTCACCTCGTCCCTTATGGCGAATACCTGCCCATGCGCGAGCTGCTGGAGCCGTTGGGCCTGTCGCGCCTCGTGGCTGGCTCGATAGATTTCTGGCCCGGCCCCGGTCCACAGACGCTGGATCTTGGCGCATATGGCAGGCCGGGCATGCAGGTGTGTTATGAAATTGCTTTTCCCGGCGAGGTGGTCGATCCCGGCAACCGCCCCGACTTCATCTTCAACCCTTCCAGCGAGGCGTGGTTCGGCAGCTTCGCTCCGCCGCAGTTCCTTGCCCAGGCCCGCATGCGGGCGATAGAGGAAGGCCTGCCTGTGCTGCGCGCCACCAACAGCGGTATCAGCGCGGTTATCGATGCCCGCGGCGTGGTGCGCCAGTATCTCGGGAGCGATGAGCCGGGTAGGATCGATGCGATCGCGCCACCCCCTGCGCAGCCAACGCTATTCGCGCGCTTCGGCAATGGCTTGTCGCTGGCGTGGGCCCTGGTAATTCTTGCCGCCGGTCTGGTTGCCACACGGCGACGGGCCGGATAGAGCCGCGCTCCAAGCCAAGATTTCTACGAATTACACGAGAAGGCAATCTCCAACATGCGCCAATCCTACCTGTTCACGTCAGAAAGCGTTTCCGAAGGCCATCCGGACAAGGTTTCCGACCAGATCTCCGATGCCATCGTCGATCTCTTCCTGTCGAAGGATCCCGAAGCCCGCGTGGCTTGCGAAACGCTGACGACGACACAGTTGGTGGTCCTGGCGGGCGAAGTGCGCGGCAAGGGCATGATCGATACGGATGGCAACTGGGAAGACGGCGCGCAGGAAGAAATCCAGCGCGTTGTCCGCAACACGGTGCGCGAGATCGGTTACGAGCAGTCGGGTTTCCACTGGAAGAACCTGACTTTCGAAAACCACCTGCACCCGCAAAGCTCCGACATTGCGCAGGGCGTCGATGCCAGCGGCAACAAGGACGAGGGCGCCGGCGACCAGGGCATCATGTTCGGCTATGCCGCCAATGACACGCCCGACCTGATGCCCGCCACGCTTGATTACAGCCACAAGATCCTGGGCCGGATGGCGGATGATCGCCACTCGGGCAAGGCGCCCTTCCTCGAACCCGATGCCAAGAGCCAGGTCACCCTGCGCTATGTCGGCAGCAAGGCCGTGGCCTGCACCGCCGTTGTCGTTTCTACTCAGCACGCGCCGGACTATTGCGAGCCGTGGGAAAAGGACGGCAGGAGCGGGGGCGACGCGGCGAAATATGCCGAATTGCACGATTACGTGAAAGGCGTGATCGCCGACATCATCCCGGCAGAGCTGCTCTCGGAAGAGACTGAGTATCATATCAATCCCACGGGCAAGTTCGAGATCGGCGGGCCCGATGGCGATGCCGGTCTTACCGGCCGCAAGATCATCGTCGATACCTACGGCGGTGCGGCCCCGCACGGCGGCGGCGCGTTCAGCGGCAAGGATCCGACCAAGGTCGACCGTTCGGCCGCCTACATCACGCGGTATTTGGCGAAGAACATCGTCGCTGCCGGACTAGCTCAGCGCTGCACGATCCAACTGGCCTATGCCATCGGCGTTTCGAAGCCTCTGTCGCTCTATGTCGACACGCACGGCACCGGTACGGTGGGCGACGACAGGATCGAAGATGCCATTCGCGGCATTGAAAAGCTGGGCGGACTGACACCGCGCGGTATCCGCACCCACCTTGGCCTCAACAAGCCGATCTATCGTAGGACTGCCGCCTACGGTCACTTCGGCCGCAAGCCGGAAGGCTATCACTTCCCGTGGGAACGCACGGATCTGGTGGAAGATCTGAAGGCTGCGCTGGCCTGAGGCCGTAACGGCGTGAGCGTTTCGGGTACTGCCCTTACCGCTGCGCCATCGGGCAAAGGCCGGGTCGCGGCGCTGGATGCGCTGCGCGGGGTGGCCGTCATCGGCATCGTGCCGATGAACGTCATCGCCTTTTCCATGCCCGCCAACGCCTACCTGAACCCTCGGGTCTGGGGCGGCACCGGCGCGCTGGAAACGGCGCTGTGGGCAACCAGTTTTGTCCTCGTCGAAGACAAGTTTCGCGCGCTGTTTGCCATGATGTTCGGTGCCGGGATCGCCATCCTGCTGGGAAAGGGCGGCGCCCATCCCCTGCGCGCCCACTACGCGCGCATGGGCGTGTTGCTGGCGATCGGCCTGACCCATGCCGTGGTGCTGGCGAACAACGACGTGCTGCGCATCTACGCGGTATGCGGATTGCTGCTGCCGCTAGCGATGAACTGGCCAGTGAAGCGCTTGCTGTGGGCGGCGGGCTTGCTGATTGCCGGGCAGCTGGCCGTATCGGGCTACTATGCATGGGCCTGGCTGGATTACTGGCACCAGCGGGTGGGCGGACTGCCGGTGGATCCGCTGCCGCAGGAAATGGCCGAGCGCACCTATGGCGGCCACCCCGATACCACTGCCGCAGCGCTGGCGCGGGGGGAGGAAAGCCTTGGCGAGCGGCTGGTTCGCCGGGTGTCCAAACCGATATTGCAGGTGCGCTTCATCATCGCTTCCATCCCTTCCGCGCTGGCTGCCATGCTGCTGGGCGTGGCGCTGTGGCGTAGCGGGCTGTTGGCGGGCGAGTGGGACGCGCGGCGCGCGCTAAGGCTGGCGCAGGCCTGCGCTGCGGTGAGTATCCCGGTGCTGGTAGCGCTGGCAACGTGGAATATCCTTGCCGGGTTCGATCCCATCGTCACCGCTGCCAATGCCCTTGTCCTGTCCGCGCCGTTCGACGTGGTGCTGGGGGTGGGCTACGCCGCGCTGGCCATGGCTGTTTTCGGCGGTGCGCTGAAGGATCGCGCAATCACTCGCCGGTTCGCCGCAGCGGGCCGCATGGCGCTGACCAACTACCTTGCCACCAGCACAATCTTTGCCGCCCTGTTCGCAGGCTGGGGCCTCGGCCTGTTCGGGGAAGTCTCGCGCGGGGCGGCGCTGCTGCTGGCGCTGGTTCCGATCGCCGCCATGCTGGCATGGTCTCCGCCGTGGCTCGCGCGCTTCCGGCAGGGTCCGGCGGAGTGGGCGTGGCGCAGCCTCGCGAGCTTCAGGCGTCTACCGATCCGGCGGAAGCCGGAGTCCTGACCGCACGGATGTCGGCGGGCAGCCTGCGTGCCGCGATGAAATAATGCGCGGAGGACCACAGGTACCCCAGCCCGCCCACGGCCATCGCCAGGGCCAGCCCGCGCGCCGCACCCTGCGCGTCGGACAGCGAATCGCTCAGCCAGCCCATCAGCGACGGGCCGAGACCGCCGGCCACGCCGTAGACGCCGTTCAGGATCGCTGCCGCCGTTGCCCGCATGCGGGGGTGCATCAGGTTCTGCAGCGTGGCGTAGGTGATGCCAAGGAAGCCGAAATTGAGGAAGGTGGCGATGCAGACGAGGCCCAGCAGCAGCGTCAGGTCCGTGCGGGTAATGGCCAGCGCATAGAGCGGCCCGCCGATCAGCATCGAGACCGCTGGGATCAGCGCGTAGGCCTTCGGGCTGCGCTCCCCGAACCGGTCGCCAAGCCAGCCGGTGCCGACCACCGACAGCGCGGCGGGCAGGCTGGCAATCAGGCCGGCATAAAGCCCCGCCTCCGCCAGCCCCAGCTCGAATTCGCGCACCATCAGGCTGGCGAAGAAGAAGTTGAGGCCGAAGCCCAGCATTGCCGCCAGGGCAGACCCAATCACCAGGTTGCGCGCGCTGGGCAGTTTGAACAGCCGTGCCAGAACGGCGGAAATGGGCGGAACGTCCTCGCTTGCGCCCGGGTCGTGCTGGCCGCGGCGCGGCTCGCCTACGAAGAACCACGCGACAAAGCCCATGACCAGTCCGGGTATGGCTGCGATCAGGAAGGTCGTGCGCCAGCCGAATTCCTGCGCGATCCAGCCGCCGCCGACAAAGCCGATGAACGCGCCCAGTGGTGGAGACAGCAGCAGGCAGGAAATGGCCAGCCCGCGCTTGTTGGCAGGGAAGTAGTCCGCCACCACCGACTGGTTGCCGGGCAGGCCGATGGCCTCGCCCAGTCCCACACCCATGCGCGCCACCAGCAGTTGCACCCAGCTGCCCGCCCAGCCGCAGGCCGCTGTGGCGAGCGACCATGCCACCGTGCCGAAGGATATCAGCGTCAGCCGCCGCACCCGCTCGGCGATGCGGGCCACCACCAGCCCGGCCACGATGTTCAGCAGGGCAAAGGCCCAGGCCATCAGGCTGACCTGCGCGTCCGAAAGGCCGAATTCCGCCTTCACAGGCTCTACCAGCACGTTCACCACGATGCGGTCTATGAAGCCGACGGTGGCGATCGACGCGATCACCGCCAGCGCCAGCCACGGCGAGTTGCTTCGTTCGATCATTCACCCTCCGGCCGAAGGGCATAAACGAAAAAGGCGGCCCCGCAATGGAGCCGCCTTGTCCTTGCTGGTGGAGCGGTCGCGGTCAGGCGATACTTTCCATGTGGTTCTCGCGCACCCAGCGGCCCACCTTGCGGCCGTAGCGGGCGATCATCTGCATGTTGAAGAAGTGCCAGCAGCCCAGCACAAGCACGGCAAGGCCTACCTTGGTCGCGACGAAGCGGATCGCTTCGGCCAGCGTGGTCGGCTCGCTCCCCAGGCTGATCGTCAGCAGGATGAAGCCGATGTTGACGAGGTAGAAACCCACCACCAGCAGGTGGTTGGTGCTGCGCGCCAGCACCTCGTCATGCCCGAAGCAATCGATCAGGAACACCTCTCCGTTCACGCTCAGCGTGCGCGCCACCCAGCCCGTCAGGGCAATGGCGATGAAGAGGTAGGCGAAATAGCTCAGTTCGGTCATCGTGCTTCTCCTGCTTAGTAAATAAGTTCGTGTATCGGGTTTGGCTTTTGCCGCGACCCCGTTGCTGCGGGAGTTCGCGCCCCGAATGATTGGCGGGACCGACCCCACGACGCGCCGGTTACCGTACCGGCTATGCCGCCGACGACAGCGTTGAGGAGCGCATCGACGGCGCTCGCTCCAAGGATGCAGAACATGACGACGGCTACACACATACCGCCGATTGTACCGGCGAGCGCGAAGACCGGGACCGTATCGAGTTCGATCCGCGCCAGGACCGCTCCGAGCGGCAGAAGGATTGCGAACAGCAAGATCACCGCGCCCGCCAACGAAAACACCAGTGGAAGCAGTGCGATAGCAATGGCGTTGACCGGATTGAAAATCAGCATGAGGAGCCCGATCGGAATTGTTACGAACAGGTATGGCAGGGCCGCAACGAGTCCACCCCGGATAGTGGCGCGCCAGATCGCAAGGAAATAACCCAGCCGCGCTTCGGGCAGTAATTTCTGTAACAACAGAAATACGTTCAGGAACTTATGGCTGTTCATGGCTATTCGTGCGATCCTCCGGCCTAGCTTCCGCGCTGGTTGCGGGTCGGGATGAAGCGGGCGACCTTGCCGCCCAGCTTCATCAGCGAGACCAGCGTGCCCTTGGGCAGCTTGCGCACATCGTCGAACCAGCCGGTGAGCGTCCCCATGAACGTGTGCATCCGCTCGATCCGCTCACGAATGTGCGCGGGCACGTCGTCGCGGCCTTCGAGCTTCGCGGAAAGGTCCGCAAGCACCAGCAGCGTGGGGTCGATCTCGCGCTTCTTGCGCTCCACGCTGATGCGCATCAACATTTCCCACAGGTCCGTCTCGGCCACGAAGTGATCGCGCCGGTCGCCGGTCACGTGCTGGCGGCGGACAATGGAATAGCCTTGCAGCTCTTTGAGCGCGGTCGATACATTGGAGCGGGCGAGGCCCAGCGTATCGCAGATTTCCTCTGCATGGAGAGGCCTGTCGCTGAGATAGAGCAGCGCGTGGACCTGGCTGACCGAGCGGTTCACCCCCCAGTGCGAACCCATCTCTCCCCAGTGGAGGATAAATGCTTCGGCTTCGGGGATATCGGTGACTTTCACGATTCTCGACTCGCATTCGTGTATTTCTGTAATTTCAGAAATAGCAGTCCAGGCGAACTAGTCAACAGCCATCCTGGCGTCGCCGGAATGAGGGATGGTTCGGCCCCATCTCCCGCGCCTGCAATATGCGAAGAACCGCTACGATCCGGGCAACGTCCCAGGCGGTGTGCCGGTAGCACCAGACTAGCCGCGCCGGAAATCATCCACGATATCACCGCTGGCGCCCACTTCCGCCTCGTGGCTTTCCTCGCGCCAGGTTTCTGCCAGCGCCTCTTCCTCCCACTGCCGCATGGCAGGGTGGGCGAGCACGTGATCGACCCAGGCCTGAGCGCGTCCCACGTCCAGCCCGTGCGTACGCACGCGGAATGCAACCGGTGCGAAGAAGGCATCGAGTGCAGTGAATTCCGGTCCGGCCAGCCAGGGCCCACCGAAGCGCCCAAGCCCTTCTTCGAGCAGTTCACGCAGCCGGGCGACATCCTTCGCCAACGCCGCGTCGTGAGCTGACATCCTCACACGTACGCCGACATTCATCGGGCACTGGTTCCTGAGCGCCGAAAAACCGCCGTGCATCTCGGCAACACCGCACATGGCGAAGGCGCGGGCGCCCTCGTCCTGCGGCCACACCCCATCGTGGCGTTCGGCAAGGTACAGGACGATGCCGAGCGAGTCCCATACGGTGCGCGCGCTGTCCAGCAGGACGGGCACCTGCCCGGTGGGGGAGAAAGCGCGGAACGCGTCGTAATTCACCGCCGCAGCGAAAGGCTCGATCCGGTCAATGAAGGAAATGCCAAGAGCCTTCATCAGCACCCACGGGCGCAGCGACCAGCTGGAATAGTTCCGGTTGGCCGTGACGAGGGTGTAAGTCACAACCCGCTCAGTGTTCCAGGGCGGCTTCTATTGCTTCCAGCAGGGCCGGATCGTCGGGCGCAGTGGCGGGCGCAAAGCGGGCAAGAACCTCGCCATCGCGGCCGACGAGGAATTTCTCGAAATTCCACAGCACTTCGGGATCTTCGTTCGGCGTCATCCCGTGTTCGCGAAAGCGGGCACGCATTTCCTCGGCGGGGCCGGTCTTTTCCGGCTTCGCCTGCGTCAGCGCGGCGTAGAGCGGATGCTTGTTTGTGCCTGTCACGGGCGTCTTCGCGAACAGCGGAAAGCTGGTTTGGTAGTTCACCTCGCAGAAGGAAGCGATCTCCTCCTCGGTGCCCGGCTCCTGGTTGCCAAAATCGTTGGACGGGAAACCCAGCACTTCGAACCCACGGTCCGCATAGCGGCGCTGCAGTTCTTCCAGCCCCGCATATTGCGGCGTCAGGCCGCACTGCGAGGCGGTGTTGACGACCAGCAGCACATTGCCCCGATGGTCGCCCAGCGTTTCGGATTGCCCGTTGATACGGCTGAGTTCGATCGTTTCGGGCAGTGTGCTCATGACAGGGCAACCTCGTATGGCGCGGTGGTCTTCTCCGCCACTTCTTCCGCCGTCACGCCCGGTGCCAGTTCCACCAGCCTGAACGGGCTGTCGTGATCGGGGCGCTGGAACACCGCGAGGTCGGTGATGATCATGTCGACCACGTTGGTGCCGGTCAGCGGCAGGGTGCACTCCGGAATGAACTTGGGATCGTCGTGCTTGCTGGTGTGCTCCATCACGACGATGATCTTCTTCACGCCCGCGACAAGGTCCATTGCGCCGCCCATGCCTTTCACCATCTTGCCCGGGATCATCCAGTTGGCGATGTCGCCGTTCCCGGCCACTTCCATCGCACCCAGTACGGTCAGGTCGATATGGCCGCCGCGGATCATGGAGAAGCTGGTGGCGCTGTCGAAATAGGCGGAGTGCGGCAATTCGCTGATGGTCTGCTTGCCGGCGTTGATGAGGTCCGCGTCCTCCTCACCCTCGTAGGGGAACGGGCCGATACCCAGCATGCCGTTCTCGCTCTGCAGCGTCACCTGCATCCCTTCGGGAATGTGGTTCGCCACCAGCGTGGGAATGCCGATGCCGAGATTGACGTAGTAGCCGTCCTCCAGCTCGTTCGCAGCGCGGGCGGCCATTTCGTCGCGGGTCCAGGGCATAAAAACGTGTCTCCTTGGGGGGAAGGTGGCGGGTTTATCCGCCGACGGGATTTTCGATCAGGAACCAGCCGTTGCCGAGCAGCAATTCGAGATTCCGGGCATCGCCCTCGTCGATGATGAAGTTGTAAAGGTCGTCAAAGTCGGAACGCTCGTCGCCTGCCAGCGCAATGACGCATTGCGTCTGCGCCAGCGCGGCGCGGCGGGCCTGCTTGGTCTCGCCCGGATAGCGTTCGACATACAGCGAATCCTGCGACTGCGGATCCAGGCCGGAGGCAACCAGCCGGTCGCGCACCGCACGCGCGTCGATCGGTCCGCGATCGGTGACCCAGGCTATCTGCACGTCACGCAGGCGCAGGTCGGCTAGAATACGGGCCAGCTCGTTGTTGAGCGCCAGGGGTCCGGCAATCGGCACGACACCGCCGGCAGGATCGAGGTCGATTACGACGGTCGGGCTGTTGCCTTGGCAATCGCGCCGGATCGGCTGCAGGCTGGTGGGATCGGCGAGCATGGCCGAGGGGAGGGGAAGGCCGCCGCCGAGCGTGCGCAGGGTGTAGTTGCGGAGCAGACCGTATCCCGCCGCAGCCGCCTCGCTTGATACTGCAGGGCTGCTGCTGGAAGCGACCGGCGGTTCGATTGCAGGCCGCGCGGCAGGCGGCGTGGAAACCAGCGCGCCCGATTCCTGTGCAGGCACCGCGGGGCGGGGCTGAGCCGCGGCCAGGGCCGCAGGCTCTTCAGGCTCGACAGGCCGGGCCGCTGCCATGCTCGCTTCCGCAGATTCGGCGGCTTCCTGTGCATCGCTGGCTGCGACGGGCGCTTGCGCCGCCGGCGGTGTGGTGGCCAACCGGGTTTCGGGTTGGAGTTGCTGCGCGGCAGGCTCCGGCGGCAAGCCGACATCGGCAAGCCTGGTGGTGGCTGCGCGCTCCGGCACGGACGAAGCGGGCTCTTCCGCCATCTGCGGCGGGGCGATCTCTGTCGGCGCGGCATTCGTCGCAGGTTCCGGCGTCGCGGGCGAAGCAGCAGTCAGACGGTTATCGTCCAGTGTCGCGACGACAACGGGTTCGGTGGAGCGGTTGGCCAGACCTGACCTCGGTGCCGGGGTTGGCGAAGGCGCGACGGGCATGGCAGGCTGCGCTGCCGCAAGTGCAGGAGGCGGCGAAGGTGTCGGCGTTGGCGCAGGAACGGAAACCGGCGGGGTAGCCACGGCGGCTTGTTCGCGCGCGCTGGCGCGTGCATCGTCGGAAACACCGTCACGCACGAATGCCCCGCCGCTTGCGACAATGGGGATCGCCGCGGCAGCAATGCAGCCCTGCAGCGCGATGGAGGAAAGGCCGAGCAACAAGAGGTTACGATAGTTCATCGGGTTGATCTTCCTGTAGCATGTCGAGGCCAGTGGTATTGCTTGCACGGCGCATGTCGAGACTTTTCCGCTTGTATCGCGCTACCCGGCCCGCTGCCGTTCAAGCCGATTCGCGTTGGCGCGTCGTCACGAATTCGATTTTCTTGTCGTAGGGTGCACCCACCACCATACGGTTGATAAATACGCCGGGCAGGTGGATGCAGTCGGGATCGAGCGCGCCTGCGGGCACCACCTCTTCTACTTCGGCCACGCAGATCTTGCCGCAGGTTGCGGCAGGCTGGTTGAAATTGCGCGCGGTCTTGCGGAACATCAGGTTGCCGGTTTCGTCCGCCTTCCAGGCCTTGATGATCGAAAGGTCCGCGAAGATACCCTTTTCGAGGATGTAGGCCTCCGGCCCCTCGCCGGTGTCGAACTGCTTCACTTCCTTGCCTTCTGCCACCTGCGTTCCGACGCCCGTCTTGGTGTAGAAGCCGGGAATGCCGGCGCCGCCGGCACGCAAACGTTCGGCCAGCGTGCCTTGCGGGCAGAATTCCACTTCCAGTTCGCCGGAAAGATATTGCCGCTCGAACTCTTTGTTCTCCCCCACGTAGCTGGAGATCATCTTCTTCACCTGCTTGGAGCGCAGGAGCATGCCGATGCCTTCGTTGTCGATGCCGGCATTGTTGCTGGCGAAGGTTAGGTTCTTCACGCCCGAATCCTGAATGGCCTTCAGCAGGCGTTCGGGAATTCCGCACAGGCCAAAACCGCCGCTGGCGATCAGCATGTCATCACGCAGCACGCCTTCGAGAGCGGCTTCGGCTGAGGGGTAGAGTTTCTGCATGGCGGCTTCCTCTGCGAACGATCGGTTGGATTGGTGTCGTTGAGACTTCCCGCAGGCATTAGAGATACACGCGGGCTCTGTCACCAGCCTAGGGGGCCTATAGTGCGGCGCACAAGAATCGCTGCCCAGAAAAGTGAATCACCATTCAATTTCGCTCTCGTTGACTCGTATGTCAGTACTAAAATCGTCAGATTTCAGGCGATAAACTCCTGTGTTGCGTGATGTGCAACACTCGATGCTCTTTTCGCACTTGCGAGATGAGGCGGATTCGAACATATCTCTCCCTGCCTTTCAGGCATCCTCTCCCAAAACTTCCAAGGCCCGGTCGGCAACGACCGGGCCTTTTTTTGTCCTTCGGATGCGTGGCCTTCGCGTAGGCACCTTTCCGGCACGATTCCGCCGCTGGCAGGTTTGCAATACGGGCGGGCGCTTCCTAGGTCCGCAGCGTAGGTGAATACCGAGAGGACGAGAGCAGCCATGGCCGAAGCGGACACAGCGAAAGTTGAAGAGGGAACGGTGAGGCTGCAGGTCGCCGCCGCCCGGCAGGAAGAATCGGGCAGGGGCGTTGTACGCATGCCGCGCACGGCCTTCCAGAAACTGGGCATTACCGAAGGCGATGCGGTGGAGATCGAAGGCAAGCGATCCACCCTGGCCGTTGCCGTACCCAGCTATGACGAGGACGAGGCGCTCGATGTCATCCGCCTCGACGGGCTGCAGCGCGGCAATGCCGAAACGTCCAGCGGCGAGCACGTGATCGTGCGGCGCGCCGCGACCAAGCCCGCCACCCGTGTCGTTTTCGCTCCCGCGCGCCGTGAAATGCGCCTGCATGGCCCCAGCGAGGCGCTGAAGAAGGTATTTTTCAAGCAACCGCTGACCACCGGCGATCTGGTCGCCACGCATGGCCAGCAACCGGTGCAGAACGTCCCGCCCGAGGTGCGCCGCATGTTCAATGCGCCCGCTTATGCCTTGACGCAAATCCGCCTGCAGGTCGTCTCCACCAGCCCCAAGGGCTTCGTTCACATCGACGAGAATACCGAGGTGGAACTGCGCACCGAGTTCGAGGAACCGCGCGATGCGCGCGGCCTCATCAACTACGACGATGTCGGCGGCATGGACGAGACCATCAAGGCCCTGCGCGAGATGGTAGAACTGCCGCTGCGCTATCCCGAATTGTTCACCCGCCTCGGCGTGGATCCGCCCAAAGGCGTGCTGCTCCACGGCCCGCCCGGAACCGGCAAGACCCGGCTGGCACAGGCCGTGGCGAACGAATCGGATGCCGAGTTCTTCACCATCAACGGGCCCGAGATCATGGGCAGCGCCTATGGCGAATCCGAAAAGCGCCTGCGCGAGGTGTTCGAGGAAGCAGAACGCAGCCAGCCAGCTATCGTCTTCATCGACGAGGTCGATTCCATCGCACCCAAGCGGGAGCGTGTGCAGGGAGAGGCGGAGAAGCGTCTCGTTGCCCAGTTGCTGACGCTGATGGACGGACTGCAGGCCCGCTCCAACCTCGTGGTGATCGCCGCCACCAACCGTCCCGACGCCATCGATGAAGCATTGCGCCGTCCGGGCCGCTTCGACCGCGAGATCGTGATCGGCGTTCCCGATGAAAGCGGCAGGCGCGAAATCCTTTCCATCCACACCCGTGGCATGCCACTGGGCGAAGGGGTGGACCTTGGCGAACTGTCGCGCTCGACCCACGGTTTCGTCGGTGCGGACATCGCCGCGCTGGCGCGGGAGGCCGCCATCGAAGCGGTGCGCCGGATCATGCCAAAGCTTGATCTCGACGCACGCGAAATACCCGCCGAGGTGCTCGAGGAACTGTGCGTTGAGAAGAACGACTTCCGCGAGGCGCTGAAGCGTGTGCAGCCGAGCGCCATGCGAGAAGTGATGGTGCAGGCCCCGACCGTGGGCTGGGAAGACCTTGGTGGCCTGGACGAGGCCATTTCTTCTCTGAAAGAAGGCGTCGAACTGCCGCTGAAGAACCCGCGTGCGTTCGAATCGCTGGGCATCCGCCCGGCCAAAGGCTTCCTGCTTTACGGCCCTCCGGGCACCGGCAAGACCCTGCTGGCCAAGGCCGTGGCGAAAGAGGCGGAAGCCAACTTCATCTCGATCAAGAGCAGCGACCTGCTTTCAAAGTGGTACGGCGAGAGCGAGCAGCAGATCGCCAAGATGTTCGCCCGCGCCCGCGCGGTGGCACCCTGTGTCATCTTCATCGACGAGATCGACAGCCTCGTGCCCGCGCGCGGATCGTCTGCCAACGAGCCGCAGGTGACGGCGCGCGTCGTCAACACGATCCTGGCGGAAATGGACGGGATGGAGGAAATGTCTTCCATCGTGGTTATCGGCGCCACCAACAGGCCCACGTTGGTCGATCCCGCGCTGCTGCGTCCGGGCCGGTTCGACGAACTTGTCTATGTCGGCGCGCCGGACCAGGCCGGGCGCGAACACATCCTCAAGATCCACACCTCAGCCATGCCGCTGGCCGACGACGTGGACCTGTCCGCCGTGGCCAGCGAGGCCGAACGCTTCACGGGTGCCGATCTGGAAGACGTGGTGCGCCGCGCAGGTCTGAACGCCATCCGCCGCACGCAGGGATCGCCCGAGAAGGTGACCAGGGCGGATTTCGAGGAAGCGTTGAAGGACTCGCGCCCCACCGTCACGCCAAGGATGGAAGAGGAATACAAGAAGATGAAGGGCGAACTGAAGAAGCGCGCGCTGGAAGTGAACCCCATCGGCTTCATCACAGAGGGCATGGTGGAAAGCACGCGGGAATCGAAGCACTGACAGGTTTGTGTGAGCGCCTCCGCGCTCACATCCTCGCTAGACGCGCAGCAAAGCTGCGCCCGCTGCGGGGCGGCCGTTCGCCCTTGCGGCGCGCCGTGGGCGCACCGTTTCTCGCTCAACGATTAAAGAGACTAACTGCTGGTATCCATTCCCGGCTCGCCCGCTTCCCAGATGGCTTCGGCAGCCGAAGCCACGCGGCGCATGGCGATTGCTTCGGGCATGTTCTGCCGGATGAAGGCGAGCATGCCTTCGCGGATCTGGCAGCGAAGGTCGAACGCATCCGAAGCATTGCGGGCGCTCATCAGCAGGCGAAGCTCCATTGAATCGAGCGTGGTTTCTGTCACTTGCACGGCTTTGACGCGCCTGTCCCACAGTGCATTGGCTTCGATCTGACGTTTGAACTCGGCGCGCAGGCGCTCGACATCGGCAAGGGGGTCGAGGTGCAGGAACACCGTGCCGAGCAGTTCCGACCCCTTGCGCGTCCAGTTCTGGAAGGTTTCCTCCAGGAACTTGTTTACCGGCACGACCAGTCTCCGCTCGTCCCAGATGCGGACCACGACATAGGTGGTGCGGATATCCTCGATCTTGCCCCATTCGCCATCGATGATGACCACGTCGTCGATACGAATGGGCTCTGTCAGCGCCATTTGAAGCCCGCCGATCAGCGCCTTCAGCGCAGGCTGCGCGGCGGCACCTACCGCCAGCGCGGCAAGGCCGGCAGAGGCCATCAGCGTCACCCCGATATCGCGCACGCCAGGGATGGAAAGCAGCATCAGGCCAATGGTGATGAATACGATCACGAAAGTGCCGATGCGGCTGAAAATGGCGAGCCGGGTGCGCCTGCGGCGGGCGTTGAGATTGTCCTCCACATCGATATCGGCGCGCAGTTCCATAGCCGCGACCAGCGCGCGCATGATGGCGAGCGCAACCCAGCCGATCAGCGCGGGCATCAGGAACCCGGCGATCTTCTCCCACGCGCTTTCCAGCACTGGAACCTCTCGCGCGGCCAGCACGATCCCCAGCGCCACCATGGCCCACTTGGTTGGACGTGCGAGATGCCTGACCACGAGGTTATCGGCATCGCTATGACTGGCGTTGGCGATCTTCCTGAGCACGCGGAACAGGATACGGTGCAGCAGCAGGGCCAGCAGCACACCGATTCCTGCGGCCAGAGCCGCGACCAACCAGGCCTCCCATGCATCGGGAATGGCATCGCGAACCTGTTGCAGCAATTCATCCATCAGTGCGCATCGTCCCAGCTTGCCCCGGTGCCGATCTCTATACCCAGGGGGACGGAAAGTTCGACAGCGGGCAGGGAGGCTTCCGCCATGATTTTCCCGATCACGGGAGAAGCGGCTGCTACGTCTGCTTCGGGCAATTCGAACACCAGTTCGTCATGCACCTGCAGCAGCATGCGCACGTGGCCCAGGTCCGCCTCCTGCAAGGCGGGCAGCATCCGGGCCATCGCCCGTTTGATGATGTCGGCGCTGGTGCCCTGGATAGGCGCATTGATGGCGGCACGCTCGCTGCCTTGCCGCTCCGCCTGGTTCTTGGAATTGATCCGCGGGAACCACGTCTTGCGACCGAACAGCGTTTCCGAATATCCCTTGGCCCGCACCGTCTCCAGTGTCTGGTGGATGTAGTTCTGGATACCGGGGAAGCGCTTGAAATAGGTGTCGATCACCTCCTGTGCCTCGTCCGGCTCCACGCCCAGTCGCCCGGCAAGGCCCCAGCGTGAGATGCCGTAAAGAATGGCGAAGTTGATGGTCTTGGCCTTGGCGCGGGTGTCTCGGTCCACCTCGCCGTACATCTCCCGGGCCGTGCGTGCGTGGATGTCCTCACCCTCGGCAAAGGCTTCGCGCAGCTCCGGCACATCGGCCATGTGCGCGGCGAGGCGAAGCTCGATCTGCGAATAGTCGGCGGCCAGCAGCACGTTGCCCGCTTCCGGGACGAAAGCCTTGCGGATCTCGCGCCCGATCTCGGTGCGAATGGGAATGTTCTGCAGGTTGGGGTCGGTGGAAGACAGCCGTCCCGTCTGCGCGCCCACCAGCGAATAGCTTGTATGCACACGGCTGGTGTTCGGGTTGATCGCCGCCTGCAGGGCATCGGTATAGGTCGATTTCAGCTTCGAGAGCTGACGGTATTCCAGCACCTTGTCGGCAATGGTCGCGCCTTGCTGGGAAAGTTTCTCCAGAATGGCCTGGTCGGTCGAGTACTGGCCGCTCTTGCCCTTGCGTCCGCCCTTGTAGCCCATTTTGTCGAACAGGATATCGCCCAGCTGCTTGGGGCTGCCGATGGTGAACTCCTCGCCGGCCTGCTCGTGGATTTCCTTCTCGATCCCGGCGGTGGTCTCGGCAAATTGTTCGGACAGGCGCGACAAAGCCGCACGGTCCACCTTGATGCCCTCGCGCTCCATCGCCGCGACCACCGGGATCAGCGGGCGGTCGACCCGTTCGTAGATGCGCGACGCACCCTCCAGCGGCAGGCGGCGGTAGAGATGCTGGTAGAGGCGCCAGGTCACGTCGGCATCCTCGGCCGCGTATTCGGTGGCCTTGTCCAGCGGCACCTGGCCAAATGGTATCGCCTTCTTGCCGGTGCCGCAGATGTCCTTGAACTTGAGGCAGGTGTGGCCGAGGTGACGTTCGGCCAGTTCGTCCATCCCGTGCCCGCCGCCGATGCCGCTTTCCTCGCGTCCGGCGTCCATCGCGAAGCTGATCACCATCGTATCGTGGATCGGCGCGACGTTGATGCCGTTGCGAGCCAGCACGTTGAGGTCGTACTTGATGTTCTGCCCTACCTTCAGCACCGCGTCGCTTTCCAGCAGCGGCTTGATCGCGGCGAGAGCGGCTTGGCGGTCTATCTGGGCGGGCGTTTCGCCGAACATGTCGTCACTGCCGTGCGCCAGTGGGACGTAACATGCATCGTTCGGGCCCAGCGCCAGGCTGAAGCCGACTAGATCGCAGAGCATGCAGTCGAGATCGCTCGTCTCGGTATCGACCGCCACCAGCCGCGCGGCAGAGGCGCGTTCGATCCAGTGTTTCAGGCGCTCCATTGTCTGTACGCATTCGTAGGCGGACCGATCGACCTCCGGCCATTCGGGCAGCGGCTGGCGGTTGCCGTCCGGCGAGGCATCGGCCCCCTTGTTGTCGGCCTTGGCGGGATTGAGATCGTTCGTGCGGTCCGGACTGCCTGTTCCGGCATCGAGGCGGCGCAGCAGGCTGGCGAAACCGTGCGTTTCGAGAAACTTCGCCAGCGGCTCGGGCGGCACGCCGTCCAGCTTGAATTCGTCGAGCGGCTGGGGAATCGGGCAATCTTCGCGCAGGGTCACCAGCACGCGCGAAAGCTCCGCATCGGCGCGGTGCTCGATCAGGCGCTCTTTCAGCTTGGAAGCCTTCATGCCTTCCGCCGCGTCGAGTGCGGCGGTGAGGCTGCCGTGTTCGGCAATCAGCTTGCTGGCGGTCTTGGGTCCGACGCCGAAGATGCCGGGAATGTTGTCGACCGAATCGCCCATCAGCGCGAGGACATCGCCCACCTTTTCGGGCGGCACGCCGAATTTCTCCTCGACCTCCTCGATGTAGATGCGCGCGTTCTTCATCGTGTCGAGCATGTCGATCTTCGCGCCATCGACCTCGCCCACCAGCTGCATCAGATCCTTGTCACTCGATACGATGGTAACGTCCCACCCCACTCGCTGCGCGGCGCGGGCGTAGGTGGCGATCATGTCGTCCGCTTCCACATCGGGTTCCTCGATGCAGGGCAGGCTAAACGCGCGAGTCGCATCGCGAATCAGCGGGAACTGCGGTACCAGGTCCTCCGGCGGATCGGGCCTGTGCGCCTTGTATTCGCTGTAGATCTCGTTGCGAAAACTGTGGCTCGACTTGTCGAGAATCACCGCAAGGTGGGTGGGCCCCACGGCCTTGTCGAGGTCTTCCGCCAGCTTCCACAGCATCGTGGTGTAGCCGTAGACGGCGCCCACCGGCGTCCCTTCCGGATTGGTGAGCGGCGGCAGGCGGTGGTATGCGCGGAAGATATAGGCCGAACCATCGACCAGGTAGAGATGCTGTTTATCGGCCATTTTCGCCTGCTAGCATGGCCGCTCGCCGCCTGTAAGCACCAAAGAATGTGCCTTGTTGCTGCCATCGGTTCGCCGCATTTGTGCCACAATATGCTTGCGCGCAGCGAAATGTGGCATTATTTGGGCAATAGAGCTGGCGAGAAAGCCGGCTTCGGGACAGGCGAAGCGCCTCTTCCCAAATTTATGCAATTCAAGGATTTATACCTATGCGTAAGATCGCTCTCGTCGCTGCCGCTGCTGCTGGCGCCCTGACCCTGGCCGCTTGCTCGGAAGGCACCGAAGATTCCGCCGAAGCCACCATGGAAAATGCTGCGGCTGACACCGAAGCCAACATGGAAGCCATGGGCGAAGGCGTTGAAGACGCTACCGCCGATGCCGAAGCTACCATGGACGAAGGCATGGCTGAAGCCGGTGCCGAAATGGAAGAAGCCGGCGCCGAAATGGAAGCCGAAGCTGTCGAAGCCGAGTAATCGGTTCGCAGCCGTTCAGGCTAACAGAACAAAGGGCGTGGCCAGCGATGGCCGCGCCCTTTTTCTTTGGTTTGCCGTAAGTATCCCTGGCTGGGCGTTAGCGTGAAGCTGCGCCAGGCGAGTGGCGGGCGTTGGCATACTGGCGCCCGTCGCCGCGTTCGGCGTAACCGTCGTACAGTGCGCGGGCGATAGATGCGATGCGCGAATCCCGCAGACGGCGCGCCTCGGATTTGTTGGCATTCTCGTGCGCCTGCGACGCGCTCTGCCCCGTCACGAAGATCGCCAGCGCAATCGCGCGACCGTCGGGCATTTCGATGATACCGATATCCCCGGCCATCCGGTTCAGCGTGCCGGTCTTGTGCGCCACGCTGACGCCTTCAGGCATCATGCCGCGAATACGGTTGCGTCCGGTCCGGCAGCGCTCCATCGCATCGAGAATGACATCGCGGCTCTCTGCGCTCAGCCACTCTCCCTGGTAAATGCCTGCCAGAAGGCGGGCCATCGTTTCGGGCGTGGCGCTATCGCGCAGGTCAATATGGTAGGTGGGGTCGAACTCGCCATCGTCGCGCACGAGCGTGGCGATATCGCGATCGAGGCTGAAATCGTTCAGGCCGGCGCGGCGCGCCCAGTCGTTCACGGCAGCCGGTCCGCCAACGGCTGCCAGCAAGGCATCGGTGGCAGGATTGGAACTGCGGGTGATCATCAGGTCGATCAACTGGTGCGCAGGCATGTATTCGCCTTCGCGCACAGGGGCGACGCGGGTCGAAAAGCGCTGCGAGCGCACGGCCCAGAGCAGGGGGAATTCGCTAGTCAGGCTCCACCGGCCCTGATCCACGCCTTCAAGGAAGGTGGCGGCAATGGCTATCTTGCTGGTGGAGGCCATCGGGAAGCGCTGATCTCCCAGAACAGAGACCTGTTCGCCGGTGGCAAGATCGATCGCTGCCACGCCAATGCGCCCATCGCTGCCATCGGCAACCTGCGCAATGCGGCGTTCAAGCGGAGTTTGCGGGTCGGCTAGGAACTGCGGAGGTTCGCGGACCTCTGTACCAAAGGCGCTGTCGAACGCGCTTTCAAGGTTCTGCGCCTGCGCTGGCGCGCTTGCAAACGGAGCAAGGGCCAGCGCAAGGGGCGCAACAATTCGTGCTATTACCGATCTATCCATAACTCTCACGTTGCCAGAAACGTGCTTACCGATTGCTTAATATCACAACCGCTGGCGATGCCCACGCGATGAATTGCGCGGGATTGGCGACATGCCGAACCGGAAGCCGGTAATGCGGCGGAAACAAGGCTGCAATCAGGCGTTTGCGAGCACCTTTTCGATCCGATCAAGTGGCTCGTGGGTCAGCGCCTTGTCGAGTTCACCCACCAGCCGCTTTTCCAGTTCGACGTGGTAGTGGCGGCGCATTTCGCCCAGGGTCTTGGGATCGGCGATCACCACCAGTTCCTCGAATTCGCCAGCGATGGCCTTGCTGTTCAGCCACTCCGCGGCGGCGGCACCATGGGCCAGTTCGTTGAGGTCGGTGTTGCCGCTCATCTGGCTGGCAGTATCCTGATGCTTGACCCCGGCGCTGAAATTGGTGGCGTTCAGGTCCGGCTCGGCAACCTTGGACAGCTTCGGCTCGAAGATCTGTCCGTCGTTGCGAAGGAGTACGAAACGCTCTCCATCGACCAGTGCGACGTGGGCCTTGTGCGGAACTTTCATTGGGGTTCTCTCCTGCCAATTGGTTATTTCATGAACCCAACGGGCAGGAGCCGGAATAGTGCCCCGAACCGGGTACCGCAGGCGCGGCTATTCGGGCTTGCGCAGGCGCCAGGCGAACTGGTCTGTCTGACCGCGAATGGAATCGTCGAACACGTTGGCGGTGCGCGGGTCGTCCGGGTTGGAATAGAGGTCGGATTCTTCCTCCAGCGTGAAGCCCGCGCCGGTCAGCGCGTCCAGCGCGAGCTGCCGGTCCATCCGGTGCTCTTCGTTCGCGGCCATCGCGCCGCTCCCTTCCTGGGCCAAGTGATCCACCACCACCAGCGATCCGCCGGGTTTCAGCGAATCGTAAAGCATCTGCACCCCCTCGCTCGCCGTACCTTCGGGAAAGTCGGTGAGGTACAGGTCGTGGAAGTTCATGACCGTGATGATCGTGTCTAGCGGTTCGGGCCAGCCCGGCTCGACCAGCGGCCCCCGCAGCGGAAAGACCCTTACCGGGTTGCCATCATCGTCGGAATATGGGGCAACGGCGGCGTCCTGCTGATCCGCGTAGTCCGCGTTGGAGGCGATGAATTCCTCGGGCTGGAACGCATAGACCTTGCCATTGGCGCCCACTGCCGTAGCCAGCAGGCGCGTGATGTATCCGCCGCCCATCACGTAGTCGCCGACGACCTCGCCCTTGTCGATCTGAGCGAAAGCCAGCAGCTCGCCCGGCTTGCGTGCCTCGTCATATTGCTGGTCGTCCATACGGGCGATGTCATTGATTGACTGCATGTACTGGCGCACGGTGTAGCTGGTGGTCTCGTCCTGCGTTTCGGCGGTGTCTGCATCCCCGCCGTTACAGCCCGCAAGTGCGACCAGCAGGGCGCTTGCAAAAATGGCGTTGCGCATAGATCAAATCCTCCCGTTTATCCTCTTGCGCACAAGCTACTGCCAAGGTCCGCGCCCGGCAAGCGCAGCGAACACCCGGGCAAGGGCCAAGGTCCACGCTTGACGAGCGGCGTCTTTCCGGGCCCTAATGGGATCGAAAGAAACCAGTTTCGGGAATCGCTTCAGACATGACAAATCGAATCCGCCTGGCGACCGGCGCGTCGCTCGCCGCCATCCTGCTTGCCAGCGCCGCCACCGCTTCCGCGCAGGACGTTTCCATCGTGCTGCCTGGTCCCATCGGTGCAGAACCGCGCACGCTGAGCGAGGACGAGGCGACCGACCTTGCGCGCAATGGCTATTCCCCGGCGGATGTCGCCTTCATGCAGGGTATGATCGTCCACCACCAGCAGGCGGTGGACATGGCCGCCCTGGTGGAGGAGCGGACCAACACGCCGGAGATCCTGGCCGTTGCAGGCCGTATTACTGCGTCGCAGGCGGACGAGATGGAATTCATGCGCGGCTGGCTTACCGACCGGAGTGAACCCCTCGACATGGCCGGCATGGGCCACGCGGGGCATTCGGGCATGGCCGGCATGGCAACGCCCGAGCAGATGCAGGCGCTTACCGATGCGCGCGGCACCGCATTCGATCGCCAGTTCCTGGAACTGATGGTGCGCCACCACCAGGGCGCGGTCACCATGGTGCGGGAACTGCTCAACCAGCGCGGCACCGCGGCGGACCCGTTGATGTACGATTTCACCAGTGAAGTGGTGAACGACCAGACTGCCGAGATCGAGCGCATGAACGCCGTGCTCGCCAACCTGTCCGACGATCCGCGCGCCACCCTGGCGGCTGGCGTGTTCGACGCAGAGGAAGCGATCAGCAACCTTCGCCACGTGGCTTTCCTGCGCAAGCCTGCGGGCTTCTTCGATCCTGAAAATCCTGGCGACCTGCGTCCCCGTATCGACAACGACGAGGACGAGAACGAAGAGGATGAGGAAGCAGGCGAAGATGCCGCTCCTGCCGATGAATATGCCGGACACGCCGGACATGCCGGTATGGATGCAGACGGTGTCGGGGATGAGGGCGAGGAAGAACCCGAACCGCGCTTTGCCGAACGCGGCGGGATGCTGAGCTTCTCCAACACCGATATCGCGTTCTCCGGCGACCTGATGGTCGCAGGCAGCTACCACGGTTTCAACGCCTATCGCCTGGGCGAGGACGGCGTGCCGACCCTGGTCAGCAGCGTGGTCTGCCCCGGCGGGCAGGGCGACGTCTCGATCGCCGGCAACATCCTGATCATGAGCGTGGAGGAGACCCGCGGACGGACCGACTGCGGCCTCGAGGGCGTAACGGACCGGGTGAGCGAGGATCGCTTCCGCGGCCTGCGGATATTCGACATTTCCGATATCACCCGGCCGCGTCAGGTAGGCCAAGTGCAGACCTGCCGCGGCAGCCACACCCATTCCATTGTCACCCAGACCGATGACAGCCTGATCGTCTACAATTCGGGCACCGGTTCCGTGCGCGAGAGCGAGGAGCTGGAGTTCTGCGTGGGGGACGTGCCGGGCGATACCCGTACCGCCCTGTTCAGTATCGACGTGATCGAGATTCCGCTGGCGAACCCCGCTGCCTCGCGCATCCTATCCAGCCCGCGCGTCTTCGCCGATCCGGAAACCGGGCGGCTGGGCGGCCTGTGGCTTGGCGGTGACCATGGCGAGGATACACAGGACACTCGCCGTACCGACCAGTGCCACGACATCACCGTGTTCCCGGCACTGAACCTCGCGGCAGGTGCCTGTTCGGGGAACGGCATCATCTTCGATATTTCCGACCCCCTGAACCCCGTGCGCAAGGACGAGGTCGTCGACCCGGGCTTTGCCTACTGGCACTCTGCCACGTTCAACAACACCGGCGACATCGTGCTGTTCACCGATGAATGGGGCGGCGGCGGCCGTCCTCGCTGCCAGGCCAGCGATCCGCGCAACTGGGGCGCCAATGCCTTCTATGCGGTGGTCGATGGCCAGCTGGAATATCGCGGCACCTTCAAGCTGCCCGCGCCGCAGGGCGAGACAGAGAACTGCGTCGCACACAACGGTTCGATCATCCCGGTGCCGGGACGCAACATCTTCGTGCAGGCATGGTACCAAGGCGGTGTTTCGGTGATCGATTTTACCGATCCCACGAACCCGTTCGAAATCGCCTATTTCGACCGTGGCCCGCTGGACAAGGACCAGCTCGTCACAGCCGGTTACTGGTCCGCCTACTGGTATAACGGCCGCATTTACGCGACCGAGATCGCGCGCGGGATCGACGTTTTCGCGCTGGAGCCGAGCGAGCACCTTACCGCTGCCGAGATCGCCGCTGCCGAAGCTGCCAGCTATCGCAACGGGGCGTTCAATCCGCAAACGCAGTATCCGGTTACCTGGAGCGAAGAGGTGATTGAAGCGGTCGAGGAAAGCCGGATGGGCGGCTAGGCTCTTGCGGCGCTAGAACCAGAAGCGCACGCCAAGCAGGACAGCCACGCCGTCGGGTTCATCCCCGGCGGCGCGGATGTAGTCTGCCGTACCGCCAGTGGCCGCTTCGTATTCCACGCCGATGTAGGGCGCAAATTCACGCACGATCTCATAGCGCAGCCGCGCCCCGACCTCGATCTTCGAAAGACCGCTGCCGATCCCGCGCTCCGGAATGTCCTGCGCGGAAAGCTCTGCCTCCACGCGCGGTTGCAGGATCAGCCGCTGCGTGAATTTCATGTCGTGCTCGGCTTCGATGCGGGCGGTGAGGTCGCCCTCGTCGGAGACGAAAGCGGCGGCATCGAAATGGATCATGTAAGGCGCGAGTCCGGCGACGCCGACGGCAAGATGGGCGGTGGACTCGGGCTCCACTTCGACGCGCATTCCGGCCTGCAGGTCCACGAAGGGGCCGATGGCATGGCCCCATAGCAGTTGCATCTCGGCATCGTCTATCGCGCCGCCGTCCAGATCTCCCTCGCCTTCGGTCTTGAACACGATCTTGTCTGTCGCGGTGCCATACCAGGCGCTGACATCCCACAGGTAGGCATCGTGCCCGTCGGACAACCGCGCTTCCAGCCGTTCGGCCAGCAGCCTGCCGGTGGTCATTCCGCCGTGGGCGATGCGGTTGTAGGCGCGGGCGGCAGCAAGGCGGTTTGCGTCGAAGTACATTTCCGCGGCATGTCGCGGTCCTTCAAAAGCACGCGGCGGGGGCGGGCCGGCCGGAATGTGCATTTCGCCGTGATTTATCGAGGGGTGGTCTATCGACTGGTGCTGCGAATGATCCAATTGGGAATGGTCCGGCGCCGCTTCGTCCTGCTGCTCCATCCTGTGCTGCGAATGGTCCATCGCCTCGTGTGCGGAATAGTCCGCTTCTTGCACCGGAGCCTCGTGCGCTTCGTGGGCCGAGTGATCCTGCGCGGCGGCGGGAACAGCGATCAGGGCCGCCGTGGCGAGCAACAGGGCGCGCATCATGCTTCTCCCTCTTCCGGGAAGGGGCGCACTGTAACGGTCTGCATCATGCCAGCGTGCATGTGGTAGAGCAGGTGGCAGTGGAAGGCCCAGTCACCCGGCTCGTTGGCAGTCAGGTCGAAAGTCGCGGAGCTGCCGGGCTGCACCACTACGGTGTGTTTCAGCGGCTGGTTCATCATCCCGGCACCGTTCACCAGTTCGAAGAAGTGTCCGTGCAAGTGGATCGGGTGCGCCATCATGGTGTCGTTCACCAGCTTCACCCGCACCCGCTCGTCATAGCCGAAACGGATGGGATCGTCGCTCACGGCGCTGAACTGCTTGCCGTCGAAAGACCACATGTAGCGTTCCATGTTGCCGGTAAGGTGGATCTCCAGACTGCGCGTGGGCATCCGGTGGGGATTGGCATTCTTCGCTTTCAGGTCGGTGTAGCGCAGCACGCGGTGATCGACGCTATCGAGGCCAAGGCCGGGGAAATCCATCCGGTCCATCGGCATCGGCGCAACCATGTCGATACCGGGTCCGACCGTCACGTCGGGCGGCAGCAGCGAGGTGTCGCGCATCGAATGGTCCATGCCGCCAGAGCCATGATCCATCCCTTCCATGTCTCCGTGGACCGAATGCGCCATGCCGCCCATACCCATGTCGGCCATCGTCAGCGTCACCGGCTCACGCAGCGGCGGCGCTTCGGCCTTGTGGCCTGGGTGCGAGGTGAGGCTGGCAATGGCCATGCCCGAACGGTCCATCGCCTCGGCCACGAAAGCGTGGCTGCCATCGGAAGGCTGCACGATCACGTCGTATGTCTCGGCAACGCCGATCTGGAATTCGTCCACCGGCACCGGGTCCACTTCCTGACCGTCGGCGGCAATCACGGTCATTTCGACACCAGGAATGCGCACGTTGAAGAAGGTCATGGCGGAGCCGTTGATGATCCGCAGGCGCACGCGCTCACCCGGCTCGAACAGGAATTCGAGATCATCCGCAGGGCCATGGCCGTTGACGAGGAAGGTGTAGGTCGCACCTGTCACATCCGAGATGTCGCGCGGGTTCATCCGCATCGCGCCCCACATCAGGCGGTCTTCCAGGCTCATCTCGCCGCTGCCCACCGTCATCATCTGCCGGTTGAAGTAATGTTCTCCCACCGCCAGCATCCGCGCGATTTCATGCGGATGGCGCGGGGTGAATTCGCTCAGCAGCACCACATAGTCGCGGTGATAACGCCGGTCCGGCATGTGATGGGCGTGCTCGCCCTCGATCACGATCGGGCCATAGTGACCCGCCTGTTCCTGCAGACCGGAATGGGAATGCCACCAGTAAGTGCCGGTCTGGCGAATGGGGAAGCGGTAGGTAAAGGTCTCGCCAGGCCGGATGCCGGGAAAGCTGACGCCAGGCACGCCGTCGAACTGGAATGGCAGCAGAAGGCCGTGCCAGTGGATCGAGGAGTCCTCGTCCAGGTTGTTGGTGACGTTGAGCGTGACATCCTGCCCTTCACGCAAGCGAATGAGCGGGCCGGGTACGGTGCCGTTCACGGCAATCGCATGGCCGCTGCGCCCACCGGTGCTGAAGTGGTGGTTGCCGATCGAAAGGTCGATGGTGTCGCCCGAGAGCTCTCCGAAGCCTTTGCCAGCATGTGCCAGCGACTGCCCGCGCGCCCACGCGGGAATGGCAAGACCGGCTGTGGCAAGCGCGCCTGTGCCAAGCAAGCCGCGCCGGGAAAGCCGGGGTGAGAACCGGGGGGGTTGTGTCATGTCCCACAACTACATACCCTGGGGGGGTATTTCAAGGAAGGCCGAAAGACCGTGGTCCAGCAAAGCAAGTCATTGTTAAACCGCCTTGGCCGCATCGAAGGGCAGGTGCGCGGCGTGCGCGCCATGGTGGAAGAGGATCGGTATTGCATCGACATCCTGCACCAGATCCAGGCGGTGAAGGCAGCCTTGGCCAAAGCCGAGGACGAAATCCTGAAGAACCACGCCTCGCACTGCGTGGCAGAAGCCATCGCATCGGGTGACGAGGCGGATCAGCGCGCCAAGTTCGGCGAACTGGTGGACCTTTTCTCAAAGGCGAAACGTTAGCGCGACCCGAAGGAGGCAATATGCAGAACGAAGGCAACTACAAACGTTTCATGGCGATGGTGGGGACCTCTACCGTCATCATGCTGGGCCTGATGTATCTCAACACCTACGCGATCGACCACGTGTTCTGGAGCGAGACACGCTTCTGGATGATGTTCGTGATGGGGGCGGTAATGGCGGTTGTCATGCTCCTCTTCATGTGGGGCATGTACAGAAACAAGGCCAAGAACTGGATCATCATCGGCGTGGCTGCGGCGACATTTGCACTCTCGCTGTTCCTCGTGCGCAGCCAGACGACCATCGACGACAGCGAATACATGTCGGCCATGATCCCGCACCACTCGATTGCAATCATGACCAGCGAACGCGCCGGGATAGAGGACGTGCGCGTGCGCAAGCTCGCCAACGAAATCATCCGCGCCCAGCGCCGCGAGATCGATGAAATGCGCTGGCTGTTGCAGGACATAGACGAGAACGGAATCGCGACGACACAAGCCCAAGCCGACGCACGGCCCGTTCCGGAGTTCGAGGCCGAAGTAAATCCGGGCACACCCACGCCCGCAGAGTAAGGATCGGGCTATCGGCTAACGGATCCGCGCGACTGTCAGCCGCACGCCATCATCGCTTTACCTGCGCGATAGCCTGTTCGATCTGCTCCCTGGCATAGGGCTTGGTGATAACCGGCACGTCCGTGAATTCGGGCGGAGTCACGTCGCCTGCACCATAGCCGGATGCGAAAAAGAACGGCACGCCTTCCTCCCGCAGCCGCTCGGCAATTGGCAGGCTGGTGTGATCGCCCAGGTTGAAATCCAGCATGGCCAGGGTCACACCTTCATCTATTGCCTTCATGGCAGACGCGACGCTGGCTGCCAGGACCACTTCCCCCAGGCCCATCTCCAGCAGCTGATCCTCGGCATCCAGCGCGATCAGCATGCTGTCTTCCACCAGCAGCATCCGGTCCTGATCGAGGCGGACCCTGGTCTTCTGCTCGCTCTCCGGACGCTTGTCTTCCCCGCTCTCCCCACCTTGCGCAACGATGTGCCGCGCGGGAATCGTGAAAAGGGCCTCGACCCCGCTCGCCTTGTAATCGATGGTCGCCTCGCCGCCCAGTTCATGCGGGATCGAGGATGTGATGATGGTCGTCCCGAAGCCGCGCCGCTCGGGTTTTTGCACAACCGGCCCGCCCTGCTCCCGCCACTTCAGGACGAGATTTTTCTCGCCGTCGCAATGCCAGGTTAGCACGATCTTGCCACTGTCGCTGAGAGCGCCGTATTTCGCCGCGTTTGTGGCCAGTTCGTGGATGACGAGGGCCATGATCGGAATGGCGGTGGGCGAAATGCTGACCTCTGGCCCATCAATCGTCACGCGCTGCCGCGTGGCCGACATGTAGGCCTGCAGTTCGACTTCGAAAAGCGTGCGCAGCGGGGTCGGGGCCCAGTTTTCCGCGGTCAGCATGTCGTGCGCGATCGCCAGCGCTTTCACCCGGCTTTCCAGCGTATCGACGATGTCCGAGACAGAACCGCTTTCGCGCTTCGTCTGCGACATCAGCGCGCGGATCAGGGCGAGGATGTTGCGCACCCGGTGGTTGAGTTCGGCGATGAGAAGCTTCTGCTGTTCGGTGGCGCGCTTGCGATCTTCGCTCGCGTCCTCGCTCAGCCGCAGGACGATCTCCAGCAGCGTCGTTCGCAAAGAGCGGGCCACGCCGATCTCGGCGGGGGTAAAGGGCCGGGACTGGCCGCTGATGGTCTGTTTCCAGGCCTCGAAGCTCTTGCGCGGTGACAGTTCCAGTCCGTTGTCGGTCTGCGTAGCGTGCTTCGCCTGTTCGCCCGCCCAGCGGACCGAGCGCAGATGCTCTTCACGAAACAGCACCATGTAATCGCGCGGACGGCGCGAGATCGGAATGGCGAGGAAACCGGCCGCTCCGCTATCGAGGTTGTCGACACCAAGATAGCGCGGCAGTTCATGGGAATGATGGATAACCTGTGCGTCCTCGGTATTGAGGCGCTCTACCAGTGTCTTGAACGCTGCCTCGTCCGGATGCAGTCCGGCGGACGAAATCTCGCCTTCCATGTGGACCATCAGGCCATCGCATTCGATGGCATCGTTCATCATCTGCCACAGCCATTCGCCATCGAGCAGCTTTTGCGGATCCTGCGCCGCGGCAGACATGACCCGGTTGCCGACATCGCGTGCTTTGGATTCGTACTCCGACGTATCCGCATTCAGGCGGCTTTCCAGTTGCAGCGAGAATATCTGGCCGAACAGTTCCGCCGCGCTGCGCTGCGCGAAGGATGGCATGCGCGGCTCGTAATGGTGGCAGGCTATCAGCCCCCACAGCCGCCCGTTCACGATGATGGATATGGACAGCGAGGCTGCCACGCCCATGTTGCGAAGGTATTCCAGGTGGATTGGCGATACGGCGCGGTAAAGTGACAACGACAGGTCCAGCGGTTCACCGTCGCCGCGCTGCATGATCGGCACCTGTTCGGCCGTGGCATCTCCGATAATGCGGAAAGTATTGCGCACGTAGAGTTTACGCGCCTGCTGCGGGATATCCGTGGCAGGGAAATTCAGGCCCAGGAAGCTGTCGAAGCCGCGCGCGACGGACTGCGCCACCACTTCGCCGCTTTCGTCGTCTGCAAAGCGATAGATCATCACCCGGTCGAACCCGAGAAGCGCGCGCGCCTGGCGGGCACCTTCGTTGAGCAGGCTGTCCACATCGCGGCTGGCCGCGAGCCGTGAAAGAATGTTGCGGGTGGCAGACGATACCTCGACCTGGTCGCCCTTGGAGGGTTCTGCCTCGAGGATGACGGAGCGCGCCGAGAAGTGCAGGGCCAGATCGAAAAGGCTGCCGTCGCTCAGCAGTGGAACGGCAAACAGCCGTTCGACCGAATCCTTGCCACGAAGCATTGAAAGACGTTGTCGGATAAGATCGACCGCAGATTTCGCGAATACATCGGGCAGGGCTTTCCCCAGCAGTTCCTCTGGCTCGATGCCGATGAAATCCGCCGTGTTCGCCGCGCGTTGCACCAGCCAGTCGGCGCTCAGGGAAAGCAGGAATCCAATCGGCTGAATCCCGCCGGGAATGTGGATCGGTTCGCGATCGCAGTTCGTCAACCCGATCCTGGCATCTGGGGGAAGGAGTTCCGTCAAAAAGTTTGGCCCGAAATTATGTTTGCGTGGCGCCGGAACAGCGCGAAAGTCGTACGAGCGCCTTGCTCTACAGCGTCTTTCCAAAGGACGCCTTGATCTTTTGCAACATTGTCGAGCGCGCGGCAATATTCCTGCCAGGGCCGGGTGGTGCCAGGCTGTTCGCTCTCTGCGCCGGTCAGATACCGGGCAGGGCTGCCCACCGGGATCGTCCGTGCAAGAACAGCGCCCCCGAGCCGCGAGCCCTCCAGAACATACTGAGCGCCCCAGACATGGGCATCCGTCGGCAAGTGGGGGCGAACCCCTCGAAGGCCCGGCACTTTCTGATCGCCCAGATCGTCGAGATCGGCGCGCAAGTAATCCCTTCGGGAGATCCAGCCTGACCAGCCTACCTGGTGGAGCCTTGGCTCGAGTGTCGCCAAGGCCCCGGCGTGCGCCAGCAGGAAATCGTGATATCCGTGAAGCGTAGAAAGGTCGAAATGTGCGAAGGCGCTTTCGGTCGCGTCGTGTTCGTCGCGGGTGGTTTCACGGAGATGGAACCGGAAACCATGCATGCGCGCCTGCTTTGCGGCAGGTCCTTCGGGCAATGATGCCGCAAGAGTCGGGTTGTCGGTGTGGGGGAAAGTCATCAGTGCGTTGCCAACTAATGCACCAACTCGACAGAAGTGCCTAAGTACTTTCGGCGAGCGCGCAGAAAAAGGCCCGGCAGGATCGCTCCTGCCGGGCCTCGTGTTGTCATTGGGACGAGAGCGGGGGCTTAGAAGCCCATGCCGCCCATGCCGCCCATGCCGCCCATATCGGGCATGCCGCCGCCGCCGGAGGACTTGTCTTCGGGGATTTCCGAGATAGCCGCTTCGGTGGTGATCAGCAGGCCGGCGACCGAAGCCGCATCCTGCAGGGCGGTGCGCACGACCTTGGTCGGATCGATCACGCCGGCAGCCACGAGGTTTTCGTAGGTGTCGGTCGCGGCGTTGAAGCCCTGCGTTTCGTCGTTCTCACGAAGCAGGTTGCCCGAAACAACCGCACCGTCATGGCCGGCGTTGGTGGCAATCTGGCGGACCGGAGCCATGATGGCCTGGCGCACGATCTCGATACCGCGAGTCTGGTCATGGTTTTCGCCGGTGACGCCTTCCAGCGCCTTGGTGCTGTAGAGAAGCGCGGTACCGCCACCGGGGACGATGCCTTCTTCGACGGCAGCACGGGTGGCGTGCAGCGCATCGTCGACGCGGTCCTTGCGTTCCTTCACTTCGACTTCCGAGGCACCGCCGACCTTGATCACGGCAACACCGCCAGCCAGCTTGGCCAGACGTTCCTGCAGCTTTTCCTTGTCGTAGTCGGACGTGGTCGCTTCGATCTGCGAACGGATCTGCTCGACACGGGCCTTGATGCCTTCGGCATCGCCGGCACCATCGACGATGGTCGTGTTGTCCTTGTCGATCGTGACGCTCTTGGCTTCGCCGAGCATGGAGAGGCCGACGTTTTCCAGCTTGATGCCCAGGTCTTCGCTGATCATCTCACCGTTGGTGAGGATCGCGATGTCCTGCAGCATGGCCTTGCGACGGTCACCGAAGCCCGGTGCCTTCACGGCAGCAACCTTCAGTCCGCCACGCAGCTTGTTGACCACGAGAGTGGCCAGCGCTTCGCCTTCGATGTCTTCCGCGATGATCAGCAGCGGACGCCCGGTCTGCACCACGGCTTCCAGTACAGGCAGCATGGCCTGCAGGTTCGAAAGCTTCTTCTCGTGGATCAGGATGTAGGGGTTTTCCAGCTCGACCGTCATCTTCTCCGGGTTGGTGACGAAGTAGGGCGAGAGGTAGCCACGGTCGAACTGCATGCCTTCGACGACATCGAGCTCGAATTCAAGGCCCTTGCTTTCGTCGACGGTGATCACGCCTTCCTTGCCGACCTTTTCCATGGCTTCGGCGATCTTTTCGCCGACTTCACGGTCGCCGTTGGCAGAGATGATGCCGACCTGGGCGATCTCTTCCGAACCGGACACGTCCTTGGAACGGGCCTGCAGATCTGCAACAACCTTGGACACGGCGAGGTCGATGCCGCGCTTCAGGTCCATGGGGTTCATGCCGGCGGCAACTGCAGTCATGCCTTCGCGCACGATTGCCTGGGCCAGCACGGTTGCGGTGGTGGTGCCGTCACCCGCGGAATCGTTCGCCTTACTGGCGACTTCGCGGATCATCTGCGCGCCCATGTTCTCGAACTTGTCCTTCAGTTCGATATCCTTGGCGACGGTGACACCGTCCTTGGTGATACGCGGCGCGCCGAAGCTCTTGTCGAGCACGACGTTGCGGCCTTTGGGGCCCAGCGTAACCTTCACGGCATTGGCGAGCGTATCCACGCCCTTGAGGATGCGTTCACGCGCATCGCGGCCGAACTTGACGTCCTTGGCAGCCATTGTTGTTTCTCCTGGTGATTGGTTGGATTGGGAAAGCAGTCAGAAGCGGTGGGCGATCAGCCCAGCACGCCCATGATGTCGCTTTCCTTCATGATGATCAGGTCTTCGCCGTCGATCTTGACTTCGGTGCCGGACCACTTGCCGAACAATACGCGGTCGCCAGCCTTCACATCGAGGGCGGTGACGGTGCCGTCTTCGGCCTTGGAGCCATTGCCAACGGCGACGATTTCGCCTTCGCTGGGCTTTTCCTTGGCGCTATCGGGGATGATGATGCCACCAGCCGTTTTTTCTTCGGCTTCGAGGCGACGGACCAGTACGCGGTCGTGCAGCGGACGGAATGCCATAGGTATGACCTCTTCCTGTGATTAGAGTTGTGACGATTGGCACTCTCCTCATGGGAGTGCCAGCGCCCCGCATTTGGGAGCGCGTTCACATGGTGTCAATGGGAGGGGAAGAGAAAAAGTTGGGTTGGCGCGGCCACCCGTTAACTGGGAGCGGCTTAGCGGCCCCGCAAGGTCAGGTCGAGTTTCTCGCGCTGATGCCAGCGCCAGAGCAGCAGGACGGCAGCGAAGGTCAGCCCGGCGGCGAGACCGATCCACACGCCCTTGCCACCCAATGGGGTGCCAAGCCCCAAACCGGCCGCGAGGCCAAAACCCGGCACCCAGTAGGAGAAGATGGCAATCCACATGGGAATGCGCGTGTCCTTCAATCCGCGCAGCGCACCTGCCGCTACGGCTTGCACTCCGTCGGAAAGCTGGAAGGCGGCCGCTATCGCCAGAAAGCCGGTGGCGATCACGGTCAGCCTTGCATTGGCCGGGTCGCCGGGGTCGATATAGAGCGCCAGCAGGGCCTCGGGAATGGCGATCATCGTCGTCGCGGTCAGTGCCATGAAGCCGGTGCCCATCACGATGCCCGTCCACCCGGCGCGGCCCATCCCGTCGGCATCCCGTGCGCCGTAGAAATAGCCCACCCGGATCGTGGCGGCCTGGCCTACGCCGAAGGGCACCTGAAAGGCAAAGGCGGCCAGGTTCAGCGCCACCGTATGCGCGGCCAGTTCGAGGCCGCCGAGTCGCCCCATCAGGAACGCCGCCGCGCCGAACACACCGGCCTCGGCCAGCACGGTGATCGCGATCGGAGTGCCGATGCGCACGATCTCGCCCAGCCTTTTCCAGTCCGGCCGCCAGAAGAAGCCCATTATATGATAGCGATGCAGGCGCGGATCGAGGCGAATGGCTGCAGCATACATCGACGCAACCGCAACGGAGGTCATGAAGGTGGCCACGGCGGCTCCGGGCAGGCCCATCTCGGGCGCGCCGAGGTTGCCGAAGATGAAGGCATAGTTGCCAAGAGCGTTCACACCGATGCCAAGCGCGGTGATAACCGTCGCGAATACAGGCCGACCAAGAGCGGCAACGAAGTTTCGCTGAACCCCGGCCACGATCATCAGGGGTGCGGACCATACGAGCACGTTCATGTAGCTGCTGGCCAGCGCGGCAATGTGCGGTTCCTGCCCCGTAAGCTGCATCAGTGGCCCGATCATCAGACAGATGCCCATCCCGGCGATCGACACGATGACGGACAGCCACAGCGCCATGCGCACCGCGCGGCGCACGGGGCGAAGGGCAGGGCCGCGCGCGCCGATCTCTGCCGCCATGATCGGGGCAACCGCACCTGTAAGGCTCTGCAATGACCACAGCACCAAGCCGAACAGCGCCACGGCGAGCGCAGAGGCCGCCAGCTCGTCCGGCCCCAGCCGCGCAATGAACATCACGTCGATGGCGTAGGTCAGCATCTGCAGCACATTGGCGAGCGCCAGCGGCCCCGCCAGGCGGAGCGTCTCGAAGGCCTCGGTCTTCCAGCCGGGCGTGGGTGGGTGCGCTACGGGTCGCATGTCGTTTCTGCTGAAATCAGCCGGTCCGGATAGGCCTGCGCTTGCCCGCAGGGAAGTGCGTGACTGCATCGGTGGGGTGTTTGCCAGTCGGGTGCGGCGACAGGGTAACAGCGCGGACACCTGTCCCGCCGGCGTCCCCGCCGGTCAGCAAGGCGAAAGCTGGCAGGTGGCAATGGCATGTCATGCACTTGAAGACCTGCTTTCTCCTGGCAGCGAGCGCGCTCGCTGCAATCTCCGCACCCGCTAGCGCCCAGGAGGTGTTCGGCGGTGTCTATGCCCGTGCTGTCGACACGCCCTTCACGCTGGAGGCGACCGAAGGCGGTTCTGTCGATCTCACAGCTGGCGTGCGCTTCGGGGGGATCGAGGCGCTGGATTTCATCGGCTCGCCCGAACCCTATGTGGTCGGCAATCTCAACACGGCAGGCGATACCTCGTTTGCAGGCGCAGGCCTTTCGTGGACCATCGGCAAGGGGCCGTTCTACGTACGCCCCGGCATCGGACTGGTGGTGCACGATGCGCCGGAGTTCCGCATCGACCCGGCAACGGGCGACCGCGCCGACTTGGGCAGCCGCGTGCTGTTCGAGCCTGAAATTGGCGCTGGCTACCGGTTCTCCGAGCGGGTGTCTGTCGAGGCGCACTGGATGCACATCAGCCAGGGACAGATCTTCAACAGCGAGCAGAACCCCGGCATCGACATGATCGGCGCGCGGGTGAACTGGCGGCTTTGACGTGCCCCTGGCACTGGCCAACGCAAGCGAGCAGAAGTGAACCGGGCTACAGCGTGATCGGCTCGAATTCTGCAAACATGTCCGCCGTTTCGGTCAGATCCTTCAACGGGACATAGTCGCAGACAGCGGCGTAGCGGTCCCACATCTGCAGGATGTCGGGGTGGTCATGCGCTTTCTCGATAGCGCCGTCCTTCCACTCGAACACCTCGACTATGCACCCGTCCTTCGCGCGCATCACGAGCGATGGCGTGTCGCCCACCAAGCCGAGGCGGCGCAATTGTGGCACGTGGTCTCGCGTAAGCGCCAGCAAGTCGTCCTCACGGCCCGGCTTGGGCCGGAATGCGACGATGACCATTCTTCCCATGCTGCCCTTCCCTGACCCGACGATCGGAGAATAGCATGGGCCACCCAATGGCGACAAAGAGAAAGGGCGGCACCTTGCGGCACCGCCCTCCCATCCGCAGGTGCTTCAAGACACCCACGAAATCTGCTTCAAAGCTTACTTCAGTTCGACGGTGCCGCCGGCAGCTTCGATCTTGCCCTTGATTTCTTCGGCTTCGGCCTTGTTCACGCCTTCCTTGACGGCCTTGGGCGCGCCTTCGACGAGAGCCTTGGCTTCGGTCAGGCCGAGACCGGTGATGGCACGGACTTCCTTGATGACCTGGATCTTCTTGCCACCGTCGCCGGTCAGGATGACGTCGAATTCGTCCTTCTCTTCGGCAGCAGCTTCACCAGCGCCGCCGCCGGCCGGGCCAGCAACAGCAACAGCAGCAGCGGCGCTAACGCCCCACTCTTCTTCCAGGGCCTTGGCCAGTTCGGCCGCTTCCATGACGGTCAGCGAGGACAGTTCTTCTACAAGCTTGGCAATATCAGCCATGATGTTTCACTCCAAATTGGGCGGGGCGGTAAAAATGCCCCAGAATGTTTCGTCTCGAATGCGAGAAAGCGTCTCTTATGCTGCGTCCTTGGCGCCGTAGGCACCGAAGACACGGGCAAGCTTGGCTGCCGGCTCGTTGACAACGCGGGCGATCTTCGTCGCCGGGGCGTTGACCAGGCCAACAATCGTGCCGCGCAGTTCGTCGAGGCTGGGCATCGAGGCCAGAGACCGGATGCCTGCTTCGTCGAGAACCTGCGTGCCCATCGAGCCACCGACGATTTCCAGCTTGTCGTTCGACTTGGCGAAATCGACAGCAACCTTGGCGGCTGCAACCGGGTCTACTGACCAGGCCAATGCTGTGGGACCGGTGAGATATTCATCGATCCCGACGTAATCGGTGTCCTTCAGGGCGAGCTTGGCGAGACGGTTCTTCGCAACCTTGTAGGTAGCCCCTGCATCGCGCATCTTGTTCCGCAGGTCGGTGGACTGGTCCACCGTCAGGCCGAGGTTGCGGGTGACAACCACCACGCCGACCTCGTTGAACACTTCGCTGAGCTGGGCGACCGCTTCGGATTTCTGCGAACGATCCATGCCGTACTCCTTCACTATGGCCGCCCGCGTATTCTTGCGGACGACCGGCTCAAGTTGCCATGCCACTTATGCGACATGGCATCGGTGTTGCCAGATGCGCTTATCGCGATCTGGCGTGTCCGTTGATGGGGAAGGAGGTGCGTGAACATCACGCTGATGGCAGAGCGCCTGAGCGATCTGCAAAAACTCATTTCCCCGTCTAGGCTGGAAATTAAGACCGGCACATTCCGGTCACCAACTGTCTCGGACGGATGATTGCAAAAGCAATCGGGGCGGGCAGATAGCTGCCACGCCCCGAAAGTCAAGCCGAAAGCACGCGAATGTCGCGCGCCCGGCAGGAAGATTTGCCGATCAGATTTCGTCGGCGGTTTCTTCCAGCTCTTCAGCCTGTGCTTCCATGTCAGCTTCCATGGCTTCGTCACCCATTTCCTCGGCCACTTCGGCTTCGGCTTCGGCAACACCGGCTTCGGCATCCATCACTTCGGCTTCAGCTTCGGCAACATCTTCGGCCTGCTCGCCAGCATCGTCGGCGGCACCGCCACATGCGGAAAGAGCGAAAGCGAGGGGAGCGGCTACGAGCATAATCTTCTTCATGTTGATTTCCTGTCCTTGGAACCCTGAAAATCCGGGCGCGCCGCAATTGCCACACTGCTGCCACAATTCCAAGTGGTTACTTTCGCTCGTATCCCAGCAGGTCTCCAGGCTGGCATTTCAGCTCCCGGCAGATCGCCTCCAAGGTGGAAAAGCGGATGGCCTTGGCCTTGCCGGTTTTCAGGATCGAGAGGTTAGCGAGCGTCAGGCCCACGCGTTCCGCCAGTTCGGTCAGGGTCATGCGGCGATCGTGCAGCAGGTCGTCCAGCCGAATCACGATGCCGGTTCCTTCGGCGTCGGATGAGGGTTTCGGGGGCATCAGACTGTCCCTTCCAGGTCTTCGCGCATCGCTGCGCCGTGGCGGAATACGCGGGCAAGGATGAACAGGATGATGGTGAGCAGGATCGCGGTCAGGTCCCATCCGCCGTCGACGGTGATGTTCACGTCCTCCATCTCGTCCGCATACTTTGCCAACTGGATGCCCAGGGCGGTCGCTGGCAGCATCGCCAGTTGCACTCCCAGGATCAGCCATCCCATGCGTGAAAGGCGGGTGGCGTTGACAGGCGCGAAGGGATCGCCTTCGCCGACCGTGGCAATGATCCTGCGCAGGGTGCCGAAAAAGGCGAACATCATCGCCACTATGGCGAGCCCCAGCACCATCACGCCGATCAGCAACAGCAGCGGGTTGGCGAGCTGCGCGGCGTCCGTAGCCTCGGCGAATTGATTGAAGACTTCGGCGCGGAAGATTACGAGCGCGGGAATCGCGACCGTCAGGGCGACGGCACCGATGGCCATGCCAGCTTGCATGACAATGCAGATTACCTTGCCGGCCAGCAACAGCAGGTCATTGGGGCGAGTGTCGGCATCGGTCATCGAAAGTCCTCCGTTGTCGTGTTCTACGATCAGGCCAGCGCCGGTGCGGCGATTACGGCACCCTGCTGCACTGGCACCGCGGTTATGGCACTGAGCGAGGTGAGCGCGATGACGACTGCGGCCAGCGCGGCGAGCGAATTGTTGAGCATGCGGTTCATTTATCGATCTCCTTGATGAGGGTTATTGAAAATCGATATGGCCGAGTCGCACCTTATTGTCAATCGATAATATCGCAAAACGATATGCGTCTTATCGTTTTGTGGATTCGATGCTCCGCTGAATAATGCCGACCTTGTTGCGATCTGCGTCTAACGGGCCAAACCGTTTTGCTGAGTACCACGACTCCGTGAACGGCATCGCGCGCTCAAGGTGCCGGGATCGGGGGCGTATCCCAGAACAGCGCGATCTCGTCCGCCTCGCCGGTCATCTCGTATCGGATAAGCGCGATGGGCAGCCTGCCTGCCGCCATGAACTCGTCGTGGAATTCTCGCAGGACGAAATCGTCTCCCAGTTGCATGGCCCGGTCCGCCAGCAGTGCATCCATTTGCAACTTGCCGATGGTGTAGGCCACGCCGTAACCGGGCGGGCGGCGCAGGTAGATCTCGGCATCGACACGCGCCACATCCTCGTCCAGCCACGGGGTCCGGGCACGCATGAAGTCCACCGCCTCGGCAACGCTCCACGCATTGCGCTGCATGTTGATGTCGGCGGGAACGCGCGCGGCGCGGAAAATGCCGAACAGCATCATGTATTCGTCCGCGCGGGGCGAATGGGCCGTCCCTCCGGCCAGCATCGTCATCTCTTCGAGATAGGTGGCCCATCCCTCTGCGCGCGATCCTTCGCTGAAACGTCCGCGAATCGGCCTGTCGTCACGCGCGGCCAGCACCGCGTCGAACCGGTGGCCGGGAATTACCGCGTGCACATGGTCGGGAATGGGATCGCGAAACTGGATCTGCTCCCAGAAATTCGGGCCGCCAGGCCGTTCGATGTAAGGGGTGTTCGCACCCAGTTCGCCGACGAAATCGGGAATGGTGATGATGTCTTCCTTCACCAGCCATTCGCGCACGATGCCATCGGTTTCGGCGATTTTTCCGCGCTGCTCCTCGGCGCTGGCCGACAAAGCGATCTGCGGCTCGTCGCGGTTGCGATGGCGCAGCAGGGCAAGTGCGGCGGTCATGCGTTCGTGCTCACGCTCTGCCAGCACCAGCATATCGTCACTCACCATCGGGATCATGCGCACGTGGCGGATATACCAGTCATAGCGGGCCGCGCCCACGCCTGCCGGCGCATCCATGCGCGGACGTTCGGCCTCCAGCCAGTCGCGAAAGCCGGTCAGCGCCAAGCGCGCGGCCTCTATCTCCGGCACCAGCTCGGGCTGGTTTGTACGGGCACGTGTCAGCAGATCGTTATACCAACCGATGATCCCCGGCGGCGGGACTTCGCGGTAGGGGTGGTAATGGTTCACCCCGTCGCTGTTTTCCAGATTGTAGAGCGCGAGGTCGGCATAGTCCCCTGCCACCTCCGTCAGATTGGCGCGGGCATCGGCGAGCATGGGCGGCACGGCGGCAAGCTGGCGGCGCAGGTCGGCCAGGTCATCGCCGCTGGCAGGCACCTCGGCGAACGCCACGCGCATCAGCGGATCGAGATAGAAGCCCGGATCGCGTTTCCACGGGCGCAGCACCTGCAGGTTGAAGCGATAACCATTGAGGATGGATCGCACCGCGAGATAGTCGACCTGCTGTGCGCGTGCCCAGTCATGCACCGGCATCGCATCCAGGCGCTGTTCGAACGTGGCGAGCCCCGCCAGCTTGCGCTGCATCAGATCGTCGGCGTAGGTCTCCCCCACGCGCGCGCCCGAATCGAGCACCACGGCGGAGGTGAAGGCCGGCACCATGTAGGCGCGCAGATCCTCGTGCAGTTCGACAAGATCGTCGTAACCGACTTGTGCGTGGGCCGTGGTGGCAAGGCACAAGGCCATCAGGGCGGCAAGGATCAGGCGCATTGCAGGTCTCCATCTTCGGCTGGCCCTGTCTGGGTGATGCGAACCGGCCTGTCCAGCCAGCAGGATCGTGCGGGCGGGGGGCAGCGGTCACCCCCATTGACCCGACTCGGCTGCATACCTATATGGCCCCATCGCCGAAGAGTTTCGAGCAAGGTGCGCCTTTACGCGGGGGCGCGGCCCAGGACGGAAGCTTTCGGTTTCTGCGTGAGATGACAGGATCAAGGCTGCGAAGGCGGTGCCCGCCCCGAGAGGGAAGGTGTGCGCCTTTCTTGCGGCCGTTTTTGCGTCTCGCGTCCTCCCGCTCCTGACGAATTTTTCCGGCACCGGCCACGCGCCGCTGCCCACACGCGAAGAGAAGGCCAAGGGCTCTACAATATGGCGAAAAAGTCTCTCCCGGCGAACACCGGCACCAAGAAGAAGCGTATCCGCAAGATTTTCGGCGACGTGCACGAAGTGGTGCAGATGCCGAACCTGATCGAGGTGCAGCGCGAAAGCTACGAGCAGTTCCTGCGTTCGGATCCCTCGATCGGCTATGTTTCCGGTCTGGAAAAAACGCTGCGCAGCGTCTTCCCGGTCCGTGACTTCGCCGGCACCGCCGAACTGGACTTCGTCCATTACGAGCTGGAAGACCCCAAGTACGACACCACCGAATGCCGCCAGCGCGGCATCACCTACGCGGCCCCGATGAAGGTGACCCTGCGCCTGATCGTGTTCGAAGTGGACCAGGAAACCGAAACCCGCTCCGTGCTCGATATCAAGGAGCAGGACGTTTACATGGGCGACATGCCCCTGATGACGGGCAACGGCACCTTCCTGATCAACGGTACCGAGCGCGTGATCGTGTCGCAGATGCACCGTTCGCCGGGCGTGCTGTTCGACCATGACCGCGGCAAGACCCACTCCAGCGGCAAATTCCTGTTCGCCGCCCGCGTGATTCCGTACCGCGGTTCGTGGCTGGATTTCGAATTCGACGCCAAGGACATCGTGAACGTGCGTATCGACCGCAAGCGCAAGCTGCCGGTCACGTCGCTGCTCTACGCCCTGGGCCTCGATGCCGAAGACATCCTCGATCATTTCTATAACAAGGTGACCTGGAAGCGTTCGACCGGCAAGTCCGGCGAAGGCTGGGAAATCCCTTTCGTCGCCGAGAACTGGCGCGGGTCCAAGCCCAGCTTCGCGCTGGTGGACGCCAAGACCGGCGAAGAAGTGTTTCCCGCCGGCCAGAAGGTCAGCCCGCGCGCTGCCAACAAGGCGGCCAAGGACGGCCTTGAAAAACTGCTGATCCCGACCGAGGAAATCTTCGGCCGCTATGCCAGCACCGACCTGGTCGACGAAAAGACCGGCCGCATCTACATCGAAGCGGGCGACGAAGTGTCGCCGGAAAACCTCGAGAAGCTGGACAATGCCGGGATCGACCAGCTCGACCTGCTGGACGTCGACCACGTCACTACTGGTCCGTGGATCCGCAACACGCTGGAAGCCGACAAGGCTGAAAACCGTGATGAGGGCCTGGAAGCGATCTACAAGGTCATGCGTCCGGGCGAGCCGCCGACCAAGGAAACCGCCGAAGCGCTGTTCGAAGGCCTGTTCTTTGATGGTGAACGGTATGACCTGTCCGCCGTGGGTCGCGTCAAGCTGAACATGCGTCTCGGCCTCGACGCCGAAGACACTGTCACTACGCTGCGCAAGGAAGACATCCTCGCCGTGGTGAAGGAACTTGTCGATCTGAAGGACGGCAAGGGCGAAGTCGACGACATCGACAACCTCGGCAACCGCCGCGTGCGTTCGGTGGGCGAGCTGCTGGAAAACCAGTACCGCGTCGGCCTGCTGCGCATGGAACGCGCCGTGAAGGAGCGCATGAGCTCCGTCGACGTCAGCACCGTGATGCCGAACGACCTCATCAACGCCAAGCCCGCCGTGGCTGCTGTGCGCGAGTTCTTCGGCTCCAGCCAGCTCTCGCAGTTCATGGACCAGACCAATCCGCTGTCGGAAGTCACCCACAAGCGCCGCGTGTCGGCGCTTGGGCCGGGCGGCCTGACGCGTGAGCGTGCCGGCTTCGAAGTGCGCGACGTTCACCCCACGCACTATGGCCGCATCTGTCCTATTGAAACGCCCGAAGGCCCGAACATCGGTCTGATCAACTCGCTCAGCACCTTTGCCCGCGTCAACAAGTACGGCTTCATCGAGACGCCCTACCGTACCGTGAAGGACGGTAAGGTCTCGTCCGAAGTCAACTACCTCTCCGCCATGGAGGAGCAGAAGCACACCGTCGCCCAGGCGTCGGCTGCGCTGGATGACGACGGCAAGTTTGTGGAAGACCTCGTGTCGACCCGCCAGAACGGCGAATTCACGATGAGCCCGAACGAAAACGTCACGCTGATGGACGTGTCGCCAAAGCAGCTCGTCTCGGTTGCCGCCTCGCTTATCCCGTTCCTGGAAAACGATGACGCCAACCGCGCGCTGATGGGCTCCAACATGCAGCGCCAGGCCGTTCCGCTGGTGAAGGCCGAGGCTCCGTGGGTGGGCACCGGCATGGAAGAGACCGTGGCCCGCGATTCGGGCGCTGCGATCTCGGCCAAGCGTGGCGGCATCGTCGACCAGGTCGACGCTGGCCGTATCGTGATCCGTGCCTCGGGCGAAGTCGACACGACGAACCCGGGCGTGGACATCTACACGCTGCAGAAGTTCCAGCGTTCAAACCAGAACACCTGCGTCAACCAGCGTCCGCTGGTGAAGGTAGGCGAGACCGTGATGGAAGGCGACATCATTGCCGACGGTCCCTCCACCGACCTGGGCGAACTGGCGCTGGGCAAGAATGCGCTCGTCGCCTTCATGCCCTGGAACGGCTACAACTACGAGGATAGCATCCTCATCTCCGAGCGTATCGTGAAGGACGACGTCTTCACCTCGATCCATATCGAGGAATTCGAAGTGATGGCGCGCGACACGAAGCTTGGTCCGGAAGATATCACCCGCGACATTCCCAACGTCGGCGAGGAAGCCCTGCGCAACCTCGACGAGGCGGGCATTGTCTACATCGGCGCCGAAGTGCACCCGGGCGATATCCTGGCGGGCAAGATCACGCCCAAGGGCGAAAGCCCGATGACGCCGGAAGAAAAGCTGCTGCGCGCCATCTTCGGTGAAAAGGCCAGCGACGTGCGCGATACCTCGCTCCGCCTGCCGCCGGGCGTTGCCGGTACCGTTGTGGAGGTTCGCGTCTTCAACCGCCACGGCATCGAGATCGACGACCGTACCCGCGCCATCCAGAACGAGGAAATCGAACGCCTCAAGAAGGATAGCGAGGACGAGCGCAACATCCTCAACCGTGCGACCTACAACCGCCTGCGTGACATGCTGGTCGGCCAGACCGCCAGCGCAACCCCCAAGGGCGTCAAGAAGGGCACGGAAATCACCGATGACGTGCTCGACAACGTCGATCGTATCGACTGGTTCAAGTTTGCCGTCGCCGACGACAACATGCAGAGCCAGCTTGAAGCGGTGAAGGGCCAGTACGACGAGGCCGTGAAGGCCATCAAGGACAAGTACGAGGACCGCAAGGAGAAGCTCGAACGCGGTGACGAACTCGCACCGGGCGTGCTGAAGATGGTCAAGGTCTTCGTGGCGGTGAAGCGCAAGCTGCAGCCGGGCGACAAGATGGCCGGCCGTCACGGCAACAAGGGTGTGATTTCCCGCATCCTGCCGGAAGAGGACATGCCGTTCCTCGAGGACGGTACGCCGGTCGATATCGTGCTGAACCCGCTGGGTGTGCCTTCGCGCATGAACGTCGGGCAGATCTTCGAGACGCACCTGGGCTTCGCCGCGCGTGGCCTAGGCCAGCAGATCGGTGTCCAGCTTGACGAGTGGCGTGCTTCCAACCCTGATGTGACCGCGGGCAAGCCGCCCGAGGCGCTGATGACCAAGCTGAAGGACGTCTACGGCGAGAACTACTACGACGATCTCGACAACCGCACTAACGAGGAAGTCGCCGAGCTGGCGCACAACCTGCGCCGCGGTGTCCCGATGGGCACCCCGGTGTTCGACGGTGCGCGCGAAAGCGATGTGACCGACATGCTGCTGAAGGCAGGCTACGATGCGTCGGGCCAGTCCACGTTGTATGACGGCCGCAGCGGCGAGGCGTTCGACCGCAAGGTGACCGTGGGCATCATCTACATGCTGAAGCTGCACCACCTTGTGGACGACAAGATCCACGCCCGTTCGATCGGCCCGTACTCGCTCGTCACCCAGCAGCCGCTGGGCGGCAAGGCGCAGTTCGGCGGACAGCGTTTCGGCGAAATGGAGGTCTGGGCGCTGCAGGCCTACGGCGCCGCCTACACCTTGCAGGAAATGCTGACGGTGAAGTCCGACGACGTGGTCGGCCGCACCAAGGTCTACGAAGCCATCGTCAAGGGCGACGACACCTTCGAGGCTGGCATTCCGGAGAGCTTCAACGTGCTCGTCAAGGAAATGCGCTCGCTGGGCCTCAACGTCGAACTCTCCTCGCTCAACGAGGGCGGGGAAGACGAGGACGACTTCGGGCAGATTGCTGCTGAATGACAGGGGTCGGCGGCTCCCTAGCGGGCCGCCTCCCCGCCAACCCCTGTTAATCCCCCCAAGGGAATTCGAAAAATGAACGAACTGACCAAATTCACCAACCAGCTGGCCAAGCCGGAAACCTTCGACCAGATCCAGATCGGGATCGCGTCGCCGGAACGTATTCGCAGCTGGTCGTTCGGCGAGATCAAGAAGCCGGAAACCATCAACTATCGCACGTTCAAGCCCGAGCGTGACGGCCTGTTCTGTGCCCGCATCTTCGGTCCGGTGAAGGACTACGAATGCCTGTGCGGCAAGTACAAGCGCATGAAGTACAAGGGCGTCGTCTGCGAGAAGTGCGGCGTCGAAGTCACCGTCACCAAGGTGCGTCGTGAGCGCATGGGCCACATCGAACTGGCAGCGCCGGTTGCGCACATCTGGTTCCTGAAGTCGCTGCCCTCGCGCATCGGCCTGCTGCTCGACATGCAGCTGAAGCAGCTTGAGCGCGTGCTCTACTTCGAAAGCTACATCGTCACCGAACCTGGTCTGACGCCGATGGAGAAGTTCCAGCTGCTGACCGAGGACGAACTGCTCGAAGCGCAGGATGAATATGGCGAAGACGCCTTCACCGCCGGCATCGGTGCCGAAGCGGTGAAGATCATGCTGATGGACCTCGACCTGGAACAGGAAAAGGCCGATCTGCTGCATGAGCTGGAGACCACCAAGTCCAAGCTGAAGCCGGCCAAGATCATCAAGCGCCTCAAGGTCGTGGAAAGCTTCATCGAATCGGGCAACCGTCCCGAGTGGATGATCATGGAAGTCGTGCCGGTCATTCCGCCCGAACTGCGTCCGCTGGTGCCGCTGGACGGTGGCCGCTTCGCGACCTCCGACCTCAACGATCTGTATCGCCGCGTTATCAACCGTAACAACCGCCTGAAGCGCCTGATGGAACTGCGCGCGCCCGATATCATCGTGCGCAACGAAAAGCGCATGCTTCAGGAATCGGTCGATGCGCTGTTCGACAACGGTCGCCGTGGCCGCGTGATCACCGGTGCTAACAAGCGTCCGCTCAAGTCGCTGTCCGACATGCTCAAGGGCAAGCAGGGCCGTTTCCGCCAGAACCTTCTGGGCAAGCGCGTCGACTACTCGGGCCGTTCGGTCATCGTGACCGGTCCGGAATTGAAGCTGCACCAGTGCGGCCTGCCCAAGAAGATGGCGCTCGAGCTGTTCAAGCCGTTCATCTACGCCCGTCTCGATGCCAAGGGTCTTTCCATGACCCTGAAGCAGGCGAAGAAGTGGGTGGAGAAGGAACGCAAGGAAGTCTGGGACATCCTCGACGAGGTGATCCGCGAGCACCCGGTTCTGCTGAACCGCGCGCCCACTCTTCACCGTCTTGGCATCCAGGCGTTCGAGCCCGTGCTGATCGAAGGCAAGGCGATCCAGCTGCACCCGCTCGTCTGCTCGGCCTTCAACGCCGACTTCGACGGTGACCAGATGGCCGTCCACGTGCCTCTTTCGCTTGAAGCCCAGCTTGAAGCGCGCGTGCTGATGATGTCCACCAACAACATTCTCTCGCCCGCCAACGGCAAGCCGATCATCGTGCCTTCGCAGGACATGGTGCTGGGCCTGTACTACCTCTCCATGGACCGCGAAGGCGAGCCGGGCGAAGGCAAGGTGCTGGGCGATATCAACGAGGTGCACCAGGCGCTGCACGTGGGTGCCGTGACCTATCACTCGAAGATCACCACCCGCGTCCCGCAGACGGACGAGCAGGGCAACACCTACATGCAGCGCGTCGACACAACGCCGGGCCGCATGCTGATCGCCGAATGCCTGCCAAAGAGCCACAAGGTTCCCTTCGCAGTCGTGAACCGCCTGCTGACCAAGAAGGACATCGGCGACGTGATCGACGAGGTCTATCGTCACACCGGCCAGAAGGACACGGTGCTGTTTGCCGACGCCATCATGAGCCTGGGCTTCCGTCACGCGTTCAAGGCCGGCATCTCGTTCGGCAAGGACGACATGATCATCCCGGACACCAAGGATGGCATGATCGAGGAGACCAAGGCGCTGGTTGCCGATTACGAGCAGCAGTACCAGGACGGCTTCATCACCCAGCAGGAAAAGTACAACAAGGTGATCGACGCCTGGAGCCGATGCGGCGACCAGGTGGCCGCGGCCATGATGGAAGAGATCAAGGCCACGCCGAAGGACGAGAACGGTCGTGAGGCGCAGATCAACTCGATCTACATGATGAGCCACTCCGGCGCCCGTGGTAGCCCGGCCCAGATGAAGCAACTGGCCGGTATGCGCGGCCTGATGGCCAAGCCTTCGGGCGAGATCATCGAGACGCCGATCATCTCGAACTTCAAGGAAGGCCTGACCGTTCTTGAATACTTTAACTCCACCCATGGCGCGCGTAAGGGCCTGGCGGACACGGCATTGAAGACGGCGAACTCGGGTTACCTGACCCGCCGCCTCGTCGACGTGTCGCAGGACTGCACGATCGTGGAAACGGACTGCAAGACCGAGAACGCGCTGGAAATGCGCGCCATCGTTCAGGGCGGTTCGGTCATCGCGTCGCTGGGCGAGCGTATCCTGGGCCGCACCGTGGCCGAGGACATCGTGAATGTTGCCTCCGGCGAAGTGATCGTGAAGGCCGGCGTAATGGTGGACGAGCCCATGGCTGCCGCCATCGAGGAAGCCGAAGTGCAGCAGGCGAAGATCCGCTCTCCGCTGGTGTGCGAGGCCGAACAGGGCGTTTGCGCCACCTGCTACGGCCGCGACCTTGCTCGCGGTACGCCGGTGAACATCGGTGAAGCTGTCGGCGTAATCGCCGCGCAGTCCATCGGTGAGCCGGGCACGCAGCTGACCATGCGTACCTTCCACATTGGCGGCGCCGCGCAGATCAACGAAACCAGCCACCTGGAATCGATCTCCGACGGCAAGATCGTCTATCGCGACATGCCCACTATCACCGACAAGAAGGGCCGCCGCCTGTCGCTGGCCCGTTCGGGTGAAATGGTCGTTGTCGACGCAGCGGGTCGCGAACGCGCGATCCACCGCGTGCCTTACGGTACGGTCCTCATGTTCGAGGACGGTGCCGAGGTGAAGGAAGGCGATCGCCTGGCAGAGTGGGATCCGTTCACCCTGCCGATCATCACCGAGCAGGCCGGTGTCGTGCGCTACCAGGACCTGGTGGAAGGCAAGACGCTGGAAGAGCGTGTGGACGAAGCCACCGGCATCGCCCAGCGCGTGGTCACCGAGTACCGCTCCGCCGGTCGTTCCAAGAAGGAAGACCTGCGTCCGCGCCTGACCTTCCTCGGCGAGGACGACATCAAGGCCAAGGGCAAGAAGGGCGACGAGACCGAAGCCCAGCGCTACATGCTGGCTCCGGGCACCACGCTCTCTGTCGAGGACGGTCAGGAAGTGGAAGCGGGTGACATCCTTGCCCGTGCTTCGCGTGAAGCCGCCAAGACGCGCGACATCACCGGCGGTCTGCCGCGTGTTGCCGAGCTGTTCGAAGCGCGTATTCCGAAGGACGCTGCCGTGATCGCAAAGATCAGCGGCCGGATGGAGTTCATCCGCGACTACAAGGCCAAGCGCAAGATCGCCATCGTTCCGGAAGAGGGTGAACCGGTGGAATACCTGGTGCCCAAGACCAAGGTGATCGACGTGCAGGAAGGCGACTTCGTCAAGAAGGGCGATACGCTGATCTCCGGCTCGCCGAACCCGCACGACATCCTGGAGGTCATGGGCGTGGAGGCTCTCGCCGAGTTCCTCTGCACCGAAATCCAAGAAGTCTATCGACTGCAGGGCGTGAAGATCAACGACAAGCACATCGAGGTGATCGTTCGCCAGATGCTGCAGAAGGTCGAGATCACCGACGGCGGCGACACCACGCTGCTGCCGGGCGAACAGGTCGACTTCGAGGAAATGAACGAGGTCAATGCGAAGCTTGGCAAGGGCAAGGATCCCGCCAAGGGCACCCCGATCCTGCTGGGTATTACGAAGGCCTCGCTCCAGACCCGTTCGTTCATCTCGGCAGCCTCGTTCCAGGAAACCACCCGCGTGCTGACGCAGGCGGCGGTCGAAGGGAAGAAGGACACGCTGATCGGCCTGAAGGAAAACGTCATCGTTGGTCGCCTGATCCCGGCGGGCACGGGTGCGGGCATGAACCGCATGCGCGTTACGGCCTCTTCGCGTGATGCTGCGCTGCGCGCACAGTACAAGAAGATGCAGGATGCCCTGGTCGCTGCGGAAGAAGCCAAGGCTGCCGAAAAGGAAGAAGCTGTCGTTGCGGCCGATTCCGCTGCCGAGCAGCACGAGGCCGAACTGGCACGCGATCCCGTGGATGCTGCGACTGGCGATGCCACCATGGCGACCATGGTCGACAGCGGCGAAGGCACCGATGCCGACGCCGGCGACTACAAGCGCGAAGACGAGGGTAGCGAGCCCGAAGCCATCGCCAAGGAAGAAGACGCGGACGACAGCGAAAGCTGATCCGAGCGTCCCTACCGACAAAATTTGAAAAGGCCCCGGCGTAGAAATTCGCCGGGGCTTTTTCTTTGCCTGAGCGTTTAAGGCGCATGAGAATAGCTGGTTCTACAGCCCTTACGCTTGCGCTCTTCGCCTGCTCGCCGGAGCCGGAACCAGAAGAGCAGGTCACCACGCTTCCCGCCCCCGGTGGTCCGGAAAATCCCCCGCCAGCGCCGCCCAGCCAGGCAATCACCCAGATTGAAACCCTTGCCGGAGAATGGCGCGTTGCCGGGATCGACGGAGCGCCATTCGACGAGCCCTATGGCCTGGCGCTCAGCGCCAGCACGCAAGAGATCTGGTGGGAGCCGCGGTGTGCGAACTTCGCTTTCAGCTACCGGATCGACGGGCTGCGAATAACAACGGGCGAGGGCAGGCCGAGCGCCCCTGTCGAGCCCGGCGCACCGCCGCCTCCCGTCTGCGCAATCGGCATCCCGCCGCGCTTGGGCGACGTGGCTCGCGCCCTGGACTTGGCCGAATATGTGGGACGCACGGCATCGAACGGGGTGTTGATCGAAGGCGGCGGGCACAGCCTGACGCTCTACTCGCAGTAGCTATCCTTAAAATGCTATTGCGAATGAGTTGCAATTAACTGGCGGACTGATAGCTTGGGGTGAATCGATCGCCGAAACCGAAAGGCCTTCCCTTGACCTGTCCCAAGCGCCCCCCATTCGCCGCCCTGCGTTCTGCGACCAATGACGGTCAGAACATTCTGGATAGCCTGCGCAGACCGGTCGTCGCCAGCCGGTTCTCTCCTACGGCTGTCACCCTGGTGCTGGCAATGCGCCTTGCAGCCCATAGCGTGGAGCGCGGGTCCGATCCCCTGGTCGACCTGGCAACGCGTCTCGGCTCCTTTACCGCAGCGCGCGCCGTGATGGATTTTGCGCGCGGATGTTCTCTCGCATGGCCCGAAAACGCGATGGTCGCTCGCCCCTGCTGTCACGCGCTGACGCCGGACGAAACCGCCTTTGCCCAGATGGCCGAAGCCGCGCGTCATGCGGACCGCGCGGCCTTCACGGCCGTTCTCGACGGTTTGATCCGCCGGGAACGGCACGAGCGGCTATTTACCGTTACCCAGCGCGCCGTGGCCGAGATTTCCGCGACCCTCGCTGCCGCCTAGCGGTTGCGCCGACGCACCTGCTCGCGCGCGCCACCTCGCGTGTCGGGATTATCCCACCCAGTTCGGCGATCACAGCGGCGGCGGGGATGAACAGGACATCATGTGCATTCTCGTCGCCCCGGTTCACGAAGCGGGCAAAACCGGTGGTCACCGCACCGCCATATCCCGCGCGCGGCGAGGTGTAAGCAGCATGGTGAAGCCCTCCTTGCCCTGAGACTGGGCCTGCAGGGCGGCGTGCAACATGATCGAATCAATGGCCGACTGGACTGCGCCGGTGGCGGTGATCGCCCACTGCCTGTCGTCGTCTGCCTCGTCTGCCATCATCCGCGAACGATCGACGCGGTAGGTGTTGCGGGCCCGGTCCTCGAACTCGTCGACCTTTGCGTGTTCACGATCAGATCGAACAGGTCGTCGTTCTCGGTATCCTTCTGCAGTTCGACGGCCAGAGGCTCGTCATAACGGCGCTGCCACAGTTCGTCGGCGGAAAACTCCAGCGAACCCCACAGGTCGTCAGGCTCGGCCCCCTCGCGCAGGCGGCGCGTGACTTCGAGCACGGCGCCGAAGCTTGGCACGGTCTACTGGGAGCGGGCCGCGAACACGCGCCGCGCCATCACGTCCTCGCCATTGTGGGACCGTTCTAGCACCTTGTAGAGGTCGAGCAGCTCAACCACGGCAGAGCTGTTGTCCTCGGACTGCCCGTCGGCAACGCGCTGGACCATGTTGCTCTGCGCCCGTTCGGCCCAGGCGCCCGCTTTGGTCCAGGCGCCCGCCAGCGCGTGGGCGATGGCTGCGCGGGCGTAAGGCGCGCTTGTGCGCGGCCCATCGCCGATGCCATCCAGCACCGTGATAAAGGCCTCATGCACCTGTGCGGAATCTGCGAAGCGGCCTACCTCGTCGAGGTGCGAGGCATAGTTCAGCAGGAAAGCTGGCATGATCTGCCCGGCCGCGTGGTGCTTGATTTCCGCCTCGGGCGACAGGTCTTTCAGGAAGCGACCGTAATCCTCTGCATGGAGGCTGGGCACGAAGGAATAGCGCATCCCCTCGATTGAGGAGAGAGAAACCTCGCGCGCCCGTTGCGGGTTGCCCATGCGCAGGTGAACGGCGGATTCGACATTATTGAACGACAGATCCATCGAACGGCCGAAATAGGAGTTGCCGACAAGGCCCGCTGCCGCCGATTCCTGCCGGGCGAGGGCGACATCGCCCAACGCGGCTTCGTAGTTCTTCGCCTCGACATGATGCGTAGGCCCAGGATCAGCGGCACGCGGCGCACCGGGTTCCCCTCCCCTGTGTCGGGATTTTCGATAAGCTGGCTGCACGCGGCCACGCCTTCGTCGCCGAACAGGCGTGCTTCGGGATCCGGACTTTCGGGGCTGGGGGCGAAGATGGCCAGCAACGTGAGTGCGCCCAGCAGCCGGGCGAATCGCACGCTTCCGGTCATGTTGTTGGGCTCCCCACCGCACTGCAGGTAAAGCGATGGTTCTGCCGCCGCTGCTGCCGGGATGGTGTGCACGGCCGTGCTCGCAGCCAAAGCGGCCGCGATAATCGCCTTCTATATTCGTGTGGAACCCCCAAGTGATATGTCCGCCGTTACATTCTTCGGAATTCACCTGATTACAAGCACTTTTGCGTTGCGCTTGTGAGCAGGGTCCAAGCGAGCTAACCGCTTGGGTCATGACCACGATCACCCGCTTCGCTCCATCCCCCACAGGCCGTCTGCACGTTGGCAATATCCGCTCGGCGCTGCACAACTGGATGCTGGCGCGAAAGGCCGGGGGGCGCTTCATGCTGCGCATCGACGATACCGATGCGGAACGTAGCCGGGAGGAGTATGTCGACGCGATCCGGGAGGATCTGGCCTGGCTGGGACTTTCACCCGACGGGGAGGCGCGCCAGTCCGAGCGGCTCGGCCTTTACGAGCAGGCCTTCGAGAAACTGCGCGCCGATGGTCGCATCTATCCCGCCTATGAGACGCAGCAGGAACTGGAACTGAAGCGCAAGATCCAGCTCGGGCGGGGCCTGCCGCCGATCTACGACCGGGCGGCGCTGGCACTGAGCGAGGCCGAACGCGCCGAGAAAGAGACCGCGGGCGCTGTGCCGCACTGGCGCTTTAAGCTGGACCATGACGAGACGATCGCGTGGGAAGACGGCATACGCGGGGCGCAGAAGTTTGACCCTGCCCAATTATCCGACCCGGTGATCCGCCGCGCCGATGGATCTTGGCTGTACATGTTGCCTAGCTGCGTCGACGATATCGAGATGCGCGTGACCGATGTGCTGCGCGGGGAAGACCACGTTTCCAACACAGCGGTGCAATTACAGATGTTTACCGCGCTTGATGCTGCCCCCCCGCGGTTCGCGCACGAGGCCTTGCTGGTGGGCAGGGAAGGCAAGCTTTCAAAGCGGCTCGGCTCCTTGGGTTGCGACGCCTTCCGGGAGCGCGGGATCGAGCCGGAAGCGCTGGCGGCATTGCTCGCGCGGCTTGGCACCAGCCAGCCGGTGGAGCCGATCGCTGCGCGGGAAACGCTTGTAGACACGTTCGACCTTTCCACGTTCGGCCGCGCGCCTGCCAGGTTCGACGATGCCGAACTCGACCGGATCAACACCGCCATCGTGCACCAGTTCGACTTTGCCGATGTAGCCGATCGCCTGCCTGATGGAATGGACGCTGGGGCGTGGCACGCCATTCGACCCAATCTTGAGAAGGTCGGCGATGCCGGCGACTGGTGGGCCATTGTAACCGGTCCTGTCAGCCAGCCCGATTTCGATGACGAAACGCGCGCGTTCCTGGCGGACGCGGCGACCATGCTGGAATGGTCGGATAACCCGTGGGCGGATCTTACCGCGCGGCTGAAAGCTGCCACGGATCGCAAGGGCAAGTTGCTCTTTCTGCCATTGCGTCAGGCGCTTACAGGCTTGGACCATGGACCCGACATGAGCGAACTGCTGCCCTTGATCGGCGAAGCAGAAGCCCGCGCGCGTCTGCAATCTGCCGCAGAAGGCTAACTCTCCGACTTTTTCCGCACATGCTCACTTGACGTTCAGAGGCCATCCCCTAGATGCGCGATGTTACATCATCACGCAAACAGTGAGAGAGTTTTCCGAATGGTCCGCAAGTCCGCCCTGCTTCTGGCAAGTGTCGTTGTTCCAGCCCATGCCCTGGCGCAGGAGGCGCCGCAGCAACCCGCATCGGAGGAAGTGGAGATCACAGGCGAGCGCGGTGAACCCGCGAACGACGATTTTCACGGCGCCATTTATGTCACTGCCAGCGGCGTCGACCGGCTGGATGTTGTCGCGGGCACTTCGGTCCTGACCGGGATGGCTCTGCAGCGCGAAAGCTCGGGTCAGGTCGGCGATATCCTGGCGAGCCTGCCGGGTGTCGAGGCGAGCGGTTTTTCGCCCGGCGCATCGCGTCCCATCCTGCGTGGTTTCGGCGGTGACCGCGTTCGTGTGCTGATCGACGGTATTGGCACGATCGACGCCTCCGGCGCGTCGGACGATCACGCGGTGGCAGTCGATCCGCTGATCGCCGAACGCATCGAGGTGCTGCGCGGGCCTGCCGTTCTGCTGTACGGCAGCCAGGCCATTGGCGGCGCGGTGAACGTGATTACCAAGCGCATTCCCCCCGGCGTGCCGGACGAGGCGTTCCACGTCGACCTGCTGGGCGGCGTGGATAGCGCCACCGGGCTTTGGGAAGGTGGAATTTCGCTCGATACCAAGGTGACCGACAACATCGTGTTCCACGTCGATGGATCGTATCGCAATACCGACGATATCGAGATTCCGGGCTTTGCCGCTTCCGACGATCTGCGTGCAGACCTGCTGGCCGACGCCGCCGAGGAAGAGGAAGAGGGCGAGTTCGAGGAGGCCGAGGAACTGCGCGAGGCGGCCAATATCGCCGGCATCGTGCCTAACACCTATACCGAGACCTGGTCTGCCGGCACGGGTATCGCCTTCTTTTCGGGTCAGAGCAATTTCGGCGTATCGTTCGACTATTACGACACCAGTTACGGCGTCCCGGGCGCGCCCGGTGCGGGCCATCACCACGGCGAGGAAGAGCATGGTGATGAAGAACACGACGAGGAACTTGGAGAGGAGGGCGAAGAAGCTGTTTCCGTCGGCCTGCGCCGCTATCGCGCCGATTTCCGTGCCGATATCGATCTTGGCGACGGGTTCTTCGATTCCGTCCAGTCGCGGATCGGGTTCTCCGACTACACCCACACCGAGTTCGAAGGTGCCGAGGTTGGCACCGTGTTTGAGGTAAAGGGTGTCGAGGGCCGCGTGGAACTGGCCCAATCGCGCCGCGGCGGCTGGGGCGGCGCAACCGGTCTGCAGTTTTCGGCGCAGGATTTCGTCGCCACCGGGGCAGAAGCCTACATCCCGCCCAACAATGTCGAGACGATAGCCCTGTTCACCCTGCAGGAATTCTATTTCGGCCCGTTCGAGCTGGAAGCCGGCGCGCGTTACGAGAATACCGAGATCGAAGCGTCCACTCTAGGCCTCGAACGGGAATTCGACACCGTATCCGCGTCGGTCGGCGGCGGATACACGCTTTTCGAAGACTTCCGTGCAGGCCTGAACGTCTCCCACACCGAACGCGCACCGACCGCTGCCGAACTGTTCGCCGAAGGACCGCATATCGCCACGCAGCAGTTCGAGATCGGCAACCCGGCACTCGATATAGAGCGCAGTTGGGGCGCGGAAGGCTACGTTCGCGGCGAAATCGGCGAAGTGAAGGTCAACGCCAGCGTCTATCGCAACTGGTTCGACGATTTCATCTACCTCGCCGGTACGGGCGAGGAAGAGGACGAGCTGCCGGTCTTCGCCTTCCTGCAACAGGATGCCGACCAGTGGGGCGCCGAAGCGCAGATTACCTTCCCGCTGATCGAGGGCAGGGATTTCTCCCTGCTGGGCGACGTGCGCGGTGCCTATACCCGCGTGGAGCTGGATGACGGCACCAATGCGCCGCGTGTCCCACCGCTCAGCCTCTATGGTGCCTTGGAAGGTCGCTGGGAGCACTTCGACCTGCGCGGCGAAGTGGAATGGTACGACAGCCAGACCAAAGTGGCCCCGTTCGAGACACCGACCGACGGTTTCACGATGGTCAACGCTTCGCTGGGCTGGCACCCGTTCGAAGGGCGCGAGAACCTGACGATCATCGCACAGGTGGATAATATCTTCGATGCCGAAGGCCGCCGTCATACCAGCTTCACGAAGGATTTCGTGCCTATGGTCGGGCGCAATTTCAAGCTGACGGCGCGGGCGAGCTTCTAGTAAGATTAGCCTTTCGTATCTGCCGCGGCGGGTGCGAAAGGCGCTTTACAGCCGTGGCAGCGTGACCCCGCGCTGGCCCATGTACTTGCCAGCGCGGTCGGCATAGGTGACTTCGGGGCGCTCGTTGCCCTGCAGGAACAGGAACTGGCAGGCGCCTTCGTTGGCGTAGATCCTGGCGGGAAGGGGCGTGGTGTTGGAAAATTCCAGCGTCACGTGGCCTTCCCAGCCCGGCTCCAGCGGGGTGACGTTCACGATGATTCCGCAGCGTGCATAGGTGCTCTTGCCAAGACAGATCACCAGCACGTCTTCCGGGATGCGGAAATATTCCACCGTGCGGGCAAGGGCGAAGGAGTTGGGCGGGATGATGCAGACATCGGTCTCGCGGTCCACCAGGCTGTCGCCGTCGAAGTTCTTGGGGTCGACCACCGCCGAATTGACGTTGGTGAAGATCTTGAACTCCGGCGCCACGCGCGCGTCATAGCCAAAGCTCGACAGGCCGTAGGAGATGCACCCATCCCGCCGCTGCGCCTCGACGAACGGCTCGATCATGCCGTGCGACGTTGCCTGTTCCCGAATCCACTTGTCTGAAAGAATCGCCATAAAGGAGGGATTCCCGAACTGTGGAGCGGGGGCAAGCGCGCAGGATGGTTATCCCCCTTTCCGAGCGAGGTGAGCGGTCGGATCGAACGACGATTGATCTCACGAGGTCGCCTCAGGCCACGTCCAGATGAAGAATAATCTTTTTGAAACAGCTTTGAAATTATCCTGCCGAGATGAACGCCATTCCCGAACAAGCAGGCCTGACACCATTTGTGATCGATTGGAAAGCGATCTACGCCGAAGTCAATGCCTGGCGTGGCGAGTGCATGCATCATTTCTCAGCAGTCGAACATGCGGTCACCAAGACCCTCTTCGCGTTGGATGAAGCCAAGCCTGCAGATGCGAAGGTGCGCCTGCGCCATTTGATCGGTCAACGCTTCGAAGATCTGGCCGAGGCAATTGGTTCACAAGGGGCATTTGCAAATATTGGCCACGGCGCGTCTACAACCCTGATGCATTATCGGGACCGACACGAAGCATTTCGCACCCGGCTTTGTCATGGCCATCTATCAATTTCGGTCGAACCAGATGGCAGATGGCTGGTTGTCTTGCGCACTCTATCGATCCGGGCGCGCCAAGCGCACTCTGCCGTGGACGTGATCGATCAGGCGACAGCCGAGAGCCGGCTGAAAGAACTCGGACATGACGGGCGAAAGCTGTCCGCCGTCCTTGGACAGGTACGGAAAACAGCCTCGGACTTTCAATCGACGAAATGACGCTTGCAGGTCGTGAATTGACGTCCCGCTCAACCCCCCGCTAGCAAGCTCGCATTACCGCCCGCGGCCGTCGTATCGATGGTCGTCACCCGCTCTGTAGCAAACCGCGTTACGTAGTGCGGGCCGCCGGCCTTGGGGCCGGTGCCGGACAGGCCTTCGCCACCGAAGGGCTGGCTGCCAACTACCGCGCCGATCTGGTTGCGGTTGACGTAGAAGTTGCCGACCTTGGCGCGCGCTTCCACAAAGCGGCGCGTCTCGTCGATCCGGCTGTGCAGGCCAAGCGTCAGTCCGTAGCCGGTTGAATTGATGTCATCCAGCACCTTGCCCAGCCCGCCAGCGGGATAGCGGCAGACGTGCAGGATGGGGCCGAACTGCTCTTCGTCGAGGTCGAGGATGGAACCGATCTCGATGATGGTGGGCGAGAAGAAATGGCCATTCTCGCAGTCGGTCGGCATCGAGCGACGCCAGACGGGGAAGCCTGCATCGATCATTTCCTGCACGTGGTCCTGCAGCTTCTCGCGCGCTTCGGCGTCGATCACGGGGCCGACGTCGGTTTCGAGATTTGCCGGATCGCCGATCACCAGCGCCTTGAACGCGCCCTTGATCATTTCCAGCATTTCGTCCGCCACGTCGTCCTGCAAATAGAGCACGCGCAGCGCCGAGCAGCGCTGGCCCGCGCTCTGGAATGCAGAGGCGACGACATCGCGCGTCACCTGTTCTGGAAGCGCCGAGGAATCGACCACCATCGCGTTCATACCGCCGGTTTCCGCAATCAACGTGCCGATGGCGCCGGGGCGCGCTGCCAGCGATCGGTTGATGGCATGGGCCGTGCCGGTGGAGCCGGTAAAGGCCACGCCTGTTACGCGCGGATCGGACGTGAGCGCAGCGCCAACCTTGCCATCGCCCGGAAGCAACTGGAGCACATCCTTGGGAATGCCGGCTTCGTGACACAGGTCGATTGCCAGCGCGGCGATCAGAGGGGTCTGCTCGGCAGGCTTGGCAACCACGGTGTTGCCCGCGGCAAGGGCGGCGGCAGCCGGGCCCATGAAGATTGCCAACGGGAAGTTCCATGGGGAGATGGTGGCGAACACGCCGCGCCCGTGCAGGCGTAGCAGGTTCTGCTCGCCAGTCGGGCCGGGCAGCGGCTGGGGCGCGCCGAACAGCATCCGAGCCTCGCACGCATAATAGCGCAGGAAGTCCACGGCTTCGCGCACTTCGAGCACGCCGTCCATCATGGTCTTGCCAGCCTCGCGGCGGCACAGGTCCATGAAGCGGGCCATGTTCTCTTCCAGCAGGTCCGACGCCTTGATCAGCAGATCAGCACGGGCCTGGCCTCCCAGCGCGTCCCACATCGGCTGCGCCGCCGTGGCGCGGGCCAGGGCAAGATCGACGTCGCGCTCGCTGGCCATCACCTGGTGGCCCACGACCTTGCCCGATTGCGGGGCGCGCACTTCGATCTTCTCGTGCTCGACATTGGCCATCAGCGTGGGGCGGGCGACGGGATGATCGGCGCGCCAGTAGGCCAGCTTTTCCTGCAGTTCCTCGAATTCAGGCGGATGGGCGAGGTCCACGCCCAGCGAATTGCGACGGTTGGGATAGATGTCGATCGGCAGCGGGATCGCCGGGTTGCGATAGGGACGCATCGCGGCAAGATCGCTGATCGGGTTGGTTACAAGTTCTTCGACCGGCACATCGGCATCGGCCATGCGGTTCACGAAACTGGAGTTCGCGCCGTTTTCCAGCAGGCGGCGCACCAGGTAGGCGAGCAGTTCCTTGTGACCGCCCACTGGCGCATAGATGCGAACGGGCGTCTTCTTGTCGCCTTCCATCTTGGCGAGCGCCCCGTACACTTCCTCTCCCATGCCGTGCAGGCGCTGAAATTCGAACGGGGTATCGCCCGCCATCGCCTTGATCGCGCCGATGGTGTAGGCATTGTGCGTGGCGAAAGCGGGGTAGATGGAATCGTCCGCCTTCAGCAGTTCATTGGCGCAGGCGAGAAACGAGACGTCGGTCGCCACCTTGCGGGTGAACACCGGGAAATCCTTGTGCCCGCCCACCTGCGACAGCTTGATCTCGGCATCCCAGTAGGCACCCTTCACCAGCCGCACGAACAGCCGGCGCTCGTTCCGGCGGGCCAGCTTGGAGATCCAGCGACACAGAGGAACACCGCGCTTCTGATATGCCTGGATGGCGAGGCCAAAGCCGGTCCAGCCTTCCTCCGTGCCGTTGTCGAACAGGTCGTCGTCCTTGATCAGCGTCTCGATGATGTCGAGGCTCAGTTCCAGGCGCTCCGCTTCCTCGGCATCGACGGTGAAGTGGATGTTCGCCTCGCGCGCCTGCACGGCCAGTTCGCGCACGATCGGCACGATCGCGTCGTGCGCGGCCTTGGCATGGGCATAGTCGTACTTGGGGTAGAGCGCTGAAAGCTTCACCGAAATGCCGGGGCCTGTGTGCACATCGCCCGGTTCCTTCGCCAGCCGCGTGATGGCATCGGCATAGGCTTCGCGGTAACGCTCGGCATCGGGGAAGGTCATCGCCGCTTCGCCCAGCATATCGAAGCTGTGCGTCAGGCCGCGCTTCTTTTCCGGTTTGGCACGGCCCATCGCTTCCTCGATGGTACGGGCATAGACGAACTGCCCGCCGATGATGCGCATGGCCTGCCAGGTGGCGTTGCGGATGACCGGCTCACCCATGCGGCCCGTCGCCCGGCGCAATGCGTTGGCGAGGCCTTTTTCCTGGCTCTTGCCACCGCGCAGAACCTCGCCCGTCAGCATGAGCGAGAAGGTCGCCGCATTTACGAAGACGCTACCACTCTCGCCGATATGTTCGGCCCAGTCCTGCGTCGCCACCTTGTCGCGGATCAGCGCGTCGGCGGTTTCCTCGTCCGGCACGCGCAGCAATGCCTCGGCAAGGCACATCAACGCGATGCCCTCATCCGTGTTGAGGCCATAGCTGTGCAGGAAGGCATCCAGGCCGCTGCTTTCGCGTTTTCGCGCCTCGAGAATCAGCTTGCCAGCAATGTCTGCCGATTTCTCGTGCAGCTGGTTGACGATGGAGGCTTGCTCCATGCGTTCGGCAATGCAGGTATCCTCGTCCTGGCGATAGGCGTTGCGAAGTGCGGTTCTGTCTAGTGGCATCGGGTGGGACATGGACATGGTTTCCGAAGTTATCAAGCAAAGTCGAGGGTGTAGCGAGGCCGTGCCATTGGCTAGGGCGTGATTGATGAGAATGGTCCTGAGCCGCAAAGGTTTCGATTCTTCTGCCGGAGGGGGTCCCTCGCCGGTGGTGGATAAGCGCCCGAAAAGCCTGCCAATTCCGGCAAGCTGCGGGCTTTCGCGCACCAGTTACGGGGACCTGGGACTGGGCGAACTGGCCCATGCCGCCAGTCGCGGAAAGCTGGGCGCGGACGACCTTTGCCACCACGATCCGATGTTCCTGAAAGGCGGGCGTGCCATCCTCGGCCAGTGCGGCGCAGCGCAGACTCATCTCGAACGGCAAGGAGTCGGCGTTGGCGACACATTTGTGTTCTTCGGCCTGTTCCGGGAGCAGGACGGCAAGCCGCACCATCGCATCTTCGCTTACCTACAGGTGGAGGAAGTGTTGCCGCTGAACAGCGCGGCCCCGGCACGGCTGGCGGAGCTGGTCCGACTGGGCGTGCCCCACGCTATCGGTCTGCACGCCGCGAATGATACGGTTTATCTTGGCAAGGGATGTACGGCCAGTCGCGCCAGCGATGGCTTGCGCCTGACTGTGGCGGAGGGGCCGCCCAGCATGTGGCGCGTTCCCGGCTGGCTGCGCGAAACGGGGCTATCCTATCACGACCGGGCGGATCGCTGGCGCGAAGGTGATCGCCTGCAAAGCGTGGCGCGGGGGCAGGAATTCGTGGCTGATATCGGAGAGCGCGAGGACGCACGGCGGTGGCTGGCTGGAATCATCGCCGAAATCGAAAGCTAGGCGCTGTCCCCTTCCGGGGGCGGCTCGACCTGCGGCATATTGTTGAGTGCGTTCATCGCCGCGTGGGTGCGCGCCTCGATTTCGGGACGCGACAGGCCCGGCTCGATCGGCTCGCCGAAATGATAGGTTATCGTGCCGGGGCGCTTCCACCGACGGTGGTAATTGGGGCCACTATCCACCGCGACGGGCACCACCGGCAAGCCGAGCAACTTGTAAAGCGCGGCGAAGCCTGCCCCCAGTTTTGGCTGGGTGCCATGGGGTACGCGGGTACCTTCGGGAAAGATCACGATCGGGCGGCCTTCGCCGACGAAGCGGTTTGCTTCACGGATCATCGTGCGCAGCGCCTTGGCCCCTTCCTCGCGCGCCACGGGAATCACGCCGTATTCCCGCGCGGCAGTACCCCAGCCGGGAATATCGAACAGCTCCTGCTTGGCGAACAGGGCGGGGTGATCGAAACCGTGCGGGAGGTCGATCGCTTCGAAAAAACTCTCGTGCTTGATGGCATAGAAGGCGCGGTAATCGGGCCTCTGTCCGGTCTCTACCGCGTGTATTCCGAGTAGCTTCTCGCAGGCCCAGCGATGCAGCGCGGACCAGTTGTCGCACACGCCCCGAACGCGGCCGGGTGCAACCCGCGCCGCCAGGACGGCAAGGATAACCATGACGATCGAGCCGCCGTAGAAGGTCAGGTAAAAGGCAATGTTGCGCAGGTAGATCATCCCAGCGCCTGCAGTGTCTTCACGGCAATGAGCTTGTGATACTCGACGATCAGCGTGCCAAGGCTGGGCTGAGAGCGGACCGCGTCGCGCAGCACGGAGATATTGTCGGGCAACTGGCCCTGCAATTCGGCGGCGGCCCGGCGCATGTGCCAGTCCGCGGTCACCAGGCGCAGCGAGGTGTAGCCGCGTTCGTCCAGCCATTGCGCCGTCTCACGCGCGTTGCCGCGGGTGTCTAGGGCGGAAAAGCCAAGCGTCACGCAGCAGTCCATCACCCTTTGCGGCACGGCGTACTCGGCCACGAACTCGCCCGGTCGCACGCTGGCGTCCACGCCCGTCACCAGCATTTGCCGGGCCGCGCCGGCCTGCAGCATTTCCAGCCCCCGCTCGATCCGTCCACCGCTGCCGGTGGGCACGACAATAGCATCTGTGCGCGATTGCGGCGCGGGTTGGGGCAGGGCAACGGCGAACCAGATGAAGCCCAGCGCCCAGGCGATCAGCGGCAGGGCAAGGATGCGGCGAAAGGTCACAACATTCTCCTCAACGCGCCGGTCACGGTGATCCGCGCGGTCAGGATCGCCAGCAGAACACCTGCCAGTGGCACGGCAGCTATAGCCAGCCAGTCCCCAAGCGATAGCGAGCCGCCCGCCACAAGGCCTGAACCGAGCGCGGCGAATTGCTGTCCCAGCACGAACATCGCACCCACGCCCAGCGCCAGGCCGGCAGCGCCGCCGAGCGAAGCGTCCATCCCGATTGAGCGCTGGAAAATGCGAGCGATCTGCCCGTCGGTTCCACCAAGGTGGTGGATTACCTCGATCGTATCGCGGTTGGAGCCTAGCGCACTGCGCGCAGCCAGCCACACGGCAGCGATACTGGTCAACGCCAGGAGCACGACCAGCCCGATGGCGAGGTATTGCAGCGAACGGATGGCATCGAACACCGGGGCAAGCCAGCCAGCCTGCGCGTCCAGCCGGGCGGCCGGCACCTCGCGCACCAGTTCCGCGCGCAGGTCTCGCAGCCGTCGGCCCGTCACCGGGCCGGAGAGTCTCACGTCGATAAGGGCCGGGGTGGGCACGGCCTCGCTCTGGCTTGCCGAATCTCCCAGCCACGGCTCCAGCAGGGCAGCAAGTTCCTCGTCCGGGACGCGGCGAACGGAAAGCACGTCCTCGCGCCCTGTAAGAAAGATGACGGCGCGCTGCGCCTGCCGTTCACGCGCGGCAGGGGCGCCTTCCACCACCTGCACGGTCACTCCGCCGGCAATCTCTGCACGGGCGTTGGCGGCCACATTGCTCAGTGAAAGGCCTGCGCCCGCGGCCATCACCGTCAGCGCGATCATGATGGCGATCACCCAGGGCATCGGTCCGGCAATGCGCGCCTGCGGCAACATGCGCGAGGCGGAACTGCCGAAGCGCGGGCTGCCGCGACGTATGACGGGGCCCAGCGCCATCAGGGCTGGACCTCGCGCCGGGGAATATCGCGCTTTGGCGGATAGCGCAGCGCGCCCGTGGGATCGGACAGCTTGCCCTTGTCGAGCCGCATGATCAGCGAATCCGGCACCTTGCGCAGCAGGTGAACATCATGGGTGGCCACCACCACGGTTGTGCCCAGCCGGTTCAACGCCTCGAACAGGCGCAGCAGCTTTACCGCCATTTCCGGGTCGACGTTGCCCGTTGGCTCGTCGGCCACCAGGATCTCCGGCCGCGCGATCACCGCGCGGGCGATGGCCACGCGCTGCTGTTCCCCGCCCGAAAGCGTGGCCGGGCGCGCGTGGCTGCGGTGGGAAAGGCCTACCCATTCCAGCATGTCCGCCACCGGCTTTTGTATCTCGTTCTCGCCCATGCCGGAAATTCTCAACGGCAGGGCAACGTTATCGAACGCCGACAGGTGCGTGATAAGCCGGAAATCCTGGAAGACCGTGCCGATGCGGCGGCGGAAGTTGGGCAGGGACTTGCGCGGCTGGGTAATCAGGTCGTGCCCGAACATGCTGATCGCGCCGCGGGTGGGGCGCTGGGCAAGATACAGCAACTTGAGCATCGAGGTCTTCCCCGCGCCGCTGGCGCCGGTGAGGAAGTAGAAGCTGCCGGGGTAGAGCGTGAAGGAAATGTCGCTCAGCACCTCTCGATCGGTGCCGTATCGCAGCCCGACATTGTCGAACTGCACAATGGAGTCCCCTGCCTCGCTCATGGCCGGGTGCTAGTGCCTTCTAGGGGCGCGGGAAAGGGCATCGGGAGCATTCGCGGCGGATATAGGCGCTGGCGCTTGTGGAAAAAAGGCGGAACTGTGCGCATGTTGCGACCACGTGCGCTTGCCCGCAGGGGATGGCTGGGCGTAGGGGTTACGCAGTGCAATGATAATTCAGTGCCCCGCCTGCTCGACCCGTTATGTCGTGCCAGATACCGCCGTAGGCGTGGAAGGCCGTACCGTGCGCTGTGCGAAATGTCGGCACAGCTGGTTCCAGGACGGGCCGGAACTGCCGGTCCCACCGAGAAGGGCCGAGGCAACAGCAGAAACGGGCGAAGCGGCAGCACCGCAACAGGAACAACCTGCCCCGCCGCCGCCACCCCCTGCTTCGCCACCGCCCCCTCCATCTCCGCTTCCACCACCGCCCACCCCGGTCGCTTCGCAGCCGAAGCCGCCGGGGCAGGAATTGCGCGACGCCGTGGATGCACGCCCACCTGCCGTGCAGCACAACCCTGCGCGCAATGTCGCGGTGTCGTTCGGGATGGACGAGGGGCCGAGCCGTGGCGTCGCAGCCGAGGCGGAACCCGGGGAACGTTCCGAGCCCGATCCGCCCACCGTGGAGCGTGAAGATCGTCCGTTGCCCCCGCCGCCGGTCGCGGCAACCCCCGGCTATGGCGCGCTGGCCGAGGACGAAGAGCACTCGCCCTTCGATGCAGAGCCGCCTTTCCGCCCGCGCCGCAATCCTCTGAAGATGTGGACCTGGGCCGCAGCCATCTTCGCCGCGGTCGTGGCGGGTACGATCTTTGCCGTCAGTTACTGGGGATTGCCGGACTGGGTGCCGGTGGAGCGCCCGACATTTGCCGCCGTCCAGCCCGATCTGCAACTCGATTTCCCTCCGGATGAGCAGGAACGGCGTACCCTGCCCAACGGTACGGAGTTCTTCGGTGCCAGCGGGCGTGTCACCAACATCGGCACGGAAACGCGTACGCTGCCGACAATTCTGATCGTTCTGCGCGACGCTCGCGAGACGATTGTCTTCAGCTATGAAATCCCCCCGCCGCAGCGCGAACTGGCCCCCGGCGAGACGGTGACGATCAACGAAGCCGTGACCGATATTCCGCGCCGCGCCGCCTTCGCTGAATTCGGCTGGAAACCCGAGTAGAGCGCACCTTTCGCAGCGCGAGCAATTTCCGCTCAAGAGACTGCTTGCAGCAGGGATACCTTCTTGCTAGGGGCGCGCTCCTACCACGGCGGGTTCGGCCCGCCTGTCTGTATCGGTGTGCGGTCGTGGCGGAACTGGTAGACGCGCAACGTTGAGGTCGTTGTGGCCGAAAGGCCGTGGAAGTTCGAGTCTTCTCGACCGCACCATTTCCGGTCAAAGGTGGGCAATTCACCCTTTGACCGCGCGACTGCAGCAACCCCATGTTCGAGCGCTGCGGTCTCGCCCTCAATCTCGATCCTTGATCCAATCCGAATGCAGCTGATGAAAGCTCGCGCGATGCGCTGCCTCACGTCGCTATCGCCATGGATTAGGTTCTGGCGGACGATCTTTCCGAACTTGCGGACAGCAGTAGGTGTGATCTTGGCTGGTCCACGATCCAACTGCTGGCGCAGTATGTTCGCGGTGCTGTTCAGACTATCAATTTCCGCCCTTCTCTCCTTGATCCGCGAAGCGATATCCGGATCACGAGCGGAGATCGTGCCGATCTCGATCCCATCGTGCAGATTTGAGAGACGCTTACGTGCTTCGACGATCCTCTCTTCGCACTGTTGAAGTTCAAGGCGTTTGCGCTTGCGGGCGTCGTCAGAAGTGTCGAGGACGCGGCCGAGCAACCTCTCGAGATTGTCTTGATCGAAGATCTTTTCGGCAACCACTTCCATAACGAGCGGGTCGAGCTTGTCGGTGCGCACATTAGGACAAGAGCAGGAGGAAGCGCCGCGGTTGGTGCGTTCATTGCACTTGTAATAGCGATATCTACCGGAGCCTCCGGTCGCGACAGTCATGCCCGCACCACAATTTGGCACGCCGCAGTGAGCGATGTCGATCAGCAGCGTGGGGCCGTTGACGATGCGCGGAGCAGTGTTTCTCGGAGCGCGGGTGGCGCGAAGGGCGGCCACGTGATCGAATTTCTCTTTCGAAATGAGCTGGGGACACTCGACCATCGTCCACTCATCTTCCGGCAGTAGGTTCCCCCGCTCGTCGAACTTGTTGCCCGGAAACTCTCCTAGATAGTGAGGCCGCGACAGGATGCCCGCGATGTTCGAATTGTGGAACTTGCCGCCACGACGGGTATAGCCGCGCTTATTGAGGTATTCGGCTATTGCTCGGCCTCCCATTGGAGTTCCGTCGATACCGCGCTCGGCGAGGTCAAAAATCTTGCGAACGATCCGTGCTTCAGCTTCCTTGATGAAGAGCTTTTTCTTTTCTTTCTTTCCTCTGATTTCCACGGTGCGAGATTCATAGCCGAGCGGAACCGTTCCGCCTGGCCAGAACCCTTCTTCAGCAGTGCCCCTGAGACCACGGCGAGTGTTCATTGACGCTTTCACAATCGCGTCTTGATCCTGCCAACCGGTCAGCAGCTGATGCAGCATGCCAAAGTGGCTGTCTTCGAAGGTCTGGTAGGCGAACAGACATTTAACGCCGGCTCGTTTCAGCTGACCTTGGGTGGTAACGATCAATTCGACGTCGCGCGCCAAGCGAGCCATGTCTGCTGCCACGATGTAATCGACCGGATGGTCCTCGCCAGTGGCGAGCAGTAACATCCGATTGAACTCGGGCCTCTTCCAGTCCGACCCGGAGAGTCCCGGCTCAACAAAGATTTCGATAAGATCGATGCCTTGCTTAGCGCAGCAATTCTGCAGATCAACTTTCTGCTGACGCAAAGAAGTTTTGTGTTCCGCCTGCTCTGCTGTGCTGACTCTGACATAGCCGTAGGCGCGGGGACGATTGGCGGGGCGATCAATTTTCATGTCTTCGACTCATTGTCCAAGCGGCATCGAGATTTGAGCAGCACCTTACTCTCGATCCTTCGAAAGGGCTTTTCTCATATGCGCTCGCCGCGCACGTAAGCTGCGATCCTCCCTCGCGATATGTTTCAATAGATCGAGCAAGAACCTACTGATTTCGTCCTGACAGGCGCCTTTCCCAGCCATTTTAGCTGCTCCTTTCGAATTTGTTGTTCGGCTGGGCTTTGGATAGCTAATCATTTAGTGTCTCCTTGAGAGCGTCCTCGCCGATAAGTTCAAGCGACAGGCGAGTGAAACCAATCCTATCCTTCCGCACTGATGATTTCGATTCCGGCAGTAATGAACCTATCCTCCAGCCTTCGCAGTTCAGTCATGGACCGCGAGAGACGGGTCTTATTTGCGACCACGATCGTACGCACGCCGCTGCTCTCCGCAGTCTTCAGGAGATGCTCGAGCTCGGATTGGCCGGAGCTCGCCGGACCAATGTCGGTGAACACTCGTTGTAGATGAACTCCATAGGAAACCGCTGCTCGCGTGATCGCGTCGTTTTGGGTTGCGATAGAAGCCGCCGCGCTCTGGCAGTTCGAAGAACAGCGCACATATCCAAAAGCCTTAGTCATTAAATATCTCCTTGAGAGCGTCCTCGCCGATAAGTTCGAGCAGCAGGCGGGCGAGGTCTTCCTCCGACGGAGGCCCCAGCCACTCGATTTCTGCATGTGCATTCTCGAGCGGCAGCGACGTCGTGCGCGCGCGACGGGGTCTATCATCCCTAGACATCGCCAGCATCCGATCCGTCGCGGCCGTCCCGATCCGAGTCAGTTCGCGCCGGGCTTGGTGCGGGCAGCCAGCACTTCGGCCACCGCATTGAGGACCGCACCGAACACGATTTCTGTCTCGGCTGGCGTGAACGACTGCGGGAGATTGGCCACGGGACCACCCGTACGCTCCGGCTCGAGCCACATCACTTCCCTGCTTCCGGGAACGAGCGTTTCCTCGCCGATGTGGCGAGCACGGCGCTTAAACTCGCGGCGGCCGACGAGTTTGAGCCGCTCTTCGATCTCGTGGTATTCCATCGGATTTCCGGCTTTGACGAGCGTTGCCACGTCATTCGCGAACCGGGCTACCCGCGACGGACCGTTCGAAACCGGAGACTCGACGTCGAGTTTTTCCCGCGCGTCGCAGGTCGCCTTGAGCACTTCATAGAAGCGGACCGGCGTGTGCGCCGGGGACGCGATGATCTCGCTAAGACGCTGAAACTTTTTCTCGGCTTCGGCGGCGCCCCGCAACTGATTCACGCGTGCGTCAGTCAGAATTGCATCATCTTCGAAGAACCGCAATTCCCGAGCGATCTGAGCGTTCGTGTACCCTTCGCCCCGCAGTATAAGCGCCCTGCGGGCCCTTGCCATGGGTTCCGGACGGGACGAGCCTGCATTGTTCTGGCTACGGATACGTAGCCCCTCCGCCACGCTGATGACCTCGATCGGGACTACCGTCTCGGAATCGATGAGGCAGATTGCCTCGATGAGGCTCCCCCCATCGACGAGGCGGTATCCATCTACATCGATGATGACCGGAAACGGCCTCCAATTGTGGGGTTCGGTTGCCCGGAGGTGCTGAGCCTCGATATCCCTCGTGTCGTAATGGCGGCGTTCGTAGATGTCTGCACGGCGGGAAACATCCTTCGCCTTTGCACTCGGAAGATCACCACCGAACAGCTTGTCGTTGCCGTTTAGAGGCGGCTGCACTCCACCAGCGGTAGAGCTATGCTGTGGAGAGATTCCGTCGAGCGAGTGGGGGGTGCTTGAAGTCGTCATGGCAGTCCTCGTTGTTCAAGAGGACTGCGAAATTATGCAGGTTCAGACGTTTTGATAAACGAGTTTCGATCGAACTATGACTTTATAAATACCTACATATCAATAAGTTAAGGTTTCAATTAGTGCTGCTTCGCTTACACGCAATTTTCACCATGCGTCCGCCCGGGGTATCCAGGTCGTGACACCGTGGACTGGCAGTCCGAGAGATCGGGCCTTGCTCATCGGGTTGGGTGTTTCGACCAGTTTAGCTGCCAGCGATAGGGACAAGTCGATTTCACGAACGCCGAGGGGGTGCCCGTTACGATGGCCGGGATACGCATATCGGGGATCCAGCGTCTCAAGCGCATAACGCGCTTTATACCAAAACCGTTTTAGCGCTTCCGTCACTCGCGAGCGCGACCAGCCCTCCGCAAACGGAAATGCGCGAGCGAACGGATTCTTTTCCTCGTCGGCGAGGCCGTTGGTCAACAGCTTGTCATAGCGGCATCGCAACCTTGCGACATAACCATCGGCCCAATCCGAATCCTCGATCTGCTCGAATGGCAGATCAGAACCCTGAGACGAGAATGGATTGAACCTGTCGCGTGGGATCACGCGCTCGAGCAGGGGAGGAAGCTCTTTCCCCGCTTTCGATCTCGGCCCGCAATTCGGACTTTCGCGCTCATTGGCATGCGAGATGCGCGCGACCAATTCTGCTTGGGCCTCATCGGCGTCGATATGTGCAAGGATGTTCAATGCGACTCTGAATATCGCGGAATTCAGCGAGAAGCGCGACGAGGTCGTTGAAGGAAGATAGGGCGCAAAGCGGTCGTGGGTATGGAACAGGTACTGGATGATGAAGTGCAGCGGTGGCCTGCCAAGGACGAGATGCCAGCGTTCGCCTTCAGGAGCCGGAGCCTGGTGATGGTCCAGTCGCGCGCTTTTCAGAACTTCGTGATTCAGACGCGCGTGTCCGCCCCAGTCTCTTCGCGTGATCCGCTGCTTCCTGCTGAGCGCAAGGTGGACCATGTTCGGATCCTGGTCGCCGAAAATGAGGCCCTTCTTGCCAAGTCCCCCTTTCATGGTCCGGAAATCAGCGAGATGTGCGGCAACGTATTCGTATGTCCGTTCGAACTCGAACGCCTGTTCAAGGATGTAGAGCACCGCTCCGCCAACACCTTGTGCTTCGATTAGCGCAGGGAACCTATCGGCAAACTCGGCGGTCGGCGAAAGTTCGATCTTCTCTAAACTTCTGTGCAGCCGCACGAAATCGCGGCGCCAGGCGTGCTCCAGCGCCTTGCAATTTCCAGCGCGCAATAGTTCGTCTGCATAGAAAACGCGGAATGCGGAGGCTACGTCTCTCGCAGTTGGATGGTGGCAAACCCGCAAAGCCTCTTCGGCGATTGGGTCCATTGCCGCACGTTTAGGCATCCAGTCGCCACGGTGATACCCGTCGAGGTGCCGGAACCTGAAGTTGCAAAGCTCGTCCAACTCCTCTTCGCTCGGATGACCCCGCTTGGCGTATCTGGTATCGGGGTCTAGCCGCGTGGCCGCAGCCATGATGTCCTTATCGATCTTGGAACCCTTGATGAGCGGAATTCTCAACCCGGCAGGGTGGACAGGTGAGCATGCAGCAAGTGCATGATCCAGCGCCGTACTCATGCGGCGTTTCGCCTTGGCCAAGGTGGCGTTATTGACGCCTTGACCATTGGTTGACCCATCGACCAGTCCGGCTACGAGCAACATACCCGGTGAAGCCGGCGATAGACTTGGAAGCTTTCTAGGCATCGATCCGTTCCACGATCTCGTTGTACGTGCGGGCAGCCTGGATGAAGAGCTTCCAGCGCTCCTTCCGAAATTCCATCCAGCCAGCTTCGGTGAACGTCGTGTCGCTGAGCTGCCTGATGAAATCTGCGAGTAACGGCCGCAGCTTCCGGCCTGCTTTCAGAAGCTCTTCGAGATTTGCGATCCCACTCGCGGGATCGACATCATCGGGAAGACAGAATTCGGGTAGCGATGCGATGGCAGCCTTCGCCTCGTCCCAGCTCGTCGGGGACATCTTGCCGGCAGCGAAGATCGCCGCCTGCGCTTTCGAGACCTCCACCGGCTCGTCGTACTTGGCCGTAACCGAGAGTTCTCGCCACCAGGCAAGGCGCTTGCCAACGAGCTCGATCATCCGTTCGAGGTGCATTTCTTCAGCCTTGAGCTCGGCCCTCCGTAGGGTTCTCCAGCTCGAAAAGATTTGATCATGGTCGCCCTTCAGCAAAGCTATGTCGGTGTAGCGGCCCTCTTGCTGCGCTTTGACGGTCTCGGCTTCGATTTGCTCCAGCGCCCTAGAAAAGTCCGGCAGCGTGGAAAGCGTCACGCGCTCGCCGTCTGGACGTCGCCACGTAATATTCACGGCTGCACCTCGCGGTAGCGGGGGTTAGCGCCAACATCACGAAGCCATTCGAATGCTGCCCAGCGGTTTCCAAGCGCAGGGAAATCGAGCTGCAGGCATTCGCAGGTATACCGCACCATGGAAGCCTGTTTTTTTGTCGCGGGCTTGCGAAGCATCGCTGCCCGTTTCTCATCATCAAGGGCGGCGAAAAAGCTCTCGGTCTTTCTCATGTAGGCGTCGAACCGGCGACGCCATTCCGCGTGCCGGCCTTTTGCTTCCAGAAACCCTGCTGCGCGATCCAGAAAACAAAGAAGTGCTTCGCCTACGGTTTTCTTTTTTACGAAGGCATCCTTCCATTCGCCGAACAGGCTATCGTCGCTTAGCGCTTTAAGAATGTCGAGCGCGAGAAGGCCGTCGAGGCGACGCGCGTAATGTGCGGAAATACCGTAAGCGGAAAGGACGGCACCTGCAGTGATGTGGTGATAGGCGTCGTGGGCATCGCGATACACCACTTCGCCAGGTGTGATCTGCACCTTGCTGACGCGCGCTTCGATCCCGTCTAGAGTGACAAGCATCCTATCCAGTTCGCGCAAGTGCGCGCCAAGATCGTCTGCCGGTCCTTTGAAGTTCTGTTGTTCCATCTTTGGTATATAGAACGCGAAGCATCCTTACCCCAAGCATCTCGCCTTTTCTCCATTCGTTTTTCGTGCCGCATTAACGGGAAAACAGTTGCCGAACCCATGATGGCGACAGACAATCCCATTCATTATTTTAGCGCACTTAAGGAGGAAGTAGGGCGGGTTAGGCGAAATAAATGATGCACACTTAAGCGTCCGCTTCGCCCCGCCTTTCGCATACAACCCGCCCTATGAATTTGAAGTCTAAAACCGAAATGGATTGCCTGACCGTGGGCTCGCCGGAGCAGCGGCGCCAATGCGCCGCGCCGCGCGGCGATCTGCGTTACACGGTCATGGCGGACCGGCAGTGGAGGCGGGAAGCATGGGCCGAAGCTCAGCATGTGAAATCCGTGGAGCGTCGGGCGCGTGAAGAGGCTGAAGCGCAGCGCGAATGGGATAGGCCTCATCGCAATTTCAAGGTCAAAAAAGAGGTCACCTGGGGTAAGGAAAAGGGCATTCGCGCGAAGCGTCACGTCCTCCATCGCGTGGTCGCAATACACAGCGCTGGTGGCGCGCTGCCTCGTTATTCTATTGCCCTGACCGACACGGCCGGACGCCTCTTTGTCTTCCAGCGGATACGCTACTATTCGGCCCGCAATTCGAAGCTGGGGCGCGGTGCTGATGCGGCTCGCTATGCTATGAGTGGAGCGCATATTTTGGATGCCGGGAAGGTCTGCATCTCCAGTAACGTCGGCGATCATTACGACGAAATCGTGGCCGCAATGGACGTCGCCGAAGGCGTCAATCGCACCGTCTCGATCGACGCGAAAACGTTATTTCATGGCATCATGCAGTCCTGCCATGATCTAACACCGGAGCAACAGTTCGAGCTGGCCTGTGATTACGCCGAGTACGTATTCGGTCGACAGCAACTACCATATTTGGTCGTCCTCCATCCTCCGAGTGCTGAGGGAGATCAGCGAAATTGGCACGTCCACATCCTCTATTCGCTCAGGCCAATGACGAAAATTGGCGAGGGCGAATGGGCTGTCGGCAAGTACCTCAGAACCGATCTCGATACCCCTGAACAGTTCTCGCGCCTTCGGTTCCTGTGGGCCGAAGCGCTCAATCACGCTTGCGAAAAGGCCGGTGTCGCAAAGCGCTTTACCCACCTCTCCTACGCCGCAGAAGGAGTCGATTTCATACCGCAAACCCATTTGGGCGAGGGGCTGACTGCCAAGGTCAGGCGCGGTGAAGGCTCTACTATCAACGAAGCGAACCATCGCATCGCGATGCGCAACAGTATGGTTCGGGCGGTACGAGAATTGAGGGCGAAATTCCTTTCTACGGCGTCCCACGCAAGGGGCGCAGTCGAGCGCTTGCACCGTGCCGTGACCTTAGCGCTGGATGTTTCGAATGCCTCGAGCGACCTAAATGCTCGGGCAAATCGTTCGAAGGTTCTGGATGCTCGACCGACGATTCCAACTGGACCGATCGCGGTAAATGACAACAATGCTTCAAGGGATTTGAAGATCGGGGGGCATTCGAACGTGCTCCCGTCTGCCATCGCAAACACTGCTTCGATCACACTACCATCGCTGAAGCCAGTGGTGGTGGATGAAGATACGATCCCAGCTCCAGCGGCGATTGGGGGAAGGAAGACGCCTTCTCCACAACCGCTTGAGACTGAGTACCGGCTTCCGGTCGCATACCCTGCCAAGGTCGGGATTACCGAACTGGTCCAGCGGATTGCAGTCTCTGCGCAGCTACCGAGCGTGATGTCGGCTCTTGCTGGCAAGCACAGCATGCTGACTCGGATCTGGGAATCTATGCTGTTCATTCCGGAGGCCTTGAATGTCTCGGAACCGGCAAAGATCGGCTTGGCCAGACTTAAACTTGAGGCCTCAGTACCGCGTTCGTTAGCCTCCTTCAAAACTGAATCTAAGTTCAGCGACGCCAAGCTTCAGTCAGCGTATGAGCGAAACCTGCCAGCACGCCCTCAAGCCTCGCTACCACAGGTTCCCAAATCGCGGCGCCTGTCCGACTGGCCTTCAGTTCCATCGGTGGTTTCGGTGAACGCGGGGCGGGCGACGACAACCTTGCGCATCCGCGTCATCGATCAACGTATGCCAAAAAGCATGCAGTCGAATATAGATGCGCAGTCGGTCAGGACTGGCGGAAATTCTGAAGACGCTTTTTCAAAGCCCCCCGCATCGCCCGCGATGTTGGAGGAAATGGGTTCAGAAGCGAGCTCAGTTCGTGTCCGGACAACCAAAGAAAGGCGGTCAATGCCCGCTTCTTCAAACCCCAATGACTTCGGTCCTCCAATTAGCACTAAAGGCCACGAGGTCCGGCGAGAATTTCCAACAGGAACCGACCCTTTCGTCGACACCCCTCATCGAGATTTTGCCCGCGCGCAGGGGCACGAGCGCAACGAGGAGGTGGAGGAACGCGAACCGGTTCGAAAGCCGAACGCGGAAGCGATACGATTGGCGGCTGAGGCCTTCACTGCGCGACGGCGGCTGCTAAGAATTCTCGAGCAAGAACGGCATGTCCTGATCAAGGATTCCGAAGGGAGAGTTGTTTTACCTGCAGCCCTCATGCAGCGCGCCCGTCTCGTCCCGGATCAGATCGCAGATGCGAAGATGCAGGACCAACTCATGCATTATTCCGGTCGGAATGGCGGAGAATTACAGGAAATCTCATATCGGATCGGCGAAGGACTACGGTTCGTGGAAGGATTCTGGCAACCGACGCATCCAGTCTCTGCCGAAGTGATCGACGTATTCCGCAAATGGCGAGAATGCCCTGAAGTTCAGGAAGCATTGCGCAGAACGAGCCTGCTTCCTCGTGGCGGAAACCACAGAAACGAACCAGATGTGCGGCGGAAATTGTTTTTTCAAATCCTGTCAGATCGGGGCGAGGACGCACAGCTTGCCAACACGATTTCTGCTGGTCCGGTGGCCACTTCGCACAAGAAACCTGCATGGCCAATCGATCTTGGAAACGGCAGATGAGGGCCGCTTGCAGACATTTAGCTGTGCCGCCACAGCCTGACGAAACGGCCGTCTAAGAGGCTTGAGCTTTGCGTATTTCAGGAACCTGTAGTCACTCCAGATTCATTGGTCGGTCAGGAGACTTAATATGGACTATGATCTGACAGTAATCGGGACCGGAACAGCGGCGATGGTATGCGCGATGCGTGTAGCGAAAGCCGGTAAAAGCGTTGCGGTTATCGATGAGAAACCCTTTGGCGGGACCTGCGCACTTAGGGGTTGCGACCCTAAAAAGATGTTGGTGGCCGGCGTCGAAGTGATCGATGCGAAGCGACGCATGGCTTCCCACGGAGTTGCAGGGGAAGTCCGTATAGACTGGCCCGAACTTATCGATTTCAAGCGCAGCTTCACTGATCCGGTGCCAGAAAAGCATGAGCAGCGATACAAAGAGGCTGGCATCGCCACGTTGCATGGCACCGCAAGTTTTTCCGGCCCCAATCGGCTGCGCGTAGGGGAGCGAGAATTGACCGCCAGCAATTTTCTCATCGCCACGGGGGCCAAGCCAAGGCGTCTCGACATTCCGGGCGAAGAACACCTCGTCGATAACGAGGACTTCCTCTCGCTGGCGGTCTTACCAAAGCGAATTGTCCTTGTCGGCGGCGGCTACATCGCTGCCGAGTTTGCACATATCGCTGCGCGCGCGGGGGCAAAGGTTACCGTGGTGCAGCGTGGACCCCGAATGTTGACTGGCTTCGAGCCGGAACTGGTGGAATGGCTGATGGATGCCTTTGATCGGATCAGAGTTTATGTGGAGACTGGCTTGAACGTCGCTGCGATCGAACAGCGAGGTGACGACTATGTCGTTCACGCCGAAGGTGACGGCAGGGCAATGCAATTCGATGCCGATCTCGTGATTCACGCTGCAGGGCGGGTTCCTGCCCTCGATCGACTCGATCTCGATGCGGCGGGCATAGCTACCGAGAATGGCAGGCTTAGCCTGAACGACTTCCTGCAAAGCGAAAGCAATTCGGCAGTCTATGCAGCGGGCGATGCTGCTTCGAACGGACCCATGCTTACTCCGGTATCGAGCCACGATGCGAAGGTGGTTGCGGCCAACCTTATCGAGGGCAATCACAAGAAGCCCGACTACACCGGGGTGCCAAGTGTCGCTTTCACGCTTCCTCCCCTCGCTCGCGTAGGGTTGAGCGAAGAGGAGGCGAACGAGGAAGGCCGAAGCTTTGAGGTTAAGTGCGGTCGCGCCTCGGATTGGTTTACCGCAAGACGGGTCGACGAACCCGTTTATGGCTACAAGACATTGGTCGAAGACGGTTCGGGTAAAATCCTCGGCGCCCATCTCGTCGGGCCGCATGCGGACGAGGTGATCAACATTTTCGGCCTCGCGATTCGGCACGGGCTGACGGTGGAGGATCTAAAGACTACCATGTTCGCATATCCGACGGGCGCTTCGGATATAGGCTATATGCTCTAGCGGACTGGCTCCTCCAGCATATCGATCACTGCACAGTCGCTCACATGCGAACCGGAACATCGGTCGACGGTGGAGGCCAGCAGCTCCTCGAGCCGCTTGAGGTCTTTTATCTTCCGGCGCACGTCTTCGAGGTGGTGCACCGCGATATCGCGCACTTCGTCACAACAAGCGTCTTCCGGGCCGCCCATATCGAGCAGCGCGCGAACTTCTTGGGGTGAGAATCCCAATTCTCGTGCTCGCTTGATGAACTTGAGCGATCGCAGATGCCTGTCGCCGAACACCCTGTGTCCGCCTTCGGTCCGCCCAGATGTTTCAAGCAAGCCGACCTTCTCGAAGTAGCGGATGGTTTCGATATGCACCCCGGTTTTTCGAGCGAGTTCGCCGATCGACCAATTTGCCATGTCGAATTTCCTTGATTCTGTAGTAGCTACAGGTGGCAATAGGCCATGGATCAACGGAGTTCAAACGTGACCGACCGAGTTTTTGATGAAATTGAAGCGGCGCAACCGGGCGAGCGCGTTCTCGCTGTGAGCAGTGCCTTCACCGGTCTGGCCGCATTGATTTCGGGCGCGGCCTGCTGCGTTTTGCCTTTGGCACTGGCAGCCTTCGGAATCGGGTCGGGGGCTTTAGGCTTTCTCGTCCCCTACCATTGGCCGCTGACCATCGCCGCCCTTATCATCCTCACGCTCGCCTGGGTGTTTCACTTACGAATATCGCGCAGCTGCGCGATGGATAATTGCGAAGCCTCATCGCGGATCAAAACGACTAGGATCGTCCTGATTGCTGCGACGGTTGTTATCTTGATTTCGGCCTCATGGGAATTGTTCGAACAACCGCTGATGCGGTGGATAGGAGGCACCTGATGCAGATCTGTTCGACCATTACCTGTCCCGAGTGCGGTCGGTCCACGACAGAGAGCATGCCGACAAATGCGTGCTGGTTTTTCTACACCTGTCCGCACTGCCAAGTACGCTTGAAACCGCTTGAGGGCGATTGTTGCGTGTTCTGCTCGTTTGGTGATGTACCATGCCCGCCGATCCAAGAGGCCCGAGAAGAGGGGCGCGAATCTTCCTGTTGCGGATAGCAAAGCCGATATTGTGTACCGTTACCGTTCAATTCGGTGGGCTACGGAGCGCGATGCCAGACCAAGCGCGATGAGAGGGACAACGATCCACATTACGATCGGCACTATGCCGATACCGAGAAGGGTGGGCATTCTCGCAGAATATCTCCACCCCCAAGCTGCGCCCGTTGCGAAGTGCTCCACCACCAGCGTGATGACCAATCCTGTCACAAGGAAAACGATGACCGGCTTCCGGTTACGGCTACTGAGCCAATAGCGATCGTTCACGGCCCATGCTGCAGCGAAATAGGCAAATACCATAATGCCCGCGTCACCGAGTGAAGCGAGGCTGCAATTGATGGTTGTCTCCCATGCTGAGAGTCGGCCCATCGCATAGAACGGCATCTGCAGCATTTCCCAGAGGAACGCGATCAGGTAGCCGTGAATCGCCAGCCAGGTTTCGGGTCTATCGAGTTTCATCAACGCTTTCATCAGGCGGGCTGTTCTGCAACGCCGTCGCTGGTCGACAATCGCAGACCGCGCAGTCGCAACGCATTGGCAATCACCGAAACTGACGACAGGCTCATCGCTGCTGCCGCGATCATCGGGTTCAGCAATAGCCCGAAAGCCGGGAACAGCACCCCTGCGGCAACCGGGATGCCAAGCGTGTTGTAAGCAAATGCAAAGAACAGGTTTTGCCGAATGTTGCGCATCGTTGCACGCGACAGGACGATAGCTTGCACCACGCCGGTCAGATCGCCGCGCACCAGCGTTACACCGGCACTTTTGATCGCGACATCGGTACCGGTTCCCATCGCAATACCCACATCGGCCGCTGCGAGCGCTGGGGCGTCGTTGATTCCGTCGCCTGCCATGGCGACCCGGCGTCCTTCGGACTTCAGCCTCTCAACCTCGCGATGCTTGTCTTCGGGCGAGACGTTGGCGTGAACCTCGTCAATGCCCATTTCCCGCGCGACCGCTTCGGCCGTTCCGCGGCTGTCACCGGTCAACATGACCACGCGAATGTCGCGCGCGTGCAGTGCGGCGATGGCGTTTGCGCTGGTGGGTTTGATCGGATCCGCCACGGCAATCAGGCCGGCGGGTTTCCCGGCGAAAGCGACGAACATTACCGTTTGACCCTTTCTCCGTCCGGATTCGGCAGAACCCAGCCAGCTTTCGTCGTCAATCCCGACCCGGAGCATCATCTTTTCGTTCCCGATCGCGACCCGACGACCGTTCACATCCGCTTCGACACCCTCGCCCGTTGTCGAGGCAAGATCGGTCGCATCTGCCGGCGACACCCCTCGTGACCGCGCGCCCTCGACTATCGCGTGGGCCAGCGGATGCTCGCTGCCCATCTCGACCCCGGCGACCGCGGCAAGAAACTCGGTTTCGTCGATGCCCTCGACTGGGTCCACCGCCACCAGATCGGGCTTGCCCATCGTCAAGGTGCCGGTCTTGTCGACGACCAGTGTATCGATCTTCTCCAGCGTCTCCAACGCTTCGGCATTACGGATCAGGATCCCGTGCTGCGCGCCCTTACCCGTGCCGGTCATCACCGACATCGGCGTCGCAAGACCCAATGCGCACGGGCACGCGATAATCAGGACCGCGATGGCGTTGACCAGTGCATAGGTAAGTGCTGGAGCGGGGCCCCATATCGCCCAAACAACAAATGTGACGACGGCGACCATTACCACGGCGGGCACGAACCAGCCTGCGACCTGATCGGCCAAACGCTGTATCGGTGCGCGGCTACGCTGCGCCTCGGCCACCATCTGGACGATCTTGGACAGCATCGTGTCCTTGCCCACGTTCGTGGCCCGCATGATGAACCCGCCGGTCTGATTGACTGTCCCGCCTATCACCGTGTCGCCGGCAGCCTTCTTCACCGGAAGCGGTTCTCCGCTGACCATGGATTCGTCGATGGCGCTTGATCCTTCCTCGATCTCCCCATCCACGGGCACCTTATCTCCGGGGCGAACACGCAGCCGATCGCCGGACTCTAGCTCGTCGAGCGGCACCTCCCGCTCGTCACCGCTCCCGAAGATTTTCACGGTTGACGGCGGTGCCAACTCGAGCAGAGCTCGCAATGCGCTCGACGTCGAACCGCGAGCCTTGAGTTCCAATACCTGGCCCAGCAAGACCAGCGTGGTGATGACCGCTGCCGCTTCGTAATAAACACCCACCCGTCCGGAATGATCACGGAAGGCTGGCGGAAAGAGCTCAGGCATCGCGGTCGCCACCAGACTGAACAGATAAGCGATTCCAACACCGATACCGATCAGCGTGAACATATTGAGGTTGCGTGTCTTCAGCGACTCCCACGCGCGGACAAAGAATGGCCAGCCGCCCCACAACACCACCGGAGTGGCGAGCACGAACTGCGCCCATTGCGCCCGGGCAGGTTCGATCAACTGGTCGAAACTGAGCCATGGGATCATGTCGCTCATCGCATAGACAAAGAGCGGCAGCGTCAGCAGCGCGCTCCACCAGAAGCGGCGGCGCATATCGACAAGCTCGGGATCGGGCCCGTCATCCAATGACACCGTTTCCGGTTCCAACGCCATGCCACAGATCGGGCAGGAGCCCGGGCCAGTTTGGCGGATCTCGGGATGCATTGGACAGGTGTAGATCGTGCCCTCGGGCATATCCTCGACGACGTTCAGGTGCTCGCCCGACAAGTACAGTTCGGGATCTGCACGAAACTTATCGTGGCAGCGCGATGAGCAGAAATAATGCTGGGCATTGTCGTGCTCGGCGCGGTGCTCGGCGCCCTCGATCGTGACACTCATCCCGCAAACGGGATCGATCGCGACACCGTCGGCCCCGGGGGGCGCCTTGGCGGGCTCGCAGCAGTTTTCGTGATCAGTCATGTGCGTCTCCCAACCAGTGCCCCATCAGCCGGCGCAGCGGAACGAGCAGCGCCGCGGCCCAAAAACCGTAAATCAGGCACCACAGGAGGCCAGCTAGAATGCCGCCGAGAGTCAGCCACTCGAACCCCGGAAGCCAGGGCGACCAGGCGCGGTGCATCTCGAACCCTGCGGGCAGCATCAGGCCGTAAATGATGCAGGCGGCCAGGCTGAGCATCAGAAACACCGAGAAAGTCGAGCCCCAGATCAGGATGGTTCGGGATATGGAGAGGGGGGTCATGACTGGCTCCTTGCCACGGCTTACGAGCGGAAATGGTTGGCGCGTTCCACCAGTTGCCGCATCTGGGTTGCAGCATGGATGGTGAGCGGATGCTGCGTTGCATCGGGACGCGGCGTGATGAGATCCGCCATTTCGGCAACCCGCTCGAGCTGGGCATCGTCAGCCTCGGACAACAGGCTGAGGACGATGTTTTCCAAAGCGATCACCCGGATGCGTAGCTGGATCATTTCGGCATCCGACAGGACGGGGACATCTCCGTCCACGCATGCTGCGGCTAAAGCTTCCTGCGGGCCGCAGGGCAATGCTCCGCCCTCATCCTCCCACCGTGAAACTGCGCTTTTTTTCTTGTCGTGTGCCATGTCTATAGCTCCTGATGAAATTACCGTTCTCTGCCTGCGTGATGCGGGGCGGCAAACACCGCCTCTGCGCGCCTATCGCGACGCGGACGAGAACATGTTCTCGAGCTCCTCGCGCAGGGCCAGCACTCCCTCATCCTCGTCCGCTTCCGGTTTGCCCACCGCGGGCTTGTCATCGATCCACGTTCCGCTCTCGATCGTATCGAGCAGAAAGCCCGCGAGATCGGCGTGGCGGCAGCGGAAACAGTCGGAGGGCAATTTTCGCGTCTGCGCCTGCGCCGCTCCGCTATAGGGAAGATCGATGAGCCATCCGGGTCTGACGGCTGTCCACCGGACGCCCCGCTCGGCTTCGAGCATGCGCTCCATGATCCGTATCTGGTCGAGGATGTTCGTCAAGGCCGGAACGACGGTCAGCTGGAACCAGGAGGGAACGCTTGGCTGATGATCTACGAAAGCGGCGGAGATAACGGCGATCCGGTCGACATCCGCCTGGCCCATCGCTTCAACGATGCGGCGTGTCCCCTCGGAGTAGAGCGGAGGCGGGTCAATCGCGGTCGACGGCGCGAACGAGACGCCGAGAGTGGAAATGACCGCATCGCAACCCTTGATCGGATCGGTCAAATCGTCTTCGAGCACGTCGCATCGCATATAATCGACACCTGCGATCCGATCGGCCTGCTCCGGCAGGTGATGTTCGAGACCGCGCACACGGTGACCTTTACGCACCGCGCGTTCGAGCAGCAGCGATCCGGTTTTCCCGCCTGCGCCGAAGACGGCAAGGGTTAGATTATCGGTCAATAGTCACCTTCCTCTATCGGACATCTGGAGGGCGGGAGCCCCGCGCAAGGGAGTTATCGCGCGCGAGGCTCCGGTGTTCTGTCGTTACTGGTAGCAGATATTGTAGCCGCGATAGCCCAGTTCGTCTTCCGCAGCCGGGGGAACCACGATCATCTCCTGCGTTTGCAGGCCTGCATTGCCTTGGTCGTCAAGCATTCGCGTGGTGACCACGAGATCGCCGCTCGTGAAACGATCCGCACCATCAGCGCCGACCGGGATCAATTTGCCGTTGAGCTTGATAAAGCCTCGGGTTCCCGTTTCGTAAACGAACACGGGATAGCCGATCTCCGTCAGGCGGAAGACGCAGCGTCCCTTCGTGCCGCCGATCGCGGCGACATCGGCATCGCTCATCGTTTCGGGCTTCACGATTGCCGTGGCGACGTTCTGCAAGGCGCTGGAAGCAGGTTCGATCGCGGACGCTTTCGCCGGCGGATCGAGCTGCGCTTCGCGATCATTGCCGATGGCGGTGTTTTCGTTGCACCCGGCCAGCGTCACAGCCAAACCGGCGATAAGGAAAAAATTCGTCTTCATTGCACGGCTCCTTCGGGTGTTTCGGCTGGGGTCGGCTGCGTGGCAGCGGCAGAAGGAGCATCGATTCCCTCCGGCAGACGCTTCTCGGTGCGCACGCCGTTGGCTTCGATATCGGCGATCAGATATTTCATCTGCGCGATCTCGCGGCGCTGGGCGAGAATGATGTCATGCGCCAGCTTGCGCACCCGCGGGTCGCGGATATGCGCCCGCTCGCTGGTCATGATCGCGATCGAGTGGTGCGGGATCATCGCCGCCATGTATTCCTCGTCGTCGATCGTCGTCTGGCTGCGGACCAGCCACAGCGCGAGCGCGAAGACCACCGCGGCCACCCCGAGGATGATGAAATTCTTGGTCCGGTCCTTATACATACCCCACATGAAGAGCAGCATGACGACCATCATCACTGCGCCCATTACGAACATCATCCAAAAGCGCGTCTCGCTCCAGAAGAGGTGATCGGCATCGAAGGTGTTGGCATACATCAGGAAGAACATGAGGACGGTAGAGGTCGAGACCATCGCCATGAAGCGCCAGTAATTGCCGCCCCCTCCATCGTGGTCATGCTGCTTGTCTTGCGCCATATCAATCCTCCTGTTTGCTCATGGTTTTGTAGACGTACTGGGCGGTGCAACTGATCATCAGGAAGCCGGTCAATGCCGCGATACCTGAAATTGCGCGCATGTGACCGGCGGGCAGAATGTCGCCCAGCCCGACGGTGGAGATCGTGATCAGCGCGAAGTAGTAATAATCCATCCAGCTATCGATGACGTCCTTTTCGAGGCTGCCGAGGCCCCAGACCGACGCGAGATACATGCCGCCCGCGAAGATGCCCGCGATGACGAGGTGGCTGGCGAGAACCAGCGACGAGCCGGCCAGCAGCCGGAGATGGCGCGGATTCTTGCCGGGCGGAGAAATCGCCTTCGCGCCCCGCAGCATCCACATGTGAAAGTAGAGCGAGACGGCGAACAGGGCGAAGCCGAGAAGTATTGCCTGGGTCATCGCGTGATCGCCGTATCGGAGAGGGATGGAGCGATCTGTCGGTGCGCCGCGACCGGATTTGGTTTTGCAAGGCCGATCAATTTTCTGCTCCATTACTAGGAGGTTGGCTTTCATCGCCATTGGCGTCCCGATGGTCGTTCCCATCCGCTACGCGTTTACGGCGCAGGAAGAGGGCTTCGAGAGCGAAGACGGCGGCGATGAGGACCGCCGCGATCACCACGATGGCGGGGTCGGAATCGAGCTTCACCCCGGCAAAGGCGGCGAGGATGACGCCGTCGGCCGCGATTGCCGCAAGCAGGACCGAACCCTTGGCCCCGATCTCGTTGCGCAGATGGCGGTACACGCCCCAATGGACCAGGATGTCCATCACGAGATAGAAGAACGCCCCGAGCGAAGCGATCCGCGACAGGTCGAACAGCACCGCGAGCGTGCCCGCGATCACCACCGTATAGACGAGCAGGTGACCGCGGATCGGTCCCTTCATGCCGAAATGGCGGTGCGGGATCATCTTCATCTCGGTCAGCATGGTGAGCATGCGCGAGACCGCGAAAACGCTTGCGATCACGCCCGAAGTGGTCGCCGCAATCGCGATGACGATGGTGAACCAGAAGCCGAGCTGGCCCAGCGCCGGGCGGGCGGCGGCAGCGAGCGAATAATCGCGCGCCTCGACGATCTGGCCGATCGTCAGGCTGGACCCGACCGCGAACGCGACGAGCAGGTAAGTGACGACGCAGATCGCGATCGAGATCATGATCGTGCGGCCCACATTGCGATGCGGATCGACGATCTCTCCGCCGCTATTGGTGATCGTGGTAAAGCCCTTGAACGCCAGGATCGAGAACGCGACCGACGCCAGGAACGCGCCGCCGCTCGTAATATTTGCCGGCTCGGCAAACGCGCCGGAGAAAAATCCGCTCGCGGCAATGGCCGCCACAGCGAACAGCGCAATCCCGCCGATCTTGATCGCCGACATGATCAGTGAAAAGCCGCTGACCGACCGATTGCCGGCCTTGTTCACGATATAGGCGAAGACGATCAGCGCGAGCGCCAAGGCGGACAGCAGGAATGCGTTCTCCTCGAGACCGAACGGCCGCAATGCGTAAGTGGCGAAGGTTCGCGCGACAAGGCTTTCGTTGATGACCATCGAAAGCGCCATGAGCAGCGATGCCGACGCCGCGACGACGCCGGGCCCATAGGCCTTCTGGAGGATCATCGCGATGCCGCCCGAAGACGGCCAGGCGTTAGACATCTTGATGTAGCTATAGGCGGCAAGCGAGGTGACGAGCGCGCCCACGATAAACGAGAGCGGGAACAGCGGTCCGGCCAGTTCCGCAATTTGGCCGGTAAGAGCGAAAATCCCCGCGCCGATCATCACGCCCGTGCCCATGGCGACACCGCCGGCGAGACTGATGGTCCCCCTGCCAGCGGTCTCGAGTTCGTGATCCATCGTATTATCGGCGCCGTGATTCATCGCAGTCATGTTTTCTCCGATCCGCGATGCATAAGAGGTCTGTCGGCCCCCCACTCAACCGGTGCGCCGCGGACATTCGCGCGCCGAGAGTGGTGAGCCGGTTGAATGGCAATCACTCCATCGGCCTCAGCTCTACCCCGGTAGCTCGCGAAGACGCTGTCGCCTGCCGGGCCGAAGGCGATGACTTGATACGGTTGCGCCCGATCGCCAGCTTCCATGCCGGGGGAACCCAGAGGCATCCCTGCAACGGCCAAGCCGGTTACGCCCTTGGGCCGTTCCTTGAGCAGGCGGGCAATCTCGCGCGCAGGCACATGGCCCTCGATCACATAGCCTTCCACCTGCATGGTATGGCAGGAGAGCAGGGTATCGGGCACGCCAGCCTCGGCCTTCACAGCGGCCATGGGACGGTCCTCGCGCACCGTGACCGCGTTATCGAGGCCGCTACGGACATGCTTGGCCCATTCCTCGCAGCATCCGCACTGCGGATCGCGAAACATCACATAAGGGCTTGCCTGTGCGGCGCTCGTGCAGGCCGCCAGGAGGATTATCGCGAATGTCGTGAATGCCCCGCGCGTCCGGCGAGTGGGGTGGCTGGAATGTCCGAATTCCATTTTCAATGTTCCTAAATCTCATCGATGTCGTGGTCGGCCATGGAGTCCATGTCATGGCCTGCATGCGGGTCGGAGGTTTCAGCGACTTCGCGCTTCGTCGGCGTGGGTGCCGGCGCCGAACCGGTTGCCTGCATCCGCGCGGGTCGTGCTGTGCCAGGGCCGGCCGGCACGCGCTTTGGAGCCGAGTTGCCGGCGACCGGTGCGCTATCGACACTGGCTACGGCCGGACTATCGGCTGCGGCTTCGCTGGGCGACGACGCGGTCAGCGGCGCTGCGGTGTCGAGCGTAGTGGAATCATCGATTTCGGCCCTCGGTTCAACCGGTTGATCGCACGCCGCCACACCCGCCAGGGCGGTCCCGAGCAACAGCGCTCCAGCAATTTTCATCGGTTTGAATCGGTGCATCAGGTCTTCCTTCATATCAACGAGAAGCCGAGGTGATCCGGCCCGTGAGCGAGTTCCCCGCCGAGGAATCCCTGAAGCAGAATCAGCGCGGCCATGGAGAGAAGTCCGGTACGCAGGAGGGTTCTTCCATCCCGCGGCTTGGAGGCAAGTAGAGCAAGCGCGAGGCCCAGCGCAGTGATCAGCATCCCGTTCCAGCGGTGAAGCTGCATGACCGTATCACCGCCGAACCAGAGGCCGGTATGAATCCAGCCGAACAAGGCCGCGATTACGGCACCGCCCGCGCCGCCGTAGATCAGTACGCGAACGGCCGGTTCGATACCGGCACCCCGTCCAGTCATCATGAACAATTCCGCCAGCGCCGCCATCAGGAACAAGGCAATGGGGAAATGTATCGTTGCGGGGTGCAGCTTCTTGACGAAGGCGAGACCTCCCGCATTTGCAGCGCTTTCATGGCCCCCCGACGCTTCGTCGTGCCCTTCCGCAGCATGAGTCGACGCGGCCTGCGCCTCGCCCGCACTGGATGCGTCATGGGTTGGATCGGAAGAGGCGGCAGCGCTGGCAGCGGTATCATGTCCCTTCTCGCCATGCGCATAGGCCGGGCCGACCAACAGAAAACCTGCGCACACGAGCATCAGGAGATGGATGGGTTTCATAATGGCGAATGCTCTTTCACGGTGGGTTCACGAGACCTATGCTCCTTGATACGCACCGCAAGACGCCTCCCCTCACGAAAATTTATGAGGGCAATGGGCAGACCGGACGTATTGTGAGAACGGCCACCTACTTCAAGGATCGACCCCTAGCGATGGAACATCAATTGGACCCCATTCTGGAAGTGCTTGCCCACGAGACTCCGGTCGGCGTGTCCGGTGGTTTCATGGAAGGCGTGTGGGAGCGGGTCGGCGATATCAACGCGCGCCGGGAACGCACTTTGCGAAGCGCCTTGTTCGCAGGACTTTTCGCCGTCGGGCTGGGCGCAGGCGCGATCACCGTCCAAGCGCCTGCCTACGCGAAGGAGCCGACCTATCCGTTGATAAGCGATGTCCGGCTTTCTCCCGCCGCGCTGCTGCATGTCGCTCCATGAAAGACCGGAAACTGCAATTAATGGTTGCGGTTCTGCTTGCGGTATTGGCGGGATTCCTTGGAGCCGTTGCCGCCGAACGCTGGTTTGCGCCCACCCAGCCGGGTGGTCTCCACGAGTTTGTGCACGAACAGCTGGAACTCGATGCGCAGCAGGAAGACCGGCTCGACCGGCTCGAGGAACGCTATGCGATCGAGAACGCGCAACGCGAACTGGCGGTGCGGCGCGCGAATGCGGACTTGGCGGCCGCGATCGACAACGAGCATGAATACGGCCCCGAGGTCAGCGCTGCCATCGACGGGGTCCATGCCAGCATGGGCGAATTGCAGAAGGCGACGGTTCGTCATGTCTTCGCGATGCGCAGCATTCTGAATGAAGACCAGCAGCGCGCATTCGATCAACAGGTCGCCCGGTCGCTGACCGGACCGCCGCCGCAATGACGCCGGAGTGCAGGAGCGGCACGACAGTCAGGAGCGGGAACTGGTTGCAAGGGTCGTGGCTGGGGACCGCCGCGCGTTCACCCAGCTTGTAGAGCCGCTCGTACCACGATTGCTCGCCACCGCGCTGCGCTTGCTGGGAACCCGCGACGAGGCGGAGGATGCGGTGCAGAATGCGTTGGCATCGGCATGGATCGCACGGAGCCGGATCGATCGATCACGGTCTTTCCTTCCGCTCCTCACCACGATTACGCTCAACAAATGCCGCGACAAATTGCGTCGGCGAAAGGCAGCCGACTTTCTTGGCTTCGGCAGGGCTTCGATGCCGGAGCTCGCATCCGATCCCGCGCCTTCGCCCGAGACCGAAGCCGTCGACCGCCAGCTTCTCGAACAAACCCGTTCCGAAATCCGGCGCCTTCCCTTGCGGCTTCGCGAGGCCCTGATTCTCGTCGCCATCGATGGTCGAAGTCAAAGCGAGGCGGCGGAGCTGCTCGGGATTTCGGCCAAAGCGGTGGAGGCCTTGGTCTATCGGGCGCGCAAGATACTGAGAGAAAAATTGCCCAGCGGCGAGTGAATTTGATGAGGGAAGCCGCGCCGGGCTGCGTAGGGTAAGGCAAACCCCGTTCACACAGGACATTATGATGCAATCAATCAATCGGCGGAAATTCCTCGGCTCGAGTATCGCGGCGGGCGGTCTGCTGGGCGCCGGAGCCGCGATTCCTGCCTGGGCGCGCGGCGGCAATATGAATGGCGCGGCGATTCGCCAGGGCTTCGACGAAGTGTCCGGCCGGAACATCGATCTGACCATCGCCCGGGGCCCCGTTACAGTACAGGGTCGGCGCGGAATGGGAGTTGCCGTCAACGGCAGCGTGCCGGGGCCGCTGGTGCGGTTGAAGGAGGGCGCGGCCGTCAATCTCAACGTGCACAACGCGCTGGACGAAGACAGCTCGATCCATTGGCACGGACTGCTGGTTCCGTTTCAATTCGACGGCGTGCCCGGCGTCAGCTTCCCCGGGATCAAGCCGGGGCAGACTTTCACTTACGAAATGCCCGCGCTGCGGCAGGCTGGCACCTATTGGTGGCATAGCCACTCGGGTTTGCAGGAGCAGGCCGGCCATTACGGCCCGATCATCGTCGATCCCGCCGGTCCCGATCCGGTGCAGGCCGATTACGACTACGTCATGCTGCTGAGCGAATTCACGCCGATGCATCCCCACACCATCATGGCCAAACTGAAAAAGGGCGAAGCCTATTTCAATTATCAGCAACGCACGCTGACCGACGGCTATCCGTTGACCGGCGAGGAGCGGCGGATGTGGGCGGAAATGCGGATGATGCCGACCGACATTTCGGATGTATCTGGATCCACCTACACTTATCTAGCCAACGGACACGGCCCTAAGGAGGGGCTCGAATATCTGTTTGCGCGCGGCAAACGGGTTCGAATTCGCGTGATCAACGGCAGCGCAATGACGTTCTTCAATGTCCGCATCCCCGGAATGAAGTTCTGGGTGGTGGCGGCGGATGGCCTCAACGTAAGGCCGGTCGAGGTGGAAGAATTCCAGATCGGCACGGCAGAGACTTACGATATCGTGGTGGAGCCGACCGGCGAAGCGCACACAATCGTCGCAGAAAGCATGGATCGTTCGGGCATGGCACTCGCCACGCTTGCAAGCCGTCCGGGTGCGCGTGCGCCAGTGCCGGCCCTCCGCGATCCCCCGCTTTTGACCATGGCCGATATGGGCATGAACCATGGCGGCGGTGATATGGCCGGGATGGATCCCGGTATGGATCACAGTGCGATGGGCCATGGGACCGAGCCGTCGGGCGAGATGTCCATGAGCGGCATGGATATGCGCGACACGTCGTTGCTCCCGCCCGATGTGAAGGTAGGCCCCGGTGTCGATATGGTCGCGATGAACCCGGTGGACCGGATGGGCGATCCAGGCATCGGTCTCGACAAGGTTCCGCACAAGGTTCTCACTTACAAGGATCTGGTCGCGCTCGAACCGAACGACGACCTGCGCACACCGTCGCGCCAGATGGAAATCCATCTAACCGGCAATATGGAACGCTACATGTGGTCGTTCGACGGGAAGAAATTCTCGGCCGTCAGCGATGAACCGATCCGGTTCGCCTATAATGAACGCGTCCGCATAAAACTGGTTAACGATACCATGATGGCGCACCCCATCCATCTGCACGGCCATTTCTTCGAGCTCGTCAACGGCGCTCCTGCCGATCGCCAGCCACAAAAGCATACGGTCATCGTGCAGCCAGGCGGCTCTGCCCAGTTCGATTTGACTGCCGACGAGCCCGGCGATTGGGCGTTTCACTGCCACCTTCTCTACCACATGCATGCCGGAATGTTTCAGATCGTGACCGTCGCCGATCGGGCCGGTCAGCCGGATGTGAAGCGCGTGGGAGAAAGCGGATGAAATATCTGATCGCCCTTATCCTCGCCTCAACGGCGACGCCCGCACTTGCCCAGCATCAGGGCCACTCCATGCCGACGACCCCGCCCGAACCACAGGCCGAGGGGCAGCCAGACGACATCGATGGCGCGGAAGCGGATGATCAGGACCAGCCTTCCACAATGCTCATGGATCATTCGAAGATGGACCATTCCGGCATGGAAGAAGACCCATCTACCGCCGCACAGGACACCGGCGAAGCAATGGATCATGCCGCCATGGGTCACGGGCCTATGGAAATGGATATCCCGTCGGTGCCGCCGCCCGCTGCGGCCGGTTCTGGTCCCCCGCGAGCCGCAGACGCGATCTGGGGTGCAGATGCGATGCGCGAGAGCCGCGAGCAATTGCGCGATGAGCAGGGCGGCCAGAACTTCTTCTGGTTCCAGGGCGACCGCGTGGAATATCGCGCCCGCGACGGTGCCGATGGCTATCTGTTCGACGTGCAGGGCTATTATGGCGGCGATCTCGACAAATTCTGGTTCAAATCGGAAGGGGAAGGCAGCTTCGGCGAAGAGATCGAGAGTGCCGAAATCCAGGCACTTTACAGTCGTGCAATCGCGCCCTTTTTCGATCTGCAAGCGGGGGTCCGCCAAGATCTGGCTCCGATCGACCGCACGTATGCGGTGGTCGGCATCCAGGGGCTCGCACCCTATTTATTCGAAGTGGATGCAGCCGCATTCCTGTCGGACCGAGGCGATTTGACAGCCCGCGTCGAGGTCGAACTCGATCAGAGGATTACGCAGCGCCTGATCGTCCAACCGCGTGTCGAAGCGTCTTTTTCTGCACAGGATGTGCCTGAACTGGGCATCGGTGCCGGACTGGACTCGGTCGAAGCCGGTCTGCGCCTGCGGTATGAGCTCGCGCGCGAGTTCGCGCCGTATATCGGGATCGATCAGGAATGGAAAATCGGCCAAAGCGTCGACTTTGCGCGAGCCGCGGGGGAAGACCCGAGCGTGACGAATTACGTCGTCGGCATACGGTTCTGGTTTTAAAGGAAGGGAAATTTCAATGCACACTACCATTACACGCGGGGCTCTCGCCCTCGTTCTGGCTGCGGTTGCCACACCGGCGATTGCGCAGAGCATGGAAGATCATGCTGCGCATGCAGAGAAAGCTGCAACGCAGCCCATGGAGCAACCCGCTCAATGTAAGAAGCATGCTGAGCACATGGCGGCTATGAACGATGATGTCGCCGGTGCAGAAGCGGTGCTGACCGCTTATCGCAATGCCCTGACTGGTCGCGATGCCGATGCGATGACGGCCCTGTTTGCAGAAGAATCCTTCGTTTACGAAAACGGGAAGGATGAAGGCAGTTTCACGAATTACATGGAACACCATCTCGGGCCCGAACTCGATGCGATCACCAGTTTTTCCTTTGGTGAGCCGACCATGACGATCACCCGGATGGGGCACCTGGCCTACGGACGCGAAACCTATACCTACCGGATCGAACTGGCGGATGGGCGCGTGATCGACCGGGAAGGCGTGGCGACATCGGTGCTCACGCACGACGCCAATGGCTGGAAGATCGTGCAATACCATTCATCGTCCCGTCCTCCCCGCAACCAATAAGACCTCATGGCGTCGGTTCCAGCTCTACGAAAGCCGTCACGCAAGCTTCGGCTGCACATATTCGGTAGCAAGCTGCACAAGTGGCTCGCGCTGTTTGTCGGCGTCCAGGTGCTCTTGTGGATGGGAACCGGCGCGATCATGTCCTTTCTCAAGATCGAGCAGGTACGGTCCGAGCACGTCATATCGCGCGAAGCCGAAACACTCGATCCTGAGTTTCCGGCACCGCGATGGCTGGTAGATCGACAGGGCGTCGTTGCTGTCACAACCAAATCCGTAGCTGGCCGTCCCCTCGTCCAGATCGAGCGTAGCGATGGCTCGATGACGCTTCATGAGACCGAGACCGGAACGAAAGTTTTTCCCCTGCCGGTTGCTGATGCCCGAGCCATCGCTTTACGCGCCTGGACCGGACCCGAGACTTCGATCGCCAGTGTGAAGCTAATCGAGACCCCGATAGGAACAGAGTTCCGCGGTCCATTTCCGGCGTGGCAAATCACCTTCTCCGATCCAGACGGGACGAGGCTCTACCTTAATGCCTCAAGCGGCGCGATTCTCGGCGCAAGAAGCGATACCTGGCGCTTCTTCGACTTCGTCTGGGGCTTGCACATCATGGACTGGACCCAGCGCGACCGGATCAACAGCTGGTGGCTGCTGCTTTTCGGAATCGGTGGAACGGTCATCGCGGTTTCGGGCTTTATCCTCTTGGCGAACCGGTTCCCGAAACTGCGCCGCAGAAAGGCCCGGTGATCTACCCAAGGAAGTATCCGATGATCGCACTAATGATATAAAGGCGCAATGTCATCCCTGCCAAGCAATGTCATCCCTGCCAAGAAGTATCGGTAAAGTTTGCCAAGATCTAACAGCGAGATCCGTCATGAGCAGTTCTGAACAAACCGCACCCTCATCCAAAGTCTCGATCCTACCACGGATAGTCGCGATTCTGATCGGGCTCATCGGTGCAACACTGTTTGCCGGTGGCATCTGGCTCGCAATCCTTGGCGGCTCGCTTTACTATGGGCTGACCGGCGCGGCGCTGCTTGCTTCCGCCTATTTCATCTTTCGCGGGAAAGCCTTGGGCGCGTGGATTTACGTCAGCGTCTATATGGTGACCGTGCCTTGGGCATTATGGGAGAGCGGCAATGATCCGTGGGCGCTCGTGCCGCGACTTGTTGGTCCGACCGTTCTCCTCGCTCTGGTCGCTCTGGTTTCACCCCGCCTTTATCGGCCAACAAGATGGCCAGTTGCACTTGCAGGGGCTGGGGGAGCGGTGGTGTTCCTTGCGGTTGCACTCTGGGTTGCATCGGCATCGCGCCCCGATCCGGTGAGGGGGGAACTCCCGATACCCCAGGCAGGGATAGAGGTCGAGGATGTGGGCGGTGACTGGCCAGCATGGGGAGGAACCCATTCAGGTCAGCGTTATTCGCAGTTGGATCAGATTACTCCGGCCAATGTCGGCGGACTGGAGCGCGCATGGATCGCACATACCGGGGATCTGCCCCAAGGTGCGGGTGAGGGCAAATACGCCCCCGAGACGACCCCGCTTAAAATCGGCGACAGTTTGTATCTGTGCTCGGCGATGAATATTCTCATCGCGCTCGACGCGCAAACCGGCGCGGAAATCTGGCGCCACGATCCACAAGTCTCCACCGCCGCCATCCCCTATTCGGCCTCCTGCCGCGGCGTGACCGCCTACAACCGCCCGCTGGACAGCGGCACACAGCTTTCCGGAGGCACCCAAGGCTCTTCTTCCCAGAATCGAGGCGCGCCGGTCGTACCTTCGGGAACTGCAGCGAATTGCGCGATGCGCATCATCGAAGGGACGCTCGATGGCCGTCTCATCGCCGTCGATGCCGAAACCGGCCGCCCCTGTGCCGACTTTGGCGTCAACGGCGAGGTCGATATCAAAGAGGGCATGGGCCAGACATATCCAGGCATGGTGGCGATCACGGCTCCTCCGGTGATCGTGCGCGGCAACATCGTGACAGGCCATCAAGTTCTTGACGGGCAGCGGAACAGCGCCCCGTCAGGCGTAATCCAAGCGTTTGACGCCGTCACCGGTGAGCGTGCATGGGCATGGGATATGGGCCGTCCGGGAGAAAATGGCCCACCCGGACCCGGCGAACAATTTACGCGCGGAACGCCCAATATGTGGACGACGGCCTCGACGGACGAGGAACTGGGGCTCGTCTACCTACCCATGGGCAACAGCGCGGTCGACTACTGGAGTTCGGATCGCAGTCCACAGGAAAACGAATTTTCGACGGCGCTCGTGGCGCTGGACGGCGAGACAGGCGAGCCACGCTGGCGTTTCCAGACCGTATACAAGGATGTCTGGGACTACGACCTCGGGAGCCAGGCAACGCTTGTCGATCTGCCGGGCGGAACACCGGCCATCATTCTCCCATCGAAGCAGGGCGAGATCTACATTCTCGACCGACGTACCGGTCGACCACTGCACACCATGATCGAACGCGCGGTGCCGCAAGGTGGTGTGGAGCCCGCCGAGCGCACCGCCACGCAACCCTATTCGGGCTTTGCGACGCTGCGCAGGCCCTCGCTCGAAGAGCGCGACATGTGGGGCATGACGCCGATCGACCAGATGATCTGCCGCATCCAGTATCGGCAGTCGGCCTATGACGGCTACTATACGCCTCCCACGTCAGATCGCCGGTGGATCCAGTATCCCGGTTACAATGGCGGATCCGACTGGGGATCGGTGGCGATCGATCCGCGCCGCGGAGTGATTTACGCCAACTATAACGACATGCCCAACCACAACCGCCTCGTCCCTCGCGCAGTGGCGAACGAAAAGGGCTGGGAGCCGCGCGGCCCGCAGGGCAATCAAGGTGGCGGTGGTTCTGAAGGTGAGGGCTCGCCTCAGACCGGTACGCCGTTCGCCATCGACGTCAACGCTGGCTGGCGGCTCGGGCTGACCGGCCTTCTGTGCAAAGAGCCACCTTATGGCGGCATTCGTGCGATCGATATGAATAGCGGCAAGACGCTATGGGACCGGCCCTTCGGTTCGGCGCGCGCGAACGGTCCTTGGGGCCTCGCCCTTGGCATTCCGTTCACGATCGGCACGCCGAACAATGGTGGCGGTGTCGTAACAGCGGGAGGACTGCTGTTCATTGCAGCGACGACCGACAATCTGATTCGCGCAATCGATGTCGAAACAGGCGAAACGGTCTGGTCCGACGTCCTGCCGGGCGGCGGGCAGGCCAACGTAATGACCTACTCTCAGGGCGGCCGCCAGTATGTCGTGATTATGGCAGGCGGGCATCATTTCATGAAGACACCTGTCAGCGATGCAATAGTGGCCTACGCGCTACCCCGGAACTAGCGAAGGAGAAATAACTGGGCAGAGGGTTTGTCTGCAAGCATTCCTAAGCAGAACCGGCCGACCCCATCGGCTTGTACGAGATGATCGTGCTAAGTTAAACCAAAGGAACTCGTCTGCGAGGCAAAGGTTGGATTGGCGTATTCAAAACGCCCGAAGGAAAGCCAACGATGGACCGTGCCAGAATCGATGAGAACCTCTCCCTGCTGACATTCCCGCCCGCAGCACACGACCTGCAATCTCTTGCGGACGCTGGTTTCAAGTCGATTGTCAATTTGAGGCAGGCCGGCGAGCAGGGCGAAAAGCTGAACCCGCAGGCAGAAGCGGAAGAAGCGCGCGAGAACGGATTGGAGTACCTTCACTATCCCGTTTCTCCGCCGGATTTGACGGCTGAGAAGGCGCAGGACTTCACGGCTAGGCTCGAACAGCTTCCCGGTCCTGTGGCCATTCACTGCGCCAGTGGACGTCGGGCGAGCTTGTTGGGCCTTGCGTCCTGGGCGCGTCAAAAGGACTGTAATGCCGCCACGGCAGCGAAAAGAGGCCGCGAGGCCGGGCTGGAAATCAGTGAAGGCGATTTATCGCCACTGCTCAATGTAAACGAGGCAAATGCGCGATGATCTTCAGGCAGCTTGTCGAACCGGAATCGTCGACTTACACCTATCTGATCGGATGCGAAAATACGGGTAAGGCTGTCCTGCTCGATCCGGTTATCGAGACTTGCGACAGGGACATGGACGCGGTTGCCGCACTAGGCCTTACCCTTGCTTTCACGCTCGACACCCATATCCACGCCGATCATATCACTGGCGCATGCCGGCTGCGCAGCCTGACGGGGTGCGAGGTTGCCTATCCGGCCGATGACAATCTTTCTTGCGCGGATGTTGAAGTGAGCGAAGAAGCGCCGTTGTCCGTAGGCGATCTGACCATTCGCGCCTTGTTCACCCCCGGACATACCGACAAGCATCATAGTTACGTAATAGAGCAAGGCGGCCATACGCAGGTCTTCACCGGCGATGCGCTGCTCATCGATGGATGCGGTCGCACCGATTTCCAGAACGGCGATTCCGCGACCCTTTTCAAGTCAGTTCGCGAAAAGCTGTTCGCTTTGCCGGAAGACACGTTGGTCTACCCCGCGCACGATTATTCAGGCCGTCGGGTCTCGACGATCATGCAAGAGCGTAAGCGCAATCCTCGATTGAACGACGAAATTTCGCTTTCCGAGTTCCAGCGGATCATGGCCGAACTCGACTTGCCCTATCCCAAGAAGATCGACGTCGCCGTCCCTGCCAATTTGAAGTGCGGTGACTGCGTGGAAGAAGCGGTCGAGCATCTGCACGAGATCGGCGGAAAATCGCCGCAGGGCTAATGCCCATCTTTGACCCTTCCTAGCTGTCCACGACGACGAACTGCCCCATCATTCCGGCATCCTCATGCTCGAGAATGTGGCAGTGATACATGTACGGCAGATCCGGGTCCGTGTGTTCCTCGAACCGTAAAAGGAGGCGCACTTGCTCGCGCGGGTTGATGATGACCGTATCCTTGTAACCAGTCTCCAAGGGCGGCGGAGTGCGGCCGTTGCGGTCGATCACGCGGAACTGCGCGTTATGAATATGAAAGGGATGCGCCATCATGGAGGCATTGGCGATTTCCCAGATTTCCCACTGGCCGACGGGCACCCTCTCGTTGATCACATTCATGTCCATGCTGGCACCATTGATAGACATCCCGCCGCCCAGCATTCCCATATCGAGCACGAACCGCCGGGTTCGCACTGCAAGTGAGGGGTCGAGTGCCGGTAGCGCGGCAAGCTGCGGCGGCAGATTCTTTCGCCGCGAGGAGTCAGAGGGTCTGATATCGAGGACGCGGAACGGCTCGTCCATCTCGGTGTCGTCGCGGCGTCGGCCCATCATACCGCCGCCCATCATGCCGGCGCCATCGCCCATCATTCCCATCGAATTGTCGGGACTGGTCGCCACAAGGCTGAGTGGGCGCCCCTCGGAAAGATCGACGACGATCTGCGCCCGCTCCCCCGGTGCGAGCCTGAGCGAACGGACCGCATGCGGACGGTCCAGCAAGCCACCATCGCTTGCGATGAGCTTCATTGTCTGACCTCCGGACAGCGAGAAATCGTAGAAACGAGCGTTCGATCCATTGAGGATCCGCAAACGTAACAGGCCGGTCCGCGCTTCAAACACCGCGTTTTGCGTGCCATTGACGTAGAGACGATCCCCGCGCACGCCCATCATTTGTGCATGCATATTCTGCGGATAGAGGAGCTTGCCCGAGCTATCGAGCAAGCGGTCCTGAACGATAAGCGGAATATCATCCACGCCGTATTCGCTCGGCAGATCCAGCGCATCCTCTTCATCATCGCGGACATAGATCGGTGCGGCAAGACCAGCATAGACCTGCGGTCCCGTGCCGCGATGCAGGTGCGAGTGATACCAGTAGAGAGAGGCACGCTGCCGAACTTCGAAAGACGGGCTCCAGCGCGCGCCGGGGCGGATAAACTGGTGCGGCCCGCCGTCCGCAGCGGCGGGTAGTTCGAACCCGTGCCAGTGGACTGTGGCTCCATCGTCCAGGCCGTTGTCGACATGCAGCCGGACGCGCTCGCCGCGGCGCATCTCCAATGTCGGACCCAGATAGGGCGCGTTCACTCCGATGGTAGGCGAAGCGACCCCGGGAGCGAATTCCTTCTGCCCCGCGGATATCGACAGTCGAAAGACCCGTTCGCCTTGCTCGACAATTCCCTGATCGAGCTTGGGAATGGCGAGCGGATTGGTGCCGGCTCCATCGGCACCAAGTAGGGAATTTCGCGCTTCGCACGCTGACAAGGGAAGAGCCACAAGGCCCGCCGCCGCTGTGCCAGCCCGTCGCAGCAAGGCACGTCGGTTAAGGCCGGATGCGTTCGCCCACTGGTCCATTTCACTTGCTCCGGAGATATTTGATCAGCGCAGCGATGCCCAACACAAGAAGGATGGTCAGCAATAAGCAGAACAAACCCATTATCCCCATCATGGCCGCTGGCATGTCACCATTCATCATCGAACTTTTCCTAATTATACCGGCCCCGGAATACGATCCGGGGCCGGTTCGCAAATTACTGCTTGGTGATCGAAGTGATCGTGTTGCCGCCTTCACCGGTAGTGAATTCGAACGAAATCGCGTCGCCAACCGCCACGTCCTGACGCAGCTGCTCGTCGGCGTCGAACGCCATCGTCATGGCGGGCCATTCGATCGCGGCGACTGCGCCGTGATCGACAGTGATCGTTCCTGCATCGGCGTCGATGGCGGTCACGGTTCCTTCGGCACTGGCGGTCTGCATCGCGCTGTCCGATCCCATCATCGGCATATCGCCATCGTCCATCGGCATCTGACCGTCTGCCATCTGGCCGTCCGCCATGGCCGTGTCGTCCATCATTTCGGTATCGTCACCGGAGCCACAGGCGGTGAGTGCCAGCGGCGCGGCCAGCAGGGTCACGAGGGTTGTAATACGCATTCTTCTTCTCCTTCGAGGGGTTTGGACCGGTTGGTCCGGGGACGCCGCATCATCAGATAGGCGGAGGGAAGTACAAACATGGAAAGCAGCGGAGCGGTGATCATCCCGCCGATCATCGGGGCCGCGATACGGCTCATCACCTCGGATCCGGCGCCGGTGCCGATCAGGATCGGGAACAGGCCGGCGAGGATAACGGCGACGGTCATCGCCTTGGGGCGGACGCGCAGCAGCGCGCCTTCGCGGATGGCTACCGATACCTCGTCGGCATCCAGCGCGCCCTCTCTCCGTTCCAGCGCGGCCTTCAGGTAGATCAGCATGACCACGCCGAATTCCGCCGATACGCCTGCCAGCGCAATGAACCCGACGGCGGTTGCTACGGACTGGTTGTATCCCATCAAGTAGAGCAGCCAGAAGCCGCCAGTCAGCGCGAAGGGTAGCGTGCCCATGATCAGCAGCGCCTCGTCGAAGCGGCGGAAGATCAGATAGAGCAGCAGGAAGATGATCGCGAGCGTCGCCGGCACGACGATCTGCAACCGCTCATATGCGCGCGTCAGATATTCGAACTGCCCGGCATAGGACAGGCTGACGCCTGCGGGCAAATCGACCTCGGCCCCGATTGCTTCCTGCAAATCCCCCACCACTGAGGTGAGATCGCGCCCCCGCACGTCGACATAGACGTAGCTGGTCGGCCGGCCTTGCTCGCTCTTGAGCATGGGCGGACCGCTGGTCACGCGAACATCCGCCACCGTGCCAAGCGTGATCTGCTGTCCCGCAGGGGTCAGGACCGGAAGATTGCGCAGTTCATCGACGCTGTCGCGAATCTCGCGCGGATAGCGGACATTGACCGGATAACGGGCCAGCCCCTCCACGGTGCGCGCGACATTTGCTCCGCCGATCGCGCCCGATACGATCTGCTGCACATCGGCTATGTTGAGCCCGTAACGGGCCGCTTCCATGCGATCGATATCGACATCGACATAGCGCCCGCCGGACAGCCTCTCGGCCAGCGCCGAACTCACACCCGGCACCTCCTTGGCAATCTGCTCGACCTGAAGCGCCACGCGTTCGATCTCGCCCAAATCCTCGCCCGAGACCTTGACCCCGATGGGGCTCTTTATGCCGGTGGCGAGCATGTCGATACGGTTGCGGATCGGGGGCACCCAGACATTGGCGAGGCCCGGAACCCGGACCACGCGATCGAGTTCTTCCACCAGCTTGTCAGGCGTCATCCCCTCGCGCCATTCCTCATGCGGCTTGAAGCTGATCGTCGTCTCGAACATCGTCAGCGGCGCGGGATCGGTGGCCGTATCTGCGCGGCCCGCCTTGCCGAAAACGGTATCGACTTCGGGCACCGTCTTGATCAGGCGGTCTGTCCGCTGAAGCAGGGATGATGCCTCACCAGGCGACAGCCCAGGAAGCGCGCTTGGCATGTAAAGCAAATCGCCTTCATCGAGAGGAGGCAGGAATTCGCCGCCCAGCCGCGTGAAAGGCACTAGCGTCGTCGCGAAGATCAGCCCAGCAATGACCAGCGTCGCCTTCGGACGCCGCATCACCCAGTCGAGCCCCGGACGATAGGCGCGAGTCAGCGCCTTGTTGATCGGGTTGCTGTCTTCCCGCGGTATCTTGCCGCGGATCAGCCATCCCATCAGCACTGGAACCAGCGTGACCGACAAGATCGCCGCCGCCGCCATCGCATAGGTCTTGGTAAAGGCCAGCGGTGCGAAGAGCCGTCCTTCCTGCGCCTGCAAGGTGAAGACAGGAAGGAAGGACAAGGTGATGATCAGAAGGCTGAAAAACAGCGCCGGACCGACTTCCTTGGAAGCATCTGCGACGATCCTCCAGCGTTCCTCACCCGACATAACCGTCTCGGGATTGTCCTCGGTCCAGCGCTCGATGTGTTTGTGCGCGTTCTCGATCATCACCACCGCCGCATCGACCATCGCGCCGATCGCGATGGCAATGCCCCCGAGCGACATGATGTTGGCGTTCACGCCCTGGAAGCGCATCACGAGAAAGGCTGCCAGAACGCCCAGCGGCAAGGTGACCACGGCGACCAGCGCAGAGCGGGCGTGCCACAGGAACAACAGGCACACGAGCGCGACGACGATGAATTCCTCGATCAGTTTGGTGGTGAGGTTATCGACCGACGCGTCGATCAGTTGCGAACGGTCATAGGTGGTGACGATCTCGACCCCGTCGGGCAGGCTCGCCTTCAACTGTTCCAGCTTCGCCTCCACCGCCTCGATCGCACCGCGCGCGTCGGCCCCTTGCCGCAGAATAACGATGCCGCCCGCGACTTCGCCCTGGCCATTCAGTTCGGCGATACCGCGGCGCAGTTCGGGGCCGATCTGTAGATTGGCCACATCGCCAAGCGTCACCGGGACACCCCCCGCTTCGGCGCGCAGAGGGATCGCGCGGAAATCATCGAGGCTGCCTAGATAGCCTGACGAACGCACCATAAATTCCGCTTCGCCCATCTCGACGATGGATCCGCCCGCCTCCTGATTGCCGGCCTGGACCGCCTTGACCACTTCGGCGTGAGTCACGCCGAGCGAGGCCATGCGGTAAGGATCGAGGACGATCTGATACTGCTTGACCATGCCCCCCACGCTGGCGACCTCGGCGATGCCCGGAATGGTCTTCAGCTCGTAACGCAGGAACCAGTCCTGCAGGCTTCGCAGCCCTGCAAGGTCGTGACCCCCGTTGCGGTCAACCAGGGCATACTCGTAAATCCATCCCACACCGGTTGCGTCGGGACCAAGCGTACTCTCGACGCCGTCAGGCAAGCGGTTCTGGACCTGGTTGAGATATTCGAGCACGCGCGAGCGCGCCCAGTAGAGATCGGTCCCGTCCTCAAAAATGACGTAGACATAGCTATCGCCGAAAAACGAATAACCGCGCACGGTCTTTGCTCCCGGCACCGAGAGCATGGTCGTCGCCAGTGGATAGGTAACCTGGTCCTCCACGATACGCGGGGCCTGCCCGGCATAGTTGGAGCGGATAACCACCTGCACGTCGGACAAATCGGGAAGCGCATCGACAGGGGTGGTCCGCACTGCCCAGAAGCCGGCGAGCGCCAGGCCGATCGCCGCCAGAACCACGAACAGGCGGTTGGCGATCGAACTGTCAATGATCCGCGCGATCATTGGCCGGTCTTCCGGATCGAGACGATGCGTGGCCCGGTGCTTGCCTGAACGAAGGTAAAGGTCACCCGGTCGCCGCGTTGGAAACCGCGAACCTGGGCCGGACCTTCAGTGGCAAAACCCATCGTCATTGCTGGCCATTCCAGAGCTTTAACCGGCCCGTGCCGCAAGGTGATGCTGCCAGCAGTGATACGTTCGATCGTGCCGGTGGCTCGATAGGTGCGCGGCTCGTCCGCATTCGCCTGCGCTTCGTTTTCCCCGGCAGTCGTTGGCGCATCCTCGGTGGGACGCACATCGATACCGGCAAGGCTGGCCTCGGAATCGAGCAGGAACTGGCCGGAGGTAACCACCTCCTCGCCTGCCGCGAGTCCCGCGAGAACTTCGGTGCGGCCGCCTGCTTCTCGCCCGATCCGGACTTCGACAGGTCGGTATCCTCCGCTTTCCTGAGTGATCATCACCAGCGTGCGTTCGCCGGTGCGGATCACGGCCTCCGACGGGATGAGCAATGCTTCACGCCGTTCAGGAGCGATCGTGACCTGCGCAAACATGCCCGGTTTGAGGCGAAGGCCGGGGTTGGGCATCGCCGCGCGCACGGTAATCGTCCGGCTTGCGTCCTGTGCACTCGGCAGGATGGCAATGATACGCCCTGCAAATCGCTCGCCAGGAAAAGCGGTGAGCGTTGCGCTTACCGGCTGTCCAACGCGGGCACTCCCCGCCAGCGCCTCCGGCACAGCCGCCTCGAGCCAGATCGGACTGTAGCCGCTGATTTCGGCTAGGCTTTGCCCCGCCATGACGGTCATGCCCGGCCTTACACCGAGCGAGGTAATGGCGCCCGATTGCGGCGCGGTGACGGTGATCGTCGATTGCGGTCTGCCGCTTCGAGCAACCGAGGAGATCACGCCTTCCGGCATCCCGAGCAGTCGCAGGCGCTGGCGGGCAGCACTGGTAAGCGCCGCGTCGCCGGTGGCCGCCACGGCAAGAAATTCCTGTTGGGCGCCGCCCCATTCAGGCACCAGCAAATCGACGACCGGCGCGCCTCTTGCGATCAGATCCTGCGGGGCGTGGCCGTATGTTCGCTGAACATAGCCGCCCGCGCGTGGCTGGACGATCGCCACCTCGCTGCCATTATAGGCAAGCGTGCCGGTCACCGTCGTTTCCGGTTCCAGCACGCCGTATTCGGCCTCGGCAGTGCGGATCCCGAAGTTCTGGACCATTGCGGAATCGATGCTGACCCCTTCGCCAGCCTGCGCCTCGCCACCAGCGCATTTGGGAACCAGCTGCATGTCCATGAACGGCGACTTGCCCGGCTCGTCGAAGCGCTGATCCGGCACCATCGGATCGTACCAGTAGAGCACTTCTTCGCAGCCGGCATCGGCAGCGGCGTCACCGTCATCGCTGCCGCCGCCGAGCATCGACAGACCGTGGCCAGCCCCCAGGCTGATCAGGGCAATACCCGCCGCCGCTGCATAAGAACGCTGGCGCGGCGAAAGACGTTCGAACACGGCTTTCATGGCCTGTCCTCCCCATAAGTAAGACGTAGAATTGCAGCGGCTTCGACAGCAATCTGTTCGCGTTCGAGGATCTCGAGCTCGAGCAACGCCAGCGCAGATTTGGCTGCGATCACATCGACGAGGTCGGCGCGCCCAGCAGCGAAGCTGGCGGTTTCGAGCTGCGCACGATCCCGCGCGAGCGGGAGAAGCTGGTCACGCGCACGTTCCCATTGCTGCAGTGCACTGCGCCACGCAGCCAGATCGGCTTCGAACCGGGCCGTGATCGCCCTCAGGCGGTCGGCGCGCACGGCCGAGGCGGCAGCAGCGTCTGCTTCGGCCGCCGCGATGCGCGGATTCTGCCGCCTGTCGGTAAAGATTGGCAGAGTGACCGATCCCATGACCGATACGACACTGCCAAAATCGGGATTACGGTGGCCATAAGTCACACTAACACCGAAATCAGGCCGCTTTTCAGCGCGTGCCAAATCGGCTGCAGCCTCGGCTCGTCGCTGCTCGGCATCCGCCAGACGCAATTCCGGATTGGCCTCCAACGCGAACCGAAGCCCTTCCGGGTCCACGGTAACTAGGGGAGCGCCCCCCGCAGCGACGGGCTCGCTTCCGGCGATATAGCGCTGCAGCCGGGCACGCGCGGCTGCGCGCGCGGCCTCGATCCGGGTAATGGCATCCTCGATTTCGAGAAGCTCGCGCCGGATCGCGAGACTTTCGGCAGGCCTGGCCGATCCCGAAGCGACGGCACTGACGGCGACCGGAACGAAGTCCCTCAAGCCGTCCAGAGAGTCGCGCGCAAGAGCGAGGCGCTGCTGGGCATAATACAGGCCAATCCAAGCCGTCCCCGCCTCGGCGAGGATGGAACGTTCGGACAAGCCAAGACGGGCTTCGGCAATACCGATTTCGGATCCGGCAAGGCCGTATCGTGCTCGCCGCCTGGCAAGATTGGGAATTTCCTGCTCGATGCCCACCGCGAGCTGCGTCGGTAATTGCGCATACGGATCAAATGCCGCAGGTCCGGTGACCGGCAAGTTCATCACGCCTGCACGAACGCGTGGATCGGGTAATTCGTCCGCTGCGTCCGCAGCATCGCGCCGCGCCCGTATGCGCAAAGCGCCCGCTTCAAGCATGGGCTGTTCCGCCCGCGCCGCTGCCAGGGTTTCTTCATAGCCGACCGACTGCGCCTGCGCAGCCGGAGCGACGAGCAGCGCCGAGAACGGCACCCAACCAATTCGCCAATTCATAAATCTCACTCGTGCAGAGCGAACTGACAAGACAAACATACCGCACCGGCGAATACCGGTTCGTGCGGTTGCATCGTTCGTCAGTCTCGCAAAAAGCGCAGCGCGCCTTCAGGAAAAACTAGACGGTGAGGAAAGGTTTCGGAGGGGGCGATTCCGGTCGCGGTGGATCTGTTTCAAACCACGGGGCCGCAGAAACAAGGTAGCTCGGCATCAAGCGAAGGGGCGCGCCCTCCATTTCAGTCGCACTCGACAGGGCCAGAGGCGGCAAGCAATTCATGGCAATCACGCAATCGAGCGTCATGCTGGAACATGGTCCTGCCGGATCGCGGGAAGTCTCGCTATCGGCCATCTCGGCACAATCGCTCATCTCCACCGCCTCGATCTGAGGAAGGGCTGCCGCATTCGCTCCAACCTGGACAAAGAGTCCGAATCCAAAAAGGATCAAGGTCAAGGTACGAATGAACTTCACCGGCTCCAGATAGTCGGGGGCGAAGCGATTGGCAAGTAACGAGCGATTGCGGACGGGGACCGATCAGATCGCCCCGTCCGCTTTATCCGCGTAAATTCAATAGTCTTGTGCGACTAGCAGCATCCCGCCGAAGCTGGCTCCGAGCTAGCTTCGGATACCTCGCGCACGAGGTCACCCGTTTCTTTCTCGGCTGCACTTCTGGCGATGTCGGCCTGCGCAACGATGCCGCAACATTTGCCTTCGTCATCGACCACCGGAAGCCGCCGAACCTGATTGTCTTCCATCTTGGTGCAGCATTCGTCGACGCTGGCATCGGCGGTGACAGTAACAGGTGATGATGTCATCACCTCCTCAACGCGTTGGTCGGAAGACTTCCCCTTGGCCACACAACGGCATGCAATGTCCCTGTCGGTTACTACACCCACCAATGCACCGGAATCATCGACAACCGGGATTTCTCCGCAATCGTTATCGACCATCAACGAAGCTGCCTCTTGCACGGTGCTCGATGGGCTGCAGCATGCAGGGTTCGATGTCATTACGTCTTGGGCTTTCATGACTTGTCTCCTCATTCGTAATCGAACTTACAACGGAGGAAACGAGGCATTCCGAGTGCTGGTTCCACATCTGTCGGTCACTCGTGGGGCATGCAAGCCAACCCGTTCTGAGATCCCGGATCGCCGACTGATTTTGCCAGACAGATGACCGGGCCAATTTTGGTCGCATAGCGAACAAGCCGCAGGTAACGCCAATTCGGCCTCTTATCTTCCGAACTCGTCGCCCTTGCGGTGTTCTGTGCCTTCCTCATCATGGACGTCCATGTGCGCATCCCGCAGTATGTCGATGCCGCCGTAAAGCGCGATGCCGGCAACTGCGACACCGACCACGAGATCAGGCCAGTTCGCACCGGTCAGCATCACAACTATACCGGCGATGATAATACCGCCGTTCGATATAAAATCATTAAAGCTGAAAGTCGTGGCTGCCCGAAGATTGACGTCCTTCGACTTCATCTTCTGCAGCAATCGCAGCGAAATCAGGTTCACCACTGCAGCCACCGCCGCCATTGCCATCATCATGATCCCACCTGGATCAGACCCCTCCAGAAAGCGTCGGACGGCATCGGCAATGACACCGCCGGCAAAAATGAGGAGCATAATGCCTGAAAAACGCGCAGCCCCACGCTTCCAGGTCCGCGACCGAGTCAGTGCGAGGAGGCTGAGCCCATAAACGACGGCGTCCGACGAATTGTCGAGGCCATTAGCAAGCAGAGCGTTGGAATCAGCAAAATAACCAACCACGAAGAAACCGATGGCAATCGCGACGTTCAGCCAGAGGACGATCCACAAAGTTTGGCGCTTGTCCGCCGAGTCTAGGTTGAGTGCACCTTCGCCACTCATGACGCATTCCTTTCATTTATATTCTGATTCAAGAACCTGCGTTCCTGATAGTTCCGCTCACGCAATGTCAGTCAGCTCGCGCTGCTCCTCGCGCGTGACGTTGCGTCGCAGCCGCTCCCACCACTTCTCGCGCCAACTTTGCTCGTCATCCGGGTGGTTCAGCACGAGCCGTGCGATCGCGGGCAGAACGAACAGGGTCAGCGCGGTCGCGGTGATCAATCCGCCGATGACGACCGTAGCTAATGGACGCTGCACTTCCGCGCCCGTTCCGGTAGCGATGGCCATTGGCACGAAGCCAAGCGAAGCCACCAGCGCGGTCATCAGTACCGGGCGCAGGCGCGCAAGCGCGCCATCGGCGATAGCTTCGTCGAGCGGCATTCCGTTCTCGAGCCGCTGCCGGATCGCGGTCATCATTACCAAGCCGTTGAGGGTCGCCACACCAGACAGGGCGATGAAACCGACCGCCGCCGAGACCGAAAACGGCAACCCCCGCAGTGCCAGAGCGAACACCCCGCCAGCCAAGGCCATGGGAATGGCACTGAACACGGCAAGCGCCGGAACCCATCCGCCCAAAGCCATGAACAGCAAGAGCAGCACTAGAGCGAAGGCAATCGGGACGACGATGGCGAGCCGTGCCTGCGCTTCCTGCAGGTTCTGATACTGCCCGCCCCATTCGATGAAAGATGCGGGCGGCATATCGACCTGAGCCGAAACCCCCTCCTGTGCCTCTTCAACGAAGGAGCCGAGATCGCGCTCGCGCACGTTTGCCGACACGATCACAAGTCGCCGCCCTTGTTCACGTCGCACCTCGGCGAGTCCATCGACGACATTGAAATCGGCCAGCGTCCGCAGCGGAACCGTGACACCGTTTTCGAGCACGATCGGGAGCGCGCCAAGCTGGTCAAAATCATCGCGCGCCGCGTCTTCGAGACGCACCACGACTTCGAACCGGCGATCCCCTTCGAACACTAGGCCTGCCGGACGCCCACCGAGCGCGATGGCGACCGATTGGGCCACGTCTTCGACGGTCAGGCCGTATCGCGCGATCGTCGGACGGTCGAAGGCAATATCGAGCGTCGGGAAGCCCGTCACCTGTTGCACTTTGACATCTGCCGCGCCTTCGACGCGCCGCAGGACGCCCGCTACATCGCCCGCCGCTTCAGTGAGTGCGGTAAGGTCATCGCCGTAGAGCTTGACCGCCACGTCGCCGCGCACCCCGGCGATCAGCTCGTTGAAGCGTAATTCGATTGGCTGGCTGAACTCGTAGAGGTTGCCAATCAAACCGCCCAGCGCAGTTTCCATCTCCTCTACCAGCTCATCCTTCGACAAGTCCGGATCAGGCCATTCTTCGCGCGGTTTCAGCATGACATAGGCGTCTGACGCATTGGGCGGCATGGGATCGCTGGCGACCTCGGCCGTGCCCGTCCGCGAAAACACCAGTTCGACTTGGGGAAACTCTTCAAGCCTGTTTTCGACCCGCCGCTGCATCGCGAGCGAACGTTCGAGCGACGTCGAGGGTATCCGCAATGATTGCACCGCTATGTCGCGTTCGTCGAGCTGCGGAGTAAATTCGCTACCCAGAAAACCGAAGATGACAGCCGCAACCGCAAAGATCCCGACCCCCGTGCCGATAACTGGCCAGGGCCGGGCAATGGCCTTGCGAACCGCTGGGCCATAACGCTCCTTCGACCAGCGAATAGGCTTCACTTCCTTTTCGGTAAGCTTTTTGTTGAGCAGCACCGCGATCATCGCAGGCACGAAGGTCAGCGACAGCACGAAGGCCGAAGCCAGCGCGAGCATCATCGTGATCGCCATAGGGGAGAAGGTCTTGCCCTCGACCCCGGTAAAGGTGAGCAGCGGCGCGAAGACGAGGAAAATGATCGCCTGACCGTAGACGGTCGGTTTGATCATCTCCTGTGCTGCCAGACGCGTTTCGGTTAGCCGTTCGCCCAAGGATAGCAAGCGTCCCTCACGCTGTTGCCGCGCGGCGAGCCGAGCAACGCTGTTCTCGACAATGATGACCGCACCATCGACGATCAGGCCGAAGTCGAGCGCGCCCAGGCTCATCAGATTACCCGAGACACCAAGCCGGTTCATCCCCACCGCTGCCATCAGCATCGAAACGGGAATGACCAGTGCGGTGATTATGGCGGCGCGGATATTGCCGAGCAGGAGAAACAACACTGCAATTACCAGCAATGCGCCTTCAAGCAGGTTCTTCTCAACCGTCGAAATCGTCGCATCGACGAGCGAGGACCGGTTGTAGACGATCTCGGCCACAACGCCGTCTGGGAGCGATGAACGGACCTCGTCCAGCCTTTCTGCTGCACCGGCTGCGACGGTGCGGCTGTTCTCGCCTGCTCGCATCAGCACCGTGCCCACCACCGCCTCTTCGCCGTCCAGTGAAGCCGCGCCGGTTCGCAGGTCGCCGCCGATCTCGACATCGGCCACATCGCCGATACGAATGGGCACACCCTCGCGGGTCGCAATGACGGCTTCTTCTATGTCGGCAATGCTGCCCAGCCTCGCATCGACGCGGACGAGCAGCGCTTCATCGGCACGGTCCACGAAGTTGGCACCGGCCGCGAGGTTGGCGGCCTCGAGCGCATCGATCAATGAATCGAACGACAGGCCATAGCCGGTCAAGCGCGCGGGATCGGGCTGAACCAGAAACTGCTTTTCGAACCCACCGATCGAATCCACGCCGGCCACGCCGTCGATAGAGCGCATCAGTGGTGCGACGACCCAATCCTGCACAGTGCGCAGATAGGCCGCCTTCGCCACTTCGCTTTCGAGGCGGTCACCACGTTCGGTGATGAAGCTGCCGTCGGACTGCCAGCCTGTCCGGCCGCCAGTGGTAGCACCCTTGCCACCAGGGTGCTCATATTCGATCGTATACATCAGCACTTCGCCAAGGCCGGTGGAAATCGGACCCATGGTGGGCTCCGCTCCCTCTGGCAGCGAGGCTCCAATGGGTGCGAGCCGCTCGTTTACCTGCTGGCGGGCGAAGTATAGATCGGTGCCTTCCTCGAAGATCGCGGTGACCTGGCTGAAGCCGTTGCGCGAGATCGAACGGGTCATCTCCAGCCCCTCAATCCCGGCAAGACCGGTCTCGATCGGAAAGGTCACCTGCGTCTCGACCTGCGACGGCGAAAGCGCAGCAGCGCTGGTATTGATCTGGACCTGCGTATTCGTGATGTCCGGCACTGCGTCAATCGGCAGGCGCACTAGATTGAACGCGCCGTAGATTGCTGCGAAAACAGTCAGGACGATGATCGCCCAGCGAAAACGCACGGCAATATCAAGAACCATCCCGATCAGGCCATGGCGGTGGCTACCCTCGTCAGCGGGAGCCGCGGTATGATCAATGGCCATGTTCGGCGCCCTCCTTTTCGAGTTCGGCCTTCAACAGGAAGGCGTTGTCGGTCGCGATCCGCTGCCCCGGTTCAAGACCGGACAAGATCGTCACCATTCCGGCGGACCGGCTGCCTGTCGCTACCTCGCGAGCTTGGAAGCCGCGCTGTGTGCGCACAAACACGACGTCGCGGCCTTCGAGCACCTGCACGGCGTCCTCGGGAACCGCGATACGGCTCTGGTCCAATTCGCCCGACGGCCGGATGCGCGCCTGCAGGAAAGCGCCAGGTTGGAGACCCGGTATCGCCCGCGTCAGACTGAGTACGGCAGTGGCACTGCGACTTTCGGGATCGAGTGACGGCGTGACCGAACGCACGCGCGCACCGATCTCGCGGCCATCGCCGACGATCACGGCGGCCTCGTCGCCCGGCTGGATGCGCAACGCATCTTCCGAAGGCAACGCCACCTCTATCTGCAGCCCGTTCGGATTGATCACGCGGTAGAGTTCTTCACCAGCATCGACGAAGGAGCCAAGCACGATCGGAGCAGCGGTAACGCGGCCCGATAGCGGACTGGTGACAGCGAGCGAACGCCCATCGCCGCTGACACCCGCTGCAGCCACAGCGGCCTGAGCGCGGTTCAGTTCGGAGCGGGCAACGTCGAGATTTGCGCGCGCTGCTTCAAGGTCCTGCCTTGCCGTTACATTGGCTTCGAACAAGCGCCGCTCGCGGTCATAGGCAGCTGAAAGCTCAGTTGCGCGGGCGCGGGCAACGCTAAGCTGTGAAGCGAGCGCAGCTGCATCGGCGCTTTCGATCCGAGCGACGGTCTCGCCTTGGCGGACATAGTCGCCAAGCGTCTTGCCAACACTACGGACCACGCCCGAAGCCCGCGCATCGATCCGCGCGCTGGCCGTCGGGCTTGCCGCAACCGTTGCAGGAAATACCAGTTCGACAGTAGCCCCGGTCTGCACCGCGGCGACCTTGATTTCGGCTGCGCGAATTTGATCGTCATCGATCAGGACGAAGCCCTCAGGCAGTTCCGTTTCGGCGACCTTGTCTTCTGTACGAGGGTCAGCTTGATTATCAGGCCACAGCAACATCAACAGCGCTGCAGCGAGAATGATGATACCGGCGATGATCGCCAGTCTTCTCCGGTTCATTGGAATGTTCCTCATTGTGCGGCCAACCTGATGAGCTCGGCGGCAGCCTGTCCCCGGTCTTCTTGAGCGGTGATCAGCGCCTCGCGAATGGCATCACGCGCTTCGGCTGCGCTCAGCACCTCGATCAGCGGGAATCGGCCGTTGCGGTAACCGATGCGGACGAGCCGCAGCGCCTCCTCGGCCTGAGGAAGCGATGTCGTGGAAAGTGTTTCAACGCGCGCTTCGGCGGCAAGATATTGTGATCGTGCGCGCGTAACCGTCAGCTCAAAATCGGCCAGCGCGACAACCTCGCGTGCGTTGGCAGCGCGTAGCCTTGCTTCGGCCGCAGCGATGTTGCCCTGATTGCGGTTCCAGAAGGGAAGCGGAATGGATACGCCGACAAGAAAGGCGCTGTCGTTGCTTTCCTCGAAGCGTCGAACACCGGCGGAAACGACCGGATCCGGAATGCGCAGGCTGCGCTCGTAGTCGATCTCGGCCGCTGCTGTCGCGCTTTGGCCGCGGGCAACCTGCAATGGCAAGCTGGTCGCCGACGCAAGCACTGCGGCCGGAGGCTCGATGTTGGGAAACGCACCGGGGACGAGCGGCGGTGTGTCTTGCTCGCCCCATAGCGAGGCAAGCGCCGTGCGGGCTGCCAGGCTGTTCGCCTCCGCTGCCTGAAGTTCGGCACGCGCTTCTGCCAGCGTGGCCTCTGCCCGTAGTGCGCGCAGCGGTGGTTCGCGGCCCACCTCGACCAGGACGCCAGCTATGCGGGCCAGTTCCTCGTTTCGGTCGACCACATCGCGGGCAAGCTCGACCCGCGACGCTGCCGCCGCCGCTGCAACGTAGCGCTCACGGACAAGGAAGCCGAGTTCTGCACCGGCCAGGTCGGTCCGCAGATTTGCAAGCTGTGCCTGTGCCTCAGCTGCTGCGACGCGTGCGCCGCGCTTTCCGCCAAGTTCGATCCTCTGCCCGACCGCCAAAGTATATTCGGTAGCGCTTAGCCCAGAGAAGGCACCGCTCCCTGCGATGTTCTCGACCTCTAGCGAGACCTCGGGATTAGGCCGCAACCGGGCCTGGCCGACGAGCGCTTGCGCAGCTTCGGATTCCGCGCGTGGTCCGACAATGCGCGGATTGAATGTGCTGGAAGTCGCGTCGTCGGCGACCCCTGTGAGATCGAGTGCTTCTTCAAGCGACACGATGGACGCATCCTGCGCGATGGCAGGCTGCACGAGCATGGCGAGAGCTAACCCTGCAAAGAGGGCGCTCCGCCGGAATGTGGCGAACATATTGGGTGAATTCCTCTGCTGACGTTCAAAACGGCATCGGAACGGGTCCGATGCGCGAAGTACGTCAGGCTCGAGGAGGTGGCGTATCCAGTTCGATATTGCCTGAATCGAGCGCAGCGTGGCGCTTGCCGGAGTTCAGTGCGACAACCGAAGGCATTGAAACGCCTTCTCCCGATCGCCCCACCGTCTGCGACACGTGGTGACAATGACCGTGTGCGCAGGTGCCGTGTTTCTCGGGCGCGTTGCTCTCTTCACCCGGTTCGCCGTGCTGCTCTATCAGTGAAGCGACTTCAGGCTCGTCCGCGCATTCAGCTGCTTCCGCGACCGGAGCCCACAGGACACCAATCGCGGTGAACAGCGTGATAAACTGCAGCATGAAGGATCGGGCGAAGAGCCGGGTCATCGGCGAGCGGTTAGCAGCCGGGTTCGGATTGCAAAAGAGATTATTTTCGGAATAGCATGTGATTTCATAACATTATCCGGGATGCGCTGCTTTCACTATTGGACACCAAACGACCCATTGTAATGAATTCGCTCGTAAATACTTCTTCCTGTTCAACTGTCATTGTGTCGAATGCAGAATTGTCCGCAAATCGCTTGGAATTTCCATCCGGGCGAATGCGCTGACATCGGAGCGCCCGCTATTTCCGACAGGCAAGCCGCCGGTGAGATTCCCCAAAGGTGCGAGAGCCAGACGAACAATCTGACCGATTACCTCCCTCCAGTCGCGCTGCCGGTAAGCGAGTGCCAGCATACGCCAATGCGAGTAGCAATGGGCTTTCAGCCAGTTCTGCGCGACAATGTGCGCGCGCTCGAGATGATGCCAAGACTGATCGATCTGGGCTTGATCTTCTGCCGCTCGCGCAGCTTGATATTCGCGAGCGAGAAATGCTGCGATCGCCGGAGGTGTGCGGTCAATCATGCGCCAGTTCCTGACGCGCCTGTTTGAATACTTCGCTGCTCCCCCAAATCGCGAGGCTCGCCATAATCCCGGCGACGAGCAGATCGGGCCAAGCCTGACCGGTGCCGAACACGCCCAGTGCGGCGGCCAGAACGGCGATATTGCCGATCGCGTCATTGCGCGAGCAGATCCAGACGGAGCGCATGTTCGCATCGCCTTCGCGATAGCGGAACAGCAGCAGCGCAACCGCTGCATTCACCAGCAGCGCCAGCGTTCCGATCAAACCCATCGTCTGCGGTTCGGGACTAGAGCCAACGGCGAGACCATAGACCGCATAACCAATGATCCAAAGACCGAAGGCAAACATCGTCGCCGCTTTGAATAGTGCAGCCCGCGCCCGCCAGGAAAGCGCCATGCCAGCAACACCGAGACTGATCGCATAGTTGGCTGCATCGCCGAAAAAGTCGAGCGCATCGGCTTGAAGCGCGCGGGAGTCGGCCGCGATACCAGCGACAATCTCGACCACGAACATGGCAGCGTTCGCTATCAGGGCGATCCACAGGATCATCCTCCAGCGCGGATTGTTGTTTGCGCTCTGGTCGGTTTCTGGGGTCTGGCAGCAGGAATTTGCCATGCCGCTCTCCTTGCAACGTTCGAGTCGCAATGACATATGCACCTTGTAGTAACTACAAGGTCAAGTGATGCGTATCGGCGAACTGGCGAAAGCAACCGGCACCAAGGCGGAAACCATACGCTACTATGAGCGGGAAGGGATCCTGCCTGCGGCGGACCGAACAGACAGCAACTATCGTGACTATTCTGATGAACATCTCGCAACGTTGATATTCGTGCGACGCGCCCGGGCGCTAGGGTTCACGATGGCCCAAGTGCGTGAACTGCTCGCCCTGTCTGACCACGAAGACAAACCATGCCGCGATGTGGACCAGCTCGTCCAGCGCCAATTGGGCGAGGTCACGCGCAAGATCGCCGATCTGACGTCATTGCAAAACGAACTCCAGCACATGCTGCGATCATGCCAGGCAGACCGCATTGGTGAATGTCGGATCGTCGAAAGTTTGGCGCGGCCATTGCGGTGATGGAGACCTCGTCAGGGTCAGCTTACTCCACGTACGAAAGAAACTTAGTATATCAGCAATTGGGGCATTGCTGTCGTTCAGGGCCTGAATGCGGAATAGCCACGCACGCATCTGCATCGGGAAAACTCCTCCATCCAGCATCGTTGTCTGAGGTTGGGAAGAGAAGGGAAAAGCCCTTCGGCCGACTTCGTGACACGAGGTGAATTTATGGAAGAGTTGAACAAGCAGCCGGCTGGGTCCGGCAACGATAACGCGCGTCTTAGGGACCAAAAAATACTCCGCCCGGTCCGCGACCGGGATGACTGGCCCCGCACGGCACCGGAAGGAGAAGCCGTCCGCCGGATTGCAGTCATTGACTGCGAGACGACTGGTCTAGCGGTCGATCGGCACCAGATAATCGAACTGTGCATGGCGATCGTGCAGGTGAACGATGCTGGCCGCATCGTCGCGGTAGAGTCCGTCAGGAGTGGACTGGTAGACCCGGGCCATCCACTTACGGCCGAAATCACCGAACTGACCGGCCTCACCGATGAGGATCTGGCAGGGCGGTCGATCGACGACGATCAGGTCGCCGATATATTGGCATCTTGTGATGGTGCCGTGGCCTTCAATGCTGGTTTTGACAGGCCGCACCTTGAGAAGCTGATCAGACGGCACGTGCCTGTCCCGTGGGGGTGCGTCATGATGGATGTGCCTTGGCGCAAGATAGGTTTTGAGCCTGGGCCGCAAGGTTATAATTTGATGCAGGCGGGCCACTACATGCCAAATGCTCACCGTGCGAAGGATGACGTCCTCGCGCTTGTCCAGCTGGCTGACCACGTTTGTGCTGACGGCGAGACGATCATGGCCAAGACGCTGGCAGCGATGGATGCGCCCGCCTGGCGGTTCGAAGCGAAACAGGCACCCTACGGTTATAAGGACGATCTGCGCGAGCAGCGCTATCGCTGGGCTTGGGGGCGACTTCACAATTTGTGGGCCAAGCATGTGCGTCCGGCATCCTACCAGGACGAGCTTGCCTGGTATGTCCGCACCATCGGACAGCAGCCGGCGATTGTCCCCCTGCCTGCAAGCGAACGCTACCGCTTCCACACCACGTGGACACCGGCCTGAACGGTACAGCCCCTTAGAAGGCAGAGAATGGGAGCCTTCCGGCTGAACGGAAAAGGGCTCCGGCCAATAGGCCGCCAATCACACAACAAGGAAATACGAATGATCGATCTCGATATCGGCGGGGCATGCCCCCGCCAGGCGTGGACCTATGCGCTGTCGCAAGCGCTGGGTCTGCCAACCGCCCCCGGTGCCGGAACCGACGCACTGACCGTCGGCACCATGGACTACCCTAGCGAGCCAGCGCTCGAAATGGTCGCACGTGCGGCCATGAAGGCGCGGCAGGATTCGGTGCTGGCGCTTTTCGCGGATGAGCGGACCAGCACCTGCGCGGGCCTAGCGCTGATCTACCGGACGAAAGACGGCGCGCAGGTCATGCAGGTCGAACCATGTCGCCTACGCCGCAGCAGACCGATGGTGCTCGTCACCACCGATCGCCGCCATGCATTCCGCTTGGACAAGCGATGCCTGCTGACATCGTGTGCGGTGCCATCCCGCGCAAAGGTCGAGCGCGGCGTCGAACATGCCTGGGATGAAATCCGCGCTGCCATGCGCACGGTCGAGGTCGACCCTGCGCAGTGGGAAGCCAGCTACTGCACGCTGTTCACCGACGCGCAGGCGTTCGCCGACTTTATGGCCTGAGCGCCTTCACCCCACCACCGCAACCATCTGCAGGCGGCGTCTCCACCCGGAGGCGCCGCCTGCTTCGTTTCGGAAACAGGAATACCCATCATGCTAAATACTACCATGCGTCATCCGCGCGTGCTGTGCTCGCTCGCCATCATCCGCGATCGCAGTGAGTTCAACCCAAGGTCCGCAATTCGTTCAACCGCAATCTTCACGGTCACCCGGTCCAGAAGCACCGGCGCACGCTTTTCAATCGACCATCGCGCGTTCGACCGCAACGCCGCGCGTGCCGACATTCTATCCGGTTTGGCTACACGAATTCCCTTGGAGGCCACCCTGATCGCACGCGCCTCGCGTACGCCGCAGCACTATCAGCGCCAAAGCTTCACGGCTGCCGGACCGCTACCGCCAGCGGATCTGCAGCTGCTGCAGCGGGAACGTCCAGACCTCGATGTACTGCCGCTAGAATGCGCGAACAGCGCGATCGAGGAGATCGCCGCTGCCTATCGGATCGAGCGCGCCGGTCCCGGTTCCAATATCCTGTCCCGGTCGCGCAAGGCACCAGAGGAAGCCCAGTGCCTGTGGGCCGCCTTCCTGTGGTCGCAGTGCTCCACGCACGAGCGGACTTCGCTCGCCAGTGCGTGGGAAGCGTGGAGAGCCATCGAGCGGGCGCGCCCGCTCACATTCTGAAGAAGCGTGAAGATGCCAACAGCAATTGAAAGGAAAAGCAAAATGGCAAAGACGTATCTCGCGCTCGACGCGGAATTTTACTGGGACAAAGAACTGTATAAGACCCATCAGGCTATGGATCCGAAATCCAACCGCCACGCAGTCGCGGTGAAGCGGGTCATGGCCGCAGCGGTGTTCCAGTTCACTGTAGACGACGAAGGCCGTGTCAGCACCGGCGAGATCGGCAGCTGGAGCGAGCGGGACTGGCTCAACGAAGAAGGCGTAGTCGGCAAGGTCTTCGACTACCTGCGTGCGCACGATGACAAGCCTATCGTCACCTACGGCGGCCTTGCGACCGACGTTCCGATCCTCCTTCTGGCGGGGATCGCACACGGGATGCGCCTACCGCCGCAGCTCATTGACCAGCCTGGACGAAAAGGCCCGCGCCCACATCTTGACCTCGGTTTGATGATGAAGGGCGGGGGGCGGACGTGGACCCATCTCAGCCAGCTATTGCTGCGTATGGGCGTTCCATTCGAACTCGTGGCAGCAAAGTCGAGCGTCCCGCGCCCCGCTAGCGCTGCAGCGTGGCAGAATCTGCGCGATCACGTCGAACTGGACTGCCTCTTGCTCGCCATCGCGAAAATCGGTTGGCTGGTCGCGCAGGGCACGGACGCGTTGCGTCTGGAACCAGCCATCATCACGCTCGTCGAAGGCTTTTTGCGACGCCGGCCAGACCACATGCTAACTGATGATTTACGCGCCTACGTTGGTGAATTACACGAGGTCATCGCTGAAAATTACGACACTGCGGCCTGACCCGCATTACCTTATGCGCCGGACTGGAGAAATTCGGACATCTCCGGCCCGGCGTATGGTGAAAAAACACTTGGCGGCAGACATTCCGGTGCCAACGGCAATCAATCTTTAACTTTCAAAGAACTATACAGCAGGCAATCGCGAACACAGCGTGCTGGGATAGTACCCAAGCCGGTGGCCTAATTTTGTGTCGCTCCAACCCTAGGAACCCGCATTCGCAGGATGTGCGTTCGAATGGCGTTCGAGATCACAAAATGACAATATCGATATCGCAATCCACATCCGTGGTCTCGCTCGCCCCGCGAGGAAACCATGGCAAATGCAATCGCCGTTAACGGCTCCGCTTCAAGAAATTCTAACACCGCATGTCCGAATGCTGACCGGTTAGGGCATACATCATCGAACATACCGGCAGATCGGCTGACATCGGCCCAGGTCCGGGCAGCGTTAGAAACGATCAACATCGCACCCGGTTCGCGCCTTGCACGCTATGCTAGATATCGCGCATTCACCGCCGGAATCGACGCCGATGACTTGCTGCAAGAAGCGATCCTCCGGGCAATGACTTCGCGCAGCTGTCCTGCGCATATCGCAGTAGACCATTTCCTGATGGGAGTGATGCGCTCCATCGCTAGCAAAGTGATCGAAAAGCGCGAGAGGGCTGAAGATGCTTTGCTCCAATACGGCGGGGCTAGCCCTAACGCGCCGCTACCTCCCGATGCAGCCCTCGCCTTTGCTGAGCGCGCGGATATCTGCCGGCGCTCCATTGAGAAAATCGCGGAGGAATCGCCTACAACCCAGGCGGTCGTTGACGGGATCGCTCATGGCTTGTGCGGAAAAGCGCTCGCTGCTTTCGCCAACGTGGACCAGTCCGATCTGGCTACGGTCCGAAGGACGATCAAACGCAGGGTCGCGAGTATTTGGACCAAACTTGCTGAACTAGACGACGCTGCTTGAGGCTACCGAGATTTTGGCTGTGATGAGGAGGGCGGCCTGTGGGCCGAAAGCGGGCAGACTGGTTTGTGCGGGAGGACTGCTGAAGAGGATGATGATTAGACCGTAGAAACTTCGATTTTCGTTGCTAATCGGACTACAGCTCCACCGCTAAGGGGGAGGGTATCAAGGTGAGCGTAGCTGACGACATCAAAAAGAATTCTGCCGATACATTCGGCACCAAGTGGACCGTTCGAGACGGCCAAGTGGTTCCGGACGCGAGCGATCTCAAGCTGACAAATGACGCCGTGAGCTTTGATAAGGCAACCGTTCTCTATGCGGATCTCGACCAGTCCACGGATCTTGTTGAGACGAAAAAATGGCAGTTCTCAGGTGAAGTTTACAAAACCTTCCTATACGCCGCTTCCCGGCTGATCCGAAATCATCGCGGAAAGATTGTGTCTTATGACGGTGACCGGGTCATGGGTATTTTTGTTTCCAAGAGTCAGCGCAACGACGCGGTCTCCTGCGCCTTGAAAATCAACTATGCCGTCAAAAACTATGTCCAGGCCGAGAAAGAGAAACACTGGACCGGCGACTACAAGATTCGCCACGTGATCGGCATCGACACATCGGAGATACGTGCTGCGAGGACAGGTGTTCGCGGTGACAACGACTTGGTGTGGATTGGTCCAGCTGCGAACCTCGCCGCTAAGCTGACATCCTTGAGCGCTGACAAGGCGACGTGGATCACAAAGAGGGTATATGACGGTCTCAATGACCCTCAGAAGCTAGATTCCCAAGAAAAAAACATCTGGCGCCAGTGGGAATGGAACGAGCACAAAGACGAGGAGATCTACTCTTCGACTTACTGGAGGAAGTTCACTTGAGCGAATTGATCAAGCGGTTTCAGGGTGACGCGGGACGCGGCAATCTGATTGACGCAATGCTGCAGCAACACATTGTAAGCGGCAATCGCGAAATTGCCGAGGAACTCGCCGACAGGGCCGAGCTGCTCGAGGTTGCTGAGGGCAAAGCGATCATAAGTCAGGGTGGGGACGATAACGATCTCTATCTGATTATGGCGGGCATCTTCGGCGTCGTCATCAATGGTCGTGAGCAGGCCACTCGTGGCAGGGGTGACCATGTCGGCGAGATGGTCGTGGTTGAACCCTCGCAGCGACGATCGGCCGATGTCGTAGCGAAAGAAGGCGCGCTGGTGGCAAAGCTCAGCTACGCAGACATATGCGACATCGCATCGAGACATTCTGATATCTACCGGGTCATAGCCAAGACCCTAGCCCGCCGCCTGCTGGAGCGGAACAAGCAAGTGGGGCAGCACCGCGAGAAGGTTCGGGTCTTCATCATCTGCTCGGTGGAAGCTCTGGCGGTGGCGCGGATAATCGAAAATGCCTTCGCACATGACGATTTCGTGGTCCGCCTCTGGACGAACGATGTCTTCAAAGTAGCAAGCTACGCTCTGGATTCGCTGGAGACCGAGGTCGACGATTCTGATTTCGCAATCGCCATCGCCCACACAGACGATGTCACCTTGGTTCGCGATCAGGAATGGCCCGCACCTCGTGATAACGTCATTTTCGAGCTGGGGCTCTTCATGGGGCGCCTGGGCCGCAAGCGGGCCATCCTGATGGAGCCGCGCGAGGAGAAGGTGAAGCTACCAAGCGATCTGACCGGTATAACTACCATTCCCTACAGCTACGAGCCAGGGAAGGATACCGCGGCGATCATGGCGCCAGCTTGCAACATGCTGCGCGACCACATCGCAGATCTTGGGCCGTTCAACGGCTGAGAGCTCGTCCGCCTATTGGTAATCCACAGGATGCGCGCTGAAGAGCTGTTAAGGCTGGATAAAATCCAGATGTTCTGTTAACGTTCCAGCCGTCGATAGATCGGATCCATTTGGTGATTCGCGATCATCCGGGAGGCTGCATACGATGGCGTGGAATGAGGATAGTGCCCGGAAACGAATCCGGGATTTCATGGAAAGCGTGCCGCAAGGCGACATAAAGGTCGAGGACTTTCGCACGTTCCTCACTGAGGCTCGGGTGCAGAAGGGTATGGCTGCCGACGCATCGGTCCGTGCCGCGTTGGTCGACATCCCGCGCAATAGGGCAATCACCACGGATGCCGTTCACATCTACGCTAATCTCATCGACTTCAACGACGTTTTGACCGAGGCGGGGCGCGAGACGGAGGCAAGCCATAAGCGGGCGCTGGAATTTCTCCATGCCCATTACCAAGGCTGTGACGAGCTCATCGACGAATTCGAGATGCAGCGGGTCGATTTCCACGGATCGAGGCTGCATGCCGTTGTCCTGGCTCCTGAAGGGGCCGAGAATGAGGGCGAACGTGTTCGCGTCGCTGTGGCATTCTCCGCTGCGTTTCGTGAGTTGGTCGAGAGGCTCGGCGACAAGCATCCGAATTTCAAGACGGGTGTCTGCATCGGCATCGACAGCGGACCCGCTGTCGCCATTGATTCAGGTCGGCGCGGTGAACGCGAACCGCTCTTTATCGGTAGCCCGGCGAATCACGCGGCCAAGCTCGCTGATGGGACAGATGAAGGCCTGAACCTGAGCCCGGGAGCGGCCTCCGCGATCGGGCAAATGGCCGAACCGCTCGCCAAGAGCGTATTCCTCAATGAAGAGGTCGCACGCCGTTATCTCGGCGACGAAATCACTACAGCAGGCGTTCGGCAGACTGCCAACGAGCGGCTCGAAAAAGCATACGCCGCAGTGCTCGAAGGTCTTGACGCGCGGATCAACTCAGACAATGGCGAAGCGGTCTTCCGGTTCCATCACAAGGAGCCGCCACTGAAGGACCTAGTCTACGCAGACCATCCACCGAGCAATGCGATCCGGATGGAATTGGCATCGATTTTCGCCGACGTGGACAACTTCACAGCCTATATCGACAATGCCATCGCGACGGGCGGGATCGCCGAGGCGGTGGCCAATCTACATGTGATCCGCGCCGAGATGGGCGCGGTCTTGCGCGATGACTTCGCCGGTCGAAAGGTGCGCTATATCGGGGACTGCGTCCATGGCCTGCTTGCGGAAGGAAGCAAGACCGAAACCAATGCAATGGATACGATGAAGAAGTCGGTGGATGCTGCGGCTGGGCTTCGCTCTTCCTTTGACCTGTGTCGCGAAATGCTACCTGGAATAGCCGACCTAGGCCTTGCTATCGGCATTGATTATGGCACCACGCCGATCTGTCGGCTCGGCCTACGCGGCGATGCCAGTGTTCGCGCAGCTGCCAGCCGGGCGACCTGCGTGTCCGAAGCGGAACAGCGGCGCTGCAACGGAATGGAGACAGCGCTGGGCGAGAACGCATATCGTAATTCGCCTGCAAGCGTTCGCGAAGCCTTCGGCAACGAGCGGATATTCCAGAACCTGAATGCAGATACTGCTGAGGTGATGCTGGGGACAATGTCTTCGCCCTACATCAACACAGGTGCGGACGCAGAGCCAATGCGCGCACATGAGCCTGAGGCATCCCCGCCAATGCGGGCTCATGATCGCAGGTGAAATCAGCCATCTTATACCTGGCTGAAACTGCTCCAGCTTGGTTTTCAATTGAAAAGTCGAATAGAGATAACCTCGTTGGCCGTGCTCGGCTGCCTAAGACACCTTGGGCAGCCGACGGCCTTCACCTGCATGTCTTCGGGAGAGAGGTTCCACGGGCCCGCGAGGAAGTCTCTGGCACTGATTTGCCGTGCCGATGTCCGGAGCGACACATTCAAGGGGACCAAACCTTCTGCCTGGGTCTGCGCTATCTCAGAGTGCAGTCGCCGGAGAAGGCTCGTCAGTGGTGGGTGCAGCTCGACCAATTCCTTAAATGCCAGGGCGTCGCTGAACTCACGCGCGTTTGGCCCGTAAACCAGTCCCTAGATCATGGTGAAGCGGGCGAACATCATGAGCGTGCCCTTTCGCTTGCTGCCGAAGCAGGTCTGGAGGAAGAGTACGCGTCGGCGCGCCTCGGTGAGCCAAGTTGGCTGACCGATCCCAAGCTTCACCTATTCGACAAGAAGGGCCGACCCATCAACGGTCGGGCTCCGTGTCCCCGAGTTTGCAAACGACGTGCTCGTGGCCGCTTCGTTCGGACCCTCCGAACCGATTGCGATAACCGCCAGCTACTGGTCGATCTTGCTTATGCTGAGCACCAACGTCGGACAGCGCTCGACAAGTATTGGAAAGCAGTTTTCGCCAGCGGCGAGAAATGCTGCCGAACGATGCGCGGGTGTCCGCTTGCTGCCTATGAAGACCGGCCTGAAGGCAACGGAAAGGAAAATTCATGAAGGACATCGATACCATTCAGCGTCAGTTAGATCGGGTCCTTGGGTTCTTTCCGCGTGTGGAAAGAAGGATCAACGCCCTGTTCGGCGTGAACACGCTCATTCTTATAATCGCGACTCTGAACGTTTCCGCTGGCGATTTTCGCCTCTGGTATGTCGCGATTCCTGGATCGCTGTTCCTAGTCGGCCTGCTCGTGTCATACTACCATCTGTTCCGCGCGAACTTCCCCGACGATCATGGAGGAGAGAATAGTCTCATCTTCTTCAAGGAAATACAGAAACGGACGGAAGCGAATTATATCGCAGGATTTATTGAATGCAGCGAGGCAGAGTTTCGGAACGACCTCTTAGGTCAGGTTTGGCGCAACTCGTGCATCGTCTGCGAAAAATACCAAGGCGTGAAGCTCGCAATCCTTAGCACTGCAATCAGCATCGCCCCCTTTGTCGTGTTCCTAGTTGTGACAAGCACCCTCCATGCCCGCATCCCATTGTTGCATGGGTGACTAACCAGGATGCTTCAGTATCAGGAGAATATCGCTACCCAAACGCCAACTTCGAACGCGCGATCACAGGCGCCTAATCTACTGTGCGTCGAACGAGCAGGAACCCAGTAAGCAGTTCGTGGCGAGCTTATAGAAGAACGGCGCTTTTTGGGTTTCTTTGGGCTTCGCCCGAATGGTCGCTATTGGGGCGCGAAGCTGCCGTCATGGCAATTCGATCAAAATTCTCCAATGATCTGAGTGCCCATCTTCGTCCTCTTTAGGGCACCAAACAGTCCCGAGTGTTCTCCGAAAATTCGGAAGGTATCGAGGGAGCAACGCTCCTTGCTAGCGAGGGCACGGAAACCCCATAGTCGGCCTTTTTCCGCGTGTTCGCTATTTGCGGCTCAATTAAGCGCAGCCGGTTCGGCTTCATGAATGCCGACCATCGATGCAAAGTGCTCGATTGCGTCGCGGTTATCGGGGAGAAGCTCCTGAAGATTGATATGCGCCCGTGGATTGAACGCCGATAAGACACCAAGTCCAGAGCAAAAATCATTGATGGCGGCGCAGCACGCGCTGATGTCGGCGGCGCAGAGTATCACGGCGTGGGCGAGTACTGCGTAGTCCCCTGATCCGTCACGCCGGCTCGTCCATCGCTGCGCTGTGCCGGCCAGTTTGCGGCCCTTTGCGGCGACGTTATATTTCCCGTCGCAAAAGCTCCCGGCTATTGAGCCGACCGAAACCGCATCGGGGCAATCGACGGCGCGGGCAATCACATCGGTCAGGACACGATAGAAATAGACCGAATCGCGTGACTGGGCGGTATTCGTCACCTGAACCAGCGCGAGGTTCAGGATGCCTGGTCCTTGCGGGACGATCCCGCCGCCAGAGGGTCGCAGTTCGACCGGCCAGCCACGCGCGATACTATTCCGGACGGCAAATTCAAACTGCGGGTGATGTCGTATGGAACTCGGCGCGACCAGCGAGCGCCCTCCGGTCCAGAGCAAATTTTCCCGGTCGCTTTCACACTGCGCAACACGGGTCAGCAGTCTTGCCTCCTTGCGCAGGGCATCGGCGGTATCGCAAAAAAATCTGACGCCGTTCACGCGAAGGTCTGGCTGCTTTCCAGGCTCTCGCAGACCGCGGTGAGAAATGCTGCGGCTGGCGCACCATCGACCGCGCGGTGATCGAATGTCAGCGAGAGGCCGATGTGCGGCACGAATGCGATCTTCCCCTCCTGGTCCTTCACCGGCTTTTCAACCATTCGTCCCAATCCAAGGATCGCGACCTGCGGCGCATTGAGGATCGGCGTAAAATGCTCGACGCGGCTCAGGCCCAGATTGCTGATGGTGAATGTCCCGCCAGTCATTTCGCGCACCGAGAGAGCGTTGGTCCGCGCCCGCGCCGCCAGATCCTGCCTTGCCGCGCGAAGTTCGGAAAGTGAGAGGCTTTGCGCATCGAATATTGCAGGAGCGACCAGGAGATTGTTCGGCAGGCCTATCGCGACGCAGAGATGTACCGGCCTGCTCATGTTGATTGCGCCCTGCTCAAGACGCGCATTCAGTTCCTGAAAATCCACCAGAGTGCGGATGACGGCGAACATGGCCAGGTCTTCGATCGAGGTCTTCTGGCCAGAGCGATCAAAGCGCTCCTTGGCAGTGACCAAAGCGCTGGCATCGGCAGTCGCGTGATGTGTAAGCTGCGCTGTCTCGCGCAGGCTGGAGACCATCTTGTCGGCAATCATCTTGCGCGCTCCGCGCAAGGGAACGACAGTGATCTCCGGCGAGGATGAGGCGTCCGGCAGGTTCATCTCAGTCGACCCGCGCGATCGTCTCGCCCTTTGCGGCGACCTCATCCACCTGCTTGATGATTGCAATCGTTCCTTCGGCAGGAGCGAGAATTTCGTGCTGCACCTTCTCCACCATGATCTCCGCGATCAGCTGGCCGCTGGTTACTCGCGCGCCGTCTGAAACGAGCCAGGCCGTGATCGCCGCCTCGCTGTCTTCTTCCCACAGATTGCCGGGTATTGTTACGTCGGTTGCCATTGCGCTCTCCTATGTCCGCTCTTTCGACTGCATGGTGCGCCATGCCGCGACGATCTTGTCGGCATCGGGCAGGCAATAGCGCTCCATCACCCGGGCAAAGGGTATCGGCACGTCGGGGAAGGCGACGCGCGCCGGTGGTGCCTTCAGCATGGCAAGATCGTGTTCGACCACTGTCGCGATGATCTCGCCGCTCATGCCGAAGCTGTGATAGTCTTCGTCAACGACGATGAGACGCCCTGTCTTGGCCACGGAGGTGCGGATGGCTTCGCGATCAAGCGGCACGAGCGAGCGCAGATCGACAACCTCGACGCTGACGCCTTCGCCTCCGAGCTGTTCGGCGGCCCTTAGCGCGTGGTGCACACCGATACCGACGGACACGATGGTGAGGTCCGCCCCTTCGCAGGCAATGGCTGCCTTGCCGATCTCCACTTCGTAGGGATCGGAGGGCACGTGTACGGTGGCGCCGCGCTCGGTGCCCAGCCAGCCCATGCCCTGCAGTCCCTTGTGGTACATGAAAACGACCGGGTTATCCTCGCGCAGCGCGGCGGTCATCAGGCCCTTGGCGTCATACGCATTGGATGGGGCGACAACCTTCATCCCCGGCAGGTGGGCGAAGGTGCCATAAAGGCATTGCGAATGCTGGCCGCCATCGGAATAACCGCCGCCTGTCGATGTCATCAGCACCATCGGCACGCGGAAGGAGCCGTTCGAGAAATAGGTGTTCTTGGCCATCAGGTTGTAGATCGCGTCGAAGCAAACGCCGAAGAAATCGACGAACATCAGTTCGACGACCGGCCGCATCCCGTCCTGCGCCGCGCCCACCGCAGCGCCGACAAAAGCGGTTTCCGAAATAGGCGTATCACGCACCCGCTCTGCGCCGAACTCCTCCAGCAGGCCGCGGGTGTTGCCGTAGACTCCGCCAAGCGCGCCGATGTCCTCTCCCATCACGAACACGCGCGGATCGATCTGCATTTCCTGCGACAATGCCTCCGCCATGGCGCGGGCGATGGTCAGCTTGCGCTCGTTTTCCTTGACCACGGTTGTCATGCAACGGCTCCTTGCGGCTGGGCCTCGATAAAGACACCGGTGAGGGCGTCGGCGGGTTCGGGATCGGGGCTGTGGCGCGCGAAGGCGATGGCCTCGTCCACCGCCTCACTTGCAGCGTTTTCGATGGCCGAGAGTTCGTCCTCGCTGGCTTCGCCTGTTTTGAGAATGTGCCCGCGAAAGGCCGGAATGGGGTCCTTCGCCACCAGCCCGTCTTTCTCGCCTTCAGGACGATAGCCCTCCGCATCGCCCATGAAATGTCCTGCAAGGCGCGATGTCTCGATCTCGATCAGCGAGGGGCCGTCGCCCGCCCGCGCACGCTCGATCGCATCGCCGGCGACTGCGAAGATCGCCAGCGGATCGTTGTCCTCCACCCGGTGACCGGGCATCGCGTAGGCATCGGCGCGAACATGGTTATGCGGAACGGCGGTCGATGCCTTCTTGGATACCGAGATGCCCCAGGCGTTGTCCTCTATCACGAACACCACCGGCAGCTTCCAGACCGAAGCGAGGTTCAGCGCCTCGTGAAACGCTCCCTGGTTGGCCGCACCTTCGCCGATGTAGGCAACCGCGACGCCGGGCTTGCCCTGCATCTTGCGGGAAAGAGCCGCGCCTACCGCCGGGCCAAGGCCCTGGCCCACAATGCCCGAACAGGCAAAGTTCACGGCGGGATCGAACAGGTGCATGTGCCCCCCGCGCCCCCCGCTAAGGCCGGTCTGCTTGCCGAAGATTTCCGCCGCCATGCGCTTCAGGTCGACGCCTTTCGCAATCGCCTGGTGATGGGGCCGGTGCGTGGCGGTTACCACGTCTTCGGAAGAGAGATGGACGCAAACGCCCACCGCACAGGGTTCCTGCCCGTCGGACAGGTGCATTTCGCCCGGAATGGGGCCATTCGCCATATTGAAGACCGGCTGCTTGCCTTCTAGATAGATCCGGGCAATCGCCTCCTCGAAACGGCGGCTGGTCATCATCTTTTCGTACATCCACAGCTTCTGGGCTGTCGTGGGCTGCATGGTCATGCTGGGTCCTCTTGCTGAACGGCGGGTGGCGTGATCCCGGCGCGGGCCAGCGCCGCCTCGGCATCCGAAAGCATGGCAGGATCCTCTATCGTGGCAGACGGCGTGTAGGGCTGGCCGTCGACGATCTGGCGCAGGATCGCTCGCAGCACCTTGCCCGAACGGGTCTTGGGCAGGCCGGGGACGGCCACGGCCTCGCGGAAGGCCGCGACCGGACCGATCTCGTTTCGCACGCGCTCTACGACTTCCCTTGCGACGGTGGTTTCATCGCGCTGCGCACCGGATCGCAGGACAAAGAAGCCCACCGGGCGATGACCTTTCAGCGGATCGGCCCCCGCCACAACCGCACATTCGGAAATATCGGGATGCGCTGCCAACACCTGCTCCATGGCACCGGTGGAAAGGCGATGCCCGGCGACGTTGATGATGTCGTCGCTCCGTCCCATGATGTGCAGGAAACCGTCGGTATCGAAGAAACCGTTGTCGCCGGTTGTGTAATAACCGGGGCGCGCAGTTAGGTAGGTCGACACGAAGCTCTCGTCATTCGCCCACAGCGTGCTGAGGCATCCGGGGGGCAGGGGCGTCGCGATGGCTACGTCGCCGCTTTCGCCTGCGGGAAGGCGTTCGCCATTCCTGCCCAGCACGGCAATGTCGAAGCCGGGAACAGGCTTGCCAGCACTGCCGCAGCGCGTTTCGCGCTCCCCAAGGCCAAGACAGGTGGCGATAGCGGGCCAGCCAAGTTCGGTCTGCCACCAGTGATCGATCACCGGGACGCCAAGCTGCTGCTCGATCCATTCCAGCGTATCGGGATCGGCACGTTCGCCCGCCAGGAACAGGGCGCGCAGGCTAGCAAGCGGTGCGGCGGCGATATGGGTTCCGTCGGGATCTTCGCGCCGGATTGCGCGGATTGCGGTGGGCGCGGTGAAAAGGATGTCGACACCGTAGTCGCGCACGATCCTCCAGAATGCGCTGGCATCGGGCGTGCCTACCGGCTTGCCCTCGTAGAGAACGGTGGTGCAGCCGGCCAGCAGGGGCGCGTAGACGATGTAGCTGTGCCCGACGACCCAGCCGATATCCGAAGCGGCCCAGAACACGTCTCCGGGCCGCGCGCCGTAGACAAGCTCCATGCTCTTTGCCAGCGCCACGGCATGACCGCCGTTGTCGCGCACCACGCCCTTGGGCGTTCCGGTGGTGCCGCTGGTGTAGAGGATATAGAGCGGGTCCGTCGCGGCCACCCCGACAGGGGCGGCAGGCGCGGCATGGTCCATCAGGGTGTGCCAGTCGTGTTCGCTGGCCGGATCCAGAACGACTTCGTGCTGCGGGCGGCCGAGCACCACCTTGGGAACGTCACTTCCGGCCAAAGCCTGCGCCTGCGAGACGATCGGCAGGTATTCCACCACGCGCGTTGGCTCCAGCCCGCAGGTTGCCGTCACGATCAGCACCGGGCTGGCATCGACGATCCGCTTTGCCAGTTCCGGCGCGGCGAACCCCCCGAACACCACCGAATGGACGGCCCCCAGGCGCGCGCAGGCCAGCATCGCCATAACCGCCTCGGGTACCAGCGGCATGTAGATGAGGACGCGGTCGCCTTTCCCCACGCCAAGGCCGCGCAGCATTCCGGCAACGCGCGCTACCTCGTCTCGCAATTCGGCGTAGGTGTACTGCCGCCGATCCCCAGTCATCGCACTGTCGAAAATCAGTGCGGGCCTGTCACCATGCCCGGCCTCTACATGCCGATCGAGAGCGTTGTGGCAGGTGTTGAGCCGTCCGTCGGGAAACCATCGGCACAGCGGCGCCTTGTGTGCGTCGAGCGCGATCTGTGGCGGCACCGACCAGTCGATCAGGTCGGCAGCCGCCAGCCAGTCGGCATGTTCCATTGCGGCAGGAAGACCCGTCACGATCAGAAGAACCCGAGCGCTTTCGGGCTGTAACTGACAAGCAGGTTCTTCACCTGCTGGTAGTGTGCCAGCATCATCAGGTGGTTTTCCCGCCCGATGCCGGATTGCTTGTATCCCCCGAACGCCGCGTGTGCGGGATAGAGGTTGTAGCAGTTGGTCCACACCCGGCCCGCCTGGATGGCACGGCCCGCGCGGTAGCAGCGGTTGATGTCGCGGCTCCATACGCCTGCGCCAAGCCCGTAGGTCGTATCGTTGGCTCTGCGGATCGCCTCTTCATCGTCGCGGAACGTGGTCACCGCCAGCACCGGCCCGAAGATCTCTTCCTGGAAAACGCGCATGTCATTGGTGCCGCGCAGGATCGTGGGCGCGACATAGTATCCCTCGCCAAGCGCCGTATCCGTCAGCGCGCGATGGCCGCCTGCAATGACCTCGGCACCTTCCTCGCGACCGATCTCGATGTAGCGGAGCACCTTCTCCATCTGCTGCTGCGAAGCCTGCGCGCCGATCATCGTATCACTGTCGAGCGGGTTGCCCTGCCGGATCGCCTTCAGCCGCTGCGTGGCGCGATCCATCAGCCTGTCGTAGACGCTTTCATGCACCAGTGCGCGGCTGGGGCAGGTGCAGACTTCTCCCTGGTTCAGCGCGAACATCAAGGCGCCTTCCACCGCCTTGTCGAAGAAGTCATCGTCCTCATCGGCGATGTCCGCGAAGAAGATATTGGGCGACTTGCCGCCCAGTTCCAGCGTTACGGGAATGAGATTCTCGGTCGCATACTGCATGATCTGGCGGCCAGTGGAGGTCGCGCCGGTAAAGGCGATCTTGGCGATGCGTGGCGAAGTGGCCAGAGCCTTGCCCGCTTCCTGGCCGTAGCCGTTCACGATGTTCAGCACGCCAGCGGGCAACAGATCGCCGATGATTCCGGCCAGCACCATGATAGAGGCGGGGGTCTGCTCCGCCGGTTTCAGCACGATACAATTACCCGCTGCCAGCGCAGGCGCGATTTTCCACGCGGCCATCAGCATCGGGAAGTTCCACGGAATGATCTGCCCGACAACGCCCAGCGGCTCGTGAAAATGATAGGCCACGGTATCGTCGTCGATCTGGGACAGCCGCCCCTCCTGCGCGCGGATAGCCCCTGCGAAATAGCGGAAATGATCTATCGCAAAGGGCAGGTCGGCGGCCATGCATTCGCGGATCGGCTTGCCGTTGTCCCAGCTTTCGGCCTTGGCTAGCAATTCCAGGTTGGCTTCCATCGCATCGGCTATGCGGTTCAATACCTGCGAACGGTCTGCCGGACTGGTTCGCCCCCACGCTTCCTTCGCCTTGTGCGCTGCATCCAGCGCGAGTTCGATGTCGGCGGCCTGCGAGCGCGCAACCTCGTTCAATTTCACCCCGTCCACCGGGGACAGGTTGACGAAGTATTCCCCGCCTTGCGGCGGGACCCAATCGCCGCCGATGAAGTTGTCATAGCGTTCGGCAAAGATCCCCGACGCACGGCTGGCACCTTCGCTCGTGACTTGCTGGTTGTTCATGGTCTCGCTCCTGAGAATTCGTACGACCCGGCTGCCCGACGATCGTCAGGTGTTGCGCGGTTGACAGTGGGGTGGAGAGGTCTCGGCACGCGCGTCAGAACCGGTATTCGAACGAAACGCCGTAAGTGCGAGGCATGTTGTACCAGACGTTCTGGTACCCGAAGATACCCAAATCCAGGATGTCGATGATGTAGACCTCGTCGGTCAGGTTCCTGGCCCACAGGCTGAGTTCGAACCGCTCGTCGATATCGGTGAACCCGATGGAGGCGTTGAGATTGGTCGTCGCGCCCTCGCTGCTGATTTCCTCCAGCTCGCGCTCGTCGTAGTAACGGTTACCGGTGTAGGTGTAGTCGCCGCGCACCCAGAAATCTCCGGGCGATACGGGCACGGTGTACTTGCCCACCAGGTTGAACTGCGAATTAGGCGCACCGATCAGGCGGTTGCCGCTCAGATCCTCGGTCACGCCGCCCAGGTCGCGGGTGAAGTCGCGGTACTCGCTGCTCATCAGGCCGACGCTGGCACCCAGTTCAAGGTTGTCGAAAGGCCGCGACTGGACTTCAACCTCGACACCTTCCACCCGCGCGTTCGAAGCGTTCTCGATGAATTGCAGCCCGGATGGAGTGAAGGTGAAGACCTGCAGGTTGCTGTAGTCGTAAATGAAGCCCGTCACGTTGAGGCGCAGACGGCGTCCGAGCAGAGTCGACTTTACCCCGGCTTCGTAGCTGACGACGGTTTCCGGGTCGAACACCCGCTCCGCCCCAAGCGGATCGTTGAAGGCGCCGGTGTTGAAACCGCCGCTGGTGAAACCCCGGTTGATGCTGGCAAAGGCCATGATGTCGGGGGTAATCTCGTAATCGAGGGCGACACGGCCCGACCACTCGGTCCAGCTTTCGCTCAGGTCCAGGTCGAAGAGCGGACCCGGTAACAGAGAGACACCCGCCTCCGTCGTCGCGAGGGACTGATGGTCGATCGTCCGTTTCTCGTAGTTGATGCGCGCACCTACCGTGAGGTTGAGGCGGTCGGTCAGGCCGACAGTGCTCTGCGCGAAGGCTGCCAGCGTATCGGTTTTCTGGGTGTAGGCCTGATCGAAGGCCTCGATCCCGCCCAGCGCGAAGGAAACATCTGCCAGATTGTAGAATTTTTCGACCTCGCCCGTTTCGTGGAACCCGAACACGCCGACCAGCCAGTTGAAGTTGCCATCGTTCTGAGAGGCAAGCCGGAATTCCTGCGAAATGGATTTGAATGTCGATGGCCCCCAGTTGATCGTGAAGATCGTGCTGGGCGCGCCATTGCCGTCCTGCAGGACACTGCGCCTGGAGTTCTCGTACCCGGTCACAGACGTGAGTGTCGTGTTGCCGATCTCGAAGTCGCCCACCAGCGACATGCCGAACAGCTCGACATCGCCGAAGGTGTCGTTGCCATAGGTGTTCACGTAGGGATCGGCATTGGTGTCGCGGTAGCCCAGCACGTCGACGCCTTCGCGCGCGATGATCTCTGCTGCGGACAAGCGGGCGAAGTTGCCCAATGCCAGCTCGGCCGGATCGAAGAGACCCCGGTGCACCGAATTATTGTTGGTCGCCTCGGACGCCCCGCCGTGGAAATTCAGCGCGATGTCCACGCCCGGATTGGGCTGCCAGCGCAGAATGCCGCGCGCCGCCCACTGGTCGGCATCGTTCACATAGTCACCGGTTGCCAGATCGAGCACGTAGCCATCGCGCGTCGTCCACGTGCCAGCGACGCGGGCCGATAGCGTTTCGGACATCGGGATGGTCATTGCAGCTTCGAGGTCGATGGCATCGTAGTTGCCGTATCCGGCGCGCGCGTATCCCTCGAACTCGTCGTCTGGCAACTGCGAATAGACGGAGATAGCACCACCGGTCGCATTCTTGCCGTACAACGTGCCTTGCGGTCCGCGAAGCACCTCGATCCGGTCCAGATCGAACATCTGGAAAAGCTGCCCGGAAGGTGCGGAAAGATAGACCTGGTCGAGGTAGACCGCGACCTTGCTTTCGGCTGTCTGGTTGAAGTTGTTGTTGCCGATGCCGCGCATGAAGATCTTGGGGTTGGACGTTCCCCACAGGGCCGAGACGCTGAGGTTGGGCACGGTCGAGGTCAGGTCCTCGACATCGCTGAAGCCGGCTTCGCGGATGCGCTCTGCATTCAGGGCCGATACCGCGATCGGCACTTCCTGCAGCGCTTCGGACCGGCGCTGCGCCGTCACCACGATGGTGTCCAGAAGTCCGTCGTCGGCGTCTTCCTGCCGGTCCTGCGCCTGCTCGGCGTTGTCCTGCGCGCAGACCGCCTGCGGAAGCAGCGCGGCGAGCAGGGCGGCAGTCGGCAGTGTTGTGTGCAACTTGCGTTTCATCGGGTATTCTCCCTTGGCATTCTGCAGTCCTTCCCCCGGATCCGGTGGACCGGGGCGGCTGCTTGTCGTTGGCAAATCTTCAGGCGCGGCAGCAAAGCTCAGCTTCCGCTGACGTCGTCCACATAGGTGGCAAGCGTGCGGTGGAAGTGGCGGAGGCGCACTTCGTTGTAGCTGGCGAAATTGACCTTGCCCGAGGCGGAAGCTTCCACCCCTTTCTGGATCCGCTCCATGTTCGCCATGTCCTCGTCGAGGATGCGCCCGATCGCGCCGATTATCGGTTCGGTAGGCTCATCAGGTCCCACCACCACGCGCTCTGCCGAGGGCGGTCTCTCGCCTTCGAAGGGCAGCAGCAGGATCACGTCCATCGTGCAGTTGGAAGGGCCGCCGTCGGGCCGGAACCAGTATCCCAGCGGATAGCCCAGCGTGGGCCACGGCATGAAGTTGGGGAAGACGTTGTACCAGACGTAGTCGATCATATCGAAGCGGTTGAGATCGGAAAGGTCGACGCCGTAGTCCTGTCGGAACTTCTGGATCGTGATCTGCGCAAATTTTTCCCGCGCGGTCTCACCAGGCGCGACATCGAAAGCGTCGCTCCCGGCAAGCTCGGGCGCGTAATAGGCAATGAAGTGATCGACTGCCTTCTGCTCGCGTGCCTGGACCGTATCGCCCTCGCTCGTCAGCACTCCGGCAATACCCACGCCGCGGGCGAAGTGCGGCTCGCCGACGAAAACGTCCTGCCGCATGGCCTCGGCGGGTGCGGCGGGCACTATCGAGTTGGTGTGCACGAAATTGCCGTGTAGGAATTCCAGGAAAGCCTCCTGCGCCACCTTCCAGTTGGCGCGGATCTGCTTGGTGACGTGGACCGCCTTGAACCGGGTGGTGAGATCCCAGCCGGCATCCTGCCACTGCGCAGGCAGCGTGCCGAGATAGTCTGCCAGCGGCGGCGCAGCAGGATCGGGGTTCACCATCACGTAGCCCTGCCATTCGCCCACCTGCAGCTGCGGCAGCGCAAGCTCTGCCTCGTCAAGCTGGGGAAAATCCCACTTTTCGGGCAAGGTCTTCATCTGTCCGCCAAGGCCCCAGGTGAACCCGTGGAACGGGCATCGCAGGGACTTGAGGCCACGCGCACCATCGCAAATGCGCATGCCGCGATGCAGGCAGCTGTTGTGATAGGCTTTCAGCGACAGGTCGGGTTGGCGAACGATAAGCGCGGCGACATCACCCACGTCATAGGTCATCGCATCGCCGGGTTCCGGAATGTCTGCGGCCCATCCCGCCACCTGCCAGACCTTGCGCCAGAGGTTGGCCACTTCCCGCTCGTGATACTCCTGCGAAGTGTAGCGGGAGGTTGGCACTGAAGCGCAATCGATGTCTTCGAACCCTGGCTCCAGCACGCCGGGCGGCGGCACGGTTCCGTCGTGACGGAACATGGCCTGCAGATTGTCATAGTGTTTCTGACGCGAAAGCCGCGTCGTCTTGGCCTGGGCCATTCCTGCCCCTCCCTTGGGCTATCTGCGAGGGAACTGATGCATGGCACCAAGGTGCGCGGCTCTCCCCTCATCGTGTCGTAACGAATGTCGATAGGCAGGAATCGGGTGCGAGACTTGCTTCTGCGCGCATTTCGATTGTCGCTGCGCGCACGGTCTCCAGCGCGCCGCTTGGCGGGGCCCGCAATTCGCACTATACACACAGCACACTAACCCCTCCGTCAGTCCCGCCGGGCCGGACAGAGGAGGGGAGAGACATGGCAGCACCGCTTCAGTCCTGTGATTGGACTGTGCGCTCCTTGCAGGGGCGCAGGCCACATTCGGAGGTCGAGGCCTTCCTGAGCGGCTTCAACGGTTCATGGAAACTCGGCGGGGAACCGGACACCACCGGAGAGATCGTGGTGGGTAGCCGCAGCTTCAACACCATGCTGCTGACCCGCATGCATTTCGCGTCGGTCCACGGCATGCGCGATCGCAGCCAGCCAACGCGGGAGGGGGCAGCGTTCTACAGCCTAACCTTCAACCCCTCGAGCGCTTTTGACCTTGTCTGCAACAACACCGCCTTCCATCTCCGGCCCTCGGAGATGTTCTTCTGGTCTTCCACGGACGACGTGTCCTTTCGCATTCAGGAGGGTGCGGAATTTGCCAACGTCCTTTTCCCCCGTCACCTGATCGATGCCCATCTGCCGCGCTTTCGCGGGCGTTTCTGGGTTTTCAACCAGGCGACGTCTGCTCATGAATTCGCCGAATCCTATTTCCGCTCGCTGGCCGACAACGCCAGGACGTTCGACAGGATCAGCAGCGGCCAGATAGAGAGCGCGTCACTCGCGATGCTGCTCAACCTGTTGCACGCGAACGATTGCATACGCGCCGATGGCGACCGCGACGAGCGCATCCTTGCAGATGCCCATGCGGTGATCGAAAGGAACCTCAAGTCGGCAAGCCTCGATCCGCAGATGGTGGCGTGCGAAGTGGGGGTCTCGGTGCGCAAGTTGCACTACCTGTTCCGCCGCACCGATGAGACCGTCATGGGCCGTATACGCAGCAGACGCCTGGCATCTGCGAGGGACGAACTCGCCGATGCGGAACTTGGCAGTCGCCGCTCTATCACCGAAGTTGCTTACCGCTGGGCCTTTGCCGATCCGGCGCAATTCTGCCGGGCGTTCAGGCAGGCGTACGGCATCAGCCCCGGAGCGTTCCGGGCGAGCCGGATCGAGAACTAGACTTTCCTAGAAGCAGACGGTGCGCAGATGCCGTTCGGCTAACGATCCGGTTGCGTTTGCCGGTAAAGAGGGGGGGCTGCGGTCCGGGAGGGAAACAAATCGGAACGCCGTGAAGCGACTGCCGTTCTTCGGGTATGAAAAACCTTCTGCTCGCATCGATCGCTGCATCCGCCCTCTCGCTCGCTTCCTGCGGCAACTCATCAACGCCCGACGGCGAGGCCGAGACAACGGCCCAGAGCGGGTCCACCAGCGACCGTTCTGCCGCTGACAGTTCGGATAGCGCGGACGAGTTCGCCGCCAACTTTACCGACAGGGAGGGCTATGACGACGAGGAATCCGCCAGCCAGACGGAAGCCAGCCAGCAGGACGGTCAGTTCACGCTGGCCCTGCCGGAAGCGGTCACTTCCTCCATGCTCGGTGATCGTTCGAAAAGGATGATCGCGGTCCAGGTGATGCTGGACAAAAGCCGCCATTCGCCTGGCGTGATCGATGGAAGAGGCGGTGCCAACACCGAACGAGCGATCGAATATTACCGCGAGGCGAACGGCCTGGCCGCCGGGACCGGGGTGGACAGTGAGTTGATCGCCTCGTTGATCGAAAACTACGGCGGCGACGTCTTCCGTACCTACACGATCACCGAAAAGGATGCCTCCCGCCAGTTCTACGACATCCCGGAAGGGTTTCCCGAGATGGCTGAAATGGAGAAGCTGGGATACCGCGATGCCACGGAGATGCTGGCCGAGCGTTTCCACATGGATCAGGATTTCCTGACTGCGCTCAACCCCGACGCCAATTTTTCCGAAGCCGGGACCAAGCTGGTCATCGTCAGTCACGGCGACAGCACGCTCGATGCGGACATCGCGCGGATCGAGGTTCGCACGGGTGAGAATACCGTGGTCGGTCTCGATCAGGCAGGCGAAGTCGTGGTCAGCTATCCCGCGACGATCGGCAGCGCGGAGTTCCCCAGCCCCAGCGGGCAAATGGAAGTGGCGGCGATCGCGCCGGCGCCAAATTATACCTTCGATCCGGATGATCAGCGTTGGGGGCCGGACAAGACTTTCATCCTCCCTCCCGGTCCCAACAATCCCGTCGGCGGCACCTGGATAGACCTGGGGAAGGACGGTTACGGTATCCACGGATCGCCCGATCCGCAGATGGTGGCCAAGCGGGCCAGTCACGGTTGCGTACGACTTACCAACTGGGATGCCGCTGCTTTGGCCAATGCCTTGACCACAGGAACGCCAGTTGAATTTATCTGACTAAGCCGGGCAGTCCTTACGCCTGAGCCTCTGCTTGCATTCAGCGCTAATGCGAATGATTATCATTGACGATAAAGGCCGCCAACTCTAGGCGACGGCAATCGAGGGCGACTCGCGACGGCGATCGCCCTGCCGGCTGGAGTTCCCGTGAAGCGATTGACAATCAAGCTTTGGTTTCTGGTGCACAAGTGGAGCGGCCTCGTCTCGACGGCGTTCCTGCTCATGCTTTGTGTCACGGGCCTGCCGCTAATCTTCCATGACGAGATCGATTCGCTGGTAGGAGAGGACTACGAGGCGACGCTGGCAGGAGCCCCCTCTGCCATTAGCGGAACGGCCCTCGACAGTATGCTCGATGTCGCCCTTGCTGAGCGGCCCGGCGAGGTCCCGCTTTTCATGGCCTTCAGCCAGGACAGTCCCCTGCTGACCGTAACCACGGGCCCAGCACCCAATGCCGCCGGAGCCGACATGACACTGCTCTTCCTCGACCGGGCGACAGGGGAAGTGATCGGCCCTGCTCCTTCGGGGGGCGTGATGGAATTCATCCTCCAGCTTCACACCGACCTGCTTCTCGGCCTGCCGGGCATGCTTTTCCTAGGGGTAATGGGTGCGCTGTTCGTGATCGCCATGGTCTCGGGTGTGGTCCTTTATGCTCCCTTCATGCGCCGCCTGCCCTTCGGCACACTGCGCACCAGACACAGCCGCCGCGTAAGCACCCTCGACCAGCACAACCTGCTGGGGATTGTCGCCCTGGGCTGGATGCTGGTCGTCGGGGTGACCGGGGTCATCAATGCCTTTGCCGATCCCCTCGTGGACGACTGGCGCAATGGCGAACTGGCTGAAATGACCGCCCAGTATGCCGGCGATCCAGCCATCGATGCGGAAGAATATGGCTCGCTGGACGCCGCAATGGCTTCCGCGCAGGCAGGGCTTCCCGGACGCTCGCCGCAGTTCATCGGCTTTCCGGGCGGCGACTGGAGCACGGGTCAGCATTATGCGATCTTTTTCCAGGGCGACCGGCCGCTGACCCAGCACCTGCTGACCCCGGCCTTGGTCGACGCCCGCAGCGGTGAATTGACCGACGCGCGTTCCATGCCGGTGCTCAACCAGGCGCTGATGATATCTAAGCCCCTGCACTTCGGCGATTATGGTGGCTTGCCGCTCAAGCTGATCTGGGCAGCGCTTACCCTGGCAACGATCTGGGTTCTCTGGAGCGGACTGGTCCTCTGGTTTCGTCGCTCCCCTGCCAGGATCGAAAGGCGGATCGACGAAATCGCCTCGGGTGCCGCAAGGGGTATGCCGACGTGAGCATTGACCGTTCCCGAACCGACAGGCCCGCTACCCGGCGCCAACGCCAGAGCCTCTCGCACGTTTTCGCAATCCCTGCCTTTTTACTCGCCGTCAGCATCACAGGGCTCGTTCTGGGCCTGACCGGCGATGGGCTGCGCGATGCCTTTGCCTGGGGGCTGCTGTCTCTTCCAATCATCCTCGCTGCGTACGCCTTCGTGCGTCGCGGCTGATTACCCTTTTCATTTCAAGGATCGAACATGCGCCACCGCCAGACATTCCTTCCCGCCTTTGTCATTGCTGCCGTTCTGGCCAATCCGGCGCTTGCCCAGGAAGACGATGACAATGCGATCATCGTTACTGCCCAGCGCAACAACGCTACTGAAGTGATAAACGGCGGCAATGCAGGCGTCCTGGGTGACAAGCCCGCCGAGGACCTGCCCTTTTCGATCCGCAGCTTCGACGAGAGCCTGATCTACAACCAGCAGCCGCTGACCATCGGCGATGTTCTGGACAACGATCCAACCGTTCGCACCACCTATGGCTTTGGCAATGCCGCCGAGCAGTTCGTGATCCGCGGCTTCGCGCTGTTCGGCGACGACGTGGGCGTGAACGGACTCTACGGCATCGCTCCGCGCCAGCTGATCGCGCCCGAACTGTTCGAGGAGGTGCAGGTGCTGAACGGTGCATCAGCATTCCTCAACGGTGCGGCACCTGGCGGCTCGGGCCTCGGCGGGAGCGTGAACCTGCAACTGAAGCGGGCCGGCAATGCCGACATGGCCCGCGCCACCGCGAATTTGGTGGGCGATGCGCATATCGGCGGCAGCTTCGATGTCTCGCGCCGCTTTGGCGCAGGCAGCGAATTCGGCGTGCGCGTCAACGGCGCCTATCGCGATGGCGAGGTCTCGGTCGACCGCGAAGATCGCCGCACGCAGGTGTTGGGCGCAGCCTTCGATTACGACAGCGGCCCCCTGCGCGCCGCGCTGGACCTTGCCTATCAGGAAGTGCGCGTGGATTCGCTGCGACCAAAGGTGACGCTGGCGGGTTTCATCCCCGAGGTGCCCGAAAGCGATGCAAATTACGCGCAGGATTACACCTACACCGAATTACGCGACATCTTCGGCACCCTGTCGCTGGAATACGACCTTGCGGCCGATGTCATGCTTTACGCCAAGGCAGGCGCCCGCGATGGCGACGAGGAAGGCATCTACGGCGGCATCACGGTGACAGATGCCTTGACCGGCGATGGCACCAGCGGGTTCCACTCGTTCATTCCCTACGAACAATCGAATGAAGCGGTCGAGGCCGGTATTCGCGCGGGGTTCGATCTTGGCTCCACGACGCACGAGATTAACATCGGCGGCAACGCGATCTGGCAGGAAGACCGCACCGCGTATGACTTCTTCAACGCATTCGCCACCAATCTGTACGACCCGGTGCAGGTGTCCCCTCAGCCTACCGCCTTCGTGGGCGGAGATCTGGACGATCCGTTCCCCATCACGAAGCGCGAGCTGACCAGCCTTTTCCTGTCCGACACTATCGGGTTTGCCAACGATAGCATCCTGCTGACAGGCGGCGTGCGCTACCAGGAAATACAGGTCGACAGCTTCAGCTATTTCGGCGGGGCACTGGCGACCAGCTATAACGAGGATCGCTGGACCCCCGCGGTGGGCCTTGTCGTGCAACCGACCGAGCGATTGTCCCTCTACGCCAACTATATCGAGGCGCTGCAACAGGGGCCGACCGCGCCCGTCGATGTCTCACTGGGCAACTCGGGCGCTGTCCTCGCACCCCGCGTATCCGAGCAATACGAAATCGGCGGAAAGCTGGCGCTTGGCCCTGTGTTCGCCTCTCTCGCGCTCTACCGCATCGAGCGGCCCGGCGAAGGGGTGACTAGCGAAGGCGGCCAGCAGATCTTCGGCTACGTCGGCGAGGAACGCCACGAAGGTATCGAACTGACGCTCAACGGCGAGGTGGCACCGGGCCTTCGCCTTATCACCGGCCTGTCTCTCAACGATGCGGACTTCGACACCGGACTGGAAGTGATCGGGGTTCCCGACGTTACCTTCAACGCCAACGCGGAATGGGACTTGCCCTTCCTTCCCGGCGCGACACTGACAGGCCGCGTCACGCATACAGGAGAGCAAGCGGCAGATAGCGCCGGCGCGCTGATGCTGGATAGCTGGACCGTCGTGGACCTGGGCGCGCGCTACGTCTTCGCCGCAGGTGACAATCCCGTAACGCTACGCCTGACCTTGGATAACGTCCTCGATGAAGCCTACTGGGCTTCGGCATTCGATGTGTTTAGGCCAGCTCTTCTCCAGGGCGCACCGCGGACGGTGAAGGCATCGGCATCGATTTCATTCTGACAGCAGGCCAGATCGGCAGTTCGCAGGCTCGAGCGGTGTCAGCGCTATGTGCGCAGCACCATACAGCGGGGGCTGCCAATCAAAATGCATCCCAGATCAGTTTCCCTCCGACGAGGATCATGAGAACGTAGATCGTGACATAAAAGCGCTCCGCCGACACCCGGCGCACCAAGGCTACGCCGGCGAATGTCGAAAGGATCGCGACCGGCATCAGGACCAGCGTGGTCAAAAGATTGGTCGCAGTGAATTGGCCCAGGGCGAGATATGCGGGCATTTTGACCCAGTTCGTAATGGCGAAAAAGATCGCTGTCGTGCCCACGAACGTGTCTCGCGGCAGGCGGCGGGGCATCACCCACATCTGGTAAGGTGGCCCGCCCGCATGGGCGATCTGGCTGGTAAAGCCCGAGGCGAGGCCGAACAGGCTGCCAACCCATTCGGGCAGGTCCCGCGTGGTTGCCAGCCTGCCGCCTGCATCCAGCCAGAGCCGGTAGGCTCCGAAAATGACGGACAACACGCCCACACAGCCAAGAACGACCTGGGTCGAGACAGTCGCAGCGAGCAAATAGCCGAGAAATATCCCAACAACCGAACCGGGGAGCAGCATCCGCAGGAGATGATCGTCCCGATCACGGCGGAACGCCCATACGCTGACCAGATCCTGCACGATGAGGATCGGTAGCAGGATCGCCGCCGCTGCGATCGGCGGGGCGACAAGAGCCATCAGGGGAAGAGAGATCGCTCCGACACCGACGAAGCCACCTTTCGACAAGCCGAGCAATACGACCGCAAGGATTGTGACGACGTAGAAGCTGACTGACCAGTCAAGCGCCATGGGACTGGTGTTCCCGGTAAGGTTCGGGCCATCCCGTGGACGGCAAATGGAAGGTCTGGCGTATGGCGTGATCGGCGAACAGGGAAGCCAAGTCCCTAGTCACGCACGAACTTCGGCCATCTGCGAAGGTAATCGCGGAATACCTCGCTTACGCCCTCGGCCTCGAGATGAGCAGCGCTGACCGGAAGATCCGGTGAGCGGAATTCAGGATCTTTGACTACCCGCCGGGCAAAATCGTGGTTCAGGATGGCGGCACGACCGACAAATACGAAGTCTGCACCCCCGGCCATCGCCGTTTCTGCTTCCGTCCGGTTGCGTATTTTACCTGCGACCCCCAATGCCACCCGATCGCGAGGGAGGCCGGCGAAGAGTTCCAGCAGTCCGGTCTCGCCGAAGCGTTCATCGTCGGGTTTCTTGAAAACATCCCACAGCGACATGTCGAGGTAATCGATTGTCTCGTCCGCCAGCACCTTGGCCGCGAGATCACGGATCTCCCCGAGGTCCTGGCCGAAACGCTCGGGGGACAGGCGAAGGCCGATCTGGAAATCAGGGCGGCAGGCGGCACGGATGCCGTCGATCACTTCCAGCAAGAGCCGCGCCCGGTTTTCCGGCGTCCCGCCATACCGGTCTGTTCGCTGGTTGATCGCGCGCGAGAGGAACTGGCTCAAGAGGTAACCGTGAGCCCCGTGAACCTCGACCCCATCGAAGCCGGCTCGTTCGGCCCGGACCGCCGCAGCGATGAAACTGTCACGGACCGACTCTACTTCTTCGAGCGTGAGAGCGCGGCTGCGTATCTCCGGGTCCTCGCTCGGTCCCAGCGGAATATTGACCAGGTCATCGGGCGAACGCAGGCCGGCATGATGCAACTGGACGGACGACACCGCTCCATGTGCCTTTATGGCGTCGGCCAGCCGCGACAATCCGGCCATGTGCAGATCGTCATCGAAAATGCCCAGCTGACCAGGGAAGCCCTGGCCCTGATGCTCGACATGGGCGGCGGCTGTCATGACCAGCCCGAAACCGCCCTCGGCACGCATCGTCAGCCACCTGAATTCTTCTTCCGACAAACTGCCGTCAGGGTGGCTTTGCGTGTTCGTCATCGGGGCGAGGGCAATCCGGTTCGGCCACGCACGACCCCGCATCAAGGCAAGTCGATCTGAAATCCCTGTCATCCGCCGAATAGACCCCCGCTCAACAATAAGGTGCAAGCTTTACTTGATGACCACCGGATTGACCGGGGCCCCGGTCCCGCCGACCACTTTCAGCGGGGCGGCGGTATAGAGAAAATTCCACTGCCCGTCCTCGGCACAATCGTCTGCCAGGGGATCGAGTTGGGCGATCTCGGTGAAGGTCACGCCGAGGCCCCGCATCAGCGAATGGTGCAGGGCAAACGAGACGCCGGAGGAAGGATGGATCGCCAGTTCATTGGCGATCGTGTCGGTGACGAGGTTAGGAATTTCCATCTCGTGGAACCATTCCACGAGCTCGCGGCTGAAGTCGAGCCCGGGCTCTGCGTATTCGGCGTAAAACTCTTCCTGCTCGCGCTTGTAGAAAGAGCCGATCAAGCCTGTGCGGATGATCAGGATGTCCCGCTTTTCGATGGTCACGCCCTGGGCCTCGGCGGCGGCCAGAATGTCTTCCAGCCCGAACGGTTCCGCCCGGTCGAGCCAGTCCTTTCCGCGCAGCCTTGCGATGTCTACCAGAACCGCGCGCCCGACCACGCCGCGCTCGGCAATCGGGAATACGCTGGCCTTGGTCATACTGCCGATCGTGCTGCGTGCGTCGAAGCCATTGTACAGTTTGTCATCGTGCCACACGTGCCCCAGCGCGTCGTATTGCGTGGATCCCTGCAGGTAGAGGATCATCATGTCGTCGGAGTATTCGGTGCCGCCAGGTATCTCGGGCATCTTGCCGGAAAGAAAGTCGCCCTTGTCGAGCACGTTGTAACGCTGGGCCATCTTGCGTCCCGGCCAGATCGGATCCCCTTTCTCGTGCCCCATCGGAATCTGAAGAGTGAATACCTTGCCGGACTTGACTGACCCTACGCCGCGCATGACCTGGGCCGGATCAAGGTAGTTGAGAGAACCCACCTCGTCGTCGGGCCCCCATTTACCCCAGTTCATCGGCAAGCCGTCCAGCAAGGCCTTCGCGCTTGGATGGTTGGCGTTATGGTCGTGTTCGCACATGCTCTTTCTCTCCGTCTTCCCAACGTTTCTTCGTAACCAAAGCGCGCGCCTTCAACAAACTTGACGCCCGCTCACGACATTGCTTATACAAACGTCCGTTCGAATAAGCAATCGTGGAGAACTGGGTTGAATATCAGGGGCAAGGCGTATGTCGCGGGGATTGCGGAACATCCGGTACGCAAGGCGACCGATCTTTCGATCATGCAGATCGTATCCGACCTGGTGACCTGGGCGCTCGACGATGCAGGTCTGGAACCGGAAATGGTGGACGGATTCTTCTGCGATTCGGAAATGCCGGGCCTCGGCGTCCTTTCGGCAGCGGAGTATCTGGGGCTCAACAATCTTGTGCACATGGACAATACCGATCCGGGTGGATCGGCCTACCCGATGCATGTGTCCCACGCGGCGCAGGCTATCGCGACAGGCAAGTGCAAGGTGGCGGTAGCCGTGCTTGCCGGGCGCCCGCGCGCCGCCGGGAAGGGAGCCGATCCCGTGCCCGACTTCGGCATCCCCGAACTGGCTTTCGAACACCCGTATTCTTCCATGGTGCTCAACCAGTACGCGATGGTTGCCATGCGCCACATGCACGAATTCGGCCTCACCAGCGAACAACTGGCCTGGGTCAAGGTGGCCGCGTCCCATCACGCCCAGCATAACGAACACGCCATGCTCAGGGACCTGGTGACCGTGGAGGATGTGGTGAACTCGCCGATGATCTCCGACCCGCTGCACCGGCTCGATTGCTGCGTCGTTAGCGATGGAGGCGGCGCGGTCGTGGTGGTCGCTCCGGAAATTGCAAAGAGCCTGAAGCGCCCGCCGGTTGTCGTGCGCGGCGCAGGCGAGGCTGTGAAGCATCTCGATGGTGGTCGCGCCGATCTCACCTACAGCGCGGCGCGAAAATCCGGGCAGATCGCGTTCGAGGAAGCGGGCGTGACTCCGGCGGATATCAAGTACGCTTCGATCTACGACAGCTTCACCATCACGGTGGTGCAGCAGCTGGAGGATCTCGGCTTTTGCGAACCGGGGAAGGGCGGTGCCTTCGTGGCCGACGGCAACCTTATCGCAGGTGTCGGCAAGTTGCCGGTCAATACCGATGGCGGCGGGCTGTGCAGCAACCACCCGAACAACCGCGGCGGCATGACAAAGGTGCTGGAAGCCGTGCGCCAGTTGCGCGGCGAGGCCCACCCCAAGGTTCAGGTGCCGAACTGCGACCTCGCCGTGGCGCAGGCCATGGGTGGCTGGCTGGGAAGCCGGCACGCCAGCGGCACTCTTATCCTCGAGCGGGAGTAAACCAGCATGACTACCGAACTACCCACGCTTCCCAATCCTGAAATCACGCCCAGCGTCGCCCATTTCTGGGAAGCCGCGGCGGAAGGAAAGCTCGATATCCGGCATTGCCGGTCCTGCGGCGAACTGCACCATTACCCGCGCAGCTTCTGCCCGTTCTGCTATAGTGGCGACCTCGATTGGCAGACCATGTCAGGGAAGGGTACCATCTACTCGTTCAGCGTCATGCGCCGTGCGCCCGTTCCGTTTGCAATTGCATACGTGTCGCTTGAGGAGGGGCCCACGATCCTGTCCCACATCGTTGGGATCGATCTGGACGATATCGCGATCGGACAAAAGGTGCAGGTCGCTTTTGCCGATACGCAGGATAACGGTCCGAAGGTGCCGGTATTCGAAGCTGCGTCCTAGCGCAGCTCCAGGCGTCCGTAGTCCAGCACGACCTCGCCTCTCTCGGCGACGGCTGTGCGAAAGGCGATCTGCCCGCCGGCAAGTTTCCAGATGCTTGTTTCCAGCGTGTCGCCCATGAAAACAGGGGCGGTGAACCGTGCGGCTATGCTTGCCACCTGGCCCGGCTCGTCGCCGCAAGCCTCGCCGATCACCTGCCGCAGCGCCATGCCATAGGTGCAGAGCCCGTGAAGAATTGGCCTGTCGAAACCTGCGCGCGCGGCGAATTCGGGATCGACATGGAGCGGATTTTCATCGCCCGAAAGCCGGTAGATGTGAGCCTGGTTCAGCGGCGCCATCACCCGTGCCACGCAATCCGGTTCGGTTTCCGGCAGCGCCGGCAGGGATAACCCGCCTTTAGACGGGCCCCCGAATCCGCCGTCACCCCGTGCAAAGACCGTCGAGACGAGCGTGGCCAAGGGCAGGTCATGACCGTCCTCGAACAAGGTGGTCTCGACATAGAGGATCGCGCCTTTGTCCGGCCCCTTGTCCAACGCCTCGATAATCCGGACTTCGGAACGGCCAGAAGCACGAGGGGGGATCGGCCGGTGAAGCGCGATCCGTTGTTCCCCGTGGACGATGCGTGTCACGTCGAGGCCAAGCTTTTCTATCCAGCGGTCGTCCCAGGCGAGGACCGTGGCCTGTGACGGCAGGACCTTGGGCTGGTCTCCCAGCAGGTAGGCAAGGTCTCTCTCGGAGCCATGCGCACCAAGGGCGACACCCAGCGCATAGAGCCGGGTGGCAGACAGGTCGTAGGCAAAGTGGCGACCCGGAAGCGGCCCTGTCAGGGCTTTGACGGTCAAAGGCATGCGGTTTCCACTTCTTCCAGCAGGCGGTCTTCATCGCGCACGATATGCAGCCAGTGGTCGACACGGCCCAGTTCGTAGCGGAAGAAATAGCGCATTGCCGCCAATTTGCCCTTGTAGAACTCTGCCGGATTGGCTGCATCGGCCCGATCCAGTGCCCGCAGCGAAGCGCGGCCCTGGCGCAGCCACATCCAGCCAACGCATATGTGCCCCAGGGCGTCCTGAAAAAAGGAGGCGTTTGCCGTCTGCTGTGATGGATCGTCGGAAAGGCCCTGGAGGACAGTCACGGTTTCGTCGGCCATGTCCAGCGCCTCCGTCAGCGAAGCCGCGTGCGGTGCCAGTTCCTCGATCGCCGAACATTCCTCGATCTCTGCGGCGATCTGAGCCTTCAGGGCCTGCCAATAGGCACCCCCACGAGAAACGAGCTTGCGCGAAACGAGGTCGATAGCCTGAATGCCGTTGGTCCCTTCGTGGATCAGGTTCAATCGGTTGTCGCGATAGTATTGCTCGACCGGGTAATCGATGGTGTAGCCGTAGCCGCCCAGCACCTGGATCGCCATCTTATTGGCTTCCAGGCAGAATTCCGAAGGCCAGCTTTTCACGATGGGGGTCAGGATGGCGAGCAGGGCATTTGCCGTGTCGCGGTCTTCCTGGCTCTTCGCCGTCTTCTCCTCGTCCACCAGATAGGCGGCGTAGAGACACAGGGCCAGCGCGCCTTCGGTATAGGCCTTCTGCACCAGCAGCATCCTGCGCACATCCGCATGCTCGCTGATAGGGATGGGCGAAGCTTCGGGATCCTTTCCGTCGACGGGACGACCCTGCTTGCGCTCCTTGGCGTAGGCCAGGCTGTAGAGGTATCCGGCATGGCCCAGCATGGTTGCCCCTGCGCCGACGGAAATGCGCGCCTCGTTCATCATCAGGAACATAGGGGCGAGGCCGCGATGTTCTTCGCCGACGAGGTAGCCGATGCAATCTCCGTCCTCACCAAAGTTCAGGACGGTGTTGGTCGCGGCGCGATAGCCCATCTTGTGGTTCAGACCTACGCGGGCGATGTTGTTGCTCTCGCCCACGGATGCGTCCCCGTTCACGCGGAACTTCGGCACGACGAACAGCGAAATACCCTTGGTGCCGGGCAGTGCGCCCTCGATGCGGGCCAGCACGAGATGGATGATGTTTTCGCTGAGATCGTGGTCTCCGCCCGAAATCCACATCTTGGTGCCCACGATGCGATAGGTGCCGTCATCGTTGGGTATCGCCTTCGTGCGAAGATCGGTCAGGCTGGACCCGGCCTCGGGCTCCGAAAGACACATGGTGGCGAGGAAACGCCCTTCCAGCAGGGGTGCCATGAACAGCCGCTTCTGCTCGTCCGTTCCGTGTTCGCGCAGCACGTTGGTGGCCGAGACTGTCAGGAAATAGTAGATGGTTGCCCCGATGTTGCTGGCCTGGAACATCGAATAGCAGGTTTGCAGCAGGCTCCACGGCATCTGCATGCCGCCTTCGTCCAGCGGCAGGTGGGCGGACATGAAACCGGCTTCCACGAAAGCATCGATGGCCTGGCCGATCTCGGGGATCAGCTTGACCTTGTCATCTTCCACTACCGGTTCATTGAGGTCCGACTTGCGATATCCGGGAAGGAAGCTTTCGAGCGCCAGAGTCTCGGCCAGCTCCAGCGTGGCGCGCACGGTATCGCGGTCGTACTCGGCAAATTGCTCCCGCTCGGCCAGTTCGAGAATATTCAAGACATCGAACAGCTGGAATTCCAACTCGGGTCGGCTGATCGGTGAAACCGAAGAATCGGCGGCCATTTCCACTCCTTCACAAAAGCAAATCGCGCAGTTGACAAGCGCGCCGGAAAACGTGTTATACAAACATACGTTCGTATGCAAGCAGAGGAGTGCCGAGTGGCCATATCGTTTGAAAATCGCGTTGCGCTGGTAACCGGTGCGGGGACCGGGCTCGGACGTTCCCACGCCCTGATGCTCGCGGGGCGCGGGGCGCAGGTCGTGGTCAACGATCCGGCTACCGACGCCGATGGGAATTCCGCCGCGCAGGCGGTGGTGGACGAGATCGTGGCCTCCGGCGGGCGCGCCGTTGCCAACATGGGCAGCGTCGCCAGCAAGGACGCCGCGCAGGAAATGGTGGACCTTGCCGTTTCCGAATTCGGCAAGATCGATATCCTGATCAACAACGCTGGCATCCTTCGCGATCGCAGCTTTGCGAAAAGCGACATGGATGATTTCGACCTGGTGATTGCCGTGCATTTGCTCGGCTCCGCCTATTGCAGCCGCGCTGCATTCCCGGTGATGAAAGAGAACAATTTCGGCCGGATCGTGATGACCACGTCAAACAGCGGACTCTACGGGAATTTTGGCCAGGCGAACTATTCGGCAGCAAAAGCCGGCCTGATCGGCCTGATGAACACGCTGGCGATCGAGGGCGCGAAGAACAACATCCTCGTCAATTCACTCGCGCCGATGGCCGCTACCGCGATGACGGAAGGGGGGATGCCGCAGGAACTGCTTGACCGGTTCCATCCCGAATACGCTTCGGCAGGCGCGCTTATGCTGGCGAGCGAGGAGTTTGCCGAAACCGGGGTGATCTTGTCTGCTGCGGCGGGCCATTATGCGCGCGTCAGGGTAACGTCATCGCCCGGCTTCCAGTTCGCGGCGGATAGCGTCAGCCCGGACGAGGTGCTGGCAAAATGGGCGGACATTTCGGATGCATCGGGGGCGATGGAATTCGCCAGTGCTGCCGAAGAAGTCGCCTATGTTGCCGAGCGGACCGTTCCCGGCGCAGCGCAATAGCGGGTATTGAAGCGGCCCCGGGCCGTGTTGTTGCAACGGAGAGGTTGCCGATGACTGCAAGAGAAATGCGACACGAACTGCTTTTTCAAGAACGCATGGTGCGCTGCTTTGCCGACCGGCAGCAGAACCTTTGGTCCATGTTCGCAGATTCGGCGCAGCGTGATCCGGATGCCCCCGCTCTTTTCTGGGACGGGGATGCTTCGCTTTCCTATGGCGAGCTTCAGGTGAAGGCTCTGCAGGTCGCAGGTGCCCTGCTGGATGCCGGCGTCGCGCCGGGTGACCGGCTGGCCACATGGATGGCCAACCGGCCGGAGTACCCCATCTTCTTCCTCGCCTGCTGGCGTGTGGGGGCAACCCTTGTGCCGCTCGACACCCGGCTGAGCGAGGCGGAAGGCAAATTCATCCTCGAACATTCCGGCGCGCGGTTCCTCCTTGGCGAGGGGGAGCTTGCGGAAAAGTATCCGTCACCCGGCGCGCTGGCAGACCTGCGGCAGGTGGTCATGGCGGAAGATCTGGATGATTGGTCGAAGGGAAACCATGGCGAACTTCCCAAAGTGCCGGGCGACGAAGAAGAACTTGCCGCTATAATCTACACCAGTGGTACGACCGGCCAGCCCAAGGGCGTCATGCTCGCCCACGTCAACCTGCTGCATTCTATCCGGCATTTCGAACTGGCCTGGGGGCTTCCCAGAGGCAGCAAGACCCTGATTGCGATACCCGGCTGCAATGTGACCGGGCTCGTTACCGAATTCCTGACGTTCTTCTCGCTCGGTGGCTCGGTCGTGATGATACCGCCTTTCAGGGCCGCCACCTTTATCGAGGAGGCCGCCCGGCACCGCATCGACCATGCCTTCATGGTGCCTGCGCAGTACAAGCTTTGCCTGATGAACGATGCGTTCGAGAAGCACGACCTCAGTTCATGGAAACTGGGTTCGTTCGGCGGCGCGCCGATGCCGCTGGCATTCATCCAGGAACTGCAGGCAAGGCTGCCCAGCCTGAAGCTGTCGAATGGCTACGGTGCGACGGAGACCGGTTCCCCGGCTGCTTTGCTCAGCCCTGAACTGACCGAAAAGCACCCCGATGCGATCGGGAAGCCGGTGCCATGCGCCGATGTCGTGGTGATCGGCGAAGACGGCAAGGAGGTCCCCCGTGGAGAGGCGGGCGAGCTATGGATCGCAGGGCCAATGGTCGCGCGCGGGTACTGGCGCAATCCGGAGACCACGAAGGAAGCCTTCATTGGTCGCTACTGGAAGTCCGGCGATATCGTCTCGATCGACGAGCACGACATTATCCGCCTGCACGACCGCAAGAAGGACGTGGTGAACCGTGGCGGCTACAAGATATACAGTTCGGAAGTCGAGGCGGTGCTGGTGCAGCACCCCGACGTGGCCGTGGTCGGCAAACCGAACGATGTGCTTGGGGAAACGGCGCACGCTTTCATCTGCCTGAAGCCCGGTGCCCCGGTCCCGCAGGATCCCGGCGCCCTGGCACTGGACGAACTGGCCGATTACAAGCGGCCTGAAAGCTGGACCATCGGACACGATCCGCTGCCCCGCAATTCGAACGGCAAGATCCTGAAAAAAGAACTGCGCGACCTCTTGCTGGAGAAGGCGTGATGGGCTGGTTCATGAACAAATGGGCGGGCCGCAACCGCCTAGCCATTGTCGGCGCCGTGATATTCGGGATCGTGCTGCTGGCTACCGGATTGCTAATGATGCCGTTCGCCTGGCAACTCGCAGCTCTCGGGGGTTCGATCTATTACATCTTGCTGGCGCTAGTCCTGCTGGCCGGCGGCATTCTCTATGCCACCGGGAAAAGGGCGGGGCCCTTGCTGCTCCTCGCGGCAGTGCTGCTGACGGTGCCGTGGGCGGTATGGGAAGCGGGGTTGAACTTCTGGCCGCTGTTCGCCCGCCTGTTCGCATTGCTGGTCCTGCTGGCGGTGGGCGGGCTTGTGGCCTTCGGGTTCGCGGGGCGCAGGATCGCTATGTCCACCTTCGTCTTCGGGCTGGTCGGTGCGCTGGCTTTTGCGGTGGGAATGTTCTCGCCAAAGGGTGTCATCGAGGGCGATAACGGCATGCAACTGGTCGCCAATGCCGATGGGCCAAACGACTGGCGCAGCTATGGCCAGGATACATCCGGGTCGCGCTTTTCGGGCGCCAGCGACATTACGCCGCTCAATATCGCCGACCTGGACGTTGCGTGGTCCTATCGCACCGGTGACAGCGGGATCGACGAACTGCTTTCGGAGGATCAGAACACCCCGTTGCAGATAGGCGGGGTGCTGTACGGCTGCACTCGCAACAACCGGGTCTTCGCGCTGGATGCGGAAACCGGTGAGGAAATCTGGAATTTCGATCCGGCGGTCTCGCCGCCGCCGCTCTGGAGGCGCTGCCGTAGCCTGGGGTATCACGAAACCGAGCAGACAAGTGAAGCTAGCGAGGACGCGCAATGCGCCCGCCGCATCCTGCTGGCCACAATCGACAACCGCCTCATCGCGCTCGATGCCCTGACAGGCGAAGTCTGTACCGATTTCGGTGAGGCAGGCGAGGTGGACCTGGCCTATCAGATGGGGCCGCTGAAGGCGGGCTACCTCATCCCTTCGTCCGGACCGTTCATTGCCGGGGACGTGGCCCTGATCGGTGCCTGGGTGTTCGACAACCAGGAAGTTGACCAGCCGTCCGGCGTCGTGCGCGCATACGACGTGGAAACCGGGGCGCTGGCATGGGCCTGGGACATGGGCGCGCCCGACCGGATCGGAGCGCCTGACGAGGGGGAGATCTACACGCTGGGCACGCCCAACATGTGGTCCGTGCCAAGCTACGATCCCGAACTCGGAATGGTCTATCTGCCGATGGGCAACCAGACGCCGGACTTCTGGGGCGCCAACCGCACGTCGTATGCGGAGAAATATTCTGCGGCCGTCGTGGCGCTCGACGTGGCCGATGGCCGTCCGCAATGGGAGTTCCGCACGGTGCTACACGACCTGTGGGATTACGATGTCCCCGCGCAACCGGTGCTGGTGGACCTTCCCATGCCCGGCGGCGAGGTCGTGCCCGCGCTGGTCCAGGTAACGAAAGTGGGCGACATCTACGTGCTCGATCGCCGGACGGGTGAACCCATCACGCAGGTCGACTACCTGCCCGCCCCGCAGGGCGCCGTGGAGGGAGAAACCCTCTCGCCGGTCCAGCCGCGCTCTGTCGGCATGCCGATGATCGGCAACGATGACCTGGCAGAGCGTGACATGTGGGGGGTGACGCCGTTCGACCAGCTCGCTTGCAGGCTGGATTTCCGCCGGTCCCGCTACGAAGGTCTGTTCACGCCTGTGACCGATGAGCAATGGACGCTACAGTTCCCCGGATATTATGGCGGCATGAACTGGGGCAGCGCCTCGGTAAACAAGGCCAACAACTACCTCATCGTCAACGACATTCGCCTGGGCATCAAGCTGCGCCTTGTACCGCGTGACGAGGTGGACGAGGTTGAGCCCCGGCAGGGAGACCACGATGGCATCGGCCCGCAGATCGGAACGCCTTATGCCATCGACCGGCACTCTTTCCTCTCCCCGCTGCAGATCCCGTGTCAGGAACCGCCTTTCGGCACTCTGACCGCCATCGATCTGGAAAGCCGGGAAATTGCCTGGCAGCGCCCCCTGGGCACCGTCAGGGATACCGGCCCGTTCGGTATCCCGACCGGCCTCGACATACCGATCGGCATGCCAACCATCGGCGGCAGCGTGACGACGGCATCAGGCCTGGTCTTCTTTGCCGGCACCCAGGACAATTACCTGCGCGCGCTGGATGTCACCAACGGTGAAGAGTTATGGAAAGCACGCCTGCCGGTCGGCTCGCAGGCCACCCCCATGACCTACAGGACGCAAGGCGGCCGGCAATTCGTGGTAATCTCGGCTGGCGGCGCTCGCCGGTCAAAGAACAAGGGCGATTACCTGATCGCCTATGCTCTGCCGGAAGGGGAAAACGGGGGCGAATAGGCGGTGGGCACCAGCAGGCGATTTTCCATGGTCACGATCATGGGTCGGATGATGTCGAGGCATGCAACCCATTCCGGCGCCTGCGCCAGTTCCTGTCGTCGCCGCTGCCGCTCCTCGAAGGAGTCGTATCCCCACAGGTGGACGAGAGAGTGCAACTGGCCAACCTCAACGGTGAAGCCGCCCACCAGATTGCCGAGGATCCTGCGCTGCACAGGCAGACCGATCCGTTCGTAGGGCTCGAGGTAATCCGCAAGGGTGAACTCTGTCGACAGGGTGTAGGTGCGTTCTTCGAGGATCATCTGCATCTCCGGAATTGACGTTCGCCGGTTTTTATACGAACATACGTTTATATAAAGAGGAGTTTCAGATGACCAAGCAGGTAAGCGACGACGATCTGGCACCTTATGTCCTGGAGACAGTCGAGGGCCGGGGCAGGATTGTCGTCGGCAATTCGCTCACCTCCTTCGACCACGGTGATTGGCAGAACGATGTTCTGTTGGGCGCATCGTTCGCCGGAGAGCCGACGGGGGCCATCCCGCTGCGCCGCGGCGCGCGCGGCTGGATCGCGCACGAAGGCGGGCCAGGCAAGGACGCGGCGGGCAGTTCCGGCTTGCCACTTTCCGACCGGTTCGGCGTACCCGCGGCCGCCATCGCGACCATGGAAGCGCGCCTGTCGGATGGCGATTCGCTCCTGACCGGCACCGTCGCCCGTGCCAACGAAGCGGCGCTGGCGATTGGCGTAACTCCCGGGATGACCGGGAAGGAGGCGGCGCGGGTCATGCTGGAAAAAGGTCCCGACCAGGAGCCTTGCAACTTGGGTGACCTCGTCAACGAAGATACCACCATCGTGCACACCGGCGACAACGGCGGCCGCATCTTCGCGTGCTGGTCGTTCTCGCGGGTGGAGAACACCACGCCCGACGACGTGTTTTGCGTCGCGTCGCACGGTGCGCGGCTGATGGCGCTGTACGCCCTGCGGATCAAACCCAAGGGGCTGGTCTGCAACGATGCAGGGTTCGGGCTCGACAACCTTGGAATCGAGGGCCTGCCGATGCTCGATGGCGACGGCATAGCCGCGGCCACCGTCTCGACCGACAGCGCGCGTATTGGCGACCCCATGAGCACATACCAGGACGGCGTGATTTCGGCAGTGAACGAAACGGCCAAGGGTCTTGGCGTAAGTGTCGGCATGGCTGCCAGCGACGCGGCCATGACGATGCTCGAAGCCTGAGACGAGGAGAGCACGGATATGGGACAGGATTACGGAGATGGCCTCGGGCCGCTCGATTCCCGCTACATCGACGTCAATTCGCTCGACTGGAAACCCACCCCGACCGAGGGGATCGACATGAAGGTGCTGATGTCGATGCCGGACACGGGCCTGCTGACCGCGCTTTTTCGCTGGCAGCCGGGTACCGTGCTGCCGCTTCACGAGCATGTCGAGGTCGAGCAGACCTATGTGCTTCAGGGTAGTATCGTCGATGACGAGGGAGAGGTGAAGGAAGGCAATTTCGTCTGGCGCCCCAAGGGCAACCGCCATCTCGCCCGCTCTCCCAACGGAGCCCTGGTGCTCAGTTTCTTCCTCAAGCCGAACCGCTTCATCGGCGGGGATTTCGACGGCCAGGAACTGAAATGAGCGAGAGCCCGGTGGCGGGAATGTACGATGTGATAGTTGCGGGATCGGGAGCCGGCGGTCTGGCCGCAGCCGTGACCGCTGCCCGTGCCGGTCTCGATGTCCTGGTCCTGGAAAAGGCAGACGTGGTGGGCGGTACCACCGCGCGTTCGGGGGGCGTCCTGTGGCTGCCGGGAAACCATCTGACAAAGGGCGACGATCCCGACACGGACCGGGCTGAGGCGCGCGAATACATCCGCGAACTGGCCGGGAACGGCTTTGACGCAGACCGCGTCGACGCCTTCCTGAACAATGCAGCCGACGTGGCCCGTTTTTTCGAGGAAGAGACGGAAGTTGCGTTCGCCCCGCAGCCGCAGTTTCCCGACTACCATCCCGAAGTTGCCGGAGCATCCGAGGGTGGCCGGTCCGTGGTGGCAGCACCTTATGACGGCCGTCAACTGGGCGTTGAACTCAAACGGCTGCGTCCGCCGCTGCGCGAGATCACCTTTGTCGGGATGATGTTCAACGCGAGCCAGGAAGTGCAGCATTTCTTCCGCGCCACGCGATCCGTGAAAAGCGCGATCTATGTGGCGAAGCGGCTGATGATTCACGGGTGGGAACTTGCCCGCCATGGCCGGGCGATGCGTCTTACCAACGGAAATGCCCTGGCCGCGCGCCTGTTTGCAAGCGCCCTGCGCAACGGCGTCGAGGTGCGTACGGCATGCGGAATATCCTCTTTGACGATCCGTGAAGGCGCAGTTCGCGGTGTGGTGACCGAGGACGGCGAAATGATCGAGGCCCGGCGTGGCGTCGTGCTGGCGACCGGGGGCTTTCCCCGCGATCTTGCACGCCAGATGGAGCTGTTCCCCCACGTCCACGGATCCCACCGCCATTCGTCGCCCGCTCCGGAAACCAACACCGGCGGCGGCCTTTGCGCGGCAGAAGAAGCGGGCGCCAGCGTCGAGACGCGCGTGGTCCAGCCGGCCGCCTGGATCCCCGTGTCCTTGGTGCCCGACAAGAACGGGCCTGCGGGCGTGTTCCCCCATCTCGTCGACCGTTACAAACCCGGCCTTATCGCGGTGACGCCCGATGGCAGGAGGTTCGTCAACGAGGCGGATTCGTACCACGTGTTCGGCCAGGCCATGCTGCGCGAGTGCGAGAAGCATGGTGAAGTCTTTGCGTGGTTGCTTGCCGATAGCAGGGCTCTCAATCGCTATGGCCTTGGCATGGCCAAGCCATTTCCGGTCCCGCACGGCCACCATCTTCGCTCCGGCTATCTGAAGAAGGCCGCCGGGCTGGAGGGATTGGCCCGCGAAATTGGCTGCGACCCGGACGTGCTGGCCAGCACGATCTACGAATACAATCTGGGCGCAAGGAACGGCGAGGATCGCCAGTTCGGGAAGGGCAGCACGCCATACAACCGTTATCTGGGCGATTCCGGCCATTCCCCCAATCCGTGCGTCGCGCCGTTTGCGGATGCGCCGTTCTATGCAGTCAGGCTTGTCATGGGCGATCTTGGCACCTTTGCCGGCCTTCGCGCCGATGCGCATGCGCGCGTGCTGGGCGCCGACGGATCGCCCATCAGCGGTCTTTATGCCGCAGGCAACGATCTGGCGAGCGTGATGGGCGGGGCATATCCGGCGGGCGGCATCACGCTTGGCCCTGCCATGACCTTTGGCTATATTGCAGCGCATCACATGGCTGCGGAAGATAGTTCATAGTTCGCTCGCCTTTTATGCAAGCAACCTGACGGGCAAGGACGGGACGAGGTTATGACGGTAGCCAGGAAAAAGAAGACCCAGATATTCAAGAGCGCGGAAGGATCGACCCGCGAGCGGGGACGCGAGACCCGGCGCCTGTTGCGCGATGCCGCGGTGGAGCTGTTTGCGAAACACGGTTTCCAGAATGTCAGCCTGCGCATGCTGGCGCAGCATGTCGGCATCCAGCCGGGGTCGATCTACAACCACATCTCCAACAAGCAGGATTTCCTCTACCTGCTGTTGCGCGCGGTGATGGAAGACCTGCAACATGCAGTCTACGGCTCGCTCGACAGCGACGCCTCGGCGGTCGAACAGTTCCGCGCGTTCGTGCGCACGCACGTGGTGTTCCATGCGTCGAACACCGAAGCTGTGTTCATCGGCAACATGGAACTGCGCAACCTGGAAGAGGGACAGCTGGCGGAGATAATCGACATGCGGCGCGCCTATGAACTGAAGTTCCAGGCGCTGATCGCGGCTGCCGCGAAAGAGGCCGGGGCCGACATCGCGAGTCCCAGCTTCGTGGCGCGGGCAATCCTCACCATGCTCAATGGAGTGGCCGGCTGGTTTTCCACCAAGGGCCAGCTTTCCGCAGAGCAAGTGGCCGAACAATATGTTGATCTGACGGACAAAATGGTCGGCATTTCCGCCCGCTGACACCCCCTTACACAATTTTTATACGAACGCTTGGAAGCCTATTGAACATCTGTTGTCTTGCGCGTATAGACTAACGACCGTTCATATATAAACGGGTATTGGGATGGAGCCTTAAGGGGAAGTTTGCCATGAGCAAAACCGGCACGACAGCGACGCGTTTTCTAGCTGCAGTTTCAACAATTCCGATCCTGGCGATTTCTACCGGCGCCCTTGCGCAGGAGACCGCCGAGACCGATCAGACGGCGGAAGACAACGGCGGCATCAACCAGATCGTCGTTTCGGCCCAGCGCCGCGAGGAAAGCCTCAACGAGGTGCCGATCTCGGTCGCAGCATTCGGCAGCGAGCAGCTTGACGCACGCGGGATCGACAACGTGTCCGACCTAGCGCGCGTGGTGCCTGGTTTCCAGGCGGCGGAGTCCGGTCTTAACACCCCGATTTACACCCTGCGCGGTATCGGCTTCAACGAGAGCAGCCTTTCTGCTACCAGCACCGTCAGCGTCTATGTGGACGAGGTCGGTCTGCCGTTCCCGGCCATGACCGTCGGTGCAGCACTAGATCTTCAGCGCGTGGAAGTCGTTAAGGGGCCGCAGGGCACTCTTTACGGCCAGAACACCACCGGCGGCGCCATCAACTACATTTCCAACCGCCCGACGGACTATCTCGAAGGCGGTTTCCAGCTTGGTTATGGCCGGTTCAACGCCGTCGAGGCCGAGGGTTACCTCAGCGGGCCGATCAGCTCGACCCTGAGCGCTCGCATTGCCGGGCGTATCCAGACCGCAGAAGGTTGGCAGCAGAGCCAGCTTCGCCCCGCCGACACCGCCGGACAGATCAACCGGCAGAGCGGTCGCCTGTCGCTCGACTGGGAGCCCACTCCGGCTGTCACCGCGCAGTTCACCCTGAGCGGCTGGCTTGATCGCAGCGATACGCAGGTGCCGCAGATTCGCCAGGCGGACCCGGTTTTTCCCGAAGCGATCAACCCCGATCTGGCCGCCTATCCCATCGCCCCGGAAGGCGACATTCGCGCTGCGGACTGGGACGAAGGATCGGATTTTGCCCGCGACAACTGGTTCTGGCAGGCATCCGCACGCTTCGACGTCGACTTGAGCGATACGCTGACCCTTACCTCGATCACCGCCTACGCCGAATTCGAGGATGATTCCTTCAACGAATACGATGGCACACCGGTAGAGGTCTTCGACTTCTCCACCTTCGGGCAGATCGACTCCTTCCAGCAGGAACTGCGCCTGTCGGGCGAGGCGGGTGAGTTTGCGAATTGGGTCGTCGGCGGCAACTATTCGCGCAGCAACGTCTATGCCGAACAGACCTACAACACCGGCCAAACCAGCGCCAACCGCATCTCGGGCGTGCTTTCGGCGGAAAACTTCACCGACCAGCGCCTGGAATCGATCGCCGCCTTTGCATCGGTCGACTGGTATCTTACCGACCAGCTGACGCTGACCACGGGTGCCCGCTACACCGATTTCACCGTCGATTTCGAAGGTTGCAGCGGCGACACCGGCGACAATACGCTGAGCCCGATCATCCAGTTCGTCAGCGGCCTGCTGCGGGAGGGAGCCGGGCTCGATCCGCTTCCCGCCTCGCAGTTCCAGCCCGGCCTCCTTTCCAACGGCAACTGCACCACCTTCATCGACCCCGAAGGCGATCCGAACCTGCTGGCGACGCCGGGGCTGTCGGTGAACACGCTGGCGGAGGACAATATCTCGTGGCGCGTCGCGCTGGACTTCCAGCCGAACGACGACCTGCTGCTCTATGTGTCTGCCAGCCAAGGTTACAAGAACGGCAGCTTCCCGAACGTGGCGGCAACCGGCTTTCGCCAGTACGAAGCGACGACGCAGGAAAAGCTGCTTGCCTATGAAGCCGGTGTTAAGGCGACGCTCGGCTCGTCGGTCCAGGCCAATGCTGCGGTCTTCTACTACGACTACACCGACAAGCAGCTGCGCGGCACCTTTCTTGACGAGGTTTTCGGCCCGCTCAGCCTGCTGATCAACATTCCCAAGTCGCATGTTTTCGGCGTGGAGTTCGATACCACTGTGGAGCCGACCGACGGTCTGCGGCTCACGGGCGCCGTCTCCATTCTCGACACCCGGATCGACGAATACGTCGGTCTGAATGTCGATGGTGTGGAGACCGACTACGAAGGCGGCGAACTAAGCTTCGCGCCCGAGTTCTCGCTCGACCTTGATAGCCAGTACGACTGGGACGTTTCCAGCAACCTGCAGGCCTTTGTCGGCGCGAGCTTCAGCTACCGTTCCACCGCCTCGGCCGTGTTCGGAGAAGATCCTCGTCTCGATCTGCCTTCCTACGAACTGGTCGGAGCGCGCCTTGGTGTCGGCAGCGATGCCGAAGGCTGGCGGGTCACGCTGTGGGGCGAAAATCTGACCAACAGCTATTACTTCAACAACGTCCTGCCGCAGTTCGATGCGATCAAGGCCTATGTCGGTCGTCCGCGGACCTATGGTGTTCGGGTCAGCTATGACTTCTAAGGGATTGCATGGACGACGTATCGTGGAGGTAACGGCATGGCATTGATGTTCGAACCGACGATCGCGACAGTCCCGGTCGAGGGATCAGCTGCCGCGATGCCGGTGCGACGTATCTTTTGCGTGGGCCGCAATTACGCGGCCCACGCCATCGAGATGGGTCAGGATCCCAAGGCCGATCCGCCGTTCTTCTTCACCAAGCCCGCCGATGCGGTGGTGATGTCGGGCACCACGATCCCCTATCCGCCCATGACGAAGAACTTCCACTACGAGGCTGAACTGGTGGTGGCGATCGGGCAGGAGGCGACTGCCATCGCTCCCGTCAGCGTCGAGGATGTGATCCTTGGTTTTGCGGCCGGGATCGACCTGACGCGGCGGGACCTGCAGCTGGAAGCTCGTGACAAGGGTCGCCCGTGGGACTTTGGCAAGGGGTTCGACGCGTCGGCTCCCATATCGCCCATTCGGCCCAGGAGCCATTTCGACAGCGTGCCAGAGGCGGGTTCCATAGCCCTGTCGGTGAACGGAGAGACGCGGCAATCGGCCGACCTGTCCGACATGATCTGGGGGGTGCGCGACATTGTCTCCATCATTTCCGGCTACGTAACTTTGCGCCCCGGAGACCTGATCTTCACGGGAACGCCGGAGAATGTCGGCCCACTTTTACCGGGCGACGCCGTAGAATGCACGATAGAGGGTATCGGCTCGGTCGAGGTATCGATCGCAGCCGCCGAGAGGTAGGACGTTCATGACACGCAAGATCCCAATCATCGGAGGCTCAGGCCTTATCGGGCAATCCTGCCTCGCCTATTTCGGGGCGCAGAGCGACTGCGAGGTCGTGGCGATTTCGCGGCGTTCCCCGTTCCATCTGCACGGTGCCACGTTCGTTTCCACCGACCTGCGAGATACGGACTCGGTCGCCAGTGCGGCGGAGGCACTGAAGGGCACGACCCACGTCATCTACGCCGCGCTGTATGAAGCGCCGAGCCTGGTGTCCGGCTGGTCCGACCAAGACCAGGCCCGCATCAACGACGAGATGCTGCGCAACCTTATGACTATCGGTATCGCGGATCACGACGCCCTGAAGCACATCACCCTGATGCAGGGAACGAAGGCTTACGGCGTCCATATTCGCCCGATGACCCTGCCGGCGCGCGAGAACCGCTCTGAATATGTCGACGGACCCAACTTCTACTGGGACCAGCAGGCCTATATTTCCGATCTCGCGAAGAAGGAGGGGTGGGCCTATACGATCCTTCGCCCCCAGTTCGTGTTCGGCCACTCGCTGGGCGCGCCGATGAACATGATCCCTGCGCTTGGTGTTTACGCGGCAATCCTGCGCGAGCGGGGAGAGCCGTTGTATTATCCCGGGGGACCGATGGGTATCCTGGAAGCGGTGGACGCGGACTTGATCGCGCAGGCCATCGACTGGTCTCACGGCGCGGAGACCGCGAGGAACGAAATCTTCAATATCACCAACGGCGACATCTTCCTGTGGAAGAACATCTGGGATTCGCTGGCAGATTCGCTGCACATCGAGCCCGGCGGCGATCGGCCGATGGAACTGGCCACCGAAATGCCGAAATGCTCCGATGAGTGGAACGCGATACGCTCGAAATACGATCTGATCTCACCGCCTATCGACAGGTTCGTAGGCAGTTCGTTCCAGTATGCCGACTTTGCCCTGGGCTACGGACGCACCGAGCCTTGGGCCGATTCCATCGTCTCGACCGTGAAGCTGCGCAAGGCGGGTTTCTCCGGAGCTATCGATACAGAAGACATGTTCGCCAAGTGGTTCGAACGGCTTCGGCAGGACCGGCTGCTGCCCGAATAGATCGGGCGCAATCGCGTTCGGCGTGGTTGTGTAGATAGAGGGCAGTTTATCCCGCGCGCAACCGGAACGGTTGACCCGGGTAGTCTGGCTGGCAAGAGAACCCGAGGCACATGTCAGCAAGATCAAAATTCTTCTCATCGGGCGATCTGCGGTTGCACTACCGCGAACACGGCTCGGAAGATGAAGAGGCCGTTGTCCTTCTTCATGGCGGGATGGACCATTGCCGAAGCTGGGACTTTATCGCTCCTGCGCTGGCACGTCGATGGAAGGTCATCTGCCCCGACCTGCGCGGACACGGCGACAGCGATGCCGATCCGTCGGGGACATACGAGATCGACCGTTACGTGCTGGACCTTGCGAGGCTCATCGACCACGGCGGACTGGCAAAGGTCCGCCTTGTCGGCCACTCGCTGGGTGGCAACATAGCCATCAGGTACGCTTCTGCGTTTCCCGAACGGGTCGAGCGGTTGGTCGCTATCGAAGGGCTGGGTCCCGCCCCTGACGAGCTGGAAGAGCGTGAAAGAATGCCGCCCGGCAGACGGCTGCGCGAGTGGGCCGACGAGAGACAGGCGATCGAGCGGCGCGTGCCTCGCGACTACGCGAGTGTGGAAGAGGCCACGACGCGCATGTCTGCGCAGTTTCCCTCGTTCGCACCTGAACTGGTCCGCCACCTGACCATCCACGGGCTGCGACTATCTGCGCCCGGTGCGTGGCGCTGGAAGTTCGACAATGGCGTGCGGGGGGAAGGGCCTTTCGAACTCGGCAGGGGGGAACGCGAGGCCCTTTGGGCGGCAATCGAGTGCCCGACATACCTGATATACGGCGCTGAAAGCTGGGCCTCGGATCCTGCGGAAGACGGGCGCGCAGCCCATTTTCGGGATGCGAAGGTGGTCATGCATGAGGGGGCAGGCCACTGGGTCCATCATGATCGCTGCGAGCCCTTCCTCGCTGACCTTCTTACCCAACTGGACTAACGCTCCCCGCCTAGCGTTCCGTAACGACTAGGACGCGCGCCAGCCTTTAATGCGGGCACTTTGGTCTATTGGGGAGTAGGGCGCAGGAGATACGATTGCTCTAGCGCTGATCTGCTTGTGCGGCTCCGTCGTGGGCTTGCTCGTACCGCCGTTCTCCTCGCCCCATATCACTTGCAGTTCGGCGCCCATCGGAACCTGCGGGCCAACAGTAGCGAGCGAGAGCGCCTTCTTCTCGTTCCAGCTGTAGCCGGTAAATAGCGACAGGCCGACCAGGCAGCCATCCGCATCCACCACCCTGTCGTAGCTTGCCGTGGCATAGCTTGCGTCCGGAAGGTCGAAGAACTTGTACTGCTCGCCCTCGGGATCGAACATGGAGCCGACGATTTTCTTCGCGTCATCGGCATACCATTCCAGCGTTACCTTCTCGCGCAGCTTGTCCTTGTCCTCGGCACTTTCCTTCAGCGCATCTGCGCCGTGGAATTCGTGGTCGAATGCCACCAAGGACCCGTAACCCAGCTCCCAGGGGTTGAGATAATAATCCTCGATCTGGTCGCCTACGAAGGAACCACCGATTGACAATGTCGCCTCGTGGCTGCCCGCGCCCAGCCACTTGCGATAGTCCCTCATCTGTTCGCCGCTGTAGATTGCGGGAAGCGGGCTGGATATGCGGCCGCTTTCGAGGTTGGCGGAGGGCAATGCTCGGCTGCCCACAGGCATCAGGCCGAATTCTTCGCCGGCCTGCAGAATCGTATCGCGAATATAGGCATGGTCTTCGTACGGTCCCCGGATCTCGATCCCGGGTGACTCGGTGGAGGCAAGACCCATCGATGCCACGGTCTTCGTGCCAACCTGCATGATCGACAACCTGAACCGCTCGATCCTGCCCGGCGAAGGCCCGCCCAACTTCTCGATCACCTTCGCCGCGTGCGGCCCCACAATCCGGAACCGCCAGGAACCGTGCTGCCGTGGATCGCCGCTTATCTCGGCGTCGTATCCTTTCTTCTGCGCCTGATAGGTCAGCCAGTTGGCCGCCGGAGCGCGACCGACGTAGAGAAATTTTTCTTCTGCTAGCCGGTGGACGATGCCGTCCCCGATGACATGGCCATATATCGTGGCGGAAACATAGTGGATCGCCCGGTTCACCGTCAGCGTGCCGGGTGAATTGACCATCGTTTCGGTCAGCAGCTTGAGGGCATCGGCTCCTTCGATGCGAAGCTCCACCATCTGCTGCGACAGGTCGAGCAGCGCGGCACCGTGGCGCATGGCCCACTGCTCGTCACGCCAGTTGGAAAATTCCGGCACCGCTGCACCATGCGCGCTGGCACCGGTCTGGTTGTTGCGCAGCAGACCGACGATGTCGAAGTCGGCCCTTGTCAGCACCTGTTCCAGATTATCGGCCATCGTCGTTCTCCTGAGTCATCGTAGATTGGGCGACCGGCGTTTTTCAGACCTGCGGCAGCGGCTGTGCCGCAAATCCCCAACCATCCAGCGACTTGCTGGTGCTGCGATCGATCAGCCGCTTGGCATCGTCGATCGTAAATTCCTGCGCGTCGTCCATGCCCTTGAGTTCGTTCCAGGTGACGGGCGCGGCAACAGGAGCTCCGCTGCGCGCGCGCGCCGAATAGGGGAGCACAGCAGTGCTGCCGCGCTGGTTGCGCAGCCAGTCGATGAATATCTTACCCTTGCGCTTCGCCTTGCTCATCGTCGCGGTGAAACGGTCGGGTTCGGCAATGCTCAGCGCCTCGGCAAAACGCCGGGCGAAATCCTTGTGCGCTTCCCAGTCATGGCCGGTCGAGAGCGGCACAACGACATGCACGCCCTTGCCGCCCGATAGCATGGCAAAGCTGACAAGGCCGAGGTCGGACAGGCGATCGCGGATATCGCGCGCGGCCTGTTTCACGTCGCCGAAGTCCAGTCCCTCGTCTGGGTCGAGGTCGAAAATCATCCGGTCGGGTTTTTCCACGTCATCGCTGCGTGCACCCCAGCCGTGGAATTCTATCGTTCCCATCTGCACGCATTGCAGCAATCCGCGCTCGTTTTCGATGTATAGATAGTCCTCGGTCCCGCCGTCCTTCTCGCGGATTGGCACATGCATTACCGCGTCGCCGAAGCCGCCGCTGTCGTGCTTCTGAAAGAAGCATTTCTTCGCCCGGCCTTGCGGGCAGCGCACCAAGCTGACCGGGCGGCGCGCGGCGAAGGGCAACATGATCGGCGCGACGGCGTCGTAATAGTCGGCAAGCGCACCCTTGGTCTGCCCGCTGTCCGGAAAGATCACCCTGTCGCGGCTGGATATAATAACGGCGTCCACTGGTGCCGGCGTCTCGGATGGCCGTTCGGGGGTGATCTGTTCGGCGTCCTTGTCCTTACGCAGTCCGAGGAAGCTGCCGTGGCGGATGTTTCCATCGGCGGTGAATTCGGCAAAGGCGACTTCGGCCACCAGTTTTGGCGTCACCCAGGTAACCCCGCGGGCGCTGGCCTTGTCGATTTCGGCTGGCGGGGTCTTGCGCTCCAGCCGGTTCAGCTTGGCGGCGAGCTCGTCCAGATCATCTGCAGAATAGCCGGTGCCGACATTGCCCTTGTAGATGGGGTCGTCGCCTTCGTACTGGGCCATCAGCAGCGAGGCGAAGGGACGGCCCTTGGCGCTTGATTTCTTCCACCCGATCACGACAAATTCCTGTCGGCGGGTGCACTTCACTTTCACCCATCGCTTGGCGCGCGATTCGGAATAGCGCCCGTCCACGGTCTTGGAGATGATGCCCTCCTGTCCGGCATCGCACATGGTGTGAAACAGCTTCTCGCCAGCGCCGATGACGTGGTTGGCGACAAATACCGGAGGCTCGGCGTCGCTCAGAAGCGCCTCGAGCCGTTCCTTGCGTTCGATATTGGCGAGATTCGCAAGATCCTCACCCCCCAGTTCCAGCAGGTCGAACGCATGGAACTGCAGCACATCCCCGCGCCCCTGGCTACCGTGCCCGCGCTTGAGGACGCCCTGCAGGGTGGAGAAATCCGGATTGCCCTTGCTGTCCACCGCTACGATCTCTCCGTCGATCAGGCAGCTTGGCAGCGCTAGACCGGCAACCGCTTCCACCAGCGGACCGAACTTGTCGGTCCAGTCCTTGCCGCTGCGGGTGTAGACGCGAACATCCTTGCCCCTTGCCGCAACAAGTGCGCGGTAGCCGTCGAACTTGATCTCGTGCATCCAGCCGTTGCCCGAGGGCACGTCGTCCACCAGCGTGGCGAGTTGCGGCTTGCGAAACTTCGGTAGCGGCGCGTCCTTGCGGGCGCGCGACCTTGCCTTCTTGCGGGTGTGGGCCCCGGCCTTTTCCATCTGCTCGAGGAAGGCGTCGTTGTCTTTTCCTTCGAGCGAGAATTCGCCCTGCTTGTCGGCGGCGATTTCCGCCATTGAACGGCCTGTCGCCACGCTGGTCAGCGCTCGCTGAACCAGTGCGTCTCCATCCTGCGCGTGGTCATCCTGCAATTTGCGCAGCAGCCAGTTCTCCCGCTTTTCTCCCGGCTTTTTCTTCAGCCTTATCAACAGCCACTCGCCCTTCATTCGCTCCCCGTGAAGGCAGAAATGCAGGTGCCCCTTGTCGATATCGCTGGCGCTCTTGCCCTTGATCGGTTTCCACGTTCCGCGATCCCAGAGCATCACCGTGCCGCCACCATATTCGCCTTTGGGAATGGTGCCTTCGAAGGTGTTGTAGGACAGCGGATGATCCTCGGTTCGCACCGCCAGCCGTTTCACGTCCGGGTCGGGGGAGGGGCCCTTGGTGACGGCCCAGCTTTTCATCACTCCGTCCATCTCCAGCCGCAGGTCCCAGTGCAGGCGGGTAGCGTCGTGCTTTTGCACGATGAAGGCGTTACCGCCCTTGCTGCTTTCCTGCTTGCCCGATGGTTCGGGCGTAGCGTCGAAATCGCGCTTGGCATTGTATTCGGCCAGGGGATCGGTGGATGTCTTCTTGCGCGCCATGTCAGGCCGATTTCTTGCGCTTCGAAGGTGACTTGCCCCCCTTGCCGTCGACCGATTTCTTCAGAGCGGCCATCAGGTCGATAACGTTGGAACCACCGCTTTCGGGCTCGTCCACATCCTCGATGATCTTCTTGCCGCCTTTCGCCTTGCGCTTCTTCTCGATCAGGCCGCGCAGGGCATCGGCATAGCGGTCCTCGAACTCGCTGGCGTCGAAAGGCGCGCTTTTCTGTTCGATCAGCGTGGTGGCGAGGTCGAGCAGTTCCTTCTTCGGCTTCGTTTCTTCGATATCGTCGAAGAACGCCTGCCCTTCGCGCACCTCGTCACCATAGCGCAGGGTTTCCAGCAACAGGCCCTTGCCGCAGGGCTTGATCGCGACCAGTTTCTCGCTGCCGCGCATGGCCAATTGGCCAAGAGCCACTTTCTTCGCCCTTCGCAACGCCTCGCGCAGCACGATAAAGGCCTCCTCGGCCAGTTCGTCCTTGGGCGCGACGTAATAGGGTTTCTCGAAGTAGAGCGGGTCGATCTCGTGCGCGTCCACGAACTGCACCAGTTCCAGCGTGCGCTTGCTCTCCAGCTTGACCGCGTCGATCTCCTCGTCATCGAGCAGCACGTATTCGCCCTTGGAAACCTCGTAGCCCTTGATGATCTCGTCCCGGTCGACCGGGCCAAGGCCGGGCACGACCTTTTCGTAGGAGATGCGCTTGCCGCTGGGTTCGTGAATCTGGTTGAAGCTGATCTTCGCGGAGGACTTTGTGGCGGTGTAGATCTCGACCGGGATCGACACCAGCGCGAGCCTGATCTGACCTTGCCAATATGCGCGTGCTGCCATGGCGGACTCCTTTCGTCGCTGGAGTCAGCGTTTGGCGAGCGCAATGGTTTCACGGCAGGCGCTTTGCGCTGCCCGGATGTGGCGCGCTAGGTGAGCGCAATCACCGTCTTGCCGAAACTTTCCGGCCCGCGAGCGAAGGCATAGGCTTCGTCCGCTTCCTCGAATGCAAAGGTCTTGCCGACGGGGAAGGTCAGGTGATGGCGGTCGACAAAGGTGTTGAGATCGCTGGCCATGCGCGAAGAGCCCACGAATATGCCGCGAATGGAGGAGCCGGTGAACATCAGCCCGCGCGGCTGCGGGGGTGGGCCGTCGGCCAGCACGCCGATCAGCGCGATCTCTGCCAGCGGCGCGCAGGCCTTCATGCTCTGCTCCAGCGTGCCGGCTCCGCCCACTTCCACGATCTTGTTTGCGCCGCCGAACTGGTCGTGCACGTGATCGCCCCAGTCGGGCACCGCCTTGTAGTTGATGGTATGATCGGCGCCCAGCGCCTTCACCTGTTCCAGTTTCTCGTCCGACGAACTGGTGGCGATCACTTCCGCGCCCGCTGCCTTGGCCAGCTTGAGCGCGATCAACGAAACACCCCCGGTGCCGAGCACCAGCACCTTGTCCCCGGCCTTGAGCGGATGGCCGCCCTCGAACAGGGCGTTCCATGCGGTGACGCCGGCGCAGGGCAGGCAGGCGGCTTGCTGCACGTCCAGACTGCGGGCAATGGGAACGACGCCATGCTCGTCCAGCACCACTTTCTCCGCCAGCATCCCCGGCGCCTTGCCATCGCCGAGCGTGGGAACCAGCTTTGGCGGACCGTTGTGCCAGCCCTGGAAGAACGTGGATTGCACCTCGTCCCCCACGCGCACCGATTTAACGCCTTCCCCAAGCGCCACGACCTTGCCCGCGCCGTCGGAAAGGGGGATCGAAGGCTGCGTGATCGCGCCGCCCAGGTACTTGCCAGATGCCACCATGAGATCGCGGTAGTTCAGTGACCATGCGGTGGGGGCGATCAGGATCTGTCCGGGGCCGGGTTCGGGATCCGTAAGCTCATCCATGTAGAGCTTGTCGAAACCGTCGGCGCCTTCCGGCAGCAACCATGCACGCATATCACATTCTCCCCTGACCGGCTTCCTGCGCACGCGATCGCCGCGCGTCAACCGCCCTGTCGGCGAGACGGACATGCTTCCTTAGCCGCAACGCGAACGCGCCGGGCACCCGCTGCTTCGACACTACGGCACTCTGAAGGGGTTTGCAGCGCCGTGCGCCCTGCTATCCTTTGCGGGCGACAGGAACAGTGAATAGGAAAGCCTTTATGTGCTCGAAAGACCAGGTCACCAAGATGGGTCCGATCAGTCGCCGCCAGTTCGGCGCGATGGCAGGGGCAGGGGCGGTAGCCTCCTGCGCACCGATGGACGGCAGCACAGGGGCTAATGGCGCACTGGCGGAGAACACCGTCGCTTTCGCCGCGCCCGGAGGCACCTTCGACGGCGTGTTCATCCATCCGTCCAGCGGATCGCATCCCGCCGTGATCCTGTGGCCCGACATTGCAGGGCTGCGTCCGGCCAAGGTGCAGATGGGCCGGCGACTTGCAGAAAGAGGCTACGCCGTCCTTGTCGCCAACCCCTATTATCGCAGCGTCTCCGGCCAGCAGTTCGAGGATTTCGACGACTGGCGAAACAACGACGGCTGGAACAAGGTCACGCCATGGCGGGAGAAGAACACGCCCGCAGCCGTGCAGGAAACCGCGCGCGCCGTGGTCGCTTGGCTGGACGCACAGGACGCGGTCGATTCGACCCGCGGCATCGGCAACCAGGGTTATTGCATGACCGGCAGCTGGACGATCTACACCGCAGCTGCCGTGCCGGGTCGGGTGAAGGCGGCGGGCAGTTTCCACGGCGGCGGACTGACCGGCGACGGCGCGATGGCGCCGGTGAACCTGCTGGACGACATGGCTGCAGACGCGCAGGCGCTGATAGCAATCGCCCGCGACGACGATGCCGAGGATCCCGACGCGAAGACACAGCTCCGCGCGGCTGCCATGCAGACCGCTGCGGAGATCGAGGTGGAAGTCTACGACGGCGACCACGGCTGGACCGTGCTCGACAGTCCTGCCTACGTTCAGGCAGAGGCCGAGCGGGCCTGGGCCGAGCTGCTGGAAATGTATTCCGAGACCCTGTGACCGCTGCCTGTCGATCGGCGGGGGAGGGGGCAGGCAGTCCTGCCCCTATTCCCCCCCGAATTCCGGCGTAGCGCGAATTTTCTTCAGCTTTGCGGCAAGCGTTTTGGGCGGATCGGTCATCTCGAGCCCGCCCAGTTGTTCGTGCCAGGCGACGGTCTGGTCGCTCATCGCGGCAGAGGTCCCCATGGCACGCAACATTTCCGCCGCCTCGATCATTTCCGCCGCGCGGCGCCCGCCGTGCTTCAGCATGCGATTAAGATTGTAGTCGGCGCGCTCGGCCCATTCCACCGGCTTCTCGCTGGCGTCGAGCGAGGCAAGAACCTCGTCAAGAACACCCGCCTGGCTGGATGCGAGCACCATCTCGGCGGTGAGGGCCTCGATACCTTTCACCATGATCGAACGGCACAGTTTGATGGCGCTGGCGCGGCCCACGGTGCTGCCCACCGAGCGTACGTCGGTAAAACCAAGCGCGGTCAGTGTCTCTACCGCTGCATCGGCCTTGTTGCCCGATACCAGCATCGGCACGGACAACCCCTCGTCCACCGGAGCCATGATGGCCACGTCGACGAAGCGGACATTCACTGCCTCTACTGCCTCTGCAGCCATCGCCTTGGTCTGTGGGGCGACGGAGTTCATGTCGAGCCACATCGCTTCCTGCGGCAGATAGGGCGCATATTCGCGGGCCGCATCCAACGCCTGGTCGGCAGTGACGAGCGAAAGGATCACATCGGCGGTGGCCAGCACCTCTCCGCAGTCTTCTCCCAGCGCCACGCCCAGTCCTGGCATCACTGCGCGCCGCTCCGCCAGGATGTCCCAGCCTTTCACGCCTTGCCATTGCACGTTGCGCGCAAAGGTCTCTCCGACTTCTCCGAAGCCGATCAGTGCCACATTTGGCAGTTTCCTATCCGAATCTTTCGCTGACATCGCTTTCGACGCGGCCTCCTGAAAATGTGAATGTTGCTATCGAGTTTGCAGCGCGCAGTCGCGCTGTCCGTCGAAAGGCGGGTTACGGGTTCACACGGTTTTGACAACCGTCTGGATAGAGAAATGTTCATCCAGCCCGCAAGGATCTCTCCCGCAAGCGCCCTGCGGGTCGCCCCTTGCAATGCCGGATACTGCCAGTCTGTTCCTGCTGTGCCCCTGCCGCGAGGCTGAACGAAGATTTGTTGCGCAATCACTTGGTCGCGAAACCGAACCGGCTATAGTACCCCGCAGAAAGGCTGGCGAATTCCAACGACCAGCCATGATGGAGAGATTGATGACTGATAACGGGCGCCGCCTCGACAGGGCGCTGTGCGACTGGTTCGCAGACGACGAAATCCTCGACACGACCATCGGGGGGCTGTTGCGCGACCAGGCGGCAGCCACCCCAGGGCAGGACGCGCTGCTGGAAGGCCTGCCGGATGGTACGGTTGGCCGCCGCTGGACCTACGCCGAATTGCTGGCCGATGCCGAACGGATGGCGAAGGGCTTCGCTGCCCGCTTCCAGCCGGGCGAACGCGTGGCGGTCTGGGCTCCCAATGTCCCCGAATGGGTGCTGGTCGAATATGCGGCCGCCCTGGCCGGCCTGACCGTGGTGACGGTGAACCCCGCTTACCAGAAGCGCGAGCTTGCCTATGTGCTGGGACAGAGCACCTCGGCGGCATTGTTCCTTATCAGCGAATTTCGCGGCAATCCGATGGCTACGATCGCCGCCGAAGTGGCAGAGGACCTGCCCGCCCTGCGCGAAATTGTCGATATGCAGGACGAGGCCGCACTGTTTACGGATCCTTCCGGTACACTTCCCGAAGTGGGCACGAACGATGCAGCGCAAATCCAGTATACGAGCGGTACCACCGGCTTCCCCAAGGGGGTCGTCCTGTCTCACCGCAACCTTACGAACAACGCACGCCTGTTCGTCGAGGTGGGCGAGTTGCCAAAGGGTCTCGGGGCACTGGGCCTGACGCCGCTGTTCCACACCATGGGCTGTTCGATGGGTGTTCTGGGCGCTTTGCAATCGGGCGGCGCCTATTGTCCGCTGCTCGCTTTCGATCCGGGTGCGGCGCTCGACCTGGTCGAGGCGGAAGATCTCAGCTGGACGATCTGCGTTCCCACCATGGCGGTGGCGATGGTGGCTGCACAGAAGCAGAAGAAGCGCGACCTGTCCTCGCTCCAGCGCATCGGCATGGGCGGGGCAATGGTCGCCCCCGAACTTGCCCGCAACGTGCGTGACGTGCTGGGGGCCGATACACTCGTTGCCTATGGCCAGACCGAGAGCAGCCCGTTGATCACCACCGGCAGGCCGGCCGACGATTTCGAGAAAATCATCACCACCATCGGCCAGCCTGCGCTGGGCTGCGAGGTTGGCATTTTCAATCCCGATACCAACGAAGTTGTCGGTTGCGACGAGGTCGGGGAAATCCGCTGCCGTTCTGCATCCACCATGCTCGGCTATAACGACGATCCCGATGCCACTGCCGCCGCTATCGATGGCGAAGGCTGGCTGCATACCGGCGATCTCGGCACGATGGACGATCAGGGCTATGTGAAAATCACCGGCCGGGTGAAGGAGATGATCATTCGCGGCGGGGAAAACCTGTTCCCTGCGGAGATCGAGAATGTGCTTCTGGAACACCCCGATGTCACCGAATGCGCCGTCGTGGGTGTGCCGGACGATGTCCTGGGGGAAGCCGTGGCGGCGTTCGTGCGGACGGAGGGCGACAAGGACATGGATGCCGATGCTTTGCGCGCCCACTGTCGCTCGCTCATCAGTCCGCAGAAGTGTCCTGCGCACTGGACGCAGGTTTCCGAATGGCCGCTGACCGGATCGGGCAAGATACGCAAGTTCAAGCTGCGCGATGAATGGGTAGCCGCGAACGGGTAGCCTTTCTCGCCGCCGCCCATGCACTGCGGGTTTACTATGGCCAGCGCCGCGTTTCGCAGCGCTGGTTAGAGCAATCGCGGGGGCCGCCGGGATCGTGCGGATGAATTCCGCAACCAGCCTCCGGGTTTCAGATTACAGGATGCTCTGGCCCGTGGTTTCCCAGTCCTTCAGGAAGCCTTCGATGCCCTTGTCGGTGAGCACATGCTTGAACAGAGCCATGATGACCTTGGGCGGAGCGGTCATCACGTCCGCACCAATCCGCGCGCTTTCCAGCACGTGGACCACGTGGCGCACGCTGGCAACGAGGATCTGTGTGCCGAAATCGTAATTGTCGTAGACCAGACGGATATCGGCGATGAGGTCCATGCCGTCGGTACCGTTGTCGTCGTGCCGTCCGACGAACGGCGAGACGAAAGTCGCGCCGGCCTTCGCTGCCAGCAGGGCCTGGTTGGCAGAGAAACACAGGGTCACGTTGACCATGGTGCCATCGTCGGACAGCGCCTTGCACGTCTTCAAACCATCGACCGTCAGCGGCACCTTGATGCAGACATTGTCTGCAATCTTGCGCAGGACCTCGGCCTCTTTCATCATCGTTTCGTGGTCGAGAGCGACGACCTCGGCGCTGACCGGCCCATCGGTGATCCCGCAGATCTCCCTGGTGACTTCCATGAAATCTCGGCCCGACTTGGCAATCAGCGAGGGGTTGGTGGTGACCCCGTCCAGCAGGCCGGTGGCGGCCAGCTCACGGATGTCGTCGAGATCAGCGGTGTCAGCGAAGAATTTCATGGTCGAAGCATTCCAGTGCGGTGTGGCGAATCGGTGTGGGCACCATAGGCGCGGCGACGCCGATCACGCCACCTGAGCGGACAAGATTTCCTCGGTCGCCCGCCGGCGGCGGCGATCAGTTTGCGGAGTTCTTTGCGGTAAACCGGCCATGCTTGCGATAGCGCACCATCCACCGGTCGAGGAAAAGGGACAGCGGCTTGGCGCTGATGCCTAGCTTGGCAAGTCCGGGCGTGCCCTTGCTTGCCACGCTACCCTCCTGCAGCATCGCCAGCTGGTCCGAATTGATCGGCGTCAGCGGCACTGAAGCGAACATCTTTGCCAGAGAGGAAGGCATCGGAAAGAAAGTGCGGTCACGGCCTTGGCCATCAGCAATCATCTTGTGAATTTGCATCATGGAAAGCCTGTCCGGACCCGCGGCCTCGTAGGTCTTGCCGCCATGGGCTTCGGGGTCTTCCAGCGCCGCGGCGACCGCGGCCGCCACGTCATCCACCCAAACGACCTGGAATTCGCTGTCCGCACCGAACACCGGCATGACCGGCATCATCGCCACGAGGTCGGCGAACATCGGCACCAGGCCATCCTCTTCGCCGAAGACGACCGAGGGGCGGATGACGGTTGCTTTCGGGAAAGCCTCCATAACCCGGCGCTCGCCGTCGCCCTTGGTCCGGTAATACCCGGTTTCTGCTTGGGGATCGGCGCCTATGGCAGAGATGTACACGAAGCTCTTTGCGCCCGTTTCGGCTGCGAAGCGGGCGGCATGGCCGGCGCTGTCTGCCTGGAGGGTCTGCTGGTTGCCTTCGAAAGTGCCGATCAGATAGACGACTGCGTCCGAACCCCTGACGCATGCCTCGATGCTATGCGCGTCCATCGCGTTGCAGCGGGCGAACTGCAACTGGCCAAGGTTCGCGAGCGGTTTAAGCTTGAACGCCTTTTCGGGTTCCCGCGCGGCAATGCGCACCCGCGCGCCGCGTTCCAGCAGGTCTTGCGCAACATGGCTGCCGATGAACCCATTGCCGCCGATGAGGGTGACGAGCGTGTCGTCAAGCGAAGAGGTGCGTGCCATGGTGCGGTGCGTTTCCTTTGCGCAAGGAGGGTGAATCCAAAACTCGCAGCCCCTTAGCCGGAAAGCGGCGACCCCTTCAATGGCCTGCAGCAACGGATCCGACGCAGTGATGGCCACGAAGATCGGTTTTTTCAGCCGATGCGCAACGACTCGTTGACACTATCTCCGCCGTGTCCTAGTGGCGCGCCCCTACCTTGCAGGCGGACACAGACGACCGGCCTGCTCCGGTGCCCAGATGGCGGAATTGGTAGACGCACCGTCTTCAGGTGGCGGCGCTCGCAAGGGCGTGGAGGTTCGAGTCCTCTTCTGGGCACCATTTGTTCTTCTCTTGTTCTCTCAGATAGTCTATAAAACCCGCAGAAATCCAAGGGATTCCGCCTTTGGATAGTCTCGGAGCGTTCCACCAATTCCCGGCCGTTCCAGACATTTTTGCGGGCCTTTTTGCGGGCCTTTGCAATGTCCGAAACGAAAAGGCCCGCACATGCCTCTGACAGAAACACGGCTTCGTTCTTTCCAGCCCAAAAAACGGTCCTACAAGATTGCGGATTCGCGAGGGCTTTACGTCGAAGTGACGCCAGCAGGCGGCAAGCTTTGGAAGTTTCGCTATCGTATTTGCGGCGTAGAGAAAAAGCTCTCTCTCGGCACTTACCCCGATATCAGTTTGAAGGCCGTCAGAGACCTGGCGCATGAGGCACGGCTGGAAGTGGCGCGCGGGGGCGATCCGGCTGTCGATAAACAGAAGCAGAAGATCCACGCAGAGTTTCTCTCTGCTCACAGCTTCGAGGCAGTAGCTCGCGAGTATATCGAGGAGATGATGGTCAAGAGCGGTCGCGCCGAAGCAACCATTGTGAAAGCCAACTATTTTCTGAACCAGCTTGCCCCGGCAATCGGCAAACGCCCATTGGACCAAATTGAGCCGTTTGAAGTTCTGGCGCCTCTCAAGCGCCTCGAAGCGCGAGGCAAACATGAGACTGCCAAGAAATCTCGATCGTTTGCCAGCCGTGTGTTTTGTTATGGAGTAGCGACGACTCGCTGCGAGTCCGATCCGACGGCACTCCTCAAGGGTGCGCTCATAACACCGAAGCCCACACACTATGCCGCGATTTTGGACCCTGGGAAGTTGGGTGGTCTATTGCGAGCTATTGATGATTTCGAGGGGTACACCCTCACCAAATATTCCTTGCAGATTGCACCGCACGTATTTGTCAGACCAGGCGAACTCCGACACGCTGACTGGGATGAATTTGATCTCAAGGAAGGAATCTGGAGAATTCCGGCGGGCAAGATGAAAGCCCGCCGTGCGCACGCAGTTCCGCTCTCGACCCAGGTCGTCAAACTCTTGAAGGAGCTGGGCACATTGATGGGCAAGAAGGGTTACGTCTTTCCATCAGCCCGGTCAGGTCTTCGTCCAATGAGCGAGAATGCACTCAACGCAGCGTTCCGACGCATGGGTTACAGCAAAGAAGAGATCACCGCACATGGGTTGAGGGCGACCGCTTCAACTCTACTTAACGAAAGCGGTAAGTGGAGCCCGGATGCCATTGAGCGCGCGCTGGCCCATGGAGATAGCGATGCGGTCCGCGGCATCTATCATAGAGGAAAGCACTGGCCGGAGCGCGTAAAAATGGCACAATGGTGGAGTAACTATCTCGACGATCTGAAATCCGGAGGCAAAATCGTCCGCCTTAAAGCGGGTTGATTATTGAGCCGAAGCTCCGATCCAATCCACGCGCAATCGATCCATGCCGATCAGAACGCCCTCAACCGTGACTATGGAGCCAAAATGGTCATTGGGAGGGTCGCAACCTTCCAGCACCCAATGATCACCCGCGTCGGTGATGATCGCCAAGCCCCTTGGAACATGCTCAAGTCGTCCGCTTATCCGTTTGCGATTCGAGTTCATGGGGCACCGTATGCCACCCATCGCCGCAATACGCTCCTGACATACGCCGGAGTCTCGCGGTTCCGTGGGATTCCCCCTGCACGCGAGACAGCGCCCGGTCCCGCATTGTAGGCGGCTAGCGCAAGATGGGTCACTCCAAACCGGTCGAGCATCTGCTTCAGATAGCGAGCTCCACCATCGATACTCTGAGCGGGATCGTGCCTGTTGCTAACACCTAGTTCGCGCGCGGTTGCTGGCATTAGCTGAGCCAGTCCAGCAGCGCCTGCTGGGCTTATCGCCATTGGATCGAACCGCGACTCAGTCCACACCAATGCCTGGAGCAGGCGGGGCGGCAAACGATACCTCGCTTCGGCTTCCCTGATCAGAGGCTCGTAAAGAGCTTCCTTGAAGGACCGAGTGGCCGCAGTGTCCACCGCGATTGGCCGTACCTGAAAATCGGCTGGAGCTGTCTGTATGCCTTGCTCCCCCTGGGCAGCCGCGCGACCAAGTTCATGATCGAAGATTTGGAAATCCTGCGCCTCGCCTTGACCTGGAACGGATAGTGCGAAGGCGGCTACCAGCGGCGCGACCGGGAAAGTTCTCATAGTTCTGACTCATTGGCTTGCTTCGAATCGTGCAAGAACATAAATAGAACATAGGGTGTAGGAAAGCGTAATCTGCGTCCCCAAGCTCAGAGGGGAGGGTTTCGTTCGAAGGGGACAATTGAGCGGCGATGGAGCCAGTATGTCCTTTTCGAATTCCAGCCTTGTATGCACCACTCTCGAAGAATCCGCTCGCCGCATTTGCGAGCGCCGCGGCGGCAAATGGTCGGGCACCAAGGGCATGGCCCGCTGTCCCGCACATGATGATCGTACTCCCTCCCTGGGTGTGATGCTCGGGCGTAAAGCAATCCTCTTCCACTGTTTTGCGGGCTGCGATCAGCAAAGCGTGCTTGCCGCGCTGGCACGCGAAGGGATCGATTCCGCGGCACTCTTCTCCGGTTCCACAGCCCATAGCTCGTATGATGCGAACGCGGTGAGCAAGCCCTCGGCGGCAGCGTTAAGGATATGGCGCGAGGCGCTGCCGTTGCGAGGCAGTCCAGCGAAGATATATCTCGAGAACCGCGGCATCCTTGCCGCCTCACCGGCCCTTCGATTTCATCCGCGAACACCTCTGGGCCCCAAGGGACGCACCCTCTATCTGCCATCTCTGATCGCTGCGGTGAGTCTCGACGAGGGACCGATCGCCATCCACCGGACCTTCCTTTCTCGCGGCAGCTGCATGAAGGCGGACTTCGACAAGCCCAAGCGCGCTCTTGGCTCGCTGGGTGAAGCGGCCGTGCGCCTCTTCTCCCCGTCGGATGAAAGACTCGGACTCGCCGAGGGGATCGAGAGCGCGATGTCTGCCTATGCCCTGACCGGAACTCCGACCTGGGCGACATTGGGCAATGAACGTTTCGGCCTGGTCAGCATTCCCGAAAGCGTGACCGAGCTTCATCTCTTCATCGATTGCGACGGCGGCGGCGATCTGGCAGCCGAACGGGGTCTATCCGCCTATGCGCGCGGAGGCCGGACAATCCATGTCCGCAAACCATCTCCGCGCGACAGTGACTGGAACGACGAACTCCTGGCATGGCTGAGCCGCAAGGCGAAGGCCTGAGAGGAGAGAGGGCTTTTCGATTTCCTGATCCGGCAGAGGGCGCGTGACCCGCTGCTACACTCAGGAGGACTTATCGCCATGTTTCAATCAGACCTTTTTCCCGCCGGCCAGCAGCCCCTGGCGGTTCCATTGACCTGCTCCATCGGCACTCAAATCGCTGGGTGCCTTGCAAGCGGATGCCATCTCAACCGTTCGGACATAGCCGCCTTGTTCGCGTCCGAGACCGGGGTTCAGGACTGGGGCAGTGCCTGGACCATCAGTGATTATAACAATGCTGTCGAGATCGGATCCCTACTCTGGCTGCGTGAGCATTCGCGGATCCAGCTGGCGACCGGTCTCAATGAAGCTGAAGCGCGCTTCGACTGGCTCGAGGCTGCGCTACCGCCCCGGCATGTGCGCAGCGATGATCAGGTCGAACTGCAGCAGTTCTCGACACCGCCAATGCTCGCCTGGCTGCTTGCGAAAGCGGCAGCAGTCTCTGCCGGAGACACCGTGCTCGAACCTTCTGCCGGAAATGGTGCTCTCGCGATCTGGGTCGCCGACCATGCCGCAGCTCTAACTCTAAACGAGATCGACGCTGGCAGGCGCGACAGCTTGGCAAATATCTTCCCGAAAGCCGCGATCAGCTCCCACGACGGCGAACTCATCGACGACCTGCATCGCGGCCCAGCCCCCACGGTCGTTCTGATAAACCCGCCCTTCACTCGTAGCGAGGAGCGCGGCAGGGATGGCGGCACGGCTCTGCGCCACCTCCGCAGCGCCCTGCGGGTCTGCGCAAGTGGCGGCAGGATTGTCGCGGTCATGCCCAAAGGTTTTGATGCCTCCCGCTTTTCGAAGGATCAGGACGAGGTTTCAGTGCTGCTCGATGTTCGGTTGCAGCAGATGTTCACTAGGACGGGCACGGGGATTGCTGTGCGCTTGACCGCATTCGACAAGCGCGTTGCCGAGGATACCCCACCGATCACCGGCGATACTTCGGAGTTAGCAGAACTTCATGCGTTTCTCGCCGCTCTTCCGCCTCGTGCTTTGGTATCGACCCGCGTGCATCGCTTGCCAGTGCGAACGATGGCCAAGCCGATGCAGCATCGGGTGCCTGTCAGACCTTCTGCACCATTTGCATCGACCCCGGTTGCCGAGGCCGATGCGGTCATGCTCAGCTATGCCGCACTGACCGAACCTGCACCTGTACCCCACCAGGCAGGCATCTATCTTCCCTATCGGCCGAGCCGCATCGAGTTTGCCGATGCTCCGGTACATCCCACTCCGTTGGTGGAATCGGCCGCCATGGGTTCGGTTGCGGCACCTGTGCCGGAGGTCGAGCCGCAGCTGCCCACAAACTGGAACTTGGACAAGCTTCTTTCTGCTGCACAATGCGAGACGCTGATTTACGCCTGCCAGGCCTTTACGCGCGATCTCCCGGGACAATTCCGACCAAGTCAGGAAGGCACGATGCTCGAACTGTCCGAATACGGGAAGTCCTATCGGCAAGGCTTCTTTCTTGGCGACGGAACAGGTGCAGGCAAGGGACGGCAGATCGCTGCGGTGATGATGGACCGCTGGCTCGCGGGGGAACGCCGCCACATCTGGATCACCAAGAACGAGGCGCTTCTGGAAGACGCGCGCCGCGACTGGGAAGCACTCGGTGGACTACCACTCGATATCCAGCCACTATCGCAATGGAAGCTCGGTCGACCCGTCACGCTGTCCGCAGGCATTCTCTTCGTCACCTATCCGACGCTGCGCTCGGGACGCGCAGAGGATACAAGGCTCGACCAGATCCTGGCTTGGGCGGGCGAAGAGTTCGATGGTGTCATTGCCTTCGACGAGTCCCATGCCATGGCCAATGCGCTCGGCTCGTCGAGCAAGCGCGGTAAGGTCAAGGGTTCCGAGCAGGGCATGGCGGGCCTCAGGTTGCAGAACCATTTGCCGCGCGCCCGGGTCCTTTACGCTTCGGCAACAGGCGCTTCGGACATTACCAATCTTGGTTACTCCGCTCGGCTTGGCCTGTGGGGGCCGGAAACCGGTTTCCCGACGCACGAGGCCTTTATGACCGACATCCGCGCCGGCGGTGTGGCGGCAATGGAACTCGTCGCTCGCGACCTGAAAGCGCAGGGTCTCTACTTGGCGCGCGCGCTGTCCTTTGCTGGCGTCGAGTACGACATTCTCGAACATTGCCTGACCGAAGCGCAAATCCGCATCTACGACGCTTATGCTGATGCCTGGGCGATCATCCATCGAAATCTCGACGAAGCACTTGAGGCAACCCGCGTGGTCGACGAGGACAGCGGTGATACGCTCAACCGCAATGCCAAGGCAGCGGCGCTGTCGATTTTCGAGGGGACCAAGCAGCGTTTCTTTGCCCAGCTGCTCCTCTCGATGAAATTGCCGAGTCTGATCCCCGCTATGGAGGAGGCACTTGGCGAGGACCATTCGGTGGTGGTGCAGCTGGTCTCCACTGCCGAGGCCATGCTCGACCGCCGCCTTGCCGACCTCACTAACGAGGAGCGCGAAGAGCTGGATATCGATCTCAGCCCACGCGAATATGTTATCGACTATCTCGCCAAGAGCTTCCCGGTCCGCCTCATGCAGGTCTTCACCGATGAGGATGGCAATCTGCGCTCCGAAGCGATGAGCGACGACGAAGGAAACCCCGTCTTCTGTGCCCGCGCTATCTCCGCTCGCGACGGGCTGATCGAGCAGCTCTGCGCGCTGCCGCCGATCGCAACGGCACTCGATGCGATCATCGAACATTTCGGTTCGGAAGCGGTAGCCGAAGTTACCGGACGCACACGCCGGCTCGTCATGGGACGGGACGGTCAGCAACGCCTCGAGCGCCGAAGCGGCAGCGCGAATGTCGCGGAAGCGCAAAGCTTTATGGAGGGAACCAAGCGCATTCTGGTATTTTCAGATGCTGGCGGAACGGGGCGTTCCTATCACGCCGACCTCGACTGCCCGAACCAGCAGCGCAGGGTGCATTTCCTGCTCGAACCTGGCTGGCGAGCGGACAATGCGATCCAGGGGCTGGGACGCACCAATCGCACCAACCAGGCATCTGCCCCGCTCTTTCGTCCGGTAACGACCGACGTGAAGGGCGAACGCCGTTTTATCTCGACCATCGCACGCCGCCTCGACAGCCTTGGTGCTCTGACGCGCGGCCAGCGTCAGACCGGGGGGCAAAACCTGTTCGACCCTGCCGACAATCTCGAAAGCGACTATGCCAAAAACGCGCTGACCCGCTGGTTTCATCTTCTCTACGACGGGAAGCTTGAAGCCGCGAGCTTCGGCGACTTCGTCGAGCGGACCGGTCTGAGGCTTGAAAACCCCGATGGCGGCCTGACCGACAATCTGCCAACAATTCAGCGCTGGCTCAACCGAATCCTGGCGCTGCCGATCGCGACGCAAAACGCGATCTTCGATGAGTATCTTGGCCTGGTCGAAGCGCGGATCGAAGCTGCCCGCGAAGCCGGTACGCTCGATCTGGGTCTCGAGACTGTCCGCGTCGACAGCTTTGAGGCGCAAGGAGACGAGCTGCTCAGGACCGATCCCTTTAGTGGCGCAGAAACCCGCCTTGTCTCTCTCGAAGTAAGGCGCCACCTGCGCCCGCTACGCTTGCAGCGTCTTGTGCGGCTGCACGAAATCGGTACTCCGCATGCGATACCCTTGCGCAATGGGCGATCGGGGAAAATCGCCTTATCGATTCCTGCCCGGCGCCTCATTGCCGATGACGGCGCGGTGGTCGAACGCCGACGCCTGTTGCGCCCACTCAAGTCTGCGAACTGGACACTTGAGGCGTTGGGCGAAAGTCTCTGGGAAGAGATCAGTGTGACCGAGTTCACCAAGGTCTGGCAATACGAAGAAGAGAAAGCTGCCGCCTCTCCGGTCACCGAGCGGGTACACATGGCGACCGGGCTTCTCCTGCCGGTCTGGAAGCGGCTGCCGGGCGATCATGTACGGGTAACGCGGCTTGTCTCCGAGGACGGCCAATCGATTATCGGCCGCGAGGTGCTCGAAATTGATCTGGCGAAGGTTGCCGAAACCTTCGCATTGACCGGCGTCTCCCTACCGGCTCCCGAACAGATCGGCGAACTCGTTATTGAAAGTGGCAAACCGCTCGCACTGGAAAGCCATGACCCATTGACCGTCAAGCGTTCGCTCGTCGGCGGAGAACAACGTATCGAGCTCACCGGCTTCTCGCCCGATCGCCTCGACTGGTACAAGGCCAAAGGCTGCTTCACCGAAATCATCCGCTACCGAACCCGGCTTTTCGTCCCGGTTTCCCACGCTTCCTACGTCCTCCCCACGCTCGCCGCCTGAACTTTGGGGCGATGCCCGAGCCACGCGCGGAGAGTGGAGGGAGCCCTGTGGGCTTGTGGGCCTCGTGACACTCACTTGCGCCCTTTCATCCATCAGGAGACTACTCATGATCCAGTCGATACCCTTGAAAAAACTTGTCCTAAGTCCGCGCAATGTACGCAAGTCTAGCGATGTCCTCGCCGACCTTCAGCTGAGGGCAGATATTGCTGCTCGCGGTCTCTTGCAGAACCTCGTCGTGCGAAAAGCCAAGCGCGGCAAGTTCGAAGTGGAAGCAGGTGGCCGTCGCCTTGCAGCGCTTCAGGCGCTTGCCGACGAAGGTACGCTGCCCAAAATCCACGAGGTGACCTGCCTCGTCATCGAAGGTGAGGAAAGCGAGGTGCGCGAAGCGAGTCTTGCAGAGAATTTCCAGCGCCTCGCGATGAACCCTGCCGATGAAGCGCAGGCCTTTGCCGCGATTATCGAAGCTGGTGCCAACGTCGAGGATGTCGCGCGGCGCTTCGGCCTGACCGTCCGCTTCGTCGAAGGCCGTTTGCGTCTGGCGGGCCTCGCCCCCTGCATCTTCGAAGCGCTCGCCGAAGGCGCGATCACGCTCGACATGGCCAAGGCCTATGGCGCGATCTCGGACGTTGATCGCCAAGCTCATGTCTTTGCCGAGCTGCAGGATGCCTGGTATCAGGTCACCCCCGATACCATCCGCCGGATGGTGCTCGATGCGACCGTGCGTGGTTCCGACCCTCGCGCCGCGCTTGTCGGGCGCGACGCATATCTCGCAGCTGGCGGCAGGATCGAACGCGAGCTGTTTGATGACGACGCCAGCGAAAGCTGGATCGACGTCGTGCTCCTAGAAGGTCTGGCGCAGCAGGCTATGGACGAAGCGGCGAGTAAGGTGGCGCAAGAACTCGGTCTCGCATGGGTGCGAACGACGCTCGGCAACTATGTGAGCCACGATCTTGTAGAAGGTTTGGGTCGCCTGCCTTGCGAGCCAGCGCCATTGAGCGAGCAGGAAGCGCAGGAACTGACCGAGCTTGAAGCCGACTATGACCGGACGGCGGCCATTCTCGAGGACGAAGATAGCGACGAGAGCGAGATTGCCAAAGCCGAAGAGGAACTGGTCTCGATCGATCGCGCGATGCGTGCCCTCAACGATCGTCCGCCAATTCTCGCTGACGAACTGAAGGCTGAGGCGGGGGCTTTCCTCGTCCTCTCTCGCAATGGCGAACCGGCTCTGGTCCCTCAGTTCTACACCGAGACCGAGGTCGTTGCGGAGGACGACGGTGCGGTCGAGCCAATCGATGGTGGCGGCGGCGCCAAGCGCAAGAGTGGTGCGTTTTCGCAGCGCCTGCTCGACGAACTTGCCATGCAACGCCGCGACATCCTCGCCATCCATCTCGCAAACGATCCAGCGCTCGCGCTCGATTTCCTGATCTTCACGCTCGCTGACGCCGACGGGCATGACTGGCGGTCGAAGAAGGCATCGACAATTTCGGGTTCAGGCCAAACGGGGCCGGTTACTGGCTTTGAGGCCAAGGACGCACCGGCGAGCGCCGCACTTGCCGAGTTTGCTGGTGGCCTCGATGAAAGCTGGCGTGCCGAGGAGACCGAAGTGGAACGGTTCGAAGCCTTCCGCGCGCTTGGCGACGAAGCTCGCTCTGCGTGGCTGGGTCACGTCGTTTCGCGAACTCTCATTGCGAGCCTTGCTTGCGAGGCCGAACGCTCGGTGCCGCTCCATGAAGAGCTTGGCCGACTGCTCCAGATCGAGACCGCGCACTGGTGGCGTCCTACCGCAGCGAACTATTTCGATCGCGTTGCAAAAGCCCGCACGCTCGAAGCGCTCGATGCGGCGGGAGGTCTCGAACTGGTGAGCCGCTATGCCGCTTCGAAGAAGGCCGAATTGGCGAGTGCTGCCGAACGCATCTTCTCTGGCAATTTCATCGGCGAGGCCGATGTCAAGAAACGCGCGGGGGCGTGGGTGCCCGAGATCATGCGCTTCGGGGCAACAGCCGAGCCCGTCGAACAAGCTGATGGTGAAGCCGCCTCCACCGAACCAGACAACGCTATCGCCGAGGAGGCTGCCTGATCCCTCCTGACAGGCTCAGGTCACTCGGCGGGCGGTCCGTCCCTTCGGGGATGGGCCGCCATTGTTGCGTTATCGCGAGGTTCTATTCAGATCATGGTTTAGGACATCGGGTTTACTGAAAGCGGACATTCCGCTTCCGACCCAATTGTGAACGTTTGGACAACGAGTGCCAATTTCCAAAGACGACCGTTTGTTGAGACCATCTGCGCTCTCTTGGCGCCTTAAAGATGATGCAAAAGTGGTTTTCACAAATGAGAACGAGCGGAAAGCTTAGGGTCTTCGGAATCTGGTCCGTTCATCCCTCTGCGATCGACTCGATGATGCGGCAATTGATGACTTTTCCGCCAGAACAGGACGAGACAACGTTCGCAAGCTCGTCCCGAAGTCGTTTCAGCTGCGCCAATCTCTGTTCTACGCTTGTCAAATGGCTTGCCGCGATTTGTGCGGCAATTTCGCAATCTTCGTCCGGCGTATCCTTGAGTTCGATGAGCGAGCGGACTTCGTCGGTGGAGAATCCAAGCGCCCGGGCATGGCGGATGAATGACAGGCGGCGAACGTCGTCGTCCGTATAGCTTCGCTGGCCCGATGGCGTGCGCGCCGCGACCGGCATAAGGCCAATGTCCTCGTAGAACCTGATCGTGTTGACCTTGGTATTTGTTGCCTTTGCAAGACCGCCAATCAGCATCGTACGTCTTCCTTTCGCGCTTTTTTCTTGCCCCTACAGTTACTGTAGACCGTAAGGTGGGTTCGGCAAAATAGTTAGTGGGAGACGCAAATGAACGAGCGCGAGACAGGGGAACAGGCATTCACGCCAGCGCTCGGACGCGCTGAATTCACTCGAATTTACGACTTCGCGATCCGGTTGCTGACACGAGAACAAGTTTGGCGCTCTGCCTTGCTGAAGCAGGTTGGTCCCCGCAATGACGAAACAATCCTCGATGTCGGCTGCGGCACTGGCACGTTCGCCATCATGTTGAAGCAGAAGGCCCCGAAAGCCCAGATCGTCGGGCTCGACCCCGATCCAGAGGTACTTGCTCTGGCAGGACGCAAGGCAGAGTCCAAAGGCATCGACGTGAAGTGGCGACAGGGTTTCGCTCGCGATACCACCAGGACTCCGGCAGCCTACGACAAGGCCGTCTCCAGTCTAATGTTCCATCAGATGCCGATGGCGGAAAAGCGCGTCGGGCTTAAGGCCATGTTCAATGCGTTGCGGCCCGGCGGCGAGCTGCACATTGCCGATTATGCCCATCAGCCAGACCGGAATATGCGTCGTTTGTTTCGCTGGACTGTGCAGCGCATTGACGGCGTTGAGGATACCCAACCAAACGCTGATGGCGCGTTGGAGGAGATGCTGGCCGAGCTTGCCGGCGAAAAAGTGATGCCCGTGCGTGTCGTTCGGACGCTGACAGGGGCGATCAGTCTGTTTCGGCTTACCAGGCCCCAGTAAGGCTAATGCGATTTAATCTCAAGAAACTGCTTGCCTCTACAGTAACTGGAGGTGAGATATATGAATCCATGACAGAAGCAGACTCGGATGAATGCGGCTGCACGGGCGATGTGCAAAGAGCCGAACAGGATCCCGCCTATCGCCGCGCTTTGTGGATCGTCGTCGCCCTGAACCTGGGATTTGGTCTCTTCGAAGCGGTCGGAGGATTTGTAGCCGACAGCCAGGCGCTCAAGGCCGATGCGCTGGATTTTATTGGCGATGGCTCGATCACCTTGATCGGTGTATTGGCGCTCGCCTGGAGTGCACGGACGCGGTCGCGTGTTGCGCTTACGCAGGGCATTTTCCTCGGTGCGCTGGGGTTAGGCGTTATCGGTTTTGCAGTCTGGCGCTCTTTCAATGCCGCGGTTCCCGAGGCTGGTATGATGGGCGGCATTGCGGTGCTAGCCCTGATCGTCAATGTCGTAGCAGCCCTTGTTCTGATGCGCTTTCGCGAGGGCGATGCGAACGTATCGGCCATCTGGCTGTTCAGCCGCAACGATGCGATTGCCAATGTAGGCGTGATCATCGCCGCCGCGCTGGTCGCCTGGACTGGCAGTGCATGGCCGGACCTAGCTGTAGCAGGGATCATCGCCCTCATTTTTCTTCATTCAGCCTATCTGATCATCCGCAGGGCGCTGGTGGAGTTAAGAGCACCGGATATATCGGTACAAACGAACGCCGCTTCATGATGAACTTCCAAGCCGCCGTTACACGCTTTATTGCTCTGCTAGTCATACTGATCGCATTGCCGTCCGCAGCTATCGCGAACGGTGATGTCCAGACGACCTGGCGCCTGCTTGACTATATAGCAGTGGACTATGCCGGTGCCATCGAGGATGGCAGAATCATCAACGAAGTCGAATATGCAGAGATGACAGAATTCTCGGCGACTGTTGCCGAACGCATGGCCGTGCTGCCGCCTAATCCCCAGCGTACCGTCCTGGTTGCGGGCGCCGAAGCACTCAGCAACGCGATTGCCGCAAAGTCCGCACCGGAATTAGTAGCGCGAGATGCGCGCCGACTGGCGAGCGAACTCCTTGCTGTTTACCCCGTGCCGCTTGCCCCACAGACGGTTCCAGACCTTGCACGCGGTGCGGTCTTATATACGCAAAACTGTGCAAGCTGTCATGGTATGTCGGGCGACGGTAATGGTCCCTCCGCTGCCGGTCTTGACCCGGTTCCCATTGCGTTTGACGACGTAACCCGCGCCCGCGAACGTAGCGTTTTCGCGCTTTATCAGGTGATCGGCCAGGGTCTTGATGGTACGGCGATGCAGAGCTTTGCCGACTTGCCCGCAGAGGATCGTTGGGCTCTCGCGCTTTACACGGGCACCATCGCATTTGCAGATATCGAACGCGGGAAACAACTTTGGGAGAATGATGCTTCCGTTCGAGAGCGTTTCCCCGACCTCACGGCAGTGACCAGCACCACGCCTTCAGCGTTGGGAGAAGCGATTGGCGCGGCGAAGGCGGACGCCGTTATGGCCTTCTTACGCGCGCATCCAGAGGCAGTAGAAGCTAGGGCGCTCGGGTCACTGTCTCTCGCACGAGAGCGGTTGCAGGAAAGCCTGGCTGCCTACGAAGCTGGACAGATGGAAGAAGCGCGCGACCTTGCCCTTTCGGCCTATCTCGACGGATTCGAGCCGCTGGAAGGGGTTTTAAGCACGCGCGATGCCCGCCTCATGGCGTCCATTGAATCGGCAATGGCGGACCTCCGATTTGCCATCGGCGAAGGCCAATCCATTGCGATTGTCGGCGCGAAGGTCGCCGCGCTTGATAGCCTGTTCGCCGATGCAGAGACCACACTTGCTCCCGACAATGCCAATGCCGCCTCGATATTCGTCGGTTCCTTCACCATATTGCTGCGTGAGGGATTGGAGGCGCTGCTAATCGTCATTGCGATGGTCGCTTTCCTTCGCAAAGCGGAGCGCAGCGATGTCCTGCCTTACGTTCACGGCGGTTGGATTGCGGCGTTGCTTGCTGGTGGTGCGACATGGATAGCCGCAACCTACTTTATCAACGTGAGCGGAGCGAGCCGTGAACTCATGGAAGGATTCGGATCACTGTTCGCCGCTGTCGTTCTCCTCTCCGTCGGCATTTGGATGCATGGCAAGTCGCAAGCGGGCGAGTGGCAGCGCTACATTCGAAAAACCATGGATAAGGCATTATCGCGGGGTTCGGCATGGTTCCTGTTCGGGCTGGCCTTTCTGGTCGTCTACCGCGAAGTATTCGAGACGATCCTGTTCTATGCCGCGCTCTGGACTCAGGGTAACGGCGGATTGATCCTTGCGGGTGCCAGCGCAGCGATCCTGCTTCTTGCTCTTATCGCCTGGGTTATGCTGCGCTACAGCCGTAGCCTTCCTGTCGGCACCTTCTTCGCCTATAGCTCGGTATTGATGGCTGTGCTCGCAGTAGTGCTCGTTGGGAAAGGCGTGGCTGGTCTTCAGGAAGCCGGACTTGTCAGTATAACACCTCTATCAAGCATGCCGCGCATTCCCGCTCTCGGTTTATTTCCCACACTTCAACCGACCCTAGCACAGCTCTCGGTGGTCGCGCTGATCGGGCTGGGATTTTGGTTCAACCGAAAGAATAGCGAACGCTCGATATCGGTGCAGGTGCCGTAAAGATGACTATGGCCTAGAAACATGCGCATTTCATATTGAGAAGTAGTCCATGCTGAATCGACGCGCTGTACTTGGTACTTTGGCGCTCGGCGGAGGCGCACTTGCAATTGGCCGATTTACGGAGCGCTGGAGTTCATTTCGCAACGTGTGCTCTCCTTTGTAAGGCTCAAGGAGCAGTCAGTCCGGTTGCCACCTAAGAAGCGGACTTAGGCAGCCACACTCGCGATGCGCGCACAGCTTTCGCTGCATCCTGGGGCGCTAGATTTGATCCGCCACGCAAAGCTCGCGCAGTGGATACGGAAACACTTCGGCGGGCGAAGCCGGCTGAAAGAAGAGGGAGCTCTTTCTGAGTGCCCCGGAACAATCCCGTTCCGGCAATCAGGAGACCTCCGATGGCCAAATCCCGCCTTGCCACTTCCTTTTCTCCCGCTAACCGCATTACCGCCGCTATCATCGACAAGCTCGAGGAGGGTACCAAGCCCTGGGTCAAACCATGGCGCGGCTTGCCAGTCTCGCGTCCGTTGCGATCCTGCGGGACGCCTTATCGCGGCATCAATACTTTCTGGCTATGGATGGTTGCAGATGCAGCCGGTTACTCATCCCCGTACTGGATGACCTACCGGCAGTGTCAAAAGCTTGGCGGTCAGGTGCGCAAGGGCGAGAAATCGACAATCGCAATTTTCTACAAAAGCTACACCAAGGAGATCGAGAACGCCGAAGGCGAGCAGGACACCGAAAACAGGCGAGTGCTCAAGGCCTACTCTGTCTTCAACGCCGACCAGTGCGACGGGCTCCCCGATCTCTACCATCCCAAACCGCCGGTCGCGGCAGTCGAGCCCGAAGGCAGGGAGGATCGACTTGATGCCTTCTTTGCGCGGGTCAATGCCAACCTGCGCCACCATGGCGGCCAAGCCTATTACGAACCCCCGCGCGACCGCATCACCATGCCGCCGGCTGAGCTGTTCGACGCCTATAGCCACTACTACGCAACGCTTGCGCATGAGATGTCGCACTGGACCGGTCATTCCTCACGCCTCGACCGTGATTTGAAAAACCGTTTCGGAAGCGATGCCTATGCCGCCGAGGAACTGATTGCCGAACTCTCGTCGGCGATTCTCGGCGCCGAACTCGGCCTGCCGGTCACGCATCTTGACCATCATGCGAGCTACATCGCTTCCTGGCTCAAGATTCTCAAATCCGACGAGCGGGCTATCCTCACTGCGGCAGCCAAGGCCGAGGAAGCAGCCAGCCTGCTCCTCGAAATGGGCGGACACCTGGCCCGCGAGAGCAACACCGACGTCGATCTCGCCGACGCGGCCTGACGGGGAGAGAGAACATGGGATGTTCCGTCAGCTATCCCTCCGGTGCCGTTGTCGCCTTTCGTCTGCTCGACGATGGTGACGATAGTGGTGCCTGGGCCCAAGAATGCCTGATCGACGACATCGTTGAAACTGCCAGTGTTTCGTTTCCTTCATTTGAGCCATTCGAGGGCTGGCGTGGGCGCGAGGATCGCATCCTGTTGCGCAACGCCTTCGCAGATTGCGGTATCTCGACCTATTGCGGCCTGGCAGCGATCTGGCTCTCCGAGCGCGACGACAGCCGATACTGGGAAGCGGATTTCTACCAGCCGCGCACGGGGCGTGCGCGGCACTGGATCGGCCAAGTGGCCCCGCGCTTCGAAAAACTGCTCGGCGAACTCACACTGGCTGGGCGGTTTTCCAGTGGCGAGGCTATATTCGAACAAGCTCGATCTTGCAATTGACGGAAATGTGTATATATCTTGCACATGAAAGGCAGTGATATGGCAACCAAACCGATGGAATTAAAGACCGATGATGGCAAGGTTCTGACCTCGGCCATTGCGCGGATTTCCGAGTTCTGGAGCCTCACCAATCCCAAGCTCGGTGCGGTCCTCGGGGTTTCGGAATCGACGGCGTCGCGCCTGCGCTCGGGCAAAGCCGAACTCGATCCGGCGAGCAAGTCGTTCGAGGCGGCGCAGTTTCTCCTGCGGCTGTTCCGGTCGCTCGATGCGCTGCTGGGAAGCGACGATATGTCTGCGCGTGCCTGGCTGACGACTGCCAATCTCGACCTCGATGCGCGCCCCATCGATCTCATCGACAGCTTCAAAGGTCTCCTCACCGTATGCGACTATGTGGACGCCCACCGCGCTCGCGTCTGAGTTTCGCCGCTACCGGCGGACGGTGTGGCGTGTTGTCGAAGCCCAGCACAGGATCTCGACCAACCGCCTGACATCCGACCTTGGCGAGCAGGAGCGTCTCGAAGAGCTGGCCGATGCGGCCAAGCCGAACCTTCCCAAATCCGCGCATGGCCTGCACTATCTGCTCGCCTCACCCTTTCGCTATGGTCATACCGTCGCCAGCCGGTTCCGCCGCGCGGGCGAACGACCGGGGATCTTCTACGCCAGCGAGGCTGAGCGCACGGCGATAACCGAAACTGCCTACTGGCGGCTCAAATTCTTCAGCCGCTCTCCCGGCTTCGTCCCGGGCAATCGTACAAGCGAGCACCTGAGCTTTTCCGTCCCGGTCTCCCTGACGCGGCTTGTCGATACCACGCAGCCTCCGCTGGACGCCTACAGCCAGCGCTGGCTCGATCCGGAGAATTATTCTGCCTGTCAGGAGCTTGCGGCCACGGCCCGGAGCGCCAATGGTCAGGCTATTCGGGCGCGGTCAGCGCGTGACCCCGACGGCATCAATCTTGCCTTGCTCGATCCTGCCGCCTTCGCGAAATCTGGGCCAGACCATGGTCGCAATTGGCATCTGCGCCACGAAGGCGATCGGCTGACCGCCATGGCCGCCTTCCCCCATTCCGAGGTCTTCACGTTCACGCCTGACCAGTTCGGTCTTCCGAAGCTCGGCTGAACTGTTCCAGGATTCCTCCAGCATCACTCCCGCGCTTGCCCGCGTATTCCGCACGGCCTGTTCGCTGATCCTGGTGCCCTGGACCGGTCAGGCTCCGCCGCAACCCGCGCAAGGCTGCGGCCCGTGTGGCCCGCGCCTGCCTTGCCTTGCGGGGTTCCCCGCTGGCGCGGTGCGGCGTCCCCTTGTCCCGGTCCTTTTCGGGCACGGCGAACAGGCCTCGCGGAATTCCTCCGCAGGTTCTCGCCGATGCTCAGGAGGATATCACCATGTATGACAGTTTTACCAGCCAGCTAGCCGGGCTCGACCTTTCCGGCTTCAGTATCTCACCGGCTCCGTTCAACCTGAACGACTTTCCGTCCGACGATGCTCTCGCACAGACGCTCGGCGCGGTCTGGTCCGATCTTTTTGCAATGTTTGCCGACACCGCGCTCGAAGCCGATGCCGAGGATCTGGCCTGGGGCGTCGTCAATCTCTTCCACCGCGCAGCCAGCCGCAAGTCGGCGCAGCTCGATCGCGCCTCCGATGAGATCCGTGTCTTGCTGACATCCGCTGATGGCTCGGAAGTCCACTCGTCCAATCTCGAGGAACAGACTCTTCGCGCACAGTCTGCCGAGGCCAGCATGCAGGCCTTCGAACAGATGCGCGAGGTTGCCGCTTCGCTCTATCGCGACGAAACTGGATCGTCCTGGAAACCTGCTTCCGGTTCGCGCGCGCGCCATTCGAAGAACCTCACTTCGGCCGTGATCGATGCCCGTGATTTCCTGCGGGTTCGCAGGGAACGTCGACACGCAGCGCATTCGCTCGAGGGGACAGCAGTCGTCTTTGCCGGTGGCCGGAACCGCTTCGACAGCGATGCGGATGCCAAGACCTATGCAGCCAATATCTGGGCTACGCTCGACAAGGTGTTCGAGGCCGTCCCTGACCTGTTCCTCGTCCATGGCGGCGATTCCAAAGGTGCCGACCGGCTCGCAGCTTCTTGGGCAGAACGCCATGAGGTTCAGCAGCTGACCTTTTCGCTCGACCGTCGTCTCGGCGCCCGTGCCGGGTTCAAGCGTAACGAGCAGATGCTGTCACTTGATCCGCGCTATGTGGTCGCATTCCCCGGCAACGGCGTGACCGAGCGTCTCGTGATCCAAGCCAAAAAGCAGCGTGTCACGGTCGTTGATCGCCGTGGACCGCTGGGCACCAAACCTGGGGGCGGCTGAGCTCCCCATTTTGGAAGAAGCGGCAACTTGCGAAAATCTAGAAAAGGAAACCTGATCGCCTACCTCCAACGGCATTCTCTGGGTGCATTGCTGACTGGCGGGCCATCACACATATTTGAGGAAAGTAGCCGCTATCTCTACCGTTCTGACAGCCACGTCATTGTCGCCGAAGCTCAATTAAATTGCGTTCTGATTAACTCGCTTCGACAACTCCGCCGCGCTTTCTTTGCGTTCGCTGTAGCGTTCCAGCAGGTAGTCCTTATTATCGCGGGTCAGCAGGGTAAATTTCACGAGTTCCTCCATCACATCGACTATCCGGTCATAGAATGGCGACGGTTTCATCCGGTCCCGATCGTCAAACTCCAAAAACGCCTTCGGAGTGGATGACTGGTTCGGAATGGTGAGCAGGCGCATCCAGCGCCCAAGGATGCGCAGCTGGTTCACCGCATTGAAGCTCTGCGAACCTCCACTCACCTGCATCACCGCCAGCGTCTTACCTTGCGTTGGCCGGACACCCCCAAGCGATAAAGGTATCCAGTCGACCTGCGTTTTCATGATGCCTGTCATGGCACCGTGACGTTCGGGCGAACACCACACCATGCCCTCGCACCAAGTGACAAGGTCGCGCAGTTCCTGCACTTTAGGATGATTTTCGTCGGCATCGTCAGGCAGGGGTAGGCCGGATGGGCAGTACGTCCGTGGTTCGGCTCCCAACCGAGCGAGAATGCGGGCAGCTTCTTCCATCATCAGCCTGCTGAACGAACGCTCTCTAAGCGATCCGTAAAGCAACAGGATTCGCGGCGGATGTTTCAGACGATCGGTTGAAAACAACCGGTCCTCGTTGATCGTCAGGAAATGCAGATCTTCAAGGTTCGGTGTATCAGCCAACACGCTTTCCTTCCGCATCAATTAGCGGGGTGCCATCCTCTTTCGCCATCGGGCCGGGTGGAAGGCGATGGAGGAGGTCCAGCACAGCCTCGCTCGGGCGGCAAAGTCGAACGCCTTTGGACGAACAGACGATAGGGCGATTTACCAGAACGGGATGCTCCAGCATCGCATCGAGCAACGCCGCATCGTCCACGCCGGGATCAAGCAACCCAAGTTCTTCTGCGGGAGATTTGGTCGTTCGCAAGGCCTTGCGCGGCGTCAGGTCGGCAGCAGCGAACAACGCCAGTAGTTGCGGACGGGTCCAGCCTGTTTCGAGATATTCAACCACAACCGGTGCTTCACCCGTAGCTTCGATAATGGCCAGTACATTGCGCGAGGTGCCACATTGGGGATTATGATGGATGACAATGCTCACGCCGTTTTTCCTTCGTCTGGAAACCAATGTTGCGTCCGGTTGGCGAAAGCGACGAGCGAGAGCATCACCGGCACTTCCACAAGCACACCCACTACCGTCGCCAGCGCAGCGCCAGACCCCAAGCCGAACAGGCTGATCGCAACCGCAACGGCGAGCTCGAAAAAGTTGGACGTTCCGATCAACGCGCAGGGTGCCGCTACATTGAAAGGAATGCGCCACGCCCGCGCTGCGCCATAGGCGACGAAGAAGATACCATAGGACTGGATCAGCAACGGAACGGCGATGAGGATGATAACGAGCGGGCGGTCGAGAATGACTTCGCCCTGAAAGCCGAACAGCAACACTACCGTCATCAATAGGCCGATGATGGAAAATGGTTGCACGCGACCTTTGAACGTATCCACCGCCACTTCGCCTCCAATGTCGACAAGCCTGCGCCGGGTTATGTAACCGGCCAGCAACGGGAGCAGAACATACAGCGCAACCGATAGGAGCAGCGTGTCCCACGGCACGACGATATCGGTCACACCCAGCAACAGCGCCACGATTGGAGCGAATGCGAATACCATGATGACATCATTCACGCTGACCTGGACCAACGTATAGTTTGCATCGCCGCGCGTGAGGCTTGACCAAACGAACACCATCGCCGTGCAGGGGGCTGCGCCGAGCAGGATGACGCCAGCTAGGTAAGCCTGAGCGTCTTCCGCAGGGATCAGACCGGCAAAAACGTAGTTGAAAAACAGCACTCCAAGCGCGGCCATCGTGAAGGGTTTGATCAGCCAGTTGACCACCAGCGTCACGATCAGTCCCTTCGGCTTCTCCCCGACCTGTCGAAGCGATCCGAAATCAACCCCGACCATCATGGGAAAAACCATTGCCCAGATTAACACGGCGACCGGTAGATTGACTGATGCAACTTCCCATGACGCGAGCGCGGCGAACAGTCCGGGAAACAGATTGCCGAGCAGAAGCCCCGCCGCGATCGCCAGCGCAACCCATACGGACAGCCAGCGCTCGAATGTGCCGAGTCCCGCCGCTACTGCGCTGGAACGGTCGTTCATCGCGACCTGATCAGACACAGGCGATCTTCTCAATGACAGGCTGACAAAGTTCAGCTCTGCCCCCGCAGCAATCTTCCATTAGGAAAGCGAGCAGTCCCCGGACCCCGCCCATATCGGCGAAGAAGCGAATGCTGCGTCCTTCACGCTTATTGCGGATCAAGCCGGATTGCGCGAGTATCGAAAGGTTGGCCGACATCGTATTCTGCCGGACCCCAAGTTTCTCGCTTATTTCCCCCGCCAGCATACCCTCATCGCCAGCCTTCACCAGCAAACGGAAGACATCAAGTCTGGTGGATTGGCCGAGAGCGCCGAACGCACTCAATGCCTCTATCTTATCCATTTATCACGATTTATGGATATGGCAGCAATCTGTCAATGTATGCTTTTGATGAGAGGGCGCATTTGGTGAGGTGTCGGCTATTGGGTCGTAAGCGGTCATATTCCAATCGTGACAACAGTGCCTTGGTTCACAGAATTTGAACTTACGAAAGACATTCGAGGAAGGTTCGCGCAAAGGATCGGGAAAAAAGCTCAAGACGATGTGTAACGCCCGACATGCCCGCCTGAGCCTTAATAGATTTGTGGAACTTGACGACCATTCCCTTCCCTATTTCATCACTCATCTGTGTGTCCTCTCTCTGGATTTTATGGCATCGAATCGAGCGACGTGAGGTCGATCTGGGCCTTGAGCAGGACACGGCAACGCGCGGTTTCAGGTGGCGATGCTTTTCATGCTCGGGTTGGCGCCCGGCCTTGAGGCGACGATTGAAAACTAAGAAGACCGGGGAGGCGGCCCGCAATTTCATGGAACTCTTGGCTGCCTCTCAGGGCGAGAGCGAAGAGTGACAGCGTAGAGGGTCAAGACGACCTTCGAGCCCGCACCGCACACCAGTCCGGCTTTCTTCGCGAACAGTCCTGAACCAGGTCAGCTGAGCACAGCAACCCGTTCCTTTCCGGCCGTGTTGGCGGCTGCGCCGCCTGCCCGCGCCACCCGTCATGAACAGGTTTCCCTTGTGCCGACGACAGGTCGTCGTCCCTGCGGTGCAGTCCCCCCATGCCCTGCTTCTTCTGGATGTTCGCAAGCCGGAGATGGTCTCCGGTTTGAGGAACTGAAGGACTAACATCATGACCAACATTGCAATCCTCACTGGCCGCATCGCCCGCGATCCGGAAACCCGCGAAACCAAGGGCGGAACGTCCGTCACCGGTATCACTGTCGTCACCGATCGCCCGGCCCGGGACAAGGACGGCAAGACCTACAAGGACGAAAACGGTTACACCGCCAAGGAAAGCGAATTTCACCGGGTGACCTGCTTCAATGGCCTTTCCAAGACCGTCGGCCAGTACTGCACCAAGGGCCAGCTGGTCAGTGTCCAGGGCCGCATCCACTACACCCAGTGGGAAGACAAGGACGGGGTCACGCGCTACGGCACCGAAATCCTCGCCGACAAGGTCGACTTCCTCTCCCGCGGCAATGGCTCCGACGAGAACAGCGACGACAACCGCGGCGCACCAGAGATCGACTGACCCTTATCGATCCGCCTCGAAGAGGCTCTGCCGGGAACGGCAGGGCCTCTTTTTTGTGCTTTCACTTCGTTTGGGAAGGGGAAGTCGGCGGTTTGGTATTCTGGTCGGGAGCCAGCCGCGCGAGAGCAGTCTCTTCGCCCATTTTGCCAAGACTTACGGCAAGTTTGCGAAGGGTCTTCCTGGAGAACTTTTCCAGGCCGCTTCCAAGGATGATCTGCCCGATTTCCTGTGCCGCCTTCACTTCCAGTTCGCGCTGTCGCGCATCGAGTGCGGCGCGGTCTTTTTCCAGTTTCTGAAGAGCGGCGATAGCGCTGTTCTTACGGGGCATGTGAAAGTCCTTTCATCCCTATGATGTGACTCCCCGTACGTTCTGATGGACCAGGCAAAGGCCTGTAGGAAAGTGCAAAGTGAAGCTGGATCGCTTTTGTCTTGGCGGTTCAGGATGGTGGGTGGTCCTGGCTCACGGAAGTCCCAGTCTGATGTCCGGCTGCATCGCGCGTCAAGGACGTGCGGGGCCCCACCATTTTGCCCGCACCGGATGACATCCGGCACGAACAAAATCGTTTCCCCCGCCGCCGCTGGCGCGGTCGCCCATATGGGCGATCCTGTGACCCGCAATCCAGCCGAACATCGCACGTCCTCCTGTCGTTTCACGACAGTTTCAGGAGGATTTCATGTCATTTCAATCTACCATTTCACTACCGTCGCGCAGCTATTTCGAAGCGCTGGAAATTGCCGAACGCAGATCGCTGCATAGTTTCTTCGACCAGCATGTCGTCGAGGATGACGAGGCGGGCTACATTGCGCTCGACGAAGGCGACTACAACGCGCTTCCGGCGCATCTCGCAGCGCGCGTGGTGCATACCGTTCATGGCGCAATGCTCGACGAATTCTGAAGGTGCCGGGAGGGCAGGAAACGCATTTGCGTTTCCTGCCCTTTTTTGTTGTTCGCGTGGACATTAGTGCTCCGAAGCCAGAAGAAGAATGGGCGCTGGCCTGCGGCCAGCGCCCGCGGATTGTGCAGCTGAGAATCCGCGAGTGCAGTAGGGAAGTGGCGTAAACGCGCAGCGCGATTGGCGGCTGAACAAAACAATCCGTGAAGGCGAAATGCAGCAGTAATTCGTCTTTGAGCCCGAGCGTGGTCCACGAAAGATCTGGCACTTACAGGTAGCATGAGGGGAAGGCATTCCCCTGAGCGGGAGCCGGTAGGCGTCTCCCGCTACCCCTTCTGCGGGGCCACCCCGCAACGCCCCGATGAAGCGGAGCGGGGCTTGTGGACGCACTCTGTCCCGCGCATCTGCGATGCGCTCCTGAGGGTGCGGCAATTGATGTTGTGGGCCCCGCGCGCACTCTGAACCGGTGGCCCGGTCGGGCCGGCGCGAAGCAGCGGGCACGACAGTCCCCGTACCCTTGCTTCGCACGAGCCCCTTTGCCGCCACCTTGTTCAGGGTGCGGTTTTCGTGTCGGGATCGATCCCGTTTGTCCCGGCTCCAGGTTTTGTTCTTGCCGCGAATGAGTGGCTTTCGCTCCACCAGCAAGGGTGCGAAAATCCCGTCATGAAAGGGAACTCCTATCAGTCTGGTTCTACCTCGCGCATTTGGGAACAGTTGGCACACCGTACGCAGCGCTGCCGCCTCAGAAACGGCAGAATCCTGCCGATAACTACGGGTGGTCACTTGTGTGCCAGTCGCGGCACAGCGCGATGGCCGGGTGTGCCGAAACGGTCCGCTCGGCTCTAAGATATTCGATTTTCTGAAGAACTTTTCGTTTTCCTACAGCCCTGCCCTTGGCATAGAATGGCACTCGCCTTCCGCAGGGTGAACCAGGTTCTTTGAGCACAAGGAACTTGGAAATCATGCAACGAGATCACCGCTTCGTGACCTATGTCACGCCCCTCATTGCTGACTGGATCAGCGCGCAGGCGCGCGAGCGCAGGGTCAGTGCAAGCATCGTCATCGGGGACTGCATCTTTGATGCGTGGAACCGCGACACCGAAGCCAATCTGAAAACACCGGCAACCGACCCGGTCCGCCAGAATGTCTTCATTTCGGTCGCCCTCGACGCGCTCCTTGCGAACCACCGGGACCCCGAACTGCGTGACCGCACTGTCGCTGTCTATCGCCATCGCCTCGAGCGTCTCGGCCTCGCTGCACCCCGTCCGCAGGGAGGCAGCGATGAAGCATAATCTCGTCAACTTCACCCGCGGCAGCCAGCTTCTGGGTCACTTCGGTTTCATGTTCGCGGCCGGGCTCAAAGGGCCCCTCATCGTGACCGTGCTGGTCGTTCTCGGGCTGGTATACTGGGAGGTCAGCGCGTCACTCAGCGAGCATCAGACCTATCTCATCTGGATGCATGCCTACGCCTCTGCCTACGGCTTCATGGAGTTCGATCCGGAGAAGCTTGTGAACCTCCGGCTCGCCGATGGCGGCATGGTCGCATTCCCCATTTCTGTCGTGACCGATTACCCGCCCATGCGCGAGGCAATGGCTACATTCGAGGAATCCGCGAAGAGCGCTTTCCTGACCTCCGGAATGGTCCTTGCGCCGCTTTTCGTTGTGTTCTGGTGGGTTGCCGAGCACTTCGGCGAACGCTCCAAGCAGAAGAAACATGTCCGGGGCGCATCGCTTGCGTCGCTCCCCGAACTGGAAGCCGATATCGCGCGGCACAATCGGCGTGAACGCGCCTGCGAATATGGCTCATCGATGGGATGGAAATGGCGGCTTGCGGGTTCCACCGCCCTGCGTTCGGCAGGGCTCTACTCGCCTGCCCACCTCGCCGGTGTCACCTGGCCCTGGCGCCGCGAGCAAAGCCACACGATGCTTGTCGGCACCACGGGTACGGGCAAGACCGTGGCCCTAACCCAGCTCGTTTCGGAGATCCGAAAGAGGGGAGAGCGCGCTGTCATTTTCGACCTTACGGGTGCTTTCATAGAGACCTTCTTTGAGCGCGAGCGGGACATTATCCTCAACCCGCTCGATGCCCGTTGTCCGGCCTGGAGCGTGTTCAACGACTGTTCCTCGCGCGCCGAGTTTCATGCTGCAGCAGAATCGCTCGTGCCCCACGATGGCGGCGGGTCGGAGCAATTCTGGGTGCTCGCCGCGAGAACCATGTTCGTCGAAACCTGCCTCAAACTTTCCGAAGCGGGACGGGGTAGCAATGTGGCTCTTGCGAACGAATTGATGAACGCCGACCTGTCCGATCTTCACCGTCTGCTCGAGGATACGATGGCCGGTCCGATCAGCACGCCGAGCGCGGCACGCATGGCAGAATCCGTGCGCGCAGTGTTCAATGTCAACGCCAAGGCGATGCAGATGCTACCGGACGAAGGAGACTCTTTTTCGGTTCGCGACTGGGTGGCTGGCGACTGCCAACCGGGATCGCTCCTGTTCCTGTCGGCGCGCTATGTCGACATGAGCGTGCTCTCGCAGCTGCTCACACTCTGGCTCGATACCGCCATCAACACGCTGATGACGGGACGCCGTACACGCGATCTCAAGCTGTGGTTCCTGATCGACGAACTCGGAGCCTTGCACCGGCTGCCATCGCTCGAGAAGGGGCTGCAGACGGCGCGCAATTTCGGAGGCGCCATCGTTACCGGTGTGCACACTTTCGCCAAACTCAAGGAGGTCTACGGTGAGAACATGGCGATGACCCTTTCGTCGCTTGCGCGGACCAAACTGATCCTCGCGACAGCCGACCGGGAAACCGCGACCTGGTGTTCGGATGTCATCGGTCACCGCGAGGTTCGCGAGATGGAAGAAGGGTACAGCTACGGCTACAACAATGCCCGCGATGCGGTCAGCCTTACGCCCCGGCGGCAGGTTGTTCCGCTGCTTCTCCCCGACGAATTCATGGGCCTCAAGAGCCTTGAGGGCTTCATCAAATTCCCGGACGGATTTGCGGCCGCGCCGGTCATCCTGACACCGCGCGACTGGCCCCGCAGAGCCGAGGGGTTTGTTCCGCGCGACGACGCACGACAGCCTGTTGGTCCTGGAGCAAAAGCGTCCGAGGCGGCTGCAACCGTGAATTCTGACGGTGCCTGTGAAGGCAGCGACAGCGATGGCGACCCTCGCAAGATGAAGGACAGGACGGACCCGCGAAGGCCATCACGGCAACGAGGGAAATCCGATGCCGCCCACGACCGCAAACCGGAGAAAGGCGGCCGATCCAAAAGCGATCGGGACCGTACCAAGCAAGCTTCGAACAACGGTCATGACCGCGCAGAGATTAAGGTTCACAGATCGGGAGAGGGGCCCAGGCAAAGCGAGCTGCCCCTGTCCGAGAAGTCCGACGAACTGCGTGAACGCCAGTCTCCCGAAAAGACGCAAAGTCGCGTCGATGCGCCCGATCCCGACGCCCAACAACGCGGGCATGACGAACGGGCCAAGGCAGACCGGCAGATGCAGGAAGAGCAGCAGCGCGCCCTTCTTGGTGGTGCCGCGCGGGAAGCTGGCGAGCAGGATATGGACGACTGGGGCCTCGAAGGCTGATCGCATCGAAATGGGAGGATGAGGGGAATTGCTTGAAGTGGTCAGCCCATGCTTTCTGTCGCCAATGTCCGTTCCCCTTCCGCCGCTGCCAGCTACTTTGCGGCGGACAATTATTACGCCAAGGCCGATGCGGATCGCTCCGGGCAGTGGCTCGGCGAAGGTGCCAAGTGGCTAGGGCTGGCGGGCAAAGTCGAGACGAAGGCGTTCGACGGGTTGCTGCGCGGCGAACTGCCGGACGGGACCACGGTCGGGAATCCCGGCCAGTCACACCGGCCCGGTACCGATCTGACCTTTTCTGTCCCCAAGAGTTGGTCGCTCCTGGCGCTCGTCGGGAAGGATGAGCGGATCGTCGCTGCCTACCGCGAGGCGGTTATCGAGGCCTTGCAATGGGCAGAAAAGAACGCTGCCGAGACGCGTCTGGTCGAAAAGGGCGAGGTTCGGACCGTCGCCACGGGCAATCTCGCGATCGGCCTGTTCCAGCACGACACCAACCGAAATCAGGAGCCCAATCTCCATTTCCACGCAGTCATTGCCAATGTCACCCAGGCCAAGGATGGCAAGTGGCGGACCCTCAAGAACGATCGCCTGTGGCAGCTTAATACGACGCTCAACACTATTGCGATGGCGCGCTTCCGGGTTGCGGTTGAGAAGCTTGGTTACGAGCCCGGGCCCACTCTCAAGCACGGCAATTTTGAAGTACAAGGGATAAGCCGCGAACAGGTCATGGCCTTCTCCTCTCGGAGAACCGAGGTGGTCGAAGCGCGGCGCGGTCCCGGCCTCGAAGCCGGCCGCGTGGCTGCGCTTGTTACGCGCTCCGCCAAGAGCGGGATCGAGGACCGTGAGGTGCTCGGCAAGGTGTGGGATGAAACCGCCCGTTCGATCGGCCTCGACCTTGCACCACTCGTCGAACGTGCGCACCAGCGGGCGCAGAATGCCGAGCGGCAACCCGCAGGCATGGGTGGCTTGATCGAGCGCGGTAGAAAGCTTCTTCGCCAATTTGCAGCGCATGTGCGCGGAAATGCTTCGGATCCGCTCGTTCCCTCGGGCATCCACAAGCAGGACCGTCAGACGATCGCCGCTGCGCAGGCGGTCGCGTCTGCCGTGCGGCATCTCTCGCAGCGCGAAGCCGGTTTCGAGCGTGAGGCGCTTTTCAAGGCTGCGCTCGATTTTGGCCTGCCGACGACGATTGCGCATGTGGAACAGCGCACGCGGGCGCTGGTCCGCTCAGGCCAGCTGATACCCGGCACGGGCAAGCATGACGGCTGGCTTGCTTCGCGCGAAGCGGTCGAGACCGAGCAGCGCATTCTTGCCGAAGTCGAAGCAGGCAAGGGCGCCAGCAAGAGCAAGCTGCAGAAAAAGGATGCCGAGACCCGCGTCATGGCCTCGGCCGAAATCGGTCACGGTTTCAAGCTCAATGACGGGCAATTGTCCGCGGCTAGTTTGATCCTGACGGCAAGTGACCGCACGGTTGCGATCCAGGGCGTGGCAGGGGCAGGCAAGAGCAGCGTGCTGCAGCCTGTCGCCGAAGTGCTTCGTGAAGAGGGCAAGGAGGCCATCGGGCTCGCGATCCAGAACACGCTTGTCCAGATGCTCGAACGCGATACCGGGATCCGCTCACAGACGCTCGCGCGCTTTCTCGGTGGCTGGAAGCAGCTGCTCTCCGATCCGGCCAACGCGGCCGCACGAGCCGAAGCCGAGGCCGCTTTGAAGGATAAGGTGCTTGTGCTCGACGAGGCATCGATGGTCTCGAACGAGGACAAGGAAAAGCTGGTTCGGCTCGCCAATCTCGCCGGCGTTCATCGCCTGGTGCTGATGGGCGACAGGAAGCAGCTTGGCGCGGTCGACGCGGGCAAGCCCTTCGCCTTGCTGCAGAAGGCGGGCATCGCCAGCGCCAAGATGAACACCAATCTTCGCGCACGCGACCCCGTGGTACGCGATGCACAGGCCGCAGCGCAGGCAGGCGATGTGCGTAAAGCTCTGGCGCGCCTGCGCGACCACACAATCGAAGCGAAGGGCGACGGAGCAATCGTGGCTGCCGAACAGTGGCTTTCTCTAGATAAGGCAGGCCGCGAGAACACATCGATCTATGCTTCGGGTCGGAAGATCCGGTCAGCCGTGAATGCCGCAGTCCAGCAGGGACTGGCTGCGAACGGCGAGATAGGTCCCGGCAAGATCGAGCTGCTTGTTCTCGACCGGGTGAATACGACACGTGAAGAATTGCGGCATCTCTCGGCCTATCGTGAAGGCCGCGTCCTTGAAGTGTCCAGGAGAGAGAAGACGCTCGGCCTCGTGCCCGGAGAATATCGTATCCTCGGGCAGGACAGGAAGGGGCAACGCGTCGAAGTCGAAAACAGGCGCGGCAAGCGGTTCAGCTTCGACCCGTCGAGGATCAGGGCAGGAACCGGAGGAGACGGTTTGGCGCTGCTCGAGCCTCGCAATGTTGAAATCCATGAAGGCGACCGTATCCGCTGGACGCGCAACGATCATCGCCGAGGCCTCTTCAATGCCGACCGGGCAAGGGTGGTCGCAATCGACCGCGGGAAGGTGATGGTCGAGACCTCCAAGGGAGAGCAGGTAGAACTGAAGAAAGATGATCCGATGCTGAAACGGATCGACCTCGCCTATGCGCTCAACGCCCACATGGCGCAGGGACTGACCTCCGATCGGGGGATTGCGGTCATGGATAGCCGCGAACGCAACCTTTCCAACCAGAAGACCTTCCTCGTGACCGTCACGCGATTGCGCGACCACCTGACGCTGGTGCTGGACAATTCGCAGAAGCTTGGCACGGCGGTGGCTCGCAACAGGGGGGAGAAGTCCTCGGCACTGGAGGTGACCGAACGACTTCGATCTGCGGCTGCAAGTGGAGTTGGGCACGATTACGCGCAGATCGAGGCCAAGCGAGATGATAAGGAGCTTATCCGGAGCAAGAGCAAATCGCTGGATATCGGAATTTGAATAACCGGTTTGCGCCCTAATCTCGGTCGTTCGAAGTTTCCAGAGGGCCTCCGAAAAGCGGACATCCATTGAGCAGCGATCCTTCCGTAGTTTCGTTCTAATGATAGCAATTAGGAGGCTGATTCGCGCCTGAGGGTCGCGGCTGAGACAGCGCACAAATCGGTTCGATCATGTTTCAGCAAACTTGCAATTGCTCAATGCGAAGTCATAGTTGGGCAGATGATGTGATTGGGCGGGGTCGGCTGTGGAGAATTCTGCATCTTTGGGCGGTTTTCCTCGCCGAAACATGTTCAAACCTGCTTTAGGCCTGCATAAGCTCCGAGCGATGGATACCAGCCATGTCTAACACCAAACACATTCTGCAAATGCTGAAAAGTAAAGCAGAAGGCGACGATGAGCATTTCTACTCAATCGCCTTGCAGATTGCTGCTTCTGAGGCGCGCAGTGGTAGGCGATCAACAGCTGAAGAGCTCAGGGCAGCCGTTGACGAAGCTAGGGCCGGCAATTCGCGTGGCGCAAGTGTCCCGATTTCGTTTTCTCGTCCAAGGGGTGAGCTCGAAAGCCTCATCGATCTGCGCGAGCCGAAGCTTCGATTGAACGATGTCGTGTTGCATGAAGCGGTCAGTCAGAAACTCGAAGACCTGATACGACAGCAGACGAAACGTGACTGGCTGAGAGAGCATGGGAAGACGCCCAATCGCAAAGTCTTGTTCGTTGGCCCACCAGGCTCCGGCAAAACAATGACGGCAGAGGCGTTGGCCGGCGAACTGCGCCTGCCTTTGTTTGTGATCAGGCTTGAGTCCCTCATCACTCGTTTTATGGGAGAAACGGCCGCGAAGGTCAGGCTTGTTTTTGAAGAAACCCTCAAACATCGCGGCGTTTATCTGTTCGATGAATTCGATGCACTGGGTAGCCAGCGCAAGGCGACGAACGATGTTGCTGAGATGCGTAGGGTGCTGAATTCTTTCCTACAAATGATGGAAGAGCCTAACGCCACCGACAGTGTGCTGCTGGGGGCAACAAATCACCCAGAATTGCTCGACCGCGCTCTACTTCGAAGATTTGACTCCGTCATAGAGTTCGAGGCCCCGTCGAAAGAGCAAGTTAGAGCGCTCATAGTACGTTATCTCCGCCCAATGAGGCGTCCGCGGTTGGCATGGAAAAAGATTGTTGAAGCCGCCACTGGGCTCAGCCAGTCAGAAATTGCTCGCGCAGCGGAAGACGCTGTGAAGACTGCCATTCTTGACGAACGGGATGTCATCAAGACGGAAGATGTTCTCAGGCGGTTGCGCGAGCGCCGAGAAATGCGGGACGCGTTCTCCGGTGCCACAAGCAAAGACTAAAGGCTTATGGCAGAATTCGACAAACCCCATATCGATATCTCCGCCCGCGCCGTTCGTCGCGATTATCAAGCACCAAGGCGGAACATGGGAGGAGGTGCGGCCCCCAAAACGCGAGCTGAACACGGCGCGAGGATCAGAGCCGAGCTTGATGCAGCATTTACCGAGGCCGATGATACGCGAACCGAAGACGACCGTATTGATCCGCCTGACGGAACATATGTAGAGGTAGCCCTCCGGCCAGGGTCAAATCCAGAGGCCGTGCTTGATCGCAAGAGCGTTGGCATCAGGACTGGCGCGGTCGTTCGGACTGACGGTGACGCGCTTCAAAACGACAATCAAACGACGGTGGCGCTGTTCGTGCCCGATAACGCTCGAGCGGTCTTGCAGCAGATTATCCAAGACTACACTGACGGGGATCTCACAGCGACCGGCAAGATACCAAGAAGAGATAAGGTCGAGCCAATTGAAGCCATCCGTCAGGCCCGTCTTGAGACTTTTTGGACTGATGAACCTGATGCAATGCCGCAAGACGCGCAGGATGCTATTTGGTGGGAAGCTTGGAGCTATCCCGGACAAGCCGATAAGGTAGTAAATGCAGCGGCGGCAATTGAGCTGAACGTCGCAGAAGCGCAGTATTGGCTTACATTTCCGGAAACAACGGTCATTCCCATCTATGCCAGTCGGATTGAAATGGAATTGCTGCTCTTTGCCGCAACAGGCATCGCAGAATTACGGCGGGCCAGTGCAACCCCAGCATTTTTCACCGAAGCCGATTACGAAGATCAAACAGAGTGGACGGCAGACCTAGCGGAGCGAGTTATTTGGCCTGGCGCCGACGTTCCTGCAGTCTGCCTTCTGGATACAGGGGTAAATCGCGGGCACAGTTTACTCGAACCTGCTGTGGCAGAAGGCGATTTGCTTTCGGTTGATGCCGCATGGGGTGGAGCAGACGATCATGGTCACGGGACATCGATGGCGGGTACCTCCTTGCTTGGCGACCTGACGCCCCGCCTAGAAGACAACGCTCAAATTGTTCTGGGCCATAGGGTTGAGTCTGTGAAGATTCTTCCACCCGTTGGACAACTCGCGAATGATCCGCAGTCATATGGTTCAATAACCCAATCAGCGGTCTCAATCGCCGAGATCAATAGTCCGGAGCGTAGGCGGACCTTTTGCCTCGCTGTTACCAACGACAATGTTTCGGGGGCGAGAGCTACGACATGGAGCGCTGCTATTGACCAGTCGGCCAGTGGGAACATGGCAGGAGATGATGACCAGCCAACTGCACGGCTCTTCGTAATCTCGGCGGGAAATGCACCAGCGCCGCTTGAGGTGGATCAAATCCAAGCACAAGAGAACTTGCCGATTGAAGACCCGGCACAGTCTTGGAATGCCCTCAGCGTTGGGGGCTACACAAACAAGTCGGACGTCCAGGACGATGGGTTTGAAGACTGGGCACCGATGGTTCAGCCAGGTGAGTTGAGCCCGTTTTCTCGAACATCTGTGACTTGGCCTCAAAGCCGTTCTGCTATCAAACCTGAAGTGGTATTCGAAGCTGGAAATCGAGCGATCAATCCCGCAGGTACCGACGCCTCAAATTTTGACTCTCTGTCGCTGCTTACAACTGGCGAAGATGTCGCAACGTCTCCCCTTGTGCCGTTTGCTGCGACCAGTGCAGCTGCGGCACAGTGCGCGAAGCTCGCAACCGAACTTGCTGCCGCCTATCCTCAGTTCTGGCCGGAGACGATTAGAGCCCTCATCGTCCACAGCGCCGAGTGGACGCCGTGGATGGTGCAGCAGCTAAACAATGCTTCGGGCATGACAGCTCGCTATCCACTGTTGCGAAAGTTCGGTCATGGCGTTCCTAGTCTAGACCGCGCGATCGCATCTGCCGAAAATCATCTCGCGATTATTGCACAAAATGAGATCAAGCCGTTCAAAACTGAAGGCGGTGCAAAGAAGTTTTCTGATTGCCATTTCTATCGCCTACCTTGGCCGATGGACATCCTAGAAGGACTGGGCGAACAAGACGTTCGACTGAAGTTGACGCTGTCCTACTTTATCGAGCCAAACCCTGGGCGTTTTGCATCCATCGATGCTCAGCGTTACCAGTCCCATGGCCTTCGGTTCGATCTCAGACGGCGAACTGAAAGTGAGGCTGACTTTGTCGAGCGAACTAACGCGCTGGAACGCGATGACCCGTTGGGGCCAGGGCCAGCCGGCGCGGATAATGCGGGTTGGAGATTTGGCCCAAACAGCATCTCGGCAGGCTCACTGCATTGCGATGAGTGGACTGGGCCCGCTGTAGTCTTGGCAGCCAGAAACATCATTTGCGTAAAACCTGTTACGGGTTGGTGGAAGCAATCGACTGCCAACTGCAAACGGCGTGGGCGTTATGCACTGATCGCAACACTGAGCGCACCAAATCTGGAGATCGACCTGCACACGCCGATCCAAATTGCAGTTGAGAATCAAGTAGGGGTAGAGATCGCGTTCTAGTGCTCTCACCTCCCCAGCGTGACGCTGGCGGAACTCTGCAGGCACCCTTTGGTTCATTATGTCGGCTAGCTCGCACATCCGCGCTAAACCGGACAGTCCGCTAACGGCCCAATAACGGTCGTCAGGCTGTAGCTTTCAAACGCCTCGTAGCCGCCGCAACGCTATGTCATAGTTAGGAATTACGAGTTTTCGGATTTAAAGCGCTGGAGTTTTCCTCGAGTACTGCGATCACCGTGTCCGCAACCGCGCGAACTCTTGGCATGTGTCGCATGTCGACATGCACTCCCAACCAGATGTCACGGACCAGTTTCGAATTCGCGTCGTTGAGCCGGACAAGACTTGGTTCGACGTCCGCTCTGTAGCACGCAAGGGCTGCGACCCCGGCACCTGCGAGAGTGGCATGCAACTGTACTTCGCGGCTGTTCGATCTGAAACCAATCGGCGCGTTGGGAAAAACTTCTCGGAGCATCTTGGCTTCCGGCAGGTGGGCCTGATCGTCCAAAACTGTGACGAGACGCACGTCGCCGCGTTCGGCTGGTTCGATCCACTCAGCGGTGGCATATAGCCCGATTGCGACCGCACCGACGCGTCTGGTCGCAACTTCATGGCCTTCAAATCGCGTCATGCGAAGCGCGATGTCTGCTTCGCGCTTCGAGAGACTAAGCGATCGCGTATCTGGAACAAGCTCTACCACAATGCCCGGATGCGTGTCTTGGAGTGCAGCGAGGGCCGGCGCGACAATGCGCGCGGCCAGCGTGTCAACTGTTGTCAGCCTAACGACACCTTCGAGAGCAACGTCCCTTCCGGTGATCGCGCGTTCCGCAGCCAGGACTTCAGCTTCAGCGCGTTCCGCATTGCCGAGCACCGCCTCCCCGGGCGGCGTTAGCGCATATCCGGTCGGAGTGCGTTGGAGCAATCGAGCCCCAATTCGTTTCTCCATTGCTGCGAGGCGGCGCCCCATAGTCGGTTGGGTAACTCCTAGCGAGCGCGCGGCGGCCGAGAGCGTGCCGTGTCGCGCGATTGCAAGAAATGTCCGAAGGTCGTCCCAATCCATGCCTCGATATACGTAAACGCATAGCCAGTAGTCAATCATGGGCAATTCAATGCGTAACTGTATCAGTCTATGTAGCGGGCAACCGACTTGGAGGATTTCATGACTGACACCATTACAACGTCCCGAGCCATTGCCCTGTTGCGAGTGACCAGCGGCACGCTCCTGCTTACGCACGGACTGACCAAGCTACTTGTTTTTACCCCAGCCGGAACGGCCGGCTTTTTCGAAAGCATCGGCTTTCCAGGCATTCTCGCGTATCCGGTGATGGCGGGCGAGATTGCACTCGGCCTCGCGCTGATCGTAGGTTTCATGACCCGTTGGGCCGCGCTGGGCGCGCTGGTCATCATGATCGGTGCAATCATCCCGCACCTTTCCGCTGGCTTCAGCTTCTCGAATCCGGGAGGTGGCTGGGAATATCCCGTGTTTTGGGCAGTGATCTTGCTAGCGCAGTCAATGTTTGGCGACGGTGCCTATGCGATCGGTAATCCGTTCGCAGAGAAGGCCTGAAGTCATGCTTCGCCCCCTTTTCCTTTCGCATGGGGCTCCGACGCTTCCACTCGAGGACGTAGCAGCCCGTTACTTCCTCGAGGGGCTGGCGCCCACAATGCCCCGTCCGCGCGCGATATTGGTGGTGTCAGCCCATTGGGAGACCCACATTCCCACCGTCAATGCTGTCGAGAAGAACGACACGATCCACGATTTCTCGGGCTTTCCCGATGCCCTTTACCGGCTGTCCTATCCTGCGGCCGGCTCTGCGGAGTTGGCAGAACGGGTGGTGGATCTCCTGGGCGATGCTGGCCTGTCTGCAGCGACCAATACAAGTCGCGGCCTCGACCACGGAGCGTGGGTTCCTCTGATGCTAATCTGGCCCGATGCCGACATACCGGTCGTGCAGCTTTCAGTGCAAAGTCAGCTAGGTCCCGGACACCACCTCGAGGTCGGACGGGCCATTGCGCCCCTTACGCGTCAAGGCGTCCTGATTATCGCCAGCGGAAGCTACACACATGACCTCTCCAGCTGGCGTGGACAGCAAGGCAAGGAAGAGCCCGAATGGGTTACCGAATTTGCAGATTGGTTTGACGAGGCACTTGAAGATGGTCGTACCTGCGATCTTCTCGCTTACCGACGTCTCGCTCCGAACGCTCAGCGCAATCACCCGACCGAAGAGCATCTTCTGCCCCTTTTCGTTGCACTGGGGGCGGCAGGATCAGAGGCGTCTGCCGAAAGGCTTCATACCAGCAACACATACGGCGTCCTGCGGATGGATGCCTACGCATTCGGTGGGCATGCCGATCAACTCACAACTGAAGGAACTACATCATGAGCAAAGTTCTCGTTCTATATTATTCGACCTATGGTCACATCGAGGTGATGGCCAACGCGGTCGCTGAAGGTGCGAGGGAAGCAGGCGCGATTGTCGAAGTGAAGCGCGTGCCGGAGACGGTCCCGGAGGAGATCGCTCGTGCCAGTCACTTCAAACTGGATCAAGATGCGCCGATTGCCGCGATCGAAGAACTGGAAAGCTACGACGCGATCGTCATCGGAACCGGCACAAGGTTCGGCCGGGTATCGTCGCAGATGGCGGCGTTTCTCGATCAGGCGGGTGGTCTCTGGGCGCGGGGTGCATTGAACGGGAAGGTCGGCGCAGCCTTCACAGCCAGCGCGACGCAGCACGGAGGACAAGAGACCACCTTATTTTCTCTGATCACGAACATGTTGCATTTCGGGATGACCATCGTCGGCCTCGATTATGGGTTCGAAGGCCAATCGGGACATGACAAGGTTCGTGGTGGCGCGCCTTATGGTGCGACTACCATCGCCGGTGGTGATGGCAGCCGCCAACCCGACGAAGACGAGCTTGCCGGCGCCCGGTATCTCGGAGCGCGCGTGGCCAAAACCGCCGAAAAGTTGTTCGCGTGATCAATTCTCAAGGGGGCGGGCAGCGTATCAAACCGTACCCAATGCCCCCTTTTGAAGAAGGAGCTTGGAGCCGCCACTTATGCGACCGAAGGCTCTCACTTTATATGCAGATTTATTCGCGCTTTCCTTTGGGCCACGGGAGGACACGGCCTTCCCGGTGCGGGGAAAAGGATCATCGCAAAATGACTTTCGACTGTGTTGCGGCAGTCATCACGATTTAGAGAAGAGCAAAAAGTGATATTCGATAGCAGCATTGCCGCCCTCGACTGGCTTGGCATCGTGGTTTTCACCATAAGCGGCGCTCTGGTCGCTTCACGCAATCAGATGGACGTCATCGGCTTCATCCTGCTTGGCACGGTAACCGGGATCGGCGGTGGAACCATCCGTGATCTCTTACTGGACAGCCAACCGGTATTCTGGATGGATCGTCCGGAATATCTTGGCGTCTGTATGATAGTCTCGGTGGCGGTTTTCTTCACAGCCCATCTCGCCGCCTCCCGCCATCAATGGATACTGTGGTTCGATGCATTGGGGCTCGCGCTCTTCGCAACCGCCGGGGCCGAAAAGGCCAATGCGCTAGGAGAGGCCCCATTGGTCTCGATCACTATGGGCGTCATAACAGCATGCTTTGGGGGGATCATTCGCGACGTTCTCGGAAAAGAAGATTCCATAATCTTTTCTCACGAGATTTACGTGACTGCAGTGGTTCTCGCAGCCTCGACCTATATCGTCCTGCATCCGCTGGGCCTACAGCGTGAAATTGCAATCGTAATTGCGCTGGCATGCGGGTTTGGGTTGAGGGCTGGAGCGCTTTCGTTCGGATGGGCGCTCCCCCGCTACAAACCTCGGGGCCCTGAAAACTGAGCGTTGTCAGCGGTCCGTGCGTTGACGCAACGATCTCGGTTTGATTCCTAGTGCTGTACTAACGGTCAAGAATGATGCTCGCCTCGCATGTCCGTAACGCAATGCTGACGGAACGTCGGCTTCTGGAGTAAAAGCTCCAAAAGCAGACTGGCTGAAACGGGCCCCAGTATTGACTTCTAAGCGAATTGCATTTGTCGCAGCTTTCCACCCCATTAGCAGACATACGAAGACCGTTCGCCACATCCAAAATCGGACTGGCCGCTATCCTAGCCTTTCAATAGAAGCCGCCGGTCTGCTAACGGCCCAAAAGCAGACGAGCATTTGATCAGCTTTCAACTTTGTACGATGACATTTTGCAATGAGCTGGCCCCCATTATACGTCCGAAATTGATATACATATTTCGGACATGAACGCAGTGCCGCCTACTCTGAAGTCACAAATTCTCGACCGTGTCGTACAGGGAGCTATAAATGCCGTCTGGACGCCGCGGGACTTTCTCGATCTTGCAAGCCGAGATGCAATCGACAAGGCCCTTCAGCGCATGGTGAAAACGGGAGACCTCCGCCGGATCTACCGCGGATTGTACGACAGACCGGGCATCAACAGCCTGACTAGGGAGAAAAGCGCACCCGACGCTCGCGCGATTGTCGAGGCCGTCGCACGCCGGGACCAGATTCGCGTGCTGGTCGATGGCATGACTGCCGCCAACGATCTCGGTTTTACTAACGCCGTCCCAGCAAAGATTATCATTCACAGTGAAGCTCGGCCCAAGTCGATCAAGTTCGGCAATCTCTCCATTACCTTCAAGCAAACTGCTGCCAGCAAACTCTACTGGGCCGGGCGCCCGGCGATGCGGATCGTTCAGGCCCTGCACTGGCTGCGCGATACGATGTCTGGCGACGAAGTCGAGCAGTGGCGAGACCGCCTTGCCGATCTCCTTGCCGATCCCGTGCATGGAACAAAGCTACGGAGCGATCTAGCCGACGGCTTCGGCACCCTTCCTTCCTGGATGCAGGAAACGCTTCGCCCGTTACTGAACGTCGCAGCGCCATCGTCATGAATCCCGCATCGGGACTGCGATAAATGCGGTGATCTACAGCGCTCGCCCAAACCAGATAACACGGCCGACTACATGAACCTCAGAACGATCCATATCATGCCAGGTGGGGTATGCAGGGTTGTCACTGGCGATTGTGATCTGCTTCCCGCCTGGTTTGATTGCTATCCGTTTCACGACGAGTGCATCGTCGGCTCGCAAGACATAGATGCCGTCACGAAGCCGCGACCCATGGTCGGACGCGTCGACCAAAACTTCGTCACCGTCGCTCAGCGTTGGCTCCATTGAGTCGCCCATAACACCGACAATCGAGAGGCTTGCGCTTTTCGCTGCCGTCAAGCGGCGCAACCACTGTTCGTCGAACCCGAACCGGGTCTGGGCATTCTCGCTGCCTGCCACGGCTCCAAAGCCAGCAGACGCTTCGACGTCTAAAACCGGAATTTCGACCATGCCATCGGTGACAGGATTGGCCGAGCCGCCGAGAACTTGTTCGTCAACACCAAAGAAACTTGCAAGGGTTTTGCGATCTTCGTCATCGAGCTTGCGAGGGGAGCCGCGCTTGATGAATTGCTGAATGTAGCTGGGGTTGCGGCGGATCAGGCGCGAGATCGCCGCATAGCCGTATCCACGCTGCGTAATCAACCGATCGAGCTCTTCTCTGACGTGTTCCATTCGCTTGATCCTTCGAATCCGGGTGTAGGATTTTTCCTAGACTCACGGATATCTTCCTACTAAGAACATAACAAGAACACAAGGGGTCTGTGAGTCGGAGCTGGAAAAGAATGGAACTGCTGGACAGGATTGAAAAGCACCTGAAAGACAATCATATTTCAGCGACCCGTTTTGGCAGGCGCGCGGTCGGTGATCCCCGATTCGTGCTGGATCTCAGGAACGGGCGAATCCCACGCCGCAAGACAATCGAGCGGCTGGAAGCTTATATCGAGTCTATCAAATCTGGGGTCTCGAGGAAGGACCCTAGGAATGAACACTGCGCTCGCCAAGTTGCTCGAAACGACGCGCGATCTCCTGCCAAAGTTCTACGCCGTCCGGCTCGCCCAAACGAGTCAGCTTCTCGATCTTCTCATCAATGAATTTAGCACCGGCATCGCCATGGTGTTTCTCGACCCACAGCGCCATACCCCATATTTCCTTGTCGCGCGTGAGCGTCAAAAGAGCGCTCCGATTCCATGGTCGGCCACTGCCAGCATGGCCAGACCTAGCAGCCACGCTTCGAGTTCCACCTTCCAGGAGTAAGGCTCGTCTCGTGCGCGCCGTTCGTCGGTTCGCCATTTGCTCTTCAACACCACGGCTCCCTGCGCCCCGTCCATGTTCGCGCCAGACCTTCCGCCACAAGCTGGTCGCCGAGCGAGCGACCATCACGCATCACCACGCGAAGTTTGCGACCGTACCGATCCTCGTCGCGGTTGCCGATTGGAGACAGGGCAAAATTGCCCGCATTCAGGAGAACGACAAGCCGGTCTCTTGCTCTGATTCCGAGATCGTATTCGTAGTCGCATTGCGGCTGCGATATTTCCGGAGTGTCGATGTCCGCGATACGGATCTTGATGCCTTCGACCCAGATAGTGTCGCCATCGACGACGCAGGTCCGCCTTACCATTCCGCAGACCGCAAAGTTATGCTGCACTTGCGCCTCGGCACTCGCCGGACCGAAAGGCCAGTTGATGCCGACTAGGCCGCCGAGGATACCAACCAGAAGACCCCCAGCGATGAGCAACACAAGTCTACGTCGTCTGTCTTGCTTCTGCCGGGCAAGTTCGCCCCAAATGTCGAAGACATTCCCGGACTGTTCCGGATCGTCGGGTTTCATGAAGCGATACCGATCATCAGGTCTTTTATCCATTTCTCGATAGCGAGGCCAAGTCATTGAATTGGCTTTGCCAAAGATTTTCGGCTATTTTGCACCCAACCACGGTCCGAGATCTAGAGGAAAGGTTGCGCCTGTTCTCATGAAGGAGAAAACGATGAGCAATCCAGAGAAAGCCCCGCCGAGCGGTGACAGCAATTGGGAAGGCTTTCGTGAGGTCGATCGCGCTATCGCAGAGAATCGTCTGACGTCCTACACATGGAAGAAGACGTGGGCCGACCCCTGGGGGCGTCTGAAACTGATCACAGTGTTTCTTGGACTCGGAGCTTTCGCCGCTTTCGTAGTCTTCTACGATATCATTCTCTGAGCTTCACCAATTCTTTACGTCATCGGCAGCTTCTTCTGACGCGCCATTGGCATCGCGCGTCTGACGGTCAAGATATTCCCCTACCGAACCGACGCGCTGTCCGCCCCTTTGCTGTACTCTTCCGACATCGCGCGCGATAGCTTCCCGACCGCTCGATGGATCGGAAAGACTGCCGGATACGCCGCCGAGGTTCACGGAACCGCGAACCCCTGCAGCACTTCCGACCGAGGGGCGAGCGACGGCAGCTGCGTTGGGCAGGACGAGTTCGTTGGCGATGTCGTCGTTCAGCTGTTCGGCATAGCTCTCGACGAAGCGGGCCTGAAGCTGCTGGCCGCGCGCACTCATCTGGAAATCGATATCGTCAAAGCGGTCCTGGCCGTAGTAGTCCCGATTAGCGTCGATCTCGGCCATACCCCATTCGCGATAGGCCTGGCTCAGATTGAGCGTGCCCGCAGCGTTCGCGCTCTCGTACCAGCTCGCCTGGTTCTCGAGACGGCTGGCAATTTCCTCGGCCCGGCGCGCCTCGACGGTATAGCTTTGCGCTTCGGTAATCGAGGTCGTCATGCCGGCAGCGCTGCTTGAGACGGACGCTTCCGAGTTCGAACTCGTTTCGCGCAGGAAACCTTCCCGTGTACTCGTCCAGTTGCGGCCGTCGGAGATCTGCCGCAGCGATCCCATGATCCGAGAACGATCTTCCGAGGCGATGCCGATATCGCTGTCGGTCCAAGTCTGGTTTCTCCCCCCTCTAACCCCAAGTGAAGCCGAACCCGCCCCCTTTTCTCCCTTCAAGCCCAAACCAGCATCACCGTTAAGGAACCAGGAAACGGTTATGTCATCAGATGCCCGGCGTGACAGGCCGAATTGCTGCTGCAGTGTCCTCGAGGCATTATCGACTTCGCTGAAGGCGCTGCCGATGCTGTCGCTCGTTGACGTGCCGCTGACACTCTCGTTCGAGCGTGACCGCGTGTAGGCGTCGCGGATCTCGTTGAAGCGTGTGACGGCAGAACTGGTCGATTGCTGGGCAAGGTTGGAGAAAGTTTCGCTCTGGCCGCGGCTCTGGCTTGCCATGGTCGAAAGCCGGCTCGAGAAATCCTGCCCCAGGGTCGGAGTGAAGGGATAGCTCGAGGTCGGAACATTGGCGAACTCGGCTTGCGCGAAGCCGGTGGTCTGCGTCCCGCTTTCGCTGAATCCCCGGGTCTGCGCAGCACCGTAACCGATGTTGGGCGCAAGGCTCGCCTGCGCGAACTGGCGCGAGAACACGCTCGAGTTATCAAGATTGGTATTGCCGAGCGATACATTACCCGTGCTGGCCTCGCGCGCAGCTTCTTCGGCGGCATTCTGGCTGGGGTTGAGATAGCTGGTCGCCTGACTGGAGATCGCCATCGCGCCGCGCGCGACACCGCCGGCAAGGAACGGGATCGAGGCGACAAGGTAGCCCGCAAGAATGCCGATATCGTTGTTCACGTCGGTCATGCCCGAAAAGGTGGCAAGAGAGAGGCCGCTGGTGCCGCCAGCGGCAGCTACGTCGCTCGCGCCCTTCAGCATCAGGATCATGTGGAGGATGACGAAGAGCGGACCCCACGCGGCAAGGTAGAAGAATCCAGTCACGTATCCGCGCAGCGCGATCGGCCCGCTTCTGGGCATGAGGAAGAGCGGGAAGAGCACCGGGAACAGGGCATAGAAGACCACGGTCAGCACGACGTTGAGGATCGGCACCCACTTCATGGCGTTGTGCGCGATCGATGAATAGGTCCGCTCGGTCTGGATGTCGGCCCTAGTCTGGGCGAAGACGTCGACGCTCGATGTGCCGCTCGCTCCCGCGAAGCCGTGCATCGCCTGGTTCATGGCGTTGATCGTCAGCACCTGGCGGAAGATGCTGCTCGCGTCCCTCGAGATCCCGGTGAGGTACTGATAGGCGATCGGAAGATCGGCGATCAGCTTGGCCTTTGCCAGCGCCTCGGTCTGGCGCGGATAGAGTTGGCGACCGGCAACCAGCGTCATCTCATCGATCATGCTCGCCCATTGACCGGACAGGGATGTGTAAGCCTCGCGGCAGGTGACGATCGAGGCGGTGACCCGGTCGTCGGCCTGCCTGGTGAGGAATTTCTGTGCGCGCGCTGCGCTTCCCGGCGCTATCGTCGCCCAGACGTCATCGCTCTCGGACAGCTCCTTCATCGAGTAACGTCCGAGCAGCAGATCGTAGAATACGCACTGACGGACATGCTCGTCGAAATTGGCGGCGAACTCGGGATCGGCGATACGCAGGCTGCGCGTCGCCTCGAGCAAACGCGCGCCGTAGATCATGCCGTTTTTCGAGTAGTTGAGATCTTGCGGAAGGCCGAATACGGTTTCCGCCGAGCGGGTCAGATAGTCACCCGCCTGGCTGGTGAAGCTTGCCATCAGGGCAAGACCCAGCGGGACATTGGCAACCGTGGCCGGAGCGAGGCTGGGATTCACCCGGTCGGTCACCTGCACATCCATCCGCGGGACCATCAAGCACATGTAGATCAGCGTCGCTCCGAGGAACCAGTTGAGCCATGCGCGCCAGTCCTGATTGAAGGCGACGACGATAACGCCAAGCGTCATGCCCATCACCAGCGCGACCTGGATCAGGCTCTTGTAGCCTCCGGCACCGGTCCATGCGGCGACGGCATTGAGCACATTGACGATGTATTCGCCGCCGCCGGTGGTGAAGATCTCGGCCATCGCGCTCGCCTCAGGGGACGATCGAACGCGACTGCAGGCCACGCGACCAGTCAAGCGCAGCCGACATCGAAGGCGACATCGAGGCAGCGAGCATGTTTTCGATCATCGCGGTCTTCTCGATGATCTGCATGATCGCCGACACCTTGGCCTGTCCGGTTGCCTGGCGCTGGACCAGTCCGGAGCGCACTTCGGCGACCTGTCCGCGCCAGATTGCCAGCTTGGCTTCATCGGCGGCGATGAAGCTCGCCATCGAACGCCCGGCTTCTGAGACGATGCGATCGAGGACCGCGTAGAGCAGATCGATGCTGGCAATTTCAGCGAGCGTTTCGCGGTCGTCGGTAGCCATGCCGCGCCCGTAGGCCGCCTGGACCGTGAGAATCTTGTACAAGGGGACCGAGGCGACCTGAAGCAATTCCTTCTCGGCATCGCCGATCGCGGTATCGGTGCGGATCGCATCGACCATATTGCCGATCATCGCGGCGACGCGCGGCCGTATGGCCTTGGCGTTTGTCAGGCTCATCTGCACGAAGGTCGGATTGAGGCACTGGTCTGTTTCGTCACAGCGAAACACGCGCACTGTCTGGCCCTGCGTTCCATCGAGGAGCGCGCTCACAAGCGTCGAAGACGCATCGCCAGCAAAAGGCACGAATCTGCCCGCCTCATCGTCGGTCGGGGGCACGTAGATTACCGTGCCGATCAGCGTCATCGCATATTCGGCAAGCTCGCGGTCGAAGGTTCCGCCGGGGTTGAAGAAGGCGCTCCTCTTGAGGACATGCCAGGTGTAGTTGCGCGCCACGCCGGGATTGACGTCGGCGTAATCAGTGCCTGCGCTTTCATTGGTCGCAGCGCGCTGGCCGCGCGTGCCGCAGCCATGCTTGGCGGCCGCATAATCGGTGAAGATGCCTTCGGAATTCCCAATCGCTTCGCAGATCGCCTTGTCGGCCAGATCGCCTTTGGGCCACAGGCCGCCGACCAGTCCTTGCGCCATTTCGCACGAGTTGATCGAGAGGTTGTTCATCAGCTGAGCCTTCTGCGAAAACTCCTGCATGATCTTGTTGCATTCGGGGCAGACCGTATCGATTGCGAGACTGAAGGCAAAGCCGACCGCGTTGTTCGCAACCGCTTTCATCATCGCGACCAGCTCGCTTGCATTGATGAACGAGAATGACCCGGCGAAAATGTCGATCCCGCCGCAGCCCGCGCGGGCGCGCGGCAACTGGAGATTGGCGATATTGGTCGTTTTCTGGGGGAAGCGGGTCCACACATTGCCGAGGCTGTAATAGCCCGCCGACTGGCCTTCGAAGGCGGTCGGACCGGTGACATTTGCCGCCGCGCCCATATCGTCCATGAAGCGGTCCATGCTGTCGCCCACATTTGCTGCGGCGGGCCCCGAAATAGGAGAGGCGATGAGGCTTGCGGCGGCAAGGGCGAGAGCCGCGGTTCGGATACTAGTAATCATGTCCGGCTTCCTTGGAGGTGAGGAGGTAGATGCGGTCCTGGAGTTCGTCTGCCGAGAGCACGCCGTATCCGATCGGGATCGGTCGCTTGGTCACGCTGTCCCACAGCACCAGCGCGGGCGTGACCTTGGGTTCCAGACCCAGCCGGGCGCGCTGGCCGGTCTCTACGCGGTAATCAGGGAAGTGCTTGGATGGGCCGCCGTCGGTCGAGATTGCGCGCACCGTGACCCGCCAGCGTGCCGCGACACCCTTCACGATGGGGCTCATGACCTCGCAAGGGGCGCAGGTTGAGCTGAAAAAGTAGAACAGCCCGTAGCGCTGCGAAAGGCGCGCCATGGCGCTGTCACGCTCAGAGGCGCGCGCATCCTGCCATTGTTTCTTGGCCAGCGCCCCGACCGGGCGCTCGAGCGTATAATCGAGCTCGGGATCCTGCCAGATCGCACGTTGCCAGACATCGGAGAACAGCGATGCGCGGTCGAGCTGGGCGCGCTGGAAACGGATATAGGCGGCGACGTTATCCTCGCTCGGATAGAGGATCGCGCGTGCCTTCAGTTCCCGCAACTCAGAGGTAATGGCGCTGAGTTCCTCGGCAGCCGAGACCTGTTCCTGTTCGGCTATTTGCGGAACCTCTGCAGGCTCAGGCTTTGCACAGTAGAACCAGTAACCGAGCTTGCGTTTGTCGCAGTAAAAATCGCTGGCGGTGTCGCTCGTCGGTGGCGGCGCCTCTTGCGCAATCGCAAGGCCGGGAAACAATACGGCGAGGCCCAGGGCAAGCAGGGGTGTGGGGCAACGCATCATTGGCCGTTCCTCGCGTAATAGTTTTCGATTTTCTGCTGGATGAGAACGCTCGTCTCGAGTTCGTCGGGAAGCCGGGCGGCCTCGGTGAACTCGGCATAGACTTCGCTGAAATCCATCCGGCTGAGATCAAGCTGCGCGAACTCGTCGAGAGTGAAGCCTTGGCAGGTCTCTTCCTTGGGCTGGTCCCAGGGTTTGGGGAGTTGCCGGCGCCCTTGCTCCTGGAGGATGCGCGACAACTTGGATTCAAAGCAGCAGTAGGCCTTCCTCTTGGTCAGGCAGACCCCGAGAAACTTGTCCGAGCAATAAGACCCGACATAAGCGCACAGGCCTTGCGCATCGCGCTCGTGGAGGAGAACTTCCTCACGGTCGCAGCCGAGCGCCACGAGCAGGCTGATCCCGGGGATGAGCGGGAAGCCCTTGCCCTTGCAGCAGTTGAGCACGCCGAAAACCTTGGACGAACAGGTGTTACGGGTGCCCCTGAAAAGCGTCAGCGTAGCGGGATCGAACTGGCCGCGCGCTTCGTTCATCGCCTGGAGCGCAACGGCCGCATCCTTGAACTCGTCATTGGCTGTCCGCTCGATCGTCTCACACGAGCCGTCGATGCAGTAGACGTCGCCGTCGCAGACATACTGCGTGCCTGCATCTTCGCTTGCGGGAAGCGGGCATTCGTAGATGCGCTCCCAGGTCTCGCAAGGCTCCTCGCCGGTGAGGCATTCCTCGCGAACAAAGCGGCATGTGCCCTGGTCCTCTATCTCAGAGCAATCGCTCGCCGCCGAGCGCGAGGTGCACGAGTAGCTGCGCTGCCATTCCCAGCAGTCGCGCGTCACCGAAGCCCCGTCGACGATACGCGTTTTTGGATCGGCATCTGTGCAGATCTCGCTCTCGAGGCTGCAGTCGGCATTGCCGGAAAGGGCCGAACACTGGCTTTCGTCCGGTGCCGTATCGACCGAGCTATCGGTGGTGACAGCGTATGGCGAATAGCGGGGGTCGGGCGCGGCGCAGGCAATCTCGGCGATCGGATCTCCGGGTTCGGAGCAAAAGCGATTGAATCCGTTGTCGTACCATTGGAGGCAGGGTCCCGGGCGGTAGCCGGTAATCCTGCACGAAGCGCCGTCGAAGGCCGAACACCAAGGATAGCCGAACGAGGCGCCGGTGTCGTTGCAGAGATAGTGCCACTGTTGGCGCTGGGTCACGGTCGCTATAAGGGGAACCGCGCACTGGCCGCTCGACTGGTCGATCCGGGTTCCGGTGTTGCAGGTCGCAGTATAGGTGCCTGCCGAACTCGATCCGGGCGGAAGCGGCACACAGGAGCCCTGACCACCCGAAATGGACATCCCGCTGGTATAGTCGAGCGGGGACTCGCCTATCGCCTGGCTGCGCGCGATTACATCTTCGATCTCGGAAGGAGAGAATTGCGCGCGCGAGCCCATGCTGTCGCGCATCGCGCGGTAGCCCTCATGGCTGGTTCTCGCCGAGCCGGCGCTGGTTTCGATTTGATCGGGATTATCGGCGAGCCGTTCTAGGCCGCGGACGGCATTGCGGTCGTAATTGGGCAGCGAGTCTGTATCGGGCTGGGTTCGAGCCGCCTCTTGTGCTTCACCGCGCAAGGCTTCGCCGAAGGCCTTGCCGTCGTCGCGCGCCGTCTGTTGCTGGGCCGACGCGTTCATCGGCAGAGCGCATATTGCCAGAAGGAGTGCGGCCGTGGGCCGGAAGATAGTCATCGGTCAGCTCTTTCGAGGCGGGCAAGGTGCAAGCGCGCTTGCGCCGCGCCGGGGCCGCGTCCTTCGACAAAGGTTTCCAGCACATTGGCGACGCTGAGATTGCCCGCGATGCGGTCGTGGGGCGGAAGATTATCGCTGCAATCGAACCCGTCGCAGGGGCTTAAATCGCTTGCGATCATGACGAAGCTGGGGGCGGCCTCGATGTCGAAAGCGCGGAAGAGGCGCGGATCGATCCCCAGCGCTCCCGCTTCGCCCGCGCCGCTCCAGATCGCGGCAAGGCGTGTCTTGAATTGTGCGCTGTCTCCTCCGGGGAAGCCGCGCAGCACCGTGACCCCGCCAGCGCGTGTTACGTCGCGGACCAGCGCTTTCAGTGACAACTCGGGCATGCCGAGCGATGCGAAAGCGATGAAGCGAGCGCTCTCGCCTAGCTTGGCGGTCTCGGCTTCGGTCTGCACCTTGATCATCGTGTCGAAATCGAGCGGACCATCGGATTTTGCAGGCGTGATCGCATCGGCATAGGCGGCGCGGTTTGCGATCGCGGTCTCCCGTGTGATCTGTGCTTCGTCGGTCAGCGCTTCGGCGCGGCTCCGGATCGTGGTCGCGAGGGCCTCGGCATCGGCCGTGTGTTCGCTGGCGCGCTCCCGAATGCTTTCGATATCGAGTTCGTGCGAGGGGTCCTGCGCCGAGGCGGCAGCGAATGCAGCCGCACTGGCAAGGCCGATCACGGCGAGAAGGGGAAAAGCATGTTTCATAGCGCGCAGCAGTTCCTTTTGCGCCAGACGAGGTATCCCATGTCCTCGCCGATGGCGGGGATGACCTGTCCGGGTGACTGGAAGGTGGTGGAGGCTCCGATGGGCGGGCAGGCGTAGCGCCCGCTGGTCGCCGGACTGGGATTGGTGGCCTGGAAGCGGTATTGCTGCTTGCGCATCACCGGCATCAGGTATTTGCCGCACAGGCCTTTCGATCCCATCGTTCCCCACGAGACAAGCTCGCGGTGCAGTTTGTAGGCGAAGCGTGAGAGTACGAGCCGCGAGGCCTGCACATGCCCGATCGAAGCCGAGACATTGCCGTTCATCGGATACATCGAGCCTTGGCAGCCCGCGCACCAGAACAGTTCGTCGATCGGCAGTTTCGCGGTCGATGCCGCGCAGTCGGCGGCGCAGGCAGCAAGCGCGAGCGGGTTGGCGAAGAGCACCGCTTCCGGGTTGATGATCGCGGTGAGTTCGCTGTCCTGCCACAGCGGATCGATCTCGGAGATGTAGAGGATATCGACCGAACCCGGCTCAAGGCAGAGGAAATCGGCGACAATCTCCATCCAGTAGATCAGCGGGTAGGCATACCAGTGTACATGCCAGCTTGAATAATACTGGCTTGCTCCGCCGATGGCCGACGGGCCGGAGATGGACCGGAACCCGATATCGAAACCGGGATCGAGTTTCATCCCGCCCAGATTGACGAAGCACCACGGCTTCATGCTGACATCGGCAAGGCGCACCGGTTCCCAGAAGCCCATCGCGATCCCGGGACGAACGCCGCACAGACAAACAGGCAGATCGGGATTGTCGGGATCGGGCCTGTTCGAAGGCCAGATATCGAGGCCGCCGATCGAGATCGGGAACAGGCACGACCAGCAGATGTCGGTGATCGGGTTGACGAATTGTCCGGTGCATTTGCCGGGGCCGGCATCAGCCATGGCTGGCGTGGCAACGGCAAGGCTGAGGATAGCAAGCGCCATGCTCGCCAACTTGCGAAGAGCCGTCATTGGACTGTCCTCCGCTTGGGCGGTAGCGCGATCTCGCTGACTGCGAGCATGCGCCCATGCTGGCGCACGCGGGCAGGAACGGCGCGGATACCGAATTTGCCGGTCAGTTTGCCGCCCTGATCGAAGTAGAAGCGCCGCTGGCGTGCCTTCATGAGTCCAAGCGGAGCGCCCTTTATCAGGATCAATTTGACATTCGCGCCTTGCTTCAGTGCCCAGGCAAGCTGGTCGGGATCGTCGCCATCGAGGAAAACAAGATCTGCACGCAGGCTCACGCTGTCGAGCGGATTGACCCGTGTCCCAGCGGCATGGATCAGCTCGCCATTGGCGCCCCTTATATCGGCGTCCAGCGTAATGGTCGGATCGAACGACCAGCTGCGGCTGTCGCTCGCGCGGACAAGGCCGGCCACAGGGTTGGGCCGGTTGACCCGGGCAATCGTGCGGCGTTTGAGCTTTTCGTTGAGGCGCGCTGTCTCACCCGAGGCCTCCATGGCCTGCAGTCTGGATCGGATCTGTTCAAGCAGGTCGCGCTCGATGATCGGGAAGACCGCGCCGCGCTGGCCGTAGTCGCGCGCCTGTGCAGCACCAGGCAGTGCGAGCATGGCCAATGGGACGACTAGGCGTAGGAGTTGTCTCACAGGATCGCCTTTCCGCTGCCGAGGATGCGGTCCCGGCAAACCAGACCGATTTCGCCGTAGCGGCTGTCGAGCCCGCGCGGGTGGTCGGTGCCGGTGTAGAAACAGTCCCTGGGAATGACGCCTTCGGAACCCCGGGTCAGCGGTACGCCGAGCCGTGTTGTCTCGAGCCGACCCGCGACCCTGACGCCGTTGATAAGCACATCGCTGCCCGCATGCGCGATCACGTCGCCGGGAACGCCGAGCACGCGCTTGCCGAACATGTGCGGCCCCTTGCCGAAATGTGTCTCGACAAGCCGGCTTGCGGGCGGCTCGAAGAAGACCAGGCTGTCCTTGGCAATCGGTGCATCGCGGTCGAGCCAGAACGCCCAGTTGGGCAGGCTCGGGGACGCATTGATCAAGAAGGCATGGTTTTTGCTGAAATCGTCGAGTGGTGCCCAGACAAGGGGCAAGAGGACGATGCCGCTCAGGAGAAGGGGGCGGCGCAGGCGTTCAGGCGTTCTCATGGACGCTCTCCTTGCTGGAGCCTGGCTGCGATGCGGCGTTCGAGTTCGGGAGTGGCATCTTCACTCGCCCCCGCGAGCACGGCTTCGGCCACCATTACGACGCGGCCATCGCTGCCCATCTCGGCAACTGCGCCTGTTGCAGCTTCGAGGTAGGCGAGGCTCGCCGCCTGAACCGAAGCTGGATCGGCGTCGGCACGCGCGGCTTCCTCGACGAACGAGCCGATGGTCTCAGCGAGCCGGACGGTCACAATCCGCTGCGGCTCTTCTCGCGTCGCCTCGCGCGTAATCCAGACGGCCCAGAGGAGGGCCGCACCGAGTGCGGCAAGGCCGACCAGCTTCAACGCGAGCTGTCGCCAGTTTGATACGGTGTCAGTCATGCGAGCGGGGTCCTTCATCTAGACGGCGTTGCAAGCGGCGCAGGAAAGCAGGGAGGCGAAAGAGCGCGAGCCCCCCTGCGCCAACGAGAAATCCGATCTGCAGGTCAGCCGCGAAGAAATGCCGCGCCAGCGGTTCTGCGGTCCGGTAGTGGTCGGCAAGATTGCCGAGCTGCGCGAACAACAGGCCGAGGTCCCAGCCCGCGAGCAACAGAAAGACGAACAGCGGCAGTCCGAGCACCAGCAGCAGGGTGCTCGCTGCGAAAGCAGCGCTTTCGACAAGCACGAGGCAGGTGCCCTGGAAGAACCCGAGCCAATTGACCGGATGATATTTGCGGACCGTTCGTTTTGCTGTCGGAAGCGACACTCGGTCGACAAGTGTAGTGGTCTCGAGCGCCATCACGCGCCTCCTTCCAGACCGGCGACCAATGCCACCGCGCGTTCAAGCGGCATGCCGTTTTCGACGTGGGCGTGAATTGCCGCATAGGTGTCGGGATCGGACGAGAAGATCGTGGCCGAAAGCGGATCCAGCACGAGCCTGCCCACTGCCTCGGTTTCGGGACCCTTGAGGTAGATTTCGCTGTATTCGGTGCCCGAGCGCTTGAGGCTGCGGATCAGCGTTTCGGTGCGGTCATCCATGTCCAGCCGCGCCTCTTTCCGGAAATCGGCGATGGTCTCCGGCTTCTGCTGGAGCACCAGCATCCAGTCGCTGTTTTCCAGCGCGGCGCGCGCGCCGTCGGACTTGTAGTAATCATTCAGGGACTGCGTGGCGGTAGCGAGCGCGCCGCCATATTTGCGCGCGGTGCGGGCATAAGTCTCGACGAATTCGCCCATCGAGCCGCCCTTGAGCATCGCCCAGGCCTCGTCGATCAGAAGCAGCTTCCGGGTTGCTCGCGAACTGCGCGTCATGGCCTGGCCGGTCATGAACATGATTGCCGAAAGAACGACGCTTCTCAGCTCCTCGCGGCTTGCAAGATCGCTCATCTCGAACACCGTGAAATCGTCCTCGAGCGCGAAGCTGGCCTTGCCGGAGAAGAAACCGGCATAGCTGCCTCCCCTGCAGAAGGGGCCGATCGCGGTTGCCAGATCGCGTCCGGCCTCGTTGTCGCCGGTGTGCAGGGCATGCGCGACATCGTCGATCGCCCCGCCGCTGCCGAGCGTCTCCCAGACATGCGTTACCGCCCGGTCGATCAGGCCGCGCTCGGTGTCGGATGGCGCGGCGCTTGGCCGCGCCATCTGGCCGATGATTGCCTTGATCATCGCAAAGCAGTCGAGCCGGTAATCCTCGTCCTCGTGCGCCCGCGCATCGTCGATCATCGAAAAGGGATTGAGCGAGAAGCCCGAGCCCAGCGTGAACTCGACGAAGCGGCCGCCCTGAAGCTTGACCGAGTGCTCGAAGCTGCGCCCGTCATCGATCACCACGACCTTGGCCCCGGCGCCCCGCAGCGCTGCGCAGAGCTCCTGCAACAGCACCGACTTGCCCGAACCCGACTTGCCGCAGATCGCGATATTGTGGTTGCCGGCCCCGTTCTCGAAGGGCGACCAGAAGAAGGGCTGGCCGCGCCGCCCGAGCAGCAGCAAATGCGGGATCGGGCCGCCGAGATATTCCCCCTGCATCGGCGCGATATTGGCGGCCGTGGTCGAGAGCATGGTGCGGAAGCGTTTGAGACGCGCCATGTCGTGTACCAGCCCGTCGGCAAGGCTCAGTGGAAAGGCAGCGACAAGGCCTTGCAGCTGCAGAAAGCGCTCGTCTGCCAGATCCCATCCCGCCGCCTTGTAGATCGCCTTGACGGTGCGCTCGTGCGCGTCGCCCTGTCCGAGCGGCGAAATCGTGGTGAGACCGTAGAAGAGCTTGACCAGCTTCTTGCCCGCCTGAAGCTCGGCCTGGACATGCTTCCATTCGGCCGACTGTTCGGAGAGTTTCGGCAGGAAACGCGCGCTTTTCGTTTCGGAAAGGCTGGTCGTGCGCATGAACTTGTAGCCTGCGCGTGCCGAGGCAGCTTCCTGGTCGGGATAATGCAGGCAGAGCATCGTCGCCGCCGGGCAGGGGAACCGCAGCTTGTCGGTGAACATGTCGCCGATGAGGCGCGCGCATTCCCACGGTGCCCAGCGTTCGGGGCTCGAGCGCACGCCGTAATGGCGGATATCGAAGCGGTCGGGATAGCATTCGCCAACCGTCGGGATTCCATCGCGCGAACGACCGGTCTCGCGGAAGCGCTCGGTTCTCAGAATGAGCCTGTCGTCTTCGACTTCGAGTTCGATATCGCGCCGGATTGCCTGCGCGTCGAGTGTGTCCTCCCGGTTCCACTGAATGGTGTCGGGCTCGCGCGCGGTGGTGGGCGAAGTCAGCTCGTCGATAAGCGCGAGCAGTCCCGCCGGTTCGAGCGGCGCAGACTGCAGGCCTAAGGAGGCGAGCATGCCGGCCAGACCATCGCGGCATTCGGAAAGTTCGGTATCGGAGACGCTGCCGGGAACAGGCACCCCAAGCGACAGCACGAGCCTGACTTGCCGGGCGTGGAACGGTGCATGCGCCGATCCCGAGTTCCAGACCAGATCGTAGAGCCGCTGCGTTCTGGCTCTGGCAATCGCTTCGTAGATGCCGCCCTGCTCATAGCGCGGGGCAAACCACGGCCCGACAACACTGCCGATGCGCGGCGAAGCGAAATTGAGCATCTGGAGACAGGTTCCCCGCGGCAGGCTTTCCGAAAAGAACTGGCCGAGGATTTCGCCGGTGCGCTCGTCCGCGCCGATAAGCGGAGTCACTTCAAGGATGAACCCCTTCGAGTGCGCGTTGCGATAGAGACCGGCGGTCTCGTCATAGATGCGGTAGGGCAACCAGTCGGACAGCATGTCGAGGCCGAAATGCGGGCGCTCGTGATCGGCCCGCCGGGCATCGCCAAACAGGCCGGAAAGAAGCGCATCGCGCGCCGTGGCAAACGAGAGGCTCACCGGGGTTCTCCTTCGCGCGAATGAGGGTGGGGCACCCGGCCGGGGGAGGGGGAACGACCGGATGCCCCGGTGTCCGGCGCGTTAGCGCCGGGCATCTCCGGTGCGGCCTGGGAGGGGATAACCAGGCGTTCCGGAAGCTGCAGGGGGGAAGAGGGTTCGTGAGGTGACGGCGCTGCATCGCCCCGGGTTTGGCTGACATCGCCGAGTGCACGCAGGACATCACCGGTGGAAAGCGGCGCGCGGTGGCGGGCAGCAGGGCTTTCGGGCAGCTCGACATGGACGACGCGCGCCTCGTGCGTGCGGCCCTGTGAATCGAGAAAGCCAGCAACGATGACGCGCAGCGTACGTGCATCTGCGCGCGTGCGCGGCCTTTCGAGAGTGCCAGCCTGCGGTTTAGCAACAGAGGGCAGCGTATTGGTTGCCTGTTCGTCGATCACCGAAGTGGGCGCGCAGGTGCCGTCTGGCGCGCGGCAGGCGAAGTCGCCCTGGACATTGCCGCCAAGCGTAGTGCAGCCGCCAGCGAGCAAGACCGCGCCAAATGATAGGCCGAAGGATGGGAGGCGCGCTCTCACCGGCCCTCTCCTTTCGTGCCTTTGGCAAAGCGGCGCAGCGTCGCCGCGTCGCGATAGCCGTGGAGTACTGCGCCGTCGCTGGCCCGAACGATCACCGGCGTTCCGGCAAAATTGTGGGCTCTCGCAAAGGCCTCGTTGGCGTCGAGCGCGCTGGCTTCCTTGCACGAAGTGTTCGAGGAGATGGGCTTGCCATCGTAGGCAGCATGCAGCGCTTTCACCTGGTCTTTCGCGCACAGCACGCTTTCCGACAGTCGGCGGCTCGCCGCCCCGAAGATCGAGATCGGCCGTTCTTCGACTCTGACACCGGCCTTGAGGAGTTCGCCCGCGAGCCGCTTGCAATAGCCGCACTGGAAATCGGAGAAGACCACCAGCTTTACGCCCTTGGGGTTGCCCCAGAGGATCGCGCCTTCTTCGGGTAGCTTTGCAGGATCGACCTTTTGTGGCTGTACCTTGCCCGCTGGATTGGGTTGTTCGGCAACCTCGCTCCGGCCTGCGGCCCGCGCCGCGCCTGCGGTGAGCAGATCGGGATTGAGTTCGAGAAGCCGAGTCGCGGTCACGTCGCGGCGCTCTTCCATGTCGTAAAGCCGCCCCACGAAGAGGTAGCGTGCTGCCTCGTCGATATAGAACAGCGTCTCGCCCGAAACGACCTCGCACCACGGCGCGAAACTCGTGCAGTCGAGGGCATCGATCGGCGTCTTCGGGAGGCGCAGCTTGAGTGCCTGGACAACATCGCTGGCGATGGCTGCCTGTACCGGCATCGCGGTGACCACCGAGACACCGGTGGTGAGGACAGCGGCTGCACTGGCGATGGCAAGCGAGATGTGGGCCGCCCGGACCTTGAGGCCCGGCCGGTTGTTCGAGAAATTCATTGTGATGTGCTCCTGACATGGACGCCGTCGAGAAAGACGATTTCGACTTCGATGCCGGTCGGCATCTCGACGACGGGTTGGTATTGTTCTGCGCGTTCGATGAGATATTTGCTGACCGTGTCGGCAGCGTCGCCCGCGCCCTGGCCGAAGCCGCCCGCGAGGATGTCCGTCGGCGAGAGTCCCTCGCGCGTTCCGTCTGCGCCGACAGACTGCGTGAAAATACCGTTGGCGTTGGCCGAGAAACCGCGTCCGAACCCGCCGATGATTCCGGCGAGCAGGGCCTGGCTGACGAGGCTGCCTTCGCGGCTGACCACGCGTCCGCGCACGCCCGACTTTCCGGCGAAGGCAATGAACCCTTTGACCTCGCTCACCGCGTAGCGGCCACCGGGCTGCGCGCAGGTCATGCGTGCCAGCTTGACGTAGACCTTCTCAGCCGAGAGATCGCCGCGCGCCGAGCCGTTGACGAGGCAGCCGGTGATGTCGGTGGTGAGCAGGCGACTGCCCTTCATCACCGAGCGTGCCGGGCCGGTTATGCGCAGCACCACGGGGAGCGGATCGCTCTGGCTGGTCACTCCGGTCGAGGCATCGACCCCGACGATGACGGTGGCGGGCGCATAGCTGTTGGGCGGCAGGTAATCGCGGCTCGCTTCGAGGAGCAGCGGCGGCGCTCCGCTGGCTGACCTTGCGCGCTCCGGCTTCGCGCCGTCGCTCCCGAAGGTGAGTATGCTGGCTTTCGTTTCCGCCGGAGGCTCGATCGGTGCGGGAGGGAGTCCGGCTGTACCTGGATCGCCCGGCACAGCCGGCGCGATCGGCGGATTGGCCCTGACGGTTTCGAGCTCGCCGCGCAGCGCAGCGTTCTCCGCCGAGATCGCATCAATCGCGGCTTGGCCGTCACCCAGCATGCGTGCATTCTCGCCGCGCAGCGTCTCGAGCTCCTGCTCGATGGCAGTTTTGGGGAACTGGCTCTCCTGCAGATCCTTGATCGCGCGGCCCTGCGCATCGAGCCGGTTGCCATAGGTGGCGACGAACTCGCGGCTCGACAGGTTGCGGTTGACGAGCCCGCCGGTGTCGATCTCGGTCGGGCCGTTGCCATCGCCCTCTGCCTGATCGTCGCCCGAGAAGATGAACATCGCTCCGCCAAGAAGCGCGATGCCGCCGATCCCGGCGAGCAGCAGTTTCTGGCGCTGTGCGACAGTCTTGTTGAGCGTGCGCCGCGCTTCGCCCTGGGCGTGCTGCGGGTCGCTGCGCTCGTTTGTGCTGGTTGTCTGATCGGCCATTATTCGAGCCCTCCCTTCCTGAAGACGAGGAAGGCCCGCGTGCTCTCGCCTGGGGCGAGGCTGTCGGCACCGTAAGCGAAGGCGAGTGCGCCTGCGGGTGCGTCGCGTTCGCCTGCGAGGTCGACCGGGGTCTTGCCGGTATTGCGCAGCACAAAGGCTTGGCCGGTGAGCTCGGCGCCCTCGTAGTGCGCGATCTGCTGGACTTCGAGCGTGTCTGTCTGGCGCGGGCGCGAGAGTTCCGCGCGCGCGCGGAAGCCTGGAAGCACCGCGTCGCTGGCCATTGCCTCTATGAGCCGGATCGCGGCTTCATCGGGGGCGGCGCTCCGGGTTTCCCAATCGCTGGCCTCGGACCTGGCGAGCGCAGGATTGGTGACAAAGAGCTGGCTCGCGTCCTCGCCATCGACGCGGCAGGCAAACTTGTAGACATAGCCGGCACTGCTGGTGGCAAAGAAACTGACCTTTGCGCTGGCATATTGCTGAGGAACCGACACGTAGATATCGCCGCGGACCGGCTCGTGGGTCACTTCGAAATCATTGTAGGGATAGCCGCTCGCCATCTTCGAGACATTGGCGAAGCCGTCTTCGACAAGCGCGATGCGGGTCAGCGCGCCGCGGGCGAGTGTGCAGTCGATGGTTGCGCCATCGGCGGCCTCGACGAACTCGTCTGCCTGCGCAGGGCTTGGGACAAGCGCCAGGCCGAGTGCAATCAGGCCGGTCATCTTGAGCCCCGGATCGGGTCGCCGCGTGGCGCCGAAACTGAACAGGGTCAGGCCACTTGCCAAAAGGATTGCGGACAGGGGGTTGGGCAGGAGCGTCATAGGTCCTGTTCCTCTTCTTGGGTGGGAAGCTGGCGGAAGCCGGACAGCGCGAGGCTGAGACCGCGGCGCGTCCACTTGAATTCGAAGCTGCGCTGCTGGCTCGCGATCACCTGCGCACCGACAAACGTTTTCAGCGTGCCGGTGACGGTCGAAGTGAGAGCACCGGGATCGACCCGCATGCCCGAGATCACGAAGGCCTGGGAAACGTCCGAGCCGCGCTGTTCGTCGACGATGGCAACGAGCTGCGCCTTGAGACGGCCATGCGCGGCCGGATCGGCAACCTTCAGCACCTGGCCCATCCAGTAGTCGAGGCTTTCCGGCGCGCGGTTCAGCAGCATCAGCGCCGTGTCGCGGGTGACCAGCTCGAGATAATGCGCTTCGACCCCGCCGCTCGAGAGCGCGAGCGTTTCGGAAGTTATCGGCACGAGTACCACCGTTTCGTCGCGGGTTGCGGCCGCGCCGATCGCCAACAGGCTGGTAAGACCGAGCACCGCAGACAGGGCGGCAAAGCGGTTGCGCTGCCCCAGATGGCGCTGCGCTGTCTCGTAGGCGAATTCGTCTTTCATGAAGCGTCTCCCTCAACCCGCCAACAGGCGGCAATGGGAGGGCGGCGTGGCTTTCAACCCGAGGAAACTCCCCGGCAGATACCAGTAGGCAGCATGCACCAGTTTCGACCCTGCTCCTGATGCTTTTGCCTTCCGCAAGGCGAACCAGGTTATGACCGAAAGGCCGGTGCCGATGATGATGTGCTGCGCGAGAATGCCCCAGGCGAACGGGACGAGAAGTCCCGCGAACTCGTCGATCGTCCAGAAGCCGATGAGCTCCGGATCGTCGAGCCGCCGTGGAACAAGGTATCTGTCGGCCATGCCGCCCTCCCGTCGTTAAGCCGCGATCAGATGGTCGCGGTCACGACCGAGGTGACGATCGGCACACCGGTGCCGACGCCGATTCCGACTCCCACCGGCACAGCGACCTGCCCGAGCGCGAAGCGGCCCGAAGCAAGCGCGATAAGGCCGCCGGCGAGAGACATGACGGTGATGATCTTGCCGCCCGAGCCTTCGAGGAAGTCGGTGAACTTCTGCAGCGCGGGATCGAAGGTGGTGTCCGCGCCGGCATAGGCAGCGCCCGCACAGGCGAGGGCAATGGCAGTGGGCACGATGTAGTCGCGGGCACGGATTCCGCGCTTGGGACGGGAGGAAAGGGCGAGTGTCTTAGTCATCGAGGAGCTCCGTTTTGAACATTGGCCAGCGATGCGTTCGCTGTATGTTCTTTCCTCGATCACAGGGCTGGGTGTAGGAAATGAAAAACCGGGGCCCACCCGCTCCTCGCAAGCAAAAAGCGACAGAAACGCGGTCCAAGTTGGAGATTTGCGCAACGCAGGATGCTTGTTGCGCCGACGATGCTGCGATGTGCGTTGCCAGTGCCGAAATCTGCGCGACGACTGCCGCCAGATGCGCGAATCATGCGAAGCGGATGATTCGCGCGATCCTATATGTTCTTCAAATGTTCTTTTGGTTTTCCTACAGCTTTCCTTTCGGGATAGCCGGTGAATTGATCATTCGATTCGAAAGGAAAGAGACATGAGCAATATGGCCCTGATCGCCGAGGAGCAGGTTCGGGCAGATCTTGCAGCTCTGCTTCTGGCAGCGGTTGAAGCAAGCGGCCGAACGCGCTGCGCGATCGCGCACGGTGCACAGGTTCACAAGGACGCACTTCGCCGCACGCTTGCTGGCACCCGCTCGGCAAGCCTTGGTGAAGCGCTGCGGATTCTCGAGGCCTGCGGTATCCCGCCGCATGCACATCTGCTGCTCCTTCTGAGCAGCGGATGCGATCACGCAACCGCCTGGCTGCAAACCGATCTGGCCGAGTTCTTCGACGAGTTCATTGGTGAACTGCCCATGGCGCTCGAACGAGTGCTCGGGAACCAGATCCATGACGTAAAACCACGCTGGGCCAAAGGTACCGCGCATCGCGTGGCCCGGCTGCTTGCCGATCATATCGACGAGCTTGATCGTAAGGATGCCCTGCTCGCCGATATCTATGCTGGAGCGGGCAATGGCTGAGCAAACAGAACAGATCGCAGACGAGCCGCGCCGTGTGACGCGGTTGATCCGGCTCAAGGAAGTCCAGCACCGCGTCGGGCTTGGACGCTCGACAATTTACCGGTGGATGTCCGAGGGCATCTTCCCCAAACCGGTATCGCTTGGTGGACATGCGGTCGCGTGGATCGAGCAAGATATTGAGGCCTGGATTTCGGAACGGATCGAATAGCAGCCATGAACAGTGGGCGGGCGGTCACTCCGCTCACGCTAGATCGCTATCCTCCCCGCACACCGCCATTTTTGGCGCTCGAGATACAACAATCGCGCCCGCAGGCAGCGTATCGATACCGGGCATCCCCATCAGTTTGCCGGGCGATTTGGCTAAGCACCGTCCCGACTGAGAGCATGATTTATACGGAACGCAGTTCGCCGCGCGCCTGCGCGAACACCTCGATGCTGCCCCAGATAGCAAGGCCCGCCATGATCGCGGCGACGACAAGGTCGGGCCACGAGCGACCGGTTCCGAACACCCCGAGCGCTGCGCCCAGAACCGCCACATTGCCGATGGCGTCGTTGCGCGAGCAGACCCACACCGAGCGCATATTTGCATCGCCCAAACGAAACCGGAACAACATAACGGCGACCGCAAAATTCACCAAAAGTGCGACGGTTCCAACGACGCCCATCGTCCCAGGATCAGGCGCGGCACCGATAAGGAAGCCCCAGATCGCGGAGCCGAGCACCCACAGCCCGAAAGCCAGCATGGTCGCGGCTTTGGCAAGGGCCGCGCGAGCGCGCCACGCAAGCGCCATTCCAGCCACTCCAAGGCTGATCGCATAATTTGCCGCATCGCCCAGAAAATCGAGCGCGTCGGCCTGCAGCGCACGCGAATCGGCAGCAAGGCCCGCAACGATTTCTACGCCGAACATTACCGCATTGAGAATGAGCGCGATCCACAGGATACGGCGCCAAAGCGGATCGTTATTCGCCTCGACGTCCTCGACGGGACCACAGCAATTCTTTCCCATTCCCTCGACTCCTTGTGCCGAACCGTTTTATGCACCTTGTAGTTGCTACAAGGTCAAGCGATCATGGGAAGGCATGGATGCGGATCGGTGAACTTGCCCGCGCAGCGGGCGTAAAGGCGGAAACGATCCGTTATTACGAGCGTGAGGGCATCCTAGCGTCGCCGCCGCGCACACAGGCCAACTATCGGGACTACGGCCCAGAAGAAGCGCGGAGGCTGCATTTCATTCGCCGCGCGCGCGACCTCGGATTTTCGATGACGCGCATTCGCGACTTGCTCGAACTGGCCGATGACCGCTCGCGATCCTGTGATGCGGTCGATACGCTGGCACGCACGCACTTGTCCGAAGTTGAGCGCAAGATTGCCGATCTGGAGGCACTCCGAAAGGAGCTCCGGCGGATGCTGGAAAACTGCGAGCAGGGAACCGTCGGCACCTGTCAGATTATCGAAGCGCTCGCCAAAACGCCGAGATGACGAACGCGATCTGATCGGCCCGGCCTTGGCTCGTCTGGAACACCCGGCTGGATCGCCGAGCGCGTCTGGCTGTCCAATAACGCGAGCGTCCCGACCGCTCCGCGTGCGACCTTCGACGTTCGCGACAAGTTCCCTGACCACTTTGTCCGGGCTTCTCGCGCTGCGATGCAGTCAGCTCGGTAGCGGAACTCAGCCTTCCTGGTGGCCTAACAAACGCAGTGCGTTGAATACCACCAGGAGCGTGGACCCCTCGTGCACTATTACGGCAGGCCCGATGCCCAATCCGAAGATCGTCGCGGGCACGAGGATCGCAACAATGCCCAAGCTAACATAAACATTCTGTCGGATGATGGCGCGCGATTTGCGGGAGAGCCCGACAGCGAAGGGTAACTTGCGAAGATCGTCGGCCATCAGAGCAACATCGGCGGTTTCCAACGCAACGTCCGACCCTGCCGCGCCCATCGCTATGCCAACGGTGGCTTTGGCCATCGCAGGCGCATCATTCACCCCGTCGCCGACCATGGCAACTTTCGCCTCGCGGCTAAGGGCGTCGATGGCATCGACTTTGTCCTGCGGCATCAGATCGCCGCGCGCTTCGTCTAACCCAACCTCTTTGGCAATCGCCTCGGCAACTTTCGTGTGATCGCCGGAAATCATCAGCATCCGCTCGATCCCAAGCGCGCGCAGCTCAGCGAGCGCCTCTTTCGCACCTTCGCGCGCCGTGTCCATCATGCCTATAACGCCAAGATCGCGGTTGCCGAAACGCACCGCCATCGTTGTTCGGCCCTGCTCACGCAGCCGAGCGATGGCGTCTGCGGCCGCGCGGTCCAATGGTTCGATCCCGTCGACTCCAAACATCTCGGCCTTTCCGATCCACACCGTCTCACTGTCCAACCGGGCGGTCACACCTCGTCCTGTGAGACTTTCTAGATCGGAAGCGTTCTTAATCTCCTTGTCTTCGAGCCGATCCAGGCCGTCACGAACGACGGCCTGCGCCAGCGGATGATCACTGAGCCGTTCAACGGCAATGGCGACTGAGAGTAGCTCCTGCTCCGATACGGTCCCGATAGTGATGACATCGGTGATGCGGGGCTCACCTTTTGTAAGCGTGCCTGTCTTGTCGAAAGCCATCGCTTTCAACGTGCCGAGGTCCTCCAATGCTGCTCCACCCTTTATGAGCACGCCGCTACGTGCCGCTCGGGCGACGCCGGAAAGGACGGCGCTCGGGGTGGCAATCGCCAGCGCGCAGGGACTCGCTGCCACGAGAACCGCCATCGAACGGTAGAAGCTCGCGCTGAAGGGCTCGTCGATCACAAGCGGAGCGAAAAGCAACAATACGGCAAGCAAAAGCACCAGCGGAACGAAGATACGTTCGAACTTATCGGTCATGCGCTGCGTCGGAGAACGCTCAGTCTCTGCGGTAGCTACCAATTCCGCGACCTTACTGAGCGTACTTTCACTCGATTTCCGGGTCACTTCAATCTGAAGTGCCCCGCTGCCATTGATCGTGCCTGCGAACACTTGAGAATGGGCCGCGATTGTAGTGCTGTTTTGTCGGGCAGCCGCACGATCAGAAACCGGTCGCTTGTCGACGGGTATGCTTTCACCGGTGACCGGCGCCTGATTGATCGCGGATTGACCGTCCACCACGAAGCCGTCAGCTGCAAGGCGCTCGTTTGGCCGCACAAGGACCACGTCTCCTACGACCAATTCCTCTACCGGAACAGTGATCTGCTGTCCGCCGCGCATCAGCGTGGCCGTGTCAGGCGCGAGCTCTGCCAACGCGTCGATGGCACGCTTGGCGCGGCCCATCGCGTAGTTTTCGAGCGCATGGCCGATACTGAACAGGAACAGGAGCAGCGCGCCTTCAGCGAATTCGCCAAGGATCGCCGCTCCGGTTGCGGCGACGAGCATCAGGGAATCAATCTTGAATTTGCGCGCCCGCGCGTTGTCGATTGCTTCCTTGAGAGTGTAGAATCCACCGAAGAAGTAGGCACCTAAATAGAAGGCCAGTGGTGCCAATTCAGGACCACCCTCCACAAGCTTTTCAATCGCGAAGCCTAGGGCAAGGAATACCCCAGACAATAAGGCGAAAATGAGCTCGGTACGTTCCCCAAAAATCCCGCCATGCTCATGTTGGTGAGATGAATCGGCTGCCGGGTCTGTTGTGGTATCGCTCAAAATAGATTCCTATAATTGTCGTTAGACATGCATCCCTTGGCCCAGAAGGACCAAAGCGGCTTCCTTGACGGATTCCGGCAATGTTGGATGAGCATAAACGGTCAGCGCTAGATCTTCGCTCGAACCACCGAACTCCATTGCCACCACCGTCTCGTGGATTATGCTTCCCGCTTCCGGGCCCACGATATGAATACCTAGCAGCCGATCGGTTTTGGCGTCAGCGAGGATCTTGGTGAGGCCGCGCGTATCGCCGTTGCATCGTGCTCTGCTGTTTGCAGAAAATGGGAAGGTGCCCTTTTTGTAGGCGATGTTTTCCGCTTGCAGTTCCTCTTCGGTTTTCCCGACGCTCGCGACCTCCGGCGAGGTGTAGATCACCGACGGCACGGTGTTGTAGTCGACACCTGGATACTGGCCGGCAATGCCCTCCGCGCATCGTACGCCATCGAGGGTCGATTTATGCGCCAGCATCGGTCCGGGGATTACGTCGCCGACAGCGAAGATGTTTTCGATATTGGTTTCGAACCTTGGTCCGACCGGGATCCTTCCCCGTTCATCAAGTTCGACACCGACGGCATCCAGACCCAGGCCTTGGGTGTAGGCCTTGCGCCCTATGGAAACGAGAAGAGCGTCGGCGGTCACTATATCTACATCGCCACCCTTTACCGCTTCGCAGTTGATCCTGACCTTTTTCCCCGCACGCTCTGCGCTCGTAACTTTAGTGCCAAATCGGAATTCCAATCCCTGCTTACGCAACAGCTTTTCGAATTCGCGCGCGATTTCACGGTCCATCGAAGGCACAATTCCGTCTGCATATTCGATTACCGTGACCTTGGCGCCGAGCCTCCGCCAAACAGAGCCCAGCTCCAAGCCGATATATCCAGCGCCAACGACGACCAGATGCTCGGGCACTTCCTGCATTTCCAGCGCGCCGGTCGACGAGAGGATCCGCTCTTCGTCAATTTGCACACCCGGAAGCGCAGCCACTTGGGATCCGGTCGCGATGATGGTTCCGCGCCTTGCGGACAGCGATTGCGTCCGGCCGTCTGCCAGATCGACGCGCACAGTACCGTTAGCCTCGAACCTGGCGCTTCCTTCGAAGCGTTCCACGCCATTTTTCTTGAGAAGGTATTGCACCCCTTTTGTGAGTTTCTCGACGACATTCGCCTTGCGGGCGAGCATTCTGTCAAGATCAACCGAGACGTCGCTGACGTCGATACCGTGCTCCTCGAGCTCGGACCTAGTTTTGGACAGAAGGCTCGTCGATTGTAGCAAGGCTTTTGAAGGTATGCAGCCGACGTTGAGGCAGGTGCCACCGAGCGTAGCCCGACGTTCGACGCAGGCGACCTTCATTCCCAATTGTGCGGCTCTGATGGCGGCCGGGTAACCGCCCGTGCCTGCGCCAATCACGACAACATCATATTCATCAGTCATTGGCTTCACTCTTCCTGGTCCATGTCATAGCGTCCAGCCCCCGAGCTTATGTAGGAGCGTAAGAAGTATCGCTCTCTTCCCTGTCCGGGAATGAGATGCCGTAGCGTTTTGCGTTCTCTGAAGTGGCCTAGTTTGCATCGTGTTCTCGGTGTTGCGGAGAGCGGGTCATGCGGTGGTCCGCAATCAAATCCGGTTCACATTCGGTGGCCTGGCACGGCTCCAATGTTGCATGATGAATTTGGAAAACTGAGGCGAGGTCATCTTTCATACGGACCTTCATCTCCTCAAACACAGTCAGCGCGTCCGTTTCGAGTATAAGATGCGCTTCGAGCGCGCGCGCATGTTCGCCCAGATTCCAGATATGCACGTGATGCACGCTAACAACGCCATCGTGCTCCTCCAGCGCTCTGACGATCCGGTCAAATTCAATGTCGTCGGGTACCGCGCCCATCAGGAGGCGCACTGTTTTTGGCAACAGCGATATGCCCTGCCAAATGACGTAGGCAGCAATGATTACAGTGATGATGAGATCCGCTACATACAGTTCGTAAAGCAAGATTAAGACGCCCGCGACGATCACGCCTACGGATGCCAGGGCATCGGAGACGTTGTGAAGAAAGGCCGCCTTCATGTTGATGCTATTGTGCGACCCGCGGTAGACGATAAAAGCAGTGACCAGATCGATCACGAGCGCAATGCCGGCCACTCCAATCACGGTCCAGCCCTCGACCGGTTGCGGGTCGGCGAACCGGTTGATTGCTTCCACCAGCAGATAAAAACCGATGATAAGCAGCGTCGTGAGATTGATGAGCGCCGCGACAACTTCTCCCTGCGCATAGCCAAAGGTCATCAACTTGTCGGCGGGCCGTCGACCGATTTTGCGGGCGAACCAGGCCAGCCCGAGTGACGCCGCATCGCTGAAATTGTGCAGGGCGTCGGCGATCAATGCCAACGAACCGGACACGATCCCCCCGATTATTTGCGCGAGGGTGAGCAGGACATTGATCGCGACCGCGAAGATCAACTGACGATCGCTGAGATTCTCCTCTCTGTGGCTGTGGCCAGCGTGTCCGCGACCATGATTATGCGTAGCACTCATCTCCCGAACTCATCACCCTTGCGGTGTTCGGTTTCGGTCTCATCATGTGTGTCCATATGAGCATCGCGCAGGATTTTGATGCCACCGTAGACCGCAATGCAAGCGACTGCGATCCCGACCACGAGATCAGGCCAGTTCGCTCCGGTCAGCAGCACGATAATGCCCGCAATGATAATTCCGCCATTGGCCACGAAATCGTTAAAACTAAAGGTTGTCGCAGCGCGAAGGTTCACATCCTGGTTCTGCAACTTCTTAAGCAAATAAAGGGAGAGCAGATTCACAACAGCGGCAACCGCTGCCATCACCATCATCATCACACCCACTGGCTCCGACCCCTCGAGGAAGCGGCGGATCGCGTCGAGAACGACGCCTCCCGCAAAGACAAGAAGCATGATGCCGGAGAAGCGTGCCGCACCGCGCTTCCATGTCCTAGACCGAGTAAGCGCCAGGAGGCTCAGCCCATAGACGATCGCATCAGATGAGTTGTCGAGACCGTTGGCGATAAGCGAATTGGAATCGCCGATCACACCGGTAACGAAGAAACCGATCGCAATCGCCACGTTGAGCCAGAGGACGATCCACAGGGTGCGGCGCTTCTCGACCGAATCGATTTTGAGTTCTCCCTCGCCGCTCATTCTACGATTACTCCTTCCCGCACCCAGCGTTCGGCAGCATCACGCTCGGAGCGCTTGAAGAACCGCATTTCTGCGCGGAAAAGCGGATCGAAAAGCTTCGTGCCCCACGCCTCCCACTTGCTATCGCCGACAATGGCAATCCGGCCGAAGCTGTCCTTGTGCTTTATGTCGAACTTGAGATCCCGCCAGATGCCGGCCAGATTCCACCCGGAGAAATCCGGCGCGAGCTCGATCATCATCGGGACGGTACTTCGCTCGCGCGCGGCGATGCGCTCGAAACGGGGCACAAACCGGTCGTAGTCGGAACTGTCGAGAGTTCCCCCAGCTCGTATCCAGACCAGCCCATTCTCTTCCGACATTTGCAGCATTCGTGTTCTCCAACTTTTCCTATCTTCTCCGGGTCACGCTATGTCGGTGAGCTCGCGCTGTTCTTCGCGCGTGACATTACGGCGCAGGCGGTCCCACCATTTCTCGCGCCAGCTGCGTTCGTCATCCGAACGGTGCAGCACGAGGCGGGCAATCGCGGGCAAAACGAACAGCGTCAGAGCCGTCGCCGTGATCAGTCCGCCGATGACCACCGTAGCCAAAGGACGCTGTACCTCTGCGCCTGTTCCAGTGGCGATCGCCATGGGCACGAAGCCGAGCGAGGCCACCAGCGCGGTCATCAACACCGGTCGAAGACGCGCGAGCGCGCCATCGGCAATCGCCTCGTCGAGCGGCATCCCGTTCTCGAGGCGCTGCCGGATCGCGGTCATCATGACGAGACCGTTGAGCACCGCGACACCGGAAAGCGCGATAAAGCCAACCGCTGCGGAGACTGAGAAGGGCAAGCCTCGCAGCGCGAGCGCGAACACGCCCCCGGCCAAGGCCATTGGGATGGCGCTGAACACCGCCAGCGCTGGAACCCATCCTCCCAGCGCCATGAACAGCAACAGCAGGACAAGCGCGAAGCAGACCGGCACGACGATTGCGAGGCGTGCTTGAGCCGCTTGCAGGTTCTGATATTGGCCGCCCCACTCGACGAAGGATGCTGGTGGTAGATCGACCTCGGCCAAAACACCTTCCTGCGCTTCCTCGACAAAAGAGCCGAGATCGCGCTCACGGACATTCGCCGAGACGATCACCAGCCTTCGACCCTGTTCTCGCCGGACCTCGGCGAGGCCATCGACCACCTGAAAATCGGCCAATGTTCGCAGTGGAACCGTGACACCGTTATCAAGCACGATCGGGAGAGCGCCGAGCTGGTCAAAGTCGTCACGCGTCGCATCTTCGAGGCGCACGACCACTTCGAAGCGGCGATCGCCTTCAAACACCAGACCCGCAGGCCGTCCGCCAAGCGCGATGGCGACCGACTGAGCCACCTCCTCGACGGTCAGACCATATCGCGCGATGGTCGGGCGATCGAAGGCGATATCGAGCGTCGGAAAGCCCGTCACCTGCTGCACCTTTACGTCCGCCGCGCCTTCGACACCGCGCAGCACACCCGCGACCTCGCCCGCCGTTTCGGTCAATGCGGTAAGGTCGTCACCGTAGAGCTTGACCGCGACATCGCCGCGCACACCGGCGATCAGCTCGTTAAAACGTAGCTCGATTGGCTGGCTGAATTCGTAGAGATTGCCAATAAGGCCGCCGAGCGCAGTTTCCATCTCCTCTACCAGCTCATCCTTCGACAAATCCGGATCGGGCCATTCGTCGCGAGGCTTCAGGATGACATAGGCATCCGAAGCGTTGGGCGGCATTGGGTCACTGGCGACCTCCGCGGTGCCGGTCCGCGAGAATACGAGTTCGACCTGAGGGAATTCCTCGAGCCTGTCTTCCACTTTGCGCTGCATTGCCACCGACCGTTCCAGCGATGTGGAGGGGATACGTAAAGACTGAACGGCGAGGTCACGCTCGTCGAGCTGCGGGGTGAACTCGCTGCCGAGAAAGGTGAACATAACCGCCGCTACAGCAAAGATGCCGACACCGGTGCCGATCATCGGCCAGGGCCGCGCAATGGCTTTACGCACGGCGGGACCATAGCGCTCCTTCGCCATGCGAATGGGCTTCACTTCCTTCTCGGTCAGCTTCTTGTTGAGAAGCACTGCGATCATCGCCGGCACAAAGGTTAGCGACAGGACAAAGGCCGAAGCCAGCGCGAGCATCATTGTGATCGCCATCGGCGAGAACGTCTTGCCCTCGACACCGGTAAAGGTGAGCAGTGGCGCAAAGACGAGAAAGATGATTGCCTGCCCGTATACGGTTGGCTTGATCATTTCCTGAGCGGCAAGCCGCGTCTCAGTCAGCCGCTCGCCCAAGGTGAGCAATCGGCCCTCCCGGTGCTGCCGCGCTGAAAGCCGGGCGACGCTGTTCTCCACGATGATCACCGCACCATCCACGATCAGACCAAAGTCGAGCGCGCCCAGGCTCATCAGATTGCCCGAGACACCGAGCCGGTTCATGCCGACCGCTGCCATGAGCATCGATACCGGAATGACCAGCGCGGTTATGATCGCGGCCCGAATGTTGCCGAGCAGCAGGAACAACACCGCAATGACCAACAATGCGCCTTCGAGCAGATTTTTCTCGACGGTGGAGATCGTTGCATCGACCAGCGCTGAGCGGTTGTAGACGATTTCGGCCACGACCCCGTCCGGAAGCGATGCGCGGACCTCTTCAAGTCTCTCCGCAGCGCCGGCCGCAACGGTCCGGCTGTTCTCGCCCGCCCGCATCAGCACCGTGCCCACCACGGCCTCTTCGCCGTTTAGCGAAGCGGCGCCAGTTCGTAGATCGCCCCCGATCTCGACATCGGCCACGTCGCCAATGCGGATCGGAACGCCTTCGCGGGTCGCAATGACTGCTTCTTCGATATCCGCGATGCTGCCAAGCCTCGCGTCCACGCGCACAAGCAGGGCTTCATCGGCCCGATCGACGAAATTGGCACCGGCCGCGAGATTGGCTGCCTCAAGCGCATCGATCAGCGAGTCGAAAGACAGACCGTAGCCGGTAAGACGCGCCGGGTCTGGTTGAACGAGAAACTGCTTCTCGAACCCGCCAATCGAATCGACCCCGGCCACGCCATCGATCGATCGCATCAGCGGCGCAACGACCCAATCCTGCACGGTGCGAAGATAAGCCGCCTTCGCCACCTCGTTCTCAAGGCGGTCGCCGCGCTCGGTGATGAAACTGCCATCGGTTTGCCAGCCAGTCCGGCCGCCTGTCGAGGCACCCCGGCCGCCAGGATATTCGTACTCGATAGTATACATGAGCACTTCGCCAAGGCCGGTCGAGATCGGACCCATCGTGGGCTCCGCTCCTTCGGGCAGCGACGCACCGATTGGCGCGAGCCGCTCGTTGACCTGTTGCCGGGCAAAGTAGAGGTCGGTTCCCTCCTCGAAGATCGCGGTGACCTGACTGAAGCCGTTGCGCGAGATTGATCGTGTCATTTCCAGACCCTCGATCCCGGCAAGGCCGGTCTCGATTGGAAAGGTCACCTGCGTTTCGACTTGCGAAGGCGAAAGCGCAGCGGCACTGGTGTTGATCTGCACCTGCGTGTTGGTGATGTCGGGAACCGCGTCGATCGGCAGGCGCACCAGATTGAACGCACCGTAGATCGCCGCGAACACGGTCAAGACGATGATCGCCCAGCGGAATCGAACGGCTATATCGAGGATGACTCCGATCGGGCCGTGACGGTGGCTACCCTCGTCCGAAGACATCGGAGAAGAAGCCGTGGTTTGATCAATGGCCATGTTCTGCGCCCTCCTTCTCCAGCTCGGACTTCAACAGGAAGGCATTGGCAGTCGCGATCCGCTGACCGGGCTCGAGCCCGGAAAGGATCGTGACCATCCCGGCAGACCGGCTGCCCGTATCCACCTCGCGCGCCTGAAATCCGCGGCGAGTGCGCACGAAGACGACATCGCGCCCTTCGAGCACTTGCACGGCGTCTTCGGGGACGGCGATGCGGTTCTGATCGACTTCGCCCGAAGGGCGAATGCGCGCCTGAAGAAACGAGCCGGGCTGCAGACCCGGAACGGCGCGAGTCAAAGTGAGAACCGCTGTCGCGCTTCGGCTCTCAGCATCGAGCGAAGGCGTGACCGAACGGACGCGAGCGCCGATTTCCCGGCCATCGCCGACGATCACCGCAGCCTCGTCGCCGGGCTGGATGCGGGATGCATCTTCGGAGGGCAGCGCAACTTCGATCTGCAGACCGTTGGGATTGACGATGCTGTAAAGCTCCTCGCCAGCGTCGACGAACGAGCCAAGCACAATCGGAGCAGCGGTCACGCGGCCTGAAAGCGGGCTGGTGACAGCGAGCGAGCGTCCATCACCGCTTACGCCTGCCGCAGCGACTGCAGCTTGCGAACGGTTCAGTTCGGAACGGGCAACGTCAAGATTGGCGCGCGCTGCTTCGAGATCCTGACGCGCTGTCACATTGGCTTCGAACAGACGGCGCTCCCGGTCATAGGCAGCCGAAAGCTCGGTCACCCGGGCACGGGCGGCGCTGAGCTGGGAAGCAAGTGCTGCTGCATCAGCGCTTTCAATCCGGGCGATGGTCTCGCCCTGGCGGACATAGTCGCCAAGCGTCTTGCCCACACTGCGCACGACGCCCGAGGCCCGGGCATCGATCCGCGCGCTCGCGCTCGGGCTTGCGGCAACGGTCGCGGGAAATACGAGTTCTACTGCGGCACCAGTCTCCACCGTGCCGAGCTCGATTTCGGCGTTACGGATCTGCGCTTCATCGATCAGCACCAGCCCCTCGGGCAGCTCAGTCTCTGTGACTTCTTCGTCAGTATGATTATCGATCTGGTTGTCAGGCCACAGCATCAGCATCAATGCTGAAACGAGAATGACAATTCCGGCGATGATCGCCAGTCTTTTGCGGTTCATTGAAATATTCCTCATTGTGCGGCCAGCCTGATCAGTTCGGCTGCTGCCTGTCCCCGGTCTTGCTGCGCGGCAATCAGCGCCTCACGAATGCCGTCGCGCGCCTCGGCTGCACTCAACACTTCGATCAGCGGAAAGCGGCCATTGCGATAGCCGATGCGGACGAGCCGCAGGGCTTCGTCGGCTTGGGGGAGAGATGTCGTTGAAAGGGTCTCGACACGCGCTTCGGCGGCGAGATATTGTGCCCGCGCGCGGGCCACTTCCTGTTCGAAGTCGGCGAGCGCGACTGCCTCGCGGGCATTGGCGGCGCGCAGCCTTGCCTCGGCAGCAGCGATATTGCCCTGGTTGCGATTGCTGAACGGTAGCGGGATCGAGACGCCCACCAGGAAGGCATTGTCATTGCTTTCCTCGAACCGCCGAACACCGGCCGAAACGACCGGGTCTGGAATGCGTAAGCTGCGCTCCCGGTCAATCTCTGCGGCCGCCGCCGTGCTTTCCGCTCGCGCCACCTGCAGTTGCAAGCCATATCCCGAAGCCATCACAACACCCGGTGGTTCGATTCCCGGGAAATTGCTCGGAACAAGCGGGGGTGCCCCCTGATCGCCCCACAGCGAGGCGAGGGCCGTGCGGGCTGCAAGACTTGTCGCTTCCGCCGCCTGGAGCTCGGCTCGCGCTTCCGCCAGAGCGGCTTCGGCACGAAGCGCGCGAAGTGGAGGTTCCCGGCCAACCTCGACCAACACGCCAGCTATGCGGGCAAGCTCTTCGTTCCGCTCAACCACATCCCGCGCAAGTTCGACACGCGAGGATGCTGCCGCCGCCGCAACATAGCGTTCACGGACCAGGAAGCCGAGTTCGGCGTCAGCCAACTCTGCTCTCAGGTTTGCCAGCTGCGCCAAAGACTGAGCCGCATCAACTCTCGCTCTGCGCTTGCCACCGATTTCGATCCGCTGGCCGACGGCAAGAGTATATTCGGTAGCGCGCAAGCCCGAGAAGGCTCCGCTTCCTGCAATGTTTTCGACCTCGAAGGAGATATCTGGGTTTGGACGCAAGCGCGCCTGACCCACTAGCGATCGCGCCGCGTCGGCTTCCGCACGAGGACCGACCAGGCGCGGATTTTGTTCAACGGTGGCAGTTTCTGACTGTTCGCTCACATCGGCAAGGCGCAGAGCCTCATCCAGAGTAAGTGTAGTTTGCCCGAATGCGGGCACGGGAATAGCAAAGGTCGCAGCGACCAGAGCCAAATGTCGAAATGACATGGAAAAGCTCCTGACGATAAAGCAGACGCAGGTCGAATCGACCCGCAAACGGCGATCGTCAGGTTATCGGAGGCTCAATCAGGACTTTGAGCGCACCGGAGACAAGCATAGCGTCTTTCAAAGGCGCGAACAGATTTGCACCGAACGTACGGTCCGCCCTATTTTCTTTCATTGCGCGCGGAAGATCGACACTGCAATTGTGATGTTGAGCCGGAGGATGGTCGGAATCCTGAGGCTCCTCGGTGTCGCCAGTATCGGCGAAGTGCTCCATGCCGTGCGCCGCGATATGATCGCCAACGTGCGTCATGCCGCGATTCTCGCCCGCATGAGCGTCGGGCGCAAGCGTCAACCCACTGAAGAGCAGTGAGGCTAAGAGCACAAAAAAGATTGGCAAACGTGACATCAACGGCGCTCTATTGGCTCGAAGAGTGCGTTTTGGCAAGAGTCGATTGGTGGATCGCTCGCTCCTTAAACGCCTTCTTCTTTTGGCCTACGAAGCTGGAGGCAGCGCCAGCCAGATGCTGTTTCAACCATTGCTCATCCATAAATGAGCGAGCGGCTAGCTATGGCCGAAAATCCTCATAATCGCGTGACACGGCGAATGGCTTGGTGAGTACGATACCCGCGGTAACGAGGCAATCAGGTCAGTCTTCGAGGTGCTTCAACCCCGTCAGTCCGATTGTGCCAGTGGTCGACAAAGCGAGGCACGCCTTTTGTATTACAGTCGCGTATTCAGGCACCATTTCCAGCCCGAACGTGCTGACCACTACATTCACCGGTTTGGAAAAAAGCGAAACCGACGACATCGCACTGAATGAAAGCGACATTGTTCTATTGAAGCCTACGAGGCGGTCATTCTCGTAAATCTGCTGTTTTACAAAGGTTCGCCGCGCTCCGAGCTACGGCGAGTCAATGCTAGCGCGAGAAGCGGAACAGCGATCCACATCAGAACAGGTATTAACCCTATCTCCCACAAAATGGGCATGCGCTCTGAATAGCTCCAGCCCCAAGGCACCCGCAGTGCGATAAGCTCTATCGAAATCGTGACGATCTGCCCGGTCGCAAGAAAAACGACCATTGGGGGCCAATTCAATCTGTGCAACCAATACCGGTCTTTCGCGAAACGAGACGCGACCGTATAGCCGAACACCATGATCCCGGCATCCCCGAAACTTGCGAGGCCGCAACGAACAGTGACTTGCCACGCCGATAGTTCGCCCATGTCGTAGAAAGGCATTTGCAGCATTTCCCAGAGGAAAGCCAAGAGAAAGCCATGGATGGCCAGCCAGGTTTCGGGTCTATCCAGATGCAACACTTGCCTCCCTCAAGCCGGCCGAGAGGCCACACCATCTACGGCTGACAGTTTCAACCCACGCAACCTCAACGCGTTGCCGATGACTGATACAGAAGACAGGCTCATCGCCGCCGCCGCGATCATCGGATTGAGCAACAAGCCGAAGAACGGGAATAGCAGTCCAGCGGCAATCGGGATGCCCAGCGTATTATAGGCGAAGGCGAAGAACAGGTTCTGGCGGATGTTGCGCATGGTCGCGCGCGACAGGAAGATTGCCTGCACTACCCCGGTCAGATCACCACGCACCAATGTTACACCGGCGCTTTCGATCGCTACATCCGTGCCCGTTCCCATGGCAATACCGACATCGGCGGCTGCCAGAGCCGGCGCATCGTTTATACCATCGCCCGCCATAGCGACGCGGCGTCCTTCGCTCTTCAGCCTTTCAATCTCGCGGTGCTTGTCCTCGGGCGAGACATTGGCGTGCACCTCGTCGATGCCCATTTCCCGCGCGACCGCTTCAGCCGTTGCTCGGCTATCGCCGGTCAGCATGACCACGCGGATATCGCGCGCGTGCAAAGCGGCGATGGCTGCCGCGCTGGTCGGCTTGATCGGATCGGCCACCGCGATCATCCCCGCAGGGTGCCCATCGAATGCGACAAACATCACTGTTTGTCCTTGCGAGCGACCGCTTTCCGCAGAGCCCAGCCAGACATCGTCATCGATCCCAACCCGCCGCATCATCTTTTCATTGCCGATGGCGATGCGACGATTCTGGACATTCGCCTCGACGCCTTCGCCCGTAGTCGAAGCCAGGTCTGTGGCTTCGGCAGGCGAAACACCGCGGGCCCGCGCGCCTTCTACTATGGCGTGCGCCAGCGGGTGTTCGCTGCCCATCTCGACGCCCGCGACCGCGGCAAGGAATTCGGTTTCGTTGATACCCTCGACCGGGTCGACCGCAACCAGATCAGGCTTGCCCATCGTCAACGTGCCGGTCTTGTCGACCACCAACGTATCGATGTTCTCCAATGTCTCCAGTGCTTCGGCATTGCGGATCAGGATGCCATGCTGCGCGCCCTTGCCTGTGCCGGTCATCACCGACATCGGCGTGGCAAGCCCCAGCGCGCAGGGACAGGCGATGATCAGCACCGCGATCGCATTGACCAACGCATAAGCAAGCGCTGGCGCGGGACCCCAGATGGCCCACACCGCAAAGGTGACGATCGCAACAACCACGACCGCAGGCACGAACCAGCCCGCGACCTGGTCCGCGAGCCGCTGGATCGGCGCGCGGCTGCGCTGCGCCTCGGCAACCATCTGGACGATCTTGGACAGCATCGTGTCCTTGCCGACATTGGTGGCACGCATGATGAAGCCGCCGGTCTGGTTCACGGTGCCGCCGATAACCGTATCGCCCGCGCGCTTGGTCACGGGCAGAGGCTCGCCGCTGACCATGGATTCGTCGATCGCGCTTGAACCCTCCTCGATTTCGCCATCGACCGGCACTTTATCGCCGGGCCGCACACGCAAGCGGTCGCCGGTCGCCAATTCGTCGAGCGGCACTTCGCGTTCGTCGCCATTGCCGAATATCTTCACCGCCGAGGGAGGTGCGAGTTCGAGCAGCGCCCTCAGGGCGCTGGAAGTCGAACCGCGCGCCTTGAGTTCGAGTACCTGGCCCAGAAGCACGAGCGTGGTGATAACCGCCGCCGCCTCGTAATAAACGCCCACGCGCCCCGAGTGATCGCGGAAGGCAGGCGGGAACAGATCCGGCAGCGCCGTCGCCACCAGGCTGAACACATAGGCAATGCCCACGCCGATCCCGATCAGCGTAAACATGTTGAGATTGCGGGTCTTGAGCGATTGCCAGGCCCGGACGAAGAAGGGCCAGCCGCCCCAGAGGACAACCGGCGTGGCAAGGAGGAACTGCGCCCATTGCGCCCTGGCAGACTCAATCAGGCGGTCGAAGCTGATCCCCGGGACCATATCGCTCATTGCATAGACAAACAGCGGCAGCGTCAGGAGCGCGCTCCACCAGAACCGGCGGCGCATGTCGACCAGTTCCGGATCGGGCCCTTCATCCAGGCTGACAGTCTCGGGTTCGAGCGCCATTCCGCAGATCGGGCATGAGCCGGGACCGGGCTGGCGGATCTCCGGGTGCATCGGACAGGTGTAAATAGTGCCTTCCGGCACGTCCTCAACAGCATCGAGATGCGCGTCCGACAGATAGAGCTGGGGGTCCAGGAGGAATTTGTCGTGGCAGCGCGACGAACAGAAATAGTGCTCCGCCCCCTCATGCTTGGCCTTGTGTTTCGCGCCGTCGATCTCGACGCTCATCCCGCAGACCGGATCGATCGCGGTTCCCTCGATCACGCTTTCATCCCTGCTCATGACCATTCCTTCCTAGCTGTTCACCACGACGAACTGCCCCATCATGCCCGCATCCTCGTGTTCGAGGATGTGGCAGTGATACATGTAGGGCTTGTCCGGGTCGCTATATTCCTCGAAGCGCAGCAGCACGCGCACCTGCTCGCGCGGATTGACAATAACCGTGTCCTTGAAACCGGTTTCCAGTGGTGGGGGCGCGTGGCCATCGCGGTCGATCACACGAAACTGGACGTTATGAATATGAAAAGGGTGGGCCATCATCGAAGCGTTGGCGATTTCCCAGATTTCCCATTGTCCGACCGGCACGCGTTCATTGACGACATTCATGTCCATCGTCGCGCCATTGATCGACATGCCTCCTCCCATCATGCCCATATCGAGTACGAAACGGCGGGTCCGCACCGCCAGCGATGGATCGGGCGCAGCGATGGACGCGAGTTGGTTTGGCAGACTGGCGGGCTGTGCAGCCCTGGCGGGCCTGATATCGAGAATGCGAAAAACCCGGTCGGAACCTCCGCCGTCATTCCGGCGGTTCATCATCCCTCCGCCCATCATTCCCATGGCGTTGTCCGGACTGCTTGCGACGAGGCGAAGCGGACGCCCTTCGGAGAGATCGATGACGACCTGCCCTCGCTCCCCCGGAGCGAGCCTGACCGACCGCACAGGGTGCGAACGATCGAGCAATCCGCCATCGCTTCCGATCAGCTGCATCGGCCGATCCCCTTCGAGCGAGAAGTCGTAGAAGCGGGCGTTCGATCCGTTCAGAATCCGCAACCGCAGCTGTCCGGTGGCCGCGTCGAACATCGCATTCTCGGTGCCATTGACGTAGATCCGGTCGCCGCGTACGCCCATCATCCGCGCGTGCATTCCGCTGGGGTAAATCAATCGACCGGACCCGTCGATCACGCGATCCTGGACGATCAGCGGGATGTCGTCGACGCCGTAATCGCTCGGCAGATCTAGCGCGTCTTCCTCGTCGTCGCGAACGTAGATCGGTGCGGCGAGACCGGCATAGACCTGCGGCCCGGCCCCGCGATGGAGGTGCGAATGATACCAGTACAGCGAAGCGCGCTGACGCACTTCGAATGCAGGACTCCAGCGTTCGTTCGGGCGGATTAGCTGGTGCGGCCCGCCATCGGCGTCTGCAGGAAGTTCGAAACCATGCCAATGGACTGTCGCGCCCTCGGTCAGTTCATTTTCGACATGAAAGCGCACCCGCTCGCCGCGGCGCATCTCCAGCGTCGGCCCCAGATAAGGCGCGTCGATACCGATCGTGGGCGAGGCAACCCCCGGGACGAACTCCTTTTGCCCGGCCGTCAGCGATAGACGAAAGACCCTTGCACCGCCTTCGATCCGTCCCTGCTGCAATGGCGGTATGGCGAGTGGATTCGAACGTGCCTGACTGTCGTGCAGCAGCGCATTCTGCGCTTCGCAACCCGCGAGGGGGAAGCCAGCGAAACCAGCCGCGGCCATGCCCGCGCCTTTCAGCAATGCGCGCCGCTCGATTAGGAATGTCTGGTTCTTACGGTGCATTATTCTCCTGTCCCTCAACGGGCGGCACCGCGTCTGTCGGGTGCCGCCCATCGTTTTACTGCTTGGCAATCGAAGTGATCACACTGCCTTCAACACCAGTACGAAATTCGAACGCGATCCCCTCACCAACGGTCACCTTCTTGCGCAGTTGCTCGTCAGCATCGAACGCCATCGTCATTGCGGGCCAATCGATTGCCGGAACCGGACCGTGCTCGATAGTGATGGTGCCAGCTTCGGCATCTATCGCGGTGACGGTTCCTTCAGCGCTTGCGCTCTGCATCACGCTATCCGATTCCATCATCGGCATGTCGCCGCCGTCCATGGACATCTGACCTTCAGTCATCTGGCCATCCGCTATCGGCATGTCGGTCGTCGTGTCGCCGGAATCGCAGGCGGCCAGCGCCAGCGGGACGGCCAATATCGTCAAGAGGTTCGCAGTACGCATTCTTCATCTCCTTGGGGTTGGGTTGGCCGTTCTGGCCGGGGGCGCCGCAGCAACAGATAAGCGGCGGGAAGCAGGAACATGGACAATAGGGGTGCGGTGATCATTCCGCCGATCATCGGCGCGGCAATGCGGCTCATCACCTCGGAGCCCGCTCCGGTGCCGATCAGGATCGGGAACAGGCCAGCCAGGATAACCGCCACCGTCATCGCCTTGGGCCGAACGCGCAGCAGCGCGCCCTCGCGAATGGCAGCGGAGACTTGGTCCGCATCCGGATCGTCGCCGCGCCGCTCCAGCGCGGCTTTCAGATAGATCAGCATGATGACGCCGAATTCCGCAGACACGCCCGCCAGCGCGATAAAGCCTACTGCGGTCGCTACGGACTGGTTGTATCCCATCAGATAAAGCAGCCAGAAGCCGCCAGTGAGAGCGAGAGGCAGTGTGCCCATGATCAGCAAGGCCTCGTCAAGCCGCCGGAAGATCAGATAGAGCAGTAGGAAAATGATAGCGAGCGTCGCGGGAACGACGATTTGCAGACGTTCATAGGCACGCGTGAGATATTCGAACTGCCCTGCATAGGACAGACTGACGCCTGCCGGCAGAGCGACCTCGGCCGCGATCGCTTCCTGCAGATCGCTCACCACCGAGGTGAGGTCACGCCCGCGCACATCGACGTAAACGTAGCTCGTCGGGCGGCCCTGCTCGCTCTTAAGCATCGGGGGGCCGCTGGTCACGCGGACCTGCGCCACGGTGCCGAGCGTGATTTGCTGGCCTGCCGGAGTGAGCACCGGCAGGTTGCGTAGCTCGTCAACACTGTCGCGGATCTCGCGTGGATAGCGAACATTGATCGGGTAACGCGCCAGCCCCTCTACGCTGCGGGCGACATTGGCGCCGCCGATCGCTCCGGACACGATCTGTTGGACATCGGCGATATTGAGACCGTATCGAGCGGCTTCCAGCCGGTTAATATCGACATCGACATATCGGCCGCCGGACAGCCTCTCGGCCAGGGCCGAGCTCACGCCCGGTACCTGCTTTGCAATCTGCTCGACTTGAAGCGCAACGCGCTCAAGCTCGCCCAAGTCCTCGCCCGAAACTTTGATTCCGATCGGGCTTTTGATCCCGGTTGCAAGCATATCGATCCGGTTGCGGATCGGCGGCACCCAGACATTGGCAAGGCCCGGTACCTGCACGGTCCGGTCGAGCTCCTCGACCAGCAAGTCAGGCGTCAAGCCCTCGCGCCATTCGTCACGGGGTTTGAACCGGATCGTGGTTTCGAACATCGTCAGCGGGGCGGGATCGGTCGCGGTATCTGCGCGTCCGGCCTTGCCGAACACGGTTTCCACCTCGGGCACCGTTTTGATCAACCGATCGGTGCGTTGGAGCAGGGCGGATGCCTCCCCTGGCGAGAGGCCGGGAAGCGCGCTCGGCATATAGAGCAGGTCGCCTTCATCGAGCGGAGGGAGAAACTCGCCACCGAGCCGCGAGAAGGGAATGAGCGTCGTCAGGAAGATCAGTCCGGCAATTGCAAGCGTGGTCTTCGGTCGATGCATCACCCAATCAAGGCCAGGTCTATAGGCGCGCGTTAGCGCCTTGTTGATCGGGTTGCTGTTCTCTGCCGGAATCTTCCCCCGTATCAGCCAGCCCATCAGCACCGGTACAAGCGTGATGGAAAGGATCGCGGCCCCCGCCATCGCATAGGTCTTGGTGAAGGCGAGAGGCGCGAACAGTCGTCCCTCCTGCGCCTGCAAGGTGAACACGGGCAGGAATGACAAGGTGATGATCAGCAAGCTGAAGAACAGCGCCGGGCCGACCTCTTTCGAGGCGTCAGCAACGATGCGCCAGCGTCCGTTTGCCGACAGGACGCTATCGGGGTTCTCCTCGGTCCAGCGTTCGATGTGCTTATGCGCATTCTCGATCATCACCACCGCGGCGTCGACCATCGCGCCGATGGCGATGGCGATCCCTCCAAGCGACATGATATTGGCGTTCACCCCCTGAAAGCGCATGACAATGAACGCGGCAAGCACGCCGAGCGGCAGGGTGACGACCGCTACCAATGCCGAGCGTGCGTGCCATAGGAACAGCAGGCAGACGAGCGCGACGACGATAAATTCCTCGATCAGCTTGGTGGTCAGGTTCTCGACCGAGGCGTCGATCAATTGCGAGCGGTCATAGGTGGTGACGATCTCCACGCCCTCGGGCAGGCTCGCCCGCAATTGCTCCAGCTTCGTTTCCACCGCCTGGATCGCACTGCGCGCGTCCGCACCTTGGCGCAGGATGATGATGCCGCCCGCGACTTCGCCCTCGCCGTTGAGTTCAGCAATGCCGCGCCGCAGTTCAGGGCCGATCTGCACATGTGCCACATCGCCCAGCGCAACCGGCACCCCGCCAGCTTCGGCGCGCAGCGGCAGGCTGCGGAAGTCGGCGAGGTCGCCGAGATAGCCCGATGCGCGAACCATATATTCGGCCTCGCCCATCTCGATGATCGAGCCGCCAGTCTCCTGATTGCCCGCCTGCACCGCGCTGACCACTTGCGCGTGCGTCACGCCCAGAGAAGCCATACGATAGGGATCGAGCACGATCTGGTACTGCTTCACCATGCCGCCGACGCTGGCGACTTCGGCGATGCCGGGAATGGTCTTCAATTCATAGCGCAGGAACCAGTCCTGTAGGCTCCTGAGGCCCGCAAGATCGTGACCGCCGCTGCGGTCGACCAGCGCGTATTCGTAAATCCATCCGACCCCGGTGGCATCGGGACCGAGAGTGCTTTGAACCCCTTCGGGCAGGCGGTTCTGGACCTGGTTGAGATATTCCAGAACGCGCGAGCGCGCCCAGTAGAGATCGGTCCCGTCGTCGAAGATTACATAGACATAGCTGTCGCCGAAGAAGGAATAACCGCGCACGGTCTTTGCGCCCGGCACCGACAGCATGGTCGTGGCTAGCGGATAGGTCACCTGGTCCTCGACGATCCGCGGCGCTTGCCCTGGATAGTTGGAGCGGATGACAACCTGAACGTCCGACAGGTCGGGGAGTGCGTCAACCGGCGTCGTGCGCACCGCCCAGAAGCCGGCGAGCGCCAGACCGATCGCCGCCAGCACCACGAAGATGCGGTTGGCGATGGAGGCATCGATAATCCGTGCGATCATTGGCCTGCCTTCGCGATCGAGACGATGCGCGGCCCGCTGGCCGCCTGCTCGAAGGTGAAGATGACCCGGTCACCACGCTGGAACCCGCGCAACTGCGCCGGACCATTGCTGGCGAAGGTCATCGTCATGGCGGGCCATTCGAGGGCAGCAACCGGTCCATGACGCAGCGTAACGCCGCGGGCGGTAATGCTCTGGATCGTGCCGGTTGCGCGATAGGTCCGGTCTGCCCCGGCTTCACCTGAAGTCGCGCTGTCGCTCGCAGCCGATGGCGCCTGATCGATGGGGCGCACGTCGATACCGGCAAGGCTGGCTTCGGAATCGAGCAGGAACTGGCCGGAAGTGACCACCTGTTCGCCCGCAGCCAAACCGGCCAGCACTTCCGTGCGTCCACCCGATTCCCGCCCGATGCGGACTTCCGCCGGTCTATAGCCACCGCTTTCCTGGGCGATCATCACGAGCGTTCGCGCTCCGGTACGGATGACCGCCTCGGATGGAACCAGCAGTGCCTCACGCCGCTCGGGCGCAAGCGTGACCTGGGCAAACATGCCCGGCTTAAGCCGCAGTCCTGGATTGGGCATCGCTGCGCGCACTGTGATCGTGCGGCTGGCATCCTGTGCGCTGGGGAGAATCGCAATGATGCGGCCGGCAAAACGCTCGCCCGGAAAGGCTGTGAGCGTCGCGCTGACCGGCTGGCCGACGCGGGCGCTTCCGGCCAATGCCTCGGGTACCGCTGCCTCAAGCCAGATCGGACTGTATCCGCTGATCTCGGCGAGGGACTGACCTGTCACGACAGTCATTCCCGGCCGCACACCGAGCGACGTGATCGCGCCCGATTGTGGTGCGGTGACCGTGATAACCGTCTGCGGGCGACCGCTTCTGGCAACCGAGGATATGATCGAATCGGGCATGCCAAGCAGCCGCAGGCGCTCGCGGGCAGCACGGGTGAGCGCTTCGTCGCCCGTTGCGGCAACGGCCAGATATTCGTTCTGCGCGCCGCCCCATTCGGGCACCAGCAGGTCGACGATAGGTGCGCCCCTGGTGATCAAATCCTGCGGCGCGTGGCCATAGGTTCGCTGCACGTAGCCGCCAGCACGCGGCTGGACTATTGCCATATCGCTGCCGTTATAGGCGAGCGTTCCGGTCACGCTCGTTTCCGGCTCCAGCACACCAAATTCTACTTCAGCGGTGCGAATGCCGAAGTTCTGGACCAGCGTGGTGTCGATACTGACTCCCCCGCCGCCTTGTGCATCTCCACCCGCGCATTTGGGGACCAGCTGCATGTCCATGAATGGGGATTTGCCCGGCTCGTCGAAGCGTTGGTCGGGGACCATCGGATCGTACCAGTAAAGCACTTCCTCACAGCCGGGGTCGGAACCGGCGTCATTACCACTGCTGCCGCTATCCTCGCCAAGCATCGACAGGCCGTATCCTGCGGCGAGACTTACGATGGCGATGCCAGCCGCCGCCACATAGGAGCGTTGGCGCGGCGTCAAACGTTCGAATACGGCTTTCATGGCCGGTTCTCCCCATAGGTAAGTCGCAGCATGACTGCCGCCTCGACCGCAGCCTGTTCTCGGTCGAGGATTTCCAGTTCAAGCAAGGCGAGCGCGGACTTGGCTGCGATCACGTCGACAAGATCGGCTCGCCCTGCGGCGAAGCTGGCTGTCTCGAGATTGGTGCGATCGCGCGCCAGCGGGAGAAGCTCGTCGCGTGCGCACCGCCATTGACGAACTGAACTGCGCCAGGTGGCCAGATCGGCTTCGAAGCTTGCGACGAGAGCGCGCCTGCGATCCTCGCGTTCAGCCGATGCGGCAGCGGCTTCGGATTCGGCCGCGGCGATGCGGGGATTCTGGCGCCTGTCGGTAAAGATCGGCAGCGAAACCGATCCCATGACGGAAACCGCATCGCCGAAATCGGGATTGCGGCGACCATAGGTGACGCTCACTCCGAAATCGGGTCTCTTCTCGGCACGGGCCAGTTCGATACCCGCTTCGGCACGGCGACGCTCCGCATCGGCCAGCAGGAGTTCGGGATTGCTATGCAGTTCGAACCGCAGCTGTTCCTCGTCAAGAACCGCCGAAGGTGCCGCGCCCAGTGCCACCGGCTCTTCCACCGGCATGTAGCGCGAGACCTGGGCCTGCGCCGTCTCGCGCTCGGCCTCGATAGTGGTCATTGCGTCTTCGATTGTGAGCAGCTCACGCCGGATCGCCAGACTTTCGGCGGGGCGTGCAGATCCCGAGGCAACGGCACTGTTGGCGACGGGGATGAAGGTTCGCAATTCGTCGAGCGCCGTGCTGGCAAGGTCGAGGCGCGCTTGCGCATAATACAAATTAACCCAGGCCGTTCCTGCACCGACGAGAACGTTGCGCTCGGCCATGCCCAGGCGCGCTTGGGCGAGACGAACTTCTGAACTGGCAACGCCGAACCTCGCTCGGCGGCGTGCGAGGTTGGGGAATTCCTGCTCGACGCCTATCGCGATTTGTGTGGGAAGCTGCCGGTCGATTTCGAACGCGGAGGGTCCTGTCACTGGAAGGTTCATGATGCCTGCGCGGACACGCGGATCAGGGAGCTGGTCAGCAGCTTCTGCCGCCTCGCGCCTCCCCTGCACACGTAATGCGCCTGCTTGCAGGAGCGGTTGCTCTATCCGGGCCGCTGCAAGCGTTTCCTCGTAGCCGACCGACTGCGCCTGGGCAGTCTGCGCGGCGAGCAGTGCCGAAAACGGCACCAAACCAGTTCGCCAATCCATAATTCTCACTCGTTCTAAGCGAGGTGACCGGACGAGGCGGCGGCATCTCCGGTCATTCGACCGATTGCCGGGCCTATTCGTCCGTCAAACTCGCACACAGCGCAGAGCGCCGTTTGGGAAAAACTAGACGGTGAGATTACTTTGTGGAGGGGGAGATTCCGGCAGCAGCGGTTCGCTTTCGAGCCAGGCAACGGTGGTAGCAAGATAAGAGGGAGCGAGATTCAACGGTGCAGCGTCTTGCGTACCCGTGCCCGAAAGGGCCAGCGGCGGCAGGCAATTCATCACGACGAGACACTCAAGCGTCATGTCGGGGCAACGCCCCTCTCGATCAGGAGATATGTCATGGGTGTCCATGCTTTGCTCGGGCATGGCCTGTGCCATTTCCGCGCATTCCGCCATTTCAGCCGGTTCGTTCAGCGGAACAGCCGCCTGTGCCGCAACCTGGACAAAAAGTCCCAAGCTGAAACATATCATGGTCAAGACGCGGAGAAATTTCACCGGGCCGAGTTAGCTCGATAAGCCCCCAAGTGCAAGGGGACCATGACCGGCAGGATTGCTTCCTGGCGACGCCTTGTACATTGCTTTCTTAGCATTACGGGACATGGGTTTAGGCTGTCGCACCCGACCTTACCACTTCACCGGTTGCAGAGTTCGCTCACTTTATGATCGAAAGTGGTGGGCGCGCTCCACAAACTGCTTCATCTGGGTTGCCGCGTGGATGGTAAGAGAATGCTGCGTCGCATCGGGACGTGGCGTGATGAGATCCGCCATCTCGACGATATGTTCGAGCTGAGCGTCATCTGCCTTGGAAAGCAGGCTGAGCACGATGTTTTCCAATGCGATAACCCGGATGCGCAATTGAATGATCTCGGCATCAGAAAGGCCAGGGATATCCCATTCGTCGCACGCTGCTGCCAAGGCCTCCTGAGGACCGCATGGCATTGCCCCACCCTCATCTTCCCACCGGGAAAGTGCGCCGTGTTTCTTATTGTCTGCCATGTCTTCAGCTCCAGATTAAATTACTATTCCTCACATTGGCGAGACCAGAGTTACGGCGCCACACACCATGTTTGCTCAACTAGCGCGAAACGGACGCGAACATGCTTTCGAGTTCCTTGCGAAGGGCAAGCACCCCCTCGTCATCTTCTGCCTCCGGTTTGCCGACGGCGGGTTTCTCGTTGATCCACTTTGCGCTTTCTATCACATCGAGCAGGAAGGCGGCGAGATCGGAATGGCGGCAGCGGAAGCAATCCGGGGGCAACGTCCGCGCCCGCGCCTGCGCCTCTCCGCTGTACGGGAGGTCGATGAGCCAGCCGGGTCTCGCGGCTGTCCACCTGAGGCCCGGCTCGGCTTCGAGCATGCGCTCCATGGCCCGCATGTGTTCAAGAATGTTCGACAGGGCTGGAACAACCGTCAGCCGGAACCACGACGGGACACTGGGCTGTTCGTCGACAAATGCGGCGGAGATTACGGCAATCCGGTCGATGTTCGTCTTGCTCATTGCTTCGACGATGCGGTGTGTCCCATCGGTGTAGAGAGGTGGCGGGTCGATCGCGGTCGATGGCGTGAACGAAACGCCGAGAGTGGAGATTACCGCGTCACAACCCTGGATCGCATCAGCCAGGTCGTCATTGAGGACGTCGCACTGGATATAGTCGACATCTGCGATCCGGTTCGCATGAGTCGGCAGATGGTGTTCGAGGCCGCGTACGCGATGACCACTGCGTACCGCTCGTTCGAGCAGCAGCGTTCCGGTTTTTCCGCCGGCGCCGAAGACAGCGAGGGTTAGATTATCGGTCAAGAAACACCTGCGGAACTGAGAGTGGTTCGGATGGGTGGAGCCCCGCGCATGGGGTTGATCATGCGCGGGGCTCCGAGACGGCCCCAGTGAGCCTGCGACGCGCAGGGCTCTAAAGGGGGAGGGGGCTGGGGCCGTCTATCCATTGCAGCCCTTGAAACCCGCGCAGGGCCTGATTCATCGAAGCATCGGTGTATTTTCGTCAGGTTCTGCTGCTACTGCTCGCATAGGACATAGCCACGATAGCCCAGTTCGTCCCCTGCACCTGGCGGAACCACGATCAGTTCCTGCGCTTGCAAGCCAGCATTGCCCTCATCATCCAGCAAACGCGTGGTGACGAGCAGATCGCCGCTGGTGTAGCGGTCCGCACCGGCGGCGCTGACCGGGATCAGTTTCCCATTGAGCTTTATGAAACCCTGATTGCCGGGGTCGTATACAAATGTCGGATAGCCGACCTCTGTCAAGCGGAAGACGCAGCGACCTTTCTTCCCGCCGATTGCCGAAACGTCGGCGTCGGTCATCGTCTCGGGCTTCACGAGGGCGGTCGCGACGTTCGCTAGCGCGCTGGAAGCTGGCTCGATGGGAGCGGCGGTTGCGACAGGGTCAAGCTGCGCTTCCCGATCATTCCCGATCGCGGTGTTCTGGTTACACCCGGCCAACGCCAATGCCAGTCCGGCGGTGAGGATCAAAGTCGTTTTCATTGCGCGGCTCCTTCGGGCGTTTCGACCGGGGATGGGTTCGGCTGCGTGGCGGCGGGAGAGGGAGCTTCGATCCCATCCGGCAGACGTTCTTCGGTTCGCACTCCGTTCGCCTCGATGTCGGCGATGAGATATTTCATCTGCGCGATCTCTCGCCGCTGGGCCAGAATGATATCATGCGCCAGCTTGCGCACACGCGGGTCGCGGATATGCGCACGCTCGCTGGTCATGATCGCGATCGAGTGGTGCGGGATCATCGCCGACATGTATTCCTCGTCGTCGATCGTGGTTTGACTACGGACCAGCCACAATGCCAGCGCAAAAACTACCGCGGCGACGCCAAGAATGATGAAGTTTTTCGTCCTGTCCTTGTACATGCCCCACATGAAAAGGAGCATGACGACCATCATCATCGCGCCCATCACGAACATCATCCAGAAGCGCGTTTCGCTCCAGAAGAAGTGGTCGGCATCGTAGGTGTTGGCATACATCAGGAAAAACATGATGACGGTCGAGGTCGCCACCATCGCCATGAAGCGCCAGTAATTGCCGCCCCCTCCATCGCTGTGATCGTGTTGCGTGCCTTTCGCCATGTCAGTTCTCCTGTTTGCTCATGGTTTGGTAGACATATTGGGCGGTACAGCTGATCATCAAAAAGCCCGTCAGTGCGGCTATTCCGGAAATCGCGCGCATGTGGCCGGCAGGCAAAATATCGCCCAGCCCGACGGTCGAGATCGTGATCAGCGCGAAGTAGTAATAATCCATCCAGCTATCGATGACGTCCTTTTCCAGCCCGCCGAGGTTCCACACAGTGGCCAGATACATACCGCCTGCAAAGATACCGGCGATCACCAGATGGCTGACGAGGACAAGGGTGGAACCGGCAAGCAAGCGCAGATGGCGGGGGTTCTTCCCGGGCGGCGATATCGCCTTCGCACCGCGTAGCATCCACATGTGGAAGTAGAGGGAAATCGCGAACAGCGCGATGCCGAGGAATATCGCCGCAATCATAGCACGATCCACCCGAGCGCCTTTGCTCCCATCCACAGACCCATACCGATCATGAACAGGTTCTCGGTCAGCGACACGAACCCTAGCGGCACGTTGGAACTGCCGCCGACGCAGGCGCATTTGAGCTCACGCTTCTGGATGTAGACCGCGTAGAACACGCTGACGGCGCCAATCGTGCCTATGAACAGCGAGACCGGTACCGAAATGATCGGCAGCGCGTGCGCCGTCATCAGGATGCCAGCCAGCGCCTCGCCGAACGGATATATGAAACCGTAGCGCACCCAGCGCTGCGCCAGCAGATCGTAATTGAGGAACATGGTCGAGAAGCTGCGGACGTCCTGCAGCTTCTGCACCGCGAGCAAGCACATTGACAGACTGACAAACCATTCGGCAGCTTGCACGGTGAGCAGCTCGCCCAGCGCGTACCAGCTGATGCCGAGGCCAAGCAGCGCCGCGATCGCGAAGATGGCGATGACGGGTTGATAGCTGATCGTGTCGTCGCCGGTCTGCGTTCTCTTCTTGCCGAAATGGGCGCGGACATCGTCGTATCCGCCGATCCGCTTGCCGTCGATAAAGGTCTGCGGTGTCGTCTCGACACCATGCTGTTGCTTGAACGCGTCGGTTTCTTCGCGCGAGGTAAGATGATTGTCCTCGACCGCAAAACCCTGCCGCTCCAGCAGGTCGACCGTTTTCAGGCCGTATGGACAGATGTGCTTGTCCATCACCATCCGGTATACTTTTGCCTGCTTCATTGTTTTTCTGCCTCGTTTTGATGGTCTTGGCTGCTTCCATTGACGCCGGCGTCCGCATGCGCGTTCCCGTCCTCCGCACGTCTGCGGCGCAGGAACAGGGCTTCGAGACCGAATACCGCAGCTATGAGAACCGCCGCGATCACCACGATGGCGGGGTCGAAATCGAGCTTCACCCCGGTAAAGGCGGCGAGAATTACGCCGTCGGCAGCGATCGCGGTAAGCAGCACCGAACCCCTCGCTCCGATCTGCGCGCGCAGATGGCGGTAGACGCCCCAATGGACCAGCATGTCCATGACGAGATAGAAGAACGCCCCGAGCGAGGCGATCCGCGACAGGTCGAACAGCACCGCCAGCGTGCCCGCGATCACCACCGTATAAACGAGCAGGTGACCGCGGATCGGGCCTTTCATGCCGAAGTGACTGTGCGGGATCATCTTCATCTCGGTCAGCATGGTGAGCATGCGCGAGACTGCAAATACGCTCGCGATCACGCCCGAAGTGGTCGCCGCAATCGCAATGACGATGGTAAACCAGAACCCGAGCTGGCCCAGCGCCGGTCGGGCGGCGGCAGCGAGCGAATAATCGCGCGCCTCGACGATCTGGCCAATCGTCAGGCTCGAACCGACCGCGAATGCGACGAGCAGGTAGGTGACCACGCAGATCGCGATCGAGATCATTATCGTGCGGCCCACATTGCGATGCGGATCGACGATCTCACCGCCGCTGTTGGTGATCGTGGTAAAGCCCTTGAACGCCAGGATCGAGAACGCGACCGATGCGAGGAACGCCCCGCCGCTCGTCATCGATGCAGGCTCGGCAAACGCGCCGGAGAAAAATCCGCTCGCGGCGATTGCGGCCACGGCGAACAGAGCGATCCCGCCGATCTTGATCGCCGACATGACAAGCGAGAAGCCGCTCACCGATCGATTGCCCGCCTTGTTCACGATATAGGCGAAAACGATCAGCGCCAGCGCCAGCACCGACAGCAGAAGCGCGTTCTTCTCCAGTCCGAACGGCCGCAGCGCGTAAGTGGCGAAGGTTCGCGCGACGAGGCTCTCGTTGATGACCATCGACAGCGCCATGAGCAGCGAAGCCGATGCGGCAACAACGCCGGGCCCGTAAGCCTGTTGCAGGATCATGGCGATGCCGCCCGAGGACGGCCACGCATTGGACATCTTGATATAGCTGTAGGCGGCCAGCGAGGTGACGAGTGCACCCAGAACGAACGAGAGCGGGAACAAAGGCCCGGCCAATTCTGCGATCTGACCGGTGAGGGCGAAAATGCCGGCGCCGATCATCACGCCCGTGCCCATCGCCACTCCGCCGGCGAGACTTATCGTCCCCTTGCCAGCCGTGTCGGATCCATTTTCCATCGCCGCGTGCGTGGCATGCTTCGTCTCAATCATGAGGCATGCATCCGTAAGGCCCTAGACCCCGGAGTGTAGCTAGGGCGACGGGTCATTGCGAGAGCGGGGTGCGCCATCATTCGCGCTTTCCCCGCCCAAACAATGCGTAAAGCGGCACGACGACGACAGCGATGTACCAACCATACAGAAAGCTGCCGACGGCTCCTGCGAGGAATCCCGGCCAGGTCAGCCATTCGAAACCGGGCAAAAGAGGTGCCCAGGCCTCGTGCATGTGGAATCGCTCGGGAAACAGAAGGCCGAAGCCTACACACAGCAGATAGCTCAACAGCAGAAAACTGCTGAGCGTCCAGCCCCACCGCAGGATGTCCGGGCGGATCGATTGCTCAGTCATATCGGCCTCCTTTCAACGACATGTCTGTCTTGTCATCCACCTCCGGAAGACCCCGGATAGCTCGCAAATACGCGTTCACCCGCAGGGCCGAAGGCGATGACCTGGAAAGGCTGCATCCTTCCGCCAGCTTCCATGCCGGGGGAGCCCAAGGGCATTCCTGCAACGGCCAGGCCGACAACGCCTTCGGGCCGTTCATCGAGCAGGCGCGCGATCTCGCGCGCCGGGACATGGCCCTCGATCACATAGCCATCGGCTTCCATCGTATGGCAGGAGGCGAGATCGTCGGGCACGCCCGCTTCGGCCTTCACCTCTGCCATGGGCCGGTCTTCGCGAACCGTAACTTCGTGACCGAGACCGGTGCGGACATGCTTGGCCCATTCCTCGCAGCATCCGCACTGCGGATCGCGGAACATGAGATAGGGGCTGGCCTGTGCGGCGCTCGTGCAGGCCGCAAGGAGAACAAATGCAAAAGTGCTGAGTGTCGCGCGGACGCGGCGCATGCCGTGCTCGGGATAGCTGATCTTCATGTCCATATCGTCCTACATCCGATCCATGTCGTGACCGGACATGGATTCCATATCATGGCCTGCGTGCGGATCGGCCGGTTCAGCAACATCCGTGTTCGCAGGCGTGGGTGCAGGCGTCGAACCAGAGGTCGGCTTGCGCGATGGTCGAGCGGTGGCCGGGCCATCTGGCCTGCGCTCGGGTACGCTGGCAACCGGCGCGGCTTCGACATCGTTCTCGTCCGGACTTGCGGAAGCAGCTACGGTCGGCGACGACGCGGTGACCGTCGCTGCGGCTCCAATTGTAGCGGAGTCATCGGCTCTCGCGACGGGTTCAGCTTGTTGATCGCACGCCACCAGTCCCGCTAACGCGGTGCCGAGCAAGAGCGCTCCAACCATCTTCGTCGGTTTGAATTGGTGCATCATGTTTTCCTTCATATCCAGGAGAAGCCAAGGTGAGCCGGCCCGTGCGCGAGCTCCCCGCCAAGGAAACCCTGAACCAGTATGAGCGCGGCTATGGAGAAAAGGCCGGTGCGCAAAAGTTTCCTTTTTTCGAGCGGCCTGCGCACGATCGCGGCTAGAGCGAGGCCCAGGACGGCGATCAGCATCCCGTTCCAGCGATGGAGCTGCATCACCGTGTCCCCGCCAAACCACAGACCGGTATGAATCCAGCCGAACAAGGCGGCCACCACACCGCCAGCCGCACCGCCGTAGATCAGCACGCGGACAGCGGGTTCGACACCAGCGCCTCTGCCCGCCATCACAAACAGCTCGGCCAGCGCCGCCATCAGGAATAAAGCGATCGGAAAATGTATCGTGGCGGGATGCAGCTTTTTGAGAACACCGATAGAGCCCGCCTCGCTGGCACTCTCGTGTCCACCGGATGCTTCATCATGTTCGCCAGAGCCATGACCAGCTTCGGCAGAGTGGCCGGAGGCTGGCTGCGCTTCGCCCATGAGGGGCTCATCCTGCATCGGTTCGGAAGTCGCGCCAGCGCTTGCCGCCTCCTCGTGCATCTCGTCGCCATGAGCGTAAGCAGGACTGACCGACAGGAAGCCTGCACAAACAAGCAAGAGTAAATGGATTGCTTTCATGGTGGCGCGTGCCCTTTCACCGCGGATTAACGAGAGCTATGCTGTGTGTTACGCATCCCGAGCCGTCTCCCCTCACCAAATATTTCTGAGGGGAGCGCATGGACGAAACGTATTGTATGAACGAACAGCAGTTGAAGGATCGAGCTTTACCGATGAACCAGCAATTGGAACCCATCCTGGATGCTCTTGCCCGCGATGTTGCACCGAGCGTCCCCGGCGGCTTCATGGAAGGGGTCTGGGAGCGGGTCGGCGATATCGGCGCTCGGCGGGATAGGACCATGCGCAGCATGTTGTTTGCCGGGCTTTTTGCAGTCGGGCTCGGCGCGGGCGCGCTCACGGTCCAGGCTCCCGTCTACGCCCAGGATCCTGCCTATCCGCTTTTCAGCGACGCCCGGCTTTCCCCCGCCGCGCTGCTTCATGTCGGCAAATGAAGAGCCCGAAACTGCACATCGTTGCTGCCGTCCTGCTTGCCGCATTGGCAGGATTCCTCGGGGCGATTGCGGCAGAGCGATGGTTTGTCCCTGATGAGTCTGGCGGCCTGCACGAGTTCGTCCACGAACAGCTGGACCTGACTGCGCAGCAGGAAGACCGCCTCGACCGTCTCGAGGAGCGTTTCGCAATCGAGAACGCCCAGCGCGAACTTGCAGTGCGGCGCGCGAACGCGGGTCTGGCAGCCGCTATGGACAGCGAGCACGAATACGGTCCCGAAGTGAGTGCCGCGATTGACGAGGTGCATACCAGCATGGGCGAATTACAGAAAGCGACCGTGCGCCATGTCTTCGCCATGCGCAGCATTCTCGAGGCGGACCAGCAACGCCAGTTCGATCAGCAGGTAGCCCGCTCGCTGACCGGTTCGCCGCCGGAATGACGCTGGAGTGCAGGGGCAGCCCACCAGCCAGGAACAGGAACTGGTCGCAAAGGTCGTCGCAGGCGACCGCCGCGCATTCACCGAGCTTGTCGAACCTTTCATACCTCGATTGCTGGCGACATCGCAGCGCATGCTTGGTGTCCATGATCAAGCCGAGGACGCGGTGCAGAATGCCCTTGCTTCGGCGTGGATTGTCCGCGCGCGGCTCGATCCTGCCCGGCCGGTTTTGCCATTTCTGACGACGATTACCCTCAACAAATGCCGTGACAAACTGCGCCGGCGAAAGGCGGCGCAGTTTTTGGGATTTGGGAACGCTGCGATCCTCGATCTGGCTTCGGACACCGCCCCTTCACCCGAGATCGAGGCTGTGGATCGGCAACTTCTGCAGAGGACGCATGCGGAAATCCAGCGTCTGCCCCTGCGACACCGCGAGGCTTTGATCCTTGTTGCCATTGATGGTCGCAGCCAGAGCGAAGCTGCCGATCTTCTGGGGATTTCGGAAAAGGCAGTTGAAGCGCTCGTATATCGTGCCCGAAAAACGCTGAGGGAAAAAGTTTCGCGCGAGTGAGGGGAACGGCGTCCGGCCGCGTAGGATAGGGCAAACCTTGTTCAAACAGGACCCTATCATGCAAGCAATCAATCGGCGCAAATTCCTGAGCACGAGTGTCGTGGCAGGCGGCCTGCTTGGTGCCACCGCCGCGATCCCGGCCTGGGCGCGCGGCGGCGATATGAATGGCGCGGCCATCCGTCAGGGGTTCGATGAAGTATCTGGTCGCAGTATCGATCTCACCATCGCACGCGGGCCCCGCATGGTTCAGGGGCGACGCGGCATGGGTGTTGCCGTCAACGGCAGCGTTCCCGGCCCCCTGGTGCGGCTGACGGAGGGCGAGGCGGTCAATCTCAACGTGACCAACTCGCTGGACGAAGACAGCTCGATCCACTGGCACGGATTGCTTGTGCCGTTTCAGTTCGATGGCGTGCCCGGCGTCAGCTTCCCCGGTATCAGGCCGGGGCAGACCTTCACCTACGAAATGCCTGCCATCCGGCAGGCTGGAACCTACTGGTGGCACAGCCACTCCGGTTTGCAGGAGCAGGCCGGACATTATGGGCCGATTATCGTCGATCCTGCCGGATCCGATCCGGTGCAGGCCGATTATGATTACGTCATGCTGCTCAGCGAATTCACGCCGATGCATCCCCATACGATCATGTCCAAGCTTAAAAAGGGCGAGGGCTATTTCAACTACCAGCAGCGCACACTGACGGACGACTACCCGCTCACCGGCGAAGAGCGCCGGATGTGGGCGCAAATGCGCATGATGCCGACCGACATCCTCGATGTCACCGGCTCGACCTACACTTACCTCGCCAATGGACATGGTCCCGAAGAAGGCCTGGAATATCTGTTCTCGCGCGGCAAGCGAGTCCGCATCCGCGTGATCAATGGCAGTGCCATGTCGTTCTACAATGTCCGCATTCCGGGACTCAAATTCTGGGTCGTCGCAGCGGACGGTCTCAATGTGAGGCCGGTCGAGGTAGAGGAGTTCCAGATCGGAACCGCCGAAACCTACGATATCGTCGTCGAACCGACCGGCGAGGCGCATAGCATCATTGCGGAAAGCATGGATCGCTCGGGCATGGCGGTGGCGACTCTCGCAAGTCGCCCAGGTGCCCGCGCGCCAGTGCCCGCTTTACGCGACCCTCCCCTCCTGACCATGGCCGATATGGGCATGGCCGGCATGGAAGACGACATGTCCGGGATGGATCATGGCGCGATGGGCCATGGTACCTCGCAGTCTGGCGGCAGGGACATGGGCGGCGGCACCGGCGGGTCGAGCAATGGAGCGATGGCCGGCATGTCGATGGGCGGCATGGATATGCGCGACACATCCCTCTTGCCGCCTGATGTGAAGGTCGGTCCCGGTATCGACATGGTTTCGATGAACCCGCAGGACCGGATGGGCGATCCGGGGATCGGCCTCGACCAGGTTCCGCACAAAGTGCTGAACTACAAGGATCTTGTTGCGCTTGATCAAAACGACGATCTTCGTACACCGTCCCGTCAGATGGAAATCCATCTCACGGGCAATATGGAGCGCTACATGTGGTCGTTCGATGGCGAGAAATTCTCGGCCGTCAGCGACGAGCCGATCCGCTTTGCCTACAATGAACGCGTCAGGGTCAAGCTGGTCAACAACACCATGATGGCACACCCGATTCACCTGCACGGCCATTTCTTCGAGCTCGTCAACGGTGCCCCCGTCGATCGCCAGCCACAAAAGCACACGGTCATCGTGCAGCCTGGGGGTTTTGCGCAATTCGATCTGACCGCCGATGAGCCGGGAGACTGGGCGTTTCATTGCCACCTTCTCTACCACATGCATGCCGGAATGTTCCAGATTGTGACCGTCGCGGATCGGGCCGGTCAGCCCGATGTCAAGCGCATGGGAGAGAGCGGATGAAACTTCTGTTCGCACTCGTGCTCGCCGGGACAGGAGCGCCCGCCCTCGCCCAGCATCAGGGCCACTCCATGCCGGTGCAGCCGGCCGACCCGCAGGACGAAGATGACATCGATGCAGACGACAGCGGAGAGGCCGTCCAGTCCGAACCTTCCGTCATGCCCATGGACCATTCCCAAATGGATCATGGGGCAATGGATCACCCGTCCATGCAGCCGGAGGTAGAAGGTCCCAGCGAGGTGCCGCAACCCGCGAGCCAATCGCCAATAGACCACTCAGGGATGGATCATTCGCAGATGGATGCGCCGCCCATGGACCACTCCGGAATGGCTGAAGGCCAGACGGATGGCGCACAGATGGATCATTCTGCCATGGGTCACGGTACCATGGCGATGGACATCCCATCCGGACCGCCGCCCGCCTCGGCGGGTTCGGGTCCGGCCCGCGCCGCAGATGCAATCTGGGGCGCGGACGCGATGCGCGGGAGCCGCGAGCAGTTGCGTGACGAACAGGGTGGTCAGACATATTTCTGGTTCCAAGGCGACCGCGTCGAATATCGCGGGCGCGAAGGATCCGATGGCTACCTGTTTGATCTTCAAGGCTATTACGGCGGTGATCTCGACAAGTTCTGGTTCAAATCCGAGGGCGAAGGCAGTTTCGGCGAAAAGATCGAGAGCGCTGAAGTGCAGGCACTCTATAGCCGAGCGATAGCGCCATTCTTCGATTTGCAGGCCGGTATCCGCCAGGATTTTGCGCCGATGGACCGCACCTATGCTGTGATAGGTATTCAGGGCCTCGCACCTTATCTGTTCGAAGTGGATGCAGCCGCATTTCTGTCGGACCAAGGCGACCTGACAGCACGCATCGAGGCCGAGCTAGATCAGCGAATTACGCAGCGCCTGGTGATTCAGCCGCGTGTGGAAGCGTCCTTCTCTGCGCAGGATGTGCCTGAACTGGGGATCGGTGCCGGACTGGATACGATCGAAGCCGGTCTGCGCCTGCGCTATCATTTCGCACGCGAATTCGCGCCGTATATCGGGATCGATCAGGAATGGAGAGTCGGCCAGAGCGCCGATTATGCACGCGCCGAGGGCGAAGACCCGAGCGTCACCAATTACGTCGTCGGCATAAGGTTTTGGTTCTGAGGAAAAGGAAAGTTCAATGCACATTACGATTATTCGGGGCCTGACTGCTGCGGCCCTCGCAGTCTCCACCGTGCCGGCGATGGCGCAGACCATGGATCACTCGTCGCATGGGGAGCAGTCGCAATCGATGCCGATGGACCATCCCGCGCAAGACATGAACCATGCGGATCACATGGCGGCTATGAACAATGATGTTGCGGGTGCGGAGGCGGCGCTGACAGCTTATCGCACCGCGCTGACAGCACGCGACGCGGACGCCATGACAGCCTTGTTTGCGAAACAATCCTTCGTCTACGAGAACGGAAAGGACGAGGGCACCTTTACGCATTACATGGAGCATCACCTCGGACCTGAACTGGATGCGATCACCAGTTTCACCTTCGGTGAGCCTACCATAGCAGTCACCCGGATGGGGCACATGGCCTACGGGCGCGAAACCTATACCTACCGGATCGAACTGGCGGACGGGCGCGTGATCGATCGCGAAGGTGTGGCAACATCGGTGCTCACGCACGACGCCGATGGCTGGAAGATCGTGCAATACCATTCATCATCGCGTGCTCCCCGCAGCGAATAAGACGTCGTGGCATCTGTTCCAGCTCCGCGAAAGCCGTCACGCAAGCTTCGGCTGCACGTATTTGGCAGCAAGCTGCACAAGTGGCTCGCGCTGTTTGTCGGCGTGCAGGTGCTGTTGTGGATGGGGACCGGCGCGATCATGTCCTTCCTCAAGATCGAGCAGGTACGCTCTGAGCACGTCATATCGCGCGAGGCTGAAACGCTCGATCCGGGCTTTATGGCACCGCAGTGGTTGACGGATCGGCGAAACATCGTGGCCCTGACGACCAAATCCGTGGCGGGTAGCCCGGTTGTGCAGATCGAGCGTAAAGATGGTTCGACGGTACTTCACCAGGCCGATACCGGGACAAGGATTTCTCCCCTGCCACAGACGGTTGCTCAAACCATTGCGCTGCGTGCGTGGAGCGGGACCGAGACCTCGATTGCCGGGGCAAGGCTAGTGCAGGCTCCGGTTGGAACAGAGTTTCGTGGGCCTTTTCCGGCCTGGCAGATGACCTTCGCCGATGAAGATACGACACGCCTCTATATCGACGCCTCCAGCGGGGCGATTCTCGCAGCGCGAAGCGACACTTGGCGCTTTTTCGACTTCGTCTGGGGATTGCATATCATGGACTGGACCGAGCGGGACCGGATCAACAGCTGGTGGCTGCTGCTGTTCGGAATTGGCGGGACAGTGATTGCCTTGTCGGGTTTCGTCCTCCTGGCGAACCGGTTTCCCAAATTGCGACGCAGAAAAGTCCGGCGTCTTTCCACCGGAAACCCCCGATGATCACATCCGATGCGACTGATTCCATTTAGCGAGAGGTTGGATGCTTCGCCGATTGTCGTTGATTTTGAAGCATTTGTTTGCAGCTATGAGTCCCTAAATGGTACTCGAACCAATACACCCACTGAGCGTGCGGGCCTTTTTGCGGGCTTTTCAGCATACCCTCGAATATTCCATCAGATATTTCAGGAATTTACGCCGTCAGTGCGATGCCTCTTCTGGCACCATTTGTTCTCATCAGAACGTTCCAAAACATTGCGGAAATGGCGGAATTCTGCCATTCTTGACCTCTAGCGCAGAAAGCGAGGTCTTGTTTTGTTCCGCTATGTTCCAACGTCTGTGGGGGCCTCGGCTGGGGGCTTCAGCTCAAAAGGCCCCAACCTGCAAAAAAGTGAGGCCCCCAAATGAGCCTCAATGTGCAGGAAATCAAAGGCTTCCGGGCTGCCGACAAGTCGTACAAGAAATACGACTCGCGTGGGCTGCTGCTTCTGGTGAAGCCGAACGGCTCCAAGCTCTGGTATTTCAAGTACCGCTTTGGCGGGAAGGAAAAGAAGCTGCCCATCGGCGCGTTCCCTGAGATTAGCTTGTCGCAAGCGCGCCAGCTCCGCGACCGAGCACGGCTCAAGGTTTCCGATGGCATCGATCCGATGCTGGAGCGCAAGCGCAAGAAGGCCAGGATCAAGCTGGGTGCGGAGAACACCTTCGAGGTCATCGCCAACAAGTACATCGATGAGAAGATGGTGCCCGAAGGCAGGGCAGAAGCCACGCTGCGCAAGGCCCGCTGGTTCCTCGACCTGCTCAAGCCTGCAATCGGCAATATGCCAATCAACGATGTCGATCCGCAGTTGATGCTGGCGGCGCTCAAGAAGCTCGAAGCCAAAGGTAATCTCGAAACTGCGAAGAAATGCCGATCCTTCGCAAGCCGGGTGTTCCGGTATGGGGCCGCGCTTGGCCAGTGCCAAACCGATCCAACCTCGATCCTGCAAGGCGCACTGGTGACACCAAGAGCACGGCATTACGCGGCGATCCTCGAGCCGGAGAAGTTGGGCGGGCTCCTTCGTGCTATCGATGATTTCGAATGCTACCCGGCCACGAAATTCGCTTTGAAGATCGCACCGCATGTTTTTGTGCGCCCCGGCGAGCTTCGCCACGGCGAGTGGCACGAGATTGACTGGGACAAAGCCACCTGGACAATTCCGGAAGGCAAGATGAAGGCGCGCCGGGCCCATGTAGTGCCGCTATCACGCCAGGTGTTGGAACTGTTTCGAGAGCTGAGATCGATTACCGGCAGCAAGGGCTACATCTTCCCAGCGTTCCATACGAGCCAACGTCCCATGAGCGAGAACACGGTCAATGCAGCATTTCGTCGCATGGGCTTCACCAAGGACGAAGTGACAGCACATGGTCTGCGTTCGACTGCATCGACCATGCTCAACGAGAGCGGGCTTTGGCACCCCGACGCGATCGAGCGCGCTTTGGCTCACGGAGATAGCAACGCGATTCGAGGGGTCTACAATCGCGGGAACTACTGGGATGAACGCGTAAAGATGGCTCAGTGGTGGAGCGACTACCTCGATGCACTTCGGCAAGGTCGTACGCTTTATGTCTCACCATCGGCTTGAGGAATGCTGGTAATGCTACGGCGATCAACCTCTATGACCTTCTTCAAATCGGCCAGATGGGTCTTTGTGAAATAGATCGTTTCGTCATTTTGCGCCAAGATTACCTCAAGCTCTTCGCCATCCAGATCGCAAAAGAGATCGAGCAACATATCATCGGTGCCATTCGCGAATTTGAATTTCGCTGCATCAGTTGGGCATAGCGCCAGATAATTCTGATGATAGCGCTTTTGTAGCGAAGGTAGGAACTCGACCCGTTCGAAATATGCGTTCCCGTCGTCAAGTCGGAAGGGCATTGGAAGCTTGCATACCTGACAGAAGAGCTCCCCGCCATTGGTATATTGCTGCCGCAAATATTGCCCAGCTTCGTCTTTCACATCTTCACGGCCAATCGACACACTTCGCGTGCGCATTTCGGTTTTTCGCTCGGTGGCTGTCGCTGCAAGCTCACCCACTTTGTCGGCACGTCGGGACGGGTTGCGCGGTTCGTTCTCGGGTAACTCCAAACTTGCCCTACGTTCAATTTCCTCAAAGAATGCCAGCCGCTCATCAGGAGCGAGCCCTGCGAACTTTCTTGCATCGGCAAGCGCTACCTCGTCTTCAAATCCAAGCTCGGCTGCAATAGCCTTTCGTTTCTTTGCTAGCTCAGTTCGCTTTTCCGCTTCCGTCCCAAACCCAACGGCAGCGAGCCATTCTTTGCCAACGTCGTAGGGAAATCCTGATGGAAGAAGATCCGCCCTGGCATCACAAGGCTTGGTGAACTGGCCATCGGATTGAGGTACCCACTTTGCAGTCCTCAATTGATGGACCAGGGTCGAAGGCTTTAATCGAGTGTTGTATTGCCGGTTTGGTCGAAATCGAGCCTTTAGCACATTGGACGGCGAGGCAGACATGGTGTTCCAAATCACTTTCGCCTTCTCTACATCAATCTCTTTCAAGGCATTCTTTAGCCCGCGCAGCACATAGTCTTCGTCAATGCCTGTATGAGTCTTCCTAACTCCGTACTGATAGTAATCGGCCTTGAGCTCATCGCGTTGAGGGTGGTTGTCTACTGTAATCTTAACAGGTCGAATTTCCGTTATTGCGCCGACAGCTTTTGCAAATTTCGCGAGCCTCGAACTTGAGATTTTATCCTGAGCGTAACGGTCTGCGAGGGGGAACGGCTCATTTTTGCACTGGGCTCCAAAGAATGCTCTAAGCCCAGTTTCCGCGAATGGATCGTCTAGGAATATCGAACCGGGCCTGGCCCACCGACCATCGGCAATCTCATAAATGTGGGCATCTCTTAAAATCGTCGCCGCACTCGAATCCGCTTCGACTAGCTTTACGAAGCGCATGAGATCTTTGGGGTTGGGGTCGATCGAGCCTCGGGAATATCGCTCATTCAATGTCCCCCGTCAGCGCCTATGACACAGATTTGAGGTTGTGATTTAAGGACGATTTGGGCTTCGTCGTAGTGACGAAG
>CANLQG010000001.1 GCA_947493195.1 uncultured Sphingomonadaceae bacterium | reverse complement strand
GGCGGCGAGGTGTCGATCTTCTACGATCCCATGATCGCCAAGCTGGTGACCTGGGGCACAACCCGCGAGGAGGCAGCCGACCTGCAGATCGCGGCGCTGGACGCTGTCGAACTGGAAGGGCTTGGCCATAACGTCGACTTCCTCTCCGCCCTGATGCAGCACCCGCGGTTCCGCGCAGGCGAGCTCACCACAGGGTTCATTGCCGAGGAATATCCCGAAGGCTTCGAAGGGGCGGCCACCAGCGAGGAGCGCACCCGCGTCATCGCTGCCATCGCTGCCGGAATCGAGTTTACCCACCAGGCGCGGCAGCGGCAGATCAGCGGGCAGCTCGATGGCCCGCAGCCGGTCACCCCCGCATGGATCGTGCGGGTCGACGGGCAGGACCACACGGTTACGCTGGGCGAGGGCCATGCCATGGTCGACGGGCACACGGTGGAAGGGCACTGCGACTGGGCACCAGGCCAGCGCACCGCCACCGCCACGCAGCCCGATGGCCCGGCGCTGGGCCTGACGGTGACCCGCCAGCGCCCGAACTGGCAGATCAACACCCACGGCCGCACCTACACAGCGCGCGCTCTTCCCGCCCGTCTGGCAAGCCACGCCGGTCACATGATCGAAAAGCAGCCGCCCGATACCAGCAAGCTGCTGCTGTGCCCCATGCCCGGCCTGCTGGTGAAACTGCACGTGGGCGAGGGCGACAAGGTCGAGGCCGGCCAGCCACTCGCAACCGTCGAGGCCATGAAAATGGAAAACATCCTGCGCGCCGAAAAGCCAGGCACCGTCGCCTCCATCAACACCGCAGAAGGCGAAACCCTCGTCGTCGACGCCGTCATCCTCGAACTGGAGTAGCATGGGCCAAACCCGTTCGCCGACAGCGGCGACGCGAATTGTCCCGCCTGCCCGGATCGGAATTGGTGAATACCTTGCTTATCGCGGGCTTCAAGAAAGTGGCCGACGCGATGCTGGCTTTCGGCGTGGTCTGAACCCGGCCCTCAGCGAGGGGTGGTCACCACGCATTTGCCTTCTGGCGCGAAAGTCACGCTCGCCAGGTCGGTGGCATAGGCACACTCACCGGGCTTGATCACCTCGCTGCCTGCTACCAGCACTTCGCCTGCCAAGGGCAGCACCAACAACGGCTCGCAATAGGTATAGAGCAGGTCGTCGCCGGGAATGCCGTCGACCCAGTCCAGACGGAAATGCGGGCCATCCACCAGCGTGGCGCTGCCGCTTTGCGGCAGGCGCTGGTGCAACGCCATGTCGTAAGGTGACCCGTCGGCCACCGCCATGCCCTGTTCCAGGTGCAACTCGCGCGGGCGGCCATAGTCGTAGAGGCGATAGGTGATGTCGGAATTCTGCTGCACTTCGATGATCGAACAGCCCGGACCGATGGCATGGACGGTGCCAGCGGGGATGTAGAAGAAATCGCCCGCCTGCACCTTGTGCCAGGTTACAAGGTTTTCGATCGAGCCATCCAGCGCGGCGGCGCGCATCGTATCGGCATCCAGCGCGGTATCGAACCCGATTCCCAGGACGGCATCGGGGTCTGCCGCGATGACCAGCCAGCACTCGTCCTTGCCCCGGCGGCCCTGGCCCGCTCTTTCCGCCTGATCGTCATCCGGGTGGCACTGGATGGAGAGCTTTTCGCTTGTGAACAGGTACTTCACCAGCAGTTGCGGCAATTGCTCGGGCGGATCGAACCAGATCTCTCCGATGCGGTTCTTCGCAGACAGCCCGAATGGCGCAGGCAACGTGTCAACGCCCCAGACTTTTTCGACGGTATGGATCGGCAGCAACATCAAGGCTGGTCTAGGGCGCAAATATTGCAAAAACCAGTACCGCCCAAAATTCCTCTCGCCCGGTGCTGCGCTGCAACGTAGGGTGGTGCACCGTGATATCGGACCTGACCTCGTTGCTTCACTTCGTAGCCCTACTGGCGGCAGGGGCCGCTGCGGGGTTCGCCGGCGGATTGTTCGGCATCGGCGGTGGCTTCGTGGTGGTGCCTGCACTGATGCTGATCCTGCCGCTGCTTGGTACCGCGCCGGAGCAGTTGACCCATGTTGCCGTGGGCACCAGCCTTGTCACGATTATCTTCACGTCCCTGCGCGCGGTGCGCAGCCATGCCCTGCGCGGCGCGGTGGACGTGTCGGTCCTGAAAAGCTGGGCGCCATGGGTGGTGGGCGGCACCGTGGCGGGCGCATGGATTGCCGATCTCGTCAGTTCCACCACGCTGGCGCTGATTTTCGGCGTGGGCGTGCTCGCCTTTGCCGTCCATTTCCTCAGCCCGCGCGTGCATGGCCGGCAACTGGCCAGCACCATGCCCGGCGGGATCACGCGGGCGGGCCTCGCCGGCGGGCTGGGGCTGCTTTCGAGCCTGCTGGGGATCGGCGGCGGCACGATCACCACCATGACGATGACGCTGTGCGGCACCAGCATCCACCGGGCCATCGGCACGGCCAGCGGCATGGGTGCCATCATCGCCATTCCCGGGTCCATCGGTTTTATGGTGATCGGCATGGACGAGACCGGCCTGCCGTGGGGCTCGCTTGGCTATGTCAATCTGCCCGCCGCGCTGGCTGTGATCGTCACCAGCGTGGCCGTGGCGCCGCTGGGTGTCGCACTGGCGCACAGGCTTTCGCCCGCGCTGCTGCGCCGGGTATTCGGCATTTACCTTGTATTCGTGGGCGTTACGATGATCGCCAATTCTTGAGGAGAGAACAGTATGCGTGTCTTTCTTGCCGGGACCACCGTCTTGGCGCTTGCATTCGCGGCGCCGCCCGCCCTGGCGGATACATTGGTGGAGGTGGACAGCGAACATGTGAACGAGGACGTTCCCATGCCTATGTTCGCGGTGGATGCCAGCTGGCCGCGCCTGCCGGAGGACATCATTCTGGGCCAGGCGCCTGGCCTCGCGGTGGACTGGGACGACAACATCTGGGTCCTGAACCGCCCCAATTCGCTGGGCTTCAGCGATCTTGGCGCGGATAACGGGCAAAGCGTCGCCTGCTGTTCCGCCCCTCCGCACGTGCTCCAGTTCGACCAGGAGGGGAACCTGCTGCGCAGTTGGGGCGGACCGGACCTTGCTCCCGGCGAAAGTACGATGGAGGGCGAGGGCGACGAACGCCGGGAGGTGGGCGACGAGCAATGGCCTGCCAACGTCCACGGCCTCTACGTCGATGACGCGCTGAACGTATGGATCGGCGGCAACGGCGGCGGGGATCACGTCGTGCTGAATTTCACTGCCGATGGCGAATTCATCCGCCAGATCGGCAGTCGCCAGCAGACCGATGGCAACCTGTCACAGCAATATCTCGGCAACCCGGCGGACATTCATTACGACGGGACAAGCGTGCTGGTGGCCGATGGCTACATCAACAAGCGCATCATCGAATTCGGTGCGGACGACCTCGCGTTCGAGCACCTGTGGGGCGCCTACGGCACCGAGCCGGGCGGAGGCACGCGGGAAGGGGAGTTCGACCAGTCGCAGGCCAGCAGCACCGGCGACGGCGGGGCGAACCCCGAAAGCGAGAGCTTTGGCGATATCGTCCACTGCGTGACGCGCGGGCCGGAAAACACGATCTACGTCTGCGACCGGCGCAATAACCGGGTGCAGGTGTTCCGCGAAACCGCCGACGGCGTGGAATTCGTGGAGGACATCGTGATCGCCCCGGAAACCGGCGGGACCCGCACGGCATCCGACGTGGCCTTCAGCCCCGATGGCAAATACATCTACGTTGCCGACATGATGAACGGGCGGGTGTGGATCCTGCTGCGCGAAAACCACGAGATTATCGGCTGGTTCGGTCGCAACGGACGCTATCCCGGCCAGTTCATCTGGCTGCACAGCGTGGACGTGGATAGCGCGGGCAATGTCTACACCACCGAAGTCAGCACCGGGCGCCGCGTGCAGCGGTTTGTGATGACGGGCATAACCGACTAACGCACGGCGCCATGACCGATATTGCCACAATCGAGCGCGATCCGCGCTGGCTACCCCATGCGCTGGACCTGGCCGGCAGGCGCGTGCAATTCGTAAAGATGCCGCGCGAAACCCTGTCGCAGCCCCCGTTTCTGGCAGATTTCGCGCCCGCTACCGCGCAGGACGAGGCCTGGTTTTCCTTCGCCCAGGTGGAAGCGATGGAGCCCGAAACGGGGCCGCTGCACTTCATCTTCCACACCGCCTTCTGCCGCTCCACGCTGCTGGTGCGCGCGCTGGAGATCGAGGGCATGTCGGCGGGATTGGCGGAACCCGGCATCATCGCCCGGCTGGCCGGTGCGGGGGACGCCGCACGCTCGCTGGTAAAGCCGGTGTGCGACCTGTTGTCGCGCCCGTGGGGGGATGGGGAGGCGGTATTCGTCAAGCCCACCAACCACGCCAACATGCTCATTCCCGCGCTGCTGGCCGCCCGGCCCGATGCCAGCGCGGTGCTGATGACCAACGACCTCGCCCCGTTCCTACGCTCGGTCGCCCGGCGCGGGCTGATGGGAAGGCGCTGGGGGCGCCAGCTGTACCTGGAGCTGATGGGCTATGCCGGGATGGACCTGGGCATGGACGCGCGCGAGCAATTCAGCATGACGGACTTGCAGGCCGCCAGCGTCGGCTGGTTCCTTTCACAGCGCTGGTTTGCACAGCTCGCCACCGGCCCCGAGGGGCAGCGGCTACGGGTGCTTGATGGGGATCGCTTCGACGCCGATCGGGAAAAGACGCTGGCCGCAGTGTTCGATAATGCCGGAATGTCCGTACCCGCCTCTACCATTTCCGCCGTGACCGAAGGGCCACGCTTTGCCAGCCACGCGAAGCTGGGCGGCAGGTTCACCGACACCGAAGGCGAAGGCGTGAGCGCAATCGTGGCAGAGGAAATCGAGCAGATGCGGCAGTGGACCGGCATGATCGCGCAGCAGGCCGGCCTGCAGGTACCGCTGCGGCAGACGCTCTTCTAGTTCGATTACTGCGCCGCCTGCTCCTCCGGATCGCGCAGGAAGATGTCCTCGATCGTCAGCGCGAAAACGTCGGCGATACGAAAGGCAAGCGGCAGGCTGGGATCGTACTTGCCGGTCTCGATGGCGTTCACGCTCTGGCGGCTGACATCCAGCCGGTCCGCCAGGTCCTGCTGGCTCCACTGTCGTTCGGCGCGCAGCACGCGCAGGCGGTTCTTCACGCGGAACCTCCGTGGCGCCATTCGCTGATCGCCATGCCGATACCCAGGCCGATGGCCCAGGCCGGAAAGACCCACCAGGCCCAGATATGCGGCACCAGCCCGAAGGTTTCCAGGAATCCCCAGCCGGTGCCCAGCACGAGGACAAGCGCCAGCCCGACCATCGATGCCTGCACCGCGCGGTGGCGCTGGTACTCGTCCGTTTCCTCGGCAAGGTAGCGCATCATCGCCCAGATCATGCCGAAGGCGGGCAGCATGGGCAGCACGGCCAGCACCCACATCAGCGGCGATCCCTGCGCGATGTAATTCGTGGCACCACCTGCTCCCACCATTGCGACAGCATAGAGCAAGCTGGCGCCAAGGAACCGGCGGTTGTAGCGGCGTACGGCAGTCGTGACGGCGCCCTTGTCCTCCATGCGCTGCATTGCGGCCTTCACCATCGGCACCAGCAGCACGCAGTTGAGCGCGATAAGGATTGGGGGCACCGGATGCTCCAGCGCATCGGTGACCGAAAGCACGGCGATCAGCGCCATGTTGGCGGCAAACAAGCCTGCCCACAGGCCGGGCTTGCCAGCCTGGCGGGTTTCTGCGTTTGCAACGTCAATCATCACATGCACTCCCCTGCGGCGCCCATGGTCACCTTGTTGTAGATCGCCCCGACGCCGATGCCGAAGCACCAGATGGTGGGCCACCAGAACGCCTCGACATGGGGAACGGGCATGTAGGTTTCCAGAAAGCCCCACACGGCCGCCGCCGTCAGCGCCAGTCCCGTCGCGACCATGCCCTGGCGGACGTAGAGCAGGCGCAAGAACTCGTCTCGCTCCTCCACGATCAGGCGGGCGAAGATCCAGAACAGGGCGGCGAAGGACAGGCCGGGAACGGCGGCCAGCACATAGGCGGGCGCGCCAGATAGGCCACGATCCTCGATCAGTATCTCGGCCGCGAACAAGGACCCCAGATAGATCACCATCGCCGTGGCAATTCGCAGCAGATAGCGCCGGGCTTCGGGCTTCTTTGCAAGGGCGCTCTTCATTGCTTGTCTCCTTCAGGCCGGATGCTGCGCGTCATCCACCAGCGGGTAAGGCCCATGCCCAGCGCCCAGACCGGCACGGAGAGCCATCCCGGCGCGTGCGACACCAGTTCGAATTCCTCGAAGAACCCCCAAAGCGAAGCGAGGCCCATTAGCAGGGCGAGGCCGCCCATGTTCGCCATCACCGCGAGGTGGCGCAGGTATTCGTCTTCCTCGTCGATGATGTAGCGGGTCATAACCCAGATCATCGCGAATATCGGCGCGACCGGCAGGAAGGCGATGAGCCACAGGATATTGCCCTCCAGCCCCATGGCATTGGTCAGCAATACCGCGATGCCCATGCCTAGTATATAGGCGAGCGAGGCGGCCAGCATTCCGCGATTGTAGCGGCGAATGGCGGGGCTGGATGATCCGGAACGCTCTTCGCACCGCTCGCCCGAGCGCATCAGCGGAAAGAGCAGGCCCCCGGTGCCGGCCATGAGGATGATGGCGGTCGTGCTATTGATGGCCTCGCTGACGGCAAGTACGGCCACGGCAGCGACCAGCGCGGCGATCAGGCCAATCCAGAAGCCGGGGCCGCGGCGCGTGATCCACGTATCTGTCATGCCTGCTCTTCCCGCGGGCCGGCAGCGCAAGGCCCGCAGCCGAGTCGGTCGGTGATGCTCAGCCAGGCGATGACCGGCAGGACGATCAGGAGCGTCTGCGCGGTATCATGCCCTACGAGATCGTACATGCTGGCGACGGCGAGGCCGAGGATGACGGCGGCCCAGATCAGCGCTCTGGTTGTCTTCTTCATATCAAGCTCCCTTGAATTTATGTAAAGGAACCTAGACATCGACTCGCGCGATGTCAAGCGTCATTGACAAAGAGAACAGGTTGCTTGACCTCGGCGGAACGAATTTCGCGCGCGGGTTCGCTTCGGCGCTGTACCAAAGCCCATGGTCGCCGTTATCTTGTCATTCACCCGGGTGGCCCTACATTGAGCGCCTGAAAGGACGCATTTTCTCATGAGCGACAATCAAGAGCCGGAAAATGGCAACGGCGGTGGCGGCAACCCCTGGATGAAGAGCCTGATGATCTGGGGCGGTATCTTCATCGCCCTTCTGCTGGCCGTATCCATGTTCGGCGGTCCGCGAGAGGCACCGGGCACGGCCATCCTGTATTCCGATTTCAAGGAAAAGGTCGCCGAAGGTTCCGTTTCCGAGGTGACGATTGCGCCAGACCGGATTTCCGGCGTGCTCAAGAACGACGAACGCTTCACCACCACGCCGGTACCCGGTGACGTGAACCTGACCCAGCAGCTCGAGACTGCGGGCGTCCAGTACACTGGCACCCAGCCCGAACAGATGAACGTGCTGCTCGTGGTGCTCATCCAGGCGCTGCCGTTCCTGCTGATCCTGGGGATCGCCTTCTTCGCACTGCGACAGGTGCAGAAGGGTGGCGGCGCAGGTGGGGCGATGGGATTTGGCAAGTCCAAGGCCAAGCTGCTGACCGAGAAGCAGGGCCGCGTTACCTTTGACGACGTGGCCGGCATCGACGAGGCGCGCGAGGAATTGCAGGAGATCGTCGAGTTCCTGAAGGACCCCTCGCGCTTCTCTAAGCTCGGCGGCCAGATTCCCAAGGGCGCGCTGCTGGTCGGCTCGCCCGGTACCGGCAAGACGCTGCTGGCCCGCGCCATCGCGGGTGAAGCGCGTGTGCCGTTCTTCACCATATCGGGTTCCGACTTCGTCGAGATGTTCGTTGGCGTGGGCGCCAGCCGCGTGCGCGACATGTTCGAGCAGGCCAAGAAGAACGCGCCGTGCATCGTCTTCATCGACGAAATCGACGCCGTGGGCCGCCATCGTGGCAACGGCATCGGCAACTCGAACGACGAGCGCGAGCAGACGCTGAACCAGTTGCTGGTGGAAATGGATGGTTTCGAGGCCAACGAGGGCATCATCATCATCGCCGCCACCAACCGTCCCGACGTGCTCGACCCCGCGCTGCTGCGTCCTGGCCGTTTCGACCGCCAGGTGGTGGTGCCGATTCCCGATATCGACGGGCGCGAGAAGATCCTTGCGGTGCACATGAAGAAAGTGCCGCTGGCACCCGATGTGAACCCGCGCACCATCGCGCGCGGCACGCCCGGTTTTTCCGGCGCGGACCTTGCCAACCTCGTGAACGAAGCTGCCCTGCTGGCCGCGCGCCGCAACAAGCGGCTGGTTGCCATGCAGGAGTTCGAGGACGCCAAGGACAAGGTGATGATGGGCTCCGAGCGCAAGTCCATGGTCATGACCGAGGACGAGAAGAAGATGACCGCCTATCACGAGGCCGGTCATGCCATCGTCGCCGTTCACGAGGAGGCGTCGGACCCGATCCACAAGGCCACCATCATTCCGCGTGGCCGCGCGCTGGGCATGGTGATGCGCCTGCCGGAGCGGGACAACTACTCCTACCACCGCGACAAGATGCACGCGAACCTGTCGGTTTCGATGGGCGGCCGCGTGGCTGAAGAGATCATCTTCGGCCACGACAAGGTGTCTTCGGGTGCCTCGTCCGACATCCAGTATGCGACCGATCTTGCCCGCAACATGGTCACCAAGTGGGGTATGAGCGAGAAATTGGGTCCGCTGCAGTACGAGCAGAGCCAGGAGGGCTATCTCGGAATGGGCCAGACGACCCGCACCTTTGCCGGGGCCGAGACGAACAAGCTGATCGACCAGGAAATCAAGGATCTGGTGGAAGGCGCGCACAAGCGTGCGACCGACCTGCTGACCCAGCACGAGGACCAGTTGCACCTGCTTGCCCAGGCCATGCTGGAATACGAGACGCTGACGGGTGACGAGATCAGGATCCTGTTGGAAAACGGCAAGATCGACCGTCCCGACCTGCCCAGCGGACCGGTGACCGTGAAGCCGTCGCAGGGGTCCTCGATCCCCAAGGCGGGCAAGCGCTTCGGCGGCGGAGAAGCCCCTCAGGGAGCCTGACTTCGCGGCGAGCGGGAGCCGGACGGCGCGTGGCGCATTGTTATGCGTGAACACAGGAGTTCCGTCATGAAAACGTCTTTCGCAGTCCTTCTCCTCGCCGCCCCCGCCGCCCTGTCGCTGGCCGCCTGTTCGGAGGAAACCGAACAGAACGCCGCAACGACCGCCGAACGCGCCGCAGCCGATGCCGAGGAAAACGCAGAGGTGATCGGCAACGAATTGCGCGAGGGTGCCATTGTCGCCGCGGACGAGCTCAGCGAAGGCGCCGAAGAACTGAGCAACGACTTGGCCGAGAGCGATGCTGCGGACAACGATCCCGGTGACGGAGAACTAGACGGCACCGACTAGGCCCGAAACGCGTCTTTCAACGTATCAAATACAAAGAAGGGCGGCGTTATGGTGCGCATCCCTTCACCCATGGTTCACCTGCGCTATCGTCAAGCCAATGGTCGGTACACAGAAGTTCACTTGATGCGCGCAGTCCTTTTCGCCGGTCTGGCCGGTACCGCTTTCCTTTCGACACGTGAAGGCACAGGACATGCGGCTCGACATTTTTCGCGAAAAGGCGGCGCGCCTTGAACGGCGCAGCGCACAGGCGCTGGTTTCGAGCGACTTCGGCCTTTTGAAAGGCGAGGTGGAAGCCGCCTCGGAGCTTTACCGCGAACGGATCGACGCCGACCGCGCGGCGGGACGTGCGCCGCATTCCTGCCTCCCGGAGCGCGGCGGCGTACGGCTCGGCTTGGACGACCTCTTGGCCCACTTTCGCAGCTATCCCGCTGCCCGCCGTCCCTCCATCAGCGTAAGCCGTGCCTTCTTCGACATGATGGCGCGGCGCTTCCCCTGCGACTGAGTCGCCTCAGAACAGGCCGAGCAGAAGTAGCAATTGAACGAATAGTGCCACGATGATCCAGATGAAGGCGCTGAGCACCAACAGTCTCCAGAACGCCGAGAAGCGTCGCAGTTCATAGGCCCCGCGCAGCTGCTTGTAGAGGTGGACAGGGGGTATCAGCAGTACCGCCAGGGTGGCGAGGCTGCTTGGCACGCCCACCAGTCCGGCAACCGAGGCGAGGATGAACAGCAGGGTCATGAAGCTGAGCGAATAGGTGATGAAGATCGCGTGATCGTAGGCACAGAAACGCCGTTTCCAGAAGAACAGCAACCAGACGAAAGGGATGGAGATCGGTATCAGCAGCCAGGAGAATTTGTAGGCGTTCGCCTGCAACTTGTAGACCATGAGGCCGGGGTTCTCGCGCCATTTGGTCACGGCCTTGTCGATGAAGGCGATGCCCGTTCCCTCGCGCGCGGCCTCGGAAAGATCGGCGCGGACAACGGGCTCCGCTTGGGCATCGCTCTCGCTCGCGGCACCGGTAGCGGCTTCCGCGTCGGTCTCGTCGCCTCGCGCACCGTCGACGAACCCATCGGCGAAATCGCGCAGCACCGATCCTTGCGCCTCGGCGCCCTCGCTCAGCATCTGTTCGAGAACGCGAATATTTTCTTCCGCCTCCACCCGCTCCTGCGGGGTCAGGTCGCCGCTGGCGATCCGTCCCTGCGCATCCGCGATCTGCTCAGCGATGAATTCGTTCGTGGTCTCCACGCCCTGCTCGGTCGCGGGCGCGTCGCCCAGATTTGTGGGTGCCGTGAAGCCGAGAATTTGAAACACGGCGAACATCAGGAACACGCTGAAGAGGAACAGCGCCATCGGCGAAACGAAGCGGGCTCGCTGTCCCTCGATATAGCGCCGCGTGAGACCGCCTGGCCTGAATGCGAGCATGGGCAGGGTGCGCCACAGCTTGCCCTCAAAATGCAGCGCGCCGTGCAAAAGGTCGTGCATGAATGCGCCGATGGTGCGGTGAACGTGCCCCTTCTGGCCGCAAGCGTGGCAATAGGCGCCGGTAAGTTCGGTGTCGCAGTTGAGACACGTAGCGGGTTGGTGCGGGTGCGGGCTTCTGGCGCCCGAATCAGGCTCCAGCGCGCGCGCGAACAGGCCCCCTTCGGCAGCCGTGCCAATGCCATCGAAAATATCGCTCATGATCGCCCCCTTATCCGCGGACAAGCCTAACCTGCCAGGGCTGCGAGGTCGAGATGGAACAAACAGAGATCAAAGGGCGTTTATCCAGCAAAGGAGAATCAGCGATGACAGCAGAAACACCGACCCGGCATCCCAAGTCCGACCCGGTCTCGAACGCCGAGAAGAAGCCAGAGAACTGGACCACCGGCGACGAGGCGATGACGGGCGCGCAGGCAAGTTACCTCAAGACTCTGTGCGAGGAGGCCGGCACGCCCGAAGCTTACGACCCCGAGCTTACCAAGGCCGATGCCTCGCAGCGCATCGATGAATTGCAGGCGGCGACTGGCCGGGGGCAATAGCCAGGTTCTTCGCTATCGAAGAGCCAACAAAAAAAGGGCCGCGCCTCGCAGCGCGGCCCTTTTTTATGGTAACTTGTCCGACAGGTTCGTCAGCCGTCGTAATCGCCACCGATCGAGGTGGAGCGCGTAGGCGCGGCGGCGGAGAGGCGCATGGCCTCTGCCGACTGGCTCAGCGAACCGACTTCATCGGCTTCGTCTTCCTCGTCCGGCAGAACGCGCTGCAGCGACTGCACCAGCGATTCCTGCAGGTGCTTTGGCTTCACCGTGCTTTCTGCGATTTCGCGCAAAGCGACGACCGGGTTCTTGTCGCGGTCGCGATCGATGGTCATTTCCGCGCCGCCCGAAATCTCGCGCGCCCGCTGGGCCGCCAGCAGGACGAGATCGAAACGGTTGGGAACTTTGTCGACGCAATCTTCGACTGTAACGCGCGCCATGGGCACTCCGGAAAATCTGGTGTTATCGGAAAGTGAGCCAGTTAGGCGCGCAGAACGCTTCCGTCAAGGTTTCCCTTCGGCGCTGGCGTGCTAACAGGGCCTATGGAGGGCACCCCAAGCTATACCGATCCCGAACCGTTTTCGGCCCAGGCGCAGGGGCTGTCGCTGACGTTCTACCCCGCTGGGAAGGATCGGCGCACCGCGTTGCTCGAAATCATCAGGGGCGCGAAGGTAAGCCTGAAGATCGCCTTCTACATCTTCGCCAGGGACGAGATCGGGAGCGTAGTTCGCGATGCCCTGGTGGAAGCCGCCCAGCGCGGGGTGCAAGTGACGCTGATCGTCGACGGGTTCGGTGCGGAGGCGAACGAGGAATTCTTCGCCGAGATGACAGAGGCTGGCGGCACCTTCCTCACCTTCATGGCCAAGTGGACGCGCCGCGCGCTGATCCGCAATCACCAGAAGATCATGGTGGCCGACGACAAGGTGGCCATGCTTGGCGGGTTCAACATCGAGCACGACTATTTCGCCCCGCCGAAGGAGAACGGCTGGAACGACCTGGGCTTCCGGCTGGAAGGCAAGGCGGTGCTGCAGGTCTCCGCATGGTTTGTCGAACTGGTGGAATGGGCGAGCAACGATAAAGCGCAGTTCCGCGACATCCGCCACCGGGTGCGCAACTGGGATGCAGGCGATGGCCCGGTGCAGGTATTGATCGGCGGCCCATCGCGGCGCCTGTCGAGCTGGGCGCGCCGGGTGTCCGAAGACATGCGCAATGGGGAAAGGCTGGACATGATGATGGCCTATTTCTCGCCAAACCCACGGCTGCGCCGCAGCATCCGCGCCATCGCCCGGCGCGGGGAGGCAAACCTGCTGCTGGCAGGGAAGAGCGACAACGGCGCCACCATCGGCGCCAGCCGCGCGCTTTACGCCAGGCTGCTGAAGGCGGGGGCCGGTATCTGGGAATTCCAGCCCTGCAAGATGCACACGAAGCTGATCGTGGTGGACGATGCCGTCTATCTGGGCAGCGCGAATTTCGACATGCGCAGCCTGTTCGTGAACCTGGAGATCGTGCTGCGCATAGAGGATGCAGCGCTGGCCGAAAGGATGCGCGGCTTCATCCGCGACCATTTCGTCGCCAGCGAGAGGATCACGCCCGAACTGCACGCCCGGCGCGCCACGCCGTGGACGCGGGTGAAATGGTGGGCGAGCTGGTTCCTCGTGTCCGGGGTGGATTACACCGTCAGCCGCAAGCTGAACCTGGGGCTATAGGCGGTGCGGGCTATTCCGCAGCGTCCCGATCCCACCCATCGGCATACCGTTCGAACCAGGCGAGAATGGCCGATGCCTTGGCTGCGCTTTGCGACGGGCGGTTGGTGAACGAGTGGCTGGCGCCCGGCACGCGCACCAGGGCAGTAGGCACGCCTGCCAGTTGCAGCGCCGAATAGTACTGCACCGCCTCGCTGACAGGCGTGCGATAGTCCTCCGACCCGACCACCACCAACGTCGGCGTCTCGACATTGCCGATCAACGAAAGCGGCGAGCGATCCCAGAAGGCCTGCGGGTTCTCCCACGGGCGCGCGCCGATCCAGTACCGCCCGAAATAGCCGGTGCCGTCGGCAGTCAGCGCCTGCGTCGTCCAGTTGATGACCGGTTTTTGCGTCGCTGCTGCCTGGAACCGGTCGGTCTGCCCGACGATCCACGATGTCAGCACGCCGCCGCCCGATCCGCCGGTGACGAAAAGGCGGTCCGGATCGGCGACGCCCAATGCGATGGCGCGATCGATGATGCTGATCAGGTCGTGATAGTCGTTGCCGGGGTAATTCTTGTCGATCCCTTGGGCGAAGGCTTCGCCGTAACTGGTGGAACCGCGCGGATTGGCCGAAAGCACCGCGTAGCCTGCCGCGGCATAAAGCTGGTTGTCGGTGGCGAAATGCGGGCCGTAGGCAGCGAACGGTCCGCCGTGGATTTCCAGGATCAGCGGCACCCGCGTGCCTTCGACGTAGCCGGGCGGAAGTGTCAGCCAGCCCTGGATTTCCTGTCCATCGAAGCTCGACGCCACGGTGATCTCGCGCACCTCTCCCAACGATTTCGTGGCCAAAAGCCCGGTATTGAGGCTGGTGAGGTATCGCGCTTCGCCGCCCGGGCGTGTCACCTGCACGTCGGCGGGGCGCGTTGCAGTGCCGCCGGTGAAGGCGATGGTGTCGTTTTCGGAAACGGAGAAGCTGCCGCCGGTGTAGGGCCGGTCGAGGCCTCCCCCCGACAGCCCTTCGGCCACGACGCGGGCGCTGCCGTCGAGGGCGATACGCGCGACCTTCGTTTCCCCGCGCTCGTCATACTGGACGTAAATGGCGCGCGAATCGGCATCCCACTCGTAGCCGCCGACGCTATGATCCCAGCCAGTGGTCAGCAGCCGCGAATTGCTGCCGTCGGCGTTCATCACGTAGAGTTCGCTGTTCTCGTAAGCCCGTCCAACGTCATCGAACCCGACATAGGCAATCAGGCGACCGTCCGGCGAGACCCGCGCACCCGAATCGGGGCCATCGCGTTCGGTCAGCCTGGCAAGCCCCAGCGTGGCGGTATTGAGCGCCCACACGTCGCCTTCGACAGGGTCGGTCTGCCAGTCGGCATTGCGGTTGGCGCTGAAATAAATCGTGGCGCCATCGGGCGACCAGCTAAGCGGTCCGCCATCGTGGTATTGCCCGAAAGTCATCTGTCGCGGCGCGCCGCCGGTGGCAGGGATGGTGAAGATCTTCTCGTAGCCCGGCGTCAGTTCACCTGCACCATCGGCCCGGAAGTTAACGAGATCGGTAATCTGCAGACCTTCCGCCCATTCGGCACCTTCGGGCCGGTTGGCGGGCGCGGAACCCAGCGTGGGCGCGGCATCGTCCACCATCATGGTATAGGCGATGGTACGTCCATCGGGCGACCAGGCGATGCTGCCGGGGCTGTTCGGCAAGCCGGTAAGCCGCACGGCTTCACCGTTGGCCAGCCATTTCACCCACAGCTGCGCGCTGCCACCGGCGGTGGAGACATAGGCAACGCGCGTGCCATCGGGCGACCAGCGCGGAGAGAAAGCATCGCCGTCCTGGCCCGCGAAGGGCACCTGGTCCCCGCTGGATACGTCGATCATCCAGATCGAATTGACCGCGCGGTCCTGCATGATGTCGTTCTGCCGCCGGACATAGGCGATGCGGCTGCCATCGGGGCTGATCTGCGGATCGGACGCAATGGCGAGGTCGAACAGGTCCTCCCCGCTGAAAATCCGGTTGGGACCGGTGCGCGCGGACCCTTGCGCGGCTTCCGACATGACGACCGGCTGCTGGCTGGCGGGCGTGGTCTGGGCGAAGGCCGGGGTGGCGACGAAGGCGAGTGCGCTTGCAGCGTAGAGCAGGGTCTTGGGCATGAGGTTCCCCTTGAAACTTGTTTCGCAAGCGATGTGAACAATCGCCTGCGGCAGGTCAATGCACCGGACTATTCGTAACCGAAGTCAGAATAGTCCTTCATGCTGGGCGACGTGAACTTGGTAAATTCGGCCTGGAACAGCAGCGGGACGTTGCCGGTGGAGCCGTGGCGCTGCTTGGCGACGATCAGCGTCGCCTTGTTGCGCAGTTCCAGGTAGCGGTCTTCCCACACCCGGTACTTCTCCTTGTCGCCTTCGGAACTGGTTTCGCTGGGCATCTCGGGACGCAGGGCCTCGTGATAATAGTCGGCGCGGAAAATGAACCAGACCATGTCGGCGTCCTGCTCGATGGAGCCGGATTCGCGCAGGTCGGACAGCATCGGCCGCTTGTCCTCGCGCTGTTCCACCGCACGGCTCAGCTGGGAAAGCGCAATCACCGGGACCTGCAGTTCCTTGGCGAGCGTCTTCAGGCCGCGGCTGATTTCGGAAATCTCGTTCACGCGGTTGTCGCTGGCTCGGCCGGAACCTTGCAGCAGTTGCAGGTAGTCGACTACGATCAGGCCGATGTCGTGCCGCCGCTTCAGCCGCCGGGCGCGGGTGCGCAGGGCAGAAATCGAAAGCGCGGGCGTATCGTCGATATAGAGCGGCAGTTCAGCCAGCTTCTGCGCGGCGTAGGACAGCTTCTGAAACTCGTCGCGCTTCAGGTTACCCGAACGCAGCGCCTCGGAGGAAATCTCCGCCTGCTCGGCAAGGATACGCGTGGCGAGCTGGTCGGCGCTCATTTCCAGGCTGAAGAAGGCAGCGGGCGCGCCGTAGTTGTGCGGGCCGCCATCGCGCAGGTAGCGCAGGTGCTCTTCCGCGCAGTTGAAGGCGATGTTCATCGCCAGCGACGACTTGCCCATGCCAGGACGCCCGGCGAGGATTACGAGGTCGGAATTGTGCAGGCCGGCGGTCTTGTTGTCGATGGTGGCAAGACCGGTGGTCTTGCCCGACAGCTTGCCGCCGGAATTCATCGCCGCCTCGACCAGCTTGATCGCCTCCATCGAGGCGCTGCGGAAACTGGTCCCCGCTTTCTCGCTGGTGGCGCCGTCTGCCACTTCGAACAGACGCTTTTCCGCGTGTTCGATCTGGCGCTGGGGTTCGACTTCCTCTGACGTGTCGAGCGCGCCTTCCACCAGTTCGCGCCCCACGCTTACCAGTTCACGCAGCAAGGCAAGATCGTAGATCTGCTGCGCCAGTTCGCGCGGCGCAAGCAGGCCCTGACCGTCGGCGGTCAGCTGCGCCAGGTACGCCGTGCCGCCCAGTTCCGACAGCGCTTCGTCACCGTCGAAATAGGGCTTCAGCGTGACCGGGGTCACCACCATCTGGCGGTCTACCAGCGTCACGATCCGATCGAAGATGCGGCCGTGGATGGGCGCGAAGAAATGGCCGGGGCGCAACTCTACAGGCAGTTCCTCCAGCACCCGGTTGTCGATCAGCACCGCGCCCAGGAAGGCAGCTTCCGCCTCGAGGTTGGCGGGCAGGGTGCGGCCTTGCGGGGCGGAATGGGAATCACCGGTGGTGGTGCGGATCAGCAGGTCTTCATCGGGCATGCGCAGCCTGATGCGCCGCAGAAATGTTTGCCGCAAGATTGACACGGCGAAAGTTTTCCGCCCGCGCCTGTGGATAGCGGGGAGAAATTTCGCCGTTGGGTGATTGGCGATTGAACGCGCGCCCTCGCTGGGGCAGGAGAGCACCGCACATGGAACAGGATAACGCCAACCGTATCGATACCATAACGCTCGACGAGGCGACCGTGATCGCGCGCAGCGAGGATATCGAGAAAGAGCGCGAGGTAGCCCTGCGTGACCTGGTGGAGGACAACTTCTTCCGCCCCATCCGCGCGACTGACCAGGGGCACGAGGGGCCCTGGAAAGTCCATCTCGAAGTGGTGGAAGGAATGCTGGCCTGGCACCTCACCGATACCGCCGGGACCGCCGCTGGCACGATTGGCCTCGGCATGGCGCGCATGCGCCGCGCGATCCGCGATTATTTCGCTATCTGCGACAGCTACTACAAGGCGTTGCGCCGCGCGTCCGCGCAGGAAATCGAGACGATCGACATGGCCCGGCGCGGCATCCACGATCGCGGAACGCGGCACCTGCTGGACGCGCTGGAGGGCAAGGTGGAAACCGATTTCGAAACCGCGCGCCGCCTCTTCACGCTCATCTGCGTGCTGCATATCAAGGCCTGAACGGGCTTACACCTCATCGCAATTCTGATTACTGGGTCGCACCATCGGCAAGAAGAAGAAATCTGTCCTGCGCTTCTGGGTGGAAGTGCTGCTGCTGGTGGCCCTGATCGGGCTGGCGGTGGTGCTGTGGTTCCGCGCGTCGGACTGGCAGCCCTCGCGGTCCGAGTATCCGACGCAGGGCGCCCTCGTGGGTGCGGAGGACGGCGCGGTGGATTTCAACGCCCTGCGCGCCGTCGGAGCGGACTTCGTCTACCTGGAGGCGAGCCACGGTGCGCGCGGGCGTGACGAGCTGTTTCCGCGCAATCTTGCCGCCGCGCGTGATGCCCAGCTTCCGCACGGCGTGGTGCACGCCTACGATCCCTGTGTTGCTGCCGAGCGGCAGGCTGCAAATTTCCTTACCATCGTGCCGCGCGATCCCGAAATGCTGCCGCCTGCCATCAATCTGGCGAAGCTGGCCGGCGAGTGCGGTGATCCCATCGTCGAGGCGGGTCTGGCAAGCGAACTGACGACCTTCATTAACCAGGTCGAAGGGCACGTCGGCCAGCCCGTGGTGCTGAAGATCAGCCCGGAATTCGAAGCCGAACACGGAGTTGCCGTGAGGATCGAGCGCAACCTGTGGCTGGATCGCGATTTCGTGGAACCAGACTACGCCGGACGGCCATGGACGCTGTGGAGCGCTACCAGTTACCTGCGCGGCGAATCGGGAGACACGGCGCTGCGCTGGGTCGTGGTGCAGCCCTGAAGCATCCTGTCCCGGACTACGGATTCGCCATTGCGCTCTGACACAATATCGCGCGGATGGCGCGATGATCGGAGCCATTGTTCGGCATGACGGTAAAGTCGCGCAGGTCCAGGTCTCCGCGCACCATGATCTGGTCGAGCGGCCAGCCCAGCAGGGTCAGACTGGCAGGGAAAGTGGGGAAAGTGCCCCTTCCGATGCGGGGATCGCGCCAGTCACCTGCCTCGCGAAAGCGGGTGGTGGTGCGCGACCACGGCACATCGTTGAAATCCCCCATCACCAGCGCATCGCTGTTGTTGCCCGGCGTTTCGGCTCCGGTGCGCACGATATTGCGATCGCGTTCCTGCGTGTTCCAGCCGGGAAGCGGAGGCTTGGGATGCAAGCCGATGAATTCGAAATCCTGTCCGTTGGGAAGGTCTATCGTGGCATAAAGCGTGGGCGTGTCGCGATGGGTATTCTCTACCAGGCGGGCATCGGCCACGGGCAGGCGACTGGCGAAGACCATGCCGAATGCGTGCGGCTGCGGATCGGCAAGCGTATAGGGGTAATCTGTAAGGACTCCCTGCAGTTCATTGACCCAGTTTTCGTCCGTTTCCATCAGCAAGAGCAGGTCGGGAGAAACTTCCTCGATCTGCGCTGTCACCTGCGCGTAGCCGGTGTTCTTCACCTTGACGTTGACCGAAAGCGCGGTGAAGCACTCGGCCACCTCGGCATCGGCCGCACTTATGCGATCGATCTCCTCTGCGGCAAAATTGGAATAGGGCCAGATGCGCCAGGTATGGATGAGCGCGCCGAGCCCGAACAGGGCGACGGCCAACCAGCGACCCTTGCCGTTCACCACCAGCGCAATGATGCCAAGCAACACCGCGGCATAGGCGAATGGCTCCCTCACCAGGTCGACGATCCGGACGAACCAGAAATCGGTGGGCAGAAGCGATATCAGGGTCGCGGTGAAAGCGGCCGCGGCAAGAATGACAAGAGCGATCGCAAGAAAGCGGCGCATGGTTTCCCCCTGTGGCACGAATGGTCATCAAACCGACCATCCATGCACGGGAATGTTCCGCTTTTCTCAGGCAGTCGCTGCTCTGCGCCTCAGTTGACGTCCAGCCATTCGACCAGCGCGGCCAGGCATTCGCGCGCCAGCAGCTTGCAGCGTTCCGGGCTCCATCCCTGGTCCGGATCGGGCCAGTCGTCGTTGTCCTTGAACGGCATTTCCAGCGTCATCGCGCAGGCACCGAACCGTTCTGCGACCTGGTTGGTGCTGATCGTCAGGTTCGCCTTGCCCGGAGCGGACTTGGGATAGCCTTTAGCGGTCTGGAAATCGGGCGTACGCCGCGCGAGGATGCGCTGGTAGCGATACATGCGCTCACCCTGCTCATCAGACCATGACGGGATACCTTCGAAACCGGCGAGGAAGACTGCGGCAATCGCTTCATCCCCATGAACGTCCATGGCAAAGTCCACGCCGCTTTCGTCCATCGCATTGCGAATTGCGAGCACTTCGGGCGAACGTTCAGCGCTGGGATCGGCCCATTCGCGGTTGAGATTGACCCCGTTGGCATTGGTGCGCAGGTGGCCGCGGAATGAACCGTCCGGGTTGCAGTTGGGCACCACGTGGAGGCGACACTTCTTGCGCAGCACGCGGCCGACCGGGTCGGCCGGGTCGGTCAGCACTTCCAGCGCGCCTTCCATCCACCATTCGGCCATCGATTCGCCGGGATGCTGGCGAGCGTAGAGCCACACCTGGGTCTCGCCTTCGCCCATTTCGAGGCAATCGACGCTGCGCCCGTCCAGCGTCTCGCCCAGGCGGCGATAGTCGACCCCGGGCATGCTGGCAGCTTCTGCCACGAGATCGTTGTGCCGTTCGATCGAGTAGGGCGCAAAATAGGCGAACCACGCCATGTCGGATGCGGGCGTATAGCGGATGGTGAGGGTGCCGTTGCCGGCGGTCTTGTTGTAGGAGCTTTCGGCACGGCCCCAGAAGCTGCGGTCTTCGGAGACACAGGCGTGATAGCCGGGCCAGCCTTCGGGATAGGCACTGTCGGCCAGCCGGTCGATCGTCAGTTCCAGTTCCCTGCCCGCCGCGCCGGAAACGCGGAAGTGAAACCACTGCGCAAACTCGCTATTGCGGTCATTGGGAATGCGCAGGTGCGCTTTCGCCCCGTCGATGGACAGGACTTCGATGTTGCCGCTGTCGAAAGCGGCGTCGATAACGATATCGGTTTGGGTCATTCTACCTCGATTGTTTCGCCCGAGTTTCCGGGAAAGCCCGCGAACAGCGCTTCGGCCATGCGCGGTGCGGCAGCGGCGTCTGCCGCATAGTCGCTGTTGGTGGTGGCCACCATCGCAGCGCGGCCTTCCCAAAGATTGGTGGTCCCGCCCGCCTCGCGGATCGATACCGACAGTTCGCGAGACACACGCTCTGCCGGTTGCCCGCCAAGGTTGAAGCCGATGCCAAGCCCCACGCCGGAGCCGTATGTGCCAGTCGATCCGCCAACGCCTACGTCGACGGGGCCACGGCGACGACCTTCTTCCACCACGTATTGATCGAGAGCGACCTGTGCAACCTGCGCGCCGTTCACCACGACGACGCGGTAACCCAGGCTTTCCAGTTCTTGGCGCACGGCATCTTCGTAAAGGCCGTACTCGATAGAACCCGAATCGAGGCCCGATGCGGGGCTGATCTGGATCGTACCCTGGGCCAGGAAGGTGGGCGCATCACCCACGAAGCGGGTCACTTCGACAGGGGAGACGTAGGCAGGCGTGGCGCAGCCGCCCAACAGGGCGGAAGCGGCGATCAGGGTCAGGGCGGGCTTTTTCATGACAGTACAACGCTTACGCCCGCCAAAAGGTGCCTTCAAGCATGGCAATTTCGCATCGCACCGCTGAGACCTTGGGTGTGGGAAGCGGTTGACTTGCTGCAGCTTCAGGCTTATCCGCGCGCCTAAGTGCCAAGCATTGAATTGACGGCATCGGGGACTATCTCCGGTGCCGATTATTTTTCGGGAACAGACCAATGAAGATCCGCAACAGCCTCAAGTCGCTGAAGAACCGCCATCGCGATTGCCGCGTGATTCGCCGTCGCGGTCGCACCTATGTCATCAACAAGACCAACCGTCGCTTCAAGGCCCGCCAGGGCTGATGCGAGCAGTGCCGTCGTCGCACGGCACCGGTCTTTTGCAAAGCCCCCGTCACCGCGGGGGCTTTTTGCGTGTCTGATATCCATGCAAATCCCACGGCGGTGGTGTTCGACATCGGCCGCGTCATCATCCGCTGGAATTTTCGCTACCTGTTCGCAAAGCTGATAGACGATCCGGCGCAGCTCGACTGGTTCCTTGCCAACGTCGTTACTGAAGAATGGCACCACCAGCACGATGAAGGTCGCCCGCTGGCTGAAATGGTGCCGGAGCGGATCGCCAGCTATCCGGACCATGCCGACCTCATCACGGCCTACGCCACGCGCTTTGCCGAAACCTACCCCGAAAACGTGCCCGGCGTCCCCGCAATCATCGCCCGCCTGAAAGCGCGTGGGGTGCCGCTGTTCGGCCTGTCGAACTTCGGCGCGGACTTCTGGCCAGAGTTCATCGCCAACGAACCCGCGCTGGAGGGCTTCCGCGATATCGTGGTTTCCGGCCACGAGAGGGTGGCGAAGCCCGATCCCGCGATATACGCCATTGCCGAAGATCGCTTTGGTTTGCCGCCGGGGCAGCTGTTCTTCATCGACGACAAGGCAGAGAACATTGCGGCGGCAAAAGCGCGCGGCTGGCACGGGCACGTCTTTGCCGATGCCGACGCTCTGGAAGCGGACCTCACCGCGCGGGGTCTGCTGGATTAGAAAAAAGGGCCCCGGCACCTGCGTGTCGAGGCCCTTACAGTAACCGCCCCGATGGAGAGAGGGGCGGATAATCCATTCTCAACCGTTACAGCGCGCCAGTTGCGCATCGGGCAGCAGCGTGCCGCCAGCACTGAAACTGGCGATCGTTCCGACCTCGCGCCGCAATTCGCTGCAAACCCGCAAGGCGCGGTCGCGGCTGCGCGGAGCGGTGCAGATGTTGTCTTCACACCGGAACAGCACTCCGCCGGCGATCGCCTCGCTCTTTCCGGCGGGCTCCGAGAGTTCTACCGAGAAATACGGAGCGGTAGGGTTCGCCTGTAAGGCGGCAGGTGCGAACACGGCAGCTAGCGTAGCTGCGGCAGTCAGGGTGATCAGAGGCAAACGCTTTGGCACGGGACTTCCTTTCGACAGTCGGTTGCATGGGACAACCAGTTTCGAATTACTACCTATATATGTAAGTTTCATGCTGCAACCCTTTTGCAAATATTTTTGGCTTTCCCGTGTTTGCCTGTAGGACATGAACGGGACACAGGATTTGGAATGGGTATCAGAGAACCGTTAGCTGAGATGGGTTGCGGCCTTCCGCATGCTCTTGAAGTCATGGGGGAACGCTGGTCGTTCCTTATCCTGCGCGCGGCCTTCAACGGCCTCTGCCATTTCGAGGAGTTCTCGCAGGAACTCGGAATTGCCCGGAACATCCTTTCCAGCAGGCTGACGAAGCTGGTAGAGAACGGCGTGCTCGCCAGGACGCCGTGCGAGGAAGACCGGCGCAAGATCGAATACCGCCTTACCGAGAAGGGCCTTGGCCTGCTGCCCGCCATGCTGGCGTTGCGGCAGTGGGGAGAGCGCTATGTCGAGGATATCACCCCGAACCTGGTGCTGGTCGATTGCCGCGATGGACAACCGGTGCAGCCTATCTCGATTCGCGCCCAAGATGGCCGGGAACTGAGTTGGAGCGAGCTGGGCTGGCAGACGCCCGACAAGATCGGCGAGCCGGTGGACCGGGATGACGTTGCCCCCGTTGAAAGCGGGTTTCCCAGCAAGACCGGGGATTGCCGCTGAGCGAGGGGCCGTCCACAACGCCCGATGGCCGCTACATCATCGTTCGCAAGAGATTGTGGCGAGCCGCCAATCCCGACCTTCCGGAAGAAAAGCGACAGGCGCTGGTCGATCAACTGATGGATGCCCGCCGCGCCGTGCGTGATGCCAAGGGTGACGATGCGGCCCTGCGCAAAGCGCGCGCCCGCGTGCAGGCGGCCAAGGAAGGCCTGGGCGAGCGCGGCCCCGTGTGGTGGGACGACGGAGCACCCGACTACAACAGGTACCTGGTGAAGAACACGCCCTATGCCGAATGGTGGGAGCAGGATTGCAGCAGCTGAATGTCATGATGCTGGCATCCGCTGCAAGCGCGGCTCAATCACTATAGCCGGTATTCTGTTGCCCGCCTTCCACGGCAGTCGAATCCCACTTGGTGGTGAAGGGGCCACTCACAATCAGCAAAAGCAGCACGATTGCTGCCATGATCGCTCCCAGCCAGACCTCGCCCATCCCGCAGGCGAGGCCGATTGCGCCTGCCGTCCAGATCGCCGCCGCCGAACCCGCGCCCTGGACGAAATTGCCCTGCCGAAACATCGCGCCTGCACCAAGGAAACCGATGCCCGTGATGACGCCCTCGATCACCCGCGTGGGGTCGATGCGCGATTGTGGATCGGCGGTGTCATGCAGCAGTTCCGTCGATGCCATGATCAGACCGGCAGCCCCGACAGCGATAATGACGAACGGGCGGAAATCGATCGGCTTCTTACGGACGAACCGCTCCAGACCGATCAGGAGCGGCAGCAGTGCCGCTGCACCCATGCGAACGGCGAACTGAAGCCAGGTGAGGCTGTCGGGACCGGCCAATTCATTCATGATTGTCCAATGAGCAGGTGTCACGAAAGTTTCACATTCGATATGCCGTCATATCCAGCCGGTGTGCTCCGCCACAATCTTCACGCCCAGGCCGATGAGTACGAGCCCGCCGAACACCTCCGCCTTCTTGCCCAGCGCAGGACCGATACGTGCCGCGAACCAGTAGGCGGGGGCACACAGCATCAGTGTAACCGCGCCGATAATCACGCACGACAACCAGATTGGCAGGCTGAACAGCTCCAGCGTGAGACCCGCGGCGGCAGCATCGATGGAAGTGGCGATCGCCGCGACCAATAGGGCAACGAAGCTGGCTCGCGAACCATCGTTGCCTGGCTCGCCACTGTCAGACTCCACCAGTCCTTCGCGCAGCATGCGATAGCCCAGGAAAGCAAGGAGAATAGATGCGATCCAGTGGTCGACGGCCGCCAGCCAGCCGACGAACAGTGCGCCAAGGCCCCAGCCGATCAACGGCATTACGCCCTGCGCGATGCCAAAGGCGATGCCCGTCTCCAACGCCCGCGTGATCGAATGCGGCCCTGCCGCGCCGCGCACCAGCGAGACGGCAAAGGCATCCATGGCCAAAGCCAGGGCGAGGATAAGGACGGCAATCATTCGGAGCGCTCTCTAACGCGCTCGCAAGCATTTGCACTAGTTTGCAGGCGCGCCCTGGTGCTGGGCAGCGACGAGCGGCCGGCTTGCGCCGAAATCGGCGATATAGACGCTATCGATAGCCCCGCCGTCGGCATCGCGGGCCGGGGTGAAGCGCGCGTGTTCGATAAACCTTTCGCAAAGTCTCTGCCCCCGGGCTTCCCCGCGGGCTGCCTGTTCCGCATCCACCGGCAAGGCCATGCACGACCTGACCGAACCGTCGCGGGTGACGACAAGGCCAAACCGCATCGGCCCAAGACCCTGGAACCGCGCGAAACCGGGTATGTCATTGGCGATCTGCTGTTGCCATACTCCGGCTTCCAGCGGCTGCGCGTGTATGGCAGGCTCCGGCAAGTTCTGCGCGGACGCTGGCAGGCTCAGGGCGGCAGCAGCGCCAATAACTCCGGCGGCGGGTGCAAGGACGGTACGCAACATCGTCGTCTCTCCATCTGCTATGGGGGAAATACAGCGGCCCGAAGCTGACTGCCGGATTAACGGCCATGCCAGTCCATCAGGCGCGCGGAGCCTGCCTGCGATAACTCAGCGCCTCTGCAACATGTACGCGCCCAACCTCGCTGGCCCCGGCAAGGTCGGCAATCGTGCGTGCGACACGCAACATGCGGGTGTAGCCGCGCGCGGACAGGTGTAGCTTCTCCGCCGCCTGCATCAGCAGGGTGCGGCCCGCCTCGTCCGGAGTGGCGTACCGCTCCAGCGCATCCCCGTCCAGTTCCGCATTGGAGCGCACGCCGCGCGCAATTTGCAGGCGACGCGCCTGCGCCACGCGCGCAGCCACTTCCGCGCTGCCTTCGGCGGGCGGGGGCAAAGCAAGGTCTGCCGCGCTCACCGGGTCGACTTCCACGTGGAGGTCGATCCGGTCGAGCATGGGGCCGGAGACCTTGCTCTGGTAATCGACAGCACACCTTGGTGCGCGGCTGCATGCCAGTGCCGGATCGCCGAGATGGCCGCAGCGGCACGGGTTCATCGCCGCCACCAGCTGAACGCGCGCCGGATAGGCGACATGGGCATTGGCGCGGGCGACATCGACCTTTCCCGTCTCCAGCGGCTGGCGCAGCGAATCGAGCACGGCACGCTGGAATTCAGGCAGTTCATCCAGGAACAGCACGCCAAGGTGGGCGAGGCTGACCTCTCCCGGCCGTACGCGCAGACCGCCGCCGGTCAGCGCCGCCATGCTGGCCGAATGATGCGGCGCGCGGAATGGCCGGGTGCGGCTGATACGCCCGCCTTCCAGCAGGCCTGCCACCGATTGCACCATGCTGACTTCCAGCGCCTCCGCCGGTGAAAGCGGAGGCAGGATGCCGGGCAGGCACGATGCCAGCAGGCTCTTGCCCGCGCCCGGGGGCCCGTTCATCAACAGGTTGTGACCGCCCGCCGCCGCGATCTCCAGCGCGCGCTTGGCGGTTTCCTGTCCCTTCACCTGTTTCAGGTCCGGCCCGTGGTGGTCGCTTTCCACTTCGCCCGGCTGCGGTTCGGGGAGTTCGGACTTTCCGGAAAGATGGGCTAGCAGGTCCACAAGGTTGGGCGCCGCGCACACCCGCACGCCGCTGGCCCAGCGCGCCTCCGGCCCCTGGGCGGCAGGGCAGATGAGACCAAGGTCGCTCTCGCTGGCATGAAGCGCGGCAAGCAGCACACCGGGGGAGGGCACCACGCGCCCGTCCAGCGACAGTTCTCCCACTGCAAGCCACTCGCTCAGTTCCTCCGCGTCCACCACGCCCATCGCGCCCAGCAGAGCAAGCGCGATAGGCAGGTCGTAGTGGCTGCCTTCCTTTGGCAGGTCTGCGGGGGACAGGTTGATGGTGATGCGCTTGGGCGGCAGCGACAGACCCATGGCCGCAAGAGCCGATTGTACCCGCTCCCGGCTTTCGGCCACGGCCTTGTCCGGCAGCCCCACCACGGTGAAGCGCGGCATCCCGGCGGCGAGCTGGCACTGCACCTCTACCTTGCGCGCGTCTAGGCCGAGGTAGGCAACCGTCTGAACTAATGCGACCACGTGAAATTCCCCTATTTCAGAGCGTGATAGCGGTCTTTCCCCTCATGTCGAGAGGGCGCATCGTTAACCCGGTCGCAACCCTTTGTGTTGGCAAAGATGCAGGCCCCGTCCGCCAGACTGGGCCACGTGAAACGCTCTCTGCCTGTTCTATTGTGCCTTGCTGCCCTTGGCTCGTCACCCGCCGCCGCGCAAAGCGTGACCGTGGTGGAGGAATGGGTAAGCGTGGAGGCGACCGCCGCGCGCTACGTCTCGCCCCTGCATCAGCGGACGGAGGCGGAAGCGATCGCCGCATTCGGCCCGTTCCGCGTGATCGACGATCGCACGATCGCGCTGGTAGGCATCACCGATGCATCTTCGCCTGCCCAGTTTGCAGCGGCGCTGCAGGCTTTCCCGCAGGTCGATACGCTGGAATTCGTCGAGGCCCCCGGCACGCATGACGACCGCGCCAACCTGGCGCTGGGCCGCGCGATTCGTGCGCGCGGTATTGCAACTCGCACAGGCGAGGGCGGATCGGTGCGTTCCGGGGCGGTCGAGCTGTTTCTTGCCGGGACCACGCGGGAGATCGCACCGGGCAGCGAATTTGCCGTGCACGGCTGGCTGGACGACTGGGGACGCGGTGCCGAGGACTATCCCGCCGACGCACCCGAACACCGGCGCTACCTCGACTATTACATGGAAATGGGCATGGAAGAGATGCAGGCGCGCCGCTTCTATGCCATGACCAACTCGGTGCCGTTCGAGGATGCGCGCTGGCTGACCGGCCGCGAGATGCGTGAATGGATGGGTCACCTGGTGGCAGGGCAGGCGGAAGGCGGGGCGAGTTCCGGACTCGCCTATCTTGACTTCGAGCCAGTCCTTCAGTAAGCGCCCGCAGCATGTGAGGCCGCCTCTCGATTGGCGGCCGTTTTTGTTCTGATATCTGAAGGTTTGTACCATGAAGCGCACTTTCCAGCCGAGCAACCTCGTGCGTGCCCGTCGCCACGGCTTCTTCGCCCGCAAGGCTACCGTGGGTGGCCGCAAGGTTCTGCGCAACCGCCGTCGTCGCGGTCGCAAGAAACTGTCTGCCTGATTCGTTTTTCGCTCGCCCTTCCGGGCGAGCGTCCTCGCTAGGCGCGCAGACAAGCTGCGCCCGCTGCGGGCGGCCATTCGGCCTTGCGGGCTCCTTTCGGAGCCCGTTTTCGTGCCTGCTATCTTCTTTGGGTGTGATTCGGTCGCACTCGCGTCTAGCGAGGACGAAGCCGCGGAGGCGGCTTCGCAAACAAACAAGTTTTCCCTATCTAACACACCATGACGCCCACGGTCCTCACCAAACGCGCCGATTTTCTCGCGGCGAATCGCGGGCTTCGCAATGCGCGGCCGGGCTTCGTGCTGCTAACGCGGCCGAACGACGGGCAGGGTGTGCGTTATGGCATCACCGTTACCAAGAAGATCGGCAATGCCGTGGTTCGCAATCGCATGAAACGGCGTTTCCGCGAATTGCTCCGCGCGGCGCTGCCCGAACACGGGCTGGCGGATCACGATCACGTGCTGATCGGGCGCGAAGGCGGCGTGGAGCGCGACTTTGCGCGGATGGGCCAGGAACTCCTCTATACTCTTGAAGCTGCGCGGGAGGGCAAGGGCGACCCCGCTCGTCGCCCCCGGCGCGGCAACAAGAAGAACCCGCGGTGAAGCGCGTTTTCATCCTGATCGCGCGCGGTTGGCAGCTTGGTCCCAGCCGCATTCTGCCACCCACCTGCCGCTACCAGCCTTCATGCAGCCAGTACGCGATAGAGGCGCTGGAAAAACATGGTGCAATCAGGGGTGGATGGTTGGCCATCAAGCGTATATTGCGCTGCCAACCTTGGGGGGGACACGGTCACGACCCTGTTCCTGATCGCGGTGGGCCCGATGCACCGCTTAACGATTAGACGCGACGGAAAATCACTTGGACAACCAGCGTAACCTTATCATTGCCGTCGTGCTGAGCGCGATCCTGCTGTTCGGCTTCGACTTCGTGATGCGGACCTACTATCCGGATCCCGTCGAAGAAGTGCCTGCCAACATGGCCAGCCGCGAGGATGCGCCGGTGGTGCGCGCCGAAGGTTCGATCGAGACCGATGCGCCGGTGGTGCGCGACTTGGACACCGAACTGGCCGCGACCGGACGCGTTGTCATCGATGCGCCGGAAATCGCCGGGTCGATCAACCCCGTGGGCGCCCGCGTGGACGATATCCTGCTCAAGACCCATCGCCAGACGGTGGAAGAGGACAGCGGCCCGATTCGCCTGTTTGCCCCTGCCGGCACCGACGCGCAGCAGTTTGCCCAGTTTGGCTGGGTGGGCGAAGGGGTTTCCGTTCCCGACGCGCAGACGCCGTGGCAGGTGGTCCAGGGCGACACATTGACGCAGGACTCGCCTGTCGTATTGCAGTGGGACAATGGCCAGGGCCAGACCTTCCGCCTCACCTTCCGTGTCGATCAGCATTACATGTTCGATGTCACCCAGAGCGTCGCGAATACGGCCGATGGCTCGATTGCGCTGCGACCCTATGCGTTCGTGAACCGGACCAGTTCCACCGCCAGCGCTTCCACATGGAATGTCCATTCAGGCCCTATCGCCGAGGGCGACGGCGAAGTGAACTTCGACTGGGACTACGACGAGGTGGCCGAAGAAGGCCCGGTCGAACTGGGCGGCAGGACCCAATGGCTGGGCTTCACCGATATCTACTGGATGAGCGCGCTGGTGGCCGATGATGCCAGCGCTGCGGAAGGCACCTTTCGCCAGACCAATGGCGACATCTACCGCGCCGACCTGATTTACGATGCCGTCACCGTCCCGGCGGGCGAGACCGTGTCGCGCACGACGCGCCTGTTCGCGGGCGCCAAGGAAAGCTCGGTTCTGGACATGTACCAGGATCAGGGTGTCGAGCGGTTTGGTCTTGCCATCGACTGGGGCTGGTTCCGTTTTATCGCCTGGCCCATGTGGCAGGTGCTGATCTTCCTGTTCGGTCTGGTGGGCAACTTCGGCGTGGCGATCATCTGCCTGACCCTGATCATCCGCCTGCTGCTGTTCCCGGTGGCGCAGAAGCAGTTCCATTCGATGGCGCAGATGCGCGCAGTGCAGCCCAAGATGAAGGCGCTGCAGGAACGCCACAAGGACGATAAGCAGCAGTTGCAGCAGGAAATGGCCAGGCTGTACAAGGAAGAGAAGGTCAATCCGCTGGCGGGCTGTCTGCCGATCTTCATCCAGATCCCGATTTTCTTCGCGCTCTACAAGGTGCTGCTGCTGGCGATCGAGATGCGGCACGAGCCGTTCTTCGGCTGGCTGCGCGATCTTTCCGCGCCCGATCCTGCTACCATTCTCAACCTGTTCGGCTTGCTGCCGTTCGATCCTCCGGGCTTTCTTGCCATCGGCGTGCTGGCCGTGCTGCTTGGCTTCACCATGTGGCTGCAGTTCAAGCTGAACCCGGCCGCCATGGATCCGATGCAGCAGCAGATCTTCATGCTGATGCCGTGGATCCTGATGTTCGTGATGGCGCCGTTCGCCGCCGGCCTGTTGCTTTACTGGATCAGCAACAACGTATTGACCCTGGCGCAGCAGAAGTACCTCTACGCGCGCAACCCGGAACTGAAGGCACAGATGGCGAAGGAGCGCGAGGAGAAGGCGCGCGAAGCCGAACGAAAGAAGGCAGCGGAGTGACCCCTGAAGAGCAACACCTGGCGAAGGAGGCGAGCAAGCTGTTCTCCGGACGCGTGGAATTCCTGCTGTCCGCACCGCAGCTGAAGCACCTGCCCGACCCCGACTATCCGGAGATCGCGTTTGCCGGGCGCTCCAACGTCGGCAAAAGCTCGCTGATCAATGCCCTCGTGCAGAGGAAGGCGATTGCCCGTACCTCGGTGACGCCGGGCCGCACGCAGGAACTCAATTTCTTCGAGGTGGGCGACCCTACCCAGTTCCGGCTGGTCGACATGCCGGGCTATGGCTTTGCCAAGGCGCCGCTGAAGGTGGTGGACAACTGGCGCAAACTGGTGCGCACTTTCCTGCGCGGCCGGGTGCCGCTAAAGCGCACCATGGTGTTGGTCGACAGTCGCCACGGACTGAAGGATACCGACCGCGAGATGATGACCATGCTGGACGAGGCAGCGGTGGGATATCGTATCGTTCTAACGAAGGCCGATAAGGTGAAGGCCAGCGAACTGGAAGCGGTGCGGGCCAAGGTCGAGGAAGAGGTTCGCAAGCATCCCGCAGCCTATCCGCAGATGCACGTCACCAGTTCTGAAAAGGGCATGGGTCTGGAAGAACTGCGCGCGGCAATCCTGAGCGACATTCGCGAGTAATCGGGGCGCGAGTAATCCGGGCGCGAGCGATCCGCTCCCCGGCAACCGATTTCAGGCATAAAAAAAGGCGCCGGTGAGGGCGCCTTTTTTGATTCATGTCTGACTTTCGGATCAGTTACTTCCGCCGAAAAGCCAGTCCCAGATACTACGACCCATTGCAAATCTCCTGTTGCTTCAGGAGATTCGTGCATTAACCATCAATCTTTGTAAAGTCTAAACTATGTTTTTTAACGACCCTATTTCCTTAGCCCTATGATATTGCAGTATTTTTTCTGATCTGACGGGTCGGGAAATGGCGAAACCCTGGGCCACGATGCAGCCCGAATCACGCAACAAGGTTAACGTTCCGGCATCTTCAACCCCCTCGGCAACAACGATGATTCGCAGATCGCGGCCCATCTGAAGGATGTTCTTCACGATCCCCTGCGCCTTGGGGTCGCCGGTCATCGGCGAGATGAACTTCCTGTCGATCTTGAGTTCGGAGAATGGCAGTTTCAAAAGCGCTTCCAGGCTTGCGGCACCCACCCCGAAATCGTCCATCGAGATCTTGGTACCCAGTGCCTTCAACTCGCCGAGAATCTCGGCCGCGAGATCGAGGTTTGAAATGCGGAAGGTTTCGGTGATTTCCAGCGTCAGGCGACGCGGATCGTAGCAATGCCGGTCCAGTACGTCAGAGACCATGGCGACGATGGAACGCTCGTGCAGCAGCGTGGCGGAAATGTTGACTGCAATCGGCAAATGCAATCCCTCGCGCTCGAAGGCGTTGCCGGCCTTGCAGGCTTCCTCCAGCACGAAGCGAGTCAGTTGGCTCATGCGTCCGGCAGTTTCGCACTGGCGGATGAAGTAATCGGGAGGAATCTGCCCTTTCACCGGGTCCTTCCAGCGCACAAGAGCTTCGGCCCCGATGATCTCTCCCGACTGCACCATGATCTTGGGCTGGAACGCCAGGTAGATCTCGCCGTTGCTGAGCGCGGCATCGATCCGCGCCTGCAGCGAGATGTTCCAGATGAGGTCTTCCTGCGATGCGGAATCGGCGATCGCAATCGGTTCGAAAGTCTCATTGGTCTTTTCCGCCACGGCCACCGCCGCAGCCAGGCGCCGCGCCACATTGGGGCTGGGGGTTATGTCGATGCCGAAGGTGATGCCGACATCGACCTGCTGCTCGCCAACCACCAGCGGGGACGCGAACAGTGCCCGCAGGCCTTCCAGGTGTTCGCGCAGGAGAGCGGGATCCTTTTCCGCCATTGTCCAGCCCAGCAGATGGCCCTGCCCGATGTAGATCGTGGCCTGCTGGGTCGCGGCGTTCAGCCGTCCGGTAATGGCCAGCAGGTATTCCGAATGCAGGTCCAGCGGGAGGCTGCGACGCACTTCCTCGAACCGGTGGATCCTTGCCACGATGATGGCAGGCACGTTCTCGGCGATGTTCTTGTCGGCTTCCAGCGCGGCAAACGTGGGGAGGTTGGTGTCCGAATCGACCAGTCGCAGCTTACGCCGCATGGACGTTCGCATCCGGTAGAAGGCAAAGACGGCCAGCAAGACGAGCGAATCGGCAACGCTTACGCGTGTGGCGGCAAAGGCTGCGGCCAGAAGACCGACGGGGATTGCAAAGGCAATTGCGGCATATGCAGCATAGCGAAGGTTCTGACGGCGGCAGGCACTGGCCAGAAGCAGGGCAGCAAAGACGGCGATGAGGACCAGCAGTCCGTTGACGAATTGCGTATGACCCGCCTTCAGCGTTTCCGCACCGTAGATGGAGACAATCGACGGCGGCACTACTGCGTGACCGGGTATCTTTCGTCCGGCTGACTGCTCGCGCCCGGCATCACCGATGACCACGGATTTCCCGGCAAACCCTTCGAGGTTTGTGCCGGGACGGTTCAGGTCATCGAAGCGGTATGTGGGGATGGAGGAACGCGAGAAGATATAGCTGATGGGAAACCTGTCCGCTTCAATCTCGACGTTTCCGGCCAGTTGGAGGGCAACATTGGGCAAGGCGCGCTCGCCCGAAGAGACCTGGTAGGGAAGGTCCCATGTAAAGCCGAGGAAGTTCATCCAGTTGTCGGCGGCGACTTCCGGGATACCCGCGCAGACCTCCGGCGCGTTGCTGACGAGCATGGGCTCACCGTCAAGGCCCGTGCGGATCGGCAGCACCATGTAGCTTTCACCCGCGAATGCGCGGAGGCTTTCGTTGAGGCGCTTGTCGGCAGACGGATCGGACGCGCGTTCGAAAGACAGGTCGATGTACACCGCTTCTGTCCCTGCGGCGTCCAGTCTGTCGATAAGGTCGGCCAGTTGCCGCCGCCCGGCAGGCTGATCGGGATCGGCGAGATCGGCCCTGGTGCCGACGAAGACGATGTCACCGGAGGCAGGCTGCGAGGCTGCCCGCGACTGGAGCACCCAGCCCAGTTGGTCGAGCGGTACGAATACGGTCAGCGTATGCAGCACAAGCGCGATCAGGCCCGCCACCGCGACGTGGCGAACCCGTTCGAGCCAGTTGGCTTCGCGTTTGGTTGCAGGGGCCTTGCCGACCACTCTTTACCTTTCGTTTCGCCAGCGCATTCTGCGGCATTTCGTCTCGTGCCAGAGGATGGTTAACAAACCGGCAAAAAGGTGAACGCTCGTTCAGCAAAGTCTTGCCGGTATGGTGCGGATTGTTCATGCTCGACAGTGTCTGCCTGAACCGTTAGGCCTCGCGTCAAACAGGGAACCGCGCCACACATGAAGCTCATCATCGGTAACAAGAATTATTCCAGCTGGTCGCTGCGCGGCTGGCTGGCCGCAAAGCAGAGCGGGCTCTCCTTCGAGGAGCTGACGGTCCATATCGATGGTGACGACTGGCAGGCGATGAAGGCACAGGATGGCGATTTCCAGCCTTCTGCCGGAAAGGTGCCGGTGCTGTGGGACGGCGATGTCGTGGTGTGGGACAGCCTGGCGATCCTCGAATACCTGGCGGACAAGGTCGGGCGCGACCGTTTCTGGCCCAAGAACGATGCCGCGCGCGGCATGGCTCGGGCCATGGTGGCGGAAATGCACTCATCCTACCTGCCGCTGCGGCGCAATTGCCCGATGAACATCCGCGCCCGCGTGGACGTGGACCTGTCCGACGAATGCAAGGGCAACATCGTGCGCATCCTCGGCCTGTGGGCCGAGGCCCGCGCGCGTTTCGGCAAGGGCGGACCTTTCCTTTTCGGTACCTTCAGCGCAGCGGATATCTTCTATGCGCCTATCGTCAGCCGCTTCCTCACCTACGGCATCGGAGTGCCGGGTTTTGCGCAAGCCTACATGCAGGCCCTGTGGGAACATGACTGGATGCAGCAATGGGTAGAGGCCGCAATGGCCGAGGAATGGACCATTTCGCAGTTCGAGGTGGGCACTACTTCGTGAGCAACGACCCGCTTGCCAATGCCCGCCACCTGATCGCCTGCGAAAGCGTGACGCCTGCGCGCGGCCCGGTGTTCGACATGCTGGAAGAAATGCTCGCCGGCCTTGGTTTCGAGGTTGATCGCTTCACCCGTGGCGATGGCCAGGAAGGCACCGATGAGGAACCTGTAGAGAACCTCTTCGCCATCCGGCGCGGTCCCGCAGGTTCGCCGCACTTTGCCTTTGCCGGTCATGTCGACGTGGTGCCGCCGGGCGATGGCTGGTCGAGCGAGCCCTTCGGCCCGGAAGTGCGCAGCGAACCGGGCGGAGACCTGCTCTGCGGACGCGGCGCAGTGGACATGAAGGGCGCCATTGCCTGCATGGTGGCCGCCGTCGCCGAAATCCCGGTCGATATTGGTACGCTCAGCTTCATCATCACCGGCGACGAGGAGGGGCCCGCGCTGCATGGCACGCGTGCGCTGATCGACCGGATGCGGGGGCGCGGCGACATCCCGGACCTGTGCCTGGTGGGGGAGCCTACCAGCGTCAACAGGCTGGGCGACATGATGAAGATCGGTCGGCGTGGCTCGGTTAATATCTGGCTGGAAGTTACCGGCACGCAGGGCCACGTTGCCTATCCGTACCTGGCCGACAACCCGATGCCGAAAATGGTCGCCATCCTAGCCGAGCTGAACGCGCTGGTGCTGGACGAAGGCACCGACTGGTTCCAGCCCAGCAACCTGGAAATCACCGAATTTGACGTTCCCAACCGCGCGCACAACGTTATCCCCGGCAAGGCTGCCGCGCGAATTTCCATCCGCTTCAACGACCTGCATACGGGCGCAACGTTGTCCGATAAAGTCATCGCCATCGCCGAAAAGCACGGCGGCACGGCGCGGCCCATCATCAGCGGCGAACCTTTCCTCACGCCGCCAGGCGCGTTCTCGCAGATGATCGCCGATGCGGTGAAGGCGGAGACGGGCATCGATCCCGAGCGCTCCACCACCGGCGGCACGTCCGACGCGCGCTTCCTGAAAGACCTGTGCCCGGTCATCGAGTTCGGCCTGGTAAACGCGACCATGCACAAGACCGACGAGGCCGTGGCGGTTGACGACCTTGCCACCCTCACGGCAATCTACCGCCGGGTTGCGCTGGCCGCGCTATCGGCCAAGGAGAAATCGCTTTCATGAAACGCTGGTTAGCCATTCCGCTGTGGCAGCGGGTTATTGCTGCCCTGATCCTTGGCATCATCCTGGGCCGGTTGTGGGGACCGGGGGCGGAAAGCATCAAGATCGTCGGCGATATCTTTGTCGCTTTCATCAAGATGCTGGTGGTGCCGCTGATCTTCTTCAGTCTTGTCGCAGGCGTTGCCTCCATCGGTGACATTCGCAAGCTGGGCCGTATCGGCTGGCGCGCGCTGCTATTGTTCGTGGTGACGGGACAGATCGCGGTGTGGCTTGGCCTGTTCCTGGGAACGGTAATCGCGCCGGGTTCCGGTGTCGATACGTCTTCGATCGAGATGGGCGCAGTGCCCGAGCCGAACGAAACGACCTGGCGCGAGATGCTGCTGGGCATGGTACCGCAAAGCCCGGTGCAGGTGATGGCCGACGTGAACGTGCTGCCGCTGATCATCTTCTCTCTGCTGCTGGGCATCGGCATCCTTATGGCCAAAGAGCAGGGCGAGCCGGTTATGAAGATTTTCGATAGCGGCTCGGTCGTCATGCAGAAGGTGACCATGGTAGTGATGGAACTCACGCCCTTCGGTGTCTTCGCGCTGATGGCATGGGTGGCAGGCACGCTCGGCCTCGATGCGCTGGCCGCGCTGGGCAAGCTTGTTTTCCTCAATTACCTTGGCTGCCTGCTGATCATCGCCCTGGTCTACGGCGGGATGATCAAGTTCATCGCCCGCCTGCCGGTGCGCGATTTCTTCCGCGGCATCGTGGATGCGATCGCGGTCAGCTATTCCACCGCCAGCTCCAACGCCACGCTGCCCGTAACCCTGCGCTGCGCCGAGCGGAACCTGGGCATCAGCAACTCGGTCGCCAGTTTCGTGATCTCGTTGGGCGCAACGATCAACATGAACGGCACGGCCATGTATCTGGGACTTGCCACGCTGTTCGGTGCGCAGATCTTCGGGGTCGACCTGTCGTGGGGCGACTACTTCATGATCTCGATCCTCGGCACGCTGGGGGCCGTGGGCGCGGCGGGCATTCCCGGTGCGGGCCTGATCATGATGGCGCTGGTATTCGGCGCGGTTGGCGTACCGCTGGAAACGATCGCCTTCGTTGCCGGAGTGGACCGGATCATGGACATGATGCGCACCACCACCAACGTTTCGGGCGATGCCGCCGTGGCGACGACGGTGGCCAGCCTGACGGGCGACATCGACCGCGCGGAAATGATCTCTGCAGACGATGTGTAGGAGGCGCAGATGACTCTCGATTGCCTGTGCGGTGAGGTGCGCGTCGCGCTCTCGCAAAAGCCGGACTTCGTTCACGCGTGCAACTGCACCCTGTGCGCCAAGACCGGTGCGCGGTGGAGCTATTTTCACCCAGACCAGGTAGAGGTTTCCGGAGCGACGAAAGGCTTCAGACGCTCCGACAAGGAAGCCCCCGCCGCGGAAGTGCATTCCTGCACCAGGTGCGGGGCGACCACGCATTTCGTGCTGACCGAGGCCGCGGTGGCAGCGCACGGCAACACCATGATGGGAGTGAACATGCTTCTGGCCGATCCCGCCGATCTTTCGGGCGTGGAACTGCGCTATCCCGACGGCCGCAACTGGGCGGGCGAGGGTGAATTCGGATACGTGCGCGAGGCGGAAACGCTCTAGAACGCTCTCTGGCACAGCGGATCAGAGCTTGGGTCGGCCTTCCGCGCGCCGTTCCTCTTCCGCTTCCCGGCGGCGCATATCCTCTGCGTCTTTCCTTTCAGGAGTATCCATAGGATGACGGTTCGACCGCTTGCGCATGAACCAGAAAAACAGGCCTGCGGCGATGACAAGCACGGCCACCTACGTGAAGATATTAAGGACTTAGGCAAAACCGGCGTCGGGCATGGGTTCTACTTCCGGCGCCGCAGCGCCTAGTGAACATTTCCCGCCTTTGATGGTTGAACGTATCGCACCCGGCAGATGTTCCGCCCTGACTGGAGCGGCGGACCTCGCTAACGCCCCTTCGGCTTCTCCAGCACTTTCTTGCGGAAGCTGCAAAGGTCCACCACCGGGCAGCGCCAGCATTCGGGCGTGCGGGCCTTACAGACATAGCGGCCGTGCAGGATCAGCCAGTGATGGGCGTGCAGGCGAAAGGGTTGCGGCACGCGCTTTTCCAGTTTGGCCTCCACCTGTTCGGGCGTCTTTCCCTTGGCAAGGCCAGTGCGGTTGCCCACGCGCAGGATATGCGTGTCGACCGCGAAGGTCTCCTGCCCGAACCAGCAGTTGAGCACCACGTTCGCCGTTTTGCGGCCCACGCCCGGCAGCCGGACAAGGTCCTCGCGCGTGCCGGGCACCTCACCGCCATATTCGTCCACCAGCAACTGGCTTAGCGCGATCACGTTCTTGGCCTTGGAATTGAACAGGCCGATGGTCTTGATGTGCTGGATCAGACCTTCTTCGCCGAGGTCCAGCATCTGCGCGGGCGTTTCGACCCTGGCGAACAGCGCGCGGGTCGCCTTGTTCACGCCGACATCTGTGGCCTGCGCCGATAGGGCGACGGCAACGACAAGCTGGTAGGCATTGCCATATTCCAGCTCCGTTTCGGGCGCGGGATTGTCCTCTGCCAGGCGGCGGAAGAATTCGAAGATCTGGTCTTTCGTCATGCGCTGCTGGCTAGCCGCAAAGGGGGGCGCAGGCCAACAGTCTAGCGCAGCCAGCGCAGCATGTTGGGGTAGGTCCCCACGCCCTGCGCCAGGACGGTGGGCAGGTCGATCATGGAATGCCGACTTCTGCCAGGAAATCGAGGCACCGTTCAGCCGCGGCCTCTCCGCCGCCTTCCTCCTGCCAGTTGCACTGGTTGGCCAGCGCGCCGCTCATGGCCTCTCCTCCTGTGCGGCCTTCCACGCCATTGCGGCGCGCACGCGGCTCTCCACGGTGGGGTGGGTGTAGAACAGCGCTTCCTCCACCGGCCCTGCCAGAGGATAGCGATATTCGGCGGTCTTGATCAGCGCGCCGGACAGGGCATCGGGCAGGCCGACGTGAGTCAACGAATAGGCATCGGCCTCGCTTTCACCCAAGCGCGTCAGGGTGTTGGTGATCGGCTGGGCGAGAACGAACAGCAGGCCGATGACGAACGAGAACACGGGCAGTCCGCGCGGGTCTGCCAGTTCCGCATCGGTGCCGAACAGCCGTGCGAACCACGGATAGAGCCGCGCCGTCAGCCAGAAGATCGCTATCCCCAGCAGACTGATCACGGCGATGGAGCGCCAGACGTGGCCCAGCACATAGTGGCCGATCTCGTGCCCTGTCACGGCTTTCACCTCGTCCAGCGATGCCTCGTCCATCGCCACATCCGATATGGCAATGCGGGCATTGCTGCCCACGCCCGAAACATTGGCGGTGAAATTGTTCGACTGGCGCGATCCGTCGTACATGAACACGCGGTTTTCCGGCACACCGGCTTCTGCGGCCAGTACCAGCACGGCGTCGCGCACCTCGCCCTCGGGGATGGGCTGGTAATCGTTGAACAGCGGTTCGATCAGCACCGGGCTCAGCAGCAGCATGCAGGAAATGGCGGCAGCCACCAGTGCGCCGGCCCATGCCCACCACCAGCGTCCCGCCTTGCGGATCAGGGCGTAGACGCCCAGCAGGAAGAGGCCACCGATCAGCGCGGAGAGAAGCAGGGAAATGCCGCCCTGCGCCAGGAAGTCCGCGAGTGACTGGCTGGTGCGATCGTACTGCGTTTCGCGCCACCAGTCGGTGTAGATCGCAAAGGGCAGGGCCAGCAGCGAACTGACCACGAGATAGACGCCCGCCACCAGGAAGGTGCGCAGCGCAAAGCCGCGCCTGCCCAGTTTCGCCGCGACCTTGTCCAGCACCCCGCTGCGCACGATAATCCATGTGACGATGGCGGACACGAGCAGTCCGGCCAGGATCAGCCAGTGGTTGCCGGTGGTGTAATCGCGCGCCAGCGCCAGTTCCTGCGAACTCAGCGTGTCGATCCACGCACGGGTGTCCGCCTCGACCCTGCTTGCCGTCATGTCATTCCCTCCCCGATGCGGGCTGTCAGGCTAGCCCCAGCACATCCTTCATGCCATAGCGGCCCGGCGGCTTGCCGATCAGCCAGGCAGCGCCCTTTACCGCGCCGCGCGCGAAGATCATGCGATTTTCGGCCGAGTGGCTGAGGGTGATGCGCTCCTGCTCTCCGGCAAAGATCACCGAGTGTTCGCCCGCTACCGTGCCGCCGCGCAGCGCGGCAAAGCCGATGGCGCCCTCGGCCCGCTGGCCTGTATGCCCGTCGCGCCCGCTTTCGCTGTTGTCGGCCAGGGTGATGCCGCGCGCATCTGCCGCCGCCTCTCCCAGCAGCAACGCGGTGCCCGATGGCGCATCAACTTTCATGCGGTGATGCATCTCCAGCACCTCGATATCCCAGTCCGGGCCGAGCCGAGCGGCGGCCTCTTGAACAAGGTACGCCAGAAGAGTAACCCCCAGCGAAGTATTGCCGGTTTGCAAAATGGGAATGCTGCGCGCGGCGGCATCGATGGCGCCGTGTTCCCTTTCGCCTAGGCCCGTCGTACCGATCAGCATCGGGATACCCGCAGCCTGCGCGGCGGAGAGATTTTCGGCCAGTGCGACGGGAGCGGAAAAGTCCACCAGCGCATCGCATTCCTGCGCCAGCTGGGCAGGGTTCTGGCCCTTGTCGACGCCGCCTGCACATTCGTGCTCGCCCCCAGCCAGCACCTGCGCGATGGCCTGTCCCATGCGCCCTTCGCTGCCGATGATCCCGATACGTGCCATTGATACTCCTGTTCTTTGTGTGCTTCATGCGCGTCATGACTGGCATCCGCAACATCGTGATCCTGACCGGCGCAGGAATATCCGCCGAAAGCGGGCTGAAGACCTTTCGCGCCGAGGACGGGCTGTGGGAAAACCACCCCGTAGAAGAGGTCGCCACGCCCGAAGGGTTCGCCCGCGATCCGGCGCTGGTCCAGCGTTTTTACGATGAGCGGCGCGCGCAGATACGTGCCGCCCAGCCCAATCCCGCGCACGAAGCGCTGGGACGGCTCGACCAAGAGTGGAACGGAGAACTGCTGCTCGTCACCCAGAATATCGACGACCTGCACGAACGCGGCGGAGCGCGGCGCGTGCTGCACATGCATGGGGAGGCGCTGTCGGCATGGTGCCGCGCGTGCGATGCCCGGCACCGTTGGGAGGGGCCGCTGGGCCACGGTCCTGCCTGCCCGTCCTGCGGCAAGGCGGCCATGCGGCCCGACATCGTGTGGTTCGGGGAAATGCCCTACCAGATGGACCGCATTTTCGATGCGCTGGCCCGCGCGGACCTGTTCGTTTCCATCGGCACTTCCGGAGCGGTCTATCCTGCCGCCGGGTTCGTCCAGCAGGCCGCTGCAAGCGGCGCACGCACGCTGGAACTGAACCTCGAGGAGAGCCTTGGCAGTCGCAATTTCGACGAGGCCCGGCTGGGCGCGGCTAGTGTGCTCGTGCCCGCATGGGTAGACGAGGTCCTGCGCGCCTAGAACCTGATATCAACCATCACGCGGCATGGTAGCCGCCATGACGCGCGTGTTGAGAATACTGGGCCTGCTAGTGCTGCTGCCTTGCCGCCCCGATCCCGAAACGCGCGAGGCCATGCGGAACGCGTACAACCAGAGGAAGTGGCGGCAGCCTTAATCTCGAGGCTCGATAGCGGACGATTGCCTGCGCGGGTGGCGGACACGCTAAACAGGCGGACGTGCGTTCCGCAGGCCTGAGTGGTGCCGCCGGACCGCTGGCCCGGCGGCGAAACGATCAGTCCATCTTCATCATGATCTCGCGGGTCAGGTACACGCCCTGGATCTCGCGAATCTCGTTGTAGAGGTTCACCACGGTCTCGTTCGAGTTCTGCATGTTCGCCTCGCCCCAGGCATCCATGAACGCGTCGTAACGTTCGCGAGAGGGCTGCATGTTCTCGCCCGGGAACTCGATCACCAGCAGCAGGTGGAAGTCACCGCTGCTCGGTGCCATGTTGGCGTAGATGCCATAATCCTCGATATGGCCGAGCTGTTTGGCCACTTCATTGCTGGCGACCCAGGTCTGCCGCAGACCTTCCAGGTATGTGTCGAGCTGGCCGGGATCGACGCGAACGGTGGTCAATTCCACCACTGAATCGGAATATTCGTAATCCTCGTACTCGCTAAGTTGCGCCGAGGCAGGAGCCGACGCGGTGGCCAGCGCCAGAGCGGCAGCCAGACTTCCAAGCATAAGTTTTTTCATGAGATTCCCCCGTTGGTAATCGGCGCACGCCACCATGGCATGCGCTGCAAAGGGGCGGGCGACCCTGCGACCAACAACAAAGCCGTCCCTCGACGCAAGAATTGTCTGCCTGCCGGCGGGCAAAGTCAAATCTGGGCTAGCCGCATGCGCTGCAGGCAGGGTCCTTGGCGATCATGAGCATGCGCATGCCGGGCTTCAAGCCGTCCATCAGGTGCAGCTTGCCGAATTGGGGGTCGCCCATTCCGCCGGTGGCGCTCACCAGCAGGCGGATCGCCTGCATCGCGGCAAAGGTGCCGACCCAGCCGACCATTGCGCCGAGGACGCCGTCCTCTGCGCAGGTGTCGCAATCCTCGGCATCGAAGGCATCGCCAACAAAGCAGCGGTAGCACGGCTGGTCCGCGCGGTGTCCGGCAAAGGCGCCGACCTGCCCCTGAAAGCGCCCTACGGCGGCAGACAGCAATGGCACGCCCGCCGCCACGCAGGCATCGGACACGGCGAGACGAGTGGCGAAGTTGTCGGTGCCATCGATCACCAGGTCCACGCCTTCGATCAGGCCGCCGACATTGTCTGGCATGATGCGTCTATCGTGGATGGAAACGGACAGCTTCTCGTCGAAGTTCGCCAGCCAGCGCCGCGCAGATACCGCCTTGCCGTGGCCGATGTCGCGGGTGGTGTAGATGGTCTGGCGTTGCAGGTTGCTGGCCGAGACCTTGTCGTCGTCGACCAGGGTAAGCTGGCCGATACCCGCCCCCGCCAGATATTGCAGCGCGGGTGCGCCGATCCCGCCCAGGCCCACCAGCACGACATGCGCGCGGGAGAGTGCCGCTTGCCCCGCACCGCCGACTTCGGGCAGCACAATATGGCGGGCGAAGCGGTCCAGCCGTTCTTCGGTGAGGGGGTGGGGCGTATCGCTCATTGCACGGGGCTGTTGGACCTTTTTTGCCTAAGCCTCAAGCGCAGGCGTTCGCGTTCGCTCACTTGGCTTTTGCCCTACCGGGCGACGCGCAATTCGCGCGCTGTCGGTCGCTGGTGGCGACCGAGACTTGCGCCAGCCTCCAGAAATGCGAGGGAAACGGTCGGCGCTTAGCCGACCGCAAGGGCGAACGCCCGCCCGCAGCGGGCGCAGCAATGCTGCGCGTCTAGCGAGGACGAACCCGCGGATGCGGGTTCATGAAGCAAACTAACTCTCCAGCTGGCGCAGCAGGCTGCGCACGTCGCCGTCCATGTCGGCATCGCGCTGACGCAGGTCCTCGATCAGGCGCACGGCGTGGATTACCGTCGAGTGATCGCGGCCACCGAACTTGCGACCGATTTCGGGGTAGCTGCGCGGCGTCAGCACCTTGGCGAGATACATGGCGACCTGGCGCGGACGCACCACGGCGCGGGCACGACGCTTGGAAGACATTTCGGCGCGGTCGATGCGGTAGAACTGGCAGACCGTGCGCTGGATTTCGTCGATGGTGATGCGGCGACGGTTGGCCGACAGGATATCGGTCAGTTGTTCCTCTGCCAGTTGCAGCGAGACTTCCTGCCCGGTCAGCTGGGCATAGGCGATCAGCTTGTTGAGGCCGCCCACCAGTTCACGCACGTTGCGCGACACGGTGCGGGCGAGGAAATCGATCACGTCGCCGGGCACTTCGAGCGGGGCGAACCTGGTCAGTTTCGATTCGAGGATGGCGCGGCGCAGCTCGATATCGGCGGGCTGGATGTCGGCGACAAGGCCCATCGACAGGCGCGAGAGGAGGCGCGGCTCGACACCGTCGAGCGCCTGCGGGGCGCGGTCGGCGGCGAAGACCAGTCGCTTGCCTTCGGCCAGCAGCGCGTCGATCGTATAGAGCAGCTCTTCCTGTGCGGAAGCCTTGCCGATGATGAACTGGATGTCGTCCACCAGCAGCAGGTCGAACCCGCGCAGGCGCGCCTTGAACTCGATCATCTCGTTCGATTTCAGGGCCTGCACGAACTCCACCATGAACCGCTCTGCCGAGCAGTAGAAGATGCGCGCCCGCGGGTGGGTCTGCAGGTAGGAGTGGCCGATGGCGTGCAGCAGGTGCGTCTTGCCCTGGCCGGTGGCGGCTTTCAGGTAGAGCGGGCTGAACTGCGGCTTTTCCGCCTTGGCCATGCGCTCCGCGGCGTTCTTCGCCAGCACGTTGGTGCTGCCGGTAACGAAGGAGGCGAAAGTCTGGCTGGGATCGAGGCCGACGCTGGCGGTGAAGCCATCATCGCCGATCGATTCCATCGCCAGGCTGGCATCGTTGGCGGCGCGGTGGCCGAAACCGTCGTGGCCGCGCAGGTCGAGGTCGGCGATCTTGCGGCGACCGGGATGCACCTTGACGGCGATGTGACGCACTTCGCTGCTGGCGATCTTCCATGCCAGCGACAGCCGGTCGTGATAGCGATCTTCTACCCAGCTGGCGGAAAATTCGGTGGGCAGGAACAGGTCCAGCGTGCCGGTCTCGTGGTCCAGCTTGCCCAGCTGGATCGGCTTGATCCACTGCGTGAAAAGCTGGTGCCCGAGATCCTTTCGCAGGCCCTGGCTAATGTCAGCCCAGTCCGCTGCGAGATCGATCGCTTCCTGCTCTTCCATATTGTTTTCTGAACCCTCGTTCTTCGCACTGTTGTTGCGCCCGCTGTGCGGTCCCATCCGAATCATCTTTTTTCCAAATCCCACAAATCCGAATGCCGGCCTGCCCGACGTCACAAATCGATACCGAAACCGGTGACAAAACTCCCCCGCCCGGTGAACGCCTGTTGCGCGCACCGATGCCCCCGTTGACAACTCGGTTGTTGATGGCTGCGACGGCAATCGTCGCGACCGGAAGTCTGTTATGAAGGACTGCCGGGGAACCTCAAGACCATCCCCTGAAATATTTTCAAAAAATGGTCATTGACAGGTCGGGAGGCCGCGGACTTGCGTTCATCCATCTGAAAAATAACGATAGTTTTGTGACAATCCCGCGAATCGCGAGATTCCTTACGTTTACGCGCAGCCGGGTTCAGCTTCTCTCGCACCTGCAAAAAGGGCCGGTGGAAAAACCACCAGCCCCTGCTGAAATCTGTTCCGATTTCGTTCCGCAAATCGCCGTCAATCGCACCCGACTCGGGTGCGAGAAAAGCGAATCAGAGAGCGGAGACGCGCTTGCTCAGGCGGCTCATCTTGCGAGCGGCAGTGTTCTTGTGCAGCACGCCCTTGGAAACGCCCTTGGCGATTTCCGGCTGGGCAACCTTCAGCGCTTCCTGTGCGGCAGCCTTGTCGCCTTCGGTGACGGCTGTCTCGACCTTCTTGATGAAGCCACGGATGCGGCTCTTGCGGGCGCCGTTGATGGCGGCCCGGGTGTTGTTGCGACGGATGCGCTTCTTGGCTTGCAGCGTGTTGGCCATGTCTGTCCTTGTTTCGAGCAGCGAAACCGCCCGTTTAAATCCTGTGCTAGGTAAAGCTGAGTCGACGGTAATCCCGCCGGAAAGCGGCGCAACTAGTGTGTCCGAGACAAAAGGTCAAGGATTCTCCTACTTCTGGCAAGCAGGACAGAACCAGGTGCTGCGACCGCCCTGTACTATGCGCCTGATATGGCCTTCGCCGCAGGAGATACAAGGCTCGCCCTCGCGCCCGTAAACAAGGAACCGCGTGGCGAAATAGCCCAGCTCACCCGAAGGCGCGGCATAGTCCCGCAGGGTAGAGCCACCGTCGCGAATCGATTGTTCCAGCACGTCCTTGATCGCCGGCACCAGCCGCTCCAGCGCGGGACGATAGACTCGCCCTCCGGCCTTGCGCGGATCGATACCCGCCCGGTGCAGCGCCTCGCACACGTAGATGTTGCCAAGCCCTGCCACCACGTGCTGGTCCAGCAGCAGCAGCTTGATCGCCTGCTTGCGCCCCTTGATGGCCGCGCGCAGGTGATCGACGGTAAGCAAGTCTCCTAGTGGCTCCGGCCCCATCGCGGCAAAAGCGGGCCATGCGTCCAGCGCACCCGTTTCCACGAGGTCGACATAGCCGAAGCGGCGCGGGTCGTTGAGGGCAAAGCGGTGGTCGGCAGTTTCCAGCAGCAGGTGATCGTGTTTGTCGGGCAGGTCCGGGTCGATCCGCCAGCGGCCGCTCATTCCCAGATGGAAGATCATGGTGTGGCCGCGATCCGTGTCGATCAGGCCATACTTCGCGCGGCGGCCAAGCCCGGTCACCCGCGCGCCCGTCATCGCCTGGCCGAGGCCCGCAGGGAAAGGGAAGCGCATGTCGGGCCGCCCCAGCGTGACGCGCTCTATCCGCGCGCCATCGAGAAAGCGTGCCAGGCCGCGCACGGTTGTTTCTACCTCGGGAAGTTCCGGCATGGCCTGACCCTTTAACACCCTTTGCGCCGCGGGCAATTGCCCCTAAGTGCAGCGGCATGAGCGAGCCAAAACCCGACACCGTCTCCTTCGGCTACGAAGATGTGGCCCCGGAAGAGAAGACCCAGCGCGTGGGCGCGGTCTTCTCCAATGTCGCACGCAAGTACGACATCATGAACGATGCCATGTCGGGCGGGATGCACCGCCTGTGGAAGGACCAGTTCGTACGGCGCGTGAAGCCGCAGGCGGGCGAGGCGATCCTCGACATGGCGGGCGGCACCGGCGACATCGCGTTCCGCATGGCTGCCAAGGGCGCCGAAGTGGTGGTGGCCGATATCAACCAGGACATGCTGGACGTCGGCATCGAGCGCGCGATGGAGCGCGGCATCGATGGCCTTAGCTGGTCCTGCCAGAATGCCGAGACGCTGACTTATCCAAACAAGCAGTTCGATGCCTACACCATCGTCTTCGGCATCCGGAACGTCACCCACATCGACAGGGCGCTGCGCGAAGCTCACCGCGTGCTGAAGTATGGCGGGCGGTTCTACTGCATGGAATTCAGCACCACCGAATGGCCGGGCTTCAAGGAGGTCTACGACGCCTATTCGCACAAGCTGATGCCCAAGATCGGCAAGGCCATCGCCGGTGACGAGGACAGTTACCGGTATCTCGCCGAATCGATCCGCCGCTTCCCCAGGCCGCCCGAGTTCGAGGCGATGATCCGCGACGCGGGTTTCGTGCGCACACGGGTGGAGAGGATCCTGGGCGGCGCGGTGAACATCCATTCGGGATGGAAAGTCTGACCGCGTGACCCGTCCCTCGACGCATATCTGGCGGCTCCTCAAATGGGGCCGCATCCTTGCGCGGCATGGCGCGCTGCGTGGGATCGAGCGCGATCCCAACACGCCGGCTCCTGTAAAGCGGCTTTGCCGCACCGCCCGTTTCGGCACAATCCAGCCGCGCGAGCCCGATTACGCGGGTGCGTTCCGCGAGATCGGCCCCGCCGCGATCAAGCTGGGGCAGACACTGGCGACGCGGCCCGATCTTGTGGGAGACGAAGCGGCAAAGAACCTGCTGAGCCTACAGGACAGCCTGCCGCCGGTGCCCTTCGCCGCAATCCGCAAGCAGATCGAAGACAGCTTCGAACGTCCGCTCGAAGACCTTTTCGTCGAAGTCGATCCCGAGCCGGTGGGCGCTGCGTCCATAGCGCAGGTGCACAAGGGCGTGACGACCGAGGGGCGCACCGTCGCCATCAAGGTGCTGCGCCCCGGCATCCGCGAGAAGTTCGAGCAGGACATCGCCACCTACGAATGGGCGGCCGCCCATCTTGAGGCGATGGGCGGAGAGGCCAGGCGTCTGCGACCGCGCCTCACCATCGCCAATTTCAAGCGGTGGAGCAATTCGGAGCTGGATTTCCGGCGCGAGGCGGCCAGCGCATCCGAACTCGCCGACGCGATGAGGGGCTTTGATGGCTACGCCATACCCGCCATCGATTGGGACCGCACCAATGGCCGCGTGCTCACCATTGAATGGGTCGACGGGGTCAAGATCAGCAACATGACCGCGCTGGCCGAAGCCGGGCATGACCTGCCCGACCTTGCCCGGCGGCTGGTGCTGGCTTTCCTGACGCAGGCGATCAGCGGCGGGTTCTTCCACGCGGACATGCACCAGGGCAACCTGTTCGTGAAAGCCGACGGCACCATCGTCGCCATCGATTTCGGCATCATGGGCCGGATAGACCGGCGCGCGCGGCAGTGGCTGGCGGAGATTCTCTACGGCCTGATTACGGGCAACTACAAGCGCGTGGCCGAGATCCATTTCGAGGCGCAATATGTGCCCAGCTATCATTCGGGCGACGAATTCGCGACCGCCCTTCGCGCCGTGGGCGAACCCATGCGCGGCAAGCCGGTGAGCGAGCTTTCCGTGGGCCAGATGCTGGACGGGCTGTTCGCGATCACCCGCGATTTCGACATGCAGACTCAGCCACACCTGCTGCTGCTGCAAAAGACGATGGTGATGGTGGAAGGTATCGCCACCCAGCTGAATCCGCAGATCAACATGTGGGACGTATCCGCGCCCTACGTGCGCAGCTGGATTCGTGACGAACTGGGCCCTGAGGCGGCGATTGCCGACCGCATCCGGACCGACATCGACACGCTGCTGCGCCTGCCCGATCTCGTGCGCCGGATAGAGGACCGCTACCCGGCCAAGGGCGGCGCGCCGGAACAGCCGCCGCTTCCCGAAGTCGAACTGCTGTGGGAACGCCGCCGGGCCGAGGCAGGGCAGCGCGGCTGGGCGGGCTATATCGTTGCTGCGCTGATCGGCGGGGCTGCCGTGTGGGGCGCGATGCTGGCCGGGATCATCGGCTAGCGCGAAACTGACCGGGGATAGATGGCCGCAAGCATTGAGCCTGTCCCTGTCCCGGTCCAGACAACGACCATGATCAATCCGCTCACCTGGTGGGATAGCCTGGGCCGCCCGCTGACACGCCTGCCGCGCTGGGGTGCGGGTGCCGTGCTCGCTCTGCTGGCCGCACTGATGGCATGGAGCGCGGTGGCCGTTGCACCGGTGAACGAGGCGGAAACCGCGCGGGTGCAAGCGAACGCTGATCATCGGGCGGACAGATCGCAAGGCGATCTCGCGCTCTATGCTCGTATTTCGGAACGCGTGATCGCGGGCGAGCCTTATTACGCCGTCGCCATGGAGGAACAGCGCGCCGGCAATTACCCCACGCGCCCCTTTGTCACCGTGCGCCTGCCGACACTGGCATGGCTGCACCGGTCCATCGGCGTGGACGGGGTACGGATGCTGGGCGCGGTGCTGTTGCTTGGTTCGATCCTGATGCTGCACCAGAAGCTGCAGGGCACGATGGCGATGGCAGAGCGCGTGGGCGCGCTGGTGCTGCTGGCCCTGGGCGGGGCGGCACTGGCTGTGCCGCAGGCGGGGCTCATCCACGAATTGCTGGCGGGCCTGCTGCTGACCCTGGCTTTCGTCATGTATTCCCCGCAGCGCTGGTGGCCCAGCCTGCTGGCCGCGGGCCTGGCGATTGCCGTGCGCGAGCTGGCCGTCGCCTTCGTCCTGCTCTGGCTTGCTTTCGCCGTGATGGAGAAACGCTGGCGCGAGGTCGCCGCGCTGGTGGCTGTGCTGGTGCTGTTCGCGGCGATGATGGGGCTGCACTACCACTTTGTGGAAATGCGCCGCGCGCTCGGCGATCCGGCTTCGCAAGGGTGGGACGCCATGGCGGGCCTTGCCCTCCCATTGATGGCGCTTTCCCGGCTCACGCCCCTGCTGGTCCTGCCCGTCGCCCTGGCGGCACCACTGGCGATCCTGCCGTTCGTCGGCTGGGTGGGGCTGGGCGGGCGCATGGGCCTGTTCGCTGCGCTGTGGTTTGCGGGGTTCTTCGCCGCGATGGCCCTGTTCGCCAGGCCGGAGAATTTTTACTGGGTGCAATTGACCCTGCCTGCCTACATCGCGGGCCTCGCCTTTGCGCCGCGCGCGCTGGGCGAACTTGCCGGAAAAGCTTATCGCGCAAAGGAAAGGCAACCTTAACCAAGATTTGCGAAAGCGCACGCTTGGACTATTAGCGGGCCTTGAGAACCGATGCTTGAGCAGCGGATTGATGTTTTGGAACAGGAGGGACAGTCGACCAGTCCTAGAATCCTGCTGGTGGTGGGCGGCGGTATCGCTGCCTACAAGTCATGCGAACTCGTCCGCCTGATTGCGAAGGGCGGGGGAGAGACCAACTGCGTGCTGACCAACGGCGGCGCGCAATTCGTCACGCCCATGGCGCTGGCTGCGCTTTCCGGCAATCAGGTCCACACCTCGCTGTGGGATCTGAAGAACGAGGCCGAGATCGGCCACATCCAGCTTTCGCGGGAGGCGGACCTTGTCGTCGTCTGCCCGGCAACGGCGGACCTGATGGCCAAGATGAACGCCGGCATTGCCGACGATCTGGCCACCACGCTGATCCTAGCCACCGACAAGCCGGTGCTGACCGTGCCTGCCATGAACGTGAAGATGTGGGAACACCCCGCCACACAGCGCAACATCGCGATGCTGCGCGACAGCGGCGTGCGGGTGATGACGCCCGACGAAGGCGCGATGGCCTGCGGCGAATTTGGCCCCGGCCGCCTGCCCGAACCGGAAATGGTCTGGCTGGAAATTGCTGACATGCTGGGCCTCGATCCCGGCATCGCGGGGCAGGATATCGAGGAATACCTGCGTGCCGTCGAAGCGGGCGCGGAAGAGGAAAACTACGAGGACGACAGCGACTTCGGCAGCGACAAGCCCGGCGGCCTTGCCGGAATGCTCGCCAGCATCATCCCGCGTTCCACCCCGCTCAGGATCGAGGACGACGAAGTCACCTACGACGATGAGGAGGGTTACGAGGAACTGGAAGGCGAGGTCGCCTGGGAAGGGTCCGACCTGCCCGACGAGCCCGACTATACCGGCGTCGAACACCTGATGGCGACCAAGGGCAAGGCGAAAGCCGCTCCGCCGACCGACCGTGAGGCGATCAACCACGAGGTGAACGCGCGGCAGGAAGCACCGCAGCCGTTCGAAGGGGAGGAAGCCGCAGCGCCAGTCAATCCGCTGGAGCCGGGCCAGGTTCAGTCGCCCGAACTCGATCCCATCGATACGTTCGACCCGCTGGCAGGCCAGCCGGGTTTCGAACAGGATATCGAGCACCGTCCGCTCTACGGCAAGCACGTGCTCGTCACCGCTGGGCCTACGCACGAGCCGATCGACCCGGTGCGCTATCTCGCCAACCGTTCGAGCGGCAAGCAAGGCTTCGCCATTGCCGCCGCCGCCGCCGCAGCGGGCGCGAGGGTTACGCTCGTCACCGGGCCAGTCCATTTGCGCACGCCGCTGGGCGTGGACCGCATCGACGTGGAAAGCGCCGAGGAAATGGCCAAGGCCGTGCGCGAGGCGCTGCCTGTCGATGCCGCGATCATGGCTGCCGCCGTTGCCGACTGGCGCACGAAGGAATATAACGACATCAAGATCAAGAAGCGCGGGGCCGCTCCCCCTGCGCTGGTGCTGGCGGAAAACCCCGATATCCTCGCCAGCGTTGCCGCCAATCCCAAGCGGCCCGAACTGCTTATCGGCTTTGCCGCGGAGACAAACGATGTGGTCGATAACGCCCGCAAGAAGCGCAAGAGCAAAGGCTGCGACTGGATCGTGGCCAACGATGTCTCTGGCGATGTCATGGGCGGGGACAACAACCAGGTTCACCTCGTCAAGGAAGGCAAGGTCGAGCATTGGGATCCCATGACCAAGCAGGACGTGGCCACCCGCCTCATCCAGGAAATTGCCGAGAAGTTCAGCGTCAATGCCTGATACGATACCTGTCAAACTGAAGCGTCTGCCGCACGGGCACGGGCTGGACCTGCCCACCTATGCCACCGATGGCGCCGCGGGCATGGATGTGGTGGCGGCGGAGAACATCGTCCTGCGCCCCGGGTCGCGCCAAGCGGTCGGCACCGGATTTGCCGTGGCCATCCCGCCCGGTTACGAAATCCAGGTTCGCCCGCGTTCGGGCCTGGCGCTGAAGCACGGCATCACCGTCCCCAATGCGCCCGGCACCATCGACAGCGATTATCGCGGCGAACTGAAGGTGATCCTGGTCAACCTTTCGGATGACAACTTCCCCATCCAGCGCGGTGACCGGATCGCCCAGCTTGTGCTGGCCCCGGTCACACTGGCCGCGTGGGACGAGGTTGAAGACCTGGATGCCACCGCACGCGGCGAAGGCGGTTTCGGCTCCACCGGCGGGCACGGCTCGCTCTAGCCCACCTGCGCCGCGTCGCGGCGAAAGGCGAGCGAGGCACCCAGCCACAGGGTGGCGAACATCAACAGCACTCCCCATTCCGCCTGATGGCCGGGCATGGCACGCATTGCTGCCAGCCCCATGGCCAGCTGGCTTACAGAAAGGACTCCGGTGATCGCCGACATGGGGCGAGGCTTGAAGAGCCCGACCGCAGAAGCGACGATGCCCAGAAGCAGGAGGACGAGAAAGCCTGTGTTGATCGCCTCATCTTCCGAACCGATGATGCCCACGGCGAGATTGACCCAGATCGTGAAGAACGCAGTGAAGGTGAAGAACGCAAAGCCGATGAGCTGCGGCCAGCTGCGGGCAAGCCGCAGACCGCCCTCGGCTGCGAGACCCGTCACCAGCAGCAGGACAGCAGCGAACACGAAATCACTGCCGGTCCAGTCGACTTCGTTTGTGAATTGCATGGCGATGGCGGACAGTGCCAACAGTGCGGCGGCAGCGCTCCAACCGGCGATGCGCCATCCGGCCAGGCGGCGGTAAAAGGGAAGGGTGTCGGGCATGGTCGAATCTCCGTCAGTAAGGATGGCCAAACCATGCAATTCCAGTGGGGTGAGGGGCATGAGCAATTCGTGAGCAATGGTTGAAAAGCTTCCGCTGGCCCGATTGCTGGCATAGGAAACGGCGGACATGGCCACCGATCCGGCAATCCTGCATTTCGACTGCTTCGCGCTCGACCGCGCGAACCGCCGCCTGCTGCGCGGCGATGAGGAGATCGACATCGGCAGCCGCTATTTCGATGCCCTTGCCATGCTGGTGCAGGCGCGCGGCGACCTGGTGACCAAGGATCGTTTCATGGACGAGGTGTGGCGGGGCATACCGGTGACGGACGAAGCGCTGACCCAGTGCATCCGCACCCTGCGCCGCGCGCTGGGGGACGATGCCGCCTCCCCCCGCTATATCGCCACCGTGCCGAAGCATGGTTACCGCTTTGTCGGCGAATTGGCTGACGATAGGGGAGACCAGGACACGGCCCGGCCGGATCCTGCGACAAGCGGCCTCGCGCGCGGTGGGCGGATCGCTGCAGCCTCCACCATCGGCGGTGCCGGTGCTGGCGTGATCGGCGGGCTGCTTTACGGGATACTTCTGGCAGGGTCGACCAGCGGCGGCAGCGGGCTGGTTCTGACCTTGTTGGCGCTCTGCATAGCCGTGGGCGTGCTAGGCGGTGCGGGGGTGGGAATCGGCATGGGGCTTGCCTGCGGACCCGGCCAGTTTCGTCCTGTTATGCTGGTGGCAGGCGGCGGCCTCGGCGGGCTCGTGGTCGGTGCCATCGGGCGACTGGTGGGGCTGGACCTGTTCCAGGTGCTGGCAGGCGTAGGCATCGGCCCGGTCACCGGCATTTTGGAAGGCGCGTTCGTCGGCATCCTGGCCGGTGGCGGATGCGCGCTGGCCCTGCGCTTTCAGGGCTGGCGTGGCGGTCCTGCCGCTGCTGCGCTGGGCGGGGCTGGCGGAATGCTGGTCGCCCTCGCTGGCGGGCGGTTGATGGCGGGCAGCCTGGCACTGCTGGATAGCACCGTGGCCGAGCGCCGGCTGGGGATCGACGCCATGGGCGCCCTGCTGGGAGAGGCCCATTTCGGTCCGCTCGCGCTGCTAGCCAGTTCGGCGCTGGAAGCGGCGGTGTTCGTCACCTGCGTGGCGCTGGCGGTGCGCCGGGCCTGAAAGCTGCAGACACGAAAAAGGCGGGCTGCATCGTTGCAACCCGCCTTCAAGGAAATCATCGGATGTCTACGGTTAGCGCTCGCGGCGCACCGGCTGGTCTTCCGGAGCGATGGAGATACGCACGGTCTCGCCCGAATTGCCGGGGAAATCGGTGAACATCGCCTCTACCAGGTTGGGAACGAGATACTGCAACTGGTCGGAACGCGAGGCCGCTTCGGCCTTGCCTTCGAACAGGCGCTCCCCCGTTGCCGCATTGTCGATCTTCAGATCGAAGCCGCTGGTGTAGACGGTGTAGCTGGAGACATCCGGCCCGCCGAAGAACGAATCGTGCCAGCCGTAGCCCCAGTTCCGGTCTCGTACGTAGGCCACGCGGGTGTTGCCGCGACGGTCGCGGAACACGACCGGACGCGCATAGCTGCGCCACGGGCTGAAGAACGGATCGCGGTAGCCATAGCCAAAGCCGCTGGACTGGATGCGTTCACGGCCATCGTCGACGCCATAGTCGAAGCGCACCAGCAAGGTGGCCTGTTCCGGCGAGGATGCCTGGACATAGCCAAGCTGGGCCATCTCGTCCTCGACGTGATCGGCGTAGAGCGAGAACTCCAGCCCACCCGCCAGAGCGGGATCATCTGCGACCACGAAGAAGCTCTGGCCCTGAGGTGCGGGCAGCTGGCTTTCGAAGCGCGATACATCGGCGCGGAACGGGGTGGCGCAGGCGGCCAGACCCAGTGCGATCGCGGGCACGGCGGCCAGCTTTGCGCCTTTCAGGTTAAACAGGGATTTCATCATGGCGACTCTCTCAATCATCTTGGCTGCGTGCGAGGCTCCTCAGCTCCAGCACTCAGGAATTTCTGCGATGATTGGTGCAATAGCAAGGGCAGAGTGAACCACGGTTTAACCGTATTCGCCCAAAAGCCCTGAAATTTCAGTAAGATTGCTGTGAAACGGTGCTTTTCAGCCGCGCACCAGACCCAGCGCCTTATATGCGCTGTCGAGCGTGTGGGAGGCGAGATCCCGCGCCCGTGAGGCCCCGCGCGCCAGAATGGCGTCCAGTTCCTCGCGGTCTTGCCGCAGTTCCACGAAGCGATCGCGAATCGGGCCCAGCGTTTCCACCATCTTCTCCGCCAGCGCGGGCTTGAACTGGCCAAAGCCCTGACCGCCATGATCGGCCAGAACGGCTTCGGGCGTGGTTTCCGCCAAGGCGGCAAAGATGGTGACGAGGTTCAGCGCCTCGGGCCGCTCGGTCAGGCCCTGGACTTCGCTGGGCAGGGGTTCGGGATCGGTCTTCGCCTTCTTCACCTTCTGCGCCATCGTATCGGCATCATCCGCCAGCTCGATGCGGCTCATTTCCGATGGATCGGACTTGGACATCTTCTTCGACCCGTCGCGCAGGCTCATGATTCGTGCAGCCTTTGGCGGGATGTACGGTTCGGGCAGGGTGAAGACGGGGTTTTCTTCGCTGGCAAAGTCGTTGTTGAACTTCTGCGCGATATCGCGGGCCAGTTCCAGGTGCTGCTTCTGGTCGTCACCCACCGGCACGTGGGTGGCCTGGTACAGCAGCACGTCGGCTGCCTGCAACACGGGGTAGGTAAACAACGCGGCGCTCGCACCTTCGCGGTTCTTGCCGGCCTTGTCCTTCCATTGCGTCATGCGGTTCAGCCAGCCCATGCGGGCAGTGCCGTTCAGCAGCCACTGCAATTCGGGATGGGCGGGCACCTGCGCCTGATTGAAGAGTACGCAGCGCGAAGGATCGATCCCGCAGGCCACGAGCGCGGCGGCCATTTCCAGCGTGTTGGCTTTCAGCTCCGCCGGATCGTGCGGCATGCTGATGGCGTGCAGGTCTGCCAGGAAGAACAGGCACCTGTCGTCAGCGCCCATGTCGTCCTGCATCTTCACCCAGTTCCGGATTGCGCCAAGGTAATTGCCAAGGTGCAGGTTCCCGGTGGGCTGGATTCCCGATACGACGATCATGGTGCTTCTGGCTCTCTTTTCTTCGTAAGTGCAGCGATGCGCTGGCGATCGATGGCACCGACCGCGAAGGCGACGCCGAAGTAGACGACCGCCGAACACAGCACGAGCGCCAGCAGCGCGCCCAGCCGCGCCAGCAGGCCAGCATCGAACCAGCCGGTTAGCAGGTCACGCGCGAACCACAAGGCAGCGCCCATCGCGGCGGCGGCAACCAGCTGGCGGGCAATCCGCCCCACCAGCGCCAGGGGGATGGTGTAATAGTCGCGCCTTACCAGCACGACGCAAAGGAAGCCCACGTTGATCCACGCGCCGATCACGCTGGCAAAGGCCACGCCGACTACGCCGTATTCGGTCAGCACTGCTACGTTCAGCGCCACGAACACGAACAGCGATATAAAGGCGGCATATACCGGCGTGCGCGTGTCCGACCGGGCGTAGAAATTGGGGACCAGCACCTTCACCAGGACGTAGGCGGGAAGGCCCAGCACCAGCGCTGCCAGCACGTTGCCGGTCATGGCAGCATCGGCAGCATCGAACCGGCCGCCCTGGAAGATCATCGTCACGAACGGCACTGCGCAGATCGCCAGCGCCACGGCGGCGGGGATCGTCAGCAGCATGGCGAGCTCGATCGCGTCGGACTGGATGCGGTCCGTCCCCTCACGGTTCTTCGCGCCGACGAACTTGGAAAGCGTCGGCAGGATGGCGGTGGAAAGGGCAATGCCGATGATGCCGAGCGGCAGCTGGTTCAGCCGGTCGGCATAGTTCATGTAACTGACCGAGCCGCTTTCCAGCTGGTTCAGGAAGTAAAGCTGCACCAGCGTATTGATCTGGTAGGCTCCGCCGCCGATCGCCGCGGGCAGGGCGATGATGGAAAGGCGCTTCACCTCGGGCGTGATACGCGGCCACAGCAGCTTCGGGCGAAAACCCTCGACGCGGGTCCAGTAATAGAGCCAGGCGAGCTGGATCACGCCGCCCGTCGTTACCGCCCAAGCCTGCGCGTAGGCGATCTGTTCCAGCGTCGCACCGAAATTCTCACGCGCGTAGTCGCCGCCCAGCAGACTGGCGATCAGCACCACATTGAGGATGATCGGAAAGCTGGCGCCGGGCGCGAAGCGGCTGACCGAGTTCAGCATCCCGGTAAACAGCGTCACCAGGCTCACCAACACGATGTAGGGGAACATGATCCGCGCGAAGGCCACCTCCATCGCGAATTGGGCCGGATCGGCGTCGCCGTCACCCAGAATTCCGATGACCAGCGGCATCGCCAGCATCATCACCGCGCACAGGCCGATCAGCACCGGCAGGAACACGCTCAGCACATCGTTGGAGAAGCTGCGAGCATCGTCGATGCCGCCTTCACCGTGCAGGCGCTTGGAAAACATCGGCACGAAGGCGGCAGAAAACGCGCCTTCGGCGAACAGGCGCCGAAACACGTTGGGGATGATGAAAGCCTGGAACCAGGCATCGGTCACGCCATTCGCGCCGAGCACGCGCGAGAAGATCATCTCGCGCGCCATGCCCGCCACCCGGCTTACCATGGTGAGCGAGCCGATAGTCCCGACGTTTCTGAGCAGGCTCATGTATTACCGCCCGCCTTCACGAATGGCCTCAGCCTTCGAAGCCGGCAGGCGAATCGGGTGCGGGTGCGCCGCCGCCCTGTTCCCCCGCAGCGCGCTGCTGCTGCATGCGCTGGATGTACAGGCCGCTGAAATCGATCGGGTCCAGCATCAGCGGGGCGAAGCCCGCATCGCGAATCGCGTCGGAAACCACGCGGCGAGCGAACGGGAACAGCATCCGCGGCGCTTCGGCATAGATGAAGGCGTGGCCCTGCGCCTCGTTCATGTTGCGAAGACCAACGAGGCCGCAATAGGCAAGATCGATGATGTAGGCGGTGCCCTGCTCCATCTTCGCCGTTACCGTGATGCGAAGTTCCACCTCGGTCACGTCATCGCTGGCGGCCTTTGCGCTGATGTTGAACTGCACGTCCATCTTCGGCTGGTCCTGCCAGCGATATGCGGCGGGCGCATTGGGGTTCTCGACCGAGAGATCCTTGACGTACTGCGTGATGACGCCTGCCACGGGCGCGTTGTCATCGCCATTGGATGCGGGTGCGGGGTCGAGATTCTGGAGAACGTCGCCTTCGTCGGCCATGATCGGGTATCTTTCGCTGCTGTTTGGGCGCGGATCGGGAATCCGCGCGAGAAGAAATCTGCGCGCGCCTATCACCCCTTGCTGCTGCCCGCAATGGCGCGGCGAACTGTTGCACCGGCGCTTCAGGGATACTTAAGCCGGTGTTGTTCATTTGATATTGATGCCTATCTCGGCCACAATATGCGTTACAGTCCGCAGCGCTTGAATAACGCGGGCAGAATGGGAAAATTGCGTGATCGTAGAAATCGTCATCCTCGCCATGATTGCCGCCTTTCTCGGCATGCGCCTCTATTCGGTGCTGGGCCGCCGGGCGGAGCATGAGGAAGAGATCATCCCCAGCAACCGGTTCGAGCGGGGCGACGAGCAATCGCAGCCCCGCCAGGTAGCGCAGCCGAACGTCGAAAGCCCGCAGACCGAACGCACCCTTGCCGGGTTCCCGCCCGCCGTGGAGCGTGGCCTGCGCGAGATTTCGACCGCGGATCGCAATTTCGAACTCCTCGGCTTCCTCGAAGGCGCGAAGGGCGCCTACGAAGTGGTGCTGGAAGCCTTCTGGCGCGGCGACAAGGAAGAGCTGAAGGAACTGTGCGACGACGACGTGTACGAGAGCTTCGCCTCCGTCATAGACGAACGTGACGAGGCTGGCATCAGGATGGACAACCGCCTGATTCGGGTCGAGGACGTGACCGTCCATTCCGCTGAACTCGATGGCAAGATCGCACGCATCGCGGTGCGCTTCGTTTCCGACATCGCCAGCGTCAGCTATGACAAGGATGACAACGTGGTGGCCGGATCGCTGGACGATGCCGTGGAAAGCCGCGACATCTGGACCTTCAGCCGTGACATTCGCAGCGACGATCCGCAGTGGCTCCTCGACGAGACCGACCAGGGCTGATAGCGGCCGGCGCGTGAAACAGGCGCGCCTCCTTTCCTGCATCGCCATGCTCGCGCTTCTCGCGAGCTGCTCTCGCATCATACCCGAAGGGGCGGGCGAGCAGCCGACGCCTGTTGCGCCCAGCGCCGCGATCCTCGGCGTGTCTTCCGGTCCCTCCTTGGCCAGCCTGCCAATCCGCAGCGTCGATGCCAGCAACGCGCTCAATGCCTTCGTTGCCAGCTGCCAGGTGCCGCAGCGGCGCGAGGATGTTTCCGGCCTTACCCAGATGCAGGATTGGACCGCGCCCTGCGATGCTGCCGCGAACTGGCCGCGCAACGATGCGCGTCGTTTCTTCACACAGAACTTCACCCCCGTCGTCGTTGGCGATGGTCAGGGCTATGCCACGGGTTATTTCGAGCCGCAGATCGCGGGCAGCCGCACACGCCGCCCCGGTTTCGACCAGCCGGTCTACGGCGTGCCTGACGACCTGGAGCGATGCTGGCGCGAGGGCACACCCGAGACCGAGCGCGAAGGGCGTGCGCCGCTTTCTCGGCGTCTGCCGGATGGGCGCTGCGTGGAATACTACACCCGCGCCCAGATCGAGGACGGCGCACTGGCCGGACGAGGCCTTGAAATCGGCTGGGCGGCAGACCCGGTCGAACTGTTCTTCCTGCAGATACAGGGCAGCGGCCAGCTTATCGGTCCGGATGGCGAGGTGGTTCGCATCGGCTATGCCGGTCAGAACGGCCACGCCTACACCGGGATCGGCGGCCTGATGCGCGAACGCGGCCTGCTGGGTAACGGGCCGGGGCAGTATGCGGGTTCGATGCAGGGCATCATGCAATACATTCGCGAAAACCCTGCAGCGGGCCGCGCATTGATGCGCGAAAACGAAAGCTGGGTGTTCTTCCGCGTGCTGGACGGGCCGAATGCGCTGATCGGGCCGCTCGGCTCCATCGGGGTGCCGGTAACGGCGGAAAACTCGGTCGCGGTAGACCCCAACTTCGTGCCCTACGGCGCGCCGGTTTTCCTCGATCTCGACCGGGACGAGGCGGACGGCCTGTGGGTGGCACAGGATACGGGCGGAGCGATCAAGGGCGCGAACCGCTTCGACACCTTCTGGGGCGCCGGCGAGGGCGCGCGCGAAATTGCCGGGGGCATGAGCGGGCGCGGTCAGGCGATCATCCTGCTACCCAGGGCCTCTGCGCAAAGGCTGGGCCTGAGAGAGAGGCCGTGAGCCGCGCACCGCGTGGCCTGTCGCCCGAGGAAAGCGCGCTGTGGAACAAGGTGGCATCGACGGTAAAGCCGTTGCACCGCCAGCCGGTAAAGGCCGCCACGGAAGCCGCGCCGTCACCATCATCGACCGTCGCTCCGCCCAAGAAACTGCCGGCCCGCAAACCGAAGGTGCCGTTGCAGCCAATCAGAGCGGCTCCATCGCCAGCCCCTTCGCCCACCTCGTCTCCCGGCCTCGATTCGCACTGGGAGCGGCGGCTGTTGCGCACCGACACGCATCCCGATTTCACGCTGGACCTGCATGGCCACACGCTGGACCAGGCCTACCACCGGCTCGACAGCGGGCTGACGCAGGCGAAGGCCATGGGCGCCCGGCTGGTGCTGGTGGTGACGGGCAAGCCGCGTCCCGTGCAGGCTGCCGACCGTGGGGAGAAGCGGGGCGCAATCCGCGCCAAGATCCTCGACTGGCTGGCCGCGGGTTCGCACGCCTCCGATATCGCCGCCATCAGGAACGCGCACCGCCGCCACGGGGGCGAGGGTGCGCTGTACCTGGTGCTGCGGCGAAAACGATAAGGGCGGCATCGTTAAAGCCCTGAGGTTTCAGCCCAGCAGCATCACGTTCATCAGCCGCCCGGGGATGGCGAAGGCAACGATGCCGGGGATCATCAGGGCGGTGAGATAGGTGAAGACGAGGTGCTTCTTGTGGCCGGCGATATCCCCCTTGCGGGCAGTCGCCACGGTCTTCCACGCGGCATGGAAAGTGATCGGCACGAAGATATGGATAAAGCTGAAGCCGCCGCTCGACTGGATGAAGATGGCGCTGGTCGCCGTCACCAGCATCAGCACCAGCCACACCTTGCCCAGCATCTTGTGCTGCGCCGTGCCCTTGCGGGCCAGCAGCAGGTATCCGCCCAGCGGGATTGCTGGCAGCACGGTGGCGACGTGGATGATGACCGGCAGCTTGGCGTAGTGATGCAGGTTGTCGACCAGGCCCAGCGCCGCCCGGCCCAGCGCAATCACACAGAAGAAGCACATCGTGAAACACGCGATCGACACCATCGTACGGGCAACGGGGCCGATATCGAAGCCAGACTTTGCAGCAGTGGCGGAAGCGGTGAAAGGCAGGGTGAGTGTGGTCATTTGCGGTCTCCATCGAAGTTCGTGAGACCGTTTTGTGCAATGCCCCTTTGCGGGCAATCGCGAAACCGCGAATGGAACGAGGTCTTCGTGAAGAGCGCCGATTTCCGGGCGATTGCCACTTTACGATGCGCGAATGGGCAGTAGGTTCAGCCGCAATGGACACTTCGCCCTCACACGGTCGCGCCCGATTGATCCGGCAGATCATCATCGATGTTGCCGTGCTGCTGGCTATCGGCGCAGTGCTGGGGATCCTGGCCCCGCTCGGCACCGGCTATATGAGCCTGCCCGCCCGCATGGCCTACTGGATGCTGCTGGCGGTGGCCGGCTACCTTTTCTACAAACCTATCGGCGCCATCGTGCTGCGTGCAGGGCCCGGACTGGATCTGCCAACGTGGTTCCTGTGGGCTGGCGCGGTGCTGATTGCCTCGTTGCCGATGTCGATACTGGTATGGATCGTGAACGCGGGACGAGGTCCGGTGCCGATCCCGCCACTGGATGTGGCGCTGACGCACTACTTCGCCGTGACAGTGGTAGGGGCGGTGGTCACGATCATGTTCAACCTGCTCCCCGCCACGCGGGGCGCGGCCTCTGACGAAACACGTTCAACCAGCGGGACCGCACAACCAGTCGACCAGACGCCGCCTTCCCCCGCCAGGGAAACGCCGCCCGAACCTTCCGGCCCGCGTTTCATCAACCGCTTGCCCCCCGCCATTGGTACGGACCTGCTGGCGCTTGAAATGGAGGATCATTACGTCCGCGCCCATACCGCGCTGGGCAACGAACTGGTGCTGATGCGCATGCGCGACGCGGTGGCGGAACTGGACGGGATCGCAGGCGAGCAGGTCCACCGCAGCTGGTGGGTGGCGCGCGGTGCGGTGGCCGACGTGAAACGCGATGGGCGCAATGTGCGCCTCGTACTCGATAACGGGTTGGAGGCTCCGGTGAGCCGGGCGAACGTATCGCTGTTGAAGGAGCGCGGCTGGATATAGTCAAATATGTCTTCCCCGTCCGCGCGTTCGAAAACCATATAAACATTTGCTAAATTAGCGCATTATTTCGCTAATCAGCGCAATTCCTGCAACTTTACCTACAGGCCGCCGTTTGGGGGGGAGACCATCCGACTTTCACCCCAGCCTATGGAGCAGATTGTGGCCGACGAATTCGAACTGAGCAAAGGTGGCGCGAACCATCAGAAACCCAAGGGCGACGACGATGTCATGACAACGGCGCAGGGGCATCCCGTGGCGGATGACCAGAACTGGCTCACCGCCGGTCCGCGCGGTCCGCAACTCCTTGAAGACCAGGTAGCCCGCGAGAAGATTTTTCACTTCGATCACGAACGAATTCCGGAACGCGTCGTGCATGCCCGTGGTTACGGCGTGCACGGCCATTTCGAACTGAAGAAGGCCATTCCGCAATACTCGCGCGCGCGCATCTTCAACGAGAAAGGTGTGAAGACGCCGACGTTCACGCGCTTTTCCACGGTCGCGGGCAACAAGGGTTCTCCCGATCTGGCCCGCGACGTACGCGGTTTCGCCACAAAGTTCTACACGCCGGAAGGCAACTGGGACCTTGTCGGCAACAACATCCCGGTCTTCTTCATCCAAGACGCGATCAAGTTCCCCGATCTCATCCATGCCGCTAAGCCCGCGCCTGACCGGGGATTCCCGCAGGCGCAGACTGCGCATGACAACTTCTGGGATTTCATCAGCCTGAGCCCCGAAGCGATGAACATGGTCATGTGGATCATGTCCGACCGTACGATCCCGCGCAGCTTCCGCTTCATGGAAGGCTTTGGCGTGCATACGTTCCGGCTCGTCAACGAGGAGGGCAAGTCGCACTTCGTGAAGTTCCACTGGAAGCCGAAGCAAGGCCTGCAGTCGGTAATTTGGAACGAGGCGCTCAAGGTGAACGGGATGGACCCGGACTTCCACCGGCGCGACATGTGGGATGCGATCGACAAAGGCGATTTCCCCCAGTGGGACTTGGGCATCCAGGTGTTCGACGACAAGTTCGCAGAGCAGTTCGAGTTTGACGTGCTCGATGCGACGAAGATCATTCCTGAGGAACAGGTGCCCGTCGAGATCATCGGAACTCTTACGCTTGATGCGAATGTCGACAACTTCTTTGCGGAAACCGAGCAGGTGGCCTTCTGCACGCAGAACATCGTGCCGGGTATCGACCATTCGGACGATCCGCTGCTGCAGGGGCGCAATTTCAGCTACCTCGATACCCAGCTCAAGCGATTGGGCGGCCCGAACTTCACCCACCTGCCGATCAATGCGCCCAAGTGCCCCGTCCGTCATTACCAGCAGGACGGGCACATGGCGATGCACAACCCCAAGGGGCGGGTTAATTACGAGCCCAACAGCTGGGGCGAAGGCGATGGCGCGGAGGAAGAGCGCGGTCCGCGCGGCTGCCCGATGCGCGGTTTCCAGTCCTACCCTGCCGAAGTGAGCGGACCCAAGGTGCGGGAGCGTAGCGAGACCTTCGCGGACCATTACAGCCAGGCTCGCCAGTTCTATATTTCGCAGACCCCGGTCGAACAGACGCATATGGCCAACGCCCTGACGTTCGAGCTCTCGAAGGTCGAGCGCATGTCGATCCGCAAGCGGATGGTGGGGCACCTGCGTCACATTGATGACGGTTTGGCGCAGGAAGTCGCGGATGGTCTCGGCCTGACGGAGCTGCCGGACAAGGTTCCCGCCGCGTGCGATCCCATTACGGACCTGCCCGAAAGTCCGGCACTCTCCATTCTCAAGAACGGTCCGAACAGCTTCAAGGGGCGCAAGCTGGGTATCTACATCGCACAAGGCGCAGATGCCGACGTCGTCAACGCGCTGAAGGAGGCAGCGAAGGCGGCAGGAGCCATGGCCGAGGTGGTTGCGCCGCACGTTGCCGGGGCGAAGCTTTCCGACGGCAAGATGATGGAAGCCGACGAGAAGATCGATGGCGGACCATCGGTAGTCTACGACGCAGTTGCAGTGGTGATGGGTGAGGAATCGGCCAAGCGCTACAACGCCGATAAGCCGAGCATCGATTTCGTGAACGATGCGTTCGCGCACGCCAAGTTCGTCGCGTATGTTCCCGCGGTGAAACCTCTTTTTCAGAGCGCCGGGGTCTGGGACTGGATGGACGATGGCTTCGTTGATGTCTCCTCGGGCCGCGATGCTGCCGACGCGTTCATCGAGAAGTGCGGGCAACTGCGCTTCTGGGATCGCGAAAGCGTGAAGCAGGATTAGCCTGGCCTGCGAACGGCGCAGATCGCGCGCGAGCACGAACGAAAAGGCCCCCGGCATCGCTGCCGGGGGCCTTTCTTGTCAGCCTCGAGGGGCTTGTCTTACTTGTGGTACTTGGCGCAACGGATGTCGAAGCGGTCCGCGTCCATCACCTTGGTCCAGGCGGAAACGAAGGTCTCGAGGAACTTCGCCTCGCCGCCGTTCTCGGCAAAGACTTCAGCGACGGCGCGCAGCTGCGAGTTGGAGCCGAAGACCAGGTCGGTGCGCGTGGCGTGCCACTTTTCCTCGCCGGTCTTGCGATCCTTGCCGACGAATTCTTCGTCGCCGCTTTCGTCCACCACGTCCCACTTCGTATCCATGGTGAGCAGGTTGGTGAAGAAGTCGTTCGAAAGCACGCCCGGCCGATCGGTCAGCACGCCGATGGCATTGCCGTGCCTGGCATGCTTGCTGACCGCGCCCAGCGCCCGCATCCCGCCGACCAGCGCGGTCATTTCCGGGATGGACAGGCCGAGCAGGTGCGCCCGGTCGATCAGCAGTTCCTCGGTTTTAACCTGCGACTTGGTCTTCAGGTAATTGCGGAAACCGTCGGCGAAGGGCTCGAGCGGTTCGAAGCTTTCAACATCGGTGTGCTCCTGGCCCGCGTCACCGCGGCCCGTCGTCACGTCGATGCTGACCGAGTGGCCGCCATCCTTCGCCGCCTTCTCGATCGCCGCAGCGCCCGCCAGCACGATGGCATCGGCCATCGACAGGTTGCCGCGAATCTCGTCCAGCTTGGAGAGGACCTTCGACAGTTCCTCCGGATCGTTGACCGCCCAGTCCTTTTGCGGGGCAAGGCGCACGCGGGCCCCGTTGGCACCGCCGCGATGGTCCGAATTGCGATAGGTCGAGGCCGAGGCCCATGCCGCCTTCACCAGCTCGGCAACGGACAGGCCGCTATCGAGAACCTTGGACTTGAAGGACGACACATCGCTGTCCGAAGGCTGGCTGCCGGCGGGAGTGGGATCCTGCCAGATCAGGTCTTCCTGCGGGACTTCGGGGCCCATGTAGCGCACCTTCGGTCCCATATCGCGGTGGGTCAGCTTGAACCACGCGCGGGCAAAGGCATCGTCCAGCGCGGCCTGGTCGTTCAGGAAGTGCTCGGAAATCTTGCGATATTCCGGGTCACGCTTCAGCGCCATGTCCGCCGTCGTCATGATGGTGGGAACCTTCTTGGAAGGATCGCGCGCATCGGGCGCCATGTCTTCCGGATCGGGATTGATCGGCGTCCACTGCTTCGCCCCGGCGGGGCTTTCGGTCAGTTCGTACTCGTACTTGAACAGCAGGCGGAAATAGTCGCCGCCCCACTGCGTCGGGTTGGGCGTCCATGCACCCTCGATGCCGGAGGTGGTGATGTGGCCCTGCTCGATCTGGTCGGGGTTGGTGGCCCAGCCGAAGCCCTGCAGGGCAAGGTGCTCGGATTCAGGCGCAGCCGAAAGCTGGTCTGCCGGAACCGCGCCGTGGCACTTACCAAATGCGTGACCGCCGGCGGTAAGAGCGACGGTTTCCTCGTCGTTCATCGCCATGCGGGCGAAGGTCTCGCGCATGTCGCGGGCCATGCCTTCCGCATCGTGCGGATTGCCGCCCGGGCCTTCCGGGTTGACGTAGATGAGGCCCATCTGGATCGCCGCGAGGGGATTTTCCAGCGCCTTGCCCTCGTCGGGAAGGATGCGCGTTTCGACGCCCTGATCGACCCATTGCTCTTCCGTGCCCCAATAGACCATTTCGGGCTCGTAAACGTCGGCACGGCCGCCGCCGAAACCGAACACCGGCCCGCCCATGCTTTCAATGGCGACGTTGCCGGTAAGCACGAACAGGTCGGCCCAGCTGATATTCTTGCCGTACTTCTGCTTGATCGGCCACAGAAGGCGGCGCGCCTTGTCGAGGTTGCCGTTATCGGGCCAGGAATTGAGCGGAGCGAAACGTTGCTGCCCACTGGAAGCACCGCCGCGCCCGTCACCGGTGCGATAGGTGCCTGCCGCGTGCCATGCCATCCGGATGAAGAACGGCCCGTAATGGCCATAGTCTGCCGGCCACCACTCCTGGCTGTCGGTCATCAGAGCCTTGATGTCGGCTTTGAGGGCGTTGTAATCGACGGTGTTGAAAGCCTCCGCATAGTCGAATTCGGGATCGTGCGGATCGGCCCGGCGGCCGTCTTCCTTCAGGATGCCCAGTTCCAGCTGGTCGGGCCACCAGTCGCGGTTGGTACGGCCCAGCAGGCCGCGCGTGCCGCCGTCCCCGCTAAACGGGCAACCGCCTGAAATCGAACCAGTCTTAGCGTCCATTATTCTCTCCTCTAGTAGATAGTCGAATCTTCAATGATGAGAGAATGCGCTGGATCCGGTAATTCGTCCAATCGATAAGTTGGAAGTTATTGATCGGGTAAGGCGTTCAGAAGACGAGCCGTTTTTCCTGCGCGCCGATACGAAAGAACCCGCCGCTGCACATGGCAGCGACGGGTCCGGGTCGTGTCAGTTTTTCGCCCCTGAATCAGGCCGCGACGAGTTCCTCGACGCTCTCGTTGCGGATCAGGTAGTCGAAAGCCGACAGGGCCGCCTTGGACCCTGCGCCCATGGCAACCACGATCTGCTTGTAAGGGACGGTGGTACAGTCGCCCGCGGCGAATACGCCGGGCAGGTTGGTCGCGCCCTTGCCATCGATCACAATCTCGCCGTGCTTCGAAAGCTCGATGCCGCTGTCCTGCAACCACTCGGTGTTGGGGACGAGGCCGATCTGGACGAACACGCCTTCCAGTTCGACGGTGTGTTCGTCACCCGAAGCGCGGTTCTTGTAGACAAGGCCGTTCACGCGGTTGCCGTCGCCAGTAATTTCAGTGGTCTGCGCGTTCACCAGGATATCGACGTTTTTCATCGAACGCAGCTTGTCCTGCAGCACCTTGTCCGCGCGCAGTTCCTTGTCGAACTCCACCAGCGTGACATGGCCGACGATCCCGGCCAGGTCGATTGCGGCTTCTACGCCGGAATTGCCGCCGCCGATCACCGCAACGCGCTTGCCCTTGAACAGCGGACCGTCGCAGTGCGGGCAGTAGGCCACGCCCTTGTTGCGATAGTCCTGCTCTCCGGGAACGCCCAGCGCGCGCCAGCGGGCACCGGTGGACAGGATCAGGCTGCGCGCTTTCAGCACCGCGCCGTTTTCCATGTGTACCTCGTGCATGCCGCCGGGCTGGCTTGCAGGCACCAGCTTCTTCGCCGTGGCGAGGTTCATCAGGTCGATGGCGTCCTGCGCTTTCACCTGCTGTTCCAGGTTGGTGGTGAGCTTGGGGCCTTCGGTATATTCCGTGCCGGGCAGGTTCTCGATACCCAGCGTATCGTTCAACTGGCCGCCGAAGCGTTCAGCCGCGATACCGGTGCGAAAGCCCTTGCGCGCGGTGTAAATGGAAGCAGCCACACCGCCGGGGCCGCCGCCCACAACCAGCACCTCGAACGGGTCCTTGGCGGAAAGCTTGGCTGCGGCCTTGTCGCTGGCGCCGGTGTCGACCTTGGCCAGGACTTCTTCCAAGCTCATCTTGCCGTTGTAGAACGGCTCGCCATTCAGGAAGGTGGCGGGCACGGCCATCACGTCGCGGCTGTCCACTTCGTCCTTGAAGGTGCCGCCCTCGATCAGCGTAGCCGTGATGCGCGGGTTCACCAGCGCCATCAGAGTGAGCGCCTGCACCACGTCCGGGCAGTTGTGGCAGGATAAGGAAAAATACATCTCGAACTCGAGATCTTCCTCCAGCGCGGCGATCTGGTCGATCACCTCCTGCTCCACCTTGGGCGGGTGGCCACCGGCCCACAGCAGCGCCAACACCAACGAGGTGAATTCGTGCCCCATCGGCAGGCCGGCAAAGCGCACCCACTTGGTGGCATCGCTGGCGCGGCGGATGATGAAGCTGGGTTTGCGGGCATTGTCGCCATCGAAGCTGGCCGAAACCTTGTCGCTGAGCGCCGAAATCTCTTCCAGCAGCTCGCGGGTCTGGCGGCTCTTGTCGTCATCGCCCAGCGAGGCGACGAGTTCGATGGGTTCGCGCAAATTCTCAAGATAGGCCCTGAGCTGCTGCGTCATGGTCGCATCGAGCATTGTGGTCTCCTTCAAGGTGGGGATGGAAAAACGTGGAGGCCCGGAGCGGGGGGAGGGGGGGAGTGCTCCGGGCCTCATCGCGACCCGAGCCAGTGGCATCGGGAAGGACGCGGGCAGGCGGGGGGACCGACCTGCCCGCAATTGCTTGCGGTTTAGATCTTGCCAACGAGATCGAGCGAAGGAGCCAGCGTGTCGCTGCCTTCTTCCCATGCTGCCGGGCAGACCTGGCCGGGGTTCTCGCGAACGTACTGTGCGGCCTTGATCTTGCGCATCAGTTCGTTGGCATTGCGGCCCACGCCTTCGCAGGTGATTTCCATGATCTGGATCACGCCATCGGGGTCCACCACGAAGGTGGCACGGTCGGCCAGGCCCATCTCTTCACGCAGCACGTTGAAGTTCTTCGACAGCGTGTGCAGCTGGTCGCCCAGGAAGGGGAACTTAAGCTTGCCGATCTTCTCGGACGTGTCGTGCCAGGCCTTGTGGCTGAAATGCGTGTCGGTCGAGACGCCGTAAACTTCGACGCCCATGCCCTGCAGCATGTCGTACTTCTCGCCCATGTCTTCCAGTTCCGTCGGGCAGACGAAAGTGAAGTCGGCGGGGTAGAAGAAGAACACGCTCCACTTGCCCTGCAGATCTTCGTCGGTAACTTCGAAGAAGTCCTTGCCGGCCTGGAATGCGGTGGCCTTGAACGGTTTGATCTGGCTGCCGATGATACCCATGATGTTATCCTTCTGGTTTGTGTGTGTTTGTGAACTCAACAATCCAGATAGGGGTTGGTGCGGTGCAAAAAAGCGATTTTGTGCGATTGCGAAGATCGGAATAATCGATCACAGCTGCGCAAGTTTCGGAAACTGCAACAGGTGTTGCTATTTCTGCATCAAGGCTTGACGGTGCTGCCCTTGGGGTCTTCTCCGATATGCAGCCACTTGGCGACGCGGTTTATGCTCGGGCCCTGCACCACGCTCGATACCAGCACCACGAAGAACACCACGTTGAAGATCGCGAAGGCCCCTTCTACGCCCGCAACGATGGGAAAGATGGCGAGAACGATCGGCACCGCGCCGCGTAGGCCTGCCCACGATACGAAGAGCATCGTGCGCGCGCTGAACCGCCGGAAGGGGAGCAGGCAGGCGAACACCGCCAGCGGTCGGGCGACGAGGATCAGCACCACCGTTACCGCCAGCCCTGCTCCCATGATCGGCAACAGGTTGGACGGGGTGAGGAGCAGCCCCAGCGTCAGGAACATCACCACTTGCGCCAGCCACGCGAGGCCATCCTGGAACGTGCGCACGATGGGCTTTGCGGCAAAGGTGCGCGTGCCCGCAAGGACGCCCGCGACGTAGACGGCAAGGAATCCGTTGCCGCCCAGCAGGCTCGCCGCGCCGAAAGCCAGCAGCGCCGCTGCGATGGACACGACGAAAGCGAGGCCGCCCTGGCGCAGGCTCATGCGTTTCAGCATCTCGGGGAACAGGAAACCGATGCCGAGGCCCACCAGCGCGCCGACCACCATCTGCTGGCCGAATTCAGGCAGCAGCGACAGCGGCTCGGGCTGCGTCGCGGCGGTGAAAGTAAGGAGCGCGGTGACAAGGAAGATCGCCATCGGATCGTTGGAGCCCGATTCCAGTTCCAGAAGGGCGGGCACGTCGTCCCGCAGGTCAAGGTCGCTCGACCGCAGTACAGAGAACACCGCCGCGGCATCCGTCGAGGCGACGACCGCCCCTAGCAGGAACGCCTGCAGCGGCGCGAAATTCAGCAGCCAGATCGCCGCCAGCGCCACCACACCCGCAGTGATGCCGACACCGAATGTGGCCAGCACCAGCGCCGGGCCAAGCATCGGGCGCACCGCACGCCAGTTGGTATCCAGCCCGCCGGAAAACAGGATGAAGGCAAGGCACACCATGCCCACACCTTGCGTCAGCAGGTAATCGTCGAACACGATCCCGCCCGGCCCCTCTACCCCTGCAAGGATGCCGAGGGCCAGGAAGCCGACGATGGCGGGAAACCCGATGCGCGATGTCAGCAGGCCAGCAAATACCGTCAGCACCAGCAGCAGGCCGGTCAGCAGCATGGCGAATTCGGGTTGGAAGAGGGCCTGCAGCATGGATCAGCGCGACGTAGGGCGCGCAGCCAAGCTTGCCAAGCCTATCTCAACCGCACTGGGCGCGGTGCAGCAGCTTCTGGTCGGCCAGCACCAGCGCCATCATCGCCTCCACCACCGGAACGCCCCGAATGCCAACGCAGGGGTCGTGACGACCCTTTGTCTGGATCTGCGTCGCCTCCCCTTTGCTGGTGATCGTGTCCACTGGCGTCAGGATGGAACTGGTCGGCTTGAAGGCCACGCGGCAGGTTACCGGCTGGCCGGTGGAGATGCCGCCCGCGATGCCGCCAGCATGGTTGGCCCGGAATTCCACCTTGCCGTCCACGCCGGGGCGCATCGCGTCGGCATTGGTTTCGCCGGTGTTGGTGACGGCGGCAAAGCCATCGCCGATCTCCACGCCCTTGGTGGCGTTGATCGTCATCATTGCGGCGGCAAGCTCGCTGTCCAGCTTGGCATAGATCGGCGCGCCCCATCCGGCGGGCACGCCCTCCGCATGCGCCGTTACCAGCGCGCCGAGGGATGAGCCGGACTTGCGGGCGCTGTCGACCAGTTCTTCCCATCGCGTTACCGTCTCCGGGTCGGGGCAGAAGAACGGGTTGGTGCGGATCGTGTCCCTGTCGAACCGCGCGTAGTCGAGCGCCACGTCGCCGATCTGTTCTACCCAGGCGGTGATCGTAACTTCCGGAATGACAAGCCGTGCAATCGCGCCCGCCGCCACCCGCGCCGCGGTTTCGCGCGCGCTGGAACGACCGCCGCCGCGATAGTCGCGGAAGCCGTATTTCGCATCGTAGGTGTAATCCGCATGGCCGGGGCGGTAGGCCCTGGCGACTTCGGAATAGTCCTTTGACCGTTGATCGGTGTTCTCGATCATCAGGCTGATCGGCGTGCCCGTGGTCCTCCCCTCGAACACGCCCGACAGGATGCGCACCTCGTCCGCCTCCCGCCGCTGGGTGGTGTATTTCGACTGGCCGGGCTTGCGCGCGTCGAGATGTGGCTGGATGTCGCTCTCGGACAGGGCGATGCCCGGCGGGCACCCGTCCACCACCACGCCCAGCGCGGGGCCGTGGCTTTCCCCCCAGGTGGTAAAACGAAAGACGCGTCCGAAAGTGTTCCAGCTCATGGGCGCATGCCTTTGGTCGATTTGTGCGCGCCTGTCGAGTAGCGCGAAACTTTCCTACTGTCGGCGCTGCATGCGACATGGACGCATGATGATGTCTGGCACCGCATATGCTGACGCTCTTGCTGGTCAGCTTGGCAAGGGGAGGGCTTTTGCTTCTGAACACTGTTCCATGTGTTCCAGGTTCGTCGCCCTCCTGCGGAAAAAGGGCGCTTTGCACTGGCTTTCGGTGGCTCGAGCGGGCAGGAACAAACCATGATTGCAAAGCTATCGGGCAGGCTGGACGAAACCGGCGAGGACTGGGCCATCGTCGATGTGCAGGGCGTGGGCTACCTCGTCCATTGCTCGGCACGGACGTTGAGCGCGCTGGGCACGGTGGGCGATGCCTGCACCATTCACACGGACCTGCAGGTGAGCGAGAACGACATGCGCCTGCTGGGCTTTGCCGAAAGCAGCGAACGCGACTGGTTCCGCCTGCTGACGGGCGTGCAGGGCGTGGGCAGCAAGGTAGGCTTGGCGATCTTGTCGGCTCTCTCGACCGGCGAACTGCGCGATGCCTGCGCGGCAGGCGATGCCGCCAGCGTAGCGCGGGCGAACGGTGTGGGGCCGAAACTGGCCGGGCGCATCGTCAACGAACTGAAGGACAAGGCCGGAGCCTTGCCCGGGGGAGGCATGGCCGGCGCGACGGTGATGCCCGCTGGCGGGGCGAGCGCCGATGCCGTCAGCGCCTTGCAGAACCTTGGCTTCAAGCCCGCCGTGGCGGCGCAAGCGGTGGCGAGGGCGCAGGAGGAACTGGGCGAGGGTGCGGCGGAGGGCGACCTCATCCGCGTGGCGTTGAAGAAGGCTGCGGGATAGGAGACCTGGCCATGAAGAAATTGCTTTGCCTGTTTGCCGCGAGCCTGCTGGCCACTCCTGCCGCCGCGCAGGATGCATCTACCTTCACCACCGGCCCGGTGTTCGAGGAATTCGGCCCCCACGCGCATGTGGAACAGACAGTGTCGCTGTCCGACGACCTGGCCTTGCGCCACAGCTTTGACGTTGCCGCCACTGCCGAAGATGGCCGCTTTAACCGCGGCTTCGAAAGCGCGGCGCGCTTCGTCAACATGCACGCGGCCAACGGCGTGAACCCCGAACGGATCGACGTGGCGGTGGTGGTCCACGGCCGCGCGGTGCAGGATTTATTGACTGACGCAGCATGGGCCGCGCGCGATCTGGAAGGCGATGCCAACCCCGGCGGAGAGCAGGTGCGCGCAATGCTGGATGCCGGCGCCCGCTTCATCGTCTGCGGCCAGAGCGCGGCGGGGCTGGGGGTCTCGAACGATGACCTGATCGAGGGTGTGGAAATGGCGCTCTCCGCCATGACCGCCCATGCGCTGTTGCAGCAGCACGGCTATACGGTGAACCCGTTTTGACGGACAAACCCATCCATACCCCCGACCGCCAACCGGACGATCCGGATGCCGCGCTGCGGCCGAAGTCGCTTACCGAATTCGTCGGGCAGGAAGCCGCGCGCGATAACCTGCGCGTGTTCATCGAGGCCGCCAAGGGCCGCTCCGAAGCCTTGGACCACGTGCTGTTCTTCGGGCCTCCCGGTCTCGGCAAGACCACGCTGGCGCAGATCGTGGCGCGGGAACTGGGCGTCGGCTTTCGCGCCACCAGCGGCCCGGTGATCGCCAAGGCGGGCGACCTTGCCGCGCTGCTGACAAATCTCGAACCCAACGATGTGCTGTTCATCGACGAGATACACCGCCTCAATCCCGTGGTGGAGGAAGTGCTCTATCCGGCGATGGAGGACCGCGCACTCGACATCATCATCGGGGAGGGGCCGTCGGCACGCAGCGTGCGGATCGATCTCCCGCCCTTCACCCTGGTGGGCGCGACCACGCGGCAGGGGCTGCTCACCACCCCCTTGCGCGACCGGTTCGGCATTCCCGTGCGGCTGGTGTTCTATACCGAGGACGAACTGATGCGCGTCGTCAAGCGCGGGGCCAACCTGCTGGGCATGGACATAGACCCCACGGGTGCGCGCGAGATTGCGCGGCGCTCTCGTGGTACCCCGCGCGTGGCCGGGCGGCTGATGCGCCGGGTGCGAGATTTTGCGCAGGTGAAGGGCGCCACTACCGTCACCGCGACCATCGCGGACGAGGCGCTGACCCGGCTGGAGATCGACAATCTCGGTCTCGATGCGATGGACCGCCGCTACCTCACCATGATCGCCACCACCTACAAGGGCGGGCCGGTGGGCGTGGAAACGCTGGCAGCGGGCCTCTCCGAACCGCGCGACACGGTGGAAGAGGTGATCGAGCCCTATCTCATCCAGCTTGGCCTGATTGCCCGCACCGCACGCGGGCGCTGCCTGAATGACGGCGGGTGGACGCATCTGGGTATGGCGGCACCCGTAACGGGTTTGGGCGAATCGGGCCGCGGGGCGCAGGGCGGGCTGTTCGAGGACGAGGGCTGAGGCCCGTTCTTAACCCCGTGCTAACCATGCGACGCCCCCATTCGGTTCCATAACGGGACAAAGCGCCGCGCAGCGCCGAAATACTGCGTTTTTTCTGGCTTTTGTGGCCCGAATCCATGGTTAACCCCATTGCCGATACGCGATTTGCGCGTCTCTCTGACAGGAACCGGAAAAGGCAAGAGGTGTCGTTCGGGCACCGAAAGCCGTTCTCCGGCGAAGCTGAGAGAGATTACGCATGTCGGTACGTATGGCCATTGCAAAGCTGACCGCCGCCGCCGCTGGCGGGGCTGTCGTTGGCGGGGGCGCGGTGCATGTCGCCGAGCCGCAGTCGGCACAGGTTGCCTACAAGTCGGACAAGGACGCGGAAGAGGGCGAGGTCGAACTGGCCTACGCCAAGGGAGAGCCCACCGCGCGCCGCACCATTCCGCCACGTCCGCGTGAGCAGATGCGCCTGCGCCGCGTGATCGAAACCGAATGCTGCCAGGAAGAGGTCGTCGCCATGGGCGCGCCGCTTCCCCTTCCACCGCTTCCCAGCGCCCCCATCGGCGGCAGCGGCGGTGGCCAGCCCATCATCATCGGCGGCAGCACCGGCGGCTTTGGCGGCGGCTTCTTCGGCGGGTTCTTCGGTGGTTCGGGCGGCGGCGGCAGCGCCGTTGTCGACATGAGCACGACGACCACGACCGGGGGCGAAGGCTCCAGCGGGATCATCATCGATATCGACAACTCGACCACCGGCTCGTCCACCTCGACATCCGGCGGTTCGACTTCGACTTCGGGCGGTTCGACTTCCACCAGCACCGGCGGCGTCACCAGCACCACCGGCGGCTCGTCCACCAGCACGAGTTCGGGCAATGTCAGCAGCACCAGTTCGACCGGCGGCTCGTCTACCAGCACCAGCACGGGCGGTGTGACCAGCACGACCTCGTCCTCCACCGGCGGCGTGACCAGCACGACCGGCGGGGTGACCAGCACTTCGTCCTCGTCGGGCAATGTCACCAGTTCCACCAGCGGTTCCAGCTCCAGCTCGGGCAGCTCCAGCACCAGTTCGTCGACCGGGGGCAGCACCAGCGGCTCCTCCTCGACAAGCGGCAGCAGCAGTTCCAGCAGCGGGGGCAGCAACGGATCGAGCGGCAAGCCCGGCCACGGCAGCAGCAGCTACGGGGGGTCCGGTTCTGGCTCCAGCGGTTCGACCACGTCCAGCACCAGCGGCGGCAGCACCACCGGCAGCACGACCAGCGGGGCTTCCACTACCTCGACTTCGTCTGGCGCGACCTCATCGACCACGACATCGGGCAACGTGACGAGCACGACTTCGTCCGGGGGCAACACCACCTCCAGCGGCGGCAGCACCACCACAACCGGCGGTTCGACCACGACGGGGGGCAGCACGACCAGCGGCTCGACAACTGGCGGTTCCAACGGCGGCGTTTCTACCACCACGACCACCAGCACCGGCGGCGTGACCAGCACCACCGGCGGCGTAACCAGCACCAGCTCCACCTCGGGCAACGTAACCAGCTCGACGTCCGGCAGCAGCTCGACTTCGAGCAGCACCTCGACGTCCACCTCGACCTCCTCGAGCACGTCGTCCAGCAGCTCGACTTCCAGCTCAACTTCGGGCGGAACTACCGGTGGCACGACATCCGGCACACAGGTTCCCGCGCCGGGAATGCTGGTGCTGTTTGGTGCGGCCGCGGGCGCCGTGTTCTGGCGCCGGCGCCGCAAAGCCGGCGACAACAACGAGGCTGTCGCCGCGTAATTCCGCGCGCAGCTAACAGAGGGGAAAGGCGGTTTCGGGGGGCGAGGCCGCCTTTTCTTTTGCGGTTCAGCGCAGTTCAGACCCTGCGCCCGCCCGTCGTCACTGACATTCCAGAACTCACGAGGCAGGTAACTCACGAGGCAGGTGTGGGAGGCCCACCGCCCCCAAGGTGTTCGCGGTTACTCGACCGGGGCGTCGGCTATCGTTTCCAGTCCGGCCTCGTTCCACGCCTGGATACCGCCCTCCAGGTGGCGGACGGTCGTACCAAGATATTCGGACAGTGCCGTGGCCGCGATGCCGGAGCGGCGGCTGCTGCTGCAGTAGAGGATCGTCTCGCGTTCGGCCTCAATGGGAATGGTGGCCGGGTCGAACGTGCCGAGCGGCGCGTTCAGGGCGCCGGGCAGTCGGCTCTCGGCAAATTCGGCAGGCGTGCGGACGTCGATGACGACCACGTCGCCAGCGGCCATGAGGGCCGCGAGTTCGCCAGCGGGCAGGGTCTCTACCGCTGCGAACGAAGAGGCAGCCGCGCTCGAGGTGGTCGGAACCGGGGCACATGCCGCAAGGCCTGCCCCGGTTGCCAAAATCACTACCAGCGCGGCGTGCCGCATCAGGCGGCGGCCAGCTTGCGCAGCACGTAGTGCAGGATGCCGCCGTTGCGATAGTACTCCATCTCGTTGGCGGTATCGATCCGGCACAGCGCGGTGAAGGTGAAGGTGGTGCCGTCCTCGCGGGTGACTTCCACTTCCACGTCCTGGCGCGCGCTGAGGTTGTCGAGACCCTTGATCGTGAAGCTGCTTTCGCCTGTCAGGCCCAGCGTCTCGCGCGTGTCGCCTTCCTTGAACTGCAGGGGCAGCACGCCCATGCCGATGAGGTTGGAGCGGTGAATACGCTCGTAGCTTTCGACGATTACGGCACGCACGCCCAGCAGAATGGTGCCCTTGGCCGCCCAGTCGCGGCTGGAACCGGTGCCGTATTCCTTGCCCGCAACGACGACCAGCGGCGTGCCGTCGGCCTTGTGCTTCATCGCGGCATCGTAGATCGCCATCTGTTCGCCCTTGTAGGTGGTGTAGCCACCTTCGACGCCGGGGACCATTTCGTTGCGGATGCGGATGTTGGCAAAGGTGCCGCGCATCATCACGTCGTGGTTGCCGCGGCGCGAGCCGTAGGAGTTGAAGTCCTTCTTCGCGACCTGGTGGTTCACCAGGTATTCGCCGGCGGGGCTGTCTTCCTTGATCGAACCTGCCGGGCTGATGTGGTCGGTGGTGACCGAATCGCCCAGCACGGCCAGCGGCTTGGCACCGACAATGTCCTCGACAGGCGCAGGCTCCATGCCCATGCCTTCGAAATAGGGCGGGTTGGCGACGTAGGTGGAGGACGGGTTCCAGCTGTAGGTGTCAGACGCTTCGACCTCGATCGCCTGCCAGTCCTCGTCACCCTTGTAGACGTCGGCATAGCGGGTTTCGAACATCTGCCGGTCGATATTGGCAACGCGGTGCTGGCGCACTTCCTCGTTGGTCGGCCAGATATCGGCCAGCATCACGTCGTTGCCGTCCTGGTCCTGCCCGATCGGCGTCGCCGTAATGTCCTCGGTGACTGTGCCCTTCAGGGCGTATGCCACCACCAGCGGCGGGCTGGCGAGGAAGTTGGCGCGCACATCGGGAGAGATGCGGCCTTCGAAGTTGCGGTTACCCGAAAGGACGGAGGCAGCGACGAGATCGTTCTCGTTCACGGCCTTGCTGATCGGCGGGGACAGCGGGCCGGAATTGCCGATACAGGTGGTGCAGCCATAGCCGACAAGGTCGAAGCCGATGGCGTTCAGATCGTCCTGCAGGCCGCTTTTCACGAGGTAATCGGTGACCACCTGCGAACCAGGAGCAAGGCTGGTCTTCACCCACGGCTTGGGCTTCAGGCCCTTTTCGTGCGCCTTCTTGGCGACGAGGCCCGCGGCGATCATCACGTCGGGGTTGGATGTGTTGGTGCAACTGGTGATGGCGGCGATCACCACATCGCCATCGCCCACGTCGTGCCCGGCACCTTCCACGTCCACGCGGACGGCCGCATCCTTCTTGTACACGCTCTTCAGGTCGCCGTTGAAATTCTCGTCCACCAGCGGCAGGGCGATCTTGTCCTGCGGGCGCTTTGGCCCTGCAAGGCTGGGCACCACGGCATTCATGTCGAGCTGCAGGGTGCTGGAGAAGACCGGCTCTGCTGCCGGATCGAACCACATGCCCTGTTCCTTGGCATAGGCTTCGACCAAGGCGATGTCCTCTTCGCTGCGGCCCGTCAGGCGCAGGTATTCCATCGTCTTGTCGTCGATGCCGAAGATGCCGCAGGTCGCGCCGTATTCGGGGGCCATATTGGCGATGGTGGCGCGGTCGGCCAGCGTCAGGTTGGAAACGCCGGGGCCGTAGAACTCGACGAAGCGGCCCACCACGCCATGCTCGCGCAGCATCTGCACGCAGGTGAGCACGAGGTCGGTGGCGGTCACGCCTTCGGCCATCTCGCCATCGAGGCGGAAGCCCACGACCTCGGGGATCAGCATGGAAATCGGCTGGCCGAGCATCGCCGCCTCGGCCTCGATCCCGCCGACGCCCCAGCCAAGGACGCCAAGGCCGTTGATCATGGTGGTGTGGCTGTCGGTGCCGACGCAGGTGTCGGGGTACGCAACCAGTTCGCCGTTCTGGTCTTCGCTGGACCATACGCCCTTGGCGATGTGCTCCAGGTTCACCTGGTGGCAGATGCCGGTGCCCGGGGGCACGGCGTAGAAGTTCTTCAGGCTCTTGGCGCCCCACTTGAGGAAGTCGTACCGCTCAGCATTGCGCTGGTATTCCAGCGCCTTGTTCGCCTCGAACGCCCTAGGCGTGCCGAATTCATCGACCATCACCGAGTGGTCGATCACCAGGTTCACGGGAACCTGCGGATTGATCTTGGCGGTATCTCCGCCCAGCTTGCCGATGGCATCGCGCATGGCAGCAAGGTCGACCACGCAGGGGACACCGGTGAAGTCCTGCAGCAGCACGCGAGCCGGGCGATACTGGATCTCGTTACCGGTGACGGGGTTCTTTTGCCAGTCGGCGATGGCACGAACGTGCTCCTCGCCCACGGTGAAGCCCTCGTCCTCGAACCGCAGCATGTTCTCCAGCAGCACCTTCAGGCTGAACGGCAGGCGACTGACATCGCCCACCTTCTCGCTCGCCGCGGCCAGCGAATAATAGGCATAGGTCTTGCCGTTTACATCGAGTGTCTTGCGGGTGCCGAGCGAGTTGGAGCCGACCTGGGTCATGGGCGATTGGTCCTCTGTAGTGTTGCGGATCGGCCCCATACTTGCGAGGAAGGGCCTGTTCGGGGGCGACCTGCGCGTTTGAACGCAATTGGTCAAGAGGGCTATGATGCAACGCGGCATCGCAGCGGTTCGTTCCGTGAAGATACGAAGGGAAGGTGAAGGTCTATGCCTGTTGGAAGTCCAGGAAAACGCAGGACTCCGCTGGGTGTCTTCATCATGCTGGTGGCGCTGGTGCTGGCGGCCTTCATCGGTGCAGCGGCCGGCCTGATCTGGCAGAGCGCCGGCTGGTCCGATGACGAGCCCGAGCAGGAGATCGTGACGGCGGACGCACCATCGGACTGATTCCCGTTTCCGCCATAGCGATCTAGAGGTTGGCGGCTTCCGTGCTGGCTGTTCGCCTGGCTCTTGGCGCGGCGATCCAGCAGGCCAGCAGGATCAGCGCGACGCCCGCGATCGTGGGAAGGGTCACGGCCTCGCGGAAGAACAGCCAGCCGAACAGGGCCGCCCAGCCGAAACCTGTATATTCCACCGGCACCAGCACCTGTGCTTCTGCCCCGGCATAGGCCCAGGCGATCGCCATCGAACCGCCCACGGTGAGGGCAGCAGCGCCGGCTATGGTCAGCATGACTTCGCCGTGCGGCAGTACGAAGAGGAACGGTGCCGCCAGCAGTTGCACAAGGGCGCTGATGCCCGAATGGAAGGTCGCCACCTCTACCGGGCCTGCCACCTGTGACTGCCTGCGGATGACGACGAAGTTGTAGGCATAGAGCGTGGCCGACACCAGCAGCGAGGCGATGCCGAGCAGAACCTCGTCCTCCACCTGCGTGCGGCCCAGCCTTCCGCCCACGATGACCAGGGTCCCGGCCAGGCCCAGCAGCGATGCGCCGATCGCGCCGCGACTGATCTGCTCTCCCAGGAAAAGGTGCGCGAAGTAGAGAGCCAGCAGCGGTGCGACGAAACTGATGGCTATCGCTTCTGCCAGTGGCAGCTTGGTGAGCGCGTAGAAGAAGGTGAGGCCCATGAAGGCGGAAATCACCCCGCGCTCGACATGCAGCCGCATCACCGGGCGGGCGGGCCACGCGGTCTTGCGCACCACCCAGACGGGCGCGATGAAAAGGGCGGCGAGGGAAGAGCGCAGCAGCGAAGCGGTATAGACCCCGATCACCAGCGATGCGCTTTTCATCTGCGCGTCCATCAGGGCGAGGAACCCGACGCCGACAAGGGCTGCAAGAAACGGCAGCAGGTGGTGGCGAGAAGGGGTCATGCATAGCCTCTAGAATCGGCGACGTGCCGCGTCACCCCGTGATTGCCGCGCACTCGTTCAGGCCTTGCTAACCGCGATTGCTTGATCGAAGGGCAGCCAAACGGCAGAATTACAGGGATAACATGGTAAACAAAGGTGCGATTCGAATGCGGCTGGCGCAACTTGGCAGTCTTGGTCTGGCGACGATGCTGGCGACCTCGCCGGCAGCGGCGCAGACCCTGTTCGCGCAGGATCCGCTGCAGCAGGACGATGCCGCACCGGTTACCTCCACGCCTGGCGCGGAGAACCGCGAGGTCGTGCAGCAGGATCCGCGCCTTGCGCGCGTGCAGCGCTGGAGCATTGACAACGCAATGGCACTGGCTGCCGTGGTGGAAGCGATCGGTACCGAAGGCCTCGATCCGGCGGACTATCGCCCCGACCTGCTTCGCGCAGAGATCGAGCGCGGAGAAAGCCCCGCGCTGGATGCGCGCGCCAGCGGTGTCTTCACCTGGCTGGTGGAGGACCTGCGCGACGGGCGCACGCCGATGGAATCGCGGCGCCAGTGGTTCGTGGTCGATCCCGATGCCGACCTGCTCCCCACGGGCAAGCTGATGTCAGACGCGCTGGAAAGCGGCGATTTGGCAGGCGTGATCGCTTCGCTCGCGCCCACGCACGAGGATTACGCGGCGCTGCGCGAGGCTCTCGCCGCAGCGGACGACGGTGACACGCAGGAGCGTCGCCTGATCCTTGCCAACATGGATCGCTGGCGCTGGCTGCCGCGCGACCTTGGCGGGCAGTACCTGCTTACCAACGTGCCCGAATACCAGCTTCGCCTGATGGTGAACGGACAGATCATCCGCACCTATCGCACCATCGTCGGCGCGCCGGGCCGCACGGCCACGCCGCAGTTGATGGAGACCGTGGAAGGCGTGGTGTTCAACCCCACCTGGACCGTGCCGCAGAGCATCGTGGTGGGCGAGGGACTGGGTAACCGGGTGCTCAACAACCCCACCTGGGCGCGCAACAACGGCTACCGCGCCACGCGCGGTGCCAACGGCTTCGTGACGGTGGTGCAGCAGCCGGGCCCGGGCAATTCGCTCGGCATGATGAAGCTAGACATGCCCAACCCGCACGCGATCTTCCTGCACGACACCCCGGCGCGCAATCTGTTTAGCAGCGACAATCGCGCGCGCAGCCATGGCTGCATTCGCGTGGAGCGCGCGCTGGAACTGGCGATGACAGTGGCGATCCTTGGCGGCGGTGCGACGCGGGACGAGGCCGTGGCGATTTCCCGCAGCGGCGACTACACCCGCGTGCCGGTAGAGCGGACGATGCCGGTCTATATCACCTACTTCACCTACGGCGTGGATGTGGATGGAAACCTGCGCAAGTTCAATGACATCTACAACCGCGACGCGCCGGTACTGGCTGCGCTCGATGCGCCGCGCAAGGGCAACCGCGCGCGTGAGACGGACGAGGAAGTGATAGAGGTCGTCGACGACCTCAACTCGATCATCTGATCCGCGTCAGTCGGCGGCGGGCCGTTCGCCCGGTTCGTCCTGTGGTGGAGCATGCAATGCATCGCGGGCGTCGTTCTCGGCAGCGATGGCGGCGAAGTCGGGCGTTTCCTGCGTTGGCGCCCTTATGGTTCCGCCGTCGGGTCCGATTCCAAGACTGTCGGCAAACAGCAGCCGCCCGCCCATCAGGCGGGTCAGGGCCTGTGGGAAAACGTCCGGTCCGAAGGCAAAGCAACCGTTGGAGCGGCCCAGCCGCCCCCAGCGATCGACATGGTCCGGCGCAGCGTAGTCTGCGGCGTGCATCACGATGGCACGGGGGAAGGCGTTGGAATTCGTCTCGTCCAGCCCGCCCAGGCGCACGGAGGTGCCGTAGCGCCCCTCGTACCATTCCCAGGTGATGTAGGCCCCGCGGCTGGTCGCCCAGCTGTTGTGCAGGTTGGAGTAACCGTTCAGCCAGCCATCGTGCTCGGGGTCGGAGCCGCTGCCGTGACTGACCAGCACGCTGTCTGCCGTGCCGTTTTCCAGATTCACGAAGTGAAAGCGCGGCCAGCTTGAATGCAGCCCGAAATCGGCAATGCCCACCACGTCGCGCCGCCACAGGTGCGCCCCGGCGCGTGCGACCTGGTTGCTGGCAATGTCCAGCAGACGGCGGGTGCGCGGATCTGGAGCGGCCTGCGCGAAAACGCGGGCAGGGGAGGCTGCCAAAGCGGCACCGGCGGCAAGCGATGTGGTCAGGAGATCGCGGCGGTTCATGGGACCGCTATAACGCAGCAATGATGAACCTTGTCCATATGCAAGGCTGATGCCTAGCCCTTCAGCCGCTCGATCGCTTCGCAGCTGGCGGCGATATAGGCGCCGTTGTCGTGCCGGTGGGTGCCGACGAAATGGATGAAGCGGGTGTCGTCGCCCCACGCCTCGTTCCAGTAATTCATGTACCGCGCGTAGGGCAGGACTACCGGTGCCGTCTCGTTGGAGAGGTGGAAGTTGCTGGTGACCTGCTCGGTGCCCCAGATGGTCACGTCCTCCTCGCCGATCATGCGCTTCATCTCGGTCAGGAAGGCAGAAGCCAAGGGCCGCGCATTGCCGGTGGCGGCGAACCCCGCAAAGCCCGAGCATCCGCGCACATATTTCCATCCGCGACCCGGAGCGATGGTATCGAGTCGGCTTTCGATGCGCGCCTGCACGTGCCCCTCCGCCGGGCCTGCGGGATAGAAGCGCCGCCGAAATTCATCCAGCGGCAGCGGACCTACCTCGGCATCGCTGCCGCCCAGGAACAGGAAACTGCGATTGCGGCTGATGGCATCGGCAATTTCCGGAACCGGGCCGATGGTCACCGTGTCGCTGTCGAGTTGGATCCAGTATTCGCCCGCCCGGTTGTCGAGGATGGTCAGCAGCCGTTCCCAGGTACCACCTGCGGGAAATTCGTTCAGCCTTACGTCCGCCAGTCGCATGATCTGCGGATCACCGCAGTGGTGCGCCAGGATCGCGCGGTCCTGCGCCGTCAGCGTGCCGTCGTCGAGGATCGCCACGCGCCCCCGGCCAAGGTGGTGCCACAGCGATTTCACCGCCACCAGGTAGGGCAGCAGCACGGCGGTACCGATCATGGAGAACAGGACCACGCCATCCTGCCTCGGCACAATCGGCGCTGTATCCAGCACGCCCCTGATGGCCTCCGCATGGCGGGTGGCTTCCAGCTTGGAGCGCCAGCGGTGCGGGAGCAGGCTGCCCATGTTCATCAGCTAGTTCTCCAGCACCATTCGATCATCGGCGATGCGCACATTGTCGATGGTCTCGAGGAACGACTGGCCCAGCAGCGAAATGCCAAGCCCTTCGGGAATGATGACGGCGCGCACGTCGCTCGCCTCGAAATCGCCGAGGCGCATGCGCGGCACCACGGTGTTCACGCCGTAGACTGCGCCGCTCGCCCCCTGCGCCACGGCAGAGACATCGTTGTCGTCCCAGTAAAGGCCCATGGCGAGAGCATCCTCGCCTGTCAGCGCCACCACGCTGGCGCCGGTATCCACAAGCATCCTCGAAGGCACGCCTTCCACGAAGACATCGGCATAGAAGTGGCCGTCGGGTTCGCGTTCGAGCATGACCTCTTGCGCCCAGCCCTGCTGCCCGATCTGTTGGGTCGCGCCAAGCGTGATCGCGCTCTCGCTCGCCTGCTCTGCCGCGCTTCCCAAGTCCTTGTCCGCCTCCATCACCGGCATGGCAAAACCGACGGCGAGGCCGACTATCATCACGCAGGCAAGGGGCAGGCGCATGTCCATATGCGCGCCATTCTAGCTGCCAGGTCTTGCCACGGAGTAAAGGCGGTTCTCGTCTGCCATCGCCAGCATTGATGCGGCGTGCCTGCGGGCGACGGCGCGCTGATCCGCCCCGTATCCGCCGCCAAGGGCACTGGCGACGGGCAGGCCGCGCCTGCGGGCCTGCGCAATCACGAACCGGTCGCGCCTTTCAAGGCCTTCGTCGGTCAATGCAAGGCGCCCCAGCTTGTCCTCGCCATGCGGGTCCACGCCCGCCTGATAGAGCACGATGTCGGGCGCGAACCTGTCCATCAGGGGCGGCAGTTCGCGGTCCAGCACTTCCATGTAGCCATCATCGTCCAGCCCATCGGGCAGGCCGACATCGCGGTCGGAGCGGGCCTTGCGCGCCGGAAAGTTCTTCTCGGCGTGGATCGACAGGGTGAACACGTCATCGCGCAACGCTGTGAGGCTGGCCGTGCCGTCGCCCTGGTGCACGTCGAGATCGACGATCAGCACGCGGGTGGCATCGCCCTCGGCAATCAAGCGGTTGCTGGCGACAGCCAGGTCGTTGAACACGCAGTAACCAGCGCCCGTATCGTGCAGCGCATGATGGCTGCCTGCCGCGCTGTTGGCGGCATAGCCATGGTCCATCGCCAGCTGCGCGGCGAGCCAGGTGCCGCCGTTGGTGTGGCGCACGCGGCTGGCGATGTGCGGGGTGACGGGAAAGCCGATCCGCCGCTCCTTCTCGCGCGGCACCGTGCTGGTGAACACCTGCTCCACGTAGTCGGGGCAATGCACCGCCTCCAGCCACTCGCGCGGCATGGGATCGGGCGCGTGTTCGGTAATGGGCGCCTTGCTGGCGCGAAGTTCCTCCATCACGAGAAAGTACTTGTCGAACTTGAAGGTGCCGCGTTCCGGGCGCGGAGCCATGTAGTCGGCGTGGTGGACGACGTGCAGCAATGGCTCAGCCAGCGTCGGCCCAGCCTTGGAGCGTGGCAAGAACGTCTGCCGAGGTGCGACTGGCGGAATTGCGCCAGCTTGTCGCGTCCTCCTGCGAGTTGAGCAATTCCCCGTCGGCATCCAGCACCAGCACGTTGGGCGTGCCTTCGGATGCGATGCCAAAGCGTTCGGCAACGTCGAGATTGAAGCCATCGCCGGTCTGCGGCAGGCCGACGTCGATATAGACGACTTCGTAGCTGGCTTCGAGCAGGTCGGCGAGTTCGGGCTCCATCAGGTAACTCGTCAGTGCACGGCTGTCGTGGCACCAGTTCGCGCCCATCACCAGCAGCACCCGGCTGCCATAGGTTTGCGCGCTGGCCAGCGCGGCATCCACGGCTGCATGGGCATCAAGGGAAGGATCGAACACCGCGCCTTCCGGATGGGTGATGGCCGCCGGACCGGCGCTTTCGTGCGTCCCGGTCGATGCGCAAGCGCCCAGCAATCCCAGCGCGGCCAAGGTTGCCAGCCCGCGTGTGCGGATCATTCGGCGGCCTCTGCATGGGGATCGAAGGCTGTCGCCGTCCCTGCTTCGATCTGTGCGGCCTTTTCTTCCACCAGCTTCACGATGTGATCCAGCATGTCGTCGCTCTGCACGTGGTGGTCGGTCACGCCGGAAAGGTAGACCATGTGCTTGCCCGCGCCGCCGCCGGTGATGCCGATATCGGTCTCGCGCGCTTCGCCGGGGCCGTTCACCACGCAGCCGAGGACCGAGAGGCTCATCGGCGTCTTGATATGCTCCAGCCGCGCTTCCAGCGCTTCCACCGTGCGGATCACGTCGAAACCCTGGCGCGAGCATGAGGGGCACGAAACGACGCGAACGCCGCGCGTGCGCAGGCCCAGCGCCTTCAGCATCTCGAAGCCCACGCGCACTTCCTGCTCCGGCTCCGCCGAAAGCGATACTCGGATGGTATCGCCGATGCCCGCCCATAGCAGGCTGCCGATTCCGATGCTGGATTTCACCGTGCCGCCGATCAGGCCGCCCGCCTCGGTAATGCCCAGGTGCAGCGGGCAATCCACTGCTTCGGCAAGGCCATGGTAGGCGGCGACTGCCAGGAACACGTCGCTGGCTTTCACCGCGACCTTGTATTCGTGGAAATCGTGATCCTGCAGCAGCTTGATATGATCGAGCGCGCTTTCGATCAGCGCCTCGGGGCAGGGCTCGCCGTATTTTTCCAGCAGGTCTTTTTCCAAAGAGCCCGCATTCACGCCGATGCGGATCGCGCACCCGTTGGCTTTTGCGGCGCGGACAACCTCCGCCACCCGCTCCGACGAACCGATGTTGCCGGGATTGATGCGCAGGCAGGCCGCGCCCTTGTCGGCCGCTTCCAGCGCGCGCTTGTAGTGGAAATGGATGTCGGCCACGATCGGTACGTTCGCTGCCTTCGTGATCTGGTCGAAGTTCGCGGTCGATTCCGCCGTGGGGCAGGAAACGCGGATGATGTCAGCGCCCGCCTCTTCGCAGCGACGAATCTGGTCGATGGTTGCGCCAACGTCCTCCGTCGGCGTGTTCGTCATCGTCTGCACGGTGATGGGCGCGTCGCCGCCGACTGGCACGTCGCCCACCATGATCTGGCGGGACTGACGGCGCTCTATCATGCGCCAGGGGCGAACCTTGGAAATGGCGTCTGCGGACATGGTCACGGATATAGGCCGCCTTGCATGAAGGGGCAATGACAGGCGCAGCCATTTGCGGCATGACAACGGCCGATGGACGAAATCGAAGAAAAACCGGCACCCGATTGCCCCGAAGATCACCCCCTGCTGTTCGCCCGCGTGCTGGACGGGGTGGGCGCGGGCAAGCCACTGGAGTGGGAAGAGGCGCGGCACTGGACGCCGTCCGGCCCGGGAGAGGTGCTGTGGGTTCACCTGTGCCGCAACCGGCCGGGTGTGATGGAATGGCTGAAAGCGCTCGACATTCCCGAACCCACGCGCGAATTGCTGGTGAGCGACCGCACCCGTCCGCGCGCCTTTCGCGAGGGTGACACGCTGGTCGCCACGCTGCGCGGGATCAACTTCAATCCCGGGGCCGAACCCGAAGACATGCTTTCCATGCAGCTGTGGTGCGACGGCAGCCGCCTCATCACCCTGCGCCGCCTGCCGCTGCAAACCCCGCGCCGGGTGCTGGCCATGATCGACCGGCGGGAGGCCGGACCCACCGATGCAGGCGCGCTCATCACCGAACTTACCGAGGCGATGATCAACCGCATGAACCGCTCCATCGTCGACATGAACGAGCACATCGATGCGCTGGAGGAGCAGGAGCAGGACGGCGAGGCAGAAGAGATGCTGGAGAAGATCGCCGTGATCCGCCGCAACTGCCTGGGCCTGAAACGCCACATGGGACCCATGCACGAGGCGCTGGAGGCGATCTCGCGATACGCGCCGCCGTGGTTCGAGGATCACGACCGGCGCGAGATTGCCGAGTCCATCGACCGGCTGCGACGCTATCTGGACGATCTCGACATCAGCAAGGAAAGCGCCGTGGTGCTGATGGACGATGTTCGCAGCCGCTCCATTGCGCGCAACGAGCAGGCGACCTACCTCCTCACCATCGTGGCGGGCATCTTCCTTCCGCTCGGCTTCATCACCGGACTGCTGGGCATCAATGTCGGCGGGATGCCGGGGGTGGATGACGGCAATGCTTTCTGGCTCGTGGTCGGTCTGTGCTGCACCATCCTGCTGGTGCAACTGGCATTGTTCTGGAAGTGGAAATGGCTGTGACGGCAGCCGCGTGATCGGCACTGGCTGGAGTTGAATGATGGAAGAGCACTCGGCCGGATTGTTGCTGCGCGATGCCATGCTGATGCTTGGCTTTGCCATGGTAGCCGTGCTGGCTTTCCGCCGCGCGGGCCTTGGCGCGACGCTTGGCTACCTGGTGGCGGGCGCTGTGCTGGGGCCGCACGTGCTGGGCCTGGTCGGCAATGCGCAGGAAATGGCCGAAATTGCCGAACTGGGCATCGTCATGCTGCTGTTCGTGGTGGGGCTGGAACTGTCGCCGGCGCGGCTGTGGCGGATGAAGGGCGCGATCTTCGGGCTGGGACTGGCGCAGGTCACGGCGTGCGGACTGGCGGTGACGGCCACGGTGCTGGCGCTGCTCGGCTACCCCTGGGCCGCCGCGCTGGCAATCGGCCTGCCGCTTGGCCTGTCCTCCACCGCCCAGGTGCTGCCGATGCTGCAGGCGGGCGGACGCTTGCGCACACCGTTTGGCGAACGGGCCTTTGCCATCCTGCTGTTCCAGGATCTTTCGATCATTCCCCTCATCACCATTGTCGCCGCGCTGGGCACTGGCGGCGACAACGGCCCGTCGGGCTGGATGCTGGGCCTTTACACCCTTGGCGCGGTGCTGGGCCTTGTCGCCGCGGGCCGCCTGCTGATCCGCCCGCTGTTCAGCCTGATCGGCACCCTGGGCGAGCGGGAGCTGTTCATCGTGGCCGCCCTGTTCACCGTGCTGGCTAGCGCCGTGGTGATGGAAGCGCTGGGCCTGTCTGCCGCGCTTGGTGCATTCATTGCAGGCGTCATGCTGGCCGACACCCGCTACCGGCACGAGCTGGAAGCCGATATCGAGCCGTTCCGTGCCATCCTGCTGGGCCTGTTCTTCGTGGCCGTTGGCATGATGCTGGACCTTGGCGTGATTGCCGAGAACCCGCTGTTCGTGCTCGGCTTCGCGGTGCTGCTGATCGCGCTCAAGACAGCCATCATCATGGGGCTGGGACTGCTGATGAAAATGCGCTGGCGCGCGGCGCTGGCGCTTGGCCTGCTGCTGAGCCAGGGCGGCGAGTTCGCCTTCGTGCTCTATACCCAGGCAGTGCAGGGCGGGTTGATCTCGCCGGACCAGTCCAGCCTGTTCGGGGCCATTGTCACCCTGTCGATGGCGGCAACGCCGTTCCTGATGATCGCGACCCGCAGGATCCGGCAGGAGCCGAAGGGCGCAGAGCAATCGCGCGAGGAACCCCGCGATGAAGGTGCCAGCGCGCTGGTGGTAGGCTTTGGCCGCTTCGGCCAGACCGTGGCGCAGACGCTGCTGGCTGGCGGCCTCTCGGTCACACTGATCGACCGGAACAGCGCCCAGATCGACACGGCGGAAGAGTTCGGCAGCAAGGTCTACTTCGGCGACGGAACGCGCATGGACCTGCTGCGACAAGCGGGCGCGGGCGAGGTGCAGCTGATCATGTTCTGCATGGACGAGGTGCCCGATCGCGAATTTATCGATGCCGTGGCAGAGGCCTTTCCCAAGGCCACGGTCTACGTCCGCGGCTTCGACCGCAAGAGCGTGATCGCGCTGGCGAACAGCAAGGCGGAATATGTCATGCGCGAAGTTTACGAAAGCGCGCTTGAGCTGGCGCGCATGGCGCTGGAAAACGTCGGGCTGAGCGAACGCGAGATCGACGATGCAGAAGGCACCTACCGGGAAAACGACCGCAAGCGCATGGACGTGCAGATCGAGGGCGGAAATATCTACGCGGCTCAGGAAATGACCCGCCAGCAGCAAAGGGAACTGCGCGGGGAGGGCTAGGCGGCCTAGGCGGCCCTATTCCCCCAGCGCGACGCCCAGCAAGTGCTGCTGCGCGGCCACGACCGGCAACGGACGGGCGAACAGGTAGCCCTGGCCGTGATCGACGCCCAGATCCTGCATCACCGCACGCTCGCCTTCGGTCTCGATCCCCTCGGCAACCAGCTTTGCGCCGATATCGCGCGAGAACTGCACCATGGCAGCGGCGATGGCGCGGCGTGCCGGATCCACATCGCATTCACGCGTGAGAACCATGTCCATCTTGAGAACGTCGGGCTGCAGTTCGATCAGGTGGCGAAGGCCGGAATAGCCGGTGCCGACATCGTCGATGGCGATGCGGGCGAAAGGCTTGAGCGCGGCAATCTCGCGCGCCAATGCCCCGAAATCCGCGACCTGCTGATGCTCGGTAACCTCGATAACCAGATCGCGGGCACCCGACTGTTCGAGCACCTTGCGCAGCTCACCTGAAAGTATCGTGGCGGGCGAGGCGTTGATCGCGGCATAGATGCCATCGGGCACCGTGCCCACGGTTTCCAGCGCGCAGCGCACCGCAGTCATTTCCAGCTGGTTGCCAAGGCCGGTGCGTTCCGCATCGTCGAACCAGGCCTGCGGCCCGCGCTTCGTCAGGTCCGGGAACCGCGCCAGGCATTCCACGCCCACCGCCTTGCCATTGGCAAGGTCGTGGATCGGCTGCTGGAAGATGGTGACGGCATGGCCATCCAGCATGGCCTCCACCCGTCGGCGCGCCTGGCGCAGCAGGACGTCCTTTTCCAGCGAGGCCTCGATGCGCTCTCCCACCAGACCGGCGAAACTCTTCAGGATTTCCAGGTCTCGCTGGTTCATGCTGCGGTCTGGCGAGCGACCCAGCGCGCAGAAACTGCCCCATACGGTACCATCCGATAGCCTGAGCGGGGTGTTGATATGGCAGCCGACGGGCAGGAAATGGGTGATCTCCATCGTCTCGGTCAGCGGAAAGTCGCTGGGATCCTGGATCAGTTCGGGCAGGCGGCCGTGGAGGATGTGCCAGCAATAGCCCTCCTCGCGCGGGTTGCGGTATCCCGGGCCCATCGGCAGATCGAGATCGGTGCTGACGTGGGTCAGTTCGCGCTGGTCGTCCTCGACATAGCGCGCGACGAAAGCGATCTCGACGCCGAGATGTCCGCGCACCGATGCCAGGATGCGATCGATCCCCGGATCGGTGATCAGTTCATCGGCCAGCGGGCGGGCGGGAGCCTCGTCGAAGGCGGGCAATATCGGTGCTACTATTCCCATTGCCGAAGGTATGGCGGAAAAGCCCTAAGGCCCTCTTAACCGAGATCGCTTTGGCAGCAGCTAGAGGCGCAATTCGTAAAGGAATTCAGCGTCGCGCTGTTCGCCCACCCAGAAACCGATATCGGCAATCTTGCCAAAGCCATAGCGCTGGTAGAACCGCTGCGCGCCGTAGTTCTCGCTGTAGACCGAGAGCTGCACGGCGTCGCAGCCGCGCCCGCGCGCAAGGTCGAGGCACCAGTCCACCAGCGCCGCGCCAAGCCCCTCCCCCGTGCGGGCGGGATCGGTGTAGAGTTGGCCAAGGCACAGCGGGTTCGTCGCGTCCGAATGTTCGGTGTAGGGGCTTTCGTACTTCACCTTGATAAAGGCGCTCAGCGGGCCGCCGGGCGCATCCTGCGTCAACTGGTGGCGAATGCCGGGGTCGGCGATTTCCCGCGCAATGGCCCGCGCCGAATAGGTTTCTTCCAGGAATTGCTGCAGGTCTTGCGGCCGGTAGAGATCCTCGAAAGCGTGACAGAAGCTCTCGCGCCCCAGCCGGGCGAGCGTCTCGGCATCATCGGGCGTGGCATCGCGCAGCAGCGTCACGAGAACTTGTCCCGCTTGCGTTTGCCAAAGCGCATGTTGCCCTCCAGATGGCCGCGCAAGGCGGCATAGAACGCCTCGAGGAATTCGCGCTCGTCCCCTTCGCCCAGTTGCCAGCCGATCTTGCCGGTAATGGCCTCCGCCACTTCGCGAAGCGCCTGCGGCCTGTCCTCACGCAACACCTTTTCCAGCACCTGCAATTCGTGTTCGCCATAGACCGCCAGTTCCACCTCCCCGAAGCGATAGGTGTCCGCGCGGTCGGGGGCGAGGGACATGGCATCTTTCAGTTTCAGCCGACTTGCCTCCACCACCCAGGTTCCCGCTACCAGGTCGCCTGCACGCAGCGCATCCCTGTTGAAGAAAGGAAACAGCACGAACACCGCCAGCCAGACAAAGGCCGCCCAGCCGGCGATGCCCGCAGTCTGGCCGCCGCCCAGCAGGAAGAAAGCGGGCAGGAACACTTCCACGTCGCGCACCAGGTTGCGGGCGATCACCATCTCTGCCGTCAGTCGCCCACCGTCCCTTGCCGCGACGCGCAGACCTACCAGCCGCTTTCCCGGAGTGGCCGCGCGCTGACCCAGCTCGAACCAGAGGAAATAGCCGTACCGCGCAAGGAAGCCGAACAGGATCACCACGATCATCACGACCTGCATGACCGGATTGGCTTCGCTTTGCTCCAGGTCGAACAGGCCGAAGCCGATGGCGTAGAGAGCGATGAAAACGATGATCGTGCCCACCAGCAGGATCACCAGGTCGAGGATCAGCGCACCGGCCCGCGCGCCCTTGCTGCCCACGGTCAGCGGCAGGGCAAGCCCTTCCGGCGTCACCAGCGTGCGGGCGCGTTTGGACACGCCATCCTCCAGTCGGGTTGCGGGAGCAGGTGCGGTCATGTCTCGCGCTCCCTGGGTGCAGGCATGGCCACGAAATAGACGATCCATAGCGCCAGCATGGTGCCGCCGATGGCAAGGCGCGACGGCGTGTCTCCCACCAGTTGCCGCACATAGCCCTCCAGCAGGCCCGCCACGATCAGCATGATGGTGCAGCCGGCCATCACCTGCGCCGCGCGAACGCCCGCGCTCTGCATGGCGGCAAGGATCGAGCGATCGCCGGGAAACGCCATCGTGCGCCCAACGTGAAGGCCCGCTGCGCCGGCCAGCAGGATCGCGCCCAGTTCGGTTGTGCCATGCACGCTGAGCCAAGCCGCGAAATCGAGGCCGAGGCCCGCTTCCTGGAAGACCCAGACCATCGCGCCCAGCAGCGAGAGGTTGTAGACCAGCAGCAGCAGGGTGGGCACGCCGAAGGCAAAGCCGAGCGCGAAGGCCATGATGCACACGCCAGTATTGTTGGAAAACAGGTAGGCGGCAAAGACGCCCAGTCCGTCCGAATTCTCCGCTGTTCCCAGGGTTTCACGCAGCATTTCGGGGTCGGCACCGGGTGCGCGGCCACCGGCCATACCGCCGGGCACAAGCGAATAATACCAGCGCTCGTCCTGATCGACCAGCAGCCAGCCCACGATCGTGCCCGCCACCATCACCGCCAGCGCGATGCAGATATCCAGCCAGATCGCACGCACCGCCGCGCTCCAGCCCCCGCCCAGGAAGCGGCGCAGCCAGCCGAACAGGCCGATGCGCAGGCCATAGACCTGGAACCAGGCGCGCCGCACCAGCGATTCCAGGTAGGCGAGCGTGGCGGCATCCAGAGAGGTCTCGCGCGCCACCGCCAGGCTGGATGCGGCTTTGCGGTACAGCACCGGCAGTTCCAGCAGGTCCTCGTCGCTGATCCGGCGCGGGCTGTTCTTCTCCAGCGCGGTCACGATCTGGTCCAGCCGCTTCCAGTCCACTTCCCGTTCCAGCCGGAATCGGTCGGACCGCAGGCTGGCGGCTTCGATATCGGCGGGCGGCTCGATCTCCGCCTTCCTGAACAGCGCCAGCACCATCAGCCGATCGCCTCCGTGCGCTTGGTTTCGAGGTAGAGGTCGATCAGGCGGTAGCCGATTGTCTGGTGCGGTGCCTCGATCACGTTGACGCCCAGACGTTTCAGTCGCTGCAGCACCAGCTGCCGCTGGCGTGCCAGCGCATCGGCGTTCACCGCCACGGCCACGTCGCCCAGCGTTTCGGGCTCGGTCGTAGTGAGTTCTTCCAGTTCGGTGTCCACCATGGTGACGAAGATCACGAGGTGGTGGCGCACCAGCCGCTGCACGCTTTCCACCATCAATTCCGCCGAGGTCGGGTCCGAGAAGTCGGAAAACAGCACTATCAGGCTGCGCCGCTTCAGCCGCGCGGTCAGCGTCGCCAGTGCCAGCGTGAAGTTCGGCTCGCGCGCGGTATAGTCGAGATCGCCCGCTGCGCTTTGCAGCCGGTGGAAGGCGCGGGTGTCGGTGACGAAAGGTGTCATAAGCTGCGGCTGGTCGGCAAAGCCGAACAGGCTCACCTTGTCGCCCCCTTTCAGCGCGACATAGGCCGCCATCAATGCTGCGGATACTGCGCGGTCGAGCCGGGGGAGGCCGTCGACCGGCTCGATCATCGACTGCCCACAGTCGAACGCGAAAACGATCTGGTTGTCGCGCTCCGCCTCGTTCTCCCGTGCATAGAGCGCGGTGTGGCGGGCGCTGGCCTTCCAGTCGATGCGGCGGCGATCCATGCCCGGTTCGTATTCGCTCAGCGCCTCGAACTGGGTGCCTTCGCCGCGAATGCGCCGGGCGACGAGGCCGAACTGGCTGTCATGCAGAAAGGCCTGCAGAACGGGAGACCGGACGGGAGAGAGATCGGGCCACACGCGGATCCGCGCATCGAGGGGGGAATGAACCTGCCGCGCCGCCAGCCCGAGCGGTCCGCGCCAGCGCAGCCACAGGTCGTGCAACTCGCCGGGGCCGCGGCGAACCGGCAGGGCCTTGCCTTCGCCAGCGAAGATGCCGGCACGGCCTGTCGATTGGAGGCGGAAGTTCGCCGCGCCGCCTGCGCCAAGGCGCGGATCGAAACCCAGCGCAGCTTCGGGCAGGTCGGCATCGCTGTCGCGCTCGATCTCCGCCTCTACCCGGATGGCGCATTCCTGCCCGACTTCGGCATCAGGCGGGACATGATAGGTGAAGCGCACCAGCCGCCCGGCCAGCCAGCCGTCGATTACGGTAAGCGCCAGCAAGGTCAGCGCCGCCGCCGGGGCCACGATCCAGGCACCCGGCGCCGTGGCCGCGATCACCACCGCCAGCGGGGCGAGCAGCGCCAGCATCACCAGCGTGCGCCCGGTCGGCACGATGGGAATGGCTGGTAGCCGGGAGAAAAGGGCGCGCAGGCGGTTCATGGACTGGTCAGCGAGGTGCTTCGGTCTGTTCGATAAGCCCGGCGACAAGATCCTCCACCTGCTTGCCCTCGATTTCTGCGGCGGGAGAAAGCAGCAGCCGATGGCGCAAGCAGGCCGTGGCCAGTGCCTTCACATCGTCGGGAATGACATAGGCGCGCCCTTCCAGCGCGGCGCGGGCACGTGCGGCGTTGGCCAGGATGACGGCGGCGCGAGGACTTGCACCGCTGGCAATATCGGCGCTGTCGCGCGTGGCCCTGACCAGCGCGACACAATAGTTCACCACGTCGTCGGAGAGGGTAACCTCCTTTACTGCAGCCTGCGCGGCGGAGATGGACGCGGTGCTGGCCACATGGGCAATGCCGAAGTCCGTCGGCCCCTGCGGACCGCTGCGCTCGCCGAAGCGCTTCACGATGCGGGTTTCTTCCTCGGCGCTGGGGTAGGGCACCAGCAGCTTGAAGGCGAAGCGATCCAGCTGCGCTTCGGGAAGCGGGTACACACCCTGATTCTCAATGGGGTTCTGCGTGGCAACCACCATGAAATTGTCGGACAGCGAATGCGTTTCACCATCCAGCGTCACCCGGCGTTCCTGCATCGCTTCCAGCAGCGCGGCCTGCGTCTTGGGCGGCGTGCGGTTGATCTCGTCTGCCAGCAGCAGCTCGCGGAAGATGGGCCCGCGCGTCAGAGTGAACTGGCTGGTCTGGAAGTTGAACAGGTTGGAGCCGAGGATATCGCCCGGCAGCAGGTCCGGCGTGAACTGGATGCGGCCGAATTCCATGCCGGTAGCATGGGCAAAGCACTGCGCCAGGAACGTCTTGGCCGTTCCCGGCGGACCTTCCATCAAGACGTGCCCGTGCGCGATCAGGGCGATCAGCAGGTGGTCCACCACCATATCCATACCGACCACGGCCTTGCCCACCTCGGCGCGGATCGCGCCCGCCAGTTCGGCAGTCTGTTCCAGCGTCATGTTCGCGGGAGTTTCACTCATTGGGTCAGCGTCCTTTCAAATGTTCTCAGGCGCCGGGCCGCGCGCAGGATGTCGCGCGGGCGTTCGGCATTGCGCAGGTCGGCGGCAAGGCGCGAGAAATTCGGGCCTTCATGTCCGCGCCGGGCCAAAGCCCGGTCGATAGCGTGTTCGCGGGCGTCGGTTTCCGCATTGCGCAGGCCCAGCGTCCTCGCCACCCTCCGACCGACCATCTCCTCATAGGGTTGTTTCAGCAGGTGCCAGCGTTTCACCCGCTGCAATAGCGCGGCACCGTTACGGGCCAGTTGCCGCTTGCCCTGGGACATGGCGGGCGCTTCCGCCACGGCCGGTCCGAAGCGGCGGAATGCGCGCCAGCCGATTACCAGCGCGGCCAGCAGCATGCACAGGGTCGCGGCAAGGAAGGGCGGGCGGAACGCGAGCGTTAGGAGGTTCTCCGCCGCACCGAGACCGTTCAGCGAAAGATCGAAGCGAATGGTCAGGTCTTCTCCTGCGGTTGCCTCATCCACGAGTTGCAGTGCCAATCGCCCCCGTTCACTTGCGGCCATGCCATAATTGTTCATCAGGTCCGGCTCGAACACCACGATCACCGGCCACGGGTCTTCCTCCGCATAATCGCTAGACTGCACCAGTTCAGCGGCCAGAACATCGCCCGCGCCATCCACCACCAGCGTGCGCATGGAGGACATCGTATCTGCCAGCAGCGCCTGCACCTGCGTTTCGTCGGGCAGATCGCCCGCACGCCCGAGCCCTTGCCATCCGGCGGTCTGGCCAATTGCCAGGTCGGCCCCGTCCGCCATTTCCAGCTCGGAAAACCACGGCGGGGACATGGGGCCCATCAGGGTAACCCAGCCCGCTTCGCTTTCCACCCCGTCCATTTCGGGCACCGGCATGGCCATCCACTTGGGAAGGATCAGCAAGGTCGGTCCAGCCGAGCGCGCCCGGCGCTGCTCGATGATTTCGTCGAGCTCTGCCGGGTCTGTCATCAGCGGCGGAGTGAGCACCAACAGCCCGTATTCCTGCATGTCCGCCGGATTGCGCGACACGGCCACCTCGCTCCCCGTACGCTCCAGCAGGGTAACCAGGCCGGAATAGCCGTTCAGTCCGTTGGCCGAAGCGTGGTTGCCGCCGTTCTGGTCCTGCCCGCCGGTCCAGCCCTGCCCAAGCGAATAGAGCAGCAGGACAAAGGCCAGGCAGCCCACGGCAAGAAGGGCCAGCACGGTACCGGGGCGGAAGGGGCTGGTGCGGCGGCTCATGCGGGAATCGCCTTTCGGGCCAGCGCGAAATCGGCATAGGCAGCGCGCGCGGCATGCCAGTCGCCCTCATCCAGCTTGCGCAGGGCGAACAGGCTGCGCTCCACCGGCTCTGCGATCAGCGCGAAGGCGGTGCGTGCGGCCTCGGGCAAGCGCGGTTCGGCGGACAGTTCGCGCGCCGTGCTGCTGGGCTCGACGATATCGGGGCGCGCCTCGGCAATCTGGATGACCGATCGCCGCAGCAGCATGTGTGTCGCCTCGTCATAGTCGCCTGCGGCTGCCAGCCGGTCGGCTTCCTCCAGCAGGGCGAGCACTTCTCCCCTCTCAGGTGCCCATTCCTCGGCTGCCGAATCCTCGCGCTTGCGCCTTCTGAAACCGGGGCCGAAAGTCTCGAAGAGAAACCAGGTGAGGGCCAGGATCGCTGCAGCCAGCAGAACCCACCGAAGCACTGGCCAGACTTCGACCAGCGCGCTGCCCACCGGAGCGAACAGGTCCCCCAGCCAGCGCAACAGTTCGGTCAGCCAGTCGGGCGGCGGCTCCCGTTCGGGCATTTCCACAGGCGCGAACTGGATGTCGCCGTCGGCCTGCAGCTCCCGCCACGCCGATGCGAAATCCCCCGCCTTCGTGGGCGGCGCAGCAGTGCCAGGGCCCGTCGTCACAAGTGCTTGGATACACGGGCAGGCCCGCGACGCAACGCCCGCGACGCGTTGCCGTAAACATTTCCGCAAGTGACATCGCAATCCGGCTAGAGGCTCAGCCCCATGCAGATGCTGAAATCGTCGATCACGTAGTCGGCGTAGGCCTCGCAAGGAGCAAAGCCGTGCCTGGCGTAGAGGCGGTGGGCCGGTTCGAACACCTCGTGCCGCCCGGTCTCCAGGCCCAGCCATGTCAGCTCCTGCGCGCGCGCCACGTCGATAAGGTGCAGCAGGATGGCCTCTCCTGCCCCTGCACCGCGATAGGCATCGGCGGCGCGCATCGACTTGATCTCCCCCTGCCGGTCACCCAGCCGTTTCAGCGCGCCGACCGCTGCCAGTTCGCCATCGCGGCGCGCGGCAAAGAATGTGACCCCCGGCTCCTTCAGCCGCGTCGCATCCAGCGCATGGACCTTGCACGCGGGGGAACAGCGATGCATTTCGGCACGGTGCCGCTCCAGCAGGGCAAGCACGACCGGTGCTTCCAGCGGGTCTGGCGTGATGGCAAAGGCTTCTCGCGGAAGCCGCGCCATCAGCCGCGCTGCCGTGCCAGCGGGTAAGTGCCGAACATGCGCACACCCTTGCAGTGGAATTCCAGTTCCTCCAGCGCCCGGTCCACAGCCGGGTTGCCCGGCGCGCCGATGATGTCGGCATAGAACATGGTGGCCGCGAAACTGGCCCCCTTCTGGTAGCTTTCCAGCTTCGTCATGTTGACACCGTTGGTGGCAAAGCCTCCCATCGCCTTGTACAGCGCGGCAGGGATATTCTTCACCTCGAACACGAAGGTGGTCATGGTTTCCTGCCCTTCCAGCGTGGCAGGGTCCAGCGCCTCGCGCGCCAGCACCACGAACCGCGTCGTGTTGTCGGCTGCGTCCTCCACGTTCTCCTCCACGATGGTCAGGCCGTAGAGGTCTGCGGCAAGGTTGGGGGCGATGGCGGCGAATTCAGGGTCTGCCAGTTCAGCAACGTGGGCAGCGGCCCCCGCGGTATCGGCGTGGGCCAGCGGCACGATGCCCCTCTCGCGCAGGTAACGGCGCGACTGGCTGAGCGCATGGGGATGGCTGAACGCGCCCTTGAACGGGCCTGCGGGGTTAGTCGCCATCAGCGAATGCTCGATGGCAAGGAAATGCTCGCCCACGATGCACAGTTCGCTTTCGGGCAGCAGGAAATGGATATCCGCCACGCGGCCAGCCTGCGAATTCTCGATGGGAATCATCGCGCAGGCGGCGCGCCCTTCCTCCACCGCGTCTATCGCGGCGGCAAAGCTGAAGCAGGGCAGCGGCAGGGCATGGGGATCCCATTCGTTGATGGCACGGTGCGAATTGGCACCCGGTGCGCCCTGGAAGGCGATGGCGCGATCCGGGTCCTGCGCCGCGGCGGCGTGCATTGTCTCGACCATGGCGAGCGCGGGGGCGGGGTACGAATCCATAGGGGAATTGCCGGTAGCGAGGCCGCGCCCCGCCGACAAGCGCGCATACGCCCTTGCGAACCGCGCCGTGCCGCACTAGAGCGCGACCGCATAGTTTCAAACCGGCAGAAATATTCGACATGAGCAACACCAACACCATCTTCGGCTGGGTTCTTGCCAGCGGCATCGTGGCCCTCGGCCTCAACTCCGTGAGCGATAAGCTGTTCTCCAGCGAAGTCGAGGAATTCGGCTACGTCATCGAAGCTGCGGAAGAAGACGGTGCCGCCGATTCCGGCCCCGATCTCGCCACGCTGCTCGCCAGTGGCTCTGCCGCCGCTGGTGAAGGCGTGTTCGCGAAGTGCAGCGCCTGCCACACGATCGCACAGGGCGGTGCCGCTGGTATCGGACCGAACCTTTATGGTGTTCTGGGTGCCGGGATTGGCGCGCATGCCCCCGGTTTCGCCTATTCGTCCGCGCTTGCCGGCAAGGGCGGTACCTGGGACTACGAAGCCATGGATGCCTGGCTCACCAGCCCGCGCGCCTTCGCCAACGGCACGAAGATGAGCTTCGCCGGCCTTTCCAGCGCCGAAGATCGCGCCAACGTGATCCTCTACATGCGCGAAAACGGTGGCGGCCCGGCCTTGCCGGAACCGACGGCTGCTGAAGCGGTGGATGTCGAAGGCGAGCTTGACGGCGCAGGCGAAGGCCCCGGCCAGACCGAAGGCGCTCCCGTCGATCCTGCAGAAGCTGTCGGCGCGATGGGCTCCGAACAGCCTGTTTCGGAAGACACGACGCTGGTGAACACCGGCGATTGATCAAATCGCCGGTCGCCGGGGTGACGCGTTGCGGCGTTACTCGCTGCGTCCCTTGAAATCCTGAGCGACCACGTACCACTCGCTGGAGCCCTTGCGGCTGGCGGGTGGCTTGGCGTGTTTGACGGTCTTGAAGTGCTTCTTCAGCAGGTCCAGCAGGTCCTTGTCGGTGCCCCCGGCAAAACCCTTGGCGACGAATGCGCCGCCCTTGTCCAGCACCTCCACCGCGAACCAGGCCGCCGCCTCCACCAGCGCCATGGTGCGCAGGTGGTCGGTCTGCTTGTGACCCACGGTATTGGCAGCCATGTCCGACATGACGAGGTCGGGCGCGCCGTCGAGCGCCTCCGTCAGCGCGGCAGGGGCGGCATCGTCCATGAAATCCATCTGGAAGATCGTCACCCCGTCGATCGGCTCTGTCTCCAGCAGGTCGATACCGACTATGGCGGCCTTGGGCGCACGGCGGCGCACAACCTGCGCCCAGCCACCCGGCGCAATGCCCAGGTCGACCACCCGCCGGGCACCTTTCACCAGGCCGAACCTGTCGTCCAGCTCGGTCAGCTTGAAGGCCGCGCGGCTGCGGTAGTCCTCTTCCTTCGCGCGTTTCACATAGGGGTCGTTCAATTGCCGCTCCAGCCAGCGCTGGGAACTGGCCTTGCGCTTCTTCCCGCTTTTCAGCCGCCGCTGCGAATCCTGCTGTCCTGCACGTGCCATCAGTTTGCCGATCCTGTCTGCTTGAGACGGCGCAGGGCGGCCTGCGCTTCCATTCCTTCCGCATCGGCTGCCATCAGGCTGCGCAAAATGCCCTCGCGAATCCCGCGATCCGCCACGCCGAGCCGCTCTGCCGGCCAGATTTCCAGGATCGCCTCCAGGATGGCGCAACCGGCCACCACCAGATCGGCCCGGTCCGAACCGATGCAATCGAGCTGGCTGCGTTCCTGCGGAGACATGCCCGAAAGACGCTGCGAGATATCGCGCATCGATTCCGAGGGAACGATCAGCCCGTCCACCGCCTTGCGATCGTACTGCGGCAGGCCGAGATGGACGCTGGCCAGCGTCGTCACCGTGCCACTGGTGCCCAGCAGGCGCTGGTCGGGCGCCTTGTGCGCTTCGATCCGCTCGGCAAATTGGGCGAAACTATCGAGCACGAGGTGTTTCATCTTGTCGTAGCGCGCGAGGCGGCCCTCGTCGTCTTCGGGCTCGTCGCCCACCGTTTCCGACAGGGATACAACGCCCCACGGCACGCTCTGCCAGTCGAGGATGCGCGGAACCGGCGCGCCCGGCTCTATCAGCACCAGTTCGGTGGAGCCGCCGCCGATATCGAAGATGACTGCCGGGCCGATGCCGTCCTCCAGCAGGATATGGCATCCCAGCACGGCGAGGCGCGCTTCTTCCTGCGCACTGATGATATCGAGCACGATGCCGGTTTCCTCGCGAACCCGGTCTATGAAGGCTTCGCCATTCGTGGCGCGGCGGCATGCCTCGGTCGCGACCGAGCGGGCGAGGTGGACGTTGCGGCGGCGCAGCTTTTCAGCGCAGACCTTCAGCGCACCCAGCGCACGTTCCATTGCCCGATCGGACAACTCTCCGGTCTGCGCCAGCCCTTCGCCCAGCCGCACCACGCGGCTGAACGCATCGATGACGACGAAGTTTTCTTCGTTGGGGCGGGCGATCAGCAGGCGGCAGTTGTTGGTGCCAAGATCGATGGCGGCATAAGCCTGCTTGTAGCTCTTGTGGGGAGGGCGGCGCCATTCGCGGGATTCCCGCTGCGTCCTGCCGTTGTGATCGCCGGAACTGCTGTTTTGGCCATTTGCTTGTCTGCGGCGCCCTGTTTCCCCCTTTGGCGCCCTGTTTGTGGCCTTTTCGCGTCGGTCCGGCGGATTGATATCCGCCATAACTCTTAATCTTTCATCTATTCTATCAACCGCCCACGCAGGCGGAACCTAGTTACAGGCTATACCAAGCGGGCAGGGGGCACAAGTCGCACGCCCTAGGGCGTCGCGGGGTCGGGGCGATGGGTGAGGCCCGTGAAAGGCGCTTCGAGTGCTGGAAGCAGGGAAATGTCGCGCTGCGCCGCAGGATCGTCCACGCCGATGCGGATATGGCGCTGGGGCACATCGTCGCGGAACGTGCCGTGAAGCCGGTCCCAGATGCTGATGCCGCTGCTCCAGTTGGAATCCATCTCGTCCAGCTTCTGGCTGTGATGGATGCCGTGCATGCGGGGCGTAGTGACGAGGGTGCTGAGCGCTTCGTCCACGCCCTTGGGCAGGCGCAGGTTGGAATGGTGGAACAGGACGGAGCCGAGGAAGAAGCCGCGCCAGATATTGTGCGTCTGCGGATCGGCACCCGAAAGGCGCACCTGGAGTATCCGCATGGGCGTGGATACGAGCATGTCTGCCGCGTGGAAACGCACGGCGGTGCTGGTGTCGAGATCGGGATCGACGTGGTGGACCCGGTGAAAGCGCCACAGGAACGGCACCTTGTGGGTGGCAACGTGCCACAGGTAATAGGTGTAATCCATCAGCAGGAAAGCCGCCACGCGCCCGGGCCAGCCGCCGATCAGGTGTTGCAGCCCGCGCCGCTGGCGCCTGTTTTCCTGCGCGATAGCCTCCGTGATCGGAGCCTCGCTGGCCATGATAACCGCCTGGCACGCCGCGCCCATCGCGGCGTTGCGGACAATACGCGGCATCTGCGCGCGGGTGCGCTGGCGCAGCGGGCGGGCGCGCTCTGCCAGCAGCAGCGCGCCCACCGCGGCGCCTGCCACGGCAAGGCCGGCAAGTCTGGCGAGTCGGGAAGCCATGGCCCGCACACTGACTGTTCGCTTCCTGCGCGTCCAGCGGTTAGAGGCGGATGTCATGACCACGCCGACAATAGCCCTTTTTGCGAAATACCCGCGCGCTGGCGAGGCCAAGACGCGGCTTGCCCCGCTGCTGGGCGATGCAGGTGCGGCGCAGGTCCACCGCATGCTGGTGGAGCGCACGCTGGCGACGATGCGGCAGAGCGGCTTGCCTTTTGCGGTCCACTATACGGGCGCGGCGTCGGCAGACTTCTCTGCCTGGCTTGGCGACGATGTGCCGCTGGTCGAGCAGGGCACGGGCGACCTCGGCGCGCGGCTAGCGCGGGTGGAGGCCCCGGCGATCCTGCTAGGGGCCGATATTCCGGGACTTTCGGCGAGGCACCTGCGCGCGGCGGCGCGAGCGTTGGAAGACGCGCCCGTGGCGATCGGCCCGGCCACCGACGGGGGTTACTACCTGCTCGGTTTTACGCGGCCAGTGCCTGCCTTGTGGAGCGATATGGCGTGGGGCACCGATGCTGTACTCGGCGAAACGCTACGGCGGCTGGACGAGCATGGGATTGCCTACCGGCTGCTGGAAGAACTGGGCGATTGCGACCGGCCCGATGACCTGGCGCAGTGGCCGGAACTGTTGCCATGAGCGACACCTGCCTGCTGGTGCCCGCCCTGAACGAGGAAAAAGCGCTTCCCAAGCTGATCGCCGACATTGCTCGGCTCGATCCGCAGCCCGTCGAGGTCCTGCTGGTGGACGGCGGCAGCGAAGACGATACCGCCCGATTGGCGCGAGAGGCTGGCTGGCTGGTGATCGAGACAGAACGCGGCCGCGGCGCGCAGATCAACACAGGCGTGGCGGCGGCGCAGGCAGCCAATGTCTGCGTGCTGCACGCGGACACCGTGCCGCCTGTCGACATGGTGAGCGTGATCGAGGGCGTGCTGGCGGACCGAAAGACGGCGCTGGCCGGCTTCACGCCCATCATCAAAGGCGAGAAAACCCGCTGGGGCACCACCGCGCACAACTGGGCCAAGACCTGGTACGCGCCGCTCCTCTTCCGGCCTTCGCTGTTCTTCAGGGGAGGGCGCCTGCTGTTCGGCGACCACGCAATGTTCTTCCGCCGCGCCGATTTCCTCGCCAGCGGCGGCTGCGACCCGGCGGCCAAGGTGATGGAGGAAGCGGACCTCTGCATCCGCATGACACAGCTTGGCCGGGTGCGACTGGTGCCGCGGACCATCGAAACATCGGATCGGCGCATCGCCGAATGGGGCGGCCTGAAAGCGAACTGGATCTACCTGAAAGTCGGCTTTCTGTGGGCGATGGGCGCTAGGCAGCGGCTTGAGCGCCACTACCCCGACGTTCGCTAGTTCGGCCCTCGCCCGGCAGGTATCCCCGCTCTATCCCGTAGGCGATCAGCCGGTCGAGCCACGCGCTGTCCGTTACCGGGCATTCCAGTCCTGTCACGGCGCGGAATTTGCTGTCGTCGAACCGGGGATCGCGGGTGAAATAGGCGCCGAAAGTCGCCACCATTCGCTCCAGCAGCATCCTTTCCGCCGGGCGCAGGGCTGCGGGATCGAACGCGGCCGGCTCCACCACCTGCGGGTCGGGGAAATGGTCCACGCGGGATACGCCGTGCGCCAGTTCGGCGGCAGGCGTCGGGCTGTTGGTGACAAGGTGGAAGTAGCCGCCCTGCGCCGCTTCGAACCGCTCTGCCAGCCGCGCGATGCCCTCTGCCACGTGGCACAGGGGCACGAGGTTCAGCGTCGAGTTCTCGCGTGCCGGAAAGGTGCCCACCTTGCCGCGCGCCATCAGGCGAAAAACATTGCAGAGCGAAGGGAAGTCTCGGATCGCGGCGTCCTCGAAGTCGCCCAGCACGATAGAAGGGCGCGCCACGGCAAAGGGCACGCCGCTGTTTGTCACCACGGCTTCGGCCAGCGCCTTGCTCTCTTCGTAATTGTTCGTGAACCACGTGCCTTCGGGCACCGGCCCCTCGGCGATCGCGCCATCACGGGTGCCACTGACGTAGGCCGTGCTGACGTGCAGGAAGCCGGCACCCGTCGCCTTGGAAAAGTCCAGCGCGTTGCGCGTGCCCTCGATATTCACTGCCGCCAGCTCTTCGCGCGGGGCATCGAATTCCAGGCTGGCGGCGCAATGGATGACGATATCGATGTCGTGGGCCGCAGGGTCGAGGCCCATCAGCGGGGCCGTCACGTCGCCGGTGACTATTTCGATTCCCTCAACCGGGTCGCCGTCATTGCCACGCACCTCCCGCGTCTTGCGCACGAGGGCAGTTACCTGCACGCCTCGATCCACAAGGCGGGCGCAGACTTCGCCGCCGATAAGGCCAGCGGCTCCGGTGACCAGAACCTTCAGCAACAGGGTGCCTCCGCCTTGGCCGGGTTCGCGTCGGACTGGCCGAAAGGCACGGCCGAACCGCAGCCCGGAAAGACGCCAAAGTGCTTCGCAAAATTGCCGATAAAGTCGAAATGCGGCGCGAAGCGGGTGTCGCACAGCATCATCCAGGTATTGCCGCACACCGGGAAGACGCGGCCCGCCTCTATGGCGTGGTGGGCGTCGAGTTCGAAGACGTTCTCGTGCTCGGGAATGGTGCCCTGGTAGATCACTGCCTGGCCATAGTCCTCGCACTGCGGTTCCAGCGCATCCAGTTTGAACAATCGATAGGTGGCGGAGACGAAATTGATACCTGCCAGCTTCTCCGCTGCCTCGGCATCGTTGATGCCAAGCGGGCGATCGGTGACGAGGCGGGGATCGGCGAAACCTGCGGCCTTGGCGATCCTGTCAAAATCGCCCCAGTAAAGCGCGCCCGACAGGCATTCGCCGTGCAGCACGGGGTCGTCCAGCAGGTGGCGGGGCACGCGCCGATCGGCATAGACATCGGAGAAATAAATCTCGCCGCCAGGTTTCAACAGCCTGTTCGCGGCGCGGAACACGGCTTCCTTGTCGGCGACGAGATTGATGACGCAATTGGAGACGATCACGTCGAAGCTTTCCGGCTCCAGCCCCAGCTGGTCCAGCTTCTCGATATCGCCTTCCACGAAATCGACATTGGCATAGCGGAAGCGTGTCGCGTGCCAGTCCTTGTGCTGGTTCGCCACGGCAAGCTGCTCTGGCGTGGCATCGACACCGATGACCAAGCCTTTCGGCCCGACCAGTTGCGCCAGCAGGTAGGCATCCTGCCCGCTGCCCGATCCAAGGTCGAGCACCCGGCATCCTTCCAGCGCCTGCGGAACCACGAGACCGCAGCCGTAGTAGCGGGCCTTCACTTCCTCGTGGACATTGCGCAGCGCTTCGCGCACGCTGGGGGAGGGCATTTCGAAAGTGCAGCACGCATCGGTGCGCAGGTCGGACGAACCTTCCAGAACCTTGCCGTAGTAGTTCTGCGAATTTTCAAGGTTCATGAAACTTAATCTCCGTGGGGACCGAAAGGATGCATGGACGAGTTCACGTTCGTCGGCCATCCTGAATTGGTTACGTGAAGGGAATTTCCTTGGATTACACGCATGACGTGATCGTGATCGGTGGCGGGGCTGCCGGTCTTACTGCGGCAGGTGGTTGCGGCCTGTTCGGACTGAAGGTGGCGCTGATCGAAGGCCACAGGATGGGCGGCGAGTGCCTGAACAACGGCTGCGTTCCGTCCAAGGCGCTGATCGCAGCGGCAAGGCGCGCCGCCGAAGCGCGCGAGGCGAAGCGGGCAGGCGTGCAACTTGCCGCTCCCATCGTGGAATGGAGCGGCGTTCACAGGCACATCCACGATGCCATCGCCCATATCGAGCCGCACGATTCGCCCGAGCGGTTCGAGGAGATGGGCTGCGAGGTCATCCTCGACTGGGCGAAACTGACCGGGCCGAAAAGCGTCGAGGTCGGCGGCCGCACGCTCACCGCGCCGCGCATCGTGATCGCCACCGGCTCCGGGCCGCTGGTGCCCGATGTGGAGGGGCTGGCCGATGTGCCATACCTCACCAACGAGAACCTGTTCGACCTGACCGAGCAGCCCCAACACCTCGTCATCATCGGGGGCGGGGTGATCGGCATGGAAATGGGGCAGGCCTTCCGCCGCCTTGGCAGCGAAGTGACCGTGATCGAGCCGGGCGAACTGATGCAGCGCGACGACCGCGACAGCGTGGCCGTGGTGAAAGCCGTGATGGAGGAAGAGGGCGTGCGCTTCGTCACCGGCAAGGCCGCGAAAGTATCGGGCGGGGAGGGTGCAATCACCGTCACCACCGACGGCGGGGAGGACATCACCGGCTCCCACCTGCTGCTGGCCGTAGGGCGCAAGGCGAGCACCACTGGCTACGGGCTGGAAGAGCTGGGCATCGAATTGACGCGCAACGGGATCAAGGTGGACGCGCGCCGCCGCACCAGCCTGAAGCACATTTACGCCATCGGCGATTGTCGCGACGGGCCGCGCCTTACCCATGTCTCCGGCTACGAAGGATCGAACGTGGTGCTGGAAATCGCGCTGGGTCTCCCCGCCAAGGTGGACTGGCGCGCGCTGCCCTGGTGTACCTACACGGAGCCGGAAGTGGCGCAGATCGGCATGACCGAAAGCGAGGCGCGCGAGAAATTCGGCGACAAGCTGACCGTGGTCACCGAACATTTCGACCATAACGAACGCGCCATTGCGGAAGGGCTTGATAAGGGCCACCTCAAGATGATGCTCAAAGGCAAGAAAGTGGTGGGCGCCTCTATCTGCGGGGTAAGCGCGGGCGAACTGCTGCTGCCGTTCACCCAGATGATCACCGGCAAGAGCGGCACTTTCGACGTGGGCGGCGCGATCATCTCCTACCCCACCCGTGCGGAGATCGTGAAGGCGGCAGCATTCAAGGCGTGGGAACCGACCGTGTTCGGCAAGTGGCCGAAGAAGTGGGTATCGCTGCTGGCCAGGATACGGCGCGCTTTCTGATGGCATCGCGAGCGAAAACGAGGAATGCGCCGACGGGTGCGTCGCCATTCACGGTGGCGGGAGAGCGCCTGCCGCCGGCCAAGTTCACCGATCCGCAGGTGACGGCCAAGGGCGAACCGCGCGCCAGCGTGCGCCTGACCAGTCTCGATACCCTGTGGTTCGCCACCGGCACTTTGTGCAACCTCGCCTGCGCCAATTGCTATATCGAAAGCAGCCCGACGAACGATGCGCTGGTCTACTTGTCGGCTGACCATGTCGCGCGCTTCCTCGACGAGGTTGCCGAGCGGGGCGTGCGCGAAATTGGCTTCACGGGCGGCGAGCCGTTCATGAACCCCGAGATCATCGCCATGATCGAGTACGCCCTGTCGCGCGGGCACGAGGTGCTGGTGCTTTCCAATGCCATGAAGCCGATGCGTCGGCACGAGGCCGATCTGCTGCGCCTGCGCGATGCCCATGGCGACAAGCTGACCATCCGCGTCTCCATCGACCATCACACCAAGGCTGTTCACGAGGCGGAGCGCGGACCCGGCAGCTGGACGCCGATGCTGGACGGGATGCGCTGGCTTTCCGACAACGGTTTCTCTCTCGCCGCTGCCGGACGGAGCATGGCGGGCGAGACGCAGGAGCAGGCGCGCAATGCCTATCGCCTGCTGTTCGAGCGCGAAGGCATCGCCATCGACAGCTTGCATCCTGCGCGGCTCGTGCTGTTTCCCGAAATGGACGACGAGGCCGACATTGCCGAGATCACCACCGGCTGCTGGGACATTCTCGGCAAGTCGCCCGACGATGTGATGTGCGCCGCGCAGCGCATGGTGGTGCATCGCAAGGGAGAGCCAGCCCCGCGCGTGGTCGCCTGCACCCTGTTGCCATATGATGCGGGCTTCGACCTGGGAAATACGATAGCAGAGGCCGACCGCGACGTGCCGCTGAACCATCCGCATTGCGCGCGCTTCTGCGTGTTGGGCGGGGCCAGCTGTTCTGCCTGAATGCGTAGGACTCATGAGCCATTCACGCTGTTCGTGCGTATTGAAGGCATGATGCTGAAAAAACTCGTTCCCTTCGCCGCAGTCGCCCTGTTCGCCACGCCTGCCGCCGCGCAAAGCAACATCGACGGCACCTATGTCGATTCGGGTGGCTACACCGAGATTACCGTCAGCCAGTGCGGCAACGCACGCTGCGGAGAGATCACCCGGATCATCAGGAACAAGCCAGGCGAATCGAACCGCGACCGACACAACGACAATCCCTCCCTGCGCGACCGTCCGATACTCGGCATCACGATCCTGAAGAACCTGCGTTGGGACAACGGCGCATGGCGCGGTGAGGTGTACAATCCCGAGGATGGCGACACCTATCGCACCGAAGTGCGCCGCCGGGCCAACGGCGCGCTGGAAGTGAAAGGCTGCGTCACCCTGTTCTGCCGCACCCGCGTGTGGCCCGCCGCCAACTAGGCCTGCCTGTTACTGGGGTTGACCGAGCCCGGAGGCAGCGTTAATGGCGCGCCTCTCTGATGCCCCGTCCTCTAACGGTAAGAGAGCGGACTCTGACTCCGTCAATCAAGGTTCGAATCCTTGCGGGGCATCCATTACTTCTCCCCTAACCGGCTGATTAGGCTTCGTTTCTTGCTTTGATCGCAAGTTGCGTTCCCCACTGCGTTACCACACTGTGTTGCGGTTAGGTGGCGGGTGATAGCGAACGTCAGCGAACTCGCCACTTCGCTTACTGATCAGATTCGACCATAAGCGTCTTATGGTAAGTTGGACGCCAGATGCCGTATATGATCTGCGCGCGTTACGCAGGCTTCTTCCCGACGATGCCGCGAAATTGCGCAAGTCGATAGACCGCTGGGTTGCGGCCCATTCGGTTCACAGCGACCTGTCTATTGCGCATGCCCAGGTTACGGAAGCTCTCTATCTCCACAAGTTGAACCGCACCTCGAGCCGCTATGCTCCAAACGGTCTCCTCCATTCATCGATCAGTGCATATGCGCGATCTTTGGAGCGCCACTCCGATCATCGGCCCGCAATCCGGCTCGGCGAGATGATGAACGCTAGCCAGGCCGAATTCCACAAGGAGCTAATCCAGATCCGGGACGAGGGGGTCGCACATTTCGGCCCGGCTGGTCCGGATCGACCGCTTGCTGAAGACCATGGCGTGTTGATTTTCCAAGACGGCCGGTATCAACCAGGCATCCTGTCGCGGCGCTCGCTCTTCAACAAAGCTTTCGCGCTCCGGTTTCAGAGCCACCTAGCTGAAACTGCAGCCCTCGTGGCCGAGTTGTCCGAACGGAGAAGGGTGGATTTCCAGAACCTATTCCATGATGCTTTGGGAGAGCGAGACGATATGACCGAGCTACTTGATCGCTGCATCTTCGATAATGATCAGATTGGTCAGGTAAAAGACTTGGTGTTGGGTTTTCGCCCTGTTGGGAGAATGACTATCATCGCTAGTGATGATTAGAAATTCACCTCGCACGGCATAACCGCGGCGCCACGATGACCGCACTCCCTGCAACGCGCGCGCTCTTCTAGCTTGTCCAGCGCCATGCTTCCCCGTCGTCGGGCGATCTCCTGCATAAGTAGGACCGCATTCGCCTCGATTACCCGCGCACATCCGCCGCATGTGATGCGTAGGTTGTAGCCTCTGCGGGCGCATTCATTCACCGAATCGAGCTTGTGTCGTGCCATGAGGGCAGGTGGAACAAAACAAGAATTTCCGCAACCACCTGGTGAATGAAGTATCCGGCGACAGCGCGCAGATCGCAGAGGCTGCCGAGTGCCAGCGAAGGTTCACGGATAGCGACGGGTATTTACAATTCATCAATTCGTTGAGAGACAATGCCTTATCGATTGGGGGGAATTGAAAATGGCCAAGCTGCCTAAATACGAGCTCAATAAGCGTGAAGACGGGAAATGGGCCCTTGAACCAGAGGGTGGCGGTCGAGCGAAAAAGCTTTTCGACAAGAAGAGTGATGCCACGGCCGGCGGCGCTCTCGGCGGAGCGCTTGGACAAAATGGCGGGTCGGTGAAGATCCGGAAGCAAGATGGTCAATACCAAGAGGAGCGCACTTTTCCGCGGTCCAAGGACCCGAAGGGCTCTCCCGGGTAGGAATAAATCTCGCGCTATTTTGACGCTGAGCGATGACGCCAGAGCAGTTCCGGGAAAGATCGAAATGCCTATAGAGAACCTTCAAATCGAACGTGCCGTTGTGCACGAAATCCACCTGCGTCCTGAAGGGAAGAATAGAATTACCCCAACTTACGGGGACGCCCTCATGCCTTTCCCGCCAAGAGCCTTGGATACGTTTCGCAGCAGGGTAACCAAAGCGTTCGCCAGCGATTCCCGGTCAGCACGGATGTCGATCAGAGATTATACTCCGGAGTCAGCATTCGGACTGGGTCAGGCTATCTGCCAGAAGCCTGAGGAAGAATTTATCGCTGGTAGTTGCCGTATCGCCGATAGACTTGCTGATGCACAGTCGAACAGAAATATTCCAGCCGGCCTTTGTGTGGTCTTCGACGGAACCGCTGGGCACCCCTCCCGGCAGTTTATAGGCATAATGAAAGCCGAAACCCACTCCGGCTTTCAAAAAGGAGAGAATCTAGCTGTCTCGTTCCTTCAAGATCTCTTCCTGACACCACAGGCGAAGCTCTACAAGATCGGGATGTTCGTGGCAGAGGGCGGTGACGGAACAGACTTCCCGGGCGATTGGCGAGCTTATCTGTATGATGATCGGATGACAGCCGCGCGTCGCGAAGACGCAGCGACTTACTTCCACGACAATTTCTTAGGTCTAGAAATCCCCGAAGATGCGGCCTTGATGACCAAACGATTCTTCGAAAGCGCAAAGAGCTTTATCGACGATGCTGATCTGGACCCTCAATCACGTGTCGATCTGCATAACGCAGTCTACAACACGCTGAAAACGGACCAGCGTCCGCATATTCTCCCGATCGAATTTCGAGACAATAACGTTCCCGTTCATCTGCACGACGCATTTGATCGTGCGATGGAGAAAGGCAAAGTGTCTGATGGGGCCTTCGTCAAGGATACGACGGAAATCCGCCGGCGGCTCAGAGTTCGAAAGCTAAATTTCGCCCATAACTTACAATTGCAAGGTCCCTCGGAAGCGTTGGCGGAACATGTCAGAATTTCTGGTCGAGACATCGACGGCGAGCGCTGGACTGAAATCCTGATACGGGGTTCGCTCGAGGGTGAACGATGAGTCGGGACAAGGATTTTCTCGACAGATGGAACATTGAGCAGCCTATCTACAATGCACTCGGGGAATTCATCGTTCGGGAGGTCGTAAAGCGGGTTGCTGAGATCACGGCCGCACCCCCCAGTGCGTTCTTCAAAGTGCCACCTACATTTCGCACAAAGGACGCGGATTCCCTGCTTGAAAAGGCCTTCTATAGGAAAAAGAACTATCCGAACCCATACGACGATATAACCGATAAGGTGGGCGCGCGCTTCGTTCCGTTGCTCGGTCGGGATTTGGAACACATAGAGTTGGCGCTAAAGTCCATCCCGGATCTGGACGTATCGAAAGATCGTGACTTTCAGGAGGAACAAAGGCAGAATCCAATCGCTTTCGATTATGCTGCAAAGCACTTCATTGTTCGCCCGTTGAAGGAGTTGGTCACTCCGGCGGCTACAGTGCCAAAAGGCACTCCTTGCGAAGTGCAAATTAAGTCCGTTCTGCAGCACGCCTATAGCGAGATGTCGCATGACACTATCTACAAATCGCAGATCGAGCGGACCACCGATATGCAGCGCAATGCCGCGAAGGCCATGGCGTTACTCGAGGCGACGAACGACTATTTTGAGAAGGTCGATGACGAAGTTCGTGACGCCCTCCGGAGCGTTCGCGAGATGACTTCGGATCTGTCGAACCTTTACCGCGAACTTACGATGATTTCACCCAAGGCTACGAAGCTTGAAGGCATTCTTCTCGAGCAATATGAGAAGTTGGCCGGACCCAATTTTGAGGCGGATGTTCGAGAGATGTTCGGAAAGAAAGGATTCTTGCCGGACGCCATTCGAAAGAGGGTGGAAGAGCACAATCCCATCTTCCAGCAGCCCTCCGTGCTGCTGGTTTATCTTGATATTCACCGGCGGAAAGAGCGAGCTAAATACGATTGGCCGCTAACCCCAGCTGAGATGGAACCGCTGCTCAATGATTTTGGGCAGTCAGTAGAAAACTAGCACGCCACCTTGATCAAAGCACCATCGCCGCCGCTATCGCATCCATCAGCGTCTCTATCGGCACCGGCACATTGCTTGACCGGTAACCCGGATTGATCGCGAACCGTTCGCCATACTGCTCGATCCAGTGCCTGCCATTCAGCCTCCAGGCGCGCTGCAGGGGCACCACCGGCAAGAGATAACAGCGTCGGCTGGGAGCGAAGGCATACGCAATGAAATCGCAAGCCAGCGGCTTCTGAATCCAGCCGGGAGAGCAACGTTGCTCGTCGCTCCAGCGTTCGAGCAGAATATCCGGCCAGTCGTTCGTCCGCACCTTCTCATCGACGGTGTAAACCCGGCCCGAAGCGAGCGTGATAACCCGATCAATACCGCCGCGCTGTGCCCAGCCGTCTTGGCGGACACTTACCGCGCTGATCATCGTCGGGAACGCACGCAGGTAGAGTTCATGCCACCACGGCGCGTCGGTGAAGCTTTCGGACAGGGCGAGGCTATCACTGAATTCGTGCATCTTCGGCACGCCAAAGCGCCCCGACGGTGAAGCCGGGACGCTCGGGAATGGGAAGGATGCCTGTATCTCGGTCAACCTGCTATCGGCCAACCTTCAAAAAAGGCCATGGTCGCTATCGCTTATGGTGCACCCGGGCCCGCTATACGTCGCCGGTCGCATCGTATTGATGCCGTCCTCGTCACACTGTCCGGCTGGATCGTCATCCTCCTCGTCCGGATCACCGTCGAGCTCATCCAGCCGATCAATCAGCCGCTCCGCTAAAGCAACCAGGTCAGTGCGGCGAAGCTTGGGTATGGCCTGCGAGATGAGGCCGAGCGGAAGCGCCGAAACGCTTCCGCCCTGATGGAAGCGGCTCGCCATGATCACGCCTCCTTCGCTTGCGGGTGGTAGCGGGCCATTCCCGGGCCGACGTTCTGAGCCTCGCCTACGAACTTGTGAACAGCGAGAACATCAGTGGTCGGGATGCAGTAGCGCCGGTGCGGATTGATCTGGTCCACCACGATCAGCCCGACAGCATCGCTCCAGCCGTCCAGCGGGGGCAAAGACATGGCCAGTTTCTTCACCAGTCCGGGAAGCTTCCAACGCCGTGCCACCTCCGCTGTGAAGATCACGCTCACTATGTCGCCTACCTCAGGCGTCTGCCGCTTATCGAAGGCCAGCACGCAATCGTCTGGCAGCATCGGCTCCATGCAGTTGCCGTAGGCATGCATCGCATAAACAACGGGCATATCGTCTGGATGGATGAAAGGGCAGCCCAGCGCTTCGAAGTCAGGTGCAGTAGCCATGGCTCAAGCCTCCCCTGAGAGAAGTCGCTTGCCGTCGGCAGCGAGCTGGGCGGCGATCTCTGCACCCTTGTGCCAGTTATCGCCCTGCAAGAACGCGGACTGCGTAGTGAGCTTATAGGCCAGCGCGGAAGGGTCAGGTGCGGGATGAAGCATCATCTGATCGAAGGCGTCAGCCTGAATGTTCGCCAGCCGCTCGGTTTCCGCCTCGTAGGCGTCATTCTCGGCAGAACCGAAGGCATGTCCCCTCGGCTGTATGTGGTTCTGCATCGATACAGCGGCGGCTTCGTAATCTGCGCGCAGCCGTTCCCATTCGCTGCCACCAGAAACAGTCGAAGGCTCTGCCGAAACCGCGCAGCCGCTCTCCATGATCACAGCCTTCACCTGAGCCTCGCCGCCACGGGTGCGAAGTTCCCAGAGCAAACCGTTCAGCGTTTCGCCGGAAGGCACAGGCGAAAGCAACTTCACCTCGCCGTCTACATTGACCCAGCTGCCCCCATGAACCGTGAAGTAGTGGAGCCATGTCTTTGCATTGAACGTTCGGGACTCGCCTGGTGCGAACTTCCGAATGCCGGCCAGAACGGCTTCAATCAGTTCTTCCGAAGGTTGGCTCGCAGGTTCTTGCCAAGTGAGCTCCGCCAGCGCGCGAACGTCAGCAAGGGACTCGGGTTCGGCCTTGAATACGCGCGCTTGAGCAGCGTCCATCGCATCCATGGCGATGGTTTCATCTTCCGCAGACGTTGTTTCCACCGGCATGGCATTGAGGCTGTCGCGGGCGCGGAGATAATCACCAAGCGCGCGATCGAAGCCGCTTTGCGCGTGCGCAGACATGTTGGTAGGTGCATTCATAGTTGTGCCCTCTCAGATAGGGTTGCGATTAGGGCCGGGGTGGAAGTTGCCGCTTCCCCTCGGTCCGATTTCTTGTTAACAAAAACCCATGAGCCGTGCAAGAGTTTCTGATAACAAAAATCCTGTAGGCCGTCCCGCGACAGGTATCGGGACGATGATCGGTGTGCGCATGCAGCCGGATCAGTTGGAAGAGTTGGACGGCTGGATAGCGAAGCAGGATGATCCGAAGCCTTCGCGGCCTGAGGCGGTTCGGCGTATCCTGAAGGAAGCTCTGGTCGATTGACCTAACCTTTACTCATTCCTGCGAGGTGCACGGGATGAGCAAGCGGACAATGATATCTCCAGGCGATGCCTGCGCCTTGATCGGCAATGGGGACGCGGACCCTAGGCAGGTAAAGTCGTTTCTACTCAACTATGCTGCGGGCAAATCGATCTACGTCGACGCTGAGCGAACCTTCCAGCCGGGAAAGGCAGAGGCCCCCAACAAACGGATCCCCGCTGACATCCTCAGGCGGGAAAGGGGTGCAATGCCCGCTTCGTTCTGGAAATCGGCAAGTTGGACCCGGGGCCAGACAGAGTATTACGGTATAAGGTTCGACCGGGACGATGTCGTGCAAGCGGCGAAATTCTTCGGACAATTCTCCAGCGACCCGAACCATGCAGCAGTGCCGAATGCCGGACGCTCTTCCGGCAAGCATGGACAGCCGATCACGAGAATCGCCCTCCGATACGTCGCCGCCCCTGACGAGCAATTCAATCGGCTTACAGGTGTCGCTCTCGCGGAAGAACTGCGAAACGAATACCGCGATCTCGGTTATGCGATGCCATCATCTCCAAATGCCGAGTCGATATGCGCCGGCATTCTGAGGGAGCTTCGCAAACACCGAAAAGCAGGCTGAAGCCCGCAGAAAACCTAATTCCGCAAGGTTCGGGATAGGTTTGGGCAGAATGCTAAATCGAGCCCAATAGGCGAATTCAATTGCAGCAACCCGGCACGGTGCCGGTCAAACAGAAAGGTTGTTGCGAAATGAAAAAGCTGATCTCGATCGACGAAACCTGCCGTATCCTCGGTGTCGGAAAAACCACCACCTATAAGCTGATCAACGAAGGCACACTGCTGACAGTTCACATCGGACGCCGCCACCTCGTGCAGGTCGACAGCATCGAGGATCTGTTCGAGAAGGCGGCATAATGGGAATGGCGCTCATGCCAATGAATAGCGAGGAGGCGGCCGTGGTCGCCTCCCTCGCCAGCGGACTTCGCCACACTGATCCGGATCGTCGCGCTGAATTCGCCCAGCGGCTGGTCGGAGCGCTTGATCGGAATGGCTACGCAATTGAGATGCTGGTTTCGAAAGCGATAACTCGGCCAGCCGGTCAGGGGATGAAGCCGAGCACATCCCGCCCCATGGGCCAATATAACTGGCTCACATGGGTGCGGGACATGCTCACCTCACCGCTGCTGACGGAATGGGAGGCTGCTTTCCTGAGGAAGGTAATGCAGCAGTCTTTCCCCTCGGCCAGGCAGAAGCAGAAGCTGTGGGAGATACTTCACAAGGTCTACCCGGCTGGCTGTGGCCGTTGGGGGAAGCCAGATTGAAGCGCGAACCGCCCTGAGGTCAAACCTTGGGGCGGTGCACTTCGACATGGCAACGCGTGCACAGCGCGCGCATGTATCTCCAGAGGTATCGGAGGGGATGTCCTTTCGGAAGGTCGTGGTGGGCTTCCTTCGCCGGTCTTCTCCGGCATCGCTCGCATTCTGGATGGCTGTCCAGAAACAAACCATTCCGCTTCTGTCTCGCATTGGGCTTGCTTGTTCTTGGCTTTGCGCGCCAGGCACGGGTGTTGCTCATGATTTTTCCTTTCTTTGCATGAGTTCACGCTCCGCGCTCTTTCGTATCTCCTCCTCAGCCACCTCGTAGTCGGTTGGACAGGCTATGATTCAGCCGTAATCGGGGTGGCAATTCGAACAAACCTCAGGCCCGATCGGTGCCTGACTCCTCGCAAGCACCTGATCGGCTGGTAGTGGACCCTCGAAATTCCCGCATCTCTCGCACTCGATAATGTGCGATCCGAAGCGAAACCGATTGTATAGGACGCGCAACCTGAAAAGGGCGAAGTCCCGACCATAGCCGCGCCCGCTCTTCCATATTTTCTGGATGTCGGAGTTGCGGCGTTCCAGCGCATTGGTGGTTGGGGACCAGTTGTCGCGGCCTACGAGATTGATCGCATCGAACCAGCCGAGAACCTGCCTTTCATGATCGCGCACGTATCGCAGCACGCTCTTCATGTTGGCAGCTACCGCCTCATGCTCACATGCCGCATAGAAGGCCGCCAGATGCTCAGCACCAGCCGCGCGATCTGTCTCTGCATACATGCGCCAAAGGTGTTCCCGGGCGTCGTATGCGATCGCAACTGGTTCATGCCTGCCGAGCTCCACAGGCAGTGGCTCGAACTGGAATTCACCTTGCGGACCTGTGGTTGGCATTTGCATGCCGATTGCTTGGCGTCGAACGGATCTGAGTCTCTCTGCCGCCTGTGGATTGCCATTCTCAGCAAGGTTTCGCGCAACCGAGTTGATGACCGCCTTGATACCCAAGTTACAGCGCTGAAATATATGGAACTTGTCCGCGACATGAATCGCCGACTTGAATTCCTTCGCCAATGCCAGGTTGGTTTCCGAGAGGTCGGAACTAAAGACCTGAACGCCATTCGCATCGAGCTTAAGCCGGTGAATTTCCTTTAGGGCGGCGTCGACGGTCTCTGTCTCGACGAACCCGATTGCATGGCCGGAACCTTGGTCGAAAAGCACCTGATAGTTCCGCTGATGCGGCTGGCGCCCGCAATGGATATTGTCGATTGCCAGCAGACGGGGGGAGCCCCAATGCGGCGGCGCTGCTCTAATCCTTGCGTCGAGATCGTGAAGGATACTGCGCACAGTGTCAGGGGAGAGGCCAACGTGCTTCGCTGTCTCGGTCGCCGGGTAACTCAAACCTCGGTTCTCTACCAAGCGCACCAACCGTCTGGTCCGGCTTTCGCGGATATCGCGACTGCCTGCCAAGTTGATCAGGGCGTGTTTGCGGCAGCGGTATCGTTGCCGCCGTGCGAGAAGGGTGACAGGCTTATCCCAGATGGGCGCATCCTGAACCCTTAAATCTTTCGACCCGTCCAGCGTCATGGGTTTACCGCATTCAGGGCAAAGCGGCGGTTCAGCGAAATCAACGCCGACCGGTATCTCAATCGACACGGGCGTTTCGACCAGGTCGTCGGTCTGGGTTACATTCTCAAGCTGGAGCCAATCGCGCATTCATTGGCGTGTAGCGGCGAAGGGGTTAAAGCCTGCTTGGCCTGCGCATGGGTTCAGGAAGCGGTCCCGTCTTTCCTGTCTGCATTGCAGGCAATCGTCCCGTCGGTCTGCCCATCTGCATAGCCACGGGAATAATCCTCATCGGACCAATTTCCATCGACTATCGTTGCCCGGATTTCGCAGGTGGTGTTGTAGCCGACTGCGTAGCCGTCACCATATCCGCGATCATAGGCTTCATCATCGACGCCCCCACAGGCGGACAAACAGAATGCTAGGATGATCGCGTAACGTGCCATAATTCTAGTGGCGCCAATTAATTTCAGCTTCGGCGCAAACGTCCCTTCCTTGAACCCGCTCCACCTCATCACAGATGAAGTTCGCTCCGGCTTCGAAGTCTCGTTCTAGGTAAGCGGGATCACCCGGTTCAAAGGTTTCAGGATACATCACACCCATCATGTGGTTGCTTATCACCGCACCACTCTCCTCTGCCTCCTGAGCGCTTCTGGACAGTTCGGACCCGCAAGACGCAAATAGAAGGAGACAGGCTGGTATTAGCAGAAGTTGGCCCCGTTTCATTCGCAACCCACCCCATCACCATCGCGGTCGAGATGAGGGCCATAGCCTGGCTGACCGCGCCGGACAGGTGCCGCTCCAGCCGCGCGGGCCGCAGCGCAGTTCCGGTAATAGACTTCTCCCGAACGCGCCTGCTGTGGCGACCGCTCAGCGCTTGGTGGCCGGTGACAATGGCGCCCGCCGTTCTGCCTGTCATTGTGGCAACCGTCAGCGGCAAGGCCCCCGGGGTGGCCCTCGGCAGGCGCGGTTGCCAATAGCGAGGCTAGCAGGACGAGTGCGAAGAGGACGTGAAGCGCCGTGAGAACAGCGAATTCCGCCCGAACCCGCCATGCAGGCTCCTCTTTGTCCGTGGGGAGAGGCCAGACTTTCATGGACAGCGATGCCCTTGCCAATAGCGATCCCAGCGGGCCGCATAGCCGCCGCGGACCATTGCGCAGGATATGTCACCGCCACGGGGAGAGACACACCAGGCCCCGGTTCTGTCGCCACCGGCTGAGCCGGTGGATACGCAGCGCATGGTCGGTCCATCGACGAGCGTGTGCCCATGCGGTCCCGTTCCAGTAGGTGTGCCGAGCAATCCCACCAGAGCGGCCTTGGATGTCTCCGGCGTTGCATCGGGGCAGGGGTGTCCTGGCCGGCAGGTTCCGTCCGTCTCGCGCGCCGCTATACCCGACACGCGGATGCGCGGGCCTTCCTCGCACCAGATAGGACCGTCGCCATCCCAGACTTGGGTCGGCGTGCAGTCGAATGCCTGCCCTGACGGAACGACGGCAGCGGCGAGAAATAACACGAAAGACATGACGCTAGCCTATTCGCGCAAATATCTTTCCGTCCAGTGAAAAGGCCTGCTTGTATTTGTCACGCGGGCGGTCCGTGGTAGGCTAGGGTATGGACCCGCTCCTTCGAACTGCCCTGATCGTATTCACCGGCATCGCCATCAAGGCCGTGCTGCTTACCCAGTGGGGGCGGTTTAAGGCGAGGCGAGTATACCAGCCGATACCGATGCGCTTCATCGACGGGGTGTATCGTCCATGGGGACCGGTCCAAAAGATACAGCACTACGGCTGGCGGCTGACACAATTCTGGCTGCTCTACATGCTCGCGCTGATAGGGGCTCTGATCTACGTCCTCCTCTCCGGTGAGAGCATTTTCTAGCGTTACTCGACGCCGTTCGCCGTTAGCACCGCTGCTGCCCCAGCACCTGCACGAGCACCCCGCTCCCGAGCCGTCTCCATCAAAGCCTCGACGATAGCCGCGTGCGCAGCATCCTTATCCGCAAGCGCGCGTAGCTCTGCCGCCGAGGCGGCTGGATCCGGATTGAGAGTGATCGGCGGGATTTCATCTGCAAGCTCTACTGCTCGCCGACCCACGCCGAACGTTCGAGCATCGCGGGCCCACGTTCCAAAGCCTCGACCAGCTGCCGATCGCACTGCCGTGGCAACCGGCGCGCCAGTAACGAGGGTTTCGAGACCGCCTTGCACCATGTCGCCCGCAAGGCTGTTCTGGCTGAATGCTTCGTCTGCAACCTGGCGCTCTGCAGTGAGGGAATTGCCAACCAGCCGATTAGCCGATCCAGCCATCTGCGCTTCGAGGTCGCGCTGTGCCAGAAGGCGAGCGATTTCGGTGTCTGCTCCGGGATAGAGCACGTCCAGCCGCTGCTCCATTGCCGGATTGTTGAGAACGGCGAACGGGTTCGAGCTGTTGCGGTAACTGCCAGCCCTATCGGCCAGACCGGACCGAAACCCCATCTGCATCTGCTCTACCTGGGATGGCGAGGCATTGGCCACGTTCACGCCCAACTGGTTCGGTGACATGCGCATAGCTTCCTGCCCGCGTCTCATCGCGTCTCGTTCGGCGGCTGGTCCAGCATAGGCGGCACGCGCTGCTGCGTAGTCGGGGTTCGCGGTATCCATTCGCGAGAGCAATTCACGCAAGGTATCGTTGACCGCCTTGCCCTCGGTATCGAGGGAAAGCCTTCCGGTCGTGCGGTCGCGGTAGCCTTCAAGGACATCGTCCAGTCCGCGCTTTACGTAGTCGAGGGTCTGCCACGACGGCTGGCGCGTCATCGTCGCATTGCCCGCTTCGTCGAACACGAAGCCGAGCTGTGCCGGGTCTCTGCCTTCTTCCTGCGCAATACGTGCAGCGTTATTCAGGGCTTTCCTCATCGAGGGCCGGGAAGCCAGATCATCAATCTGCACAACCGATGCCCCAGGCGCTACGTAAGCTGCGTCGTAAAGGGGTGCCGCCTGTGTGCGGGCCCGCGTAATCAGGTCTTCGCTTCGTTGGGGGATGTTCTCGATAGGCCCTAGGTCACGCTCAATAGCGGCGAGCAGCCTGTCATATTGTCCATCGGCGCGGCGTCCGAGCATGTCACGGGCACCGGCTGCGGCAGATGGAGAGCGGCGGAGAGCTGCTCCTGTCAGGCTATTCACCTCACCCGATACATCTGCGATCGTGGCTGGCACGTTGAGGTCGGATGCTTGCGTCAGGGCGGCTATAACGGGATCAATATCCTCCACGGCATCGAATACCGCACGCTCGCCTCGCGAGAGGCTGTCAGCCGGTCTCCTGACGCCCACAGCAGAAGGAATGCGCTTGCCGATCTGGCTGCCAATCACGTTCCCGACGAGTGCCGACGCTACGCCTACACCGGCGCCAGTGAGAGGGTCGTCCGACTGGGTCGCTCCATAAATGCCGCCATAGGCCACGTCGGCAGCAACGGGGTTCGCGAGCATGTTCGAAAGCAACGGGCTCGCAACCTTGCCGGACAGCGCCCCCAAGGCATTTCCCCCGAGGATAGTTCCCGTGATGCCTCCGCCGATATCGCCTATCATCGAACCAACGGGCTCGGCTTCGCGAAGCGCTTCCATCTGGTCACCCGCCAGAAGGCTCGGGATGCCAAACCCTGCAGAGTTGGCGTAGGAGGCAACTCCCGCACCGAACGGGTTGGCTACCAGGTCGTTGAGAAACGCCTCTCCGCCTTCGAGCGGCGCATTCACGCGCGGAATACTCAGGCCATCAGGAGCACCGCCACCAGCCGCGCGCTCATTTAGCGATGGCACCACCGATCGATAGGCATCCATGTTCGGCTGGAAACCATACTCGGCATCGAGACCAGCACGGAAACGGGCATAGGCATCAGGATCGAGGCTGCCCCAGTTGTCGCGCAGGTATTGGGCGTGCTCCTCCTGCATTGACCCGGGGATTTCCAGGCTTTGCTCGTTCGCACCGCTACCGGCGGCTGGAGTGCTGCGGTTCTCAGTCGATGTCTCGCTTGGGGAAGACGCTACGTTCAATTCGTCCGGCGCGATCCCCCAAGCGTCCAAGGTAACACGGACACGGTTACGAATCTGGCGCAGCTTTTCCTCGATAGCGAGATCGCTGTCGGAAGGCAGAGGCCGGTTCGCTTCGACGAACTGGCGCAATTCATTGTCTGATTGCGAACCTACACCCGGCACGCGAAAGGCAGCGAGGCCTTGCTCGGCCATGCCAGCGGCTGCAGAGGCAAACTGCTCGTTCTCAGGCCGAATGATGCCAGGGACGCGACCGGAAATGCCGTTGGGGAAACCGCCTTCAAGGTTCCCGCGATACAGTTCTTCGACGCGATCAATCTGCTCAAGCAGGGTGCGCAGTTGGCCCAGCTTCATCTGGCGCTCGCTGATTTCATCATCAGCCTCGGTGTCAGCCGCCTTATCGGCAGGGCCACCAGGAATAACTTCAAGGCTCCCGTCTGCCGCCCACCGGTAACCAGCTGGAGGCCGGTTGCTGTTAGCAGCGCTCACGGCCGCGTTCTGTTGCGCAATCCTGATCCGTTCGCGCTCCATCGCCTGATCTTCTTCGGCGCGGCGTTGTTCGTCATCTCGATAAGGGTCGGGCTGACCAATGGTGATCGCCTGCGGCTGGCGCTGCGCGTAGCGAGCATAGGGGTTATCCTGCGGCATCATTCACCTTCCACGATAAGTTCGCCGCTATCGAGACGGCGTTGCACATCCTGAGGCCCATATCGCCCCACAAGCGCGTCCAACTCGCGCGGCGTTACCGTCATGGACCGCCCGCCCCAGTCCGCCGCCAGATAGCGAGAGGAAGCACCCGGCCCGAATATCTCGTCGAACTGCTGCGCTGTTTCGGGAGTTCGGCGAAGCTGCTCGATCGCTTCAGGAGGCGGCTCAGTCGGCTGGCCGCCAACTGGCGAAGCCCCTTCTACGATAGGACCATTCACCCCGACCGGCACGATCGTGGTTGTGCCATCCTCATTGCGGACAGACATCCAGTCGAGCGAGGGTTTCGGATTTGGGTCGACGCGAGTGAACAGGACTTCGCCCGTCATGGGGTCGAGGCCGAGAATATCACCGTTGTTCGCGCGCTGGATAATGGGCTCGCGGGTGGCATTCTCCTGCTCGTAAAGCAGGCTGGCAATCGAACGCGTTTCTTCGCTTAAATAGGGATCGGCCATTGCCGTCATTGGATCGGCTCGCCCGTCGATCAAAGCCTGCACGACCGACGCGCTTTCGTCACGCATCGCCTGTTCGGCTTTATCCAGCCGGCCAGACTGCATCCTGCCAGAAATAGCATTGGCGAGACGTGCAGCGCCTTGGGTCCAATGGCCAAGTGGAGCGAAACTGCTGCCCTCGGTCATCTGAGCATCGGCAAGGGCGCGCTGCCTGGCAATGTCTTCCTGCGACATGCGTTTGCCGCCCTGGCCCCAGACGAATGCCTGCGGTGGAGATTGCGGTTCGGCCACTAGGTCAAATTGCACGGCTCATCCCCTTTATTTTCAATCGCGGCGAGACCGAAAAGCGTTGGCCGCCGCGGGGCAGATTTCGGTTCCCTTGTGCCGGGCTGCGGCTGGGCTGGTTTCTTGAGGGAGAGCTTCGGGCGCCTCATCACACGTCCTCCGGCACGGTCTTCTTGGCGTTGTTCCGATAGGCGCGCGCTGTCCTCACTAGGCTTTCAGGCTCCCGTCCGATCAGGGTCTGGGATGCAAGGGAGGCTAACTCGTCGCCCCCTTCCGCAAGCTGCTCGAGGATGGACACAGCTTCGGCGAGCATCCCTTCACGAAGGCGGGGCATTTCCCGGAAGCATGTCGACGCCTGCACCATCGCGCCTGCCAGCCGACGCGTATCCCTTTCATCCCCCCGGCTGGCGAGTAAGCGCCCGAATACTAGCGCTTCGGAAGCGAGCATTACCGCGCTTATGGTCTTGGGATCGGCGGCCTGGAGAGCAGAGACGCGATTGTCGAAGAGCCAGCGAAGGCTTTCGGTGTCCCCCTTTGCCGCGCTCTCGAACTTGCCGGACAAGAAGGTGCCAAGCGCGCCATTCGGTCTAAGGCTCTCAGCCCGCGCCAGGATGTTCTCAATTCCGGCGCGAAACAGGGCGGACAGGGAAATGCCCTCCCGCTTGGCATGAGCTTTCGCACGGGCCACGAGATCGGACGGCGCCCGAAACATCGCTGGAGTATCATTGGGGGATTTCGGCATGACTTCCTCGGTTTCCAATCTGCTCGGAAACCCGTGAGGTAAGTTCAGCCGGGTGTTGCCAATCTTGTATTATATATCGGGCGCGAGTGCAATAAGCGGCCTGCGCGCTCTGATATGCAAATCTCCGCTATATCGCTAATCTTATCTCTACGCCTACGCTGGCGAAGCTGCATGGCGTGAAGATATGCGCGGGAAAGGAATGGCGATCAGGCTATGGTGCTTACTGGCGCTGCTATGGTTTCGGGCAATAGCCGTCAGTGGGCAGGTTATTGGCAGCGTTAATCAGCGAGCATTGGCCATTGCGCGCGCCGTATCAATTTTTTCGTTCTGACCTGTCAAACTCCACCAAGCCATTGTCATCCGTCCGGGAGATGATTCTGGATGACCGTTTTTGGACCAGCTTTTGTAAAGCCCACTAGCTTCACAGTAAATTGACGACTTTTTTGCTTGCAGCGCTTCGATAAGCTCTGAAACCCCCTCATAATCCATCATGAATTGGTTATGATACCACCGTTTATATATTGCCTCATCGAACAGGCCACGCCTGATCCCAAGGGCCATCAGTTCGTATATGTTGAGTTGCTGTAAGACGGTGTTTCGATCATCGTTACCTACGGCGTTGGCGGTCGCAATTGTGGTCATATCAAAGGAGTCTGAGGCATCCTGATCTCGGCGTATGAGGTCGCGAAATTTTCGATATTCCTCTTGAACGTCGTTATCCATCAAGGTTTTCATAACCATGTCTAGGGTTGCCCTACGACGCGTTGCTTTCCGGGTGCTCCGGTAGGCTAAATAGGCTACCGAGACCGATATTACCGCGATGATCGCGCCTATCGCAGGCGCTGCATCTTTCCATGCGATTAGAAGCTCTTTCAACAACTCACCCCAATACAAAAACGCCCCAGCTTATTCAGCCGGGGCGTCTTGTTCAATCTGTCATGACGACTAGTCTACATATCCCTCGTAGCTCATTTGTCGGTCTCCTTCTATATCCCACATTCTACCGTTCAGTGCTTAATGAACGGTGCACCCCCCTTGCAGGTTCCTGTCAGCTTTGCATCGCATGTGATTGCGTTTAGCGGCATTGCTGATGGTGTCTTGATCGCAATCTAGCTATTATCTGCATTAGCCGCAACGCTAATGTTGCGACTTTCGCAGTCAATGTAGGTATTGGTTATCGTGCTACAATTGACCACAAAAGCAACCTACCCTTGCCTTGCTCACTAGTAGCAAGCTGCCTGTCACGCAAGTGCGCAAAGCCGCCCCGATCCGCTTGTGCATCGCCTTCCCCAGCGTTTGGACGACGGCGTTTAATTCCCGCTTGCCTATTGGGTTCGTGATTGGCCTTCCCACCCACCGTGCTTCTACGGCCAGCATGTCGAGAGATGATCGGCTATGTGCCCATGAAAAGCGATCTCACCGCGTCCAACATGCTTCGTGCGAATGCACCCGTGACAGCGTCAGATCTACGTCGCTCATCAAGCGAAATTATCTGCTCTTCGCGCTGGGTTCGCGCTTTCAGGTGAGCAGCGAGTTCCTGCCAGGTCGCACAGGTCGCCGCCACTTTCCGCAATTCCGCAAGCAACTCGTCCGGAATGCCTGGCACGCGATTGGGATCGCCAGCGGAGCGGGAGTGCTTCTCCAGATTCGAAACTCTGTTCTTGATGCTCATTGCTGCGCCCCTTTCTCGTTCTTCCCGGCCACCAGATCTTCAATGGTCAAACCGCGCATCCCTGGCACTTCGCCTGTTTCAAGAAAGCGAGGCATCTGCGCTTCGATATCTTTTCGCGAAATCTCGACACCTTCCTCAGCCAGTATGATCTCCAGCAATTCCTGATCCGTCAGATCGCCTAGGGGGCGAGCCTTGCGGATCGATGCTTCCAACTGTTCGCGTTCGAGCTTGCTCAACCGGTTCGATATCGATGACATTCTATTTCCCTTTCGGATTTCGCGCTGCTTCCAGCACAGCGATGCGGTCTGCGAGATCGCTGGTTTCGATGATTGCCCGGTGGGCGGTAAGCAGGGACATGACGCGGCCCGCCTCATCCGGAGAGATTTCGCCAGCAGCCATGGCGGCGAGCACGGCATTGGAAGCGGTGACTGTGTCAGCAGGACAGGTAACGGCTGGCAGGTCGAATGAGATTGGCGTGTCTCTGCGGATCGGGGCGAGCCGATCGAGGCAAATGCGTAGTGCCCGTGTGTCCCCTTCCAGGGCTTTCTCAATCGCCTTCCGGGTCAGAGCCTCGTGCTCACCTTCGAGCAGTGCCTCCATCGCCAGCGTGGTCCGATGGCGTGCGCCCTTGGGCTTGCCGGGATTTCCCGGCTTGAAAGGCCGTCCCCGCGTATTCTTCGCGCTTTTACGCGGCTGGGTCACGGAACCCTCCCTTGGTGGTCGATCGGAAGATGCTGCTAGTTGCTGCTTGCGCGCGCGATGCGACTAGGAATTTGCCTGCAAAAGAGGGGTAGGAGGATTTTTTACATCTCACGCGCGCAAGCAGCATCTGACAGCAACTAGAGAAACCGTTCACCCAGAAGGCGGCTGGCATTAACGGCTGGGGGTTTCCGGAACGCTGGAGAAGCCTGATCCGGTCCAGTTGGCGAGGGGGCTGACAGCAACTTACTGGCATAGGGCATTCCTGATGATTTCACGGGCGAGAGCGCGGCGTTCGAGCTCATCCTTGCCACGGTCGGCGAAACGTTCGTGGACGAGCGGATTGATGAGGAAGCGAGGCTTGTTGCTCTTCGGTGCGGGTTCCGCCCAATCGCCCCAGCCGAACGCTTCAAGCTTTTCGCATAGGAGCCGGACTTCATCTGCCGTCACGTGGCGGAACGATTGCGAAGAGCTCTGCACGTCGCGTGCCTTCACTTCGTGCACACCTGCACCGACAATCCAGGACGCGAGGTCGACGAGCCGTTCGTGTCCTGCCGACATGCCGAGCATCCCCGCATAGAACGCAATCGCGCTCGGGCGCAGGAACTGTTCCATGAAGGTCGCAACCCGTTCCGCTGTATATCCTGAAATCTCGGCAGGCGGCTGGGTCTGATCTGAGTGGTCGACGCAGTGCCAGATCAGGCATAGGCGCGCGAATAGGCCGTCATACTTGCCGAAATGCGCGGCGAGCTTCGGGGACACGGTTTCGAGCGCGGACACCAGATCGAGGTGCTCCTGCTCAAGCCTTTCGCGGACACATCGCGCGTTATCGTCGAGGCGCAGGGGTGAAGTTGCCTCACCATAACCGATTGCACCTGTCCGATCGGGCGGGCGCATGATTTCCAGCCGTTCGATGAGCCGCTCGTAGTCGCTCAGGGTGCTATCGGCCGGCACGTCCCGTCCAACCTTTCCAGGGCGAAGGATGACGGGCAGTAGGCGCTGCACCAGACCGTCGTCATGCGTATCATTCGCAATGGCGCGGATCGGCTCGGGCTGGATGCCGCCCAGCAAGCTGATTGAGCAATTCGGAATGTAGGACGCGCCGCGCGCAATGCGGTTGAGGCTGTAGGTTCCGCCGTTGAACGCCTGCAGCCAGAAACCACGATCAGCCTGAGAGCCCTTTCCCGGGGCATACTTGTCCATTGCCCCGAACCAGCCGGAAAGTTCATCCTGGGCTGACAGGACGCCGCGTGGCGAGTCCCTCAGCACTTCCTGTGCAGCCTCCACCGTCGCGTCCGATATCACCCGGCGCTCTTGCCGGGGGCGGTCGGCTTCCTTCCGCTCCTTGGCGCTCAGAAGATCGTAACGCTGCCGTTTCTCGGTATAAGCGCGCATCAGGTTCGCATCGATACGCTTCAGGGGCCGGAGGGCTGCGCTCATGATCGGCGTTTTCTTCATGGAAGGCGAGCCGACCAGTCCAACCCAGAGCCGCGCGCTTTCGCACCACGTCGGATCATGCCGCTTCACCTGCAGCTTGATGGCATCCGATAGGGTGGCGGCGCACACGCAGAGGGTGGCCATTGCAAGTCCAGCCGGATCTACGCCCATGACATCTGCATGGCCGCGAGCGAACCGCTCGACAGCTTCCGGCAGCAAGCCCTTGGGCAGGGTCGGCGCTTCGTAGTGTTGCCACAGGTCGACGGGCTCGGCTGGCACCACGCCTTCAAGGAGGCGCACAAGGTCGTCTTCGCTGCCCTGCCAGTCGAGAATATCGCCCTTCTCGGGGAGCCCCGGCAGGATGATCTGCGAAGGAACGCCGCCCGCTTCGCGAACCATTCCGGCAACCCTGTCGGCTTGCTTGATCCCGGCATCGTCGTTGTCGGGCAGTATCCGGACCGGTCGGCCTTCCACGAGATAGCCAAACTCGTCCGTCCAACCTTTCAAGGAGGTGGAGAGGAAACCCAGTTCCGCCAGCCGATCGGCCTTCGCCTCGCCCTCTGCCATGTAGAGCGGCGCGGTGCTGTCAGCGGCAAGTAGGTCGACCAGCCGATAGGGCACGGATTGCTCGCCCTTGCTCGCGGTCCAGCCACCCCGACCGTCGGGGCGATCGGCACGGAAGGTCTTGTTTCGTCCATCTTCGCCGGGCTCGATCCGGTGGTTGCGATAGACGAGCTCACCTTCGGCGCTGAAATACTCGAACGTTGCGACGATGCGTTGCCCATCGCGGAGAAAAACCGCGTGCGCTGAGGCAGGGCGGGAGGTGGAGCCAGATCGGGCGATCCTCTCTAGTCTCGGTGGTTCGCCGCCGCAGAGGTAGCGTGCGGCGTCCTCAAGGCTATTCAAACCGCGGGTTTCCTGAACAAAGTCCAGCACGTCTCCGCTCTTGTCGCAGCCGAAACAGTGGAACCGTCTATCATTGTCGAAGATGGTGAAGCTGGGTGTCCGATCTTCGTGAAAGGGGCAGCATGCCTTCCATTCCTTGCCGATCCTTTTGAGTTTCACCCCTTCGCGTCGTGCAACGGACGAGAGGACATGGTCTTGCTTGATCGCATCGAGATCGATCGGCCCGGCTGGCGCATCCTCGCGGTAAATTCTCTTGGCCAAGTTCATTGTGAGCGCTCCCGCACCCGGTGCCCCGGCCGCTTGTGTTTCTGACAGCGCCTGTTCGGTTCGAACTTGCTGGAAGACGCCGGAGTGGTGAAGGTGAAGGGCTCGCCGCAATCTGCGCAAAGAGAAGCCCATGTGACGATTTTAGCCAGAGTGCCGTCGCGGCGAGGGTGCCTGAATGTCCCGATCGCGCTATAGGTCTGGCCCCGATATTCGCGGACCGTGCTCATAGCTCCACCACCATGACGGAAGCGCCGAGGCCATAGAGCCACTCGTCGCGCGCTGCTCTGTAGTGGGGAAGGACGCGCTTTCCTTTGCGACCCCGTGGCACGCGGGGCGACCACTCGCAGTTGATACCCAGCGCGGTGCGTTCGAACGTGACGGTGTAGCCGCCAAGCAAGTTGTAGGGGCGGGACTTCACGATACGCCTCCATTGCAATCGGTAGAAGGCTTAGCTGGCTGCGCATCGCTTGATCCAAGCCCCAGCGGGACTGGCGGATAAAGAGGGCGGCTTTCCTGCAACCAAAGGTCCGCGAGGTGATATTGCGCAACCGCGCGCTCTACTCCCTGTTCGCTGAATGGCTCGGGCTGAGAACCGGCGCGCTGCCATGCCAAGGCCCATTCGCCCGCAGCAATTTCGATTATGCAGAAGCCTAGCGGCTTCCATGCGACGTGAGCCACGTTCCCGCACCATTTCACTTTCGGCGGTCGGGCCGCGCGGAAAGGTCTGGTGAGCGATCTCTTCCAGCGTGGCTCGGTGTAGATCAGCCGCGGCAATGGGAGCCGCCGCCTGCTGCGACGATGCGGGAATGCAATGGGATGGGCGAGGGCGCTCATGCGACTGCCCTCCCGCGACGAATGCCGCGCGCCACAATCCTGTCGGGCTCGGCTGGCCATGGCCAGAACTGAAGGTGCCAGCTCAGTCTCTGACGCGCCAAGCGGGAGGCTTTCAAAACTGGACGGTCGGTGCTAGATGCTTCGTGTCCGCAAGCCCGCTGACATTCCAGCCGCTGCCCTCGCCCAGGGTGGCGGCTTCGGCGTTTAAGGGCGCCATCCCTTTCCAGGCGGTCCATGGCTCATGCTGCTTCGCGCTGCGCTTCGAGTTGCCGCGCTACATAGGCTCGCAGGCTCTCGGTGGTAACGCGGGTGGCTCGGCCAATCTTGAATGTCTCAAGATCGCCAGCAGCGATAAGTTCATAGCCCTTGGTGATCCCGACGCCGATCGCGGCGAAGGCCTGTTTGGGCGGAAGTGCAAGGGGGTCCATGTTCGTTCACCTCGTCTAGATGCTGGCGAAAGCCAGCGGGTGAACACGGAATTAGGGGGCCAAGGGCGGACCACTCTACCTACTGCTTTTCAGTGCGATGGGGTCAGGCTATCTATTAGCCTTCGGTTGACTTGGCGCACAGCGGGATCGGCTTCCATAGCATGATGCAGGGCTTCGAGATCATCCCGCCCGAGCCCGGCGCCGGCTGGAGTGGTGAGTGCTCCGGTTACCCATTCGTCAGCACGCATGAAATACCCAAGTGCCTGCTCACATTTCTTGTCGCTGGAGTTGAACAGGTCCGACGCTTCCAAAATGGCTTCTTCGCGCGTCCTCCCCTGTGCTCTGCGGGCAGATATCCAGCGACCAATATCCATCCACTGGGAGAGTGCAGCACCGCGCTTAAACCGATCTTGCTGGGGCTTCACGTTGTGAAGGCGAAGGGATGGCCCGTCACCGTCCTGATTTTCGATCAGGTCTGCCAGTCGATCGCGCAGCAACCGATCGAGCGGTGCCTCCGACCGCAACAGCTTCGCTAGATCGCCGCGCCAGTCGAGGGATGCCCCGCCCAGCGCGACATAAGCGCGCAGGTTCATGTTCGGGCCGTCTTTGTCCCTCATTTCTCTGTAGATTCCTTACCGAGCACATAATCGCTCCATTTCTGAAGCAGCGTGCGGCGCATCTCGATGAAGGTCGTCCGCTTATAGGCCCTCACCACTTCGTCGGGCACTTGGTGCGCAATCGCTGCCTCCGCTACCGGGTCTGGTATTTCCGGCACCTTTTCAGCGGCCCAATCACGAAACGAGCTGCGGAAACCATGAGTATCGTGGGTCAATCCGGCATCGCGCAGGATCTTGTTGAAGGCCGCGTCGGAAAGCATCTTGCCCGCCCGGTTCGGCACCACGAGTTCGGTCGCCTTCGGCTCGCGCCCGAGATCGGTTCGCATGCGTTCTAGCAATTCGATGGCGGCGGAGTTCAGCGTAACGGTATGCGCTACCTTTTCCTTCATCAGCGAGGCGGGCCGGTGCCATAGCCGCGCCTTCAGGTCGAACTGGCCCCACTGTGCGCCGCGAACTTCGCCCGGGCGCGATGCGGTGTATATCTGCAGCAATTGGCCCCTTCGTCCCTGCGTCGGGTATTTCGAGCGGAGAAGGGCTACCCAATCTGGCACCTGGTCATAGGGCATGACGTCGAAATGACCGCCCTTCGGCTGCTTCGGCAAACCCTTGCCGATCGACTGCTGAGGCGCCTCTGTTGGGCGCCATCCTTTAGCGTGTGCGAAATTCAGGACCGTGCCGATACGCTGTCGAACCTTCTTCGCGATCTGTGGTTTCGCCGTCCAGATGGGCTCGAGGGTGGTGATAATGTCGGAGGGTGAAATCAGGTGCACACGTTTTCTGCCCAAGGCAGGATAGGCATGCATCTCCAGCGAATTCAGAAATGCTTTCGCGTTCTTTTCTGTCCAGCCGCTCTGAAGCGATCCGTGTGCCGCAATCGCGGCTTCCCGAAATGTGGGGATCTTCCGCCTTTCCCGATCCCGCTCTTCGATTGGATCAAGTCCGGACTTCGCCGCCGTCCTAAGCAGTCCAGCCTTCTCCCGTGCCTCGGCAAGAGTGAGCACCTTGCGTTGCAGGATAGGGATATCGATTTCTCGATCTCCGCCATTCAATTTCGAGGAAGTGTCTACGCTACCAAGCCCGATATCATGCCGCTTGCCATCCGCCTGAATACGGAGCACCCATGACTTCGCGCCGGTGGGCTTCACGAGCAGGTAAAGGCCTTCGCCGTCACCATGCCGGCCTGGCTTCGCATTCTTGACCGCAAGGGCGGTAAGCTTCGGCATTTCGTTCCCCTAATCGTTCCCACACTCTGCCGCGATAGCTGGCGAAGGTCAACGAACAAAAGCGAAACGAATGTTGGAAACTTAAAGGGAACGTATCGAGGGCCGCGAAAGTCAGCGAAAGTGGGCGAGTGTGGAGTTAGGTTCCTTGCGGGGCATCCATTCCTCCCACATTGATGCGATCCGGGCGGCTGGCTGACGAGGGCATGCCCACCGCTGCGTAGAGGTCGACGAACGAGGCGGCCAGTGCCGCTTCGCTGTCGATCAGCGCCTGGCGGCTGCTGATCAACTGGCGCTGCGAATCGAGCACATCGAACAGGCTCGCAAGCCCTTCGCGGTAAAGCGCGTTGGACTGTTCGAACGCACGCTCGCTCTCGGTGATCGCCTGCTCCAGATCGGCGTTGCGGTTGGAATAGGCCTCTATGGCGACCAGCGCGTTCTCCACCTCTCCCATCACGCCCAGCACACCCTGCCGGTATTCGAGGAAGCGGGCCTGCAATTCGTACTGCGCGGCATCCACTTCGGTTCGCCTGCGCCCGCCATCGAACAGCGGCAGGTCCAGCGCCGCGCCCAGGCTGCCGAGGAAGTCGGACACGATCCCGCCAAAGCTGCCGTCCCCCAGCAGCACCTGCCCGGAAATCGTGAGGGAAGGCAGCAGGTCGGCGCGCTCTATGCCCACGTTCGCGGCCGCCTCCACCAGGTCGGCTTCCGCCACCAGCAGGTCGGGCCGACGACGCAGCAAGTCTGCGGGCACGCCCAGGGCGGGTCCCGCAGTAAAGGCCGGCACGCTGCCCGATTCCTGATCCACCGGCGGAGCCTCTCGTGGCACATCACCGGTCAGTACAGCCAAGGCATGGGCGGCGCGCGCCCGTTGCAGTTCCAGCAGACCGCTCTGCGCGCGTGTCTGCGCCAGGTCGGCGGCGGCGCGGCGCACGTCGAGATTGGCAGAAAGGCCGGCCTCGAAACGCAAGGTGACGATGCGCAGCGTCTGTTCCTGAAGGCGCGTGGATTCGCGCAGCAGCAGCAGGCGCTCTCCCGTGCGGCGCAGTTCGATATATTGCTGGGCAACTTCCGCAGCGACCAGTCGCTCGCGGTCTGCCACAAGGTATTCGGCGGCAGCGACCCGCGCCGCGGCCGCCTCGATCTGCGCCGAAAGCCGTCCCGCAATATCCGGATCGAACAGCGCCGCCGCGCCCGGCGAGAGCGAGACCCCGATATCGTTCGACGTGGCATCTATGCCGACATCGGCCACACCGTCGACAGAGGGCAGGCGGTCACCGCGTGCCGCCCGCAGCAGCGCCCGCGAAGCGGCCAGACGTTCCCGAGTGGTGGCAATGTCGAAATTGGCGGCGAGGGCCTGTTCCACCAGTTCGTCCAGCCGGGGGTCCTCGAAGCCCTCCCACCAGTTGCCATCGGTGTCGAGCGGCGGACGGTAATCTGCGGCAAATTGCGCCGGCATGGCGACATCGGCAGGACCCGGCGCCGGGGGCACGGTGGTGGTGGCGCAGGCGGACAGCGCCAGCGCGCCGGTGATCGGGATCAGCACACGGCGCATCATGACACCGACAGAGCCTCCGCTTCGTCCGCACTGTCGATTTCCTCGCGCACGCGCTGCAAATCGACGCTGCGCGGCTTACCGAAACGGGCCAGCCCCATGTAGAGCACCGGCGTCAGGAACAGGGTGAACACCGCTGCGATGCCCAGGCCGCCGAAGATCACCCAGCCAATCGACTGGCGCGCTTCCGCCCCCGCGCCGCTGGCCAGGATCAGCGGAACCGCTCCGATCACCGTGGAAACCAGCGTCATGGCAATCGGGCGCAGGCGGATGGTCGCAGCCTCCTCTATCGCTTCGCGCAGCTCGCGCCCCTGTTGTCGCAACTGGTCGGCGAATTCCACGATCAGGATGCCGTTCTTCGCCATCAGGCCGATCAGCATGACAAGGCCGATCTGCGAATAGATGTTGAGGGAGGTGCCGGAAATGAACAGGGCGAACACGGCGGCAGCAAGGGCGAAGGGCACGGTCAGCATCACCACCAGCGCGCTGGTGATGCTCTCGAACTGGGCGACCAGAACCAGCAGTACGATGATGAGCGCGAACAGGTAGGTCAGCAGCAGATCGTTGCCGGTCTCCTCCAGCGATTGCGCCTCGCCCTGCAGCAGCAGGTCGACATCGTCGGCAACGGTCTCCTCCGCGAGGCGCTCTATTTCCGCCACGGCGTCGGCCAGAGGGACGCCGGGGGCGATGGACGCCTCCACCTCTATGGCGCGCCGCTGCTCTGTACGATCGAGCTCGGCGGCGATCCCCTGCTCCACGATGGTGGTGACGCTGGAAAGGGGCACCAGCCCCTCTGTTCCCCGCACGTAGAGATTGCGCAGGTCTTCCGGATTGCTGATCGAAACCGTTTCGGCGGTGAGATAGATCGGGATCGACTGATCGCTCACGTTGAGATCGGCCACCTCGTCCCCTGCCACCATGGCGCGCAGGGTCAGCGCAAGATCATCGAGGTCGACCCCCACGTCTGCCGCGCTGCGGCGGTCGATCTGCAGGGATATCTGCGGCTGGGTGGGTTGATAGGAAATTTCGGGGTTTGAGAGGATATCCGACTGCGCGTCGATCGCGTCTGCCAGCGCGCGGGCGGATACGTAGATGCCTTCGTATTCCGCGCCGGTCAGCGCCACCTCGACCGAGTCGTTGCCGCCGCCGCCAAAGCTGAGGGTGCCGCGCCCGCTGGGGTTCACACGCGATCCCGGGATCTTTGACAGCGGTTCGCGCAGATCCTCGACCACCTCGGTCTGGGTCCGGTCGCGCTTGCCCCAGTCGACGAGGTCCGCGCTTACCTCGATACGATTGGGATCGTAGCGTCCGACGATGGAGAGCGTCGAGGTAATCAACCCTTCCTCCACCAGCGGATCGAGCACGGCCTCGATCTCGTCCAGCTCGCGGTCCATGAAATCCAGCCCTACGCCGTCCGGTCCGCTCGCCCAGATGCGCAGGGAGCCGCGATCCTCGTCGGGCACCAGCTCATTCTCCAGCCCGGTATAAAGCAGCCCTGCACCCACGGCGGCCACCACGGACAGGCCCAGTGTCAGCCACGGACGGCCAAGGCAGCGATGCAGGCCGCGCGAATAGCGGTCGCGCAGGCGCCCGCCCAGCGCGTTTGTCCGCACACGGAATGCGTGGAGATGCCCCTCTTCGCCATCGTCCTTTCCGGTCAGGTCGATGCGCGCGGCAAGCGCGGGGACCAGCGACAGCGCCACGAAGGACGACAGGATCACCGCCAGCGCCAGCACGAAACCGAATTCGCGGAACAGCCGTCCGGCTTCGGAGGGGAGGAAGGATATCGGTACGAAGACCGACACCAGCACCGCCGTCGTCGCCACCACGGCAAAGAACACCTGCCGCGTGCCCAGGACCGCCGCGGCTCGCTTGCCAAAGCCCTTGTTCTGCAGGCGCTGGGCATTTTCCAGAACCACGATGGCATCGTCCACGATCAGGCCCGTCGCCAGCACCAGCGCCAGCAGGGTGAGCAGGTTGACCGAGAATCCCATCAACCAGATGCCCGCGATCACCCCCATCAGCGCGACGGGGATGGTCGTGCTGGGAATGATGGTCGGGCCAAGCGCGCCGAAGAACAGCAGCATGGTGAGCACCACAACGAGAATGGTGAAGCCCAGCGTGATGAGCACTTCGGTGACGGAGGTCTTGATGAACTCCGCCTCGTCCGTGATCACCCTAATGTCGATATCGCCGAACCTCTGGTTCACCTCGCGCACCGAGGCATTCACCGCGTCGGAAATCTCGATGGTGTTGGAACCTGCCTGCCTGATCACGCCAAGGCCCACGACTTCCTCGCCGTTCAGGCGCACGAAGTTGGTGGCATCGGCAGGGGCGAAATAGGCTTCGGCGACATCGCCCACGCGGGTGTTGCCGCTGATAACGACGTCCTTCACCTGCTCGGGATTGGCGGCATTCGCCTCTGCCCGCACGATCAGTTCCTGCGCATCGCTGCGGAAACTGCCCACGGGCACATCGAACGGTGCCCGCTCCAGCGCGGCGGCAACATCCGAAATCGTCAGGCCGAAGCGGTTGAGGCGCTGCGGATCGATGGCCACGCGCAGTTGCCGTTCGCGCGAACCGAATTCCTCGATGCTGGCCACGCCTTCCGCCGTCAGCAGTTCGGGAATGATATCGTTCTGCACGATCTCGGTAAGTTCGGCTGTGTCGTAGGCGCGGCTGGAGACCGCCAGCGTCAGGATCGACTGGGCATCGCTGTCGGCTTTCACCACCCGCACCTGCTCCACCCGGTCGGGCAGTTCGCGCGATACGCGCGACACGGCCTCGCGCACGTCGGCGGCGACGGAATCGAGTTCGGTGCCGGGGTTGAACTCCACGCGGATGCGGGTGTTGTTCTCCTCGCTGGACGAACGGATTTCGCGCACGCCGCTGACGCGCGCCACGGCGTTTTCCAGGATGCTGGTGACTTCCGCGTCCATCGTTTCGGGCGCGGCGCCGGGCAGGGTGGCGGAGACAGTGACGATGGGTCGGTCGACATCGGGAAGCTCGCGCACCTCGACCCCGAAATAGGCGGCCACGCCCGCCAGCACGATCAGCAGGTTGAGCACGCCGATCAGCAGCGGGCGCTTTACCGCCAGCAGGGGCAGGTCGTTGACGTCGGCCTTCATTCGCTCATCTTCATTCGCTGGCCGCATCTTCGCGAAGTTCGACCGACTGCGCGTCCTCGACCAGCGGCTGCACCAGGTCGACGGCCTGGCCCTCGCGCACTTTCTGCACACCCTCGACAATCACCACGTCATCTTCGTCGATAGGGGCATCGATCAATGCCATGCCATCGCGGCGCGAGGCGATGGTGAGCGGCACGCGCCGCGCTTCGCGGTTCACCACCTGCCACAGGTAGGACCCTTCACCGCCCCAGACGATGGCTTCCTCCGGCACGGCGGGTCGCACCACGCCGGAACCCGAGAAGCGCACCCGGAAACTCATGCCGGGGCGCAGACTGTCGTCCGAATTGTCGATGGCGGTGCGCACGGTGAAGGTGCGCTGGTCGCTGGCAATCGTGCTGTCCACGGTAACGATCCGCGCCTCGACCGTGCGGCTCTGGTCGGAGAACGGAGTGAGTTCCACTACCGTGCCCGGTGTCAGGCGCGAGAAGGCCGCTTCGGGCGCGGGAAAATCGACGTAGAGCGTGCTGCGCTGGTCAAGCTGGGCAATCAGCGTGTCCGGACCGACCCGGTCGCCGATGTCGATCTCGGTGAGGCCGATATGCCCGCTGAATGGTGCGCGCACGGTGCGGTCGGCCAGGGCTTCCTGCGCCTGCTGCAATCCCACCCGGGCAGAGGCGAGGGCGGTCTCGCCCGCCTCGATCTGGCTGTCGGATATGGCGCCGGCATCCTCGATCCGGCGGTAGCGCGCGAGCAGTTGCGAGGCTTCCTGCACCTGCACCTGCGCCAGTTCCACCGCGAGGCGTTGCTGGCGGCTGTCAAGCACGAGCAGTGGCTGGCCCCGGCGCACGTAGTCTCCGGCAGAAAAGCGTACCGCCTCCACGCGGCCCGCGGTTTCCGGATAGAGATCGGCCGATGTCGCGGCGCGCGCGGAACCGACCGCCTCGACCTGCAACTGTTCGGCCAGCATCACGGGATTGTCGGCAACGACAGTTACCGCTTCGTCGTCGGGGCGTTCTTCTTCTGCGGAGCAGGCCGATAGAAGCGCGAGTGCCGCCAGCAAACAGGTTTTGCGAAAGGTCATTGGCGCAGGTTCTAGACGATATCTCCGCTAGTTAAAGCCATGCTTTGGGCCCTGTTACGCTTTCAACGAGGCGGAACGTCAGGGCTGGCGAGCGCAGGTATCGATGGCGGAGCCCATGACCTGCGCAACCCTGTCGATATCGGTCTGGGAGATCGAATACGGTGGCATGGTGTAGACGGTGTTGCCCAGCGGGCGGACCAACACATCGTTGGCGAAGAAGTGCGCGCGCATTCTGGGGCCAATCTCCGCAAGGTAGCCTGCATCATCGCCCACATCGATATCGAAGGCGATCATGGTGCCGCACTGGCGCGGGTTCACCACATCGGACCGCGACGATAGTTTCGCCAGCACTGCGCGCAGCCTGTCTGCCAAGGTGGCGACGCGTTCCAGCACCGGCTCGTCCTGCCACATCTGCACATTGGCAACAGCGGCAGCGCAGGCGATGGGGTTTGCGGTGAAGCTGGACGAGTGGAAGAACAGCTTCGAGCGGTCCGTCGAGTAGTGCGCATCGAAAATCGGCGCGGTCGCTATCGTGACGGCCAGCGGCATGGACCCGCCCGTCAGCCCCTTGGCAAGGCACAGGATATCCGGCGTAACGCCCGCCTGTTCGCAGGCCAGCAGCGTGCCGGTACGGCCCCAGCCCGTCATCACTTCGTCAGCGATGAAGAGCACGCCGTGGCGCGCGCAGATGGCGCGCATGTCTGCCAGCACCTGCGGTGGGTAGGTCAGCATGCCGCCCGCGCCGAGCAGCAGCGGCTCGACGATGAAAGCGGCGACATCGCCCGCCCTGCAGGCTGCCTCCAGCGCATCGAGGCTGGGCTGCGGATCGGCGGTGGGAAACGGCACCGTGCCGACATCGAACAGCAGCGGGGCATAGGCGCGGTTGAACACGCCGCGCGCGCCCACGCTCATCGCGCCGATGGTGTCGCCGTGATAGCTATGCTCCAGCACCAGGATGCGGTGCCGCAGGTCGCCCCGGTTGTGCCAGTAACCCAACGCCATCTTCAGCGCGACTTCCACGGCGGTAGAGCCGCTGTCGGAATAGAACACGTGGTCCAGCCCTGCGGGCATCAGGTCCACCAGCGCGCGGGCCAGTGTTTCGGCGGGCTCGTGCGTCCAGCCGGCAAAGATCAGCTGGTCCAGCTTCTCGGTCTGCTCCCGAACGGCAGCCATGATGCGCGGGTGATTGTGGCCGTGCGTCGTAACCCACCAGCTGGAAATGGCGTCGATCACTCGCCTGCCATCGGCCGTGTGCAGCACGGCCCCCTCGGCATGGGTGACAAGCGGGATGTCCTCCTCCAGACCGTGTTGATGGAACGGGTGCCAAACGGGGCTTTTGCTCATGCCAGCAGGTCCATGCGGATGTTCGCGGCAAAGGCGGCGGCCAGCGTCTCTCGATCGAGCGGAGCGAGGCGCGGCAGGCGACCGAGGTGCGGCACACTGGCGATGCGCGTAATCGCGCTTTCGGCCACCGGTTCTTCTTCGCCGACGAAGGCCACGCCCGCAACTGGGATGCCGCGCGCCCTGAGCGCTTCAATCGAGAGCAGCGTGTGGCTGATCGTGCCGAGCGTGGTTCGCGCCACCACAATGGCGGGCAGGTTCCAGCGCGCAAACAGGTCTGCCGCCAGCAGGTCTTCGCGGTAGGGCACCAGCACGCCGCCAGCGCCTTCCACCACCAGCGGACCTTCGACCTGCGGCAGCGCCAGGGCCTCGTCATCGATGGCCACCCCGTCCACCCGCGCTGCCTCGTGCGGGGAGCAAGGCGTTTTCAGGCGATAGGCCTCCGGCAGCACCCGCGCGTCGGGCGCAAGGCGGGCCACGGCCCGGCTGTCCGTCTCGCCATCCAGCCCGGCCTGCGCGGGCTTCCAGTAGCTTGCCTTCAACGCCTGCGAGAGACCGGCAGCGAACACGGTCTTGCCAACATCGGTGTCGGTGCCGGTAACGATGGTGCGGATCATGCTTTTGTCCATGAGGCGACTGCGGCCAGCACCTGTGCGATATCGTCTTCGCCCAGCGTGGAGCGCAGGGCAAAGCGGATGCGGCTGGTGCCCCTGGGCACGGTCGGCGGACGGATGGGCAGGGCGGCTATGCCGTTCTCAAGCAGGTACTCGCCCAAGGCCAGCGCATCGGATTCCGCGCCCACCACCAGCGGGACGATCTGCGTGGTGGAGCCGAGCGTGTCGTAGCCCAGAGCCTCCAAACCCTCGCGCAGCTGCTTTCCCAGCGTGGCCAGATGCGCGCGCTCTGCGTCCATGTCTGGCACGAGGTCCAGCGCGGCATCCATTGCGCCCAGCATGGCGGGGGGCGGCGCGGTGGTGAAGATCAGCCCGGCACACATGTTGACAAGGTATTCGCGCACCATCGCGGGACAGGCGATGTAGGCCCCAAAGCCGCCCAGCGCCTTGCTGAATGTGCCCATCACGATCTGCGCTCCCGGTGCATCCGCTGTCAGGCCCGCACCGCGCTTTCCCAGCACGCCCGTGGCGTGCGCCTCGTCGACGTAGAGCATCGCGCCGTGCTGGGTGGACAGCGCATTCAGGCGTGGCAGGTCTGCCCTGTCGCCATCCATGCTGAACACGCTTTCGGTGATTATCATGCGCGCTGGCGCATTGGCGTGCTCCTGCAGCAGCGCCTGCAGGTGGTCGTAGTCGTTGTGATCGTAGAACAGCACCGTGGCATTCGCGCTGCGCAGACCGGCGTGGATCGAATTGTGAACCAGCTTGTCCGCGAAGATCGCCGTGCCACGTGCCGCTTTCGCCAGTGCCGGGATGGCGGCGGCATTGGCCTGCCAGCCGGTGGCGAACAGCAGCGCGGTTTCGGTGCCCTTGAAGGCGGCGACTTTTGCCTCGACATCCAGATGCAGCGCGCTGGTGCCGGTAATCAGTCGCGACGCGCCCGCGCCGGCGCCGTGCTGGCGCACGTAGTTGGCAGACCGCTCCACCAGCAGCGGATGCTGCGACAGGCCAAGGTAATCGTTGCTGGAGAAATCGAGCAGTTCGCGCCCGCCGCGCACCAGCCTGCCGCCGGGGCGCATTTCCACCGCGCGCAGCACCCGCGTGCGGTGCTTCGCTGCGATGACCTCCAGCGACTGACGAATATGGTCGAGCATTGTCGGCTGGCTCAGGTGAGTTCGGCTTGAACCTTCTCGGGCGCTTCTGCCTTGGTTGCGCAACCGCCGGAACATCCGCCGACAGCCCGCATCGGCTCCTCACCCTGCATCGCTTTCAGGCCAAGACGTGCGAACAGCGCGGCATCGCTATCGTCGCCCGCGTTGGGTGCGGTCAGCAGCTTCTCGCCGGTGAAGATGGAGTTTGCACCGGCCATGAACGCCAGTGCCTGCGTGGCGTCCGACATGGATTCGCGACCTGCGGACAGGCGCACCATGCTCATCGGCATGGCTATGCGCGCGACCGCCACGGTGCGCACGAATTCGATATCGTCGATCTTCGCCATCGGCGTGTCGGCCAGCATGTCGCCCAGCGGGGTGCCTTTCACCGGCACCAGCGCGTTCACCGGCACGCTTTCCGGATGGCGTTCCAGCGTGGCGAGCGTGTGGACAAAGCCCACGCGATCATCGCGCGTTTCGCCCATGCCCACGATGCCGCCGCTGCACACGTTGATGCCTGCCTGGCGCACGTTTTCAAGCGTGGTCAGCCGGTCCTCGTACTTGCGGGTGGTGATCACGCGCTCGTAATACTCGGGCCCTGTATCGATGTTGTGGTTGTAATAGTCGAGGCCCGCTTCTTTCAGCTGCTCTGCCTGCGTCGGCGAGAGCATGCCCAGCGTCATGCAGGTTTCCATGCCCATTTCGCGCACGCCTTTCACGATCTCCACGATCTTGGGCATGTCGCGTTCCTTGGGATTGCGCCATGCCGCACCCATGCAGAACCGCTGGCTGCCAGCATCTTTTGCCTGTGCGGCGGATTGCAACACCTGGCGCACATCCATCAGCTTGGTCGCTTCCACGCCGCTGTCGGCATGGGCGCTTTGCGAGCAGTAGCCGCAGTCTTCCGGGCAGCCGCCAGTCTTGATGGACAGCAAGGTACACAGTTGCACTTGATCGGCGCTGTGGTGTTCGCGGTGGACCGTGGCGGCGCGGAACAGCAGTTCGGTAAAGGGCAGGTCAAAGAGCTGTGCGATCTCTTCGCGGGTCCAGTCGGTGCGGATCATGGGTGTCTTTCGTCCTGTTCTGCGCGGGAAGCGCGTTGCGCCACCCCTTGGCAAAAAAGGACGCCCGCGTGAAGCGCTCCCGCAATCACGAGGGCGATAATGGGGGCGATAATGGGGGCGATCAGATGTGGAGGCGGGCGAAATTGGCAACGCCCGCAGCGGGCCTTCGCGCACCGGGTTCGGTATCGGGCAGGGCGCTGGCAGGGGCAAATGCGGCGATTGCGCGGGCGACTTCGCCGATCGCCTCGGCGTGGAGCGAATAGTAGACCAGTTTCGCCTGTCGCCGGGTCTCCACCAGTCCGGCCTTGCGCAGGATCGCTAGCTGCTGGGACAGCGTGGGCTGCCCGATCTGCGTCACCTCCTCTATCTCGCCTACGTTGGTTTCGCCGCTGGCGAGGGCCTGGAGGATTTTCAGGCGCGAGGGGTGGGCGATGGCCTTCAGCGTACCAAGCAGTGGTTCGTCGTCCATCACTTGCGCTCCTGCCAGAACCAGTCGCCGGGATTCTCGGCAGCGAAGACAGCATCCAGCGCTTCGCCGGGCGGGCTGAGCAGCGCATCGCCCTTTTTCCAGTCGGCCGGGGTGAGGGCACCATTCCTGTCCGCAGCCTGCAATGCATCGAGCAGGCGAAGCATTTCCGGGATCGATCGACCCACGTTGGGCGGATAGCAGGTGATCGCCCGGATCACCCCGTCCGGATCGATAAAATAGGTGTTGCGCACTCCCCATGCGTCGGGGTCGCCGGGACTGGCCATGCCATAGGCCCTGGCGATCACCATCGTCGGGTCCTCTATCACGGGGAAGCGCACTTCCACGCCGAAACGGTCCCGGATCAGGCGCAGCCAGGCGAAGTGCGAGAACAGCGTGTCGATGGACAGCGCCATCAGTGCGCAGTCGCGCCTGGCGAAATCATCTGCCTTGCGCGCCAGCGCGACGAACTCCGACGTGCAGACCGGCGTAAAGTCCGCCGGATGCGAGAAGAGGACCAGCCATTTTCCGCGAAAATCGGTGAGGTCCACATGGCCGGTGGTGGCGCGTGCTGAAAAGGTGGGCGCCGTGTCGCCAATGCGTGGTGGGCGGCTCTTCGGAAGGTCAATTTCAGAATCCATGCAAGTGACCTACTCCTTGACGTTATTACATGCAATACATATTATCATTTTACGAAATCGAATAAAGGAACTGCCTCATGCAGAACGATGAAGCCCTTACCCGGGCAGCGGCGCAGATCGAGCGTGCGCGGGCCGATATGGCCAGGCGTCCGACCATCGCCGGCTTCTTCGACGAGGCGACGAACACGATCAGTTACGTCGTACACGATCCCGCTACCGGCGAGGCGGCGATCATCGATTCTGTCCTCGACTACGCGCCCAATTCGGGCCGCACCTCGTTCGGGTCGGCGGACCCGATTATCGAATATGTTGAAACCAATAATTTGAAAGTGACGTGGCTGATCGAAACCCACGCCCACGCGGACCATATCTCTGCCGCCCCCTATCTACAGGAAAAGCTGGGCGGCAGGCTGTCGATCGGCAAGGATATCATCCGCGTGCAGGACGTGTTCGGCAAGCTGTTCAACGCCGGCACCGATTTCGAGCGGGACGGTTCGCAGTTCGATCACCTCTTCACCGATGGCGAGGAATTCGCACTGGGCGAACTGGAGGGGATCGCCCTCCATGTGCCCGGCCACACGCCTGCCGACATGGCCTTCATCATCGGCGATGCAGCTTTCGTGGGCGACACGATCTTCATGCCCGATTTCGGCACCGCGCGCGCCGATTTCCCCGGCGGCGATGCGCGTCAGCTTTTCCAGTCCATCCGCCGCCTGCTTTCGCTGCCGGACGACACGCGGCTGTTCCTGTGCCACGACTACAAGGCGCCGGGGCGTGACGAGTACGCCTGGGAAACCACTGTGAAGCAACAGCGCGAGGAGAACGTCCACGTGAAGGATGGCGTGACCGAAGAGGAATTCGTGGAAATGCGCACCAGCCGCGACAGGACGCTGGACATGCCCACGCTCATTATGCCGTCCGTGCAGGTGAACATCCGCGGCGGCCGCCTGCCGGAGCCCGAGGATAACGGCGTCTCCTACATCAAGATACCGGTGAACGCGGTATGACAATCCCCGGCTTTCCCGATGCCGCGCCCGTCGATGGGCTGATCGGCGGCGCGCTGATCGGCGTGGCGGCGGCGATCATGCTGCTGGCGCTGGGCCGCATCGCGGGCGTATCCGGCATCGCGGCGAAAGCGGCGGGTCTGGGCGGCAGCGGCATGGACCGTATCGGCGCGTGGGCTTTCGTGATCGGTCTGCCGCTGGGCGCGCTGGCGGTGATGCTGGCGAAGGGCGGGTTGGAGCCGGGCTTTGCCGGACCCGTGCCGCTGATCGCAGCGGGGCTGCTGGTCGGCTTCGGCACGCGGCTGGGCAGTGGCTGCACCAGCGGTCACGGCGTATGCGGCATCAGCCGCCTGTCGGGCCGCTCCATCGTTGCCACCATCACCTTCATGGCCGCCGGGATCGCGACCGTTGCCGCGATGAATGCCCTGGGCTGGGAGGTGTTGCGATGAAGACGCTCTTCTCCCTGATTTCCGGCGTGCTTTTCGGCGCTGGCCTGACCGTCGGCGGCATGACCGATCCTGTCCGCGTGCGCGGTTTCCTGGACCTGTTCGGTGACTGGGACCCTACGCTCGCCTTTGTCATGGGTGGCGCGCTGGTGGTGATGGCAATCGCCTGGCGCGTGGTGCCGGGCATGGCGCGCCCTGTGTTCGAGGACAAGTTCCACGTCCCCACCAGGAACGAACTGACGCCCGGCCTGATCGGCGGCGCGGTGCTGTTCGGCGTAGGCTGGGGCATCGCGGGCCTGTGCCCCGGTCCGGGCATTGCCGCGCTGGTGATCGAACCTGCGGGTGCGGCCATATTCGTGGTTTCCATGCTTGCGGGCATGGCGCTGCTGCGACTTGTCGAAGGAAAGAACTGATGGAACCGAAGAAACTGACAGACACCCTCTCCGTCGCCGGACAGGTGCAGCCCGAAGAGGTGGAGCAATTGGCCAGGGCGGGGTTCAAGGCGATCATCTGCAACCGGCCCGATGACGAGGAGCCCGGCCAGCCGGACTTCGCCGATATCGCCGCCGCTGCCGAGGCGCAGGGCATGGCAGTGCGCCATATCCCTGTGGATGCCACGCGCCCGGTTGAGATGCAGAAGGACGAGTTCGCCCGCGCGCTGGCCGAGCTGCCTGCACCGGTGCTCGCCTATTGCCGCACCGGCAACCGCTGCACGATGCTGCACCGGGCCGTAAGCGATTGATCCGGAGGACATCATGACTTCCCATCAGAGCCACCATACCGTCGTGATTGCTGGCGGCGGATCGGCCGGTATCGCCACTGCCGCATCCATGCTGAACCGGCACCCGGACCTCGACATCGCGGTGATCGAGCCGAGCGCCGAGCATTATTACCAGCCCGGCTGGACCATGGTGGGCGGCGGCGTCTTCGAAAAGGACAAGACGGTACGGCCCGAGGCATCGGTGATGCCCAGGGAGGTCACCTGGCTGAAAGCCGAAGTCACGGGCTTTGATCCGGATAACAAGGCGATCGAATATTCGGACGGCGGCCGCGTTACTTACGATGTGCTGGTGGTGGCGATGGGCAATCGCCTGGCATGGGAAGAGATCGAAGGGCTGGAGGAGACGCTGGGCAAGAACGGCGTCACGTCCAACTACCGATACGACCTTGCGCCCTACACCTGGCAACTGGTGCGGGAGACGAAGTCAGGCCGCGCGCTGTTCACCCAGCCGGCCATGCCGATCAAGTGCGCCGGTGCGCCGCAGAAGGCGATGTATCTCTCCTGCTCCGAGTGGGAAAAGCGCGGCGTCCTTGGCAACATGGAGGTAGAGTTCCACAACAACGGCGGCGTGCTGTTCGGCGTGCCGGATTACGTGCCCGCGCTGATGGATTATGTGGAGCGGTACGGGATCGATCTGAACTTCGGCTCCACGCTCATCCGTGTCGATGGCCCCGCAAGGAAAGCATGGTTCGCCACCGAAAATGGCGAGGTGGAGCGTAGCTTCGACATGCTGCATGTCTGTCCGCCACAGCAGGGCAACCCGGTTGTCGCCGCCAGTGTGCTGGCGAACGAAGCTGGCTACGCGGAGGTGGACCAGTCCACGCTGCAACACGTGCGCTTCCCCGATGTCTTTGCGCTGGGCGATTGCGGTAGCACGCCCAACGCCAAGACGATGGCCGCCGCGCGCAAGCAGGCACCCGTCGCTGCGGTAAACGCGCTGGCGCAGCTGGAAGGCAAGCCGCTGAAAGGGGAATACGACGGGTACGGCAGTTGCCCGCTGACCGTGGAGCGCGGCAAGATCGTGCTCGCCGAATTCGGCTATGGCGGCGTTTTGCAGCCCACATTTCCCAGGTGGATCATCGACGGGACAAGACCCTCCCGCGCAGCGTGGAAGCTGAAAGTCGACGTGCTTCCCGAGATCTACTGGCATGCCATGCTCAAGGGGCGCGAATGGATGGCCAGGCCCATCGGCGGGGCCTGACGCGCGGCGATGCTCAAACGCTATTTCCCCATCCTCGACTGGGGCCGGACCTATAATGGCGAGGCGCTGAGCAACGACATGGTGGCGGCGGTAATCGTCACCATCATGCTGATCCCGCAAAGCCTTGCCTACGCGCTGCTGGCGGGCCTGCCCCCGGTGGTGGGTCTCTACGCCTCGATCCTGCCGCTGGTCGCCTATGCCGTGTTCGGCACCAGCCGCACGCTGGCGGTGGGGCCGGTGGCGGTCGTCAGCCTGATGACGGCGAGCGCGGTGGGCGCGGTGGCGGCGCAGGGTACGGCGCAATATCTGGAAGCAGCGATCACGCTGGCTGCGCTTTCGGGCGTGATGCTGTTCGTGCTGGGGGTGCTGCGCATGGGCTTCCTTGCGAACCTGCTGTCGCATCCCGTCATCAGCGGCTTCATCACCGCCAGCGGCGTGCTGATCGCGACCAGCCAATTGCGCCATGTGCTGGGCATTCAAGGTGGCGGCGATACCTGGCCCGACATGCTCGGCTCGCTTATCGCCAACATCGGCAACGTGAACCCGTGGACGCTGGCCGTCGGGGTGCCTTCGGTCGCGTTCCTGTTCTGGGTGCGCAAGGGGCTGAAACCCATGCTGATCGGCATGGGCCTCGACCCCAAGGCCGCGGATATCACCGCCAAGGCCGGGCCGGTGCTGGCCGTGGCCGTCAGCATCGTGGCCGTGATCGCCTTCGGCCTTGCGGGCAAGGGCGTGAACATCACCGGCGAAATCCCCTCCGGACTGCCGCCTTTCGCCATGCCCAGCACCGATGTTTCGCTGATCCGGCAACTGATCGTGCCCGCGCTGCTCATTTCGATCATCGGCTTTGTCGAGAGCGTCAGCGTGGCGCAGACGCTGGCTGCCAAGCGTCGCCAGCGCATTTCGCCCGACCAGGAATTGATCGGCCTTGGCGCATCCAACATCGCCAGCGCCTTTTCCGGCGGCTATCCGGTGACGGGCGGTTTTGCCCGCTCCGTGGTGAACTTCGATGCAGGCGCGCAGACGCCCGCTGCAGGCGCCTTCACCGCAGTTGGCATCGCGCTGGCCAGCCTGTTCCTCACCCCGCTGCTGTTCAGCCTGCCGATCGCCGTGCTGGCGGCGACCATCATCGTCGCCGTGCTGGCGCTGGTGGACCTGAAAATGCCGAAGCAGCTCTGGACCTATTCAAAGGCGGACTTCGCAGCCCATGTCGCCACCATCGCCATCACCTTGGTCGCGGGCGTGGAGATGGGTGTGATCGCGGGCGTTTCCGTCGGCCTGCTGCTTTACCTCTGGCGGGCCAGCCGACCCCACGCTGCCATCGTGGGCCGCGTTCCGGAGACCGAGCATTTCCGCAATGTGGAGCGGCACAAGGTTTTCACCGCAGACCACGTCCTCTCCATCCGCATCGACGAGGCGCTGACTTTCCTCAACGCCCGCTGGCTGGAGGAATACGTGCTGGAACAGGTCGCCGACCGGCCCAAGGTGCGCCACGTCATCCTGATGTGCAGCGCGGTGAACGAGATCGATGCGTCGGGCCTCGAAAGCCTCGAGGCGATCAATCACCGGCTGGATGATGCCGGTATCAGGCTGCACCTGTCCGAAGTGAAAGGCCCGGTTATGGACCGGCTGGCGCGCACGGCTTTCCCCGAAGAGCTGAGCGGCAAGGTCTACCTCTCACAGGCCCGCGCCTTTGCCGAAGCGCTGCGCGACGACGGCAACGGCCCCGGCGAACCTGCCGACATGGCGAGGGGTATGATCTGAGTTGTTATTTCTGCACCATATGGTGCGCAATCGCGATTCGTTGCAGCTGCCGCAACAGTCTATGGCGGCGGCAACGCGCTAAGGAAGAACCATGTTCGACGGTTTAGACGGCCTTTTACTCGCCCGTATCCAGTTCGCCTTCACGGTGAGCTTCCACTTCTTTTTCCCGGCCTTCTCCATCGGTCTCGCCAGTTACCTGGCGGTGCTGGAGGGTTTGTGGCTGAAGACGGGCAAGCAGATCTACCTCGACCTGTTCAAGTACTGGATCAAGATCTTCGCCATCGCCTTTGCCATGGGCGTCGTCTCCGGCATTGTGATGAGCTACCAGTTCGGCACCAACTGGTCGGTCTTTTCCGATCTGGCAGGTCCGGTGATCGGGCCGCTGATGGCCTACGAAGTGCTGACGGCTTTCTTCCTGGAGGCGGGCTTCCTCGGCGTAATGCTGTTCGGCATGAACAAGGTGGGCAAGAAGCTGCACTTCGCCGCTACCCTGATGGTAGCCGTGGGCACGTTCATATCGGCTTTCTGGATCCTTTCGGTGAACAGCTGGATGCAGACGCCGGTGGGTTTCGAGATGGGCGCGAACGGCCAATTCATGCCGGGTGACAGCTGGGCGGCTATCGTGTTCAATCCCAGCTTTCCCTATCGCCTCGTCCATACCGTGCTGGCGGCATACCTCACCACGGCCTTCGTGGTCGGCGGCGTGGGTGCCTGGCACCTGCTGAAGGACAAGACGCAGCTTCACGCGCGCAAGATGTTCTCCATGGCGATGTGGATGGCCGCCATCGTCGCGCCGATCCAGATCGTGGCGGGCGACATGCACGGTCTCAACACGATGGAGCACCAGCCGCAGAAGGTCATGGCGATGGAGGGGCACTACAACAGCTATCCCGATGGCGCGCCGCTCTACCTGTTCGGCATTCCCAACGACAAGGAACAGCGGCTGGACTACGCGCTGGGCATTCCCAAGCTTTCCAGCCTGATTCTGAAGCACGATCTGGATGCGCCGCTGGCCGGCCTCGACACCATTCCCGATGACGAACAGCCGCCGGTGTTCATGGTGTTCTGGGCGTTCCGTATCATGATTGCCATCGGCATGGCCATGATGATCGTGGGCGTGTGGAGCCTGTTCGCAAGATGGCGTGGCAAGCTGTACGACTGGGCCTGGCTGCACCGCGCCGCGCTGGTGATGGGGCCATCGGGTTTCCTCGCCGTGCTGTGCGGCTGGATCACCACCGAGGTGGGGCGCCAGCCCTACGTGATCTACGGCCTGCTGCGAACAGCGGACGCCGCCAGTCCGCTGGCTGCACCTGCCGTAGCGACATCGCTGCTGGCTTTCGTGATCGTCTACTTCGCCGTGTTCGGCGCGGGCGTGTGGTATATCCTCCACCTGATGCACAAGCCGCCGCACACCGGCGAACTGGGTGCAAAGCGCGGAGACAAGGGGCCGATCCGCACCGCCGGCATCACCCCTGGGCTGACGCAGGACCCCACCGATGCCACCACGCGCGACCTGTCGGGCACCAAGCACGAACCGGAGGAAGCGCCATGAGCATCGACCTGACGACGATCTGGGCTTTCATCATCGCTTTTGCCGTATTCGCCTACGTGGTGATGGACGGGTTCGACCTGGGCATCGGTATCCTGTTCCCGACGTTCGATCCGGGGCGGGAGCGGGACCGGGCGATGAACTCCATCGCGCCCGTGTGGGACGGTAACGAGACGTGGCTGGTGCTGGGCGGCGGCGGCCTGTTCGCCGCTTTCCCGCTGGCCTATGCGGTGATCCTGCCGGCTACCTATCCGCTCATCATCGCCATGCTGCTGGGCCTCGTCTTCCGCGGCGTTGCCTTCGAATACCGCTGGCGTGACCCTGGCCACCGCCGCCTGTGGGACTTCGCCTTCACCGGCGGATCGTTCGTAGCGGCGATGGCGCAGGGGATGACGCTGGGCGCCTTGCTGCAAGGCATCGAAGTGTCGGGCCGCGCCTATGCCGGAAGCTGGTTCGACTGGCTGACGCCCTACACCCTGCTCACCGGGCTCGGCACCGTGGCAGGGTACGCCCTGCTGGGCGCCACCTGGCTGATCTGGAAGCTGGATGGCAAGGGACAGGCCCATGCCCGCAAGCTTGCGCTGCGCGCCGGCATTGCCACGCTGGCACTGATGGGCGCGGTGAGCGTGTACAATGTGCTGCTGAACGCCGAATATGCTGCCCGCTGGCTGACCGCGCCGGAAATCTACTTTGCCGCGCCGGTGCCGATCCTCACCGCGATCGTGGCAATCTCGCTGCTGCGGGCGGTGACGAAGGAGCGCAATTCCAAGCCGTTCTGGCTGGCGCTGCTGCTGTTCTTCCTCGGCATGGCGGGGCTGGGCGTGACGATCTGGCCAAACGTCGTTCCGCCCGATGTCACCATCTGGGATGCCGCCGCGCCGGAACGCAGCCAGGTGTTCATGCTGATCGGCGTTGCCATCACCATGCCGCTGATCATCGGCTACACGGCCTGGGCCTACTGGGTGTTCCGCGGGAAGGTGGACGATGAAGGATACCACTAGGCCCGGAGAGACAAAGGCGCCGCTGTGGAAACGACTGGCGTGGTTGGCGGCGATCTGGCTCGCCAGCATCAGCGTGCTGGGCGCGGTTGCCATGGTTATCCGCTGGTGGCTCGTCCCCTGAACCTGCGACCGATATCCTGACTTTAAATCCTCGCGCCGAGCCCCTACCTCTCGATGCTGTTTATTATCGAGAGGACTACGCGTGGCAGACAGCCCCGAAAACGAAGACCACGACCTGAAGGATCACAAGTTCTACCACGCGGACATGGAGGCAGGCTTTGCCGACTCCATCGACGACCAAACCCCGCAAACCCGCCACCCGGCCTATCGCCTGGCCTTCCGCGATCAGGATTTCCTGCTGCGCGAGGAACTGCGTCCGGTGCGCTTCCAGCTCGAATTGCTCAAGCCCACTATGGTGCTGGACGAGGCCCGCGTCGGCTCCACGCTGGTGATGTACGGCTCTGCCCGCATCCCGCCGCCCGAAGCGACGGAAGAAGCGCTCAAGCAGGCCGAGAACCTGCCCGAGGAAGAGGCACTGGTGGTGCGCAACCTCGCCAAGAAGGCGAAGTACTACGCCGAGGCCTATCGCTTTGCGCGCATGGTGACGGAGAAATCCATCGTCGAGGATGGCAAGCGGCAGTTCGTCGTCACTTCGGGCGGCGGCCCGTCGATCATGGAAGCGGCCAATCGCGGCGCCAGCGATGCCGGCGGCGAGTCCATCGGCCTTAACATCATCCTGCCGCACGAGCAGGCGCCCAATCCCTACGTGACGCCCTACCTGTCGCTGAACTTCCACTATTTCGCCCTCAGGAAGATGCACTTCCTGATCCGGGCGCGCGCGGTGGCCGTCTTCCCCGGCGGGTTCGGCACGTTCGACGAGATGTTCGAACTGCTCACCCTGATCCAGACAGGAAAGATGAAGCCAATTCCCGTGCTATTGTTCGGCAAGGACTTCTGGACCCGCGTGATCGACTTCAACGCGATTGCCGAGGAAGGCACGATCTCGAAAAAGGACCTGGACCTCATAACCTGGTGCGAAACCGCCGAGGAAGGCTGGGAAGCGATCCGCGAATTCTACTGCCTGCAGGACGATGTGCACGGAGGACTGGACTGCGACGACTAAGGGCCCGAGCGGAAAATCCGCTAGCGACCCGATTGCAGCCATAACCCGTCCCTGTCTATTGCGGCATGGTGCAATCGCCCAAGCCTCAATTCCACCTCCAATGGTTGCCGCCGCTTCGGATAGTTGGGCTGCTCTTCGCGTTCCTAATCTTTGTCGTTGTCGCAGTTGAGCTACTACATTTAGCCACAGGCATCTCGCGCGATACTATCGAGGTTTATGTCCTGCCCATTTGGGAAGAGATGCTAAAGCTTTGGCTGCTGCTGAAACTTTCAGAGAAAGCTTTTGCGGCGATCATTACGTTTGGTGTGATGGAGCTAATCTTCGTTAAAGGTCCATTTCTCATAGGGACAACCGGATTCGAAGAGGCGCTCGTTCTTACGGCCACCGCGTCAATCGCTTTCGGGTTCCACGTGGCGACTGCATTTGCATACCGCTGGACAGTTGGCGCACGACTTCCATGGTTTATCTTCGGCGTATGCGCTGCTTGTCACGTTCTCTTCAACTTCTTGTCGATTTTCGACCTTTCCTTCGGTGCTTGGGGTCTAGGTGCATTCTCGGTTTCTGCAATTGTCGTTGCGACCGGTAGACTCTTCGCTCGTATCAGCAGCCCGCCTCAAAGGCACTAAGAGCCAGTCCATGGCAGGTAACCACTCCATTCCTGACATCAGCTAACCTGACTTTCCTACACTGCCGCTATCCCCACACCCTCGGCCGATGCCGAGAACGCCCGCTCATTTCCTCCGCCGTAAACCGCCGTTCTTCCATCTCGTGCCCCTGCGCGCCCGCCGCGACGGGTGGACCGTCGCGCGGCAATGCCATTTCCTCGCGCAGCTGTATCTGACCGGCTCCGTCACCACGGCGGCGCGGGCGGTCGGGATGTCGCGGGCGAGTGCCTATCGCTTGCGCGAACAGGAAGGGGCGGAGAGTTTCGCCCATGCATGGGACAGCATTTTCGTGCCTCCCGGCATGGAGCATCGGAGCACAGCGAAGATCGACTGGCGGAAGGTGACAAATCCTACGCTGGTCTGGTGGGTGAAAACCGGCTTGGTGAGGCCGGAAATCTGGCAGGGGCGCATGACCGGCACCCGCCGGAAAGCCGACAATTCCGCGCTTTTGCGGTTGCTGCGGCGGCATGATGCCGCGCACCGTGCAAGCGGCGTGGAGGAGGCGGAATGGTGAGCGGACGGTTCTTCAAAACAGGGCGGTGTGTGTTCCACATCACCCCTCCCGCACGTGGGAGGGGAGGGTGCTAGCGCACCGCCTGGTGTCCCAGCGGCCCATTGCCGAAGCCGAAGCCGGGCGCGCTCTTCAATGCCTCGCGCACGAACAGGCGGGCATGGCCGATGGCTTGCTCCAGCGGCAGGCCGTGGCCAAGGTGCGTGGCGATGGCGCTCGACAGCGTGCAGCCGGTGCCGTGGGTGTGCTTTGTGACGATGCGCGCGTCGCTCCACACCACGTCCTCCATACCGGGGCGCGCGAGGCGGTCCTCCACCATCGGGCCATCCGCATCACCGCCCTTGGCGAGGTATGCGATACCGCGAGAAGCCATGCCTGCCGCGCCGCCCAGCGCCTCCAGTTCGGGAACGTTGGGGGTGGTGAGGGTGGCAAGTTCCATCAGCCATTCGAACACCTCGATGGTCGCCCCGTCCGCCAGCACGCTGCCGCTGGTGGCCACCATCACGGGGTCGAAGACGATGGGCTTGCCAAGGTCTTCCAGCCGGTCTGCCACGACCTCGGCGATGTCGGCGCTGCCCAGCATCCCGATCTTCACCGCGTCCGCGCCGATATCCTCGAGGCAGGCGTCGATCTGCGCCGCCACGAAATCGGGCGAGAGCGCCTCGACCCCTCGAACGCCGCGCGTGTTCTGGGCGGTGACGGCGGTGATCGCGGTCATGGCATAGCTGCCCAGCATGGTGATGGTCTTGATGTCCGCCTGTATCCCGGCCCCGCCCGAGGAATCGGACCCGGCGATCACGAGGATGCGGGGCGGGCGGCCAGTCATCGGATCAGACCGCGGCCTTCACCGCGTCACAGATCGAATCCACGACGCGCTCGACTTCGCCGGCATCGTCGCCTTCGGCCATCACGCGGATCAGCGGCTCCGTGCCGGACTTGCGGATCACCAATCGCCCGCTGCCGCCAAGCTCGCCCTTGGCAGAGGCAATGGCGTCCTTCACCTGTGCGTTCTCCAGCGGATCGCCGCTTTCGTAACGCACGTTCTTCAGCAGTTGCGGCACGGGATCGAACAGGTGCAACACCTCGCTTGCGGGTTTGCCGGTGCGCACCAGCGCGGCCAGCACCTGCAGCGCGGCGACGGTGCCATCGCCGGTGGTGGCATGGTCCAGCAGGATCATGTGGCCCGACTGCTCGCCGCCTACGTTGTACCCGCCCGACTTCATTGCTCCAAGCACGTAGCGGTCGCCCACCTTGGTACGCACGAGTTCCAGGCCCTTGCCTTGCAGGAACCGCTCCAGCCCGAGGTTCGACATGACCGTGGCCACCACGCCGCCGCCTTTCAGCCGCCCGTCCTTTGCCCAGCGGCTGCCGATCAGAGCCATGATCTGGTCCCCGTCCACGGCGCGGCCCTTCTCGTCGATGACGATCAGGCGGTCGGCATCGCCGTCCAGCGCGATACCGAGGTCCGCGCCTTCGTCCACCACGCGCTTCTGGATGGCTTCCAGGTGGGTGGAGCCGACCCCGTCATTGATGTTGAGGCCATTGGGGGCGACGCCCATGGCGATCACCTCTGCCCCCAGTTCCCAGATGGCGGTAGGGGCCACCTGGTAGGCGGCACCATGGGCGCAATCGACCACGATCCTGAGGCCATCGAGCCGCACGTCTTCGGGCAGCGACTGTTTCACCGCGTGGATGTAGCGCCCGCGCGCATCCTCGATCCGCCGCGCACGGCCGATATGATCGCCCTCGGCCAGCTTCTGCTCCTCGGCCATCGCGGCCTCAATCGCCTCCTCGTCCGCGTCCGAAAGCTTGAAGCCGTCGGGGCCGAACAGCTTGATGCCGTTATCGTCGTAGGGGTTGTGGCTGGCAGAGATCATCACGCCGATATCGGCGCGCATCTCGCGCGTCAGCAGGGCGACGGCGGGGGTTGGCAGCGGCCCGGTCATGATCACGTCCATCCCCACGCTGGTGAAACCTGCCACCAGCGCGTTCTCCATCATGTAGCCCGACAGGCGCGTGTCCTTGCCGATCACCACGCGGTGCTTGTGATCGCCGCGCAGGAAATGGCGTCCTGCCGCCTGGCCTACCTTCATCGCGGTGGAGGCATTCAGCTTCCTGCCGTTAGCGCGGCCCCGGATGCCGTCGGTGCCGAAAAACTCGCGTCCCATATTCGTCCTTCGTTGCGTGTGTCGCCTTGCTGCAGAGCCATGCCGCCATTCGGCCCTCTTGTCACGGGGTCAGCGCGAGACCAGATAGGCGCGGAATTCTCGTGCGGGATATGCAACAACACGCCATCTCGCGCATTGGTTAGACGACAACCGATTCAACAGGAGACAGATCGAATGGCTTTTTCACTGATGCCGCTTCCCTTTGACAAGGAAGCCATCGCCCCGGCAATCACCGCCGAAACATTCAGCTATCACCACGGCAAACACCATCAGGCCTATGTCGACAAGACCAACTCCGCCATCGAAGGTACCGCACACGCGGACAAGTCGCTGGAAGAAGTGATCGCGGCATCGCGCGGCAGCGACGGCGGCCTGTTCAACAATTCTGCTCAGACCTGGAACCACGGTTTCTACTGGCACTCCCTGGCGCCTTCCACCAGCGGCCCCTCGGGCGACCTCGCATCGAAGATCGACGAAGCTTTTGGCTCGCTCGACAAGCTGACGGATGAACTCAAGTCCAAGGGCGCAGGCCATTTTGCCAGCGGATGGGTCTGGCTGGCCGAAAAGGGTGGCAAGCTGGAAGTGGTCGACACGCACGATGCCGACACGCTGGCCGACCAGGACTACAACCCGCTGCTGGTGATCGACCTGTGGGAGCACGCCTACTACCTCGACCACCAGAACGCCCGTCCGAGCTATCTCTCGGCAGTGGTCGATGGTCACCTCAACTGGGACTTCGCCGCCGACAACCTGGCGCGTGGCAGCACCTGGACCTACCCCGCCTGATACCAGGCACCGCGTCACGCAAGAAAGAAGGGGCCGCTTCCGATATGGAGGCGGCTCCTTTCTTATGCCTGCATGATGTTACTAGTCCTGTTCCCCCAGTTCGAGAACATTGGTCTGGAACAGCGGCTCTCCAAATATGAAGCCGATGAAATTGGGCCTGCCCAGGTGATCGACCAGCGCGGTCAGCGTCAGCAGGATCGGTACCGAAAGCAGCGCGCCTGCCACGCCCCAGATCCAGCCGAAATAGGATAGCGCCAGCAGGATCAGCACCGGGTTCATCGTAAAGCGCGCGCCCAGCACGGCGGGGGTAATCACGTTGGCCTCGACAGTATGCAGGCCAAGATAGGCTGCCGCAGGGATCAGGCCGACGAACACGGATTCCGCAGATCCGATGCCGAACAGTCCCAACAGGACCACCATCAGCAACGGGCCGACATAGGGAATGAAGTTGAGCAGCGCCGCAAGCCCGCCCCACATGATCGGCGCGTCCAGCCCCATTACCCAGGCACCCAGCGCCACCACCACGCCCACGCAGGTATTGATGAGGCCGACAGTGAAGATATAGGCGGCCACCCTGTCCTGCACCTCGCGAATGGCGCGCGCGGCCTTCAGGCTGGCGCCCACCTGCTGGCGTTCCAGCAGCAGGCGGCGGCGCAGGCGGATGCGCGCCTCGATCATGAAGAAGGCAAGCATGAAGGTGAGCAGGGTTTCGAGCAGCACGGTGGGAGTGGCGAACGCGAGCTGTTCCAGCATGCTGGGGCTGGCAAGAACCACCTGCTGCCCCTCCGCCGCTCCGGTGAGAGAGGTAAGCTGTTCGTTCAGTTCGCCGACCCAGGCAAAGGTCGTCTGCAGATCGCTGAAATGCTGGCCCACCTGCCGGGTCATGCGCGGAACCTGGTCATAGAGCGTGATGGCCGGGGCAAACACCGCCGTAAAGGCCAGCGCCAGCACGGAAAAGAATACCAGCAATGCCAGGATAGAGGCGAGGAAGTTGGGCAGCCACATCGCCAGCTTGTCCGCCAGCGGCGAGAGGATGATGGTCAGGATCAGGGCCGCCACCAGCGGCAGGAAAACCACCGAGCCGATGGAGAGCACGAACGGGAGGGCCAGGAACAAGCCTATCGCCAGCAGAACCACGAGGGCCGAAATCAGCCGCAGTTCCTGCGCCGCAAAGGTCATCGCCCTGCGACGACCGGGTTTGCGATCTGCCGCGTTGCCTGGACTGTCACCCTCGGGGCTCATCGGCGTGTTTCTGTCTTTCCCTGCCTGTCTGGCCGCAGCATGTCGCTTTGCGGTGGCGCGATCAAGCGGTGACTACTTGGAAGCAGCCGCTTCACCGCGGCCCGCGGCAACTTCGTCCAGTTCCTCCAGGATGGCGCGGTGCGCGGCAGGATCGGTCAGCGAACGGTCCGGAATGTCGCCGTCTTCCATCATGCTGGAAAGCGCGGCGCGGGCACGGCCCACGCGGCTCTTGATCGTACCGACCGCACACCCGCAGATATTGGCCGCTTCCTCGTAAGAGAAGCCGCCGGCACCCACCAGCAGCAATGCCTCGCGCCGTTCGGGCGGAAGGGTCAGCAGCGCACGGTGCAGGTCAGACAGGTGAAGCGGCTCTTCCTGTCCGGCAGGGGCCGTCAGGATGCGTTCGGCAACCGTCTCGTCATATTCACCGCGGAAACGGTTGCGGCGCATGTCGGTGAGGTAGGCGTTGCGCAGGATCACGAAGGTCCATGCCCGCATGGACGTGCCGGGTTCGAAACGTTCCTGGGCGGCCCAGGCTTTCAACAGGGCTTCCTGCACAAGGTCATCCGCCATGTCGGGGCGACCGCACAGGCCCCGGGCGAAGGCGCGCAGGTGCGGAACGACCTCCGTCAGCTCCCGTTTAAAGGCGCGCTTGTCGTCCGCGCTGCGTTCGGGCAGCTCGCGCTTTGGCTTGGCGTTGCTCATTTGCGCCCGTCTTCATCCAGCTTCGAAAGCAGGCTCTTGAAGGAATCGGGCAGTGGCTCGTCCACCACTGACTTGTAAAGTTTTTTCAGGCTGTTTGCCCATTCCGGATCACGCGCTTTGCCAGCTGCGTCGTCCTTCAGGCCCTTGGCAGCCTTCTCTCCGTCTGTTGACGATGACATGAGTGTAAAATTTCCCGTCGTCATGCATTTTTCCGCTCTGTTGGTGAACGGTTCCGATCGTGTGTTCACCAATGCGTGTTTGCCTTGAGTGTGTTTGCGGAACGAAACCGGGCGCATCCGGTTCCCCAAAGAGTTAATCCGCTTTTCCGGCTGTTTGCAATTCTGCGATCCGGGCGGCACGGTCAATCTGCGGGGTCGAGTTAGCCCCTTTGGGTCGAGGGAATATTTTGCAGCAGCAGGTTAGCAGGCGTAGCAGGACGAAGCGGTGGCTGATGCGCTATCCGCGCGGCATGCCCCTGGGCATTTTCCTGCTGATCGCGGCTATCACGATCCTTTCCATTTTTGCCATCGAGCGGGGCGAGCACGAGCGACAGCAGGCCCAGCTCAACGCCCGCGCGACAGCCATCGCATCGGCGCTGGAACGCCGGGCCAACGCCAGCAGCGCATACCTGCGGGCCGGGGCGGCGCTGCTATCCACGATGGACGAAGTGCCGGCCGACGACTTTCGCCGCTTCGTTTCCGAGCTACGCCTGGATGCCGACTATCGCGGCGCCGAAGGTATTGGCTGGGCGATGGTGGTGCGGCCTTCGCAGGTCGAGGAGTTCGAGAGAAGGCTGGCCGAGGAGGTGGTGACCGGAGCGGAACTCCATCCCCGGCTCAGCGGCGAACAGCCGTTCGCCGTTCCTGTCACCTACTTGCAGCCCGACACCGAGCGAAATCGCCGGGCGCTTGGCTACGACATGTATTCCGAGCCGATCCGACGGGCCGCCATGATAGAGGCCGAACGGACATCGCGCCCCGCCGCTACCGATGCGATCGTACTACAGCAGGAAGGGGAAGGGCTCGCTCCGGGTTTCCTGATCTACATGCCCGTGTTCGAGCCGGGTGCGGGTGGACGTACGCTCAAGGGTTTCATCTATTCCCCGTTCAACGCAGAGGATTTCCTGCAAAGCGCGCTGGAACTGGAAGATGCCGGTTCTTACGGCGTACGTCTTTACGATAGCGAGGCCGAGGGCGGTGAAGATACCTTGCTGGCCAGCACGTTCGACGGCGATCTCGAAAATCGCAACGATGTCACCAAGACCGTAACAATTGCCAATAATCCCTGGCGGCTTACCGTCAGTACGGTCCGGAACGGAGGGCTGTCTGGCCTCTCGATGGCGACGCTGATCTTTGGCCTGCTCGTCGCCAGTCTGCTGATGTTGCTGGTGCGAATGCTCACCCAGCAGGCGCAGGAGGACGAGAGTGCGCTGGCGTGGTTCGAGGAACAGGCCTCAATCCGCAATTCGCTGACGCGAGAGCTCAATCACAGGGTAAAGAATACGTTGGCCAACGTGCTGTCGATTATCGCACTCACCCGCCGCCGTGCCACCGACGTGGACGAATTCGCCACAGGCCTGGATGGCCGCATACGCGCGTTATCGGCCACGCACGATCTTCTCACGCAGTCGGATTGGGGCTCCACCCCAATCAAGGCGGTGATCGACGCCGAATTGCTTCCCTATGCAGATGACAGCGAACACGCGGTCGAGATGATCGGGCCTCAGGTGGAACTGGCACCGAACGATGCCTTGTCGCTGGGCCTCGCGGTGCACGAACTCGCCACCAATGCCGCCAAGTATGGCGCGCTCAGCCAGCCGGGCGGCAAGGTAAGCGTGCACTGGAGGCTGGTGTCGGAAAGCCTCGTGCGTGTGGAGTGGCTTGAGCGCGGCGGACCGCCGGTCAAGCAGGAGCGTTCGCGCGGTTTCGGCACCGACCTTATCGAACGGATCGTCGCCCACGAACTGCGCCATCCTGTCGAACTGGATTTCGACCCTGAAGGCGTGCGCTGCGTCCTGCTGATCCCGGTACGGCGCCCCAGCGAATTCATGATCCGCGCGCAGCGCGTCGAAGAAGCGCGTGCCGACGCCTGATGTGGACGGGCATCGCTGCCCGGATTACAGCGAGGCCGATGACCTTTTCCGTCAGATCACTGCAATGGCTGTTTGCCCTGCTGGCCGCTTCTCTTGTTTCGGCTTGCGGGGATGTTCCGGCGCGCGGGCCGGTCGTGCTGGCCCCGGTAAGCATGCAGGAAGCTTTGGGCGAGGTGGCTGATGCATGGGCGACGCAAGGCAATGCCCCGCCGGTGCTGTCGTTCGCCGGAACCCAGGTGCAGGCTCGGCAACTGGCACAGGGTGCGCCAGCCGACTTGATTGTCACGGCTGACGAGGAATGGATGGACTGGCTCGAGACGCGCGCTTTGGTCGAGCCACCCTCGCGGCGGACCGTGACCGCGAATGGTCTTGTGCTGGTCTCCGCCACGGCATTCGGCCCCGACGACACGATCGAAAGCCGACTGCTCGCGCTGGGTGACGAACGATTGGCACTTGCCGATCCGCAAAGCGTGCCGGCAGGCCGATACGCGCGTGCGGCTCTCGAGAACATGGGGTTGTGGGACGTGGTAGCTGCGCGCGTGGTTCCGGCGGAGAATGTACGGGCGGCTCTGGCCCTCGTCGAATCCGGCGAGGCAGCCCTTGGCATCGTCTATCGCACCGATGCGGAGGCATCACCCCGCGTGGCCAGCATGGCCTTCGACTTTCGCGACGTGCCGAAGATTTACTACCCTGCCGCGCTGGTAACGGGCGCAGCCCATCCCCGGCGGCAGGCGTTCCTGGATTTCCTGTCCACGCCCGCTGCGCAAGAAATCCTTGCCGCCCATCGCTTCGTCCCGGTCGAGCAGGCCCCGTGAGCATGTCTGCCGCCGAGTGGACGATCATCTCGCTTTCGCTGAAGGTGAGCGTGGTTGCCGTCCTTGTCACCCTGCCGGTTTCATATGGTCTGGCCTGGGTCATCGCTCGCCGCCGTTTCCCTGGACGGATGCTGCTGGATGCGTTGGTTCACCTGCCGCTGGTGCTGCCTCCGGTCGTCACCGGCTGGTTGCTGTTGATTCTGTTGGGCAGGGGAGGTGCCATCGGCGGCTGGCTGTACGAGACCTTCGGCATCACACTGGTGTTCAACTGGACAGGCGCGGCAGTGGCCGCAGGGGTCATGGCACTGCCCCTGATGGTACGCGCCATGCGCCTTTCCATCGAAGCGGTGGACCGGCGGCTGGTAGGCGCGGCCCGCACCCTGGGAGCATCGCCGCTGCGCGCTTTCCTCACCATCACGCTGCCGCTCAGCCTGCCGGGCATCGCGGCAGGCGCCATGCTGGGATTTGCCCGCAGCCTGGGGGAATTCGGCGCGACCATCACCTTTGCCGCCAATATCGAAGGCGAAACCCGGACCTTGCCGCTGGCGATCTATTCGCAATTGCAGGTGCCGGGCTCGGAACATGCGGTGGCGCGCCTTGCGGTCATTGCCATCGTGCTTTCGCTGGGGGCATTGCTGGCATCCGAATGGCTGGTCCGCCGGTCGCAGGGGACGCGGGCGCATGTACTTTGAAATAGCGATCGACATGGCGGTGGACGACCATGCCTTCACGCTCGATTTCTCCAGCGACGCGAAACTGACCGCTCTGGTCGGGCCGTCCGGCATCGGCAAGACCAGCAGTCTCAACGCCATTGCAGGCCTGTTGCGCCCGCGCTCGGGACGCATTGTCGTGGACGGGCAAGTGCTGTTCGATTCCGCGAGCGGGGTGGACCTGCGGCCGGAAAAGCGCCGGGCGGGCTACGTGTTTCAGGATGCGCGCCTGTTCCCGCACAGGCGGGTGGCCGCGAACCTCGCCTATGGTGAAAGACTCGCCCCGGCCGGCGCCGGCATCGTGACGCGCGACGAGGTTGCGCGCCTGCTCGAGATTTCGCACTTGCTCGACCGTTTGCCCGCCACGCTTTCGGGAGGGGAGGCGCGCCGTGTCGCGATCGGTCGCGCGCTGCTTTGTGCACCACGCTTCCTCTTGCTCGACGAGCCGCTGGCCTCTCTGGACGAAGACCGCGCAGAAACCCTGCTCACCCTTATGGAGCGGCTGCGCGACGAACTGTCGTTGCCGATGCTGCTCGTCAGCCATTCGAGCGCGGAGGTGGACCGCCTGGCCGGACAGGTTGTAACGCTGGGCTAGATGGACCGCACTTTAAACCCGCGCCACCTTCTCGCACAGAGGCCAAGCGGCACGCGATTTGAGCGACTTATCTGTGCCTAGATTATCCGTGGTGATTTTGCTGGTGCCCTTTACAGGACGCAAATCAGCGATTCCAGCATTGCAGGTAGTCTGGCTGCACAATAGTTCTCTAAATCCGGCTACGCTGAAGTTCGATTGATGAGACGGGAGAATTCCACGACATGCTCCTCCCATCCTTGAGCAATCTGCTTCGTCCAGCTCTTTCTCTACCTCCGGCAAGTTCGTCCGCGATCATCAGTGAAGCACTGGTGGAATATGCTGTCGAACGTCATCGTGTGGGATCCCTCCTGTACGCGGCATGTCAGCATCAGCAACACCTGGAATTTGCTGGTCAGGCAAGATCGCTGCTGCGCGAATCTTTCGGGGCAAATGTGCATGATGGTCTTCGGCAAAAGGCCACTGAAATGCACATGGCCAAGTTGCTCAGCGCGCATTCGATAGACTTTTCTTTTTTGAAAGGCCTGGGCTTGTCGGCCCAACTTTACCCCGATCCAGCGGTCAGGCAATCAAGCGACGTAGACATTCTGATACCAGCAGATCAATCCGGGTTGGCAATTAAACTGCTGAATACAGAAGGATTTGGCCACGTTCCATACACCTATCGACGCCGTAGGTGGCTGCCAGCGATCAGGCAAAAGCAGGACATGGAGATATTCAAGGATCTGATCTTCACACACCCCAACTTCGACGTCCCTGTCGAACTGCATAAGCGGCTATTCCAGTTCGAACCAAAAGGCCTGACGGAGGAATTCGGCAGGTCGATCGGCTTCGAAAGGGTGCCAACAATCTCCAATGCACATTACTGCCTGTATCTCATTCTCCATGGCGCAGTTTGCTTGTGGAAGCGGATGAAATGGCTCGCAGACCTTTCGCTTCTGGCCAGGAGCATGCCGCATGATCTCAGGTGCGAGGTCATGCACGTTGCCAAGAAATTTGGCTGTGAGATCGCCGTTGCATCGAGCCTTCTGTTCGCAGAGAGAATTTTTCCGGGCAGTCTGGATGAAAACTGGAAATCACTAACAGCAGCCTTTGAAGACCATCCGCATTCGCAGAAGCTGGAAGGTCTCTATCTGAACATGATGGCTTCAGAACAAATACGGCACCCCTCCCTACCGCTGAAGGCATATCTGACCTCATCCGTTGCAGATCTGATATTTGTTGGGAAGATGGATTTGATGCCCAATATGATCAGGCGTTACCTGGCATCGCTGTCTTTGCGGATATGAAACGTCCTTGCTCGGGAAGTGCCGTCGAACTGTTGATTGCATCAGTGGAAACCGGAGGTTTCCTGGTCAGCGCCCGTCTTCGGCGCATTGAGGGGGGGTTTTGATTACCACTATGCCGAAGATCCTGTTTATCGGCGTAGATTACTATGCCTATCCCTTGGAGATCGAGAAGAGCTTTATTCGCCAGGGGTATGACGTCGAATGGCATCCAATAGAGCCAACGGATTACTGGTCGAAAATCCTAAAAATTATTATGCCGGGTGTCTATAAGAGTAAATTAGACGATTATCACGCGGACATCATCCAGAAGTCTGCGCAGACAGAATTCGACATTGTGCTGTTTATTCAAGTTCACCAATTCTCCGATGAAAACCTGTCTACGCTCAAGTCGTATCAAAGGGGTGCAAGATTTATTTTGTACAACTGGGATGCGTTGACCACCCATGACTATCGATCGTTTCTGCCATATTTCGATAAAGTGGCGACATTCGATCGGTATGATGCCGATGTTCACGGAATCGAATACCTCCCCCTGTTTGCCATTCCAAAGTTCTTCGAGGTCCGAAGGGATTTGCCAAAGGAATATGATCTGTATTTCGTAGGTTCTTTAGTGACCTTGTCCCGGGTGAATGCTCTAAGAAAGCTCAGGGAATTCTGCAAGACGCGAAATATAAGCTTGAAGCTTCACATGCGTTGCAGTCCTGTCATGATCGCGAAAATGATACTGAGCGGGCAATACATGCCAGGTATGACATTGATATCATTATCGTTTGGTGAGATTATCGATATCATGGGAAGGTCACGTGCGACTTTAGATTTCGCCAATCATCAGCAAGCAGGCTATACCATGCGCTTCATAGAAAATATGTGCGCCGGCCAGAAAATTGTCACGGACAACCATCGCATACGTGACGAGTGCTTTTATTCCCCCGACAGATTCCTCATCTTGGACAGGGATGCCATGCGATTAGACGGGCTGTTGGAGTTCCTGGAGCGTCCGACACCCGCTGCAGAGTTTTCCGAGGCGTTCTCGATAGACAGTTGGTCACGAGAACTGCTGAGCTCGTGAGAAGGATGTTGATGGGCAAGCAGGGCCGACTGAAGCAGGAGGGGCGGTGAACATCCTCCTGACGGGCGGGAGCGGGTTTATCGGCTCCCGATTGGCGCTCAAACTCCTCCAGCGCGGCCACAAGGTGCGTGTGCTCGACAAGCTCACTCCGCAGATACACGGCAGCAAGCCAGAGGGGTCGCCGCTGTTAATGTCGATCCTGGGGAAGGTCGATTTCATCCATGGCGATGTCACCAATGAGGCTGCGCTGCGAAAGGCGCTGGAAGGACAGCATGCGGTGGTCCACCTCGCTGCCGAAACCGGAACCGGGCAGTCGATGTATCAGATCGATCTCTATAGCCGGGTCAACATAGGCGGCACGTCATTGCTGCTGGATATCCTGGCAAACGACAATCCCGGGATAAGGCGCGTTGTGCTTGCGTCCTCACGCTCGGTTTATGGCGAAGGCAAATATCATTCAGCTGACCTTGGCACGGTTTATCCCGAACACCGTTTGCTGGTAGATATGCAGGCCGGCAATTTCGAAGTGAGATATCCCGGCTGCAAGGCACCATTGAAACCGCAGGCCACTGACGAGGAATCCAGAATTCACCCGGCATCGGTTTATGGCATTACCAAGCAGTGTCAGGAACAGCTTGCAATGACGGTGTGCCCTTCGATCGGGGTGGAAGCCGTCGCTCTACGGTATCAGAATGTGTTTGGCCCCGGCCAAACGCTTTCCAACCCCTATACCGGTATCCTGTCGATATTCGCGAACCTCATCATGCAGGGAAAGCCCGTAAATATCTTCGAGGACGGTCTGGAAAGCCGGGATTTTGTTTATATCGATGATGTCGTGGATGCTACCATTCTTGGCATCGAGCATGAGGACGCGGCTAACACGATTTTCAACGTTGGCACCGGAATCCCGATCGACGTGCTCAGCGTCGTAAAGACCCTATCGGAAAAGTTGGGCAGGCCGAGCCATTATAGGATCACGGGCGATTTTCGTCTGGGCGATATCCGTCACAACTTTGCCGATATTACGCGCATCAACAGGTTGCTCGGCTTCAAACCGCAATTCGATTTTGAAACCGGCATAACCCATTTCTGCGACTGGGTTCGGGCGAGTGGTGTTCAAGATTCCGGTTATCAGGGTTCGTCGAATTAACGTGGCGCTTCAAGGTCATCAACGCTCATAGCAAGCGAACATCGCAGGGAAACGAAATCCGGACCGAGCTCGATTGCGTCGGAATGACGTCGTGGAAAAAATGCGCGGGGAAGATGGTCAGGTGTCCCGGCCCCGGCATGATGCGCCGCTCGCCCCAGCAAGCCATGTGGCCGCCTGTATATTGATCGACAGGACCAATTCGCAAAGCCCCGGCGTGCCCATGCCGCTCCGCATCGCGGGGAATACCGATATGATAGACGGCTGAGATGGCCGAGGTCATGTGAATGTGCTGGCCATTGCTACCGTTGCCGCGGAGCAAGGTCACGCCGACATTCAGCCGGGCCTTTCCCAAGGGCAGCGGGAGACAGGTCTCAAGACCACGCTGCGCAGCTTCTGCCAGATAGGTATCGATCGCCTGGCGAACGTGTGTTCCCAGCGCCTGGATAGCTGGCGCGTCGGACAGGTCGGGATGGGTGACGATGGTTTTTTCCTGCGAGCCTGCCCCGTCACCGATCACCAGCGCTTCGCGGACGAGTTCGGCATTGAATTGCGCAAGATCACCCTCGCGAAATTCGCCCAGCGAACCGGAGCGGACGTGCGCATCCAGATCGACCAGTTCGAGCGCCTTTTGCGGCGCTCCCAGAAGGGAGAAGGCGATCGCCCGATTTGCCCGGAAGACCGAAGACGGGCCGAATTGCTCTTCCAGTTCGTCGCATTGCGTCAGCAGGACTGCGCCGTTTTTCGCCCGCGCAGGTTCCATCAGGATGTACCAGCACGCCTCGTGATAATTGCCGACTTCTGCAGCCCTCAGAAAATGCCGTCGCGCCTCATCTGGATTGCCCAGCAATGTCTGGACCGTGCCCGCCTTGATGCTCACCGAAGGCTCAGGCGGATCCTGCAAGGCAAGGCCGCGTGTGCAGGCCTTCCATGCCTGTCCGACCCGATTCCCCTCGAGATGGCATTGCGCAACCTTGTCCCATGGGACCCGGGAGGCGATCCCGGAATTCTCGAGCTGCGCAAACAGTTGCCCGGCGCGAACGAAATCTCGCTCAGCGAAGGCGCTGTTTGCAGCTGCAAGGATCGACCAGGGCGATTGCGGTCCTGTCTCCAGCGCGCGCTGTGCCAGCTCGCGAAACGCAGATGCGCGCCTCGTCCCAGGCTCATCTGACGTCACCCACTCCATGGTGCAGTCCGGTTAGCAGGCACCCAGACGAGTAGCCAGCAAAAGGTGGAGCTTGACAGTCCGGTGTAGCGAAGAGGCTTTTCGCACTATCCAAGAGCGGATAGGGTTGGCCAACGCGACCCAATGCAAGGGCCGCGCGAATGGCGTTTGATCGGGGGAGGCATGAGCGAGGCCGAACGGTTCTGGAAAAAGGGTTATGCGGTAATCGAGAATTGTCTCGATCCATCGCAGCTTGCCTTTGCGAGGGCAGCGATGGAGGCCGCTGCACGTGCGCAGGAGCTGGAAGTTCACGATGGCTTGCGTCCGCACAAGGGGCAGCATCGCAATGCCGAGGATCAGTATTCGCCCGTTGCCGCAGAACTGCTGCTGCGAGCGCTCAAGCCATCCTTCGAGGCCTTGATCGCCAGCCCGCTTAAGGAAACCTACGCCTTTTGGCGCATCTATCACCACGGCGGCCTGCTCTTTAAGCACGTCGATCGGGCTGCGTGTGAGATCAGTGCGACGGTTGCCATCGCAAGCGAACCCGACGGCATATTGTGGCCGATCCATGTTGAAGACCTTGCCGGTCGCACCACCGGGATAGAACTGCGTCCGGGCGCGGCCATGCTCTATCAGGGCCACAAGATTCCGCATTGGCGTGACGAATTTACCGGCACGCGCCAATCGCAGTTGTTCCTGCACTACGTCCTGCGCGATGGGGAATTTGCAGGCCTGGAATTCGACGGTTACGGCGCTGATCCGCTCAACCGTAGCCCTGTCAGCTGATATGCCATCCAGCAGCCTCAGCCGACTGCCGCCGGTGCACGTGGAAGCGGACCTCCTCAGCCCTGACGATCATCGCGCCCTGCTGGAGCATGCGCTCGCCAACGAAGCGGACCAGCGTCCATCGGCGGTTGCTCTTGATCAAGGTGGTGAAATCGTCGGCGGCGCGATCGATGTTGATATCCGCCGCGGCGGTTCCCGCACGCTCACCCCCGCCCAACGCAAACTTTTCAAGCAGATTATCATGACCCGGCATGACAAGGTTGCCGAGGCTCTCGGCCTCAGCTTACCCGCCAAGCCTGGCCTGGAACTGGAAGCGGTGCACAGCGGCGACGGCGCATTCTTTGCGCCCCATGTCGATACCATGCGCGGGGGCCGGGCCAGCTTCCGGGTAATCAGCGCCGTCTATTATTACTCGCGAACGCCCAGAGCCTTTTCAGGTGGGGAGTTGCGACTGTGGTCGCTCGATGGCTCGTCTTCAAAACTGATCCAGCCAACCGACAATTCGATGGTGTTCTTCCCGTCGATCTTCCGGCACGAAGTGCTGCCAGTATCGGTGCCCTCGGGCGAGTTCGCCGACGGACGATTTTCGATCAATTGCTGGGTTCACAGGATCGTCTGACCCAGCGCCATGCCGCTCGCCTGGCGAATATCCGGGCGCGAAAGGGCAAGCAGACCAAATACACGGTCACACGCCGCAGGTGCATCAGGCGCGCGCGGGCTGGAATCGCTCTTTCTCACCTGCTCCTGAAGCTTCGCACCAAGGTGTACTTGTGGAGGTCTTTGCCGCCGCAGATCACGATCCCGCCAGCCATTACATAGGCGTGCGCTTCGATCGGCTTGCCCGTGTCCGGGCGGTTGACACCAAGGCAAATCGCATGGGGCGTACGCGTCATCGACATGATCAGCCGCGCCACGAGCGCCTGCGCAAGACAAGCGTCCCGCAGCACCGTGTAGCGCGATGCAAGCGCGAAGGCGTCGGCGATGTCGTGCGCGTGCCTTGTCTGCTGTTCGTCAAGAGGTGAGGTTGCCGGTTCTAGGCCGGTATCCTCTCCCATCGCCCTTACCAGCCAATCCGATGGCACGAGGTAGGTCGAAAGCTTGGCGGGCCAGGTCAGCAACCAGAATGCACTGGCCAGAGTGACGATGTGTGGCGGCAACCGCAATGCGGTTTTGACTTTGCGTAGCGCAATCGTAAACGTTTGGGTTGATCTTCCCACCGGCATGGATCCGGAATAGGTGAGCGAAACGCAAAAGGCAAAAGCTGTTGCGACCCCGTTAATTCCTGTTTGTCCGGGGGCAATGCCGAAACAAAATTTGCTGTGGGGCAAGTGCAATCAAAGTAATGCGACCAACCAGATATCATCTTGGCGAAGCCTACGGACTGTTAATCAGCAGCGATCTCGGTCTTCTCGATCCGGTGGATCACGCCGGGGACGGCGTTCCCGATGTCGTGATTAGCAGCGGCGTTATCGAGCCTTGTTCCGCTGACGACCCGCCCGACCTTGTTAACTTCGTTCGCAGGGATGGGGACCGGCTCTGGATCAATATTCCTGGCAAACTCGCGATGCGGATCGAGGCGGGTGAGCGCATCGTCTACCAGCCTCATGCAAACGCGATCGAAGACGAAATGCGGCTATACCTGCTTGGAACGGGTCTGGCAGCGATCCTCATGCAGCGTGGGCATTTCGTCTTGCATGGCAATGCGATCGCCATGCCATGTGGCAATGCCATCGTGTGCATGGGGAGTTCGGGCGCAGGCAAATCGACGATCGCTGCAGCATTGATGGCGCGCGGCTATGCGGTGCTGAGCGACGACGTGTGCGCAATCGACAAGGATGGGAACATCCTGCGCGGCCTCACGCGCGTCAAGCTGTGGGATGATGCTGCGCGCAAAATCGGCATCGACACAACGGGCTTGCGTCGGTTCGAGGGCGCGCATGATAAATGGAGCGTTCCGCTGTCGCGTTCCCTTCCGCCCGTGAGCCAGCGTGCGGGTCTTTTTGTTCACCTTGAAGTGGGCGATAGCGCAGCGCTTGAAGAGAGCAGGTTTTCGGGGGCAGAGCGCTTTGCCGCGCTTTGCAACAACATTTTTCGCCCCGAGTTGTCCCGCGTTCTCGAGCTCGACGCCGACTACATGCAGCGCCTGGCGCAGCTTGCTGTTGCAACTCCCATCCATCGCATAAGGCGTCCGGCTTCGTGCTTGTCAGTTGATACTGTTGCGGAGGCCATTCTCGCCTTGCATTCCGGTCAGTCGTTGGTGCAACACGCTTGGTCCTAGCCGGCTGCGCGGGTTGAAAGAGGGAAACCGGAATGGCTCAGAAGACAGTGCCGCACAACAAGCGACTTACCCGCGCCGCACATGTCGTGGCGACTACGATGGACGACGAGGTCGTGATGATGGATGTGAACCAGGGCACCTATTTTGTGATGACGGGTAGCGGCCCATCGATATGGGACAAATTGGCTGAACCGATCTTGCTCGATGATTTGCTTTCGGCGTTGACCGAGGAGTTCTCGACCGACGCAGAGCCAAGTTTCGAGAATTACGTCGAAGAGTTTCTATCGCGCTTGATCGACCAAGGCCTGGTCGAGACGATCGACTGAGACAGTGTTTGCCGCTGTTGTCAGGCGTGTTCCTGAATCTGCGTCGGGAACTCGGCCAGACGCTGCCAGGCTGATCGGGGCCCTTGCCCCGTTCAGGAAGCCGGATGCATCGGGTTACTGGGAGGACGAGCGGGCAAGCCTTGTCCATGCAATCCACTGGAATACGCCGTCGTCCTTGCATGAACGGACGCCAGAGGTTTGTGCCAAGAGCGGGCGCATCATCGCGAGCTGGGTACGGCTCGACAATCGCGCCGAACTGTGTGGAGTGCTGGGGCTGGACGATCACGCCGCGCTCACCGATCCACAAATCATCCTTGCTGCACATGAGCGCTGGCCGGACGATTGCGCGCGTCATCTTGAGGGGGACTTCAGCTTCGTCATCCACGATCCAGCCAATGGCGCCACATATTGCGCGCGTGACGCAATCGGGGCGAAACCTCTCTTTTACAGTCAGCCGGATGACCGGTTCATCCTTGGGACGTCGCCAGCTGCGATCCGCGCGGTGCAGGAAGGGGTACCGCGCTACAATCGAGAGTGGATCGCTCTCTTCCTCGCGGGCCTGTGCTTTGCCGACGACCAGACGGCATTCGAGGATATTGCGAAGCTGCGGCCGGGCCATGAATTGCTCATTGCGCCTCATGGTGGCTTAACGCTCCGGCGGTTTCATGACTTCGAACTCGAAGCGCCGCATGCCAGCAAGCGCGATCCAAAGTGGGTCGAGCTTTATCGCGAAGCATTTCATCGGGCGATCGATGACCGTACGCGGACGCAATACCTGATCGGGGCGGAGAGCTCCGGCGGTCTTGATTCGGCCTCGATCGTAGCGCACCTCGTCCGGGTCCTGCCGCACGGCCTTGAGGATTTTCAAACCTTCGCTCTCGTTGCGCATCAGCGCGAACACGATTTGCTTGATGAACTCGCGGCGCAATGTGGCATCGTGCATACGCGCCGCAGCGTCCGGCATGAAAGCTTGCGCATGGACGAACTGGTCGAGCGGGCTCGCATTGCGATCGGACATCCACCCGAGCATGGCCAGCCATTGCTGAGTGCAGGCTTCTTCGAGCATTGCGAGCAGCAGGGCATCCGCACGGTGATGTCCGGTTTTGGCGGTGACGAGATCGTTACCGGGTATGCCAATTCGCTCCACGACGAATTGTTTGACCGCCGTGATTACCCTGCCTTGCTTGGCGAGATGGAAGGACACTTGCCCATGCGCCTGGCGCGGTTGGCGAAGTGGAGGATGAAGGGGCTGCCTGCCGTGGATGTGAAGATGCGCCAGGCCGCGAAAGCGCGGATCGCGCAGACCTTTCTGTCGCGTGGCTATCTTCAAGACACCGGGTTGCAGCAACGCATCGAGGATTGGATGGCACCGCACCTGCCAGATGTGACGATCAACCAGATTGCTGCGATGAGCCCCGGCTTTCGCCAGGGACGTACGGCCCGGCTCGATTCCTCTGCCCTTTTCGCAGCGACTTACGGGATCGAATACCGCTTCCCGATGTTCGACTGCCGCCTGATTCAGTTCTTCTTCTCGGTCCCCTCGATCGAAAAGCGCAGCAAGTCGCTGGGACGCTATCTCCACCGCCGGGCGGTTGCCGGATCAATCCCGGACTCCATCGCATGGCAGCCGGGCAAGGACCTTGGTCCCCCGCTGGAGGGGGATTTCGCCATCGCTGACCTGCCCGTCATCGCTTACGGTGACTTGCCTGTCATCCTGCAGGAAATGATTGATCGAACAGCATTTGAAGCTCTGTTTGAAGATGGTTCGGCACTGACCGACCAGAACTCGCCGAACTTCCTCTTGAGGCGATACATGCTGTGGCATCTACAGCAGTTATTGGCTTGGATGGCTTAGGCTGGCATGCTACGCGGCAACCTTGTAAATATTGGGGAGTTACGTAAGCCAATGGATAAGTTCGCTGCAGCCGAATCTGGCGGGAAGAAGCCGTTCCTCAAGCCGGAACTGGAGAAACTCCAGATTGAACGGACGGGGAGCGGGCCTGTCCCCGATCCGTTTGAATTTCCGATGATCCTTCAGATGTCCTGATCGAACCCCGGTATGGGTCTCCCGTGCCGTCAACGTTCGACCAGTCTGACTGCAACGCAATGACAGCGGATCACGCGATCCTGTCATCCAATATGTTCGAGAGACTTTGCTCGGCAGCAGCTGCAGAGCGTATCGTCGACTGTCACCTCGATCAGCGTTGTGGCCTGATTTGCGATGACCGGCTCCCGAGCATTGATCTTGGCCTTTCCGAGCTATTCGAAATTCTGCGGGACCGGAGCTGGCGTTCCGAGGGGGAAATCCAGTTTTACGCGCATGACCGCGGGGGGGCTTCGAGCGAGGCATGGACGCAGGCGATCGGACCCGGCGGCTCACTTACTCTTGATACGATCCTGCACCTGAGGGCCGCAAAGACAAGCATCTACGTCAAGAACCTGCAACGCATGCATCAAGGCTTGCGTGAACTTGCAGCGGACCTGTCGAAGACCGGCTATTTCAAGACAACCATCTCGGCGATCTACAGTCCGGCGGGTGCGCTTTCGACACCAAACCACTTCGACACCTCCGATGTTCTGGCGGTGCAACTGCATGGTCAAAAGAGTTGGACAGTCGACAGCAGGGCGCGGCAGGAAAATGCCATGCCGAACTTGTCGCAGGCGCGACCGGACAGCTTCGAGTTTTCCTCACCAACGCATTACACAACGCATGTCGGCGAAGCCCTCTTCATTCCGCGGGGCTTTCTGCACAATGCCATGGCCAACGAAGAGGATTCGCTACATCTCGTTATCGGCCTTTTGCCATTGACCTGGTTCGACGTAGTCTCGGATCTGGTGCAGAACCTTTGCGACACGGACCCCGCATTCCGCGCCTCGGTTCTCGATGGCACGCTGGACGTTGGACCGAGTGGGCATTCCGCGCCCTGGCGACAGCGGCTGGCTGATCCAGGTGCCATTGCCGAGGCCACGCGCGAAGTCATGCGTAGGCGGGCGAAGACCCATATGCTGAACGATTACGGGCAACTGTTCGCAAAGTCACCGCATAGTATGACCTAGCTGCCTCGGTTGCCGCCATAGGGGCGATCCCTTGTTTGGCGCGCGCACCAGTCAAGCGTTCACAATTCGCTAGGAGTCGCTGCCGCCAGCGTCCCATTCCCGGTGCTGCCCCGACTGACCAAAACAAGCTAGTCGGGACCCAAGCTCTTCCCAATGCCGAAGGCGCTTTCGACTGCCTCTTCTATGATGTTGTGCTGAAAGTGCTGGTGCCGCTTACAGGACTCGAACCTGTGACCCCATCATTACGAATGATGTGCTCTACCAACTGAGCTAAAGCGGCCTTCCAGCGCCCTTTAGTGCCGCGATCGCCGTGGGGCAACGCGGAAATGCAGGGAAGTGGAGGCCCGAGCCGGAATCGAACCGGCGTGCAAGGATTTGCAGTCCTCTGCGTAACCACTCCGCCATCGGGCCGGAGCGCGGGCAAGTAGCGAACCGCATGCGCAAGTGCAATGCTTTCTTGGGGCTTTCTTGGGCATTTGAGCGCGGATACTTTTTTGTGTCACCCTCCGATCACGACCATCTTGGTAACTTTCTGCTAAACAGCTCTCACCTAGGGTGGGGGTTCAGGCGAAAGGGCAGCTTGCAGATGAAAGCAGGATTGATGGACCGCGAGGATGCCGATGTCGTGCGCGTGAAGGTTCGCGCGAAAGCGGGGGGCTCCGTCGACTTGCAGGTTCTGGATATTTCCGCGGGCGGTTGTATGGTGGGATTTCATGGCTCGGCCGCTCGTCCTGGGGAACGCGTGCTGGTGACCCTGCCGGGCCTTTCCGCTCTGCCGGGTGAATTGGTCTGGGCCGAGGATGGCCGCGCCGGTATCGCTTTCGAGGCACCGCTTCATGAAACCGTTCTCGACAGGTTCAAGGGCATGCTGAACTGTTAGCCCGGCAGCGGTTCAGGCGTCCTGCTTCGCCCAGCCGGGTTCGTAGAGGTAGCTCTCGAACGTGCCGGGCTGCGGTGCCTTGCCCGTCGGCATCAAGGATCGCGGGTCGGCAAGGCGGTAGCCGCCTTCCAGCGCGGTTTCCACCAGCGCATCGCAGCCTGCGAGAGCCAGCTTTGCCCGCAAGCGCGAGACATGCACCTCCACGCTATTCGTCTCCGGATCATGAGACATGCGCCAGACATCGACGATAAGCTGTTTTCGGGTGACGCGCTGGCCCGGCGTTTCGGACAGCCGCCAGAGAAGGGCGAACTCGCGCGGATGCAATCCCAGCCAGCGCGTGCCATGCCGTGCGTCGCGGTGAAACAATTCCAGCGAGAGCGGCCCGATACCGCGGCGGCGGGGCATCATGTCGAACATTTGAATCGCACGCTGCGCGCGGGCTTCCAATTCATGCAAATCCGTGTCGACAGGCAGCGCGTCGACACATCCCAGCGAGAGCAGTTCTGCCCGTTCGGAGGATTGTTCTACTCCGAGCATCATCACGCGCCACACTGGCAGATCGGCTGCGGCCAGCGCCCGACGTTCTGGCGGTGCAAGTTCGCGCGCGTCGCAAAGCAGCACATGGCGACACGCGGTCCTGCTGTCATCGTGTCCGTGGCACAGGGTCCAGCCGCGCCGGCGCAGGTCCCATTCTGCAGGAGGCACCCGGTCGCGGCCTATCCAGCCGAATATCGCCATTATCGCTCCGTGTCAGCTTCCGCAAAAGCGACGCAGCAGCATCTTTCCGTCTGCGCAACTACGCAATCGGCCTTAGGAACCGCGTTTATCGCCGGACCATGATGAGGAACTAGGAGCCGGAGGTGTTAACGCCCATTTCCTGGAAATAGCGCTTCACGTTTCGGGCAGCCTGCCGCAGCCGTTGTTCGTTCTCTACCATGGCGATGCGAACGTAACCCTCGCCGTCCTCGCCATAGCCCACGCCCGGCGCGACGGCGACTTCCGCCTTGGTCAGCAGTTGCTTGGAGAATTCCAGGCTGCCCATCTCCTTCAGGGCCGGTGGCAGCGGCGCCCAGGCGAACATGCTGGCGGGCGGCGGCGGGATTTCCCATCCGGCGCGGCCAAAGGCCTCCACCATCACGTCGCGCCGCTTGTGATACATCTCGCGGTTTGTCTCGACGAAGTCCTGCGGCCCGTTCAGCGCGGCACAAGCAGCAGCCTGGATGGGGGTGAAGGCGCCGTAGTCGATATAGCTCTTCACGCGGGCGAGGGCGGAGATCAGAGTCTGGTTGCCCACCGCAAAGCCAATGCGCCAGCCAGCCATCCCGAAGGTCTTCGAAAGGCTGGTGAATTCCACCGCCACGTCCTTCGCGCCGGGCACTTGCAGGATCGAGGGGGTCGGCTTGCCGTCGTAATAGAGTTCCGAATAGGCAAGGTCGGAGAGGACCCACACCTTGTGGAACTTGGCCCAGTCGACCAGCTTTTTGTAAAAATCGAGGTCCACTACCTCTGCCGTCGGGTTGGAGGGGAAGTTGACCACAAGGACGGTCGGGCGCGGTACGGTGAAGTTCACCGCCGCTTCCAGCGCTTCCCAGTATTTCTCGTCCGGCGTGGTCGGCACCGAGCGGATCGAGGCGCCGGCGATGATGAAGCCGAAGGTGTGGATCGGATAGCTTGGGTTGGGTGCAAGGATCGTATCGCCGGGCGCCGTGATGGCCGTTGCCAGACTGGCAAGACCTTCCTTGGAGCCGAGCGTGACGACTACTTCGTTGTCGGGATCGAGATCGACGCCGAAGCGGCGTTCGTAATAATTCGCCTGCGCCTTGCGCAGTCCGGGAATGCCCTTGGACTGGGAATAGCCATGAGCATCGGGGTTCTGCGCGACTTCGCACAGCTTGTCGATCACGTGCTTGGGCGGAGGCTGGTCCGGATTGCCCATGCCCAGGTCGATGATGTCGCGCCCTTCCGCACGCGCGGCCGCTCGCATCGCGTTGACTTCAGCGATGACATAGGGCGGGAGGCGCTTCATGCGGTAGAATTGCTGGTCCATCGTGTCCTTCTCTTCGGGGCCGTTGTGCAGCCTATCTGGCGTAAAGGGGGGGCGGGTGCAACGCAGCAAAGTGCCTTGCGTCGCATTAGGGACGGGTTTGCCTCCCATTTGCAGTATTTGCATCTATAAGGGCCTTGTCATGACCAAAGATCCCGAAAACCGCGCCGAAGCCGCAGACATCTTCACCGAAATGCTGCGCATGCAGGGCGAAGCGGCGCGTCAGATGATGCAGACGTTCGCTCCCGGTGCCGCCGAATCGCTGCCCGATGACACCGCGATCGACGCGATGGGGCGGGCGATGATGGAATTCCAGGAAACGTGGTTGCAGTTTTGCCTGCCAAAGGAACAGCGCGCCGCGCCCCTGCTGACGGAGCCCGAGAGCTGGATGGAGGCGCTGCGCAAGTGGTCTGCCGCCAACCCGCTGCTGGATGCCGAAGCGCAGCAGAAGCTGTGGTCCGACGGATTGCAGCTTTGGCACGATGTCCTTTCGCAATATTCCACTGACGGGGAAAATGGCGAGGGTGCGAAGCTGCCCTACAGGGATCGCCGGTTTGCCGATCCTGCCTGGCGCGAACAGCCTGTTTTCGCATTGATACACCAGACTTACCTGCTGTTCGCCGAACGGCTTTCGCAAGGCGTGGATTCGGCCGAGGGCCTTTCTGCCGAAGACCGGGAGAACCTGCGTTTCGCTACCAAGGGCGTACTGGATGCGATGAGCCCGGCCAACTACCCGCTGATGAACCCGGTCGTGCTGGAACGTACAATGGAAACCAACGGGGAGAACCTGGTGCGCGGGCTGGAGCGGCTGACCCACGATCTCGAGAACGGACAGCTGACGCATACCGATACAAGCAAGTTCACCGTGGGAGAAAACATCGCCACCACGCCGGGCAAGGTGGTCTACGAAAGCGAACTGTTCCAGATCATTCACTATATCCCCACCACGCCGGAAGTTCTGGAAACGCCGCTCCTCATCTTCCCGCCGTGGATCAACCGCTTCTACATCCTCGACCTTAACGAGAAGAAGAGCTTCGTGCGCTGGGCGCTGGAGCAGGGCATTTCCGTACTGATGGTGAGCTGGAAGTCTGCCGACGAAGACCTCGCCCATATCGACTGGGACGATTACATCTTGGCGCAGATCGAAGCGATCGACTTCGTGCGGGAGCGGCTGGACGTGCCCAGCGTGCACACCATCGGCTATTGCGTGGCCGGCACCACCTTGGCGGCGACGCTCGCGGTGCTGGCGCGGCGGGGCGAAGGTGACAAGGTGAAGAGCGCCACCTTCTTTACCGCGCAGGTTGATTTCGAGCACGCGGGCGAGCTCAGGCTGTTCATCGACGAGGGCAAGCTGGAATTCATCCGGCAGGCCAGCAAGGGCGGTTTCCTTGACGGACGCTACCTCGCGGCGACCTTCAACATGCTGCGCGGCAGCGACCTGATCTGGAATTACGTGGTCAACCACTACCTGCTGGGGGAGGATTATCCGGCCTTTGACCTGCTCTACTGGAACGGCGACGTCACCAACCTGCCGGCGAAGTGGCATGCGGCCTACCTGCGCGATCTCTACCGCGACAACCTGCTGGTGGAGCCCGATGCCCTTGGCGCGGACGGCACCAGCATCGATCTTCGGCTGGTCTCCTGCCCTACCTATATTCAGGCCGGTCGGGAGGATCACATCGCTCCGCCTGAAAGTGTGTTCAAGGCGCTGGAGCACTTCTCCGGCCACAACAGGTTCGTGCTGGCGGGCAGCGGGCACATTGCCGGCGTGGTCAATCCCCCATCCGCGAACAAGTACCAGCACTGGACCAACGAGGGCGAGTTTTCGTCGCTGGAGGAATTCGTCGCGGGGGCAACGGAGCATCCGGGCAGCTGGTGGCCAGACTGGGCAGGATGGCTGGTTGCACTGGATGGCGCGAAGGTGAAGGCTACTGGACGGCGCAAGCCGGGCAGCCGGTCCAATCCCGGTCTGGAAGACGCACCTGGTAGCTATGTGAGAACGCGCTAGCCTCGCTCAAGCCTTTCGGAAATGGCGATTCTCCGTCATGCTGCAGTGCAACATTTTTCCTTGACTTCGTGTCTGCGCAACCCTATTTGTGCAGTGCAACAAGAGGCGTGAACAATCACGGCCTCTCGCTCATATGAAGAAACGCAAGCGAGGAAACATGGCAGAGTCAACGTCCAGGACCGACGACAGTGCCGACACGGCTACCGCCGCTGCCGAACCGGCAAAGTCGGAAGTGAAGGCCGAAGAATCCAAGGTCGAGGAAAAAGCCGAGCCGGCCGCCGCTGAGGCGCCGGCGAAGAAGGCTTCCTCCGCCAAGAAAGCTCCGGCCGCTGCCACGAAGGCGGCACCGAAGAAAGCAGCCGCAAAAAAGGTCGCTGCCAAGAAAGCTGCACCGGCCAGGAAGCCGGTGGCAAAAAAGACCCCCGCTTCCAAGTCCCCGGCGAAGGCGTCTGTCGCTGCCCATATCAAGGCTGACGACGCGCAGCCGTCCGTTAACCAGCTCAAGGAAAAAATCATGGCAACCGCAAATTTTGACTACTCCAAGCAGATCAATGAATCGATGACCGAAGCAGTCAGCGAAATGCAGGCCCGCACCCAGGCGGCCTACGACAAGAGCACCGAAGCGATGGGTGAAATGACCGATTTCGCCAAGGGCAACGTCGAAGCCGTGGTCGAGACCGGCAAGGTATTCGCCGAAAGCATGCAGGGCATGGGCAAGACCATCGCCGACGAAGCGAAGACTGCCTACGAACTCGCCACTGCCGACATCAAGGAAATGGCCAGCATCAAGAGCCCGACCGAGCTGTTCCAGCTTCAGGGCAAGATCATGCGCCGCAACTTCGACGCGATGGTCGCGATGACTTCGAAGACGACCGATGCCACCATGAAGATGGCCAACGATGTCGCCGCTCCGCTGTCGGCTCGTGTGAACGTGGCCGCGGAAAAGATGACGAAGGTCGCCTAAGCGCCTTCACAGTTTCTGGTCGTCCACTCCTCTCCTCTCCCAGGACGACCGGTTGACGGGCCGGACAGCTAGGCTGTCCGGCCCGAATGCTGTCTGCCTTCCGGGCACGGCATCTGAACCAGATTCTGCAAGAGCGGTCTTGCAGCCAGCCCATTCGATACGATATTCGCCTTCGAAATGATGCAATCCGATCTCTTCTCTGCCCCCCGGGGTTGGTCCATTGTCGCTGCCGGTGAGGATGGCGACGATGCCGACGCGGGTGATGGCCAGGGGCAGGTCGGCATTGCCACCAAGACCCGCGCCAAGCCAAAGAAGCCCAGCCAGTACAAGGTGCTGATGCTGAACGACGACTACACCCCGATGGAATTCGTGGTGATGGTGCTGAAGCGCTTCTTCCGCATGGATATGGAACAGGCCACGCGGGTGATGCTGCACGTCCACCAGCGCGGCGTGGGCGTGTGCGGCATCTTCCCCTACGAAGTGGCCGAGACGAAAGTGAATCAGGTGATGGATTTCGCCCGCGAAAACCAGCACCCGCTCCAGTGTACGCTGGAAAAGGCGTGAGGCGGGCTTTTTGCCGTAACATCAGGGCATGACCCAGCCCGGTTTTGTCGCTAAGGCCCGGAAACCCTAAACCTCCGCCCGATCCTTCCACAGCGTCAGACTGGCTCCGTGTCCCGCTTCATCACCGCAACAGACCGCTACATCTTCCGGCTCGTGATCGTGCCGATGATTGGCGTGTTCGTGCTGGCGGCCAGCCTTCTGCTGCTGGAAAAGATGCTGCGCCTGTTCGACTTTGTCAGTGTGGAAGGCGGGCCGATCAGCATCGTGTTCGAGATGCTGCTGAACCTCGTTCCCGAATATGCCGGTCTCGCCATTCCGCTGGGGTTGATGCTGGGCATCCTGTTCGCCTTTCGCAAGCTGGCCATTTCCAGCGAGCTGGACGTGATGCGCGCCGTGGGATGGTCCTACACCCGGCTGCTGCGGGTGCCGTTCCTCATCACCTTCGCACTGGTTGCACTGAATTTCGCCATCGTCGGGTTCATCCAGCCGCAGGCGCGCTTCGCTTACGAGGAAATGGAATTCGAACTGCGCTCCGGCGCGCTGGGCGCCTCGATCAAGGTTGGCGAATTCAACACCATCGAGGATCGCATGGCCCTGCGGATCGAGGCCAGCGAGGACGAGGGGCGCCAGCTGATGGGCATTTTCGCCCGCGTCGCGGACGATTCCGGGCAGGTCCTCTCGATCTCCGCGCGCGAGGGGCGTTTCCTTGCCAACCGCGAGGATCGCAACACCATCATCCTGCGGCTGGTGGATGGCGTGATCGTCCACAATGTTGCCGACGGCAGTGCCCGCGTCCTCAGCTTCAGCCAGCATGATCTTCCGATAGATCTGCCCGCGATCGAGCAGTTCCGCGACCGCGGCGAAGATGAACGCGAGTATGTCCTGCCCGAACTGCTCGAAATCGGCTGGAATCCCGACAGCACGACCGAAGAGCGCGTCGGCAGCCAGGCCAATTTCAATTACCGCATGGTCGAGGTGGTGATGATGCTAATGCTGCCGTTCCTGGCGGTGGCGCTTGCCGTGCCACCCAAGCGCAGTACGTCGGCGCTGGGCGTCTTCCTCTCCATCGTCATCGTGGTCGCCTATCACAAGATCAACCAGTACGGTTCCGAAGTGGCGGAGATCGGGCGGATCGATCCGTTCCTGGCGTTGTGGGGGCCGTTTGCGGTGCTGTTCGCCGTAATCGCCTGGATGTATTACCAGGTCGCCTTCGTGCCGGGTGGACAGGCCATCGGCTTCCTCGAAAGCTTCTGGTCGAAGATCGCTCGGCGTCTCAGGAAGCTGATCGGGCGCGACAAGTTGCGCGGCCTTGTGCCCGACGAGGACCTGCACAGGCACGAGGAAGAGGAATTGCAGCGGCGGGAGGGCCTGCCCGGTGCTGCTTGATTTCTTCCCCTCACGAACACTGACGATCTACCTGGCGAAAATGTTCGCCGTGCGCATCGTGGCTGTGCTGGCCATGCTTGTTCTGGTGCTGCTGGCGCTGGACATGCTGGGCAAGACCGGGGATATCCTGGCCGTTCCCGGCAACGGTGATGCCGAAGTCTGGCTCTATGCCTCCCTGCGCGCGCCGCAGCTGGTAGCGCGGTTCTTGCCATACTCTGTGCTGCTGGCCACGATCATCACGCTGGCCGGGCTGAACCAGAATTCCGAAGTCATCTCGATGAAGGCGGCAGGCCTTTCCGCCCACCAGATCCTGGCACCGTTGCTGCTGATCGGCCTGGTGGTGGCGGCCATATCGTTCGCTTTCAACGAGCGTATCGTCACCCGTGCCACGGCCACGCTGAAGGTGTGGGAGGACGTGGAATACGCCGCCATCCCGCAGGACCGGGAAGCGCGCAGCAACGTCTACTTCAACGATGGCAACGACGTGCTGATGGGGGCGACCCTGTCCGGCCGCGGCGCGGAAACGACGCTGACCGACGTGATGTTCTACGAACGCGACGACGGGGGCATGATAACCCGCCAGATCAGCGCGGACCGGGCAACCTTCGCCTCTCCGGGCTGGCGGTTGGAGGATGCATCGGCATTCAACGTCGCCAGCGCGCAGACCCAGCAGCTTGGCAGCGCGATCGTCGCGCCCGGTGTCGAGATTGCCCAGGTCGAACTGCGGCGCGTCGATCCCGATGCGCAGGGGCTGGCCGAACTTTCCGAAAGTATCGAGGCACTGCAGGGCGCCGGTCGCCGCACGGGCGAACTGGAAGCCAAGTGGTGGCACAAGATTTCCGGCCCCCTTTCCGCCGTGCTGATGCCGCTGCTGGGGGCGGTGGCAGGTTTCGGGCTCGCCCGGTCCGGCCAGCTGTTCACCCGCGCGGTTATCGGCATGGCGCTGGGATTTGCCTATTTCGTGGTCGACAACGCCGCGCTCGCCATGGGCAGTTTTGGCGGGTATCCGCCTCTCTTGGCGGCATGGGCACCGTTCTTCCTGTTCCTGCTGGTGGGCGAAACGGTGCTGGTGCGTACGGAAGAGTGACCGCGTCCGACTGGTCCCTTCGCCTGGCACGCCCCGAAGATGCCGAGCATTTTCCCGAAGTAGAGGAAGACGCCGCCCGGCTATTTGCTGACGAGCCCTCGCTGGCGGGGATCGCCATGCCGCCTTCTCGCTCTGCGGCGGAATATCGCGCTATCATTGCCCAGCGCCAGAGCCTGACGGTCACTTTTGACAGGGATGTGATCGGCTTTGCCGCCGCTCGCCCGGCGGGGCACGAACTGCATCTTCACGAACTCAGCCTTGCCCGCGCGTTCCAGCGGCGCGGCATCGGTTCCACGCTGCTGCGGGCGCTGAAGATCGACGCTGCCAACGCGGCCTTTGCCGCGATCACACTGCAAACCTTTCGCGACATCGCCTGGAATGCGCCGTTCTACGCGGGCCACGGCTTCACCGTGGTAGAGGACGTGGCCAATTACCCGCGCCTATCTGCCGGACAGGAGGCAGCAATAGCGACCGGGCTTCCCGGAGAGCGCCGCTGTGCCATGATCTGCCCGCTGGACCGGTAGCGATGGAAAGGCTTGTGGAACCGCTGCGATTTACGCTGCGTTGAGAGCAGGAACGCATCAAGGAGCATCCCTCATGAAAGCAATCAAGTTTGCCGCCCTTCCACTCGCCGCTGCGATGGCTCTGGGAGCCTGCGCCGATGCCGAGCCCGAAGTGCCTGAGGATCCGACTGCGGAGACTGTCCTCGATGTGACGTCGGATACGCCGGAATCGGTTCAGGACTACAATGCCGAAGCTGCCGACAGCGAAGCTGGCATGATGGACGAAACCGATACCATGGAAGATACCGAAGAGACTTCCGACATGATGGAATAGGCAGAGGTCGCCGGTTTCGGCCGGCGCACCTGTACCCGGTCAGGCCCCGCGCCGACCCATGGTGCTACGGGCAATCCGGTTGACCAGCGGAATCATGCCGGGATGGCTCGCCTCGGCAAAGGTCGAGGTGTCGCCAAGCTTGGCCGAGATGCGCTTATGCGCCTCGTGCAGCGAGTGATAGGGCATGGACGGGATCAGGTGGTGCAGCGCATGATAGCGCAGGCCCACTGGCGCCCACACGCCCGCCACGAAGCTTGGCACGTTCACGCTGTCGAGATACTGCGCAGTCACGGTCATCGCCTCGCCATCGTTCTCCCATAGATGGGCGACCAGCGTGCGAAGCTGGTTGAACACGGCCACGGCGGCGGTGACGGCAGCGGCAATCAGCAGCGGACGCCAGCCCAGCCAGAACGGCGTGGTGATGAGGAACATGGCCCACACGCTTGCCCCCACCTGCTGGAACAGGAACCAGCCGCGCTCCTTCGCTTCCGGCGGACGGCGGCGGAATGCGGGATTGATCGAAAGCGAGGACAGCCGTTCCCACGCGAAGCGGCGCAGCGGCGGCACAATCAGTCCGAGCGGCGCGAGGACGCCCCAGCGTACGATAAGCGCAATGGGGGCAAGCGCCGCGATCAGGACGAACAGCGGCAGGCTCCACGGTTTCATCAGTGCGAGCGGCATGTATTCGGGATCTTCGACGGTGCCGTACTTCGTACGCGCGTGATGCAGCGTGTGAACGCTTTCGTACATCAGGCTGGGCGTGAGCAGCGGAATGCCGACCAGCAGGTTCCACCCCGTACGAAAGCCCGGCAGGGCATCGCGATGCAGGTGGCTGATCTCGTGGATGAACAGCAAGGCGCGGTAGAGCGCGAAGACCGAAACGACGCCCAGCACCAAGGCAAGCCAGGTGCTTTCCACCAGGATCGCCCCTGCCAGCGTCGCATAGCCGAGCAGGGCGGAAACGATCATGTCCGGCCAGTAGATTTCCGGGCGGGCGGTATTGAGATCGCGCGTCAGTTCTGCCGCGGCACGCAGCATCGCCTTGTCGTCGGGAATCTGGGCATGCACGCGCCTGCGCTGCGCGGGGCCAGCGGCGCTTTCGTGCTCGGGAATGTTACTCGTCGCGTCCATGGGGCGGCTCTATAATGCAATCTGTCGAAAAGTGCGATGCGCGGGCCACTATGCCGACGCGCTTGACATGGCCTTGATGCATATCAAGAGCGAACACGATATGAACGAAAGGCCAAGTGTGTGAGCCAGAAGATAGATATTGCCCCGGTTTCCGGCAAGGGCGACATCGATGCATTCATCGAAACTGCCTTCGAACTGAACAAGGACGATCCGAACTGGGTGCCGCCGCTGCGCATGGAAGTGCGCGAACTGCTGAACGAAAAGAAGAACCCGTTTTTCGAGCACGCCAAGGTGCAACTGTTCCTCGCACGCCGCGCGGGTAAGGTCGTGGGCCGGATTTCCGCCCACTACGATGAACTCGCGCTGGCCCAGCCGCCCGAGCAGGGCAGCGGACCGGGAACGGGCAACTGGGGCCTGATGGAGGCGGCGGACGAACAGGTTATGGCCGCGCTGATCGCGCGCGCGGAAGACTGGCTGCGCGAACAGGGCATGACCCGCGTTCTCGCGCCGTTCAGCCTCTCCGTCTGGGACGAGCCAGGCCTGCTGGTAGAAGGTCACGATCACCAGCCGATGATCATGATGGGCCATCACAATGCCGCCTACCAGGGCTGGGTCGAGGCGCAGGGCTATACCGTGGCGAAGCGCCTGCTGACCTACGATCTGCAGATCCACGCCGGTTTCCCGCCGCTGATCGATCGCATCGTCGCATCGGGAGAGAAATCCAGCCGCATCAATGTGCGCATGGTCGATACCAAGAACTTCGAGGCTGATGCCGCGATCTGCATGGATATCCTGAATGCCGCGTGGTCCAACAACTGGGGCTACGTTCCGTTTACGGAGAAGGAAAAGGTCTACGCCTCCAACAAGCTGAAACCGCTGACGAAGCAGGGCGCCAACATGATTGCCTTCGTGGATGGGGAGCCCGCGGCCTTCATGCTCGCCTGGCCGGACATCAACCAGAAGCTGGTCGATTACGACGGCAAGCTGCTGCCGTTCAACTGGCTGAAACTGCTGTGGTGGCTGCGCAATCCGGATTCGCTCAACTGGCGCGTGCCGCTGATGGGTGTGATCCCCAAGTATCAGAACAGCCGCATGGCCAGCCAGTTGGCTTTCATGATGATCGAATATATCCGCCGCTATTCTGTCGGTCGCTTCGATGCAGAACGGGGCGAGATCGGCTGGATACTGGAAGACAACCAGGGGATGAAGGCAATTGCCGATGCCATCGGTGCGAAGGTGAACCGTGTATATAATCTCTACAGCAAGGCCCTCTGACCATTTAGGATTGTTGGCGGGGAACTTGGCGGCGCACACCGGCGTTGGCTTGGCAGGGTCACACAAATCAATGCCCACACTGTCCCCCTTCGGAGTCCGATGAGCAAGACTGCTGTTTCCAAGGCCGGCTCCGGCAAGAGTGGCAAGCTGCCAAAGCTTGGCCGCGTCCTGCTGGTGGAGGACGATGCCGTACTGGCCATGTCGCTGGAAGACGCCCTGCTTTCCGGTGGCGCCGAAGAGGTGATCATCTGTCACACCATGCAATCCACCATGGAGCAGCTGGAGGACGGGGACAGGCTCGATGCGATTGTGCTCGACGTCCATCTCGCCGACCGTGACGACGGATGGGCCTTGGCGGAACTGGTGGACATGCTCGGTCCGAAGCGGCCCTGGATCGCATTTTCCACCGGATCGCCCGGCGACATTCCGAAGGAAATCGCCCAGATGGGACCGATCTTCGAGAAACCCTACGATCCTGAGCAACTGGTTCGGGTCATGGCCGCCGGGCGCAAGCGCGGTCTCTTTTCCCGCCTGCTCGGCTAAACCACCAAGCGACTTGGCTGCAAAACGCGTCGCGCACCCGCGCGCTCTGGATAGCTGCGTGCCGGTTTTCCCGTCGCAAAATGCCCAAAAAAAAGGCCCCCGATCTGTGATCGGAGGCCTCTTGGGATCGTATCACCAGCCGCTTGGACGGGAGGGGGGTCTCGGCGGTGATACAGACTAAATGACCGTCTCGAAAACCGGTTCCCCGCCCCATAAAAAAAGTTGAAAAAATTTTTGCCGGCCTGTCAGGGCCGTTCCGACAATGCGCAATCGGAGGTGGACATCGGCGCGGAAAAAGCCATCTGGAACCCAAGCGCACCGCGCGCGTTCACGTGACACCTACAATCGGGAAGGGTTTATATGAGTATTGGTGCCGAAGTTGCTGCACACCTGCCGTTTCTCCGCCGCTACGCGCGCGCTCTCACGGGCTCGCAGTCGACCGGCGATGCATTTGTCCAGGCCACGCTGGAAGCTGCTCTCGCTGACGAAGGCGTCGCGGACAGCCTGCGCGGGGGCCGGGTTCCGCTGTACAAGGCGTTCAACAAGGTCTGGTCGAGCGCTTACATGGAAGTTGAAAGCGCCGAGTCGATGGGCAGCACCCACGAGATAGCCGCGCAGGACCAGTTGAAGCGTATCACGCCGGTTAACCGGCAGGCGCTGCTGCTGACGACAGTGGAGGATTTCTCTGCAGAGGAAGCTGGAGAGATCATGGACATGAGCGAATCCGACGTGGAGGAACTCGTCCGTGAAGCCGTGGCAGAGATCGAGCGCGAGAGCGCGACCAGCGTTCTCATCATCGAGGATGAACCGCTTATCTCCATGCAGCTGGAAGACCTGGTGAAGTCGCTGGGCCACGAAATCTGCGGGACTGCTGCCACGCGCACGCAGGCGCAGGATGTGGTGGCCGACAAGACGCCGGGCCTCGTGCTCGCCGACATCCAGCTGGCCGATGGTTCCTCGGGTCTCGACGCGGTGGACGATATCCTCGCCATCCAGTCGGTGCCGGTGATCTTCATCACCGCCTATCCCGAACGCCTGCTGACGGGTGATCGGCCCGAGCCGACCTACCTCATCACCAAGCCGTTCCAGGAAGACACGGTGCGCGCTGCGATCAGCCAGGCGCTGTTCTTCGGCTCCAGCCGCCCGCTGGACTGAGACTGTCTCTCAAGCGTCCCCGGCGGATTTCTCGTCGGGGCGCTTCCATAGCACCCACCAGGCGATGGCTGCGGCGGCAAGGCCGCCCAGCAGGTTCGCCGCCAGTTCCGCCAGGTATACGGCCTGCGTGCCGAGCGCACCGCGCAGCAGCCAGGCGAACGGCACCATCACCAGAAGCACGCGGCTGATCGACAGGGCGAGCGCATTGCTGGCCCTGTCGATGGCATTGAGCGCGCCATTCACCACGATCAACACGCCGTAGCCGGCATAACCCCAGACCGAGATCGCGAGATAAGCGCTGGTGGCTTCCAGCGTCTGCGCCTCCTCACTGAACAGCCCGGCGAACCAGCCGCGCAGCGAATAAAGCACCAGTGCGGAGGCCAGCCCGTAACCAAGGCAGAACAGGCCCGCCTGGACAAGCGCGCGGCGCGCCCTGTCGTACTGTCGCGCGCCCCAGTTCTGCCCCACAATAGCCCCGATGGAGCCCGACAGTGCCAGCAGCGGCACAACGGCGAAACTCTGCAGTCGTCCGCCAGCGCCAAAACCGGCAACGGCCGCCGATCCCTCCACCGCCAGCAGCGAGGTGAGAATGGCAAGGCCAGCGGGGTTGATCGAATTGGTGAAGGCGGCAGGCCCGGCAACGCGTGTCAGCGCTTTCAACTGCACACCCACGCGGCACTTGGTCACCGCCGAGGGGCGGAAGGGAAGGTCGTGCCGCTCCAGCAGCCAGAATGCCGCGATGATCGCGACCAGCCAGCCACCGATGGTGGCATAGGCTGCGCCTGCCACGCCGAAGCCCTCGATTCCGAAGGCTCCGGTGATCAGCAAAGGATCGAGGATCCAGTTCACGATGGAATAGATCACCAGCACGGCGGTATTGCTTTTCGCCGCGCCTTGTCCGCGCAGAACACCGTTGGCGCCCATCATGGTCATCATCAGCACGAAGCCCAGCGAATAGGGCAGCATGTACTGGTCGATCAGCGGCAGGATCGCCGCGTCCGCCTGCATCAGGGCGAACAGCGGCTGGCGCAGCGCGAACAGCGAGAGGCCCAGCACGATCCCGGCGGCAAGGCCCAGCATCAGGCCCAGGTTCGCGCGGGCGAGGGCGCGCTCGTCGTCGCCTTCGCCCAGCGCCCGGCTGACGACCGAGTTGATCCCCACCATCACGCCCACGCCCAGGCTTTGCAACGCGGTGATAACGGGAAAGATGAAACTGATCGCGGCCAGTTCGTTCGCACCAAGCTGGCCGACGAAATAGGCATCGATCACACCGACGGACATGATCGCGGCCACGCCCACCACGGCGGGCGAGGTCTGGCGCACCAGGTGCCCGGCAATCGATCCGCGCACCAGCTTTGCGCGCGGATTGTCCGGTGTCTCTGCCTCTGTTGCCATGCGCCTCCAGATGGGTGTCAGCCGTCCAGCGGCAACATGGCCCTAAGCGCGTGTCGATGTCCGATCAACCTTGGCGACAAACGGGTGACTTGGCAGCGTGGAAGGCTGGACATCGCGCCGCGAAGGCGCAAGATCGGCGCGGCCATCCAATCCATCTGGCGCAACTGACAGGCAAAGCTATCCCATGACAGCCATGACGGTGAACGAGCGTCCGGTCGATTTCGACATGAACCCCGACACCCCGCTGCTCCACGCCTTGCGCGATGCGGCAAACCTTACCGGTACCAAGTACGGCTGCGGCGTGGGCGACTGCGGCGCCTGCATGGTGCTGGTGGACGGAGAGGCGCTGCGCAGTTGCCTTGTCACCATCGGCGAGGCGGAAGGGCGTTTCATCACGACGATCGAGGGGTTGAGCCGCGACCGCTCGCACCCTGTGCAGCAGGCGCTGGTGGCGGAACAGGCAATCCAGTGCGGGTTCTGCACGCCGGGCATTGCCATTGCCGCTGCCAGCCTGCTGCGCAGCAACCCGGACCCGACTGAGGCACAGATCCGCGAAGCCATTCCCAACCTGTGCCGCTGCGGGGTCTATCCCCGGCTGGTGCGCGCCGTGCAACGCGCCGGGCGAGTTGGCAGGAGGCGCGAGAGGATCAGCGCCGCACCCCCACCGGGTATCGACCCGCAAGATGCCGCGCGGGCCGTTCCGGGCATGCGGGCCGAAGGTGCCAATCCCCAGGGCGGCACCTCCGACTAGTCAGGCTTCAGAACCGCAGGCGTGCGCCCAGCGAGGCGTTGAGAGGGGCGCCCGGCTGGATGTTGTTGTCGCCATGCGCGCTGGGGTAATAGGCCTCGTCGAACAGGTTCTCGACATTGAGCTGTAGCGAGAGACTGTCTGTCGCCTCGAAGAACACCGCCGCATCCACGCGGGTGTAGGCGGGCAGTTCCACATTGTTGCTCATGCTGGCGAACTGGTCGGACTGGTGGATCACCCCCGCACCAAGGCCGAGGCGATCTGTAAGGTCATATCGCGCCCAGGCGGTAACCTGATGGCTGGGCACCTGCTGCAGCACCGTGCCGACATCGGTCGCATCGGCGCTGTCGGTGATTTCGCCATCGAGATAGGTATAACCCAGGCTTAGCGAGAGGCTGTCCAGCGGCTTGCCCACCATCGCCAGTTCGAAACCCTCGACCTGGCTCTCGCCCACCAGCGTCGTCAGGCTGGTGACCGGATCGACAGACGGCGTGTTGGAGCGAGTGAGGCGGAACAGGGCCGCGGTCAGCAGCAGTTCGGTATGCGGCGCCCATTTCACGCCCAGTTCGATATTCTCGAACGTTTCCGGTTCGATCCCCTCGTCCTGCTGGCTGAGCACGGTGAACTGGTCGCCGGCGGACGGCAGGAAGCTTTCGGCATAGCTGGCGTAGACGGAAAGGTTCTCCAGCGGCTTGATGATCGCGCCGAAGCGCGGGCTCCACCGCTCGTCTACGCGCGCCCCGTCGAAGCCGGTGCGAAGGTCCGTGCTCGTAAGGTCGAAACGGTCGTAACGCACCCCTGCCACCAGTTGCAGGATGCCGATGTCCAGCTGCTCCTGCGCGTAGAACGACAGGGTGGAAAGATCGCTGGTGCTGGCGCGCTGAGGCGTCAGCGTGAACGCAGGCACCGCGATCGTGTCCTGCAAGGCGACGGTCACGCTGGTATCAGCGCCATTGTTGAAACGGGCCTGGTCACGCACGGAATCGGTATCCTGCGATCCTGCTTCGACCCCGATCAGGATCGTGTGACCCAGCGATCCGGTGTCGAACTGCCCGATAAGGTTCACCTGGCCGATCAGGTTCTGCCGGTCGGTTCCGCTCTCGTAACCTGCCAGGGTGACCGTGGTCGGCGTAGTGCCGCCACCCGTTCCGACGCCGCTAGGCACGATGTTGGAATAGAACTTGTCATAGTCCGCGAACATCACGCTGGCATTCAGGCTCCACGCGCCGCTGAAATCGTGTTCGAGACGGGTGCGGGCCACGTGGACTTCGACATCGCTGAAATTGTAGTCGGGATCGCCGAAGAACGTCTCGTCGAAGCCGCGCAGCGGGCCGCCATCAAGGCTCGGCAGGCCGCGATCGACGACCCGCTCGTCATCGTCGTAGGTGTAGTAGGCGTAGAGCCGGGTGTCGGGGCCGATGTTGGCGGTGACCGTCGGCGATATGCCGAAGAAGCGGCCTTCGTACACGTCACGGTGGTTGTCGAATTCCTCGTAGGTGCCGGTCAGGCGCAGGGCGACAGCCTCGCCCGCGGGCAGGTTGGCATCGCCGGTCAGGGCGAACGCGCCGAAGGTATCGACCTGCGCACCCATATTGTATTCGGCAGCGCCGAATTCGGCCACCTTCGACACGCGGTTGATCGCGCCGCCACCCGCACCGCGGCCGAAAATCAGCGCATTGGCGCCTTTCAGCACTTCGACCCGTTCCACGTTGTAGAGCGGACGGTAGTACTGCGCATCGTCGCGCAGCCTGTCGATGTAGAAATCGGCAGTGGTTTCCTGACCGCGGATGAACACCTCGTCACGGTGACCCTCGCCGGTTTCCATGCTGACTCCGGGGACGAAACGCAGCGCGTCGTTCAGGGTGGTGACGCCCTGGTCCTCCAGCTGGTCTGCCGTGATGACGGTGACGGCCTGCGGCACGTCGATGATCGGCGTCGGGGTCTTGGTGCCGGTGCTGCCGTCCTCGTTCACGTAGGTGTCGCGCTCCCCGGTCACGACAATGTTGCCGGGGAGGTAGTCACGCTGGGTATCGTCGCCCGAATCGGCGCCCGAGTCGGCATGGGCCGGAGCGGACATGGCCATCAGGGTGGTAGCCACACTGGCGAGGAGGGCGAGGCGGGTAGCGGTGGTACGGATAACGAATTCCCTCACGAGTCTTAATGCGATTGATTTGCAACAGCGCCTCTATTGAGAATGATTATCAGTGGCAACACCCAATCTGCCGATTGCAGAATTATTTTGCCGGGCTAGGGCATGGCTGCACCAGTTCACGGAGAAACCCCATGAAAGCGACCATCTGGCACAACCCGAAATGCAGCAAATCGCGCAACACCCTGGCAATCCTGCACGAGCGTGAGGACGTGGACGTGGAGGTGATCGAGTACCTCAAGAACCCGCCCACCAAGGCGAAGCTGGCGCAACTCTATTTCGATGCGGGGATTTCGCCCGCAGAAGGGCTGCGGCTTTCCGGAACAGACGCGAAGGAGCGCGGCCTGCCCGATGCCGATGACGACAGCGTGCTCGATGCGATGGCCGCCGACCCGAAGCTGATCGAGCGGCCTCTGGTAGAAACCGAGAAGGGCGTGCGGCTATGTCGCCCGGTGGAACGGGTCGAGGAAATTCTCTGATCCTGATACCGCCCAAGGCGGCAGCCGGTTCAGTCTATTCGAAAGTCTTCCCTACCGGTTCACCACCGGCTCCGGACAGTTGCCGGTGAACCGCCGCCAGCACCACCAGCATGACCGTGGTGAACGCCATGCTCAACAGCCCGCTGCCGATGGCCATGGCGAACAGTCCGATCTCTTCTCCGAACACGCCGAACAGCGTCAGCACCAGGCTGACAACCAGCCACAGGACCCCGGCACAGATCACCAGCAGCACAAAGAACGCGAACAGGCGCAGGGAGTTGCCCTTGGTCAGCTTCCACGACCTGGCCAGCGCGCTCACCGGGTTCATCACCTTCTCGATGGCAATCACCGGGGAAATCAGAGAGAATTTGACCCAGATATAGACCGCCACGATCAGTCCGATGAACGCCATCGCCGATGCCAGGGCAATGCTGATAAGGGCACCGATGCCGGTCAGCAGGATCGGCACCGCCACCATCAGGATACCGAACAGGATCTGCGCGACGAGGTAGGGGACGAGGGCTTTCAGTCCGAAACCCAGCGCTTCGCCCACCGTTGGGCGGGAACTGTCGGTAAGCAGCGCCAGCAAGCCCATGACGCCCGCCGCCTGCACCAGACCGAAGACGAGGTATATCCACCAGCTCTGGCCGAAGAAATCGGCGAATACGCCCATCATCTCTTCGGGATCGGGCTGGTCTCCCAGTGCGTTCAGTTGCGCTGTCAGCACATCCTGCGCGGGCAGCAGCAACGTGGCGATGACATTGGGCAGGAAAAAGAAAACCGCCGCGACGATCAGGATAACGTCGCGGTTCGCCGACAGTAGTGCCATCGCCTCGTTCCATGCACGCCCTAGGTCCAGTTTCGTCGCCATAAAGTCCTCTGTTTCGCGAATGCCCCCTTGATAAGCGCCTTCGCACCCGCCACGCAATCGCCAACCATGAATGACACGCAGCTTTCCCCCGATCCGGCAATAGAATGGCGGCGCTCGCTGGGGCAGGTCCCCTATCGCGAGGCGCTGGCCGAGCAGGAAGCGCGCAACCTGGCGCTGGCCGCGGGTGAGGGGCAGGAACTGGTGTGGATGCTGGAGCACCCGCCGGTCTACACGGCAGGCACCAGCGCGGACGCGGCAGAATTGGTCGATCCCCGGTTCGACGTGGTCGATACCGGGCGTGGTGGCCGTTACACCTATCATGGTCCCGGCCAGCGGGTGACTTACGTACTGCTCGACCTGAAGAAACGGACGAAGGACGTGCGCCAGTTCGTCCACGCATTGGAGGGGTGGGCCATCGCCACTCTCGCCGATTTCGGCGTGGAAGCCTTTGCCGTTCCCGAACGCGTCGGCATCTGGACACACGACGCCAGCGGCGCGGAAGCCAAGATCGGCGCCATCGGCGTGCGCGTGCGGCGCTGGGTGACGATGCACGGTTTCGCCGTGAATCTGTCGCCCGACCTTTCCCATTTCACCGGGATCGTGCCTTGCGGTATATCGGAATACGGTGTCACCAGCATGGAAGCGCTGGGAAAGACGGTTGCGCCCGGGGACTGGGATGAGGCATTGCTGGCGCGCGCCGGGGATTTCCTGACCGCCATTTCGCAAACGGAGCCTGCCTGACCCATGTCCATCATCCGCACCATGGCCGTTGCCGCGCCTCTGCTGCTGGCGCTTTCGGCCTGCAATGACGAGCCCGAGGTCGACACCCAGGACGACGGGCGCGAGGCATCGGGCGAAGTGCTGGAAGGCACGATCAGCGACGCAATGCTGCCGCTCGACCAGGTACGCTCGCAGGCGCCGCTGATGGAAGAGGCCGAAGACGGGGAAGACGCGGAAGACGCCTCCGCCAGCGAAGAGACTGAATAGCGAAAACCATGAGCGCGGGCGAGCAGCCACTCGGCGCAAGGGTATTTGCCCTTGCCGCGCTGCTGCTGGGCAACGTGGCGCTCGCCTGTGGGCCGTGGCTGGTTCGGCTGGCCGACACCGGGCCTGTCAGCGCGGGATTCTGGCGCGTTGCGCTGGCCTTGCCGTTCCTGTTCCTGATCGCCGCCGTCAGGGGAGAGCGCGTGGCCGGCATTCCGCGAAAGGCAATCCTGCTGGTGCTGGCAGGCGGAGTGTTCTTCGGCCTCGACATTGCCAGCTGGCACGTCGGCATCGGCGACACCCGGCTCGCCAACGCGGTGCTGTTCGGCAACTCGGGCAGCGTGATCCTGATGGTCTGGGGCTTCGTGATGCTGCGCCGCCTGCCGAAGGGGCGCGAATGGCAGGCGATCGTCGCGGCTTTCGCGGGGGCGGCCATCCTGCTCGGCCGCTCGCTGGAGCTGTCGGCAACCAACTTCGTGGGCGACCTGTTCTGCCTTCTGGCGGGTCTGCTTTACGCCGGATACCTGCTGCTGTTGCAGGATGCCCGGCGCAGCTTCGGCAGCTGGAGCCTGCTCGCCCTATCCAGCAGCGCCAGCGTGGCGGTGCTGTTCGTCATGGCGCAACTGTCCGGCGAACCCTTCTGGCCAACGGACTGGACACCGGTGCTGGCGCTTGCCCTGTCGAGCCAGTTGGTGGGCCAGGGGTTGCTGGTCTATTCGCTGAAAGCCTTTCCGCCGTTGGTGATCGGCATTGCCCTGCTCACCCAGCCTGCCGTGGCCGCGCTGATCGGCTGGCTGGCGTTCGACGAACTGCTGGTGCCGCTGGACCTGCTGGGCATCGTGCTGGTGGGCAGCGCGCTGGTGCTGGCGCGGGTGACGGGGCCAAAGGCACCGCCGGAACCTCGCGCTAACGCCGTTTGAAGTCCTTCATCACCGAATCGAAGCGATCTTCCACTTCGCGCAGGTCCGGCCCTTTCAGCGCCAGACGGGCCTGTTCGCGCAGCTGCGCGGCCTCTCCCAGCAAAAGCTCGCGGCGCTTCTCGCCCTCGATGGTCAGCGCCGCGTTGCGCAGGGTATCGAGCATGATCTTCGTCGCGATCGGGCTGGTGGCCACCGCGCTGCGGATCCCGCCGAAACCCCGCTGGACGAAATGCTTGAAGTCGTCCGTTATCGGATGCACCGGGCAGTCTTCTGCATCGGCGTCGCAGATGTCTTTCACAAGGCGTCGCCGCCCGAGATCAGCCGTGGCTGCTCCCAGCCAGTGCAGGGAAGTAACGGCGGTGAAGGGATCGTTGATGCCGGGCGACAGTGCGCGAAGGCCGATTTCCACAAGTTCGTCGATCAGGAACTCCGGGTCCTGCTCGGGCGTACGGCTCGAGCCTTGGGTGAAACACGCACGCAGTTCCGCCATGCGCGCGTCGTCGCACGATCCCTTGGCCACCTCCAGGATCGAGATACCCTCGTGGACGAAGTCTCCGGTGCGAACCATCAGGGTGATCTCGCACTCGCATTTGCGGGCAAGTTTCTCGAGATCGCCGAAATCGATCAGCTGGATATAGCCCGCTTTCTCCGCGCGCAGCGGGTGGCCACGCGGGCGATGGACGGGCACGTCCTCATTGCCGTTGTCGGGATAGGTCTTGGATACCGAGCTCTGCAGGCGCTCTCCGATATCCTTGATCACGTTGTTGATGCGGATGCTGGAAGGCACGTGGTTCAGGAAGAACACCAGCACCCCCACCGATATGATCATCAGCATGAAGGCGATCAGCAGCGAAAGCTGCGGCACGAAGCCGGGCAGGGCGGTGGCCGCGGCATCGGCGGCTGTCGCAGCCACCTCGTCCTCCGCCCGCACGGTGCGCAGGATCGTGAGCGCGAAGACGAAAGTACCGATGAAGGTGGCCAGCGAAAGCTGGTTGCCCTTGTCCTCCATGAAATTGGTGAGCAGGCGCGGGCCGTAGGTGCCACTGGCATAACTGACTGCGACGATGGTGATCGAAAACACCGTGGAAGCGACCGCGATCATGCTGCCTGCGATCACCTGCAACATGGTGGATGCGCCATCGGGCCGGGCGGGGGCGAGCCAGCCGATGTCGTTGATCCATTCGGACCAGCCGCTGCGATCAACAGCTATGCAGATGAAGGCCAACACCAGAGAGGTGAGTGCAAACAGCGCGGGATAGAACCAGTAGTTGGCGTTCAGCCGCCGCCACACCCAGAGGATTTCGGCTTTCATGAGAAGGGTAACGCGCGAGGCATGACGCGGTGCCCTGCCGCGTCAGACCCGTCCAAGGTCACCCTTGCCGATGGTTCCGCTGGCCATCTCCAGCATCTTGTCGAGGCTGGCCTTGGCTTTTAGGCGCAGGCCTTCCTCGATCTCGATGCGCGGTTCCAGGTCGCGCAGGCACAAGTACAGCTTTTCCATGTTGTTCAGCGCCATGTAGGGGCAGATGTTGCAGTTGCAGTTTCCGTCCGCGCCCGGCGCGCCGAGGAAGGTCTTTTCCGGCAGCGCCTTTTCCATCTGGTGAATGATGTGCGGCTCTGTCGCCACGATCAGCGTGTCGCCGGGGAATGTCTTGGCGAATTGCAGGATGGAACTGGTGGAGCCGACATGGTCGGCATGGTCGATGATGTTGGGCGGGCATTCCGGGTGCGCAGCAATCGGCGCACCGGGATGCTGTGCTTTCAGCTTCATCAGTTCGCGCTCGCTGAATGCTTCGTGCACGATGCACACGCCCGGCCACAGCAGCATGTCGCGGTCGAACTTGCGGTTGAGGTATCCGCCAAGGTGCCGGTCCGGCCCGAAGATGATCGGCTGGTCTTTCGGAATCTGCGACAGGATCGTTTCCGCGCTGGAGGACGTGACGATCACGTCCGACAGGGCTTTCACCTCGGTCGAGCAGTTGATGTAGGTGAGCGCGATGTGATCGGGATGCTTGGCACGGAAGGCAGCGAATTTCTCCGGCGGGCAGGAATCCTCGAGGCTGCAGCCTGCTTCCATATCGGGCAGCACCACGATCTTTTCGGGAGAAAGGATCTTGGCGGTATCGGCCATGAACTTCACGCCGCAAAAGGCGATCACGTCGGCATCGGTCTCCGCCGCTTTTTTCGACAGCTCCAGCGAATCCCCCACGAAATCGGCCAGGTCCTGCAGTTCGGGCTTCTGGTAATAGTGCGCCAGGATCACCGCGTTGCGCTCCTTGCGCAGGCGGTCGATCTCCTCGCGCAGGTCGATACCGGTGGGGATGGAAGTCTGGTCGTTCATGCAAGTCGTCCCGTCAAATAGCGTTCGGCCGCTCTTATAATACCAACGGGCCGGCTGGCGAGGGGGTTCCGCCTACATCGCGAAACCCGGCGGCAGGAATGCCTCCATCGGACGCTCCGCCCCCGGCGTGCCGGCGATGACCCAGTCGGTAATCGCAAAACCCAGCGGCGAATTGGCGAGCAGCATCGAAGCCAAGAACGTGCCGGCATAGATGGCCGTGCCCCATAGATATGCCGGATGCACGTGCCCGCTGCGGCGTTTATCCGCGATCATGCCGATGGCCGGCCAGATGAAGGTAAGCGCCACGGTGATCGTCCACGCATGCGGGATCATCAATGGTAGTGGCAGCAGACGGCCAAGGCCCGGCCCCGTCAGTATGGCCATTGCCACCAGCATCAGTCGGCGGTGCCAGCCGGTGTAGCGGCGGCGCGATAGCGACCAGAGCGCGATGCCCGCGAAACACCACAGCACGACGAGGTTGCTGATCAGGAATACATTGACGTCGAAGAAGAACGGCCCGCCCGTTTGCCGCGCGACGACCACCATCACCACGCTGCCCGCGAAGACCATCGCGGGCACGAGCAGGTAGGCGAGCTTTCCAAGCGAGCGGTGCAGGCCGACCGCGCCTTTTGCCATGGTCATGTGCTGGGCGAGGTAAAGCCCGATCCAGCTCATGAAGATGACGCCATGCACGTGATAGGCGGCAGGCACGGCGAATGTGGACCGTCCCATTACAAGGTTGAGCGAGAAGCCCGCCACGATCACCAGGGACATGATCCACGCCATGATCGCGTAAAACCGCGTTGCGCCGTATCGCGCCTGGATAGGCTGTGCCTGTGTTGCCATCGTCAATCCCCCATTGAGTCGGCGCCCCGATCCGAATTCTGGCTGCGCGGCGGTTTCCGGTCAAGGTTCCATGCCGCCTGGGCCCGTTTGCAATGCCGGGGCAAAACCCTATGCTCGCGTGCAACACTCCCTACGACCTGCCCGACATGCGCATTTCAGCGCCGGGCGCAGCGTTGTTTTTCGAACAGTGAGGTTACGCGTGACACAGCAGGTTCCGACAACTCCGGTTGGCCACGGTGATGACGCACCGATCGCTCCGCCGCTGGTGGGCCTGCCGATCAACACGCACGATAAAGGCTTCTACAACGGTTTCAGCCGCGCCGTAACGATCCCGTCCAAGATCATCGTCTCGCTCATCATCATGTGGGCGATCTTCTTCCCCGTCAGTGCGAACGAGACGCTGACTGCGGCCAACAGCACGATCATCTCGACCTTTGCGGGGTGGTACGTCTATCTCGTGGCAGCCGTAATGGTAACGGCCCTGGGGCTGGCGGTGCTGCCGCAAACGGGAAGCCTTCTCATCGGTAATCCAGGTGAAAAGCCCGAATTCGGCCGGTTCAGCTGGTTCGCCATGCTGTTCGGTGCCGGCATCGGGATCGGCATGCTCACCTATTCCGTCGGCGAGCCGCTGGCGCATTTCCAGAACAACCCGGACATCATTCGTGGCACGATAGACCCGATAAGCGCCGAGGCCGTCCGGCCTGCCTATATCTACACCTTCCTGCACTGGGGTCTGGCCGCCTGGGCAACCTATGGGCTGGTCGGGCTTGCCATCGGCTATGTCGCCTATCGCCGCAACCTGCCGCTGACGATCCGCTCGGCCCTGGCGCCGCTCTTCGGTGCGCGAATGTCCGGCGGGGTCGGGCACGTGGTCGATATTGTCGCCGTGGTCGCCACGATACTGGGCGTGGCCGTGACGATGGGGCTTGGCGTGGAGCAGTTCGTGGCGGGGCTGGACAGACTGGGGCTGGGGGACTGGCTGCTGGAAGCCGACGGCAGTTCGACACCGACCGCGATCATCGTTTCGCTGGTGGTACTGGTGGGCGCTGCGACGATCAGCGCGCTGTCTGGCGTGGGCAAGGGGATCAAGTGGCTTTCCAACATCAACCTTGGCCTCTCCTTCGCGCTGCTCGCCCTTTTCGCCTTCGTGGGTGCGGGGCTCTACGGGCTCGAACTGCTGGGCGTGGGCCTCTACGATTACATTCGCACACTGCCTTACAATGCGCTGACACTGTTTTCGGGCGGCACCGAGACCGGCGATGCGCTGGTGCAGTGGCAACTGGACTGGAGCGTGTTCTACTGGGCATGGTGGATCGCGTTTGCGCCATTCGTGGGCATGTTCATCGCCCGTATCTCGCGCGGGCGCACGGTCCGCGAATATGTGCTGGGCGTGTTGCTGGCACCTTCTGTGATGTGTTTCGTCTGGATGACGCTGGTGGGCGGCACGGCGATCGACCTGGAACTGAGCGGCGTTGGTGATGGCGCCATTATCGGAACCGGTATCTCGGACCAGCTCTATGCGACGCTGGCGGTCATGCTCGATCCTGCCATGGCATGGGCCTTCTCGGCTCTCGTCGTGGTGTTGCTGATGACCTACCTCGTCACCAGCGCCGACAGCGCGATCCTGATCGTCAACACTATCAACGGCGCAGGAGAGACCGAGGGCCAGCGCCGCCGCCACATCCTTTTCTGGGGTGCGGCCCTGGCGTTCATGGTCGGTTCCATGCTGATCATCGGCGGGATTGACGCGATCCGCATCACCATGATCATCGGCGCGCTGCCGTTCTCGATCGTGGTCGCCCTGATGGCTGCATCCATCGTGAAGGCGATCGTTTTCGACATCATCCGCAAGCATTACGGCGTTCCCACTACTGCAGACGCCTGCGAGGAATGGGAAGCCAACAAATAGAACATTTGTTAAAAACAAAATAGAAATCACGAACAGGATACGCTCTTAGGGTTTCGCTAAAATCTATAGGCGAGGTGATTTTGCATACCGACATGCGTAAAGTGAGAATAAAATTCTTGTGATTTGAATTGCTAAATAGAACAGATTTTCTATTTGATTTATTCTTGCGTCGTTTCCTGATTGTTGTCGTTATGCAACAACTATTTTTCGATACCCCAGAATATGCCGCGCTGCGGTAGAAACTCCAGACCTGCCCCGCTATTCGTGCATCGCACGCGCGCATTTCTTTGAATGCTGCGCTGCATGCATTTTCTGATCACGCGGCGCGATCCTGCTGCGGCGGGATTACCGAAACAAGGGGAACCCCTAATGTCCAAGTATATTACTGGCGCGTCCGTCGGCGCGCTTGCCATCGCTCTTGCGGTGCCTGCGGCGGCACAGGACTCGAGCGGCGAGACCACCCAGCCCACCCGTCAGGCCCGCCAGGGCGGTGTGCAGACCATCGTGGTGACCGCCACCAAGCGCTCGGAAGACCTGCAGGACGTGCCGGTTTCCGTGCAGGCCCTGGGGCAGGAAGGGCTCGAGGAACTGAACATCGATACCTTCGAGGATTACCTCGAGCAACTGCCCACCGTTACCGCGGGCGGCAGCGGGCCGGGCCAGTCAACGATCTATATCCGCGGCCTTGCCTCCACCACGCCCAACCTCACCACCGCCGGCGTTGCCGGATTGGCGCCCAATGTCGCCATGTACCTGGACGAGCAGCCGCTTGCCCAGCCGGGCCGCAACCTCGATGTCTATGCTGCCGATCTCGAGCGTATCGAGGTGCTTTCGGGGCCGCAGGGCACACTGTTCGGCGCCAGCTCGCAGGCAGGCGTCGTGCGGCTGATCACCAACAAGCCCAGCCTTGCCGGTTTCGATGCTGGCGCAAAGGCCGGCGTATCCTTCACCGATGGCGGGGATACCTCCTACAAGACCGAGCTCATGCTCAACATTCCGGTGACAGCCAATGTTGCGCTGCGCGGCGTCGCCTATCTCGATCACCAGGGCGGCTATATCGACAACGTACAGGGCACGCGCGATCTCAGCGAAAGCGCGCGCTTCCGTCCTGCAGGCACCGTCCGGTCGAACGGGGTGCCGGTCAGTGACCTGCGCGCCGGTTTCCAGTCCAGCGCCGACCTGTCCGACGTGACGTTCCTCGATGCCGACAACTCTGGCCTCGTCGAAGAGAACTTCAACGATACCAACTATGCCGGTTTCCGCGTCACCGGCCTGTGGGAAGTGACCCCCGACTGGACGATCACGGTCGCGCATTCCCGCCAAAGCCTGGAAAGCGACGGCGTGTTCTTCGCCGATCCCGAACTTGGCGGCCTCGACGACCTGGAAATCCAGCGGTTCGAGGACGACCGCCTGGAAGACGATTTCAGCAACACCAGCTGGACCGTAGAAGGGCGTCTCGCGATGCTGGATGTCGTCTACACCGGCGCCTACACCGACCGTGAAACGCAGCAGCGGATCGACTACACCGATTACCTGTTCGTCGGTCAGTACCTGCCCTATTACATCTGCGACGGTTCGGTTTCCTATCCGGGCAGCGCCGATCCCTCGGGCACCTGTCAGCCGCCCAACCTCTACGTGACGTCGGACAGCGATACGACCGTGTTCACGCAGGAACTGCGCTTCAGCACGCCTGATGACTGGCGCATCCGCGCCACGGCTGGCGGCTTCTATTCCGATCTGGAACTGAAGGAGCGCAACGACTTCAACTATCCGGGCAATATCGCCGCGCAGCCGTTCGGCCCGTTTGCACCGAACTTTCCGCAGGATGGTTTCTTCACCGATCCGGGCCCGTTCCCGGCAGCGACGATCTTCCGCAACGACATCCGTCGTACGGACGAGCAGGTCGGCGTGTTCGGCGAAGCCAGCTTCGACATCGTGCCCGACCTGCTCACCATCACGCTGGGTGCGCGCTACTACGATATCGAGGTGGACTTCGAAGGCAGCGCCAACGGTTCGTTCTGCAACTCCGGTGCGGCGCAGGATGCCAACGCCTTCGGTACGGACCTGAACGACCTGTACGATGGGGACGGCGAATACACCTTCATCGGCAGCTGCAACGCCGACCTTCGGCAGACCTTCACGCTGGCAGACAGCCTGCAGGATATCCAGGACGCGGGTCTTTCCGCCACGCAGGCGCAGCAGGTGTTCAACGCCGTTCGCGCGCCTGACGTCGCCCAGACCGACGGGTTCATCTACAAGGGCTCCCTCCAGGTCACACCCAATGAGGACACGCTGATCTACGCGACCTATTCGGAAGGTTTCCGTCCCGGTCTGCTGAACCGTCCCGGCGGTGCCACGAACGGGCAGGGCTTCACGGTCCCGTTCGAACTGGAAACCGACGAGGTGCAGAACTACGAACTGGGCTGGAAGCTCGACCTGATCGACGGCCAGGTGCGTTTCAACGGTTCGGCCTTCTATGTCGACATCAGCAACCTGCAGACGACCATCTTCGATCCCAGCATCACCAACCTGTTCTTCTCGGACAACGCGGCCAATGCAGAGATTATGGGTGTTGAGGGTGACTTCACGGTCGCGCCCTATTCGCTACCGGGCTTCACCTTTGCCGGTGCCTTCTCGATCCTCGATACCGAGATCACCGAAGTGCTGACGCCGACCGATGACGTGGTGGCAGGCCAGCCCCTGGCATTCGCGCCCGAATTCCAGGGCAACGCCCGCATTCGCTACGAATGGGACCTGTCGCGCACGCTGGAAGCCTACGTCCAGCCGCAGATCACCTATTCGGCATCGAAGTTCACCGACATCATCGAGATCAACAGGCTGAAGCTCGACAGCTATACCGTGGTGGACTTCGCCGCGGGCGTGGTTGCCGACCAGTGGCGCTTCGAGACCTACATCGAGAACCTGTTCGACGAGCGGGCGCAGATCTCGGGCAATTTCGTGAACGACCGGGCGCGGATCACCACGAACCGTCCGTTCACGGTCGGCTTCAGGGTCTCCTACGACTACTGATCCGGGCTGACTGTCTGGCGTAAACGCGGCGGGGGCGGACGACGGGTTCGCTTCCGCCGCTTTGCTTTGTTAAGGGCACGCGCATGGAAAACCGCGACGAACAACTGGCGCTGGCGCAAAAGGCGATGCAGTCGGGCGATTTCCCGCAGGGGCTGGCGCTGGCCGAAAGCGTGCTGGCAGCGGAACCCGGCGATGGAGAGGCGCTGTACATGGCCGCTGTCGCGCTGCGCTACCTGAAACGCCACGGCGAGGCGTCCGACATGCTGGCGCGGCTGCACGCGGTAATGCCCGAATACGGCCGCGCCTGGCAGGAGGCGGGGCACCTCGCGCGGGCAGAGGGAAACCGCGCGCAGGCCGTGGCCGCATTCCAGCGTGCCGTGCGTTTCAATCCCGCGCTCGATGCAAGCTGGCGCGCACTGGCCGAACTGCAAAGCGGAGCCGAGGCGCGCGCCGCACAGGCACAGGCGCAGCGGATCGCCAGCCTGCCGCAAGAGCTTGTGGCGGTGACCCACCACCTGCACGAAGGCCGCGTGCTGCGGGCCGAGGAAATCTGCCGCCATTTCCTGCGGGCTAATCCCAGAAACGTCGAGGGGATGCGCTTGCTGGCGCAGATCGGCGTCAAGCTGGGCGTTCTGGACGACGCCGAGTTCCTGCTCGAAAGCGCCCGCGTATTCGAGCCTAAGAACATGCAGGTGCGCCTCGATTACATCGACGCGCTGCGCCGCCGCCAGAAGTTCGACCGCGCGCGGGACGAGGCCGAGAAGCTTTACGAAAGCGACCCCGACAACCCGCTGTTCCAGTCGCACCTTGCCATCGAATCGATGCAGACAGGCGATTTCGATCGCGCTTTCGCGCTGTTCGACAAAGTGCTGGGAAAGGTGCCCGGCGACCCTGCCACGCTCACCAGCCGCGGGCACGCGCTCAAGACCACCGGCGAGACCGGGCGCGCCATCGAAAGCTATCGCGCCGCCTTTGCCGCAAAGCCCGATCACGGCGATGCCTGGTATGCGCTCGCGAACCTCAAGACCTATCGTTTCTCCGACGAGGAGATGGCGCGAATGGAAGAACAGGTCGCGCGGCCAGATCTGGCCTTCATGGACCGCGTCCACCTGTCGTTCGCGCTGGGCAAGGCGCATGAGGACCGCGAGAATTACGAGGCGAGTTTCGGCCACTACGAACGCGGCAACGCGCTGAAACGGGCCCAGACCCGCTACGATGCGGACACGATGAGCGAGGAACTGGCGAAACAGCGCGAGGTCTGCACGCCCGAGCTGTTCGCCAGCCACGAAGGCGTGGGCCACGACGCGCCTGATCCTATCTTCATTGTCGGCCTGCCGCGCGCAGGCTCAACGCTGCTGGAGCAGATCCTGGCCAGCCACAGCCAGGTCGACGGAACGCTGGAACTGCCCGACATCCTTGCGCTGGCCCACCGGCTCCGGGGTCGGAAGGCGGGGCAGTCGATCTATCCGCAAGTTCTGCATGACCTGACTGGCGACCAGCTCGAAAAATTCGGCCAGCAATATATCGAGAATACCGCGATCCACCGGCAGGGCGCGCCGTTCTTCATCGACAAGATGCCGAACAACTTCCGCCACATCGGCCTGATCCACCTGATCCTGCCCAATGCGAAGATCATCGATGCCCGCCGCGCGCCGATGGATTGCTGTTTTTCGGGCTTCAAGCAGCTGTTCGCGGAAGGGCAGGAGTTCACTTACGGCCTGACCGAGATCGGCCGCTATTTCGCCGACTATGTCGACCTGATGCAGCACTGGGACGCGGTGCTGCCGGGCAAGGTCCTGCGGGTGCAGCACGAGGACGTGCTGGACGACCCGGAGGGGCAGATTCGCCGGATGCTGGACCATTGCGGCCTGCCGTTCGAGGATGCCTGCCTCAATTTCCATCAAACGGCCCGCGCAGTGCGGACCGCCAGCAGCGAGCAGGTACGCCAGCCGATCAACCGCAGCGGGCAGGGGGCATGGGTGCCATACGATCCGTGGCTGGGCGATCTGCGCGCCGCCCTCGGTTTTCCGGGCTAGGCCAGCCGCGCCCCGTTGGGCAGGTCGATCCCGCTATCGGGACCGGCCAGCACGATCGCGCCATTGGCGTCGGGAAAGCCCAGCACCAGTATTTCGGACATGAACGGCCCGATCTGGCGCGGGGGGAAGTTCACTACGGCCATGACCTTGCGCCCTGGCAAGTCCTCCGGCGTGTAGTGATCGGTGATCTGGGCCGAAGATTTCTTCACCCCGATGCCTTCTCCGAAATCGACCCAGAGCTTGATCGCGGGCTTGCGCGCCTCGGGAAAGGGCTGGGCATCCACCACGGTGCCGCAGCGGATGTCGACCGCCATGAATTGCTCGAAATCGATCTGTTCCATCGGGCGTTCCTATGGGCCGCTGCGCGCCCTGTCCACCGTACCGCGCCACTGATGGAACTGGGGTGGAACTGGCGCACTTTCGGGACTAGGGGCGAAAAATGATCGGCTCGCTCAACTCGGTCCGCACGCTGCTGCTGGCGATCTTCGTCCTGATGGCGGGGAGCGGCTTTCTCAGCACGCTGATAGCGATCCGGCTGGAACAGGCGGGGCAAGGCGCGCTGCTGATCGGTCTTGTCGCTACCAGCTATTTCGGCGGGCTGACGCTGGGCGCGTTGCGTGTGTCGCCGTTGATCGCGCGGGTGGGCCACATCCGCGCCTTTGCCGCTTTTGTCTCGTTCTATTCTGCCAGCTCGCTGACCTATGCCATCATCGACGCGCCCGCCTTGTGGGTGGTGCTGCGCTTTGCTGATGGCTTCGCGATGAGCGGGGTGTTCGTGTGCCTCGAAAGCTGGCTCAACCGCACGGCTCGGCCCGACAATCGCAGCGCCATCCTGGCCGCCTACATGATCGCGCTCTACGCCGGTCAGGCCGTGGGCCAGTTCCTGCTGAACCTGGGCGACCAATCCCCCGCCCTGCCGTTCATGGCCTCTGCCGTGCTGCTGTCGCTTTCGGTGCTGCCCGTGGTGCTGACCAAGATCCAACAGCCGGTGCTGGAGGAGGTTGCGCCTTTCAGCCTCAAGCGCCTTTACGATGCATCGCCGCTGGGCGTGGTGGGCACCTTGTCCAACGGGGTGATGCTGGGCGCTTTCTATGCGCTTGGCGCGGTGTTCGTGCAGCGCATGGGGCTGCCGCTGTCGCAGGTTGCGCTGTTCACGTCCTGCGTCATCAGCGGCGGCGTGGTCCTGCAATATCCGCTTGGCCGCCTGTCCGACCGGTTCGACCGCCGCCGCGTCATCATCGTGTGCATGGCCGTGACAGCAGCGCTGTGCGGGGCACTGGCTTTCGTGCGCGAACCTGCGGCGATCTTTCTGGTCGGTGCGCTGTTCGGGGGGTTCTCCTTCGCGCTCTATCCGCTGTGCGTGGCGCATTCGAACGACCACCTCGACGAAAGCGAGCGCGTGGGCGCGAGCAGCGGATTGGTGCTGCTCTACTCCATCGGCGCGGCGGGCGGGCCGATGCTGGGATCGGTGGCCATGGCGACCCTGGGGCCGCCGGGACTGTTCGGTTCGATCGGCGTCGTCGCACTTGGCGGCGCGCTGTTCGGCATCTGGCGCATGGCCGTCAGCCAGCCCGTGCCAGAGGCGGAGCAGCAGGATTTCCAGTCCTTGCCGCGCACCACGCCGATGGCTGCCGTGCTGGAAGATGAAGGCGAGGGCTAACCTTCGTTGGGGAAGCGCACCCGCACTTCCACTTCGCCGAAGCCCGCCACCTGCAGCGGAATGGCGAGGTTCTGGCGCACCGCTTCGCGCGCGGCGCTGCGGGCAAGGCCCATCACTTCGGGATTGCGAGCGAAATCGTTCGCCCTCTCCGACGCCTGCCGCGAATTGTTGCGGCTGAGCGAGACAGACGCATCGCGGCTGACATAGAGCCCGTCGGTAAAATAGCGCGCTTCGGCTTCGTTGAGATTGGGCTGCGAGACTTCGAGTGGCGGCAGCGTGACGGACAGGCTCTGGCCTGCTTCGTCCCAGGAAAAGTCGCCGCGATCCATCTCGGACAGGTCGAGCCGGTATTCCACCGTGGCGGGCACGATCATCGCCTGGCGCGATTGCAGCGCGTCCACATCGAACGGGCCGACACTGGGCGTGCTGACGCTTTCGGCCACCACATCGAACCGGCTGGAAAAGACGGTGAGGGCGTTCTGCTTTTCAAACGCAATCATGGAGGTTCCGACAATATCGCCGCGCTCCTGCGGGCCCCATTTCTCGTAAGCGAGCCATGCCAGCGCCACCACCAGCAGCAGGACCACAATCCACGGTGCGCCTTTTACCGCGGTTCGTGCAGACGGTGGGCCCGCGGGCGGCGGTGCCGCGCCGATGCGGGTGCTTTCGTCCTGTTTCAGTTCGCCTGCCATATATCCCCCGAACGCTGGACTTCGCCCCGTCGTTCCAGATCGAGGAGATGAGCGAACACGCTTTGCCCGGCAGCGGGCCACAATTTTTCGTTCACGCCCTTGTACATCACCGGCACCAGCGCGGCGATGGAACGGGCTTCCTCGCCCAACAGGCGCAGGATCTGCCGCTCCCGTTGGCGGCGATGCCCGATCATGCCGCGCACCAGCTGGCGCGGCTTCTCGACCGCCGGGCCGTGGGCCGGGTAATAGATGCGATCCTGCTCCCGCTCGTAGAGCAGGTGCAGGCTGGCCATGTAATCCGCCATGTCGCCGTCGGGCGGCACGACGACGCTGGTGGACCAGCCCATCACGTGATCACCGGTGAACACCGCGCCCGATTCCTCCAGCGCGAAGCACAGATGGTTGGACGTGTGTCCGGGGGTGGCGACCGCGCGCAATGTCCAGCCCGGCCCGGTCATCGCCTCGCCATGCTCCATCACGCGGTCGGGCGCGTAATCCTGATCGAACGGGGCATCGACGCGCGGGGCATCGGAATGGAAGTGCAGCGGCGCGCAGCCGACGATCGGTGCGCCGGTCGCCTCCGCCAGCGGCGCGGCGGCGGGCGAATGGTCGCGGTGGGTGTGGGTACACATGATCGCGCAAACCGTTGCGCTACCGATGGCGGAGCGGAGCGCGGCAAGGTGTTCTTCGTCCGCCGGGCCGGGGTCGATGACCGCCAAGCCCTCGTCGCCGCCGACGATATATGTCTGCGTGCCGGTGTAGGTGAAGGGCGAGGCATTGGGCGCCAGCACGCGGCGCACCAGCGGCTCCAGCTGTTCTGCGCTGCCTGTCGGCCAACTTGCGGGGTCTTGGGGTTGCGGGGAAATCGCCATGGTGTGCATATGGCGATAAAGGAGAGGAAATCCAATGATCGACCAGTCCATCCTCGTATTGGATGAAGGCACCACCAGCACCCGGGCCATGCTGTTCGCTCAGGATGGCGCGCTGCGCGGGATGGAGCAGGCGGACCTCACGCAGCACTATCCGCGCTCGGGCTGGGTGGAACACGACGCGGCGGAAATCTGGGACAAAACGCTGGCCTGCGCGCAGGCGATGGTAAAGCAGGCGGGCGGCGCGGCGCGGATCGCCGCCATCGGCATTGCCAACCAGCGCGAAACCGTGGTCGCATGGGACAAGACGACCGGGCAGCCTCTCAGCCGTGCCATCGTGTGGCAGGACAGGCGCACGGCCGATTTCTGTGCCAAGTTGAAAGATGCCGGGCACGAGGCAAGGGTGCGGGAACGCACCGGCCTGCTGCTCGACCCCTATTTCTCTGGCACCAAGATGCGCTGGCTGCTCGACAACGAGGAGGCAGTGGCGAAAGCGGCAAAGGGCGGACGGCTGGCGCTGGGCACGGTGGAAAGCTGGCTGGTGTGGAAGCTGACGCGGGGCAATACCCACATCACCGATGCCAGCAATGCCAGCCGTACGCTGCTGATGGCGCTCGATGCCTCGGGCTGGGATGCGGACCTGTGCGATCTGTTCGGCGTGCCCATCGCCGCGCTGCCGCAGATCACCGATAGCGCGGGCGAACTGGCGCATACCCATGCCGAACTTTTCGGCGGGCGCATCCCCATCTGCGGCATGGCGGGCGACCAGCAGGCCGCCACCATCGGGCAGGGCTGTCTCTCGCCCGGCCAGACAAAGGCGACCTACGGCACCGGCGCCTTCGTGCTCGCCAACTTGGGCACCACGCTGCCGTGGTCGGATCACCGGTTGCTGGGCACGGTGCTCTACCAGCTGGATGGAGAGCGCCGCTACGCCATCGAGGGCGCGGTGTTCGTGGCGGGAAGCCTGATAAAGTACCTGCGCGATACGCTGGGCCTGATCGGCAGCGCCGCAGAGACCGAGGAACTGGCGCGCTCCATCCCCGACAACGGCGGAGTTGTGGTGGTGCCCGCGCTGTCGGGCCTGGGCGCGCCGCACTGGCGGCCAGAGGCGCGCGGCGTCATCTCCGGCCTTGGCTTTGACACCGGCCGCGCACACATCGCCCGCGCCGCGCTGGAGGCAATGGCGCACCAGACATACGACCTTGCCAGCGCTTTCGCCGCCGATGGCGCGCGCTGCACCGGGCTGCGCATCGACGGCGGGATGGCGGTGAACGACTGGATGGCGCAGGACATCGCCGACCTGCTGGATCTGCCGGTCACCCGGCCCGATTTCGTGGAGACGACCGCGCTGGGCGCCGCGATGCTGGCGGCTGTGGGTTGCGGGATGAAGGAAAGCCTGCCGCACGCGGCGGAGACGATGATCGGCGCGACGCGAACGTTCGAACCGGTCATGGACGATGCCGTGCGCCGCCTGCGGCTGAACCGCTGGAACGAGGCCCTGGCGAAAGTCTAGCGCGCGAAGGCGTATCCCAGCCGTTGACTCAGGCGGTGGACGGCGGTGGGTTGCAGCTCGAACTGATGGCGCCAGGCGCGATCCAGCCGCTCGACACGGGCGTAGAACTGGACGGAACGCTCCACCAGGTCGGCTACGTAGGGCGGCAACAGCGCGATCTGCTCCTGGTTCGGCTGCGGCTGCGCAGGCGGTAGGCGGCCATGCCGACGCAGCTGGAACTCGCTCATCTCGCCGGCAAAGAAAGCGCGCTGGTTCAGCAGCCAGGCAATCGCGTGCATCATGCGCGTCGTGGTGCGCAATGCCTCGCAGCTCATGGCGACGCGCGAAGCGCCGGCAGAGCGGTTGAAGCTGTCTGGGCTGTCGTCGAGATCGAACGTAACGCGAGCCTCTTCGGCTAGAGACAGCGCCTCTTCGTAGAGATTTTCGACGATCATCGGGTTGAGACTGGCTGGCGTCACACGATCTCCATTTCCGGTACCTGTCCGGGGCCGATGATGGCCCATCCTTTTCGCACCTGCACAATAAGCGTTGCGATTTATTGTGCGGGTGCAAATACGTGTTGCTACCTAGTCGTCACGCTATGCGAAATTCTGGCGCGATGTTTAAGCCTTGCGCGGGCGTTTTTCCCCGCCTGTCCCTGCGTAGCACGCTTTGCGGGCATTCTGGCCTCGGCGCGGCCCGCGGCGAGCGCTCGAAAAAGGAATCAGGCGATGATATCGGGCGTCAGGTAATCCTCGATCTGCCCGATCTGGTCTCGCAGGCGCAGCTTGCGTTTCTTCAGCCGGGCGACCTGCAACTGGTCGGGCCCGCCAGCCTGCACCAGCGCCTCGATTGCGATGTCCAGGTCGCGGTGTTCCACCTTGAGCGAGGCAAGGCGCTTGCGCATTTCGTCTTCGGTCATGCCTGCCTTCTCTTGCCACCCGTTCGGAAGCCTTTTGCGGGCCATCGGCTCTACAAGTCAATTCGTCGCCACGCCATTTGGAGAATTAGGATTATTATGGTTTCATGACAATCGCGCGGTGACTGCTGTCTCGCGAGTCGAATGGCAGTCTGCCGTGCTGGGTCACCACACGGGCCGGGCTTTTTCCGGTCCAAACTGTCAAGGAGACTGCCTCATGGAAACTTCGCACGTCCAAGCCCTCCAGCAAAAGCACGAAGGGCTCGACCGTATGCTGCGCGATGAAATGAACCGGCCCGCGCCCGACAGTGCGAGAATCCAGGCACTCAAGAAGCAGAAACTCGCCCTCAAGGAAGAGATCGCGCTTCATTGATGCCCCTGACTATCGGCTGATTGGCCGGCCCTTGCCCCCGGGAACGAAGGATACCAGGCCGGGGCCGGCATTTTGCAATTTCCCCAATCTGCTATAGGCGGTTCTGAAGATGACCGCCGCCCATTCCGCCAGACAGATTCTCACCAGCCTGCACGAGGTCATGGCATCGCGCACCCATGCGCAGGCCAAGCTCAACCAGGTCGTGGAAACGATCGGTGAGGCGCTCGATAGCGAAGTCTGCTCGATCTACCTCCTGCGCGAGGGGATGCTGGAACTGTTCGCGACGCGCGGACTGAACCAGGCCGCAGTCCATGTCACCCGGCTGGGCGTTGGTGAGGGCCTGACCGGCACCATCGCCCAGAATATCGAAACGCTGAACCTTGCCGAGGCAGCGTCTCATCCCGAATTCCAGTACCGCCCCGAAACGGGCGAGGAAAGCTTCCACTCATTTGCGGGGGTTCCCATCGTGCGGCGCGAGCGGGCGATCGGCGTTCTGACCGTGCAGCATGCCGATCCGCGCAAGTACGAAGAGGTCGAGATCGAGGCGCTGCAGACCGTGGCCATGGTGCTGGCGGAACTGATCAACAATGCGGCGCTGGTCGATCCCGAGGAACTGGCTCGCCCGTCCGAAGCCCACTCCGGCCAGGAACAGATCACCGGCCTGAAGCTGGTGAAGGGGCTCGCCATCGGGCAGGCCGTGTTTCACCAGCCGCGCGTCACCATCGAGCAGACCGTGGCCGAGGATACCGAGGCGGAGCGTCAGCGCGTCTATCTCGCCTTCGACCGCATGCGCGAGCAGATCGACAACATGGCCAGCCAGGCCGATTTCGGCGTGGGCGGAGAGCACGAGCAAGTGCTCGAGACCTACAAGATGTTCGCCTATGACGAGGGCTGGAGCCGGCGCATCAACGAGGCGATCGATTCCGGCCTGACGGCAGAGGCCGCCATCGAACGCGTGCAGCAACGCACCCGCATGCGCATGCGCGAGATTTCCGACCCCCTGCTGCAGGACCGGATGCACGACCTGGAGGACCTGGCCAATCGCCTGATCCGTACCGTCTCCGGCCAGCTTGGCACGGCCGCGCAAAAGGGGCTGGCGGCAGATTCCATCCTGGTCGCCAAGAACCTGGGCCCGGCAGAGCTGCTGGAATACGACAAGCGCCGCCTGAAAGGCGTGGTGCTGGAACAGGGCTCCCTCACCGCGCACGTGGTGATCGTGGCCCGCGCCATGGGCATTCCCGTTATCGGCCGCGTGTCCAACATTCGCGGCAAGGTGCGCGAGGGCGACGAAATGCTGGTGGACGGGGATGCTGGCATCGTTTCCGTGCGCCCTTCCTTCGGTGTGCGCGAGGCATTCGAGGCGCGCTTCACCCGCAGCAAGGAAAAGAAGGCAGCCTACGCCAAGCTGCGCGACGTGGAGCCGTTCACGCGCGATGGCGAACGCATCCAGGTGATGATGAATGCGGGGCTTCGCGACGATGTGGGCATGCTGGCGATGACCGGGGCTGACGGCATCGGCCTTTACCGTACCGAGTTCCAGTTCCTCGTCTCGGCCGCCTTGCCACAGCGCGAGCGGCAGGCCCGGCTTTACCGCGACGTGCTGGAAGCGGCGAAGGGGAAGAAGGTCATCTTCCGCACGGTAGATATCGGCGGCGACAAGTCACTGCCCTACATCTCCAGCGAGATTGCCAAGGAAGACGAGAACCCGGCCATGGGCTGGCGCGCGTTGCGCCTGGCGCTGGAGCGCGAAGGATTGATGAAGGCCCAGGCACGGGCCCTGCTGGAAGGTGCCGCGGGCAGAGAGCTGAACGTGATGTTCCCGATGGTGTCTGAACCGTGGGAGTTCGACGCCGCGAAAGAAGTGTTCGACCAGCAACTGGCCTTCCTCAAGTCGCGCAAGCACAAGCTTCCCAGCGTCATCAACTACGGTGTGATGCTGGAAGTGCCCTCATTGGCGGAAACGCTCGACCTGCTGCTGCCCAAGCTGTCGTTCATCTCGATCGGCACCAACGACCTGACCCAGTTCCTGTTCGCAGCCGACCGGGCGAACCCGATGCTGGCCGAACGGTACGACTGGGTCAGCCCTGCCATCCTGCGGTTCCTGCGCCGGGTGGTGCAGAACTGCGTGGGCTATCCGGTGGACCTGGGCGTATGCGGCGAAATGGGCGGGCGGCGGCTGGAGGCACTGGCGTTGCTCGGCATAGGCATTCGCCGCCTGTCGATCACCCCTGCCGGGGTGGGCCCGATCAAGGAACTGGTGCGCAAGGTCGATACCCGCGAAATAGGCGATGCCATGATGGGCTGGCTCGCCAGTCCGCCGGAAAACATGCGCGCCGCGTTGCAGGCCTGGGCCAGGGAACGCGAAATAGAGGTTGATTAGCCTTTTTGCACTGCACAATCGCTTGACTTAACCGGTCAGGGTCGATTGGGGTGGACGCAGAGGGTTCGCTAACAACCCAGCACCTTTTTGCTGGAGCGGTCATGACCGATTCTGAAGACGAGACATTGCAGGATAACACCAACGAAGCCACGGCCACGGCTGGCGCGAAGCTGCGTGCCGCGCGTGAACGCAAGGGTCTGACGCTGGAGCAGGTGGCGTCGGAAACGCGCATTTCGCGGCGCCATCTGGAAAGCCTGGAGACCGGCAATCTCGAAGACATGCCGGGACGCACCTACGTGGTGGGCTTCGCCCGCACCTACGCCAGGACCGTGGGGCTGAACCAGGAAGAGATCGTCGGCCTGGTGCGCGAGGAGCTGGACGAGGCCGAGGCCAACGAACAGTACGACCAGCAGACCCGGCGCACGTTCGAACCGGGCGACCCGTCGCGCGCGCCGGGCGGACGGCTGCTGTATTTCTCGCTTTTTGCCGTGGTGATCCTGCTCGTGGGCATTTTCTTCGCGGCCCGCGCACTGTTCGCACCGGCCGCCGAGATCCCCTCACTGGTGGAACAGCAGCGGAAGGAAGAGGCCCAGGCTGCCGCAGAACGCCAGGCAGAGCAGCAGGTGGATCAGCCACAGGAGGCGGCCGCCGCAGAGCCCAGCGGCCCGGTGGTGTTCACCGCCGAGGGAGAGACCTGGGTCCGCTTTTACGACGAGGAGGGCCGCGTGCTTCAGGAAGGCACCATGCAGGAAGGCGATACCTTCACCGTGCCTGCCGATGCGGTCAATCCGCAGATCATCACCGGAAGGCCCGATCGCCTGGCGATCACCATCGGTGACAGACCGGTGCGCAAGCTTTCCACCGAAGTCGAAACGCTGACAGACGTGCCGATTTCGGCGGATGCGCTGCTGGCGCGAAGTGGAGGGGTGACCACCATCGGGTTCGGCCTCGGCTCTCCCGCCGCGCCGCAACCTGAAACCGCAGGTACGACCACCGCTGCCGTGCAGCCGCGGGCCGCGCCCGCACCTGCACCTGCACCGCGACCGACGGCGACCACCGCACTGTCGCCCACGCCGCAACGCACCGCAACGCCGACTGCCACACAGGCCGCGCGTACGCCTGCTGCAACTGCCAGCCGGGCACCCACGGCAACGCCGACCCCGTCTCCCGCCGCAACTGCGCCGCCTCGTGCGGTGCCCGCGGAACCGCAGGACGGCGGGGTATCGCCCGAACCGCAATAGGCAGGAGTGCGATACCGAACGCGTGTGCGCGATCGAATTGATGGGGGAAAGCCGTCCAGTTCCGGCTTTCACGCGGGCGTTAATCGTCTATCTTGGTAGGACATGGCATGGAGCCACGGTTCCGCGCCGAACACGGATTTGAGGAGATCGCCGGTAATGCTTGCTAGGTCGAAACAGTCATTCGCGATATCGCGCGCCGCCATTGTCGCGGTGATTGTGGCCGTGGCCATGCCGGTGCCTGCCGCGGCCCAGAGCGATGACCGGCTGCGGCGGATCGAAAGCCAGGTCAACGCGCTGCAGCGCGCAGTATTCCCTGGCGGTGACGACCGGTTTTTCGAGCCCGAGATCATGCCGGAGCGATCGGCCACACCCAGCACCACGCCGCAGGTGACCACATCTGCGCTGACCGACGTGCTGGCGCGGCTCGACGCGATCGAAGGCCAGCTGGCGCGGCTCACCGCTACTGCCGAAGTGAGCGAGAATGCTCTTGCGGCAATGGAAATGCGCATAGCCCAGATGGAAGCACGTGGCACCAGCACCAGCAGCGCCTCGGGGGCGGGCACCGCTGCAACGGCACCAAGGCCCAGCGGCGTGGTGCCGGTCCCCCGTGACGCCGAACGCACTGCCGAACTGCCCGCAGCGGAAAGAACCACCACGCAGGCCACCGCTCCCACGCCGGAACGGGTGGCGGCGGTGCAGGCCATCGCCAAGCCCGCAACGGGTGACCAGGGCGACGACGAATATGTCTATGGCTTCCGCCTGTGGGACGCGGGCTTCTTTCCCGAAGCGCAGCAGCAACTCGCGATGTTCGTGGAACGCTATCCCGATCACTGGCGCACGACCTACGGGCGCAACCTGCTGGGACGTGCCTTCCTGGATGCGGGCGAGCCGCGCGCTGCGGCCACCCATTTCTTCGAGAACTACCAGTCCGACGCCCAGGGCGCTCGCGCCCCCGACAGCCTGCTGTACCTGGCGGAATCGATGATCACCCTGGGCGATACCCGCCGGGCCTGCATCGCGCTTTCCGAATTCGGCGAGACCTATGCCGCGCTGGCCGTGGGGCGGTTGCAGAACCAGTACGATAACCTCGGTGGCCGCGTCGACTGCAATTGATCCCGCACTGGTTGAGCGTTTCAAGGCAGCGCTCGACCGGCTGAACCCCGATGGCGGGAAGATCGGCCTCGCCGTCAGCGGCGGGCCGGACTCGATGGCCATGCTGCTGCTGGCGCACGAGGCTATTCCGGGCGGTTTCGAGGTCGCGACTGTCGACCACGGCCTGCGTCCCGAAGCGAAGGACGAATGCGCGCTGGTGGTCGCAGCTTGCGAGGAGCGCGGGGTGTGTTGCGAGGTACTGACCGTGCAGGTTGGCGAGGGCAATGTGCAGGCGATGGCGCGCGAGGCGCGGTATTTCGCGCTTGATCTATGGGCGCAAAAGCGCGGTCTCGCTATGGTTGCCACGGCCCATCATGCCGACGACCAAGCCGAAACTCTGCTGATGCGCCTGAACCGCGGGAGCGGCGTCGCCGGACTCGCCGGGGTGCGGGAATACGTCTGGCCGTTGGGGCACGAACTGCCGGTAATCCGGCCGTTGCTTCGCTTCCGCCGGGCCGAACTGGCGGCTGTTGTCGCACGTACTGGCGTCGCGGTCGCTCAGGACCCCAGCAATCACGATGTCCGTTTCGACCGGGTGAAAATCCGCAAGGCGCTGGCCGAGGCGGACTGGCTGGATTCGCTCGCGCTGTCTCGCTCTGCCAGCCATTTGGCCGAAGCGGACGAGGCTCTGGATGTTCAGACGAATGAGGCAGTCCGCGATCACGTCACATGCTATTCCGACAGGGTGGAATGCTCGTCTCCGCCCAACCGGGCAATCGCCTTGCGCGTTATCGACCGCATCCTCGGGTGGCTCGGCGGGACAGCAAGGGGGTCTCAGGTTGCCGATCTGCTGGACAAGCTCGAGCGTTGCGAAGGCGGAAATGTCGGCGGCGTGCTGGTAACAGTCGAGGGGAAATGGGGCCAAGCGCAACCGCCCCGCTGGATATTTCGTTCCGAACCGCCCCGAAGAACCGGGTGATCCCCAAAAAGCCGCTCACCCTGAGCTTGTCGAAGGGTTGCCCTTTTTGAAGATCCCGGTGTGAAGAACAAAGCAGTCCTTCGACAGGCTCAGGACGAGCGAAAATGGGAAAACCTGCCCTGCTGGTCTTCAGCCCTCGGTCGAGAGGCTCCCGCCAACACCCGTCATCACGCCATCGGTGATGATCACCACGTCGCCCACCTTGGCGATGTCGAACAGGCGCGACGCGAATTCGTCCGGCACGCCGATGCAGCCGTGGCTGGCATAGCCGACTTCTACGGTGGAGCCGCCATGCACCGCCACCCCGTCCCACGTCAGGCGCAGGGTCCAGGGCATGGGCGCGTTGCCGTACTTTTCTGAAACATTGTGGCGCTCCTTGGTCAGGATCGGGAAGGTGCCCGTGGGCGTAGGGTGCTCCGGCGTGCCCAGCAACGCCGCGGCCGCGCCGATTTCGTAGCCGCCCTGAAAGACGCTGATGACACGCGCCTGCAGGTCCACCGTCATGACCAGCGGACCATCGGGCACGCCCTCGTCGTCCCAGTGCCACTCGCCATACTTGATCGGCCCTTCGATGGGCAGGACGCGCTTGATGACGAAGGGATCGTCCGGATCGTAGGCCGGGGTATCCTGCACAACTTCGCTGGCAACGAAGTCTATCGCCTGATCGACAGCAGCAGCGCCATCGGCAACGATATCGCTTTCCTGCGCATCACTGCCGTGGGTGAACAGCATGGCCCCGCCGATCATCGCGGCAACAGCCAGCGCCAGTGCGCCGATCCATTTGAAGCTCGTGCTCATGTGCGGCATCCTGCGCCGGTTCGCGCGCAAAATCCAGTCGGACGCACCTTCCGTCCCTGATTGGAACGCTGCCAGCGGGCGGTTTAGCCGCGCTCAACCATGCGCCCCGAAGACATTGGCGATAGCTGTGGTGATGCGCAGGCTGAGGTTATGCGCGCGCTCGATCGGGTCGATGAAGTCGCGGTGGATCGCCTCGTAACCCTCGTCGCTGCCATCGGGCCAGTCGGTCGGCTCCGTCAGATCGAAGCGGTCGATGCGCGGGAAATGCGTGGGGTAGGCCCGCCGCAGCTGCGCCAGCGCATCGTCCACGCGCAAGGTGAAGACCATTTCCAGCACATCATCGCGGGAGACGTCGTTGGCGCGGCTGAATACCGGCACGCTGACAGCGCGGATGAACATCGCTTGCAGAAGTGCCAGGCGCAGCGACTGGAGCACGCCGATCATGCGACGCTTGTCTTCGCGGTTTTCGGTCGGTGCCTCGTCCGGAATATGGTCGAGCAAGCGGTGCAGCTTCATCGCATCCACCCGCAGGCGACTGGCGAGGCGGCGGAACACGCCGACGCGGTCGTCCTTCACCAGGTACTCACTCAGGGCCTCGCAGGCGGCGGTGAGGTGCCCCTCCGTGCCGCGATAGGGACGGCTTGCCCAGTAGGCGGAATTGAACAGTTCGCCGTGCGCGGCAACGGTCTTCACGCTGGCGAGTGCATTGGCCGCGCGCACCAGGCGCACGAGCTCGCGCCCGCGCGGGCTTTCCGCCAGCAAGGCGCCGATTTCCTCGTAATTGCCTTCCGCCGCCTCGCCGATACCGGCGATCACGTTCACCGGATAGCCCAGCTGTTGCAGGATGGCATTGTGCGGAATGGCGCGGATTTGCCGCAGGGACATCTCGCGGTCGGCTGAGAGGTCGCTCTGGCGGCGCGAGACACGGCTGCCGGTGGAGTTGAGCAGCCCCAGGCCAAAAGCCGTAATCGCGCGGCTGTAGGTGCGGCTTTCCAGGTGGTCGCGCTGGTGTTCCTTAACCGCGCGGTAGAAGTCGAGCGAGAGGTCGGTGCGCTGGTAGAACACGTCCTTAGGCACATCAACGTCGGTCTGAGCGGGCCGTAGCACGGCGATGCGCGTCAGGATGGAGCGGGCGAGTTCCGGGGTGGAAAACCACAGGTAGCCATCGCCGCCCTGGAAGCTGACCTCCGGCTCCAGGAGGATACCGGCGCGGGCAAAGCGGCGCCGTGCCCATGGCGAAAGCGCCCATTCCATCCGGTCCGCCATCTTGGTGGGGTGCGCGCCGCGACCCATGCTCTCGCCGTGGGTGTTGAAGATCAGCGCGGCGACGTCGGTAAGTCCGTTCGCATGGATGGCATCGGCCAGCCGCCCCTGCAGGCGCTCAATCGCAAGGCTGGCAGGGATCTGGCCCACGAACCGGCCCGCGTCGGAGAAGCCCGTCTGGATCGCCACGCGGCCACGTTTCTTCGCGTAATCCTGGTAAATCGGTTCTGCCAGCAGTTCGTCCAGCAACCGGCCCCCGTGTTCCAGCGCGCTCTCGGTCTCGAACAGCGGCGAGACGTCGACCTTGTCCTCGATACCGAACAACTTCGCGAAATAGAGCGCGGCCAGAACCGTTGCCGGCTCTTCGCATTCTGCGATCAGCATGCGGATCGGCGCGTCTGCGTCGATGTGTTCAAGAATCTGCGCCATAGCCAGGAACTGGCGAATGGCTGTGCTTGCCTCTATCGCAAGCGCGCCGAAGTTGCTGCGGCGCGGCTGGATCTTCTCGATCGCGCGGTTGAGGTGGACCACTGCCCCCTTGCTTGCGAGGTCGAGATTGCCATCGGGGTCGATCCGGCGGCGGATGGCGTTGTGCAACTGCTTGGCGTTCACGCGGAAGTGGATCCAGCCCATGCCCAGCCCGTCGGCGCGCATAGCGGCCCCCAGGGTCTTCAGCGCAACGGCACGCTTGCCATCATCGGTGGCTTTCGCCTCTTCCTCCAGCGCATCGATATAGCGCGACAGGCTCAGCAGCTTGCGCGGGTCGCTGGCGGTAAGGCGATTGGCGGCGACGGAAAGCGCAGCGGGATTGGACAGGTCGGCGGTGAAATCCTTGGCGCGTTCGGCAGCGTAGTCCGCGGCGGGGCGAAGTTCGGAGAGCAGCGCGTGATCCGCGTCGATGGCTTCGAGCGAGGCGACATAGCGCGCCAGGCGCTCCGCCTTCTCGGACAGGCGAAAGCCGATGGAATTGGACCAGGTGATGTCCGTCCGCCCGTCCATGTCGTAGCCGACCCAGGTGGCGAAGCGGAAGGGCAGGGGGGAAAGCGCGTGCCACTCGTCCGGCCACTGTTCCTGCGCGTGGGCGAGGAGCTGCGAGACAATGGCGTCACGCGCATCCTGTGCGTGGGCGATGGCGCGCATCGCGCGTTCGTGTTCGTAGGGCAGGGTAACCTGCGGGCGTTCGCCGCCCACGCAATCGGCGGTAATGGCCGTGCCCTTGCTGGCGGCGGAGGCGACCGCTTCGGACTGCTGCGGCGTCAGCAGGAAGGTGGGGTGGGCAGTGAATACGGCGTGCAGCTGGGGGCGTTCCCATTGCTCGCGGAAAGTGGCGAAGTCGCTGCGTTCCAGCGTCCCTGCCAGTTCGGACCGGTTGGCATCGGCACCGATGGGGGCGACCATGCATTCCAGCCGGTCCGCCCGTTCTTCCAGCGAAGCGACTTCCAGCTCGGCGATCAGCGCCTCGAAATCGTCGAGCGACATCTCGCCCGCTTCCAGCTTGCGCGAAAGCTCGTGCGCCAGCTGGAAAACCGGGTTGAACTGCGGCGTTTCGACGGTGCGCTGGTGCAGGTCCTGCAGGCGCCGGGTGAGGTCTTCGACGCCGCTCATTGGCCCATCTCCGCGGCATCTTCTGCAAGCTTGCGGATTTCCTCGCGCGAAGCTCCCTTGGGTGCGACCCAGCTGCCGCCAACGCACAGCACGTTGTCGAGAGCCAGCCAGTCGGGCGCGGTTTCGGGCGTGATGCCACCGGTGGGGCAGAACTTGCACTGCCCGAACGGCGCAATCAGCGCTTTGAGCGCCGGAATGCCGCCGTTGGCCATGGCCGGAAAGAACTTGAAATGCCTGAGACCCATGTCGAGGCCCGCCATCAGCTCACCAGCAGTGGCGATGCCGGGCAGGAAAGGCACGCGGCTCTTGATAGCGGCACGGCCCAGCGGCTCCGTCAAACCGGGAGAGACGATGAATTCCGCCCCGGCGGAAAGGGCCGCGTCCAGGTCTTTCTGGTTCGTGACCGTACCAGCTCCGACAATGGCGCCGGGCACCAGGTTCATGCGCTTGATCACCTCGATCGCGGCATCGGTGCGCAAGGTCACTTCGAGGACCCTGAGGCCCCCTGCCACCAGCGCCTCTGCCATCGGGCGGGCCTCGGCGGGATCATCCACCACCAGCACCGGAATGACCGGTGCCGTGAGCATGATTTCCTCGATATTGTCGGGTGCGCTCATGGGTAGTCAGTCTCCGTGGGTTTGTAGGAATGCAGCAGCCGCGCCGAACAGGCCGGGCTGGGGATGGGTGATCAGCTTGACGGGGATGCCCGCCATCAGGTTTTCGAAACGGCCCTTGGCGCGGAAGCGTTCCGCGAAGCCGGAGTTGGGCAGGTGGTCGCGCAGGCGATAGCCAAGGCCGCCGGCAATCACGACGCCGGAGAAACCGCCTTGTGCCAGCGCGATGTCGCCGGCGACCGCGCCCAGCGAGAGGCAGAACCGGTCTATGGCGGCAGCGGCAAGGCTGTCGGAGCCGTCCATTCCGGCCTTCCAGATCGCGATGTCGTCCTGTTCCACCACCGCGCGACCTTCCAGCGCGGCGAGGGTGGCGTAGATGTCCACGATGGCAGGGCCCGATACCACGCGCTCTGCGGACACGCGGTTGTGCCGCTTGCGCAGCCGGGCGAGGATCGCGTCCTCGATGGGGTCGAGCGGAGCGAAATCGATATGGCCGCCCTCGGTCGCCGATACGCGGTAGCTACCGTCGGCCTCGCGGTAGAGATGCGCGACGCCAAGTCCGGTACCCGGCCCCAGCACGGACAGCCGCCCGGTGGGCTTCAGCGGCCCATCCGGACCGGTCAGGTGGAGCAATTCGTCTTCACCCGCGCGGGCCACGGCATGGGCGACCGCCTCGAAATCGTTGACGATGGTGTACCGCGATACGCCGAGTTTCGATTCCACCAGCGCGGGCCTGATGATCCACGGGTTGTTGGTAAAGCGGATCACATCGCCGCCAACGGGCCCGGCAATGGCCATGGCCACCGCATCGGGAAGGGTGCCGCCTTTTTGCGCGCGGTAGTCCTCCCACGCGGTCTGGAAGCTGGCATGGTCTTCGGTGTGCAGCGTGATCGGCTCGTCCATCGTCAGGGTGCCGTCGGCAGCCCGCGTTGCAATGGCAAAGCGGGCGTGCGTACCGCCGATATCCACGGTTACGAGTTCCATTGTCTTATCCCCTCCACCTTGCGCACATGGCCGCTCTCAAAGTCCCGCCACGGCCAGCATCGCGCTGCCGCCCCTCTCGGCTTCGTCGGCGTGGGCGCGCATCATGGCGAACAGTTCGCGCCCCGTGCCCATGTCCGGCACCGGATCGGGTGCAGGGGTGCGGGCCGAAAGGTCCGCCGTGGTCGAAAGCTCTCCGGTCTCGGCGCAGACTTTCACCACGTCGCCATCTTCCAGCAGCGACAGCGGACCGCCGCCCAGCGCTTCGGGCGAGCAGTGGATCGCGCTCGGCACCTTGCCGCTCGCGCCGCTCATCCGGCCATCGGTGACGAGCGCCACGCGGTAGCCCCGATCCTGCAATACGCCCAGCGCAGGCGTCAGCTTGTGCAGTTCGGGCATGCCATTGGCGCGCGGCCCCTGGAAACGCACGACAACGACCACGTCCCTGTCCAGTTCGCCCGCCGTAAAGGCATCGGCCACCTGTTTCTGGGTCGAGAATACCCGGCAGGGCGCTTCGATCGTCCAGCGTTCCTTTTCGACCGCAGAGCTCTTGAAACAGGCGCGGCCCAGGTTGCCCTTGACCAGCCGCATGCCGCCATCGGGTTGGAAGGGGCTGGAGGCGGGGCGCAGCATCTCATCGTCACCGCTGGGGCCGGTGTCGCGCCATTTCAGCGTATCTTCGTCCAGCCACGGTTCCTGTGCGTACTGCCCCATGCCGCGCTCTTCACCCACGCCGATCACGTCGGCGTGAGCGAGGCCCGCGCCCAGGAGTTCACGGATCACGAAGCCCATGCCGCCCGCGTCGTGGAAGTGGTTCACATCGCCCGAACCGTTCGGATAGACACGCGCCAGCAGGGGCACCGCGCTGGAAAGTTCGGAAAGATCGTTCCAGTCGATCTGCACCCCTGCCGCGCGGGCAAAGGCGGGAATGTGGATGGCGTGGTTGGTGGAGCCGCCGGTTGCCAGCAAGCCCACGGCGGCGTTCACAATCGCTTTTTCGTCCACGCAATGGCCCAGCGGCCGGTAATCGTTGCCATCGCGCCCGAGTGCCGCCACCCGGTGCATGGCAGCGCGGTCCAGCGCCTGACGGATCTTCGTGCCGGGCTGGAAGAATGCCGCGCCGGGCACGTGCAGGCCCATCAGTTCCATCATCATCTGATTGGAATTGGCCGTGCCGTAGAAGGTGCAGGTGCCGGCGGAATGATAGGAGCCAAGCTCGCTATCGAGCAGTTCCTGCCGCGTCGCCTTGCCTTCTGCATACAACTGGCGAACGCGCTGCTTTTCCTTGTTGGAGATACCCGTGGGCATTGGGCCGCCGGGCACGAAAACGGCGGGAAGGTGGCCAAAGCGTAGCGCACCCATCAGCAGGCCGGGCACGATCTTGTCGCAGATGCCAAGCAGCAACATGCCGTCATACATGGCGTGCGACAGAGCGATGCCGGTGCTCAATGCGATGACATCGCGGCTGAACAGGCTGAGCTCCATGCCGGTTTCGCCCTGCGTCACCCCGTCGCACATCGCCGGTGTCCCGCCTGCGACCTGCGTGGTGGCGCCGATTTCACGCGCGTAGATCTTCAGGCGTTCGGGATAGCGGTAATAGGGCGCGTGGGCGGAAAGCATGTCGTTGTAGGCGGAAACGATGCCGATGTTCGGTCCGCGGGCAATCTTCAGTGCGTCCTGGTCCTCTCCCGCACCGGCATAGGCGTGGGCGAGATTGGAACAGCTGACCTGGCTGCGCTCGGGCTGGTTGTCGGCCTCGCGGTCGATCAGATCCAGATAGGCGCGGCGGCTGTCCTTCGATTTCTCGATAATCCGCTGGGTCACGCGTTCGATGGTGGGGTGCAGCTTACTCATGCCAGCTTACTCCGTCGCGTTCGGCCAGGGCGATGGCAGCGCTGGGGCCCCAGCTTCCGGCGTTATAGGTCTTGGGCGTCTTGCCCTCGGCTTCCCAGCCTGCGCGGATCGCGTCGATCCACTTCCACTGCGCTTCCACCTCGTCGCGGCGCACGAACAATGTCTGGTCGCCGTTGATAAGGTCGAGCAGCAGGCGTTCGTAGGCGATGCGCTTGTGCTTGCCGGTAAAGGCGTCGGGCATGCGGATGTCCAGCGGCACTTCGCGCAGGGTCATCCCCTCGTGCTCGATACCGGGCACCTTGGCCATCAGCGAGAGGGTGATGTTTTCCTCCGGCTGGATGCCGATCACCAGCCTGTTCGGCTTCAGCCGCGCATCGGGGAAGATCGAGTGCGGCACGCAGCGGAAATTGACGATGATCTCGGTCACCCGTTCGGGCAGCCGCTTGCCGGTGCGCAGGTAGAAGGGCACGCCCTGCCAGCGCCAGTTGTCGATATGGGCCTTCAGCGCCACGAAGGTTTCGGTGTCGCTTTCCTTGCCTAGTTCCTCGTCGTAGCCGGGCACGATCTCCCCGTTCGAGGCGCCGCCGCGATACTGGCCGGTCACGCTTTCGTCGCTCTTCAGCTTGCGCAGCGCGCGCAGCACTTTCACCTTTTCATCGCGCACTGCCCCTGCATCGAAGCTGCTGGGCGGTTCCATCGCGACGAGGGCGAGCAGCTGTAGCATGTGGTTCTGCACCATGTCGCGCAGCGCGCCTGCGCCGTCGTAAAAGTCCACCCGGCTTTCCAGCCCCACGGTCTCTCCCACGGTGATCTGCACATGGTCGATATGCTGGGCGTTCCACAGCGGCTCGAACAGAATATTGGCAAAGCGCAGCGCGATCAGGTTCTGCACCGTTTCCTTGCCAAGATAATGGTCGATGCGGAAAATCCGCTCTTCGGAATAAGCCGCCGCGACGGCATCGTTGATGGCGCAGCTGCTCTCGAGGTCCGTACCGAGCGGCTTTTCCAGGCAAATGCGGGAATTGGCATCGGCCAGTCCGTGCGAGGCGAGCCCCTCGATCGTGGGCTTGAACAGGCTGGGCGCGGTCGACAGGAAGATGGCGATCTCGCGGTCGTCACCCACCTTCTCCGCCAGTTCGGCGTAGCCTTCGGGGGTGGTGACATCCAGCTGGGTGTAGCGCAGGCGGTTCAGGAACTCGGCCATGCCGCCGACACGGTCTTCGGGCAGGAACTTCTCGATCGCCTCACGCGCGAAATCGCGGAACTCGCCGTCGCTCAGTTCGGATCGCGCGGTACCGATGATTTCCAGGTCGGGCGGCAGCAGGTCATCGGCATCGAGGGCGCAGAGCGAAGGCAGCAACATGCGGCGCGACAAGTCTCCCGTGGCGCCGAACAGGATCAGCGTTTTTGCCTTTCGGATCAATTCCGGTCCCCGCATAGCAGTGAGTTCGTGTGATGCATTCCTATCCCTTCCCCATGTTGCAGCGCAACACCGTTATCCCTGTTCGATCCCGCCCCAGCGCCGATCTTGCGACTATCGCCGATAATTTTGCACAACCGCCGCAATAGCGCGGGTTGTGAACGTTAACAAGAATAGCCTAGCCGTCGCTCTCGCTCACTGTCACCTCAGAATTCCTGAAGTCGGACAAACCGAAAGTAGTCAGGAATGAAACGTCCGCCGCGTCTCGTCCGATGCCGATCTTGGCCGTCTGGTCGGCCCGGGCCATGTCGGTCGGATCGACGATGTACCAGGCACCGCCGCCCGGCGTGGTCGGGTCGTTCAGGAAAACCTCTGCAACCGCATGGAAATCGGGCGGATTTACGCCCGGCGCATAACAGCTGACATAACGTGCCGGGATTGTGGCCGCGCGGGCAAAACAGATCATCACATGGGCATAGTCGCGGCAGATACCTCGCCGTTCGACGAAGGTATCGAGCGCCGTCGTCGTGGCGTTCGATGCACCTGCCTCGTAAGTGAAATTCTCACCGATCCAGTCTGCCATGGCGAGGACTTTCTCTCCGCCTTCGAGTTTGCCGAACCGGTCCATAACGAAGCTGTGCATACGGTCGGCCTGGCAATAGCGCGAATCGAATACGTATTCGACCGCCTCGCCCGGCAGGTCGTGCGGGTCCATCGTGTGCAGCTTCGAAAGGTCCGGCACCAGGCGGTTCACCTCTACCCGGGCATTGTATTCGACGTTGTAGTCGCCTTCCGCCCTGACCCAGATCCTTTCCCCGATGCTGTCCTGCGCGGGCACGCGGGCCGTGTGCATCGCGGGAGACAGCTTCGTTTCGGCAGACAGGATCTTCTGTTCGGGGATGACAGCGGCCTCGAACTGCAACAGCAGGTCGGTGGGCTGGTTCAGGTGGAACGCGAACTTGGCGGAAATGTCGATGGGCATATGAGGTGCGAACGCGCGGGAGTGCCGCCGGTTTCGCTATTCTCCGATTATATGAGCAATGATTTCGCGCGCATGGGCGGCGCGGCGGTGTTCGGCAAGATAAAGGCCCTGCCATGTCCCCAGCATCATCCGCCCGCCGCTCACTGGCACGCTGAGCGAGGCGCCCGTCAGCATCGTGCGGATGTGCGCGGGCATGTCGTCCGGCCCCTCGCTGTCGTGCTCGTAGCGGCCGTATTCGGGGGCAACGCTTTCCAGCCACCGAAGCAGGTCGCGCTGGACGGCGCTGGCGGCGTTTTCGTTGATCAGCAGGCTGGCGGAGGTATGGCGGCAGAAGAGGGTAAGCAGGCCGGTATCGATACCGGTGCCCGCCAGCCACTCCGCCACTTCGTGCGTGAACTCGTGCAGCGCCTTGCCCTGCGTGTGGATGGTGAAGCGGTGCTGATCCTGTCGCATGTCACCCTATATAGGGGCTGATGGCGCAGCAGATAGACCTCTTCTCCGATGCTCATGCTCCGGCCCCTGTGGCTGGCCTGCGGGTGGTGCCCGATGCCATCGACGCGGAACTGGAACAGGCGCTGTCGGAACGCATCGATGCGGCCCCGCTTGAACCGTTCCGCTTCGGCCAGTGGACCGGCAAGCGGCTGACGGCCAACTACGGCTCTGCCTACGATTACGCGCGGGGAAAGACGACGCCCGCGCCGCCACTGCCGGACTGGCTGGTGTCCTTGCGTGACAGTCTGGCCCCCAGGTTCGGCCTCCTGCCCGCGGCGCTGCAACAGGCCTTGCTAATCCGCTACGATCCGGGTGCCGGGATCGGCTGGCACCGCGACCGGCCACAGTATGGCCAGGTGATCGGCCTTTCCCTGGGCGCGCCCGCCGTGCTGCGATTGCGCCAGCGGCAGGCAGAGGGCGGCTTCGTCCGTCATGCCGTCCCGCTCGCCCCGCGCAGCGCCTACATGCTGTCGGGCGCGGTGCGCGAGGTGTGGGAGCATTCGATCGCGCCCATCGCCGAGCCCCGCCGCTCCATTACCTTTCGAACACTGCGCGAGGCGCTGGAATAGGCTTGCGTGCTGGCGCATCGGCGTTAGTCTCACGCGCAACGAATACAGAGAGGGACTTTCGATGCGAACGATCAAGCGGGCGGCTCTTGCCGCCGCCTCGGCCAGCGCGCTGCTGGCCGGACCGGCCGCGCTGGCGCAGGAAACACCCGTCGCCTTTACCGGCGCCACCATCCACACGATGACCGGACCCAGCGGCACAGGCACGGTGGAGAATGGCACGCTGGTGATCCACAACGGTGAAATCGTCGCCGTGGGCGCGAATGTCGCCATTCCCGCAGGGGCCGAGGTGCGCGATGCAAGCGGCATGGTGATCATGCCCGGCATCGTCGATACCCACTCGCATATCGGCCAGGTCTCCGGCGCGGACAGTTCCGCCGCGATCCAGCCCGACGTGCGCGCGCTCGATTCGATCAACGTGCGCGACAGTTCTATTCCCCGCGCCCGCTCTGGCGGGGTGACCACCGCGAACATCATGCCCGGCAGCGGTTTCCTGATGAGCGGGCAGACATTCTACATGCACCTGACCGACGGCACGACTATCGAGGACTATGCCTGGATGGACGATGATGGCGACATCATGGGCGGCATGAAGATGGCCAACGGCACCAACCCCCTGCGCGAAAACCCCGCCTTTCCCTCGACCCGCGCACGCAGCGCCGCGATGGTGCGCCAGCATTTCGTCGCCGCGCAGGAATACTGCGGGGGCGACCGCTCCCCGCGCGATATCGGCATGGATGCCATGTGCGAGGTGCTGGACGGCAGCCGCCTTGTCCACTTCCACACCCACCGCGCCGACGACATCATGACCGCGCTGCGCCTGCGCCGCGAGTTCGGGTTCGACATGCTGATCCAGCACGGCATGGAAAGCGACCGGGTGGCGCGCGAGATCGCGGCAGAGGGCGTGCCGGTCTCGGCGATCCTGGTCGACAGCCCCGGCGGCAAGCTTGAGGCTGCCAACGCCAATATCGAAAGCGCGGGCAAGATGGAGGATGCGGGCGTGTTCCTCTCGCTCCATTCCGACGACAACATTATCGATTCGCGCCTGATGTTCCGCCAGGCCGGTATTGCCGTGCGTGGCGGGATGAGCCGCGAGGGGGCGCTGCGCGCGCTCACCATTAATGGCGCGGTGCAACTGGGACTGGACGAGCACGTGGGCAGCCTGGAAGCGGGCAAGATGGCCGATTTCATCGTGATGACCGGCGATCCGCTGTCGGTCTACACCGATGTCGCCGAGACCTGGGTGATGGGCGAACTGCTGTTCGACGCCGACGACCCCGAAGACCTGCTGATGGCCACCGGCGGCTATGGCGCGGGCAATCCGCAACTGAACACCCACGTCCTCGAACGAGAGGCGCTCATGCTGGAGGGCGGACAATGAGAAACCTTGGCACTTTCGTCGCGGGCGCTTTCACCGCAGCCCTCCTTTCCACCACTGCGATGGCGCAGGACATCGCCGTGCGCGGCGGACAGGTGTGGACCATGGGACCGCAAGGCGTGATCGAGAATGGTGTGGTGGTGATCGAGGACGGCCAGATCACCGCAGTCGGCCCTGCCGCCAGCACCGCCATTCCCGCAGGGATGCAGGTGCTGGATGCACCCGTCGTCACGCCGGGGCTGGTGGATGCCCATTCCACGGTCGGCCTTACCGGCTATCTCAACCAGCCCGACGATCAGGACCAGCTCGACACAACCGCCCCGGTACAACCGCACCTGCGCGCGATCGACGCCTACAACCCGCACGACAGGCTGGTGGAATGGGTGCGCGAACTGGGCACCACCACGCTGCACACCGGCCACGGCCCCGGCGCGCTGGTTTCCGGACAGACGATGGTGGTGAAGACCGTGGGCAACACCGTGGATGCTGCCCTTGTGGAGGACGGCACGATGGTTGTCGCCAACCTTGGCGCATGGGCGCTGGACCGCGAAAGCTCGCCCGGCACCCGCGCCAAGCAGATCGCCATGCTGCGCCAGGCGCTGGTGGATGCGCGCACCGGGACGGACCGCGATGAGAACGACGCGGACGATGAAGACGACAACGCATTCGATCCCAGCCGCGACCTGATCAACGAGGCCTTTGCCTCAGTCGTGCGGGGAGAGCGTCCACTGCTCGTCACCGCCAACCGCGCGCAGGACATCATGTCCGCCCTGCGGCTGGCCGACGAGTTCGGCATCGAGGTGGTGATCGACGGCGCGGCCGACGCGCACCTGCTGCTGGACGAACTGCGCGAGGCGGGCGTCTCCGTCATGCTCCACCCCACCATGGCCCGCAACGAGGGCGAACTGGAAAACGCATCCTTCACCACCGCCGCCGTGCTGGCAGAGGCTGGGATCCCCTTCGCGCTGCAATCGGGGTACGAGGCTTACGTGCCCAAGACCCGCGTTGTGCTGTGGGAAGCAGGTTTCGCCGCAGGCAACGGACTCGCCCCCGAAGATGCCCTTGCCAGTATCACCATCGATGCCGCGCGCATCATCGGCATGGATGAACGCGTGGGTAGCCTGGAAGTTGGCAAGGATGGCGATATCGCCATGTTCGACGGCGATCCCTTCGAATACGTGACCCACGTCACCGGTGTGGTGATCGAGGGCGAAGTGGTATCGACGGCGAGCAGGTAGGAACGGGGCGAGAAGCCGTGGCAAAGCTGCCCGCAACCCGTTGCGGGTACGACGCTACGCGATGACCCCGAACAGGTCGTGCGCGTCGGCATCCTCGACTTCCACGTTCACGAAGTCCCCGGCCTTCAGGGTCTCGGCCACATTGCGCAGGTATACCGCGCCGTCGATCTCCGGCGCGTCGGCCTGTGACCGGCCCGTCGCGCCGATGTCGCCGTCCTCGTCGGGTTCGCCCACCTCGTCGATGATGACGGGGATGGTCTTGCCCACCTTGGCGGAAAGCTTGGCGGCGCTGATGCGTTCGGTGACTTCCATCACGCGGGCGTAGCGTTCTTCCTTGATCGCTTCGGGCACCGGATCGGGCAGGGCATTGGCCGCCGCGCCTTCCACCGGTTCGAACCGGAACGCGCCCACGCGGTCCAGCTGGGCTTCTTCCAGCCATTCCAGCAGGTAGCGGAAGTCTTCCTCCGTCTCTCCGGGAAAGCCGACCACGAAGCTGCTGCGCACCGCGATCTCGGGGCAGATTTCGCGCCACGATTTGAGGCGTTCCAGCACCTTGGCCTCGTTCGCCGGGCGTTTCATGGCCTTCAGCACATTGCGGCTGGCATGCTGGAAAGGAATGTCGAGATAGGGCGTCAGCAGCCCCTCGGCCATCAGGGGGATGACCTGGTCGACATGGGGGTAGGGGTAGACATAGTGCAGCCGCACCCACGGCACGTCGCCTTCGGGTGTGCGCATCTGGCCCAGTTCGCGGGCAAGGTCGGTCATGTGGGCGCGCGGTTCGCGGCCATGCCACGGGCGGCTCTCATGCCGCGTGTCGACGCCGTAGGCGCTGGTATCCTGGCTGATGACCAGCAGTTCCTTGGTGCCCGCAGCCAGCAGTTTCTCCGCCTCGCGCAAAACGGCATCGATGCGGCGGCTGGCCAGTTTCCCGCGCAGCGTAGGGATGATGCAGAACGCGCAGGAGTGGTTACACCCCTCGCTGATCTTGAGGTAGGAATAGTGGCGCGGCGTCAGCTTGATATCGGGCTGGGGCACCAGGTCGATATACGGACCCTGCGAGGGCGGAGCGGCCTCGTGCACGGCTTCCACCACGTCCTCGTACTGGTGCGCGCCGGTGATGGCGAGAACCTGCGGGAAGCGCTTGCGGATCAGGTCCGCCTCGTCGCCCATGCAGCCGGTCACGATCACGCGGCCGTTCTCGGCGATAGCCTCGCCGATTGCTTCCAGACTTTCTTCCTTGGCGGAGTCGAGGAAGCCGCAGGTGTTCACCAGCACCACGTCGGCGCCTTCGTAGTCGGGGCTCATGGCATAGCCATCGGCGCGCAGGCGGGTGAGGATGCGCTCTGAATCGACCAGCGCCTTAGGACAGCCGAGGCTGACCATGCCGACGCGCTTCTGATCTGGTATCTGGGTTGCCATGATGCGCGGCCCCCTACACCCGATTGCGCCTTTGGGCTAGTCTGCGCGCGGGTCATGGCATGGGAGACAAGACGATGGGCAATGTGAACCTGCTGGCGGTGCTGCTTGGCACCCTGGCTTTTTTCGTGATCGGGGCGCTGTGGTACGGCCCGCTGTTTGGCAAGCCGTGGCGCGAAATGAACGGCATTACGGATGAAATGGTCAAGGCCGGACCGCGCGCGGGGCAGAACCCCACGTGGCTGATCATGCTGCTGGCATTCCTGTTCGAGATGGTGGTGGTGCTGATGCTGGGCCACAATATCGCCCGATCCAGCGCCCAACCGCACGTGATCATGATGATGGCGGTGGGTTTCGGCGCGCTGATCATGACACCCGCGCTGGGCATCAATTACCTGTTCCAGATGCGCCCGGGCAAACTGTTCGCGATCGACGCCGGCTATTTCGTGGTCGGCATGGCTGCGGCAGGCGGGGTATTCATCCTGCTGGGATAGCCTGCGGACTAGTTTTCAGGCTTGGCGTCGTTGCCGTCGGGGCCTTCGATATCGGCAGGCCGGATTTCCACGATGATGTCGCCGGCCTGCAGGCATTCGGCCTCCTGCTCCCAGAAGCCGCAGGCGTTGCCGTTGCGGTAAACGCGCAGGCCCCTGCCGCCAGAGCACGCCTCGCTGAGCGACTTGCCGATCTCGTCCTGGCGAACTTCGCGCTCCACCAGTTGCACGCGTCCGGTGACGGAGGCGAGGTCGCCCAGGTAGTCGGCGATGTGAGCGCCGCGTGCGCTGCCCGCCAGCAGCAGGCCGGTAAAGCGCACGGGGTTGATCACGTTTTCCGCGCCCGCCTGGCGCGCCAGCAATTCGTTGTCAGCCGCACGCACCACCACGCTGATCGGCACCTTGGGCGCGAGATGGCGCACGGTCAGGACGATAAGGATCGAGGCGTCGTCGCGTCCGGCGGAGACCAGCACCGTTTGCGCCTTGCTGATACGCACGGCCTCCAGGTTCTCGTCGCGCGAGGCATCGGCCTCGATCACGTTGCAGCCCAGCGCTTCTGCCTGTTCCAGCCGTTCCTGGTTCGTGTCCATCACGACGATGCAGGCGGGATCGGTGCCGCGTTCGATCAGTTCGCCCACGGCTTCTGCGCCGGAGACACCGAACCCGAGGACTACGACATGGTCGGAAAGCTGGTCCTGGATACGGGCCATGCGGAATTTCTCCCAGCTGCGCTTGATAAGGAAATTGTAGGCGGTGCCCACGAAGATGAACAGGACGGCAAAGCGGACCGGCGTCACGATCAGCGCTTCCACCAGTCGCGCCTGGTCGCTGATGGGCGCGATATCGCCGAACCCGGTGGTGGTGATCGATATCATCGTGAAATAGATCACGTCGAGGAAGCTGACGTGGCCGTCGAGATTGTCGACCAGCCCCTCCCGGTCCCACCAGTGGATCATCACAACGATGAAAATGAGGAAGATCGCCAGCCCCAGGCGGATGAACAGGTCGCCCCAGACGGGGATATTGACGGCGCGGCGGAGAGGGGCGAAGCGGCGCTTGCCGACTGTGCGCAGTTCCCTTTTATGCGCGCGCGCCATCTATCAGGCGAACCTGTCCGCGAGGTCGGAAATGGCGGAATGGTGGGTCAGGTCGAGCTGGAGCGGCGTGACGGCGATGTAACCGTCCTCGATAGCCTCCAGATCGGTCCCGTGATCCAGCGTGTGTTCGGCATCCTGCAGGCCGAACCAGTAATACTTGCGCCCGCGCGGATCGGTCCCCTCCGCCAGCGAACCGCGTTCGTAATCGTGGAAGCCCTGCCGCACAACGCGGATGCCTTTCACCTCGTCTGCGGCCAGAGCGGGGAAGTTCACGTTGACGAGAGTGCGCTTGGCCATCTGCACGTCGATCAGCGGGGCGAGCACCTTTGCACCCCATTGCCTCGCCGCATCGAAGCCGAAGCGGGTTTCGCGGTAGGCCTGGCTAAGGCCGATGGCAGGTATGCCCGCCAGCGCTGCTTCCATCGCGGCGGAAATGGTGCCCGAATAGGTTATGTCGTCGCCCAGGTTCTCCCCCGCGTTCACGCCCGAAAGGACGAGGTCGGGTTTGCCATCGGCAAACAGCTTGCGCAGCGCAAGATTCACCGAGTCAGTAGGCGTGCCGGTAACGCTGAAGCGCCTTTCGCCATGCTCGCGAAGCCTGACGGGGTGGTGCAGGGTGAGCGAATGGCCCGCGCCCGATTGTTCCTCTGCAGGGGCGCAGACCCACACCTCCTCGGAGAGTTCGCGGGCGATTTCTTCCAGCACGGCAAGGCCGGGGGCGTGGATGCCATCATCGTTGGTAAGCAGGATACGCATGAATCAGGCGGGTACCAGTTTTTCGAGCCCGCCCATATAGGGCTTGAGAACTTCCGGCACGGCAATCGAGCCGTCTTCCTGCTGGTAGTTCTCCAGCACGGCCACCAGCGTGCGGCCCACGGCAAGGCCGGAGCCGTTGAGCGTGTGCACGAACTCGGTCTTCTTCGCGCCGTCTTCAGGCCGGTACCGCGTGTTCATGCGCCGCGCCTGGAAATCGCCGCACCAGCTGATGGAGCTGATCTCGCGGTAAGTGTCCTGCCCCGGCAGCCACACCTCCAGGTCGAAGGTCTTGCGCGCGCCGAAACCCATGTCGCCGGTGCACAGCAGCACCTTGCGATAGGGCAGGTCCAGCGCGCGCAGGATGCTCTCGGCGCTTTCGACCATGTGCTCGTGCTCCGCATGCGCGTCCTGCGGGCGGCAGATGGCAACCAGTTCCACCTTGTCGAACTGGTGCTGGCGGATGAAGCCGCGCGTGTCCTTGCCCGCGGCACCCGCCTCGCTGCGGAAACACGGGGTGAGGGCGGTAAGGCGGATGGGCGAGGTCAGATCCTCGACGATCTCCTCGCGCACCGAGTTGGTAAGGGAGACCTCGGCGGTGGGGATGAGCCAGCGCCCGTCCTGGGTCTGGAACAGGTCGTCCGCAAACTTGGGCAACTGCCCGGTGCCGAACACGGCCTCGTCACGCACCAGCAGGGGCGGGGCGCATTCGGTGTAGCCATTCTCTCCGGTCTGGTGGTCCAGCATGAACTGGGCGAGCGCACGGTTAAGGCGGGCCATCTGCCCGCGAAGGAAGGTGAAACGTGCGCCGCTCATCTTCACGGCGGTTTCGAAATCCATGCCGAGGCCCGGGCCCATGTCGGCATGTTCGCGGGGGCTGAACGGGAAAGTGCGCGGCACCGTCCAGCGGCTGACTTCCACGTTATCGCTTTCGTCCGCGCCAAGGGGAACGCCGTCTGCGGGCAGGTTGGGAATGGCGGCCAGCGCGTGGTTCAGCGCTTCGCCCTTTGCCCGTTCCTCTTCCTCGATCGCGGGCATCGCCTGCTTGATTGCGGCCACCTCGGTCTTGAGCGCCTCGGCCTTGTCCTTGTCGCCCTGGCCCATGGCCTGGCCGATCGCCTTCGACGCCTCGTTGCGGCGGCTCTGCATCTCCTGCAGGCGGGTGGTGAGGGCGCGGCGCTCCTCGTCCAGTTTCAGCAGGTCGGCGGCCACGGGCTCCACGCCGCGCTTTGCCAGCGCGGCATCGAAGCCTTCCGGATTCTCTCGGATCGAACGAAGGTCATGCATGGGCGCGGGCTATGCCTCGGCACCTTGCCGCTTGTCCAGCATTGACACGCCTGCCCACGCACAGGTTTGCATCAGGAGGGAACCTTTGCCAGCCTGCACCGCTGAAACAGTCGCATCGCGAGGCGGAAAGACGAGGGCCTGATTTGCTGGACAAGACGATCGAAGAGCCCCCGCAGCGCACCCGTTTCGTCGATCTGGTGCAGGGCGCAACCCGCCTGGCCATGACAACGGGGTTGATGCAGCCTGCGACCTTCGACAAGCAGACCATCATGGACCGCGCCGCGAAGGCCGCCGGGTCCGACGATTTCGGCGATCCGTGGTTCGAAAAGCCGCTCTCGGTTCTTCTCAGGTCGCTGGAGGAAGAGGCCCGACTGCACGAATCCGGCGCATGGGTGGCGATGAAGCAATGCGAGAAGGTGCTGGTAGACCGGCTCCGCGCGCAGCAGTGGTTTGCCCGGCATCCCGAAATCCTTGCCCGGCCATTGCGCAATCCGATCTTCATTGTCGGTCCGATGCGTTCGGGCACCACGCGGCTTCACCGGCTGCTGTCGGCAGACCGCCGGTTCGATCACATGCGCAGTTTCGAAACGATCACACCGGTGCCCTATCCCGGCTTTACCCACGGGGAATACGATCGCCGCATCACGCTGGCAAAGCGCGCGCGCAAGGTTGCCGACCTCGCCAATCCGCACACGCTAGCCATCCATCCCACCGGCCCCATGCAGCCGGAGGAGGAATTGGGGCTGTTCGTCAATTCGTTCTGGGGCATGAAGCACGAGGCGCAGTGGCACGTGCCGGGCTACGGCCGCTGGTGCGAAGCGCAGGATGCCACTCCAGCCTACGAACAGATGGCGCGGCTGCTGCGGCTGATCGGCTGGTCGCAGCAGGCCAGTTCACTGAAGCCCTGGGTGCTAAAGACCCCGCAGCACATGCTGGACCTGGATGCTCTGCTGAACGTGTTTCCCGATGCCCGCTTCATCTTTACCCACCGCGATCCGCTGCGGGTGGTCGCCAGTTCGGCGTCGCTGGCATGGAACCAGACCTGCATCTATTCGGACCATGCCGACCCGCAAGAGGTTGGCCGCGAATGGCTGCGCAAGACCCGCCTGCAGGTGGAACGGATGCAGGAAGGCCGCAAGCGCATCGCGCCCGATCGCATGATCGACGTGCATTACGAAGCGGTGGATGCAGACTGGCGGGCGGCGATGAAGCGCATCTACGCTTTCCTCGGCCTCGACGTGGATCGCGCCTGGCCGGCGATGGAAGCGTACCGGGAAAGCGTCGACGCAATGAAGCGCCAGCCCCATCGCTACAGCCTGGCCGAGTTCGGCCTGTCAGAGGGGCAGGTGATGGAGCAGCTGGGCGGCTATATGCGCACCTTCGGCGTTACGCGGGAACCGCGCGCGGCATCACGCTGACCCTACCGGGCTGACGAGCCGCTCTCCGCGTCGAGTCGTCGTCTGGTCTCGCCACCTATCACGCGCATCAGGTTCTCCTGAACGACCGTGGCGACTAGTGTCCCGTCCTCAGCGAAAAAGTGCCCACGGCTGAGACCGCGCGCCTTGCCGGCCCAGGGGCTGTCCGTGGCGAAGAGATGCCACTGGCGGAAATCGGGGGTCTGGTGAAACCACATGGCGTGATCCAGGCTGGCGAGCTGCATCCCGCTGTCGCCCGGTCGTACGCCGTGGGGCAGCAGTGCGTTGCGCAGGAAAAGCATGTCCGATGCATACGTCAGCTGCGCGCGGCTGGTCACGGCATCGGCGGGCTCGGGGTCGCGCGACCGCATCCAGACCGCAGAGTGCGGCGCGCGCGAGGTGTTGCCGAACAGCGAGTCCGCCGCGAGGGGAATGACCTCGACGGGTCGCAGGCCCAGTTTGCCGATGATCGGCATGCTGTCCATGTCGTTACGCTCGCGCCACTCTTCCAGCGCCCGCTCTGCACTGCGCCTGTCGCCGTAGTCCGGCGGCGGGGCTGAATGTTGGAAGCCATCCTCTTCCAGTTGCATGGACACGGTCATGGTCAGAACGTGATCGTCATGCTGGAAGGCATCGACACGTCGCCGGGCAAAGCTGCGCCCTTCGCCCAGGGAAGTGACCTTGTAGGTCACCGGCGCATCGGCACTGCCCGGACGCAGGAAAAGGGCGTGGAGCGAATGGGCCATGCGCTGTCCGGCCTCTTCCTGGCACGCCGCCATCAGTGCCTGGGCAAGGGCGTGGCCGCCGAACAGGCGCGTTCCCACGCCGGTTCCGGGGGGACCGATCCAGCTTTGCTCTCCCTGTGCCTCAAGCTCCAGGATGTCGGCAAAGGTGGTCGTCACGATAGGGGCCTCCGGCAGGGTCTTGTAAAATGCAAGGGCCGGGGAATCGCCCCCGGCCCCTGATAAACGGTTTGCAAGCGGCCTAGAAACCGGCGCGTACGGTAATCCCGTAGGTGCGCGGCTCTGCAAGGTAGACCGAATAGGTCTGCTGCGGTGCCACGAACGGGGTATTGAAGGCCACCTGCGAATAGCCCTTGTCCAGCAGGTTGTTGGCCCAGACCTCGATCGACCACGCGCGATCTGCGTCCTGAATACCGATCCGGCCGTTGACGGTAACGAAGCCTTCCTGCTCCTTTCCGTAGAGAAGGTCGGAGCCGGTGTTGTAGGCGCTGACAGCACGCGCGTTGGCGAACAGCAGGCCGCGCAGGCCCGAATTGCCCAGTTCGGGGTTCCAGCTGATCGAGCTTGTCACGGTCGTTTCCGGCGCGTTCGACAGGTTGTCGCCCGGCAGCAGACGAAGCGCGGGGTCGAGCGGTGCGCCACTGTCGCCTCCGATCAGATTGTCCTCGTAGCTGGTATCGGCATAGGTCAGTCCGAAAGTGACGGTCATGTCACGCAGCGGATAGAGCGCCGTTTCCAGTTCGACACCCTGCGCGACCACGCCGGGCTGGACATCGTCCGGGCTGCAGCTGCCGGTGGTGGCACTAGCGTCCGTATCCGCGCCGCCTAGGTTGGTGCCGCAAGCATTGATGTTCTGCACGAGGAACACCGATCCGTTGAAGGTATTGAGCTGGAAGTTCGAGAACTCCTGCCGGAAGGCCGCCACGCTGATCGAAAGCGGGCGACTGGAGTACTTCATGCCGATCTCGAAAGCGTCGACCGTTTCCTCTTCGAACTGCAGCGCGCTAGGATCGAGAGCGTTGACGTTGAAGAATGCCGGAACGGCCAGCGCAGAGCGATCAAGGTTGAACCCGCCCGCCTTGTAGCCGCGCGAGTAGCTGGCATAGAACAGCAGGTCGTCATTGGGCTGGTACGACAGCACGGCCGTGCCGGTCAGTTCATCCTCGTCGCGCGTGTCCGCCAGCGTGACGCCATCCAGTTCGGAGGTGGAATTGCCCTGGCACGACAGCGACAGGATACCGCCCGCCAGGCCCGCCAGCGCAGGCACCTGCAGCAGCGGCGAGAGCAATGCCCTGTTCTGCGGACAGAACACGTTATCGTTGCCGAACTGCGCGTCGAAATCCTTGGTCTCGTTCGTGTAACGCAGGCCCAGGGTCAGATCGAGCTTGTCGGTGATATGCACGATGTTGTGCGTGAAAACCGCGAAGTTGTCGCTTTCCTGGTTGTAGATATCGTTGGTTCCGCCAACGTCGCGCACCTTCGCCAGGTTGTTGATCCCGGCAATGATGAGCGGGGTGGCTGTGCCGAATGCGCCTGCCCCGCCATTGGCCATCTGCAATGCGGCGATATTGGGCCCGAAGCAGTTGTCTGCCGCCGGGTTTACCAGCGCCGGATTGATGGCAATGGCGATGCGGCAATTCGCGAACGTGCCGTACTGGGTGCCAAAGCGCAGGTTATCCTGCACGTGCAGGGACTCGTTGGCGTAGTATGCGCCCACCAGCCAGTCGAAGCGGTCGTCGAACAGGGTGCCGTTCAGCCGCAGTTCCTGCGTGAAGGTCTCGAAATAACGCGCCCCGCCGAATTCGTTAGGCGCACGATAGAGCAGGTCCACCGTGGTGTAGTCGGTATCCGATCCCTGGAAGTTCGAATACTTCCGATAGCCGGTAATCGACGTGAGGTTGATGTTTCCAAAATCCCAGTTGAGTTCGCCGGAAACGCCGTAATCCTCGGTCTCGCCCTGATAGGACCGACCGGCGGTTGGATAGATGTCGCGGTTGAACGTATCCTGGGAAAGCGCCCGCGGATCCTGGCCCAGACCCAGCAGCACGTTGACGATGGGGTTGGCCGTGCTCGTCAGTGCCGGGCTGCCTGGTTCGGGCCTGTTGTAGGGCTCCAGACCCGGACTGACTCTGGCGAGCGAGGCGAATTCAGGCTGCACGAACGTGGCGGCGCAGCAGGCTTCGTCCTTCTTGGAATAGTCGGCTACCAGCCGGAAGCTGACATCCGCCGTCGGTTCGAACAGCGCCTGGGCGCGGATGAGGTAGCGATCGCGATCGTTGACATCGACGCCGTTCGTCACGTCGTTGTAGAAACCGTCGCGGGTGAAATAGACACCGTCGACTCTCGCGGCGACCGTCTCTCCAAGCGGGACATTGATCCCCGCTTCCACCCGCACGGCATCATAGTTGCCGTAGGTGAACGCGCCGTAACCGCTCAGGTCGAACTCCGGCGGAGCGGTGTAGATGTTGATGAGGCCGGCGGTGGAATTGCGGCCACCCAGGGTGCCCTGCGGGCCGCGCAGGATTTCCACCCGTTCCAGCGGGCCGAGCTCGGAAAGGGCGTTGCCCGAACGGGAGCGATAGACCCCGTCGATGAACACCGCGACAGAGCTTTCCAGGCCGGCGTTGTCGCCCACGGTCCCGATGCCGCGGATACGGGCTGACCCGTTCGCCTCGTTACCGGTGGAGGACACCAGCAGCGATGGGGCGATCTGGTTCAGTTCGCGAATGTCGGTGGTGCCGGACTGTTCCAGCATCTCTGCAGAAATCGCCGAGACGGCGATCGGAACGTCCGCCAGCGACTGGGCGCGGCCCTGCGCGGTCACCACGATGGTGTTGGTGCGCGCATCAGGCGTGGTCGGCTCCTGCGGCTCGTTGACGTCTCCGCCCTCGGCAAGATCGCCCTGATCGGTGGGGGATTGCTGCTGCGCTGCCGCCATCGCGGGAAGGCACAGTAACGCGCCGGCCAGGGCGCCATAGGCTATGGACTGACGGAATGACGATTTCATAGTTCTCTCCCAACTAATCGTTATCTTTTTTGACACACCTGGCGACCCGGTTTTTCTGTTTTCCGGTATCCGCTTTGCAAGGGGCGGTATGGCAATCCTCTTGTCTATTGCCTTCGGTGTGAGGCTCTGCGCGTCGTAAGGCAAGTAATTTGAATAATGGGTATCCTTATTTCCGATGGAGTGTTGCCTTCTTCGCTCACGCCCGGTTCTGTTGCAACGCGGCATCGAAAAGGGTCTTGGGCTGGAGCCGCAGTAACCAGGTGTTCGAAAGGTATGTTGCCCGCCGAAAAGACGTACCCGCTCCACAGTTTTCAGGCATCGCGTGACAGAATGGCTGCCCGGCGCGGGCTGCCGGCGGCTCCGCGCAGGTGGCTTACAGAAAGGCCTCGATCCTCTGCAATCTTGCAGCGTCGAAGCCCAGCGATGCGGGATCTTTCAGTTCCGGTATTCCCACAGGTTCCCCATACCTTTTATTCCGCATCGGACCTTATCGCTATTTTAAGAAGACGCAATACCGTCATACCCTGATTTCAGATTATGATTTTCAAGGGTTGCGGAAAGGTCCCGGCAAAGGCATCCTGCAAGCGAGGAGAGAACGATGTCACAGACCGGGTCAGGCCACACGAATACCGACGATGCGGTGGCCTCTTCACCCTCCGACTGGGCGGCGCACAGTCTGGAGGAGGTGCGCGCAATGCTCACCGCACCGGGGCGGCCGTTCGAGATGGAGACGGTGGAGATCGATGGCCGTCCGCTGCGCGCGTGGAAGAACGCGCCAGCGTCCCTGCGCGCAATCGCGATGGCGGCGCGCGCGCACGGCGACGCGATCTGCACCGTCTATGAGGGCGAGCGCATTTCCTACGACGCCTGGTTCCGCGCGGTGGCGAACCTGGCGCAGCATCTGGTCGAATGCGGCGTGACGAAGGGCGACCGGGTGGCGCTGGCCATGCGCAACCTGCCAGAGTGGCCCGTCGCCTTCTTCGCCATCACCTCTCTGGGCGCGATCTGCGTGCCGCTGAACGCATGGTGGTCGGCAGAGGAACTGGATTTCGGCCTGACCGATTCGGGAAGCCGGATGCTCATCTGCGACAGGGAACGGTGGGACCGTATCGGCGACATTGCCCGCAATCTCGATGTTCTGGAGCAATGCATCGTCTCGCGCGCGCAGGGCGCGCTTGAAGGGGCGAGTCGTCTGGAAGACGTAATCGGCAGCAGTGATGCCTGGGCCGGGTTGCCCGATCGTGACCTGCCCGATGTCAGAGTGGCTGCCGACGACGATGCCACCATCTTCTACACCAGCGGCACCACCGGTTCGCCAAAGGGCGCGCTCGGTTCGCACCGCAGCATCTGCACGAACGTGCTTTCCAGCAAGTACAACCTGGCCTTCGCGCCCTTGCGACTGGGCGAGATGCCGCCCGAACCCGAACCCAAGACCGTGCTGCTCGTGATACCGCTGTTCCACGTCACAGCCTGCTCTGCGGCGATGGTCGGCTATCTGGTAAGCGGGCACACGATGGTTTTCATGCACCACTGGGATGTGGAGGAGACCATGGCCGTGATCGAGCGTGAGGGCGTTCAGGTTACCGGCGGGGTGCCCACGATCGCCTGGCAACTGCTCGACCACCCGGCGCGCGACAATTACGATCTCTCCAGCCTGGAGCTCATCACCTACGGCGGCGCTCCTGCCGCGCCCGAGCTGGTGCGCCGACTGCATGAAGAGTTCGGAACCCAGCCGGGAAGCGGGTGGGGCATGACCGAAACGATGGCGACGGTGACGGGGCATGTCGGGCAGGATTACCTCCACCGGCCCGACAGTTGCGGCCCGCCCGTTGCCGTGGCGGACCTGAAGATCATGTCCGCGGACGGCAGCGCGGAACTGCCCACGGGCGAGGTGGGCGAACTCTACGCGCGCGGCCCGATGGTGGCGAAAGGCTACTGGAACAGGCCCGATGCCACGGCAGAGACATTCATCGACGGCTGGGTCCGCACAGGCGACCTGGCGCGGCTGGACGAGGAAGGCTTCTGCTACATCGTCGACCGTGCGAAGGACATGGTGATACGCGGCGGCGAGAACATCTATTCCAGCGAGGTCGAGAACGTCCTCTACGCCCACCCAGCCGTAACCGATGCCGCCGTGATCGGCCTGCCGCACCAGCAACTGGGGGAAGAACCTGCCGCCGTCGTCCACCTTTCCAAGGGGCAGAATGCGAGCGAGGACGACCTGCAGCAATGGGTTGCCGCGCGGCTGGCCCATTTCAAGGTGCCGGTGCGCATCGTGTTCACCGAAGAGATGCTGCCGCGCAACGCCAACGGCAAGATCTTGAAGAAGGAACTGCGCGGGCTTTTCGAGGCGTCGGGTGAGTAATCGGCGCAGGAGCGTTCATTGCGGTGGGGGCGGTTTGCCCTCCTCGTCGTACTGGCCGCAATCAGCCTGTTCAGGAGAAAAGCTGCCAGTCCGCTAACGACCCGGTTGCGGACGTCACTGACCTTGCTATTCCAACGTTAGGATACCAATTGCTTCGTAGCGGTCATGCATACTTGTGAAACTGAGGTCAGCCACGCCGTGCCGCCATCCTCGTAAAGCGCCCTTATCGGGCTCAAACGTGCGTCCTTCGCCCGTTGATAGGCTGCCGCTTCATAAGTTAGCCGACCCGCGAGCCAAATCAATCTCAACCGGAAAACCGTATCGGGGGGGAGAGGATCGCTATCTGTTTCCGGATCAATCAACTCATCTTCGATGGGAAACATTGCTGCTAGCTTTGGATGAGCGAGTAGGGTGGCTGCTGGCTTGAGGTCCCAATCGTGTGAGATGCGATTCCGAACCTCTCGGACGCTATCTATCTCCACAGCCAGTTCTTTTGAGATCACATCAAAAGCGAAGGCCATTCGGACTCGTTTGGAAAGGTCTGACAAGGGGCCGTATCCACCCAGCATCGCTTCTACGCCGCCGGGGGTGTCCTTCGGCAATGCGTTACGGAACGCGAGCTTCAACAGGTCGTCAGCGTACCCGCAAACTATCACGGGAAGAAATCGAAGATCTTCTTCTGAAATGATCTCAATGAGCTTTGCAAAGTGAGACAAATCTAGCGGCTCAACCGACAGCATATCTCGAAAATTTCTGATCGCGCGATTTTCAAACGATTTTATATAATTCCGATATATCTGAAGGCCTGACTTTTCCGCGTAGCTAAGCTCCATCGCTGCAATGTCGTCGTCAAACCAATCCTCGGTTGTCGGCATTGCAAACATCCTGTGTGAACTAAACTTGAGAAGCGATTAGCCTTGCAGATAGGTTGGTTCGCCACGGCATGCTAGGCTACGAATGTTCAAAGCAGACCTGCCGCATCCCACCCTATAAACTGACGTTCGGTGACAGGGACGACCCGCCCGGAAGCGGACTGGCAGCTTTGCCACGGTTGGAGCCGAAAGCCGCCCGTCAGCTAGCGACCCGATTGCGGACTTTGCGAGGTTACATATAATAGAGTGATGAGGAACCGGCGCACAGACCCCTATGACGACGCCTCCCAAGCGTTAGATTTTATCCTGATCGTCCCAATTTTAGCGTTTGCATTTTCTCAAGAGTGGTCGCTGCTAGCGACTGCCGGGTTCGTATTGGTGGCCTCGATCCTCGTTGGTGGCACCGTTGGTTGGTTGAAGGCATGGCTCCGGGCGCGCCGTAGCGATGTCCACTAACCACCCCATTCGAAGTCACTCCGCCAATCGAGCCAGTACCCTAAAACCGGTCGTCCATTGACGGACAGCCGCGCTCCCCATCATTCGAAGGTGATGACGGAGCGGGCGATGGTGCCGCTTTTCATTTCGTCGAACGCGTCGTTCACCTGCGAAAGCTGGATCCGGCGCGAGATCAGCTCGTCCAGCTTCAGCTTTCCGGCCATGTAGAAATCGACTAGGCGCGGGATATCGACCGGGAACTGGTTCGATCCCATCATCGAACCGCGTAGCTGCTTTTCCTGCAACAGCTCGTATCCGTTGAGCTGGATTTTCTGGCCGACCGGGATCATGCCGATGACGGTCGCGATCCCGCGTCGGCGCAGCATGCGGAAAGCGTCGCCAGCGGTCTCGGCAAGGCCGATCGCCTCGAACGCATGATCCACCCCGCCGTTGGTCAGGCCCAGCACCTTTTTCCAGACGTCGCCTTCGGATGCGTCGATAAAGTCGGTCGCGCCGAAATCGCGGGCGAGCTGTTCCTTGCCCGCCACACGGTCGATGGCGATGATCCGTCCAGCACCCGCAATCTGCGCTGCGTTGATGGTGGCAAGGCCCACCCCGCCGCAGCCGATCACGGCCACGCTCTGCCCCGGCCTGACCTCTGCCGTGCGCACGACCGAGCCATAGGCGGTGATCGTCGCGCAGCCCAGCAGGGCGGCCCGGTCCAGCGGCATGTCCTTGCGGATTTTCACGCAGGCGTTTTCGTGGATCAGCAACTGCTCGGCAAAGGCCGACAGATTGAGGAACTGGCTCATCGTCGAATCGGCGGTACCAAGGCGCGGCTCGGCATCCCTGGGACGCTGGGTGTCGGGCTCGTTGCAGAGCGACAGGTGCCCGCCGACGCAGAATTCGCAGTGACCACAAAAGGCGGACAGGCAGGTGACGACATGATCGCCGGGCGCAACGGTGCGCACCTCGCTGCCCACCTGCTCCACCACTCCGGCGCATTCGTGGCCCAGTACCGTCGGCAGGGGAGTGGGGTAGTGCCCTTCGATGAAATGCAGGTCGGAATGGCATACGCCGGTTGCCGCTGCGCGTATCAGCACCTCGTGCGGGCCGGGCTTGGAAATCGCGACGTCCTCGATCTGAAGCGGTTCGCCCACCGCGCGTAAAACAGCTGCTTTCATGTGATCCTCCGGCAAGTACCTGACGACTCGCAGCCTCGCGAAAATAACCGCGCTTGCCAAGAGGCATTTTGCAAACCTTGAAAAATGCGTATGTAGACAAACGGCGCGAAAACGTGCATTTCCGACGTGCTTCGAAATAACGGTGCCGGGATAGAGAGGACACCCGATGGACTTCGAATTGAGCGATCAGCAGCGCGACATGCGTGGCCAGGTGAAGGATTTCATCGATTCGGTGGTTCGCCCGCGCACCGCCGACTACAAGAAGGCCGCGCAAGCCGCGGAAGAAGCGGGCAACCGCTGGCAGCCCAACCGGGTGATCGAGGAATTGAAGCCGCAGGCGCGCGAGGCGGGCCTGTGGAACCTGTTCATGCCGCCGCACTCCGGACAGGAACACGTGGACGACACTTTCCGGTTCGAGGGCAGGCAGCTTTCGAATCTGGAGTATGCCCTGTGCGCCGAGGAAATGGGCCGCGTCCACTGGGCCAGCGAGGTGTTCAATTGCTCGGCGCCCGACACCGGCAACATGGAAGTGCTCTACCGCTACGGCACACGCGAGCAGAAGGACCGCTGGCTCACCCCGCTGATGAACGGCGAAATACGCTCCGCCTTCCTGATGACGGAGCCGGATGTCGCCTCCTCCGATGCCACCAACATCGAGACCGGCATCATTCGCGACGGCAACGAATGGCTCATCAACGGGCGCAAGTGGTGGTCCAGCGGCGCGGGCGATCCGCGCTGCAAGGTCGCCATCGTGATGGGCAAGTCCGACCCTGATGGCTCGCGCCACGGCAGCCAGTCGATGATCCTCCTGCCGATGGATACAGACGGCGTCACCATCGAGCGCATGCTGAGCGTCTATGGCTACGATCACGCGCCGCATGGCCATGCCGAGATCAACCTCGACAACGTGCGCCTGCCCGCCGATGCCATCCTGCTGGGCGAGGGGCGCGGGTTCGAAATCGCGCAGGGCCGCCTTGGACCGGGCCGCATCCATCACTGCATGCGCACGATCGGCGTTGCGGAAGAGGCGCTGGAGGCGATGTGCCGCCGCCTCACCAGCCGCGTCGCTTTCGGCAAGTACATCTACCAGCAGACCGTCTGGGAAGAGCGGGTCGCGCGGGCCCGCATCGATATCGAGATGAGCCGCCTCTTATGCCTCAAGGCTGCCGACATGATGGACCGCGCCGGCAACAAGGCGGCGAAGAACGAGATCGCCATGATCAAGGTGCAGGCGCCCAACATGGCGCTCAAGATCCTCGACGATGCCATCCAGGCGCACGGCGGGGGCGGCGTGAGTTCCGATCACGAACTTGCCGCGACCTGGGCCAGCATCCGCACGCTGCGCTTCGCCGATGGTCCGGACGAGGTCCACAACCGCGCCATCGCGCGCAACGAATTTGCCAAATACACCGACCTGAAGGCCAAGCCGGGCGACACGCGAGGCCCCGTACCTTCCGGAGCAGGAGCCAATGCATGACCCGTGAAGCCGCCATCGTTTCCACTGCCCGCACGCCCATCGGCAAGGCCCACCGGGGCGCGTTCAACGCCACCATGCCGGACGTGCTGGCCTCGCACGTATTCGACGCGGCGCTGGACCGTGCCGGGATCGACCCCGAGCGCGTGCAAGACGTATTTTACGGCTGCGGCAGCCAGTACGGCCCCCAGTTCTACAATATCGGCCGGATGAGCGTGTTCGGCAGCAAGCTGCCGCAAAGCGTTCCCGCGACCACGCTGGACCGGAAGTGCGCCTCTGGCCTGACCACCGTGGCGCTGGCCGCGCGCTCCATCATGGCAGGCGATGCCGACGTGATCCTGGCGGGCGGGGGCGAGTCCATCTCGCTCACGATGGTGCCCGGCATCGTCGGCGATAACTGGCGCTCCCCCACCGTGCTGGAGCATGAGCCCGATGCCTACATGGCGATGATCGAAACGGCAGAGATCGTGGCCGACCGCTACGCTGTCTCGCGCGAGGCGCAGGACCGCTTTGCCGCGACCAGCCAGCAGCGCGCTGCAGAGGCGACCGAGGCTGGCAGGCTGGCCGAAGAAATCGTGCCCCTCACCACCGAAAAGGTAATCCGCGCCAAGGACGGCAGTGAAACCGGGCGCGAAACCGTTACCCTGGAAGCCGACGAAGGCATCCGTCCCGGCACGACATACGAGGCGCTGGCGGGCCTCAAGCCCGTCTTCAGGGACGGTGCGAAGGTAAAGGAAGGCCAATACATTACCGCCGGGAATGCCAGCCAGCTATCGGACGGCGCCGCCGCGCAAGTGTTGATGGACCGCGCGACGGCAGAGGCCGAGGGGCGCGACGTGCTGGGCATTTTCCGCGGCTTCCAGGCCGCGGGCTGCGGGCCGGACGAAATGGGCATCGGCCCGGTCTTCGCCATTCCCAAGCTGCTCGATCGTGCGGGCCTGTCCGTGGGCGATATCGGCCTGTGGGAAATCAACGAGGCCTTTGCCAGCCAGGCGCTCTACTGCCGCGATTTCCTGGGCATCGATCCCGATCGGCTGAACGTCAACGGCGGGGCCATCGCCATCGGCCACCCCTTTGGCATGACCGGTTCACGCCTTGTCGGCGCAGCCTTGCTGGAGGCGCGCCGCCGGGGCGAGCGCTATGCCGTCGTCTCGATGTGCGTGGCGGGCGGCATGGGCGCTGCCGGCCTGTTCGAAATCCCATCTTCATAATCCGGCCTGAGCGAGAGAAGCACGATGAACCTGGAATATACTCCCGAAGAGGAAGCCTTCCGCGAGGAAGTGCGCGCGTTCCTGAAAGACAAGCTGCCGCAGCGCCTTTCCGACAAGGTGCGTACCGGCAAGCGGCTGACCAAGGCCGACATGGAGGAATGGCACGCCATCCTGAACGAGCAGGGCTGGCTGGCCCCGCACTGGCCGGAGAAGTATGGCGGAACCGACTGGTCGGTGATGCAGAAGTTCATCTTCGAGACCGAGCTGGCGCAGGCCCATGCCCCGCGCGTCGTCCCCTTCGGCCTTTCCATGCTCGCGCCCGTGCTGATCAAGTACGGCACGCAGGAACAGTGCGAGCATTACCTGCCGCGCATCCTCGATGGCACGGACTGGTGGTGCCAGGGCTATTCGGAACCCGGCGCAGGGTCCGACCTTGCCAGCCTGAAGACCAGCGCGGTGCGAGAAGGCGACCACTATGTGGTCAACGGGCAGAAGACCTGGACGACGCTGGGCCAGTACGCCGACTGGATTTTCTGCCTGGTGCGCACCGATTCCAGCGGCAAGAAGCAGGAAGGCATTTCCTTCCTGCTGATCGACATGGAGACGCCCGGTATCGAGGTGCGCCCGATCAAGCTGCTCGACGGTGACGAGGAAGTGAACGAGGTGTTCTTCTCCGATGTGAAGGTGCCGGTCGAAAACCTCGTCGGGGAAGAGAACAAGGGCTGGACCTACGCCAAGTACCTGCTGACTTACGAGCGCACCAACATCGCCGGCATCGGCGCCAGCATGGCCGCGCTCGAGCAGTTGAAGGAAGTTGCGCGCACCACGAAGCGGGGCGGCACGCCGCTGATCGAGGACCCGCTGTTCGCCCAGCGCCTCGCGCGGCTGGAGATCGATCTCGAGAACATGAAGACCACCAATCTTCGCGTGCTGGATGCAGCAGGCAAGGGCGGCGCGCCGGTGGCGGAAAGCTCCATGCTGAAAATCCGCGGCACCGAGATACGGCAGGAAATCGGCGGGCTGATGCGCCGTGCGGCGGGTCGCTATGCCCAGCCGTTCGTGTCGGAGAGCCTCGACGAGGGCTATAACGGCGCGCCGGTCGGTCCCGAATGGACCGGCCCTGTCTCTTCCCAATATTTCAACAATCGCAAGCTTTCGATCTTCGGCGGCTCCAACGAGGTGCAGCGCGAGATCATCACCAAGGCCATTCTGGAGCTGTAACGACGATGGATTTTGCAATCGGTGAAGATCGGCAGATGCTGGCCGACACGATGAAGCGCTTCTTCGCGAAGGAATTCGACTGGGAGAAGCGGCTGAAGGTGATCGAGACGGAGCACGGTTTCGACCGCGCAATGTGGGGCACCCTGGCCGAACTGGGCGTGCTGGGCGCGCTGTTTCCAGAGGATGCGGGCGGCTTTGGCGGCAGCGCCTTCGATATCGGCACGGTGTTCGGCGAAGTCGGGCGCGTCATTGCGACCGGGCCTTATCTTGGCACGCTGATGGCGGGGCGCCTGCTCGCCGCTGCTGGCGAAAACGAGGTGCTGGAAAGCGTGATCGCTGGCGAGAAGCTGCTGACCTTCGCGCATGAGCCTGCCTACGACGCGGAGAGCGGCGACACGCGCGACGTGAGCGCCAGCAAGTCTGGCGATGGCTGGACGCTCGACGGGGCGAAAGGCGTGGTCGAATATGTCGGGGCGGCGGACCTTGTCGTGGTGACCGCCGAAACAGGCGAGGGCGTGCGCGCTTTCCTTGTCGAAACCGGCTCCGATAGCGTGGAGGTCATCGACTACAAGCTGGTGGACGGCGGATCGGGCGGCGAATTGCGCCTGTCGGGCGCTTCGGCCAAAGAGCTTTCCGCCGTGACGGACGAGGCCATCGAAGCTGCCAAGGCGGCGGGCGTGGTAGCGCTGGCGTGGGAAGGCGTTTCGGTCATGGACGAATTGCGCGACCAGACGCTGGAATACATGCGCACCCGGAAGCAATTCGGCGTGCCCATCGGCAAGTTCCAGGCATTGCAGCACCGCATGGCGACGCTGGCGCTGGAGATCGAGCAGGCCCGTTCTGCCGCGATCAATGCCGCCGCGCATTTCGACAAGCCCGAGCGGGACCGCTTCGGCGCTGCGGCGAAATATACCGTGGCGCGCGTCGGCAACCTGGCGGCGGAGGAAGCCATACAGATCCACGGTGGCATCGGCATGACCTGGGAACTGCCGCTGTCGCACTTTGCGAAGCGCATGGTGATGCTGGGCCACGTGCTGGGCGACGAGGACGAGCACCTTGCCCGCTATATCGAGCTGATGCGGGCGGCCTGAGCGAGTTTCGCCCACCCCGTTTCAGCTAGGCTCGCCTGCGGCTCACCAAGCTTCACTGCCCCTCCCGCAAGCTGGAGGGGAGCGAGACTTGGCGACGAAGGAGCCTAGTCGCAGCGGGGTGGGCAGCCAGCCCTAATACCCCTCCATGCGCGCCAGCCGGTCCGCATGGAAATCGGCATCGCCGTAAAGCTCGGCCAGCACGCGCTGGCGCTTCATGAAGAAGCCGACATCGTATTCGTCGGTCATGCCGATGCCGCCGTGCATCTGTACCGCCTCGCGCACGGCGAGACCGCTGGCCATGCCCGCCATCGCCTTGGCAACGCTCGCATCGCGTGTCGCGCTTTCGCTGCCAGCGTCGAGCGATTGCTGCGCCTTCAGCGTGGCCGCGCGGGCGACTTCCATTTCGGCATAGAGATGCGCGGCGCGGTGCTGCAGCGCCTGGTAGCTGCCGATGATGCGGCCGAACTGCTTGCGCTGCTTGATATAGTCGAGCGTCATCGTACTCGCCCCGCCTGCCACGCCCACCATTTCGGCGGAGGCACCCGTTCGCACGGCGGAAAGCACCCGGTTCAACACGGCGCGCCCGTCGTCGATGTCGCCGATAACCATGCTGCCATCCACATCCACGCCGTCCAGATCGATGCGCGCGGCAAGGCTGCTGTCGGCAAGGCGCTCTGCCTGTGCCGTAATGCCGGGGTGGGAGCGGGGGAGGGCGAACAGCGTCACGCCGTCCTCGTCACACGGGCCGCCAGCGGTGCGGGCCGAAACCAGCAGCAGGTCTGCCTCATGGCCGAACGGTACGAATTGCTTGGCACCCGTAAGGCGGAAGCCGTTTCCCTGCCGCTCGGCCTTCAGCGCGACCCTTTGCGGGCGGTGCCGCGCCGCCTCGTCCAGCGCCAGTGCGGCCACGGTCTCGCCGGAAACGATGCCGGGAAGCCATGCTTCCTTCAGCGCCGGATCGGCCAGCCGCAGGGCCTCCACCGCGCCCACGGCGGTGCCGATGAAGGGCGAGGGGGTGAGATTGCGGCCGATTTCTTCGAGCACGATACCCGCCTCGACATGGCCCATGCCAAGGCCGCCGTCGGTCTCGTCCACCAGCACACCGGTAAAGCCCATCTCGCCGAATTCGCGCCACAGGTCGCGGCTGAAACCCGCCGGGTCATCGGCATCGCGAAGCTTGCGCAGGTGAGAAACCGGCGCGCGGTCGGCCATGAACGGGGCGACGGTGTCGGCCAGCGTTTCCTGGTCTTCGTCATGGAACAGCGGCATGTCAGCCCTCCGGCAGTTCGAGGATACGCTTGGCGATGATGTTGAGCTGGATCTCGCTGGTCCCGCCTTCGATGGAATTGGCCTTGGTGCGCAGCCACGCGCGCGCGGCCTTGCCCTCGCCAGAGCCTTCGCTCTCCCATTCCAGCGCATCGCTGCCGCCTGCCGCCATCAGCAATTCGTGCCGATCCTTGTTCAGCTCGGTGCCGTAATACTTCATCATCGAGGGTTGGGCGGGATGAATCTTCCCGGCCTTGAGCTGGTCCATGAACCGCTCGCTCATGGCGGCGAAGGCGTGGCTGCGAACCTCGTGCATGGCAATCCGGGCGCGTAGGACGGGATCGTCCAGCCGCCCCTGTTCGTCCGCACCCAGTTTCCCCAGCGCGAAGTCCGACAGCGATGGCCCCTGACTGCGCCCGCCCATGCCGGAGATCATCTCGCGCTCGTGGCCCAGCAGGTACTTGGCGACGCTCCAGCCGTCGTTCACCTCGCCCAGCACCTGGTCCTTGGGCACTTTCACATCGTCGAAGAAGGTCTCGCAAAAGGGCGATGCGCCGCTGATGAGGCGGATTGGCCTGGTCGAGACGCCTTGCGATTCCATGTCGAACAGCAGGAAGGTGATGCCCCCCTGCTTCTGCGAGGCGTCCGTGCGCGTCAGGCAGAAGATCCAGTCCGCCTCGTCGGCATAGCTGGTCCACACCTTCTGCCCGTTGACGAGGTAGTGATCGCCCTTGTCCTCAGCACTGGTGGCGAGGCTGGCAAGGTCGGAGCCGGCATTGGGCTCGCTGTACCCCTGGCACCAGCGGATCTCGCCGCGAACGATCTTCGGCAGGTGTTCCTGCTTCTGCTCCTCGGTGCCGTACTTGAGCAAGGCCGGGCCGAGCATGGATATGCCGAAGCTCTGCAGGGGCACGCGGCATCCCAGCGCGGCCATTTCCTGGCGCAGCACCTTGGTCTCGGCAGGTGACAAGCCACCGCCGCCATATTCGGCGGGCCAGTCCGGCACGGTCCAGCCGCGCCCGGCCATCACCTCCAGCCATTGCTTCTGCGCGTCGCTGGCGAAAGTGAACTTGCGCCCGCCCCAGCAAATGTCCTTCTCGCTGCGCATGGGTGTGCGCATTTCGGGCGGACAGCTGTTCTCCAGCCAGGCGCGGGCATCGCGGCGAAAGTCTTCGAGATCGTCAGCCGCTGCGGAATCAGCCATTGAACCGCTCGCCCTTCGCCGCCTTGTCACGCAGCAATTCGCTGGCTTTCATCCCATGCTTCTCCAGCCCCGCCAGCACGGTGTCGAGGCCGATGGTGTCGGCCCAGAACATCGGTCCGCCGGTGTAGGGCGGCCAGCCATAGCCGTTGATCCACACGGTATCGATGTCGCTGGCGCGCTGGGCGATACCTTCCTCCAGGATCATCGCGCCCTCGTTCACCATCGGGTAGAGCAGCCGCTCGCCGATTTCCTCGTCGGAAATGTCGCGCTGCTCCTTGCCCGATTTCTGCGCGAACTCGCGGATCACATCGTTGACTTCGTCGGACGGCGAGCGCTTGCGGTTCTCGTCGTAATCGTAGAAACCCTTGCCGGTCTTCTGGCCCCGCCGCCCGCGTTCGCACAGCACCTCACGGATTGTCGAACTGCTCGATTCCTCGGCTTTCCAGCCAAGGTCGAGGCCCGCCAGGTCGGCCATCTGGAACGGCCCCATGGGAAAGCCGAAATCCAGCAGTACCTGGTCAACCTGCGCGGGCAGGGCGCCTTCCATCAGCAGGGCGTTCGCCTGTTCCTGCCGGGCGGCCAGCATCCGGTTGCCGATAAAGCCGTGGCACACGCCGGAAACCACGGCGACCTTGCCGATCTTTTTCGCCAGGTCCATCGCGGTTGCCAGCACCTGCGGGCTGGTCCTGTCGCCGCGCACGACTTCCAGCAGCCGCATGATATTGGCGGGCGAGAAGAAGTGCAGCCCCACCACCTGTTCCGGCCGGGACGTGCAGGCGGCGATCTCGTTCACATCCAGATAGCTGGTGTTCGAGGCCATGATGACATCGGGCTTGCAGATCGCATCCAGCTTGCCGAACACGTCCTTCTTGATGTCCATCAGCTCGAACACTGCCTCGATCACCAAGTCGCAGTCGGCGAAGTCCTGGTAGTCGAGCGAAGTGGTCAGGTGGCCCATCGCGCCCTCGACCTGCTCGGCCGTCATGCGGCCCTTGCGCGCCGTCGCTTCGTAATTCTTGCGGATGATGCTTAACCCGCGATCGAGCGCCTCCTGCTCGCGCTCTACCATGGTCACGTCGTAACCGGCGGAGAGGAAGTTCATCGCGATCCCGCCGCCCATCGTGCCCGCGCCCATGATGCCGACCTTGCGGATCGGCAGCGGTTTCACGTCCTTTGGCAGGCCGTCGATCTTGCCCGCCTGCCGCTCTGAGAAGAACACGTGGCGCAACGCCTTCGACTGGTCACCGCCCAGCAGTTCCATGAAGAACTCGCGCTCTTTCGCGATGCCTTCCTCGTAAGGCAGCTGGGTGGCAAGCTTCACCGCCTCGATGCACTTCTGCGGCGCTTCGAGGCCTTTCAGGCGGCGGCCATGCTTTTCGCGGAAAGCGTCGAACACGCCCGGATCGTGATCCTCGATCCTGTCAGTCCGCTGGCTGGATACGGGGTGATCGTCCCTGCCTGCAACTTCGCGGGCGAAGGCCACGGCTTCCTCGCGCAGCTTTTCCGGCTCCACGATCCTGTCGACCAGTCCGATGGCCTCCGCCTTTTTGGCGGGGATCGGGTTGCCCGTCACGATGATGGGCAGCGCCTCTTCAACGCCCACCACGCGCGGCAGGCGCTGCGTGCCGCCTGCGCCGGGAAGGATGCCGATCTTCACTTCGGGCAGGCCGATCTTCGCGGACGGCACGGCGATGCGGTAATTGCAGCCAAGCGCAATCTCGCACCCGCCACCCAGCGCCGTGCCGTTGAGGGCGATGACGACGGGCTTTGCAAGGTTCTCGATGCTGTCGATTAATTCGGGCAGTGTGGGGTGGACGGGAGCGGAGCCGAACTCGGTGATGTCGGCCCCACCAGAGAACATGCGACCCTCGGCACGGATGACGACTGCGCGAATGCCGTTGTCCTGCGCTGCCGTCTCTACCGCTTCCGCCATCGCCTTTCGCACTTCGGTGGAGAATGCGTTCACCGGCGGATTGTCGAGGGTGATGACGAGCACCTCGTCTTCGCGGGCCATAGTGATCTTGGACATGATTTCTCCCGTTGCCTGTGATGCCGCCCAGCGGGCGAAACAGCCGCTGCGCGACTCTTTTGCGGGAACGCTCTATTGCATACCGTGTTTTCAGACAAGCGGCGTTAGGGCATTGGACGCATCAGCCGCTCCGGCCAGCTTGCGGACTCATGCCGCCCCTCCAGAGCCGCATCTTGAGGGCGCGTGCTGCCCCTTCCTGTCCGTTCCCGGCCCCTTCCTGTCCGTTCCCGGCCCCTTCCTGTCCCGCGAGCCCAGCCGAATTGATCAGTCGCGCTTCTGGCCGGGCGGGTGGGTCACGGGATGCGAAGTGGAAAGGCCGCCATCGGCTGCCAGCGCCTGCCCGTTGACGTAGCTCGCCTGCTCACTGGCGAGGAACAGGGCTACACTTGCTATCTCGCGGGGTTCGCCACCCCTGCCCATGGGATTGAGCAGCCCGATGCGGTCTTCCAGTCCCTTGGCCCGCGCATTCTCGTAGAGCGGCGCGGTCATGCCCGTTTCGATCAGGCCGGGGCAGACGGCATTGATCCGCACGCCCGTTCCGGCAAGCTGCTGCGCCGCCGTCTGTACAAGGTTGATGACCCCGGCCTTGGAAGCGGAGTAGGGGGCTGGCCCCGCGCCGGAGCGCAATCCTGCAACGGATGCCGTGCACACGATGGACCCGCCGCCCGAGGCGCGGATCGCGGGCGCGGCGTGCTTCACCGCCAGGAATGGGCCGATGAGATTGACCCGCAGCACCGCCATCCAGTTTGCGGCATCGCTATCGAAATATCCGCCCCGCGCATTGCCGGTGATGCCGGCGTTGGCGAAGAAGATATGCAGGCCGCCGAATTCATCCTGCGCCCTTGCCACTGCGCCTGCGATATCCGCTTCCTCTGCCGCGTCGCCGGTGATGGCGATGGCCTCTCCGCCTGCCTTGCGAATGGCGTCCGCCGTGTTGTGAACGGCATCGGCGCGGTCGAAGGCGAGAACCCTCGCACCCTCGCTGGCGAACAGCAGCGCGCTGGCCCGGCCTATGCCAGAAGCCGCCCCGGTAACGCACGCGACCTTGCCTTCCAGCAGGCCGCCGCACGGGCCGGTCACAGCCCCGCGCCGATCGTCACGCCGCCGTCGATCACCATCATCTGCCCGGTCATCCACGCGCCCGCATCACTGGCGAGATAGACCGCGGCCCCGGCGATATCCTCCGGCTCGCCCAGGCGCTTCAGCGGTGTCGCCTTCGCGGTGCGATCGTGCATCTTCGGGTCTTCCCACAGGGCGCGGGCGAAGTCCGTTTTCACCACGCCCGGCGCGATGGCATTGACGCGGATATTGTCCTTGCCCGCCTCTATCGCGTAGTTGCGCACGAGCTGGAAATCCGCGGCTTTCGAGATGTTGTAGGCCCCGATCGTGACCGAACCGCGCAGCCCCCCGATGGACGACACGACGATGATCGCCCCGCCGCCGCTTGCACGCATGTCGGGCAGGGCAAGCTGCACCAGCCAGTGGTTGGACAGCACGTTGTTATCCAGGATCTTGCGGAACTGGTCGTCGCTGATCCCGTCCATCGATCCGTAGTAGGGGTTGCTGGCCGCATTGCAGACGAGAATGTCGATGGGGCCGAGCCGCTCGCGGGTCTGCTGCACCAGGTTTTCCAGCGCTGCCTTGTCGGAAATGCTGGCGGCGATGGCGACCGCGCGGCCCTGCCCATGTTTTGCGTTGATGGCTTCGGCCACTTCCTCGCAGGCGTCCTGCTTGCGGCTGGAGATCACCACCTGTGCGCCATGGTCGGCCAGCGCCTCGGCAATGGCCCGGCCTATCCCGCGAGAGGATCCCGTAACGATCGCGACCTTGCCGGTGCAGTCGAACAGCGACATAGATTAACTCCTTGAATGAAAAATGATTTCAGGCACCAGCCTGGCGGGCGAATTTCAATGCCTGCGTGGCCAGTGGCTCCACCATGGCGGCCTTGGCATGGGCATCCTTGCTCGACGCATTCCCGTCGATGATGCGCTTCTTGATGCCTTGCAGAATGCCGACGAGGCGGAAGAGGTTGTAGGCGAAATACCAGTTCATGTCGGGCACGCTGGAGCGTCCGGTTGCCTCGCAATAGCGCTGGGTCACCTCTTCCAGCGAGGGAATGCCCAGCGCTTCCAGGTCGAGGCCGCCAAGCTGGGCGTTCTCTCCCGTACGCGGCAGCGCCCAGTTCATCGCCAGGTAGGTGAAGTCCGCCAGCGGATCGCCCAAGGTCGACAGCTCCCAGTCTAGAACCGCGCGAACCTGCGGCCCATCGGGCGCGTAGATGAGATTGTCGATGCGGTAGTCGCCGTGGATGATGCTGGTCCGCTCCTGCTGCGGCACGGTGGCGGGCAGGAATTCGATCAATCGCTCCACCGCCGGCAATTCGTCGGTCTGCGATGCGCGGTACTGCTTGGTCCAGCGTCCCACCTGCCGCTCGAAGTAATTGCCCGGCGCGCCGTAATCGCCCAGCCCAGCCTGATCGGGATCGACCGCGTGCAGGCGGGCGAGGGCGGCCACCATCGCGTGATAGATCGGCTCCCGCTCCTGCCTTTCGCAACCGGGCAGCGCGCCATCCCAGAAGGTGCGGCCTTCCACCATGTCCATGATGTAGAAGGGTGAGCCGATTACCCCCGCGTCCTCGCACAGGGCGTGGGGCGCAGCGACCGGCAGGCCCAACGGATGCAGCGCGCTGATCAGCCGGAACTCCCGCTCCACCGCGTGAGCAGAGGGCAGGATCTTGCCGAAAGGCTTGCGCCGCAGGACGTAATCCCTGTCGCCGAACTGCAACCGATAGGTGGGATTGGACTGCCCGCCCGGAAACTTCCTCAAGAACCGCAGCGAACCACTCTCGTCGACGTGGTCAACCAACCAGTCCTCCAGCTGAACCCCGTCAAGGTCCGCAAAGCGTTGCTCGTCGCTGGTGGTCATCTTATCTCCTCGCGTATGAAGATACCATACGTTCGAAAGACCGGTGGACACAACAGCAAACCGAGCATCCTTTTGCTTGGCCTGACGCTTCGTTTGCGGCATGAAAGGCCGATGGATAGCAAAACTGGCGGCTTGACCGGGGGGGAGGAGCGATCCCCCAGGGGTGCTCGATACGAGCAGAAGCGCGACGCGTTGCTGGATGCCGCGACCACGCTGATCAACGAACACGGGGCCAAGGCCACGACGTTGCAGGCGGTTTCGCACGCGGTCGAATTGAGCACGACGAGCGTGACCTACTATTTCCCGCGCAAGGATGTGCTGGCCGCCGCCGTTTTCGAACGCGCGATAGAGCGGCTGCGGGCGTTCGTGGACGAGGCCGCGAAGGAGCCCACCCCGCGCGATCGGGTATGCCGCCTGCTGGAACTGCATATCCGCCTGCGCGCCGACGTGATCCGCGGAACGGACGTTTCGATCGCCACGCTTTCCGAAGTGCGCACACTGGACGATCCCATCCGCCTGCCGCTGCTGCGCCAGTATGTCGAACTGTTCAGGGCCACCCGCGCGCTGTGGGGGGATTTCTCTGCCGACCAAAAGTCGCTGATGACGGCGCGCACCCATCTCTTGCAGGAAACGATCTTCTGGATGCCGGTGTGGCTGGCGCGCTATCCGATTGACGAGTTTCCGCGCGTGCACCGGCAATTGTTCGAACTGTTCGATCTGGGGCTGGCCGTGCCCGGTGCCACGTGGTCTCCGGCAGATCTTCCGCGCTGCGCCGATGGGGAGCCAACGGCTGACGGAGAGAATGCAGCGCCCAATTTCCTTGGCGTTGCCACGCGGCTGATCAACGAGAGCGGATATCGCGGCGCATCCGTCGTGCGGATCGTGGACGAGCTGAAGGTGACCAAGGGCAGCTTCTATCACCACCTCGATACCAAGGACGACCTTATCCTCGAGTGTTTCCGCCGCAGCTTCCGCCGCATTTCCGCGGTCCAGCGCGCCGCTGCAGAGAGCGGGGGCAGCCAGTGGGAGCGTCTGGAAGCGACGATGAACTACCTGATCGACCTGCAGTTCGAAGGCGAGTTCCCGCTCACGCGAACGTCTGCGCTGCAGGCCCTGCCCATCGATGTGCGCACGGACCTGCTGGCACGGTCCGACAGGACAGCGCTGCGACTTGGCAACACGCTGGTCGAAGGGATGCAGGAAGGCTCGATCCGGCTGGTCAATCCGCACCTTGCCAGCCAGACGATCACCGCGATGCTCAATTCCGCCTACGACCTGCGCAACTGGGCCAGCGAGATGGACCGCAAGGATGCCATCCGCATTTACGCCTCCTGCCTGACGCAGGGAATGTTCGTCGATCCTGCCGAAATACTCGGGCAGGCTTGATGCTGACGGAGGAAGACAGGGCACGCATCCTGCCGCTGGAAGGCGCGGGCAACTTCCGCGATTTCGGTGGTTACCCGGCCGGTAAGGGCTTGCGCGTGAGAAGGGGCCTGTTGTTCCGCTCCAACCGGCTGTCACGCCTGACCGCTGGCGATATCGCCATGCTGGAGGAAACCGGCATCACCACCATCTTCGACCTGCGCGCCGCGAGGGAGCGCGAGGCGGATCCCACGGTATGGCAATCGCCCAAGCTTTCCGTTCACACCTGGCCGCCGGGTCACAAGCGCCGCCTGGTGGACATGGCCCAGGAATATCCGCCCGATGCGGAAGGTGCCCGCGCCCTTATGCAGGATTTCTACGCTCAGATGCCGCGCGTCATGGGGCATGCCTTTGCCGACATCATCAGGCGCATTGCCGCAGGCGCGGCGCCGTGCGTAATGCACTGTTCCGCCGGCAAGGATCGCACCGGCGTGGCGGCTGCCCTGGTGCTGACCACGCTGGGCGTGCCGCGCGACATCGTGCTCGACGATTACGCGTTGACCGATCGCATTGCCGCCAGCGAGGACGATGTCGCCCGTTCGCTGTTTGTCGGGCGCGACGGCGGGGAGCGGGCGCACGATGCGATGCGCGCACGGTTTTCGCCTGAAGCCATCGCCATGATGCGCTCTGCCCGCCCGGCCCAGCTTGACGCTGCCCTTGCCACGATAGACCGCGATTACGGGTCGTTCGACGCATTTCTCGCCTCGATCGGGGTCGACCGGGACGTGGCGGAAATGCTGCGCGCGCGGCTGCTCGAACCGGCCTGAACCACTTGGAGATACTGCAATGAAAGTCCTCTATTCCACCGCGCCCGGCGGCCCGGACACGCTTGAGCTGACCGAAATCGAGGCACCGCAGCCCGGCAAGGGCGAACTCGCCGTGCGCGTGCTCGCCTGCGCCATCAACTATCCCGATGTGCTGATCATAGAGGACAAGTACCAGCTTCGCCCGCCACGCCCCTTTGCGCCCGGCGCGGAATTCGCAGGCGAGGTGATCGGGCTGGGCGAGGGCGTGGAGGGCTGGACGGTCGGCGATCGCCTGATCGCGGTCAGGGCTTTTGGCGGACTGGCAGAGCAGGTGACGATCGACGCGGGGAGCGCCTTTCCCTTGCCCGCAGGGGCCGACCCGATCGAAGGTTCGGCGTTGCTGATGACCTATGCCACCACGATCCACGCGCTGAAGGACCGTGGCGAACTGCGCGAAGGGCAGACGCTGCTGGTGCTGGGCGCGGCAGGCGGGGTGGGGCTGGCAGCCATCCAGATCGGCAAGGCAATGGGCGCGCGTGTCATCGCGGCGGTATCGAGTGAGGAGAAGGCAGAGGCGGCGAAAACGGCCGGGGCGGATGAAACGATGATCTATGGCCGCGCTCCGTTCGACAAGGATGCGAACAAGGCGCTTGCCGCGTCGTTTAAGGAAGCCGTGGGGCCGAGCGGCGCGGATGTCATCTACGACCCCGTCGGCGGCGACTATTGCGAGCCTGCCCTGCGCTCCATCGCCTGGGAAGGGCGCTACCTGGTCATCGGCTTTCCCGCAGGCATCCCCAAGCTGCCGCTCAATCTGACGCTGCTGAAAAGCTGCGACGTGCGCGGCGTGTTCTGGGGCGGCTTCGTGGCCCGCGATCCGCAGGCCAATGCCGCCCATGTCAGGCAACTGCTCGACTGGTGGCAGGACGGCACGATCACGCCGCATATCGACTGCACGTTCCCGTTGGAGCAGGGTGGCGAGGCCATCCGGCGACTTGCCGAGCGCAAGGCGGTGGGCAAGGTCGTCGTCACGATGACCTAGCATACTTGGTATTCGGCAATACGTCCCCTGCACGGCGTTTCTGTCCATTCCCTATTTTCGAATAATTGCATCTACCCGTTGCCAGCGCTCCTGTGTTCGGGAAAGATGCACCCATCGAATCGCGCCAGGGAGAGAGCATGCGGAACCGTTTCACAACCATGTTCGGGATCGAACATCCGGTCATGATGGGGGGCATGCAGTGGGTCGGCCGCGCGCCGCTGGTCGCTGCCGTGGCGGAAGCCGGTGCGCTGGGCGTGCTGACCGCGCTGACCCAGCCCACGCCGGAGGACCTGACGAAGGAAATTGCCGCCACCAGGGAGCGCACGGACAAGCCCTTCGGCGTGAACCTAACCATCCTGCCGACCATGAAGCCGCCGCCCTACGCCGAGTACCGACGGGCCATCATCGAGGCAGGGATCACCATTGTCGAAACCGCCGGTCACAAGCCGCAGGAACATGTGGACGACTTCAAGGCGAACGGCGTGAAGGTTATCCACAAATGCACCGCCGTGCGCCATGCCCTGTCGGCCCAGCGGATGGGGGTGGATGTTATTTCCATCGACGGCTTCGAATGCGCGGGCCATCCGGGGGAGGATGATATCGGCGGGCTGATCCTGATCCCGGCGGCCGCAGACGCGCTGGATATTCCGGTCATCGCCAGCGGCGGCATTGCCGATGGGCGCGGGCTGGTCGCGGCGCTGGCCCTGGGGGCGGAAGGCGTGAACATGGGCACCCGCTTCCTCGCCACGCAGGAATGCCAGATCCATACCAATGTGAAGGACAGGATCGTTTCCAGTTCGGAACGCGATACCAATCTCATCTTCCGCAACCTGCACAACACCGCTCGCGTGGGGAAGAACAGCGTGTCCGACGAGGTGGTGGACATCCTCTCGCGCCCGGAAGCCGAATTCCAGGACGTGGCGCACCTTGTGGCAGGCGCACGCGGGAAGAACGTGATGGAGGAGGGCGACCTCGACGACGGCCTGTACTGGGCCGGCATGGCGCAGGGCCTGATCCACGACATTCCCACCGTTCGCGAACTGGTGGATCGCATCATGGCCGATGCACACCAGATCAGCGGCGAGCGCTTGCCGGGCCTGCTGGTGTGACACACGCTGCGGAGGCCATCGTGGAAGCGGGAAATACGCTGACCGGCCCCTGGCGCAAACCGCGCCAGATGCTGAGCAAGCAGTCGGTTTCGGGCAGCGCCTCCATCCACGACGATACCACCGCGCAGCAACTGGGATTCAGCGGCGGCACCATTGAGGGTCCGACGCACTTCTCGCAGTTCGAACCATTGGCCGAACGGCTTTTTGGCGAGGCGTGGCGGCGCACCGGCTGTATTTCCGTGCACTACCGCGCGCCCGTGTTCGAAGGGGAAGCGGTGCGCGCCGTTGCCACCCGATCGTCCGAGCGTGCCGATTATGCCGACATTCGCATGGAGAAGGAGGACGGCACCGAGGTATTGACCGGCTCGATTTCGGTGGGCGACGATCCCCCGCAAAGCGCTCTGCGCGCCCGGCTGGAGGGGCTCGACCCGCTCGCGCAGCCGGTGCTGGTGGCCAATGTGCCGGTGGGAACGCGCACGTCGCGCGTGCCGGTAACGATGGAGTGCGATACGCCGATGGGTGCGCTCTACCCCTTCAGCTTGGCGGACAAGCTGGCCGTCATCACCGAGCCTGCCGAGCGGTTCACGCGCGAACTGCCTTTCGAGATGATCTCGGTCCTCGCCAACGCAAAGGCCGATGTGGAGCCTTTCGCCGTGCGCAGGCCCAGCATCGGCCTGTTCGCCGACCAGGAAATCCGCCTGCATGACGGCTCGTTGCTGGTTGGCGAGACCTACGAGGTGGAGCGCGAGGTGATCGCGCGAACCGGCAGCCGCAAGACCGAATCGCTGTGGACCGAATATCGCATCTACCGCGCGGGTACGGACGCCGTGGCGGTCACGATGCTGCTCAATCTCGCCTCCCTGAAGGCGAGCTATCCCGCCTACGAGGCCGAAGCACAGGCACTTTACGGAGACGAATTCGATGGCTGACTTCCACACGCTCGATCTGGAAATCGATAATGGTCTGGCAGTGGCGACCTTCAACCGGCCCGACCAGATGAACACCTTCAACCCGGCGATGATCGCCGACCTGCTGGCCTTGTTCGACCTTACCGATGCCGACGACGCGGTGCGCGCGGTGATCATCACCGGATCGGGACGTGCCTTCTGTGCCGGCGCGGATCTCGGCGGGGGCGGCGATACCTTCGATTACGACAAGCGCGGGCGTGCAGACGACATCGGCGGGGCAGACCGCGATGGCGGCGGCATGGTGACCCTGCGCATCTTCCGCAGCCTAAAACCCGTCATCGCCGCATCCAACGGCGCGGCGGTGGGTATCGGTGCCACCATGCAGCTGGCGATGGACTGGCGCATGGCCGCAGAGGATTCGCGCTACGGCTTCGTCTTCTCCCGCCGCGGGGTCACTCCGGAAGCGTGCTCGGGCTGGTTCCTGCCGCGGCTGGTGGGGATGCCCAAGGCGCTCGACTGGACCTATTCGGGCCGGGTCTTCGGCGCGGCGGAAGCGCTTGAAGCGGGCCTTGTGCAATCGCTCCATCCCGCTGCCGACCTGCTGGATGCAGCGAAGGAAAAGGCGCTGGAAATGACCGCGTCGTCCGCCCCTGTCTCCGTCGCTCTGGCGCGGCAACTGATGTGGCAGGGCCAGACGATGGCGCACCCGATGGACATGCACAGGGTGGACAGCCGCGTCTTCGCCGCACGGGGCCGCTCCGCCGACGTGCGCGAGGGCGTGTCCGCCTTCAGGGAGAAGCGCGAAGCGACCTATCCCGACACGGTGCCCGAAGGCCTGCCGGACATGGACTGGGCAGCGGAACCGCGCTTCAAATGATATCGATTCGATCCGGAATGCCGCGTCCCCTTCCATCTCTCGGGACAGGCATATCCGGGCGTACGGGGGCCGGGACGCAAGACCCGGCCCTTTGTCACTCACCGGGACGAGGAAACCACGCATGATCCAAGCTGCCGCACCACCAGTCGATGCCCCCCGGCGCGTCCTGCCGGCGAATGCCAATCTCGTGCTGGCAATGCTGCTGCTGGTCTACATCTTCAATTTCCTCGACCGGATGATGCTGTCAATCCTGGCGGCACCGATCCAGGCCGATCTCGGCCTGTCGGACAGCCAGATGGGTCTGCTGGGCGGACTGGCCTTTGCCGCGCTCTATTCGACGCTGGCCGTGCCCCTGTCCGCGGTTGCGGACCGCACCAGCCGAAGCTGGGTCATCACCATCGCGCTGATATTCTGGAGTGCGTTCACCGCCCTGTGCGGCATGGCGCAAAGCTTCTGGCACATTTTCCTTGCCCGGGTGGGCGTGGGCATTGGCGAGGCGGGCGGCGTCGCGCCGAGCTATGCCATCATCGGCGACTACTTCCCGCCGCGCCGCCGCGCCACGGCGCTGGCCATCTACTCGCTGGGCATACCCATCGGCAGCGCCATCGGCGTCATGGCCGGGGGGTGGATCGCCTCCACCGTTGACTGGCGCGTCGCTTTCTTCGTCATGGGCGGCCTTGGCATCGTGATCGCGCCCCTGTTCAAATGGGTGGTGAAGGACGTGCCGAAGCAGGATGATGCCGATACCGTAGCCCGTCCCCGGCAATCGGCCTGGACGGTGTTCCGGATCCTGGCGAAGAAGCCATCATTCTGGTTCATGGCCTTCGGCGCGGCATTCAGCTCGATGCTTGGCTACGGGATCGGGTTCTGGAAACCTAGCTTCCTCCTGCGCAGCTTCGACATCGACCTTTGGGGTGCTGCCCTCTTCATCGGCGGGGTGCTGCTTATAGGCGGGGTGAGCGGCATGCTGGCGGGCGGAGCCTTGGCGGACAGGCTGGGTTCGAACAGGAAATGGTATCCCCGCCTGCCTGCCATCGCCTTTATCGCTGGTGCGCCGATCTACGCCGCGGGCGTGTTGACCGACAGCCTGCTGATAGCTTTCATCCTGTTCCTGATCCCCCAGGGGCTGGCCTATGTCTGGCTCGGCCCGGTGCTGACAGCCATCCAGCACCTGGTGGAACCGCGGGCGCGGGCGACGGCTTCCGCGCTTTTCCTGCTGATCAACAACCTGATCGGCCTGGGGGGCGGGATCTATGTCCTCGGCCTGATCTCGGATTTCTACGCGCCGATCTATGGCGATGAATCACTGCGGGCGTCGATCCTGACGGTGATGCCGCTCTACCTGGTGGCCGGTGTGCTGATGCTGCTAGCAACCCGCACCATCACCCGCGACTGGGTGGAGGAACACTAGGCGCACCGGACAGGGGGGCTGGCCAGCCGGTCAGCCCCGCAAGTTGAACATTGAATCCAGAAGATGTCGCCCATCATGCACCGGACCTTGCGCTTCAGCCAATTCCGGCACATCGACCATCCCGGCGGATGCCGGGTTCGCGGCATGAACGGAGTCCCGATTAATGCGCGTCATCTTCGACCCCCGGCAAACCGAGCACGCGCCCGAGCGCGAGTTGCACAACGGCGCCTGGGCCCCTTACGCAGAGGTGCCGGCGCGGGCGGAATCGATTGCCGCGCTATTCGATTGTCAGCCCGCGCGCGACTTCGGGATGGCGCCGCTGGAAGCTGTCCACGCCCCGGAATACCTTAAATTTCTGCAGGACGCCTGGACGGACTGGCAGCAGACCGGGCGAGACGGCGACGCGATCCCCTACGCTTTTCCGGTCCGGCGTAGACGCACGCTTTCGCTGGAGCGGATCGATGCCAGAATGGGCAGGCACGCGTTCGACACGGCGACCCCGATTGCAAGGGATACCTGGAAGTCCGCATACTGGTCCGCGCAGACGGCACTCACCGCGCTGGAGGAACTGCTGACCGGCACGCAACCGGCCTCGTTTGCCCTGTGTCGACCCCCCGGCCATCATTCGGGCCACGATTACATGGGCGGCTATTGCTACCTCAACAGCGCCGCCATCGCGGCGAGGCGCGCGATATCCTCGGGCGTGAAGCGTGTCGCAATTCTCGATGTCGACTACCATCACGGCAACGGCACGCAGGACATCTTTTATGAAAGCACCGAAGTTTTCTTCGCTTCGATCCACGCCGATCCCTCGACCGACTACCCCTTCTACTGGGGACACGCCGACGAATGCGGGGCTGGCGAAGGGCAGGGAACAACGCTCAACGTCCCGCTTCCGCGCGGTACGCAGTGGAACGCCTACCGCGATGCGCTGGCGGGCGTTGTCGAAACGCTGAGTGCCTGGAAGCCCGAACTGGTCGTGGTGTCGTTCGGGGCCGACACATTCGCCGGCGATCCCATCTCCGAATTTCTGCTGCGCACCGAAGACTATGAACAGATGGCGCAGATTATTGCGACCATCGGCGTGCCGATCCTCGTGGTGATGGAAGGCGGCTATGCAATCGGAGATTTGGGCGCGAACACGGCGAGTTTTCTCTCCGGGATAGCGACTAAGATTTGATGGCAGGCGGACTGACGGCGGACAGAGAGGAAAATCGGCTAGTCCCCTGAATGTTGGCGAACTTATTTCTTTCCTTTTGCCAATGACTTGGTAGTCCAATCTTCCATGGGGACTGCGAACGAACTTTCCAGAACGGATCGCCGCGCCGCGCTGGAAGACGCGATGCAATCGGTGGCAGATGGCAAGCAGGAGGCGTTGCAGAACGTCTACGACCTGACTTCGGCCAAGTTGCTCGGCGTAATCATCCAGGTCGTGCGGGATCGCGACACGGCGGAAGATGTCCTGCAGGAAACCTATATCAAGGTCTGGTCGCGCGCCGGGCGTTTCGACCGCACGCGGGCAAGCCCGATTACGTGGCTTTGCGCCATAGCGAGAAACTCCGCCATCGATGCGGTCCGGAAAGTCGGCCGTCGCGGCGAAATCGGCGACGATGCCTTGCCGGAAATCGCCGATGGCGGCCCCGACGCGGACAAGATGCTTTGCGATGCCGAGGAAAGCGAGCGTCTGAAGGAATGCCTCGACACCTTGCAGCAGGATCACCGCCGCTGCATTCGCATGGCATTCTTCCGGGGCTTCACGCACAGCGAACTGGCCAGCCGTCTCAAAGTACCGCTGGGAACGATGAAAAGCTGGATACGACGTGGCCTCGTCAGCCTGAAGGGTTGTCTCGACCATGGCTGACGAAAGCGCGATCGATTCCGGCTCCCCCGATATTCTGGCGGCTGAATATGCCCTTGGTGTGTTGGAGGGCGAGGAGCTTGCGACGGCCCAGCGCCTGTTCCTGTCCGACCGCGAGTTTGCCGAACGCGTGGACTGGTGGCGGCTGCGCCTTGCCTGCATGGCAGAGGAAGCCGGTGAGTTCGAACCGTCTGCGGCGGTATGGCCTGCGATCAAGCGCAAGATAGAGGCTCTCGCCGAACCTTCCCGTGAAACGATCGAGGCGATTTCCGAACCTGCGCGGCAGGGCTTCTCCGGCTGGGCGCTGGGGGCAGGCATGGGTGCAGCAGCCGCCGCCGCCGTGGCGCTTACGCTACTTGTCGTACCAACGACGACCACTCCGCCCGTAGCACCGGTAGAGACAGCCGCACCCGTTTCCGGCGAGAGGCTGATTGCCCAGCTGCAGAGCGAGGATGGCGAGCTTAGCCTCTCCGGCTTCGTAGATCCGCGCGCGGGCCAGATCGCGGTCAGCCTGAACGGTTTCGATCCTGCCGAAGGGCAGGCCACAGAGCTTTGGGTGGTGCCAGATGGCGGCGCCCCGCAATCGCTTGGCCTGATCCCGGCAAGCGGCACGTTTGAGCGCAAACTGACAGAGGCGGAACGGGCCAGCCTGGTGGAAGGCGCATCCCTTGCGGTAACCTACGAAGATGCCTCGACCGCGCCGCACGCGGCACCCGGCAGCGATATCCTGGTGATCGGCGGTCTCAGCCGCATCTGATCTGCTTCCTGAAAAAAACTCAAGAAACAACCCTGTAAAAACAGAGGCTTGAACATTTTTTTCGCACCCGGTGCATCCACTGCGCCGGGTGCGTCGTAGCTCCCCCTGCCATCCGGAAAGCGGATGTGCGCCATGGCCATGGCTGATGCTGGAACGGGGATGCAGAGTGTACGCAATCCAATCAATCCCGCGAACCTCCAAGGCCTTTGACCATGGTTTCCTGGTCCAAGAAACGAAGAGGAATGCTTCATGAATACCCCCCTGACGAAAACGTTCGGTATGGCCCTGCTGGCCGGAACTGCGACGATGGCGATCTCGGCCCCCGCCGCCGCACAGGAAATACCCGGCGATACCGGTTACGAGTGCCTGCTCACCGAAGACGGAACGACGAGCACCACCGCGAATGCCACGGCGAACGGCGCAGATGCCCTCGCCTGCGGTGAAGATGCCAACGCGGATAGCCCCTCCACTGTCGCGATCGGCGGCGAATCGAATGCCACAACGCCCGGCGCGACTGCGCTGGGCTGGCAGGCCAATGCCACTGGCGCCATGGGCACCGCGGTTGGTCACCAGACCACCGCATCGGGCGACCAGAGCTTTGCCGGCGGTGAAGACGCCGTAGCTTCGGGCACGAATGCCATTGCCATCGGTAACGCCGCGCTCGCGGAGGGCGGCGATTCCATAGCCATTGGCGGCAACCGCGATGGCGACATGGGAATGGCCACGACAGCCACCGGTCCCTCGACAACCGCCGTTGGCGGACAGGCCCTTGCCAGTGGACCGGGCGCGACCGCCTATGGCTGGCGCGCCGAAGCTTCTGCAGAGCGGGCCACCGCGCTTGGCCACCTGGCAACTGCGCAGGGCGTACGCTCCACCGCCATTGGCGAGAATGCCGACGCACAAACCGATTTCTCGACCGCGATCGGCAACGAATCCATTGCCAACGGCATCGATGCGCTGAGCATCGGCGATACGGCCATGGCAATGGGCAATTCCACCAGTGCCGTGGGCGGCGAAAGCGTCGCCAGCGGGCCGGGCGCCTCCGCTTTCGGCTGGCAGTCGGTAGCTAGTGCCGAGCGCGCCACTGCGCTCGGCCACCTCGCCACCGCCGATGGCTTTTCGGCAGTCGCCGTGGGTGAAGCGGCTGGCGCACTTGGACGGGGTTCTGTCGCGGTAGGCGGCAACGTGGATGGCGGCAGCTTCGGCGCAGTTGCCTTCGATGAAATGGGCATCGCAGTCGGCGGCGACGCCGAAGCGCGCGGTGTTGGTGCAATCGCGATCGGCGGTGATGCTGCCGGGTCCGGCGACGGTGCCTTTGCCGACGGGGTCGATGCCCTTTCGGTGGGTGCGAATGCCAGCGCCAGTGGCAATTCGACAAGCGCAGTAGGCGGCGAAAGCGTCGCCACCGGGCCGGGCGCCTCCGCCTTCGGCTGGCAGGCGATGGCCAACTCCGAACGTGCGACCGCGCTGGGTCACCTGGCTTCCGCAACCGGCCTTGCTTCGACGGCCATCGGTGAGGGCGCAATCGCCAACGGGGTCGACGCTGTTGCCCTTGGCGGCGGCGTGGACGGTTCCGGCGGCGCGCAGGCGCTTGGCAACTCCACCGTCGCAATCGGCGGCGAAAGCATCGCCAGCACGCCAGGTGCCACGGCTCTCGGCTGGCAAGCCGTTGCCAGCGGCGCGATGGGCACTGCGGTGGGTCACCAGACCACGGCTTCGGGCGACCAGAGCTTCGCCGGCGGTGAAGACGCTGTCGCCTCGGGCTCTAACGCCATCGCTATCGGCAACGCTGCCGTAGCCGAAGGTGGCGATTCCATCGCCATCGGCGGCAACCGCGACGGTGACATGGGCATGGCAACCGTTGCCAGCGGACCATCCACGACGGTGGTCGGCGGACAGGCGATGGCGATGGGGCCGGGCGCTACCGCCTACGGCTGGCGCGCTATCGCCGATGCGGAGCGGGCAACGGCTCTTGGCCATCTCGCCAACGCCAACGGTGTCCGTTCGGTTGCTGTCGGTGAAGCTGCCGTCGCAAGCGGCGACGGTGCAATTGCTCTTGGCAACGAGGCTGTTGCCTCAGGCGCCAACTCCGTCGCCATCGGTAACGGAGCGACCGCCACGCAGGATGGACAGGTGGTTGTCGCCAGTCTCGATACCAGCACCGGCGTCCAGACCGGGCCGATCAACTTCGTGACCGCCGATGCCAATGGTACCCTTGGTCTCAGCAGCACGGTTGGCCTGACGGGTCTTGCGAGCAACAACGATGTCATGGCCAACACGGCAGCCATCAGCTCCAACACGGCGGCCATCGGCGTCAATTCCAGCCTGATCGCGGCCAACACCGCGAACATCGCAACCAACGCTTCCGCGATCGCCGACCTGCAGGGGCAGACTGCCACGCTGTTCGATCTTGCCGATCAGAACACCCGTGGCCTGCGTGAAGCCAACGAAGGTGTCGCGCTTGCCCTCGCCATGGAATCCCCGGTGCTGATGCCGACGGACAGCTTCGGCGTGGCCGGTGGTTTCGGCTACTTCAACGAACGGGTCGCCGGGTCCGCATCGTTCTCCGCCAGGATCAGTGAAAGCACCTATTTCACTGGCGGTGTCGGCGTCGGCTTCAGCGAAGGCGAAGTCGGTGCGCGTGCCGGGTTCCAGGCCGCCTGGTAAGGCGCAAGGATAGCTGAACACAATATCTCCTGAGGACCAGGAGAGGGGGCCGGGACTTAAGTTCCGGCCCCTTTTTTATACGGTGGTCGCAAATTTGCGCGCGCAGGGCTTCCGTCCAATTAAGGGATCGCTCACGCGAGTAGGTTTTTTTGCGCGAAAGCAAATTGCTGGAAATGACTTAATCCGGTGCGGCGCGCTGGGGCCGGGATCGGTTGCGTCGAGCACGCCCTGCCATGGCGTCCAGGCTTCTGGAAGTTCGAACCACGGTGGCGGATTGGCATACGGTACGCCGAGGAAGATCCTGATGCTGTCGGAACTCCATCCCCGCACCATCCCCCCGGAAATCGCGACCGTATCGGCAGGCAAATCTGTATCCATGCCCCGTTGTGACTCGCCGAACGCAGCAACGCAGTAACTACATTGGGCCCAATTCTCTCGTTCTCGCAAAGATCGCAGAATACGGCGCGCAGATCGCTCTTCTGCGCACGAGGGTCTAAGCCGTGAGCAAGCCGCCTCCTATCACCAGTCGTGTTCGCGAACTTCGCGAAGCTCACGGTCAGATGAGCCAGGCCGCTTTGGGAGAAGCAGCGGGGGTCACACGCCATACGATCATTGCGATCGAGCAAGCTCGTTATTTGCCAAGTCTCGAAACGAGCTTTCGTATCGCAAGAGTGTGCAATGTCGGTCTGGAAGAAGTGTTTGGTTGGGAAGGTGATTGACCCTTAGCTTTTCGGCCAATTCGTGCGCTTCTTGATCGCCACAATGGCGAGCGATATCAGTACGGCCAAGTCGGTTGAAACACGCGTTTGAACCGAGCTTCAAAATTTTTCGCTTTGTCCATGGCACCAGAGTTATTTCAACGCCTCCAATCAAGACATGAGCGCCGATAATGATCACACCTCATTAGATTTGCGCATTTTGCATAGCAGATCAGTACGAGAATAGGTGGAAGGCGGGCCGGCAGCGTTCAAGAAGCGCTGAACCCTTAGGCTACCGTGGTCCGATCCAGCCTCTGGAGAATGCGAGAGTTATCCTTAGGACCGCCCATGCCGGGGCGAGTATCGCTGATAAGATCAAGCACCAAGCCAAGTCAGGCTGGTATAGCTGAAGCGTCGCGATTGAGCCCCCGAATATGCTTGGCAGCTGCCAAATCAGGAACCACGAAAGACCAAGCATCGCCAAAGACGGGAGCCAGAGGCTGAACTTGCCGCTCATGTTCTCCCTCTTTGCGATTAAGGCTGATCTCCCCCTCCAGGAGGCGATTGCAAACAGCACGAACAAAGGCGGCAAGATCGCAATCGAGAGGTAGGCGATCTTTGGCCCCCACCGTGCCCCGTCATCGCCATGCGGCTGACCCAAGGCTCGCGCAGCGACGCCACCGATAAGATACCAGGTATCGGCAAAGCCCAGCCCGCTATTGGCGTTTACCAATACCACAACGCCTTTCTTTTCGGCGGGACTGAAAGAGGCGATCGCCTCGCCCCCCGGCACCAATCCGGTATGATAGACTGAACCATTCTCATTATCGATTGACCAGCCCAGCCCATACGATGGTGAGGCGGGACCAGAAGGTGCGGTCATCAAGGCCTTGGTATCGGCCGAAACGATATCGTCTTCGCCATTCAACCACATGGCAAGATAACGTCCCATGTCTTCGGCGCTTGCCGCGATCCCGCCAGCCGGTGCATTGATCGGATAGGCCTCGCCGGCATCGTAGGCGCGGATACTGCCAAACCAAGGACGATGCCCGGTCGCGATTTCAGCAGGATGGGAGCCGATCAAGACCACACTGTTTGTCATGCCGAGCGGCTTGAAGATCTTTTCCTCGATAAAGTCTGGGTAGCTTTGACCGCTCTGCTGCTCGATCACCGCTCCGAGTATCTGATAGTTTGCGTTGGAATACTCCCACACCGCACCTGATGGGTTGGCGGGGGCAACTTGCGCGAGCTGCTCCGCGTATTGGATGAGACCGAGTTGCGAGGCATCGGCATTGCCATGTTGGCTGTTGCCCTGAACGGTTGAGAACCCGCTGGTATGGTTGAGGAGTTGTCGCACCGTTACTTCACGTGCGAAGCCCTCGCCGAAAGCGGGCAAGTGCTGCGATACAGGATCATCCAGCACGAGCTGGTCTGCCTCAACCAGCTGCATGATCGCCAGCGCCGTAAAGCTCTTGGTGACCGATCCAATCGGGAACGGCGTGTTCGAGGCCACGATCTCGCCGCTTTGTTTGGTTCGTTCGCCAAACCCCTTCGCCGTTATCTCACCGTTCTCCACTAGTGCATAAGAGAGTCCCGGTGCCGCACTTCGCCGAAGCTCTGCCTTGATGAAGGTATCCATCCGAGCGGTAATCGTGCCTGCTGATGCGATCGAAGCCAGAAGTGTCAAGACTGCGAGCGCCCATTTTCTGTTCATGCTCAGTCCCCCTATCGGATAGCTAAAAAACGAACCAAACCGCTATCCGGCGAGGTATATCTATCCTTTAGAACGAGGAAGGTTCGCGGTTATTTTGCGCATCCGTAATTGCCCAAGCGAGGATAAGCGCGAGCACCAATGAAATAGCAAGTAATCCAGCTTTCGGATTAATGGTCATGAAGTTCACGAAAAGAAAAGCGTGGCAACATAAATACAGGCAAATCAAGACAAGTCCCCCATATCCTGCGCCGCATTTTGCCCAATGGCGTCAATACTCTCGCATCATGGTGCCTTAGGTAGGTAATACAGTTGGGAAAGCAAGGTAGCAATCATCACTGGGTTGCGATCCGAGGTCCGGACAGTCGGCCACCGACTCAATAGCCGCTCACTCAGGTGAGTACAAACTCGGTTCGCGCTGCTTGCCGCTATAAGCTTGAGAGGATCGAAATCGCCTTCGATCGAGAAGCTGAGCATTCCGTCAAACCCTGACATTTGCCGCTTTGCGACGTCATGCTTATCGTGACCTTCGAGCCCCGGATAAAACACCGAAGAGACCTTCGAGTGTGCGTTCAGGAAACTTGCCACGGCCATGCCGGTCTCGTTCTGCTTACCCACTCGCAGATCGAGCGTCTTCATACCGCGCTGATGAGCCCCGCTGCGCTAGAGAGCGCCACTCTTGCAATGGTGCCGGTGAGCGAAACGGACCTGATGGAGCGCGTGCGCGATCCTCGCGTTGTGGACGACGATGCAGGCTATGGACAGGTCGTAAGCCTCAAGGCTTGGCAAACCGATCCGCACCTCATTCGTGTTTGGAACGCGCCAACCGGTTCCGTCACCGCGCCATTCAATGTCTGGTGGCTGGGTGTGCCTGAAGTGCCCATGGAATATGCTCAGCATCGATATCTGACGAAGGACTCGGCTTCAACCTTTCTGAATCCGGATTTTCAGATGCAGGAAGCAATACTGTTTGCCGGTCGTTTATTTAAGCGTGTAATGTATTACACCTGTTCGGATCCGGAACGCCTGCTGCCGATGGTAACAGATGCGCTGGAAGGTTTCGAAGCTCAATCGCGGGCCGATACCGGTTGGGTAGAAAGTAGCGCTGAGACGTTGCTTCGTGAGCTATCGCTCAGAGTTGGGGAAAGCAGCTATCGGCCTCTAGATTGGCGGTCATGCTCGGCATGAAGCCACCCATCACCGAATCGAAATCGTGCGTGATCGTGATGCGGCTCGAATCGGGAAATCCGTTGCAGTCGGCGTCGGCTGTGGCGGTCACATCTGCCGCCACGATCGCGATACCGTAGGAGGCCGCGCGGTCGACAGCGAAATCCTGTTGCTGCGTTTCGGTTTCGCACCCCAGACTGACGGACATGCACCGCGCTGTTGCGAAAGCCACCTCATCCAGCGTGTTCTTGGTCCACACGATCCGGCTGCCCTCGATCGTGCCGAATACCAGCGTCAGGAATGCCGGCGCGAGCAGGGCGAACTCGATGGCCGACACCCCTCGGGCATCGTCGCGAAGTCTTCGTAGGAAGGTCATTGCAGCCGCACCGTAGCTTGCTGCGTCACCGATGTGTCGGACAGCAGGCCAGCTGGCAATACTACCGGATTGAACCCCTGCGCCGCTTCGATCGTCAGATAGTAGCCAGCTGTCGATCCCCCGGTAATATCAGGGCCGGTGCAGATGTTGCCGCAGGCGGCTGCGACATAGGTTCCATCGGTTTTCAGGCATGCGCACGTGCGGTTCAGGTTCGTGCAGCTGTTGGCCACGCCGTTGCAGGACATGGCTACCGTTATGGCCTGGTTATCGGCAATACTGCGGACATAATTCGGCAGAACACCGAAGTTGACGTTGTCCGCTTCCTCGAAGGACGCGACGGCAGATGCCGCAACGGCTTCGTTGACCTTGCCACGCTCGATGAAGAACATTCCGAAATCAAGCGCTACCATTACGATCATGAAGAACCCGGTGACCCAGAGAGCGAACTCCACTGTGGCCACGCCATCTTCGTTGCGCCGTATGGTCGAAAGAGAGAAACTGCGCATGGGATCTATCCTATCAGCCTGACTCTTGTGTTATTGCCGCCACCACCAAGGTCTTCCATCATCGTGCAGGCTGAACCGGTCGCGGCGCCGCCGTTGACGCGGATCGTGTTGGCGATGAGAGTCATGCACTTCGTTGTGCTGGTGCTGTTGCCGCCAGCCATTTTGACCTGCGCATTGGGCAGATGCAGCGTTCCGGCGAACGAGCTGAGGCTTCCGCCGGTCCAGTTTGCATCGTCATCGTTCTCGGTCGTCAGCAGCAGTTCCGAAATGAAACCGCCGGCCTGCGTGTAGTTTGCTGCTTCGAGTTTGGTCTTTGCCCCGCCAGCGAGCTTGATCGTGCCTCCCAAGACGAAAGTGACATTGATGCCCGCCACGTCATAACCCGAGACACTCTCGCCTTCGAGGACGCTTCCGTAGGTCTCTCCCGTCAAGTTGGAGGTGTAGGGCCATGTCGTGCCCCCGGTGCCGTTCTCGAAATCGCCGTTGATCGTGTAGCGGCCTGCGCCGAACAGCACAGAACCGGCGATTTTCATGTCGCCGTTGATGTAATGATTGGGCGTTCGGCCGAACGCAAGGCGGCTGCCGCCCGCGGTATCGATGTCGCCGTTGGCGCTGAATTGCCCGTCGCCCATGAAGAACCGCGCACTGCCGCTGAGAAAGATGGCGCGATTGCCGTTCCCGGGACCCACGATGATGTCACCATCGCCGATGGCCAATTCGCTGTTTCCGCTGATGCGGATGCCGTCGGCAACGACGAAATCACCTGCACCGAGGTGCGCAGTGCCGCCGCCCCCGATATTGAGCCCGCCGAAATAGTGGTTGCCGTCACCCATAACGAGGTGCTGGCCACCGCCCAGGCTGACGTCAGCATTGATCAGTACATCGCCATCACCCTTGCGGTTGGTCCCCTGGAAACGGACCTGGCCGCTTCCGATCCAGAGCGCACCGTTGCCAAACGTGACGCCGTTCGATCCGCTGTCGAAGCCACCGTTCACATAGACGTCGCTGTCGCCGAAATTGACATTCGAACCACCGCCAATGGAAACGCCCTGGCGCACCCGGATGATCGAGCCGTTCTCGAAAGTCACGTTGATCCCGCCTGCGACCTCGAACTTCTTGATGTTGTAGACCCCGGCAGGGACGATGTAGTTGCCGCTGCTCCCTTGCCGATAACCTGAAACTGCGCTGTTGGGGCTCCAGGTGAACTTCCAGTCACTGCCGTTGGGGGTCGACGGGTCGCTGAGCGCCGGCGGACCGCTGAAATTGCCGAGCAGCGCCATCGCGGCAACGCGATCGGGATTATTCGCCCAAGGGTCTGAGAGAGGGGTTGCCTCGTTTATCCTGTCTTCTGGTGGAGGGACGGCGTTGTTCCAGTGCGGCTTGCTGAAGCTGCCGGCAAAACGCAGGGTTGCCGCGTCCAATTCGCCGTGGTTCACGTAGATGTCACTGCTGCCAGAGATGATATCGGCGCCGCGGATCAGCTGCCCCTTGTTCTCGATTTCGCCAATCGCTGCGATCGAACAGTTCGGTGCGTCGATCGAGGCGCCGCCAGTTACCGAAATGGCCGCTTTTCCGCCGTCGAGCGCGAGGTAGCAGGGTGCCGCAAAGCTGGTGCCGCCCGAAAGGCTTGCCATGGATTCTGCAGCGACATCGAAGGAACCCGACAGTCCGAGAACGCTTGCAAGGGTATATGGCACCAGTTCGTTTACGGTGACGCGCACGGACTGATCGCCGGCGCCAGGCAGATCGTTGACAAGCGTTGCGACAACAGTTGCACCGACCAGACCATTCGCAACCGCTACATCGCGAGCCGTAGGGGTCAGGATCGCGGCATCGCTGGTGTTCTGGAAAGCAATCGCCGCGGCCAGCGCGCCCAGGTCAGCAGCACGCTGGTTGATGATACGCTGCTGGTATCCGCGGTTCAGATCGACAGCCAGTCCAGCGGACCCGATGAGAACGGGAAGAGCTAGAGTGGCAAGCGTCGTGACGCCGCCTTGCGTACAAGCGATGAGCTTGCCGAGGAACTGTCTGACCTTAATACTCGTGCGCATTTTGCCGCCTTGTCAATCACGATGGCTAATGCCTATTCGCTTATCGGCCCTAATAAATCGTTATCGCACAAGGGGTCTTCCCCGTATGGGCAGAACCTCTCCATGCATGATTGTTAAGGATTTCTTCGAATTCTTTCGCTAGGTCAGCGCCGCCCCCAATCAGCGCAGTCGCGGAAGGAGATGGATCGTGAAAAGCAAGCCAACGGTCATGATTTCCTGCCTTGTCCTCGCTGGCGTCGCCTTCATCTTCGAAGACACCGAGGATACCAGTCGACTGGAAGCTGCAACGCAGAACGTCATTGCGGGCAAATCCGGAGCTCAAGAGAATCTTAGCGGTTCCGGGAGCGTGGAGCCAACACCTCGAGCCGCGCTCGCACAATCCAGCGAGGTTTACGACACTGCCAGCACAGCAGATGCCTCGTGGTATGAAGTCGCTGATGCAACTGTCGAACCCGATGATGTCGAAAGCGTTGTCGCAGATGAGGCCGATGCCGGGAGCGAGCCGCTTATCGAAGAGTATGATCCCGAGGTCCGGGCACCGGTTAAATCCAACTCACCCACGACATTTGTCCCGGCACCCACCGTGCGGGGACGCTCGGAGCGCTAGAACCAGAGCACCACGGAGGCGTCGCGCATACGCGGCCGCTGCGGAGTGTCGGTCTTATTTTCCCTTCTGTGAATAGCCCCTAGATTTGTGGACGCTTTCTTTCCTAGATTTGAGGACAGGAGGCGACGATGGGACAGGCTAATTTCAGTGACGAGTTCAAGCGCGATGCGGTGGCCCAGATTACCGAGCGGGGCTACCGGGTGGCGGAGGTTTCAGAGCGGCTCGCGTGAGTCAGCACTCGCTGTATGCGTGGAAGCGTCAGTTCGCGCAGCGCCCGGAGGAAGGATCGAAGGACGTCGAGATCCGGCAGCTGAAGCGTGAGCTGCTACGGGTGACCGAGGAGCGTGACATCCTAAAAAAGCCACCGCGTATTTCGCCAGGGATGCAAAGTGAGATACGCGTTCGTTACCGAGCATCGCACGCTGTTTTCGGTGCGCGCAATGTGCGGGTGTCTGCGCATCCAGCCCAGCGGCTTCTACGCCTGGTTGAAGAACCCGCTGAGCAGACGGCGAAGGAAGATGTTCGGCAGACACAGCTGATCCGGCACGCGTGGGAAGAGAGCGGCAAGGTCTACGGCTACCGCAAGTTGCATGACGACCTGCTCGATCAGGGCGAGACCTGCTGTCCGAACCGGGTAGCTCGTCTTGCTAGTCTGGCGGGCATCGAGGCGAGGATCGGCTACAAGCGCAGGCCAGGCAGCTACGGCGGCAAGCCGTCCGGGGTGGTCGACATCACCTACATCAGAACGCAGGAAGGCTTTGCCTATCTGGCGGTGGTGATCGACCTCTACTCCCGCCGCGTGGTGGGCTGGTCGATGCAGAACCGCCAGACCACCGATCTGGTCCTGCAGGCATTGCTGATGGCGGTGTGGCGCAGGAAGCCGAAGAGCACCGTGTTGATCCACTCTGATCAGGGATCGCAGTTTGCCAGCATGGAATGGGCCTCGTTCCTGAAGGCCCACAATCTGGAGCACTCAATGAGCCGGCGCGGCAACTGCCATGACAACGCCGTCGTCGAGAGCTTCTTCAACCTGCTCAAGCGCGAACGTATCCGGCGGCGGGCCTATCGCTCACGCGACGAGGCCAGGCAGGGTGTGTTCGATTACATCGAGATGTTCTATAACCCGATACGCAAGCACGTGAGAAACGGGATGCTGTCACCCGTAGAGTTCGAACGGCAGCAGATGATGAGCACCGAGGGCGTCTAGAAAACTCGGGGCTGTTCAGATGCTGCGCTTTTCGTTTGCCAAGAGCTCGGTATGACGGACGAAGCCCGGCTGTGCCTCGTTTACGAGGAGGCTCGCTCTCTCGTTCCAGAATGGAATTCGGTTGCAGCCGAGGGCGACAAGTTGGCCACAGCCACGAGCGCCCGGGCAATCCTTCAGGGCCGAAAGTACGGCTTGGGATGCTTACTTATCACGCAGCGAACCGCGAATGTAACCAAGACCATTCTCAATCAGTGCAACACCATCTTCGCCATGCGGACCTTCGACGATACCGGCAAGGACTTCCTCGGCAATTACATTGGATCGGACTACGCGGCGGTCCTTCCATCATTGCAGCCGCGCCATGCTGTGGTTATTGGCAAGGCGTCGTCTTGTGAAAACCCGGTCCTGATTCGATCAAACGACCAAGACGCATTCCGTGCGCGTTTCCGGCCGGAGAACCCACCGAGACAGCCTGCACCGATGCCCGCTCCCGAAGCAGATGGTGGTGAAGTTGGTCAGGAAGCTAACCCGGAGGGCGCGGAATAACGAGCGAAATTAGCTACCCCGAAAATACCCCTGACCGAAGTGGTGGGGCATCTATCGAGTTAACTATTTGAAAAGATGGTGGGCGCGGCAAGGATTGAACTTGCGACCCCACCCGTGTGAAGGGTGTGCTCTACCACTGAGCTACGCGCCCGCCGATTCACGGCAGGGGCGGGCCTTTGCCATTTTCGCCCGGTCAAGACAAGGGCTGTTTGCGAGCGAAAGCTATTGCCCTCAATCGAAGGCGAGTTTCGCCAGCAGGCCCAGCCACGTCGGGCCGGAGCGCTGCGGGCCCATCGGACGCGCACCGCCCGGAACAGCGGCGCATTCCAGGCACCGTGCCTGCACGCCCTCGGCCGCCATGAAGCTGTCGATGCTCTCTATCACCTGGCCCAGTTGTGCGGTCTCCCTCCGGGCGAAGATGGAAGCGAGATCGCGGCTGCCTTCCTGGCTGGCATCGTTACCGCCGAGCAGCAACTGGGCAAGCAGCGTGTCATAGGTCGGTGTGCTGTCGCCAAGGTAGCGCACTTCGTAGGCGCCATCCTCCAGACTGGCCCGGCCCGCGGCCCAGGCAATCGCGGCGTCGAGATCGCCGAACTGGTCTACCAGCCCGAGCTGCCGGGCGGCGCCGCCATCCCACACCCGGCCCTGGCCAAGCTCGTCGGCGCGTTCCGGGGTGATGCCGCGCGCCTCCGCCACCAGCGCCAGGAACCGGGCGTAGTAGCTTTCCGTCGATGCCTGCAGCAGGGCGTTTGCCTCCGGCGTGAAACCGGCGAGAATATCCGGCTGGCCGGAAAGCCCGGTGGTGCGCACGCCATCGCTCGTGACACCGTATTCGGCCAGCACCCCTTCGAAACTGGGGATCACCAAAAACACGCCGATCGACCCGGTCAGCGTTTCCGGCTCTGCAAAGATGCGTTCGGCGGGCGTGGCAATCCAGTAGCCACCACTGGCGGCGTAGTTGCCCATCGAAACCGCCACGGGCGTTCCCGCCTGGCGATGGCGCATGATCGCCCGCCGGATCGTTTCGGACCCGGTGACGGTGCCGCCGGGCGAGTTGACCCGCACCACCAGCGCATTGAGATCGTCGTCCAGCGCATTGTCCAGCAGGCGGGCGATGCGCGTCGCGCCCGCAGAACCAGGCCCGGCCTCGCCGTCGCTGATCTCGCCGGCCACGGTGATCACGCCGATGCGGCCATCGCCCCCGGTATCGACCTTGCTCCGCGCTTCGGCCAGCCACGGATCGTACTGCGTCGCAGCGAACGATCCCGGCTCGTCGGACCATTCGTCCTCCCCGACTTCGTTGGCAATGCGCTCACCCCATTCGACTCGCGTGCCGATCCGGTCTGCCAATCCGGCCGCCAGCGCAGCCTGCGCGGGATCGTTGTTCGAGGCTGCCATCCATTCGGCGACGTTCTCGGTCACCAGTTCGATATCGGCCTGGGGGCGGGCAGTGGTCACGTTGGCGCGCCATTCCTGCCATAGCGTTGCCAGCAACTGCGTGAGATTTTCCCGCGCCTCCGGAGACATGCCCGCCTGAGTCCACGGTTCCACCGCGCTTTTGTACGTGCCCACGCGGAAGACGTTGGCGGTTACGTTGAAGCGTTCCAGCGCCTGCCCGAAATAGGGGCTTTCCCCGCCGGGGCCCATGATGACAACGCCGCCCATTGGGTCGACCCAGATCTCGTCGGCATGGGCAGCCAGCAGCATGGCGTCGTCCCCATAGGCGTAGGCATAGGCGTAGACGGGTTTGCCTGCGGCGCGGAACCTGTCGAGCGCGCCGGAGATTTCGCTCATGTGCACGGCCCCGCCGCCCAGGAAGCCAGTGAGGTCGAGCGCAAGCACTTCCACCCGCTCGTCGCCCGCCGCCTCGTCGATAGCGAGGACAAGGTCGCGCGCGGCATATTCGCGTATCGGGATCGACTGCGAGAGAAGGGCCTGGATGGGGTCGATGGGGGACACTTCTTCCACCACGCTGCCCTCGATATCCAGCAGCAGCGCGCCCTCGCGCACCATGCCGGGATTAGGCCGTGCGCTGAGGATGGCAAACAGGGCCACGAAGAACAGCAGCAGGAATATCAGTGCCAGCGCATCTTTCACGCCGACCAGCAGCCGCCAGACCTTGCCTGCAAATGCCATGTAATCACGATCCCTTTTGCCAGTGATGGCACACATCTAGGCGGCGATTGCGGCGAGGGCCAGAGATAAGAGCTTGAGCGGTCGATGAGCCTCGACTAAGGGCCATGCTTTAATGACATCGCCGAAAAACGCCTCCTCCGGCAGCCGCTTTCCCATGGGCGGAAGAGCCTTTCCGCACCGCGACCTGATCGGCATTTCTTCGCTGGAACGGCACGAAATCCTCTACCTGCTGGCAGAGGCCGAGCAGTACGTCGCGTTCAACCGGCAGCCGGCCAAGCATTCCGAGCAGCTGGCGGGCCTCACCATCATCAACGCCTTCTTCGAGAATTCCACCCGCACACTGCTTTCTTTCGAGATCGCGGGCAAGCGGCTGGGGGCGGACGTGGTGAACATGTACGCCGCGCAGTCGAGCGTGAAGAAGGGCGAGACGCTGATAGACACGGCCGTCACGCTCAATGCCATGCGCGCCGATGCCATCGTCATCCGCCATGCCAGCAGCGGGGCGGTGGGCCTGATTGCCAGCAAGGTCGACTGCCCGGTCCTGAATGCCGGTGACGGGCAGCACGAGCACCCGACGCAGGCACTGCTGGATGCGCTGGCGCTGCGGCACAAGCTGCGCGAGCGTGGCGAGGACGCGGAAGATTTCACCGGCATGACGGTGACAATCTGCGGAGATATCCTGCACAGCCGCGTCGCCCGCTCCAACATCCTGTGCCTGCAGGCGCTGGGTGCAACGGTGCGTCTTTGCGCGCCGCCCGCGCTGATGCCTGCCGGGATAGAGCGGATGGGCGCGCAGCCGTTCCACGATTTCGATGCCGCGCTGGATGGCAGCGACGTGGTGATGATGCTGCGCCTGCAGAACGAGCGGATGGACGGGCAATTCATCCCTTCTCCGCGCGAATACCGCCACCTTTACGGTCTGCCCCCGGAGCGCCTGGCTCTGGCGAAGGACGATGCCATCGTCATGCATCCCGGCCCGATGAACCGCGGGGTGGAGATCGACAGCACCGTGGCCGACATGGAAGGGCGATCGATCATCACCAGCCAGGTGGAGATGGGCGTCGCGATCCGCATGGCCTGCCTCGACGTGCTGACGCGCAAGGCACGCGGTGTTCCCGGCTGGGGGGAGGGGGAATGGGTATGAAGCAGATGCGCCCCTTTACCGTCGCCAACGGCACGCTGGTTTTGCCCGATGGCCTGAAAGATGCCGCCTTGCGGTGCGCCGACGGCCTGATCGGCACGGGCGATGCGCAGGACGGCGACGAAGTGATCGATGTCCGTGGCAAACTGGTGACGCCGGGCATTGTCGATCTCGGCGTCTTCGCAATCGACAAGCCAGCCTTCCACTTCGGCGGCATTACCCGTGCCGCGCTGATGCCGGACCTCTCGCCGCCGCTGGATTACCCGGCGCGGGTGCGGTTCATGGCGACAAGCGGCAAGCCCGATCTGTGGGTTCACCCGCTGGCCGCTGCGACGCAGGGGCTGGATGGCGCGCACCTGGCCGAGATCGCGATGATGCGGGAGGCAGGCGCGAAGGCGATTGCAACCGGCCGCCGGTGGATCGCCGACAGCGGCGTGATGCTGCGCCTGCTGCAATACGCTGCAATGCTCGACATGGTTGTCGTCACCCATGCCGAGGATGGCGGAATTGCGGGCAAGGCGGCGGCCACCGCAGGCGAAATGGCGACCCGGCTGGGCCTCCCCAGCGCCCCCAAGGAGGCGGAAGCGCTGGCGCTGGCGCGCGACATTGCGCTTGCGGAAATGAGCGGCGCGCGCGTGCATGCGCGGCAGGTTACCACCCGCGCCGGCCTGGAACTGGTGCGAACCGCAAAGGCGCGCGGAGTGAACATCACCGCGGGGGTAACGCCCGCCCATTTCATGCTCAGTGACATCGCGATGGGCGACTACCGTACCTTCACCCGCCTTTCGCCGCCGCTGCGCGAGGAGGATGACCGGCAGGCCGTGATCGAGGCCATCGGTGATGGCACGATAGACGTGATTGCCAGCGGCCACGATCCGCGCGGGCCGGAGGACAAGAACCTGCCCTTCGCCGATGCCGCGCCGGGCATGGCCGGTGCCGAAACGCTGCTGGCCATGACCCTGACGCTGGTCCGCGACGGCGTGATCGACATGGTGCGCGCTTTCGATCTGCTCGCCCGCAATCCGGCGCGGCTGCTGGGGGTCGCGGCGGGATCGTTGGAGGGCGGGCTGGAAGCGGACATCGCACTGCTCGATCCCGAAGCGCCCTGGATCGTGGATTCGCGCGAGATGGCGGCAGCAGCCGGCAATACGCCGTTCGACCGGCAGCCGGTGCAGGGCCGGGTGACGGCGCTTTGGAAGGGGGGAGTGCGCATTGACACATGATTTCACGGGCAAGCGGGCGCTTGTGACAGGGGCGGCATCGGGCATCGGTGCGGCCGCGGCGCGTGCGCTGGCCGAGACGGGCGCAGAACACCTGGTCCTCGTCGATCTCGACAGGGAGCGCCTGGCGGCGATGGACCTTCCGTGCGCCGTTTCGCTGCACGCGGGCGATGTTGCGGACGAGGCGCTGTGGGACGCGATAGAGGCCGAGGCCAATGATGCGGGCACGACGCTAGACGCAGCCTTTCTCAATGCTGGTATTCCGGGCCAGCCCGCGCCCTTCGCCAAGATGTCGTTCGCGGAATGGCGCAAGGTGATTTCGGTCAATCTCGACGGACTGTTCCTTTCGCTGCGCAGTTCCATGCGGTTAGCCAGCGACGGTGCGGCCATCGTCCTCACCGCTTCGGTGGCGGGCGTAAAGGCAGAGCCGGGGATCGGCCCCTACGGCGCTTCGAAGGCCGGGGTCATCCACATGGCAAAGATCGCGGCGAAGGAAGGCGCGCCCCGCCGGATACGCGTGAACGCCATCGCGCCAGGCGGCGTGGACACCGGCATCTGGGACGGTGTGCCGTTCTTCGATAACCTGGTCGCAAAGCACCAGGGCGACCGTGCAGGAGCGCTTTCGGCAATGGCCGAGGGAATGACGCCGATGGGCCGCTTCGAAAGCGCCGAGGAGATCGCCGGCCAGGTGCTGTTCCTGCTATCGGGCGCATCCGGCACAATGACCGGTACGACGCTGGTCAGCGACGGCGGATATTCGCTGTAGGTAACGAAAAAGGCCCCTCCCGCAGTTGCGGAAAGGGGCCTTTCGGAAACACTGGCTTTGCGATCAGCGGCGGGCGAGCATGACGCCGCCACGATCCACTGCACCGGGCAGCGGGCTGCTGGCAGCCCAGGTGATGCAGCCTTCGCCAGCATTCGACCCGTTGACGTTCGCGCACATCGAACGGCTGGAAGCGACGTTGAAGCCACCTGCCGACACGCGCCAGTAGCGCTTGCCGCGCACCACCGCTTCGGTGATGACCATTTCGTGGTTGGCGAGATTAGGATGGCGACTGACGTAGATGCCCCAGGCGCGGCGCGCGCCCTGTTCGCTGGAGAAACTGCCAAGCTGCACAAGGTGCGTCGCGTCGGCAACCGGACCAGCCGAAGCGACACGGGCCATCGCGGGTTCTGCCGCCGGGGCCGGACGCGCTGCTGCGGCGCGCGGCGCGGCGGCAGCCTGGGCATAGCGGTGCGCGGCGGGGCGCGGCGTATCTTCGCCGGGCTGCCGGGTGGCACGCTGGGCAGCCGGTTCCCGCACCAGCGGCGAGCTGACCAGGGCCATGGTGTCGGTGGTGACGGGGGCCAATGCCGCAATTTCGGACGTGGGCAGCGCGAACGATTCGGCAAAGCTCACGTCGGGCGCAGGACCCTGCTGGTAAGTGTCGAGCCCGATGTCGGGCTCGTTGCTGGCCGAAACCGGCGCATCGGCCACGGGATCGAGAGCCGCCAGTTCGCCAACAGGGGCAGCAGGCTGCACGGCCTGGACGGCCATCTGTTCCATGGCAGGGCTGCTATTCAGCGCCAGGTGCATGGGCTGGCCACCATCGCGCACGCCGGCGGGGACACCCAGCAGGCCCGCGACACGGGTCTGATAGGCCTCGGCATGGGTCATCTGCGCCCATTCCTGCATGCGTGCGCCAACCTGGTCGGCGGGAACATCCTGCTCCACCATCAGGCGCGCATCGCGCCAGCGCCCGGCCACGGCATAGGCGTAGGCGAGGTTCTGGCGCACCTTGACCGTGTTCTGGCCCTGCCGGATCGCATTGGTAAGCACGTGGATGCCGCGCTCGGGCTCTCCGGCCAGCGCCAGGGCAAGGCCAAGGTCGGCTGCGGCGATCTCGCCTTCCCAGTCGCGCAGCAGCGCAGAGGCTTCGGCGAAGCGGCCCTCTCCGGTAAGGGCGAGCGCAAGGCTGAGAGCGGCGCGCGGGCTGTTGTCACCCAGCGTCATCGCATCCTGGAAAGTGGTGGAAGCCGACGCGAAGCGGCCTTCCTGCAGGTAGGCGTTGCCCAGCGTCAGGCGATACTGCGCGTTGTGCGGTTCTGCCGTCACGGCGAGTTCGGCGTGCTGGATCGCTTCGCTGGTGTGACCGCGGTCCATCGCGTGCTGCGCATCGGAAGCGGCGACTGCGGCGGTCGGCATCGCGTTTCCGGCGCAACCCGACAGCAGAACCGCGGCCATCGCCGTGGAAATGCCGAGGCCGATTGCCGATTTGCGGTTGTGCTTGCCGTTTGTTGGGCCGTTCATCGGATAGCTCCCCTTCAGGACTTGCTCTTGTTGCCGGCGACGTGCGCGGCGATGGAATCGAGTTCGGGAATTTCGGACAGGAAACGGTCGAGCGCTTCGGTCACCAGTTCCTGCGCGCTGCAATCCTGCATCGTGCTGGCCAGCCGCAGCTTGAGGTGGCGTTCGGCATCGAGGCGCAGCGTGAAGGCTGCGCGTCGTCCCTGCTCCACGGCCTTGCGACGTTCGCGCGAGGAGGCGGTTTCCGCCAGATCGTTCGCCACCCGCAGGGGCACGACCTGGTCTTCGATGCCCATGTCGTTCCAGCCCAGTGCCGATTGGCTTTCGGCCAAATGGTCGAAATCGTCACCCAGGGTGGAGGTGCGATCGTTCTGGGTCAGCTGCACCCGCATGGCGGGCTTTGCCGTGCCCTTGCGGGCCAGCAGCATGGGGCCGAGCGAGGCGAACGAATTGCTGTCAGACATGGCGCGCCCCATTACTGTGCGACGCGGCGGCCAAAGCCCCCGCCCTGGGCGCGGGCTGCGCCATTGGCCTGCCCGGCCTTGCTGCCGGGGGTAGCGAATATCGTGCGGCGGAAGTTCTTTTCCAGGCGATCGGCGACGTAGTGCCACAGGGCAGTGACTTCCTGCGCGCTGCGCCCTTCGGGATCGACTTCCATCACCGTGCGGCCATCGATCATCGAAGCGGCAAAATCGGTGCGGTGGTGGATGGTGATCGGGGCGACCGTGCCGTGCTGCGACAGCGCGACCGCGGCTTCCGAAGTGATCTTGGCCTTGGGCGTTGCCGCGTTGACCACGAAGATCAGCGGCTTGCCAGCGCGTTCGCACAGGTCGACCGTGGCACCCACGGCGCGCAGGTCGTGCGGGCTGGGGCGGGTGGGAACGACCATGAGTTCCGCCACCGAGATCACCGACTGGATGGCCATGGTGATGGCGGGCGGCGTATCGATGACCGCCAGCTTGAAACCCTGCTGGCGCAGGATCGCAAGATCGTTGGCCAGCCGGGCCACGGTGGTTTGCGCGAAAGCGGGATATTCCGCCTCACGCTCGTTCCACCAGTCGGCCAGCGAACCCTGCGGATCGATGTCGATAAGCACGACCGGGCCAGCGCCAGCGCGCTGCGCCTGGACAGCGAGGTGTCCGGATAGAGTGGTCTTACCCGAGCCACCCTTCTGCGATGCCAATGCCAAAACGCGCAACGCGATTCCCCCTAGAACAAGCGACCCGACCAAGTCTCATTACGGGCCTTCGCCTATTGGCTTCGCAGACTACCCTTTATTTTGGGTTAATTCGGCCCCGGCTTCCGGCCAGCTTTTTATCGTCTGCAATCGCGGCGCGAGGGCGTGGCCGCGACCGGCGGGCCTGTGCGCGGACCGGAAATTTGCTACGGATAAACGCTTTGCTAATGGCTCGTTTACTATGCCATCGTGCAGATCGCCTCTTGGGGGACATGAGAATGGCAATGGCTGACAACACAAGATCCGTCTGGACGAAGACGGCCGGAGCGCTGGCCGCGCTGGCACTGGCCGCTCCACTTGGTGCAACAGTGCGGGACGGCGTGGATGCATGGTCTCGTGGTGACTACGCCGCGGCAGTGGCAGAGTGGCAGGGACCGGCAGAGGCGGGCGATCCCGATGCCATGTTCAATATGGGCCAGGCCTATCGGCTGGGCCGTGGCGTGCCGACCGACATGGAGCGGGCTGAGGAGCTCTATCGCGATGCCGCCCTGGCAGGGCACCTGCAGGCTGCCGATACCTATGGCCTGATGCTGTTCCAGGGTGGCCGCCGGGAAGAGGCGCTTCCTTATGTGCAGGCCGCCGCCACCCGTGGCGATCCGCGCGCGCAGTATCTTATCGGCATTGCCCACTTCAACGGAGACATGGTGGAGCGGGACTGGGAGCGCGCCTATGCCCTGCTGACGCTGGCGAACGGAGCCGGGCTGCCGCAGGCTGGCCCCGCCATCGAACAGATGGATGCCTTCATCCCGCTGGAACAGCGCCAGAGCGGGGCCGCGCTGGCGCGCCGCCTGGAAACGGAAGCAGAGCAGGCGCGATCGGTGCAACTGGCCGCCGCAGACCTTTCAGTCCCCGCGTCGGCGCCGGGGCAAGATCCGATAGAGACCACGACGCCGCCAGCGGCGCGGCCTTCTGCGCCAGAGACTGCGACAGTATCGCGGGTGCCGCGTCCGATCCCTTCGGTTTCGGTCTCGCCCTCCGTTGCTGCTGCGCGTGACGCGGTGGAGCAGGCGCGGCAGGCGACGGGCATGGAAGATCCGGCGCAGGCCGGAGCCAGCTATGCCCGGTCCACACCGGCCCCCGCACCGCGACCTTCTGCGCCGCCGCAGCGTGCGACAGTCGCCGCCGCGCCGCCTGCACCGGCCGCAACGCCCGCACCGCGTCCGGCGGCTGCGAGGAGCGGCCCGTGGCGCGTGCAGCTTGGTGCCTTCGGCGTTGCGGGCAATGCCGAGCGATTGTGGAGCAGGGTTTCGGGCCGCGCGGAACTGGCCGGGCGCGAGCGGCTGTTCCTGGACCGGGGCCGGGTCACGGTCGTGCAGGCCGGTGGCTTTGCTTCGCAGGCAGAGGCACAGTCGGCCTGTACCAGCCTACAACGTGCCGGGTTCGACTGCCTTGTAACGCGAAGCTGACCGGTTGCGCCATTGCTTCCCAAACCGCCGTCGCATTGCCATAACGCCGGCGGGTTGCACAGGAGGGAAGCAGCATGACGCAGGAATTGGCGACGCCCGACGGCGAGACGCAGGAGTTGAAGCCTGCCGCAGAGGGCGAACGCCTCGCCAGCCTCGATTTTATTCGCGGGTTCGCAGTGCTGGGGATCCTCGCCGCCAATATCGTGGCTTTCGGCCAGCCGTGGAGCGCCTATTACTGGCCCGACGCTTTCCTGTCCGGCCATGATGCCACCGACGAGTGGCTGTGGGTGGTGCAGTTCGTCCTCGTCGACGGCAAGATGCGCGGCCTGTTCACGCTACTGTTCGGTGCCGGGATGGCGCTGTTCATGGAAAAGGCGTGGGAGCGCGGCGCGACCCGGGCTCTGCTGGCGCGGCGGCTGGTCTTCCTGCTGCTGTTCGGCCTGATCCACTTCTTCCTGATCTGGCGCGGGGACATCCTGATCCTTTATTCCGTGGCCGGGTTCGGCGCGATGTTCTTCCTGCGGATGACAGCGGGCAAATTGCTGATGCTGGGGCTGATCGGATACGTTGTCGGCGCGCTGTTCTACGCCCTTACCATCGGCTCTGCCTATTTCATGGCGGAAACGTCGCTGGGCGAGGCGGAGGGAATGGAAGAGGCGCGGGCCTCCATCGCCGAGGGTAAACAAGCTGCCATCGCCGAAGATGCGGCGGAAGTCCCGATCATGACCGAAGGCTCCTACGCGGATTTCGTCGTGCACAATTTCGCGGAGCACGCCGCCGATCCGTTCGACGCGATTTTCCTGTTCGTCTTCGAGACGCTGCCACTGATGCTGGTTGGCATGGCTTTCTACCGCTTCGGCTGGTTCGGGACGGGCGGCAACACCGGTAAACGCCGGGCGTGGGGCTGGGGCCTGTTTCTCACCGGCGCGGGCCTGTGCCTGTGGTTGGCGCTGTGGGCCAAGGCGGGCGGCTTCACCTACTGGGGTACGCTTTCGGCGATGATGGCTTTTTCCATGCTGCCGCGCTTGCCGATGATCCTTGGCCTTGTATTGTTGCTGGCGCTGTATGGCAATGCCGCCAGCGGTTGGTTGGCAGAGCGGCTGTCTGCCACAGGCCGCGCTGCCTTCACCAATTACCTGGGCACGTCGGTGCTGATGTTGCTGATCTTCCATCCATGGGCGGGCGGCCTGTGGGGCGAGCTGACCCGGCCGGAGCTTTACCTTGTCGTGGCGCTGGGCTGGGCAGTGATGCTGGCCTGGTCGCGCCCGTGGCTCGCCAAGTACCGTTATGGCCCGCTGGAGTGGCTGTGGCGCTGCCTGACCTACGGAAAGGTGTTTGCGTTGAAGCGATAACAGGCGAAACGATCTTGAGAATTGTTCGCAAATAGCTTGCTAATGCAATTTAGTCGCATTAACTTGGCGTCAGTTCAAAGGATCAGTTCCGAGAGATTCGCACGCCCATGTACACCTGCATCTGCAACGCCATCAGGGAAGATGACCTGCGCAAGGCGGCGCGGCAGCATCGTGGCGGTGCGGAATCGGTCTATGCGAAACTGGGCAAGCGGCCCAACTGCGGCCAGTGCCTGGAAGAGGCGGAGGGTGTGATCGCGGAAGAGCGAGAGGCGCTGGCCTGTCCTCTGGCCGCTGCCTGACCTTACCTGATTTGCATTCGCAATAGCGCGGTTTTCCGCCATTTTTAACGCTTCGCGCGTCCGCTTTCGCTTGCAATGAGCCTGCGTTCCTGACCAATTGCCTTCCAGCAATTTCACCCAGGAGACATGCCATGAAGGGCGATGCCAAGGTCATCGAATATCTGAACAAGGCTCTCACCAACGAGCTGACAGCGATCAACCAGTACTGGTTGCACTACCGCGTTCTGAACGATTGGGGCGTGTACAAGCTGGCCGAGTACGAGCGGCATGAGTCCATCGACGAGATGAAGCATGCCGACTGGCTGGCCGATCGCATCCTGTTCCTGAACGGGCTGCCCAATTTCCAGGCCCTGCACAAGCTGAAGGTGGGCGAAACCGTCGAGGAAATCCTGAAGGCCGATCTCGAGCTGGAGCATGAGGCAATTCCGCTGCTGCGCGAAGCTGCCGACTACTGCCAGGAGGTGAAGGATTTCACCTCCGGCCAACTGTTCGAGAATATCCTCGCCAGCGAGGAAGAGCACGTCGACTTCCTGGAAACCCAGTTCGACATGATTGAACGGATGGGAATCCAGAATTACGTGCAGCTCAATTCCAAGGCCGCGGGAGAGGGCGAGAACGATGCTGGCGCGGCCTGACGGCTGCCCCTAGCTCACATGCCAGTAGGAGGAGCCGCCCACGTGGCGCTTCTCCAGCCGGGCGACCAGCCTCTCGCCATCGCGCAGACTGGCCTGGCCATTCGCCAGATTGATATCTGCAACAACCAATGCAGTCGCGATGTCTGGCACATCGAAGCTTTGCGATGCGCCACTGGCATCGGCCCGAAAATCAAGCTGATAGCGCTGCATTGTTCCCTTCTCCTCCTGAGCACCAAACAAGGCCCAGTCTTTACAACACCATAGAAGCGTGACGGGGGTAAGGCAGGGCGCTCAGCCTGTCGGATAAATCAATCGCTTCGCCGCAGGTTGTGCCGAACCCGCGCTAGCCGCCTTTTTCCTCACGCTTGCGTGCCAGGATTTCGCGGCTGCGCCTGCGCCGTTCGCGTGCCGTGGCGCGGGCAAGGCTGGTTTCGCGGAAGAACAGCAGCAAGGCACCAGACAACTGCGCCATCGTGGCGACCCACAAGATAGCCACCAGCGTGCCGATGCGCGGTTCGATGAAGGCACTGATGAAGAGCACGGCAACGACCACGCAGATGGTAAGAGCTGCAAGCGTCGACAGGTTCACTGCCTTTTGCGCATAGCTCTGCCGCTGGATCAGCGCAGGCAGTTCCTCTATTTCGCGCCCGCCTTCGCCTGCCTCTTCCTGCCGCTCGATCAGTTCGATCCGGTCGAACAGCCAGGTCAGGCGGAGATTCATCACGTTCAGCATCGCGCCGATCGCTGCCAGCAGGAACACCGGCGCGAGGCTCAGCTGCACGATCTCCTGCACGCGGGCGGTGCTGGATGTGCGCTCGATCAGTTCACCGGTCAGGGAAAGCGTTTCGAACATGGGCGCCTCAGTCGCGGCCCCTAGTCACGGCCCTGGCCGCCGCTGAACTTTCCGCCACCACCGCGATTGGAATCGTAGGGGTTCTTGGCCGATTTCAGCGTCAGGCGCACCGGCACCGCGCCGAAACCAAGTTTGCGGCGAATGTCGTTGAGCAGGTAGCGCTCGTAACTGGCGGGCAAATCGTCCAGCCGCGAACCGAAGATGACGAACCGCGGCGGGCGGGTGCCGACCTGGGTGATGTAGCGCAGCTTGATCCGCCGTCCGCCGGGCGCAGGCGGGGGATTGGCGCCCAACGCATCGTCGAACCAGCGGTTGAGCGCGGAGGTCGGCACGCGGCGGCTCCACGCCTCGCGCAGTTCGAAAGCGGCGGCAAGCATCGTGTCCAACCCCTTGCCGGTCATGGCGGACACCGCGAACAGCGGCACACCCTTGAGCTGCGAGAGACCTTCTTCCAGCGCGCCGCGAATGCCGTTGAACAGTCCGCTGGGATCTTCGGCGATATCCCACTTGTTGATCGCCACCATCAGCGCGCGACCCTCGTCGATCACCTGACTGGCGATCTTCAGGTCCTGCACTTCCAGCCCGCGCGTCGCATCCAGCAGCAGCACGACCACCTCGGCATAGTCGACGGCGCGCAGGCCATCCTGCACGGAGAGGCGCTCCAGCTTGTCCACCACCTTGGCGCGCTTGCGCATCCCGGCGGTGTCGATCAGCTTGATGATCCGCGTCTCACCCGATTTCGGATCGGTCCATTCCCAGTCGATCGCGATGGAATCGCGCGTGATCCCGGCTTCCGGGCCCGTCAGCATGCGATCTTCATCCAGCAGGCGGTTGACAAGCGTCGACTTGCCTGCGTTGGGGCGGCCCACGATGGCAAGGCTCAGGGGCGCGGTGGGGTCGACCTCTTCCAGCTCTTCCCCGGCCTCCGCAGCGGCCCGTGCCTTGTCGGCGGCAATCGCGGCTTCGGCATCGGCCTCCAGCTGCATCAGGTCGGCTTTCTCGTCGATCAGCGGGATAAGCGCGGAATAGAGGTCGGCAACGCCCTCGCCATGTTCGGCACTGACGGGCACAGGTTCACCCAGGCCCAGCGAGTAGGCTTCCAGGATGCCGCTTTGGCCGGCGTTGCCTTCGGACTTGTTGGCGATCAGCACAACAGGCACTTCCTGCTGCCGCAACCAGCGGCCGATTTCCTCGTCCAGCGGGGTCAGCCCGGCGCGCGCGTCGATCACGAACAGCGCGGCATCGGCGCCTTTAAGCGAGACCTGGGTCTGCACCAGCATGCGGCCCGGCAGGCTCTTGTCGTCCTCGTCTTCCCAACCGGCGGTATCGACGGCTTCGAACTCCAGACCGGACAGGCCCGCCAGCCCCATGCGCCGGTCACGCGTCACGCCGGGCTGGTCGTCGACCAGCGCCAGCCGTTTGCCGACCAGCCTGTTGAACAGGGTCGACTTGCCGACATTGGGACGGCCGATGATGACCACCTGGGGGAGCCTGCGCGTTTTCATGCGCCGCAGGTGGCGCTCGCCGAGCAGAATAGCAAGGGCGAAGGCACTGGCATACGCCTACCAGGTGCCGGTGTTTTCCATGCTGGCCCACGGTTCCTGCGGATCGAGGTGACCGTCCTGCAGCAGTTCGACGCTGATCCCGTCAGGCGAGCGGACGAAGGCCATGTGTCCGTCGCGCGGCGGGCGGTTGATGGTGACGCCCGCGTCCATCAGCCTCTGGCAGGTCTCGTAGATGTTCTCGACACGGTAGGCGACGTGGCCGAAATTGCGGCCGCCGTCGTACTGTTCGGGCGCGCTGCCGTCTTCGGGCGGCCAGTTGTAGGTCAGTTCGAGTTCGGCGACCCCCTCCTGCCCCGGCGCGGCGAGGAAGATCAGCGTGAAGCGGCCCTGCGGCACGTCCTTACGGCGGACTTCCTCCACGCCGATCAGCTTGAAGAAATCCAGCGTCGCCTCGGCATCGGTGACCCGAATCATGGTGTGCAGGTACTGGGTCATCGGTAAAACTCCATTCGTCGCTATTCAAACACGGTTCATCGCTCTCAAGATAGGCAGCATCGTGGCGCACGAACCTGGAGAGTGGCGATGACAGACTATAGTGACGATACCCCTCCTTCCCAAGCCGGATCATTCTGGAAATCTCCGCTGGTGGCTGCAGCGGCGGTCATTGCCATCGGTCTTTGCGTGGGTGGCTTCATGACCGGTGACGGGCTGGTGAGGGCCAAGATGGCCGATCGCACCGTGACCGTACGCGGCCTGGCGGAACGCGATGTCATTGCCGACCTTGCCGTGTGGACGCTGTCATACTCCACCACCGCCGGAAACCTGGCCGACGCGCAAAGCAGCGTCGACCGGGACACCCAGCAATTGCGCGAATTCTTCGCCGGACTCGGCTTCCCCGAAGACGCGCTGCAACCGGTATCGGTAAGCGCGTCCAGCTACACGCCCGACGACGGCATCACGCGTTTTACCGTCAACCAGCGGATGAGCCTGCGCACCGACGATGTCGATCGGGCGCAGCAGGCGGTACGGCGCGAATTCGAACTGGTGCGGCGCGGCGTGCTGCTGGAAAGCTCGAACATGAGCTTCAGCTTTACCGGGCTGGAGCGGATCAAACCCGAAATGGTGGCTGAGGCGACGCAGGATGCGCGCGGCGCGGCGGAACAGTTCGCCAAGGATTCGGGCGCGGGCGTGGGGAGCATCCGCAGCGCGACGCAGGGCTATTTCTCCATCACCGCGCGCGACGGTGACGAAGACGGCTGGGGCCAGGCCGACTCGCCATTCAAGAAGGTGCGGGTCGTTACCACCATCGACTTCATGCTGGATTGAAGCCGTAGACGCGAAAGGGCCCGCACCGTTTCCGGTACGGGCCCTCCCGTTCCTCGCTTTACGCGATTGACTGTCAGATGCTGGCCGAGAGCGTGAAGACCACGGCATCGTCGGTGAAGGTGCCGGCCGGATCGATCAGCGCATCGCCTTCGACGCCGATATAGGCGACACCCAGCTCGAGGGGCGTGCCGGGCACGGCAACGGCTGCACCCAGCGACCAGTCGATGGCTTCGCCATCGGTGGTGAAGGTCAGGAAACCATCGGTGTAGCCGACATGGCCCGACAGGCTGACGGGCGTGCCGGGAATGCCGATACCGGCATCTGCATAGAGATAGAAGTTGTCGGTCCCGCCCAGCGAATCCTGGTCGGGAGCATAGGCAACACCCAGGGTCACGTCTGCCGGGCCGAGGCCCACGCCGACCGAGCCGTAGAATTCGACATAGTCGAAGTCGCCGGCGCCGGCATCGGGATAGATGTAGGCGATCACACCGACATCGGTGGAAACGTTGCCGAACTCGCCGGCCCAGCCGCCGTAGACGTCAAGCTCGGTGCTGCCGTAGCCGACGGTCTGCTCGTCAAGCGAAGAGGCCCAGGTGCCGACGTAGAAACCGGCGGGCAGGCCGACATCGACACCGCCCTGGATGGCGAATTCGCCGCCGGACAGGTCAACGCCGCGGAAACGGTATTCGCTGACCATGGCCACGTTGGCGGAAACTTCGACGCCGATGCCGCCAACGTCGTCCTGCGCCATGGCAGGAGCCGCGAGGGCAGTGGAAAGTGCAAAAACAGAAGCAGCTGCAAGGCTGCGGACGGACGTAAGCATGGGCAATTTCCTCAATTGCTTTGGGTGAACTGATGCTTCGTCCCACCTGCGCCATTCGCGTGTTGGCATCTTTTATGTGCCAATTCGCCGCGAAAGCATCACTATCTTGCACAGCGATTGTGCATTGCACAAGAAAAATTGCGCCGTGCCGTTCTCGCAAAACTGAAGTGTGTGATTTCGGCACCACATTCAGCACTGTGACAGGAAATCCCGCCCATTTGCAGTGCTGCATGTGGAGCGATTGAACGCTTGTGCGTTATCCCTATGTGAGCAACACGGTCTGATCATGTTTCAATTCTTTCGATCCAAGAAGGCGGCTCCAGAAAGTCCGCAGATCGAGGCCAGGGTGCCCGATGGGGAACGTGTGTACGCAGTCGGTGACATCCACGGCCGCAGCGATCTGTTCATTGCCCTGATCGAAGCGATCGAAGTCGATAACCGCGAACGGGAGCCCGCAACGGCGTCGGTCGTGCTCCTGGGCGATCTGGTCGATCGCGGGCCGGACAGCGTCAACGTACTGGCGCTGGCGCGCGAGTGGCAGAAGTTCCGCAACGTCCACATCATCGCCGGCAATCACGAAGAGATGTTCCTGCGCAGTTTCGAAAGCGAGGACATGCTGCGCCATTTCCTGCGCCACGGTGGACGCGAGACGCTGTTGAGTTACGGTATGGAAAAGAACGTCTATTCGCGTGCGTCCATTGACGAAATACAGGATCTGATGGGGAAGCTGGTCCCGCAGCAGGATCTCGATTTCATCGCGGGTTTCGAAAACATCGTGACCATCGGCGACTATATCTTTGTGCACGCCGGGATCGAGCCGGGCCTGCCGATGGAAGAGCAGCAGGTTGCCAAGCTGCGCTGGATACGAGAGCCGTTCCTCAGCCATGCCGAGCCGTTCGACGGGGTTATCGTGCATGGCCATACGATTACCGAGACACCGCAGGACCAGGGCAACCGCATCGGCATCGATACCGGAGCCTATTGCCACGGTCGCCTTACCGCGCTGGTGCTGGAAGGCGACGGCCGCCGCTACATCACCGCCGTGGACGACGGCGAAGGCAACATTTCCGTTACCAGCGATACGTCCGTCGCGTGATTGCCGAACAGGTAATGCCGGGGAGCCTGTAAGCCGGGTTCTGTCCCGCGACCGGTTTCCTTGCGGACCAGCGTGCGCGGGGGCAGCCATTCATCTCGGCGAGGGATTGCTCCCACGCTCAAGCAACCAACCCGGGTCTCTCGGAGCGAAACGCTCCTGCCTGTAAAAGGCGCGAGACCCCTATGCGGTCTTGCTCCGGGTGGGGTTTGCCATGCGGGCGCTGTTACCAGAACCCCGGTGCGCTTTTACCGCACCCTTTCACCCTTGCCTGTGCTGCCGAAACAGCCATCGGCGGTTTGCTCTCTGTGGCACTTTCCCTGTGGTTGCCCACGGCGGGCGTTACCCGCCACCCTTGTTTCGTGGAGCCCGGACTTTCCTCGAGGCCCGAAGGCCACGCGGCTGCCCGGCTCCCCGGCGACAGACCATATAGGGCGGGAAAGGCGAACAGGGAAGCGCCGATGATGGCGCGGGTCTAGCGGGCCAGTCCGCGGTCACGGTCCAGCAGCAATTGGTAAAGGATCGCGCGCACTTCCCCGTCGATCCTGCCGTCGATCCGCTCAGGTCGCCAGCGACGCTGGAACGCCTCTACGGCCGCGTGGCCATCGGTGATGTCGTAGCCGAACCGTTCCAGTGCCAGGTAAAAGGCGGCGTCGTTATCGAACGGATCGCCAAGGTCCAGCTTTTCCGGGCGAGCGAGGCACAGGCCGTATTCCGCCAGCCGGTCCCACGGGAACAGTTCGCCCGGATCGATCTTGCGGCCCGGCGCAACGTCGGAGTGGCCGACCACGTTCGCGCGGGGAATGTCGTAGGTCTTCACCAGCCGGGCCACCAGCGGCACCAGCGCGGCAAATTGCGCCTCGGAAAATTCGCGGTAGCCATAGGCATGGCCCGGATGATCGAGCTCGATCCCGATGCTGGCGGAATTCACATCCTTGTGGCCGCGCCAGTAGGAAACGCCTGCGTGCCAGGCGCGCTTCTCTTCGGGCACCAGCCGCACCACTTCGCCGCCTTCGCCTATCAGGTAATGCGCGGAAACCTTGGCTTCCGGATCGCACAGCCGTTCGATCGCGAAGCCCTTGTCCTGCATCTCCGTGTAGTGGATCACCACCATCGAGATGGGCAGGGTGCGTTCGTCGTGGTTGGGCGACAGCGCCTCGCGATGGACCAGTTCATCCTCGCTCAGCGGAAGCTGCTGGCCAGCCTGGCCGAAATCGGAACCTGCAGCGGGCCCCGCGTCCCCCCCGTTTGCGTCCCGCTCGGTCAACCGATCATGCCTTCGGGTTCGGGCAGCATCGCGCCCAGCACGAGGGCTTCCTTGCCGTGATGGTACTGCACTGCGCCGCCATCGCGCTCCACGATCAGGTGAATGAGATGGGCAGCGGCGGTGCGGCCGGAGAGTTCATCGGCATCCAGCGAACCGTCCAGCGCCTTGCCGATATTGGCATCGAAGGCGACCCGCGGGCCACCGGCGCGAATGGCGATCTCGGTCTGGCCGCCGTTACGCTCTGCCCCCACGGCCAGCGTTCCCCCACGCACCAGGGAATCGAGACCCATCGCAGCAAGGTTCAGCAACACCTTGATCGCGGGCTTGGACAGCGTTTGCTCGCTTACCGCCCAGTCGAGCGTCAGCCGCTCGTCCGCTTCGGTCAGCGAGGTGAGCAGTTCGTGCGCCTCGTCCACCGGCACCTGCTCTCCGAACCCACCGGCGGCACCGTATGCGAGGCGGAAGAACTTGAGCTTGTTGGCAGAGATCCGCGCGCTCTGTTCCAGCAGGTCGAGACACCGCTGGCGCATGGCCGGATCCTTCTCGTCCGCCAGCAGCTCCAGCCCGTTGTTCAGTGCGCCGACGGGGCTGAGCATGTCATGGCAAAGGCGGGAGCAGAGCAGGGAAGCAAGATCGAGGGAAGAAGTCATCGGGTGGTTTCGTGGCCTTGGTCTGGCGTTAATGTGGAACACCTGGAACACTGTCCTAGGGCAAAATTTCCACGCTGCCACCCGCACTTGTCAAAAAGTGTGACAACGGGATGCAGCGGGCAATTCATCGCCGGGTATCTAGGCCGGGATTGCCCGGTAGGGAAGCGCGGCGAAACCGTCTGGCGCATCATGCCACCAGCCAATCGCATCGTCGCAGATGATGGCCCACACCATGCCGTCATGCGCGGCCTGGGCGCGGTCCGTGGCGGAGGGGCAGGGCGGGCCTTCGGGATGCGAATGATAATAGCCCACGACCTGCGGACCGCCGCGCCGTGCGGCGCGGTGCGCGTCGATCAGGGTCTGCGGATCGATTTCGAAATGCGTCTGCGGGGCAGGATGGACATTTCGCGCGGGAACGGCGGCGGTGATGTGCGGCCCTTCGCCCAGCAGGATGCCGCAGCATTCGTCGGGATCGGCTCGCGCCGCTTCGCCGCGAAGCAATGCAATCACCTCTTCACCCACTACTACCGACTGCCCTGAGCTTGTCGAAGGGTTGCCTTTACTTTTCGCGTAACGCGACACGGCGTCCCAGTCACCGCGGATCAGCGCCAGCTTCTTCATCCGCGACCATCCCTTGATCTGCTTTTCCGCCGCCTTCGCCTCTTCGCGGGTGGTAAATTCCTGAGACCAGACCAGCTTCACCGGAAGGAAGTTGCGAGTAAATCCGGAAACCACTCCATTCTCGTGTTGCCAGATCCGCTTGTCGAGATCGTCGGTGTGGCCGGTATAGAAACGGCCCGCATTGCAGTGGAGGATATAAGACCAGAAGGGCACTCCCCTGCGCTAAGTGAAATACAGCCCTTCGACAAGCTCAGGGCAGACGGTAAAGAGGGGGTGTGTCTGACCAAACCACCTCTCATACCCTCACCGGAACTATCCACAGTGCCACCCGGCTGGACAAGGCGCTGGCGGAAGTAGCCGATCTGTCGCGCGAACGGATCAAGGCGCTGATTGCCGAGGGGAAGGTGGAGGTGGACGGGAGGGCCGCCACCAGCGCCAGGACCAAAGTTCAAGCGGGGTCGAGCTTTTTCATCCACCTGCCGCCCCCAAGCGATCCACAGGCTTGTCCACAGGATATCCCCATAGCCGTCACATACGAGGACGAGCACCTGATCGTGGTCGACAAGCCCGCAGGCATGGTGGTTCACCCGGCGGCGGGCAATCCCGATGGCACGCTGGTCAATGCTCTGCTTCACCACTGCCGGGGCCAGCTTTCCGGTATCGGCGGCGTGGCGCGGCCCGGCATCGTCCACCGCATCGACAAGGACACATCCGGCCTGCTGGTCGTCGCCAAGAGCGACGCGGCGCACGAGGGGCTGGCGAAGCAATTCGCCGATCACTCGCTGGAGCGCGCCTATCTCGCCGTGTGCGGCGGCCACCCCATGCCGCCATCCGGCACGGTGGACGCACGACTCGGGCGCAGCGACCGCGATCGCAAGAAGATGGCCGTGCTGCCCGACGATTCGAAGCGCGGAAAGCACGCCGTCACCCATTTCACCACGCTGGAGCGGCTGGATCACTGTTCCCTGATCGAATGCCGGTTGGAAACCGGGCGAACCCACCAGGTGAGAGTTCACCTTGCGTCAATCGGTCATGCGCTAATAGGGGACCCTGTGTACGGACGCACTCCAGCCGCTTTACGGCCTGTTATCAAGGCCCTGGGTTTCGAGCGCCAGGCTCTTCATGCCGCGCGACTCGGTTTCATCCATCCCGTCACCGGTAACGCCCTGTCGTTCTCCAGCGATCTGCCAGCCGATATGCGGGAACTTATCGACCAAACAGGTCATTCCAATCGATGAAATGCACCCTAAATCGGCCTGTGGTGCGCTATAAGAGAGTTGCACCCAATGTGACCGCCAGATCCGGGTGCCCATCAGGGGCCCGAAACGAGTGGTCGACGACAAAGAAAGGTTTGGGACAAAAGTGAGTAAAGTCAGATCAACAGTTCCGGCACTCGGCGGTGAGCAGGGGCTCAACCGATACCTGTCGGAAATCAAGAAATTCCCGGTGCTGACGCCCGAGCAGGAATACATGCTCGCCAAGCGTTACGAAGAGCACGAAGACCCCGATGCAGCAGCCCAGCTGGTGCAGAGCCACCTGCGGCTCGTGGCGAAGATCGCCATGGGCTATCGCGGCTATGGCCTGCCGGTTTCGGATCTCATTTCCGAAGGCAACGTGGGCCTGATGCAGGGCGTGAAGAAGTTCGAGCCCGATCGCGGCTTCCGTCTGGCGACCTATGCCATGTGGTGGATCAAGGCGAGCATCCAGGAATTCATCCTGCGCTCCTGGTCCCTCGTGAAGATGGGCACCACGGCTGCGCAGAAGAAGCTGTTCTTCAACCTTCGCCGCATGAAAAAGCAGTTGGAGGCTTATGAAGACTCCGACCTGTCGCCGGAAGACGTAACCAAGATCGCCACCGATCTGGGCGTGCCGGAGCAGGAAGTGGTCAACATGAACCGCCGGATGATGATGGGCGGCGACGGCTCGCTCAACACGCCGATGCGCAATGGCGAGGAAGGCAGCGGCGAATGGATGGATTGGCTGACGGACGACCGTCCGTTGCAGGACACCATCGTGGCCGATGCCGAGGAAGCCGACGTGCGCCGCGAAATGCTGGTGGAAGCGATGGGCGCTCTCAACGAGCGTGAGCAGCACATCCTGACCGAACGCCGCCTGACGGAGAACCCGCAGACGCTGGAAGAGCTTTCGCAGGTCTACGATGTCAGCCGCGAACGCATCCGCCAGATCGAGGTGCGCGCCTTCGAGAAGCTGCAGAAAGCCATGCAGCGCATTGCCGGCGAAAGGCTGATGCCGACGGCCGCGTGACACGTCGGTCGAAACGAAAAGGGGCGGCGCCTTCGGGTGCTGCCCCTTTTTCGTATCTTCGTTCCACCGCGCAAATCCTGTAGGGAGCCGCGCATGGTCCTGCGCATTCTCAAGTTCATCGCCAAGTTCGTCGTGTGGTTCGTCATCATCAGCGTAGCGCTGGCGATCATCTTCCGCTTCGTGCCCGTCACCTACACGGCCACCATGCTGCTGGACGAGCACAGCGTGACGCGAGATTGGGAGCCGCTCTCCCGCATTGATCGCAACATGGTGAGCGCGGTGATCGCGGCGGAGGACGGCAAGTTCTGCCAGCACGACGGTTTCGACCGGGAAGCCATCGAGGAAGCGCTGGAAGAACGCGCTCGCGGAGAGCGCCAGCGCGGGGCCTCCACCATCAGCCAGCAAACGGCCAAGAACGTGTTCCTGTGGCAGGGCGGCGGCTGGTTTCGCAAGGGGCTGGAAGCCTACTTCACCTTCCTGATCGAAAACCTGTGGGAAAAGCGGCGGATCATGGAAGTCTATCTCAACGTCGCCGAAACAGGGCTGGGCACCTACGGCGTGGAAAGCGGGGCGCAGCGGTATTTCGGCCATTCCGCCGCGCGCCTTTCGGCTGACGAGGCCAGCCGCATTGCCGCAGTCCTGCCGTCGCCAAAGACCCGCGAAGCGGTGAATCCGGGCGGTTTTACAGCCCGCTACGGCAATACCATCGAAGCGCGGATCGGCGTTGTAAAGCGTGACGGACTGGATTCCTGCGTCTACGAGTAGGCCGATGGGGTCAGGACATTCTCACTCGCATTCGCACGATCATGGTCACGGGCATGGGCATGGCCACGGGCATTCGCATGCGCCGGCTGATTTCGGCAAAGCATTCGCCATCGGGGTGGTGCTCAATACCGCCTTCGTCATTGTCGAGGCGACTTTCGGCTTCATCTCCGGCTCGATGGCGCTGGTCGCCGACGCCGGGCACAACTTGTCCGACGTACTGGGCCTGCTGATCGCCTGGGGTGCCAGCGTCGCCGCCAAGAAGCCGCCGTCCGACCGGTTCACCTATGGCCTGAAAAGCTCCACCATCCTCGCCGCTTTCGCCAACGCCATGCTGCTGCTGGTCGCTATCGGCGCCATACTGATCGAGACCATCGACCGCCTGATCGATCCCGTCGAGCCCGAAGGGTGGACGATGATCTGGGTGGCGGGGATAGGCATTGTCATCAACACCGCGACCGCGCTGATGTTCATGCGTGGGCGCAAGCACGACCTCAACATTCGCGGCGCGTTCCTGCACATGGCCGCCGATGCGCTGGTGTCGGTAGGCGTCGTGATCGCGGGCGTCGCCATCCTGATGACCGGCTACATCGCCATTGACCCCATCGTCAGCCTCGTGATTGTGGCGGTGATCGCCTGGGGCACATGGGGCCTGCTGAAGGACAGCGTGAAGATGGGCCTCCTCGCAGTGCCCGATAGCGTGGACGACACGAAAGTGCGCACCTACCTGCGCGGCCTGCCGGGGGTGGAAGCGGTCCACGACCTGCACATCTGGCCCATGAGCACCACCGAGACAGCACTGACCGCGCACCTGGTGATGCCGGGCGGCCATCCGGGCGACGCTTTCCTGCGCGAAGCCTCGCACGAACTTGAGCATCACCACGCGATCGGGCATGTTACCCTGCAAGTCGAAACCACTTTCGACGATTGCGGGGATGACTGCGCATGAGGCGGCCTGGTATTGCGATGACCTTCGGCGCGCTCGTGGTCGCAACCCTTTCTACCACTGCCTGCACCTCTACCGATCACATCGTCGCCAATCGCGGAGACCTGCTGGAACCGCCGCGACAGACCGAGACTCTGGGCGAGGCCCTGCAGCGCGCCCAGCGAGAGGGATGCCTGCGTGCGGGAGGCAAAGGCGATCTCAGTTGCAGCAGGCGCCTGGACGATTGGGCCGAAGTACTCGCACCGCCGGAATTGCCGGAAGCGGATGAGCCGCCAGCGCCGCCGCCCCCCGCATCGCCGCCGCCTGCACCCGAACCGGAACCGCGCTGATGCAGCGGGCGCCCCTAGGCGTCGATCGAGACGGCGAGGCCGAGGCAGCGCGGGCGGCATTGAAGGCGGACATCGCGCGCCTCGCCACCGGGGACCGCAGCGCCCTGAAAGACGTCTACCGTGCGACATCGGCGAAACTTTACGGCATTGCCTTGCGTATCTTGGGCGATGAACGCGAAGCCGAGGATGCGGTGCAGGATATCTATCTCGACCTGTGGAGGCGCGCCGACCGCTACGACCCAGCGCGCGCCAGCCCGATCAGCTGGCTGGCGACGATGGCCCGCAACCGCGCCGTCGACCGGCTGCGCGCACGCGGGAAAGTGGCGCACGCATCGGTGCCGGAAACGGCGGCGGCGCATGTCGCCGACGGTAGCGTGCCTGCCGACGGCCAGATCGAACTCGACCAGCGCGACGCGCGCATCCATTTCTGTCTGGAGCAACTGGAGGAACGCCAGCGCTCCGCCATTTCCCGCGCTTTCCTGGGCGGTGCGACCTACGTTCAGCTCGCCGAGGATGACGACGTGCCGCTCAGCACGGTGAAATCGCGGGTCCATCGCGGACTTTCCCGCCTGAAGGCCTGTATCGAGAGACAATGACCGACGAACCCGCCCCCATTCCCGGCCTGACCGCGGACGAAGTGCTCGCCGGCGAATTCGTGCTCGGCCTGCTGACGGACGAGCGCCTCCTGCTCGCGCGCGGCAGGTTGGCGCGGGAGCCGGATTTCGCCGACACGGTGGCGCGCTGGGAAGAACATTTCGCTCCGCTGCTGGACCGGTGGGACGCGGTGGAGCCGCCCGCATCGCTGTGGCAGCGCATCGAGGCGGGTATGGCGCACGACGACGCCCAAGGCGGAGCGGCGGACATCGTCGCGCTCGACGCCATGCGTACCAGCATCATGCGCTGGCGCATTGCCGCCGCCGTCCTAGGCGCCGTCGCGGCCGTTTCGCTGCTGGTGGCCATTGCCCCTCCGATCCGCACGACCGAGCCTGCGCCAGACCCGCTGCTGGCAGCATCCATCCCCATTACCGATACGCCGCTGCGCCTCGCGTTGACCTGGGTGCCGGAGCGGCAGCAACTGACCGTCTCCTCCACCGGCCTTGCGCCCGATGGCGTTCACGATCACGAACTATGGCTGGTGGACAGGGAAGGGGACCTGCACTCGCTGGGCGTGATCGTGCCGGGGGAAGAGGCGCGGTTCAGCGTCACGACCGACCTCGCCGGGGATTTCAGGGACGGCGCGCAACTGGTGCTCACTCGCGAACCGCTGGGCGGAAAGCCCGCTGATGCGGATGCCGGGCCGGTAGTGGCCGAGGGCCAGTTCACCGCAATCTGAAATTATTTTGCGACCTTTCTCCGCGTCGCTCCGTAACTCCTTCCGCAAGCCGGACGGGACTTGCGAGACAAAGGAGTACTGCAATCATGAAGACATCCAGATCCGCACTCGCCGCAATCCTTGCTGCAGGTGCGTTGCTTTCCGCTGCGCCGGCCCTGGCGCACAATCATGGCCACCAGCATGCCGACGCCGATATCGTGCAGGTCGCATCGGGCAACGATAACTTCGAAACGCTGGTGGCTGCCATGCAGGCTGCCGGACTGGTGGAGACGCTGCAGGGCGATGGTCCGTTCACCGTCTTCGCGCCCACCGACGATGCTTTCGACGCCTTGCCGCAGGGCACCGTGCCCACCTTGCTGCGCAGCGAAAACCGCGGCCAGTTGACCACTGTGCTGACCTATCACGTTGTTGCCGGCCGGGTGACCGCCGCCGACCTGACGCAGCTTATCCGCGACGGCGACGGCCACGCCCGGATCGATACCGTGGCAGGCGAAACGCTGACCGCGCGGCTGGTTAACGGCAACATTGTGCTGACCGATGCCGCCGACCGCCAGGTGCAGGTCACCATGGCCGATATCGCGGCGTCGAACGGCGTGATCCACGTCCTCGACCGCGTGCTGCTGCCGGGCTGACCCCCCCTCGCTTTCGGCGCAGCGCGGCGCCCCGTCCGGCAACATGGCCGGGCGGGGCGTTTTCGTACTTGCAACAAACGCCGCCAGCGTCTTCCCTGAAAGCGAAGGAGGACCGAGGATGGACGAGCAACCTAAACGCGAGGGAGGCTGCGCCTGTGGCAGCGCGCGGTACCGCATTGTGGGCGAGCCAATCATGGTGCTCAATTGCCATTGTCGCCAATGCCAGCGGCAGACCGGATCGACCAGCGTGGTCAACGCCTTCTGGGAAAATGAGCGGGTCGAACTCCTTTCGGGAGATCTGCAGGAATTCGCCTTACCCGGCGGCAGCGGCGCTCCGCATACCATGGCCCGGTGCCGGCAATGCGGCACGGCGATGTTCAGCTATTACGGCAGCATGGGTCGCCTGATGGTAGCCGTGCGTGCAGGCACGCTGGACGATCCGGCCAGCGTCACGCCCGATGTTATCATCTTCACCGGCGAGGCGATGCCGTGGGTCGGTTTCGAAGAAGGAATTCCCCGTCTTGAGGGCAACTACAGGGCAAAGGACGTATTAAGCGGGGAAAGCCTGGAGCGGCTGAAAGCGCTGGGCGCCCGCCGGAAAGCCGGGGAGGGCTAGCGTAACCGCTGCCCCGCAGGCTGCTGCGCGGGGTCGGGCGGGCAGCGGTATAGTATTCGACAACGGTCCGTCGGAGTCCTTTGCCTATCACCGCCTCCATCGCATCAGGATTAACCCTTAGATACTCCCAAATTTGGGAAAAATACGAAATCGGGATATACCGATTCGACTCTCAGGGGAACAATAGGGGGCTAATAGTCATGGAATTCCTGTTTTTGCTGTTGCTCGTCGCCGGGGGCGGGTTTTTCTGGGTGACCAAGCTGTACAACCAGCTCCGGACAAGGTCGGAAGCGGTGAAGCGGTCGCAATCGAACCTGCTGGGCGAGTTGAAGAAGCGGGCTACGCTCGCCAACCAGCTGATCGAGATTTGTCAGGGTTATGGCGACCACGAGAAGCTGGCCCATATCACCATCGCCGGTCGCAACGAGAACGTAAGCGATGCAGGGGCCATGGCCGAAGCGACCACACGCGCGCTGGCCGGTGTCAGTTTTGTGGCGGAACGGTTTCCCGAACTGAAGGCCAACCAGACGTACAACACGCTGATGGGCCAGATCCAGACGATCGAGAACGACCTGCAGCACAAACGCGAAGCCATGAATAACGAGGTGGAACGCTACAACAGCTTCCGGTCGAGTTTCCCGGCCGTGATGATCGCCCAGAAACTGGGTTTCCCCGAAGCCAGTTATTTCACCACAGACGAGGCCGGGCTGGACGAGAGCGCCGCTTTCCGCACCGACGACGGGGAGCTGCTGCGGCAGCAGTTCGCGCGTGTGGGCAAGGGTGTGGGCGATGCCACGCGGCAGTTGCAGCACCGGGCCACCGCCGCCCTGAACAAGGCGCAGGCTCCGACCGTGCCGCCCGCTGAGGCGACTGAATTCCCGATCATCGAAAAGACCACTGAGGGGAACGAGGACGGTCCGCAGGGGGAACCTTCCCTTGAAACAGCAGAAGAGGACCGTCCCGCCAATCCACATTGATTGGCGGGACGATCCTCTTCGGGTTGCTGCGCCGTATGGGCGCAGCGATCGTTCTGGTCGAAACCTACTCGGAAGCTTGCTGAGCCTGGGCGTCGGCCGGATCCTGCGTCGGCACTTCGCCGGTGGGATCGCTTTCGACCAGCTGGGCGACCTGTTCGTAGACCGCGGCATTCTGGTTCATCTGCTCGGCCACGGGCGGGTTCTGTTCACCCACTTGGCGGAAGAACATCGAGGCATCGCGCAGCATCTTGGCGGCGAGTTCGGAATTGGTCGGCATAGTATAACTCCTTTTTGGGGGGTTGCCCCTGCGCCGTGCAGGGGAGGGTCAGGCGTGCCGGGTCTTCAGGCACGCGGAAAGGGCGGCCCCGAGGGACCGCCCATGATTTTTCCGGAAGATGGATGACCGGGTAGGAGGCTGGCGGCAGCAGGCGATTACGCCGCTGCCTCTTTCTTCTTGCCGTTGTCGTTGGCGAGCACGCGGACAGGCTCCTTGCGGCCCTCCACCACGTCTGCATCCACCACGACTTCTGTGACATCTTCCATGCTCGGCAGGTCGAACATGGTGTCCAGCAGAAGGCCTTCGACGATGGACCGCAGGCCGCGCGCACCGGTCTTGCGCTTGATCGCGCGCTTGGCGATGGCTTCCAGAGCCTCGTCTGTGAAGGTAAGTTCCACGTCTTCCAGCTCGAACAGCTTCTGGTACTGCTTCACCAGCGCGTTCTTCGGTTCCTTCAGGATCGTCACCAGCGCATCGGTATCCAGATCGTGCAGCGTGGCGATCACCGGCAGGCGGCCGACGAATTCGGGGATAAGGCCGAATTTCAGCAGGTCTTCGGGCTCGCACTTTTCCAGCATTTCGCCGATCTTGGCCTTGCTGGGATCTTCCACGTTGGCCCCGAAACCGATGGAACGCTTCTGCAGGCGGTCACCGATGATCTTTTCCAGGCCGGCGAAAGCGCCGCCCACGATGAACAGGATATTGGTGGTGTCGACCTGCAGGAATTCCTGCTGCGGATGCTTGCGCCCACCCTGCGGCGGCACGCTGGCAGTGGTGCCTTCCATCAGCTTGAGCAGTGCCTGCTGCACGCCTTCGCCCGACACGTCGCGGGTGATGGAGGGGTTTTCCGCCTTGCGGGTAATCTTGTCGATCTCGTCGATATAGACGATGCCCTGCTGCGCCTTCTCGACGTTGTAGTCCGAAGACTGCAGCAGCTTGAGGATGATGTTCTCCACATCCTCGCCCACGTAGCCCGCTTCGGTCAGCGTGGTAGCGTCGGCCATGGTGAAGGGCACGTCGAACGTGCGCGCCAGCGTCTGCGCCAGCAGGGTCTTGCCGCTGCCGGTGGGGCCGACGAGCAGGATGTTGGACTTCGCCAGTTCAACCTCGTTGCCGCCCTTGCCCGAATGCTTCAGCCGCTTGTAGTGGTTGTGCACGGCAACCGAGAGCACGCGCTTGGCGCGTTCCTGGCCGATCACGTAATCGTTCAGCGTGTCGCAGATCTCGATGGGGGCAGGCACGCCGCCATCCTTGCGTCCGCCGATGCCGCTCTTGGCTTCTTCACGGATGATGTCGTTGCACAGCTCCACGCATTCATCGCAGATGAATACCGTGGGGCCTGCGATAAGCTTGCGAACCTCGTGCTGGCTCTTGCCGCAGAAGCTGCAATAGAGGGTGCTTTTGCTGTCGGTTCCGCTCAATTTGGTCATTACTCTCGTCCTGTGCGCCCGAACTATGGCCCTTTTACGGGCGTGAGCGCGGGATTCGGCCTGCCAATTTAGGGCAGGCGCGATGAATATCAATCGAATGCATCCTTAACATCCCCGGCTTGCACCAGCCTGAAGGTTCAGGGTTGCCAAAATGCTACAACTCTCGTCCGCTCAGTCAACGCGCACGAGAGCGTCCTGCCTATTCGCTTTCGGGCGTCGGCGCTCCGCCGGTGCCGTCGCGATCGTGCTCGCCATCGCCCTTGGGACGGTGGGCGAACACGGCATCCACGATGCCGAATTTCTTGGCTTCCTCGGCTTCGAGGAAGGTGTCGCGGTCCATCGCCTTCTCGATATCGGAAAGGCTCTGGCCGGTATACTGCACGTAGAGATCGTTCATCCGCTGGCGGATGCGCAGGATCTCGCGCGCCTGGATCTCGATGTCGCTCGCCATGCCGCGCGCGCCGCCGCTGGGCTGATGCACCATCACGCGGGCGTTGGGCAGGGCGACGCGCATGCCGGGCTCACCGGCGGCGAGCAGGAACGAACCCATCGAAGCCGCCTGGCCCACCACCACGGTGCGCACCTTGGGCTTGATGTACTGCATGGTGTCGTGGATCGCCATGCCTGCCGTCACCACCCCGCCGGGCGAGTTGATGTACATGGAGATGTCCTGCGAGTTCTCGCTTTCGAGGAACAGCAACTGGGCCACGATCAGAGACGCCATGTTGTCTTCCACCTGACCGGTAACGAACACGATGCGTTCGCGCAGCAGGCGGCTGAAGATGTCGAAGCTGCGTTCCCCGCGGCTGGTCGATTCGACGACGACGGGCACCAGGGCGCCGGTGACGGGATCGGTGGTGAAACGGTCTTTGTTGTCGCCGAACAGGTCGAACATGCGTGGTCCTCTTAACTCGTGTTTCAGAGCCTATGTCGCCTCTAGGCCGCTTCGGTTCAAGGGGCTTGGCGCAGCAACCTTCAGATTCCGTTGATCAGGCTGGAATCGACGTTTGTCGATTGATCGGGCCGGAATCGTGATTTGTCGATGAAAGCACGCGCGGCCGGTCGGTTTCCCCTGTAACGACCCTACGACTACAAATGTGATTGAGGGATGGGACTGATCTTGCGCAAGATTTTCGGGAGCACTGCCACCACTGCCCTGCTGCTGGCGGCCTGGCCTGCCCACGCCCAGGAAGACACCGGCAACACCGGGTCCGCGCAAGACATTGCGGATGACACGTTGCCTCCCGCGCCCGACGCCATCGAAGCGGCGAGCGGCGCGCGTGTGTTCACGCCGCTCGACTTCGCCCGTTTCGCCCCGCGCAACGCGCTGGACATGCTGGAAGAGGTGCCCGGTTTCACCATTCGCGGAGAGGATGGCGCGCGTGGCCTGGGGCAGGCAAGCGCCAACGTGCTGATCGACGGGGAGCGCATCACCAACAAGTCCGAAGGGGTGTTCACGCAGCTCAGCCGCATCGGCACCGACCGGGTCGAGAGGATCGAGATCGTCGATGGCGCCACGCTGGGGATCGCGGGCCTTTCCGGCCAGGTCGCCAATGTCATTACCCGGCCAGACCCGCTGAGTGGCCGGTTCACCTATCGCGCCAACGCTCGTCCCAAATATGCCGAGCCCAGCTTCATCGGCGGCGAAATTTCGCTGAGCGGATCCGGCGAAACTCTGGCGTGGACCGTGGCGGTTGCCAACGGCGTGGGCCGGGGCGCGGCTGGCGGCGGCGACGCCTTCATCTTCGATGCCGACGGCAACGTCATCGAATCGCGCGACATCGTGATGCAGTTCATCGGCGATTTCCCGCGCGCCTCCGGCCAGGTGCAATGGACCAGCCCCGGCGGCACCGTGGTCAACGCCAATGGAAGCTATCGCCGCGCTTACGAAAATATGCGCGAAAACCAGCAACGCGATCTCGTCAACGGGGTCGACCGGTTTCGCATGTTCGAAAATCGCTATCGCGGCTGGGGATACGAGCTGGCGGCGGACGTGCAGTTCGACCTTGGCCCCGGCCAGATGAAACTGATCGTGCTGGAAAGTTACAGCCGCGGCCGCTCCCGCTCGGATGCCATATCCCAGTTCGCCGACGACAGCCCCGATACCGGCACCCGCTTCACCACCAACCGCGAAAGCGGGGAGCGCATCGGCCGGGCCGAATACAGCTGGGCCATGCTGGGCGGCGACTGGCAGCTGGACGGCGAAGCCGCGTTCAACCGGCTGGAGCAGGTTTCCGCCCTGTTCAACCTCGATCCCTCGGGCGAGTTCGTGGCCATTCCCTTTCCCAACGGCACCGGGGGGGTGACGGAGGATCGCTATGAAATGATCCTGACCCACAGCCGCAGCCTGGCGGGCAACCTGACCGTGCAGGTCGGCGCGGGGGCCGAATATTCGACCATTGCGCAAACCGGCGCTGGCGGGCTGACGCGCAGCTTCTGGCGGCCCAAGGGATCCGTCAACCTTGCGTGGGCGGTGGAGGACGGGCTGGACGTGTCGCTGGAACTGGCGCGCAGCGTGGGCCAGCTGTCCTTCGGTGACTTCCTCGCCAGCGTCTCGCTCAACCAGGACCAGCAGAATGCCGGGAACGTGGAACTGGTGCCGCCGCAGACGCTGCAGGTGCAGCTGGAAGCGACGAAGGACCTCGGCAACTGGGGCAGCACGCAACTGCGCGTGTTCGGCCAGTGGATCGAGGATTACATCGAGTTCATTCCCGTACCCGGCGGACTGGAAACGCGTGGCAATATCGGCAGCGCGACGCTCTATGGCATTCGCTGGAACAGCACGTTCCAGCTCGAGCCGCTGGGCTTTCGCGGGGCGCAACTGGAAGTGACGCTGCAACTGGAGGAAAGCGACCTCGTCGATCCGCTGACCGGGGAGAGCCGCAGCTTCGGCGGTCACCAGGATCGCGAGGTGGACGTGGAACTGCGCCACGACATTCCCGGCAGCAACTGGGCCTGGGGCGCGGGCCTGGAATACAACCACACGCTGCCCTATTACCGGCTGGGCGAAAGCGGGTTCAATTACGAAGGGCCGACCTACACCTTCGCTTTTATCGAGCATAAGGACGTGTTCGGCATGACGGCCAATTTCTCGGTATTCAACCTTACCGATGGGCGCGCGAGGCAGGATCGCTTCGTCTATGCCGGATACCGGGATCGCAGCCCCCTCCTTTTCCGGGAGACCCAGAACCTGAGCGTGCAGCCGATCTTCAGTTTCCGTCTGAGCGGAGACTTCTAGGGCACTTGCCAGCACGTCCAAGTCCGCCCAAAAGGTGCTGCATGATCAAGCACGGTTCTATCGCTCTTGCAGCGATGTCGCTCACTTGCGCCAGTCTGAGCTATGCGCAGGACCTGGAACATGATGAAGCGGGGCGTCTCACCCGCATCACCATTCACGAACAACCGTCCTCAGCGATCACCGATACGCAAGCTCAGGTCGAACGGATCGCGGCGCTGGACGACGCAGGTCCGTATCTGAACGCTGTCATCGTATTCGATCTCGATGCCGCGGCAAGTGCGGTCGAACAGACCGAGGGTTATCTCGAAGGCCGCACCGTGCTGGTGAAAGATAATATCGAAACGCGTGAGTGGCCAACCACGGCAGGCTCACTGGCGCTGGCGGACAACATGACCGGGCGCGACGCGCCGCTGGTTGCCAACCTGCGCGCCAATGGCGGGGTGGTGCTGGGCAAGACCAACCTTTCCGAATGGGCGAACTTCCGCAGCTCCAACTCCACCAGCGGGTGGAGCGCGGTGGGCGGTATCACACGCAATCCGCACGCGGTGGATCGCAACACCTGCGGCTCTTCCAGCGGCAGCGGCGCGGCGGTGGCGGCGGGCTTTGCCTGGGCGGCCATAGGAACCGAGACCGACGGATCGATCACTTGCCCTGCCAGCGTCAACGGCGTGGTGGGCTTCAAGCCGACCGTGGGTCTTGTGAGCCGCACCCACGTCGTGCCGCTCAGTGCCAGCCAGGACACCGCCGGCCCGATGGCACGCTCCGTCACAGATGCAGCGATGCTGCTGACGGCCATCGCCGGCAGCGATCCGGCAGACGCGGCGACTGCGCAGGCCGACAACCATGTTACGGATTTTGCCGCGGGCCTTGCCGATGCCTCTCTGGCCGGCGTGCGCGTGGGCGTGGTGCGGAGGCGCTATGGCGGCTTCGAACCGCTGGGCGCAGTCTGGGAGCAGGCGCTGGATGACCTGCGCCGCGCCGGTGCCGAACTGGTCGACGTGGAATACTCGCCTTCCGGCGCGATGGGCGAGGCTGAATATACCGCCCTGCTGTTCGAATTCCGCCGCGATATCGACACCTATCTGCAGGGGTCCCCCGCCGACATTCCGGCGCGCTCGCTGGAGGGGCTGATTGCGTTCAACGAGGCGAATGCAAACCGCGAATTGCGCTGGTTCGGGCAGGATATCTTCGAACAGGCCCTGCGGACCACCGATGCCGAAGCCTATCGGGAGGCGCTGTCCACCGCACGGCGACTGTCACGCGAAGAGGGGATCGACGCGCTGCTGGCCCGGAACGATGTCGCCTTCCTCGTCGCGCCGACGGGTGGCCCGGCATGGCCTATCGATCTGGTGCTGGGCGATCACTTCACCGGCGGGATCGGCATCGGCAGCCTAGCCGCCGTCGCCGGATACCCGCACCTGACCGTGCCGATGGGCGCGGTAGAGGGGCTGCCGGTGGGCATTTCCTTCATCGGTGGGCAGTGGGATGATCACGCCATCCTGAAGGCAGGCGCAGCTTACGAGCGGGCCCGCTCTGCGGAAATCCCGGAACCCTCGCTGGCACCGTGGCAGGCTACTCCGTAACCTGGTGAACCGCGGCTAAGCGGTAGCTTAAGAACCACGATCCTCCCCGTGCCATCGGCCCGGGGAGGTTATCGTGAACGCGATCAGGCGTCCTTCTTGGGTGCGGCCTTCTTGGCCGGAGCCTTTTTCGCCGCAGCCTTCTTGGCAGGAGCCTTGGCTTCGCCGCCGTCATCTTTCTTGGCGTCTTCCTTCTTGGCAGAAGCCTTTTTGGCGGGTGCCTTCTTGGCAGCAGGCTTTTCGGCGTCGTCGGCTTTCTTTGCAGGCGCTTTCTTTGCCGGTGCCTTCTTCGCGGCAGGCTTCTTCTCGTCGTCGGCCTTGGCGTCCGCCTTCTTCGCCGGTGCCTTCTTGGCCGGAGCCTTCTTCTTCGCGGCGGGCTTGGCCTTTTCGGCCTCGGTGTTTTCCTCGGCCTCGATCGCGGCTTCCAGTTCCTCGCGCGTCACTTCGCGTTCGGTGACTTCGGCCTTGTCGAACAGGAAGTCGACAACCTTGTCCTCGTACAGCGGAGCGCGCAGCTGGGCCTGGGCCATCGGGTCGTTGCGGATGTATTCCACGAAACGCTCACGGTCTTCCTGGCGATACTGCTGCGCGGCCTGCTGGATCAGCATCTGCATTTCCTGCTGGCTGATTTCCACGCCGTTCGCCTGGCCGATTTCGGACAGCAGCAGACCCAGACGCACGCGGCGTTCGGCGATGCGCTTGTAATCGTCCTTCTCGGCCTCGATTTCCTTCAGCGCAGCTTCGGGATCGTCCTCGCGCGCAGCTTCCTGCTGCAGCTGGTTCCAGATCTGCTGGAATTCGGCTTCGACCATCGTCGGCGGCACGGGGAAATCGTGATCGGCAGCCAGCTTGTCGAGTAGCTGGCGCTTCATCTGCGTGCGGGTGAGACCGGCGCTTTCCTGCTCGATCTGGCCCTTGATCAGTTCCTTCAGCTTGTCGAGGCTTTCGAGGCCAAGACCCTTGGCGAACTCGTCGTCGACCTTGCTCTCGGCCTCGACCTTCACCTGCTTCACGGTGACGGCGAACTGCGCATCCTTGCCCGCGAGGTGTTCTGCCGGGTAATCTTCGGGGAAGGTCACGGTGATGGTCTTTTCATCGCCGGTCTTCACGCCGGTCAACTGGTCTTCGAAGCCGGGGATGAACTGGCCCGAACCGATCACCAGCGGTGCATCTTCGGCCTTGCCGCCTTCGAATTCCTCGCCATCGATGCTGCCGACGAAATCGATGATCAGCTGGTCGCCCTCGGCAGCCTTCTTGGTCTTGGCGGCGTCCTTGTAGCTCTTCTGGCCCTCGGCGATGCGACCCAGCGCTTCGTCCATCTGCTCGTCGGAAACGGGCACGGTCAGCTTTTCGAGCTTCAGGCCATCCACGGAAGGGGCCTCGATCTCGGGAAGGACTTCGACTTCCACGGTCAGTTCGGCATCCTTGCCCTGTTCGTAGCCGTCGGTCATTTCCACCTTGGGCTGCAACGCAGGGCGCAACTTCTTGTCGCGGATCAGGCTGTCGACCGATTCGCGCACGGTCGAATTCAGCACGTCGGCGTGCAGGGCATCGCCGTGCATCTTGCGCACCAGGTTGGCCGGCACCTTGCCGGGGCGGAAGCCGGGCATGCGTACCTGCGGGGCAACCTTCTTCACCTCGGCATCGATCTTCGCATCGATATCCTTGGCCGTGATGGTGAGGGTGTAGGCGCGCTTGAGGCCTTCGTTGGTGGTTTCGACAATCTGCATGATCAGCCTTTACTCAATACTCTCCAGAGGTCCGCCATGGGTCGGGAACCCAGTCAAACGAAACTGGTGCGGGCGAAGGGACTCGAACCCCCACATCTTGCGATACTGGTACCTAAAACCAGCGCGTCTACCAATTCCGCCACGCCCGCGGCCCGACGAACCTTGCAGGCGGGGAGCCTGCGAAACGAAGCGGTGCCCATAGGGTGATGAGCCGAAAAGGGCAAGCAGCACGATCAGCGGAATTCGCCACCGGAACGCAGTTATCGCATCGTCCGTTCAACCGGCAGGCTCAAACGAAGGAAAAACCCGCCATGCAAACCGATGAAACCGACGTGTCACAGGCAGCCACAGTGCCGCAGCAGCAGCCGGACTCGCCCCAGATCAAGGAAGGCGAATCACCCGTCGATCCCGACCGCACCGGCCCCCAGCCGGGCGATAGCGATCACCCCGGCAACGCGCCCGACGAGATCGATCCCACGCCCGATAGCGACGACCAGCCCGGTGCGAATCCCGACGAGATCGAGCCGCTGCCGGACGACAGGCAGGATCCGGGCGGCTCGCCCGACGAAATACCGGCGGACCTCACCATGCTGCCGCCCGATTGATTTTTGCACGAACGCAGCTAGTGGCTTTGGCATGACCGAAGAGAACACCACCGCGCCTTCCGGCGACACCCCGCCCGATCACCTGTCGATCGATCCGCGCAGCGAACATTTCGATGCCGACAAGCTGCAACGCGGCGTTGGCATCAAGTTCAAGGACCGGGTGCGCACCGATATCGAGGAATACTGCATTTCCGAAGGCTGGGTGCGCGTGCAGGCCGGCAAGACGGTGGACCGCAAGGGCCGCCCGCTGACGATCAAGCTGAAGGGCCCGGTCGAAGCTTGGTACGAGGACCTGGGCGAAAACCCGCCGATAGCAAAGGCTGACTGACGCAAGCCCGATACTCTCCAAGAAACCAAACGGCCCCCGGTTCCAGATGGAACCGGGGGCCGCTTCGTTTGCGCGAGGATCAGACCACCGGGCTGCTGGGATCGTCCGTCGCTTCTTCCGGGTGCGTCGTCGTGAAGCGCAGCACGGTATATCCGAGCACTGCCGAAATCAGCGAGCCCATGAGGATGCCGATCTTGGCCTCGTCACGCAGCAGGCGGGCGACCTCGCTGGTGCCTTCGAAGGCCAGTTCGCCGATGAACAGGCTCATGGTGAAGCCGATGCCGCACAGGATGGATACGCCCCACACTTCCGCCCAGGAACAGGCCGGTGGCATCTTCACGATGCCCAGCTTTACCGAGGCCCAGACCGTGGTGAAAATGCCCACCTGCTTGCCGATGACAAGGCCCGCGCCCACGGCCAGCGGCAGCGGATCGAGCAAGGCCTCCAGCCCCAGTCCGGACAGGCTGACGCCGGCATTGGCGAAGCCGAAGATGGGCACCACCAGGTATGCGCTCCACGGAACGAGAGAGTGCTCCACGTTCTCCAGCATGGAATAGCCGTCCTTGGTCTGCATCGGGATCGTGAAGGCCGCCAGCACGCCGGCGATGGTGGCGTGGACGCCGGAATTGAGCACGCAGTACCACAGCGCGATCGTGGCAATCACGAACAGCGAGACGTGGCGCACCCGGTAACGGTTCATCGCCAGCATCACGATAAAGACGCCCAGCGAAATGAGCAGCCACATGACGTTCGGCTCGGAATAGAAGATGGCGATAATCGCCACCGCACCGATATCATCAACGATGGCCACAGTCAGCAGGAACAGGCGAAGCGATTTCGGCACGCGGGTGCCCAGCAGGCCGATCACGCCCATGGCAAAGGCGATGTCGGTCGCCGCCGGGATGGCCATGCCTGCGCGGTATTCCGGCGCGCCGCCGGTCACTGCCAGGAACACGCCGATGGGCACGGCCATGCCTGCGGCTGCTGCAAGGATGGGGAGGGTGCGCTGCTTGGGATCGGCGAGGTTGCCGCAGATAAGCTCGCGCTTCACTTCCAGCCCGACGACGAAGAAGAAGATCACCATCAACCCGTCGTTGATCCACAGGTGCAGGGTATTGAGGTAGAACGCGTCCTTTGACCACAGGTAGCCATTGAACAGTTCGAAATAGGGCCCCGCAATGCCTGAATTGGCGACTATCATGGCGACGACGGCGACGGCGATCAGAAGGATCCCCTCAAAAGCGTCGGCCTTGAACAGGGCCTTGAAGTTGCGGACTGCGGATTTCACGATGCTGGGTTCTGCCATGGACAGTGCCCTTCCCCAAAATCGACAGCAGATGCAAGCCCGCAAAAATTGCGGGCGGCTATGCGGGTACTGGAAAGAGCCGCCATGTTGCCTTTTGCGTCGCAAGCTTTATCCCTAGCAACAAATACTTAGGTCAGGGGCTCCGCCATGGGGGATACCGCGTCGACCGCGCTGCAATGGCTGGCGCTGGCCGAACACGAGTTGCTGTTGTTTGCAGGTTTTTTCTTCCTGCTTGGCGCGATTGACGAATTCGGCATGGATCTGGCGTGGCTGTGGCTGCGCTTTTCCGGTCGGACCGAAACGCCGGTGCTGGCTCGCGGCGAAATCCACCACCGCCAGCTTTCCGGACGGGCAGCGGTGCTGATCCCGGCATGGCAGGAAGCCAGCGTCATTGCCGATACGCTTTCCCACGCGCTGGCCGTCTGGCCACAGGCCGACTTGCGGCTTTACGTCGGCGTCTACCGCAACGATCCCGCCACGCTGGAGGCCGCTGCGCGCGGAGCCAGGGGCGATCGGCGTGTGCGGATCGTGGTGCATGACCGCTTGGGCCCTTCCACCAAGGCCGACTGCCTGAACCGCCTTTACGCAGCTCTGCAACAGGACGAACTCCGCGAAGGGCGAACAGCCCGCATGGTGGTGCTGCACGATTCGGAAGACATGGTGGATCCCGCCGCTCTCGCCCTGCTCGACCGGGCGATCGGTACTGCCGACTTCGTGCAACTGCCCGTCCTGCCGATGCCACAGGAGGCATCGCGCTGGATCGGCAGCCACTATTGCGAGGAATTTGCCGAAGCCCATGGCAAGGCGATGGTGGTGCGCAATGAACTGGGGGCCAGCCTTCCCGCCGCCGGAGTCGGCTGTGCTTTCGAACGCGGCATGCTGGCGCGGGTTGCCCGCGATGCGGGGCGCAATTCCCCCTTCGACGAGGATTCGCTCACCGAGGATTACGAACTTGGGGTAAAGGTCGCGGCGCTGGGTGGGCGATCGCGGTTCCTGCGGGTGCGCGGCGATGATGGGCAACTGATCGCCACGCGCGCCTATTTCCCGAACCAGCTTGGTCATGCCGTTCGCCAGAAAGCGCGCTGGATGCACGGCATCGCCCTGCAAGGGTGGGACCGGCTGGGCTGGACCGGCGGACCCGGCGAATGGTGGATGCGCATGCGCGACAGGCGCGGCCCGCTGTCTGCCCTGGTGCTGTTCAGCGGCTACACCCTCTTCGTGCTGGCACTGGTGCTTGCCGGACTGAATGCGGCGGGCCTGCCGTCCTCGTGGGAGCCTAGCGGCCTGTTGCTGGCACTCGTGGCACTCAATCTTGCCAGCTTTGCCTGGCGAGCTTTCATGCGGTTCACTTTCACCCGCATGGAATACGGCGCCCGCGAAGGGATGCGCGCCGTGCTGCGCATTCCCGTGGCGAATGTCATTGCGATCATGGCCGGATACCGTGCCCTGTTCGCCTATGCGAAGACGCTGCGCGGGGCCTCGCCGCTATGGGAAAAGACCGAGCATGACGCGCACCCCGCGCGCACGGCTGTGCTGGAATTGTCGCGATGACAGGGCGGGGCGTGCAGGCAAGGCGAGGGTGGCCGCTGATGTCTCTCGGCATGGTTCTGGGTGCCTGGATCGTGCTGCGTATCGCACTGTGGGAGTCTCCGCTCGCCCCGGCCATTGGCCCGGTCCTTCCCGATATGCTGGCGCAAGAGGTGGTGGATCCGGCGCAAATGCCGGCGGCGCGGCGGTCCGACCAGAGCGCGCCGATGCAAACGAGGCCTTCGATACCGGTGGAGCGCCGCGCTCCAGCAGACCTGCTGCGGTCGCCCGCGCCCGAACCTCTGCCTAGGCCCGACTTTGGCCTGCCCGAAGGACTGGCCCGTGATTTCAGGCGGACGGCAGCGGGTAGGGCAGGGATGCTCGGCGTCGATCGCATGATTGCCCACACCATACTGCTTGCGGCGGGCTACCGCAGCGGGGTGCAGACCAGGCAAGCCCCGCCATACCGCCGCGGCGCGGGGCCAGTCGCGCCGGGAGTTGTCTCCGCCCCTTCTGCAGCGCGCGACTTTGCCGATGTCGATAGTGGCCGTCGCTGGTCGATGGACCTGTGGGCGCTGTGGCGCGATGATACCACCACGCCGATCACGTCGGGCCGCCCCAGCTATGGCCGCAGCCAGGTAGGCGCGGTGGTCCATTATCGGATCGACCCCGGCAGCGGCCATGCGCCCGGGCTCTACCTGCGGGCCACCCGGGCGCTGGACGGCGCGAGCGAGACCGATGTTGCGCTGGGTGCCTCGGCGCGGCCGCTGGCTTCCGTGCCGGTGCGGCTGGCCGCGGAAGCGCGGGTGAGCGAGACCGACGCCGGAGCCGAGCTGCGCGCCGCCGCCTTTGCCGTAAGCGAACTTGACCCGCTCGCCTTGCCTGCCGGGTTCACGGCAGAAGCCTACATGCAGGGTGGCTATGTCACCGGCGAATTTGCCACACCTTTCGTCGACGGACAGGCGCGCATTACGCGCGAATTGACCGGCACCGACAATTTTCGCCTGACGGCGGGCGGCGGCGTGTGGGGCGGCGCGCAGGATGATGCGCAGCGGCTGGATGTCGGACCAAGCGCGGGCGTGAGCTTCCGTCTCGGGCAGGCCCGCGGACGCCTCTCGGCAGATTACCGGTTCCGCGTTGCAGGTGATGCCGAGCCTGCGAGTGGCCCTGCGCTCACACTGACGGCAGGTTTTTAGTCGCAGCGCAGCATTCACCTTCAATCAACCGCGCCTTTGCATTAGGCGCAGGTAATGGATGTCTATCTCCCCATCGCCAATCTTGCTGTCGACGGTCTCGTTATCGTCGCGCTGGGCGTGGCTACGGGCATCCTGTCGGGCGTCTTCGGCGTGGGTGGAGGATTTCTCACCACGCCGCTGCTGATCTTCTATGGCATTCCGCCCACCGTGGCCGCCGCCTCTGCCGCTACGCAGGTGACCGGCGCCAGCGTTTCCGGCGTATTCGCCCATAGCCGCAAGAACGGCGTGGACTACCAGATCGGCGGCGTGATCGTGGCGGGCGGCATGGTCGGCGCACTGATCGGCGCGCTATTGTTCAACCTGCTGCGCGCGGTTGGCCAGATCGATGTCGTCATCAATATCCTTTACGTGCTGCTGCTGGGCACCATCGGCGGCCTGATGGGGCGCGAGGCGCTGCAGGAGCTGTGGCCGGGCCGATTCGGCGGTGGCGGCGCGGACGGCGGAAAGCGGCAGACGGCAAAGCGTCGGCACCACCCGATGATTGCCGGGCTTCCCTACCGCTGGCGCTTCTACCGCTCGGGCCTGTACATCTCGCCGCTCGGCCCTCTGATCCTGGGAGTGGGGGTGGGCATCCTCACCATGCTGATGGGCGTTGGCGGTGGCTTCATCATGGTACCGGCCATGCTCTACATCCTGGGGATGAGTGCCCGCGTCGTGGTCGGCACCAGCCTGTTCAACATCCTGTTTATCACCATGCTGGTGACGATGGTGCACGCCTTTACCACTCGCGCGGTGGATATCGTGCTCGCGGGTCTCCTGCTACTGGGTTCCGTCACCGGCGCGCAGCTCGGAACGAAGATCGCCGGATTTGCCAAGCCGGAGCATCTGCGCCTGGTCCTCGCGGCGATCGTGCTCGTGATAGCATTGCAGATGGCCTATGGCCTGGGCGTGCGACCTGCCGAAGTCTACACGGTGGTGCCGCTATGATGCGCCTGCTTGCCTTCTTCGTGGCGCTGATCGTCGCCGTCCACGCGCCAGCTCAGGCGCAGAGCGAGGATCCGATCCTCGTGCCCGATATCTCGCAGCACGAGATTGTTTTGCGGCAGGGCTTCACCGGGGCCAACCTCCTGCTTTACGGAGCGGTGCTGGACCCGGCCGACAGCGATGCGCAATACGATGTCGTCGTCGTGCTGAAGGGACCGAGCGAGCCGATCCTGGTGCGCGAGAAGGACCGTTTCTTCGGCATCTGGGTCAATTCGGACGACACCGCCTACAGGTCCGTGCCCTCGTTCTATGCCATCGCCAGTTCGCGCCCCGTGCTCGACATCGTCGATGAACGCACGGCAGCGATTTACGAGCTTGGGCTGGATTACCTGCAGCTCTCGCCATCGGGATCCATCGACCCTGCCGAACAGCAACGCTTTGCAGAGGGGCTGGTGGACCTGCGCCAGCGGCAGGGGCTTTACGGCCAGTACGACACCGGCGTGGAGATTTCGCAAGGCGTGCTCTACCGCGCCGACATTCCCATCCCCTCGAACGTGATTTCCGGGCGGTACGTGGCGGAAACCTTCGCGATCTACGATGGCCGGGTGATCTCATCTGCTACGTCGGAGGTGCAGGTGTTCAAGGAAGGCTTCGAACTGGGCGTTGAGGAAGCGGCGAACGATTACTCCTTCTTCTACGGCCTTTTCGCTGTCGGCCTTTCGGTTTTCATGGGCTGGGCGGCGGGCCGGATTTTCGCCCTGGTTTGATCGCCGGCGACGCACCCCTTTCTTCAGGATTTATGCGATCTTAACCCCGATCAGGGTATCGCCCGACCCGTAACCAACTGGGTCGAGAGCGTAACTCATGAATGAAATGCCTGGTCGTACGTCGAATTTCAATTCGGTGAGAGCCACCGAGGCCGTGGCGCATGCGCCTTCCGCTCCCGCTCCCGCGCCCGCTCCGGCGGCACCTGCTGGCGCTAACGACGAGGAAGCACTGGAACTCGCCCGCCAGCCTATCGGCGTGGTGCTGGACGTTGCCGGTTCCGGCTCGCAGATCGCACTGGACCTGGAGCGGCTGAACGAATGCATGGACCATTCCGACCCCTCCATCGCACTGGCGGGACAGGTCGGCAGCCAGATCAAGATCCGTACCCGCGACGGCTGGCTGCTCGCCAGTGTGCGTGACCAGAAACAGGATCGCCGCGGTGCGGGCAATTCGGTGGTCGCCAACATCGACTTCATGGGCGAAGGGTTGGAGGAACGCCTGACCGGCAAGATCCATAGCTTCCGCCGCGGTGTGACCCGCTATCCCATTCCCGGCGCGCTGGTGTTCCCGGCAACGACCGAAGACCTTCGCCAGATCTATTCCAGCGACGGGCGCAGCGCTATTCAGATCGGTACAGTCTATCCCACCACGGACATCCGCGCCGGCATGTATATCGATGCGATGCTGGGCAAGCACTTCGCCCTGCTCGGCTCCACCGGTACCGGTAAGTCGACCAGTGCCGCGCTGATCCTGCACCGCATCTGCGAGGCTGCGCCGCAGGGCCACGTACTGATGATCGACCCGCACGGCGAATATTCCGCCGCATTCAAGAACTACGGGATGATCTTCGACGTCTCCAACCTGCAGATGCCGTACTGGCTGATGAATTTCGAGGAGCACTGCGAAGTGCTGCTGAAATCGAGCGGCAACGACCTGCAGAACGACAAGGACATTCTGGCCAAGTGCCTGCTGGCCGCGCGCAGCAAGAACCGGCTGGCGCAATCGATGGGCAAGATCACCGTGGATTCGCCGATCCCCTACCTGCTGTCCGATCTCACCAACCTGGTGCAGGACGAAATGGGCAAGCTGGACAAGGCGACCAACACCGCCCCCTACATGCGCATCAAGACCAAGATCGAGGAACTGAAGGCCGATCCGCGCTACCAGTTCATGTTCTCCGGCATGCTGGTGGGTGATACGATGGGGGAATTCATTTCCAAGATTTTCCGCATGCCCGGCGGCGGCAAGCCCATTTCCATCGTCGACGTGTCGGGCGTGCCGTCCGATATCACCAGCACAGTGGTTGCCGTGCTCAGCCGCCTTGTGTTCGACTTCGCCATCTGGGGTCGCAACGAGAAGACCAATCCCATCCTGCTGGTGTGCGAGGAAGCGCACCGCTACGTGCCGAACGAGCGTAACGCCGATGGCAATTCCGTGGGCCGCGTGCTCTCGCGCATCGCCAAGGAAGGCCGCAAGTACGGCATTTCGCTGGGCCTGATCACGCAGCGCCCGTCCGATCTTGCCGAAGGCGTGCTGTCGCAGTGCGGCACCATCATATCGATGCGTCTCAACAACGATCGCGACCAGGCTTTCGTGAAAGCGGCCATGCCCGAAGGCGCGCGCGGCTTTCTTGATTCCATCCCGGCGCTGCGCAACCGCGAATGCATCATCTGCGGAGAGGGGGTATCGATCCCGATTCGCGTGGCGTTCGACAACCTGGAGGAGAGCAAGCGCCCCGCGTCCGAAGACCCGAGTTTCGTCGAGCTGTGGAGCCACGGCGGCGGCGAGGAAGATGCGGTCTACCGCACCGTCCAGCGCTGGCGCGCGCAGGGGACTTAGCTTGCTTTCCGCTCCGGCCTCCGCCGGAGCGTCCTCGGTGCTGTTCGCTCCGCTTCGCTGCGCGGCACCTGCGGCTCGCGCGTGTGCGCTCGGTCGGTCGCTAGTCGCGACCGAGATGACAACAGCGTCGAAAGGAAGTGCAGCACACGGTCCGCGACCAGCGGAACGCAAGGCCGAACGGCCGCCCGCAGCGGGCGCGTAGCGTAGCGAAGCGCGTCTAGCGAGGACGATCCGACGGAGGTCGGATCGAAAAACAAACCCCTAACTCCCCCGCGTGTCGCCGAACAGGTGGATGTGCAGGCGGTCCGACAGGCGGAAACCGTGCTCCAGGCATAGCGGCACCAGCCATTCCATGCGGCTCCGCAGGGTCTGGCTGTCCGTGCCTTCGGGCATCAGGAACACGCGCTGCGGGGGGATCATATGTTCGCGCACGATGCGCAGAACGCCATCGAGATCGTCCGGGTGGGTCAGCACGAACTTGAAGAAAGCGCGCTCGTCCGTCGCCCAGCGATCCAGCATTTCCGGTTTCAGGGCCAGTTCGGCAGGGTTGCCGCTGTGCGCCAGCTTTGGGCTGACATTGTACTGATCGACGCGCACATCCAGCGTGGCGGGCGGATCGACGGTGCCGTTGGTCTCGATCTCTACCTGCATGTCGGGCAGGTGCTCCAGCATTGCGGCCAGCTTGCCAGCCTGCATCGTCGGTTCGCCGCCGGTGATGACGAGGCGTTTCTGCCCCAGCGCGGCGATGCGCGCGGCGACATCGGCCTCGTCCAGCTCGACCTGGTTGGTCTTGCGGTCGTAATGCTCGCCCGAACGGTGCGGTCGCTCGTCACCTTCGAAATGCCAGGTGTAGGCGGTGTCGCACCACACGCAGGCAAGGTTGCAGCGCGACAGGCGCAGGAACGCTACAGGCGTGCCCGCGCTCGGCCCTTCGCCCTGTACGGAGGCAAAGATCTCCGGCTCTTCCGGAGCCTGCGTGGCGAGGGTGAGCGCCAAGCTATCCCAGCCGTTCCAGCGCCGCTTCCAGCCTTGCGATCTCGTCGAGGTGGAACCTGTGGTCGGCCTTGGCCTTTTCCACCGCTTCGGGCTTGGCGCGTTCGACGAAATTGGCGTTGCCGAGGCGGCCTTCCAGCGATTTCGCTTCCTTCTGCGAGGCGGCGAGCGCTTTTTGCAGGCGGGCGCGTTCGGCATCGATGTCGATCACGCCTTCCAGCGGCACGATGAACACGTCGCTGCCGGTGCCCACCTGCATCGCCGCGCCCGATGGCGCTTCGCCCACGGTGATCGGGGAAAGGCGAGCAAGGCGTTCGATGGCTGCGCTGCTGCGGTCGATCACGCCCTGCGCCAGCGGGGAGGGGTTCTCAATATAGGCGGGCAGTTTCTCGCCCGGCGAAATACCCAACTCGTTGCGCGCGCCGCGTGTGGCGGTGGTGAGTTGGATGACCCAGTCGATGGCATCGGTCGCGTCCTTGCTGACTTCGGCGCGCGGCTTGGGCCACTGCGCGTGGATCAGGTCGTATTTCCGCTCGCCCTGCGCGTGCCAGAGTTCCTCCGTCACGAACGGCATGAAGGGGTGCAGCATGACGAGGATCTGGTCGAGCGCCCACCCGGCCACGGCCCTCGTTTCCTGCTGGATCGGGCCATTATCCTCGGACTGGAGTACAGGCTTGATCAGTTCCAGGTACCAATCGCAGAAGCGGTCCCAGGTGAAGTGGTAGACAAGGTTGGCGGCGGCATCGAAGCGCAGTTCGGCCATCGCCTTCTCCAGCGCTTCCACCGTCTGCTGCACTTCGCCGATGATCCACTGGTTCGCGGCGAGGCGGGCGGGCGGCGCCTTGATCGTGTCGCTCGCGCCGATGCCGTAGCCCTGGCAGAAGCGCGTGGCGTTCCACAGCTTCGTGGCGAAGTTGCGATACCCCTCCACCCGCTTTTCATCCATCTTGATGTCGCGGCCCTGGCTTTCCATCGCCGCCATGAAGAAGCGCAGCGCGTCGGCACCGTACTGGTCGATCAAGCCCAGCGGATCGACGACATTGCCCTTGGACTTGCTCATCTTGGAGCCGTCTGCGGCGCGCACCAGGCCATGCAGGTACAGCTTCTCCCACGGGCGCTCGCCCATGTTGTAGTAGCCCATCATCATCATGCGGGCATCCCAGAAGAACAGGATGTCGAAACCGCTGATGAGCAGGCTGTTGGGATAGTGCTTTTGGACGCGCGCCTCGGCATCAGGCCAGCCGAGCGTGGCGAAGGGCCACAGGGCGGAGGAGAACCACGTGTCGAGGACGTCAGCATCTCTAATGAGTTCCGTTTCAAGTAATCTTTCGAGGCTCGGATTCTGCGTCGCCCACTCTTCTACGGAGTCGTAAATGCGGATTTCATCGGGTTTTACCCCATATCGGTCGGCCGCGAGCTTGCGAACTTCGGCCTCATCAGTCGCGACCAAGGGAAAGCGTTCGGTATCATGTTCGTGGAGATACTCAGTTTCCAACTTCGGACCATACCACGCCGGAATCCGGTGCCCCCACCACAGCTGGCGAGACACACACCACGGCTGGATGTTCTCCATCCAGTTGAAGAAGGTCTTTTCCCACGTTGCGGGCACGATTGCGATCTCGCCAGACTTCACCGCCTCGATGGGCTTTGCCCCCAGCTTTTCAGCATCGACGTACCACTGGTCGGTCAGCCACGGCTCGATCACCACGCCGCCGCGATCACCGAAGGGCGTCGCGATGGTGCGCGGTTCGGCATCGTGCTCGGTAGCGTTGCCTTCCTTGTCCTTTGTCACGTGCGGAACGAGGTGGCCGCTTTCCTTCAGCATCGCGACCACGCGTTTGCGCGCCTCGAAGCGTTCCAGACCCACCAGCTCCTCGGGGATCAGCCCGTCGGCGGTCTGGCAGACGTGGGCATCGGCATCGAGCATGTTGAGCATGTCAGCCGGAGCGATCCCGGCGCGCTTGCCTACCTCGAAGTCGTTGAAGTCGTGCCCCGGCGTGATCTTCACCGCGCCGCTACCCAGTTCAGGGTCGGCGTGCTCGTCCGCCACGATGGGAATCTCGCGGCCCGTGATGGGAAGCTTCACCTTCGCGCCGCGCGCCACCAGATCCTTGTAACGCTCGTCCTCCGGGTGAACGGCCACGGCCATGTCGGCCAGCATGGTTTCGGGGCGCGTTGTGGAGACGCGGATTTCGCCGCTGCCGTCGGCCAGCGGGTAGATGAAGGTCCAGAACGAACCCTGCACATCGCGCGTTTCCACCTCCAGGTCGGAGATCGCGGTGCGCAGCTTCGGGTCCCAGTTCACCAGCCGCTTGTCGCGGTAGATCAGGCCGTCGTTGTAGAGGTCCACGAACACCTTCAGCACCGCCTTGGTGAAGTGCTCGTCCATCGTGAATTGTTCGCGGCTCCAGTCCATCGAGCAGCCCAGGCGACGCAGCTGGCGGGTGATCGTGCCGCCGCTTTCCTCTTTCCACTCCCAGACCTTCTTCACGAAGTCTTCGCGCGAGTAATTGGTGCGCTTGTCCTGCCGTTCTTCCAGCTGGCGCTCCACCACCATCTGCGTGGCGATACCAGCGTGGTCGGTGCCCACCACCCACAGCGCATCCCTGCCGCGCAACCGCTCGTACCGGATCACGATATCCTGCAGCGTGTTGTCCAGCGCGTGGCCGATGTGCAGGGACCCCGTCACGTTGGGCGGCGGGTTGACGATGGTGAACGGTTCGGCATCCGGGCGCTCTGGCCGGAAGGCGCCGGTTTCTTCCCAGTGGGAATACCATTTCGCCTCGATGGAGGCAGGGTCGAAGGTCTTGGCTAGTTCACTCGTCATGGGAAAGGCCACTGCCACCTGATTCCCCCAAGGGCAACACGCTAAAACCTTGCTGCGCGCCTGAATAATGCCCATAGCAACGCGCAATGCGCGAATGGGCCGAATACACTATCGAGGAAGCAGGGGGTCGGGCGACTGTCGTCATCACCGGACCGATGGTCGTGTCCAGCGTGGGCCGGATAGACCCGGAGCTGCGCGATATCGGCGATTCGATCCAGACCATCGACATTTCGGAAGTCTCCCGGATCGATACCGTGGGCGCGTGGATATTGTATCGCTTTGCCCAGCGCACCGGCGCGGATATCGTGGGCGGCAGCGAGAAGGCCGAAGTGCTGCTGGACGCGGTGGAAAGAGCGGAGAGCGAGGCGCCCATTGCCCCGCCGCGCAAGCGCAATGCCAAGCAGATCACCGAACATGTCGGCATCGCCGTCATCGACTTTTTCAAGGGCGTGGTCGCATCGATCGGGTTCCTCGGCTCTGTCATCGGTGCCTTCTTCAGTCTGGTGATCCACCCGCGCCGCTTTCGCATGAAGGCGCTGGTGCGGCAGATGGAGCTGGTGGGCGTGCAGTCGCTGCCCATCATCGGCCTCATGAGCTTCCTGATCGGCATCGTCATCGCCCAGCAGGGCGCGGTGCAGTTGCAGCAGTTCGGCGCGGAAACACTGACCGTGAACCTGGTGGGACGCATCACCTTGCGCGAACTGGGCGTGCTGATGACGGCGATCATGGTCGCGGGCCGATCCGGTTCAGCCTTTGCCGCGCAGATCGGCACGATGAAGCTGACCGAGGAGATCGACGCCATGCGCACCATCGGCGTCTCCCCGATGGAAGCGCTGGTGATCCCGCGCATACTCGCCGCCGTACTGATGATGCCCCTGCTCGGTTTCTTCGCATCCGTCGTCGCCATCATCGGCGGCGCGGTGATCGGCGATGTGATGCTGGGCATTCCCTTCCTCACCTTCCTTGCCCGCGTGCAGGAAGTGGTGCCGGTAACTGATTTCTGGGTGGGCATGGTGAAAGCGCCGATGTTCGGCCTGATCGTTGCCATGGCCGGTTGCTATCAGGGGATGCAGGTAAAGGGTAATGCAGAAGAAGTCGGCCTGCGCACCACGGCAGCGGTGGTGCAGGCGATTTTCATGGTGATCGTGCTCGACGCGTTCTTCGCCGTCTTCTTCGAGCGGATCGGCTGGATATGAGCGAGCATATCGACAACGAGACCGATCACGAGGCAGCAGCGGGCGGGGAAGATTATCCCATCCGCATCCGCGGGCTGACGAATGCGTTTGGCGACGTCACGGTTCACGAGGAGCTCGACCTTGACGTGCGGCGCGGGGAAATCCTGGGCGTCGTGGGCGGTTCCGGCACGGGCAAGAGCGTGCTGATGCGCTCGATCATCGGCCTGCAAATGCCGCAGGCCGGCGAGATCGAGGTGTTCGGTCACAACATTACCGAGGCGGAGCCCGACGAGGAAATCGGCGTGCGCAACCGCTGGGGCATCCTGTTCCAGGGTGGGGCGCTGTTTTCGACCCTGACCGTGGCCGAGAACGTGCAGGTGCCATTGAAGCAGTTCTATCCAGAACTCTCGCAGAAGCTGCTGAACGAAATCGCCCGCTACAAGGTGGTGCTGACCGGCCTGCCGGAGGAAGCGGCCAGCAAGTTTCCCTCCGAACTGTCGGGCGGCATGAAGAAGCGCGCCGGCCTTGCCCGCGCGCTGGCCCTCGATCCCGAACTGCTGTTCCTCGATGAACCGACGGCGGGCCTCGATCCTATCGGCGGGGCCAAGTTCGACGAACTGACCCGCGAACTGACCGATACGCTGGGCCTGACGGTTTTCCTCATCACCCACGATCTCGACACGCTCTATGCCATCTGCGACCGCGTGGCGGTGCTGGCGGACAAGAAGGTGATCGCCGTGGGCACCATCCCGGAACTGCTGGAAAACGAGCATCCGTGGATACAGGAATATTTCAACGGCCCGCGCGCGCGGGCGGCCACGGCAACCCACGAGCGGGGGAAAGCGTTGGACAACGACGCCAGCGGGAAGGCATAAGGCAAGCGAATGGAAACACGGGCAAACCATATCTGGGTCGGCGCGATCACGCTGCTGCTGCTGGCAGCGGCGGCGGTGTTCTTCGTGTGGCTGGCACGGCTGGGCGAACGCAACAACAAGGAATACGACATTTTCTACGAACAGTCCGTCGGCGGTGTCGCCACGGGCTCTGTCGTGACCTATTCCGGCGTGCCTGTGGGGCAGGTGCAGGATATCTCGATCTGGGACCGCGATCCCGAATTCGTGAAAGTACGCATCGCCGTGAACGGGGATACGCCGATCCTGGTTGGCACCACCGCCAGCATTTCCGCCAGCTTTACCGGCGTTGCCAACATCAGCCTTTCAGGCGGCCGTTCCAACCAGCCGCCGATTTCGTGTGACACGACGGATTGCCCCGAAGGCGTGCCGGTGATCCCGCCCGCGCAAGGGGCGGTGGGCGAAATCCTCGCCAGCGCCCCGCTGCTGCTGGAGCGGCTGGCCACCCTGACCGACCGGCTGACCCGCGTGCTTGATGACGAGAACCAGGATTCCATTTCCGGCATCCTGGCCAATACCAATGCGATCAGCGCCGAGCTCGCCCAGTCCTCGCCAGAGGTGCAGCGCACCTTGCAGGAGCTGCAGACCACTCTCGCGCAGTCGACCGAAACGCTGGCAGCGTTCGAAGGCACGCTGGAAACAACGGACCAGTTGCTGGAAGGCGAGGGACCGGCCCTCGCGGCAGACCTGCGCGCCACGCTGGCCTCTGCACGCCAGGCGGCCAATTCGCTGGAGGGCTCGCTCGCCAATGTCGAGCCGCTTACCCGCCAGTTGAACGAAGACACGCTGCCCGCCGCTAACGCGACACTGCGTGACCTGCGGCGCACCAGCGAGAACCTGCGCACCATGACGGAGCGCCTTGAAACCGAAGGCGCCGGATCGCTGCTGGGCGGACAGGAACTGCCGGATTACGAGCCTTGAGGCCGGGAACGATGACCATGATGAAAAGCAAATTCCTCGCCGCCCTGGCGTCATTTGCCGCACTGTCCGGCTGTATCAGCCTGGGCGGCGGCGAAGTGCCCGACCAGTTGCTGACGCTTACACCCTCGGCCACGATCCCCGCAGGCGCTGCTGCCGAAGGTCAAGCTACTGCCGGGCTTGCCGTGCAAGTGCCCAGCGTTACCCAGCGGCTCAACGTCACCCGCGTGCCTGTAACCACCAGCGACAGTTCGCTGGCCTACCTGCAGGACGCGGTGTGGGTGGAAAAGCCCGCGCAACTGTTCCGCAACGTGCTGGCCGAAACTATCCGCGCCAAGGGCAACCGCCTCGTCGTGGGCGGGGGCGAACTGGAATATGCAGCGCAAACGCAGCTTTCCGGCCAACTGGTGGACATGGGCTACGATGCCGACAGCGGCAGCGTGATCGTGCGCTACGATGCAGTCCTGAGGTTGCCCGACGGAACCCTCCGCACCCGCCGTTTCGAGGAAGCCGTGCCCGCCTTGCCCGAGGCCACGGATGTCGGTTCCGCGCTGAACCAGGCGGCGAATACCGTGGCGGACCAGGTTGCGGAGTGGGTGGGGTAGGCTAACCCTGCACAGCTTCGGCAAACCGGACTGCTTGCCGGAATGCCTCCAGCTTGGCCTCGCGTGCCACCTCTGCCTCGTGGTCCTGTCCCCAGAGCTCGGCCTGCCAGTCTTCCTCCAGGTTGGTGGCGGCGAACAGCGCATCGGTCTGCGCTCCGTCCTCCAGCACCGCCAGTGCAGCCACCAGCGATGCGCCAAGCGAGGCAAGCGTCACAAGCGCGGCGAGGGTGAAGTCGTCCTCGCTCGCCAGTCGCGCACGCAGTGCCGCCAGCGCCGCATCGGACTGCTTGCGATGGATAATCCCGCTGACTCGCTCCAGCCGGATGCCGTGCGCAGCCTCGCAGCCCGTGACGATCGGCTCCCACACGTCCTGCTGGCGGCGATAGAGCGGCTCGTCCGGGTCGGCGCGGTAGCACAGCGTATCGGTTTCGCCGTAGGATAGCAGCTTGGCCAGATGTGCCTCGCGGTCCTCGCGAACCTTGTCGATGGCGAAATCGGCAAGGTCCCGAAAGATGAATGCCTTCGGGTCGATCTTCTCGCCCTGCGCGGCGAATTCGGCTGCCAGCAAGTCGGCGAGGTCGCGCGTGGGCAGGATCTGCGGCTTGCCGCCCTGGGTCTTGATCGGCCGCCCGTCCAGCGTGACCTGCCAGCCGCCCTCGCGCGGCTCGACCCCGACATTGTTCCAGAAACGCTTCATCGTTTTTCGTTGGTGCTCCACATGCGCGCAAGCAGCGTGGGCGTGACGAACGTCTCGAACACGCCAAGAACCAGCAGCACGTAGCCGGCCCAGTCGGGCAGCGACAGTACGTCGTTGAACACGGCAATCGCGGCAAGGATCATCACCACGCCGGCCACGCGCATGGCGCTGATCAGCATGAAGCGGCTCTTCGCGCGCGCCTCGGCATCTTCGCGGCTATTCATTGATGAGTTTCTCCAGTTCGGCAATCGTGTCGGCAACAGCGACCGCGCCTGCAGCCAGCAATTCCTCGGGCTCGTGATAGCCCCATGATACGCCGATGGGGCGCACGTTCGCGGCCACCGCCATCTCGATATCGAACACCGTGTCGCCAATCATGCAGGTCGCTTCCGGCTCCGCCAGGACGGCAGCCATCGCCGCCTCCAGCATGGCGGGATGCGGCTTCGATGGGTGGCGGTCTGCCGTGTGGGTGGTGGCAAACAGATCTGCCAGGCCGTGGACGGCCAGCGTACTGGCGAGGCCCCGGTCGCTTTTGCCCGTGGCGACAGCCAACGTCCAACCCTCGCCGTGCAGGCGGCGCAGCATGTCGGCCATGCCGTCGAACAGCGGCTCGCGCAGGCTGCCATCTTCCCGGGCGCGGCGGAAAGACGCCTTGTAGGCATCCACCACGGCCAGTTGCCGATCCTCCGGCAGGTCGGGCGCGAGATGCGCAACGGCCTGCGGCAGGCTAAGGCCCACGATGCGGCGCACTTGCGAATGGTGGGGAGCGGGCGCGCCGATTTCGGCAAAGGCGGCATTCATCGCATTCACGACGCCTGCCTGCCCGTCACTCAGCGTGCCGTCGCAGTCGAAAACGGCGAGACGGATCATGCCGGCATGATCCGATAGAGGGTGGCTATCTCCCGATGACCGGCTTGTTCAAGGCCGTCTGCAATCCGCTCGCGCTCGTGCGGTGCCTTCTTCTGCGACAGCTTAACCGTGGATCGCCGCTCTTCCACTGTCATTTCGAAACCGGCAATTCCCCTGAACAGCTTGGCCCATGTATCCGGCGGGGTCTCCTCGGCCATGAAAGGCGCACCGGGGATGCGGGCTTCGGAGCGTTCGATAAGCGTGTGCAGCAGGGCATCGAGGCCTTCGTCGCTCATGCGCCGTACCTGCCCTTCCAGTTCGAGGGCGACGTAGTCCCACGTGGGCACCGTGGCGCGGTCGTCGTACCAGCGCGGCGATACGTAGGCGTCCGGCCCGTTCACCACCAGCAGCGCCTTGCTGCCGTCCAGGTGGGGCGCCAGCGCGTTGCTGCGAGCCAGGTGGAACTGCACGGTGTCGTACCCGGCCCGGAACAGCGGTGTGTGCGCAACGCGCGGGCCTTCTGGCGTCGTCAGGAACACCATGCCGAAACCGATCGGGGCGAGCAGCGATTTCTCCAGGTCACCGCCATGCGCATGGTAGTTCGCATTGGGGTGCATCAGCGCGGCCTTTTCGTGCCCGGCTTGCTGGCGGCGGGCTTGCCCCGCTTCTTGCCATCGGGAGCGCCGCGACCCTTACGCTCTCCGCGCCTGGCCTTGCGGTACTGTTTGGCGTGCTGCTTTGCCGCCTGCTTTTCCTCGGCCTTCGTCCGCTTGGGCTTTGGCGCGGCGACAGGTTTTGCATCGCTCAGGCTCGGATCGAAGCCCAGTTGCTCCATCGACTGCGCGAAATGCTCCGGCAGATCGGCGCTGACATCCAGCTTCTGACCGCCGGGCGCCTCGATAATCAGGCGGCGCGCGTGGAGGTGCATCTTGCGGCTTATGCTGCCCGTCAGGAAGGCATCCTGCCCGCCGTACTTGCCATCGCCCACGATGGGATGCCCCATCGCCGCCATGTGGACGCGCAACTGGTGGGTGCGCCCCGTGAGCGGCTGCAGTTCGACCCACGCGGCGGCATTTCCGGCCCGTTCCACCACGCGGTAGACCGTCTTCGCTGGCTGGCCGTTCTCGGTGTCGACATGCATTTTCTCGCCGCCGGTGCCGGGTTGCTTCGCCAGCGGAGCCTCGATCTCGCCTTCGTAGACATCGGGCACGCCCACCACCAGCGCCCAGTAGATCTTCTTGGCACTGCGACCGGAGAAACGCTTGGAGAAGAACGCCGCGCTGCCGGGCGTGCGGGCCACCAGCAGCACGCCGCTGGTATCCTTGTCCAGCCGGTGGACCAGGCGCGGGCGCGGCTCATCGTCGCCGGCATAGGCATCCAGCAACGCATCGACGTGCTTCGTGGTCTTGGTGCCGCCCTGAGTGGCGAGGCCTGGCGGCTTGTTAAGCACCAGGGCTGATTTCGTCCGGGTAATCAGGATGTCGTCCGCCAGTGATTCTTCTTCCGGCGTCATCTCGCGGCGCTGGCGCTGCGTGCGCTTGCCATCCTCGCCCCCCGGCGGCACGCGCAACTGCTGGCCTGCCGACAGGCGGTCATCCACTTTCGCGCGCTTGCCATCCACGCGAAGCTGCCCGGTGCGCGCCCAGCGGCTGACCGTGCCGAAGCCGACCTGCGGCAGGTGGCGCTTGAACCAGCGGTCAAGCCGAACGCCGTCGTCGTCCTCGCCCACGGTGAACTGGCGGACTTCGTCCGCGCTACCTGTCTTGGGATCGCCGCTCATGAGAACAACCGCGTCATGGTGATGCCGAAGAAGAAGCCCGATACGCCAAGGCCGATCGACAGCATGAGGTAGATCGCGGCGAGCCCCAGTTGCCCGCGCTGCATCATGTAGGCCATCTCCAGGCTGAAGGCACTGAAAGTGGTGAACCCGCCCAGCAGGCCCACACCCAGCAGCAACCTCAACTGGTCGGCATTTTCCGGATTGCCGCGCACCAGCCATCCGGCCAGCAGGCCCATCAGCAAACTGCCGATGGTGTTCACGGCCAGGGTGGCGAAAGGAAAGGCGCTGACGGCGGGTGCGCCCAGCCAGCCGGTCATCAACCTGCCGATCTGATAGCGGGCGAGGGCGCCGATACCCCCTCCCAGCGCGACGGAGAGGGATGCATAAAGTTGCGGGGTTGCATTGGACATGGGCGTTCCCTTAGCGATGCACGCGGCCATGCGGAACCCAAAAGGCTCTGCCGCCTTGCATTTCACCCGCGATTCGCCTATCTGCGCGTCTGTGAAGCCGACCCCACAAGGGATTCGGCCCAATTTTCGTTTTGTTTATACGGTGCATCCCGCGCCTGACTGCGGCGGGCTCTCACGGTTTTTGAGATTAGAAGGTGGCTTAGATTTATGCAGATCATGGTTCGCGATAACAATGTCGAGCAGGCTCTCCGCGCGCTTAAGAAGAAGCTGCAGCGCGAAGGGGTGTATCGCGAAATGAAGCTGCGTCGCCACTATGAAAAGCCCAGCGAAAAGCGCGCCCGCGAAAAGGCTGCTGCCGTTCGCCGCGCCCGCAAGCTGGAGCGCAAGCGCGCAGAGCGTGACGGCGGTCGGTAATCGGGGCCGGTAGTAGCGCCGGATTTCAGGCTCTCGAAGCTTGAAAGCACATCGCAGCTAAGCCAAAGGGGCGTGGATACAGTTTCCGCGCCCTTTTCGTTTGGTGCGCCAATATTCACGGGATCACATTACCATGGCCGAAGTCACCCGCGTTCCGCTGCAACCGATTGCCAAGGGCTCGCTCACCAAGTTGTGGCTGGGTGTGCTGGTTGCCGTTCTGCTGGCGGCGGGCATTGCCTGGGCTGCCACGCCGCAGGGCGTTTCCGTGGATACGGTCCGCGCGGGCGAGGGCGAAAGCCCCTCCCTGGAAGACGTGGTGTTCGTGAATTACACGGGCAAGCTGGCCGATGGCACCGAGTTCGACCAGTCGCAGCCGATGCCACTGCCGATTCCCGGCATCTTCCCCGACGGCACGCCGCTGCCGCTGAGCGACATGATCCCCGGCTTCCGAGACGCATTGTTGCAGACGCAGGTTGGCGGACAGTACGAGATTTTCATCCCGGCAGACCAGGCCTACGGCGCCGACGTTCCCGAAGGCGGCCCCATTCCGCCCAACAGCGACCTCTACTTCGATATCGAAGTGATCGACATTATGAGCCGCGAGGAATTCCAGGCTCGTGTCCAGGCATTCCAGCAGCAGATGATGCAGCAGCAGATGGAAGCCCAGGGCGCAGGCGAGGGCGCGCCACAGGGCGCTCCCGCGCAATAAACGTCCCGGCGGGGTGAGGTCATGATCGACGAAACCCCGGCGAACCACGAACACTTCATCGAGGATTATCCCGAGCGGCCGTGGCTGCTGGCCGGGCTGGGCGGTCTTGCCGGACTGGTCGTCCACCTCTTGCTGGATGTCGATAGCGAGGAAGCGTGGCGCTATGCGCTGGCGTCCTGCGCCTTCTTCGCCTTCGCTGCTGCCAGTTTCGTGCTTGGCCCCCGTCGCCCGGTCCAGTCGATATTGTTTTCGCTGGGTCTGGGCGTTGTCATGGGCGGACTGGCCTGGCCGGCCGTCGATTCCGGAGACCGCGTGGCGGGTGAGGAATTCGCCTTTGCCGCGGGCGTGTTCTTCTCCCTGCTGGCAGTGCCGCTGTTCCAGGCAGGCTTTCACCGCAGGCTATGGGCAACCCCGTACGAGGAAACCCATTTCCACGTCTGGACCGACGCCGTCACCGCTGGTGGTGCCCTGCTGTTCGTGCTGCTTTCATGGCTGCTTCTGTGGCTGCTGGACGCGCTGTTCAGCCTGATCGGCATCGATTTCATCGAGAGCATGATCGAGACTGCGGGATTCGTGGGTCTGTTCATGGGTGCCACCTATGGCGCGGCGATGGGCGTGCTGCGCAACCAGCTGGGCATCATCGGCACGTTGCAACGCGTGGTGATGCTGGTGTTTGCGCTGCTGGCGGTGCCGTTTGCCTTTGCCATCCTGATCTTCCTGTTCGCGCTGCTGGCATCTGGCGGCAGCGCGCTGTGGGAGGCGACCGACGACGCGACGCCTGTCCTGCTTGCCTGCGCGCTGGGATGCTTCGTGCTGGCCAATGCCGTGGTGCGCGACAATGATGAGGCACGCAGCAACAACGTGGTGATGATCACGGCGGCACTGGTGCTGTCTGCCGCCATCTTCCCGCTGACGGTATTTGCGGCGATCTCCATGGGCATCCGCATCGACCAGCACGGCCTTTCGCCAGAGCGGCTGTGGGCGCTCGTCGCGATCGTGATCGCCTGCGCCTATGGCCTTGCCTACTGGGTCGGGCTGGTGCGCGGGCGGCTGGCGGGCTGGAGCCAGTATCTCCGCCGTGCGAACCTGCACCTTGCCGTGGCAAGCTGCGTAATCGCCCTGCTGCTGGCGCTGCCGCTGATGGATTTCGGCGCTATCTCCGCGCGGCAGCAGGTTGCACGGCTGCAAGCGGGCGAGGTTTCGGTGGAGGACTTCGATTTCTCTGCCCTGCGCTGGGATTTCGGCGATGCCGGACGGGACGTTCTGCGCCGCCTGGCGCAGCGTGAGGGACAGGTTGGGGATCTGGCAGCGACTGCTCTTGCGAGGGAAGTGCGTTATCCCGTCAGCGTCGGGCGGCCGCATGAAAATTACGAACTCGCATTCGATTTCGACGATGCCGAAGCCAGGCAATGGGTGCGCGATCACGTCGCTGCCAATCCATGGCTCTGCAACGGCAAATGCGTGGTGATCGACCTTGGTACCGAAGGTAATCGCCGGCGGATTGCCCTGGTCAGCGCGGGGCGTGTCGAGACAATCGGGTTCCGCGATGATGGGGTGCCCGATCCGCCGCCAGCGCCTCCCGAAATGCCACCACGCGATGCCGAACTCTCTCCCGATGATGTCGAGGTTCGCGAATGGACCGGGCGGCAGATCTACGTCGATGGCAGGCCCGTGGGTAATCCGTTCCCGTAATCGCTTGAAGCGCGTCCCCGGCACGGCTAACGGAAGCGCCATGTCAGTCACCCGAGAAGAAGTCGCCAAGATCGCCAGTCTGGCGCGCATCAGCATGGACGAGGACGCGCTCGACCAGATGGTGCCCGAACTCAACAACATCCTTGCCTGGGTCGAACAGCTGGGCGAGGTCGACACCAGCAACGTGGAGCCGATGGCCGCGGTCATCCCGCAGGATCAGCGCCTGCGTGACGACGTGATCGATGCCGACCCGTTGACCGGCGGTGGCCGCCGCGAGGACGTGCTGGCCAATGCGCCCATGGCCGAACACGGCTTCTACGGCGTTCCGAAGGTGATCGAATAGTGACTGATCTTACCGACCTCGGCCTGAAGGCCATCCGTGGCGGCGTGGCCGCTGGCGATTTCACCGCGCGCGAAGTGGCACAGGCGCATAACGATGCCGTTGCCGCCGCTGCCGAGCTGAACGCCTTTATCGTCACTACGCCCGAGCACGCGCTGGCCGCTGCCGACAAGGTGGACGCCGCACGCGCCGCTGGCGAAGAGCTTGGCCCGATGGCCGGTGTGCCGATCGGCATGAAGGACCTGTTCGCCACCAAGGGCGTGCAGTCCACCGCTGCCAGCCATATCCTAGAAGGGTTCGTGCCGCCCTACGAGTCCACCGTCTCGCAGAAGCTGTGGGATGCGGGCGCGGGCATGCTGGGCAAGCTGAACATGGACCAGTTCGCCATGGGCTCCTCCAACGAGACGAGCTATTTCGGCAATGTCGCCAGCCCGTGGAAGAAGCAGGGCAGTAACGCCACGCTGACGCCCGGTGGTTCGTCGGGCGGGTCCTCCGCCGCTGTCGCCGCGCGGCTGTGCCCGGCGGCAACCGGCACCGACACCGGCGGCTCCATCCGCCAGCCTGCCGCGATCACCGGCATCACCGGCATCAAGCCGACCTATGGCCGTTGCTCTCGCTGGGGCATCGTCGCCTTTGCCAGCAGCCTCGATCAGGCAGGCCCGATGGCCCGATCCGTCGAAGACTGCGCGATCATGCTGGGCGCGATGGCAGGCTTCGATCCCAAGGACTCCACCAGCATCGACGCGCCGGTTCCCGACTGGGCCGGACTGCTCGATGCCGACCTTACGGGCAAGACCGTGGGCATTCCGCGCGAATACCGCATGGACGGGATGGATGCAGAGATCGACGCCAGCTGGGAACAGGGCAAGGCCTGGCTGAAGGATGCAGGCGCAACGGTGGTCGACGTATCACTGCCACATACGAAGTATGCGCTGCCCGCCTACTACATCATCGCCCCTGCCGAAGCCTCATCCAACCTCGCCCGCTATGACGGCGTGCGCTACGGCCTGCGCGACCTGCCAGATGGGGCCGGTTTGCAGGACATGTATGCCGCCACCCGCTCCGCCGGGTTCGGTGACGAGGTGAAGCGCCGCATCCTGATCGGCACCTATGTGCTGAGCGCAGGCTTCTACGATGCCTATTACACGCAGGCACAGAAGGTGCGCACGCTGGTGCAGAAGGACTTCATGGACGCCTTCGAACAGTGCGACGTAATCCTCGCCCCGACAACGCCCAACGCGGCCTTCGCGCTGGGCGAGATGACCGACGATCCGCTGGCGATGTACCTGAACGACGTGTTCTCCGTACCTGCCTCGCTGGCCGGTCTTCCGGCGATGAGCGTGCCCGCCACGCTCAACAAGGACGGCCTGCCGCTGGGGCTGCAGATCGTTGGCAGACCGATGGACGAACAGGGTGTGCTCAATGCCGGCCTCGCGATTGAACAACGCGCCGGGTTCACCGCCCAGCCGGAGAAGTGGTGGTGAGCTTCTTCGAAGTCCTCGTCATCGTGCTGCTGGTGGGCGGGCTGATCCTGCCGATCTGGTGGCTGGTGGGCACCGTGCATTTCGCCAACCGCAAGCAGCGCGGCCAGCTGCAATCGGCGCAGCGCTGCATGGCCTTTACTGCGGTGATGGACCGTCTGATGAACGAAATGCGCGCGGACCGGAAGCGCGCGCCCATCGTGGTTGCCTGCATCCGCGAATTGCAGACCTTCCCCGAATACCGCGACATCTCGGTAACGATGATCAACGACATCAACGTAAGCGGCAGCACGCCGTACGACCAGATGCTGAAGAACGAACTGCGAAAGACCGAGGCTTTCCTTCTCGAGGCGAACTCATGAGCAATTACCGTGTCCAGGGCGCAACCGGCGAATGGGAGGTCGTGATCGGCCTCGAAGTCCATGCGCAGGTCACTTCCAACGCCAAGCTTTTCTCCGGTGCCAGCACCGCCTTCGGGGCGGAGCCGAATACGCAGGTCAGCCTCGTCGACGCCGCGATGCCTGGTATGCTGCCTGTGCCCAATCGTGAGTGCATCCGCCAGGCGGTGCGTACCGGCATGGCGATAGAGGCGCAGATCAACGCGTGGAGCCGGTTCGACCGCAAGAACTACTTCTATGCCGACCTGCCGCAGGGCTACCAGATCAGCCAGCTCTACCACCCCATCGTGGGCGAGGGGCAACTGGTGATCGAGGCGGACGAGAAGGCCGGCATCCCCGAGGACAAGGTGATCGGGATCGAGCGTATCCATGTGGAGCAGGACGCGGGCAAGCTGATGCATGACCAGCATCCGACTATGTCCTATGTCGACCTCAACCGCACCGGCGTGGCGCTGATGGAGATCGTCAGCCGACCGGACATGACTTCGCCTGCCGAGGCGGGCGCCTACATCCGCAAGCTGCGCGCAATCCTGCGCTACGTCGGATCGTGCGACGGCAACATGGAGGAAGGCTCCATGCGCGCAGACGTGAACGTGTCGGTGCGCAAGGTTGGCGATACCGAGCTTGGCACGCGGACAGAGACGAAGAACGTCAACTCGGTGCGTTTCGTGATGCAGGCGATCGAGCACGAGGTGCAGCGCCAGATCGACGTGCTGGAGGACGGCGGCAAGATCGTGCAGGAAACCCGCCTGTTCGATCCGGGCACCGGCACCACCCGTTCGATGCGTTCCAAAGAGGACGCGCACGACTATCGCTATTTCCCCGATCCGGACCTGCTGCCGCTGGTGCTGGAGCAGGACTTCCTCGACGAATGCCGCGCCTCGCTGCCCGAACTGCCGGACGCCAAGCGCGCGCGCTACGAGAAAGAGCTGGGCCTGACGCCTTACAACGCCCGCGAGCTGACGGCAGAGGTGGAAACCTTCGCACGGTTCGAGACGCTGCTTTCGGTCGCTGCCAAGACCATCGGCAAGCCGGAAAAGAACGTGGCGACGCAGGTTGCCAACTGGTCGCTTTCCGTAGCGCCAGGCTTGGTGAAATCGCTGGGTGACGAGGCCGACATGGCGAACGCCACGGCGGAGCGGCAGGCCGCGATCCTCGCCATGCAGGACAAGGGCGAGATTTCGGGCGGACAGGCCAAGGAAATCTACGAGATCGTCCTGAAGGAAGGCCGCGAGCCGGACGAGATCGCCGATACCGAGGGGCTGAAGCAGGTCAGCGACACCGGCGCGATCGAAGCGGCGGTGGACGATATCCTGGCGAACAACCAGGACAAGGTGGAGCAGTATCGCGGCGGCAAGGACAAGCTGTTCGGCTTCTTCGTCGGCCAGACGATGAAAGCGATGCAGGGCAAGGCCAACCCGGCGGTGGTGAACCAGATCCTGAAGGACAAGCTGGGCTAGGCGAACTCGCTTGTAGCAGCGGAGGATTCGGGATATTTCCGTTCCTTCCCGGTGCTTGGAGTTTCCTTCCAGATGCGGCGTTCCTGTTACCTGGCGCTGGCAGCGCTGATGGCCTTTCCCGCGTATGCGCAGGATGCGCCGCCCGATCCCGCTACCATTATGGTGCCCGACATGTCGGGCGGGCGCGATCCGGACGTCGTGCGCAACGGCTGGAAGTATTTCTACTTCTGGCGCGCCGATACGACATACGAGCAGGCCTTTGCCGATTTCGCCGACTGCTACCGTTTCCTGCCAGTGGCAGGGGGCGATGCCCTGCTGCCCATGTTCATCGCCTGGCAGGGAGAAGAGGCGCTGAACGAGAAGCCTGCTGGCGGCAACCAGTACGGCATCGTGGGCGCGGCGCTGGGGGCACTGGTGGCAGGCCCGATTGCTCGCCGCGCCAGCCAGTCGCGTATGCGGCGCTGCATGGAACCGCGCGGATACCAGCGCTTCCCGGCCACCAAAGAGTCGTGGGAGGCTATCATCGATGGCTATTCGCAGGAATCCGTTTCGGTAAGCGCGGTGCTTGCTTCGGGTCCGCGCCCCGATGCCGACCCCTTGCCGGTAGACCGCTGATGCGCCTGCTGCCCACCGCCTGCTTGCTCACCGCCTGCCTTCTCGGCGCCAGCCTGCCCGGCGTCGCACTGGCCGACTCCCCGCTGGACGAACTGGTGGAGATCAGGAATGGCGCGGTCCCCCAGTTGCGGGCCGACCGGGCTTACCTGCTATTTCGTATTCCTCGTCCGCGCGGTGCCAATTCGATCGAGCCGCTGTTGATGCGCGTGCCCACAGCGGACGAGATTGCTCGCTACGAAAGGGCCCGGGAAGAGGCATACGCCAGGGCATTGCCCGGCCTGCAACGCGAATACGAGCGCGAGGTTGAGCGCGAGCAGCGTCGGCGCCAGCGCGGGCCGGAAGGTGACGATCCGCTGCCTCAGCCGCCATCGCTCGAAACGTTTCAGTTCGCGTGGGATCAAGCGGCGAATCTGCAGGATGTCGATTTCAGCGACACCTTTTCGCGCACCTCGGATGAAAACACCTACCTCGTGGAGGCGGTGCCGGGCGATTACGTGCTGTACGGCATGACCCCTTCGATGGGCCTGCCCCGGCTGATGGTCTGTTTCTGCCTCGGAACGGTCGGATTCCATGCCCCTGCCGGGCAGATTACCGACCTTGGCTACATCATCGCAGATATTGCCCGCGAGCGCTCCGTCATTCCGGAACTCGCTGACGAAACAGGGTATGGCCCCAGCAGCGACGTTGGCCTGGGCGTGCTGCTGGCGGGCACGGTGCGACCTGCGCGGCCTGGCATTTCCATGCCGCCCGAACTGGCTGGAGCGCGGGTTGTGGCGGGTGAATACCACGCCGTGGGGCGCTTCCTTACCCCCAATACGATGGGCATCAATCGCCTTGTCCCCGTCCCCGGCATACTGGAATACGACCGCGGCCGCGTGATCGATGCGCGCACCGGAAACGCCGTGCCGGACAACATGTAGCGCTGCGCCGCAGGATCGTCTTATCTCGACAGCTTCGCCAACCATTGTCCTCGTCCACCCGGAAATCCCGCACAACACAGGGGCCGTGGGGCGCACCTGCGTGGCGCTGGACATGGAGTTGGTGCTGATCCGGCCCTATGGCTTCACGCTATCGGACAAGCATCTGAAACGTTCAGGGCTGGATTACTGGCAGCATGTCGCCTTGAGTGAATATGCCGACTGGGAAGCTTTCCTTGCCGATCGACAGCCGCGATCCGGGCAGATGTTCCTGTTCGAGGACGATGCGCCGCGCTCTTTCTACGAGCCTGATTACCCGGAGGATGCCATCCTTGTGTTCGGCAGCGAGACGAAGGGCTTGCCAGCCGCGATCCGGGACCGACACCGCGATTGCGAGATGAGCCTGCCGATGCGCTCGTCGCACATCCGCTCGCTCAACCTCGCCAACACGGTAACGGCAGCGGCCTACCAGGCGCTGCGGGGCAAGTTCTAGCCTTGGCGCTGGGCGGTGAAGGGCATGGTGCCCATGATCCCGGCCTTGATGGTGCCGTTCACGGTGTCGCCATCCACCGTCGCTTCGCAATCCAGCGTCATCGGCATGGGCATGCCCATCTTCATCTTCCAGGTCAGCGTATCGCCGCTGATGGTGCCATCCTGCACATCCATCGTGCCCATGCCGCCCGAAAGCTGGCCGGTGAAGGTGTCTCCGTCAGGGCCGGGCACGACGGTAAAGGTCCCGGTCTGCTCCCCCATCGGGGACTGGGCGACGAAATCGTAGGTTCCACCCACTTCGGACATTGTCATTCTCCTTGGGGGCGGACTTAAAGACTGTCCGCCTCGACATAAGTCACATCGATATCGAGGCTTTCCAGCTGCGGTTCAACCGTTTCCCGGTCGCCGACCACCACGATGGTGATGTTTTCCGGCTGCAGGTATTCGCGCGCGGCGGCATTGATGTCTTCGGCATCCACCGCGCTGTAAAGCTGGGGCAGCAAGACCTGATAGCGATCATCGCGGCCCGCGCTCTGGTTGCTGAGCAATGCGCCGAGCACCTGTCCGTTTGTCTCGTAACGGTTGGGCAGGTTGCGCACGTTGCCATCGGTCACGCGCTGCAGTTCCACGTCGTCCACTGGCCGCGTGGCGGGGAAGGCCTCCAGCTGGCCGAGGATTACGCGGATCGAATCTGCCGTGCGGTCCGCCTGCACCTGCGTGGCAATACGGAACACACGCGGGCCCTGCGCGCTCGGCACGCCGGAGCCGATGCCGTAGGTCCAGCCCTTTGTTTCGCGCAGGTCGTTGTTGAGGCGGGAGAGGAAGCCGCTGCCGATCACCTCGTTGGCAAGGTCCAGCGCTTCCATGCCGGGCCGCCAGCCAGCGATACGCGCCGGGCGACCGAGCACCAGGTAGCTGGACGGCGAGTTAGGCCGGTCGACCACCACCACACGCGGTGCATTGGCCAGCGCGGGGGTCTGGTCAACGTCCCTGGCCGCAACCGGCGTTCGCGGGTCCTGCCAGTCGCCCAGGGTGGCTTCCAGTGCCGCGAGCAGTTCGTCCATCGTCACGTCACCCACGGCGGTAATCGTGGCCGTGGCGGGGCGGATCCACTCGTCGTGTTCGGCCACCATATCGGCACGGGTTAGCGCGCCGATCGCATCGGAATCTCCGGAGGTCGAGGCGTAGGCGTAAGGGTGCGTCTGGCCGTAGACCAGCGGATAGAACGCACGGTTTGCCAGGCCTGCGGGGGAAGACAGTTCCTGCGCTACCCCAGCCATGCGCTGGTTTTTCACCCGCTCCATCGCATCGGGTGCGAAAGCGGGATTGCGCACAACATCCGCCAGCAACGCCAGCGAGGGCACGAGGTTGGGGCTGAGGGCAGAGAGGAAGGCCGTCGTGGTTTCCGTGCCGGCATTGACGCTGAGCGAAGCGCCCAGCGTTTCCTGCTCCACGGCGATATCCAGCGCGCTGCGCGTGGTTGTGCCCTCGGTCAGCAGGTCGACCATTGTGGCATGGGTGCCGTATTGCCCGGCAGGGTCGACGACCGAGCCTGCATCGAACGTCATCGCCAGCGAGACCTTGGGCACAGAAGCCCGGCGCGCCAGCACCACATCGATACCGTTGGAAAGCGTGGCGCGTTCGACCTCGGGGAAGGTAAGTTCGCCAACGGGTTCGGGCGTGGGCAGCGCGATTTCCGGACCGGTGCGCACGACTTCCACATCGGTTCCGGTGTCGGGTTCGGGTGCGGCGGTGCGATCCTCGTCGCCCCAGCCACCCATGTTTGCACCGTCGAGCGTGCGTTCGCCTGGCACGATGGCAAGGTTGTAGGCAGGGCGGGTGAGCCAGCGTTCCATCGCCGCGCGCACGTCTTCCGGGGTGAGCTGCGCGATGCGTTCCAGTTCGGTGCGGTAGAAATCCGCGTTGCCCGTGTACAGCAGACCCTCGGCCAGGATCGCACCCTTGCCGCCGAAGCCGCCGATCTGTTCGAGCGAACCGACGAGGCTGGAGGCGAGCTGCGTGGTGGCGCGGTTAAGCTCATCCTGCGTCGGACCGTCCTCGATCAGGCGGGCGATCTCGGCCTCGAGCAGGGCCTGGGCCTCTTCGCGCGTCTTGTCCGGGCGCACCTGGACGATGGCCTGCGCCATGCCGAGCTGTTCGTAGGCCTGGTAGTAGGCAGAAGCGCTGGTGGCCAGTTCCTGCCCGCGCACCATGGCATTGTCGAGGCGCGAGGAATTCAGCCCGCCGAGGATGGACATGCCCACCTGCAGTGCCGCGGCATCGGGGTGCTGCATGTCCGGCCCGGTCCATGCGCGCAGGATCAGTTCTTGTGGCACCTGGTCGGTCATGATGTCGGAGCGCGGCTGCGCCAGCGTTACCGGCCCGGCTTCGAACTGCTCGACTTCCGGCCCGCGCGGGATCGCGCCGAACCAGCGCTCTACCATCGGGCGGGCGGTCTCTGCATCGATGTCGCCAGTCAGCGCGAGCACGACGTTGTTGGGGCCGTAATTGTCAGTGAACCACTCGCGAACATCCAGCAGGCTGGCGGCCGAAAGATCTGCCATCGATCCGATGGTGGAGTGGCGATAGGGGTGGCCGACGGGGAACAGGCCTTCGGAAACCTGGTAGCGCAGCAGTCCGTAAGGCTGGTTGTCGCCCTGGCGCTTCTCGTTCTGCACCACCATGCGCTGGTTATCGAGCCGTTCCTGCGTAACCGCGCCGAGCAGGTAGCCCATGCGGTCGGCTTCCATCATCAGCGCCAGGTTCAGCGCGCCGGTGGGTACGGTCTCGACGTAGTTGGTGCGATCGTAGCTGGTGGAGCCGTTTGTGCCGGTGGAGCCTGCAGCTTCCAGTGGAATGTCGAAATTCTCCACGTTCTCGCTGCCGGTAAACATGATGTGTTCGAACAGGTGGGCAAAGCCGGTCCGACCGCGCGGCTCGTGCTTTGATCCGACACGGTAGTATACCGTCACGCCAACCAGCGGCGACTTGCGATCGGTGTGTACGATGGTGGTGAGACCATTTTCGAGCGTGAAGGTCTCGTACGGAATGTCCACCGCCGCGATAATGTCGTCGAGCGAGGCGATCTGCGACTGCGCGGCAGGTTGCGGCGTGGGCTGACCCGATATGGTCTGTGCCGGTTCGCTGGCGGTCGTGGAGCAGGCTGCAAGAGCGAGAGCAGCGGTGAAGGGAGCGAGCGTGCGCAGTGCGAAACGTCTTTTCATATGAAACCGATAGCACGCTGCGCCGCTGACGAAAGCCGTTTCATCGCAGCGCCATGCATTTCGTCGAACCGCGTCAGCCGCTGGCCGAGTGCGCGGCTTGTCCTGCGTCAATGAAGGGGTTGCGAGCAGCGGTAGCCTCTATTGAAACTTCCGATGCGCGACTGCATCTCAGGGTGGAGGAAAGATATGGGTGCAGGCACGAAATTTGCCGTCAGACAACACTTGTGTTGCTAAAATGTAACACTATCTGTTGTTGGAAAGGATTTGAGGGGACATCATGAACCTTGAGAAATTTACCGACCGCGCAAAGGGCTTTCTCCAGAGCGCGCAAACTGTTGCCATCCGCAACAGCCACCAGCGCATAAGCCCGGAACACATCCTGAAGGCCCTGCTGGAGGACGAGGAAGGCATGGCGTCCGGGCTGATCCAGCGGGCAGGCGGCGATCCGCTGAAAGCCGTGCAGCAGGTTGACGCGCTGCTGGCCAAGATACCGGCGGTCAGCGGCGGCGGGGCGCAGCAGACGCCCGGCCTCGACAACGATGCCGTGCGCGTTCTCGACCAGGCGGAGCAGGTCGCGGAGAAGGCTGGCGACAGCTATGTGACCGTAGAGCGCCTGCTGCTGGCACTGGCCCTGTCGAAGCAGACCAAGGCCGGACAGGCGCTGGGCGATGCTGGCCTTACGCCCGAGGCGCTGAACAGCGCCATCAACGAATTGCGCAAGGGCAAGACCGCCGACACCGCCAATGCCGAGGCCGCCTACGACGCGATGAAGAAGTACGCGCAGGACCTCACCCAGAAGGCACGCGACGGCAAGCTCGATCCGGTGATCGGCCGCGACGAGGAAATTCGCCGCGTCATCCAGATCCTCGCCCGGCGCACGAAGAACAACCCTGTCGTGATCGGCGAGCCCGGCACCGGCAAGACCGCCATTGCCGAGGGCCTTGCGCTGCGTATTGCCAATGGTGACGTGCCCGACAGCCTGAAGGACAGGCAGCTGATGGCGCTCGACATGGGCAGCCTGATCGCGGGTGCGAAATATCGCGGTGAGTTCGAGGAGCGGCTGAAGTCGGTGCTGGACGAGGTGAAAGGCGCAGACGGTCAGATCATCCTGTTCATCGACGAGATGCACACGCTGATCGGCGCCGGTGCCAGTGAAGGCAGCATGGATGCCAGCAACCTGCTCAAGCCCGCTCTCGCGCGCGGCGAACTGCATTGCATCGGCGCGACCACGCTGGATGAATACCAGAAGTACGTAGAAAAGGACGCCGCGCTGCAACGCCGCTTTCAGCCGGTTTACGTGGACGAGCCGAGCGTGGAGGACACGATCTCCATCCTGCGCGGCATCAAGGAAAAGTACGAGCTGCACCACGGCGTGCGCATCACCGATGCCGCGATCGTTGCTGCGGCCCAGCTTTCCGAGCGCTACATTGCCGACCGCTTCCTGCCTGACAAGGCGATCGACCTGATGGATGAAGCGGCCAGCCGCATTCGCATGGAAGTGGAAAGCAAGCCCGAGGAAATCGAGGTGCTAGACCGGCGGATCATCCAGCTGAAGATCGAGGAGTCCGCGCTGGCGAGGGAGACCGACGAGGCATCGAAGGATCGCCTTGCTGCCTTGCGCGAAGAACTGGCCAACCTGGAGCAGCAATCGAGCGAGCTGACCACGCGCTGGCAGAACGAGCGTGACAAGATCCACGCCGAGGCGCGGATCAAGGAAGATCTCGACGCCGCGCGCATTGAACTGGAGCAGGCGCAGCGGGCCGGCGATCTGGCCAAGGCGGGCGAGCTTTCCTACGGTCGGATTCCCCAGCTGGAAAAGCAGCTGGCCGAAGCCGAAGGCCAGACCGAGAACGCGCTGCTAAAGGAAGAGGTGACCGAGGACGACATCGCCAACGTGGTGAGCCGGTGGACCGGCGTGCCGATGGAAAAGATGCTGGAAGGCGAGCGCGAGAAGCTGCTCAAGATGGAGGACGCTCTCGGCAAGCGCGTGATCGGTCAGGAAAAGGCCGTCGTGGCCGTGTCCAAGGCGGTGCGCCGCGCGCGCGCCGGCTTGCAGGATCCGGGCCGACCGCTCGGCAGCTTCCTGTTCCTTGGCCCGACCGGTGTCGGCAAGACCGAGCTGACCAAGGCCCTGGCCGCCTTCCTGTTCGACGACGACCAGGCGATGGTTCGCATCGACATGAGCGAGTTCATGGAAAAGCACGCCGTCGCCCGTCTGATCGGCGCGCCTCCTGGCTATGTCGGCTATGATGAAGGCGGCGTACTGACCGAAGCCGTGCGGCGCAGGCCCTACCAGGTCGTGTTGTTCGACGAGGTGGAAAAGGCGCATCAGGACGTGTTCAACGTGCTGTTGCAGGTGCTGGACGATGGCCGCCTGACGGACGGGCAGGGCCGGATGGTGGACTTTTCCAACACCCTCATCATCCTCACCAGCAACCTTGGCAGCCAGTTCCTGTCCAACCTTGGCGAAGACCAGAAGGTGGACGATGTCGAGGACCAGGTGATGGACGTGGTACGCGGGCATTTCCGCCCCGAATTCCTGAACCGCCTGGACGAGATCGTGCTGTTCCACCGCCTTGGCATGGAGCACATGGCGCCGATCGTGGATATCCAGGTGAACCGTGTGCAGAAGCTGTTGAAAGACCGCAAGATCGTGCTCGACCTGACGGAGGGCGCGCGGGCATGGCTGGGCCGTGTCGGCTACGATCCCGTCTACGGCGCAAGGCCGCTGAAGCGCGCGGTGCAGCGCTACGTTCAGGATCCGCTCGCCGAGATGCTGCTGGAGGGCAAGGTGCCGGATGGCAGCACGGTGCATATCGATGAAGGTGACGGTCAGCTGGAAATGAACGTGACCTGATACCCGGCCGGTGGGGCGGAGCTGCGACCTGTGGAACAGGGCAGTTCCGCGCCGTCGCGCGCTGCCCAGCCAATGGTTGCATCGGTAACTGTGTGATTTTTGTTACATAAGCGACAAAATGACGACTGGTGCTTTGACAAGACGCGTTCGCTATTGCAACTCTTCCCCTGTTATCTGTGGGCTGAGACTTTCAAAGCATTGTAATCGCAAGTGCCTCCGATCGTGGCGGTGTGCTGCATTGCGGCATTGAGAGTCCGGCCTGAAACTAGGGCTGGAGTCGTAATGAAGAAATTTGGAAAGACCACCGTAACCGGTCTCGCCGCGTCGGTATCCGCCGTCGCCTTGCTGGCGGGCGCACCTGTTTACGCGCAGGACACCCAGGACGATGATGAAGTAACCGCGGACGGCGTTACGAATAACGACCCCGGCGACGTGACCGTAGTGACCGATGACGACACCGGCGCCTTCGGCGAAGTCACCGAAGGTGATACCATCGTGGTGACCGGTTCGCGCGTCCGTCGCGATACCTACAGCAGCACCTCCCCGCTTCAGATCCTCGAGACGGAAACGGCCCGCGACGTCGGTGAGTTCGACGCCGCACAGATCCTGCAGCGTTCGCAGGCGGCTTCCGGCCAGCAGATCGACGCGACTTTCCAGGGCTTCGTTCTCGACAACGGTCCGGGTTCGCAGACTCTCAACCTTCGCGGCCTTGGCGCGAACCGTACGCTGCTCCTGATCAATGGCCGTCGCCTTGCTCCGTCCGGTGTGGAAGGCGCTCCCACGAGCCCGTCCATCAACCTGCTGCCGTCCTCGCTGATCGCGCGCTACGACCTCCTGCTCGACGGCGCATCGTCGGTTTATGGTTCGGACGCGGTTGCCGGCGTGGGTAACATCGTGTTGCGGAACGACCTCGACGGTGTCGAACTGTTCGGTTCGGGCAGCTACAATCCCGGCGGTGGCGGCAACGACTACACCGTCAGCGGTTCCTGGGGTAAGCAATTCGACCGCGGCTTCATCGGCTTCGGCGCCGAATATGCTTATCGTGACGAGGTCAAGCTGAGCGACCGTGAATACTTCAACGGCTGCCGCACCGACTATGAGCTCACCAACACCGGCGAAATCCGCCGCGTGGGTGTTGCTGAACGTGCTACGCTGGAAAACCAGACGGGCGGTGACGTCACCATTCCGAACAACGAATGCGTGCTCGTGGGTTTCTCGGGCCGTATCTTCCAGAACTACAGCTTCGGCGGTTCGGCCTATTACGGCGGGCCGGGCAGTTCGAATTATCCGGGCTTTCCTGACTTTCCCTTCGTCGACTCTGCCAATGCCTTCGGCGATCAGCTCGATCGTGACGGTGACGGCATTCGCGATGTCGACTTCTTCGACTACAACACGAACGGCACGAACCCGGAGCGTTCGTTCATCACCGAGCAGAAGCTTTACAACGTGATGGCCTACGGTGAGTATTCGCTTGGCGGCGACATGAACATCACGCCGTTCTTCGAAGCGCTGTACAGCCGTGCAGAGGTTTTCTCGGACAACACCGGCAATCCTTCGGTCTTCCCGTCGGTGCCGAACCTCAACCCGTTCAACCCCTGTAACATCTCGGGCAACAATCCCGACGGTGTGGACTGTCGCCTGATCGATAATGCTCAGGCTGATGGTTTCCCCGTTTACCAGGCGCCGGGCGTTCCGTTTGCTCGCGGTAACTACGGCATCTCGTTGCCCGTCGATGCCAGCGCGCAGATCCGTGGCGACCGTAACAATGTCGACGTGACGCAGGAACAGTACCGCGGTGTGCTGGGCTTCCGTGGTGACCTGCCCTTCATCGGCGATTCCTGGAGCTTCGAAGTCTCGGGCGTCTATTCGCGCTCGGAAGGCCTTTCCGTCCGTCGCGGTATCCGTGAAGACAAGCTGGCCTATGCACTGGGCATCGATCCGACCGCCGACTTCGATGAAGATGGCGTGGTCGACAACAACGGCGACGGCATCGCCGACGACTACAACAACGATGTCGACATCTTCGCCGGTCCGATCGTGAACATCGGCGATTCCCGCACGTTCCCCGATGGTTCGCCGGCTCCCAACGCGGACTTCCGTGGTGGTGATGCCCGCTACATCGGCCCGTGCGGCACCTTGTCGAACCCGAACCTGGCCGCGCCCGACCTCGTGCAGGGCTGCGTCCCGGTCAACCTGTTTGCCGACAGCATCTTCCAGCTTCCGTTTGGCGATTTCGCCACGCAGGCGGAGCGCGATTACGTGTTCGGTCAGCGCGTCGTTGACACGACGTACGAACAGGTCGTCCTTTCGGCTTATGCCACGGGTGAACTCTTCGAACTGCCCGCAGGCCCGCTCTCGGTCGTGCTGGGTGGCGAGTTCCGTCACGACAGCATCGCGACGACGCCGGACTTCAACGCCTCCAATGGGCTGTTCTTCGGTTTCTTCCGTGACTTCGGCACCAACGGTGACAAGTACATCTTGGAAGCCTTCGGCGAAGTCGACATTCCGGTGTTCGACAGCGAGCGCTGGGGCGAGTTCAACCTCAACGCGGCTGGCCGCGTGAGCGAGGAAGAGTTCTACGGAACTGCCGCGACCTACTCGGTCAAGGCCGACTGGCGCCCGGTCCAGCAGGTTCTCCTCAAGGCAACCTATGGTACGTCGTTCCGTGCGCCGAACCTTCGCGAGAACTTCCTGGGCGGGATCACCGGCTTCACATCGGTGGTTGATCCCTGCGCGGTTCCCGCGGCCGCGTTCCAGGCCCTCGACTCGGATGATCGCGAGGCAGGCTACCAGGCAGACCTCGACACCCGCGAAGCGGCCCTGCTCGCGATCTGCCGGTCCGAAGGTCGTGACCCGACCTCGGTCGGGATCAACCCTTCCGGCACCAACACCGTCCAGACCAGCAGCATTGAAGTTGCAAACCAGGGCAGTCTTGCACTCGATCCGGAAACCTCGAAGTCGTTTACCGCAGGCGTTGCAATCGCTGAAAACTTCGGTGATTTCGACTTTTCGTTCAACTTCAACTACTATTCGATCATCGTCGAGGACTCGATCGCCGAACTGTCCGCGCAGTTCACGGTTGATGACTGCTACGATGTCGCCGATGTAACGCTTACGGCCGATGGTGAACTGCCCGCCAACTACAATCGCAGTATCTATTGCGACCAGTTGCGGTATTCGGGCGGTCGTCAGCTGATTACGCTGGCCTTCCCGCAGTTCCTCAACCAGGACAAGGAAACCGTCCGCGGTATCGATATGAACGCCACGTTCGGATACGATGTTGTGATGGGCGGCGATGTGCTCGAGCTGGGTCTCAACCTGCAGGCGAACCACCTGATCGAACGCAGCACGCTCTTCATTCTCGAAGACAGCGAGGATTTCGAAGACTTCACCGGCGAATTCGGCTTCCCGTCGTGGACTGGCCGCGCCATCGGTTCTGTCGGTTACGGTCCGGTGACCCTGACCTGGCAGACCCGCTGGATCGGCAAGACAGAACAGCAGGAAAGCGGTATCGACGTACTTAGCGATGCCTTCGGTCGTGGTCCCGACGGTCTGCCGACCGGCGTTATCGGCGATACCTGCCTTGGTAACGGTTCGGGTTCGGTCGTTGATGGCGTGTTCGTCCCCAACGGTATTGTCCCGGGTGACGGCGTGTTCTGCCGCGACATCGGCTATGCGGACGATTACTTCGTTCACAATGCTTCGATCCGGTACGACTTCAACGACAAGATCACCCTGCGTGCCGGTGTTTCGAACATCTTCGACAAGAATCCGCCGCTGGTTGACGGTTCCGAAGTGTTCAGCGTGAACAACGTTCCGATCGGTAACGGTTACGACCTCGACGGACGCGAGTTCTTCGGTTCGGTATCCGTTCGCTTCTGATCGGTTCTCGACTGACCTAGCTAACAAGGCGGCCTCGCAACTTCGGTTGCGGGGCCGCTTTGCATTGGTGCGCTTGACCCGCGCGGCACGCACCCTAGGACCGTCGGCACAACGCAGAAACGGGTGACCATATGAAAATAGATTCGGGAATCAGCGCGGTCGTGACCGGCGGCGCCTCCGGCCTGGGCGAGGCGACGGCCCGGGCCTTGGCGGCAAAGGGCGCGAAGGTGGCCCTGTTCGATCTAAATGAAGAGCGCGGCGAGGACGTGGCCAAGCAGATCGGCGGCGTGTTCTGCAAGGTGAACGTCTCTGACGAGGCATCTGTCGCAGCGGGTTTTGCCAAAGCGCGCGAGGCGCACGGGCAGGAGCGCGTGCTGGTCAATTGCGCAGGGGTCGCCACCGTCGGCAAACTGACGCGCCGCGACCGTGAGACCGGCGCTGTCAGCAAGCTGCCGCTCGACCAGTTCGCCAAGGCCATCCAGGTCAACCTCATGGGCACCTTCGCCTGCATGGCAGAGGCCGCGGCAGGCATGATGGCGCTCGATCCTGTCGACGATTCCGGAGAGCGCGGCGTTATCATCAACACCGCCTCTGTCGCCGCGGAAGATGGCCAGATCGGCCAGGTCGCCTACGCCGCCTCCAAAGCCGGGGTGAAGGGCATGACCTTGCCGGTGGCGCGCGACCTGATGAACGAAGGTATCCGCGTCAATGCGATCCTGCCTGGCATCTTCATGACCCCGATGATGGCCGGTCTGCCTGAAAAGGCGCAGGAATCGCTGGCCGCCTCGGTGCCGTTTCCCAAGCGGTTGGGGCAGCCGGAGGAGTACGCCGACCTCGCATGCTTCATGGTCGAAGCGGAATATATGAATGCGGAGTGCGTCAGGCTCGACGGCGCCATCCGCATGCCGCCCAAGTAGGGGACCCGGCAATGAGCGGCTGGCATATCGGTGTAATCGGCGGATCGGGACTCTACGATCCGGGCGCCCTGGACGATGCGCAGGAAATCGCCGTGGAAAGCCCGTTCGGACAGCCGTCCGGGCCGATCACCACCGGCACGCTGGGCGGCGTGAAATTCACTTTCATCGCCCGCCACGGGGCGGGGCACGTGCTGTCACCCAGCCATGTCAACTTTCGCGCCAATATCGACGTGCTGAAGCGGGCGGGCGTTACCGATGTCCTCGCCATTTCGGCTATCGGCAGCCTGCGCGAGGATATGGCGCCCGGCAGCTTCGTCGCGATCGACCAGCTTATCGACCGCACCGTAAGCGGTCCGGGCGGACGCGAGCGCAGTTTCTTCGGCGACGGCATCGTCGCGCACGTTCCGCTTGCAGACCCGGTTTGTCCGCGTCTTTCCGGCCTCGCCGCCGCTGCGGCGGAAAAGGCAGGGGCGACGGTGCACAAGGGCGGTACCTATGTCGCGATCGAGGGGCCGCAGTTTTCCACCCGCGCCGAAAGTCATCTCTATCGCCAATGGGGTGCGGACGTGATCGGCATGACCGCAATGCCCGAAGCGCGCCTCGCCCGCGAAGCAGAGCTGCCCTATGCGCTGGTGGGGATGGTGACCGACTACGATTGCTGGCGCGATGCAGCCGAGGATGTCGATGTTGCAGATATCGTGCGCGTGATGGGTGAAAACGCGACCAGGGCGCGCGCCCTGCTGACCGAACTTGCCGCCGCTTTGTCTGGCAATCGCACGGCCAGCCCGATCGACACGGTTCTGGACACGGCCATCATCACTCCGCCAGAGAAATGGAGCACCGAGCCAGCCTTGAAACTCGATGCGGTTGCACGCCGGTTGCTCGATTTCTTTCCGAAGACAAAAGACTGATGCGCGAAACTTGCAAACAGAATCAAAGTTGCGCAAGGTAGTTGCTTATGCAACCGACAACACCGCTTTCGCAATTTCTGCCTTATCAGCTGTCACTGGCCTCCAATGCCGTCAGCGGACGCATTGCCGTCGAATATCGCCAGCGCTGGGGACTTAGTATTCCGGAATGGCGGGTGATGGCAGTGCTTGGCGACGTGGGCGCGCTGACACAGCGCGACCTTACCCGCCGCACACTGATGGACAAGGTTGCGGTCAACCGCGCGTGCAAGGGGCTGGAAGAGCGCGGTCTTGCGGAACGTACGCCAAATGAGTCCGATGGCCGTTCGCACCTGCTCGACCTGACCGATAGCGGGCGTGAGATGTATTCGGAAATCATGCCGCTCGCGCGGGAAATGGAAAAGCGGCTGTTCTCGGGCTTCTCTGCGGAGGAACTGGGCCTTTTCCGTGCCTTGCTGGACCGTGCGCGCCAGCAGGCGGAGGATCTCGATCCAGAAGAGCTTGGCGGGGCCTTCGGCGTCGACTGAGCGCGAAACCATCGGCAATAAAGAAAAGGCCCCGCCGGACAATCCGGCGGGGCCTTTTCTTTGTCGGTCCCGGCGTTCCCCTAGTCGCTGGAGAAAGCGTCCGAGATGGAACATGCAGCCGGGCCAAGGATCACGATGAACAGCACAGGCAGGATGAACAGGATCAGCGGCACCGTCATGATGGCGGGCAGGCGCGCGGCCTTTTCCTCTGCGCGCATCATCCGCTCGTTACGGAATTCGGCGGAAAGGACGCGAAGGGCCGAGGCCAGAGGCGTGCCGTAGCGTTCGGTCTGCACCATGGTGGTAACCACGCCGCGCACGGCCTCCAGGTTCACCCGGTAGGCGAGATTCTCGAATGCCTGGCGCCGCTCTGTAAGGAACGACAGTTCGATCGCGGTCAGGGCAAATTCTTCGCCCAGCTCGGGATAGGCACGGCCCAGTTCGCGGGCGACACGGTTGAAAGCGGCATCCACGGTCAGACCGGCCTCGGCGCAGATCACCAGCAGGTCCAGCGCATCGGGAAGACCCTTCTGGATCGCCGCGGTACGCTTTGACGAAGTGTTGGCGAGGAAGATTTCCGGACCCTTGTAGCCCAGGATGACCAGGCCGGCGAAGCCCATGAACCGCTTCATGCTGCCCCATTCGGGGAACGTTTCGGTCCAGTAGAAGATCACTACGCCGAGCAGACCCAAGACGACCGGCAGAACCATGCGTGCGAAGATGATCGCGACTGCCAGTTCCTTGTTGCGGTAACCCGCCTGCGCCAGCTTCTGCTGGATCATCTTGACCTGGCTTTCCTGCAGAACTTTCATGCCCTGCAGGGTGTCTTTCATCTTGTCGGTCGTTTCGGTCCGGCGAGTCAGGCTCTGGCGCTTCTTGGTCGTCTGCGTCAGCATGCCGGATTTCAGTTCGGTACGGCGATCGTTCAGCGCCTTGACGCGCTTGGCCATCGGGTCCTTCACCGTGACCGCAGCATAGATTGCCATTACCATGGCGAGTGCGGCTATCCCGGCCAAGATGGAGCCGACGAGGATAACGTCGACGCCAAGCAGCGTGGGGCCGGATGCGGGAGCAAGTGTCAGCATGGTTCCTGTTTCCTCCCGATCAGATTTCGAAGCTGACCATCTTGGCCATGATAAGGGCGCCGATGCTCATCCACACCAAGCCGCCAAGGCCGGTCGCGATCAGGCGATCATCGGTGAAGAATCCGCCGATGTATCCGGGGTTGATCCAGTAGATCATGCCGAACACGATGAAGGGCAGGGCGCCCACGATGTAGGCCGAAGCCTTCGATTCAGAGCTCATCGCCCTGATCTTGAGCTTCATCTGTGCGCGCTTGCGCAGCACGTCGGCCAGGTTCGACAGCGTTTCCGCCAGGTTGCCACCCGTCTCGCGCTGGATGGCCAGCGTGATCACGAAGAACTGGAATTCGGCGGTGCCCAGCTTGTCGGCCGTTTCCTGCAGCGATTCCTCCATGGTGCGGCCGATCTTGATCCGTTCGACCACGGCACGAAATTCAGAGCCGACCGGTCCCGGTACCTCGGTAGCGACGACGCCCAGCGTTTCGGTGACGGGCAGGCCGGAGCGCAGGCCGCGGACCAGCAGTTCGATGGCGTCGGGAAACTTCGCGTTGAACTGGCCGGTACGCCGCTTGATGAACCGGCTGACGACAAAGTGCGGAAGGCCCGCGCCGGCGAGGATACCCACGCCAAGCGATAGCAGGGCTGCTTCGCTGCGCAGGTATACCAGCGCGGTGACCACCACGGCGATACCGACCGAGGCATAGAGATACTGCGACAGAGACCAGTTCATGCCGGTGCGGTCCAGCCGCAGTTGCAGGGCAGTGAGGCGCGAGTCGGCGCCAGCACGGGTGAACTGCTTGGGCTTGCGCGCGGCAATCGCCTTCTTCAGCTGGCTTTCCACCTTGTCGGTGGTGCTTTCCGAATGACGGTAGCGAACGGCCTGGAGCCGGCGCTGGCTTTCCTTTGCCGGGGACGCTCCTGACAGCAGCGTGTAGCCGATTACCATCAGGGCCATGAAGCCAGCGGCCATAAGCAGAAGCTGGATGATGTTCATCGGAACCCTTCTTTCACACGTTGGTCAGTTGCGTTCTGGATGGCGGGGAGGACGTTTCTCCTCCCCGCGCATCGCGATGCCCTATTCGGCAGGTTCGGCGGACGCCTTGTCCTTCTTGGCCGAAGAGCCAAGCAGCGACTTGAAGTCGAAACCGCCGAGCAGGGAGCTCTTCTTGCCGGCATCGGCCAGGCTTGCGCCGTCGTCTTCGCCCACGCCCACGATCATCTTGGCGATCTCGCGGATCGGACCGACCGTCTTGCTGCTCTTGTTGGCCTCGATGAAAGTCTGGCCAAGCTTGGCGGCATTGGTCGCGGCCTTCTGGTCGAACGCGACCTGGAAGTTGATCTTGCGTTCGATCGAAGCCTCGAAATCGGCCTTGCTGATCTCGGCGGCGCCCGGCTGCATGCGGTTGCACACGATCAGCGGGTGACACGCCGGGGCATTCTGTTTCAGCCACGACAGGATGCGGATCGTATCGCGCGCCGATGCCAGGGTGAGTTCGGTGACAAGAGTCACCACGTTCACATCCGTCAGCAGGTGCGGGAAGTTGATCAGCATGTTGCGCGGCAGATCCACCACTGTCATGTCGAAAGCCTGACGAAACTCCTCCTGCAGCTGCAGGAATGCCGTGCCGTCGGTCATCAGCGGCGAATTGATCGGCGCCTCGGCAGACATGATCGCCAGGTTGTCGTTGGCGCGGATCATGGCGCGTTCGATGAACAGCCCGTCGATACGGCTCGGGTTCTCGATGGCATCGGTCAGGCCGCGTCCCGGCTCCAGATCCAGCGCCAGCGCACCAGTGCCGAAGTGGACATCGAGGTCCAGGAGGGCGGTGGAGCGGTGGTGTTCGCTGGCAAAAAGCCAGGCAAGCGAAGTGGCGAGGGTGGAGGCACCGACGCCGCCGCGCGTTCCTACGATGGCGGTGGCGACATGTTCACGCTCGCCATCGCTTTCCGCATTGCGGGGCGAGGCGAAGACCGACTGTGCCTGCGTCAGCGCATCGCGCAGCTGGCCGGCGGAAAGCGGCTTCAGCAGGTAGTCGTGGATGCCGCTGGCTACCAGGTCGCGGTAGAGGCGCACGTCGTTCACCTGGCCGACCGCGATCACCACCGTGCCGGGTTCGCAAACCTCGGCCAAGGCGTTGATGTCGTTGAGTGGATCGCCGCTTTCCGACAGGTCGACCATCAGGATCGCCGGGCTTGCGGCGATCGAGAGCGACTGGATGGCGTTACGCAGGCCACCCTTGTTGCACTTCTCGGGCTGCCAGCCCATTTCGATGACTACCGGACGCAGCACGTCGAGCGCGCTTTCGTCGCAGATGAAGGCGGAGAAGGGCTCGCGGGTGCCCATCGAACCGGTTTTGAATGACGAGTTCATTGATCAATTCCCATCAGATGCGACTTGCGGAAGGCCACCGGCGCCTGTCGGCTCCTGCGCGCGGTAGGTTTCGATTGCGCGGTTCGAGCTCATCACCACGGTTTCACCCGTGCCTTCGGCGCCTTCGAGCAGGTGCTCCGGATCGGCGACCATGGCGGCGATGTTGCCGTTGACCGCGCAGCCGAAGCCGTCCGAGGTGTAGTTGTCCTTGTGGAACCCATAGCCTTCCGACCAGTCCGGGCAGCCGGGAACGTAGGCGGTGGAGCGGGTCACCACGACGCGGACATTGCCCGGATCGACATAGCCCTGCGTAATGGGCGCGCCCTCGGCCACCAGGATGCCGTAACGCCCGGCCGCCTCTGCCACGTCTTCGCGAACGGCGGGGCTCATGACGGCGGTATCGATGGCCACGCGGTCACCGTAGCCAAGGTCGAGCATGTCGAACCAGTCGTTCAGGCGTGCCTGTTCCATGGCATCGAGGCCGGAGGGGCTGGTTTGCAGGTCGAGCACGTAGTTGTTGCGTTCGACGACCGGCTGCTTGACGGAATTGAGCGAGTAGTTGTTGCTCTCCACCCCGCCGCCACAGGCGGCAAGGCCGAGGCCGAGCGAGATCGCCAGGACGGAACTGGCTGCACGTTTGAAGCTGTTGGTCATGGCGATCACTCTCCGTTTGCGATGCTGAAGCCGGGCGTGGCCCGTGCGGCGGTGCGGTTGGATGCGCCTTCAGGGCTTTCGCCACCGGCAAGCGCGGTTCCGTTCTGGTCGATCAGGCTGACATTCGGGCCGTTCGGGGCCGGGTTCGCCGCCTGCGGCATCGGTCGCTGGCCACCGCTGACACCGTCCGTCTCGTGACCGAGCAGGAACTGCGAAGCCGCAGTTGGCACGTTGAAACCATCGGTCGGCAGGTGGATGTCGCGGTCGTCGACCGGCTGCACCAGGTAAGGCGTGATCACGATCACCAGTTCGGTTTCCCCGCGACGGAAGTCGGTGGAGCGGAACAGGTTGCCGAGGATCGGAATGTCACCCACGCCGGGCGTCTGGTCGAGGGTGTGCTGCGCATTGTTCGACAGCAGGCCCGCGATCATGATGCTTTCGCCAGAGCCCAGTTCCACCGAGGTTTCCGCGCGGCGGATGGTGAGGGCGGGGATCTGGAATCCGTTGAGCGTCACCGCACCCTGGCTCGACAGCTCGGAAACTTCCGGGCGGACTCGCAGCGAGATGCGGCCGTTGGCCAGCACCGTAGGCGTGTAGGCCAGGCTGACGCCGTAGTTCTTGTATTCCACCGTGGTGGTGCCAAGACCCTGCGACAGCGGGATCGGAAACTCGCCGCCCGCCAGGAACTCGGCGGTCTCGCCCGAAAGCGCGGTGAGGTTCGGCTGCGACAGGGTGGTTACCAGGCCGCGCTGCTCACCAAGGTCCAGAGCGCCCCCGATATCCAGGCCCAGGAATTCGCCGATACCGCCCAAGGTGGTCTGCGGCGTGTTGGGCAGGATGTTCGAGCCCTCGATGGTCGTGCCGTCAGGCAGCGTCACGGTTGTCGCCGTACCTATGCCCAGCACGCCCGAACCGGGGGCGAAGGTGTCGACAGCCGCGCGGCCACGGTTGAGGCCGAACAGGAAGCCGCCCGTGCCGTCGATCGTCGTCAGGTTGGCGCCGATCTGGCGGGTCAGCGAGCGGCTGACTTCGGCGAAGCGCACGCGCAGGTTGACCTGCAGCGGTGTGGCCATGCGAAGGCGCGAGATCACGTTGGATTCGCCGCCGGTGAAGGCCGTTACCAGGCGCTCAGCTTCGGCTGCATCTTCGGGAGCGGCCACGGTGCCGGTCAGCAGCACCGTGTTGGTGCCCATCGTGGCAACGCGAATGTCCGCTTCCGGCATGGCCAGATCGAGCATCTGGTCGATGCTGTCGATGTTGGATCCTACGCGGATGTTGGCGGACCAGATGATATCGCCTGCGGCATTGCTGGCGTAGACCGTGGTCTCTCCGCCCGAGATGCCGAAGACATACAGCTGGCGCTGCGACTTGACCTGCACATCGGCGACAGCATCGTTCGATACGAAGATGTCGGCCATGTTGCCGGGAACCGTGATCAGTTCACCGCGGCCGATCGACAGTACGATATCCTGGGCCGGGCGGACGGCGGTCTGGGCGCTTGCGGGCCCTGCTGGCACGACGGCCAGCGGTGCAAGGGCGCAAGCGGCGCTCAGCACGGTCTTGAAAAGGCGGCTTTTCATCGTCTTGCCTCTCGGTGCGTTGATTGAAGAACGTGTGGGTATGATGTTGCTGATAATCATGGCGATCACCGCAGGGTCGACATGCCGACCGGGGCCACCCGGGCACCTTCGCCCATGGCACTGGTCTGGCGGTCGAGCAGGGCACCCGCGCCGCGATCGACGGGAGTGACGGTGGTGGCCTTGCCGCGGGTCACGCGCACGGTCGGGCCGGACGGTGTGGCACTGGCAGAGATCGCCGGGGTCATCGGCACGGCAGCTTCGCCGCCACCGCCGCCGCCACGGTTGTTGTTATTGTTATTGCCACCACCCTGCGGAGGCACGGAGCGACGCTGGAAGCGAGAGACGTCGCCGCCGGTCTGGAAGGTGGTGGCACCTTCACCAGGGCGCGACATGGCGGCGCGCAGCAGGCGCTCTTCCTCTTCGGGAGAGGCATTGCTGGGCAGGTTCACATCACCAGAGGCGATGGCCTGTTCCAGTTCGGCCTGGTTGTCGGCGATGGAGCGCAGCGACAGGCTGAGCGTACCGATGGTCTGGGCCACGGCAATCTTCTCGGCGATGCGCGGCGTCACTTCCATGGTCACCGTACGAAAGGCGCGAACCACGGTGCGACCGTCTTCGGTCGTGGTGGTTTCCGTCGACTGGTCGGTGGCAAGGACGCGCAGATTGGTGAGGATCGTTTCGGACGTGCGCAGGGCTTCGCCCTCGTCACCTGATACGGTCTGGGTCAGCACCATGTCCACACGGTCGCCGGGGAATACGAAGCCGGCCACACCGGTGCGTGCGGAAACCGGTACGGTAACGGCGCGCATGCCCGGGCCAAGCGCTGCGGCCAGGAAGCCGCGGTCGCCAGGTGCGACAAGTGAGCCCTGGGTTACGGGTTCACCGGCGGTAATAGGGTGGCGCACGACAGTACCCAGCAGGGATTCCATGTTGGCCTCTCCATCGATGAAGTAGGCATCCTGCACCAGTTCCTGCGGCCACAGCTGGTAGGCCACGGCATCGGCGGTCACGATCGTGCCGACGGGCAGGCCGCGCTTGGCCACCAGCACTTTCGGACCGGTCGGCTCGACTTCGGCGGCAGCCTCGGCCTGGGGTGCCGCGGCACCGGCGAACATGCTGCGGGCGAGGAAAGCAGTGCCGATCGCAACGATCAGCGCCCCCACCAGCAGAATAAGTTTCTTCTTGTCCATGGTGCGTCAAGCCCCCTCAGATGGTCCGTGCAATTTGCAATGTGCCGAATACGGCGGGATTGGTTAAAATCAGGTTCACTGGAATCTTCACTGCCCGGCTGCTGCCAGGGCGGATGCGTTCATTGTCATGGTGCCGATGATCCACAGGCCGGCGGCGGAAATCGCCACGCCGTAGGGCACCTGCCAGCGGGTCTTTTCCTTGTTGCGCCGGGTCATCACGTTGCGGATTCCGACCAGCAGGGTGAGCACGCCGCCCAGCAGCGCCATGATGATGACGAGCTTGAGCAGCACCATTGGCGTCATCCACAGCGACAGCGCGGTCAGCAGCTTCACATCGCCGCCGCCCATCTGGCGGATGGCGAACAGCAGGCTGCAAATGGTGAAGACGAGCAGGCCCAGCCCGATCTGGATGGCCACGTCGGGCCACAGGGCGAAGTCGCTGGCAAACCAGAACACCGGCGCGCCGATGGCGATGACGGCGTTCAGCCAATTGGCGATTCGACGGCTCTTGAGGTCCGTCACGGCTGCCCAGATCAGCGCAATTGCCAATGCGGCAAGCAGTCCGTACTTGATTGGATCGTCTAGCATCGAGGCCCCCGAATTATCCTTCGAGCCTTGTGCTAGCGTGCATGGCTTACCAAAAAGTAACCAAAGGCAGGAGGTTGGAATTAGCCAAGCGAGTACCCTTGTTCCTGTGGATTTCGATCGGCGGGCCATTCCCGAGGACGCCAGGGAGAGCATGTGGGAGGCCGTCGACGGTCACCAGATCCGCATCATCGACTGGAGCGAGCCGCCCGCCGGGGTAACCGTGCGCGGGTCGATCCTGTTCATGGCCGGGCGCGGCGATGCCTACGAGAAATACCTCGAAACCTTCGAACACTGGCGGCAACAGGGATGGCGGGTCAGCGCTGCGGACTGGCGGGGCCAGGCAGGATCGGGCCGGCTCGGCAACGACGATGCCACCGGCCATATCGAGGATTTCAGCCTCTGGATCGCCGACCTTTCCCTCTTCTGGAAGGGCTGGGCACCGGGGCGCGACGGACCGCTGGTGTTGGCAGGCCATTCGATGGGCGGGCACCTGACCCTGCGCGCCGTCATGGAAGGAGCGCTCGACCCTGTTCCCGATGCCATGATCCTTTCGGCACCGATGCTGGACGTGTTACCCGAACTCGTGCCCTTGCCGGTAAAGCGCTGGCTGTCGGGCGCCATGGCCCGCCTTGGCGATGCGAAACGCCCGGCCTGGAAAATCAGCGAGAAGCCCGGCAGCAAGATCGCCAACCGCCAGAACCTTCTCACCCACGATGCGGAGCGTTACGAGGACGAGGCCTGGTGGCGAGCGCATCGTCCCGAGCTGCGACTGGGACCGGGAAGCTGGGCTTGGGTAAGGGCTGCGGCGGTCAGTTCCACCGCCCTGTTTCGTCCCGGCGCGCTCGAATCGGTAGCGATCCCTGTGTTCTTCGTCGCGACCGAGGCAGACCGGCTGGTCAGCCCGGCGGCCATCCGCACGGCGATTGCCCGATTGCCCGATGCCGAGGCGCTGATTTTCGGTGAAGAGGCGCGGCACGAAATCCTGCGGGAAGAGGATAGTGTGCGAAACCGGGCGCTTGCCGCTATCGACGAATTCCTTTCTCGCCGCGTGCCAGGGTAAGTTGCAGAAGTGAGCGAAGTCTTCGATATCGCCGTTATTGGTGCCGGCATGGCGGGTGCTAGCATTGCTGCCGAACTGGGTCCGCATGCGCGCGTCGTGCTGTGCGAAGCGGAAGACTATCCCGGCTATCACACCACCGGCCGCTCCGCCGCCTTTCGCGAGGAATGCTATGGCGGCCCGGACATCGTCCCGCTCACCCTGGCTTCCGGCGGTTACCTGATGGACGGTGGTTTCCTGACGCCGCGCGGCGGTCTGTATGTAGCGCGTAAGGGGCAGAAAGCCGAGGTCGAGGCCTTTATGGAGCGCTTTGCCGATTCGGACGTGACTATCCGGCGACTGGACCGGGACGGGTTGGAGCAGCGCCTGCCAGGCGTGCGCGCGGAATGGACACAGGCGATCAGCCAGCCGAACTGCGCCGATATCGATGTGGCCGGCCTGCACCAGCACTACCTCTCCCGCGCGAAAGCGGCGAAAGTGGAACTGCGCACGCGGCACACCTTGCACTCCGCCGAGCGCGAGGGGGACGGCTGGCGTCTCGATTTCGGTGCGGCGGGCGAACTGCGTGCGAACGTGGTGGTGAATGCTGCGGGCGCGTGGGCGGATAGCGTGGCGCAAGCGCTGGGCGCGCGTGCGCTCGGCATCCGGCCGCTAAGGCGGACAGTGGTGCAGTTGCGCGTCGATCCGGCGCCGCCTTCTGACTTGCCGCTGACGCTGGATATCGCGGGCGACTTCTATTTCCGGCCCGAGAACGGACGCATCTGGCTCAGCCCACACGACGAAACGCCGAGTGAAGCCTGCGATGCGGCGCCGGAAGAGTATGACGTTGCCCTGGCCATCGACCGTTTCCAGAACGTAGTGGACTGGGAAATTGAGGCTGTGGAGCGCAAGTGGGCTGGCCTGCGCAGCTTCGCTCCCGATCGCCTGCCGGTTTATGGCTACGACCCGGCGATAGAGGGTCTGTTCTGGTTTGCCGGGCAGGGTGGCTATGGCATCCAGACCGCGCCTGCCGCAGCCCGCTTTGCCGCCCAGTTGCTGCTGCGCCATCCGCGCGACGCGATGACGCGCGATCTGGACGAGGGCCTGTATTCGCCGCGACGTTTCGCCAGTTGAGGATTGGCATTTCCTCGCCCTAGCCAAGGCTTTGATGTTTGTTATGGTGCCCGCTGACACACCAACGGGAGACCACACGAATGGCACACCATTTCCAGATCTACAAAGACAAGGCCGGCGAATTCCGCGTCCGCTTCAAGTACAATGACGAGATCATGTTCTCGACCGAGGGCTACGCTTCTAAGACGGGTGCCAAGAACGCCATCGAATCGATCCAGAAGAATGGCCCGGGGGCCGAGATCGTCGACGAAAGCTGAGGCTTAGCGGGCGCTGTCGGCCGCGTCGCTGGCGAGGCGGTCGACACGTTCGTTTTCAGGGTGGCCGCTGTGGCCTTTCACCCATTCCCATCTAATTCTGTGCGGCTTGGCGGCCTCGATCAGGTCATGCCACAGGTCGGCATTGCGCACCGGCTTCTTGCTTGCGTTGATCCAGCCGCGCTTTTTCCAGCCCTCTATCCACTTGGTCATGCCGTCGATCAGGTAGCGGCTGTCGGTGTGCAGGGTCACTTCGCACGGTTCGATCAAGGCGTTCAGCGCCTGTAGCGCGGCGGTCATTTCCATGCGGTTGTTGGTCGTTTCGGGATCGGAGCCGAACATCTCCTTCTCGTGCCGGCCCATGCGCAGCAGAGCCCCCCAGCCGCCAGGCCCGGGATTGCCCTTGCAGGCTCCATCTGTGAAGATTTCCACATGCTTCACGCGGCAAACACGTCCTTCCCTTCGCGCCGGTAGAATTCCAGCCTGCGCACGAAATCCATCGGATCCTTCTTCGTCACCAGCGCATCTGCCGGCGTATCGATCCAGTCCTGCGCCCTGCTGGAAATGAACCGCAGGGCAGCGCCCTGTGCCAGCAGCGGCAGTGCCTCGCGTTCATCCTGTGCCAGAGGCCGCACGCCTTCGTATCCCTCGATCAGCGCGCGTCCCACATCGGGGCGAAAGTCGCGGCCATCGTCGCTGAAGCTCCAGGCCGCATGGGTCACGGCAAGGTCGTATGCCATGGCATCATTACAGGCGAAGTAGAAGTCGATGAGGGCGCTGACAGTCTCGCCCAGCATCAGCACGTTGTCCGGAAACAGGTCCGAGTGGATAATCGACTGGGGTAGGTCCTGCGGCCAATTCCCAGCGACCTCGTCTGCCATGCCAATCATTGCCGGCAGGACGGGGTCGATCGCTCGCAGGGCGTCCTCTCCGCAATCCGCGAGTACCCGGGCCGAGGCATGGGGATCCAGATCATTGGCGCGCGTTTCGGAAAAGTCCTGCGCCCTGGCATGCATTTCGGCCAGCACCCGGCCTACGCTGCGAGACTGCGCCGGTGTCGGTTGCCCCACCGAAACGCCGGGCAGGAATTCGATCAGCGCCACTGCCTTGCCATGCAGCATGCGCGAGGAAGCGCCCGACCTGTCATGGATCGTTCGCGGCACGGGGCACCCGTTTGCCGCGAGGTGATCGAGCAGGCCCAGGAAAAACGGCAATTCCGCAATATCGATGCGGCGTTCGTACATGGTGAGGATGAAGCGCCTGCCGTTGGCCGCGCTGCCGGTCGTCTCCACCAGCCAGTTGGAGTTGGACACACCCTCGGCAATACCCTTGGCCGACACCAGCTGGCCGACATCGTACTGCGCGATCAGGTCGCCCAGGACTTCCGCCGAAAGCTGCGTATAGACGGCCATGCCCGCTTGCCTACTCGGTAAGCTGGCGCGGCAGCTTGAAAGTCATTTTCTCCTCCGCCGTGCGAATCTTTTCCTCGCTCACCGCGCGCCATTCACCCAGCTTCGCGACAACTTCGCGCACCAGCACTTCGGGCGCGCTGGCGCCTGCGGTGATACCGATGGTGCCGACACCATCCAGCCATTCGCGATTGATTTCGGAAGCGCGCTGGATCAGCCGCGCTGTCGTTCCAAGGCGTTCGGCCACTTCGACAAGCCGCAGCGAGTTCGACGAATTGGGCGCGCCGATCACCAGTACCAGGTCGCAGGCGGGCGCCATGGCCTTCACCGCTTCCTGCCGGTTGGAGGTGGCGTAACAGATATCCTCTGCCTTCGGGGCGACGATATGGGGATAGCGTCCCTGCAGGGCGCGCACGATTTCCGCGGTATCGTCCACCGAAAGGGTGGTCTGCGTGAGGAAGGACAGCTTGTCCTGCGCCGAGAAGGGCAGCGTTGCCACGTCGTCCACGGTTTCTACCAGCGTCATCTGCCCATCGGGCACCTGACCCATGGTGCCGATCACCTCTGGATGGCCTTCATGGCCGATGAAGATGATGTGCTTGTCCTTCTCGATCAGGCGCTCTGCCTGGCGATGGACTTTCGACACGAGCGGGCAGGTGGCATCGACATAGATCATCTCGCGCCGCTGCGCCTCTGCCGGCACGGATTTGGGCACGCCGTGGGCGCTGAACACCACCGGCATGTCGTCCGGCACCTCGTCCAGTTCCTCGACGAACACGGCGCCCTTTTCCTTCAGGCCATCAACCACATAGCGGTTGTGCACGATCTCGTGCCGGACATAGACGGGCGCGCCGTACTTATCGATCGCCTTCTCGACGATCTCGATGGCACGGTCCACACCGGCGCAGAATCCGCGCGGGGCGGCGATGAGCACCTTGAGCGGCGATTTTTCGCCGGGGGCGCGATTTTCCTGAAAGGGGGCGTTCATGGAGGTATCTCTAGCTGTTGTCGCCTACCCGCGAAAGGGCTAGGGCCACGCGGATCGAAATTACTGCCTGCACCAGCAAGGCCGGAATGATACAAGGAATGGGAATGAACGCTCGGATCGCAATACTTACCGCTCTGGCTGGGCTTACGGTTCTGGGCGGTTGCCGGAGTGAAGGCGATATCGTGGTCGATACAGGCGTTGGCATCACGGCCCTGCGCTCCGTCTGTCCGGCCGTGGGCGTTCCCGACTATACCGGCGACGTGACGCTGTTCTCTCCCGCCGATGCCCGCACGGCGGACGCGATCGACGTAAGCGCGGCGATCACCAATGTGCGTGCCACATGCGACGAGTCGGGGGAAATGGTCTATTCCACAGCGACGTTCGATGTGGTCGCCACCCGTACCAGCACTGCAGGCCCGCGCACGGTATCGCTGCCGTACTATTCCACCGTGGTGCGCGGCAGCACTTCGGTGGTGGCGAAGCGCATCGGCACCGTGGATGTAACCTTTGCTCCCGGCGAAATGCGGGCGCAGGCAAGCGGCACGGCAGGCGCCTATATCAACCGCGCCGAAGCAACCCTGCCCGAGGATATCCGTGACCGGATTACCCGCCGGCGCCGTGCAGGCGACCAGTCTGCTGCCATCGATCCGCTGACCGAACCCGATGTGCGCGCCGCCATCGCCCGCGCCTCGTTCGAGCTGCTGGTCGGGTTCCAGCTTACCGAAGATCAACTGGCGTATAACGCCACACGGTAAATCCGGTGCTTTGCCCAGCCAGCCAAACAGGCTAACGGCTCGCCCATGTCCGAGAACAAGACCCTGTACGCCGCTTATGCGGAAAAGATCGATGCCGTGCTGTCCGCGCTGGAAGCGGAAGGTGCGCTGCCACCTGATACCAACCGCGCCAACGTGAGCGTGGAGCCGCCGCGAGATCCCTCGCACGGCGACCTTGCCACGAATGCCGCGATGGTTCTGGCGAAGCAGGCCAAGAGCAATCCGCGCGCGCTGGCGGAGAAGATTGTCGAGCACCTGGATCGCGACCCCACGGTCACGAGTGCCGAGATTGCCGGACCCGGCTTTATCAACCTGCGCCTTTCGCCATCGGTCTGGCTGGACGAGGTGGCAGCGATTGCCGCCACCGGCGATGATTACGGAAAGTCGACCGCGGGCGCCGGAACGCGGGTGAACATCGAATACGTTTCCGCCAACCCCACCGGCCCCATGCACATGGGCCATTGCCGCGGCGCGGTGGTGGGCGATGCGCTTGCCAGCCTGCTGGAACACGCCGGGCACGAGGTGATCCGCGAATACTACGTCAATGACGCGGGCGGCCAGGTCGATACGCTCGCCCGTAGCGCGCACCTGCGTTACCGTGAGGCGCTGGGGGAGGATATCGGCGATATCCCAGAAGGCATGTATCCCGGCGAATACCTGGTCCCTGTCGGCAAGGCGGCCGCCGATGAATTCGGCCAGCGCTTCGTGAATGAACCAGAGCACGAATGGCTGCCGATTTTCCGGGCCTATGCGGTCGAACGGATGATGGACATGATCAAGTCCGATCTCGCGCAGCTCGGCATCAAGCACGACGTTTTTTCATCAGAAGCCGCTCTCCAGGCCGCGCAGAAGCCCGAGGCCGCCGAGGCATGGATGCGCGAGCATGACCTCGTCTACGACGGCGTGCTGGAACAGCCCAAGGGCAAGATGGTGGATGACTGGGAGCCGGTCGAGCTGCCGCTGTTCCGCTCCACGAAGTTCGGAGACGACCAGGATCGCCCGATCAGGAAGTCCGACGGCAAGTGGACCTATTTCGGCGCCGACCTCGCCTATCACATGCAGAAGGCCGAGAATGCCGACGCGCTGATCGACATCTGGGGCGCGGACCATGCCGGCACCGTGAAGCGGATCAAGGCGGCTGTCGCTGCGCTTTCCGAGGGGCAGGGGAAGACCATCCCCTTCGATGTGAAGCTGGTGCAGATGGTGCAGCTCCTTCGCGGCGGAGAGCCGGTGAAAATGTCCAAGCGTTCGGGCAACTTCGTCACCATTGCCGATATGGTGTACGAAGTGGGCAAGGACGTGGTGCGTTTCACCATGCTGACCCGCAAGCCCGAGGCGCAGATGGATTTCGACTTCGCCAAGGTGGTTGAGGCAAGCAAGGACAACCCGGTCTTCTACGTGCAGTATGCTCACGCGCGCATCTGCTCGATCCTGCGCAAGGCGAAGGACGCAGGTCTGGCTCCGTCGAGCGACCAGCTCTCGCTTCTGGGCGAGGATGAATTCACGCTCGTCAAGCAGGCGGCCCAGTTCCCGCGCGAGGTGGAAGCTGCCGCCCGCGCGCGCGAACCGCACCGCATCGCGTTCTATCTCTACGATCTGGCCGCCGCTTTCCATGCCTACTGGAACCTGGGGAACGATGACGCGGAAAAACGCATCATCGTGGCACAGGAACCCGATCTCTCGGCCGCACGGCTTTTCCTTAGCCAGCAAATCGGGCAGGTAATCCGCAATGGCCTGGGCATTCTGGGTGTCGAGGCGGTTGAGGAGCTTTAGGCAATGAACTTTCCGGCGGGGGGAAAGGATGGAGACGGCATCGAGGATGCCGAGTTCGAGGAAACTCTCGAGACCGAAGAACAGCTTGCGCTGGATGACAACGATGACGCGCTGCCCTGGCTCGAGGACGATGGCGACTACGAGGATGAAGGCGGTTTCGACGCGCGGCTGATCTGGATCGGCCTCGTCGGGCTGGTGGTCATCGGGGCACTGTTGTTCGGCGCCTGGTGGGTACTGCGCGATCGACCCGACGCGGAACTCGTCGCCGACGGCAGCACGATCGAAGCCCCCGATGGCCCTTACAAGGAGCGCCCTGAAAATCCCGGTGGCCGCGAAGTCGCCGGCACGGGCGATACCGCCTTCGAAGTGGCCGAGGGGCAATCCACCCGTGGCCGCCTTGCCGATAGCGAAGTGCCAGCCCCCAGTATCGATATAGCCCAGGGCAGCGACGACGAGGATGATGGCGAAGAAGCGGTGCCCAGCAACGCGGTCTATGTGCAGATCGGCGCATTCACCAGCCGCTCCGACGCTGACGAGGCATGGGTGAACGCCCGCGGGCGCTATTCCGCGCTTTCCGGCCTGCGCAGCCGGATTGTCGAGGCGGAGGTAAACGGGGCGACCGTCTATCGCCTGCAGGCCATTGCTCCCAATCGCGAGGCCGGCGACACCACCTGCCGCGCCATCCGCAATGCCGGCGGCGACTGCTATATTCGCTGATTGGACGCGTCCGGGCGTGTTTTCCCCGGCTGCTACCTGCAGAATGCTTGCACCCTTGCAATGATTTGGGCCTAATTGCAGGCTTATGACGCCTGCCATCTTCAGCCTGTCGGGCCTCGAACTGACCGAGGACGAACGCGCCTTCTTCGCGGAGGCGCAGCCTGCGGGCTACATCCTGTTCGGGCGAAACGTCGAAAACCGCGAGCAGTTGCGGGCGCTGACCGATTCCCTGCGCACATTGCACGGGCGCGAGGATTTGCTGATCTCCATCGACCAGGAGGGCGGACGCGTTTCGCGCATGAAGCCGCCGGAATGGGACGCTTACCCCGCGCCGGGGCTGTTCGCGCAGCTCTTCGACATTGCTCCCGCCAGCGCGATCCAGGCCATTCGTGCCAATGCGCACCTGCTGGCGCTGGACCTTGCGGAGGTGGGCATCACCGTGGACTATCACCCGGTGCTCGATATCCCGGCCAAGGGCGCGCATGACGTGATTGGAGACCGCGCGCTGGGGCGCGATCCGATGCAGGTGGCAGCGCTGGGGCGAGCCACGCTGGACGGGCTGGCGCGGGCCGGGGTCGTGGGCTGCATCAAGCATATGCCAGGCCATGGGCGCGCCACGGTCGACAGCCACAAGGACCTGCCCATCGTGGATGCTGGCGAGGACGAACTCGCTACCGATATCGCCCCCTTTGCCAAGCTCTCCGACGCGCCGATGGCGATGACCGCGCATATCCGCTTCACCTCGTGGGATGCGGCCAATCCGGCGACGCAGAGCGAATTTGTCATTGCGGAGATCATCCGCAAGCGCATCGGTTTCGACGGGCTGCTGCTGTCGGACGATATCGACATGCAGGCGCTCGACGGCACGATCCCCGAACGCTCGGCTCGCGCGGTGGCGGCGGGCTGCGACCTCGTGCTTAATTGCTGGGGCAAGATGGACGACATGGTCGGCTCTGCCGAAGTCTTGCCCGCCATGTCCGATGCGACGCGCAAGCGGCTGGACCGCGCAATGTCAGGTGCGGGCAAGATTGCCGACGATACGCCGCGTGAGGAACTGCTTGTCGCAAGGGAATCGTTTCTCGCCCTGGTGGGCGCGCGGGCATGACCGCGATGGACGAGGGCAGCCTGATCGACGCGGCCGATGCCGTGGATGGCGCTGGGGAAGAATGGCAGGGCATCGCTGCCCCCGGCACGACCGATTCCAGCGCGCTTTATATCGAACTGGAGAACTGGGAAGGCCCGCTGGACCTGCTGCTGGACCTTGCCCGGCGGCAGAAGGTGGACCTCAAGTCGATCTCCATCCTGGCCCTGGTGGACCAGTACATCGATTACATCGAGCAGGCCGAAGCGCTGAAGCTGGAAATCGCCGCCGATTACCTGGTGATGGCGGCGTGGCTTGCCTACCTCAAGTCCGCGCTGCTGCTTCCCAAGGAAGAGCAGGAAGACCCGTCCCCCGAAGAACTGGCATTGAGACTGCAGCTGCGCATTGCCCGGCTTGGTGCCATGCGCGAGGCCGGTGCCCGGCTGATGGCTCGGGATCGTCTGGGGCGCGACGTGTTCTCTCGCGGTTCCCCCGAAGGCCTGCGCACGCTGCGCAACAACGTGTGGCAGTGCAACTGGTACCAGCTTGTGCACGCTTACGGGCAGGTGAAGCTGCGCACGGAACCGGTGGTGCACATGGTGGCCAACCGGCCGGTAATGACGCTGGATTCCGCGCTCAACCGGGTCAGTGCGATGCTGGGTGTGTCGCTCGATTGGATGGAGCTGCGGACCTTCCTGCCCGGCGATGCCGAGCCGCGGCTGAAAAAGTCGGCCCTGGCCAGCAGCTTTCTGGCCGCGCTGGAACTGGCCAAGCAGGGCAAGGCCGAGATTCGCCAGGAAGAGACCTTCGGTCCCCTGCACCTGCGCCGGGTGAAAGCCGATGCCTGACAACGGGCCCGACAGCGCCGACGATCTGGCGCGGGCAGTGGAGGCCTGCCTGTTCGCCGCTGAGGAGCCGCTGACCCGCGAGCAGATTTCCGCGCACCTGGGTGATGCCGACGTGAAGGATGCCCTGGCTTTCCTGCAGGAGCACTATGCGAAGCGCGGCATCCATCTGGTGGAGCGTGGCAGGCGCTGGGCGTTTCAGACCGCGCCGGACCTTGCCCACATCCTGCGGCGGGAGAAAGACCAGCTGCGGCGCCTCAGCCGCGCAGCGACCGAGGTCCTTGCCATCATTGCCTATCACGAGCCCGTCAGCCGTGCCGAGATCGAGGCAATTCGCGGCGTGCAGACCAGCGGCGGCACGCTGGACGTGCTGATGGAGGCGGGCTGGGTGCGTGTGGCCGGCCGCCGGGAGGTGCCGGGAAGACCGGTGATCTACGCCACGACTCCGGAGTTCCTCAGCCACTTCGGTCTCGAAAGCCGCAAGGACCTGCCGGGTCTTGCCGAGCTCAAGGCGTCGGGCCTGCTCGATCCCGTTGACGATGCCTACGAAGACCTGATGGAAGAAAAGGCCGCTGCGAAGGCCGAGGCCCGGGAAGACGCGGCAACGGACGGGCAGGAAGAGGCGTGGGACGAGGCGGAAGCCCTGGAAGACGAATCCCGTGCGGTGACGCTGGAAAATCCCGAAGAAAGCGCCTAGACTCCGTTCTCAAGAATTTCGGAGAATATTCGTGGGTAGCATTGGACCATTCCAGATCATCATCATCGCACTGGTTATCCTGGTGCTGTTCGGCCGTGGCCGGATCAGCGAGATGATGGGCGATTTCGGCAAGGGCGTGAAAAGCTTCCGCAAGGGTCTGAACGACGAAGACAACGCTTCCGAGGAAGCGAAGCCGTCTGCGCGGATCGAAGGCCCCTCTCACGAGGCGAAACCCGCTGGCGAAACGGTCGAGAGCGCTCCAGCAGCCACCGGCGACAAGACCGCCTCCTAACCTTCTGACAAGCGAGCGCCGCTGAGCCATGTTCGATATCGGCGCAACCGAACTGTTGCTGATCATTGTTGTGGCGATCCTCGTGATCGGCCCCAAGGACATGCCGCTGGCCATGCGAACGGCTGGCCGGTGGATCGGCAAGATTCGCAAGCTATCCGGCCATTTCCGCACCGGTCTTGATGCCATGGTGCGCGAGGCGGAGTTGGAGGACATGGAGAAGAAGTGGAAAGCGCAGAACGAGAAGATCATGCGCGAGCACCCTGAAGGCGTTCCGGGGCAGATGGAGCCGACCGGCGCCTATCTCCCGGAAAAGGCCGCTGAACTGAAGCGGTTGGCGAAGGAAAAGTCCGCCGCGAACGAAAAGGCCGCTGCGGCGGAGGCGAAGGCACCTGCCACGCCGGCAGAGAAGCCTGCTGCAAGCGAGGCGAAGACATCCCCCGACGCAGGCGAAGAGCCATCGAAGGGCGAGAGCTGATGGCGTTCAAGATCTCCGATCTGGATGACACCCAGGCGCCGCTGATGGAGCACCTGATCGAGCTGCGCGGACGGCTGGTGAAAGCGGTTCTCGCTCTGGCCGTGGCTTTTGCCGTCTGCCTGTATTTCGCCGACGATATCTTCGGCATCCTCGTGCGGCCGCTGACCGAGAGTTTCGGCGAGGGTAACGGACGGCTGGTCTATACCCAGCTTTACGGCGCGTTCTTCGTGGAGATAAAGGTCGCGCTGTTCGCGGCATTCTTTGTCAGTTTCCCGATCATCGCCAACCAGCTGTGGGCCTTTATTGCGCCGGGTCTCTACGCTCGGGAGAAGCGGGCCTTCCTGCCGTTCCTGATCGCCACGCCGGTGCTTTTCACCGTGGGCGCGTGTCTTGCCTATTTCGTGGTCATGCCGCTCGCCTTCCCGTGGTTCCTGGGTTTCCAGGGCAATATCGGCGGGATCGACGCCGAAGCTTTACCGGAGATGGGACAATACCTCGACCTGGTGATGCGCTTCATCCTTGCGTTCGGTATATGCTTTCTGCTGCCGGTATTGCTGATGCTGCTTAACCGCGCGGGGCTTGTCTCGCGCGATCAGCTTGTCTCTGCGCGAAGGTACGTGATCGTGCTGGTGGTGGCAGTGGCCGCCATCGTGACACCGCCAGATGTCATTTCGCAACTCGTTCTTGCTGTGCCCTTGCTGGTCCTGTTCGAAGGTTCGCTGATCCTGATGAAAATCACCGAACGCCGCGATGCTCAGCGCAAGGAGGACGAGGCGGCTGCTGATGAAGAGGGCGGTCACGCTTCAGACACCAAGCAGGACTGATACCCGGCACTTGCCATCATCATCGCGCACCAAGTTGAAGCACAAAAAGAAACGGGGCCGTAAACGACCCCGTTTCGAAAACTTGACTGTCTCGCCAGCTTACGGGCTGGTGGGCAGGTCCTCGTCATCACCGCCGGTGGCAATGACGACGCTGGCAATGATCAGGCCAAGAGCAGCAACACCGAGCAGGATGTAGCTGTTGCCATCGTCATCATCGCCGCCCAGACGCTCTGCATTCTGGAATTCAGCGGCGGCGCGCTGCGCCATGTCGCTCTGCGCCAGAACAGGCGTGGCAACCAGCGCCACACCGGCGGCGAGGGTTGTAAAAAGCTTCTTCGTCATCTGATCGGTACCTCAAAAATTCGAATCCGTCCGTCTTATTGCCCACATCGAACGTGAAATGCAAAGGCGATCGGCAAAAAATTGCCATTCGCCGCTGAAGGTGTTGCGCCTATATGACGCTAATCCAATGCGAAATCGTAAACGCGTTGCCCGGCAATCCACGTTTCCAGGACCCGGATATCGCGTATTTGCTGAGGGGAGGCCATCAGGGGGTCCGCGCTAAGCATCACGAAATCGGCGCGCTCGCCTTCCGCCAGGCTGCCGAACCTTCCTTCGGCAAAGCCGGCATAGGCCGAGCCAGCCGTATAGGCCGCCAGCGCCTGTTCGCGTGTGATCGTCTCTTGCGCGCGCCAGCCGCCGGCGGGTTCGCCGTCCGCGTTAGCGCGGCTGACGGCAACGGCAAGACCGGCAAGCGGGTCCACCGGTTCGACCGGCGCATCGGTGCCAAAGGCCAGCGTACCACCTGCTTCGAGGATGGACCGCCAGGCATAGGCGCCGCCCAGCCTGTCTGCACCCAGCCGCGCTTCTGCCATGAACATGTCGCTGGTCTGGTGAACCGGCTGCATCGAGGCGATGACGCCGTGACGGCCAAAGCGCGCCAGGTCCGCCGGATCGACGATCTGCGCGTGTTCGATGCGCCAGCGGCGGTCGCCCGTGTAATCGCCGGACAGTTCCTCGATCGCCTGCAGCGCGTCGCGGTTGGCAGCATCGCCGATGGCGTGAACCGCAACCTGGAACCGGTCAAGCGCGGCGCGGCTCATCAGGTTGCGCAGCTGCGTGCCCGAAAGCAGCGGCAAGCCGCGATTGCCGTGATCGTCCTCGTAGTCGGCGTTGAGCAGCGCCCCGCGCGAACCCAGTGCCCCGTCGAGATAGAGTTTCACTCCGTTGAGGCGCAGGCGATCCTCGTAAAGCCACTGCGTAGGGCCGGGACCGCCGATTAGCAGCATCGAATCCACGGTGTCGGCATAGGACATTACGCGCACCTGCAACCGTCCGGCGTCACCTGCGCGGCGGAAGGTCATCCAGTCCTCGACCGTGGTGCCCATGTCGGCAACCGCAGTGATCCCATGGCGCAGCAGGATGTTCTGCGCATTGTGCAGGGCAAGGTCACGATCTTCGGGCAGGGGCGGGGGGACGGCGTCATTCACCAGCGGCATGGCCGCATCCACCAGCACGCCCGAAGGGGCGCTGCTTCCGGCGGCACGTTCGATCCGGCCGCCAGATGGGTTGGCGGTGGCGGCGGTCACGCCACCAGCCTCGAGCGCTTTCGTATTCGCCCAGCCGGCGTGCCCGTCCACCCGTTCCAGCCAAACGGGACGGTCAGGGACGACCGCATCCAGTTCCGCGGCGGTGGGAAAGCGGCCAAGACCCCAGCGCTCCTGGTTCCAGCCGCGCCCGATGATCCATGGCCGGTCCGGGTAGGCGGCAGCATAGGCGGCGATGCGCGAGAGCGCCTCGTCCAGCGAGTCGGTCTGCGACAGGTCCAGCACCAGCGTGCCGAGCCCCAGTCCCATCAGGTGAAGATGCCCGTCCACGAAGCCGGGCACCACGACCCGTCCTTCGCCATCGACGCGATATTCGATGTCGCGGGTGGGGCGATCACCGAAGTCCAGCAGTTCGGAGATGCGGCCATCTTCGTCCACCACCATGCCCGCGAAGCGGTCTATCGAACCGTCGCGGTTGACCGAGATGCCTTCGATATTGTCGATGTGGGTATCGGCGAGGGCGGGGCTGGCTGCCAACAGCGCGGCCACGATTGCGCTGCCGCGTAGGATTGTCGGGCGCAGGTTCATTCCGCCCCCTCCGGCAGGTGGCGGATCAGGGCGCTGGTGTCCTGCCGCGCGCCGCCGTTCGCCTGCACCTGGGCATAGAACTGATCGACCAACGCGGTGACGGGCAGCGAGATGCCTACTTCCCTGCCTTGCGTCATGGCGATGGCCAGATCCTTGCGCATCCAGTCGATTGCGAACCCGAAATCGAATTCGCCTTTCACCATGGTCGGCCAGCGGTTTTCCATCTGCCAGCTTTGCGCCGCGCCGCCGCTGATGGCTTCGAGCACCCTGTCGGTATCGACGCCGCTCGCCTGGGCCAGCCGCACGCCTTCCGAAAGGCCCGCCAGAACGCCCGCGATGCAGACCTGGTTCACCGCCTTGCAGGCCTGCCCCGCACCGGCATCGCCGACATGGACGATGCGCGCTGCGTAGGCCTCCATCACCGGGGTCGCCGCAGCTATCGCTTCTTCGGAGCCGCCGCACATGATCGCCAGCTTGCCGTTTTCCGCGCCCGCCTGTCCGCCCGATACCGGAGCGTCCACACACAGGACGCCGTGGCTCGAAGCGGCCTCGGCCAAGTCGCGCGCAAGGGCGGGGGAAACGGTGGTGTGATCGACGAAGGTCGCGCCGCGTTTCATCGCCGCCAGAACGCCCCCGTCCCCCAGCAACACGCTGCGCACATCGGCATCGTTGCCGAGGCAGGCGAGAACCACGTCGCATTCTGTCACGGCCTCCACCGGCGTTGCGGCGGTGGCGACATCCAGGTTCTCCTCGCGCATGCGTTCATGCCAGCGTGCGCTTTTTGCAGCGGTGCGGTTGTAGGCGATGACCTTGTGACCATCACGGGCGAGATGGCCAGCCATCGGCCCGCCCATCACGCCAAGGCCGAGGAAGGCGACTTTCAATTGGTTTGTGTCCATGGCGCGCAGCGATGCCCAATCTGGGCGCGGATAGCAATTGCCGCGGGCAATCTTTGTCCGCGAAAGGGCAACGCCCTATTTCCACGCGCGCGCCCTTGGGCTAGGCGCTCGTGCCATGACGGGAACAGACCAGAGCCTAGCCACCAGCCTGACGCTGGAAGACGTGCGTGCCGCCGCCGAGCGTATCAAGGGCGCCGTGGTGCGCACGCCGACCATGCATTCGCAGACCTTGTCGAAAATCATGGGCGCGGAAATCTGGCTGAAGTTCGAGAACCACCAGTTCACCGCCGCCTACAAGGAGCGCGGAGCGCTGAACGCCCTGCTGCTGCTGAGCGACGAACAGCGCCGCCGCGGTGTCATTGCCGCTTCGGCGGGCAACCATTCGCAGGGTCTTTCCTATCATGGTACGCGGCTGGACGTGCCCGTCACCATCGTGATGCCGCGCACCACGCCGACCGTGAAGATCATGCAGACCGAGAGCGTGGGCGGCAACGTGGTGCTGGAAGGCGAGACTTTCGACGATGCCTATGCCCATGCGCGCAAGCTGGAAAAGGAAATGGGCCTCACGTTCGTACATCCGTTCGACGATCCGCACGTCGCTGCCGGGCAGGGCACCGTGGCGCTGGAAATGTTCGAGGATGCGCCGGAAATCGAAACCATCGTCGTTCCTATCGGCGGCGGCGGCCTGATAAGCGGCATGGGCACCGTCGCCAAGGCGCAAGGCCGACCGATCGAGGTGGTGGGTGCCGAAGCGCGGCTGTACCCCAGCAGCTACAACGCGTGGGCCGGCACGGACCTTCCCTCGGGCGGGGATACGCTGGCAGAGGGTATCGCCGTGAAAGAGCCGGGCAAGTTCACCCAGAAGGTGATCCAGCAGGTGGTGGACGAAATCCTGCTGGTGGAGGAGCGCCACCTGGAAGAGGCGGTCTCGCTGCTGCTGCAGATCGAGAAGACCGTGGTCGAAGGTGCGGGCTCGGCCGGGCTCGCCGCGGTGTTGGCCCACCGCGAACGGTTCGCGGGCAAGAAGATCGGCTTGGTGCTGTGCGGGGGCAACATCGACACCCGCCTGCTGGCGAACGTGCTGCTGCGCGACCTTGCCCGTTCGGGCCGCCTGGCGCGCTTGCAGATCACCTTGCAGGATCGGCCAGGCGCGCTGTTCAAGGTGATGGGGGAGTTCGAGCGTCACAACGTCAATATCCTGGAAATCTATCACCAGCGCATTTTTACCAATCTGCCAGCCAAGGGCCTGGTGACCGACATCGAGTGCGAGGCGCGCGACCGTGAGCAACTGGATGCGCTGGTCGCCGCGTTGACGGAAAAGGGCTATTCGGTCAGCCAGGTGGAACTGAACTAACCTGACAGGATGACCCGTTACGGGTCGTTAACCGCACGCACGACGCTATTTGTGGAAATTAATCCTACGAATGGCGATTTATATGGTTAACATGGTTCAATACGCGATTCCCGCCGGTCATAAGGTGGGGAAACCGCATGCGTCGAACCGCGTTCCATTCTGAACGCCAGCAAAGAGGATCGCCCAGCCACGTGACGGCACCCGTTCGCTTCCCCCGCTTTTTCGTGACCAGCCCTGCGCCGTGTCCGTACCTGCCGGGGCGGACGGAGCGTAAGGTCTTCACCGAGCTCAAAGGCCCGCATGCCGAGCAGCTTAACGATGCGCTGGGCCGCATCGGCTTCCGTCGCAGCCAGACGGTGGCCTATCGCCCCAGTTGTGAGGGCTGCAAGGCGTGCGTTTCGGTGCGCGTGGCAGCGACCGAGTTCAAGCCATCCAGTTCGCAGAAGCGGGCGATGAAGGCAAACGCCGATCTCGTCGTGGCCGAATGTCGCCCGTGGGCGACCGAGGAACAGTTCGCGCTGTTGCAACGCTACCTCGAGCATCGCCACCCCGGTGGCGGCATGGCCGCCATGGACGAGGTGGACTATGCCGACATGGTGGAACACACCAGCGTGTCCAGCTTTGTTATTGAATACAGGGAACCTTCTGAAGACGGCTCCGTTGGTCGGCTGGTCGCGGCTTGCCTGACAGACAGGCAGGCGGACGGGTTGTCGATGATCTACAGCTTCTACGACCCTGAACTGGAGCATCGTAGCGGGCTTGGGAACTACGTCATCCTCGAACACATCAAGCGGGCCTGCGAAACCGGCTTGCCCTTCGTCTATCTCGGCTACTGGGTCGAGGGGTCGGAGCGCATGCAGTACAAGGTCCGCTTCCGCCCGCTCGAGGCCCTTGGCCCCGACGGCTGGCGACGCATGTCCGAAAATGAACAGCGCCAGCTTATCGAAGGCGTTGCAAAGGGTTCTTGCGCGCGCGCTCCTGCGACCGATGGAGGGTCGAAGGACAACACGCCGGGCCTGCAGGAGGAATACAAGCTCACCTGAGCTTTTCGGCATGATTGCCCCTGATTCCAGAAAGACCGGCGCCGCGATGGCTGCCGCACTGGCGCTGCTGGCCAGTCCTTTCGTGCAGCCCGTCGCTGCGCAGGAAGGGCAGGACACGCCCAGCCTGGAGGACCTGATCCCCGATGCAGCGGTCGACAATCCCGAGGAATGGGCATCGCAAGGGGTACCCGCTTCGGACGAGGCCGATGTCGATGCTCAGGTTCCGCTGGAAGCCGACGCGCCGCTGGCCGAAATGCCGATGATCACGGTGCCCTGGCCCGAGGATATCGACCTTCCACAGATCGCGCCGCTCGAACCGGCGGAGCAGGAGATCGAGTTCGTCCAATTTGAAGATCAGATCCCGCGCACGGTTGCCGGCAGCGAGGAACGCGTGTCGGACGAGCTGGTGCTGGTCTTCCCCAACGATACCGCCCTGTTCCCGCAGCGCGACGAGTTCTTGGAGCGGTTCGAATCCCTTTCCACGATCGAGGGATACGACGACGAGGGCAATATCGCGCGGCTCGCCGTACAGGCGCGCGAGGATGAGGCGCTGTTGAATGAACTGCTGCGCGTTTACGGCTATTTCGATGCCCAGTTGCAGCGTTCGGTCGGCAATGTGCAGACGAGCGTGGAGGCGGACGTCGATCCGCCTGCCGCGCGGTTCGATATCATTCCCGGAAATCGCTACACGGTAGGGGCCATCGATCTCGGCAATCTGCGCGCTGCGGGCGACCAGTACGATGCCCTGCGCCGCACATACGATATCCAGGTCGGCGATCCCATCTCGCTCGATACGATCGAGGCCGAGCAGTTCGACCTCGACCGGGCACTGGGCGAAAGCGGTTTCCCCTTCGCCACCATCGACGCGCCGTCGCTGCTGGTGGACCATGACCGTGACGAGGGCGACATCAGCATGCCGGTCGAACCGGGCGGCCGCTATCGCCTTGGCGAAGTTATCAGTTCCGACCCGGATTTCCTTTCCAGCCGTCATCTCACCCAGATTGCCCGCTGGGACCAGGGCGATATCTATCGCCGCAGCGACGAGATGGACCTGCGCCGCGCCATGCTGGCGACCGGCCTTCTCGGCTCGGTCGAGCTGACGCCGGTCGTCGTGCAGGAACCGACCGCCACCGAACCGGGCGTGGTCGATATCCAGGCCGACATGACGCAGGCCCCGCTTCGCACGATTGCCGGCAGCATCGGCTTCGGTACGGAGGAAGGCATCCGGCTGGAGGGAAGCTGGGAACACCGCAACCTGTTCCCGCCGGAAGGCATGCTGCGCGTGCGCGGCATTGCCGGTACGCAGGAACAGCTGGCGGGCGTTACCTTCCGCAAGAACAACTTCCGCGGGCGCGACCGCATCCTGACAGTCGACGCTTTTGCTTCCACCATCGACTACGACGCCTATGACGCCCGCACCGCCTCGCTGATCGGCACCTACGAGCGTGTCAGCACCCTGCTGTTCCAGAAGGCCTTTAGCTGGTCCGTCGGTGTGGAACTGGTGGCGACGCAGGAAAGCGAGCGCGCCGCCGATGGCCGCGACCTGGCGCGAGAGACCTATTTCATCGCCGCGCTGCCGCTTTACGCCCAGCTCGACAGTTCTGACGACCTGCTCGACCCGACAGAGGGCTGGCGCCTGTCGGGCCGCGTCTCGCCGGAAATTTCCGACAACGAAGGCGTGCAGAGCTTCTACGTCCGCAGCCAGGTCGATGCCTCCTACTATCAGAGCGTGGGAGAGAATACCGTGCTGGCGGGGCGTGTGCGAGTGGCCAGCATTCCCGGCACACCGCTGGAGGCCATCGCGCCCTCTCGCAGGCTCTATGCCGGGGGCGGCGGATCGGTGCGCGGCTATGGCTATCGCCAGATCGGCCCGCTGAACGACACCGGCGATCCGCTGGGCGGTCGCAGCCTGGTGGAAGTCTCCGCCGAGGCGCGCATCGGCACAGGGTTCATGGACGGCGCGATCAGTGTCGTGCCGTTCATCGATGCCGGCTCGGTCGGGCTTGACCCCACACCCGATTTCAATACCATCAAGTACGGCGCGGGCGTGGGCGTTCGCTACGATACCGGTTTCGGCCCGCTGCGCCTCGATGTCGCATTCCCGCTCAACCCTGGCCCCAACGATAGCTGGATTGCCGTCTATGTCGCGCTGGGTCAGGCGTTCTGATGGCCGACGCGGATACCATGGACGAAGCGCCGGAAGAGAACGCCGAGGCGCATGCGAAAGGTGGCAAGCGCCGCATCCCGACCCGTATCCTGAAAGGGATCGGCTGGGTGCTCGCCGCGCTGCTGGGCCTTGTCCTGCTGGCCGTGGCATTCCTCCACACGCCGCCGGGTCGCCAGTTCATCGTCGACCAGATCAGCAAGGTGGCCCCTGCGTCGGGCCTTCGGGTCGAAGTGGGCGAGATCGACGGTTCGGTGCTGTGGAGCAGCACGTTCCACGATGTGAAGCTGTACGACGCGAACGACACGCTATTCCTCGAAGTGCCGACGATAGACCTCAACTGGCGCCCGCATCGCTGGTTCACCAGCGGGCTCGACGTGCGTCACCTGGTGGTGACCAACGGCACGCTCTACGCCGCGCCGGAGCTTAATCCCGGCGATCCCGACGCGCCGATCCTTCCCGATTTCGACATCCGCGTCGATCGCTTGGTGATCGACAACCTGACCGTTGCCGAGGGACTGCTGGGCGAGCAGCGCACGATCAACTTCGCTGCGGAGGCGGATATTCGCGACGGCCTCGTCTATCTCGATGCCGATGGCGATTTCGGCGGTGGGGACGAATTTGCTGCGCTGATCCACGCAGAACCCGATGGCGATCGTTTCGATCTTGCCCTTAACTGGCAGGCCCCCGAAGGCGGCTTCCTTGCGGCCATGGTGGGTGCGGAGGAAGACCTCGTCATCACGCTGGACGGCGACGGTAGCTGGAACTCCTGGCAGGGCGACCTGCTGGCCACCCAAGGTGGGCGCGAACTGCTCGACTTCGACCTTTACAACGAAAGCGGCCAGTATCGCATCGTCGGCCAGGCGCAGCCCGGCGCGTACGTCGAAGGGTTACCCGCCCGCGCGCTGGGTGAAACGGTCTCGCTGTCGGCAGCGGGCACGCTGGTGGATTCGGTGCTGGAAGGCAATTTCATGCTGCGCGCACGCGGTGTGAATGCCGATGGCCAGGGCACGATCGACCTTGCCGATAACGCGTTTCGCGATTTCGACATCGCCGCGCAACTGCTCGACGCGACGCTGTTCTCTCCCGATGTCGCGCTGAACGGGCTTGAACTGCAAGGCACGCTGAACGGCCCGTTCCGTGAATTGACCATGCCGCACACCCTGACGGTTGACGAGATCGATGCGAGCGGGATCGTCGTCTCCAACGTCGCCCAGCAGGGCACGCTCACCTTCGACGGTACGCGGGTCACGGTGCCGGTGGATGCCGCCATCGGGCGGATCGTCAGCGGCAACGAACTGTTCGATCCGCGCCTTGTCAACGGCAGCCTGGATGGCACCATTGTCTACGCTGGGAACGAGATCCTGTCCGAAAACCTGGCGGTGCAGTTCCGCGGACTGCGCGCCCGGCTGGGCCTCAACAGCAATCTCGACACCGGGCTGACGCGGGTAAGCGGACCGGTGAACATCGCAGACCTCGCCTTTGACGGTGTTGGCACGGTGGACGCCGCCGCGCAGATCCGCTTCCGCATCGGCGGGAACGCGCCGTGGATGCTGCGCGCGGAACTGCAGGGCCGCGTGGACGAGGTGGCGAACGAGACGATCACCACGGTGGCCGGCGAGAACATCCGTTTCGACGGTGGCATCACGCTAGGCGGCGAAATGCCGCTGGCGTTCAATGCGCTCTCGATCAATGCGACCAAGCTGACGGCAACGCTTGACGGGCGCGTGGATGACGACGGTACCAGTGTCGTGGGTAGCGGCAGGCATACCGAATACGGCCCCTTCACCATCGAGGCGACGCTGGCCGAGGACGGCCCCTACGTCGAACTGGTGCTGGCCGATCCGCTGCCCGCAGCGGGCCTTGCCGATGTGCGCGTGAACATTTCGCCCTCGGGCGATGGGTTCGCGATTGAGACGCAGGGCATGTCCACACTGGGCGAATTCAGCGGCGAACTCGGTTTCATCACCCGCGAGGACGGCACTTCGGCGATCCGCATAGACCGGCTGGATGTCGCCGACACGCGCGTTAGCGGAACGCTTGACCTTGTCGATGGCGGTGTTGCGGGTACGCTCGACGTGGGGCGCGGCGGACTGGATGGTACGATAGACCTCGCCGTGCGCGATGGTGGCCAGGGCTTCGACATCGACCTGGTCGCAGACGGCGCACGCTTCGGCGGGGCCACGCCGATCATGATCGCGAGCGGCACCGTGGATGCCAGCGGCCTCATTGCCGAAGGCAACACCACGATCACCGGCAATGCCAATCTGCAGGGCCTGTCTTACGGCAACCTGTTCATCGGCCGCCTTGCCGCCCAGGCAGAGATCGTGAACGGCACCGGCACGTTCGATGCAGCGCTCACCGGCTCTCGCGGCAGCCGCTTCGAACTGCTGGTGAACGGCCAGATCGCGCCGGAGCGGATCGCCGTGGCGGTGGATGGTTCATATGCCGGCCGCGACATTTCCATGCCTCGCCGCGCCGTGCTGCTGGCACGCGAGGATGGCGGCTGGGAACTCCAGCGCTCGCAACTGTCCTACGGCGATGGCTTCATCGTGGCGAGCGGCAGCTTCGGGGGCGAGGGCGCTCCACAGGGCCGCATCGCGCTCAACGACATGCCGTTGAGCCTGGCAGGCGCACTCTCGGGGGATCTCGGCCTTGGCGGGGAAATCTCCGGTGTGATAGAAATGCGGGAGGGGTCGAACGGCCTTCCGGTGGGCCAGGCGCGCCTGTTGATCGACGATCTCACGCGGTCCAGCTCGCTGCTGACATCAGAGCCGATGGACATCGCCCTGGTTGCCGAGCTTTCGGAAAGCGACCTGGAAGCTCGCGCGGTGATGAACCACAACGGCTCCGCCGATGGCCGCCTGCAGGCGCGGATCGCCAACCTTTCTCAAAGCGGCGCCCTGATGGACCGGCTCTATAATGGCGACCTCAATGCCCAGTTCCGCTTCAACGGCTCCGCTGCCTCGCTCTGGCGTCTTGCTGCAATCGACCTGCTCGACATGACCGGAGACATAGCGGTGGCCGCGAACGTGCGCGGCACGCTGGGCAATCCGCAGGTGCGCGGATCGATGTCGGGCGATGCCCTGCGTATTCGCAGCGGGCTGACCGGCACCGATATCACCGGGGTTGAAGCACGCGGCACCTTCACCGGTTCGCGCCTGGCGATCACCCGTTTTGCCGGCAATGCCCCTAACGGCGGACGTGTGTCGGGCAGCGGCTTTGTCGACCTGTCGGATATCTCGGCAGCACGCGGTCCGCAGATCGACCTGCGCATTGCCGCGCGCAACGCCGAGATCCTCGACCTCGAGAACATGGGCGCGACCATCACCGGCCCGCTGCGGATTATTTCCAACGGGGTAGGCGGAACCATCGCCGGAAGGCTGGAAGCAACCAGCGCCCGCTGGTCGCTGGGCAGTTCGGAAGTGCTTGCCGAATTGCCCCGCGTGGCCGTGACCGAGATCAACCGGCCCGCCGATATCGCGCCAGCCGCAGCCGCCACGCAGCCCTGGCGTTTCCTTATCGACGTGCGCGCGCCGGGCGGCATCCGGGTGGATGGCATGGGGCTGGACAGCGAATGGCGCACCGAAAACCTGTTGCTGCGCGGCACGACCGAAGACCCGCGTGTTGGCGGCTCCGTCTCCATCGTACCGCGACAGGGCTTCTATTCCTTCGCCGGTACCCGCTTCGAGATCACCCGCGGCGAGATCGACTTCGACCAGGCCGTGCCCATCGATCCGCGCATCGACCTGACGGCAGAGACGGACGTCAACGGCATTTCGGTAGAGGTGAACGTGAACGGCAATGCCAGCCAGCCTCAGATTGCATTCTCTTCCACTCCGGCGCTGCCGGAAGAGGAACTGCTGGCACGCCTGCTGTTTGGCGGATCGATCACCGACCTTTCCGCCACCGATGCGCTGCAACTGGGCGCGGCTGTCGCCAGCCTGCGCGGTGGTGGGGGGGCTGGCCCGATAAACCAGCTACGCGATGCCGTCGGCCTCGATCGCCTGCGCATCATCGGCGCGGACCCTGCGCTGGATCGCGGTACGGCAGTGGCGCTGGGCAAGAACTTCGGTCGCCGGTTCTATGTGGAAATCATCACCGACGGGGCGGGCTACAACGCCACCGAACTGGAGTTCCGTGTAACCAGCTGGCTGAACCTTCTTGCCACCGTCAGCACCATCGGGCGGCACCAGGCCGCGGCCGAATATCGGCGGGATTACTAGAAAGGCCGGTGAAAGAAAAAGGGGGCGGCCCAATGCAGGCCGCCCCTTCCTTTCTCGATGGCCGGATCGGCGTCAGCCGGGCGCGTCGAGCGATTTCAGCACGCCATCAACCGGGAAGACGGAGCCATTCGCCCCGCTTATGCCGGCGCCCGTTTCGCGCGCCTGGCTGCCATCGGAAGATGCGATGACCAGCGTATCGCCGTCCTGGGTGAAGGTCAGCGTGTTCGATCCCATGGTCTGCATTTCCACCGAACCGCCCGAGCTTTCCACCGCGCCGACAATGTCCGCGCGTGTCAGGAAGCCCGGTACGATGTGCTCGCGCAGGATCGCCACCCGGGCAGCCTGCGCCTCCTCGCCTTCCAGGGGGATGTCCTGCGCTGCGAAGGCTTCGTTGGTCGGGGCGAACACGGTGTAGGGGGCATTACCGTCGAAAACGCTTTGCAAGCCTGTATCACCGAGGATTTCGGCGGTGGTCGAAAGGTCCGGGCTGTCGTCGATCAGCGCGGCCAGCGTTTCACTGCCGATCTCGCCGCTAGCACTCGCATCCTCGGCAGGTGTATCCCCGCCGCAGGCTGACAGCGCCGAGAAACTGCACGCTGCAAGGGCGCAGAGGATAATACTTTTCTTCATGGTGCCCATACCTCTCAGATCAGCAGTTCGATGGCGGCTGCGACAAGGCGCGTTTCCGGATCGATCTCGTAAACGTAGCCATCGTTATAGCGGTACATGGCACCGGGCCGGTCGTAATACCGGTCGCGGTAACTGTAGGGCACATTGTACACGTCATAACCACGCGGCATCTGCTGGCCGACGGTAAAATCGCTGCCCGTCAGCAGCGCCGCAATGGATGTAATGGCGGCGGTTTGCGGATCCGTTCGATAGATCACGTTGTCGGCATAGCGATAGCGGTCCGGTCGGGTGAGGCCGTAGTAGTCCTCGTAATAGTGGGGCACGCGGGAATAGCGGTAGTCGTCCGGCCATGCGTTGCCGATGGACAAGGCGCCGCCCAGCAGCGGGATAAAACCGGAGATACCGCCCCCGCTGCCCAACCTTAGCAGGTAGCCGTCGTCGTAATAATAGTCACCGCGCCGGTCACCGAACAGACCGCCAAGGCCCCACCAGTCGGGGGAATAGCGGCTGTAACGATAGCGATCCTGCTGCCGCGCTTGGCCTGGCGGGCGGCAGCCGTTGTACTTCTTGGCAAGGCCCGGGGGACATCCGTCGGCAATCTGCGTGGACATGCGGCGGAAGTCGCGGAAATCACCGAAGTCGTAGTCCCGTCGGTCGTCGTAACGCACGCGCGCATCGGTATTGCCGCGATTGCTGCCGACGTTGTTTGCGCGGTTGCCGCTGTTGCCATTGTTGCCGCGATTTCCGTTGCCATTGGCCACCGGCGGGCCGCCCCGATCGTCGTTCCCGTTACCGCGAGCGACAGGAGGTCCGCCGCGATCGGCATTGCTCGCGTTTCGGTTGCCATTGTCGCCGTTACCGCGCGCCTGGGGCGGAGGACCGCCACCGCGATTGCCGCGCGCTTCCATCTGCGCGTCGCCACCGTTGCCACGATTGGCCTCGCGGTTGTCGTTGCCATTGCCGTTGCCGGGGTTGGACGGGCCTGCCTGCTCAGGCGGTCCACCACGGTTGCCGTTTCCGTTGCCATTGCCGTTGCCATTTCCCTGCGCCAGCGCGGGCGTGGCGGCGAGGGCTATGGCTGAGAGCGAAGCTATCCAGAGTTTCATCGCATATTCCTCTTCGACACGGGGAACGGGGGAGTTCGGCGGCTGGTTCCTAACAATAGTTAACGCGTGCCGCGCCGGTACAACGCTTCTTCGGCGGCGCGGCGGCGGGCAAGGCCTTTCATCATGCGTCCCCCTGCGTAACGCCACCGGGCAAATTCGCGCGCCGCCCCTTCGAAATCGCCCGCCTTATGCTTGCGGGTAAGGGTGGCCGTGGCAATTGCGCCGGTGTTGTAGTGGAAGCTGACGAGGGCATCGAACTGCTGCCGTGTTACAGGCGCATCGCCCAGCGCCCTGACGACGTCGCTGGCATAGCGATCGAGATCCGCCTCCAGCCGTGCGTCGCAGGCGTCCTGCGTCCACACGGTGCCAGGGCCAATGCCGGGGCCGGTCGCGCCCCAGCCGATGGTCCAGGGCGCACCGCCGGTACCGGGATCGGGATAGGCCTCCACCATTCCGTCTCGCCGCTTTCTGGCGCAGCCTTCAAAACGCTTGATGAGGGTGATCCCATCCGCGCCGATCGTCATGGGCGGGGGCGAACCTGGAACACCTGGAACACAGTCCTGGGGCAAGAAATCGGCGGCCTCGTCGATGCTCTCCACCTCGTGCTGGGTCAGGGGGCGATTGAGGATGCGGCGGATAGTATCGAACAGCGGTTTGCGGGTCATGGTTCTGGTCTTTCCTGCAGTGAAACTGATGGCGGCGCTAGGTCCGTCGCCAAGCTGTAGGAAAGAGGGGGGTGTAAAGAGCTCTTGACTGACAAGAGTTCTTTACAGTAAAGAGCTCTTTACAGGCAGCCAGGATGATTCGGTGAACAACCGCGTAAAGGAACACCGCGAGGGGCAGGGCTGGAGCCAGGGCGAACTGGCCCGGCGACTGGGCGTTTCGCGGCAAACGATCAATGCGGTGGAAACCGACAAATACGATCCCAGCCTGCCACTGGCGCTGCGCATGGCGAAGCTGTTCGAAGTGGGCGTGCCTGATCTTTTTATCGACGACTGGACACCGGAGGCGGAGTAATGGACATGGCTATAGGCGAAAAACCCAAGAGCAAGACCCGCAAGATGATTGTCTCGCTGTGCGTAGGCGGCGTGGCGGGCTTCCTTGCGGCGCTGGGCTTCATGGAACTGGTGAAAAGCGGCGCGCTGGGCGCATTCACTGCCTCGCAGGAGATCGCCGGACTGGTTGGCATCATCTACGTCCTCACCGCTCTTTCGGTGGGTGTGGGGTTGGCAAACCCCTCGCTGGGTGCCCGTTTCCTGAACGTGGAGGATGCCGACGAACTGCGCGAACAGCACCGAGCGCTGTCATGGAGTGCGGGCGGCATGATCGCGCTGGGCCTCGCGCTGCTGCTGGCCGCCGTGGGTACTCCGGGCGGGCCGGTTACCGCCATGGTCGTACTGGCGGGCGTGGTTGCCCTTGTGGGCTTCGCTTGGTTCGCCGGATCGCGCCAGCGTCGTCATACGGATGAACTGATGAAAAGCGTCTCTGGCGAAGCAACCTCGGCGGCCTTCTACCTTGCCGTCCTGATCGGCGGCGGCTGGGCTCTGCTGGCCCACGTTGAACTTGTAGCTGCACCAGCGCCGCTCGATTGGCTGACGATGTTTGCCGGCTTCCTGATGCTGTCGTGCTTTATCGTGGCGGGCAAGCGGGGAATGCTGAAGCAGCGGTAAGCTATCACTTACTTACACATAAAGAGGGCCGCCCGGTTTCCCGAGCGGCCCTTTTCTGTTGGTCTTGAAGCCGTTCGTCTTACGACGAGTAATACATGTCGAATTCGACCGGCGAGGGGGTCGTTTCGAAGCGCATTACGTCTTCCCACTTCAGATCCATGTAGGCTTCGATCTGGTCTTTGGTGAACACGTCGCCCTTCAGCAGGAACTCGTGATCGTCCTTCAGCGAGAGCAGGGCTTCGCGCAGCGAACCGCACACGGTCGGCACTTCGGCCAGCTCGGCCGGCGGCAGGTCGTAGAGGTTCTTGTCGATAGCCTCACCCGGATGGATCTTGTTCTCGATCCCGTCGAGACCGGCCATCAGCAGCGCCGCGAACGAAAGGTAGGGGTTTGCCAGCGGATCGGGGAAGCGGAATTCCACGCGCTTCGCCTTCTCGCCCGAACCGTAGGGGATACGGCACGAGGCCGAGCGGTTGCGGGCCGAATAGGCCAGCAGCACGGGTGCCTCGAAGCCCGGCACCAGCCGCTTGTAGCTGTTGGTGGTCGGGTTGGTGAAGGCGTTCAGGGCCTTGGCGTGCTTGATGACACCGCCGATGTAGTAAAGGCAGGTTTCCGACAGGCCGGCATATTCGTTGCCCGCGAAAGTCGGCTTGCCGTCCTTCCAGATCGACATGTGGGTGTGCATGCCCGAACCGTTGTCGGCCTTGATCGGCTTGGGCATGAAGGTCGCCGTCTTGCCATAGGCATGGGCAACCTGCTGCACCACGTACTTGTAGACCTGCACGCGGTCGGCGGTCTGCGTCAGCGTGCCGAAGGTGATGCCGAGCTCGTGCTGGGCAGCGGCCACTTCGTGGTGGTGCTTGTCCATCGGCAGGCCCATTTCGAGCATGGTCGACACCATTTCGGCACGGATATCCATGGCGGAATCGACCGGCGCGACGGGGAAGTATCCGCCCTTCGCACGCGGGCGGTGGCCCATGTTACCCATTTCCATTTCGGCGCCGGAATTGGTCGGCAGTTCGACATCGTCGATCTGGTAGCCCGAGCCGGCATAGCCATCCTCGAAGCGCACGTCGTCGAACATGAAGAATTCCGGTTCCGGGCCGACGTAGATTGTGTCACCGATACCGGTGGTCTTCAGGTAGGCTTCCGCCCGCTTGGCGGTAGAACGCGGGTCGCGGCTATAGAGTTCGCCGTTCGAAGGCTCCACGATGTCGCAGTTGATGATCATCATCGGCGTAGCGCTGAACGGATCGATATAGACAGAGTCCAGGTCCGGCATCAGGATCATGTCGCTCTCGTTGATTGTCTTCCAGCCCTCGATGGAGGAGCCGTCGAACATCATGCCTTCTTCAAGCATGTCCTCGTCGACAACGCTGGCGCACATCGAGAGGTGCTGCCATTTGCCCTTCGGATCGGTGAAGCGGACATCGACCCACTCGATCTCCTCATCCTTGATCCGCTTGGTGATATCCTTAGCACTGGCCATGATAATCCTTCCTTGGAATTGAACGCGTATGTGTTTGTTCTGACGGGGATCCGCCCGGCGCCTTACAGGGCGGCGTCGTCCTGCTCTCCGGTTCGGATACGGATTGCCGTGCCGATATCGGAGACGAAAATCTTGCCGTCGCCGATGCGGCCGGTCTTGGCGGCATTGGCGATGGCCTCGGTAACCTGCTCTGCCAGGGAATCCGGCACGATGATTTCAAGTTTCACCTTGGGCAGGAAATCGACCACGTATTCGGCACCGCGATAAAGCTCCGTATGGCCTTTCTGGCGACCGAAACCCTTCGCCTCGGTAACGGTGATACCGGACACGCCGACTTCGTGCAGCGCGTCCTTCACCTCGTCCAGCTTGAAGGGTTTGATGATTGCTTCGATTTTCTTCACGTGGTTCCCTGTCTCTGCCCGGACCGATCCGGGGCTGTATCACTTGAGCGAATCCCTTGCGAAACTGTTCAAGAATCATGCCAGACCCCGATGCCGAAGTGCTAGACAATCGCACGCCGGAGCGAAAGGGCGGATTCGCAACATTCAGGCGAAACGGACTGCAGGCGCGGTAATCAAATTACGCAGATCCCGTGCGCGGATATGACCTGTTTGCAGGCAGCGCTGCCTCAATTTTGGGCAGGCAGGTTCAAGCGTGAAGTCCGGCAAGCGGATCGCAGCCCGCCATCAGGTTCAGCGATTGCACCGCGGCGCCGCTGGCACCCTTGCCAAGGTTATCGAGCACCGCGATCAGGCGGGCGGTGTGGCCATCCTTGTCGGAGAATACGTACAGGTCCAGCCTGTCGGACGGTTCGGCGTTCTTGTAGAGCACCAGCTCCGTCACCTCCCCATCGGGCTGGTGGACGCTGACGAGCGGAGCGTTCTCGTAATAGCGCGCCAGTTCCTCGCGCAGTTCTTCGGGCGGGGCGGCATTGCGCATCGCCTCGATCGCCAGGGGCACTTCCACCACCATGCCGCGAAAGCCGGGCACGACGGACGGGGCGAAAACCGGCGCGTTCTTCAGGCCCGCCTTGCTCTTCATTTCATCCAGGTGCTTGTGATCCAGCGTCAGGCCGTAGGTGCGAAAGGCAATGTTACTGCCGTCCCCTTCGAAGTGCCGGATCAGGCCCTTGCCCCCGCCCGAATAGCCGGATACGGCGTTGACGCTGTATGGCCAGTCGCGCGGCAGCAGCTTGGCGCGCACCAGCGGGGCGACCAGCGCCAGGAAGCCGGTGGGATAGCAGCCGGGATTGGCGACGCGGTCCGCCCCTGCCACGACATTGGCCCCCACCAGTTCGGGAAAGCCGTAGATCCAGCCCGGTGCCGTACGGTGCGCGGTGGAGGCATCGATCACCCGCGTGCCCGAACCCTCATCGATCATGGCCACCGCTGCCCGGGCGGCATCGTCGGGCAGGCACAGGATGGCGAAATCCGCAAAGTTCAGGGCCGAGCGACGGCAGTCCTCGTCCTTCCGCTCGGCCTCGTTCAGGCGCACAATCTCGAATTCCTCGCGGCCTTCAAGCCTGTCGGCGATCTCCAGGCCAGTCGTGCCCGCGGCGCCATCGATGAAAACGGTGTGTGCCATGCTTCAGCCTCCGGGAAACTCCAGCCGGTCGAGCCGGACGAAACCGACTGGGCCCTCCAGCGACAGGCAGCCCCAGGCCCATTCGCGCGACACGTCGAGTACTTCGAAGCTGTCGCCTTCGAGCAGCGTACACAGTTCCTGCGACGTGTCATCGGGATCGGCGTATAGCGGAGCGCCACCGGGCAGCACGGCGCGCGGCTGCGGCACGGCGTAATGGGGGACGAAGTGCTTGCCCGCCAAGCCGATGTGCGCCAGGTCGCCGCGCAGCGGAACCTGCCCCGGCTCGGGCCGCGCGATCGGTCCGGTCAGCGCAAACGGCCCCTGCGGCGCTGTTCCAGTCATGGTGTTGTCATCCTGGCTCAAGCGCCGCTCACCCATATTGTTATGACGGACGGGAAAACTGCCCCCGATCAGTCTGCCGCGCTTAGCCGCGCGGCACGCCTGCTGCAACCTTGTCACCTAACCATATCGACCGCGCAGCGCATGGAAAGCGGCACGAAGGCCCAGCGCCGCGCCGCCTTTGGAACGACCCGGCTTGGCTGCTGGCCGCCACGAGAAGGTATCGAAATGCGCCCAGTCGATGCCTTCTCCCACGAACTTGTCGAGGAACAAGCCCGCGACGCTGGCCCCGGCAAAGCCGTTGGTGTGGGTGTTGTTGGTATCGGCGATGTCGCTTTTCAGCCACTCGGCATAGGTTTCGGGCAGGGGCAGTCGCCATGGCTCATCATCGTGCGCCTTGCCCGCGGCTATCAGTTGTTCCGCCGTCTGGTCGCGCCGGGCCATCAGCGCGGGCAGGTCCGGCCCCAGCGCCACGCGCGCAGCGCCCGTCAGGGTGGCGAAATCGATGATGAGGTCAGGCTCCTGCTCGCTGGCAAGCGTCAGGGCGTCGCCCAGGATCAGGCGACCCTCGGCATCGGTGTTGCCGATTTCCACCGTCAGGCCCTTGCGGCTGGAAAGAACGTCGCCGGGACGGAAGGAATTGCCCGCGATGGCATTCTCCACCGCCGGTACGACGGTGTGCAGGCGCACTTTCAGCCCCATCTTCATGATGAGTTCGGAAAGGGCGAGGGCATGGGCCGCGCCGCCCATGTCCTTCTTCATCAGCAACATGCCGCTGGCACCCTTGATATCGAGACCGCCCGAGTCGAAACACACGCCCTTGCCGACGATGGCGACCCTGGGGTGATCCTCGCTGCCCCATTCCAGCTCGATCAGGCGGGGGGCGTGCTTGCGCTCTGCCGCGCGGCCAACGGCGTGGACCATGGGGAAGCCGTTCTCCAGCGCATCCCCGCGCGTTACGGTGATCTTTGCATCCTGCTCCTTCGCGATCCGCTCCGCCTCCGCTTCCAGCGCAGCGGGACCCATGTCCTCGGCAGGGGTGTTGACGAGATCGCGCACGAGGCTGGTCGCCTGCGCCTCTGCCGAGACCATATCGATCTTGGCGACATCTTCTGTCAGCAGCACGCGCGGGCCTTCGGCATCCTTGTCGTCAAGATAACGGGTGAAGCGGTATTGCGCGGTCATCCAGCCGAACATGGCAGGGCCGGCTTTCACGTCGGCCAGGCGATAGGTGCCCTCAGGCAGCTTTTCGCCAAGCTTTGCCAGGCACCAACTGGAAAGATCGTCGGGATCGGCCACCCCGCCGACGGCAAACCAGCCTTCGCCATCGGGCACGATTCCCACCTGGTAACCGCCGCCCGTGAACTTCTGCCCGGCCAGCGCAGCGCGCTGCGGGCCGCTCAAGTTCTTGGCAAAGCTTTCGAAGCTGTCCTTGTTGACGAGGTGGATCGCGATGGCGTCCTGCCCGCGATCCGGCTGGATCAGGTCTGTTGCAATAGTCATGGAATTCCGCTTGCCGTTTTCGTCGCCGTTTGGGAAGGCTTGGGATAAATGGTCTGTATGTTGATCCGACGATTCACCCTGCTTGCGGTTCCGGCCGCCCTTGTCGCGTGCACGCCCGCTGGCGAGCAAGCGGACCCGCAGCCCACCGCCACGCCCGAAACGCCGCAGCCCCCGGCAACGCCGGACAGCACGTCTGCCCCGCTGGGCGGCGCAAGGACGGTATCCGAGCGGACCGACACCTACCTGTTCGAATATTCCTATCCGCAGGCTGCCGGCGACACCGAAGGGCTGGCAGGCTGGCTCGATTCGCGGCTGGAGCGGGAGCGGCAGCGACTGGCCAACCGCGCGGCGAGAGGGCGGGAAGAAGCGCGGGACAACGGCTTTCCGTTCAACACCTATTCCAGCGAAACGGCGTGGGAAGTGGTGGCGGATCTGCCCGGCTGGCTAAGCCTGTCTGCCGACCAGTCCTTCTATTACGGCGGGGCGCATCCGAATTACGGTTTCGATACCATCGTATGGGACAAGGAAGCGGGCGAAACGATCGAGCCGATCGCCTTCTTCAACTCTCCCGCAGCGCTGGACGAGGTGCTGGGCCCTCAGCTGTGCGAGGTATTGAACGCCGAACGCGAAAAACGCCGCGGGCAGCCGGTGGAAGAAGGATCCGACGACACCTTCGATACCTGCGTCAAGCCCGACGAGGGCAACCTGCTGCTCGGTTCGTCGAACGGGCAGAGCTTCAACCGGATCGGCATCCAGATCGCGCCCTACCTTGCCGGACCCTATGCCGAAGGTACCTACGAGTTCGATTTTCCCATGACGCCCGAATTGCTGGAAGTGGTGCGCGAGGAATATCGCGGGGCGTTCACCGCCCGCTGATTCGTGCCCTCGCATTTCGGGCCCGAAACGCCTAGATGGGGCGCATGACAGATTACCAGCACGTTTCAGGCGACACGACCATCTACCGCGACGGCACCATCAAGCTGCATGGGCCGGAAGGTTTCGAAGGGATGCGGAAGGCAGGTCGCCTTGCCGCCGAAATCCTCGACGAACTGACCACCCGCGTGGAGCCGGGGGTAACCACCGGCGAACTGGACGAGGTCGTTCGCGAAATGACGCTGGATGGCGGCGCGGTGCCCGCGACGCTGGGCTATCGTGGTTTCACCCATTCGTGCTGCACCTCCATCAACCACGTCGTATGCCACGGCATTCCGGGCGACAAACGCCTGAAGGATGGCGATATCGTCAACATCGACGTGACGCCGCTGCTGGATGGCTGGCACGGCGATACCAGCCGCATGTATTTCGTCGGAGAGCCTGCCATCAAGGCGAAGAAACTGGTGGAAGTCACCTACGAATGCCTGATGATCGGCATCGCAGAGGTTCGCCCGGGCGCGCGACTGGGCGATATCGGCGCGGCAATCCAGGAACATGCCGAGCGCCACCGCTATGGCGTGGTGCGCGAATTCTGCGGCCACGGGCTGGGCCGCCTGTTCCACGATGCACCGGAAGTGGTGCACGCCGGGCGCAGGGGCACCGGACCAGAGCTGAAGGCGGGCATGTTCATGACCATCGAGCCGATGATCAATCTTGGCCGCGCGCACGTGAAATTGCTCAACGACGGGTGGACCGCGGTGACCCGCGACAAGAGCCTGAGCGCGCAGTTCGAACATTCCATCGGCATCACCGAGGAAGGCTGCGAGATCTTCACCAGGTCGCCCAAGGGCCTTGACCAGCCGCCCTATTGATCCAGCGCAACGATCTGGTGGTCCGTTCTGCTATGATCGCACGATAGTCGAGAGGACAAGGTCGTATGAAATCGTTGCTCACACCAGCCATCCTGCTTACCGCACTGGCCGCGTGCCAGACTGTGGAGCCGGAGCCTGTCGCCATGGCAGACCCTGAAGACCACGCGCTGGCGCAGGCCGCGTGTGGCTCGTGCCATTCCGTTGAGCCATACGGCCTGTCACCCAATTCGCAAGCGCCTGAATGGCCCGCCATTGCCAATCGCCGAGGTGTGACGCGCGAAACGCTTACGATGTGGCTGGTCGATGCACACAACTATCCCGGCGAGATGGATTTCTACCTCGAGGAGGACGAGGTACAGCAGCTGGTGGACTACATGCTCACCCTGCGGCGCGAGGACTATCACCCGCCTTACTAGGCTGCATCGGCACAGGCCGCGGCGTCGAGCGTTCATGCCAGACGTAGCCGGAAACCTGCCCTGATGTTCGAATTCGATTCCTACCATATCCTTTTTGCAGCAGCGGGCGCGGCGATCATCGCCAGCTACTGGGTGCCGCGTTTCTTTTCCGGAAGGGAGCCCGCCGCCGCACCGTTGCTGATCGCGCTGGGGCTGGTGGCCTTTTCGTGGGTGCCGGGAATGCCTGCGGCAGTCGATCCGCTGTCGAACCCGAAAATCTGGGAAATCACTGCCGAACTTGCGGTGATCATCGGCCTGTTCGGCGTGGGCCTGCGGATAGACACACTTTTCGGTCACGGGCTGTGGAAGCCCACGCTGCGCCTGCTGCTGTTCGGAATGCCCGCCACGATCATTGCGCTGGCCCTTTTCGGATGGCTGGCAGCGGGAATGACGCTGGCCGGCAGCTTGCTTCTCGGCGCGATCCTTTCTCCCACCGATCCGGTGCTGGCGGGCGACGTGCAGGTCGGGCCGCCGCTGGAGGGCGGAGAACATCCGGTACGCTATGCGCTGACGACAGAGGCGGGCCTGAACGATGGACTGGCCTTCCCCTTCGTCCATCTCGGCATCGCCGTTGCCACGGCAGGCGCGGTCAGCGCCGGGCTGCTGGGCGAATGGCTGCTACGCGACGTTGTCTGGCGCGTTACAATGGGAGCTGTTGCAGGCGCGGCTTCGGGCTGGCTGCTGGGCAAGATCATGTTCGACTGGCCGCGCTGCAATGCGCTTTCCAAGACGCAATCGGGCGTGATTGCCTTTGCCGGGGTGATCCTGGCCTACGGCATCACCGAACTGCTGGAAGGCTATGGTTTCATTGCCGCATTTGTCGCCGGCCTGGCGCTGCGACGCGAGGAATCGCAGGACCGTTTTCACGAGAAGCTGCACAGCTTTTCCGAAGCGCTGGAACACACGCTCACCGCCGTGCTGCTGGTGGCGCTGGGGGCGGCCATACCTGGCTTGCTGCCCTATCTGGACTGGTCGCACGCCATAATCGGGCTGGCGTTGATTTTCGTGATCCGCCCGCTGGCGGGCTGGTTGTCGCTGGCCGGGGCAGGATTGAACAAGCGCGAGCGGGCGACCGTTTCCTTCTTTGGCATCCGCGGTATCGGCTCGATCTACTATCTCGCCTATGCCGGGGCCCATGTGGAACTGGTGGACGAGGGCGCGCTCTGGGCAACGGTGGCGTTCACCATCCTGGTATCGGCGACTGTGCACGGATTGAGCGCCGGGGTCGCGGTAAGCCGCGCCACCGGAGAAGAGGAAAAGCCTGCCTAGCCTTCGCGCGCGGCGCGGATTGCCGCGCCACCGGCAAAAGGCGCCATGGAGACCAGCACCAGGCTGATCGCCGCGGTCAAAGCGATGCCGCCTTCCCCTCCGGTTGAAAGCGAGCCTGCTCCAAAGATCAGCAGCGGCACGGCCAGCGGGATGACCAGCAAGCCGGAAAGCGCCGCGCCGCCGCTGCGCAGACCCACGGTGACGGCGGCGATGATGATGCCGATGGCAGCCAGGCCCGGCGTTCCGGCCAGCAGACCAAGCTCTACGGTGCGCAGGGTCGCGCCGTCGATGCCCAGCAGGGCGCTGGCGGGCAGGGCGGCCAGCATCAGGAACGGTCCGAAACTTATCCAGTGGGCAAGCAGCCGCACGACCACCACCACTTCTTCCGCAATGCCGCGCAGGGCCCACTGGTCGAAAAAGCCGTTTTCAAGGTCGGGTGCCAGCAGCCGGTCCAGCGGCAGGATTGCGGCGAGCAGTGCTGCGACCCAGATCACCCCGCCGCCGGTCGCGGCCAGCACGTTGGGGTTCGGCCCGATGGCAAAGGGGTAGAGCATGGCCACGGCCATGAAGAACAGCAGCGGCAGCAGGGTATTGCCCTTGCGCGCGCCGGGAAGGAATTGCGCAAGGTCGCGCAGCAGCAGGGTGCCGAACCCCCTCATGCCTCAAGCCCCGGTGCGAAGTCTGGCAGGTTCAGCACATCCATACCCGCAATGGCAATCGGCTGGTGACTGGCGACCAGGGCAAGGCCGCCGCTCGCGATGTGCTGCGCCACCAGCGCCTCCACCAACTCCACGGCGTCGCGGTCAAGCCCGTTCAGCGGTTCGTCCAGCAGCCAGATGTCCGCCCCCTGGCCCAGCAGCCGGAACAGCGCGGCACGCTTGCGCTGGCCGGTAGAGAGGTAGCGAACCGGCACGTCCATCAGGTCGCGCAGGCCGAGCTCGCCCATGCGCTCGCCAGTCGCATCGTCGCGGTCGGGCCAGCGGTCGATCCGCCGCCAGAAAGCCAGCGCGCGGCCAAGCGGCAGGTGTTCGTCCAACGCCATGGTCTGATCCAGCAGGCCGATGGTGCCGCTTCGATCCACCTTGCCAGCATAGGGGCGCAGCAGGCGTGCGAGGATGCGGATCAGGCTGGACTTGCCGGTCCCGTTCGATCCGGTCACATGCAGCGCCTGCCCGCCCGAAAGCTCCAGCGAAAGACCGCGAAAGAGCAGCCGCTCCCCTCGGCGGCAGGCAAGATCACGGGCAGCAAGGCGGGGCGCTTCCATTGTCTGGTGCGTTAGGGCAGGGACATATCAACACGCAAGCAAGGGAGTGATCCGTGGCTGTAGAGAAACTGGCGCGCAGCGAGGCCGAAAGCGCCTTGAACGAGCTTGAAGGCTGGGAATTCGACCGCGATGGTGATGCCATGCGCAAGGTTTTCGAATTCTCCGATTTCAGCGAAGCGTGGGGCTTCATGGCACGCGTTGCCCTGATCGCGGAAAAGAGCGATCACCACCCCGAATGGTTCAACGTCTACAACAAGGTGGACATCACGCTCACCACCCATGATGCGGGCGGGCTTTCCCCACGGGACGTGGCAATGGCCAAGGCGATCGAGGCGCTTTAGTCCAGCGCGGCGCGCCCCTCGCTGCGTTCGTGCGCCTCCGCCAGCGTGCGGGCGCGGTCGCGCAACTTGCCGGGGAACCATTTGGCCACTCGCGCCAGTTTGCGCGCGGTCTTGCCCACGAGGCGGTGGACCGTGTTGCCGTGCACGGCTTTCCAGGCTTCCTCGGCCACCACCTCGACGGGGGTGAATTCCAGCCCCGCCTTGACCACGGTATCGCGAATGGGCGTGTTGCGGCTGCGGTTTGGTGGCTGCTTCAGCAGGGGGGTGTCGATGAAGCTGGGCATCAGGGAGCGGACCTTGATCCCGGCAGGGGCCCATTCCGCATCCAGGCTCTCGGTCAGGCTTTTCACGCCCGCTTTCGTCGCGCCATAGACGCTCTGGTTGGCCATGCCGTAGATTGCGGCAGCGCTGGCGGTATTGAGCAGGCAGGCATCGGGCGCAGCGGCTTTCAGGTATTGGTACCCGGCTTTCGCCCCGTAGAAGACCGCCCGCAGGTTCACGTCCAGCAGCAGGTCCAGTTCCTCGTGCGAAACCTCGCTCAGCGGACCACCAGAAGGAAGCCCGGCGTTGTTGGCGATCACATTGATCCCGCCGCCGGAATGACTGGCGAAGTCTGACAGGGCCACGTCCCACCCGGCGCGGTTGGTCACGTCGAAGGTGTAGGTGTAGCACTGCCCTTCGGGCAGCAGCGCCTTCGTTTCTTCCAGCCCCATCGTGTTGCGATCAGCAATACCCACCAGCCAGCCCCTGGCCGCGAAATGCTGTGCGATGGCGCGGCCGATACCCGACCCGCCGCCGGTAATGAAAATGCTTTTCTGGCTGCTCATCCATCCTGTCCTTTTCTCGCGCCGCTATTGGGCTGGGGGGCGAGCGCGTCAACCCATCGGCTTGAGGCCGCGGCGTGCCAGTTCATGCGAACGTGCGCGCACATAGCCCGGCATCCACCGGGCGGCGCGTGCGATGGTCTTTGCGGTCTTTCCCACCGGGTTGTGCAGTTTCGAACCGTTGACCGCGCGCCAGAACGTTTCGGCGACGTCTTCCACGGGCGTGAATTCCAGCCCCGCATCGGCAACGCGGTCGCGGATCGGGCGGTTATCGCCTGCGTGGCTGGACTGGGCAAGCAAGGGCGTGTCGATGAAGCTGGGCATCACGTCGGTCACGCGGATGCCGTCTTTCGCCCACTCGATATCCAGGCTCTCGGTAATGCCCCGCACGCCGAACTTGCTGGCGCAATAGATCGTCATGCCCGCCTGTCCGTACAGCCCCGCCGCGCTGCAGGTGTTGACGAGGCACGACCCCGGACCTGCTTCCTTCAGGTAGGGGTAGGCAGATCGGGCGCCGTAGATCACGCCGTTGAGATTGATCGCAAGGGTGCGGTCGATCTCTTCGGTGGTAAGGTCGACAAGGTCTCCGCCCAGCGGCACGCCGGCATTGTTGGCTAGCGCGTCGATACGGCCGCCGCAGGCTGCGTGGAAGTCCTTCAGTGCATTATCCCATTGCTCGGGCTCGCGCACATCGAGCACATGCGCCGACCATGTCCCATCGGGCAGCGAGGCCCCCGTTGCGGCCATGCCGGCCTCGTCGACGTCGCCAAGGCCGACGAACCAGCCGCCGAGAGAGAAGCGCTGCGCGATGGCGCGGCCAATGCCTGATCCGCCGCCGGTGATGAAGATACTCTTGTAGTCGGCCATGTCGCCTCTCCCCTCGTCAGGGTAGAAGCGATATCAATACTGACATTAGTGTCAACTACAGCCCGATGTGCTCCCTGCCGTTGCGGATATCCGCAGTGGAGGCGGCGAGCACTTCTCCAACGGGTTCGGCCCGGCCACCGATACATTCGGCCAGGAAGTTCTCGGCCACGGCGTTGAAGGCGATGTTGTTTTCCGGTCGGTGGAAGCCGTGGCCCTCGTCCGGGAACAGCACATAGGTGACGGGCACGCCGTCACGCTCCATGGCCTCCACGATCTGGTCGCTCTCGGCCTGTTTCACGCGCGGATCGTTGGCTCCCTGGCCGATCAGCAGCGGCTTGGTGATGTCCTTCGCCTTGTACAGTGGGCTGATCGACTTGAGGAATTTCACCCCTTCCGGCGTGGTCGGATCGCCCATGCGCTCGTGGAACTGCTTTACCAGCGGCTCCCAGTAGGGCGGGATGGTTTCCAGCAGCGTTTCCAGGTTGGACGGACCGACGATGTCGACACCGCAGGCAAAGGTCTCCGGCGTAAAGGCAAGGCCGACCAGCGTGGCATATCCGCCGTAGGAGCCGCCCATGATGGCGACCTTGTCCTTCTCGGCAATGCCCTGTTTCACGGCCCACTCGACAGCATCGAGCAGGTCGTCGTGCATCTTGCCCGCCCACTGCTTGTCCCCAGCACTGATGAAGCTCTTGCCGAACCCGGTCGAGCCGCGGAAGTTGACCGACAGCACCGCGTAACCGCGGTTGGCGAGCCATTGGTGCGTGCGGTTGTAGCCAAATCCGTCGCGCGCCCACGGGCCGCCATGAACCACCAGCACCATCGGCACGGGGGCATCGGGCACGCCATCGCCATCCTCGTCGCTCTGCGGGGGCAGGGTAAGGTAGCTGGGCAGGACCAGTCCGTCGCGCGACTTTATCTCGCGCGCGTGCATCGGCTGGAGCGGCGCGCCCTCGAGCTCGGGATAGGTGGTGTAGAACTTCGTCAGCGTCATCGCGTCCCGGTCGAAAAGATAGCTGGCGATGGGGGCGGTGAGCGGGTCGTTCCACACCAGCCAGCGGCGGTCGTCATCGGTGCGGGACTGCACACCGAAATCGCCGTCGAGCTGCTTGCGCAGCCAGGCGAAGGCCTCGCCGATATCGGGGTCGATCGCGTGGTGTTCGGTGCGCAGGTACGTGGCGCTCCACGCCTGTACCACGCCGGTCTGCTTGTGCCTCATGGTGCTGCCGATGTCGGCCTTGTCGTGTTCTGCAATCAGGGTGCGCTCGCCCGTTTCGGTATCCTCGGCATAGAGCGCGGCGGTGTCGCGCCCGCGGCTGTCGAGCCAGTAGAGCGTCTTCCCGTCGGTGGTGTAGCCGGACATTCCGGTGGTGAGCGAGTCGTCAAGGCCCGTGGTCTCGCGTGGTTCGTCGACCACCTTGCCATCCACGATTTCGTGCATGTCGGTGCCGCCTGCCGCGTTCTGCCGAACGGCCCAGCGCAGGGTCAGGCTGTCGTCCGCCTCGAACCCTGCCCATTCGTTGTTCTCGAACACCAGCTCCAGATCGCCGGTATTGAGATCGAGCAGGTGGACATCGTGGAACCGCGCGTCGCGGTTGTTGAGGCCGACCAGGATCTTGTCCTTGGTCGTGTCCGACCCACCTACGATCTGCACCCGCGTATTCTCGAAAGGCGTCAGGCATTTCTCCTTCGCCTCGCCCTCCACCGGCACACTGTAGAGCAGGTAATTCTCGTCACCTTCCTTGTCGCGGATGTAGAGCAGGCTGCGGCTGTCGGGCGCCCAGAAGTACTGCGGGATCGGGCGATCAGTCGCACTCGTCATGCGGCGGGGAGTATGGGGATCGTCGGCGGGAGCGAAAAAGACGTTCATCACGCCTTCCCACGGTGCCATCCAGCTGACCCACTTGCCATCCGGGCTGATCTTCCCTTGCGCACGGGTGGGATTGCCGAACAGGTGATCGCGCGGGATCAGCGGGGTGTCGGAAACGCGGTTGGCGGCGGTGCTGACGGTCATGATGTCTCCCTTGGTGTGGCTTGGGAGTTAGGGACGCAGAATAGAAAAGCAATGAACCGCAAATGCGAGATCTCAACACCATTGATTCGCGCAATGCGAATCGCCGGAAACGCTCCAAATCATCAACAAATGGATTTCTCGACTGAAAATATTTCGCTAGCCGGTCTTGAGGTTCTTTTTGAGAGGTTCATAACTCTAGGAAATCGCGGTTCCATACGCGATTAGGAGCGGTTGGCGGGGAATGCCTGCTAGCGCGATCGGTCCGGTCCAAACGGATCGTGGTCCAAGCCAACCGCTCCGAGTCTTACCCTAGCCACCGAGTTGATGTTTCGCGAAGGCTTTTTTGTTTCCTTGTTGGAGATCGTTTTTTCGATCCCGGATTTCCGGGCTTTTTCGCTGAACGTTTTCTTTCGATGGATTGAATTCCCGGCGTTCTCTCTTCCTTGAGGGATGCGAAAGAAGCGATTGATTTTTAAAGCGCCGGATTGTCGTAACAATGCCAGGTGAAGATCGCGGTCGCCCCGCGATGCGGCCGCCAGGGTTCGGCAAGGGCGCGGGTGGCTTTTTCGTCCGGGCGTTCATCCAACCCCAGGATCTGGCCGATGCCGGCCATTACCGCCAGGTCACCAGCAGGCCAGATGTCCGGTCGTCCCTCCGCGAACAACAGGTAGATCTCGGCGGACCAGCGGCCGATGCCCTTGATCCTGGTAAGTTCTGCGATGGCTTCCTCGTCCTCCTCCGGCAAGCTCTCGAAATCCACCTCGCCTGCCTGCACCAGTTCACAAAGGCTGCGGGCGTACCCCTGCTTTTGGCGCGAAAGGCCGCAGGCGCGCAGCGTGTCGAAATCGCGTTCGAGCAGGTCGGCAGGGGTGAAGTTCTCGCCCAGTTCGGCCTCCAGCTTGTTCCACATGCTGCTGGCCGCCGCGACAGAGACCTGCTGGCCCACGATGGTGCGCAGCATGGTCTTGTAACCGGTCCGGCGGATGCGCGCTTCGGGATAGCCTGCGACTTCCAGCGCGCGGGCGATCGCCGGTTCGCGGGCAGCGACTATATCGAGACTGCGGTGAATCTGGTCTGCGGTAAGGCCCATGCTCGTCCTTCTTGCCAAGTGCGGCCCGGTTGCCTAGCAGCCTGTCGCAACGAAACACGAGGATTTTACGCATGCCCACGCTTATCGTCACCAACCGTTCGGGTGAAGAAACCGCTGTCGAAGTCGCGTCCGGCCTGACCGTCATGGAAGCGATCCGCGACAACGGCTTCGACGAGTTGCTGGCGCTGTGTGGCGGGTGCTGTTCATGCGCCACGTGCCACGTCCACGTCGATCCGGCCTTCAAGGACAAGCTGCCGGACATGAGCGAGGACGAGGACGACCTGCTCGATTCCAGCGATCACCGCGACGACAACTCGCGCCTTTCGTGCCAGATTCCCTTCACCGACGCACTGGACGGGCTGAAGGTCACCATCGCCGAAGAAGATTGATTTGAGGTCAGGCAAGGGCTTCTCGCGTTGCGCTGGGGGCAACTGCGTCCTAACTCCGTCGGTATGACGAACCTGCCTGTCCAGACAAAGACACTCGACCTTATCGGCAACACGCCGCTTGTTCTGCTGGATGGCCCCAGCAAGGCAGCGGGTTGCGAGATCTGGGGCAAGTGCGAATTCGCCAATCCAGGCGCATCGGTGAAAGACCGTGCGGCGCTGTGGATCATCCGTGACGCGGAAAGGCGCGGCGAGCTGAAGCCCGGCGGCACCGTGGTGGAAGGTACGGCCGGCAATACCGGTATCGGCATTGCGCTGGTCGCCAATGCGCTTGGCTACAAGTCCGTGATCGTGATGCCGGACAACCAGTCCAAGGAAAAGATGGACACGCTGCGCGCGCTGGGGGCGCAACTGGTCACCGTGCCGCCCACCAAGTTCGCCGATCCCAACCACTTCGTCCACACCAGCCGCCGGATCGCCGAAGAGACCGAGAACGCGGTGTGGGCCAACCAGTTCGACAATGTTGCCAACCGCCGCGCCCATATCGAGGGGACCGCCCCCGAAATCTGGGAGCAGCTGGAAGGCCGCGTGCATGGCTTTACCTGCGCCGTCGGTACCGGCGGCACGCTGGCGGGCGTGGGCATGGGGCTGAAGGAACGGGACGAAAGCATCCGTATCGCCCTTACCGATCCGCACGGTGCGGCGCTGTACAACTATTACGAGAACGGCGAGCTGCAGGCCGAGGGGAGCTCGGTGGCGGAAGGGATCGGGCAGGGCCGCATAACCGCCAACCTCGAAGGCGCGCCGATCGATACCCAGTTCCGCATTTCCGACGTGGAAGGCCTGGAATGGGTCGCCCGCCTGCTGCGCGAGGAAGGGCTGTGCCTGGGGCTTTCCAGTGGCATCAACGTGGCCGGTGCAATCGCGCTGGGCAGGCAGTTGCTGGCAGATGGCGTGGAGAACCCGCGCGTGGCGACGATCCTGTGCGACACCGGCTTCCGCTACCTCTCCACTCTGTACAACGCCGAATGGCTGCGCGCAAAGGACCTGCCGGTTTTCGACTGGCTAGGTTCAGCTTCGGAGGGTTAGGGAGGCTCGCATGGCACTCGATCCAAGAGAACTGCTGCGTCCGCGCAACCCGGTCGATGAACCCGCGCCGCTGGCGGGTACGCGGGCCGAACGTGTCCAGCGCCTGCAGATCGGCCTCATAGGCATCGGCGCGATGGTGCTGCTGCTTGGCCTTGCCGACGTTGTGAGCGAGCGCGCCCAGCAGACCCAGGCGGACGCTGTGCCCGAAGCTGCCCCTACCGTGGAGCCGAGCGAGACGACCGGACCACGCGATCCGCTGGCAGATGCGGGCGTCGTTCCCGAACTTCCGGCCAGTCCCACGCCCACCGTTTCGCCCGGCGCAGCGCAGGCGACCGACGATGTGCCGCCTCCGCCCGTCAGCCCGAATGCTCCGCTGGAGTAGGCTCTTCGCAGCCCTGGCGCTCGGCCTTGCTGCGGTGCCTTCGGTACACGCGCATGCTCAGGAAGACGCGTCGCAGCCACGGCTGGCACTGATGGGCACCGTGCCGGTTTATTGGGGCGAGGCCGCCGGCCTTGATGAAATGCTGGGCGGCGATGCCCCGTCGCACTGGGCGCGAGCTGTGCTGGAAGAACGCTTCGCACTCGCGCCGCTCGATTACCTTTCGGACGAAACGCTCGCCCCATACCGGTACCTGCTGATGGCTCAGCCGCGCGGGCTTTCGGCGGAAGAGAACGTCGCGCTGGATCGCTGGGTGCGCGAAGGCGGCAGGCTGGTGCTGTTCGCGGACCCCATGATGACGGGCGAATCGCGCTTCCACCTGGGCGATCGGCGCCGCCCGCAGGACGTGGCACTGCTATCTCCCATCCTTGCCCATTGGGGCCTGGAAATGCATTTCGACTCCGAACAGCCCAGCGGCCCGCAGGTTTCCGAACATCTTGGCGGCCCTATCCCCGTAAATCTGCGCGGCCATCTGAGCGGGGAAGAAGAGGCACGCTTTTGCACCATTCCCGGCGATGGCCTGCTCGCGGACTGCGCGATCGGACAGGGCCGGGCGCTGGTGATAGCCGATGCCGCCATTGTCGATATCGTCGGACCCCACGCGCATGCCGAACACGCCTTGAGGCGGATAGTCGATGACGTTCTTGGGGAAATCGGGGATGACGCGGGAATTGATGCGCAGCAGGGCGGGGAAGTGCCCGAAAATCGCGCAAATCGGCCAGAAATGGCGACGCCGCACAATCACGATCTTCACGCTAAAGGAAGGAATCCGGGTCAGTAGAAACAGTTAGTTAGTGCGTTCTCCCACAATTTCCCGCAATTTCCCCTTCCATCCCGCGCCCTAGCGCGTTATTCCCCGAATCCATCGGACACATAGCCCGTGCTGCATCCCCCCGTGGGGTGACCGGGTCGCGCTAGCGCGCGGCCTGAGGCGGGGAAGAAGTGTCCGGTGCAGGGAATTTTTATTGAGGGACGGGCCAAGTGGCGCAGCGGCCGGCAGGATACAGGGGACAGGGCTTTTCGCTTCGCGGCGAAAAGGATCGCTTTGTGCTGCCTCCCCTGTTTCGCAAGGTTTTCGCCGAGCTGGGCGATGAAGGCGTGCTGTGCGTCGCCAAGCACCACAAGTATCCCTGCCTGACCGCGTTCGGCCCCAGCCGCACCGAAAGCTTCGAGGATATTCTCGACAAAGAGGAAGAAAACGCGGTGCGCCGCGACCTCGATTTCGACCGCGAACTGCGCTCCACCCAGATGTGGACCTTTACAGAGGTGCCCTTCGACAAGAGCGGCCGCTTCATCCTGCCGCCGCGCTTCTGCAAGGTCGGCGGCATTGGCGACAATATCTGTTTCCTGGGCGGCGGTCAGTTCCTGACCATGTGGGACCTCGACCGGCTGGGCGAGATGGGCGGCGGCTGGGAAGACCAGTACGAACTGTGCCTGGCTGAGGCCGAGGATGCCCGCGCCAAGGCGGAGGGCCGAAAGAAGTGACCGCGCCCGCTCCGCACGTTCCCGTCCTGCTGGACGAAGTGATAGAGGCTCTCGCTCCCAGGCCCGGCGATGTCATCATCGACGCGACCTTTGGCGCCGGCGGCTACACCCGCGCGATCCTGCAGCGCGGGGCGACCGTGCATGCCTTCGACCGCGATCCCGACGCCATCGATGCTGGCAGCAAGTGGGACGAAACCCGCGAGGATCCGCCCCGCCTGGTGCTGCACCAGCGCCGCTTTTCCGAGATGGTGGCGGCCATGGCCGACGTCGGCATCGACCGTGTCGATGGCATCGCCATGGATATCGGCGTTTCCTCGATGCAGCTGGACCAGCCAGAGCGCGGCTTTGCCTTTTCCAGCAACGGCCCGCTGGACATGACCATGAGCCAGAGCCGCCCCAACGCCGCCGACTTCGTGAACGAGGCGGAGGAGGCGGAGATTGCCGACGTGATCTACCAGTATGGCGAGGAACGCCAGTCGCGCCGCGTTGCCCGTGCCATCGTCGCTGCCCGTCCGCTTGCGACCACCGGTGAACTCGCTGCCGTGGTGCGCAAGGCGCTGGGCCACCGTCCCGGCGACAAGAAGGATCCCGCCACCCGCACGTTCCAGGCCATTCGCGTCCACGTGAACAGGGAGCTGGATGAACTGGAACAGGGCCTTGCCGCCGCCGAGCAACTGCTGGGCGAGGGCGGGCGCCTCGCCGTCGTCAGCTTCCATTCGCTGGAAGACCGGATGGTGAAGAAGTTCCTGCGTGATGCCGCCAATGCGAACCCCCGCGGCTCACGCTACCTGCCCGAAGCGCAAGACCATTCCCCCGCGCGCTTCGGGAATTTGTCCAAGGCGATCCGCCCCTCGCAGGCAGAGATCGATCGCAATCCCAGGGCGCGCTCGTCCACGCTGCGCGCCGCAATTCGTACCGAAGCACCTGCCCGAAAGGACGTCGCATGACTCCACAACGCCGCATCCGCCGCATTGGCTGGCTCGCCGCGCTCGGCACCTGCATCGTGCTCTACGCGTTGCTGCACGTGAAGGTGAATGCCGTTCACGCCGAGGTGGTGCAGGCCGAACGCCAGATCGTTCGCCTTGAACACCAGAATCTGCTGTTGGAAACCGAATTCCTGACCCGCTCCAGCCAGGTCCAGCTGGCCGCTTGGAACCGCATCGATTTCGGTTTCGAGGCGCCGCGCGCGGAGCAGTTCATCGACGGTCCCATGCAGCTCGCCAGCTTCGGCAGCCCGCGCACTGCCGATGCGCCCGCGCCGATCCGGCTGGCGGGCATGACCTCTGGCGAGGATATCGCGGAATTTCCCAAGCTGGTCTCACCGCTGACCGGCAAGCCGGTCGACGAGCGCGTGTTGGCAGGGGACGAACCCTCCGGCGGACACCTGGCCGTGGCCATTGCCCCCGGTCCGTTGCGCGTGCCCATTGCCGGGGCGGCAGATGTCGCCCGCGGTGCCAGCTTCGCCATCGCGGGGAATGCCGCTCCGTGACCGCGTACGCAGCCCCGCACACCATCATTACTGGCCAGGCGGGGCGTGTCGATCATCGTCGCCGCGCCCTGCTGGTCGCGCGTCTGCGCCTGCTGCTGATCGCGCTGGCCTTCGTGCTGGTGGCGGCTGCTGCACTGGTGCGGATCACGTGGATCGGCACGGTGGAGCCTGGCCCCACCCAGCGTTCGATGGCCGATGCCCTGCTGCCCCCGCGCGGAGAGATCACCGACCGTAATGGCGTGCCGCTTGCCCGCGCATTTCCCGCCTATGCGCTGTGGTTCAACCCAGCCGCAATGAACGAAGGCGGCGATGGTGGCCCGCCGCTGGTGAAATCGCCCGAAGAGGTGGCCAGCGAACTCAAGGCAATCTTCCCGGATCTCGACCAGCACGAACTGACCCAGCAACTGCGTTCGGGCCGAGCTGGATACCTGCGCCGCCGGGTGCTGCCCGAGGATGCCAACCGCGTGATCGCCATCGGCGAACTGGCGCTGGAATTGCCGCGCGAGACGGATCGCCACTATCCGCAAGGTTCGCTGGCCGCCCACGTGCTGGGCTATGTCGCGGCAGACGGCCATGGCCGGGTTGGCATGGAATCGGTGTTGGACGAGCAATTGATGGACCCGGTTCGCCGGGCGGAACCGGTGGCCCTTTCCATCGATACCCGCGTGCAGGGCGCGCTGGAGGACGAACTGCGCAGCGGGATGCTGGCGGTAGACGCCGTGGGCGCTGCTGGCATTGTGCTGGACGTGGACAGCGGCGAAGTGCTGGCACTGGCCAGCCTGCCGGAGTTCGATCCCAACGACGTGAAGTCGTCCGATGTGAAGGTGACGCAGGAACAATACGATCGCGGCATCACTGCACCAGCGTTCAACCGCGTGACCAACCAGGTCTACGAACTGGGCAGCACCTTCAAGCCGCTGACCGTGGCCGCCGCCATCGACAGCGGTTCCATCACCGATCTCTCGCGCCGTTATGGTGCCACCCCCTACCAGGTGCAGCGCCGGACCATCCGCGATTCCCACCCGCTGGGCGCGACACTGAACACGCCCGAGATGCTGATCCACTCCTCCAACATCGTCACCGGCCATATCGTGGACGAGATGGGCGCGGCCACTCTGCGCAAGTACATGGTGGACCTCGGCATGAACGAGCGGCCTTATATCGAGCTGCCCGCTCGTGGTTTTCCGATCTGGCAATCGGGGGAGTGGGCGCCAATTCGCGGCATCACCGTAGGTTATGGCCACGGCATCGCGGTTACGCCGCTGCACCTCGCCTCTGCCTACGCGGCGATGGTGAACGGCGGCATCTGGCGTCCCGCCACGCTGCAGCGCATTGCGCCGGGGCAGGCCCCGCGCGGGCGCCGCGTGTTCAAGGCCAGCACCAGTGCGCGCATGAACCAGTTGCTGCGCATGATCGCGGTCTATGGCACGGGGCGCAATGCCAACGCCCCGGGTTTCCGCGTGGGCGGTAAGACCGGCAGCGCGGAAAAGCCGGGCGCGGGCGGCTATCGTACGACCTCGCTCATCTCCACCTTTGCCGCTGCCTTCCCGATGGATAGCCCGCGCTACGTGGTAATCATAATGCTGGACGAGCCCAAGGGCACCGTCGCCAGCTCCTACCAGCGTACGGCCGCCTGGAACGCTGCGCCCATCGTCGGGCGCCTCGTACCGCGCATCGGCCCGCAACTGGGCGTGCTGCCCGATGCCGATCGCGATATCGACCTGACCGACCTTCGCCCGCTTGTAGGGGATGTGGACTGATGCGCCTTTCCGAAATTGCCAGCCAGCTTGGCATCGATGCCGGAGGGGCAGGCGACACCACTGTCACCGGCTTCGCCATCGACCATCGCAAGGTTGCGCCGGGCAATGTGTTCGGCGCGTTCCAGGGCTCGGCTGTAAACGGAGAGGATTTCATCCCTGCGGCCATCGCGGGCGGGGCAGTGGCCGTGGTCGCCCGGCCCGAAGCGAAGGTGGAAGGCGCGCTGCATCTTGCGGACGAAAATCCACGCCGCGCCTTTGCCCGCGCCGCTGCGCTCTACTTTCGTCCCACGCCGCCCACCGTGGTCGCCGTTACCGGAACCAACGGCAAGACATCCTGCGTGGAAATGACGCGCCAGATCTGGCGCATGTGCGGGGAGCGCGCCGCGAGCATCGGCACCTTGGGCGTGACTACGCCCGACGAAAGCGTCTCCACTGGCCTCACCACGCCCGATATCGTCACTTTCCTATCCAACATGACCGGTCTGGCGCGCGAAGGTGTGACGCACGTCGCCTACGAGGCATCGAGCCACGGCCTTTCGCAATTCCGCAACGAGGGGCTGCCGGTTCACGCCGGTGCCTTCACCAATCTCAGCCGCGACCACCTCGATTACCACAAGGACATGGAGGACTATTTCGCGGCCAAGATGCGGCTGTTTTCCGAAGTCGTCGATGACGGTGGTACGGCAGTCGTCTGGGCCGATGACGAATGGTCGCAGCGCGTTGTTGATCTCGCGAAAGAGCGCGGCCTGCGCGTGTTTACGGTTGGCGAAAAAGGTAAAGATATTAACCTGATCGCCCGCACGCCCAGCCCGCTGGGTCAGGAATTGAAATTCGTCCACGCGGGCCGTGCCCATGCCATCCGCCTGCCGCTGATCGGTGCCTACCAGGTCGCCAATGCGCTGGTTTCTGCGGGGCTGGTTCTCGCGACGGGAACCGCACCGGCGCAGGTGTTCGACGCGGTCTCTCGCCTGCAGCCAGTTCGTGGCCGGTTGGAGCGGGCGGTGATTTCTGCGCGCGGCGCGCCGGTTTATGTGGATTACGCCCACACGCCGGATGCCCTTGCCGCCGCGATTGCTGCATTGCGCCCGCACGTGAACGGTCGCCTCATCACAGTATTCGGCGCGGGCGGGGACCGCGACACCGGCAAGCGCGCGCCGATGGGTGAGGCCGCTGCGGCGGGCAGCGAGCTGGTGATCGTCACTGATGACAATCCGCGCGGCGAAGATGCCGCCAGCATCCGCGAACAGGTGATGCAGGGCGCGGGCAATGCAGCACGAAACATCGGCGGGCGGCGCGATGCCATCGCCGCTGCAATCGAAGAGGCCGGCAAGGACGACATCGTGCTGGTCGCGGGCAAGGGACACGAACAGGGACAGATCGTGGGATCGGGAGAAAACATGCGGGTATTGCCCTTCGACGACGTGACGGTCGCACGCGAGTGCGCGGCGCAGATGGCCAAGGGCAGCGCACGATGAGCGCCGCGCTCGCTCCGCTGCGCTGGCCGCGTCCCCAGTCCGACACCGCGCGCCTCGCGCTGTGGACTTCTGTCGAGATCGCTGCCGCTACAGGCGGGACCGCTTATGGTGAATTTCAGGTTAGCGGCGTCGAGATGGACAGCCGCGACGTGCGCGGCGGAGACCTGTTCGTCGCGCTTAAGGGGGAGGCTATGGACGGCCATCGCTTCCTCGATGCAGCCTTCGCCAACGGCGCTGCAGCCGCCCTGGTCGACCGTGAGGTGGACTATCCACACGTCCGCGTCGAAGATACGACGAAGGCGCTGGAAGCCCTGGCCGACGCCGCACGGCGCCGTGCCGCTGCAAAGATCGTCGGCGTCACCGGCTCTGTCGGCAAGACCGGAGTGAAGGAAGCCATCTTCACCGCGCTGGAACGCACCAGCAGGGGCGCGGCTCACCGCTCCGTGCGCAGCTACAACAATCACGTGGGCGTGCCGCTCAGCCTGTCGCGCATGCCGCCGCGCACGCGATATGGCGTGTTCGAGATGGGCATGAACCACGCCGGCGAGATTTCCGGGTTAACCGCGCAAGTACGCCCGCACGTCGCCGTCATTACCACGATCGCGCCCGCGCATATCGAGAACCTGGGTTCGATGGAGGGGATTGCCGCCGCCAAGTCCGAAATCTTCGAAGGCCTGCAAAAGGGTGGCACGGCGGTGATCCCCGCCGACGTCGAGCAGTTCGAACAGCTTCGCGCCGCCGCCAAGGCGAAAGGGGTTAAGATCATCGCTTTCGGACGCAGCGCCCATGCAGATCTGCGCCTGCTCGATGCCGTGCCCGATGGTTCCGGCGGTTCGCTGGTCACGGCGGCCATGGGCGACATGCGCCTGTGCTTCACCGTGGCGGAACCGGGCGAACACTGGATCGACAACGCGCTGTGCGTGATGGCGGCTGTCTACGCGGCAGGTGGAGACCTTGGCGCGGCTGGCCTGGCGCTGGCGGAGATGGGCGGGCTGAAAGGTCGCGGCGCGCGGGTGCGCGCCAAGGTTCCGGGCGGCCATGCGCTGCTGATCGACGAAAGTTACAACGCCAATCCTGCCTCCATGCGCGCCACGCTGGCGCAGCTTGGCCAGACGCCCGCAACGCGCCGGGTCGTCGTGCTGGGCAGCATGAAGGAATTGGGTGATTTCGCGCCCGCTTTCCACGCACAACTGCTCGAACCCATTCTGGCGGCCAATATCGATCACGCGGTGTTGGTGGGTGACGAGATGCTGTCCCTCGCACGGGAAATGGGGAAAGACGCTGCCAATACGCTTGGCAAGGGCGTAACCTTTGCCCATTGCGATAACGCGGGCGAGGCTATCGCTGCCTTGCAGGAATTCGGATTGGCTGGCGGGGACGCCGTGCTGGTGAAGGGCTCCAACTCGGTAGGGCTGGCCCGCGTCGTGGACCATTTCACAGCCAGGGAAGGCTGACGCGCGTACCCATGTTCTATTTTCTTGCAGAGATGCTGGACTTCGAGGGGATCTTCAACCTCGTCCGCTATCAGACCTTCAGGGCTGGCGCGGCCATGATGACGGCACTCTTCATCGGCCTGCTTATCGGTCCGAAATTCATCAATATGCTGCGCGTACGCCAGGGCAAGGGTCAGCCGATCCGCGCCGACGGGCCGGAATCGCACCAGAAGAAGGTCGGCACGCCCACCATGGGCGGGTTGATGATCCTTACTGCGCTGGCGATCTCGATGCTGCTGTGGATGGATCTCTCGAACCCGTTCCTGTGGGCCTGCCTGGCGGTGACGCTGGGTTTCGGCGCGATCGGTTTCCTCGATGATTACGACAAGGTGTCCAAGCGCAGCCACAAGGGCGTGCCCGGCAAGGTTCGCCTGCTGGCCGAGTTCATCGTTGCAGGCATCGCCACCTGGATCATCGTGCAGGAAGTTGGCTCCACGGCGCTTTACCTGCCGTTCGTTTCCGATACCGGGCTCGAACTTGGCTGGTTCTTCTACCCCTTCGCCGCCACGGTGATCGTCGGCGCGGGCAATGCCGTGAACCTGACGGACGGCCTGGACGGGCTTGCCACCATGCCAGTGGTGATCGCGGCGGGCGCCTTTGCGCTCATCTGCTACCTCGTGGGCCGCGCCGACTTCTCCGGCTATCTCGGCATCCCGCACGTGCTGTCCGCAGGCGAGCTGGCGATCATGTGTACCGCCATCATGGGGGCGGGCCTCGCCTTCCTGTGGTACAATGCGCCTCCCGCCGCGGTGTTCATGGGCGATACCGGCTCGCTGGCCCTTGGCGGAGCGCTGGGCGCGATTGCTGTTGCCAGCCACCATGAGATCGTGCTCGCCATCATTGGCGGTCTGTTCGTGCTCGAAGCGGTCAGCGTCATCGTGCAGGTCTTCTGGTTCAAACGCACAGGCCGGCGGGTATTCCGCATGGCTCCCATCCACCACCATTTCGAACAGCTCGGCTGGAGCGAGAGCAAGGTGGTGATCCGCTTCTGGATCATCGCCCTGGTGCTCGCCACCATCGGGCTCGCCACGTTGAAGCTCAGGTGATCACGGCCAAGGCCTTTTCCGGCAAGAATTACTGCGTGCTCGGGCTCGCGAGGTCCGGGATGGCCACGGTCGAAACGTTGCTGGCCAGCGGAGCGCGCGTGACCGCCTGGGACCGGCGCGAGGAACCGCGCGAGGCGCTGGCCAGCCGTTGCGACATCGGCGATCCGCTGGAGATCGACCTCACTGGCTTCGACGGGATCGTGGTCTCGCCGGGCGTGCCGCTCAACACCCATCCGATTGCCGAGCGCGCACGCGCGGCGGGCGTACCGATCATCGGCGATATCGAACTGTTCGCGCTCGCCCGGGCCGAACTTCCCGCCCACCGCGTTGTGGGCATAACCGGAACGAACGGCAAGTCGACCACCACCGCCCTTGTGCATCACCTGCTGCGAGAGGCTGGCGTACCTGCCCTGCTGGGCGGCAATATCGGCCTGCCCGTGCTGGGCCGCGATCCGCTGCCACGAGGCGGTGTCTACGTGTTCGAGCTCTCGAGCTACCAGATCGACCTGACTCGCTCGCTGGCGTGCGAGGCTGCGGCGCTCATCAACATAACGCCCGACCATCTCGACCGGTATGACGACTTTGCCGCCTATGCCTTTGCCAAGGGGCGGTTGTTCACGATGCAGGGGGCTGGACAGTTCGCCGTGTTCGGCTGCGCGGATGCTCCGACCAGCGCCATCCAGCAGGCCGAGGCCGCCCGCCGCCCCGATGGACGTGCCATGTGCGTAAATGCGTGGGCGTGGGAGCCGTTCCAGAAAGACTGGCCCAGCCTGCAAGGCCCTCACAACCTCCAGAACGCCGCGATAGCCGCAGCCCTGACCCAGCAGCTTGGCCTGTCGCGTGACCAGGTGCTGGCCGGTCTCGCCAGTTTTGCCGGATTGCCGCACCGGATGGAGCGCATGGGCAGCGCAAACGGCGTGCTGTTCGTAAACGATTCAAAGGCGACCAATCCTGCCTCCACCGCGCCAGCTCTGGCTGCCTATCCGCGCGAGGCCGGGCGGTCGCGTATCCACTGGATCTGCGGCGGCCTGGCCAAGGAAAACAACCTCAACGACTGCACTCCGCATTTCGGCAATGTCGCCTGCGCCTATACTATTGGCGAGGCCGGCCCGATGTTTGCCGACCTGCTGGCGCCGCACATGAAGGTGGAGCGGTGCGAACTGCTGGCGGAGGCGGTGTCGCGCAGCATTGCCGCGGCGACGCAGGGCGATATCATCCTGTTCAGCCCGGCCTGTGCCAGCTTCGACCAGTTCCGGGATTACGAGGCGCGCGGCGACAGCTTCCGCGAACTGGCGGCCAGTATCGGCTGCGATGCGACGCCCGTCGAATGCGGCTTTGATTCGAGGTCCGCGGCATGAGCCCGCAGCCCATCTATATCCCGCGCGGCGGCAGCCGCAGCGAAAAGCGCAGCCCCCGCCTGCCGAGGGACCGCAAGCGCGAACTGCGCATCTGGTGGCGAGAAATCGATCGCTGGCTGCTGGGCTTCGTGCTGTTGCTGATGGCCGTGGGCACGCTGGCCGTGGCGGCGGCATCGCCAGCCAGCGCGCATCGCCTGTCCACCGCGGAGGAAACCCTTCCCGATCTCTACTTCTTCTGGGCCCACGTGCGGTGGCAGGTGCTGGGGCTGATGGTGCTGGTGGGAACATCGCTGCTGCCGCGCGAAATGCTGCGGCGGGGCACGATCCTGATGGCAGGGGCCATGCTGGTGCTGCTGTTCCTGGTGCCGTTCATCGGATACGAAGTGAACGGCGCAAGGCGCTGGATCCGCTTCGGTATTGGCGTGCAACCCAGCGAGTTCCTGAAGCCTGCCTTTGCAATCACCTTTGCCTGGATACTGTCCTGGCAACTGCGCGATCCCAAGCTGCCGGTTATCGGCATATCCGGCGCGCTGGTCGGACTGATCGTGGCGCTGCTGATGATGCAGCCGAACCTTGGTGCCGCCATCTTGTTCGCAGGCGCATGGCTGGTCATGGTCATGGTGGCGGGCCTGCCCCTGCAGCGGATCGGCATGCTGGCAGGCGGAGGGCTGGCGGCCCTGCTGCTGGCCTATCTTACCTATGACAACGCCCGCAACCGTATCGATTCCTTCTTCGGCGGTCCCGCTGCCTACGATCACGTGGACCTTGCCAACCGCACGCTGACCGGTGGCGGATGGACGGGCAGCGGCTTCTGGCTGGGCGAGAACAAGATGCGCCTGCCCGAAGCGCACACCGACTATATCTTCTCCGTAATCGGAGAGGAGCTGGGCCTGATCGTGTGCGCCATAATCGTCGTCCTTTACCTCGCCATCATCCTGCGGGTGCTGATCCGGCTGGTGGACGAGGACCGGCTGTTCATCATCCTTGCCGCCAGCGGGCTGATTGCCCTGTTTGGCGGACAGGCATTCATCAATATCCTCGTCAACCTGCAGCTTTTCCCCAGCAAGGGCATGACCCTGCCCTTGGTGAGTTATGGCGGATCGTCGACAATAGCCCAGTGTTTCACGATAGGGCTGCTGCTGGCGGTAACGCGGCGCAACCCGTTCCTGGTGCGGGAACCTTTCGACATGCGTGACGCATTGGAAAAGGAGGACGACAGATGACCAGCTCTTCGCGCCATTTCGTTCTGGCGGCAGGCGGCACCGGCGGCCACCTGACACCTGCGTTCGCCCTTGCCCATGAACTGGAGCGGCGCGGCCACCATGTCGCGCTGATCACGGACGAGCGCGGAAAGGCCATTCCGGGGAAACCCGATTTCCTGACCGCCCACGTCCTGCCCGCCGGTCGTTTCGGCAAGAACCCGCTGCGCTGGCCCGCCGCGATCAAGGCGGTGATGGACGGCCGTGCCATGTCGCAGCGGCTTTACGAAACGTTCCAGCCCACCGCGGTGGTGGGCTTCGGCGGCTATCCTGCGCTGCCCGCGCTGCTGGGCGCGCAGGGCGCGAACATTCCCACAGTGATCCATGAACAGAATGCCGTGCTGGGCAGGGTGAACCGCCTGATGGCCGGACGGGTGGATGCCATCGCGCTCGCCTATCCCGACGTGGACCGGTTGAAGCCGAAGTATGAGAAGAAGACGCACCTTGTCGGCAACCCCGTGCGCCCCGCCGTGTTGGCCCTGCGTGACGAGGAGTTTCCCCCTTTCACCGAAGACGGCATTTTCCGCGTCCTGGTGACCGGCGGCAGCCAGGGTGCGCGTATATTGTCCGAAGTGGTTCCCGACGGTCTCTCGATGTTGCCGCCTGCCCTGCGCAATCGGTTGCAGGTTACCCAGCAGTGCCGCCCCGAAGACCTCGATGCGGTGCGGGCGCGATATGCGAAGCACGACATCCCGGCCGACCTGGGCACTTATTTCGAAGACATGTCCGCGCGCCTCGCCGATGCGCATCTGTTCATCGGGCGCGCTGGCGCTTCCACGATTGCCGAACTCACCGCCGTCGGCCGTCCCGCCATCCTCGTACCGTTGCCTATCGCGACGGACGATCACCAGGCGGCTAATACCCGCGAAGTGGTGAAGGCGGGCGGCGCGCGGTCCATCCGCCAGGCGGGCTTCACGGCCAAGGAACTGGCCAAGCAGATCAACGCGATGGCCCACCGTCCCGAAACGCTGGCTAACGCCGCCCACGCCGCGTGGAACTGCGGCAGGCCTGACGCCGCCAGCGACCTTGCCGACCTTGTCGAGGGTTTCGGCGGGGCGGACATGATGGACGTTATCCGCGTGGGTGAGAACAATGCGCGCGGCGCCTCGCAGGAAGCTGCCACCAACGGCGCCACGCGGGATAGCGCGCAATGAAAGGCGTCGGCACCGATATCGGCAGGATCCACTTCGTCGGCATCGGCGGCATCGGCATGTCCGGCATTGCCGAGGTGATGGCCAATCTTGGCTACACCGTGCAGGGCTCCGACCTTGCAGAAAGCGCGCGGGTAAAGGCGCTGCGCGATGGCGGGATCGACGTGTTCATCGGCCACGATGCGGCCAACATCGGCGATGCTGCCGTGGTGGTGACCTCCACGGCCGTAAAACGCACCAATCCCGAAGTTGCCGCTGCGCTGGAAAAGCGTATCCCGGTGGTGCGCCGTGCGGAGATGCTGGCCGAACTGATGCGGCTGAAAAAGACCGTGGCGGTAGCGGGCACGCACGGCAAGACGACCACCACCAGCATGGTCGCCGCACTACTGGATGCAGGCGGTGTCGATCCGACCGTGATCAACGGCGGAATCATCGAAAGCTACGGCTCCAACGCGCGGCTGGGCGATAGCGAGTGGATGGTGGTGGAGGCCGACGAGAGCGACGGCAGCTTCCTCCGCCTTGACGGCACCATCGCCGTCGTCACCAATATCGATCCCGAGCACCTCGATCACTATGGCAGTTTCGATGCCGTGAAGGATGCCTTCGTCCAGTTCATCGAGAACGTGCCGTTCTACGGCGCGGCGGTGCTGTGCCTCGACCATGACGAAGTGCGAAACGTGATCGCCAAGGTGCGTGATCGCCGCGTGATCACTTACGGCTTTTCCCCCCATGCCGATGTTCGCGCGGAGAACGTGCAGCCGGTGGGCGGTTCCACGCGGTTCGATGCAGTGCAGACGGACCGGGATGGCAACGAAACGCGTATTGACGGGATCGAACTGCCGATGCCGGGCCGTCACAACGTGCAGAATGCCTGTGCCGCCATTGCCGTGGCGCTGGAGATGGGCTGCACGGCGGATGCTATCCGTGCAGGTTTCTCGCGCTTTGGCGGGGTTCGGCGGCGGTTCAGCCATGTCGGCACGATCGCCTGCTTTGGCGATCCCGAAATCCGCGTGATCGACGATTATGCCCACCATCCCGTTGAAATTCGCGCTGTCCTGTCCGCTGCGCGCGACGCGGCGAGTGGACGGGTGGTCGCCGTGGTGCAGCCACACCGCTATACGCGCCTGCGTGACCTGCTGGAAGATTTCCAAGGCGCGTTCGGGGATGCAGACCTCGTCTACGCCGCCCCGGTCTATTCTGCCGGGGAAGAGCCGATCGCCGGAGTGGACGAACACGCGCTGGTATCCGGGCTGAAAGCACGCGGCCATCGCCATGCGCGGGCCGTGGAAGGGTACGACGACCTTGCTCGCCAGCTGGCGGGTGAGCTTCAGGCCGGTGACCTGCTCGTCTGCATGGGCGCGGGCGATATCACCAGGTGGGCGGCAGGGCTTGCCGACGATGTAAACCGAATTCGCGCCACGGAGGGCGCATGACGAACATGATGCAACCGGGCGAACAGATGCACAGCACGGAAGCACCGGGCGCCGACGAGGCCCCTGGTCCCGACGGCATCGTGCCCACTCGCGTTAAGGGTGACCTCAAGCGCGACGCGCCGCTGGCCAAGCTGGTCTGGTTCAAGAGCGGCGGCACGGCGGACTGGCTGTTCGAGCCCGCCGACCTCGATGATCTCGTGAATTTCCTCGGCAAGCTGGAGCCTGAGACGCCGGTCATGGCGCTGGGTCTCGGCTCCAACCTGATCATCCGCGATGGCGGTGTTCCGGGCGTGGTCGTGCGGCTGGGCAAGCCGTTCTCCAGCGTGGAGGTGAAGCGCGAGTGCGTAGTGGAATGCGGCGGCGGTGCGCCGGGCATCCTCGTCGCCTCCACCGCGCGCGATGCGGGCATTGCGGGGCTGGAATTCCTGCGCGGCATTCCCGGCACCGTGGGCGGCTTTGTGCGCATGAACGGCGGGGCATACGGGCGCGAGGTGGCCGATATCCTCGTTGATTGCGACGTGGCGCTGCCGGGCGGCGATCTCGTGACGCTGCCGGTGGAGGATCTGGAATATTCCTATCGCCATTCGCGCCTGCCCGATGGTGCCATCGTGGTCGCCGCGCGGTTCAAGGGCGTGCCGGGCGAACCGGAGGAGATCGGCGCGGAGATGGACCGCATTGCGGACGAGCGCGAGAATTCCCAGCCCCTGCGCACCAAGACAGGCGGCTCCACTTTCAAGAATCCCCAGGGCACCAGCGCCTGGAAACTGGTGGACGAGGCGGGCTGCCGTGGCCTGACCATGGGCGGGGCTCAGGTTAGTGAGAAGCACACCAATTTCCTCATCAACACCGGTGAGGCCACCAGCGCCGATATCGAGGGGCTGGGCGAAGAAGTGCGCCGCCGCGTGGCAGAAAAGACCGGCGTGACGCTGGAATGGGAAATCAAGCGGGTGGGGCGGCCATGACTCTGCCTGCCGATCTCCATGTGCTTGTCCTGATGGGCGGCTGGGCGAACGAACGCGATGTCTCTCTGATGTCGGGCAAGGGCGTGGCCGATGCGCTGGAAGGCAGGGGCCACCGCGTCACCCGCCTCGACATGGACCGCGACGTTGCCATGAAAATTGCCGAAGTGGCTCCGGACGTAGTGTTCAACGCGCTCCACGGTGCGCCGGGAGAGGACGGCACGGTACAGGGCATGCTGGACCTTATGGGCATTCCCTATACCCATGCGGGTCTCGCCACGTCCGTCATCGCGATCGACAAGGAACTGACCAAGCACGCACTGGTGCCGCACGGCATTCCCATGCCCGGCGGACGCGTGGTGCGTGCGGAGGAACTTTACGAGGGCGATCCCATCGCCCGGCCTTACGTATTGAAGCCCGTCAACGAGGGTTCGTCCGTGGGCGTTGCCATCGTTACAGACGACAGCAATTGCGGAAATCCCATCAGCCGCGATGCGAAGGGACCTTGGCAGGATTTCCGCTCTCTGCTGGCGGAACCGTTCATCCGTGGGCGCGAACTCACCACTGCCGTGATCGACACCCCCAACGGCGCCCGCGCGCTCGGCGTGACCGAACTGATCGTCGCCAGCGGCTTCTACGATTACGAGAACAAGTACACCGAGGGCCGGACCGAACACATTTTTCCCGCGCAGTTGCCGCCGGAGATCGAGCGGCTATGCCTCGAATACGCCATGCAGGCCCATCGGCGCCTTGGATGCCGGGGCGTTTCCCGTTCGGATTTCCGCTGGGACGACGAACGCGGCGAGGGCGGGCTGTTCCTGCTGGAAACCAACACCCAGCCGGGCATGACGCCGCTCAGCCTGGTGCCCGAGCAGGCACGCTATTGCGACATCGAGTATCCCGAACTGTGCGAGATGATCGTGGAGGATGCGCTGCGGCGCGCCGGAAGGCTGTCCGATGGCGCGGACTAATTCCCGCAACACCAGGGGCGTGCGCAGGCAGGCCCGCGCCCAGGGCACCAGCCGCAAGGTGAATTCTGCGCGGCGCAAGGGGCAATCGATCCTCGGGCGCGTGCTGGGCCTGCTGCCTTTCACCGAAGAACAGCTGCAAAAGGCCTTTACCGTCCTGATCCTGGGCGGTGCGCTGGTGGGCCTCGCTTGGCTGGCGCAAATCTCCGGCGCGACGGCCCTGGCCTCCGACCGTTTTGCCCACGTTGCCAGCAACGCGGGTTACAAGCTGCGCGCGGTGAACGTGCGCGGGACCGAGCGCATGAACGAGATGCTGGTGCACGAGCGTGCTTTCGGTCAGCGCGACCTCGCCATGACGCGCGTCGATACCGATGGCCTGCGTGCCGAACTGCTGGAGTTGCCGTGGGTGGAGGATGCGCGCGTGTCGCGCCAGTTGCCCGACATGCTGAAGGTCGACATCGTGGAGCGCCAGCCCCACGCAGTGCTGCGACGCGCAGACCGGCTGATGCTGATCGACCCCACGGGCGTAGAGCTGGAGCCGATATCCCGCGCCGATGCGGCAGATTACATGCTGATCGAAGGGCCGGCCGCGCAGGGGCAGGTGGAATCGCTGGAAATGCTGCTGGATGCGGCCCCCGCGCTGAAGGAAAAGGTGAAGGGCGCAGAATGGGTCGGCAATCGGCGCTGGAACCTCACCTTCGATACCGGCCAGCACCTGGCCCTGCCGCAGGGGGAAGACCGCTCTGCCGCCGCGCTAATCAGTTTCGCCCAGGCCGACGGCGTCCATCGCCTGATCGGCGGGGAGGTTGCCAGTTTCGACATGCGCAACCCGCCGCGCATGTACATGCACGTGCCGGGTCGCTCGCAGCGTCAGGAATTGTCGATGCAGGCGCAGGCAGAAGAGGAAGAAACCTGATGTCGGCCAGTCAGAGAATTGCCCGCGTTGTCGGCGCGGTGAACGTCGGCTCCTTCAGGATCTCCGCAATGATCGCGGCGATCACCGAGGACGGCGACATGCAGGTGCTGGGCAGCGGCCACCGCGCCAGCCAGGGCATCAAGCGCGGTTATGTCGTGGACATGGCCGCCGCGACCTATGCCGTGCGTGACGCGCTGGAGCGGGCCGAGAAACTGGCCGGCACCAGCGTTGATTCCGTCTGGATAGGGTGCTCCGGCGCGGGACTTGCCAGCGAAATTCGCCCGATCGAGATCGGCATCGGCGGCAGGCGCGTAGAGGAAGAGGATATCGAGGCGCTGCTGGTTTCCGCGCGAGAGGCGCTGGAACCCGATGGCCGCACGGTGCTGCACGCGCAGCCTGCGTGCTATTTCCTCGACGGGGCGCACGGTGTCTCCAATCCCAAGGGGCTGCATGCGGAGCGGCTGGGCGTGGACGTTCATGTGATGCTGGCCGATGGGGCGCCGGTGCGCAACGTGACCGAGGCGGTGCAGAACGCCCACCTCGACGTGGAAGGCGTGGTCGCATCGCCGCTGGCAACGGGCTATGCCTGCCTCACCGCGGAAGAGCGCGACCTGGGCGTGGCGATGGTGGAGCTTGGCGGCGAAGTCACCAATGTCTCCGTCTATGCCGGCGGCATGCTGGTGGGGCTCACTGCCATCCCGCGCGGCAGCGCCGACATCACCGATGCCATCGCCTCTGCCTTTTCCATCCGCCGCTTCCAGGCAGAGCGGCTGAAATGCGTCGGTGGTTCGGCCATCGCCAGCCCGACCGACCACCGCGAGATGATTGGGGTCGCCACCCCTGCCGAAGACGGCGCACGGCCCGTGGCGCGCGGCGGCGATGCCAGCGGACAGGTGCCGCGATCCGACCTGATCGGGGTCATCACCGGCGAACTCGACATGCTGATGAGCGATGTCGGGAAGGCGCTCGATTCGATGGGTTTCACCGGCAGTGCGCCCGGTTCCAGCGCGCGTCAGGTGGTCATCACCGGGGGCGGCGCGGAACTGTCGGGGCTGGCGGATTATGCGCAGGGCGTGCTGGGCGTGCCCGTTCGCATCGGCAAGCCGGTGGCGCTTAAAGGCCTTCCGGAGGCCCACAGCGCACCCGGTTTCGCTACCCTGGCTGGGCTGGTACTCTATGCAGCCGAAGACCCCGTGGACATCCGCGCCATCGGTTCGCGGTTTACCACGAGCAGCAGTTATGGCCCGCTTAACACCCTGATGCGCGCATGGAGCGCGATGCGGGAGTATTTCTGAACCGCTTGCAAACTGTGGATAGTGCTGGCGACAGCATCCTTTAGAATTAACCTTTATGGCAAGGATACGGATGGCAGAAATCCCAGGCCTGCCCAGGAGACGATAAGATGAGCATCAATATTGGCCCGCCTTCGGTTGACGAACTGCGTCCGCGGATCACGGTGATCGGCGTTGGCGGGGCAGGCGGCAACGCCATTGCCAACATGATCGACGCCGAGATCGAAGGCGTGGACTTCATTGTCTCGAACACCGATGCGCAGGCGCTCAACAGCTCCTCTGCCGAGCACCGTATCCAGCTTGGCCCCGATATTACGCAGGGCCTTGGTGCCGGTTCGCGCCCCGAAGTCGGCCGCGCCGCGGCTGAGGAAACGGTGGAAGAGATCGAGCGCGCGCTGGAAGGCGTGAACATGGTCTTCATCGCCGCCGGCATGGGAGGGGGCACCGGCACGGGCGCTGCCCCGGTGATCGCGCAGATCGCGCGCAACAAGGGCATCCTGACCGTGGGGGTGGTGACCAAGCCGTTCCTGTTCGAAGGCACGCGCCGCATGCGCGCTGCTGAAAGCGGGATCGAGGAACTGCAGAAGCACGTCGATACGCTGATCGTTATTCCGAACCAGAACCTGTTCCTGGTGGCCAAGGCAGAGACGACCTTCAAGGAAGCCTTCATGCTGGCGGACGAAGTGCTGCAGCAGGGCGTCCGCTCCATCACCGACCTGATGGTGATGCCGGGCCTCATCAATCTCGACTTTGCCGACGTGCGTTCTGTCATGGGCGAGATGGGCAAGGCGATGATGGGCACCGGCGAGGGCGAGGGCGAGAATCGCGCCCTGGAAGCCGCCGAGCATGCCATTGCCAACCCGCTGCTCGACGGCGTGTCCATGCAGGGTGCCAAGGGTGTGATCATCTCGATCATCGGCGGCGAAGACATGAAGCTGCTGGAAGTGGACGAAGCCGCGAACCACATTCGCGAGCTGGTCGATCCCGAAGCCAACATCATCTGGGGCTCGGCTTTCAATCCCGAACTCGATGGCAAGATCCGCGTTTCTGTCGTCGCGACGGGCATCGAACAGACCGGCGAAATGCCGCGCGATACGGGTCGTCCGCTGGACCTGTCCGCCGCGCGCGGACCTCGCAAGCCCGGTTTTGCGATCCCCGCCGAAAAGCCGGCCGAGGAAACCCACGACGATTTCGCCGCTAGCGACGACGATGACAGCACGCTCGATCTCGCCATGAGCGACGAGGCCGACGAAGATACCGGTGCCGACGATAATTCCGCGCGTGCATCCTATGGCGACAGTGATGACGGCGAAAGCCGCCTGCCCACTCCTGCCGAGGACACCGGCTACGGCATTGCCGAGGAAGAAGGGTTCGGTGCTTCTGCTTCGGACGAAGGACAGGAAGACGACGACGATTACGCCTTCGACCTGACCGAAGAGACGGACGAAGGCGACGATGCCGGGCAGGACGAATTGCTGCTCGACGCCAGTCGCCTGGCCGAGGCCGACGAACCGGTTGCTTCGCAGGGCGGCGGTCGCCGTGCAAGAATGCTGGGCGCTGCTGCGCAATCCGATGGCGAGGAGGCCGAACGGGCGAAACCCGCTCCAGCACCTTCGTCGGGCGGTAGCAGTGGCGGTTCGGTAGGCGGTAGCACCTTGTTCGAACGCATGGCCAACCTTTCGCGCCAGGCACCCGAGTCCGACGACGAGGATGACGATGACGATGATAACGGTGGCGGCGCAATGCGCATCCCCCGCTTCCTTGGTCGTCAGAACAACCAGTAAGCCACGTCTCGCGAATCGGGCACGAAATCGGTCGAACCGTTCTCGCACTGTTCAGCGAGGCCTGTATAATGGGCGGCCAATGATCCGCGTGTCCTTACTATCGTCTGTCCTGCTGGCCGGCGGCGCAGTTGCCGCCGGCGCCCTTGCGCCTGTAACAGGCGCGTCCGCCGATGCGCAGGAAGTGGTGCAGGCCCTTCCCGATCCCGCAGAGGAGGCGCTGAACGACGCCCTGCGCCGCCTCTCCCGTAATCCGGAGAGCGTGCCTGCGCTGGTGGCGGCGGGGCGCGCCTCCCTGGATCTCGACGATGTCAGTGCTGCCCTGGGTTTCTTCAATCGTGCCCAGGCCGTGGACCCGGAGGATGGCCGTGTTCTGGCAGGGCTGGGCATGGTGGCGGTGCGCCGCGGGGAAGCGGTGACCGCATTGCAACTGTTCCGCAATGCAGAAGCGGCGGGAGAGCGCATGTCGCCCTACGCCGCGGAGCGCGGCCTCGCCTACGACCTCGTGGGCCGGAACGACAGGGCGCAGCGTGACTACCGGCTGGCTCTCTCGCAGGACGAAAGTCCCGAGGTTCTGCGCCGCCTGGCGCTCAGCTATGCCATTGCCGGGAATGCCGACGCGTCCGAGACCACGCTGTTGCCCCTGCTGCAACGGCAGGACCGCGCAGCCTATCGCACGCGCGCTTTCGCGCTGGCCATCAGGGGGCGCGAGCAGGAGGCGATAGCCATTGCCGAAACGATGCTGCCGCCGCGCCTTTCGCAGCGGCTGGCACCCTATTTCCGGTACATGCCGCAGCTAACTCGGGCCCAGCAGGCGGCAGCCGCCAACCTGGGCCGTTTTCCTGCCGCAAACGAAGTGGGGCAGGATCCGGTCGAAGTCGCTGCCTATGCGAGGTCGGGCGACGCGGCGGAAGCTACGCAGCCAGCACGGCGGCGACGGTCCGGCGACCGGCTGGAGCCGCAGGGCGAGCCGCTCGGACCTGCACCGGCGCAGGAGACCGCGACGACCGCTGAACAGCCTGTGACCATGGCCGAGGCGCAGCCTGCTCCCGTCGCGCAGCCAGCACAAGGACCGGACGTTGCCACGCCGGCAGCTTCTGGCGAACTGCCCGCAATCGCGCCCGCCCGTGCCGAGCGCCAGGTCGCTGCTGCACCGCCCCAGACCTCGCCCGAGGCTGCGCCGGTGGTCGTTGCCTCCCTCGACACCCGGGCCCAGCCTGTCGAAGAGCCCACAGCCCAGCCTTCGTTTTCGCTTGTGGGGAACCCAGCACCGGTGCAGCCCCAGCCAACTTCCCCTGCAACCGAATCCGCGCCTGTCGCACTCGATCTGGCGGAAGCCTTTGCCGATTTCACACTGGAAGGGCGGCCGGTTCCCGCAATGGAAGGGGCGGTTGATATTACGACCATCGACCCGCCGCGTGAACGTCCGGTACCGGCAGAACCCGCACCCCCGGCGCATCCGGCGCGTCACTGGGTGCAGGTGGCGACCGGGCAGGATACCGCCGCCTTCCGTTTCGACTGGCGCCGGATCGTGCGCAATGCCGAGGGACTGCTGGACGATGCGGATGCTTTCACCGCGCGCTGGGGGCAGACCAACCGCCTTCTGACGGGGCCATTCGACAGCGCGCGCGCGGCGCAGGAATTCGTCAGCGCACTGGCCGGTGCTGGTGTCGACAGCTTCCGTTTCAGCAGCGAGGAAGGTGAGCAAATCCAGTCGCTTGACTGATTTTTCGCGGCAGTTTTGCCCAGGTTATCCCAAGCCTTGTTCACATCTTGCCAACAGGCGAAATGCGTTTTGCCCGACGATTTGAAGGCGCATGATTGCACCGCCCATGGTTGCCGCTGCATTAAGTACCGCATGACGAACCGGCAGGCCCTATCGCAATGAGCACACCGCGCGAAATGATTGGCGAGGATGAGGACGCAGCGCCCGTCGAAATGCTCGCCGCCCTGTTCGAAGCACACGGCTGGGCCACCGAACAGGTGAGCGACGAGGAGGTTTCGGGCGAAGTGCCCGGCGCCTGGACGACCTACCAGGTCCGCGGAATCTGGCGGATCGAGGACAAGGTTTTGCAGATCATCTGCCTGCCGGAGATTCGCGTGCCGGAAGACAAGCGCGGCGCGGCCTACGAATTGCTGTCGCGCATCAACGAGCAGCTCTGGCTTGGTCATTTCGAGATGTGGTCGCAGGGCGGGGTGATCCTCTACCGCCACGGCTTGATGCTGGGCGACGATGGCATGCTGAGCCTGGACATGGCGCAGATGGCAGTGGAAACGGCAATTTCCGAATGCGACCGGTTCTATCCGGCATTCCAGTTCGTGCTCTGGGGCGACAAGAGTCCTCGCGGCGCGCTGGACGCTGCATTGGTGGATGCCGCCGGCGAAGCTTGATTTCGCGGCAGACCATGCCAAGTCATTGAGCCATGACATACGACTCGATACTGATGGTTGGCTGCGGCAACATGGCCGGGGCAATGCTCGAAGGATGGCTGAAGGGCGGAATTCCCGCAAAAACCTTCACCGTCATGGATCCCATGCGCGAAAGCCTGCCGGGCGATATCCCGGTGCTGCGCGAATTGCCGGAGGAGGGCAGTTTCGACGCTGTCCTGCTGGGTGTGAAGCCGCAAATGCTGGGCGATGTCGCGCCGCAACTGCAGAAGCTGACGGGATCGCACACGACGATCCTCTCAATCCTTGCAGGCGTGCAGCTCGAAACCCTCGCCAAGAACTTTCCCGATGCAGGATCAGTGGTCCGGGTGATGCCCAATCTGGCGGTGTCGCTGGGCAAGGCTCCGGTCGCACTTGCGGAAAAGGGACTGGACGAACAGGGCCGCGATGGCCTGCACGCTTTCATGCAGCATCTGGGCACGCCCAGCTGGGTGGGCGAGGACAAGTTCGATCTGGTGACGGCGCTGGCCGGCAGCGGCCCGGGCTTCGTCTATCGTTTCATCGATGCGCTGAAAGTTGCCGCCGTCCGGCTTGGTCTGGACGACAAGCAGGCGACCGAGCTGGCGATCGCCATGACCGAGGGTGCATCCGCTCTCGCATCGCAATCGGAACACGATCCGGGCAAGCTGGCAGACATGGTGGCCAGCCCTGGCGGTGTGACGCGCAAGGGTCTGGACGTGCTGGACGAGGACCAGGCGATGATCCAGCTGATGACCAAGTGCCTTCGCGCTGCCCGCGATCGCAGCGTGGAAATGTCCCGCGAAGCCAGGGATTGAGCTGTTCGGATGGTTAATCGGTCGCAGGCCGATTGCCATCCGGTTTTCCTTGAAAATCGTCAGCAATATGCCGATATTGCAGGTAATCCGGTCCGCCTTGTGAGACCGGGCCAAAGGAGTTTTGGAAGAAATGGCAAATTGGAACGACAACCGTACTAGCCGTCAGGGCTTCGGTGTGTCGCCGAGCCAGACGGGTGATGTCGCTGGCCGCACGACCTTCGACGCAGGCCTGCGCAAGCACATGCTCTCTATCTACAATTACATGGCGTCGGGCGTCCTGCTCACCGGCATCGTCGCGCTGCTCACCGCGCAGAGCGGTCTCGCCGTGCAGTTCGCGCAAGGGCCGCTGATGTGGCTGGTCGCGCTGTCGCCGCTGGCGATCGTCTTCGCGATGAGCTTTGGCCGTGACAAGTTCTCCACCGGCACACTGCAGGCCCTGTTCTGGGGTTTTGCCGTCCTGATGGGACTTTCGCTGTCGACGATCTTCCTGGTCTATACCGGCGCGTCCATCGCGATGACGTTCTTCGCGACCGCCGGCGCCTTCGCGGGCCTTAGCCTGTGGGGATACACCACGGAGAAGGACATTTCCGGCTGGGGATCCTTCCTCATCATGGGTGTGGTCGGCCTGATCGTCGCCTCGCTGCTTAACGCTTTCCTGATCGGTTCGCCCGGCCTGGAGCTGGCAATCTCCGCCTTGGGCGTGCTGATCTTCGCGGGCCTTACCGCCTACGATACACAGCGCCTTAAGCAGGAATATGTCGCCATCCAGCAGATCAAGATGACCAACCCCTCTGCCGCGGCGGCCTTCCCGCTGGGCAAGATGGTGATCATGGGCGCGCTGAGCCTGTATCTCGACTTCATCAACATGTTCCTCTTCCTGCTGCGCTTCATGGGCGCCACGCGCGAATAGTATCTGCGATACCGGCCTGTTTCGGCAGGCCGAATCCGAAATGCGATGCCCGGAGTGCAATAGTGCACTCCGGGCATTTTCTTTATCTCCCGGCACCGCTAGACTGTCGGCAATTAACCATGCCGGCAGTGGAACAACTGTGGCACGAGAGGACTTTATCCAATCACGATGACCAAATCTCCCCTGACGATCCGCGCCATCGCGGCCGCCACCGGTATTGCCCTCCTTGCAGCCTGTGCAACACCGCCGCCTCCTCCGCCCCCGCCGCCGCCACCCCCGCCACCGGCACCGGTAGTAGAGGCAATACCCTACCGCCCGCTGCCGCCGCCGCAGGCATCGTACCAGATGAACCTTCCGCAGAAGGATGCGTTCGGTATTCGCCAGACGATCAACACCGCCCTGGAGCAGAACGAGGCGATCTGGCACTTCCGCTCCGGCTGGAACGTGGCGGCTCTCAACTGCATGCGTGACGTGCACGCGCCGATCCTGGAAGCTTACGGCCAGATGCTGCGGGAGGAGGATTCCACGCTGGATGCGGCCAATGCCGCGTTGGAAACCCGGTTCCAGCAGATGGCGCGCGACAACCTTGCTAACGAGGGTGAATCGACGGCGCGCAGCAATGTACGCCGTGCCGCGATCCGGCTGCGGGAAACCCACTCCACCAGCATTTACAACTATTTCGCCTCGCCTCCTGCACGCTCGCATTTCTGCAGCGCCGCCCTGGCGGTTGCGAACGATTACCTTTCCACCCCGCCGACCGATTTTGCCACCTTCGCAATCAGCGGTCTGCAGCGCTACGAAATGGCGTTCGAGCGGTTCTACACGATCTACGAGGCCTATCAGGCCGCGTCGACCGATTGGGATCAGCGCTACGGCGCGCGCTATGGCGCCTCGCAGCCGGGCTGGGTCGCGCTCTACGGCACTCCCGCGCAGCAGCTTGCTGCTGGTGTCGCGGTGCAGGGCCAGTTGCCGGAAGACCCCGTGGCGGTTCCCGACAGCGAAACCGGGGCACTGATCCCGGTCATCAATGTCGACGATACCGCGGCCAGCACTCCGGTCGTCCAGCCCATTCCGAACGACGCGGATCAATAGCCTTGGGGAAGAGGGCGTAAATTCCCTCTTTCAAGGTGCGCTGCTAGTCGCTAGATGGCCTTCCTCCCGATCCGGGCGTCGCGCCCGTTCGGCGATGCGAAACTGGAACGGGGCCGTAGCTCAGTTGGGAGAGCGCGTCGTTCGCAATGACGAGGTCAGCGGTTCGATCCCGCTCGGCTCCACCAGTTCGCCCTCCCGGAACCGACTGATAATGCGGCTACTGCCATTAGCGGACTGCATGCGCGCGGATCGCATGCCGTTAAGCGGGTGGTGAAAACCCGCAAAAACGCATAAGGGCGCGCAATGCACTTTCTCGACCAGGCCAAGATCTATCTCAAATCCGGCGGGGGCGGCCCCGGCGCGGTCAGCTTCCGGCGCGAGAAATATATCGAGTACGGCGGGCCCGACGGCGGCAACGGCGGCAAGGGCGGCGACGTGGTGCTGGTGGCCGTACCCGGCCTCAACACCCTCATCGATTTTCGTTACAACCAGCATTTCAAGGCCAAGCGCGGCGGGCACGGCATGGGCAAGGACCGCACCGGCGCGGGCGCGGACGACCTGATCATCGAAGTGCCGGTAGGGACCCAGGTGCTGAGCGAGGATAAGGAAGAAGTGCTTGCCGACTTCACCGAGGAAGGACAGCGTGTCATCCTGTTGGAAGGCGGAATGGGCGGACGCGGCAACGCCAGCTACAAGACCAGCACCAATCGCGCCCCGCGCCAGCACCAGCCCGGCATTGCCGGCCAGGAAATGTGGGTCTGGCTGCGGCTGAAACTGCTGGCCGATGTCGGCCTGGTTGGCCTCCCCAATGCCGGCAAGAGCACCTTCATCAACGCGGTTTCCAACGCCCGGGCCAAGGTGGGCGACTATGCTTTTACCACCTTGATCCCCAAGCTTGGCGTGGTGCGGCACAAGGGTCGCGAATTCGTGCTGGCGGATATTCCCGGCCTGATCGAGGGCGCGGCGGAAGGAGCCGGGATCGGAGACAGGTTCCTTGGCCATATCGAACGCTGCCGGGTGCTGATCCACCTGATCGACATCAGCCACGATGACCCGGCAGAGGCCATGCGGATCGTCGAAAACGAACTGGAGGCCTATGGCGCGGGCCTGGAGGACAAGGCCCGGATCGTTGCGCTCAACAAGATCGACCTCGCCGACGCCGAACTGGCGAAGGGCTTTTCGGACGAACTGATCGCAGCCGGAGCGGACAAGGTTTTCCCCGTTTCGGGCGCAACGGGCGATGGCATCAATGAACTGCTGGATGCCGTTCTGGGCTATCTTCCGCAGCGCACCGCAACCGAGCAACCCGGTACCATGGCGTCCGAAGATGAGGACGAAGCAGAAGAGGAACCCTGGTCCCCGCTTTGACCAATCCCGATCCGGCCTAGAAAATCTGCGCGAAAGCCCCTATCTGGCCGCCCATGGCTATTGATACACTCGACGACTTTCGCAATCCCGAAAAATGCCGCCGGCTGGTCATTAAGATCGGTAGCGCCTTGCTGGTCGATGGTGCCGGGCAGGTGCGCGTCGAATGGCTGCGCACGGTCGTGAACGAAGTTTTCACGGCGCTTGAACGCGGGCAAGAGGTGGTCGTGGTCAGTTCGGGCGCGATTGCCATCGGGGCCAAGCAACTGGGTTTCACGCACGGCGGCAAGCGCACGCTGGCAGAGGCGCAGGCATCGGCGTCGGTTGGCCAGATTTCACTCGCATCCACCTGGTCCAGCCTGCTGACGGAACGCCGGCTGGTGGCCGCGCAGCTGCTGCTGACGCTGGACGATTTCGAGCACCGTCGTCGCTATCTCAACATTTCTGCCACGCTGCGCCGGTTGCTGAAATCAGGCGTGGTGCCTGTGGTGAACGAAAATGACACGATCTCCACCGGCGAAATTCGTTTTGGCGACAACGATCGGCTGGCTGCGCGCGTCGCGCAGGCATGCGATGCCGACGGGGTGATCCTGCTGACGGACGTGGACGGGCTTTACGACCGCCACCCAGACCATCCGGAGGCAGAGCGGCTGGAAGAGGTTCGCGGTGTTACCGAGGAAATTCACGCCATGGCCGACGGTGGTTCCGGCTCCGGCCTGGGGTCGGGCGGAATGACCGCCAAGCTGCTGGCCGCAGAGATCGCGGAACGCGCCGGGATTGCCCTCGCTATCATGAACGGGCAGCACGAAATGCCTATCGGTCGCGCCCTGGCTGGCCAGGCGGGCACGCTGTTTCTGCCCAAGCGCGAGGATTCCGGGCGCCGGGCATGGATCGGCGGGCGGATGCGCTTCAATGGCGCCCTGACCGTGGACGATGGCTGCGTCGAGGCGCTGCAGAACGGCAAGAGCGTGCTGGCCACCGGTATCCTGAAGGTGGAAGGCGAATTCGAGCGCGGCGATATCTTGCCGGTCTACGACGAAAACCACCGGATGATTGCCAAGGGTGTCGTGGAATACGACTGGTCTGACGTGGTGGCGATCAAGGGTCATTCCAGCGAGGAGCATGAGGATATCCTTGGTCACACACCGCGCTCGGCGGTGATCCACCGGGATCACCTCGTATTGTTGTGACCATTGCCATCACCGGCGGCACCGGCTTTGTCGGCCGGGCCGTTCTCGACCAGGCAGCGATGCGGGGCCGCACGGCCAGGGCGCTTGCCAGGCGCGAACAGGACGCGCGCGAAGGCGTGTCGTGGATAAACGGCGACCTTTCATCGCACGATGCGCTGGATCGGCTGACGCAAGGTGCCGAGGCGGTTATCCATATCGCGGGCGTGGTAAACGCGCCGGACGCTGCGGGTTTCTTCGAGGGCAATGCCCGGGGCACGCAGAACGTCGTTGCCGCAGCGCGGCGGGGCGGCGTCAGGCGTTTCGTGCATGTATCATCGCTGGCGGCGCGCAAGCCCGAACTGTCGCTCTATGGCCAGTCCAAGAGGCAGGCCGAACAGTTCGTCGAGGACAGCGATCTCGATTGGACGATCGTGCGTCCCCCGGCTGTCTATGGCCCGCGCGACACCGAAATCCTGGAGCTTTTCAAGGCCGCGCGGTGGGGTTTTCTCCCCATGCCGCCGGCTGGTCGCACGTCCATAATCCATGTGGACGACCTTGCGCGCCTGCTGCTCGACCTGGTCGGCAGCCCGGCGGACAGCCAACCGCGCGTTCTGGAGCCGGATGACGGAAAGGATGGCGGCTGGAGCCACAGGCAGCTGGCGCACGCCATAGCGGCGGCCATGGGCAAGAGCGTATGGGCCCCGCATGTGCCGCGCAGCGTGTTGATGGGGGCTGCCAGGCTGGATCGCCTGATTCGCGGCGACAGGGCCAAGCTGACGCTCGACCGGGCAAGCTATATGGCCCATCCCGACTGGACCAGCAGCCCGGACCGCACCGTTCCCGCACGGTTTTGGAGCCCGCAGGTCGATACGAAAGATGGACTTGCCGAAACCGCCCGCTGGTATAAAGTCAACAACTGGTTGTGAATTGGTTCGTGAGCCTTCCTGAAAGGTTTGCGATTACTGCATGGCTTCGGGGTTTGCAGGAACTATTGGTGGGATACTCCGCGAGAGCGTGAGGAAAGTGGGGGAAATCATGGCAAAAAGGGTCAAACCTGTATCGCGGCGTTCTTTCGTGGCGCTGGTGAGTGGCGGCGTTGCAGCCACGATGATCAGTTCGGCTGCCGCGGCGCAGCAGACCGGACGAACGGATAGCGATCCCAGCGATGATGTCGGCTACGGCAGCACCGGCCATACCGACAGCGATCCCAATGACCGTGCCGGTCATGGTCGCACCGGCCTGACCGACAGCGATTCCGGCGGGGCTTCGGACCCGTCGGGATACGGCCGTGGCGGTGGAGGCCGAAGCGGTGTGAGCGATTCCGATCCGAACGATGCGATCGGCAATGGCCGTGGCAATGGTACCGGCATCACCGACAGTGACCCCAGCGATGGAGTGGGCAACGGGCGCGGCTCCAGAAATGGCGTTTCCGATTCCGATAGCGGCTCGAATTCCGATGCAGCAGGCCGGGGACGCGGCAGCAGCACCGGCTATACCGACAGCGACCCCAGCGACGGGGTGGGCAACGGCCGCAGCGGCCTGACGGATGCCGATTCAGCCGACCGCGTCAACTACGGGCGCGGACGCGGCAGCGGCTAATGCTGCGGCTCTTGCAGATTTCATGATTGCGCGGGGCCGGTAGATCCGGCCCCCTTTGCTTTGGGCAGGACCTATGGAAAGCCGGAACAGCCAGACTTCATCGCCCCATGCGCTGGAGATGATGATCGCGCCGCTCACACCGGAAGAGTTTTTTCGCGATCACTACGAAAAGGCCTATTTTCACAGCACCGCGATCAATCCGAACGTCGGCGACCTGCTCAGCATCGATCGCATCGACGAGATCATCGCCGACAGCGAATTGCCCGCCCGGTCCATCAGCATGGCGAAGTCCGGCAGGGGCATTCCGGCGGGCGAGTACACCTTTGCCAACGGCGTGGTCGATCGCGGGGCGGTGCTCGACGGCTTTCGCGACGGGGCCACGATCATCCTGCCGCAGCTTCATTTCGCCGATGGCAAGCTGTACGAATTCTGCCTGTCGCTGCAGCGCGCCTTCGGTGCCCGAACCCAGACCAACATCTACATGACGCCGCCGGGCGAGCATGGCTTTGGCGTCCATTACGACGATCACGATGTCTTCGTATTGCAGGTGGCAGGGGCGAAGGACTGGGAAATCTACGGCGACCGCGAGACGCTGCCCTATCGCGGAGAGGGCTTTTGCAAGGATCGCGACGATCCGGGCGAACTGAAGGACAGCTTCGTGCTGGAAACCGGACAATGCCTTTATGTGCCACGCGGCACGGCGCACCGCGCCCTGACCCACGGTGACGAACCGAGCCTGCACATAACCGTGGGCATCCTGGTGCAGACCTGGGCCGATTTCATGCTGGAAGCCGTTGCCGAGGCGAGCCTGCGCATTCCCGAAATGCGCCGTTCGCTGCCACGCGATCTTTATTTCGAAGAAGGCAACCGGGGGGCGCACAAGGTCATGTTCGAACGCATGGCCCGCGCCATTGCCGACACGGCCAGCTTCGATGCGACACTGTCCGCTTTCTCCGGCAACTTCGTGCGTTCACAGGGCGGACGGGTGCGCGGTGGCCTCAACGCGCTGTGCCGACCGATTGGCGATCACGACCGGTTCACCGTGCGCCCGCATATCCTCTACTCGTTCGAGGATGCGGCCGACGATGGCGGGGAGGGCAGGCAGATCGTCCTGCCTGGCGCCAGCCTGCCGCTTTCGGAAACGCTGGCCCCCCAGTTGCAAGCGCGCATTGAGGCCGGTTCGTTGAGCAAGGAGGATTTCACCGTGGAGGATGCAGAGGAACTCGCCGACGTGATCGGTTCGCTGATCGCCTACGGCCTGCTTGTGAGAGCCTGACAGCGGCCTACAGGAACGGCTCGTATCCCGGCGGAAGGTCGCCGCCTTCGCCTTTGGGCAGCTTGGTGGAATGGATACCGCATTCGGTCTTGTCCCAGCCACGCCAGCGCCCGGCGCGCGGGTCTTCGCCCGGTGCGACCGTGCTGGTGCAGGGGGAGCATCCGACTGAAAGATAGCCCAGCGCTTCCAGCGGGTGACGCGGCAAGTCGTACTGCTCGAAATAGGCGTCGAGGTCTTCCTTGGTCCATTCGCCCAGCGGGTTCACTTTCATGCGCCCGTCTTCCACTTCGAAAAGCGGCAGGTTCTGGCGGGTCTGGGACTGGAATGCCTTGCGCCCGGAGATCCAGCTGTCGAGGCTGGCCTTGGCGCGCTTCATCGGCTCCACCTTGCGGATCTCGCAGCAGCCGTCGGGATCATAGGACCAGCGCATGCCGGTCTCGTCCTTTGCCTGCAGCCGGGCAGGGTCTGGCCGCACCACGCTGGTGTCGGTGAAGCCCAGCAGTTCGATCACCTCCTCGCGGTAGGCGAGCGTCTCGTCGAACATCTTGAGCGTATCGACGAAGATGATCGGCACGTGCCTGTTGGCTTGCGCCACGAGATGCAGGAGGACGATAGCTTCTGTCCCGAAGCTGGAGACGACGCCAACGCGGCCAAGCTTGTCTTCAGCCAGCAGGATGCGCAGCATCTCCGGCGTGGGCACACCGGCAAAGCGGGCGTTCAGCGCATCGGCATCGGCCTGCGTGAAGGCAGGTCCGGTATCGATGCGATCGACATCCCGGTCAAGACGGCGCGCGGGTTCACCCATGGCGCAGGTTCCAGATCGGAACGGCGTCGTCCGCAGCGGACTGGTAGACGTGTTCGTATCGGTTCAGCGCAGCAGCAGCGTCGCCCTCGTCCATCGGCTGCTCGGGCGCGAAGGCGTCGAAGCCGCAGCGGCGCATGTAGCGCAGCTGGTCCACCAGCACGTCTCCCACGGCGCGCAGTTCGCCGGTATAGCCGTGCTCGCGCAGCAGACGGGCGGCGGAATAGCCGCGACCGTCCGTGTGGCTGGGGAAGCTCACTTCCACCAGTCGCAGGCGGGAGAGGTGCGGCAACAGGTCGCGCGCATCGTCGCCCGGCTCCATGCGCACGGCTTCGGCGTCCGACTGGTCGAGAAAGGAATCGACGGTTACGGCGGCAACGCCTGCCTGTTCGTCGTCACGGAAGCGCAGCTGCACGTCGTCGCGTCCAGTGCCCAGATCTACATCAGCCATAAAGCGCCTCCTTGAACGGTTCCATGCCAAGACGGCGATAGGTGTCGAGGAAGCGTTCCCCGTCCTGTCGCTTCTCGAGATAGAGATCGGCCACCGTTTCTACCGCATCGACAATCCCTGCCTCGTTGAATCCCGGGCCGGTGATCTTGGCGAGCGAGACGTCCTCTGCCTCGCTTCCGCCCAGCAACAGCTGGTAGTTCTCGGTGCCCTTCTTATCGACGCCCAGAATGCCGATATGGCCAGCATGGTGGTGCCCGCAGGCATTGATGCAGCCCGATATCTTCAGCTTCAGTTCGCCCAGCAGTTCGCCCTTGCCGTTCTGCGCGAAGCGTTCGGAAATCTTCTGCGAGACGGGGATCGAGCGGGCGTTGGCAAGGCTGCAATAATCGAGGCCGGGGCAGGCGATGATGTCGCCCACCTGGTCAAGATTGGCCGTGCCCAGGCCTGCTTCGTCCAACTTCTGCCACAGCTCGTACAGGCGGCCGATCTCGACATGCGGCAGGATGATGTTCTGCGCATGGGTGACGCGGCATTCGTCGAAGCTGTATTCCTTTGCCAGTTCCGCCATCAGGTGCATTTGCTCGGCAGTCGCGTCACCCGGAATGCCGCCGACAGGCTTCAGGCTGATCGCGGCGGATACATAGCCCGGCGCCTTGTGCGGGGAGCAGTTGCGGTCGATCCACAGTGCAAAGTCCGGGTCCGAACGGTCGGCCTTGTCCGTCAGGCCCACGGCAAATTCCGGATCCTGGAAGAAGCTGCGGATGCGCTCCAGCTCGGCGGCGGGCGGTTCCACGCCTTGTTCCAGCAGGTGCGCGAATTCCTCTTCGACCTGCCGCTTGTACTCGTCCGCGCCCAGTTCATGCACGAGGATCTTGATACGCGCCTTGTACTTGTTGTCGCGCCTGCCAAGACGGTTGTAGACGCGCAGGCACGCCTCGGAATAGGTCACCAACTGGTCGAGCGCCACGAAGTCGCGGATCAGCGGCGCGATCATCGGCGTGCGGCCCATGCCCCCGCCGACGTAGAAGGCAGCGCCCAGCGCGCCATCGTCGTTCTTCACGATGTTGATGCCGATATCGTGCAGGCGCATCGCCGCACGGTCCTTTTCCGACGCGATCACGCAGATCTTGAACTTGCGCGGCAGGGCGGCGAATTCCGGGTGGAAGCTGGACCACTGGCGCAGCAACTCCGCATAGGGGCGCGGGTCCACCACCTCGTCGGCAGCAGCACCGGCGTACTGGTCCGAAGAGATGTTGCGGATGCAGTTGCCGCTGGTCTGGATGGCGTGCATTTCCACCTTGGCCAGATCGGCCAGGATGTCGCCTGCATCTTCCAGCTTGATCCAGTTGTACTGGATGTTCTGGCGCGTGGTGAAGTGGCCATAGCCGCGATCATACTTGTCCGCGATGTCGGCCAGCGCGTGCATCTGCATGGAATTGAGCGTGCCATAGGGCACGGCAACGCGCAGCATATAGGCGTGCAGTTGCAGATAGAGGCCGTTCTGCAAGCGCAGCGGCTTGAACTGGTCCTCTGTCAGTTTGCCTTCGAGGCGACGCTTTGCCTGGTCGCGGAATTCCTCCACGCGGGCGTCGACCATTGCCTGATCGTATTTGTCGTACTGATACATTCTAAATCACCCAGTCCCAGCCCACGGTCTTGACTGCGGGCACAGCCAGATCAGGGCGAACGGTCGGGCCGAGTGCGCGCACACGGTCCTTGATATGTGCCGGACGCGGACCGTCCTCGGTCTGCTCGGCATCGATGGCGTAGGCGGCATTTACCCGGCGCGCGGCGCTTTCCACGGCGAGGATGTTCTCGGCATCGTCGCCGGCATCTACCGCGTCGGTGATGTGGATCGACCAGCCCTGGCCATCCCACCAGACGACGGCGCCGCTTTTCAGGTCATTTCCGGTAAGGATTTTCACAAGGCGGTTTCCTGTGCGAGTTGAACAAGCGCGGCATCAGCACGCGCGGTAACGTGACCGATCACGATAAGCGCAGGGCTCTGCACCTTCTCGCGTTCGACAAGATCGGGCAGGCCAGCCAGCGGCCCGCGCAACACGCGCATGTCGTGACGGCAGGCGTTCTCGATCACGGCCAGCGGCATTTCCGGGGCGAGGCCGTCGGCCATCAGCTTCTCTGCAATCTGCGGGGCGGTTTTTACGCCCATGTAGATCACCAGCGTGCGTCCCTTGCCGGCAAGGCCGACCCAGTCCTGATCCGAAAGCCCCTTGCACTGGCCAGCCACGAAGCTGACCACGCTGGCGTCCTCGCGGTGAGTAAGGGCAATGCCGCTGGCTGCCGCCGCGCCGTTGGCGGCGCTGATTCCGGGCACGACTTCCACGCGCACGCCAAACGCCTGTGCTGCTTCCATCTCCTCCCCGCCGCGGCCGAAGATGAACGGGTCGCCGCCCTTCAGCCGCACCACGTCGGCCCCGGCCAGCGCCTCGCGCACCAGCAGGGCGTTGATGTCCTCTTGCGGAAGCGTATGCCTGGAACGCTGCTTGGCGACGGAGACCAGCCGCGCATCGGGGCGGGCCATGGCAAGGATGGCGGGGTCAACAAGCCCGTCGTGAACGATAAGCGATGCCGCCTCGATCAGTCGCGCCGCGCGCAGCGTGAGCAAGTCGGGATCGCCGGGGCCTGCGCCCACAAGGTAGATCGTGCCTGATTTCATGGGAGGCTAGATGCGCGCGAGGCCACCGAACAGCCAGTGAGAAAGCTTTGGCCTGGCGTAAGGTCAGCTTTATCGCGGCCCTACTACGTCCTGCATGACCGAGAATTGCATCAGGTTCAACACAGCGAGAACCGGCCAGAACCACACGATGTTGCGGGTGGCGAGGATGGCCGACAGCAATCCCGCCACCAGCACCACATGGGCCACCAGCAAGCCGAGCCATCCCGCAGAGAAGCCGTCCTCGAACAGTGCGGGTAACTGTAGCAGAGCGATCGCTAGGCCTGGCAGCAGCAGCGCCGTGCGTTTCGACCAGCCATCGGCGACCAGCGCCAGAAAGGCGCCGACGAACAGGCATCTCAGCAGCGATCTTGCAACGATGGAAATCGCCTCACCCGACAGCAAAGTGCTGCCTAGAAGCGGCAGATCGTCCCACCTGCCGATGGATGAGTAGAAGGCCGTGAGGCCGAGAACAGCTATGCCGAGGCCTATCGCCAGCGAACGCGCGGTATTCTTCTGCGGCACCAGCACGAGGGTGGGGGTACGGCAATACAGCGCATAGGCGATCACCGGGGCGAAGATCACGATCTGGTTCAGCATGGCCACTGCCGCACTGTCGCCTGTCAGCAGGAGCCCGCGACCTGCCATGAACGCGAGCACGGCCATGCCAGCCGTGGCAAGCGCCAACAGGCCCGCCTTTTTCCAGCGGTTGCCGAGGAAAGTCGGCGCGGTTGCCGGGATCAGCCGCGGGTACAGCAGTGCCGCCAGCCACGCCAGCACGGCAACCGCCCCGTAGGCGGTGATGATACCCAGATATAGCGTCATTACCCTTCGTTTCCGCACGAGGGGTACCACGGTGTATTAGGGGATTGAAACAGCCTGGTCGGACTAAATCAGTCTTTCGTGGAATTGTTTTCCAGCCGCTGGCCGATTGCTGCGACCAACTGGTTGAATTGCTCGTTTCCACGCAAGTTAAGATCACGCTGAGGAAACGGAATCTCGACGTCGTTCTCACGGAACAGTTGCCAGATCCGCTGGTAGACATCCGACCGGATGTTCGCGAGGCCGCCTTCGGGGTCGGTGATCCAGAAACGCACTTCGAAATCCACCGAGCTGTTGCCAAAGGCCATGATATTCACACGCGACTTGGGCGTCTTGAGGATGCGGGGGGTCTCTTCAACCGCCTTGTACAAAAGCTCCGTCACCAGATCGAGATCGCTGTCGTAGGACACGCCGACTGCCGCCTTCACCCGCACCTCTCGCGAACTGTAGGACCAGTTCACCACCTGGTTGATCATCAGGTTCTCGTTCGGGATCAGGTATTCGGTCTGGTCCCGCGTAACCACGGAAATGGCGCGGATGCCGATCTTGCGGATCTGGCCGAAACCCTCGTTGCCCGCAGCATCGGCCACGGAAATCACGTCGCCCGGCTTGATCGACTTGTCCATCAGCAGGATGATTCCGGCAATCAGGTTACCGAAGGTCTTTTGCAGGCCGAAACCGATGGCAAGGCCGAATGCACCGGAGAACACAGCCAGCGCCGTAAGGTCGATGCCGAGCATGTCGATACCGATCAGGAAGGCCAGCGCCCACACGAGTATCGTCGAGATCTTCTCCGCCAACAGGCGCTGGGAGCCATCGAGGCGCGTGATCCGGCGCAGGGAGAAGCGGATCAGCCGGGTTACCGCCCAGGCGAGGAGAATGACGAGCACGATCACCAGCATCGCCAGCAGTGCATCGAGCAGAGAGAAACGGATCGAGCCGACCTGCACCGCTGCCGCATCCAGCCCGTCCAGAATGCCGCCGACCGTTTCGCTGCGCTCGCTCACCGCGTCGCGGACCTCTTCGGTCGTGCGGATGGCAGTGGAAACCTCCGGGGTCGCCTCCGGCGTGGGGACCACATCGGGTATCGCCAGCAGCGGCTCCCCGGTGTCCGGGTTGATCAGCGGCTCGCCCGTGGCGGGATCGAGGACAGGCACTGCCTCGCTGGGCGACGGTATTCCCATCAACGGTTCGCCGGTTTCGGGGTTGATCAGCGGTTCACCGGTCTCCGCATCGCGCAGGGGCACGGCCTGCGGGGTCTCTGCCTGCTGGGAACTATCCTGCGCTGCCGTGGCGGAATCCGGTAAAGTGGCTGTTCCGGTCATTTCGCTCCCATCGCGTCAAGCCCCTGGGCGAGATCGCCGATAAGGTCTTCTGCGTCTTCTAGACCGATGGACAGCCGCACGCCAAGCCCGCTGCCGGCATCAATTCCCGGCGGCCACGGGCGAAGGGTATGAACAGGGGCGGGTTCAAACGGGATGGCGAGGCTTTCGAAGCCGCCCCAGCTGAAGCCGATGCCGAACAGGTCGAGCGCGTCGATCATCCGGGCGCGCGCAGCACTGTCGAAGCCATCGGCCAGAACGATGCTGAACAGACCACACCCGCCCCTGAAATCGCGCCGCCAAAGATCGTGACCGGGCGCGCCGGGCAGCATCGGGCACAGGACGGCGGAGACTTCGGCACGCGTTTCGAGCCAGGTCGCCAGTGCCAGGGCGGTCTGCGTCGATCGCTCCAGCCGCACCTGCATCGAACGCAGGCCGCGCAGGGCGAGGGCAGCATCGTCTGGCGAAACGACCTGCCCCATGAATTGCGCCTGCCGCCGGATGCGATTGATGACGGGCCTGGCCGCGCTGACGCTGCCCATCATTACGTCGGAATGCCCGCCCACATGCTTGGTAAGGCTCATGACGGATATATCGCAGCCATGCTGCAGCGCCGGAAATCCCAGCGCAGTTGCCCAGGTATTGTCGATGATCGACAGGACGCCGCGCTCCCTCGCAACGTCGCAAAGCGCGGGAATATCGCACACCTCCATCGTCAGGCTGCCGGGGCTTTCCAGCACCACGGCTCTGGTCCTGTCGGTAATGGCGCTGGCAAGGCCGCCAGGATCGAGCGGGTCGAACGGCTTTGCCGTAATTCCAAACTGCCGCAGCATGGACAGCGCGATGTTGCGCGTCGGTTCGTAGGCGTTGTCGGTTACCAGCAGTTCATCGCCGGGACGCAGCACCGCCATAAGGGTACACGCGATGGCAGCTACCCCGCTAGGGAACAGTTCGGTGCCATCCGCGCCCGTTTCCAGCGCGGTCAGCGCATCGGCAAGTGCCCATTGCGTCGGGCCGCCGCGCCTGCCGTAGTAGAAATGTCCGTCCTCGTTGGGACGACCCGCGGCCAGATCCTCGCAATCCTCGTAGAGATGGGTGCTCGCTCTCCATACCGGCGGGCTGACCACACCGCCCTTGTTACCGGGCACACTGGTCCATGCCTTTTTCCGCCCGGCTTCAACCACCCGCGTGGCAGGTTTGTGCACCTTGTCGCTCATGCGGCTTGCCCCGTTTCCTTCGGTGTCGTGGGATCGGCGCCCCACTCGCTCCAGCTGCCGTCGTAAAGTGCGCCGTGATCATGGCCGATCAGATGGTGGGCTAACAGGACAACCGATGCGGTGATCCCGCTGCCGCAGGAAGCCGCCAGGGGCGCTGCCGGGTCGAGCCCGGCATCAGTGAACGCCTTGGCCAGCCGGTCTGGCGGCAGGAATGTCCCGTCCTCTGCCAGCAGATCGGCGAAGAACATGTTCCGCGCGCCGGGGATATGACCGCCCGGCAGATCGTGGACGGTATCGGTCGTCTCGCCCGTGAAGCGACCGGCGTCGCGCGCGTCGACCACCTGTTCGGCGGGGGTCTGGCAGTTGGCGAGCATGTCTGCCTTTGTGCGAATGGAGCCTGCCGCGCCAGCGGAGGAAAACCGGCTCGGCTCTGCCGATACCGGGCCGCTGTCGGTTGGCTTGCCCTCCGCCAGCCACTTGCCGAAACCGCCGTCGAGCACGGCCGCGTCCACGCCATGTAGGCGTAGCACGAACCAGGCGCGCGCGGCGGTGCGCATTACGCTGTTGTCGTAAAGTACAATGCGGTCGGTTGCCTTTACGCCAAGCTCGCCCAGCCGTGCATCGAGCTTTGAGCGCGTAGGGTATGCGGACGGTATTTTGCTATCGCCATCGATCAGCGTTTTCAGATCGAGGAAGCGCGCTCCGGGAATATGGGCCTCGGCAAATTCTGCCACAGCATCGCGCCCCGTGGCGGGCAGGTGCAGCGACGCATCCAGCACCACCAGATCGCGGGCGCCCAGCCGATCTGCCAGCCAGTCTGTCGTCACAAGCGTATCCATCGGCAGGGGCGTAACCGCTGGCGGCAGCTTCGTAAATGCCGCAGGTGCTTGCACCGCGCGCAAAGCCGCGCCACAGGTGCGCCCATGAGTGATACAGACAAGCCAGTCTCTCCGCTGCACCTTGGCCAGACCAGTGCTCTTCCCGCCTCTCCGGAAGAAGCGGTCCTCGATTATGTCCCCAATCCGCGGGAGGGGGCGCTGTATCTGGTGCGTTTCGCCGCGCCGGAATTCACCAGCCTGTGTCCGGTGACGGGACAGCCAGACTTCGCGCATCTCGTTATCGACTATGCGCCGGGCAAGACAATTGTTGAGAGCAAGAGCCTGAAGCTGTTCCTTGGCGCGTTCCGCAATCACGACGGCTTCCATGAGGATGTCACCGTCGGCATCGGCCAACGCCTGTTTGCCGAGATGGAGCCGCAGTGGCTCCGCATCGGGGGATACTGGTATCCGCGCGGCGGCATTCCCATCGACGTGTTCTGGCAAAGCGGCAAGCCGCCCGAGGGACTGTGGTTGCCAGAGCAGGGCGTCCCATCCTATCGCGGCCGCGGTTGAAGACTATCGGCTTTTTTGCCGGGATGAAGGCATCCGGACCTGCAGGTCCGGCAATAATTTGAGAGACACCTTCCTATGCGTATCGTGATGATTGGCACTGGCTATGTTGGCCTGGTATCTGGCGCCTGTTTTGCGGACTTCGGTCACGAGGTCGTGTGCGTGGACAAGGACCAGTCGAAGATCGACGCGCTGCTGGCGGGCGAGATCCCGATTTTCGAGCCTGGTCTGGACGAATTGGTGGCCCGCAATGTCGAGGCAGGCCGTCTGGCCTTCACGCTGGACCTGGCCGAAGCGCTGCCGGGGACGGACGCGGTGTTCATCGCGGTGGGCACGCCCAGCCGCCGCGGCGATGGCCATGCGGACCTGTCCTACGTCTATGCCGCGGCCAAGGAGATGGCCCCGCTGCTGCCGGCAGGCGTGGTGGTGGTCGACAAGTCGACGGTGCCGGTGGGCACGGGCGACGAGGTGGAGCGGATCATCCGCGAGACCGCGCCGGAGCTCGAGTTCTCGGTTGCCAGCAACCCCGAGTTCCTGCGCGAGGGCGCAGCGATCGACGACTTCAAGCGGCCCGACCGGGTGGTGATCGGCGTGGACGACGAGCACGCGGAAAAGGTGCTGGCGGAGATCTATCGCCCGCTTACCCGCAACGAAAGCCCGCTGGTGGTGATGAGCAGGCGCGCTGCCGAACTGACCAAGTATGCCGGCAACGCCTTCCTTGCCACCAAGATCGGCTTCATCAACGAGATCGCCGACCTGTGCGAGAAGGTGGGGGCGGATGTCGCCGACGTGGCAAAAGGCATCGGCCTCGACAGCCGCATCGGCAATCGCTTCCTGATGCCGGGTCCGGGCTATGGCGGCAGCTGCTTTCCCAAGGATACGCTGGCGCTGCTGAAGACCGGGCAGGACTACGAAAGCCCGCTGCGGATCGTGGAAAGCGTGGTGGCCAGCAACGACCAGCGCAAGCGGTCGATGGGCCGCAAGGTGATCAACGCGCTGGGCGGGGGCGACCAGCACGGCAAGACAGTGGCGGTGCTGGGCCTGACGTTCAAGGCCAACACCGACGACATGCGCGATTCACCTGCAATCAGCGTGGTGCAGGCGCTGCAGGATGCAGGGATACAGGTGAAGGCCTACGATCCAGAGGGGATGGAGCAGGCGAGGAAGGTGATCGACAAGGTCACCTACTGCGATGGCCCCTACGAAGCGATGGACGGGGCGGATGCCGCCGTGATCGTGACCGAGTGGGACGCGTTCCGCGCGCTCGACCTCGAGCGGGTGAAAGGCCTGCTGAAGACCCCGGTGCTGGTCGACCTCAGGAACCTCTACACCCGCGAAGACGTCGAACGCCACGGCTTCGCATATACCGCCGTCGGGCGGTGAGGGTATGCGGCTTCGCCGTCCGTCGGGCGGGGATGAAAGGGTCAGCGCGTAATCGAGGGGGCCAGATGGTGCCGGTTAGAGGATTCGAACCCCTGGCCTGATGATTACAAATCAACTGCTCTACCAACTGAGCTAAACCGGCTCACCACGTGGGCGGTCGCCCCTTTGGTCTAAAGCGGTTCGGAAGGCAAGTGGGCGCGCGAAGGTGTCGTTTGAAACCGCAGTGCGATTGTGCTTCTATTGCGGCGGGACGCAAACTGGAGCAGCGAATGGATTCCCGTACGCAGCATCAATTGATTTTCGAGGCGCATCGCAAGTCGACCGGCGCCAGCTACCTGCTGTGGTTCTTTCTCGGCTTTCTTGGCGCCCACCGATTCTACCTGGGACGCACCGGCAGCGGCATTGCCCAATTGCTGATGTGCCTTTCGGTCGTGGGTATCATACCGCTGGCATTCTGGTGGTTGATCGATGCCTTCCAGATTCCGGGGATGGTACGCGACGAGAATATGAAGACGATCCGCGAACTTGGCGGATTTCGCGAACCGGAAAGCGAGGCGCGCCTTGCTGCACCAGCGCCGCAGCCATCCCGGTCGTTCGACCCACGGGTCGAGGAAATTCGCGAGATGCGCCGCCGTTGATGGCGTTGCCCGTCAGGGTACGCCGAAAGTCCAGCCCTCGGTTCTTGCGATGTCGCCCGTCATCGCCTCTGGCGACCACAGGTCCGGATCATGCGCCACGGTGCGCAGCCACGCTGCCGTTACCAGCGCGTCGCTGCTATGATCGTCGATCGGACCAGCGCCGCTGACGGGTTCGCTACCGAAATTGCGCAGGGCCATGTTCAATTCCTCGTGGCTGCGCATCTTGGCGCGCGCCGCAGTGCGACCGCCCGCGATGGCGGCCAGCGTCGTGTAGATTTCCACGATGACAGGTCCGGTGGCGGGAGGTGGGTCTATCGGCCACACGGGTATCTCGCCCTGCAGAGCATGGAGCATCCGCATCCCGGTAAGGCTCGACTTGCCGACCTGCGCCGCGCCCACGAGATTGAAGTTGGAATAGGGTTTGCAGCCCTGCTGCGCTTGCGCAATCTCGGTGACGCGAAAGCGGCCCCGACCGCCACCGAAAAGGTCCCCCTCGCGTCCGCCGTGACGACGAAAGTGGCGGCTTATCCGGGGATGATCGACGAAGCTGGAGACGGCAAGGTGCTCGTCCTCGCCGCTGATCTGTTCGACCAGTTCCCAAAGCGAGCGGGCATCCGGCGGGCTCTGCTCCCAGCCCGGAAAGAAAGCGCCTTCGTCGACAAACGGCAGCGATATGCCAAGATCGAGGCCCACCAGCGTATCTTGCGGCAAGTCATCGCGCAGGACATGCAGAACCTCTTCGCGGCTCCAGCCCTTTTCGCGCGTCACCAGCACCGGGGGACCGCCCGCTGCATCAGCCACGGCCATGGCGATGGCCTTGTGCCGCGCGCCCACGGCCCCCGACCAGTCGATAGCGATGAAATGCGTGAAGCGGCTCACCCCCGCTCGGTCCGCAGCTTGTTCCAGTAGTCGAGGCGCTTGGCGATTTCGCGCTCGAAACCGCGCTCTACCGGTTCGTAATAGGTTTGCGGCTCCATTTCGGCGGGCCAGTAATTGTCGCCGGAAAAGCCTTCTTCGGCATTGTGATCGTAGGTGTAGCCCTTGCCGTAGCCAACATCCTTCATCAGCTTCGTGGGCGCGTTGACGATATTCATGGGCGGCATCAGGCTGCCGGTTTCCTTCGCGTTTCTGAAGGCGGCTTTCTGGGCCTTGTAGACAGCGTTCGATTTGGGGGCGGTGGCGAGGTACAGGCACGCCTGGACAAGAGCCAGTTCGCCTTCGGGGCTGCCCAGAAACTGGTACGCATCCTTCGCCGCCATGCACTGCGTCAACGCCTGCGGATCGGCGAGGCCGATATCTTCCACCGCCATGCGGATCAGCCGCCGGGCCACGAACAAGGGTTCCTCGCCCGCCACCAGCATGCGCGCCATGTAATAGAGCGCGGCCTGCGGATCGGACCCCCGCACCGCCTTGTGAAGCGCGGAGATGAGGTTGTAATGCCCCTCGCGGTCCTTGTCGTATACCGCGACACGGCGTTGCAGAAACTGACCCAGCGCGGCGGGATCGAGCGGCGCGTCGATCTTCGCCGCATAGAGCGTTTCGGCCTGGTTGAGCAGGAAGCGGCCATCGCCATCGGCAGATGCAACCAGCGCGTCGCGTGCTGCAGGCGTTACGGGCAGCGGACCTTCCAGCTCTTCGGCCCGGTCGAGCAGCTTGCCCAGAGCTTCGGCATCCAGACGATGCAGGATAAGCACCTGTGCCCGGCTTAGCAGCGCGGCATTGAGTTCGAAGCTGGGATTCTCCGTGGTCGCACCTACCAGCGTCACCAGTCCGCGTTCCACGAATGGCAGGAAGCCATCCTGCTGCGCCCGGTTGAAGCGGTGGATCTCGTCCACGAACAGCAGCGTGCGCTGGCCGGCTTTCTGCGCCTGTTCGGCGGCGGCAAAGGCCTTTTTCAGGTCTGCGACACCGCTGAACACAGCGCTCACTGCCTCGTACCGCATCCCGACTTCCGCAGCGAGGAGGCGGGCGATACTGGTCTTGCCGGTGCCGGGCGGACCCCACAGCACCATGCTGGAGAGACGGCCCGCTGCCACCATGCGCCCGATCGCGCCATCGGCTCCGGTAAGGTGTTCCTGCCCGATCACCTCGGCCAGCGAGCGCGGTCGCAGGCGGTCGGCCAGCGGCGCGTCCTCTCGCACGGGGTCAGGGACGCTTTGCGGCGCTTCGTCGGCAAACAGGTCGGCCATCGGGTCTATGTAGCGGCTTGCCGCGCGGGATGTAGGGCGCGAGGAAGATTTTTCTCAGGTCATCTTGTTACGATAGGTCTAAGATATATCTTAAGAGTGTTGGGACCGACTGGAGATCGAACATGAGTAAGAGCAGCACAAAACCACCGCGCCCGCCCCGTGCGCCGAAGAAACCCGGCAAGCGGAGCTCCGCGCCCCGCGACGAGGAAATCGTCGCGCCCGAGGACATCGAGGCGGTCGACGTCGCGGGTGAGGACCATCCCGAAGGCGAAGACTTTGATGTCGAAGTAGAGATCGAAATCGATAACGCTGACGATGAAGATTGGGAAGAAGGTGGCCCGCGCCGCTACCGCCATCGGCATCGCCATCGTTACAATGCCGAAGACATGCTGGGGATGGCCGGCATTTTCGGCAAGGACGGGCCGTTTGGCCCCGGTGGTCCGTTTGGCCCTGGCGGTATGTTCGGCAAGGATGGCATGTTCGGCCCTGGCGGCATGTTCGCGAAGAGCGGCAAGCCCGGTAGGCGATATGGCAATGGCGCGCGAAGCGATGAGGCCCCGCGCCGGCGTCGCCTGTTCGGACCGGGTGAACTGCGCCTGGTTCTGCTGGCCATGCTGGCGGAGGAGCCACGCCACGGCTACGAACTGATCAAGGCGCTGGAAGAGATGACCGCCGGTTCCTACTCGCCCAGTCCGGGAACGATCTATCCGACCCTGCAGATGCTGGCGGACGAGGGCGTGATTGCCGAGCAGGACAGCAAGGATGCGAAGAAACTGTTCCAGGCAACCGATTCCGGTCTTGCCGAGCTGGAAGATCGCCGCGACGAGCTCGAGGAGCTCTGGAACCGCCTTGGCCGCAAGCGCGAAAAGGCGCGGCCCAGTGGGTCGGCCGAATTGTTTCGCGCGATGGGAAACCTTGCCAACGTCATCAAGAACAAGGCCGCAGACGGCAAGCTGAAGGACCTCGACAAGCACCAGGTCGTCGACCTGATCGACGAACTGGCTCGCAAGATCGAACGGCTGTGATCGCCTAAGTCAATTCCCTGTTTCGGGCAGGTGTGGTAACACCGCCCGAGACAGGGGAGTTGACGATGGCAATCATGAACCGCCCGGCGACGCCGTGGCACCTTTGGGTAATCGGTATCCTGGCGCTGCTATGGAATGCCTTCGGCGCGTATGACTACCTCATGACGCAAACGCGGAATGAGGCCTACATGTCGGCCTTCACGCCGCAGCAGCTTGAGTATTTCTACAGCTTCCCCGTCTGGATGGAGGCGTTCTGGGCAATCGGCGTGTGGACCGCGTTCCTGGGTGCAATCCTGCTGGTCCTGCGCAGCCGGTTCGCCGTTTATGCCTTTGTTCTTGGCCTTGTCGGTCTGGCAGGGTCTTCTGCTTACCAGTTCACCAATCCCGCACCTGAGGGGGTGCTGGATGGCACGGGTCTGGTCCTAACCGTGGTAATCTGGGCAAGCCAGATCCTGCTTGCCATTTACGCCTTCGCCATGGCACGCCGCGGCGTACTACGCTGACTTGCCGTTCTGCTGCCGCGCCGCGATCAGGCGCAGGTAGGTGTCTGCTACCGCCCCGTTGATTGTATCCCAGTCGTAGGCATCGGCGCGCCTGGCGCCAGCCTCACCATGGGCGCGGCGCAGGTCCGGCTCGGCGGCATAGGCGGCCAGCGCGTCGGCGTAGGCGTCCACATCACGCGGGGCGACGAGGTGGCCGGTCTCTCCCTCCACCACTAGGCTGGAGGCGCCCGTTGCATCGGCAGCCACCACCGGAACGCCGCAGGCCATGGCCTCCAGCGTTACGTTGCCGAACGTCTCTGTCACCGACGGGTTGAGCAGCACGTCCATGCTGGCGACTGCGCGGCCCAGACTTTTGCCCTGCTGGAACCCGACGAACTTCGCTTCCGGCACCTTGCCTGCGAAGAATTCCTTCGCCGGACCTTCGCCGATGACCAGAACCTGGTGCGGAACGCCGCGCTTTCGCAGTTCCACCATCGTCTCGGCGAAGATGTCGATACCCTTTTCCAGCACCAGTCGGCCGAGGAACCCCACGGTCATGTCGTCGTCCGCAATGCCCTGCGACCGGCGCCATTCGAGATCGCGGCGGGCGGGGGTGAAGATCGTCCGGTCGACCCCGCGTGACCACGTGCCGATGTCCCGGTGCATGTTCTGTTCGCGCAGTTCCTCGATCATGCTGGCCGAGGGGGCGACGATGGCATCGCAGCGATGGTAAAACCGCCGCAGGAGGGCGACAAACACAGGCTCGATGAAGCCGAAGCCGTAATAGCGCGGGTAGGTTTCGAACCGGGTGTGCACGCTGGCGAGCACGGGAATCTCGTGCGCCCGCGCCCAGGTTAGCGCGCGGTGTCCGGCGACATCTGGGCTGGAAATGTGAACGATATGCGGATCGAATTCCGCCAGGTTGGCCTTGATCTGGGCGCTCAGTCCAGTGGAGAACTGGTATTCCCCCCGTCCGGGAATCGGTACGGAAGGCAGGCTCACCAGCTCTCCGGCAGGCTCGAAGGCGGGGGTATCGGTCGTCGGCGAATAAACGCGCACCTCGGCACCCTGCCGCAGCAGGTAATCGACGAGCCGGTTCAGAGCCTGGTTCGCGCCATCGCGGACGTAATTGTAGTTCCCGCTGAACAGCGCGACACGAAGATTACTCACATCCATCGCTCTCCCCCTAGGCGAGCCTCGCGCGCTTGGCGAGAGGGAAGGGGGTGGGCCGTGATTCGTTCATCACAGGCCCGGTGCGGATGAACCCGAAGGGGTTTTGTTGACGAATTACATGCGTGTCGCGCAACCGGAATTTCCGCGAGGGTGGAGAATGGGCCGGACGATTGAAAGAGCGCGCGCCCTGCGGGTGAGGAAGGGCGAGGCGAAGCTGGGCGAAGGCGTGGCCTGTAGGAAAGTCCGCGCTTGCCCGGCGGTTCGCGCGCGCTAGAACGGGCGACCGAAGGGGACGGACGCTTTTATGGACATTGCCGGGTATCTTGTCGAAATTACGCGGATTTACGAAAGCGGCGCAGCGACCGAGCACAGCTATCGCGCGCCGCTGCAACGCCTGTTCGAATCCATCGACGATAGCGCGAAAGTCATCAACGAACCCAAGCGCAGTGAAGGGGGCATGCCCGATTTCCTGTTTCACCGCGACGGTGTGGCCTTCGGCTGGGCCGAGGCGAAAGACCTGCCCAAGGACGTTATCAAGCTGAAGGGCTACAGCGTCGAACAGCGCAAGCGCTACGAGAACGCATACCCCAACCTGATCTACACCAACGGCGTGGATTTCGAATTCATTCGCGACAAGGCGGTTGTCCACAACACCTCCATCGCCGCCTTCATGGGCAACCTTGGCGGCTTGCAGCCCCAGCCGGAGAAGTTCGGCGAGCTGGAACGCCAGCTACGCCTGTTTGTAGAGCAGAAACCCATCAGCATCCGCAGCGCGCAGAAGCTGGCAGAGATGATGGCGGGCAAAGCCGCGATCATCAAGGACGAGGTCGGGATAGAACTGGCGGACGACCCCGAGTTCCGTCGCGGACTGGGGCGGCAGTTCACCATCTTCAAGGAGAACCTGCTGCCCAACCTGACACCGGGCGAGTTCGCGGATATCTATGCCGAAACGATCACCTACGGGATGTTCGCCGCCCGGCTGCACGACGACACTCGGGAGACATTCAGCAGGCAGGAGGCGCTGGAGAAACTTCCCAGGTCGAACCCGTTCCTGCGCGGCCTGTTCCAGTACATCGCGGGCTACGACATTCCGGACAGGCTGAAATACGTGGTGGACGACCTGGCAGAGGTGTTGCGGGCGAGCAATCCGCACGCCCTGTTCGAGGATTTCGGCAAGTTCACCGCCCGCAACGATCCCTTCATCCACTTCTACGAAACCTTCCTGGCGGCCTACAACCCGAAAAAGCGCAAGAGCCGGGGCGTCTGGTACACGCCGGAGCCGGTGGTGGATTTCATCGTGCGCGCCGTGGACGACGTGCTGAAGACCGAGTTCGATATTCCCGACGGACTGGCCGATACCGGCAAGGTGACGGTGGACTGGGATACGGGGGAGACGAAGAACGGCAAACCGGTGACGATCCGCAAGGATGTTCACCGCGTGCAGATTCTCGATCCCGCCACGGGCACCGGCACCTTCCTTGCCAAGACCGTGCAGACCATTGCCGACCGGGTGAAGGCGAAAGCGCCGGGTATCTGGAACTCCTATGTGGAGGAGCACCTTCTGCCCCGCCTGCACGGGTTCGAGCTGCTGATGGCCAGCTATGCCATGTGCCACATGAAGCTGGACATGCAGTTGACCGAAAGCGGCTACACGCCGTCGAAGAACCCGCCGCGCCTCTCCGTCTGGCTCACCAACGCGCTGGAACCTGCCGAGCGCGAGGTGAAGGACCTGTTCTTCCAGCAACTGGCCGACGAGGCGCGCGGCGCAAGCGAGGTAAAGCGCCAGACGCCGATCATGTGCGTGATCGGCAATCCGCCCTATTCGGGCGAAAGCGCCAACAAGGGCGATCACATCATGAACCTGATGGAAGCCTACAAGATGGAGCCGGGCGGGAAGGAACGACTGAAAGAGCGCAATCCCAAGTGGATCAACGACGATTACGTGAAGTTCATCCGCATGTCGGAAGACCTGATTGCAAAGAACCCGTCAGGCGGCGTGCTGGGCTTCATTACCAATCACGGATACCTCGACAATCCCACCTTTCGCGGAATGCGCTGGCACCTGCTGAAAACCTTCGACAAGATCTGGGTGCTGGACCTGCATGGCAATTCCAAGAAGAAGGAAGTCAGCCCGGACGGATCGCCCGACAAGAACGTGTTCGATATCCAGCAGGGCGTGGCGCTGATTATCGCGGTGCGCAAGGGCGCGGGCAGCGATGAACTGGCCGAGGTCCGGCATGGGGATTTGTGGGGGAGTCGGAAGGCGAAGTATCGCGCACTCGGTGATGCGACGACGACGAGGTTCGATTTCAGCCGGATCGAATTACGCGAGCCACATCTCGGATTGGTAGGAAGAAACCATAAAGTTGGCGACAGCTACAAGGAAGGTGTCTCCATTCCTGACCTGTTCGGGGTGGGCGGCACCGGGGTGGTCACAAAGAGGGACAAGTTGACCGTCCACCACTCGAAAGCGAAGGTTTGGGAAGCAGTGCAGGATTTTCTGCATAAACCGGAATCCGAAGTTCGAAGGAAATATTCTCTTCCGGCGGACGTCAGAGATTGGCGATATGAATGGGCGCTGGAGGATTTAAAGCTGAACGCCTCCGAAGATATCATTCATCCGATTGCCTATAGGCCTTTCGACAATCGATATATCTATAATTCGGGCCAATCGCGGGGCTTCGTGGGGTGGCCGGTCGAGAAAGTAATGCGGCACTATAATCATGGACTTAATATCGGAGTTTGTACTGCTCGTAGCAACAAGAATCCCTCTATGGATCACTTCCTTATCGCTGACCGCATGAGCGAAACGAAATACGCTGAAAGCAGCACGCAATCGGCCAATTTCCCTCTCTACCTCTACCCAGACGACGACGCCGACCAGACCGATGCGCTCGCCCCCACCGAGCGAACCCTCAACCTCGACCCCAAGCTTTACGCAAAAATTTGCAAGGCCGCCTGGATCGACCCTGCCGATCAGGCCGGGCCGAACGACGATTTCCGCAAGCCCACGGGCGATGCGCGGCCCAGCGAGGTCAAGGTGTTCGATTACATCTACGGCGTGCTACACAGCCCCGATTACCGCGAAACCTTCGCCGAATTCCTGAAAATCGACTTCCCACGGGTGCCCTATCCGTCTTCGCCAGATGTGTTCCGCCATGTCAGCGAAAAGGGGGAGGCGCTGCGCCGCCTCCACCTCATGGAGCCGGGCGCGATTGGCGACACCTCCTATCCTTTCAAGGGCGAAGTGGACGAAGGCGAGGAGCCGAATGTCGTCGCCAGCGGTTATCCCAAGCGCACCGACGGCAAGGTGTTCGTGAACAGGCATCAGTATTTCGAAGGCGTGCCCGCGCTTGCCTGGAACTTCCATATCGGCGGGTATCAGCCCGCCCAGAAATGGCTCAAGGATCGCAAGGGCCGCGCGCTGACCTACGACGATATCGGGCATTACCAGAAGATCGTGAAGATCCTGCTGGAAACGGATCGGATCATGCGGGAGATCGAACTCCCGCTGGAGCGTGCGGCCGAAGCCTGACCCCTTGGCCTAGCTGTCCGCCGACGCCCGCTTGGCGCGCTTGCGCTCGTGCGGGTCCAGGTGGACCTTGCGCAGGCGGATGCTTTCGGGGGTGACTTCCACGATCTCGTCGTCGCCGATGTAGGCGATTGCCTGTTCCAGCGTCATCTTGCGCGGCGGGGTGAGGCGGATGCCTTCGTCCTTGCCGCTGGCGCGGAAGTTTGTGAGCTGCTTGGACTTGAGCGGATTTACCTCGAGATCTTCGGGCTTGGCGTTCTCGCCGATGATCATGCCCTGATACAGCTTCTCGCCCGGCGAGACGAACAGCACGCCGCGTTCCTCGATGGTGTTGAGCGCGTAGGCCATGGCCTCGCCCTGTTCCATCGAGATCAGCACGCCGTTCTGGCGCCCGGCGATCTTGCCCTTGTGCGGGCCATAGCTGTCGAACAAGCGGTTCATGATGCCCGTGCCGCGCGTGTCGGACAGGAATTCGCCGTGATAGCCGATCAGGCCGCGCGACGGGGCGAGGAAGATCAGGCGGGTCTTGCCGGCGCCGCTGGGGCGCATCTCGGTCATCTCGGCCTTGCGCTGCGCCATCTTCTCGACGACCGTGCCGGAGAATTCATCGTCCACGTCGACCACTACGGTTTCGTAGGGTTCCAGCTTCTGACCGTTCTCTTCGCGGTAGAGCACGCGCGGGCGGCTGATGGACAGCTCGAAGCCTTCGCGGCGCATGGTCTCGATCAGCACGCCGAGCTGCAATTCGCCGCGACCGGCGACTTCGAAGGCATCCTTGCCGCTGCTCTCGGTCACGCGGATGGCGACGTTGCCTTCGGCCTCGCGCTCCAGCCGTTCGCGGATCACGCGGCTCTGCACCTTGCTGCCCTCGCGGCCCGCATATGGGCTGTCGTTCACGGCAAAGGTCATGGAGAGGGTGGGCGGGTCGATCGGCGAAGCGTGGATCGGGGTGGTGACGTGGGGCGCGGCCAGCGTGTTGGACACGGTGGCATCCGTCAGGCCGGCAATGGCGACGATGTCGCCTGCCTTGGCGTGCAGCACGGGCTCGCGCTCCAGTCCGTTGTAGGCGAACACCTTGGTGGCGCGGCCCACTTCCACGACCTTGCCGTGCACGTCCAGCGCGCGGATCGGCATGCCGGTTTCCAGCCGGCCGCTCTCGATGCGGCCCGTCAGGATACGGCCGAGGAAGGCGTCACGGTCCAGCAGCGTTGCCAGCATGGCAAAATCGCCATCGGGATCAAGGTCGGGAGCGGGAACGTGGCTGACGATCAGGTTGAACAGCGGGATCAGGTCGCCTTCGCGCGCATCGATGTCTTCGCTGGCGTAGCCAGAGCGACCGGAGGCATAGAGCACGGGGAAATCGAGCTGCTCGTCATTCGCGTCGAGGTTCACGAACAGGTCGAACACCTCGTCCAGCACTTCCGCGGCGCGGGCATCGCTGCGGTCGATCTTGTTGACCACCACGATGGGCTTCAGGCCCAGGCCCAGCGCCTTGCCGGTGACGAACTTGGTCTGCGGCATCGGCCCTTCGGCAGCGTCCACCAGCAGGATGACACCATCGACCATGGAGAGGATGCGCTCCACCTCGGCGCCGAAGTCGGCGTGGCCGGGGGTGTCCACGATATTGATGTGGTAGGACTGCTGGCCGCCCTCGGGCTTCCATTCCACGCTGGTGGGCTTTGCGAGAATGGTGATCCCGCGCTCCTGCTCCAGTTCGTTGGAGTCCATCGCGCGTTCCTCGACGCGCTGGTTGTCGCGGAAGGTGCCGGACTGGCGGAAAAGCTGGTCGACAAGCGTGGTCTTGCCATGGTCGACGTGGGCGATGATCGCCACGTTGCGAAGGGGGGCGGACATGATCTGTGGTTTCCTGGGCTACGGCGGGGCGCACGATGCTGCACCTGCGAATTGGCGCGCCGATAGCCTATGAAGCCTCTCACCGCAAGCCGCTGTGGGATGGATCGGTTAACGTATACGTCAGACACCTCCATGTTGCGCGAATGTAACACAGGTCGTTTCTTCCGTAACAGCCGCGTTAACTGTCGATTGTGCGAACCTTTTCACGGCTCTATCCATGGGCAGACCAATAGAGGTCGCTTGAGGTGCGTTCATTGTCAGGAAGGCAGGGCGCGCTTTCGAGGGAGAGATGGAGAAATCAATGACCAGCAAGACCGCCGGCGTGGCCGGCTTTTCGCGCAAGTGCCTCTGTGGCGCTGCCGCTATCGCCCTGCTTTCGCCTGTCGCCGCCCTGGCGCAGGACGAAGCCGAAACCGGGCAGGATATCTATCCCGAAGAAGGCGGCGAGGAGAGCAACCAGGGTAACAGCATCATCGTTACCGCTTCCAAGCGCGAACAGACGCTGCAGGAAGTTCCGGTCGCCGTGTCCGTGACCAGTGGCGAGACGCTGGAGCGTGACCAGATCCGCGACATCCGCGATCTGCAGACCGTCGTTCCCTCGCTGACCGTCGGACAGCGCCAGTCTTCTGCCAACACCGGCTTCTTCATTCGCGGCTTCGGCAACGGTGCCAACAACGCCGGTATCGAACCCTCGGTCGGCGTGTTCATCGATGGCGTCTATCGCAGCCGCACCGCCTCCTCCATTTCCGACCTTCCCAACGTTCAGCGCATCGAAGTGCTGCGCGGTCCGCAGTCGACCCTGTTCGGCAAGAACGCCTCCGCCGGCGTGATCTCGGTATCCACCGAAGCGCCGCAGTTCGACCTGGGCGGTTCGGCAGAGCTGACCTACGGCAACTATGACGCAGTGGTAGCACGCGGCTACGTCACTGGCCCGATCACCGATGTCGTCGCTGTCAGCGTGGGCGCGGGCCTGAACAAGCGCGACGGTTTCCTCGAAGACCTTGGCACCGGCAACGATGCCAACAACCGCGACCGCTGGTATGGCCGGGCGCAGGTGCTGGTCGACAATGGCGTGGATTTCAGCATCCGTCTGATCGCCGACATCGACAAGATCGACGAAGTCTGCTGCGGTGTCGTGAACGTGCAGAACGGCCCGTCCACTGCTGCCGTTCTCGGCGTGGGCGGCATGGTGACGGATCCCAGCGATCCCTTCGCCGATGTGATCTACAGCAACTTCGATTCCACCAACGACATCGAGAACCGCGGCGTTTCCGCGCAGATCGATTACGAGTTCGGTGATTTCACCTTCACCTCGATCACTGCCAGCCGCACGACCGAGGCCGTGACTTTCCAGGATTCGGACTTCACCAGTGCCGACCTGATCTATCCCAACTCGCAGGATCTGGAGATCGACACCTTCACGCAGGAATTCCGCATCGCGGGTTCCATCGGTGACCGTGTCAACCTGCTGCTGGGCGTGTTCTACATCAACGAGGATGTCGAACAGGCGAACCAGTTGCTGTACGGTGAGGACTTCCGCAACTACGCCAACCTGCTGGTGACGAACCTTTCGGGCGGCGCCTTCGCGCTGTTCCCGACCCCCATCGCACCCGGCGCCACTCCGCTGGAGCAGGTGTTCAGCCAGTCCTTCGGCACCAACTACGTGGGCACCTTCTTCAACGAAGGGCAGGGCTTCACGGAGGCCTACACGCTGGATTCGGAAGCATACTCGTTCTTCGGCCAGGTGGACTTCGAACTGTTCGACGGCCTGGTGCTGACGCTGGGCGGCAACTACACCGACGACAGCAAGACCTTCACGCAGGACGCGGTTTCGACCGACGTGTTCTCGGCCATCAACTTCGATGCGCCGCAGCTCGCACCGTTCCGCCAGCAGGTGCTGTTCCAGGGTGCGCTGGCGCAGGGCGTGGGCACGGCCCTGAACCTTGGCCGTGCAGCAACCGCCGCGGAGATCGGCGCTTTTGCCGCTGGAAACATGGCCGCCTTCGGCCAGATCCAGACCGGAGCACAGCAATTCGCAGCTGGCAACGTGAACAATCCGCTGGCGAACCCGCTCAATCCGCTGCGCGCGCTGCAGTTCCTGCCACCGTTCCTGGGCGTTCCCAATGCCGTGGAAGATGGCGAGATCAGCGATGACAACTTCAGCTATTCGGCACGCCTCGCCTATGACGTGACGCCGGATGTAAACATCTACGCCAGCTATGCCACGGGCTTCAAGGCAAGCTCGGTCAACCTGTCGCGCGATGCCCGTCCGGCGACTGCGGATCGCCAGGCGATCCTCGCCGCCGGGCTGGGCCTGCCCAACCTCACCTTTGGTTCGCGCTTTGCCGGTCCGGAAAAGTCGAAGGTGATGGAAGTCGGCGTGAAGGCCAACTTCGACACCTTCTCGGCCAACCTGACGGTGTTCGACCAGGAGATCGAGGGCTTCCAGTCCAACATCTTCACAGGGTCCGGCTTCGTGCTGGCCAACGCGGGCAGCCAGTCGACCTGGGGCGTGGAGTTCGAAAGCACGTTCTTCCCCACTCCGGACCTGACGCTGAACGCTGCCGTCACCTACCTCGACCCGACGTTCGACAGCTTCGTGCAGTCGGCACAGGGTGACATCTCGGGCACCCGTCCTTCGGGCATCCCGGAATGGACGGTGATCGTGGGCGCGCAGTACGAAGCCGATGTTGGCGGCGGCCTGCTGATCCCGCGTGTGAACTACTTCTGGTCCTCCGAAACGCAGCTGGTCGAAGGCCTGCCCGCTTTCGCGGTGCGCGGTCCGGATGGCACCATCACCGATGGCCAGCCTGCCATCGACGCCGGCCTGCCGTTCACCTCGCAGGTGGACAACCTGACCGCGTCGCTCACCTACGAATGCGACTGCGGCCTGTCGCTGTCCGTCTGGGGTCGCAACCTGACCGACGATCGCAACCTGGGCACGGTGTTCGACACGCCCGCCCAGCCGCGCAGCGTATCGGGCTATCCCAACGATCCGCGCACTTACGGTGTTACCGGTCGTTTCCGCTTCTAAAACAGCGGCTTGAACCAAAAGCGGAAAGGGGGCCCTGGTGGCCCCCTTTTTGTTGCGCGCGTCCGGTTTTCGTGGTCGAACGGTCGTGCATGATAACGACAGGGGGAATCGCAGTGTCGCTCAGCATCGGTGGAATAATATCGCAGACTTTCAGCATGACCATGCAGCGGATCGGATCGCTGCTGGGGGTGTGGGCGGTCTATTTCGCACTACAGCTTCTTCTGGTGTTCCTGATGTTCGGCGTCGTGGGCGGCACCTTCATGATGGCGGCCGGCATGGAAAGCCCGCTGGCGATGGGTGCCGGTGCCATCCTGACGATGATCCTCGTCTACATCGCCTACCTGCTTCTCTACATGGCGCAGACAGCCTCCCTGGTTCACAACGCATCGCCCGTGCACGATCCGTCGCTGGGCGATTCGATCACGGCGGGTTTCCGGGCCATGCCGACCCTGCTCGGCCTCGCGCTGCTTCTGTTTGTTGCCTATATTGCTGCCGCAGTTGCTATAGGTATAGTCGGCGCAATCTTCTCGCTGGCAGGCGATGCCGGGTCGGTCCTGTTCCTGATGGCGGTGTTCCTGGGGATGGTCTACATTTTCTGCCGTCTGGCGCTGATGCTGCCCGTCATCGCGGTTGACGGTGTCGGCAACCCGATCACCGCCATCAAGCGCAGCTGGAGCCTCACCAGTGGCCACGTCGGCAAGATCTTCGTCGTTATCCTGCTGTTCGCCATCATCGTGACGCTGGCGTTCCTGGCACTGTTCGCCTTGATGGGGGGCAGCATGATGGGTCTGGCCGGCAGCGCAGCCGGTATGGATGCCGCAGGTGCCGGTATGGGCGTGGCAATGATCGTGTTCTTTGTCGGCTTCCTGTTGCTGATGATCCTGATGGCGCTCGTCTCCGCAGCCTTCATGGCCGTGTTGCATTCATCCCTGGTCGGGCCGGAAGCGGTGGCGGAAACCTTCGCCTAAAGGTTCCGCCAGCGGGGGCGCGTTCCGGGCATGAAAGGCTTGCGCCCCTAAAGAGAGCGTAGCGTCTGCGCCGGGCGGGCGCGCAGCAGCGGCAGCGATGCCCCCAGGGCGAATGCCAGCACCAGCACCAGCCCGCCGCCCAGCACGGCCAGGATTTCGGTCCAGTCGGGCAGCCAGTCGAATTCGAACATCTGCACGATCACCAGCCAGGCGACCCCGGTACCCAGGGCCAGCGCCACACCCGCCAGCACCGCGGCCAGCAGCCCGAACTCGGCAAATTGCAGGGCCAGCAGCTGGCCCCGGCTGGCACCCAGCACGCGCAGGATGACCGTGTCGTAGATGCGCGCGGCGCGGGCAGCCGCGATCGCGCCCAGCAGCACGGCGATGCCCGCCAGCACCGCAACAGAGGCAGCAGCTAGGATCGCCAGGCTTACCTGGTCCAGGATCGTGCGCGCCTCGGTCAGCAACGGCCCGACCTCGATCACGCTGGACGATGGGAAGGCTCGCACCAGTTCGCGCAGCAGGCCGCTCGCCTCGGTCCCTTCGGGCAGTTCTATCGTGGCGGCGAGGTTATGCGGCGCTGCCTCGAAAGTGTTGGCGGAGAACACCCAGACATTGTTGAAGCCAAGGCTTTCCCAGTCGATGCGGCGGGTGTTGGCAATGCGGGCAGTGAATTCCACGCCCAGCACATTGACTGTAATCATATCGCCGATCGCGATACCGGCCGCTGTCGCCAGTTCCTCGTCCACCGAAACCAAGGGTTCGCCGGAATAGCCCTCGTCCCACCACTCGCCAGCGGTGAGTACGTTGCCCTCCGGAATCGTGTCGGAGTAGGTGAGGCCACGCTCTCCGCGCAGGCCCCAGGTACCCTCGCGCTCTTCCATATCGGCGACGCGGGTCATGCCCCCTTCCGGACCGAAGGCGATGATGGAGCCGCGCAGCGTGGGTACGGTGTTCACGGTGGCTGCAGGCGCAATGTCGGTAACGACGGTGCGGAACTGCTCCACGCCGTCGCGCGGCACGTCGAGCACGAAATAGTCAGGTGCGCGTTCGGGAACAGAGCGCTGGATGTTGCCATCAAGGCTGCTCTGCACGCCCGCCAGCAGCACGAAGGCGGAAAGTCCGAAGCCCAGCGCCGTGACCAGCGAACCCGTTGCCGCGCCGGGGCGATGGAGGTTGGCGATGGCAGCGCGAACGATAGGATTGGAAGGACGCGGCAGGCGAGCCGCCGCCTTGCGTATTCCAAAGCCAAGCAGCGCCAGGAAGCCCAGGATCGCCGCAGCCCCGGCCAGGAAGAGGGCGGAAAGCTCGGGATTGGTCGATCCGATCACCGCCAGCGCCACGATACCGGCAATGCCGATGGCAACGGGCACTGCAGCGGCGCGCCATTGCTGCGTCAGCGGCGATACGCGCGCGCGCATCAGCGCCATGGCCGGGAAATCGCGGGCGCGTATCAGCGGGGGCGCGGCGAAGACGAGAGCGACCAGCAGGCCGAAAGCGGCGGCGCGCAGCAGCGCCAGCGGGTCGAACACGAAATCGGTGGTTACCGGCAGCAGCGAACCAAGGGCATTCGCCAGCAGCGGCGTTACCAGCACGCCCGCCACCAGCCCCGCCGCTGCACCGACTAGCGCCGCGATGCCGATTTCGAGGGCATAGATGCGCGCAATGTCCCGCGATGTTGCGCCCAGGATCTTCAATGTGGCAATCGAATTGCGCCGCGCCTCCAGGTAGGAATTGACCCCGCCGCCAATGCCGATCCCGGCGATCACCAGCGCGGCAAGGCCGACCAGTGTCAGGAATTCGCCCATGCGGCTGACGAAGCGATCCGCGCCGGGGGAGGCGCGATTGCGGGTGCGAAAGTCGAACGGGCTGTCGGGAAACGCCTCCTGCATCGCCTCCGTCACTTCGTCCGGATCGCGCTCTCCATCGAAGGCCACGCGGGTCTTGGTCTGGAACATGGAGCCCGGCGCGACGAGGCCGGCAGCTTCGGGGAGCGCCAGCGGTACGATGATAGTCTGGCCAAGGGCGAACCCTTCGGAGAGGCGGTCGGGCTCTTCCGCGATGATCCCTGCAACAACCACCTGCTGCGTGCCCAGAGTGATGGTGTCGCCCGCCGCTATGTCCAGCCGTTCCGCCGCTCCGGGGGCGAGGTAGGCCTGCCCGGCCACCGGCGCACCGGCGCTGGTGCCGTCCGCCAGCAGCAGCTCGCCGTACATCGGATAGTTCGGCGCGACCGCCTTCAGTTCCACCGGCACGGCGGCATCGGGCGTGGTGGCCATGGCCTGCAGGCGGTATCCGGGGGAGACTTCGCCGAGGTTCTCGAGGTAGGCCAGTTCCTCCGCGCTGGGCATTCGCTGCCACAGCTCCACTTCCATGTCGCCGCCCAGGATCGCCTGACCCTGGCTGTCGAGTTCGCCTTGTATGGCGGATGTGAGGCTGCCGATGGCCGCCAGCGCGCCAACACCCAGGAACAGGCACACGAGCAGCAGCCGCAGACCGCGAAAGCCGCTGGCAAGGTCGCGCCGGGCGATGGTCCAGGCGGTGCGCCAGCCCATGCCGGTCACGCCGCCCCGGAAACCCTGGCAGTGTCCGAAGCGATCTGGCCGTCGGCCAGCGTCACCACCCGGTCGCACATTGCCGCCAGGTGGCGATCGTGCGTGATGATTACCAGCGTGGCGCCGGTTTCTCCGCGCCGTTTGAACAGCACGTCCACCACGCTGTCCCCCGTGGTCGCGTCGAGGTTGCCGGTTGGCTCGTCGGCAAAGATCAGCGGCGGGCGCGGCGCGATGGCGCGGGCAATGGCGACACGCTGCTGTTCGCCGCCGGAAAGCTGTGCCGGGTAATGGGTGAGGCGGTGGCCGAGGCCGACCGATTCCAGTTCCTGCGCTGCCCGGTCCCACGCGGTATCGTCGCCGGCCAGTTCCATCGGCACGGCCACGTTCTCGATCGCGGTCATGGTGGGCAGCAGGTGGAAGGCCTGGAGCACGATGCCGATGCGGCCCCGGCGGGCGAGGGCAAGGGCGTCCTCGTCAAGCGCGGTGAAATCTTCTCCGGCCACCAGCAGCGAACCGGAAGATGCTTGCTCCAGCCCGGAAAGCACTGCCATCAGCGAACTCTTTCCGCTGCCCGAGGGGCCGAGCAGGGCGAGCGTTTCGCCGGCCGCAACCTGCAGGTCGATGCCGCGCAGGATCTCTACCGCCGCCTCGCCCTCACCAAGGGTGAGACGCAGGTCTGTGGCGGCGATAACGGGTTTCGCAGTGTCAGGACTTGTCACGGGGCGGCGATGGCATAGCTATGGGGCATGAGCAAGCGAGTCCTAAGTCGGTGGCATAGGCCCATCGGCGCTTCGTCGATCCTGGTCCCTCTCGCACTGGCGCTGGCCGCCTGCGGCTCAGAAGCGCCGGTTGGGGAAACCGAGACTGCCACGGCGACCGAGGCCGAACTGGAAGCACCGCTGCCCGTGATGGGGCCGCAACGGGTGATCCTGGGTTTCGGGAACAGCCTGATGGCAGGCTACAATGTGGAGGAAGCGCAGGGCTATCCAGAGGTGCTGGAACGCGCCTTGCGGGGGCGCGGCATCAACGCCAGCGTGATCGACGCGGGCGTGTCGGGCGATACGACGGCCGCAGGTCGCCAGCGCATCGCCTTCGTGCTCGACAACGCGCAGGCCGATATCGATCTCGCCATCATCGAACTGGGCGGGAACGACCTGTTGCGCGGCATCTCTCCTGAGCAGACCCGCCAGAACCTGGCCGCCATCATCGAGGAAGTACAATCGCGCGATATTCCCGTGCTGCTGATGGGCATGCGTGCGCCGCCCAATCTGGGCGCGGATTATGTCGGCCAGTTCGACGGGATGTATCCGGCCCTTGCCGAGCAATACGGCACCGCGCTGGTGCCTTTCTTCATGGAGCCGGTGTTCGACGATCCCGACCTGATGCAGACAGACCGCATCCATCCCACCGCCGAAGGTATAGAGGACATGGTTGCCGCAACGCTGGACGCGGTGGTGGAAGCCCTGCCCGAAGACGAGAGCTAGACCCGCTCGGCCCTGCCGGCGGCCACTTTCCAGACGGCGGCTTCACCCAGTATTCCTTCGAACGGCGCAGGTTCGGTCCCCGTCAGCCAGACCTGCGTGCCGCTGGAGCGCAGCCGGTCAAACAGGGCATCGCGGCGTACGGGATCGAGGTGAGCGGCCACTTCGTCCAGCAGCAACACGCCCGGACGCCCGCGGGCAGCAAGTTCGGCGTGGGCAAGGGTGATCGCCACCAGCATCGCCTTCTGCTCCCCGGTCGAACATTCGGCGGCCGCCATCATCTTGCCCGCCATGGTGACGCCCAGTTCGTCACGGTGAGGGCCTGAGAGCGTGCGCTGCGCCGCCCGATCGCGGGCGCGGGTATCTCCCCAGTGACCTGCCAGACCTTCGCGCGTCAGTTCGCCGCCGGGTTCGTAAGTCAGCAGGGGTCGCGCGAAGGGTGCTTCGGGCAATTCGGCCAACCGCGCGGTAAGCGCGCCGATAAGGCGCGCCCGGCCTTGTGCCAGGCCCGCCCCGACTTCGGCCATCTGCGCCTCGATCGAATCCATCCATGCCGGATCGGGCTCACGTTCGTCCGACAGCAGTCGATTGCGTTCCCGCAGGGCAGCTTCATAGCGGCTGGCGAAACGCGCATGCCCGGGCTCGAGCGCCACGGCCAGACGATCCATGTAGCGGCGACGCGCACCGGCACTTTCGGCGAAGAGGCGATCCATGGCCGGTGTCAGCCAACCCATGGCCAGCCATTCGCCCAGACTGATCGCGGTCGCTTCCGCTCCATTGACCTGCACGATGCGCCTGCCCGGCCGATCCGCCGCCATGCCGGTGCCCAGCTTGACCGGCTCCCCGCCGTCGCCCGTATCGAGGGAGACACTGGCTGCAAAGCCGCCCGGACCGTCTTGTGCAGCCATGTCTGTCAGGGATGCCCGGCGCATCCCTCGGCCGGGCGCGAAAAGGGAGAGGGCTTCGAGGATGTTGGTCTTGCCGGCGCCATTCTCCCCCACGAGCAGGTTCAGCTGGCGGGCTTCATCCAGCTGCGTTCCGGCGTGGTTGCGGAAGGTGGAAAGGGTGATGCGATCAAGCGCCATGGTCAGGCCTGCACCACTATTCCAGCGGGCCCGCTCACGCCACAGGAATTAGGGAAACCGAAAGTTGGTGCAAAATACCAAGAAGTAGTTTTGGCTAACATCCAACCTTTCTGCAGGCTGAACAAGAATGGCAGAATTCTGCGGTTTTTCAAAACTGGCACGCCCTCTGCAATGTTGGGGACATGGGACGAAACAGTTCTCATTTAACACAAGAGGGAAACAAAATGACTTTCACGAATGACTTCACCGCCCGCATTTCCGCCGCTCTCGCTGCCGTTGTCGTAACCACCACGATCCTCGTCAGCAGCTTTTCCACGCCGCAGGCCAGCATCATCGGCAGCCTTCTCGCCTGAAGCAGCAGCATCACAACCAACCCATTCAAAGGAGAATGACATGACCAACGAATTCCAGACCAAGCTGATGGCCGGCCTTGCCGCCGTGGCCGTCACGTTCACCCTGCTGGTTAGCAGCTTTGCCAATCCGAATGCGACCAGCGTCGTGGGTCTGCTGGCATGAGCAAGTACGACCCCAACAACGCAGTACGCCCCACCTCCACGAAGAGCTTCCAGCTCGACCGTGCAGACGGCAAGATCGCCGGGGTTTGCGGAGGGATTGCAAAGTATTTCGGGATCAACCCGCTGATTGTTCGGCTGGTGTTCCTGGTGGGTGCCGTTGCCGGGTTCGGCAGCTTCATCCTCATCTATCTCGCGATCTGGCTGCTGGCGAACTGACGCCGGCGGCCATTTCGCCCTTCTATCCTTCGCGCGTTTCGCGTGCCGCGAAGGGGGAAAAATCGGTGTCGGTATCGAAGATCTCGACGCCCTCGCGCTTCTTCAGGAAGGCGACCACGCGATAGGTGACAGGCGTCAGCACGGCTTCCCAGCCGACTTTAAGCGCCCAGTTCGTTACCATCACCAGCACCACATCGGATGTCTCCCACACGCCGAGAAAGGCGATGGGATAGAACAGCAGGCTGTCTACGCCCTGGCCCACAAATGTGGAGCCAATGGTGCGGGTCCACAGCTTCTCGCCTTTCGTCCAGATCTTCATCTTCGCCATGACATAGGAATTGACGAACTCGCCGGCCCAGAAGGCAGTGATCGAGGCGAGCACGATGCGTGGCACCTGGCCGAACACCTGTTCGTATGCGTCTTGCCCTGTCCAGCTTTCTGAGGGCGGCAGAACGACCACCACGAAACTCATCACCGCCATGAATACGAGCGCGGCAAAGCCTGCCCAGATCACCCGCCGCGCGCGGGCGTATCCATAAACTTCGGTCAGCACGTCGCCGATCACGTAGGAGAGCGGGAAGAACAGGATGCCTGCGCCAAAGGTAAAGCCTGCGACGGTGGAAAGCTTTGCTGCTCCGATAACGTTGGAAAGCACCAGCACCACCACGAAGGCGGCCATAACGAGATCGAAATAGCGAAAACGCGCATGTTCGGGTGGGGCTGCGGGGGCGGGGTTGGCCATGCCCGCGTTGCTAGCGCCCTTTGCGCCGGGCGCAAATATGGTTAGAGGGCCATGCGACGCGCCCATAGCTCAGCTGGATAGAGCACGGGACTTCTAATCCTGAGGCCGCAGGTTCGACTCCTGCTGGGCGCGCCAACGAAAAAGGGGAGCGACTCCGCAAGAGTCGCTCCCCTTTTCATTGGCTCGGTGAGGGTTAAGCCGTCCGTGGAGACTCGGGTCAGGCGCTTCCGACGAAGATGCTTTTTGCATTGGTGAATTCGCGCATGCCCAATCCGCCGTGCTCGCGCCCGTAGCCTGAGTTCTTCACGCCGCCGAACGGCATCGACGGGTCGGCCACACCGTAGACGTTGATGAACACCATGCCGGTATCGAAATGCTTGGAGGCAAGCTCGATGGCGCGGTCTTCGTCCTTCGACATGATGCCGCCGCCCAGGCCATAGCGGCTGTCGTTGGCGATGCGCATCGCATCCTCGTCATCCTTCGCCTTGATGACAGAGGCGACAGGGCCGAAAATTTCGTCGTCATAAGCGGGCTGGCCGGGCTTTACGTCGGTCAGCACGGTCGCGGGATAGAACGCGCCGGGACCGTCGGGGATTTTGCCGCCGCAGGCGATCTTTGCGCCCTTGGCGACGCTCTTTTCCACCTGCTCGTGCACGTCGGCACGCAGGTCGGTGCGCGACATCGGGCCCATGTCGCTATCATCCGCCGTGGGATCGCCGGTCTTTACCGCTTCGAAACGGGCAACGAACTTTTCGAGAAATTCATCGTAGACCTTCTCAGTCACGATGAAGCGCTTGCCGTTGATGCAGGTCTGGCCGTTGTTGTACAGCCGTGCCTGGGCGCAAACCTTTGCAGCCAGGTCCAGGTCGGCATCTTCCAATACCATGTAGGCATCGTTGGAGCCGAGCTCGAGCACGGTGGGCTTGAGCACCTTACCTGCAGCTTCCGCAACGTGCTTTCCGGCGGTATCAGAGCCGGTCAGCGTCACACCGCGCACCTTGTCATGCTTGATGATTTCATCCGAAGTGTCGTGGCCGATAACAAGCACGGTGAACAGATTTTCGGGCAGGCCGCCTTCGCGGAAGATTTTCTCGATCATCAGGCCGCTGCCGGTGCAGTTGGAGGCATGCTTCAGCAATACGCCGTTGCCCGCCATCAGGTTGGCAATGGCATAGCGGATCACCTGGTAGGCGGGGAAGTTCCACGGCTGGATACCGTAGATGACACCTATAGGCTCATATGTCACGATGCCACGACCTGCGTTGGCGGGATCGCGTGGCTCTGGCGCGAGTTCGGCGGGGCCGCAACCGGCGGTGTAGTCGCAGATGGCTGCGCACAGCTCCACTTCGTCGCGACTGTCCTTGATCAGCTTGCCGACTTCCTCGGTCATCAACTGCGCCAGATCTTCCTTGTTGTCGCGCAGGGCCTTGCCGAGCCCCTTGATAGTCTCGGCCCGGTCTTCGCGCGAGACCAGCTTCCACTTGGAGAACGCTTCGTGGCAGGCGTCTACCTTCCTTTTCGCCTCACCTTGCGAAATCTCTTCGTATGTTTCGATATCGGCGCCTGTGGCGGGATTGACAGTCGTGATCGTGCCCATGGGGTGTGGTTTCCTTGCAAGTGTGCTTTGCAAGAAAGACGCATGAGCATGCGCAAGGGTCCGACCCGCGCGATGGGAGAGGCTACGCCTGCGGTGAACGGACCCTTGCGGCCTGTTTGGCGGGGCGATCAGTCTCCGGGTGTCGGATCGATAGGCACGATGGTGCCATCAGCGCGGAACGTGAGAGGCGTCATTTTTACATTGCGCAGATGGGTGAGGCCCGAACGCTGGGTGTCGTGGTAGAACAGCCACCAGTTGCCATCGATTTCGGTGATCGAGTGGTGTGTCGTCCACCCTTCCACCGGTTCGAGAATGCGGCCGCGATAGGTGAATGGACCGTAGGGTGAGCTTCCCGTGGCGTAGACCAGGTAGTGCGTGTCCCCCGTCGAATAGGTGAAGTAGTAGGTGTCGCCGCGCCGGAATACCCACGCGCCTTCGAAGAACCGGCGATCCAGATCGTCGGCGGTGATCGGTGCGCCGCTTTCGTCGAGGATTTCGATGGGACGCGGGGTCTCGGCGAACTGCAGCATGGTGTCGTCCATGCGCGCCACGACCGGTGGAATCGCGGGTTGCCCCGCCGGGGTGGGATCGGTGTCGGAGCCGGCAGGGTCGTATCTGCCGTCCTGCCAGCGCTGCAATTGCCCGCCCCAGATGCCGCCGATATACATGTAATGCTCACCATCCTCATCGGCGAGAATTCCCGGATCTATTGAATAGCTGCCCGCGATCGGCGCGGCCTGCGGCGTGAACGGTCCGGTAGGTGACGTGGAAGTGGCTGCCCCTATGCGGAACACGCCGTCCGCATCCTTGGCGGGGAAATAGAGGTAGTAGGTCCCATCCTTGTAGGCCGCATCGGGCGCCCACATTTGCTGCGTGGCCCACGGCACGTCGGCCACGTCCAGCGCGACCGGATGCACCGTTACAGCACCGCCCGGCCGATCCATCGACAGAACGCGATAGTCGCGCATGTCGAATGCCTCTGCCGTGCCCACCAGTTCTTCTGCGACGGGGACATCATGGCTGGCGTAGATGTAGATCCGCCCATCGTCCCACACCCGCGCGGAGGGATCGGCGGTATAGATTTCGTCCGTCAATGGCTGCGCAATGTAGCGCGGATCGCCCATCGGGGCGGCCAGTTCGGATTGGGCGGCACAGGCGGCCAGTAATGGTGCAGAGGCGAGCAGGGGCACTGCGAGGGCGAGCTTCACGGCATTTTTCTCCCGGTAACGTGGTAGCGCTACCATGCCACATATTCGCGGGAGTTCAAGGCTGGGATGGACGCGGCCGCGCCACAGGATCAACTCCGCCCGAACCGCCCCAGGAACCGCGAAGCCGTTCGCCGGGCGCGGTGCCACGCGAGGTGGCGCAGGCCGATGCGGTCCTGTCCATAGGTGCCGACGCGCTGCTCGCCCGTGCGAATGTCGATCGGCTGGCGAAACATTGAATAGCCTGAAAGGGCATCGCCGCCCATCGGCGTTAGCCATGCGCAGTCTTCGAAATAGTAATGCGTGACCTGCGAGTGGCGGGTGCGGGCGGCATCGTTCACCGGCGCGCCGCCGTGGAGGAGATTGGCGGCCCAGATCAGCGCCTGGCCTTTCTTCAGATGGCCGAACTGCGGCTGAAAGCGCTGCTGCTCAACCAGCGCCTCGATCGCCGGTTCGTAGACCTCGTGGTAGAAGCCATAGGTTCCCCGACCACCCTTACGCGCGTCGCGTGAACCCAGCTCACCCAGTTCCAGATGCGGCAGACGATGCGAGCCGGGATAGTATTGCAGCGGACCGTTGTCGGCATCTACATCTTCCAGCGCCACCCAGACCCCGGCCATGAACCCGCGCGGCAGCGAATCGAAATGCAGCGTGTCGCTGTGCGTGCGCTGGCGAGAGCCTTCGTTGAAATTCAGTGTCTGGAAGGGAAAAGCGGGCCGTCCGTAAAGCATTTCCAGCAGGCGCAGGAACTTGCCGTGAGTGGCAATGGTGCGCACGGCAGCGCACTGTTGCCAGGCGTCCTGCACGCGGTGCCGCTCATCGTGGCGGCCATCCAGTTCTTCGATCACCTGCGCTGCCAGTCCGTCCATATCGGGCAGGTCGCTGTCGATCACCACGTAGCCGTCGCGCGCAAACAGCCTCAACAGCTCGAGATCGCCTTCATCAAGGTCTGCCGCAATCTGCTCGAAATTCGGGCTGAGATAAAGTGGAACTGGCTGCATCGTGCTTCCCGCTAAATGTCGGAGAATTTTACATGCAGGGCAGGCGTAAAGATTTTGTGAACCATCCACTCCCGCAGGAAACCTCGCAACGCGAAAACTGGCACGCGGTGTGCAATGTTATCGGCGTAACCAATGGTTCTTCGAACGAGGCGGGGCCGATCAATGGTCCCCAACCAAGTCTCCCGGCTCCGCCTCCCCGAAGACCTTCTCCACAAAAATCGTCGAAATCTAGCGCCGTCCCGCCCAAGGCTCCTCGGTACGCGTTACCAGCATGTCCGCGCCGTACGGGCGGCAAAGCTGGAAGGCATCCTGTGGTGTCCCATCCAGCCAGGTGGACCAGGCTTCGTTCGGCAGGATAACCGGCATCCGGTCATGCACGCCGCGCACGTGTTCGTTCGCGTCGGTCATAACCATCGTATAGGCCCGGCCGAATTCCGCGCTGTCGCGCCAGAACCCGGCTAGCGCCATCAATGGTGCGTCGGGGAGGGAGAACCACGTACGGGTCTTGCCGCCCGGCAGACCTTCGGCCTCGGCAAAGTCGGAAACCGGGATGAGACATCGGCGGCTCTCGAAGCTCACTCGCCAGAACGGGCTCTTCAGCTTGTCCATACGCGCATTGTTCACCGGCTTGGGCTTTAGCGGCTGACCCTTCACGCCCTTTCGAGCGAGCGGAAAGCCCCAGGTCATCTGCGCCAGTCGCCCCTCGGCCAGCACCATCCCCGGATAGCCGGGGTACACCAGCTCCGGCGCATTGCCGCCTGGCGATACTGCCATGTCCTGCGCTATCGCATCGAAGAAGTGCGCGACCTCGTCCTGCGATCTGGACATGCGATAGAGGTTGCACATGCCCGGTTCAGTACCCTGCCTCGGCAGCGGGGACGGGCGGGGCGATCGCGCCGCCTGCCATCCGCCAGATGATATCTCCGGTCACCACGCCCATGCTCATGGGCAGATTTGCCGAGATGAAGGCATGGATCACGCTTGGCGCGATATGATCCTCGTACTGCGTGACATAGACGCTCGTCGCCAGTTCGGGATTGTCCTCCTGCCACTCGATCACCTCGCAGGTGTCGGTCACCACTTCGGGTTCGCCCACCTGCCCGAACTCATCGAAACTGACGCGGTAGTGCTTGCCCAGAGGTATCGAGCCTTCAGCCAGCGGACCGTTGAGAACGTAGGCCTCGATCTCGCCCTTTTCATTGGGCGGCAGGACAAGCGGAATGTAGCTCACCGAGTGGGTGGAGCCTTCGGCGGCGGGCTCGCCATCGAGGCAATAGCCCGCGCCCGGTGCTGCGATCACGGCGCGCGGGGCGACATATTTTGCGCGGGCCATCTGCAACGCCGTGCCGGTAAGTGCCGGTTCGGAACCGGCCTCGTGCAGGGTTTCGCTCCTGATATTGCCCTGCGCGATTTCGTACTCCGCCAGTGCGACCAGCGGGGCCTGCGTGCCTTCACCGCGAGCGGCAACAAGCACCACATCCCACACGTCTGGCGCCTCCGCTGGAAATGCGACAGCGCCGCGATAGCCATCGCCGAACGCCGCACCGGTCATGCCGAGATACTGCTGCTGCGCGGCTGCGCTTGCTTGCTGGACGGCGACCATCTGCCGGGCGGTTGCCTCGGCAGTTCGGGCTGCCGCTAAGCGTTCGGCCGTGTCATCCGCCATACCGTCCTGCGCCATTGCCGGAACAGCAAAGGTAAGGGCGGCGGAAAGGAACAGGGTACGGATCATGAAGCCTCCAGGCGAATCGAATTGCCGGAGCCTAGACGTTCGCACCTGAATGGAACTGAAGGCCGCCCGAAAGGGCTTCCGTTGATTTCAGGAAGCCTTTGCAACCTTCTTTTCGTCCAGCAACTGCTGCAATTCGCCAGCCTCGAACATTTCCATCATGATGTCGCTGCCGCCCACGAATTCGCCCTTCACGTAGAGTTGCGGGATCGTGGGCCAGTCGGAATAGGCCTTGATGCCCTGGCGGATTTCCATGTCCTGCAGCACGTCGACACTGTCGAAGGCGACGCCGCAGTGATCGAGAATGGAAACAGCGCGGTTGGAAAAGCCGCACTGCGGGAACAGCGGCGTCCCCTTCATGAAAAGCACGACGTCGGCGTCGCCGACAATCTTGGAAATGCGCTCGTTGCTATTGGCGTTTGTATCGCTCATCTGACCCACCGGATAATTTGGAAACTGATAGCAGTCAGTTGGGAACGCTGGTGTGCAGTTGCAAGGCGTGAAGCTCTCCGCCCATGCGGCCGCCCAGCGCGGCAAATACCATCTTGTGCTGCTGCACGCGGTTCTTGCCTGCGAATTCGGCAGAAGACACGCGTGCCAGCCAGTGGTCGTTATCGTCCGCCAGTGCCTCTATTTCGACCGTGGCATCGGGAATGGCGGCCTTGATAAGCGCTTCGATCTGGGCTGCGGGCATGGGCATCGGATCAGGACCCGCTCATGAACTGGCGGCGGGCCTCGATGGCCATTTCCGCGAGCTTGGCACGCACCTGCGCTTCGTCCACGTCGCAACCGGCCTGGGTAAGGTCGCCCAGCACCTTGCGGATCACGTCCTCGTCGCCAGCTTCCTCGAAATCGGCCTGCACGACAGCCTTCTTGTAGGCGTCGGTTTCCTCGGGCGTCAGATCCATCAGTCCAGCGGCCCACTCGCCTACCAGCCGGTTACGGCGCGCAGCGACCTTGAAGGCGGTTTCTTCGTCCATGGCGTACTTGGCTTCTTCGCCGCGTTCGCGGTCTTTGAAATCGGTCATTGGGAATCGGTCCTTGTGAAGAATTCGTGTGACGAGATAGCGCGTCGGACGATCAGGCCGCAACTCCCGTTCCGCGAGCCAGCCAGGGCTGGCCTGCCGCGAGACGTTCCTCGTAGCGGGAAATCGCTTCATCGCGCTCCAGCGTCAGCCCCACCTCGTCGAGACCCTCTAGCAGATAGTGCTTGCGGAAAGGGTCGATTTCAAAGGTGAAGCGATCCTGGAACGGCGTGGTCACGCTCTGGCTTTCAAGATCGATGAAGATCGGATCGGTCTTGGCCACTTCCAGCAAGCGATCCACCTGTTCTGGCGGCAATGCCACGGTGAGGATACCGTTCTTGAAGGCGTTACCTGCGAAGATATCCGAAAAACTGGGCGCGATCACGGCGCGGATGCCAAGGTCGAGCATGGCCCACGCGGCATGTTCGCGACTGGACCCGCAGCCGAAGTTGTCGCCCGCCACAAGGATCGGGGCACCGGCGAATTCCTCGCTGTCGAATACGTTGTCGGGGTCTTTCGCCCGCACGGATTCGAAAGCGCCCTGGCCCAGTCCTTCGCGGCTTACCGTCTTCAGCCAGCGCGCAGGGATTATTACATCGGTATCAACATTCTTGCGCCCGAACGGAATGGCGCGGCCTTCGATCTGCGAGACCTTTTCCATCAGTCGGTTTCCGGCTTCTCGCCACTGGGGATGGGGCCGGGCTGCGTCGGCCCGTTCTGCTTCTTGCGGCGGTTCACGTAAAGCAATGCCGCGGCCACGGCGGCAGAGCCGATGGCACCGGCGGCGATTGCGGCTGTCTTTGGAATTTTGTCAGTCATGGTATTTCCAATGCTCCCGGGGCGTGAGGGTTGCAATAATCAGCACAAGAATTCGCGCAGTTTTGTCCAGTGCCGGGTTTTCTCCTCGAAAGTCATCGCCGCATGCGCCGGGCTGGAGGAGGGCAGGGATACGAGGCTTAGCGTGCCTTGCGCCAGTTGCGACCGAGCAGCTTTTTCAGAAGTCTTGCCGTTGAAGGCCACGGCCCTGAGTTCGGGGAGCGTGGCGACGAGCGCTGTCAGGTCAGCGGTCTCTATCTCGCGCATGTCGGCATCGAGGCTGCCTTTGCGCTCGGCGGATTGCACCGAGTCCCACAGGCCGACCTTGTGCTGCAACAGCGCCTTCAGCCGCGCAGGATAGTCCAGCGCCACCAGCTCACTCCCAATCACCTCTTCCATCAGCTTCCAGAATGCGTTTCGCGGGTGGGCGTAGTATTGCGCCGCCGCCAGCGATCTCTCGCCCGGCAAGCTGCCCAGGACGAGCAGGCGCGTATCGGGGCGGACCACCGTGGCAAAGGATCGTTTACGCAGGCTCACGCGTCAGTTCGCGCACGTCGGTCAGGTGGCCTGTCACGGCAGCAGCGGCGGCCATGGCGGGCGAGACCAGGTGCGTGCGCGCGCCCGGCCCCTGCCGACCCACGAAGTTGCGGTTGCTGGTAGAAGCGCTGCGTTCTCCGGCGGGCACCTTGTCCGGGTTCATTCCGAGGCAGGCAGAACAGCCCGGCTCCCGCCATTCGAGGCCCGCGTCGGTGAAGACCTTGTCCAGCCCCTCTGCCTCCGCCTGCATCTTCACCAGACCCGAGCCCGGCACGACGATGCCCCACTTGATGTTCGCGTGCTTGCGTCGACCGCGCAACACCTCGGCTGCGGCGCGCAGGTCTTCGATGCGGCTGTTGGTGCAACTGCCGATGAAGATGTTCTGCACGGCGATATCCTGCATTCGGGTGCCGGGCGTGAGGCCCATGTAATCGAGGCTGGCGCGGGCAGCGTCCTGCTTGGAAGGGTCGGCGAAAGTGTCGGGATCTGGAACCGTGCCGCCGATGGCGACCACATCCTCGGGGCTCGTGCCCCATGTTACGGAGGGTTCCACTTCGCGAGCATCGATCGTTACAGATTTATCGAACACCGCATCGGGGTCGGAATACAGCGTTTTCCAGTAGGCGACAGCATCGTCCCACTCGTCGGCCTTGGGCGCGAAGGTGCGGCCCTTGATATAGGCGAAAGTGGTTTCGTCAGGCGCGATCAGGCCGCCGCGCGCGCCGCCCTCTATGCTCATGTTGCACACCGTCAGGCGGCTCTCGATACTCATCTTTTCGAACACCTTGCCGCGGTATTCGATCACGTGCCCGGTGCCGCCAGCAGTGCCGATCACGCCGATGATGTGCATGATCAGATCCTTGGCCGTGACGCCGGGCGCCAGATCGCCCTCCACCCGCACTTCCATCGTTTTCGACGGGCGCAGCAGCAGGGTCTGCGTGGCGAGCACGTGCTCCACCTCGCTGGTGCCGATGCCAAAGGCCCATGCGCCAAGGCCACCGTGGCACGCGGTGTGGCTGTCGCCGCAGACGATGGTGGTGCCCGGTAGAGAGAAGCCCTGCTCCGGTCCGACGACGTGGACGATGCCCTGCTGCCGGGCCGTGGCATCGAAATAGCGAATGCCGAAATCGTGCGTGTTGCGCTCCAGCGCGGCGAGCTGCTCGCGGCTTTCCTCGTCGGCAATCGGCACGCGGTTACCTTGCGCGTCGGTGCGCGCGGTGGTGGGCAGGTTATGGTCGGGAACGGCCAGGGTAAGTTCCGGATGGCGCACGGTACGGCCATTGATCCGCAGCGCCTCGAATGCCTGGGGGCTGGTGACTTCGTGGACGAGGTGGCGATCAATGAAGATCAGGCAGGTACCGTCATCGCGCCGCTCCACCACATGGGCATCGAAAATCTTTTCGTACAGGGTGCGGGGCTTACTGGACATGGGTTGCCAGATAGCGCGCGAGAGACTTTCCGCCAAGAATAACGAGAAAAGGCTTTTTGGTGTCTTGGAAAGTTAACGTTGCGCGCCTAATTTACACCGATGTCAATCAAGCCCTTTGCGATTCCCATCAAGATCCTGCCCGATGATATCGATTTCATGGGGCACGTGAACAATTCGCGCTATCTGAACTGGGTGCAGGACGTGGTCCTGCAACACTGGCAGAAACTCGCCCCGGCAGAAGAGGTGGCGAGCAAGGCCTGGGTCGCGCTGAAGCACGAGATTACCTATCGTCGGCCCGCCTTCCTGCATGATGACGTTATCGCCGAAACGGTGCTGGAAAAGATCAAGGGTGCGCGCAGCTTCTATAACACGGTGATTCGCCGCGGTGAGGACGTGCTGGCCGAAGTGCAGTCCATGTGGTGCTGCATCGACAGCGAAACCCATCGGCCCGCGCGCATCAACCAGGACGTGGCTGAACGCTATTTCGGCCTGCCGCGAGAGTAGTTGCCGCGAGCAATTCGTTCCGGCCCTTGAGACAGGGACCAATTGCCGCGTTTGCCTGCCCGGCATAGTGCTCTAAGGCCTTGGTGTAATGGTTCGATCCGCCCCCGGCATTCCCCGCAGCGCGCAATCCCTCGTCGGTCTCGGCCTGGCGATTGCGATAGTCGGCGCATGGCTGGGATTGCATTTTTACGCGATCTTCGTTTTCGAACTAAGCTGGAGTACACTGCCGGCGGCGCTTGCGATTTCCGTGATCCAGTGCTGGCTCTCGGTCGGCGTCTTCATCATCAGCCACGATGCCATGCACGGATCGCTGGCTCCCGGATTTCCGCGCCTCAATTCTGCAATCGGTGGCGGATTGCTGTTCCTTTATGCAGGGTTTGGCTGGCGCAAGATGCGCAGCGCGCATTTCGATCACCATCGCCATGCCGGGGGGGAGGGCGATCCCGACTTCGACACCGCCAATCCCAGCAATTTCTGGCGCTGGTACGGCACCTTCCTGCGCCGTTATTTCGGCTGGCAGTCGGTGCTTTACGTCAGCACCATCGTGACGATCTACTGGCTGGTCGTCGGCGTACCCATGACCCAGATCGTGCTGGTGTTCGGACTGCCCGCGATCGCATCGAGCATGCAGCTGTTCTATTTCGGCACCTATCGGCCGCATCGCCACGCGCGTGACACCTTCGATGACAGGCATAATGCCCGGTCGGACGATTTCTCACCCCTTGTCAGCCTCGCAACGTGTTTCCATTTCGGCTATCATCACGAACACCACAGGTTTCCGCAGACCCCGTGGTGGGCACTCCCGCGCTGCCGGCGCGGCCTTGCCGAGTCGATTCGGAGCTGAAGAGATGAGCGTAGCCGAAATAGTCCTCACCGTTGTCGGTGCGGTCGTTTTCATGGAAGGGTTCGCCTGGTGGGCGCACCGGTACGTGATGCACGGCTGGGGCTGGGGCTGGCACCGCGATCATCACGAACCGCATGACAACATGCTGGAGAAAAACGATCTGTTCGCGGTCGTTTTCGGCAGCATCGTGATCGTCATGTTCATCGTTGGCTATTTCGTGTCCGATTTCCTGTGGTGGTTCGCCCTCGGCATTACCGTGTACGGGCTGATCTACACGTTCATCCACGATGGCCTTGTTCATCAGCGCTATTTCAAATGGGTGCCCAAGCGTGGCTATGCCAAGCGGCTGGTGCAGGCCCACAAGCTGCACCATGCCACCATCGGCAAGGAAGGCGGGGTAAGCTTCGGCTTTCTCTTCGCACGCGATCCTGCCGCGCTGAAGGTCGACCTGAGGCGCCAGCGCGAAGCGGGCATCGCCGTGGTACGCGACAGCGCCGGAGCCTGAAATCGGCTAGGGCAGCCGCCGGTCGGGGCCCTGCAACAGGCGCTTTTTCAAGAGACGTGTCGCCAGCCATACCACGGCCACGACGGGTAGGGTGATGACGGCCAGTGCGACCTCGGCATCGAGGCCTGGCCATCTGTGGCCCGCCCCTTTCAGGACATAACCGACCAGCCCGATCAGGTAATAGCTGAGCGCGACGACTGACAGGCCTTCCACCAGTTGTTGCAGCCGCAGCTGCATGCGGGTGCTGCGATCCATCGATCGCAGCAGTTCCGCATTCTGGTTCTCGATCCGCGTGCTGATACGCGCGCGCAGGAGGCTGGCGGCTCGCTCTGCCCGTGCAGACAGCCCGAGCTGCCGGTCCTTCACCGCGGCGCAGGTGCGGATCGCGGGCAGGAACCGGCGCTGGGTGAAATCCACCAGCGAGGCATAACCGTCTATCGGTGTCACGCGCAGTTGCTCCAGCCGCTCGTTCACGAGCTGGGCATAGGCAGCGGTCGCGCTGAGGCGATAGTCGATGGCATTGGCAATGGCATTGAGTTCCGCGCTGTAGGTGGAAAGCTGTTCCAGCAGCACATCGTCCTTTGTCTCATCACCCGCGATGCGCGCTGCCACTTCGGCAAGCTTCGTTCCGACGGCATCGAGCTTCGGCCATGCCTTCTGCGCTGTCGGCAGGCCAAGCAAGGCACGGTTGCGATAATTGCCAAGGTCCTGCAGCCGCTGGACCAGCCTGCTGAAGTCGCGCAGGTCGGTACCGTTGGCAGCCACCACCAGCTTGCCAAACCCGTCATCCTTCAGCCTGAAATCGCCCCACATGCGCGGTGCGCCCCCAAAATTGCAGGAGATCAGTTCGGAGCGAAGGAAGTCCATGTGCGGCAGCAATCGCTCGGCCGCGTCATCATCGGCTACCACGCGAATCTGGATTGCGCGCATGACCTTGCCCGGAAGGCGCTGAGCCCATTCGATTGCCTCGCTCACCCGGTCGGGAAGGGTGGCCGATGCCAGATCCTCCTCGGAAACACCGTCGATGAAAAGCGAAAGGCTCGTGCCTTCGCTATGTCGCTCCCAAGAGAATTCCACGCCACCGGCCAGAAATCCCGAGAGATGCGGAGGATTTGCCTGTCTCGCGTCCGGATCGCGAAATCCTTCGAGATAGGCAGCTTCGTCTTCGCGTTCATCCGGCGCGACGATGAGCACCCACTGTACGATGAAACAGGGTACCGAAAGCACCGGCCAGCGGCGCAGGTGCATTTCGGAAACAACCTGTTTTCGCAATTCGTGATCGCGCATGCCGGCCCCCCGGATTCACCGAGGAGGAGCATGGCCTACACCTTGGTGGAGCGCAATCGCTTTGCGTGAGACTAACCCTTAGCGGGCGTAGTTCACGTACAGTCCGTGGATCAGGCCGGGGATGAAGCCGAGCAGCGTCAGCACGAGGTTGAGCAGGGCGGTTCCACCCAGTCCGTGCTTTGCCGCTACGCCTACCGGCGGCAGCACGATGGTAGCGATAAGAATAAGAATAGCCATTTGGGGTCTCCTGAGGTTTACCCCCCTCCGTTTGCCTTTTCAACGGGGTGATTGCAGGCGCGTTCCAACAAAGCCGGGTGGTATGGCTCTTGCGCGCGTTCATTTCCGGCGGGGCGAACCTGTTACCCTTGCGAGATGCGCGCGGCGTGTTCCTGTACCAGCGCGATCATGTTGGGCACGCCCTGGGTGCGGTTGGATGAAAGCTGGTTCTTCAGATCGAAGGGGGCGAGCGCCTCTGCGACATCCATGCCGGCTACCTCGGTCGCGGGCTTGTCCTGCACCGCGGCGATCACCAGCGCGACGATGCCCTTCGTAATGGCGGCGTTGCTGTCGGCGACGAAATGCAGTTTGTCGGCATCGCCGGTCGGATAGACCCAGACCTGCGCCGAACATCCACGAACGAGCGTGGCGTCCGTTTTCAGGGCGGCGGGCATCTCGTCCAGCTCGCGGCCCAGCTCGATCAGCAGGCGATAGCGTTCGTCGCCCTCGAGAAATTCGTACTCTTCCTGGATGTCTTCAAGTGTGCGCATGTCTGCCATCTAGTGGCTGCGCGTCACAGGTCCACCCCGTTCGCGATGGCTTCCAGCTTGCGGATGCGTTCCTTGAGGTCGGCAATCTCGATCCGCGCCATGCCTTCACGCGATCCGCCTTCCATTTCGGCCGGCATGCGGTGCATCTCCAGCTCGCGGTTCTTGAGGGCGAGCCAGCCCTGCCAGCCCATCAGAACAGTGGCGGTCAGCATGGCCAGCGCGAGAAGGGCGCTGGCGGCGATCAACAGGTCGATTTGCGTCATTTGGTCCTCCCTGCGGGCGTTGTGAGCGGCGACGATCAATCGTCGCGCAGTTTCTCGATTTCCTCTGCGGTGCGGCGGGCCGGATCGGTGGCGATGCGTTCGAGCACCTTCACGCGTTCGCGCAGCGCCTCCACCTCGTATTCCAGTTCCCGTTCGCGGGCGCTGGTATCCTGCGCTTCCGGAAGGGTGCCGCGTCCCTCGCTGTTTCGGCGATTGCGGAAAATCCCTGCAACGGCGGTAATGAGGACGATCAGGACAATGGCACTCCAGAAACTCACGATATTCTCTCCTCCCGCGCCGATCGGTCGGCGCGCAATTCCTCGATCTGGCGCGACAGGTCTGCGCCGGGGTCGGTGACGATGCGCTCGAGCACGCGCATCCGGTCTTCCATGTCGTCGGACAATTGGCGGCCGTGCATGGCCTGCTGGGCTTTCGCCTCCTCGATCCGGGCCTTGATCTCCAGTTTGCGCTCCTCGTGCTCGTTCACCCGCTTGTTGATGATGTAGGCGAATGGCAGGATCACCATCAGCAGACTGAGGATGAAGCCGAAGATCAGGATCAGGTCACCGTCCATCAGTTCGCCCCCGTTGGAGTGTCGCGCAGTGCCTCGATTTCCTCGGCCAGCACGCGCGGCTGGTCGGTTGCGATGCGTTCAAGGACGCGAACGCGCTGTTCCAGGGTGCCGGTCCGGCTTTGCGTGATCGTCTTCGCATTGCGCGAAGCCCGCTGCCGGAGGACCAACCACGTACCGCCTGCGCCCGCGGCGAGGGCCGCGCCGGCAATCGTGATTGCATCCAGCACCAGTGCCGTGTCTGCCCCGAACATCAGTTCGCGTCCTTCCGGTCGCTGCGCAGGCTCTCGATCTCGTGCGTCAACTGGTAGCCGCTGTCGGTGACGATGCGCTCCACATTGGCGAGGCGATCCTTGAGCGAACCGAGTTCGGCCTGCAGCGCGGCGTTTTCCTGGCTCAGCAGCTTTACGCGCTCCACCGCCTGGTCGTTCTTGGGATAGACGGCCTTGCCCCAGCTGTTTTCCAGCGGATAGCCATGCTTCATGCGCATCCAGGTGTTCACGATCCAGCCTGCTGTCATGATGGCGACACCGGCGATCACGGTGGTTTCGGTAATCAGTTCCATCAGGCCTTTTCCTTCTTCTCGAAGCTGAGGGGCGTTCCGTTGTCACGGGTGGACCGGGCGGGCTTGTCGCGCAGCGCCTCGATCTCCTCGGCCACGGTGTAGCCCTTGTCGGTAACGATGCGCTCCAGCACGATCATGCGGTCTTCCATGCGCTCCATCAGGTCGCGCAACTGCTGATTCTGTTCGCGTAGCTTGCGAGTTTCCTCGTCGTTGCGCGTGACATCTGTTCTTTCGGTCTTGCCGAACAGTTCATCTTCCAGCGGGTAGCCGTGCTTTGCGCGGATCCAGTTGTTGATGATCCAGCCAAGCGTCGACAGGGCGATGATGGCGAGAACGAATTCGGGGCCTCCCCAGTCCATCACGCGTTCTCCTTCTTCGCGAAGTCGAGCGCGATGCCGCTGCCTGCATGGTCCACGCTGCGCTGGTCGCGCAGGGCTTCGATCTGGGTGGCCACGTCGTAGCCTTTGTCAGTGACGATGCGTTCAAGCACCTGCACGCGGTCTTCCAGCTTCTGCACCTGGCTGGCGTATTGCGCGGCGCGTTCGGCGGTGTTGGCGGCGGTGGCGTTCACCTGCATCTCGGCAATCGTCTGCTTGTGCTTGGTCCAGATCACGCTGATCGGGATCATGCAGCCGAAGACAATGGCGATTATCGGAATCAGTTCTCCTGGCACGGTAGCTCCCCTTCCTTGGTAGTTGCGCCCCTCAGCGCAGTCGTTCGATTTCCTGCGACAGGCGCGGATTGGCGGAGACGTAGTAGGTTTCCACGTCGGCCAGGCGGCGGTCGATGTCCTTCATCCGGGCGCGGATTTCGCGTGCCGTGCGCTTCGGGCTCTGCCGTACGCGCTGCCAGTACTGCGTTTCATCCGGCGCGGTGTAGAGGTGCGCGGGCTTCTTGCTCAGCAGCAGGCCGGCGATGAAGTACATCGGGATGGTCAGGCCGCTGACAGCGAAGGTGAGGAACACCATGGCGAGGCGGACCCAGATGGCCTGGATGCCGGTGTAGTCGGCAATCCCTGCGCAGACACCCATGACCTTGCCATTCACCTTGTCGCGATAGAGAGTTGTGCGGGGGCTGTTCATGCGTGGTCTCCCTTCTTCTCGGCGAGCAGTTCTTCCAGCTCGCGCAGCGGTACGTTGTCGATGGCCTTGTCGTGGCGGATGCGGGCGGGTTCGAAGTCCGGGTTGTCGGATGCAACGAGGCGCTCGACCGTGTCCATCCGTTCGTCCAGCCGCTTTGCCAGCTGGTAAAGTTCCTCCAGCAGCGATTCATCATCGGTGGTGATGGTGGCTGCGGTCTTCCATTTGGTGACGTAGTGCAGCACCACCCACGGCAGGCCGATGAAAATGGCCGGTATGATGATCAGTTCTTCCACGGTTACTCCCCTTCATCCTTCTTCGCGCTGCTGCCTTTCCCAAGCGCGCGCTTCATTTCCTCCAGTTCGTCGTCCACCTTGTCGCCGCCTTCCAGGGCGGCGAATTCATCGGCGAGCGAGGCCTTGTCCTGTCCGATATGCAGCGCGTCGGCGCGGCCTTCGGCGTAATCCACGCGGCGTTCCAGCTGGTCGAAACGGGCGTGCGCTTCGTCCACCCGGTCGCTGGTCATCAGGCTGCGCAGCTTCACGCGGTTTTCCGCGCTCTCGAGGCGCGCCGAGATCTGGCTCTGGCGGCTGCGGGCTTCGCGCAGGCGGTTCTGCAGCTTGGCAATGTCCTGCTCGTAGGCGCGCAGCGCATCGTCCAGCACGGCAATTTCCTGCTTCAACTGGTCGCAGGTGTCGCCGGCCTTGCGCTTTTCCACCAGGGCAGCGCGGGCCAGGTCCTCGCGGTCTTTCGAAAGCGCCAGTTGCGCCTTGTCGGCCCAGTCGGCCTGCAACCGCTCCAGCTTTACGGTGTGGCGGTGCATTTCCTTCTGGTCGGCAATCGTGCGCGCCGCACTGGCGCGGACTTCCACCAGCGTTTCCTCCATTTCGAGGATGATCATGCGGATCATCTTTGCCGGATCGTCGGCCTGGTCGAGAAGCTCGTTGAAATTGGCGGCGATGATGTCACGAGTGCGCGAGAAAATACCCATCAAGGGTCCTCCGATGTTGAGCGAGTTGGCGGTGGGCGTGGGGCTTGTGCGGATCCGCTCTATCTCCTGATCGAGACGAGAGCCAATCCGCGCGGTCCCGCGTACCAGCGGCGCCAGGGGGTTGCGATTGTTGTCGGTCACGCCAGCTCTACCGTCGGCAGACCGACGATCATGGCCTGGCTTTCAGCCATTGGCTGGATTCCGGCAAAGACCGTGAAGGCGATCATCGCAGCAACGCTGACGAGGGCTGCCTGGCCCAGTTGGCTGCTGAAAAAGCGGCGATCGAACATTGGTATTTCCTCCTAAACCCTTTCTACCCGATGAATTGCAACGGGCGTGCCAAATTGTGGGAATGGCGGAAATCTGCGCTTTTTTGCAACGCCAAGTACTTATGTATTGGTTTCTGTTGCCAAGTGTTGGGAAATTGCACTATGTCTTGGCAATGGAGCGCGATAACCAATTCATTGGCCAGTCCGGCGCCTTTCTCGACGCTGTGGAGCGGGCCAGCCGTGCAGCGCCGATGGCGCGTCCCGTACTGGTAATCGGCGAACGCGGCACCGGCAAGGAACTGATCGCCGAGCGCCTGCATCGCCTTTCCAACCGCTGGGAGGGGCCGCTGGTCACAATGAACTGTGCCGCCCTACCCGAAACCCTGATCGAAGCCGAGCTTTTCGGCCATGAGCAGGGGGCCTTCACCGGCGCTACCAGAGCGCGCGAGGGAAGGTTCGAGGAAGCCGACGGAGGGACGCTGTTTCTCGACGAACTGGGCACATTGTCGATGGGCGCGCAGGAAAGGCTGCTGCGCGCTGTCGAATACGGCGAGGTGACGCGCATCGGCGCCAGCCGCCCCACGCGGGTGGACGTGCGCATCGTGGCGGCCACAAATGACGACCTGCCGCGCCGGGCGGAGGAGGGCTCCTTCCGCGCCGACCTGCTCGACCGGCTAACCTTCGAAGTCATCACCCTGCCGCCGCTGCGCGTGCGCGAAGGGGACATTCCGGTGCTGGCCGATCATTTCGGCAGGCGCATGGCTGCCGAACTGGGGTGGGAGGAATGGCCGGGCTTCGCCGATCATATCGCCACGGCAATGGAAGAGCATCCCTGGCCCGGCAACGTGCGCGAACTGCGCAACGTGGTGGAGCGCGCCGTCTATCGCTGGGACAACTGGGACCATCCTATTGGCGAGGTCGTGTTCGATCCGTTCGATTCTCCGTGGAAGCCGCTGCCGGTGTCGGGCTCCCATTCGGCAAAGAGTGATCGCGAGGCCCCCGAGCGCGCGCCGCAGCAATCCGCCCCGCGATACGACAGGATCGACGACCTGCGCGCTGCGGTGGACGCTCACGAGCGGGCAATCGTGGAGCACGCCCTGGGTGCCAACCGCTGGAACCAGCGCCAGACTGCGAAGGCACTGGGACTGACATACGATCAGCTTCGCCACTGCATCAAGAAGCATGATCTGATCCAGTCTTCTTGAACTGAAAAAGCCCTCTCCACGCGCCGCTTGCTGACATGATGTTAAGCAGGGCTTAGGAACTCCAGCGTAAGCAGAGCAACGGAAAGAGCGGAGTCGCGATCCTGGCCCTCGCTTGCGAATGCCACATAGCCGGGTCGAGCGGACGAACACCAAGCCGAACGGACCAGATGCCCAAATCATCCTTTTCCATCCCCGACACTCCCGCAAGGCCCGACGTCCGGCGCCCCTTCGTGCGCCAAAGCCGGCGAGCAGTCGGTTTCAGTGCGGCGGCGTTCTTCGCATCTGTCGCGGTTGTGGGTGGCTGGGGAATTTCCGGCCTCGAAACCGGTGAAGACGAGTCGGCTCCCACGGCGCAGGTCATCATCGCAGGTGGCGCCCCGCAACAGCAGACAACCGATGATGCGGTCGCGAACCAGGAACGGCTCACCGAGGAGGAATACGTGATCGGCGAGTACGGTGATCCTGTAAGCGAGCTCTATGCCGACGACGACGACGGCGGCTGGGGAAACAACGCGCTGGAAAGGGCGAAGGAAATCTTCGCATCGTCGGATAGCAGTGGCCGGGGGCGGCGTCGCGACTGATCCTCGCCGCAGCATTTCTTTTGCCGCACATTGCTTTGATGTTGCCTTCTGGTGCGTGTGCGCCTACATAGCCGCAATCCCGACATGGTCGTGACTTTGTAGGGCTGGCGCCGAGAGGGGCCGGCGAGAAACTGCTTTGTCCGTGATGATGGGCTGACTGATGGAGAACCGCTTGGCCGATATTGCGCGCCTTACCGAAGTGATCGAACCCGAAGCCAAGGCGCTTGGTTTCGAACTCGTGCGCGTGAAAATGGTGGGCTCTGGCGAGGAACGCGCCTTGCAGATCATGGCCGAGGATCCTGCCACCGGTCAGTTGCTGGTCGAACAGTGCATGCAGCTTTCGCGCCGCGTTTCCGACCGGATCGACGCGATCGAGGAAGCTGGCGAGGAACTGGTGCGCGGTGCCTACAACCTGGAAGTCAGCAGCCCCGGCATCGACCGTCCGCTCACCCGGCCAAAGGATTTCACGGACTGGGCAGGGCACGAGGCAAAGATCGCCCTTTCGGAAAAGGTGGAGGGACATCGCAATCTCACCGGCGAACTTGTCGGCATTGAAGGCGATCTTGTGACGATTGCGGATAACAAGGCCGGGCGCATTGCCGTGCCGATGGATAAAATTCATGCAGCCCAGCTGGTCTTCACCGACAAGCTGATGGCAGCAACCCAGCCGCTCGACATGAGCGGTGTCGAAGATATCGAAGAACTCGAACAGGAAGAAGAGGCTCAAGACTGATGGCCAGCCCAATGTCTGCCAACAAGGCTGAACTGCTTGCGATCGCCAACGCCGTTGCGTCGGAGAAAATGATCGACAAGAGCATCGTTATCGAAGCTCTCGAAGAAGCGATTCAGAAAGCCGCGCGTGCGCGTTTCGGCCAGGAAAACGACATCCGCGCCCGGCTTGATCCGCAGACGGGCGACCTGCGCCTGTGGCGCGTGGTCGAGGTGGTCGAGGAAGTCGAAGACTACTTCAAGCAGGTCGATCTTGAGCAGGCCGAGAAGCTGGAGCCGGGTTCCGCCGTGGGCGATTTCATCGTCGATCCGCTGCCCGCCATGGACGACCTTGGCCGCATCGACGCGCAGAGCGCCAAGCAGGTGATCTTCCAGAAGGTCCGCGATGCAGAGCGTGAGCGTCAGTACGAGGAATTCAAGGACCGCGCCGGCGAAGTCATCACCGGCGTCATCAAGTCGGTTGAATTCGGCCATGTGATCGTCAATCTCGGCCGTGCCGAGGGCGTGATCCGCCGCGACCAGCAGATACCGCGCGAAGCCGCCCGTGTGGGCGAGCGCGTGCGCGCGCTGATCAGCAAGGTGGAGCGCAACAATCGCGGCCCGCAGATTTTCCTCAGCCGCGCCAACCCCGATTTCATGCGCAAGCTGTTCGCGCAGGAAGTGCCGGAAATCTATGACGGCATCATCGAGATCAAGGCCGCAGCCCGCGATCCGGGCAGCCGCGCGAAGATCGGCGTGATCAGCCACGATTCGAGCATCGATCCTGTCGGCGCCTGCGTCGGCATGAAGGGTAGCCGCGTGCAGGCCGTGGTGCAGGAACTGCAGGGCGAGAAGATCGACATCATTCCCTGGAGCGAGGACACCGCAACGTTCGTTGTCAACGCCCTTCAGCCCGCCACCGTTTCGCGCGTGGTGCTGGACGAGGACGAGAGCCGCATCGAGGTTGTCGTGCCTGACGACCAGCTTTCACTGGCCATCGGTCGCCGCGGCCAGAACGTGCGCCTCGCCAGCCAGCTGACCGACAGCCAGATCGACATCATGACCGAGGAAGAAGCTTCGGAAAAGCGCAGCAAGGAATTTTCCGCGCGCTCCAAGATGTTCGAGGAAGAACTGGACGTCGACGAAACCCTTTCGCAGCTCCTCGTGGCCGAAGGCTTCGCCGAACTGGAAGAAGTGGCTTACGTGCAGCTTGAAGAGCTCGCCACCATCGAAGGTTTCGACGAGGAACTGGCCGAGGAACTCCAGAGCCGTGCGCAGGAAGCGCTCGAGCGCCAGGAAGCCGCGCATCGCGAGACGCGCCGCGAACTCGGCGTGGAAGACGACCTTGCCGAACTGCCGCACCTCACCGAGGAAATGCTGGTGGTGCTGGGCAAGGCCGGGATCAAGGATCTTGACGATCTCGCCGATCTCGCCACCGACGAACTGATCGCCAAGAAGCGCGAAGCCCCGCGTCGCCGCAACAACGATGCCGGCCCGCCGGCGCGTCGTCCGCAGCGCGAGCAGGACAAGGGCGGTGTGCTGGGTGCTTTCGGCCTCAGCGAAGAGCAGGGCAACGAGATCATCATGGCCGCCCGCGCCCATTGGTTCGAGGACGAGGAAGAGGCCGCTCCGGCTGCCGAAACCGCGCCCCAAGCAGAGGAGGCCGCCGATGCGGAATCCTCGCAATGACCCATTAGGTTCGCCTAAAACCGAAGCCGACGCCTCGCCTGAAAAGGGGAGCGAGCGTCGCTGCGTGCTGACGGGACAGACCTCGCCGCGCGACGATCTCGTACGCCTGGCTGTCTCTCCTGACGGCGATGTGCTGCCCGATGCCCTGGCAAAAGCGCCAGGGCGCGGGGCGTGGATCGGCGTATCGAAGGCCGAACTTGCCGATGCGATTGCAAGCGGCAAGCTGAAGGGCGCATTGTCGCGTGCTTTCAAGACCGGTCCGCTCAATGTCCCGGAAGACTTGCCTACACGCATCGAATCCGCCCTGAAAAAGGCCGCGCTGGAAAGACTGGGTCTCGAAATGCGCAGCGGACGCCTTATCTTGGGGTCCGACCGCATCGCGAACGAAGCGCGGATGGGGGCGGTGGCCGCCCTTTATCACGCGTCTGACGCGAAAGAGGACGGGTGCCGCAAGCTGGACCAGGCGTGGCGCGTCGGCCTCGACGAGGAAGGGTCCGGGAGGACAGGCGAGCGCCTGCCTCTGGACCGCGAGGCCCTGTCTGTGGCATTGGGCCGCGACAATGTCGTCCACCTGGCGCTTGCCGATACCAGATCGGCGCAGCGGTTCGCCATTCCGCTGGGGCGTCTGCAGACCTTTCTGGGGGCCGCCGGGACGGTGGCCGAAACGTAACCTCGCCGGGTGGCGGACCAAGCTTCCCGGATCGGGAAGCGTGACTGTTTGATTTTGAAGGACTGATACGAGCACATGAGCGAAGAGAACGAAACCCCGAAACGCACCCGCAAGCCGCTTGGACTGAAGCGGGCGGTGGATGCCGGGGAAGTCAAGCAGACCTTCAGCCACGGCCGCACCAACAAGGTGGCGGTCGAGGTGAAGCGTCGCCGCAAGCTCGTGAAGCCGGGTGAGGAACCCGCGCCGACGCCTGCCCCCGCGCCCGAACCGGCCCCCGCTCCTGCCCCCGAGGCAAAGCAGCCCGAGCCGAAGAAGCCTGCGCCCAAGAAGCCGTCTGCCAGTGACGAGACGCCGCAGGAACGCGTCGCCCGCATGCAGCGCGAGGCCGAGGAAGAGCGGCTGAAGATGGCCGAGGAAGCGCGCAAGCGCGAGCAGGAAGAGGCAAAGCAGGCCGCCGAGGACGAGAAGAAGCGCGCCGAGGAAAAGAAGAAGGCCGAGGCAGAAGCCGCCAAGCAGAGCGAGGCTGACGAAGAAGCTGCCGCCAAGGCGCAGGTCGAGGCGCCCGAGGCCGAGGCTCCCGCTGCGAAGCCGGAAGCTGACGCCCAGGACGAAGCCGTCAAGCAGCCTGCCGCGCGCAAGTTCACGCCCGTGGCACGTCCCGAGCCCAAGCGCCCGGAAAAGAAGAAGGAAGACAAGAAGGCCGCCCGTCCCGAACGTGGCGGAAGCAGTGGTGGCGGCGCCAGCAGTGCGGACAAGCGCCGTTCCGGCAAGCTGACCGTCAACAAGGCGCTGAACGAGGACGAAGGCCGTCGTGCCCGCAGCCTCGCCGCGCTCAAGCGTGCGCGAGAGAAGGAACGCCGTGCCCAGGGCGGCGGCTCCAGCCAGCCGCGCGAGAAGCAGGTTCGCGATGTGATCGTGCCGGAAGCCATCACCGTTGGTGAACTGGCCAAGCGTATGGGCGAGAAGGGTGCCGACCTTGTGAAGGAGCTCTTCAACCTCGACATGATGGTGACGGTCAACCAGACCATCGACCAGGATACAGCAGAATTGCTGGTCGAGCAGTTCGGCCACAACATCCAGAAGGTATCCGAAAGCGACGTCGACATTTCCGCCGATACCGACGTCGATCCCGAAGAAACCCTGCAGCCGCGCCCGCCGGTCGTGGCGGTCATGGGCCACGTCGATCACGGCAAGACCAGCCTGCTGGATGCGCTGCGCAAGACCAACGTGACCCGCGGCGAAGCTGGCGGCATCACCCAGCACATCGGTGCCTACCAGGTCACCACGAAGGACAAGTCGAAGATCACTTTCCTCGACACGCCGGGCCACGCTGCGTTCAGCGAAATGCGTGCTCGCGGTGCAAACGTCACCGATATCGTGGTGCTGGTGGTTGCTGCCGACGATGGCATCATGCCGCAGACGATCGAGGCCATCAATCACGCCAAGGCGGCCAATGTGCCGATCATCGTGGCGATCAACAAGATCGACAAGCCCGAAGCCAACCCGCAGAACATCCGCAACCGCCTGCTCGAGCACGAGGTTGTCGTGGAAGAGATGAGCGGCGACGTGCAGGACGTGGAAGTTTCGGCCAAGGTAGGCACGGGTCTCGAAGAGCTGATCGAGAAGATCAACCTGCAGGCCGAACTGATGGAACTGAAGGCCCGCCCCGACCGCGAGGCCGAGGCAACCGTGGTGGAAGCACAGCTGGACAAGGGCCGTGGCCCGGTCGCCACCGTGCTGATCAACCGCGGCACGCTGAAGCGTGGCGACACCTTCGTGGTCGGCACGCAGAGCGGCAAGGTCCGCGCGCTGATTAACGACCAGGGCAAGCAGGTGAAGGAAGCCGGGCCGTCGGTGCCGGTGGAAGTCCTCGGCCTGTCCGGCGTTCCCTCTGCAGGTGACATGCTGACCGTTGTCGAGAACGAGCAGCGTGCCCGCGAAGTCGCCCAGTACCGCCAGGAAAAGGCGACCGAGAAGCGTACTGCCCTCGCGCCCACCAGCTTCGATACCATGTTCAACAAGTCGAACGTGACCGAATGGCCGGTGGTGGTGAAGGCCGACGTGCAGGGTTCTGTCGAAGCCATCACCTCGGCGCTGCACAACCTCTCGAACGACGACATCAAGGTGCGCGTACTGCACGCAGGCGTGGGTGCCATTACCGAGACCGACGTGCAGCTTGCCGCCGGATCGAAGGCACCGATCATCGGCTTCAACGTGCGTCCCAATGCGAAGGCGCGCGAACTGGTGAAGCGCGACGGGGTGCGCATGATGTATCACGATGTGATCTATCACCTGACCGACGAGATCACCGGCGAACTGCTGGGTGTCCTCGGCCCGCTCAAGGTGGAAAACGTGGTCGGCCGTGCCGAAGTCAAGCAGGTGTTCCCTGCTGGCAAGCGCGACAAGGCCGCTGGTCTGCTGGTGGAAGAGGGCGTCATCCGCAAGGGTCTGCATGCCCGCCTTACCCGCGAGGACGTCATTGTCTCGGCAACGGTTATCCAGTCGCTGCGGCGCTTCAAGGATGACGTGGACGAAGTCCGCGCTGGGCTGGAATGTGGTGTTGTTCTGGAAGACACCAACGACATCAAGCCGGGCGACCAGCTGGAAGTCTACGAAGTCACCGAGCAAGAGCGTACGCTCTGACAGATGTAGGCCTCCGGTGAGAACCGGGGGCCGCCCTGTCGCGTGAACGCAATCTCGGCGTTTGCCGGAAAGACGAGAAGTAACCGCGATGAACGACCTGCCAACCGAACCGCACTGGCCATCCGCGCGCACCATGGGCGCCCGGTTCGTGGGATACGACGCCGAAACGCACACTGCCGAAATGGCGTTCGACCTGCCGGAAAGCTTCGCCAACATGCGCGGCACGGTGCAGGGCGGCTTGCTGGCAGGGCCATTGGACGAGGCGATGGGAGCGGCTGTTTTTCTGTCAAGCGGCGGGAAGCTGCAATTGTCGCTCGACATCAACCTGTCGCTGCTGCGCCCGGTGCCGCTGGGACACGTCACTGTTACTGCACGTGCGGTGAAGGGCGGCCGGCGTGTAACCTTCGTGGAAGGTGAATTGTTCGATGCCGCCGGCAAACTTTGCGCCCGCGCCACGGCAACAACGATGACGACCGAATGGCCGGAGACCGTGAAGGGCGAGGGCGACGGCTGATGCTGCAGCGCGTAGCGCTTCTCGGCTCGATCAATGTCGCCGGCAACCGGGTGAAAATGGCTGACCTGCGCAGCGCGTTCGAGCGGGCTGGCTTCACCCACGTCCGCACCGTTACCGCCAGCGGGAATGTTCTCTTCGATGACGATGGGGCCTCCGATGCCGGGGCACGGATCGAAACGCTGCTGGCGAACAGTTTCGGGATCGAGAGCTTCGCTGTTGTCCGCACCTACGAGGAGCTGGCGAGGGCACTCGATGACAATCCCTTTGCCGGTAGCGGAGAGGACAAGCTGGTCCACACGATGTTCCTGGAGCGCCAGCCCGCCGCCGGTGCGTTCGCGCAGCTGGAGGCCGATCACTCGGGCCGCGGTATGGAGAGGCTTGCGCCGGGCACCAAGGCGCTCCACATCGATTACGTCGATGGCGCGGGCAACTCGAAGCTGACCAAGCCCTTTATCGAGCGCCGCCTCGGCTGCCGGGGCACCGCGCGCAATGTAACTTCGATCCGCCGGATCATGGAGACGATGGAACAGTAATGGCTCGCCATTCCAAACCCGAAGACCAGTCCGTTCGCCTGCTGAAAGTGGGCGAGCGCGTGCGGCATATCCTTTCCGAATTGCTGGCACGCGGCGAAGCGCACGACGACGTGCTGCGCGCCCACCACATCTCGGTGACGGAAGTGCGCATGTCGCCCGACCTGCGCAACGCCAAGGTCTATGTGAAGCCGCTGTTGGGAGAAGATGAGGACGTGGTGGTGAAGGCCCTGCGTACGAACACGGCCTTCTTCCAGCGCGAGGTTGCCCAGCGCCTTGGCCTGAAATTCGCCCCCAAGCTGCAATTCCGCGCCGACGAAAGTTTCGATGAAGCGAGCCGGATCGAAGCCCTGCTGGACGATCCGAAGGTCCGCCGCGACCTGGACGACGAAGACTAGGTTCCCCAGCTTCCGTCTGCCCTGAGCTTGTCGAAGGGCTGCCCTTGCTTTCATATCCTGCGCTCACAACGAAAAGCAGTCCTTCGACAGGCTCAGGACGAGCGGGTCGTGGGACGGGCGCGAGGGACGATGGCCAAGATCTATTTCTACTACGCCAGCATGAATGCGGGCAAATCGACCACGTTGCTGCAGGCGGATTTCAACTATCGTGAGCGCGGCATGGCAACGATGCTGTGGACCGCCGCGATCGACAATCGGGCCGACAGCGCGATTGCCAGTCGTATTGGTCTTGCCGCCGATGCGCGCCGCTTCACGCCGGGCACGGACCTGTGGCGCGAAGTGACGGCGCAGCACCGTGAAAGCCCGGTCGCCTGCGTGCTGGTGGACGAGGCGCAGTTCCTGACTGCCGTGCAGGTTTGGCAGTGCGCGCGGCTGGCGGACGAGGCGAACATCCCGGTCCTTTGCTACGGCCTGCGCACCGATTTCCGCGGCGACCTGTTCCCCGGTTCCGCCGTGCTGCTGGGCATCGCGGATTCGCTGGAAGAGCTGAAAGCGGTCTGCCATTGCGGCCGCAAGGCGACGATGAACGTGCGCGTTTCGGATACCGGAGAGGCCGTGGGCGAGGGTGCTCAGACCGAGATCGGCGGTAACGAGCGCTACACCGCGCTGTGCCGGCGGCATTTCGCAGAGGCGCTGGAGATGTATCGCTAGCGGCTCAGAACACGCCCATTTCGAGGCCCGCCGCCAGCGTCGCGCCCAGTTCCCGGGCCTGTTCAATATCGTCCTCGCCGATGTCCTTGTCAGCGAGGATTTCCTCCTTCGTCTGCGCGCCGACATTGACGATGGGCGTCTCCGCGATCCTTTTCAGCCGCCACCCCTGGCATATGCGCTCCAGCTGCTTCTTCGCGTTTTCCCCGTCGGACCCTGCACAGATAATCGCGGCATAGGGGCGGCCTTCGATCTTGCCGAGCACATCGTAGTAAGTGCGGTCGAAAAAGGCTTTCATCACGCCCGCAATCGCGGCCAGGTTCTCCGGGCAGGCGAACAGGTAGCCATCGGCATCCAGCAGGTCGTCAGCATCGGCATCATCCGCCGCAAGGAAGCGCACGCCGACTTCGCCAGCCTCCTGCGCAGCATCGCGCGCGGCCTCGGCCAGCTGGCGGCTGCCGCCTGTGCGCGAATACCAGATGATCGCCAGCGTCGTCATTCGCCTGCTGTAGCAGCGGCAGGCACATCGATGAACACTTGCGCGCCCGGTCCCAGCGGCAGGTCGAAAATCACCCAAGCGGCCGTCAGCAGCATCCCGGTAACCAGGATCCCGGCGGCGTAGGGCATCATGGCCGCGGTCAGACTGCCAAGGCCAAAGGTCTTGCTCCAGCGCTGGCAGAACACCAGCACCAGCGGGAAATAGGGCATCAGCGGGGTGATGATATTGGTGGCGCTGTCACCCACGCGGTAGGCCGCCGTGGTCATTTCAGGCGAAAGGCCAAGCAGCATCAGCATGGGCACCATCACCGGTCCCAGCACGGCCCACTTGGCACTGGCAGAGCCGATCAGCAGGTTCAGCGCCGCGCCGAAAGTCAGCACGCCCAGCAGCATGGCCCAGCTTGGCAGACCGCTGGCGCGCAGGGCATCGGCACCGTCGACGGCCAGCACCAGCCCCATGTTGCTCCACGCGAACATCGCCACAAAGTGCGCGGCGGCAAAGGCGAGGACCATGTAATAGCCCATGTCTTTCATTGCGCCCGCCATCATTTCGACAAGGTCGGACTGGCTCGTGATAGTGCCTGCCGCGCGGCCATAGGCCCAGCCGGGCAGCAGGAAGACCAGCAGGAAGAAGGGCAACAGGCTGCGGTAGAACGGCGTCAGGCGGCCCTCGGGCGGGGCATCTGGGTCGATCAGCGGAGCATTCGGGACGAGGACCAGCGCCGCCCACAGCGCCACCAGGGCCAGCACGACCAGTCCGGCATGGCGCAGGCCCTTGCGCTGTTCCGGCGTGGTCTGGGTGGTTTCCCCGTCTCCGGCTCCAGCCGTCCCGTCGATGGCGTAACCCGACAGGCGGGGTTCGATCATGCGGTCCGTCACATACCAGATCACCGGCAGGTAAAGGACTGTCATGGCAGCGATGAAGTACCAGTTGCCAGCGATGTTCGCGGTCCAGCCGGTGAAGACGGTGTTCACGCTGGCCTCCGTAATGCCCAATAGCAGCGCATCGAGTTGGCCCGGCAGCAGGTTGGCCGAGAAACCGCCCGATACGGCGGCAAAGCTGGCGGCAATGCCCACCAGCGGATGGCGCCCGGCGGCGTGGTAGATGATGCCCGCCAGCGGGATCATCACGACGAAGGCAGCATCGGCGGCATGGTTGCCCATCATCGAAACAAGCGCCACGGCAGGCGTCAGCCAGAACGTCGATACCCTTGCCATGCTGGCACGCATGGCGGTGGCGAACAGGCCGGAGCGTTCGGCCACGCCCGCGCCCAGCATCACTGTCAGCACATAGCCCAGCGGCGGGAAGTGCGTGAACGTTTCGGGCATTTCCGTCAGCAGGCGACGCAGGTTCTGCGCCGACAACAGGCTTTCGACTGCGACAATGCGGTAGGTCCCGGTTTCCGGGTCGATCTCGACCGGGTGCGCGGCGGACCATCCCGCCCAGGCGGCCACGACGGAGATCGCCACCAGCGCAAGGATGAACCAGGCGAACAGGAACACCGGGTCGGGCAGGCGATTACCCGTCTTCTCGACCCAGCCGAGAAAGCCTGTCTGTGCCGGTGGTGCCGCTGTTTCCGCCATCGAAGTCCCCCCAGGTGAGCGCGGCCAGACTGTCATGCAGTGAATACGCGGTCCAGTCCTCTTTAACGGGATTGGAGCGGTCCCCATCTATGGCGTGAATGACCGAAACCCTGATCCTCGCCGCAATCCTGATCCCGTGCCTGGTGATCGCCATAGTGTTTCACGAGGTGGCGCACGGCTGGACGGCGCTGATGCTGGGCGATCCCACGGCGAAGGAGCAGCGACGCCTTTCGCTGAACCCTATCCGCCATGTCGATCCGGTGGGCACCCTGCTGGTGCCCGGTGGCCTCGCGCTGGCGGGCCTGCCGATATTTGGCTGGGCCAAACCCGTGCCGGTCATCAAGCAGTGGCTGGACAATCCGCGGTTCGGCATGATGGCCGTGGCCGCAGCCGGTCCGGGGACCAATTTCGTGCTGGCACTGGTAGGCGCTGTCCTGCTGGGGCTAGCCGTCAGCGGTCAAGCAGCGCCGGCCAACGGCGACTATGGCCTGTGGGCCACCGCGCTTGTCTATTTCATATCCATCAACCTGTTCCTGGCGCTGTTTAACCTGCTGCCGATCCCGCCGTTCGACGGTTCGCATATTGTCGAGGGACTGCTGCCCCCGTCCGCCGCGCGCATTTACGACAAGCTGCGGCCATTCGGCATGATCCTGCTCTTCGCGCTACTGCTGGTGGTGCCCTACGTGTTTCCGCAGGCGAACATCATCGAAAGGTTCGTGGTGCCGCCGGTGCAATGGGCGATGGGCTACTATTTCGCCGTCGCAGACTGGATCGCGGCGCTGTAGCCACCGCTGGCCGTGACGCGCTGGACGGGGGAAGGGCGCAGGGCTAGGGCCGCTTCATGACGAATGGCTGGATCATCCTCGACAAGCCGCGCGGGCTCGGCTCCACACAGGCCGTGGGCGCGGTTAAGCGCAACCTGCGCGAAGCCGGCTTCGGCAAGGTAAAGGTCGGCCACGGCGGGACGCTGGACCCCGAGGCGGAGGGCGTGTTGCCCATCGCGCTGGGAGAGGCAACCAAGCTTTCGGGCCGCATGCTGGATAGCGACAAGACCTACGAATTCACCATCCAGTTCGGCGAGGAAACCGACACGCTGGATGCGGAGGGGGAGGTTGTCGACCGTACCGACCGCCGCCCACCGCGCGCGGCCATCGCCGCCATCTGCGAACATTTCACCGGCGAGATCGATCAGGTGCCGCCCAAGTATTCCGCGCTGAAGGTGGACGGAAAGCGCGCCTATGACCTCGCTCGCAAGGGCGAGGACGTGGAGCTGGAGACCCGGCGCGTGACGATCCATTCGCTCGAAATGCTGGGCGGCGGCGCGGCGGACGATCGCGTCGGCTCTGCTTTCGCAACGACACTTGGCCGCCCCGATCCCTACGATCCGCAGGCGCCCCTGGAACTGGCCGAGACTGCGACGCTGGTCGCCACCGTGAGCAAAGGCACTTACATCCGCAGTCTTGCACGGGATATCGCCCACGCCCTTGGCACGCTGGGCCATGTTACCTATCTACGTCGTACCAAGGCTGGCCCTTTCAGCGATGATCAGGCGATTTCGCTGGACAAGCTGAACGAAATCGGTAAGGGCGCGCCACTTCAAGACCACCTCCTGCCATTGGAGGCGGGGCTGGACGGTATCCCGGCCCTCGCTCTCGATCCGGATAGTGCGCAGGCGGCCCGACAGGGCCGGGTCGTATCCGGATTGCCCCAACCCGACGGGCTCTACTTTGCCAAGCTGGAGGATACTCCGGTGGCTCTGGTGGAACTCGAGGGGGGCGCGATGAAGGTCGTGCGGGGTTTCAACGTTTAAGGATACTGCGAAAGGTTACAAAACGCATGACGATTACCGCAGAACGCAAACAGGAAGTTATCGAAGAGAACGCCCAGAACAAGGGCGATACCGGCTCTCCGGAAGTACAGGTAGCCATCCTGACCGAGCGTATCCGCAACCTGACCGAGCACTTCAAGGATCACCACAAGGATAACCATTCCCGTCGTGGCCTGCTGAAGATGGTCAACAAGCGTCGCAGCCTCCTGGCCTATCTCAAGAAGATCGACCTCGATCGCTACAACGCGCTGATCCAGAAGCTGGGTCTCCGCAAGTAAGAATTTCCCGGAGGGGCGGCCTGCAAGAGCCGCCCCTTCGTCTATCTGCCAACCGTCACATTTGGCTGGCATGTTGAAAGGGCATCCTTCGCAATTCGGTGAAGGGGCCATGAGGCCGCAAGAGGCCTCGCACCGGACCGGGACGGACTCCCCGGAACAAGTAGGCCCCATGACGCAATGTGGCGCATGGGTTCAGAAGGAAAATCAATGTTCGACACGAAAACTGTATCGCTGGAGTGGGGCGGAAAGACCCTCACTCTGGAAACCGGTCGTATTGCCCGTCAGGCCGACGGCGCCGTGCTGGCCACCTATGGCGAAACCGTGGTGCTGTGCGCCGTGACCGCCGCCAAGAGCGTGAAGGAAGGGCAGGACTTCTTCCCCCTTACCGTTCACTACCAGGAAAAATTCTCCGCCGCGGGCCGTATCCCCGGTGGCTTCTTCAAGCGCGAAGGCCGCGCAACTGAAAAGGAAACGCTCACTTCCCGCCTGATCGACCGGCCCTGCCGCCCGCTCTTCCCGGAAGGTTTCTACAACGAGATCAACGTGATCTGCCAGGTCCTGTCGTATGATGGTGAGACCGAACCCGATATCGTCGCGATGATCGCTGCCTCTGCCGCGCTGACCATCTCCGGCGTGCCCTTCATGGGCCCCATCGGTGCCGCGCGCGTCGGCTTCCGCAATGGCGAATACGAACTGAACCCGTCGCTGCAGACTGCGCTCGATGACGAAGGTCGCCTCGACCTGGTCGTCGCCGCCACGCAGGACGCGGTGATGATGGTGGAATCCGAAGCCAAGGAACTGACCGAGGAAGAAATGCTCGGTGCCGTGATGTTCGCACACGAGGAAAGCCGCAAGGTCATCGGTGCGATCATTGACCTGGCTGAAAAGGCCGCCAAGGATCCGTGGGAACTGCAGCCGGTGGAAGACAAGTCCGCCACGCTGGAAGAGCTGCGCGGCATCATCGGTGCCGACCTCGAAGCTGCCTACAAGATCACCAACAAGGCCGAGCGTCAGGATGCGATCAACGCAGCCCGCGCCAAGGCGCGCGAGCATTACGAGAGCCTGGATCACGACGATCCGGCAGAATACCTCGGCAAGCTCAAGCTGGTGAAGAAGCTGGAAAGCGACATCGTGCGCGGCTCCATCCTGAAGGATGGCACCCGTATCGACGGCCGCAAGGTGGACGAGGTTCGCCCGATCGAAGCCATCGTCGGCCTGCTGCCCCGTACGCACGGTTCCTCGCTGTTCACCCGCGGTGAAACGCAGGCAATCTGCACCACCACGCTGGGCACCAAGGATGCAGAGCAGATGATCGACGGGCTGGAAGGCCTCTCGTACAATCACTTCATGCTGCACTACAACTTCCCGCCCTACTCGGTCGGCGAAGTGGGTCGCTTCGGCTTCACCAGCCGCCGCGAGACGGGCCACGGCAAGCTGGCCTGGCGCGCGCTGCACCCGGTGCTGCCGAGCCATGAAGACTTCCCCTATACCATCCGCATCCTGTCCGACATCACCGAGTCCAACGGTTCGTCCTCGATGGCGACCGTCTGCGGTGGCTGTCTGTCGATGATGGACGCCGGCGTTCCGATCGAACGCCCGGTTTCCGGCATCGCCATGGGCCTGATCCTGGATGGTGACGATTTCGCCGTCCTGTCCGACATTCTGGGTGACGAAGATCACCTGGGCGACATGGACTTCAAGGTTGCCGGCTCGGAGAAGGGTATCACCTCGCTCCAGATGGACATCAAGGTTGCCGGCATCACGCAGGAAATCATGACCAAGGCGCTGGAGCAGGCGAAGGCCGGCCGTGCGCATATCCTGGGCAAGATGACCGAAGCGCTTTCGGGCGCTCGCGGCGAGGTTTCCAAGCACGCACCGCGTATCGAGACCATGCAGATCGACAAGTCGAAGATCCGCGACGTTATCGGCACGGGCGGCAAGGTGATCCGCGAGATCGTGGCCGAAACCGGTGCCAAGGTGGATATCGACGACGAAGGCGTGATCAAGATCAGCTCCTCCAACGCTGACGAGATCGCCGCAGCACGCAAGTGGATCGAAGGCATCACCGAGGAAGCCGAAGTCGGCAAGATCTACGACGGCAAGGTCGTCAACATCGTGGACTTCGGTGCATTCGTGAACTTCATGGGCGGCAAGGACGGTCTCGTCCACGTGTCCGAAATGAAGAACGAGCGCGTCGAGAAGCCGACCGACGTCGTGTCCGAAGGACAGGAAGTTAAGGTCAAGGTTCTCGAGATCGACAACCGCGGCAAGGTTCGCCTGTCGATGCGCGTCGTCGACCAGGAAACCGGCGAAGAGCTGGAAGACACCCGCCCGCCGCGTGAACCGCGCGGTGACAGGCCCCGTGGCGATCGTGGCGGTGACCGTCGCGGTCCGCGCGGTGGTGGTCGTGACGGCGGTGGCCGTGGCGGTCGCGGCGGTGACCGTGGTGGCCGTGGCAAGGGCAGCGACAACGATGGCGGGGGCGATCCCGACCACATGCCCGCTTTCCTGAAGGACGACTAAGTCCTGCCAGGCTTATGAAAACGAGAAGGGCCGCGATGTTCGCGGCCCTTTTCTTTTGCTTGCCACCGGATTGGTGCGGCAACATGGTAAGGCCGAAAGGGAAGGCCGCAGGGGGATGGAGAAGACAATGCACTTGAAATCAGCATCAGCGATGAGCCTTTTGATCGCGGCTCTCGTCGCCGCGCCTGCCTCGGCGCAGTCGGAACGCGCGATGCTCGATTACGAGACCGCAGCAACCATTCGCGACACCTGCCTCGCCTGGGCGAACGAGCGCGATCTGGACGTCTCCATCGCCGTGTTCAACGATGCAGGCGTACTGGTCACTTCCGCGCACATGGACGGGACAGCCACGGCCATTGCCGAGGTTGCACAGTGGAAAGGGCGTTCCGCTGCGACCTATCGCTTTCCCAGCGCGGTAACGGCGAACTGGGGCGGCCCCGGACCAGGCATGGCGAACTGGGGCGGCGGCGTGCCTTTCTCGGCCGCCGATGGTACGCCGCTGGGAGCAATCGGCGTTTCCGGGGCCGAAACGGAAGATGATATCGCCTGCGGACTGGCAGCTATCGCCGCCGCGGGCCTGATCTCGAGGGAGAACTAAGCCCGTGCTGCCCCGTCATGAACTGGCCACCGCGCAAATACCGGGCGGAGACACGCTGACCCTGATCAGCCACGGCCGCGACTTCATCATCATGCTGGGCCGTGACGAGCTGATGGGCACGCGCATGCAGTTTAGCGAGGAACAGCTTGCCCGCCTTACGCTGGAGCGGCTCGACAAGCCCGCACCGCGCGTGCTGATCGGCGGCTACGGAATGGGCTTCACCTACCGCGCCGCGCTGGCTGCCCTGCCGGACGGCGGCGGCGAGGTTGTCGTGGCCGAAGTGGTCGAGGACATTCTGGAGTGGGCAAAAGGGCCCCTGGCCGAACTTACTGGTGACAGCCTGAACGATCCGCGAGGGGAAGTCGTGATCGCCGATGTCGCGGCCCTGGTGGACGATGCCGTGGACGGCACCACGCCCCCCTACGATGCGATCCTGCTGGACGTGGACAACGGCCCCGACGGGATCGTGCGCGAAGGCAACGAACGGCTCTACACCCGCACCGGCATCGCCCGGCTGCGCGACGCGCTGACCGTGGGCGGGCTTCTGGCGGTATGGTCCGCCGCGCCCGACCACAAGTTCACCCGCCGCCTGAAGGATTCAGGACTGGATGTGGATTTGCAGACCGTCCGCGCGCGCCCCAATAACAAGGGTCCGCATCACACCATCTGGTTCGCTCGCCGGGTGCGCTAACGCCTCTGTCGATGCTGCGCTATTCCACCGCCGCGCGAACTTGGCCGAGGTAGTCGACCTTGCCGATATCCAGGCCCAGCTGACGCAGGATGGCGTAGGCCGTGGTGGCGTGAAAGAAGAAGTTCGGCTGTGAGAAGCTGAGCAGGAACTGCTCTGCGGTAAAGGGAATGTCGACGCCGCGGGACTTCATCACGAAACGCACGGGCTGGCCGACGAAGCTTTCGAGCTCTCCGATGGAAAGCGCGTGCAACTTGTTTTCTGCCGCGCCCAGGTTCAGCCGCATCTGCTCCAGCTCGGTGGTGGGTTCGCTCGTGTCGGGGGTCATCTCGCCCCTGCGCACCGCCTCTATTGCGCCGATCGAGTGGCCGATCATCCAGTTCACCTGGCGCGGGAACGGCGCCATGCCTTCGCGCAGACAGGCGCTGGCGATGGTTTCTTCGGCAATGTCGCTGTCTTTCGCCTTCACGATCAAACCCTGTACGGCGCCAAGCATCTGAATCATGGTCGGTACGGTGGCATCGTAAAGCGATATCGGCATGTCATTCCCCTGCGACAGCGCCGGGATGGCATGTCGTCCGCTGTCCTTGCTGCCATCCCGGCGCGGGCTGCGCAAGCGCCCCGCCGTAAGCCATGTCCGCACTGACCCGAAGCTGCGCCCCGTCCCGGAACCGCGACAGCTGCTCAAGTGTAGGAAAAACTGTGCCAGTTTTCGCGCAGACTGGTCGTTTCACTTGGTTTTACCGCCTATGCTTGGCATGGGGATGCGCGCAAGCATCTAACCATGGGCTGAAAACGAAAGGGCGCAAGCCACGTGAATGGAAATGAGCAGGCAATATCGACCGGCAGCGCAAGGCGAGGGCCGATCAGCCGCTTCCTGAGCCCCTTTGCGGTGTTCTTTCGCGGTTTCCTGGAGCATCCGGGCATGGTCGGTTCGGTCATCCCGTCCTCGCGCGTCACCATCGATGCCATGCTTGACCGGGTGGACTGGAAGAATTGCAAACTGTTCGTGGAGTACGGCCCGGGGGTGGGTACGTTCTGTCCCCACATCCTCGACCGCCTGCCACCAGGCGGACAGCTGCTGGTGATCGACACCAACCCGCGCTTCATCGAATACCTGCGCGATACCATAGACGACAACCGCTTCCATGCGGTGCTCGGTTCGGCGTCGGACGTGGAGAAATACGTTTCGCAGCTGGGCCACGACCATGCCGACTACGTGCTGTCCGGCCTGCCGTTCTCGTCCCTGCCCGAAGATGTCGCAACGTCAATCGTGGAAGCCACCCAGCGCGTAATCCGGCCCGGCGGCGCATTCCTCACCTACCAGTTCCGCCCCACGGCGAAGGAACTGACGGAGGAACACTTTGACCGCGTGGATACAGGCTACGTCTGGCGCAACGTGCCCCCGTGCCTGCTCGTATGGGGCTGGAAGACTGGCGAAGCGGCGGAGTAGGCCTGCCGAATACGCCGCGCCGAGGCATCAAAAGAAAGGCCCGCCATCCGGTCTGGACAGCGGGCCTTCCATGAAAACTGGTACGTACCTTTAGCGAACGCGCGGTCCGCCGAAGGGCAGCGGCGGCGGGGGACGGCGCGCACCGCGGGGCAGCTGCGCCTGGTAGGCCCGGCCGCAGTGTTCCACGCAGTAGGGGAAACCCGGGTTCACCTTCACCCCGCAGAAATGGAAGTCAGGCTCACCCGGATGGCCCATCGGCCAGCGGCACACGCGGTCGTTCAGATCAAGCAGGCTGGTCTTGTCGGCGATGGAGGGATCGGGCTTGGCCGGCACCAGTCGGCGCGGCGGAGCGGGCGGGATGGGGGGCTGCTGATCGCCCGGACCCTGCCGCAGGAAACCGCCGGGGCCGTAGGAAACGATCTTGGGCAGATTCTCGCGCTTGTCCGGCATCGGCTGGCTGGCATTGGAGGCAGGTGCCGAGGCCTCGGGCTGCGGCTCTTCTGCCTTCGGTGCCTCAGCCTCTTTCATCTTCCTGGGGGCGGGTGCCTTTGGCTTGGGCTTTGGCACGACGGGCTTGGCTGCGGCCTCCTTCTTGGCGGCAGCCTTCTTGTCGTTCGCCTTAACCGGGCTGGGGCGCGCCTTCAGACCGAGGCGGTGCGCCTTGCCGATCACCGCGTTGCGGGACACGCCGCCCAGTTCGGTAGCGATTTCGCTCGCAGTAGAGCCGCCCTCCCACATCTTGGTGAGGGTGCCGATGCGTTCTTCAGTCCAGCTCATGAGTAAATCGTATTCCGTTCGTCATGGCCCCGGTTGGGGCGACTTGTTTTCTTGCCAGCCCGGCCCTTGGGAGATAGTCGCGCTCCCATGGTCGATCAAGCACCCGCTACAGACTCAACAGAGGGCGAATTCATAGCTACCGGCAGCAATGCAGGTCGCAAGTTCCCGCCAAAGGGAGAGCCGCAGATCACCGGGATCAACCGGATCGGGCTGTGGAGCCTCTATATTAAGGAATGTCGCAGGTTTCTCAAGGTGCAGACGCAGACTGTCTGGGCACCGGCCGTCACCACGCTGCTGTTCCTGGTGATCTTCACCGTCGCGCTGGGGCGGGGCGGGCGCGAGATCATGGGCGTGAACTTCGGCACCTTCGTGGCGCCGGGCCTGATCATGATGGGCATGATGCAGAACGCCTTTGCCAATTCCAGCTTCAGCCTGCTGTCGGGCAAGTTGCAGGGGACCATCATCGACCTGCTGATGCCTCCGTTGTCCGAAGCCGAACTGATGATCGGCATCGTCATGGCGGCAATCACGCGCGCGGTGCTGGTGGGCGGTGCCGTGGCCCTGGCCATGGTTCTCTACCCTGGTGTCGACATGCACGTGGCGCATCCGTGGGCGGTCGTATGGTTCGGCCTGATGGGTGCGACGATGCTTGCCATCTTCGGCCTGCTGGCCAGCATCTGGGCGGAAAAGTTCGACCACAACGCGGCGATCACCAACTTCATCGTTGCGCCGCTCAGCCTGCTGTCTGGCACGTTCTACGTGATTTCCAACCTCTCGCCGTTCTTCCAGGCGGTCAGCAAGGCAAACCCGTTCTTCTACATGATTTCGGGCTTCCGTTACGGCTTCCTGGGCCAGAGCGACATCGGCAACGACAACGCCCACGTGGTGGACGCCGCGATCGGCGTGGGGGTGCTCAACCTGGTGCTAGGCGTAATCACCTACCGCGTGTTGAAGAGCGGCTGGAAGATAAAATCCTGACTGCCTAGTGCGTCAGGCTCCGGCGCAGGCGATAGCGCCCGGCGCTGAACTGTTCGAACAGCTGGTCCACCTGCGGGTGGTCGATCGGTTCGCCTTCGGTATCGGCCAGCAGGTTCTGCTGGCTGACGTAGGCGACGTAGGAGCTCTCCTCGTTTTCCGCGAGGAGATGATAGAACGGCTGGTCTCGATCGGGACGCTGCCCCTCGGGAATCTGCTCGTACCACTCTTCGGAGTTGGCATAGACCGGATCGATATCGAATATGACACCGCGGAAATCGAAATTGCGGTGTTTCACGATGTCGCCGATGGCAAAGCGCGCGCGCGAGCGGCGCGGCGCGTCAATACGACGACCAGCCTGCGAGGAATAGAATACCGAGCGTTCCATGCGGCGAATATATGCCTGAACTACCGGCGAACAAGCAGGCGGCGCGCCTCGTCCCCCGTTTTGGCAAGAATTCGCGCGGAAGGGACTTGGCAAGGCATCGTGTCTCCGCTAACCGGCGCCCTTCCCAATCGACTGCGGGTTTATCATAGACACCTGCCTAGCGGAGAGGTGCCGGAGTGGTCGAACGGGGCAGTCTCGAAAACTGTTGAGCCCTTACGGGTTCCGAGGGTTCGAATCCCTCCCTCTCCGCCACCGGCCTTTTCAGGGCCATCCAGCCTCAGCCGGAATCGCGCAAGAACCTTTACAAATCGGCCATTTCCGACTCCAATCGCGTCCAGGCCAATCTACCCCTAGCTAGAGGCATGTGGGGGTAAATTGGGGGTAGCAAGAATTGGTATTGGGGGTATCGGATGCTGACGGACAAGGCCGTGCGCGCAGCGGCGGCGAGGGACAAGGCCTACAAACTTACCGATAGCAGGGGACTGCACCTCCACATATCGGGCAAGGGTCACAAGAGCTGGCGCTACAAATATCGCTTCGAGAAGAAGGAGCGTTTGCTCACTTTAGGCACCTATTCCGAGGTTTCTCTCGCCGAAGCCCGCGAAAAGCGGGACGAGGCGAAGAAGATTCTGCGCGAAGGCCGGGACCCTCGGCATGCTGTGAAACGCGGGCGACTCGTCGGTGAAGAGGGGGCGTCGAAGTCCTTCGAGATGGTTGCTCGCGAGTGGCACGGGCTTCAACTGACCTCCTGTACCGTGAGGAATTCGGGACCGACCCCGAGTGGAGCGGATGCCCTTTGCATATCCCTTTTCATGGGCCTGTCTGCGTGCTCGATCTCAGGATCCAAGCTTCGCCTGGCAACTGATCTTACCGCACGTAAGTGAGGGTCAACGATTTCTTCGATTTGTCGGTTGGACAAGGGGCCAAGTGGTTTGAGGTTGGCGAGCCAGCTATCGAACTGCTGAACATCGACGAAGACGCGATGCGTTGGATCGGCACTGTAGTCCGCCCAATGTTCCAGATTCAACGCACCAGTCGCGAAGCGGGGCAATGAATCGTCTATCTCCCACAATTCAGGTGCGATCGCCGTAACCTCACCGCCGCCCAGTGGACGTACAAAACTGTTGAGGCGGCCATTCGCAAACATGCGAGACAGATGCTCGGCCTCGAGCCGGACAAGATCGCGCGCGGCGTCGTTTTCACCTTCATCCTCAGGCGCGGCGAAGATCTCGGGCAACTCATAAGATTGGAAGCCCTGGCGAGAGACAACAAGGTCGGCAAACGCAGAAGTGAGCGTCCTTCGTCCTCCGGAAACCATCGAAGTGCGACCTTCGTATGGCGACCAAGGGGGAATCGAGTGCGTCATCGGGCGACGATAAGCAGGCTGCATGACAAGAGCAACGGAACGACCGCTTTGCGCCCAATTCCAGCCATTGAAGGTACGTCGTCGCGGGCCTGAAATCGGACATCAAAAGAGGTGTTTCGTCGTGGCTGATATTGCGTACACTTTGGTAATTCCGCCCCAAGGTCGAGAATTACCTGAAGCTTACGTTCGTTCATCGGGGTCGGCACGAAAGCTAGCCACACTAGGAATCCTTTAGGCTCGAGGATGAATTTCTTGCTGAAGAAATGAGCCAGGTACGCCAAGGGCTGCCGCACGTTTCAAAGTGGGATTGCTCCAGGTTTTGCTCAAGACTCTCGTTTCTTCGTCCTCAGCAATGTTGCCTCAAGACATGCGGGGCCAATTCGGCTCGCTTCGCGGCGCGCTTGGGGCTGGGCTGGCAATCATTCTCTCTGCGCTTGCGACATGGCTGATGCTGGGGCCGCAGAGTACTGCCTTGCCGTGGCTCGTGGCCCCGCTGGGGGCCTCGGCAGTCCTCGTCTTTGCCGTTCCAGCCAGCCCCCTGGCTCAACCTTGGCCGGTAGTTGCCGGAAACCTTATTTCGGCCGCGATCGGTATCGGCGTCGGAATGTATACAGGCTCCGCGATGCTGGCTCCCGGTCTCGCAGTTGGCCTGGCGATCGCGGTGATGACCTTCACGCGTTGCCTGCACCCCCCCGGAGGTGCCTGCGCTCTCCTGTGCGCGCTCGGTGCTGCGGGAGGAGAAGCCTGGACCTGGGTCTACCTCTTGCCGATTGCCGCGAACGTGCTGACGCTTGCTCTTGTCGGAATGATCTACAACAACCTCACCGGCCATTCCTGGCCTCACCGCGCGCCGCCTCCCGTCAACAATCCGGCCTTGGTCCGTTCTTTTCATACCCGCGGCGATATCGAGGAAGTGCTTGCCGAATGGGATGAGGTCCTCGATGTCGATGTCGACGATCTCGATGCATTCCTGAGAGAAGTAAACCTGCACGTAGCGCGGCGCGAGATCGGGCGCAGCTGAAGACTTCGGCCTCCGGTCACGGATCTCCCGATGGCGGACGGGCAGGCGCTTCGCCCCGCTGTTCATCAGAACGGCCCGACGAACCTGCGAAGCATTTGCTTGAAATTTGCCGCTACGCCGGTAGGCCGCGCAGAGGGCCGCGGGGCGCAGTTGCGGGTGTCGAGCGCGCCCGGTGGGGCCGGTTCGCCGCATTCCGGGCACAGCATCGTCGTCTCCTCGTTTCTACCATCCCGCGACGGTCAGAACACCAGCGCGGCGATAACGCTGATGGCAATGCCGAAGGCAGCCACCGCGAACGGAACGATCAGGACCTGGGTGTAGACCTCCATGCGGCCAAGCGGCCCGTAAAGGCTCTGGAGCTTGCCGCCCGATCGATCGAGGGGGCTTGTCGGCTGCGGGTTCGCCTGGCCGAGCATGACGCGCGCAACGCCGAAGAACATGGCAACATATACCACCGAGATCACGATAGCGAACGCCGCCCTGCTTCCGCCTGTCGCGCCCAGCAGAGCCGCGAGGAAAACCGCATAGCTTCCAATCATCGCGATCCAGATAGCCCGGGGCAGTTCGAACATCCGCGTTTCTGGCTGCTGACGACGGGCAGGGTTTTCGTTGTCGTTCGCCTCGTTCGGAACGGAAAGGACAGAGGTTTCCTCCTGAACTTCGGGCTTTTCCTCGAATGCAGGCGTGCGGAGAACGGCATCAGACATGGGGTAGATCCTTTCCTGCGCGCCCTCCGGTAAGGCCGTCGCGGCGCATGGTGATGGCAGTAAGCAAGCTGTCGGCGATCATCCGCGCACGGGACCCCACAAGCTCGGTGGCGGCGGGATGGCTTTCGGCCTCCCGCAGCGTTTCGTAGAAAAGGTTCAGCCAGCGCTCGAAGTGCTCTAGGTGAAGCCCCGGTATCGCGAGATGTTTCAGCATGGGATTGCCGGAGAACTCTCCACTGTTGTGAAGCACCGATCGCCAGAACTCTTTCATCCGGGCGAGATGCGGCGGCCAGTCGCTGATGCGCTCTGCAAAGATCGGCCCAAGCAGATCGTCCTCGCGGATCTTCGCGTAGAAAGCCTCGACGATGTGATCGATGAAGGCTGCGTCGATGCCGATACGGTGGGCTCCAGCGCTCTTTTCCTCGCGCTTGCGTTGGACATAGGTCCTGGCATCGGCGGCGGAACTGTCGACGACTGGCTTGATAGTCATGCCTCGTCTCCCTCGTTCGGGGTCCGGGCCGTGCTCTGGCCGTCCGGCGCACGCAGGAACTCGACGTGAAACTCGACGGGACCAAGCGGCTCCACACGGTGGACTATCGTGGGTTCGACCACTCCTGCGGGGCTGCCGGGTTCGAGAATGCGCTCCTCATTCTCGCGCCGCGGATCGTTTACGCAGTAGCGCAGCTTCCCATGGGCAACGTGGATCAGGCCCCAGACGCCTTCCTTGGTCGAATGGTTGGCCAGCAGGCCGGCGGGCACGCTATCCTGCGTGAAGGTCGGCGTGGTCTTGTAGCTTACCAGGGCGGGCAGTTGGTCAGGTTTCATGTCATGCGACTTTCAAGGGATTGCAGATGGCTGTGAACGTCCGGCTGATTTCGTCCCCCATCAGGGGCTTCTCGACGAGAACGGCATCGCAGCTGGCAATGCGGTTACGCAGCTGGCGGCTGGGATGGGTGGCGATGACAATCGCCAGCGCCTTGTTCCCATGCGCGCGCATTTCCTCGAGGATCTTCACGCCGTCACCGCCGTATCGCTCGTCGATGACGAAAGCTTCCGGCGTGCTGTCGCCTAGGCGAAATCCCTCGATCGAGAGCGAGAACCTGAGTGCGGCGAGGACAGACGGATCGTCGACCAGCAACTGGATGGTGCAGGTTGCGACCACGATCCGTCCTCCTTCTTGCCAGGCGCCCGAAATCAGGCGGCCTGCTTCCAGTTCGGCTCGAGCGTGACGTGAGGCGGACATTGCGCGATGTCCCCCACCGGAAGGCCGGCGAGTTCGTTCGCAAAGCCGTGGTTCACGTCGCGGTGATGCGCCTCGTCAGCGCGAACGACGAGCACCACGTCACGCAGCGTCGCGTTCTCGGGGAGCCCCCAGTACCGCTTCGCGATTTCCGGCGCGGGCACGTTTTCGCTGCGCCCTTCGTCGATCTCGGCGAGGTAGTGCGTGTAGCTGATGACCGCTTCTTCCTCGAAGTAGCCCACCACGCGGTGAGCGGTCTTGGAGCTGACGAGATAGAGTGCGAAGAAGAAGAGGTAGAAGACCCACTGCACGGCGATGATCACGGCGCGCTCGGAAAGCGTCGGCTTCGACACCTCGATGAAGGTCATCAGGTGCATGCGCTCGTTCTCGGCTTCGTCCATGAGCGTCTTGATCCAGCCCTTGTCGTCGCACATGCGGCGCAGGCAGGCGAGGTGATTGATCGTGGCGCCAACCATTCCCGGCACGGCGGCCACGGTTTCGAGCACGACGGCGCGGTGTCCGTAGCGTTCTGCGAAGAAGGTGTCGGCGGTCCAGCGCAGGGCCTTGGTAAAACCGAATGCGATCCTGTCCGAAATGCCGCGAGGCTCGTGGTGGACGCCCAGATCGATAAGGGGTGCATTCATTGAAACTTCTCCATCCGGCGGCCATTGGGTAGGAAGCGGCGCCGGTGCCCTCGATCTATGCCGATGAACGGAAACGCGAAATTTGGATAATCACCCTACGACCGCGCCCCTAAGGGCCTTACCGGAGGCGCCCGGCCAGAGCTTTGCCAGCCGTTTCCTTCCGCGACTGTCCTTTGCGCAGGCGACATTGGTGGCTCTGCTGGCCATAGGCCTCGCCGTTGCCGTCCGGCTGATCTTCGCCGAGGGACTCGGCCAGCGCGCCACTTTCATCTTCTTTGTTCCCGGCGTCGTCGTCGCCAGCGCGCTGTCGGGTTTTCGCGCCGGAGCCTTTGCCGCCGTAGCCGGCGCACTGGCCGGCCTTGCCTGCGACCGCCTGAGCGGCCCCGTCGAAAGTGGAAGCATGATTGCGGCCGTGACATTCGTGATCATCGGCGTGGCCGTTGCCATCGGGGGCGAGTGGTTCCAGCGCGCGCGGGTGGAGACCGAAGCTGCGGCCCTGGGTATCGCGAGACGAGAGGCCCACCTGCGTTCGATTCTGGATACCGTTCCCGATGCCATGGTGGTGATCGACGAAGCGGGCCTCATTCGCGAGTTCAGCCCGACCGCGGAAAGAATGTTCGCATGGCAGGCGTCCGAGGTGATGGGCCGGAACGTCAGTGTCCTGATGCCCGATCCCTATCGCACCGCGCATGACGGATACCTGGAACGTTACTACCGAACCGGCGAGCGACGGATCATCGGCAAGGGACGCATCGTGGTGGGCCAGAAGAAAGACGGCTCGACCTTTCCCATCGAACTGGCGGTGGGCGAAATGAAGGCCGAAGGGCAGCGCTATTTCACAGGGTTTATTCGCGACCTGACGGAGCGGCAGGAGGCGGAGGCGCGTCTCCAGGAGTTGCAGAGCGAGCTCGTCCATATCTCGCGCCTGACCGCACTTGGCGAAATGGCATCGGCACTCGCGCACGAGATCAACCAGCCGCTCTCGGCGATTGCGAACTACCTGCGCGGCAGCCGGATGTTGCTGGAGCGCGAGAATGCTCCGCTGGACCGGGTATCGGATGCGATCTGGCAAGCTTCGGAGCAGGCGCTTCGCGCAGGCGAGATCATCCGCAGGCTTCGCGACTTCGTTTCGCGAGGAGAGACCGAGAGGACGATCGAGAACCTGCCCAAGCTGGTGGAGGAAGCTTCCGCACTAGCCCTTGTTGGAGCGAAGGAACACGGCATCCGTGTGCGATATGACTTCGATCCCGCCATCGACCTGGTGCTCGTCGACAGGATCCAGGTTCAGCAGGTTGTTCTGAACCTCGTACGCAACGCTGTCGACGCGATGGCGGAATCCCCGTCAACGGATCGTGCCCTTACGATTGGGATAGGCTCCGCCGAAGACGGCCTGGCAAAGGTCGTGGTGAGCGATACGGGACCGGGCATTGACCCAGAGGTGGCCGATCGCCTCTTCCAGCCGTTCATCACAACGAAGCGGGCGGGCATGGGCGTGGGTCTTTCCATATCGCGCACAATCATCGAGGCTCACGGCGGTAACATCTTTGCAGCCCCCTTTCCCGCGGGAGGCGCCATGTTCGGCTTCACGGTTCATGCAGTCACGAAGGAGGAACTCCACGATGGACAATGACGCACGGGAAAGTTCTATCGTCTACGTGATCGACGACGACGAAAGTGCGCGCGGCTCGCTGGCGTTCCTTCTCGACGTTGCCGGTCTTCGCGTCCGTTCATTCGCCTCGGGCGACGAGTTCCTCGATACCTCTCCGCCGCTGAAAAGTGCCTGTGTCATCACCGATGTCCGCATGCCCGGCATGGGCGGTGTCGATCTGACCCGGCGCGTGAAGCAGACAGCCCCTTCGGTTCCTGTCATCGTGATTACCGGGCACGCCGACGTTCCCATGGCGATCGAGGCCATGAAGGCGGGTGCCTCGGACTTCATCGAGAAGCCGTTCGAGGACGATACCATCATCTCGGCGATCCGCCGTGCAATGTCGGAGAAGGCGGAAGGCGATGCCGCCGCCGAGGAGCGCCGCGAGATTGAGGCGCGCCTTTCGCTCCTGTCCGGACGAGAAACTGACGTAGTGGAAGGCCTGGTGGAGGGCAAGGCGAACAAGATGATCGCGTTCGATCTCGACATCAGTCCGCGGACCGTCGAGGTCTACAGGGCCAACGCAATGATGAAATTGCAGGCGAAGACCCTTTCGGACCTGGTGCGGATGGTAACGATCGCCCGGCTTTCCTGAGTATGCGCCAAGCAGGCCGACGCTTCGTGAGTTGAATGTCCGTTATTTGTGTATCCCAGCCGATTGCTGCCATTCCGCTATCGGCCCAAAAGCTGCCGTTCGCTCTCAATACTCACTCCTTTTAAGAATTGAGCCGAGAGAAGTTGTTTCCTTCGGCCTAGCTATCGCAGGCCATCTGCCTCCGGTTCTACGTACCAAAGCGGTTGGTCCTGCAAAAAGCCTGTCCTACAAGGACCTATGGAACTCGAGAAAAAGCTTCAGACTCTGGGTGATCTGGCCAAGTCCATCATCGAGGCGAGGGTGGCTGAAGGTGCTGCGGCCCCCAAAGACTTTGAACGTGTGCTAGGTGCCATCAAGGTCATGCTCTGGTCACTTACTGGAGCGGCAGATGACACCGACGCAGGCAAACGTCCGGAAGCCGAACTGTCTGCGTTGCTCGCTAATGCCATCAAGCTGGTCGCTGATCTGCCGTCAAGAGAGGCGCGCCGCGCCCTTCTCATGCATTGGGTCGAACTAACGCTCGAGGATCAAGTTCTCGACCCGGTTCTGGCTATGGAATGCGCAAAATGTCTGCGTGGTCTGGAGGATCCGGCGGCCGCGGTCGCTGTCATCGATCGGGCCCTGCGATGGAATATGACCGAGGACTACCAGACCATATTGCATACGCAGCGAGCTGCATGTCTCATGGACATGGTAGATCTGCACGTGGGCGATCGGTTCGAACTCGAACAGGAAATTTTACGCAGCATCGATCATGTCGAACTTGGGTGGTGGTCCAACGACAGCGCGCCCAGTATCCACCGACGGTTCGAGAGGATCAAACGCCAAGGCGGCAGCTAGACAATTGATGCTTTGCATTGAGAAGCTCCAGGAGAAGTGGGCTTTTTAAAAAATGACTTCGCCGAACGGTCGTCCCTATTGTCGCTATTGTCCCCTTTGTCACGCGCGCCTTTGCGCCAAGAGCTGCGGCAATAACAAAGAGTTATGTTTTTCCGGCTAGGGCGTTTGCCGCAAAGCAAGAAGATGCTTAGCGGGAGGAGCGCGAGATGGTTGCTAAGTGTAAAGTTCCGTGGGTCCGCACGCTTGAGACACTCGAGCTGTTATCACGCGTTCCTTCGTTCCGGATCGAGGATCCAGTGGCGCGGCTGTTGGTTGGGTTGCAGGCCGGCCTTAAGGGCATCAACGTGAACGCCATCGCGCCGGGATACATCGCCACCAGCAACACTGAGGCGCTGCAGGCGGACGAGACCCGCAACCGCCAGATCCTGGAACGCATCCCCGAAGCGCGCTGGGGCACGCCTGCCGACATCGGCGGCGCCGCCGTCTTCCTCGCCAGCAACGCCGCCAACTACGTCCAGGGCCACATCCTCGCCGTCGACGGCGGATGGCTCGCACGATGAGCGGAGTGCATTCCAGGATCGGCCCTGTCGCTTGTTTCGGAGAGGTGCTGCTGCGCTTCTCCGCTGCCGATGGCGTTACCTTGCGGGATGCCGCTCGCATGGATGTTCACGTGGGTGGTGCGGAAGCTAACGTCGCGGTGGCGCTCGCCAATCTTGGCTGCGGCACCCGCATGATCTCGACCCTGCCAGACAATCCAATGGGCGCGCTGGCCGTCAAGGCGCTGCGGTGCGAAGGCGTCGATTGCGCTTCTCTCGCGATCGGGGAGGGGCGGATGGGCAGCTATTTCCTGTCCCCTGCGGGCGGGCCGCGTTCCGGCGCGGTGCTCTACGACCGAGCGGGAAGCGCCTTTGCCCTTGCCAGTCCACGCGATGAGGCGGTGCTGGAGGGAGCGAGTCACCTGCATATCTCGGGCATTTCGCTGGCCGTCAGCGAAGCTGCGTCATCGGCAGTGAGGGCCCTTGCGAGGGCGGCGAAAGATAAGGGAATCACCTTGTCGTTCGATGGCAACTACCGTTCCTCCCTTTGGACGGCGAGCAAGCGTGAGCCGCGCGGCGAGATTGCCGAAATAGTCGGACTGACCGACCTGTTTTTCGGCAATCACATGGATATTTCCCTGCTGCTTGGGCAGACCTTCTCCAGTGATGGCGGCGAACGGCGACGCGAGGCGGCGCTGGCGCTGCTGGATGCTTTTCCAGACCTTGCTGCGATCGCCTCCACGGCACGGCAGGTGGAGGATGGTCACACCCACCGCATCACTGCACGCATTGATACCCGGCAGGCTGCTGCGGAAAGCCACGAGCGCGTCCTGCCGGGAATTGTCGACCGTATCGGCACCGGGGATGCCTTTGCAGCCGGCGTCCTCGCAAGCTGGTTGAAGGAGCCCGATGATCTGCAACAAGCCGTGGAAGGCGGCGCGGCGCTAGCCGCTTTGAAGCATTATGAACCCGGCGATTTCTGCCGTGCCAGCGAAGCCGAATGGCGCCAGGCAAGAAAAGGTGTGGACGATGTCATGCGGTGAAAAGCCGACGCAATCGGACGGACTTAGAGCTTCAACCCGAATGGCATCGATAGCCGCTGCTTTTCTCGCAAGCGTATTATTAGGCTGTTCCGGAGAGACAGGCGATCAACCAGCGCCCCCTGCTTTTTCTTCTGCAACCGACTTCGCCACCGAGGCAGAGTGCGCGACGCTTTCGGATGTGCCCGTCAGGATTGAAGGTGGCAACTTCATGATGGGGCAGGAGGGTGTCTACGCCGAAGAAGGGCCACTGCGCGACACCCGGGTCGACACGTTCTGGATCGATCCGCACGAAGTTACGAACCGCCAGTTTGCTGCGTTCGTAGAGGCTACGGAATACGTGACAGTCGCCGAGAAACCCGTCGATCCTGCGGTCTTCGGTGTTCCGGCAGATCAGATCCCGACCGACCTGTTGCATCCGGGCTCTGCCGTGTTCACGCCGCCTGACCGCCCCAGCAATCGTTACACCGATTGGTGGAAATACGTGCCAGGCGCGTACTGGCGAAAGCCTTATGGGCCCAGCGGACCGGATGCGCAGGGCAATCAGCCTGTTGTTCACCTCGCCTGGGAAGACATGGTCGCCTATGCCAATTGGGCAGGTGGCCGCATTCCTACAGAGGCGGAATGGGAATACGCTGGGAATGCCAATGCCGAACCCTACACCGAACAACCTGACAGTGAGAGCGCGAATTCATGGCAAGGGCTCTTCCCGATAGTCAATGAAGAGACCGACGGCTTCAAGGGTATTGCCCCCGTGGGCTGCTTCCGGCCCAACGCGAATGGCCTTCATGATATGGTGGGCAACGTCTGGGAAGTGACGCAGGATTTCTACAACCCCGGGCACAATCCGGAGGACACAGACAATCCGCGCGGTCCAGGAGCGGATACTGCCCACGATCCTTACAATCCCAGCCTTGCTACCAGGGTTATGAAGGGCGGGTCATACCTGTGCGCACCGAACTATTGCCAACGCTATCGGCCAGCTTCGCGGCAAGGTCGCGATCCGGGGATGGGGGCAAGCAATGTGGGTTTCCGGGTCGCCTATGACGAGGCGCCCTGACGTCAGTTTCGCTGATAATGGGGGCAAGGTGGTGCTCACGGTTAGGCGGCAGAGATAACTCGATACAAGCTGAGGCGCCAATAAGCTCCGTACCACGAAGGTTCATAACGGGATGGGGTATTGATGGGGGTAATATGAACAAAAATCTTCTATAAAATACTGGATAACAGAAGGTTGTTAGTAAGGTTCGAGTCCCTCCCTCTCCGCCACTAATAAACACTGTCTTAGAAGGATTTCTCCTTTCCGCGAAACTCGCGCGGTTCCGTGCGAGTCATCGCCCACGCCGGTCTGCCGGAGAGACTTCCTGGTGCTGGAATACGTGAATTTCTACCTGCTTTCTCCGCGCCACATCCCGGCGAGACCACTTTGCAATTCCGCTGATTAGCGTCCTCGAACGATATGGCAGCGCCGAAGCGCCGCCCCGAGATCGTCCGGGATGATGATCTAGTTGATATCAAGCAGTTTTTTCTGCTCTGACCACTCGAGTTGTAAGTCGTGCAGGTCGAGAAGGGCCTGCGCATCCACGGCCGCGGGCTGGGTGCCCGATGCGATGGCCTCGATAATCCCGGGTGCAAGGAAGTTCAGCCGGATCAGCCGGGAAGTCCTCAAAGAGCCCATTCCGTGTTCTCTCGCGATGGCGGAAGGTGTCAGATCCTTCTCTATCCTCTCCTGTCACAGGTTTCGGGCCTGAAGGATTAGTTTGACCAGGTGTTGCTGCGGCTCCGGCTCTGCAGCGGATCGACCATCGTTCTGCGGCAGTTTCATGGTACGGCCTCTTCGCCCGAGACTGACTGGGACGGCGATGGTAACGGTGGCTGCGTCGTCTCTGGTTGCATCGAGACCTAGGTAGGATGCCAGTTCGCTTGACCGCACGTCGATTGCCATAGCATCGCCTTGGACATAGACGTTGTCGACCAGGGTAAGCGGCTGGTGCAGTTCGCGGGCGATGCCTTCTCAGATCGTCTTTCCAGTTCGAGAGCAGGGATGCGCCAGCCTTCGCTGGGTGCTTCTTCCTGGTGCTGCAAGGATCGACTGACATAGTAGCGATAACGGGCCTTTCCCTTGCAGGCATGGCTGGCAACAAGCGGTTCGCATCTGCAACACGCCGTCCCGTCGCATAAACCGGCGGTCTTCCATTCGCCGGGCAGTAGGCTGCGATAAAATTGATCCGCTTTCCTCTCGCGCCTCGCCAAAGTTCATGATCGCTCTGCGATGTGCCCGGACTGTTCCGGCCACAGAGCAGCGGGGCTTGGATCCGGGGGATTGGCGGTGGAAAAACGGACGAGGAACTTGGCGCTCGGTGGTGGCGCGCTGGCACTGGTGGCGATTGTCGGCGTGTCGATTGGTGGAAAGGGGTCCCCCGATGACGCGAGGGCCAGCGAGGCGGGCGACAGCATCCTAGCCGATGCGACGACGATCGACGCTTCCCTTGCCAACGGCGGCCCATCCGATGTCGCACCCCCCGGTCTCGACGCCGCGCGGCCCACCGACTGTCTGATCGAGCCAAGTCAGGTCGTGCGTGTAAACAGCGGCGTGGAGGGTGTGATCCAGTCGATCTTCGTCGAGCGCGGCGATGTCGTCGGGCGAGGGCAGGTGATAGCGCAGCTGCGGGCCGATGTGGACCGTGCAGGATCGGCCGCTGCACAGGCGCGGGCGAGCAATGTCCACGGCGTTCGCGCCGCTGCAAGCCGCGCTGCCTATCTCGATTCAGTGCGGCGCCGGAGCGAGGAAATCAGCGAATATCTTGCTGCCGATGCCGTCGAAGAGGCGCGCGCCAACGCACAGGCAGCCGCCGAGGAACGACAAGCTGCTGCCGAAGACCAGCGTGTGGCCCGGCTGGAATACGTGCAGACTCAGCGCATCCTGGCGGAGAAAACAGTGCGCAGCCCGATTGCGGGGATAGTAACCGAGAGGGCCATGTCCCCCGGCGAATATCGCGGACCGGACGCCTCGCATATCGTCACGGTCGCCCAGGTCGATCCGCTGAATGTGGAGGTGTTCGCCCCGATTGCCCAACTAGGCGGTTTCGCCGTGGGTGACGAGGTGAAAGTCTATCCTGAAGACCCTGTGGGCGGCGAATACATTGCCCGCGTATCGGTCATCGACAGGGTCTACGACGCTGCCAGCGGCACTTTCGGCATGCGGCTGGAACTGGCCAATCCCGATTACGCGCTACCTGCAGGTTTGCGCTGCACAATCAACTTCGATGAACCCGTCACCAAGCGCGCGCGCCAATAACGTCAGGAAGGCTTGCCATGAACCGCTCGATTGCTCTTCTTTCATGCTGCGCAGGTGTGTTCGCCCTGCCATCGCCAGCCTGGGCACAGTCTTTGCAGGACGCCCTGGCCTCTGCCTACGAAAATAACCCGACACTGACAGCCCAGCGGGCAAACGTGCGGGTTGCCGACGAGGGAGTGCCGATCGCCCGTTCCGCGGGTCTGCCGCAGATCGAAGGAAGTGTGACTTACCGTGAGAACGTGTTGCAGGGAGAACCTTCGCCCAGCGGCTTCTTTTCGGACCCCGACCGCCAGTTGACCGCACAGCTTTCGGCCGAAGTGCCCATCATTACCTTTGGCGCTGTCCGGAACAGCGTGCGGGCAGCGGAATCGCGGGTCATCTCCAGCCGCTATGGTCTGCGCAGCACGGAAAGCGAGTTGTTCACCGCAGTGGTGGGCGCGTACATGGATGTGCTGCGTGACGAAGCCGTGGTGCAGCTGAACGAGCGTAATCTCTCGGTCATGGAATACACCCTGTCGGAAACGCAGCAGCGCCGCAGCGCCGGTAACAGGGGCCCGACCGATGTCGCCCAGGCAGAAGCCCGTGTGGCTCTGGCAGAGGCGCAGGTGGCGAACGCGCGCTCTCAGCTTATCGCTTCGCGCGAAACATTTACCCGCCTTGTGGGCATGCCGCCCGGCGATCTCATGCCGCCTCCGCCGCTGCCGTCCCTGCCGCAAGGTCCCCAGGCGGCTGTGAACATGGCGTTCGAGACCAATCCGGAATTGCTGGCAGCGAAGACCGAATTGGAGGCCGCGCGGTTCGACGTGGATGCCGCGATCGGGCAGGGGCGACCCAGCTTCAGCGGCATCGGCGGGATAAATCAGTACGACTACCTCGGCTCGCTTCGGACCAACACCGGTCCGCGCAATGGCGATCAGGGAACCACTGCTTTCGTAGGCGTGCGTCTCGACGTTCCGATTTTCCAGGGCGGTCGTATTTCGGCCTCGATCCGGCAGGCGCAGGCGCGCCAGGCGGTCGCGGCAGAGCAGGTCGTGGAAGCGGAGCGCATGCTGGTTGCCGATGCGCGTTCGGCCTATGCCAACTGGCGCTATGCCAATGTCGTCACGGCAGCGGCCGAGCGCGGGGTGGAGGCGAACGGGCGCGTTCTGGAAGGCTTGCGGGCAGAAACACGCGCAGGCTTCAGACCACTGCTCGACCGACTCAACGCCGAGCAGGAACTGCTGAACGCCGAAGTCACGCTGGTTACGGCGCGGCGAGATGCCTACGTTGCCGGCTTCGCCCTGCTCGCCGCAATGGGACACGCCGAAGCGCGCGACCTCGATTTCGATGCCGCTGTCCTTTATGATCCGGCCATCAGCTACGAGGAGAGCCGGGACAGGGTGTTCCAGTTCAGCTATGATTTCGAGGCAGAGCCGCTGGGCACCAGCACGTTTGACACCCCACCGCAGGATGCGAACGTGGAGCCGCTGGAGGAGCTGTCCGTTCCTGCCGGTTCGAATTGAATCACGCGGTTCAATTTAATTCTTGCGCGAACAGGCGCGAAAATATGACCGCTATGTTTCAAAACGGGACCCCCCAATACTTCTCCTTCATCAAACAAGCATTTACAACGCCCCCGCTGTTCGGGCACATTGTCTTCGCAACACGGGGGCAATTGGTGGATTACGCAAAGATTGCTTCAGCCTGGCAGGATGGCGACCGGGAGGCTGGCGATGCACTTTTCAACGCCATAGGCGGTGAGTTGCGGGCGATTGCTGCCAGCCGCTTGCGGCAGGAGCGGCACTGTTCGCTCTCCACGGGTGACCTGGTGAACGAGGCGATCATTAAATTGTTTCGCCTGAACATCATGGAATTCCAGGGGCGTGCACATATCCTCGCTCTGGCTTCGCGTCTGATGCGGCAAATCCTCATCGACGAGGCACGCAAGCGCAGCCGTCAAAAGCACCATCACACCTCCATCACGCTCACCACCAATGTCGCCAACTGGGAAATGCCGATCGACCTGTTGTCGATGGAACTGGTGCTGGAGGAACTGGCAGAGATCGACGAACAGCGCGCCAAGCTGGTGGAGATGCGGTTTTTCGGCGGAATGACCAATGCGGATATCGCCGTGGTCCTGGGCGTGTCGGAACCGACGGTGAAACGCCGGTGGGCTGCGACACGGGCATGGCTGCGGCATCGCCTGGACAGGCCGGCATGACACGGTCAAGCCAGACTTCGGTTGAGAAGGCCGCAATGGAGGCGCTGGAAGACGCGCTCGATCAGCCTTCCGAGGAACGGTACGACTATCTGGCAAAACGCAGAGATCTCTCTGCCGAAGTGCGCGAACTGGCGCTCGATCTGCTGTCGGCGGATGTCCAGGCTATTCGCACTGGCGGCGCGGGAGAGATCCTGAACAGCGAGGAAGGGCCGCCGCCCGAACTTCCCGGCTACGACATTATCCGGTTGCTGGGCCGTGGTGGCATGGGGGCGGTTTGGCTGGCGCAGCGCAGCAGCCGGGATTTCCAGCACAGGGTGGCGATCAAGGTCATCAAGCCCGGCGTGTTCCTGGACACCATGGTGGAGCGGTTCCGCCGCGAGCGTCAGATATTGGCCCGACTGAACCATCCCAATATCGCGCACCTGCATGACGGTGGCGAGACCGATGCCGGGCAACCTTACATCGTCATGGAATATGTCGACGGCAGCACCCTGCGCGACTGGCTGGCCGAGCAGTCCCCCGACGCCGAACAGCGCCTCGACCTGTTCGTGCAGATCGCCGAAGCGGTGGAATTCGCGCATCAGAACCTGGTCATCCACCGGGATCTGACGCCGGGCAACGTGCTAGTCACCCATGAAGGGCAAGCCAAGCTGATCGATTTCGGCATCGCCCGCCCGCAGGTGGAAGAAGGAGAGGTGGCGCAGCCATCGCGGCTGTCCGGGCTCAGCCTTACTCCAGGGTTTGCCGCCCCGGAACGCTCGCAAGGCATAGTCTCCAACACCCTGACAGACATCTATTCGCTCGGTCGCATCCTCAAGGTGATGATGGCAACCGCCAGGGATCCCGAATTGCGCGCTATCGCAGACAAGGCGGCGGCCAACGATCCCGCGCACCGGTATCAAAGCGTGGGCGAGATGGTGGAGGAGATCGCCAATTTCCGCGCCGGCCTGCCGGTCAAGACATTCGCGGAAGGCAGCGGCTATCGCCTGCGCAAATTCGTGCAGCGCGAAAAGACCCTGGTCGGCGTGGCAGCAGCTGCGCTTATCGGGCTGCTGATCGCGCTGGGGGTGACGATGTGGGCATACAGCCGGGCCGAAGATTCGCGGATCATGGCAGAGCGGCGCTTCGACGAACTGCGCGCGCTTGCGCATTTCCAGCTGTTCGACCTGTATGACGAACTTGATAGCGTAGTCGGCAATACGGCCGCGCGTGTCGAACTGGCAGGGCAGTCTCAGGGCTACCTGCTGGAACTCGCAAGAAGTCGTTCCGACGATCCCGACCTGCAGATGGAAACCGCGGAGGGGTTCCTTCGGCTGGCGCGGATCCAGGGTCTGCCCGGCTTTCCCAACTTCGGAGAGCCCGAGATGGCGGGCGAGAACCTGGACCGGGCAGAGGAAATTCTGCGCCCGCTGGCGGGCCGGGGGCTGAGCCGGGCTTACACGGCCATCGCCTTGCTGGAAGCCTATCGGGCATTGGTCTACGCCCATGCCGAGAGCAAGCCGCCGGAAAGCCTGGAGGCGATTGCGCGGTCCTATGCCGCGTTGGAGCAGGTTCCACCGTCGCAGCGAGAGTGGAACTGGCGCGAATCGCGGCGGATGGCGCGCTTGGCTTCGCTGGAGTGGGCCGATCTCGAACTCGCGACGCCGATGATCGTGCGCTATGCCAACCTTATGGAACGCGACCTCGCTGATTGGCCGCAGGAACGCATAGGCGGTTACGAATACCGCACCGACCTGGCGCGGATCAGTTACTACCGCGCCATTGCGGTTCACAATCGCGGCACCGAAGAGGCTTACGCCGAAGCCGTGCGACAATACCTGTCGGCCGATGCCCTGTTTGCGGCCTTGCAGGAAGACTATCCCAACGATCCGCAAACGCTCTACTGGCGGGCTTGGAACTCGTACTACGGCTATGCCGCAGCGGCCACGCTGGAGGACGATGTCACGGCTACCCGTCTGCTGGAGCAGGCGCGGGCTTCGGTCGAACGGCTGCTGTTGATCGAGGAGAACGACAACACTCTGGCAACCTTCGACGAACGGCTGCGGGAAGCGCAGGCAGAGTATTTTTCCAACCTGGGAAGGTTCGCAGAATCAGTCGAACTGATGCAGGGCATCATCGATGGCCGGGCGAGAAAGGCAGAGGCGAATCGCAGCGCCCGTTCCTACAGCGATCTGGCCTATGGCCGGGCAATCTTCGGCTCCATCCATCGCAAGGCAGGTAATCGCGAGGAGGCGTGCGACAATTTCCGCCAGGCGGAGAGACTGATGGCGCGGCTGGTGCAAAGGAACGAGCTAGCCGGGTACGTCGAATACCTGCGACCGGGCGTCAACGCCAATATCGCGCTATGCGACAGCGGCGCGGCGGTCGAACAACTGCAACCGCTCAGCGACCAGTAGAAAAAGCGATCGGCAAAGCAGGAAAGCTGATCCTGCTCGCCCACGGATAACGCCTTCTTAAAAGAGAACCATGTCGCTGGGGGGTGACGGTCCCGCAAGGGGCAGGAACAGGCCTTTGGGGAATGCCCGAAGACACCGGCCCTCTCTCGCTTCGTTCTCGGTGGCGAAATTTCCGATCGGATGCCGGTGTATGAACGACATCAGTTTCAAGGATCTGCGAGCGGCTCTCGCCCGCGGAATTGCAGGGTTCACCGACAAGCGACCGGACTCGCGAGAGCGACGCAGGATCGCGCTGCAAACCAGTTCGATGCTTTCCAACCGGATGACCATCGAGGCGCTTGAGCCGCGTCTGCTCCTGAATGCCGAAGCCGCGACGATTTCCGGCGAGATCGACAGCGCGGGAGAAACCGACAGCTTCGTGTTCCGCAACGAGAAGCCGAAGAAGGTCTATTTCGACAGCCTTACCGATAGCGACAAGATACAGTGGCAGATTGAAGGACCGGACGGGATCGTTGTCCCGTGGCGCCTTTTCGGCAGTTCCGACGGCGACGACTTTCTGGGTAATAATGTCCTCGACCTGGGGGTGGGCGAATACCGGATCAGCATCGACGGGCTAGCGGATGCCACGGGCACTTACGGCTTCCGGCTCCTGGACCTTGAAGACGCGGATCCCATCAATCCCGGCGATCAGGTAACCGGCAGCAATCCCGGCAAGGAGACCCATCTTTACGCCTTCGACGTTACCGCCGGACAAAGTTTCTTCCTCGATCGGGAGTTCCTGACCGCGGGTACGACCACATGGCGCCTCATCGGGCCGGATGGAGAACTGGTTTCGGGGCCGCAGGCTTTTGCAGACTCGGGCGAATTCACGCTCGGCCGCACCGGAACCTACGTGCTCGCCATCGAAGGGGCGGACGACAACGCCGCCGCCTTCCAGTACGGCTTCACGCTCGCGCCGGTTACCAATCGGGAAGAAACCCTTGGGTTCAACGCGCTGGTGGCCGACCGGATCGAAACGCCGGGCAGCACGATTGCCTATACTTTCAGCCTTGGTGAACGCACGCGCTTGCTGTTCGATTCGCTGGTGGCCCCGGCAGGCTTTTCGTGGAGCTTGCAGGGACCTCGCGGGACCGTGGTCGACGCGCGCAGCTTGCAAGGTTCGGATGGCTCTTCAGGCAATCCCTTGCTTGACCTCGTCGCTGGCGACTATGTGCTCACGATCGACACATCGGGTGACGCGACAGGCAATTTCGCCTTCCGCCTGCTCGATGGGTCCGATGCGCAAGTAGTCCTGCCCGGGACCGGTTTCGATGCAGCTCTGGGAGATGGCGGCGCGATCGACGTGCTGGAGCGTCCTGCGGGTGCGCCGCTCGATTACAGCGGGGTGACAGACACCAACCACGCATGGGACGTTGATGGACGTTTCGACTTTACCGTCGCCAACCGTCCGGAACTGCAACCTGACGAACTGACAGTCGAAGCCTGGGTGCAGGGCGATGACCGCTATTTCTACCAGGGTCTGGTGACCAAGACGACGTCCACCTACTGGGCTGACGGCTTCGGCCTGTTGCGCGTAGGCCAGTCAGTCCGCTTCTTCATCAACAACTGGTCCACCAACTTCATCGAAGCCCCGTTGACCGACGATGTCTGGTCGCACGTTGCAGCAACGTTCGACGGCGCGATGATGAAGCTTTTCATCGATGGCGAACTGGTCGCCGAGAAGGAATACACCGGGGCGATTGTCCATTCAGATGGCGACCTTGTCCTGGGCGCAGCCCCAGCCTCGTCTTACATCTGGGGCGGCTTGATCGATGATGTGCGCCTGTGGGGGCGCGCGCTGGACGCTGCCGAGATCGCTGGCGCGAAAGACGCGCCGCTCAGCGGCAGTGAAGCGGGACTGCTCGGGTACTGGACCTTTGACGAACCCACCGGCACGGTGGCGGCTGACCTGTCGCCAGCAGCTGCCGCTGCCGTGCTGCGCTCCACCCGGTCGAGCGAGACGCGGTTGTTCGCGTTCGATGCCGAGGCAGGTTCAGGCTACTTCCTCGATTTCACACAGATTACCGGAACCGACCTGGTCGCCCGGATCTATACGCCCGACGGTTCCCTTCTAATCGGGCCGACGAGCCTGAGTGATCTCGAACTGCGGGATCTGCCCAGCACGGGCCGCTACCTGATCGCAGTGGAGGGGTATCACGATTCCTACTTCCCTGCCGGGTTTTCCGCCCGCCTGCTGGCCATCGCCGATCCCGAATTGAGCCTGACGCTGGGTGCGCAGCAAAGCGGCACGATTGAGCCGGGGTCGACGGTTCGTTACACCTTCACGCTGACGCAGGCGACCAGCCTGGCGTTCGATTCCCTGACCGACAATTCCTCCCTGACCTGGACCCTCTCCGGTCCGCGCGGTGTGGAGGTGAACGGGCGTAGCTTCGCCTTCTCGGATTCATTCCGGTACACCGCAGATGGCTCGCTTGACCTGCCGGCTGGCGACTATGTCCTCACCGTCGACGGCGCGGGCGATACGTCTGCCGACTTTGCCTTTGCGCTCATCGATCTTGCCGATGCCCCAACAATCGCTCTTGGCAACGAAATTTCAGGCACGCTCGATCCCGCCAACACAAGCAACGCTTTCAGGATCAGCGGTCTTGCGGGTGACGAAATCACATTCAACAAGCAAGTGGGATTTGGCGGGGGGAACGCGTACCTGCGCATCTATGATTTCACCGGCAGGCAGGTGCGCTCGCCGATCTATTTCTCCGATTCCGTTTCGATAACGCTGCCGGCAGATGGCGAGTACACCGTAGTGATAGAGGGGGCGACCAACGCTACCGGTATCGACGCCTTCAGTTTCACTGCCACCAAGACTGGCAATACCCCTCCGGATGACCGTTCCACCGGCACCCCGCTGGCGTTGGGTTCGCAGGTGGACGCAACGCTATCAACCGGCAGCGAACGCGACACCTACACCTTCACCACTAGCGGTCCCGCTATCGTCTACTTCGATTCTCTTGTTTACGAATTTAACAAGTACTGGCGGCTGATCGGCCCACGCGGGGTGGAAACCGGGTGGAACCAGTTCGCTTCTTCCGACAGCTACGAGAATTACGGCGATCTCGGGATCGATCTGTCGCTTGCAGGGACTTACCAGTTGCAGGTAGAGGGGCTTGCCGGCGCCTATGCTTTCCGCCTGCTCGATTTCTCCGCCGCTACACCTGTCCCCCTCGACAACACGCGGGTGGACGGTGAGCTCAATCCTTCACGGGAAACCGATCTCTACAGCTTCACCGCCGGCGCAGGAGACCGGGTGATCCTGGATGCGCTGGTTGGCGTTAGCGGCTCGATCAGAGTGTTCGATCCGTTCGGTCGGCCGATGTTCGGCCCGGTCGGCCTGACGGACCAGGCCATCGATCTGCCATACGATGGAACCTATACCCTTCTGATCGAAGGCCGCGCTTTCAGTACGGCGGCGAGCGACGACTATGCCTTCGCGCTCAGCCTCGTACAGGCCGTGGCACCTGTGTCACTGGCACTGGGCGAACGGGTTGAAGGCGCGCTGGCAGCGCCGGGCGAGACGAGGTCGTACAGCTTTACGCTTGCCGAAGATGGGCTGATCGTGTTCGACAGCTTCACCAACAACAGCGCGATCACCTGGCGGCTTGTCGGACCGCAGGGCGAAATTGGCGGTACGATGCGCACTGCCGACAGCTATGAACGCGCGACCTTGCCCGGCGCGTTGCTGGCTGCGGGTGACTATACGCTGGAGATTGCAGGCAATCTGGCGACGACCGGCGAATTCGCGTTTCGCCTGCTCGACATCGAGGCCGCCGCTGTGACTCTGGCAGGCGACGGCAGCGTGACCAACGGCGATCTCACGCCTTCCAACGAAACGGACGTCTATGCTTTTGCCGCCACGGCGGGAGAGGTGTTGGCCCTGGATGCCATCCAGGCCGCCAGCGGCGGTTCGTTTCGTATAGTCGACCGCTTCGGACGCGACCTCACCAATGCTGTAAGCTTTTCGGACCGCACGTTCACGGCCGAATTTACAGGCACCTACTACCTGCTCGTAGAGGGGCGCGTCTACGATACGGCCGCCAGCCGCAGCTATGCCTTTGCCCTGCATCGGGTGGTCGATCCACAGCCACAGGCGCTGGAACTGGGCGAACTGGTTAGCGCCACCGTCGCCTCTCCCACGCAGGAAGTGCGGTACGAGATCACTCTCGAAGAGCCGACCTACATCCTGCTGGATTCGCAGACGCCCGACACGAACCTGTTGTGGAGCATCGAGGGGCCGGAAGGAGAAATCGCCGCCAGTTCATTCTATTACGCCGATGCACAGGAAGCCACCTACCAGCGCCTGGCACTGCTTGCTGCCGGAACATCCACCTTCGTTGTCCGCGGCAATGGCTTTACCACCGGCACCGCGCAGTTCCGCCTCCTCGATCCTTATGCCGGTACGCCGCTGCAACTGGGGCTGCGGGTCGAGGGCGACCTTACCAGCGCGCGTGAGACCGATGTCTTCACCTTCTCTGCCGAAGCCGGGAAGCGATACTACTTCGACAGTATCATTGATCCGGCCAGTGTTACGCTTCGCATCCTTGGCCCCGATGGCGATGTGGTGGTGGACAAGCTGGATTACCGGGACGCCAGCTTCACCGCTGTTCGCGATGGCACCTATGCGGTCCTGGTGGAAGGGCGCGTCTGGGATACCGCAGCTACCAAGTCCTATGCCTTTACCCTGCACGAGAATCGCGACACGGTAAGCCCGATCAACATCGACACTGCTGTCGCCGCGCCGTTCCTGCGCCCCGGCAAGATCGGCAATGCCGTGGCCTTGACCTCGCATGAGGAAGTGCGGATCGACAACCCGGCGCTCGACCTGCGCGAGAACGTGACGGTGGAATTCTGGATCAATCCGGAACGGCAGCCCGACAATTGGGCGCCCATCGTCTACAAGGCTAACGACGCGAACCAGCGCACATATTCGGTGTGGTTCGAGAACAACGGCTACATCCACATGTCGAGCCAGCGTGGTGGCGCTAACGATACGATCAGCACCGCAAGCGGCTCGGTCCCCTACGGCGAGTGGACCCATGTCGCAGCGGTGATGAACCGCACGGCGGGCACGATGGAAATTTATCTGAACGGCGAACTCGCCGCCTCGGGCATCATCTCCACCAACCCCGCTTCGGGATCGCCCGACACGCCGCTGTTCATCAGCGGGACGAGCGAACACAATTCCGACTATCGCCATTTCGAAGGCGGCCTTGACGAGGTGCGCGTATGGAGCGGCGCCCGTAGCCAGGTGCAGATCCAGGGCGACATGCTGAATGGCCTGCCTGCCGACGCCACCGGGCTGTTGGTGCGGCTGGGGTTCGACAATCTCGCGGGTGGCTCCACTGTCGAAGGCGTCTCGGGAGAGCCGGTTGCCATTCGTTCGGACCTTGCAGGCGTACCCGGCGCGGTCCTTGGCCGACTTACCGCGCCCGGCGATACCGCGCAGTACACTTTTACCGTAACCGAACGCACGCGGTTGATGCTCGATTCGGTCCACGACAATGACGACTTCACGATCCGCCTGGAGGGATCGGATGGCAGCATCATCACGCGGAACATGCGCAACGGCGATAGTTACGAGTTCGGCTCCGGCGATCCCACGGTCGAAGTCTATCCCGGAACCTACCGCCTGACCGTCAGCAGCACTGCAGGCACTACCGGCGCGTTTGCCTTCCGCGTGCTCGACCTGGGGACTGCCGAGACCATCGCCAGCGGAGAGGTCGTCTCCGGCCAGACAACGGGGGCGGGCGAGAACTACGCCTGGAAGATGGACTTCACTGCTGGCCAGCGCATCTTCATCGATGCGCTGGCCTATGGCACCAGCACCGACCGGGCGACATTCCGCATCATCGATCCGCTTGGCCGCCAGATCCTGGAACGTGTCAGCTTTCTCGATCGTGACGTGGGCGAGGCGCCGCTTACCGGCACCTACACCATTATCCTGGAGAACCGCGTCTGGCACGGATGGCCGACGGATTACCGGTTCGCCGTCTACGGCATTTCAGAACCTGTTCCCATCGCCATCACGCCCGACGGGACGAACCCCGACGCGCCGCAACTGGTGCCAGGCCAATCTGGCAATGCGCTTGCGCTGCGCGGGGTCGACTACGTCACCGTGCCCGACGGGCCGGAAATCTCGCCAGCCAAGAACATGACGCTGGAGGGCTGGTTCAAGCTCGACCGTTTCACCGATTCGTGGATGATTCTGGCATCCAAGGGTAACGAACAGGCCGCTTCCCGCCTGTCCTATCACATGTCGGTCAGTTCCGCCGGCCAGCTCAATCTGGATGTGGGCGACAACGCGGGCAACCAGCAGGTGCGTACCGGTACGAACGTCATCCCCACCGGGGAATGGTTCCACGTGGCCGCAGTTGTGGACCGCGACAATGGCGTGATGACACTCTACGTCAACGGCGTTGCGCAGGCGACTTCCGGTGTGCGCAACTCCCAGATGTTCGACAATGGCGAGCCTCTCTGGATCGGGCGTTACGCCTCCGCGCGGACCGATTTCGGCATGGTCGAAGGGGCCGTGGATTCATTCCGCCTGTGGGACGTGGCCCGGAGCGAACAGCAGGTGCGCGACGCAATGGCGTCGCCACCGGCGCAAGACACGCTTGGCCTGATCTACGCGCTCGACTTCGAAGATACATCCTTGCCGGGCGATGCCAGCCTGATGGACATGAACACGCAAGGCGTATCGGGCCGGATCGACATTCCGGGCGAAACGAAAGTCTACAGCTTCACGCTCGATGAAGAGACGCTGATCTCTTTCGACAGCCTGACGAACTCCTCGGCCCTGTCGTGGTCCCTCGACGGACCATCCGGCTCAGTAGTTGCCGACCGGCGGTTCCACCAGTCCGACTCGCTGGATTTGCGCACGAATTCCACCATGCGCCTTGCGCCGGGTGAATATCATCTCACTGTCGATGCGCTGGACGGGACGACCGCCTACTTCAACTTCCGGCTGCTGAACCTCGGCAATGCCGCGCCGCTTGCGCTGGGTGACCTTGTCGAAGGAACGCTGGACCCGTCGAATTCCACTGCGGCATACAAGTTTGCCGGAGCCGAGGGCGAGAAGTTCATCCTCGATGCCGTCGCCGTTGCCAACGATATCTACTGGCGGCTGGTCGATCCTTACGGCAAGGATGTGTTCGATTCACGCGGCCTCAACGATATCGACGGGCTGGAACTCCCGCATGACGGCACCTACACGCTGCTGCTGGAAGGCAGGATCAATCACGGCTCGCTCGCCAGTTTCGCGTTTCGGCTGACACCCTACAGCCAGACCACCACCGCCTATACGCTGGGTGACCGTGTCGATGGCTCGATCTCGGCCTCGGGAGAGAGCGACAGCTATACATTTACGATCGACGCAACCACGCAGGTCATTTTCGACAATTTCACCGACAGGACGGACTTAGACTGGACACTGACCGGTCCGCGCGGCGCTGTCGTTACGGCGCGCACCCTGCGCGAGAGCGACGGTATCAACCAGACCGCCAGCAATCCGCTCCTGACTCTGGAACCGGGAGACTGGACACTAACGTTCGATGGGTCAGGCGCAGCGACGGGCGACTACGGCTTTCGCCTGCTCGACCTCTCTACCGCGCAGGAGCTGGCCGCTGGCGGCACCTACAGCGGCGTGCTTTCGCAGCAGGGCCGGGAAACCGACCTCTACCGCTTCGAAGCAACGCAGGGCATGGTCTTTGCCTTCGATTCCCTGCAGAACCTGTCCACCAATAACCGCTGGCGGCTGTTCGATCCGCTGGGCCGGCAGGTGTTCGGCCCGAATACCATCAGCGATACCGGGTATCTCGCCGCCAAACTGGCGGGCACCTACACGCTGGCGGTGGAAGGGCGCGCCTCCAACACTGCCGATGTACCCTACTCCTTCGCCTTCGAAGTACCGATCCAGAACCCCGCCAATGGCGAAACCGAGCAGAATTTCCTGCCTGGCGGGCTGCCCTATGTGCTGGTGAACAATCGCGGCGCTGCTGCCCAGGTTGTGGAGCAGGACGGTAACCGCTTCCTGCGCCTGACAGACACACTGGGCACCAACGTGCGGAACAGCGCCTATTTCTCGGCCACCGGGACCGGGCGGCAGGATTCCATCGAACTGGAATTCGATTTTCGCATCACCCCGCGACCGGGTCAGGTCGGGCGACCGGATGGCATTTCATTCGGCCTCTACTCGGTGGAGGAGCACGGCTCTGCCGGGCCGGCCAGCGGAGATGCAAGCCCGCTGGAAGTACCTGGCTCGCTGATGCTGTTCCTCGATACCGACAACGGCGGCGCCGGCGATCCCAACGACAACCACGTGCAGATCCATTTCAATGGTCCGCGCATTGTCAATTTCGACGATCCGGGCTTCGACCTTGCTTCGGGCGACTGGGCCCATGCCCGCCTGCTGGTGGAGCGCGTTGATGGCGGTGCCACCGTAACGCTGGTGCTGACGCCGGAGGGCGGCAGCGCGGTTACGGTGATCGATGGCTATTTCATCGGTGGCTTCGAACTGGATGCCCACCGCGCGGTGTTCGGCGCTTCGCAGGGCGGCGACATCGGTAACCAGGACATCGACAACGTCAGTGTGGTGATGACTCCGGCTGCCGACCCCATCGCAACTCTGGTGCTGGGAGATGTCATCACCGGCAATATCGCCGCCCAGGGCGCGGTGCAGCGCTATGGCTTTACGCTCACCGAAGAAACCCGCATCGCGGTAGATACGCTGACGAACAACAGCAATTTCTACTGGCAGATTACCGGACCTTACGAAGGCGAGGGGCCGCGTCGTTTCACCGCAACGGATTCCTGGGAACGCCGAACCGAAAACCCGGTGCTGGTGTTGCAACCGGGCGAATACGAACTGGCGGTGTCGCCTGGCGGCACCACCACCGGCAGTTTCTCGTTGCGCGTGCTCGATATCGATGCGGGCACTGCGCTAACGCTGGGCGAGGCGCAGGATCTCACGCTTAGCCCCGGTAACCGGACGCAGGCCTACAGCTTCGCGGGCAGCGCCGGGCAAAAGCTCTTTCTCGATTTCCTATCGGGTTCGAACCTCGCCTATTGGCGGATCATCGATCCCAACGGGGCGATGATGTTAGACGCGGTGCGGCTGGGCGATCTTTCTCCGGTGGAACTGCCGCTGGATGGTACTTACACGCTGCTGGTAGAAGGCCGCATCGGCGATGCCACACCGCAGACGCTGCAATTCGCCGTGCACGACATCACGGAAGCGACCGAAGCGCTTACGCTGGGTGAAGTGGCGGCGGGAAGCATCCCCACGCCGGGTGCGCTGCGCACTTACACCTTCACGCTGGCCGAGCCTACGCTGCTGCATTTCGACAGCATGGCCAACAGCGGCAACCTGCGCTGGACGCTGGCCGATGCTGGCGGTGCAATCACCGGGCGCGATTTCGATGCCAGCGATGCCCACGCGCGCAACGATTCCACCGCCATCTACGCGCCACCGGGCGAGTATACGGTACTGGTTTCAGGCGACGGGGACGCAACTGGCGATTTCGCTTTCCGCATCGTCGATCTGGCCGGCTCTGCCACCGAACTTGCGATCGACGCCCCGACCATGGGGGAACTTGATCCTGCCAACACCACCGATGCCTACTATCTGGACGGGCTTAAAGGACAGCGGTTCTACTTCCAGTCGCTGACCAATGACCTGAATGGCGAATGGCGCCTGGTCGACAGCCTTGGCAGGCAGGTGTGGCACAATCCCATCGATAACGATTCAGGCGCAATCACGCTGCCTGGCGATGGACGGTATTATCTGCTGTTCGAAGGGCTGGTGTCCGATGAAGGGACCAATGCCTATCAATTCCAGGCGACCCGGCTGAACGACCTCGTGGATACCCTTGATCTGGGCGAGACTTACCAGGGCACGCTTGCCAAGCCGTTCCAGTTTGCCTTCCTCGATTTCACGCTGGACGAAGAAGCGCGCATCGTTGTCGATCCCTTCAGCAATGACGGCAATCTCGCATGGACGCTGCTACGCGACGGAGCAATCATTGCGGAGCGCGAATTCCTTGCCAGCGATAGCCTGGATTTCGCGGACAATCCTGTCTTCACCTTGCCCGCCGGGGACTATCGCCTGCGCGTGCATAACCAGGTGTTCGCGAGCCGGGACTTTGCCATCCGCGTGCTCGATCTGGCCGATGCCACGGCGGTAACGCCGGGCTTGCCGGTGTCCGGCACGCTCAGCCCCGGTTCGGAGACGGAAGTCTACCAGTTCGAAGCCGAGGCAGGAGAACAGTTCTATTTCGATCGCGTCACCGGAAGTGGTGCGTCAATTCGCTGGCGCCTGATCGGGCCGACCGGCGTTCAGCTGTTTGCCAACAATTTCGACGATGTCGAAGGTTTCGAAATCCCGCAGACCGGCACCTATACGCTGCTGCTGGAAGGGCGCATTTACGATGCCGCCAATATCGGCAACTACAACTTCAACGTCGTGGAAAGCACGCCCAGCGATCCGATCGTGATCGATCCCCTGGCAGGGGATGCGCCGGACCTCGTACCAGCGCAGTTGGCGGTGACATCGGTCGACGGCATCTATTCCGGTGGCACCGTAACGGTTTCCTGGAAAACGCAGAACACCGGCGCGGCGTCAGCCGAGGGCAGCTGGGCCGACCGTATCATCGTGCGCAATCTGGATACCGGCGAGACGATCGGCAACTACCTCGTTGACGACGGCACCGGCGATCTCGCGGCTGGGGCAGAACGGCAGCGGCAATTCACGCTGACCTTGCCGACCGGCAACAGCGGCGTCGGACGGCTGGAGTTTTCACTGGCCCTCGACGTCGGGAACGCCATTCCCGAAATCGACGCCACCGGCGTTGCAGAGGCTAACAACAGCGCCGTCCTGGAGGTTGAATCGACGCTTGCGCCGTTCGTCGATCTCGTGGTGAGCGACATTACGGTGACCCCCGAACATGGGTGGGCGCCGGGCGACCCGGTGACGCTGAGCTGGACAACTACCAATCAGGGCAACAGCGATGCCGCAGCCGGTTTCAGCGACCGGATCGAGGTCCGCAATCTTTCGGCCAACAGTACTTTCGTACTGCAAACCGCTGAGAACACGCAGGTCCTGGCGGCGGGCGAAAGCCTGACCCAGTCGATCCAGATCGCCTGGCCCCAGGGTATCGGAAGCCATGGCAGTTTCCGGTTCACAGTCACCACCGATATCCTCGACGATATCGACGAGGCCAATCAGGATGCGACGGCCGAAACCAACAACGCGCTTGTCGAAACGATCGTATCGGCTCCCGACATCACCATTTCAGATCTCGCCATCGCGGAAGGGAATTTGGCTGCGGGCGACACTGTGACGCTCACCTGGACAGAGGCGAATGTCGGGAACGCCGATACGTTGGGCGGCTTTGCCAACCGCATATTCGTGCGCAACCTCAACACAGGGCAAGTGCTGCTGGATACCGCGGTCGCCACCGACACCGCGCTGGCCGCGGGAGAAAGCCGGTCCAAATCGATCACGTTCACCTTGCCCGACGGGGTGCAGTCGGTCGGCAACATCCGCGTTTTGGTGCAAACCGACCGAGGCCAGGGCGGGGTGGCAGGCACCGTGCGCGAAGTTGCGAGCGGCTATAGCGCGGAGGCTAACAACGACCTGTCGTTGGACACCTCGGTTGTCGCCAGCCCGTACGCCGACCTTCGCGTCGACAATGTCGCCATACCTGCCAACGTGCAGGGGGGCGAGACGGCCACGGTGAGCTGGCGGGTCACCAACGCTGGCGATGCCGTAGCTGAGGGGGGCTGGGTAGACCGCCTGATCCTGAGCGCGGACGATACGGTGGGTAACGACGACGATATCGTGCTTGGCGAACTGCCCCGCAGCGCGGCGCTGGGAATTCTGGCCAGCTACAATGCCAGCGGCAATTTCACCATTCCAGCCAACATCGGCGGAACCTACAGGCTGTTCGTGGTAACCGATGCCGATAGCGCGGTTGTCGAGCCGGACAGCCGCGCGGACAACACCAGCGATCCGGTTTCAACTTTCGTCATCACCCAGGCGCCAAACCTTGTGGCAGAGGCGGTCTTCGGCCCTGCCGGCACGGTAGCGGGGGGAGAGACGTTCAATGTCTCCTGGCGCGTGCGCAACACCGGCGATGCCGCTGCGCCAGGCGGTCATGTCGACCGGATAGTGCTGTCTCCCGACGATACGGCGGACGACGGTGACCTGGTGCTGGCAGAGATCACTCGCGATTCTTCCTTGGGGGTCGGTGCAAGCTATTCGGTGTCTGTCCCCGTCAGCGTGCAGGATGGGCGCGTGGGGCCATACAAGCTGATCCTCGTCACCGACGCTGGCCAGACCGTGTTCGAGAACGCGCAGGAGGGTGATAACAACGCCGTTTCGGCACCCGTCACCTTCACCAGCGCACCCGCAGGCAATCTTGTCGTTGAAAGCGTAATCGTGCCGGAAGGAGCGGTGCCGGGCCAGACGGTGGAGGTCACCTACGTGGTGCGCAACACCGGCACTGTGGCAGCGACTGCCCCGTGGCGTGACCGGATCTACGTTGACAACGACACCACCGTGTCAGGCGCTGCTCTGCTGGCGACGGTCGACCGCGCCTTCGATCTGGCCCCCGGTGAAGCCTACGAAGTGACACAGCTGGTCACGCTGCCCAAGACGCTGGGCGATGACGGCTATCACATCATCGTGCGCAGCGATGCGTTCGGTCAGGTGTTCGAAGGCGGGCTGGAGAACGACAACGACGGCGCCAGCCTCGAACTGGTGCTGGCCCACCCGGATCTGGTTCCCGGCGAACTTTCCCACAATGGCGATGCCGATCTGGAATCGAACACAGTCATCGAAGTGCGCTGGACGATCACGAACACCGGTAGCGGTACCACGCTGGAAGGCTGGAAAGACGAGATCTGGCTGTCGCGTGACGATGCTGTCGGTTCCGGCGACATCAAGCTGGGCGAACTGGTTGCCAATGCGCCGCTGGCGGCGGGCGCGAGCTACACTGGCGTGCTGGACGTGCTTCTGCCTATCGATGCCAGCGGCGAATATCGCCTGCTGCTGCGCACCGATAGCGGCGGCCAGATTGCCGAACTGAGTGCGGGCGAGGCAAACAATATCGCCGCCACCGATCTGACCGTGGGCCTTGCACCCTATGCCGATCTGGAGGTCAGCAATGTCAGCGCGCCCAGCCTGACCGTGCAGGACCCCGCGCGCGTTACCGTGGACTGGACTGTAACCAACACGGGCACCGGTCGCGGCGCGACGGATAGCTGGGTGGACCGTGTCTATGTCAGCCGCGATGCAACGCTGGGCAACAATGACGACATCCTGCTTGGCGAGTTGCTGCACGAGGGCGGTCTCGATCTGGGCGCCAGCTACGATGCCAGCCTCGACCTGATCCTGCCGCCCGGCTTTTTCGGACGTTATACGCTGTATGTACGCTCCGATGCCGTCGACACGGTGTTCGAAAACGGTGCCGACGGGAACCGCGCGGCGATGGCCGAGCCTTTCGATGTCTCGCCGTTCCTCTGGGCAGACCTGTTCGTGGAGCGGGTGGACGTACCCGCCACGGCGCAGTCCGGTGACGAGATCACCATCACCTGGGAAATCGGGAACCAGGGGCCAGGCCTCACCAACACTTCCAGCTGGTACGACCGCATCTATCTGGAACGGCTGGACGGATCGGGGCGCGTACAGCTGGGCAACAACAACCACCTGGGCTTCCTTGCGCCCGGTGCAAGCTACGAACGCACCGCCACTTTCACGCTGCCGGAAGGCATTTCGGGTGACTATCGCATCGTGGTGGAAGCGCCCGGCAGCACCAGTCCGAATGGCGCGCCCTACGAGTTCATCTATACCGGCAACAATGCTGGCAACTCCAATGCCATCTCGGTCTCTCTCGCCCCTTCGCCTGACCTCAAGGTAACCGGCATCTCCGCCCCGCAAACGGGTGTGGAGGGCACGGTCATCGATGTCGAATGGACGGTGCGCAACGAGGGGCAGGCCGCCGCGCAAGGCACCTGGGTGGACCGTGTCTATCTGCGCAAGGCAGGCGAGGCAGGGCCGGGCACGCTGATCGGCACATATTCCTACACCGGGCCGCTGGAGGCTGGCACCAGCTATTCGCGGCGTGAGGAAATGCGCCTGCCCGATCGTAGCAGCGACCAGTTCGAAGTGATCGTCATCACCGATGCCACCAACACGGTGTACGAACATGGCGCTGCCGGCAGCAACAACACGCTGGTAGACGACGAGACGATCCTGGTTTCGCTGTTGCCGCGTGCGGACCTTCGCATCGGCGAGATCATCGCGCCGGACATGGTCACGGCTGGGGCGACAGCATCCATCGAATTCACGGTGTTCAACCAGGGGCTGATTGAGGCAAGCGGCAACTGGACCGATCAGGTCTGGCTGTCGCTGGATGACAAGCTGACCAGCGACGATATCCTGGTGTCCACCCACCAGAACCAGTCTGCGCTGGGATCGCTGGAGGAATACCGCACCGAATCCGATGTCTTCACGGTGCCCAAGCGGTTCCGTGGCACGATTTACGTGCTGGTAAAGACCGACACCGGCAATGCGGTGGACGAATGGCCCAATGACACCAATGCCAGCAATGTGGCGGTGCACGAGCTTTACGTCGATCCGATCCCGTTCGCCGATCTGGTGCTCGACAATGTGACTGCCCCGCAGCAGGCCTTCGAAGGCAATACCCTGACGGTGAACTACACCGTCACCAACCGTGGTCAGGGCACATCGGACCTTGGCAGCTGGACCGAGCAGGTATGGCTGACGCGCGACAAGAACCGGCCGCATCCGGGACAGGGTGACATCCTGCTAAAGACGCTGCGCTATTCCGATGGAGAGCTGGTCGAAGGGCAGGGTTACGACCGGACAGTGGAAGTCACGCTGCCCACCGGCCTGACATCGGGCACCTATTACATAACCCCGTGGGTGGACCCTTATGGCACGCTGCTGGAAGACTCGCTGGCGGTGAACGTCAACCCCGACGATCCTAACGAAATCAATTCTAGCAATTACCGTGCGCGCCCTATCGATATCGTTGGCATCCCGCCGCAATCGACGGCGCGTGACGTCGCCGTGACGCAGGTGACTGCCGACGCGGCTGGCAAGGGCGGAGAGCCGTTCACGGTTTCGTGGACGGTCGAGGCCGGCGGCGATGTAACGGCCAATGGCTGGATTGATCGCATCTACCTGTCCGATACGCCGCTGCTGGAAGACTCTACGCGCCGTTTCGATCTGGGCTCGGTAGCCAATCTCACCCCTCTCGACCCGGGCGAGAGTTACACCAATTCCATCACCGTCGATCTCAATCCCGCAGCGGCGGGCATGTACGTGATTGTCGAATCCCAGTTCGGGGCAGACCAGAACAGGCTCGACAACCAGTTCTTCGCCGCCACCGACGTGACAAACGCACCGGCAGACCTGCGCGTGACCTCCATCGTGCCCGCTGCGCCCGGCATGCCGGCCTATTCGGGCGAGCTGACCAGCGTCACCTACACGGTGCGTAACGACGGGGCCGATGTCTGGGCCGGTACCGAGTACTGGCAGGACAAGATCTACATCTCGAAAGACCCGGTTTTCAGGCTGAACCGCGCCGAACTGGTGGCGACCATCGTCCAGCCGAACACCGGTATGGCTTCTGGCGAAAGTTACACAAATACAGCGGAGTTCGCCCTGCCGCCGGGCGTGGAGGGCGAGTTCTACGTCTACGTCTTCACCAATGCCATTGGCCGTGATCCGACGACCTACACCCTGGTGGATCGAGGCGGCAACGCGTCCCTGCGCGATTCTGTTTTCGCGAAGGCGGTGTTCGAGTTGCCCGAGGGCAATATGGGACAGGCACAGTTCCCGGTCGAATACCGTGAGCCCGATCTGCAGGTCCTGGAATTGATCCTGCCCGACAACATGCAGGCCGGCGGCACCTACGAAATTTCCTTCAAGGTCCAGAATGTCGGCAATCGCGAAACGCGCGAGAGCAGCTGGACCGACCGGCTCTACCTGTCGCTGGACGGCTCGCTCGACAACACAGACTGGCTGATGACGCGCGAAACCTCTCCCGGCGTAGAGGTGAAGGCCGAGGTGGAGCATACCGGCGCGCTGAAGCCGGGCGAATTCTACATCGCCACGGCTACCGTCACGATGCCGTTCGAGCTGGAAGGCGAATTCAATGTGATCGCGATGGCCGATTCCGGGCCACGCCAGTCCGGCTATGGGCAAAGCAGCCTTTCGCCGCGTCTGCGCGGCGTCACCGGCACATCCGATGGTGGGGTGCGCGAATTCCAGGGCGAGGGTAACAACACCACGGCGGGGCAGATAACCCTGTCACCCTATACGCCGCCCGATTTGCAAGTGACCGAACTGATCGCGCCCGAGCGGGCCTTGCGAGGGCAGAAGTTCACGCTGGAATACACCGTCACAAACAGCGGCGGCGAAGTGCCCGCCCAGCAGAACCGCTGGGACGACCTGATCTACCTGTCGCGCGACCCGCTCCTCGACCTGACCTCTGACAGGTTCCTTGGCAGCGTGCGGCACAATGGCGGCCTCGGCGCGGGCGAAAGCTATGATGTCTCGCTCGACCTGACGATGCCGACCAACCTTGGCACCGATGCCTATTACGTCTTTGTCGTCACCGATCCGGCACGCTACAATTCCACCGGCACCGTGTTCGAAAGCGACGAGCGGAACAACACAGCAGGCACCGTTGACCCGGTCATCATCGACCGCCCGCCGCCAAGCGACATCGAAGTCAGCGACATTGTCGTTCCAACAGGTGCGCAGCCGGGCGAAGACCTGTCGATCTCCTGGCAAGTCACCAACCGATCCACCCAAAGCGCCAGCGGCACATGGACCGACGCGGTTTATCTATCCACCGACGCGACCTGGGATATCGGCGACAAGCTGCTGGGCCGCGCCGATTATGCGGGAACGCTGGCCGAGGGCGAAAGCTATTCGCTGACCCTGAACACCACGCTGCCGGGAACAGCGGCAGGCGACTATCGCATCATCGTGCGCACCGACGTGCGCAACCAGCTGTTCGAGGATGAGGGCGAAGGAAACAACACCACCGCCTCGTCCTCTGCCCTGAGCGTTTCGGTGGACGAGCTGTTGCTGGGCGTGCCGCTGACTGTCGGGCTGGAGCCGGGGCAGGAGCGGCTTTACCGCATCGAGGTGCCGCCCGAGCAGACCTTGCGCCTGCGCGTGGGCTCCGATGACGAGCGCAGCATCAACGAAGTCTACGTGCGCCACGATTTGCCGCCGACCTCGTCCCAGTATGATGCCACCTACACCGGGCCGCTGGCACAGGAACTGACCGCCATCGTTCCCGACACCGAACCGGGTGTATATTACGTGCTGGTGCGCGGGTTCGCCGGACCGGCAGAGGGTAGCCAGGTAACCCTGAGCGCCGATATCCTGCCGCTGGTCATCACCGATATCGATACTGATACCGGCGGTGATGGCAAATACGTTACCGCGACGATCAAGGGCGCGCAGTTCCATGAGGACGCGATCCTGAAACTCTCGCGTCCGGGTATTGCCGAATATGAACCTGTTGCCTGGGAAGTGGTGGACGCCTCCACCATCGTCGCCACGTTCGACTTTACCGATGCTCCGCACGGCCTCTACGATCTCAAGGTCATCAATCCAAATGGTGACGAGACGGTCGAACCCTATCGCTTCCTGATCGAGCGGGGGATCGAGCCGGAAGTTACCATCGGCGTAGGTGGACCGCGTGTCATCCTCGCCGGTGATCAGGCCACCTATTCCGTGGCCTTGCAGAACCTGTCGAACCTCGATGCGCCCTATACCTATTTCCAGGTCGGCGTGCCGGAACTGAACAACAACCCGTGGGTCTATGGCCTGCCCTTCCTCGACTTCTTCACCAACGTGCGCGGCACGCCTGACGGGGCGGAGGGGGGGCCGAATGCGAACGTGCCCTTCTTCAGCCTCGACTCGATCACCAATACCGACGGCCAGCTACTGACCAGCGGCTTCCTCTACGATCATCCGGCAGACGGCTTCTCCGGCTTTACCTTCAACCTTGAGACATATCCGGGCCTGAAGGGCCTGGCCGATCGCGCTTTCGACCAGTTCCGCGACAAGATGGCGATTCACTTCGCCGATCTCGATCCGATCCTGGAAGAAGGTGGCGAGGCAGCCATCGGCGAATGGTGGGAAGCGGTGAAAGAGAGCCTGGACGAACAGCAGCCGGGCGTGGGCCAGGCGCTGGACGCGCTGGATTTCGAAAGCTTCTACAACGCCAACACTGCGGTGCCGGGCAAGGACGAGATCGTCTATATCCCCTACCGCTTCCACATCACCGCCGCCGCCACCACCATGACGCGCGAAGAATTCGTCGCCTTCCAGACCGCTCAGGCGCTCGCGCTGAGGGAATCGATCCTGGCCGATGGCGATGCCGCCCCCGCCTTGCTGGCGCTGGCTGCGGACGAGGGTGAATGGACCGATCTCTTCCTGGCCGCGCTGGAAGAAGCTGGCCTGCTGCGCCCCGATGGCGAAATCCCGCCGATCCGCACGCAGGCGCATGTCGTTTCCATGATGGCTGTGCTTGCGTCGGGCATCCTGTTCGGTCCGGCAGGCAGCGATGTGCGCTCCGACGGGGATTTGCCCGGCTTCTTTACCCAGTTGCGCCAGTGGTATGGCCATGAGGAAGGCAAGCTGGCGGCTATCGAGTTCATGGATGCGCGCCAGTCCGACAAGTATGGCGTGCAGGACGTACCCATTCCGCTCATCACCGATTTCGCCGACTATGACCTGGGCTTGAGCAGCCCCACGCACTTCGAATCCTTCCGCATCTTCGTGCCGTGGATTCCGTTTGGCCAGCGCGGTGCCGGACTGCCTGCCGATTTCCAGATCAATGGACCGGAGCCGGTCGATGGCGATCCCTTCGCCGCGCTCGATTTCAGCAACGTGTTCCAGGAAGAGGGACAGGTTGGCCGCCTTGCTTCGATCACCGGCCCGCAGACGCTGGAGACGCAAGGCTGGCTGCCGGGCAATGTCGAACTTCCCTATTCCGTCGGCTTCGAGAATGCCGAGGGTTCGGGCGCATTCGTCAACGAGATCCGCATCGTCACCGAGCTGGATCCAGACCTCGACCCGCGTTCCTTCAATTTCGGTGACATCAAGATCGGCGATATCACGATCGACGTTCCCGATGGTCGCAGCAATTTCCAGGCGGAGATCGACTTCACCGCAACGCGCGGTTTCGTGCTGCGCGTCAGCGCGGTGATAGACCTGTTCCAGGAACCGGCAAGTGCCAGCTGGCTGATCCAGGCGATCGACCCATTGACGGGCGAAGTGTTGCAGGACGAGACGCGCGGCCTGCTGGCGCCCAACACCGCGCAGGGCAATGGCGCGGGTTTCGTGAACTATTCCGTGCAGCCGCGCGACGACCTGCTGACCGGTGAACGGATCACCGCGCAGGCACGCGTGGTGATGACCGGCTTTGCGCCGGAAGACACGACGGTGCTGAGCCAGGTTATCGACAATGCCGCACCCGAAAGCTCGATCACGGCAAGGCGGATCGGCACCACCAGCGATTTCAACATCACCTGGAATGTGAGGGACGACGCAGCGGGTTCAGGCGTGAAGCACGTTACGCTTTATGTCGCCGAGAACGGCGGCGATTTCCGTATCTGGCAGCGGCAGGTGCCGCAGGCCAGCGGCGAGGAAATCTTTACCGGTGAGGCGGGCAAGACCTACGAGTTCCTGGCGCTCGCAACCGATATCGCGGGCTACCGCGAGGTGCCGCGACCCGGCGTGAACGCGGTCGACGACGGATCTTCCGTCAATCTGGGCGGCATTCCCAGCGTTCCGGGAACAACTGCGCCCAATTTCGGCCAGCCACTGCCCGTTTCCCCGGAACCCTCCAGCAACGCGCTGTTCCTGGCCGCGCAGGCAAACGTGCCTTCTGCCGATCCGTTAACGCGGCCAAGCGAATTCGATTCCGTCCTCAGTCCTTTTATCGGCAATGCCTTTGCAACGGGCATTGGCCAGTCCGACGCCGGCATCGGCCCGATGGCGATCGTGGAAGCGCCGAACGGCGACATCCTGATTTCGGGCGGTGCCAATCGCGGCACGATCTGGCGCTTCGATGCCAATGGCGGTGTGGCTGGTGAACCCCTGGCGCAGCTTGACGTGCCGGTGTTCAACATGGCTTTCGACCAGCAGGGCAGGCTTTGGGCCACGACCGGCGGCGGCGCGCTGGTGCTGCTCGATCCCGATAGCGGCGAGGTGCTGGATAGTTTTGGCGACGGCATCACCATCGCTATCGCGGTCGATCCCGATGACGGGACGATCTACGTCTCTACCAACAACGGCGTATCCACGTTCGACCCCGATACCGGTACCTTCGCCCAATGGAGCCGCGACGAAAACCTGCGTGTCGGCAGCCTGGCTTTCGACGAAGCGGGCGACCTGTGGGCCGTCACGTGGCCGGACCGGCGACAGGTGGTGAAATTCACCGACCGCGCCCGCGCCGAAACCGTTCTGACATTCGATGCGCCTGCGGATTCGCTTACCTTCGGCAGGCCCGGAACGCAGCTGGAAGGCCTGCTGTTCGTCTCCCACACTTCGGGCGACGTGGGCAGCGACGGGATCGCCGTGGAAGGCAGCGAGCTTACCATGGTTGATCTCGCCACGCTGCAACGCGTTGCCGTTGCCGATAGCGGCACCCGTGGGGATGTCGTGCTGGCTACGAGTGCGGGCGAACTGCTAATCAGCCAGTCCAGTCAGGTCGATCGCATCGCCACCGCCACCGCGCCCGAAGTCATCGCCACGAATCCACCCGCCGGATCGCAGGTGGCGCTGCCGCTGCCGTTCCTGTCGGTCACTTTCGACCAGGATATGTTCGTGGGCTCGGCCAGCGATGCGGGCTCGGTCCTTAATGCTTCTTATTACACCTTGCAGGGTGCGGCGACAGGTTCGCAAACCGTACAAAGCGTCACCTACGATACGCAGACGCGCACCGCCTTCATCAATTTCGGACCGCTGCTGAGCGACGACTACACCCTTGCGGTGGATGCGGCGATTTCCAGCCAGAACGGCCAGCGGCTTGGCGCGGACTATGCCAGCACCTTCGCCGCATTCGACGATATCACCGCGCTGGTGGATATCACCTTCACCAATACCCGCCTCGACCGTGCCACGGGACTGATCTCCTACGAAGTCGTCGTCACCAACAAGACCGACGGCCCCATTTCGTTGCCCGCGCTGCTCACCATCGATCCCACTGCGGGGTTCGAAAACGTGCCTGTCGATGCAGCGGGCCAGACCGACGATGGTCGCTGGCTTATCGACCTTGGCGCATCCTTGCCCGCAGGCGGCGTTCTGGAAAGCGGCGAGAGCACGGTTGGCCGCACCGTTTCCATCGCCACTTCCGGCAACCAGCGCCTGTCCTTCGTGCCCGGCATTGTGGCTGGCACGCTGCCGAATACGGCCCCCGTCTTCACCAGCGCTGCGCCAACGGCTTCGCTGGAACTGGGACAGGTGTTTTCCTACCAAGCAAACGCGGTGGATGCGGAGGGGCAGGCAATCCACTTCGGCCTGCTCAGCGGGCCTGCGGGAATGTCCATCGACGCCGATACTGGTCTGTTGATCTGGAACGTGCCGCTGACCGCCGCCGACGAGGTCCCTGTGGTGATCGAGGCCTTCGACACCCGTGGTGCGATCAGCCTCCAGCGCTTCGTCCTCACGGTTGCCAACGGCAATCGCGCGCCCGAGTTCGTTGCCCCGCCGATTGAACTGAGCGGACGCGAAGGCCAGCTTTTCGAATTCTTGCTCGATGCGATCGACGCGGACCTCGATCCGCTTACCTTCATTGCGGATGGCCTGCCCGGCGGCGCGGTGTTCGATCCTGCCGCCAGGTCCTTCTCCTGGCTGGCAGGGTACGAGGCCGCTGGCACCTACGACGTTCGGTTCCTGGTAACCGACGGCACCGGGCGTGATGAAATCGTTGTCCGACTGGCAGTTGCGGAGGCCAACGAACCGCCGCAGGTGATTGTGCCAGCCGACAGGACAGCGCGCGAGGGCGATCTCGTCCGCTTCGAGATCGAGGCCAGCGCATCGGGCGACCGTGAATTGACCTATATCGCCGACAACCTGCCGTTCGGCGCCACCCTGAACCCCGTCAGCGGCGAGTTCGAATGGACGCCCGCCTTCGTGCAGGAGGGGGTCTACGACATCCACTTCGTGGTCAGCGACGGCGAAACCGATGTCGGCTTCACCACCCAGATCGTGGTGGACAATGCCAATGGCGCGCCCGTGTTCACCCAGCAGGACGGGTGGCAGGTGCTGGAAGGCCAGCAGCTCGCCTTCACCGCCTATGCTTTCGATCCCGACAATCCATTCTATACTCCGGCGCTGCGCAATGGTGCGGACGAGTTGTTCGACACCACCAACCTGCCGCAAACGGTAACGGTAGAGGTGATCGGCGATCTGCCAGCGGGGGCAACCTTCGATCCCGAAACCCTGCAGTTCAACTGGACGCCAACCGATGCGCAGGCGGGCGAGCACATCGTTCGCTTCCGGGCGACGGATAATGGCGATGGCGAAGAACCGCTATCGACCGAGATCGAGGTGCCGATCACCGTCTTCAACCAGAACCGCCGTCCGCAGGTGGCGCCGGTCGACAATGTCACCATCGCGCGTGGCAGCACGGTGGACATCCCCGTCAGCGCGACCGATGCAGATGGCAACCCGCTGGTGCTGCAGGCGATCAACGAAAGCCCCTATCGTCCGCTTCCCGGCTTCATCGAATTTACCGACAACGGTGACGGCACCGGTCTGCTGCAGCTTTCCCCCGGCGCGAACACGCGCGGCGATTATACCATCGTCCTGCTCGCCACTGACGATGGCGACGGCACGGGCGATCCGCTGACGGGTGGCTATGTCTTCAACATCTCCGTCACCAGTGACAACGAGGCACCCGAAATCGCCTACCTCGGCGATGTCGTAGCGCTGATTGGCCAGACGACGGAAATTCTCGTCGATGTTTCCGACATGGATGAGGATGCTCTGGCCTATGCGGTATCCGGCCTGCCCGGTGCCACCATCACCCCCACTGCGGTCTATGGCCAGGCGCTGCTCAAATTCACCCCCGGCACTGGCGATGCAGGTACTTATACGGCCGGCGTGACCGTTACCGACAGCGGCAACGGCCTGACCGACCCCGCCAGCGACAACGCCGTATTCAACGTGGTCGTGCGCGCCGCCAATGCGGGGCCGCAGATTGCGCCGGTCGGCAACAGGAGCGTGCTCGAAGGCGAGGAACTGACCTTCACCCTGCGCGGCAGCGATCCCGATGGCGATGTGCTGACCTTCAGCATGGCAGGTGCGCCGGCTGGTGCGGTACTGGATCCCGCCACCGGCGAATTCTCGTGGACGCCTGCTGGCAATGCCTCCGGCGTGTACCAGGTGACCTTCACTGCAAGCGACGGCAACATGTCGAGCAGCGAAACCGTCGAACTGACGGTGGAGGACGTCAACCAGGCGCCGATTTTCATACCCATGGGCCTGCAACTGGTGCGCGAAGGATCCGACCTGGTCTTCCGCGCGATTGCCAGCGATCCTGATGGCGATCCGGTGCAGCTCTCGGTGGTCAGCGGCCTTCCCGAAGGGGCATTGTTCGTCGCCAGTCGCGGCGAAGTGCAATGGACACCTAGGTATGACCAGCAGGGCGACCATGTGCTGAAACTGCGCGCCGTCGATCCGTCGGGCGCGACCGACGAGATCGAGATCCTCATCCGGGTGGCGGACATCAACCGCGCGCCTGTAATCAGCGAAGGTTTCCATGCGTTCGTGATCGGTGAGGAAAAGCGCTTCTTCATCGATGCCGCTGATGCCGACACAAACGACGTGCTGACTTTCACCGCCGATGACCTGCCGGAAGGTGCTACGATAGACCCGGAAACCGGCGAGTTCGCCTGGACACCGGGTCCCGGCCAGATTGGCGATTATGTCGTCCGCCTGAAGGTGGACGACGGCGAGACCACGACGACGAAGGTTATCCTGCTGCGCGCGCTGCTGGAACCGGTGGCCCCGGTGGTACGGATCGAGCTGACACCCAGTTTCGCACCGGTGCCGGGCCAACATGTTCTGGTGACCGTGCAGGCCGACAGCCTGTCCGAGATCGTGGAAACCACCCTGCAACTTGACGGACAGCCGGTCACCATCGGCGAGAATGGCCGCGCCACGATCACGCCGGATGCGCCGGGCAAATACGTGCTCGTGGCGACCGTGCGGGATGCCGATGGCGGCGAACGCACCGTGACGCGCGAACTCAAGGTCCGCGATCCGGAGGATACGAGCGCGCCTGTCGTCTCGCTTGCCACGACATTTTCCGATGCACTGGTGCGCGAGCCGCTGGCGATTTCCGGCTCGATTGCGGATTCCAACCTCGATTTCTGGACCCTTGAACTGCTGGGCGACGATGGCAGCGTGGTCGAACTGGCGCGCGGCGATAGTCCGCAGGCTGATGTGCTCGGCAATCTTGATCCGCGTCGCCTGCCCGATGGTTTCTATGCCCTGCGGCTTACCGCGCAGGACATTTCCGGTCGCACCAGCGTGGCCAGCGCCGATATCGAGCTGCTGACCGGAGAGGACAAGATCGGCCGTTTCGTGACGCAGGGCACGGATTTCAGCGGCACCGTGGGCGGTATCCCGTTCGACCTCGTGCGGCGTTACGACTCAATCACAGGCGAGTGGTCCTACCTCGGCATCGACATGGACGTGCAGAGCGCAGCGGGCGACCGCCTGGCGGCCGATGGGAGCGCGCCCGCATTCGAACTGGGCACCCGCGTCTACCTAACCCTGCCCACGGGCGAGCGTGCCGGATTCACCTTTGCGCCAGTTGCAGAAGTGATCGGCGGGCAGACCTTCTATCGCCCGGCTTTCGTCGCCGATGGCGATCATGGTTACGTGCTGCAAAGCGCAAATGTGCAGCTTCGCCAGGTAGGAGCGAAGTTCTTCTCCGTCGAAACAGGCATCGCCTACAACCCGGCTGCCGCGATATTCGGTGATAGCGACTATCGCTTGGTATCGCCCGACGGTACGGCCTTCATCATCGATTCCCGCCGCGGCACCGTGGCCATAGAAACCGCCTCGGGCAATTTGCTTGTCGGTGACAGCGGCATCACCGCGCTGGGCGGGGAAACCCTTTCCTTCGTGCGCGATCAGGCAGGGAACATCACCCGCATGACATCGCCCGACGGGGTCAGTGTCGTGTTCGAATACGACGCTGCGGGGAAGCTGGCGGGCACGCGCAACCTCTCCACCGGAGAGGGCACACGCTACGCCTATGGCGAGGGCGGACTGGAACTCGAATTGCCGGGTGCGGGCAGCGGGCGCAGTATCTCCTACAGCAGCGATGGCGAGGTGAGCACCGCGCCGATCATCGGCAATCTCGGGACGGCGGCAGCATTTACCGGTAATCCGCTGAACGGCGATTTCCCGGCGGAAGGCGCGGCAACATTTGCCTTCACGATCCGCAGTAGCGAGATTGCCAAGACCCAGAGTGGCATCGTGGTGCTGAGGGTGGCTACCACGGGCGATGCCGATGCGGCCATCGCCGGGGCGCGGCTGCTCTCGCGCGAGAGTGGTAGCGGCGAAACCATATCGCTCTTCGCTATCGAGGCTGCAGGCCTGAACCTGCTGACACTAACCGGCAGCGGGGGCTATACGCTGGACCTGCGCATTGCAGGCGACATCACAGCTGATGGGCGGGTGGACGGTGCCGACAGCAATGCCCTTGCGGCTGCTGCCCAGAGCAGCGACATCGATGGTGACGGCGTAATCGGCGCATCCGACAGGCAGCTGCTGGCGGCCAACTACGGCTTCCTTGCCAACCTGCCGCCGCAACTGGCGGAAGAGCTGGCCGATGTCCTGACCCATGTCGACCTGCCTGCCTGGATCGACCTTTCCGATGTAGCCACCGATCCCGATGGCGACCGGTTGTACTACCGCATTGTCGATGTGACCGGCGGCACGGCCCGGCTTACCACCGATGGGCGCGGCCTGATCTTCACGCCCGATGCGGGCTATGATGGCGCGGCCAGCGTCCGGGTTTCGGCGGATGACGGTTACGGCACATCTGCTGCCGGCATTATCGATATCAATGTTTCCGACGCGCCGCTCACAGCCATCGATTTCGAGGTGCGCGACCTGAAATTCAATTCCATCGGCGAGCAGTTCCGCATCGGCCTTGTCGGCACATTCGCGGACCAGGCGGAAGTTTTCCTGCCCTATTCTTATGTCGAGGCCAAGGTTGGCGACACCGCCGTGGCAACGCTGGGCGAGGGTGGTTTGCTGCGACCGGTGGGGCCGGGTTCCACCTATCTGCAGGTCAGCCGGGGGAATATCTCTGCTGCGACTGTGGTCAGCGCCGGACTGCCCGAGACGTTAAGTGAAATCCTCACCTCGGTTTACGGTCTCGATGCCTATCCCGACACCGTCACGCTGTTGCCTGCGGGCGGCACCCGCCAGATCATCGCCTCGCTCGATCCGGCCCGTTCCATGTATGTCGGCGACTATCCGGAAGAGGGGACTCTGTATCTATCCGGCGACAGCTCGATCGTGGCCGTCGACGAAAACGGGATGATGACTGGCCTGCGCGAAGGCCGCACCACGGTAACGGTGATCCACGCGCGCGGGGAGGACGTGATCCAGGTGTCGGTGAAGCCCGCAGCAGTGGGCGACACGGTAGCCATCAATGCCGCCGAAGGCGGCATCATCGAGAATTCCGGTGGCATCCAGCTGGCATTCGGTCCCGGTGCCCTTTCAGGCGATGCCACGGTGACTGTTGAGACAGTGGCGGAAGCGGATCTCGATATTCCGATGCCCGCGCCCGACCTTTTCGATTTCGTCGGCGCGTTCGATCTTTCCGTGGAGGGCGCGGAAATAACCGATGCCCTGCAACTGGCCGTTCCCGTTCCCCCGGGTGCTGGCGAAGTGGGCGATCAGGTCTGGATCTTCGTCGAGCAAGAACTGCCGGTCGGTGAGAACGGCGAACTTGTGAAAGTCTGGAACGTGCTGGATTCCGGCACGATCGATGCCGACGGCATGGCGCGCGTGAAGTCGCCGCCGTTCCCGGGTCTGTCCCAGAACGGTCGCATCCTGGTGGGCCGCATCGGCGAGCCGGTGCCCACGTTGTCGGTGAATGCCGGGTTCAAGCTGGCGACCTTCTTCTGCTTCTTCCCGGCACTGGGCATAGCGGCGACCGGAGGGCTTGCCGGAACGGCGGTCGGCCTTGGCCTGGCTGGACTCGGGCTTGCCATCGCGCAATTGCCCGACCTGGCAACGAGAGCGGCCATCGAGATTTTCCGCCAGACTGGCAACGGCACCTACGAGCGCGTCCAGCTGGAGCCGACCGCGAATACCCTGCGCAAGGACCGGACGATCTTCGCCGAGTTCCCCTCCAACCAGTCCAGCACCGACCTTGCCCCGGTCATCATAAGCGCCGATCCGGTGTTGCAGGATGGCGGCGGTTCCAAGGTGGTGATGGTTGTCGACAACGGGACGGCACCTATCGACGATCTGAAAGTCGTCATCCGGCAGGGCACCTTCGAACTCGAACTGACCGATGAGCAGGTCACCATCCAGCCCGGCCTCGGCGTCGCCGTCATCACTATCAATGTCAGCCCCAACATCCTGCTGGGGTCGAGCGAGATATTCATCGAGCGGCCGCGTACCGATGCCCCTGCGGGATCGGGTGAGACGATCCGCAGCGTGCCGATCAAGGTCGACAACAAGGCCTCCTTCGGGTTCGCCGGGACGACCAGCGGCGTCGAAGTGATCGACCTGAAGCGCAATTTCGAAAGCGAGCAGGAACGGGATTACCTGTTCCACTACATCGATCTTGGTGCCTCGGTGAACGAGATCGTCACAACAACCGATCTTGGCGCGGCTTTCGCTGCCACGAACAAGGGCATTGCGGTTATCGACACCCTGGCGTTGCAGCAGCACGATGCCGATGCCACCAAACCCGGCATTCAGATGATCGAGGTGCCCGGTGGCAACGTCACCGCGCTGGCGGTCGATCCGAACAACAAGTTCCTCTACGCTGGCGGGTACGGCAAGGTTCACGTGATCGACATCGATCCAGGATCGCCCAACTACCTGAAGGTGCTGAACGATTCCGCCCATGCCATAGATGTTGGCATCACCAGCCAGGGCGATGAATTCGGCCATATCACCAGCATGTCATTGAATGCCGATGGCACCCGCCTGTATGTTGCGGTGCCGGTGTCCGAATTGTTCGGCAAGCGGCCGTGGGCGTACGGCAGCAATCAGGACAAGGGCCTGATAATCGTCATCAACACCGACGAAGGGGACCGCCCGGCTTCGCAGGATGCCAATTCGCGCAAATGGCGGAAAGTTATCGCCAAGATCGATGGCGGCGTGGACCCTTATGACATCCAGGCCACTACCGATCCCGACAAGATGGTGTTCGTCTCGCGCGGGGACATGGATGCGGGCCTGAAGATCATTGAAGTGCTGAGCGACAACCCGCTCAACTTCCTGATCGAGGGGAACAAGCCGCGCGCGGTTTCCACCCGCGTCACGGATCAGCCCACCGGTGTTGTGGAACGCCCGTTCACCGTGGCCGGTTACACCCTGGCGGTAGACCTCAAGCGGACCACCGATTCAGGAAGTTTCTCTGTTGGACGGGTCAACGACCTCAATCTCCATCATGCCTCTGGCGTGGCGGTAACGCCGGACCGTGAATACGCCTTCGTCGCCGACTGGGGCCTGCCCCCGCAGTACTGGCAGAGCGATCTGGCCAAGGGTCAGGCGATTGACAGCCTCTATTCCTGGGGTTCGAAAATCCTCGTGATCCGCGATCCGTTTGGCGCGGCAGAGCTTGTGGGCGTCACCACCCCGATCCCGCTTGCCTTCCTCGAAGAACTGCGCATCGATAGTTCGGGTGACAAGCTCTACGCCAATTATCGCGGCGTCGGGAACATCGTGATCCTGGACATCGAAAAGGTGCGCGCGATTGATCCCGCCCCCACGCTCCAGCCCGACAAATGGAAAACGGTGGTGCTCGATCATCCGTCATTCGGGGTCGATTTCTATGAGCCGGCAGTGGACGTGCCCCGCCACGGTCGCGGCCTTGCCTTGCAGGACATCAATGCCCTGCGGCTGATCACGCCCACCGCGCAGGCAGACGTGTTCAACCAGAATTCGGAATTGCTGACGTTCCACTGGGACATCGATACCAACCTGATAGAACTGCCAAGCGACGGCACCCCGCTCATGACGCGGTTCTTCGTAAGCGCGCTGCCGCCGGGCCGTGGCCTGTGGCCGGACGATGACCCGTCGCCGCGGTATTTCTTCGACGACGATCCCAGCGCGGCGCTGTTGGCGGCGGGCGACAACAACCCCAACCGGATCATCACATCGCAGGATCTGAAACCGGGCACCTACCTCGTGCAGCCAAGCGGCAACATCATCCGCACCGGCGATACCGACAACAAGACCTGGAAGGTTTTTGTCTCGACCGAATATGCGCGGGCGATGACCGGCGGGCAGGACTACTTCTGGGGCGTCGAGATGGTCGGCAAGGACGTGCGCGAATCCGCAGCGTTCCAATTGCAGCCCAAGGCAATCGATGCGCCGTACAATGGCGTGACAATCCTCAGCCATGACATGCAGCTGGGCTTTGGCCTCGACAACGTGGCATTCGAGGAAGAGGGCGGGGCCTATACGGAGGTCGCCCAGATGATCGCCCGTGCCAGTGGCGGCGGCGTGGTGCTGCGGTACGAGAAGGAAACCGGCGACTGGGTGGACATTTCCGACAGCAGCCGCCGGAACGCCGGTGCGCTGGTGCCGGGACAGGCGGTGGTCCTCCTCACCGACTGGAACAAGGAATCGGACATCACCGATACCGGTTTCGCGGAAGCGGCGGGGGATGCGTTCTTCGCCTCGCTGGTCGCGCTCGACCAGGAAAGCGGGGGCAACGTCTTCAAGTCGCCGCTGCATTTCATCGGCCACGGACGCGGCGCTGTCGTGAATTCCGAGATGATCCAGCGGCTGGGAACGTACTTCCCGAATGCCGGTGGCGAACACGGCATTCACATGACCACGCTTGATCCCCATGATTTCCTGCAGGAAACGCTCGCCGTGCCGCTGGATACGCTGGCGCAGCTTGCGGTTCAGGGGGTAGGCGTGATCGTCGGCCTCCTGGCACCCAGCGTGGGCAAGAAGCTGATCGAATTCGGCAACAAGGTGCCTGAACTGTTCGACCTCGCGGCGTTCCTTGGCCTGAAATTGAATCCGATCCAGTTCCAGAATTTCAGCGATCCCTCGGTCCAGGTCTGGAACAACATCACCTTTGCCGACAACTACTACCAGACGCTGGCCCGTGCAGAGACGACCGACCTGCCGGTTGGGGATACCCTGCGACGCCTAAGCTTCACGCTGACGGCCAATGGGCGTTCACTGACGGCAAATCCGTTCTCCAGCTTTGCCAATAACGAGGACCTGCTGAAGTTCAGGCAGGAAAATCCTGCCGCTGCCACCACCAGCGCCGACCTGGAAATCCACCTCAACGGGCGCTCCGGCTTCACCCAGGACGATGTCGGCTTCGGCCCGTTCTCGATCGGCGTCGGCGGACCACACTCCCGGGTGTTCGAATGGTATGCCGGCACGATCGACACCAGCATCGACAACCTTAACGGCTATCCGATCTATCGCCGCGTCACCGACGACGGGAAGGGCACGCTTTCACTTATCATCCCGACCGAGAATTTCGGCCAGGTGCCGTGGTACCAGGTGGTGCCGTCGAAGGTGACTGCCGGACAGCCTGCCACCACCTATGCTCCCACGCCGAACAGGGACGTATGGGAAGGGATCGGGACCGGCTGGTATTACAGCGCTGCCGCTGGCGGCGCGCCCTATCGCACCAGCAACGGCGATCGTGTGAACGTGGCGTACGACAACTCTCAGGCCCCGCGCGGCGATGCCGCTGTTCCCACCGTGTTCAACGGCGATTTTGAGCTCGGAATCCGCAATTCGTTCTACAATTTCCTGGTCCAGGGCGGCAACGCCAACAACTCGGTGTTCGAGGAAGCGACCTTTGGCCGGTATCCGCTGGCCTATGAACTGCCCGGCTGGTCGTTCCATGGCGGCGGCGGGTTCAAGGTCGATTTCGGTAGCTGGATCGGCGAGGTCGATGTGACCGGCATGTTCGCCATCCAGACCAATCCCGGCCAGCTCGGCGCGGATGTCTTCGCTCGGCTGATGGATACGGCGGGCAAGAAATTCCTCGATGATTACCTGCGCGGCAAGATGCTGCAGAAAACCGGCTTCAAGCCGCCTCCGTCCGAGCCGGGCACCGATGCCTACAATCGGTGGGAGCTGGAAATGCTGGTCACCAACCCGGATGTGATCGCCAAGCGTTCGGCCTACGAGCACCTGCTCAAGGTCGTGAGCGTGGTCGATGACCTCATCAAGGCGGCCATAGACGCGGGCGCGGTGTTCGGCGATTTCGACCTCGCCGGCTTCGTCGGCAAATCCTCCAATCCGTCGTCGGATGAATTCGACGGCTTCCGTGAGGTCATCAAGAAGGCGTTCGAGGCCCTGATCGGGGAGCAGACGAGCAACTATGCCCTGATGTTCGGTGGCACAGCCGCGGTAAAGGCGATCCTGAACGGTATCGTTGAGATCCTGACGATACAGCTTGGCAGCGAGACATCCGGCCTGGCACAGAAGGTGACGCAGGCGCTCAACAAGTTCATCGACGAGACGAGCGATTTCTCCACCCTGACGCACAACCGCATGGTGGTGCCGCCCAATGCCAACAAACTGCAACTGGAGATCAAGACCCCCTGGCTGCTGACCCCGAATGCCCGCGTGCTAGTGCGCATGACCAATGCCACCACCGACCAGGTAGTTGTGGAACAGCCGGTCGAACTCGACCTTGGCTTCTGGAAGACGAACAACATTGTCGTCGATGTTCCCGCAGCGCTGCGCGGACAGGTGGTGAAGCTGGAAATCGTCTCGGTTGCGGCCGAGGAAATCCTCGAGGAATTCAATCCCTGGTCCTACCCCGCCGGTATCGACAACAAGGTGTTCTTCGAGAACGACGAGCGGACCCTGGCGCAGCTTACCAACACGCCCGGCGAACTGACCGCGCTGGAGCAGCAGGCGAAGTGGGTGTTCGAACACCCCAACGCGCAGGTGCAGATCTTCGGCTATGCCGACCCCAACGGCACTTACGAATACAACAAGCAGCTTGCCGCCGACCGCGCGCAGGCGGTGACGCACTACATTCGCCAGTACCTGATCGACCGCGGCGATGATCCATCCCGCGTGATAGACCCGGTTTCCTTTGGTGAAACGAACGCGGTGGAAATCCCCGGCGGCACCGCGGAAGATTACGCGGTTGAAAGGCGCACCGAAATGCTGGTGCGGGAACGCCAGGTGATCGTCAGCGCAGATCCCGACCCCAGTTTCGCGATTGGCGACGCGATCAGCCAGGTTTTCCTGCTCGACAAGGTACGCTTCACATTGGTCACCAGCGGCAGCCCGCTGGAGCTGGATCCGGCCGGCGAAGTGCCTGTGGATGTCACGTCCAGCACGCTGGCCCAGATGGAGGCAGTGATCGCGGCTGCGAAGCAGGAATGGCTCGACGATGGTGTCTACGCCAACCTCGAGAACATCTTCGGGAACATCACTTTCGAGGTGCGCGACCTTGGCGACAACGCGCTGGCCACGTTCGAGGACGGCTTGCTGGTGATCGACGACGATGCCGGTGGCTACGGCTGGTTCATCGATCCCACCCCGGCCGAGAGCAGCGAGTTCACGCAAGGCACCGCGGCCCATCTCTTCGATGCGCTGGAAGGCAGCGATGCGGCAGGCAGGGTGGACCTGTTCACCGTGGTGCTGCATGAACTGGGTCACGCCGTGGGTATCGAGGATATTCCCGCCACGCTGGATGCGCGCCTGATGAGCGCAACCATCGGCCTGGGTGAACGCCGGTTCTATTCCGAACTGGATGAAGTCGGTGTCATTGGGGAAACCATGACGTTCGATCCGGGCGACAATCCGCTTGTGCAGTTGCAGGGCGGGCAAGGCCAGTTCCTGGCGGGCGCGCCTCGCGCTCCTCAGCTCGCGCCGCTCTACACCCTGGGGGCACCTGCCGTTACACCCTTGCAGAACGGCGATTTCACCGCAACGCAGGGCTGGACAGCTGTGGGTGGTGGCTCGGTTTCAGGCGGGGCAGGCGTACTGGCGGAAGACAGCCGCTTTCTCTCCTCGCTGCGGCAGGGCTTCGCAATCCCGGACGACGCGCAGACGCTCAGCTTCACGCTCGATGTTGCCGGTCTCGGCAGCGAGGAGGGGCTTCCGCCCGATGCGTTCGAAGTCGCGCTGATCGATCCCGTGACAGGTGAATCGCTGCTTGGCGCGATGGGCGGGCTGGACTTGTCCGATGCCTTCCTCAACCTTCAGGCCGATGGCTCGCTCTACGTGGCGCCGGGCGTGGCGGTGTCGGGAAATCCGCTGGATGGCCCGGTGGTGGTGACCATCTCGCTTGGTGCGATCGATGCGGTCAACGGCGCACTACTGTCGTTCGACCTGATCGCACAGGGTGCGCTCGATAGCCTCGTAACCGTCGACAACATCGCCTTTGGCACGACCGAAGTGAACTTCCCGCCCATTGCGCTGGACGATCTCGCCAGCCTTGACGAAGATGGCACGGTCCTGCTCGACCTGCTGGCAAACGACACGGACCCGGAAGGCGACCCGCTGGCGCTGACGGTCGATACTCAGCCGGCCAATGGTACTCTGGTGCTGGAAGGCGGGCTCTATCGCTATACGCCCGACGAAAACTTCTTTGGCACCGATAGCTTCAGCTATTCCGTGTCGGACAACCTTGGTGGCCGCGCGAGCGCGGATGTCACCATCACGGTAAACCCGGTCAATGACGATCCCGTGATCGGTGCCGTCGCGGACCTGAACGTGTTGCGAGACAACGATGTTAGGCTGACGCTCACCGCAACCGATATAGACGATGCACCATCTGCGCTGGTTTACACGCTGGTCGATGGCCCGGCCGGAGCCACCGTCTCGCCTGACGGGCAGTTCGCCTGGACTGCCACGGGTGCCGGCCCGCAGACCGTAACCATACAGGTTGCGGACGCGGCGGGTGCGGTGTCACAGACGAGCTTCGTTATTGCCGTCACCCCGCCCGATAACCAGCCGCCTGCCATAGATCCGGTGGCGCAGCAGGCCGTCACCGAGGGTGAGGAACTGGTTGTGGCCCTGTCCGCCAGCGACCCGGACGACGCGCAAGGCGATCTCGTCTTCTCACTGGTTTCCGGGCCCGCCGGGGCAACCGTTTCGCCATCGGGCACCTTCAGCTGGACTGCCACCGGTATTGCCGAGGCGCAGCAGGTGACGGTTCGCGTCACCGACCCTGATGGTGCTTTCGCCCAGACCACCTTCGATATCGCCGTCACGCTGCTTGCCACGAACACGCCGCCCACCCTGGCTCCGGTAAACGATGCAGCCGTGGTGCAGGGCGACACTGTCATTGTGGCGCTGACCGGCACCGATGCCGAGGATGACGACACGACGCTCATCTACTCGCTGGTCTCCGGCCCTGCGGGCGCGGCAGTCTCCGCCAACGGAACCTTCAGCTGGGTGGCGAGCGAAACGGGCGACAACGCCGTGACCGTGCGCGTGACCGACAGCGAGGGGCTGTTCGCCGAGCGGACGTTCATTATTGCCGTCGCCGAACCTGCCAACCGGCCCCCGGTGATCGACGCGGTGTCCAACCGCGCAGTGATCGAAGGGGACGCGATCGCATTCCTGCTTTCCGCCAGCGACCCCGATGACGATGCGGGCGATCTCGCCTTCTCGCTTGTTTCCGGCCCCGATGGTGCCATGGTTTCGCCGGCGGGCGAGTTCACCTGGACTGCCGATGCCGTGGGCGATCAGTCGTTCACCGTCAACGTCACCGATCCCGATGGCGCAAGCGATACGGTGACCTTCACCATCAGTGTTGCTGAATTGGTGAACGCTTCGCCCGTGCTTTCCGTGGTGGGTGACCTGGCCGTATTGCTAGGGGATGCGATTGCCTTCGACCTGGAGGCGAGCGATCCCGACGATCCAGTGGATACTCTGGTGTTCAGCCTTGTCTCCGGCCCTGTTGGCGTAGCGGTATCGAACGATGGCCGCTTCACATGGACATCGGACATATTGGGCGATCAAGCGGTAACGGTCCGCGTAAGCGATCCGGCGGGCAACACGGCAGAGCGCAGCTTCATCATATCGGTTGCACCAGTACCGAACGAGGCGCCAGTGCTCGCGCCGATTGGCAATGTGAACGCCACGCAGGGCGACGTGCTGGAATTCCAGCTTGCCGCTTCGGACGCAGACGATGCGGTCGGTGATCTTACGTTCGCGCTCGTATCGGGTCCGGCTGGTGCAGCAGTTTCGCCGACGGGCCGCCTTACCTGGACCGCCGCCGGCCTCGGCGATGCCGCCTTTACGGTCCGCGTGACCGATCCTGACGGCGCGCTGGATGAGCGCAGCTTTATCGTCACCGTCGCCGCCATCCCGAATGAAGCGCCGATACTTGCTCCGGTCGCCGATCTTGCCGTGACACAGGGTGATGCGGTCAGCTTCGCTCTCGTGGCGAGTGATCCGGACGATGCTCTGGGCGACCTCGCGTTCGCGCTGGTGAGCGGCCCTGCAGGTGCGCAGGTATCGGCAGACGGTACATTCAGCTGGACCGCCGACACGCTGGGCGATACCGCCTTCACAGTCCGTGTGACCGATCCCGATGGCGCCTTTGCCGAACGCAGCTTCACCGTTGCTGTCGCTCCGATTCCCAACGAAGCGCCAGTGCTTGCGCCAGTTACCGATGTTCTGGTGTTCGAAGGCGCTGCGGTCGATCTCCAGCTGGCTGCTTCGGACGTGGACGATGCTCTGGGCGACCTCACCTTCACTCTGGTGAGCGGCCCTGCAGGTGCCGCAGTATCGCCACAGGGTCGCGTAACCTGGACGGCCAACGCCCTTGGCGATGCAGGCTTTACGGTTCGCGTCACCGATCCCGACGGGGCGTTCTCGCAGCGCAGCTTCACGGTATCGGTCGCCGCCATCCCGAACGAGGGGCCGGTGCTTGCTCCGGTCGCCAACCTCAGCGTCACGCAGGGCGATGCGGTCAGCCTCTCCCTGGTGGCGAGCGATCCGGACGATGCTCTGGGCGACCTCGCGTTCGCGCTGGTGAGCGGCCCTGCAGGTGCGGAGGTATCGGCAGACGGCACCTTCAGCTGGACCGCCGACACGCTGGGCGAGCAGCCGGTGACCGTACGCGTGACCGATCCCGATGGCGCCTTTGCCGAACGCAGCTTCACCGTCGCTGTCGCTCCGATTCCCAACGAAGCGCCAGTGCTTGCGCCAGTTACCGATGTTCTGGTGTTCGAAGGCGCTGCGGTCGATCTCCAGCTGGCTGCTTCGGACGTGGACGATGCTCTGGGCGACCTCACTTTCACGCTGGTGAGCGGACCGGCAGGCGCCGCAGTATCGCCGCAGGGTCGCGTAACCTGGACAACCAACGCCCTTGGCGATGCAGGCTTTACGGTTCGCGTCACCGATCCCGACGGAGCGTTCTCGCAGCGCAACTTCACGGTATCGGTCGCCGCCATCCCGAATGAAGCGCCGATACTGGACGATCAGCCGGACATTACCGTGGCCGAAGGGCAGACGGTCAACCTTTCGCTGCTGGCCAGCGATCCCGACGACGCGCTGGACGAGCTGACGTGGACTCTTCTGGAGGCACCGCAGGGCGCGACGCTATCCCCGAACGGCGCATTCAGCTGGTTTGCCCCCGATGGCGATGCCGACACTCTTGTTCGCGTACGGGTTACCGATCCCGATGGCGACAGCGACGAAGTATCGTTTGCCATTACGGTAACCGATGTGGCTCCCAGCCTGTCGCTCACGGGGCCTGCCGGAGCCGGGGCCGGACTTGCATACACGATTACGCTGGGCGTCAGCGATCCCGGTGCCGATGTGCCGCAGGCGTGGATCATCGACTGGGGCGATGGCAGCGCGGTGCAGACCGTCAGCGGCGATGCAACCGTGCTGTCCCATGTCTTTGCCCGAGAAGGCGATGTCATCATCAACGCTTCGCTGCGTAACGAGGATGGCACCTTCGCAGCCGATCCGCTGGGGGTGACCGTGTTGCCCGCACCGCTGTTGCAGGTGGAGGAGGCCCGCTTTGTCGAAGGCGCGCTGGTTGTTGAGTTCACACAGGCGCTTGGTCCGCCGCTTGCCAATGCAACAGAGATCACGCTTGTCGGCGATCTGACCGGTGAGATCGACGTGCTGCTGGCCATGGACCTGGCGCAGGGCCAGCTGGTGATAACTCGGGCGGATGGCGCGGCGCTGCAATACGATACGTATTCGCTCGTGCTGGCCGACAACGCCTTCACCTCCGAACGGGGTAGCCTGCTGGATGGCGATGGCGATGGAATGCAGGGCGGCGCATACATGGCCACGCTGCGCTACATCGCGCAGACGCCGGGCACCGCGCGCCTGCCAGACTTCATGCGCGGGCCGGGCGAGCATATCGACGTGCCGCTGGAGGACCAGAACGGCTTGCAGGTCCGCTTCCAGAGCGATGGCGGGGTGAAGACCATGCGCTTCACCGTTACGTTCGATCCGGCGCTGCTCGATCTGGATGGCGTGCTGCGCGGGGCCGACCTACCCGAAGGCGCGACGCTGGAATGGAGCGTTTCGTCGGCTGCTGGCGGCAAATCGCTGCTGACAGTCACGCTTGTCAGCGACGACCCGATAGCTGCGGGTACGGTGCATCTGGTCAGTCTGGATGCCAGCGTCCCCGAGAATGCGCCCTATGGTGCCAGCGAGACACTTGTCGTCGATGTCACCATGATCAATGCCGCCCGGCCAACCCAAAGCGAGCAGGACGAGGCGCTGCAACTGGTTGGCTATTACGGCGACGCAGACGGCGACGCGGTGCTGACCACGACCGACCTGTGGTGGATTACCCGTGTGGCCGTGGGCATGGACGGCGAGTTTGCCGCATGGTCTGGCCTGCCGCCAGAATTCATTGCGAACATCGTCGATCATCGCCAGTTCGCCAATCCTTTCCTGCCCGATATCGAGCCGCTGGAACTGGACAATCGCCCGATGGTGATCACCCGTTCTGCACCGATGGCAGACATGCCAGAGATCACTTACGGCACGGCGGATGCGGTGGCGGCCTGGGGCGGGTCCATCTACGCGACCGAGTCCACCATGCCGGAACAGCCGGATGGCGAAGGCTCCGGAGTAGACGAGGTGCAGGAAGCGGCAGGTTCGCCCGCCGATGCGCCAGATAGCGACGAAATGCCCGATCAGGGCGAGACGCCGACCGATGGCGCGCCTGCGGCCAGCGCGCCGGCAACCGACATGTCGGTGGTCGATATGGATGCGGCACCTCTCGGCTTCCTGGGACAGGCCAGTCTGCCGGGCAGCGCGGACGGGGAAAGCGCCCTTGCGCGGTTGCTGGCAGGAAACGAGGATACGCTCACGGCCATCGGTGCCGCCGGCCTGTTTGCAGTCGCCATGCCGATGCTGGGGCGCGAAGCATTGTCGCAGCGCAAGCGGACCAAGGAGCAAAAGCCCGCCAAAAGCTGATCCCTTGTACGCGATGGCGTCGCCTACTTTCCTGACGGGTTAGTACAAGCGAAGGGGGCGACCAGCGCAACCATGACGGAAGTGAAGGCCCAGACTGTCGGCGGCAACCGGGCGGAGGGCAATGCTTCTTCATCCGGGAACGACGCTGCGCTCTGGGCGGCGCTCGCTACCGCCACCGGGCCTGCCGAGTTCTGCCGCGCCTGGCTGGCGCTGCAATGCGCGCGTACACCGGGGGTCCGAGGCGGGTTGATCCTCCTCGAAAGCTCGACCGGTGCTTACGCCCCGGCAGCGGCCTGGCCTGCCAAACCGACCGACATCGATCCCCTGCGGCTCGCGGGCGAGGCCGTTCTCAACAACCGCGAGCCCATGATCGGTCCGGTTGCCGATGCTCCTGGATTGACGGTGATCGCCTATCCGGTGATTTCGGGGGAGGGCACGCATGGCGCCATCGTAATGACCGTGCAGGAGGCCCACGCCGCCGTCTTGCAGACTGCCTTGCGCGAATTGCACTGGGGCGTCGGCTGGATCCTCTCGCTGGTATGGCAGTACCGCGCAGCAGAGCGTGAGCATGGCGGTGAGCGCGCGGCTCTGGCGATGGAACTGCTTGCCGCCGTGCAGGAGGAGGAAAGCCTCGACGAGGCGGTGCTGGCCCTGTGCAACGAGACATGTCGCATCCTAAAGGCCGATCGCGCTGCAGTGGGCCTGGTGGCGGGCAACAGGGTGAAGCTTGCCGCGATGTCGCACGGTGCGTGGTTTCGCAAGCAATCGGACTTTGCCGAAACGCTGGAAGCGGCGATGGAAGAAGCCTTCGACCAGGGTGCCACCATCGCCTGCCCTGCAGCCGAAGAAGATGCTGCCGACATCACCATCCAGCACGCACGGCTCGCCACCGCGTTGGGCAGCCGGGCGCTTGCATCGGTAATGCTGGAGGATCGCGGTATGCCGTCAGGCGTGCTGTTACTGGAGCGGGACAAGGAAGGCGAAGCGTTCTCGCAGGAAGAGCTGCTGCTGTGCGAAACCGCCGCGGCCCTGGTGGCGCCCACCATCGCACTAAAGCGGCGCGAGGAGCGGCTGCTGAGCGGTCGCATCCGCAAGAAAGGCATGGATGGCGCCAAGGCTATGTTTGGCCCGCGCCGCCCGCTGGCAAAGGCGCTGGGCGGGCTTGCTATTATCCTTCTGCTGTTCCTGCTGCTGCCTTTCGCGCAGTTCCGGGTCAGCGCCGATTCCGCGCTGGAAGGCCGCGTGCAGCGCACCGCTGCCGTGCCTTTTTCCGGCTTCATCGCCAGTTCCAATGCGCGCGCGGGTGACGAGGTTGTGGCAGGCCAAGTCCTTGCCAGGCTGGATGACCGCGACCTGCGGCTGGACCATGCTCGCGCACAGAGCGAAGTGCAGCAGTTCGACCGCCGCTATCGCCAGGCGCTGGCCAGCCATGAACGATCGGAGATGAACCTTTTCGGGGCGCAGCTGCGGCAGGCGCAGGCAGAGCTTCGGCTGATCGAGTACAAACTGGAACGCGTCAATATCGTCGCGCCCATCGATGGGGTGCTGGTGTCTGGCGACGTCAGCCAGCTCATCGGCTCTCCGGTCGAAGAAGGCGAGACACTGTTCGAGGTCGCCCCGATGGACGATTTCCGCGTGGTGCTGCAGGTGGCTGAAAGCGACATTTCTTACCTCCAACCCGGACAGGAAGGGCAGTTTGCCCCCACCGGGCTGGCCGGTCGCACAGTGCCCTTCACGGTTACCAAGCTGACCTCCGTCACCTCGCAGGAGGATGGCAGCAACACTTTCCGGGTGGAAGGCGAACTGGCCGATGGCGCGAGGGAAATCCTTCGCCCCGGCTTGGAAGGAGTAGCCAAGGTGGATGTCGATCGCCGCAGCCGACTGTGGATCTGGACGCGCGGACTGCGCGACTGGCTGCGGCTCTTCTTCTGGAAATGGCTGCCCTGAGGCGCACATGGCAAACCCCTTCCAGAGCGCGAACTGGTTCAACGTCGCCCACCTGAAGCCGCGCCTGCGCAGCCACGTGCGGGTGCGCCGCCACGTCTATCGCAAGCAGGTGTGGTACGTGCTGGACGATGGCGCGGCGGGCCGGGGCCATCGCTTCCCGCGCGGCGCCTACCTGCTTATCGGCAAGCTGGACGGAACGCACACCGTGAACGCGCTGTGGGAAAACCTGGTCGACCGGTTGGGCGAAGACGCGCCCACGCAGGATGAGATCATCACGGCACTGGGGCAACTGCACGGTGCCGACCTGCTGTCGACCGACGTGACGCCCGAGACGGCGGAACTGTTCAAGCGGCGCAAGAAGCAGCGCAGGCAGGTCTGGATGCAGAACCTGAAAAGCCCGATGAGCTTTCGCATCCCGCTGATCGACCCCGACGCGTTCTTAAACCGCACGATAAACTGGATCAGGCCCGTCTTCGGTTGGCCGGGACTGGTCCTGTGGCTCGCCGTGGTGCTGCCTGCAATCCTCCTTGCCGGGCAGCACTACGACGAGTTGACCGGGAACCTGTGGGACCGCGTTCTGGCGACCGACAACCTGCTGATCATGCTACTGGTCTACCCGGTGGTGAAGGCCGCGCACGAACTGGGGCACGGTTATGCCGCCAAGGCCAATGGGCGGGAAATCCGCGAGATGGGCATCATGCTGCTGGTGATGTTCCCGGTTCCCTATGTGGAGGCATCGTCGGCAGCCGCACTGAAGGATAAATGGCAGCGCGCGCTGGTAGGTGCGGCAGGCATGATTGTGGAAGTGTTCATTGCTGCGCTGGCGATGTTCGCATGGGTTTTGCTGGAACCCGGCTTTGCCCGTGCGGTGGCGTTCAATACCATGGTGGTGGCAGGTATTTCCACGCTGCTGGTGAACGGCAACCCGTTGCTTCGCTTTGATGGCTATTACATCCTGGCAGACCTGGTGGAGATTCCCAACCTTGCCACGCGTTCGAACAAGTACTGGTCTCATCTGATCGACAAGTATGTTTTTCGTACCCACTCGAACAAGCCTTATGCCGCCACTCGTGGCGAGAAATGGTGGTTCGTCTTCTATGCTCCCGCCGCCTTCGTGGCGCGGATGGTGATGATGTTCGGTATCGCGCTGATGGTGGCGGAAAAGTTCTTCATAGTCGGCGTGCTGATTGCCTTGTGGACGATCTGGTCGGGGCTTGGCCTGCCGATCTGGAAGATGTTTGCCCACGTCTTCACCAGCCCGCAACTGCACCGCAACCGCCGCCGGGCCGTGCAGTGGTCGATGGGCGCGGTGGCAGCGGGCATATTGCTGCTGTTTGTTGTACCCGCACCGCACCATGCCAACACGCAGGGCGTTGTGTGGCTGCCGGAGGATGCGCAGGTGCGCGCACGTGGTGATGGCACGATCGTCGCCATCCCGGCGCGAGAAGGCCAGCAGGTCGAACCCGGAGAGCTGCTGGTTGAAACCGCACATCCCATCCTGGAGGCCGAGGTGGAGCGCCTCGGCTGGCGACTGGCCGAACTGCGCCAGGAAGCCGATGCCCAGCTGCGCCGCGACCGGGTGGAGCGCGAGGTGAGCACGCTGCAACTGCAGGAAGTGGGAGAGCGGCTGGCGGTTGGCCAACAGCGGCTGGGCGAACTTGATCTGCACGCGGGCGTGGCTGGCCAGTTCGTCCTTGCGGCAGGGCCGGCGGCCGACATGCCAGGTCGCTTCGTGAAGAACGGCGACCTTATCGGCTATGTTACGCCCGGCCATGCGGACATAGCGCGCATCGCCGTGTCGCAGGACGATTTCGAACTGATCCGCGGGCACCTGAACGGGGTGAAATTCCGCCTTGCGAACCGTCCAGGCGAAACATTCGAAAGCGCGATCATCCGCGCCGTTCCCGGAGCCACGCACGAATTGCCGAGCCCGGCACTGGCATCCAGCAACGGCGGGCCGTTTCCGATCGATCCGCGCGATCAGCAGGGGCGCACAGCACTGCAGCGGGTGTTTCTTTTCGATATCGCCCTGCCGCCGGAACTGGCCGATGTGCCCTTCGGCACGCGCGTTTATGTGCGCTTCCAGCTCGATTGGGAACCGCTGGGCTGGCAGATCACCCGTCGCCTGCGCCAGCTATTGCTGTCACGCTTTGATGCCTGAGCCTGCCCCCTTCACGGAACGTGCTGCCGACATCTGGCGCGAGATCCGCAGCGATGAGCGACCGTGTATCGCGCCCTATCCCGAGGCGGCGCCGCTGAAACCGTGGAAGTGGGATCGCCCGCTGGACAAGCTGCTGGGTCGCCTGATGGTCGATCCGCCAGTCGGCAGAGGCCGCTTGCTGGAACGTGCAACCGCTATTGCGGAAGGTTTCACCGATCTTGCCGACATGGGCGACGAGGCGTTCCGTATCCGCTGCCGCGACATGCGACGCAGGCTTGGGCGGGAAGGCTTTGCAGAACCGCTGGTGGACGAATGCCTTGCCCTTATCCGCGAGGCGACCCGGCGTGAACTGGGCCTGTCGCATTACCCGGTGCAACTGATGGGCGGGCTGGTGATGCTGTCCGGCGGTATCGCAGAAATGGCAACCGGAGAGGGCAAGACGATCACCGCGCTGCTGCCCGCCATCACCGCTTCGCTGGCGGGTAGCCCGGTGCATGTGTTCACCGTGAACGACTATCTGGCAGAGCGCGATCTTGCCAAGCTTGAGCCGGTCTATCACCTATTCGGCCTCACCACTGGCCTGATCGTGGAAGGGATGGAACCACCCCAGCGCCAGGCCGCCTACCGGGCCGACGTGGTCTACGGCACCAACAAGGAGATCGCTTTCGATTACCTGCGCGACCAGGCACAACTGGGCAAGGCGCGCGGGGCAGCGCGGCGCAAGGTGGCGCGGCTGGCCGGACGAACGCAATCACCGCTTACCATGCGCGGGCTGCATTTCGCCATCGTGGATGAAGCCGACTCGATCTTCATCGACGAGGCGCGCACGCCGCTGATCCTCTCGCAGGAAATCCCGGCAGACGACGATGGCCTCTATCTCTCGGCACTGGAACTGGTCACGCACCTGGAGGAAGGGCGGGATTACGCGATCAAGGTGGCGGACCGCGCTATCGAACTTTCCGAGCGGGGCAAACGCGCCGTGCAGCAGCTTGCCGCCGGCTTGCCGCAGCGCATGTGGCGCATTCGCCAGGCGCGTGAACAACTGGCCAGCCAGGCGCTCTCGGCGCTCCTGCTGTTCCAGCGCGACCGCGACTATGTGGTGGTGGACGGCAAGGTCAGCATCGTTGACGAAAGCACAGGGCGCACCATGGCCGACCGGTCATGGGAAGGCGGCCTGCACCAGCTCGTGGAAGTGAAGGAGCAGGTGGAGCTGACCGGCATGCGCAACACCATTGCCCGCATCACCTACCAGCGATTTTTCCGCCGCTACCGCCGCCTTTCGGGCATGAGCGGGACCGTGCGCGAGGTAGCCGGCGAATTGTGGGCCGACTTCGGCCTGAAAGTGAAACCCGTACCCACCAATCGTCCGCGCATTCGCGAACATCGCGGCCACGCCATGCACCGCGATCAGGAAGCCAAATGGCATGCCGTGGCAGACAGCGTGGCTTCGATCAGGCAGGGAGAGGGCATGCGTCCGATCCTTGTCGGGACGCGCTCCGTCGCCGATTCAGAAAGCGTCGCCGCAGTGCTGGATGCGCGCGCCATTCCCTACCGGCTGCTGAATGCACGGCAGGACGGGGAGGAAGCCGGAGTGGTCGCGCAGGCCGGACAGCTTGGCGCGGTTACCGTCGCCACCAACATGGCGGGAAGGGGCACCGATATCGAATTGTCGGAGGAAGCCCGCGAGGCCGGCGGGTTGCACGTCATCCTTACGGCCTTCCACGAGACTGCCCGCATCGACCGCCAGCTTTACGGCCGCGCGGGCAGGCAAGGCGATCCTGGAAGTTCGGAAGCTATCACGGCTCTCGATGACGAGCTCTATCGCCATTACGGCGCGGCAGTGGCGACGATGGTGGGCCGATCAGCAAAGGTCTGGCCGATCGAGAATGGCCCAGCGGAGTGGTTGCGAAAATGGGCGCAGGGCGCCGCCGAACGCAAGCATGCTTCGGTCCGCAGGCAGGTGGAGGTGTCGGAAGACAAACTCCGCGAGCAGCTGGCTTTCAGCGGATCGGCCTAGGTCACAGGACTGTGGTATTCGACCGCGGTCCAAGGTGCCAAAGCCCGATTTATCGGAACTAGCCGCGTGGCTGCGGCAGGGCCGTCTGCTCCGGCGGTTTCGACAGGTCCGTGTTGGCCACTTCGTCGGTGTGGACATGGAAGTGGGCCAGCCGCGCCCGGCCGAACTGGGTCGTAAGCGCAGTGTCTGTCGCATCGCGGCCTTTCGCCATGACGATCCGGGCGATGCGGGGCGTGTTGTGCCGTGCGTCGAACGTATACCAGCGGCCACCCAGGTAGACTTCGAACCAGGCGCTGAAATCCATCGGATAGTCCACCGGTTCGATGCCGATGTCGCCGAGGTAACCGGTGCAATACCGGGCCGGGATATTGGCGGCGCGGCAAAGGGTAATGCCAAGATGGGCGAAGTCGCGGCAAACGCCGAACCCCTCGTCATAGGCCGAGCGAGCGGTATGTTCGGTACTGGCTTTCATGTAATCGAATTCGATTCGTTCGTGGGCCGCCGTCACCAGCGCCTGCGCACGTTGCCAGCCGGGCTCGGCATGCCTAGCGATGTCCCAGGCCTCTTCCGCCAGCTTTCCGACCTCGCAATACCGAGAACCCAGGAGGAACTGGATCACGTCGTCGGGTAGTTGATCGACCGGCACCTGCTGTGCGTCGGGTGCGACCTCGTCGGGTTCACCACTATCCTCTATCACGAAGTCGGCTGAGAGAGTCGTCGAGCCCGGGGGTAGGGTAAAACGGCTGCAGACATTACCGAAATGGTCGATGTGCGTCCGGATCGGCAGGGCGGGCTGGGCGTTCAGCACTTCCGGTGTTCGCAGATCGCGCTGCCTTTCGGGGCGAACATGCAGTAGCGCGAGCATCGGAACCTCGACCTCGGTCTCGAAGCGAATATCGTATCCCGCGCGTATCAGCATGAACGGTTGTCCTTTCGTGGGGCGGCGGGATGACTGGTCTCCAGATCGAGCCGCGTGATTCGTACGTCGACATCCATGTCGATATGGCTTCCTCGCTGGCCCACCCATGTTCCCGAGAGCGGGAGAGCTTGCGAGGGTTCCCGCGCGACGGCGACGCGGATCAGTCCCCGGTTGCCCACGATACCGTTCGTCGGGTCGAATTCGATCCACCCCGATCCCGGGATGAAAACGCGTAACCATGCATGGGTGGAATGTCCCCCGACAGCGGCGTGATCGCCGCCGGCGGAATAGAGGTATCCGGAAACGAACCGTGCCGCGAAGCCCAGTGCCCTTACAGCCTCCATCATCAGGACCGCGTAATCGCGGCAGGTGCCCTTGCGCAGGTTCAGTGTGGCAAGCGGGGATTGCACACCTTTCTCGAACCGTGGTTCGTATTCGAAACCGGTGTAGATCGCATCGGTCATGCGGCGCAAAAGACCAAGCGTGTCGGTCGCCTCGTTCGAAAGGAAGGAGCGCGCCCAGCGGTCTATCTCACGGTCCGCATCGGGGTAACGCCGCTCTATCGACCGAAGGAGGTCGGGCATGTCTTCCGCCGAATAGGTGAAGGGATATGCCCTCGCATATTCCTCGATGGCGATATCGTCCGGCCTGATCGGAAGGTGCTCGACCTCGGCCGTGGCGTGAATTTCAAGCTCGTCGGCGCGCGTGTCGAACCGGGCTATCGCCACCGCGTTCCCGAACACGTCCTGCAGCCATCGCAGTTCGCGGGGTTCGGGATCGATTGTTAGCTCGGCGCTCAGGACCCGCTGATCGTAACTCTCCCGCGGGCGCACGAGTATGCGGTGTTCGCCGAAAGCCACCTCGCGCTGGTAGCGATAGCGGGTCACATGGTTGATCGATACGGTGGGCATGGAACGGTGCTAGCTGACCAGACGTTTGGGGATGGATGGACCACAATTTTCTTCTCAACGCCTCGGATGGAAATCCGGTCCGGTTCAATCACCTGCCAGTCACCGAAAGTCGCTTTCTGCTGATCGGGGATCATGCCGGCTTGGCAATTCCAAGGTCACTCGGCGACCTCGGCCTGGCCGCCGGGGACCGGTGCCGGCACATTGCTCTCGACCTGGGGGTGAGGGAATTGGGGGAAGCACTGGGAGAGCGCCTGCAGGCACCGTTTGTCCGGCAGCATTTCTCCCGTCTCGTATGCGACTGCAATCGCAACCCCCGGGATCCCGAATGGGCGCCGGTCATCAGCGACGGGACGCCGATTCCGGGAAACAGGAACCTTGCCGAAAAAGACCGGCAAGCCCGCTGTGCTGCTATTTTCGAGCCGTATCATGCGGCGATCGCGGCAGCGCTGGAGGCGAGGGAGGCGAAAAGCGCGTCGACGATCCTCGTCTCGCTGCACAGCTTCACGCCGAACATGTCGGGAGAGCAGCGTCCATGGGACATTGGCATCCTGCACGACGGACGCGAGGACGCCTATGCGCTTGACGTGCTGGACTACCTGCGCGGCATGGAAGGTCTGTGCATCGGTGACAACCAACCCTACAAGATGGACGACACCGATTATACCGTGCCGCGCCATGCCTATCCGCTGGGCCTCTTCTACATCGAGGTTGAGGTGCGTCAGGACCACCTGGCCGACGAAGCGGGAGTAGAGCGCTTCGCAGAAGTGTTGCATGAGGGCCTGACCGCCGTTCTTCCGAAGCCCGGCGATCTGCAACCGCCTGCCCAAGGGATTTAGGCCTAGGGGACCTAGTCGGACCCTGTCCCTTTCAGTATGATATTCGCGACTTCTCCGGGCCTGTCCCACAGCGAATAGTGCCCACTGTCCTCGATCCAGTGAAACGATGCCAGGGGGAATGCAGCGCGAGCACGCGGTGCCTGGCGTGGAGGGCACAAGCGGTCCTTTTCACCCCAGGCGATAGCGACCCGGCCAGCATGCGGGGAAGAGGGGCCTGTCTGTGCCGGACCTTTCGCCAGGTCCCTGATCAGCGGTACGACCGTCGACGTTTCAGCAAACGTCGCCAGTTCCTTTTCCACCATCGGCCCGTCGAGTGCCCATGGTCTTGCCGAAAGCTGGGCAAGCAGCGCGGTTCGGGAAACTGCCGAATCGCTCAGCGTTCCCAACTGGTCCTTCAGTGCGCGCAGCAGCTTTTGCGAAGCGGTCAGCGTCCACTTGAAATACGTCCGCTCCCAGCCGCGCCAGAAGCCGCCCGGATTAAGGGCGACGACATTTCCAGCATAGCCACGGCGCGCCATTTCCAGCACCAGCCTTCCGCCAAGCGAAAAGCCAGCGAGATCGTTGGATTCAAGATCGTTTTGCTCGATATAGTCCTGCAGGTCGTCGGCAAGGCCGGCAAAGGTTCCACTGTCCGCACGCGCAGGCGTTTCACCGTGTCCGGGCAGGTCGACGGTGATAACCTCCCTCTGCCCGGTCAGAAGCGGGATGATCGGCGCCCAGGAGCGTCTGCTCCCTCCAAGGCCGTGAACCAGCAGGAGCTTCGATCCGTTTCCTTGGATGCTCGTTTCGATTACGCTTTTCCTGATATAGCCAATGGAACACCAACCCGCCGTAGGAGGGACAGTTCCGGTTGCGCGTGGCTGGGGTCGCAGGCGAGCACCGTGGCCTGTATCGCCTATTCGGGAACGATGCCCACATAGTCCGCGCCATAGACAGCGTCGCGGAAATCATGGTGCAGCGCGTTGTCGAACGGCACTTTCTGGGTCGCGAAGACGACTGCCATGTCCTGTGCCGGGTCCACCCAGAACAGCATGGAGGGAAAGCCGTCCCAGAAAAACTCGCCGACAGTTCCCCTGTTCTCTTCAGGCGACATGGGCGGCGAAGTGCGTACGAAGAAATCCAGACCGAAGCCGCCCGATCCCTTGCTCGGCAGCCACAGCCGGTTTTCGGGAGTTATGCGGGCATCGAGCATGTCCGTTGCCATCATCCGGATCGTCGCCGGTTGCAGGATGCGCTGGCCGCCAAGTTCGCCTTCGTCCAGCAGCATGCGGGCGAAGCGCATGTAATCGTCCACCGTCGTCACGATGCCGGAGCCGCCCATGGTCATCGGCTTTCCCACGAAATTCGGCTCCAGCCATTCGTCGCGCGGCATTGGTACGAGAGCGCCGGTCTCGTCGGCGACATATATGCGGGCCAGCCGGTCGAGATCCCCGCTCTCGCGCTTCCAGGCGCTGTCGGTCATGCCGAGCGGGTCGAAAATGTTCGCGGCAACGTAGTCGTCGTAGGCCATGCCCGATAGAACCTCTACCAGCCGCGCCTGCACATCGACGCTGGCGGAATAGAACCAGCGGGTCCCCGGATCGGCGATCAGGGGTACCTGGGCCATTTCTTGCGAAAATTGGGCGAGGGTGTTGTCGGGCGAAAGCGGCTGCAGCTGTTCCCACACGGTGTCCGCCGGTTCGTCCGATCCGCCGTAGGTAAAGCCCGCGGTATGGCGCATCACGTCGCGAATGGTTGGCGGCCGGGACGGGTCGCGCAGCACGAGTTCGCCATCGCTTCCCACTGCGGTGGCAACCTGCAGGTCCCGGTATTCCGGCAGATGCCAGTAGAGCGGATCGTCGAGCCCGAACCTGCCCTGTTCCCACAACTGCATCAGCGCCACGCCCGTTACCGGCTTGGTCATCGAGAATATCTGGACGAGCGTGTCACGCGCGAACGGCCTGTCTTCCTCGCGCGATGCCAATCCGGCGCGTTCAAAGCATGCTTCGGCGCCATCCTTCCAGACCAGCGCCGATGCACCGACCGTGCGGCCTTGCGAAACCGCCGTGTCGAGGAAGCTGCCGATCGCGGGGCAGTCCGGCGAGAAAGCGGAGCTATTGGCCGGTTGCGTTGCCGGTACAGTGGCACATGCAGCCAGCCCGACTGCGCTCGCCACTACAAGACCGTGTCTAACCAATTCCTCACCCCTTTCCCGATGTAACCGAAACGCTTGCAATGCGTCGCATTTTTGCGATGGTAGCGCAAACATGGGAGGGAGTCCTGCGACTATTTTCAGCATTGGCTGGCGCGGCCCTGATGTGCTTGCCAGCGGTTCCGGCTTCGTCGCAAGAGCCGCATTTCGAGCAGGGTGATACCCATGCCGCCCTCATCGTCGATGGCGAGCCTTATATCGCGCTCGCGGTGCAGGCCAACAACTCCTCCAACTATCCCGCCATGCTGGAAACCGTGTGGCCCATGGTGGAGCGACTGCACGCGAACACGCTGCTGATGCCGGTCGCATGGGAACAGGTGGAGCCGGAAGAGGGACGGTTCGACCTGAGCTTCTTGGATACTTTGGTGGAACAGGCGCGGGCACACGACAAGCGGCTGGTCCTGCTGTGGTACGGGGCGTTCAAGAACACCGCGCCCGGTTACGCGCCCGCTTGGGTAAAGCGTGACGGGCAACGGTTTCCGCGAATGCGCACGCCCGATGGCAGCGCGCACTACGCGCTTTCTCCCCACGGCGCAGCGACCCGCGAAGCCGATGCGTGCGCCTTTGCGCAAGTGATGCGGCACCTGTCCCGGATCGACCGCCAGCACACGGTCATCATGGTGCAGGTGGAGAACGAAACCGGCAGCTACCGCCTGGCCCGCGATCACGCCGATGGCCCCGCGCGCCTGTTCGCTCAGAGGATACCGCAGGAACTGGCCGAGGGGCTTGGCATCGCGCGTGACACGTGGACCGAAGCCTTCGGCCCACGTGCCGAGCAATATTTCATGAGCTGGCACATGGCCCGCTATGTCGAAGCCGTGGCGCGCGCCGGGCTGGCGGAGTGGGAACTCCCGGTGTTGGTCAATGCCGCCCTAGGCGATGCCTTTACCGACGAGGGCGGCGATGTCGGCCCGTCGGGTGGGCCCAACTGGAACGCGCTGCCGATCTGGCGGATCGCCGCGCCCAGCGTGGATGCCTACGGCCCCGACATCTACAAACGCAATGCCGATGCAGTGGTCCGTTACCTTGATCGCTATGGGGAGGGCGGATGGCCCCTGCTGGTCCCCGAAATCGGCAACGCGAAAGAATATGCGCGCTTCGTATGGCCCACCGTGGGACGCGGCGGCGTGATGTTCAGCCCGTTCGGCATGGATAGCTCCGGCTATGTCAATCATCCGCTCGGCGCGCCGGTGCTGGACGAAGAGACGATAGAGGGCTTTGCAGCCATTTACCGTTTCCTCGCGCCCGCTGCGCGCGACTGGGCATGCATTGCGATGGACCATCCGACTTGGGGCACGGCGCGCGGAGTGGATGGAAGCGACCAGTCTCACACAATGGGCCGCTGGCAGATCGGCGTCCAGTACGGGCGCTGGATGTTCGGCGAGGATGACTGGTCGTTCGATGGCCAGCAGGAGCATCCGCTGAGGGATGTGCCCACCGGCGGCATGATGGTCGCGCAACTGAATGCGGACACGTTCCTTCTTGCCGGGCAGCACGTTCGCGTGCGCTTCGCGCTGGCCGATGCCGCGCCGGGTGAGCAGGCGCAGATCATCGAGGCGCAGGAGGGCACCTTCGTCGATGGCGAATGGGTAATGCGACGCCGCTGGAATGGCGACCAGGTGGACTACGGATTCAATTTTGGGGAGCAGCCCGTCTGGCTGCGCGTGGAAATGGGAACATACCGATGAAATTTGCATTCGCTGCGACCGCCAGCTTTCTGGCGCTGACGACATCGGCGCTGGCTGGCGAGGCCAGGCAGGTCGATCACGGCATGATCGTCACCACCGATGCGCGGGAAGAGGTACGCGTGCTCGCCTTTGCTGACGGCAGTTTCCGGGTGACGGTAGCCGACGATGGAACCGATGCGGAAGACAGCCTGATGGTGATTGCCGAGCCGGATGGCTCGCCACGGTTTTCGACCGACGATGGTTGGGCCAGCCTTGTTTCCACCGGTGGCACGGCGATGGTTCAGCTGACCGATGGTCGGCTGGTGGTCTACGGGCGCGAGGGGGAGCTGCTGCTCGACGAGAATGCTTCGGCGCGCTCGATCACGCCCGTCGAACTGGAAGGGCAGGAGTGGTTCGCCACACGCGTGCAGTTCAACCGCGGCACCGATGAAGGGCTTTACGGCCTCGGCCAGCATCAGAACCGGCAGATGAACTACAACGGCGAGGACGTGGAACTTGCCCAGCACAACATGGCCATTGCCGTGCCCTACCTCGTCTCCACGCGCGGTTACGGGCTGCTGTGGGACAACAATTCCATCACCCGCGTGGGCGATCCGGAGCCATACGCGAAGCTTGTGGCCGACAGGGGTTACGGGATGATGCGGGTAAACAGTCCGGATCACCAGATGGGGGAGGTGATCCCCGGATGGCGAGCAGACTATTTCCTCGGCGATGAGCTTGTCCTGACCCGCTACGAAGATACCATCGATTACCAGTATCTGCGCGATCAGGCCGACTGGCCGGCGGAAGCAACCGCTGCGGTGGAGGCCGCGACAACGGGGCAGAATACGCAGGGCAATGCGGTGGAAACGCAGCGTGTGCTGTGGACCGGCAGCTTCACGCCCGAAGTCAGCGGCACGCACAAGTTCCGGCTCTATTCCTCGAGCTATGTCACCGTCACTGCCGATGGGGAGGAGGTTCTCAACCGCTGGCGGCAGAACTGGAACCCGTGGTATCATAATTTCGAACTCGAACTGACGGCTGGCGAGCCAGTCGCACTGAAAATCGACTGGGAGCCGAACCAGGGCTACATCGCGCTCGAGCACGCCGACCCGTTGCCCGATGCCGATCGCCATTCGGTCAGCTTCGCCAGCGAGGCGGGCAAGACCATCGACTATTACGTAGTTCCCGCGCCCAGCATGGACGATGCCATCGCCGGTTACCGCCGTCTGACGGGCAAGGCGCCGATGATGCCCGAATGGGCCTTCGGTTTCTGGCAGTCGCGTCAGCGCTACAACACTCAGGCCGAATTGCTGGGCGTCGTCAGTGCCTATCGCGAGGCGCAGATCCCCATCGACAACATCGTGCAGGACTGGTTCTACTGGCCCGAGGACAGCTGGGGCTGTCACTGCTTCGATCCCGCCCGCTTCCCCGATCCTGCCGCCATGGTGCGCGAGGTGCAGGACCAGGACGCGCGGATCATGATCAGCGTCTGGCCGAAGTTCTATCCCACCACGCAGCACGCGCAGGAACTGGCGGCTGGCGGCTACCTCTACGAGCGCCCGCTGGAAGCAGGCCAGCTCGACTGGGTAGGGCAGGGCTATGCCAACACCTTCTACGATCCCTACACCGCCGAAGCGCGTGACATCTACTGGCGGCAGATGCGCGACACCTTGCTGCCGATGGGCTTCGATGCATGGTGGATGGATGCGACCGAGCCGGACTGGCATTCCAACCTCTCCGTCGAGGAGCGCAAGTACCAGATGACCAGCCCCGCCACCGGCGTTCCCGGCGCGGCGATCTTCAATTCCTATCCGCTCCCCCATGCCGAGGGCGTGGCGGAGGGCCTGCGCGAGGCGCAGCCGGACACCCGGCCGTTCATCCTCACCCGCAGCGGCTTCGGCGGCGTGCAGCGCGCCTCAGCGGCGCTATGGTCCGGCGATGTGGCGGCGCGGTGGGATGATCTGCGCGACCAGATCAGCGCGGGCCTCAACCTCTCGCTGGCAGGCGTGCCGCACTGGACGCACGACATCGGCGGGTTCTCTCTGGAGAACCGTTACAGCGAGGAAAACCCCGAGCACCTGCCCGAATGGCGCGAGCTTTACACGCGTTGGTTCCAGTTCGGCGCGTTCAGCCCGCTGTTTCGCAGCCACGGCGAATATCCGCACCGCGAGACGCCGGTCATCGCAGCCGACGATCCGGCGATGATGGAAAGTCTCACCTACTACCACCGCCTGCGTTACGCGCTGATGCCCTACATCTATACCGTCGCAGCGGGCACGCATTTCGACGACGGCACGATCATGCGCCCGCTGGTAATGGATTTCGAGAACGACCGCGAGACATGGGAGATCGACGACGAATACCTTTTCGGCCCGTCCTTACTGGTGGCTCCCGTCACGCGGTTCGAGGCGCGCGAGCGGGAAGTCTATCTGCCCGCTGGTGCCAGCTGGATCGATGCGAACAGCGGACGCCGACTGTCCGGCGGCCAATCGGTAACGGCTGCGGCGCCGCGCGAAAGGATGCCGCTGTTCGTGCGCGCAGGAGCGATCGTTCCAACCGGCCCCGTCATCCAGTCGACCGCGCAAGACACGGGAGGGGTGCTGACCGTCCATGTGTTCGCAGGAGCCGATGGCAGCTTTACGCTGTACGAGGACGAAGGCACTGACATGGGCTACCGAGACAGCGAGTTCACGCGCATACCAATGTCTTGGGACGATGACGCGCGCAGACTGGTGATCGGCGAACGCAACGGAAGCTTTCCCGGCATGCACGCCACACGCCAGATCGGGGTCGTGGTCCACGACGGCGACGGCAGCGGGGAGGTTTTTGCCGCACAGCCAACCACCACAATCGCTTATGACGGCGGTGCCGTGGAGCTGTCGCTCCGCTGACGGCCCTTGGTTGCCACGGGGCCTGCCGGATCACGCCTCGGGCATTGCCGCCAGCACGCGGTCGGGGGTCATCGGATAGGCGAACACCCTCGCTCCGCAGGCATCGTAGATGGCATTGGCAATCGCACCCGCGCCGCCGCACAAGCCCAGTTCGCCCACGCCCTTCGCCTGGATGGGGCTGGCCGCCGCATCGCGCTCTTCCAGAAGCAGGACCTCGAGATCGGGTACGTCGCGGTGCACCGGCACATGGTATTCCGCCAGGTCGCAGTTCGCCAGGTGGCCGTCGGTAGGATCGAACAGCAGGCTTTCGGTCAGTGCGTTGCCGATACACCACGTCATGCCGCCAAGGCACTGCGAACGGGCGGTGCGCGCGTTGAGAACACGCCCGAAACCGAATGCCCCTGTCATGCGCCGGACGCGGGTTTCGCCGGTCCAGTGATTGACGGCAACTTCGGCAAAGAAAGCACCAAAACTGGCAACTGCATAGTCCTCGGTAGACTTGCCGGGCTCGAAATGGCCGATCTCCTCGATCGCCTTCCCGTCCAGCACCTCGGTAATCGCCTTCTTCTCGTCTTCCCACAGGGCAAAGCCATCTTTCAGCGAAAGATCGCTCGCCTCGATGCCCAGCTTTTCGGCCAACGTATCGCGCAGCCCTTCGCAAGCCAGGAACACGGCCGAACCGCACGACGACGCGCCAAAGCTGCCGCCCGATCCGGACCCGGGGGGCATGTCGGTATCGCCAAGGCGCACCTCGACATCGTCCAGCGACAGGCCAAGCATTTCGCCTGCAACTTGTCCCAGGATGGCGTAGGTGCCTGTGCCGATATCAGTCATGTCCGTTTCGACCAGCGCGGTGCCATCGGGCCGAAGCGTAACGCGCGCCTTGGCTTCCACGACCGCGTGAATGCGCGCGGCGCTGGCGACACCGCTGCCGATCCACCATTCGCCTTCGCGCGTATGGCGCGGCTTGCGCGGGCCTTCTTTCCAGCCAAAGGCGCTCGCCCCTTCGCGCAGGCACTCGGCCAGTTTGCGTGAACTGTAGGGCTTGTCCTTCGCGGGATGTTTGTCGGGGATATTGCGCAGGCGCAGCTCAACCGGATCAAGGCCCGCCTTCTCGGCCAGCATGTCCATCGCCTGTTCGACGGTCTGCACGCCCACGGCCTCGCCCGGTGCGCGGACCGAACCGGCGGTCATGCGGTGGATACGCGCGACTTCGAGTTGCAACAGACGGTTGTCGCCGCCGTAGAGGAACTGGCTCGATTGCAGGACAGGTTCGGCAAATTCTTCCCCGGGCAGGTTCGACACCCGCGCCTCGTGTCCGAAGCCTGTCAGCCGGCCTTCGCCGTCAGCAGCCAGGCGAACGCGCTGGGTCGTTTCCGAGCGGCGCATAACGGTTTGAAACACTTGCTGGCGGCTCATGACGACGCGCACCGGCTTGCCAAGTTCCATGGCAGCAAGAGAGGCACCGACCGCTTCCTCGCTGATACCCAGTTTGGAACCGAAACCGCCGCCGACATAGGGCGAGATCAGACGAACCTGTTCTTCCTTGAGGTTCAGAGAATCTGCCAGCTCCGCCCGGTTGAATTTCAGCATCTGCAGCGATGCGTGGACGGTCAGCGACTGGCCATCCCATTGCGCCATTGCGGCGTGTGGTTCCATCGCCGCGCTGGCGTGTCCATCGGTAGTGAAGGTTGCATCGACGCTATGGACCGCCTGCGTCATCGCATGAGCCAGATCGCCATTCTTTGTGGGCTTGCGCTGCTCTGCCTCGACCGCGTCGGGATCGAGGGGGGCTTCATCCCCGTCTTCGTCGATCTCAACCGCCAGATGCTTTGCGGCATCGCGCGCTTCCTCGAAGCTTTCGGCCACCACAAGGGCAACGGGCTGCCCCCAGTAGCAGACCTGCTGCGCGGGCTGGAAAGGTGCTTCGCCTGCCATGCCTTGCGCCGCGCGCCCGGTCAGGCGTTCATCGGCTATGACGGCCACCACACCCGGCATCTGCAACGCGCTTTCACGGTCGATGGACGTTACCTTGCCCCGCACCACGGGAACGGTGACCAGCACGCCCTCAAGACAATTCTCAGCATCGAATTCGGCAGCGTAGGTCGCCGTTCCAGTAACCTTCAACAGCCCTTCGGGCCGTTCCAGCGGTTCGCCGAGAACGCCCTGCTTCGTCGTATCGAGCACGTTGCGCTCGTCCGGCGCATCCTGCTTGCGATGCACGCTCATGCTTCAACTCCTGTCGCTTCGCACAGCACGGCGGTCAACGTTCGGCGCGCGAGCGGTATCTTGAAATCGTTCTCGCCATACCCCTGCGCGTCTTCCAGCAGCAGGTCGGCAGCCTTGTCGAACAAGGCGGCAGAGGGTTCGCTGCCGATCAGCAGATCGGCAATGCGCGGATCGTGCCAGGGCTTGTGCGCCAGCCCGCCAAAGGCAAGGTCAGCGCGGGTGAAGCGGTTGTCGGCCATGTCGATGACCGCGGCAACCGAGCACAGGGCAAAGGCGTAGGAAGATCGCTCGCGCACCTTGCGATAGATATGCGTGCCGCCCACGGGCGCGGGAAGCGTGACCGAGGTGATGATCTCGCCGGGTTCCAGCACGTTGTCGCGCTCCGGCGTGTCGCCTGGCAGCAGATGGAATTCCCGCACCGGCACGCTGCGTTCATGCCCGTCACCGGCAATCTCTACCGTGGCATCGAGCGCGGAAAGCGCAACCGCCATGTCACCAGGATAGGTGGCGATGCAATGCGGACTGGTGCCGAGCACGGCGTGCAGCTTTGCAATACCGTCGATCGCACCGCAGCCCGAGCCGGGCTCGCGCTTGTTGCAGGGCTGGTCGATATTGGTGAAGTAATAGCAGCGCGTGCGCTGGCAAAGGTTCCCGCCGGTCGTGGCCTTGTTGCGCAACTGCTGCGTGGCACCAGCAAGGATGGCGCGCGCCAGAACCGGATAGTCGGAGCGGACGCGGGGGTGTGCGGCCGTTGCGGTGTTGCTTGCCAGTGCGCCGATGCGCAGGCCTTCGCCATCGTCGGCGATCTCACCCAGCGACAGGCGACCGATATCCACCAGCGTCTGCGGGGTTTCCACCTGCAGCTTCATCAGGTCGATGAGGTTGGTGCCGCCAGCCAGCGCCATCGTATCCTCACCTGCCGCAAGCTGGGCAGCGTGTTCCAGCCTCTCGGCACGTTGATAGTCGAAGGGCCTCATGCGCTCTCTCCCGCGACATCGCGAATGGCGGCCACGATGTTGGCATAGGCACCGCAGCGGCACAGGTTGCCGCTCATGCGTTCGCGGATTTCCTCGCCGGTAAGTTGCGGCGACGCTTCAAGGTCTTCGGTTGCATCGCTGGGCCAGCCTGCCGCAATTTCCTTCAGCATGGCCGTGGCAGAGCAGATCTGGCCCGGGGTGCAGTAACCGCACTGGAAGCCATCGTGGCGCAGGAATGCCATTTGCATCTCGCTGGGCGAGACGGGTGAACCAAGGCCTTCGATGGTCGTGACTTCGTCGCCATCATGGGTCACCGCCAGTGACAGGCAGGAGTTGATCCGCACGCCGTTCACCAGCACGGTACAGGCACCGCACTGGCCATGATCGCATCCTTTCTTGGTACCGGTGAGGCCCGCATGGGAGCGCAGGAAATCGAGCAGGCTGACCCTGGGGTCATCGGGAAGATCGTGGGGCGTGTCGTTGATGGTGATCGGCAAAAGGGTGCTCCTCTGTCTTGTGCTGCCAACGCACGACTTGCCCAATGTGTCCGCCTGACTGCGAGTGGGTCGGAAGGCCTGACCCGCTCCGGGGTCGCGAAAGGCCAAGCATGTTCTTGAATGGCGGGGAGGATGGCCCTAGCAGCGGGCAATCAAGAAAATTGTCGGAGCCTGACCTGGCACGGCGGCAGTCATAGGGAGATGCGTGTGTCGGATCAGGAAATCCAGCTTCGGGAAACGCCGGGATGCCTTGAAATCCGCATCAATCGCCCGGACCGCAAGAATGCGCTGACGCTGGCGATGTACCGGACGATGATCGACGCGCTGGAGCGTGCCTCTGCCTCCGACGATATTCGCGTGGTGCTGTTCACCGGTGAGGGGGAAGCCTTTTGCGCGGGCAACGACCTCAAGGATTTCCTCGCTGTTGCGCAAACCGGCGCGACGGAAGCGATCGACTTCATCCGCGCGGTGGCCACTTTCGACAAGCCACTGGTCGCGGCGGTGCACGGTGCTTGCATCGGTGTTGGCACGACCATGCTCTTTCACTTCGACCTCGTCTATGCGGCGGACGATGCGCAATTCGTCATGCCCTTCGTAAACCTTGGCCTGGTGCCTGAAGGCGGATCCAGCCTCGCCGCGCCGGCCATCTTCGGCCGGGCCAAGGCGGCGGAACTGCTGATGCTTGGTGAACCGCTCTCCGCTACAGACGGGGAGGCCAGCGGCTTCGTCACCCGCGTCATGCCCGTGGCCGAGGTGCAGGACTACGCCCGTGGCCGGGTTGCCGACCTGCTCCAGCGTCCACCGCAGGCATTGGCCAAGACGCGCAAGCTGCTGGCCGACAACCGCGAAGCCATGCTGGAGCAGATCGAGGTGGAGGCCGAGGTGTTCGCAGGAGCGCTGAAAGGCACCGAGGTGCAACAGGCCATTGCGGATTTCTTCGCCAGGCGGAAATAGCGCGGGAGTACATCGGGTCCGCAGCCGATAAGGTTGCAGGTGAAACTTTTGTGTTGCCTGCAACTTTTCCAACTGACATGCGCTGTAATCGCAGGAAGAGAGGAAACCCCATGCGACAGATCGATCATTTCATAGCCGGCGGCGCAGGCTCTGGCGGGACGGGCCGCACGCACCAGGTTTGGAACCCCTCTACAGGCGAGGTGCAGGCCGAGGTCGCTCTGGGCGATGCCGCGCTGCTCGATCGCGCGATCGCACAGGCGAAGAAGGTGCAGCCCGAGTGGGCGGCCACCAATCCGCAGCGCCGCGCACGGGTCATGTTCGAGTTCAAGCGATTGGTAGAGGCCAACAAACAGGAACTCGCCGAGCTTCTCTCCAGCGAGCACGGCAAGGTGGTGGACGACGCGCACGGCGACGTGCAGCGCGGGCTTGAAGTGATCGAGTTTGCCTGTGGCATCCCGCAGGCGCTCAAGGGCGAATACACCAATGGCGCGGGGCCGGGCATAGATGTCTATTCGATGCGCCAGCCGCTCGGCATCGGTGCCGGCATTACCCCGTTCAACTTCCCAGCGATGATCCCGATGTGGATGTTCGGCATGGCGATTGCAGCCGGTAACGCCTTTATCCTGAAGCCCAGCGAGCGTGATCCCAGCGTTCCGATCCGCCTGGCCGAACTTTTCCTGGAAGCGGGCGCGCCGGAGGGGTTGCTGCAGGTGGTGAACGGCGACAAGGAAATGGTCGACGCCATCCTCGATCACCGTGACATCGCCGCCGTCAGCTTCGTGGGTTCGAGCGATATCGCGCAATATATCTACGAACGCGGCGCGGCGAACGGCAAGCGCGTACAAGCTTTTGGCGGGGCCAAGAACCACGGCGTTGTCATGCCCGATGCCGATCTCGACCAGGTCGTGAACGACCTTGCCGGGGCCGCATTCGGTTCGGCGGGGGAGCGTTGCATGGCGCTGCCGGTGGTGGTGCCGGTGGGCGATGAGACGGCAGAGCGCCTGCGCGAAAAGCTGATCCCCGCGATCAATGCCCTGCGCATCGGCATCTCGACCGATCCCGACGCGCATTACGGCCCGGTGGTGACGCCAGAGCACAAGGCGCGGATCGAGAAATGGATCGACACTGCGGAGTCCGAGGGCGCCGATGTGGTGATCGACGGGCGCGGCTTCAGCCTGCAGGGGCACGAGGACGGCTTCTTCGTCGGCCCGACGCTGCTCGACCACGTGACGCCTGACATGGAAAGCTACCAGGAAGAGATCTTCGGTCCCGTGCTGCAGATCGTGCGCGCGAAGGATTTCGAGCATGCGCTGAGGTTGCCCAGCGAACACCAGTACGGCAACGGCGTCGCCATCTTTACGCGCAATGGCCACGCCGCGCGCGAGTTCGCGAACCGCGTAAACGTAGGCATGGTGGGCATCAACGTGCCGATCCCGGTCCCGGTCAGCTACCACTCCTTCGGCGGATGGAAGCGTTCCGGCTTTGGCGACATCGACCAGTATGGCATGGAAGGGCTGCGCTTCTGGACCAAGGCCAAGAAGGTGACCCAGCGCTGGCCCGACGGCGGCGGTGACGGCTCCAACGCCTTTCTGATCCCAACCATGGGGTGATGTACATGCGTGCGAAGCTGGCCCTGACGGTGGCGGTCGTGGCGCTCGCCGCCTGCGGTTCGCGGGACGATACGAGCGAGCCGCTGCCAGACGCAGGCGACACGGCGCAGGTCGACGGTATCCCCGCGCGTTTCCACGGCGCCTGGGATTACGTTGATGGCAGCTGCAATCCGACATCGGACCTTCGCGTAGAAGTTTCCGCCGACCGGGTGATCTTCTACGAATCCGTGGGCGAGGTCGAGGGCGTCTCCAGCGGGACGGACGGCACGGAAGTCACACTCGCCATGGAAGGCGAGGGCCAGAACTGGGACAGCCGCTTCCGGCTCAGTCTGCAGGGCAATCCGGAGCGGTTGGTGATGCAGAACATCGAATATCCTTCCGATCCCACAAATATCCGCAAACGCTGCGCATCCTGAACAGGAGACCAAACCAATGAGCGAATTCGAAAATATCCTTGTCGAGAAGCGCGGCGCCGTGACGCTCGTCACGCTCAACCGCCCGCAGGCGGTCAACGCGCTCAACAGTCACGTGCTGCGCGAACTTGGTGAGGTTTTTGCCGCCTACGATGCCGACAAGTCACAGCGCTGCATGGTGCTGACGGGATCGGGCGACAAGGCCTTTGCTGCAGGCGCCGACATCAAGGAAATGGTCGAGAAGGAGGCGGTCGACTTCTACCTCGACGACTTCTTTTCCGGCTGGCAGACCGACGTGGTGAAGGGCACCCGCAAGCCGTGGATCGCCGCCGTGAACGGATTGGCTCTGGGCGGCGGGTGCGAACTGGCGATGATGGCGGACTTCATCCTCGCCAGCGACAAGGCGAAATTCGGCCAACCCGAAATCAACCTGGGCGTCGCGCCCGGCATGGGCGGATCGCAGCGCCTGACCCGCGCTGTCGGCAAGGCAAAGGCCATGGAAATGTGCCTGACGGGCCGCATGATGGGCGCTGAGGAAGCCGAACGTGCAGGCCTCGTCGCCCGTATCGTGCCGCACGACGAACTGATGACCGACGCGATGAAGACGGCCGAAGCGATCGCCTCGAAGGCTCCGATGGCGGCCATCGTCAACAAGGAAATGGTCAACGCCGCGTTCGAGACTTCGCTGGAACACGGACTGACGCACGAGCGACGCCTGTTCCAGATCGTCGTCGGCAGCGAAGACAAGGCGGAAGGCATGAAGGCCTTCGTCGAGAAGCGCGACGGCAAGTGGAAGGGGCGTTGACATGAAGATCGCATTTATCGGCCTCGGCAACATGGGCGGCGGGATGGCCGCGAACCTGGCGAAAGCAGGGCACGACGTTCGCGCATTCGACCTCAGCGAACAGGCGCTGTCGGCTGCAAGCGAGCATGGCTGCGAGACGTTCACTTCTGCCTCGGAAGCCTGCGGGGGCGTGGATGCGGTGGTCTCCATGCTGCCCAATGGCGGGATCGTGAAATCGGTCTATACCAATGACGTGATCGGCAAGGCGCCCGAAGGCGCGGTGTTCCTCGATTGCTCCACCATCGACGTTGCTACCGCGCGCGAGGTGGCCGAGGCTGCCGAGGCGGCGGGCTATGCCATGGTCGACGCGCCCGTATCGGGCGGCATCGCTGCCGCGGAGGCCGGGACGCTCACCTTCATGGTCGGCGGTACCGAAGATGCTTTCGCCAAGGCAAAGCCGGTGCTGGAAGGCATGGGCAAGGCGGTGATCCACGCAGGCCAGGCCGGCAACGGGCAGGCCGCCAAGATCTGCAACAACATGCTGCTGGCCGTTCAGATGATCGGCACCTGCGAGGCCTTCGCCATGGCGCAGAAACTGGGGCTGGACCCGCAGACCTTCTACGATATCTCCAGCGTTTCTTCCGGCCAGTGCTGGTCGATGACGAGCTATTGCCCGGTGCCGGGTGTGGGGCCGAAATCGCCTGCCGACAACGATTACCAGGGCGGCTTTGCCACCGGCCTGATGCTGAAGGACCTTAAGCTGGCCATGGCAGCGGCGGACACCGCCGGGGTCGACACGAAGATGGGTCGCCGCGCGCGCGAATTGTATGAAGAGTTCGATGACGAGGGCAACGGCGCCCGCGATTTCTCTTCGATCATAGAGACACTGAAGTAGGCGGAAGAGGGTCAGTCCCGGCCGATGCCATGGCGCAACATGGCGTTGGCAAGATCGGCGATGCGGTCTGACTCCGCGCCCTCGTCCCACACCGAATAGCGCAGGCCCAGGAACACGTTCATTCCCATGATGGCCCATGCGTGGGCCTCGTCCATCCCTTCGCGCAGGTCGGCTGCTGCCTCGCCCCTTTTCAGGCGTTCGAGAATGCGCTGCGCGGTCGTCTCATAATGTTCGCGGAAGCTGGCGGGGTCGACAAATTCGGCCTCGTCGATGATGCGGTAGATTTCCTTGTTGTCGCGTGCGAATTCAAGGAATGCATGCAGGGCAACCCGCTCCACCTCGAAGGGCGCAAGATCGGGGGTAACCGCCTTGCCCGCATGGGCGGCGACCTGCCCGCTCATATCCTTCACCAGCGCGCGGAAAATCTCGTCCTTGCTGTCGAAGTAGGTGTAGAAGCTGCCCAGCGCCGTGCCCGCACGGCGGGTGATCCCGCTGATCGACGCCTCGTGAAAACCCTTCTCGCCAAATTCCTTTGCCGCTGCATCCAGCAGCTTGCGCAGCGTCTGGCGCCCGCGTTCGGTGCGCGGAGCCTTGGTATCGCTGGATGGAGCCGGGGACTTGGATGTTGCCATTTTGCAATGGCTAACCGCTTTCGTTGCGAAGCGCAAAAACTAAAAGTTGAAAGGTGGTTCAAGTTTCAATAATAGGAGCACCAATAAGAATCGTTCTTGGGAGATTATCGATGTCGAAGGCCATTCTCTGGCAATCCGCTGCCGTTGCTGCTGTTCTTGGTGCGCTGGCCATTCCCGCGCATGCCCAGGAAAGCGGGGAAACCGCTCCGCAGGCTGAAGAAGCGCAGGGCGGTACGATCATCGTGACGGCCCGTCGCCGCGAGGAACGCCTCGTCGACGTGCCGGTCGCCGTGTCCAGCTTCGGTGCGGAGGAACTGCAACAGCGCGGCTCCGTCGACATTACCGACATCGCGCAGATCACGCCCAACACCACGCTGGAGGAATCGCGTGGCACCAACTCCACCCTGTCGGCATTTATCCGTGGCATCGGCCAGCAGGATCCGGTTTCCGGGTTCGAGCAGGGCGTGGGCATCTATCTTGACGATGTGTACCTGAACCGTCCGCAGGCCGCCGTTCTCGACATCTACGATGTGGAGCGGATCGAAGTGCTGCGCGGTCCGCAGGGCACCCTTTACGGCCGTAACACCATCGGCGGCGCGGTGAAGTATGTGACCCGCGAACTGCCCGACGAAACCAGCCTGCGCCTGCGCGGAACGGTCGGCACCTATGGCCGCGCCGAAGGGGTCGTCACCGCTTCCACCCCGCTGACCGACGTTGTCCGCGTGGGCGGGTCGGTCGCGCGTCTTTCCCGCGACGGTTTTGGCGAAAACCTGACCACGGGCGAGGAAAACTACAACAAGGATATCTGGGCCGCGCGTGGCACCATCGAGGTGGGCGGCAATGGCGAGCCCTACCTGCTGCGCTTCACCGGTGACTATACGCACGACCGTTCCAACGCGCGCGGCGGCCATCGCCTGATCCCGGGCGCCGTATCGGGCGCGCCGGTGCTGGACGACGTGTTCGACACGCGCGGCGGGCTGGTCGATCCCGAGCAGGACGTGGAAGCCTTCGGCTTCGCACTCAACGCCCGTGCCGACCTGTCCGATGCGCTCACGCTGCGCTCCATCACCGCATACCGCGAGGATGACAGTTCCTCGCCCATCGATTTCGACGCGCTGCCCGCTGTCGACGTCGACGTTCCCGCTTTCTACCGCAACACCCAGTTGAGCCAGGAACTGCAGCTGATCTGGGACGATGGCGGCCCGTTGACCGGCCTGCTTGGCGGCTATTTCCTCAGCGCGACCGCCGATACCGAATTCGACGTTCGTCTGTTCACCACCTTTGCCGGTTTCACCGCCTTCACACAGGCCGACGTCGATACCGAGACATTCGCGGTCTTCGGCGATTTCAGCTACGACATCACCGAGCAGCTCAGCCTTTCGCTCGGCGGTCGCTACACCTGGGACGAACGCACGGCAGATATCCTGCGTCAGAATTACCTGGGTGGTGGTTCGCCAGTGTTCGGCGGTGCAGGCATTCCCTTCGGCGCTCCCAGCACCAATTTCCAGGGTACTGCCGATTTCGACAAGTTCACCCCGCGCGTATCGCTCAGCTACCAGCCGACGCCCGATCACAACCTCTACGCCAGCTATTCGCAGGGCTTCAAGGGCGGCGGTTTCGACCCGCGCGGCGTGGGCGTGAACGCGCCTGCCGCCACGCCCGGCATGCCCACCGACGATGAAGTTGCAGACTTCCTTAGCTTCGCGCCGGAATCGGTCGACAGCTACGAAGTGGGCTACAAGGGCAGCCTGCTGGATGATGCGGTCTACATTGCGGTTGCCGGTTTCTATGCGGAATATACCGACGTACAGATCCCCGGCTCGGTAGCCTGTAACGTAGGCGGGATCGCCACTTTCTGCGGCGTCGTGTCGAACGCGGGTGCGGCAGAGTTCAAGGGCCTCGAAATCGAAACCAATGCCCGCCTGGGCCGTGACATGTTCGCTTCCGGCGACATGCTGCGCTTCCAGGGTTCGCTGGGCTGGATCGATGCCGAATACACGCAGTTCATCACAAACATCGGCGGCGTGCCGACCGACGTTTCGGACCTGCGCGAAGTGCAGAACACGCCGGAATGGAGCGGCAGCGCGACGCTGGGCTACACCACGCCGGCGGGCAGCGGCGACCTCTACCTGGGCAGCACGGTTTCCTACCGCAGCAGCACCAACCAGTTCGAGGTTCCCAACGAGTTCCTCGACCAGCCCGGTTATGCTCTGGTGGATGCCAGCATCGTGTGGACCAGCGCCGATGGCGGCTTCAGCCTTGGCCTCTACGGTCGCAACCTGACGGACAAGGAATACATCACTTCCGGCTACAACTTCGTGGCTGGCAACCCGCCGGTGCCGACGCTGGGCACCGAGGGTACCCTGACCGCATACTACGGCAACCCGCGTCAGGTATACGCCACCGCCACCATCGAATTCTGATCCGCATCATGCGGACAGGAATTCCAATGATGGATTATATAGAGCATCGCTATCGTAGCGCGTGCGGACGGCTTGAGCTGTTCGCACGCGACTACCCCTCGGACGGGCCCCCGCTGCTGCTGATGCACGGGCTGACCCGCAACAGCGGCGATTTCGAACCGCTGGCCCGGCATCTGGCGGGCCAGTATCGCCTGATCGTGCCGGACCAGCGGGGCAGGGGGCTGTCGCAGGAGGATTCCGAACCCTCGCGCTATCGCCCCGATGTTTATGCCGGCGACATGTTCGCGTTGCTGGAAAGTCTGGGTATCGAACGGCCCGGCCTGATCGGCACCTCGATGGGCGGGCTTATGGCTATGGTCATGAACGCGATGAAGCCGGGCAGCTTCCCCGCCATCGTCTTCAACGACATCGGCCCCGTGTTGAGTCCGGAGGGCCTTGCGCGCATCGGGGGTTACGTCGGCGGCGGAGAGCCGTTTGCCGACTGGAACGCTGCTGTTCGGGTTTGTGCTGCAATCAATGCGGACGCCTTTCCCGATTTCGGGGAAGCGGACTGGCAGGCGTGGGCGCGGCGAACCTGCCGCGAATTACCCGACGGGCGCGTGGCATTCGCCTACGATCCCGCCATTGCCGATGGCTTTGCCGATATCAGTGACGAGCCGCAGCCGGATATGTGGCCCTTGTGGGAGGCGCTGGGCGAGACCCCGGTGCTGGTGATCCGCGGCGCCTTGTCGGACCTGCTGGTCACCGACACGGTGAAGACGATGGAACAGCGTCACAAGGGCGCTTTCAATCACGTCGATATCCCCAATCGCGGCCACGCGCCCATGCTGGACGAGCCGACGGCGCTGGCAGCGATCGATGATTTCTTGCGCGATCATGTGAAATGAGTGCAACCGCTGTCAGCAGGGCCGACCCCAACCGCAACGTGGTGCTGGCCATGCTGCTGGTGGTCTACATCTTCAACTTCATCGACCGGCAGATCCTGTCGATCCTGGCAGCGCCCATCCAGGCCGATCTCGATCTCAGCGATGGGCAGATGGGCCTGCTGGGCGGAATTTCCTTCGCGCTGCTCTATTCCACGATGGCCGTGCCGCTGGCGGCGCTGGCGGACAGGACCAGTCGCAGCTGGGTGATTGCGGTTTCGCTGGCTGCGTGGAGCGGGTTCACCGCCCTGTGCGGTCTGGCGCAGAATTTCTGGCACATCTTCCTGGCGCGTCTTGGCGTCGGGATTGGCGAGGCGGGCGGGGTCGCCCCCTCCTATGCCCTGATCGGGGACTATTTTCCCAGCAAGCAGCGCGCCACGGCGCTTTCGATCTACTCGCTGGGCATTCCCGTCGGCTCCGGCCTGGGCGTGCTGATGGGCGGTTACATCGCGGCCACGGTGGACTGGCGCGCGGCGTTCTTTGCCGTGGGCCTTGCGGGCGTGATCATCGTGCCTGTGTTCAAGCTGCTGGTGCGCGACAAGGCCAAGCCGAAGGTTGCAGCAGACAATCCCGCGCCTTTGCCGCAAACCCCGGCTCTCAAGGAAACCGCCGCTGTTCTGGCGCGCAAGAAAAGCTTCTGGTTCCTTGCCTTTGGCGCGGCCACGTCCTCGATGCTGGGCTACGGCATTGCCTTCTGGCTCCCCAGCCTGCTGATCCGCAGCTTCGGTTTCGATCTTGTGGGTGCCTCCCGGTTCTTCGGCGCCATCCTGCTGATCGGCGGGGTGATCGGCGTGCTTGCAGGCGGCCTGCTGGCCGATCGCCTGGGCGGACGCGACCGTGCGTTTTATGCTTGGCTTCCTGGCGTGGCCTTCTTCCTTGGTGCGCCCCTGTTTGCCGCGGGTATTACCAGCAGCGACTGGAAGTTGGCCTTTGTCCTGTTCCTCCTGCCGCAGGCCCTCGCCTATATCTGGCTAGGTCCGGTCCTCTCCGCAGTGCAGCACCTCGTCGTGCCCGCGGCGCGTTCGACTGCCTCGGCACTGTTCCTGCTGATCAACAACCTGATCGGCCTGGGCGGCGGGATTTATGCGCTGGGTGCCCTGTCGGACTTCCTCACCCCGATCTACGGGGATGAGGCGCTGCGATATTCGATGCTGTATTCGCTTGCCCTTTATGGATTGGCAGCATTGCTAATGGCATGTGCCGGACCTTCCCTGCGCAAGGACTGGGTTGACGAATAGGTGCCCGACAACTGCGTTACGGTATTTGTAATCTACCTAACGCAATTGTCATTCAGTTCGCGGCCCCGAGTATAATAGGCCCCCCTGCATTGGTGGAACTTTCCAATGCTTGGGGGCAGTTAGATGAAAAGAAGTCCGGGTTTTCGCACTCACACAGGGATTGCGGCAGCCTTGCTGATCGCGCTCGCCGCGCCCGCTGCGGCGCAATCGGGCGGTGATGCCGAACGAAGCTGGAGCGAGCTTTCCGCGCAGGTCGAGGCCCGTGCAGGCGACCCGGAGTTCGACTACGCACTAGCCATCGCTGCCATCGACACTGGCCGCTACGGAGAGGCGATCATCGCCCTGCAACGCGTGCTGGCCGTGCAGCCGGATAACGCCGCAGCGCGCGCCGAGCTGGCGCGGGCCTATGCCATGGCTGGCGATATCGACACCGCGCGCGAGGAATTCGCCACCGTGGTGGACGATCCCAGCCTGCCCGATCCCGTGCGCCAGCGCTTCACCGGTTTCGTCCGCCAGTTCGACCAGCAGATCTCGGGCGGCGGCAGCAGCGTCTCGGGCTTCGTCGATGCGCGTGTGGGGCACGACAGCAACGTCAACGCCGCCACCGACCTCACCACGCTTACCATTCCGCTGTTCAGCTTCCTGGGGCCCGGTACGCTGGGCGCAGGAGCCCGCGCGCAAGACGACGAATTTGCCGAGCTCAGCCTCGGCATCTCCGGTGTTCACGCGGTTGGCCGGCAGGACCGCATCTTCGGCAGCCTGCTGGGCAATGCCCGCGAGAATTTCGATGTTTCCGCCTTCAGCCAGGAAAGCCTGACCGCAACGGCGGGCTACGCGCATTCCTTCGCCAATCGCGACGTGATTTCGCTCAGCGCGCAGGCGCAGGTGTTCGCGCTCGACTGGGATGGTTACCGCGACAGCGTGGGCGCGATCCTGCAATATACCCACATGACCGGCGGTGGGCAGGCGCTGACCGTGTCCACGCAGTACAACCGCCTGAACTACGCTAACCAGCCGTTGCTGGATGCAGACCGGGCAGTCTTCGCGATCGGCTATGTCACGCAGACCCTTTCCGCCAGCATGCAGGGCGGGATCGAGGAGACGCGGCGGCTCGGCGGGGATCATTACTCCAACTGGTTCGCCACGGCCTCCCTCGGCGCCGAACTGCCGCTGTCGCAGCGGTTGGCACTGGTGGCGGGCGGATCGTTCGACCTGCGCCGTTACGACGCGCCCGACCCGCTGTTCCTGGTTTCGCGATCGGACGAGCGGCTGGACCTGCAAGGCGGCCTGAAGGTCGCGCTATCGCGCAACATCTTCCTCCAGCCGCGTGTCACCTACACGCGCAACTGGAGCAACATCGCCCTCTACGACTATGAACGCTGGACCGCTTCCGCTGGCCTGCGTTACGAATTCTGATGCCGACCGGGAGATTTGACATGACACATACGACCAACCGCAATCGTCCCGCCAGCCGCCGCCGTTTCGCGGCGCTGCTCCTGTCTGCATCGGGCGTCGCGCTCGCCGTGGCTCCGGCCAGCGCGCAGGAGGTGATTTTCAGCGACAACGGCACCACGGCAGTCGCCGTGGGCCAGCGCACGACCCAGCTTGGCGGAGTGACGCAGGTGCGCCTGGCCAGCGGGGTCATGCTGTCGTTCGTCGACAGGGCTGAATACACGATCGAGACCGATGGCACGGTGGACCTGCACGCAGGATCGGTAACCGTGGCAGGGGCCGAGGGCGCGGCAGGCGTCGTGCGCATGCCCGATGGCGTGCAGGGAACGGTTGCCGGGGCTGGCAGCGCAGCCAGCTTCAGGGTCGCTGAGGACGGGCAGAGCGCCGGTCATACGCTGACGGGCGCCGTCACCGTCGCGCGCGGCCGCAACGAGCGCGAATTCGGAGCAGGGGAGCACTGGGCGAGTGCCGGCGCCAGCGGCCTTCGCATGACGGTATCCAGCGGCGTGCAGACGACGCCGTCTGCCACCAACCGCCCTGGCCCGGTCCGTGTGGCGCAGCTCGATACAGGTGGACCGGTTGCGGCCGCGCAGAACGGCCTGCCCGTCTCTCTGGGGGACGCGCTGGCGGCAGCGGGCGCATCCAGTGACATTCTGGGCGCAGCGCGCAGCGTAGAGGCCGCCGCGGCCAACCCGGACATCGCGACCTTCCCGAGCGGAGACCTGGCGCTGCTGGTGGCAGCGGCCGGACAGCTGGAAGGCGTTTACGGCGGAACCCCGTTCCCGCAAGCGCAGGCAGACATAATCCGCACGTACCTGGAATTCCTGGCAAACGGCGGTTCGGGTGCGAATTTCCTCAGCGCCTACGCTGGTTTCGTGAGCCAGTATTTGAACCTGCTGCGCAGCGGGGCACGCCCATCCAGCTTCGATGCGGCCAGCGTGGGCGACATCAACGCCTTCCTCGCCTATCGCTCGCGTCTCGGCCTGCTGGGCCAACTGGCCGAACAGGACCGGGTGCTGGTGGATGCCTATCTCGCTTTCCTTGCAGGCGGCGGAAACGCGAACGACTTCGCCGGCCAGTTCACCGACCTGGTGGAAGCCTATTTCGCCTTCGTGCGGAATGGCGGCGATCCGGCGGACTTTACCGGCGCTTCCGCCCAGGTGGTGGAGGACTACATTGCCTTCCTGGACGACAGCGGACTGCTGGCACAGCTTTCCGCGTCGAACCGCGCGCTGCTGGCGGCCTACCTTGCCAATGGCGGACTTGGCTTCGTCGGCGAGTACCGTAGCGTGCTGGACGACTATTTCGTCTTCCTTGCGGGCGGCAATCTGCCCAGCGACTTCTCCGCACAGGATACTGCCACGCTCCAGGCCTATCTCGAAGCGTTGCAGGCTGCGGGCTTGCTGGGCACCCTGCCAGCGGCGCAGGCGGATTTCTTCGCCGACTACCTCGCCTTCGTGCAGGCGGGCGGCAATCCCGATGCCTATGCCGGGCTGAATGCGAACATCTTTGCAGGCTATGTCACGCAGTTGCAGGCCTACTACGATTACCTGCTGAACGGCGGTGTGCCGAGTGACTATTCGTTGCTGACCCAGCAGCAGATCGCCGCCTATGTCGCCGCGCTGGAAGCGGCGGGCGCGACCGGTGGCTTCCTGCCGGACCTCGGCGCATTCTACACCGCCTATGCCCAATATTTGACAGGCGGTGGCAATCCCGACATCTATACGGGCCTGCCGGTGGTGAACCTGCCGGTCTTCGCCGATGCCCTTAACGCATACGCAAACTTTCTTGCCGCAGGCGGTTTGCCCAGCGACTTTACCGCGACCGAGCTGGAAGTGCTGGCAAACTACCTCGCCGCGCTAGACCAGTCGGGTCAGCTGGAAAGCCTGCTGGGGGCCAACGCAGGATTACTGAATGGCTATTTCGCCTTCCTCGCAGGCGGCGGAAACCCGGACCTGTTCGCGGGACTGCCGGTCTATGCCGACTATGTTGGCGCGCTGCAGACCTATTTCGCCTTCCTCGATAACGGCGGCCTGCCGGGCGACTATACCGCGCTGACGCAGCAGCAAATCCAGGCCTACCTTTCCGCCCTGGCGTCGGCGGGCGGGCTGTCGCAGCAACTGGGCAATCTCGGCACCTTCTACACCCAGTACTTCGCTTTCCTGTCGGCGGGCGGAAACCCGAACGAATTCGCCGGACTGCCGCTTTACGATACCTATGCCAGCGCATTGCAGGCCTATTTCGCTTTCCTGGCAGGGGGCGGACTGCCTGCGGACTACACCGCGCTGACGCAGCAGCAGATCACCGCCTATCTCGCGGCCCTGAATGCTGCGGGCGGGTTCAACTTGCAGATCGGCGGCGACGCGGCGGCTTTCTACGCCAGCTACTTCGCCTACCTGCAGGGCGGTGGCAGCGCGGGTGGGTTCGCGGGTCTGCCGGTCTATGCAAATTACGTCACGGCGCTGAACGCCTACTTCGCATTCCTTGCAGGCGGTGGCCTTCCGGGTGACTACACCGCGCTGGATCAGGCAACCATTGAGGCTTACCTGGCCGCGCTGGCACAAGTGCAGGGCGGTTTCGGCTCCTTTGCCGGGCTGAACGATTTCTTCGACGGCTATTATGCCTTTATCCAGGCTGGTGGCGATCCGGCAGAGTTCGGCGGCATTCCTGTCTATGCGGATTACCTGGCGGCGATTGCCGATTTCTACGCCTTCCTCGCCAATGGCGGCCTGCCAAGCGGGTACACGGCTCTGACTCAAGAGCAGGTGGAAGCCTACCTCGCCGCGCTTTCGGGTGCGGGCTTGCTGGCGAGCAACTTCCAGGGCGAAGTGTTCACCTTCCTCACCGATTACTTTGCCTTTCTTGCAGCGGGCGGTGTGCCGGACCAGTTCGGCGGCCTCCAGAACGGCACGGCACCGCAGCTTGCCGGTATCAATGCCTGGGTTTTTGGCACCGACGCGCTGCGCACGAATACCGCGGCCGATGCCGACATCGACGCCGATGGCCGCATCACGCGGGTGCAACTGAAAAGCCAGGCGGGCAACCAGACGTTCGATTACACTTCGCGCACGGCTGACCTGCGGGAATTTGGCCGCATCGGCAACGCGGTCGCCTGGAGCCGCTATTACGTCGGCAATGGTCCGAACGGCACCAATGTCAGCGAACACCTGCTGGTAGGCACGCCGGCCACCAACATGCCGACGAGCGGCATCGTATCCTACGACCTGGTAGGCGGAACGGCCCCGAACGACCGGCGCGGCACGGCGGGCAGCACGGCCTATTTCACCGGCGAGCTTGCCGTGGCCTTTGGCGGCGGCGCGCCCCTTGTCGGCCTCAACTTCGATGTTCTGACACAGACGGAAGGTTACCGGGTGCAGACCACCGGCGGCGCGGCCAACCCGCTGTCGGGCGGCATGGGTGTCAATGGAAACGGCCAGTTCGAGAACCAGAACCTTGCCATCACTTCGCTGACGGCCAGCACCTGCAACGGCTTTTGCCAGGCGCAGGTGTTTGGCGGACTGTTCGGTGCCGGTGCCTCGGCTGCCGGTTTTACCTACAACATCTTTGATCAGGCCGCGAACAACGCGATGCAGGGCGTGGCGGTGTTCGGGATTGGCGGAACGCCCATCACGGGCCTGGGAACGCCGCCTGCCCCTGTCACCACGACATTGCAGAACCAGTCCATCGCCTATGCCAACAAGCTGATCGGGGATGATGTCTATACCCTCAGCGAAGTGACCTATAATGCAGACGGTATCCCGATCGGGTACGTCGCCGCGATCGATGCCAACGATGCCCTGACCAGCGGCAACATGACGCTGGCCGACACCGGCATTGCGGGCAATGGCGCGGTATCCTGGGCACGCTGGAGCAACGGCACACCCGGCGGGAAGTGGTACAATACCACGCTGCTGCCCGTCGGCCCCGATGGCGGCTATCACGTTATCGCGGGCGCTCCGCTCACCAACCTGCCGGCCAACGGAGCGGTGGCTTACGACCTCGTCGGCTTCACCACGCCAACGCGTCATGACGAGAGCACCTCGACCGGCTCGGTGTCCGGCGGCGCGGCGGTGGTGTTCGGCGCAAGCCCGGTGGTGGCGCTGGACCTCGATATCACCAGCGGCGCGGACAGCTTCAACCTTTTCACGAACGGCAAATTGAGCGATCCGACCCAGAGCACGCTGGCGATCAACCCGGTGGACGGCATGTTCCACACGCTGGGACTCGCCGGTGGATTCCCCAGCAGCCAGAACGCGGTATTCGTCGAATCCGCTGCGGCCTTCTGCGGGGCAAGTTGCACCGGCTTTGTCGAAGGTTTCCTGGCGGGCGACGGTGCCAGCCACATGGGCCTGGCCTATTCGATCCGCGCAAATACCTCTCCCAACAAGTTCATCGATGGCACGGCGGCCTTTGCCAAGGGCGATGCGATCGATCTTGGTGGCGGTAGCAGCGGATCATTCCCGGGCGGGGTCGACGCATTTGATACAAGCGGACTTGTCGTGGCGGCGCTATCTTATGGGGATGCAGGCTTCACCCGTACCAGCCGCACCAACGGGACTGCGGTCGATGCCGACGGCGGGCTCAATTCCGTGGGCTCGTTCAGGCGCGGCAGTGCGAGCGCGGACCAGATCATTGGCGACGAATACGCCATTATCGGTCGCTGGGTAGATGGCACAACCAACCTCGTGAATGGCACATACGTCACGACCCCAAATGATGCCGTCCACTGGGCTATCACCAACCCTTCCAGCACGAACACCTTCCCGCTTCGCGGCGAAATCACCTACGACCTGCTGGGGGCAACCACACCCACCTATTCGGACGGGCGCACCGGTCCAGGGACGTTCGATGGATCGTTAACCATCAACTGGATGTCCAATTCGCTGCTCAGCATCTCGCTTGGTGCCACTGTGACGATGCCGGATGCAACATACGACTGGACCTTCCAGAGCCCGAATTTCCTGCCCCGCGTGCAAGGCGTGTTCGAATCCTTCGTGATTCCGAACGGCGTCAACTGCACCACCAGCAACTGCCAGGCTGCAGTGTCCTACAACCTGGGCGGCGCACAACTGGGCGAACGCTGGGCGCTGAACTATAATATCTCGATCAACTCCGATCTGGATATTGGTGGGTCTGCCCTCTTCGGTGCTCCGGGAACCTACGATCCAGATGCTTTCGCCATGGGAGGCGACTCCGGCAGCGGGAGCAACCCTGTTGCGCAGGCCGACGGCGTTGCCCCTGCAGGGGAGCCAGGGGGCTACATGGCCTTCGTTGGAGCAGGGGGAACCGGTGGCGGCACTACCAGCGCCATAACTGTGACAGATGGCCAGCTGGTATCGGCCCTCGCCTTGCCATCGCGCATCGTGCACACCGCCAATGCCAATACCGTGGTTGAGACGGATGGGGACCAGGGCGTGATCGGCTGGCAGCGGATCGAGAATGTCACGGTCGAGCACAGCGGCGGAACCGGGCAGACTTTCGTTCGCACCGCTTTTGCCAACCAGTCCTGGCATACCACTTGGGGCACTCCGGTGGTCAACCTGCCGGCAAGCGGCCTGGTAAACTACGAATTGATCGGCTCCACGAAAGCGACGCAAACCAACGCGCAGGGAGGCAACGGAATATTCAACGGTGCGTTCGCGGTTGACTTCGGGACGTTGAAGGCCGGCCTAGAGGCTAATGTCGATTTCGCTGGCACCGTCTGGGGTTTCCAAAGCACGGGAGGTGTCGCAGCGCCGTCCATGACCTTGCAGGACGATGGATTTGGTGCTCGGCGCTTTTCCGAAAATCTCGCCACGACACGCGCCGGTGCGAATCACAGCCGTACAACTTATGTCGAAGGCTTCCTGGCCGGAGATGGCGCGACGCACGCCGGGCTGAACTACAGCGTGCGGGTTTCGTCCAGCAACGCCATCCAGGGCTCGGCAGCCTTCAGGGTAGAGGGCCATACGCCGGATATTTCGGGCAGTACCACTGCAAGGGCGGCGGGTGCGAGCGAAATGGCGTGGGCCCGCTGGAGCGTACCTGCCACCGGTTCCGTCGTTCCGGGTAGCAATGGGGCAGGCAGTCCGCCCATCGCACCGGGACTGAATGCCCTTGCGAATAGCGGCATCCAGTTCTCTGCGGCGCAACTGGAGCGGCTCAACGCATATCTCGCCAGCCAGATTGACTGATCTCGCCTCCCTCTCCTCCTGGTGGCCATACCGGGGGGAGGGGGAGGATACAGGGGGACTGGCCCGGCCGCTGAAAAGCGGTCGGGCCTTTTTTCATGGTGAAAGAGAATGTCAGTTGGTGACGAGGTAAAACTCGCTGGCGCGATCGCCTGCGTTGCGCACGCGGATGCTGTATCGGCTGGTAAAGATCGGGATCCAGCGACAAACGGATCGTGCGGTGGTGGCGGGAGGGGTGCAATTGCGCTCTCCCTCGCCTTCGACGATCTCCAGCTGCAGATCGGTGCGCTCCACCGGGATCGCGACCACTTCGGCTTGCTCGCCTGCCAGGAACAGTTGCGAGGTTTCGCTCACTTCGCCTGGCGCAAGCAATCCCGAACGGTAGGCAGGTCCCAGCAGCCTGCCCCGGAAGGGCGGTGCTTCGCCCGTCAGCCCACGCTCGCGCGCGGCGGACAGCCATATGGCGGCCCGGTTATCTTCGCCGTCTTCGGCAGGTCTTGCACCAAGGTCCTGCAATTGTGCGGCAGTATCCGCCAGTTCCTGCGCGGAACCGTTGCTGGCAAAGGCCCTGTGCCCGCTTGCCAGCACCTCTGCCACCTGTTCTGCCGGTATTGCGGGCGTAACAGCTTGCGGCTCCTCTAGTGAAGCTTCCTGCGCCGTCGTGACGCAGCCGGGCGACAGGGCCAGCAGGCCAAGCATGGCGAACTTCTTCACGCTTTCGCTCCTCTGGAGATCACGAATTCAGCACCCGGATTACCATCCTGGTATTCTACCTTCAGGCCGTGGCGCAAGACAATGGCGCGCACGAGGGCAAGGCCAAGGCCGTGACCCTTGGTCTGCCCGCCGATGCGCACGAACCGGTCGAAAATGCGTGGCTTGTCCTCGTCGGGAACGCCGGGACCGGAATCGCGCACACGCAGTTCGGGGCCGGGTTTCAAGGTCAGTTCCACGAAGCCGCCAGCGGGGGTGAACTTGAATGCATTGTCCAGCAGGTTGGAGACCATCCGGGTCAGTTGCATCCGGTCGCCATCGAATTGCACGCCTTCGGCAATCCGCGCCTCGAACGCGATGTCGGCGTCCGCGCCGCTTTCCTCGAACAGGTCAGCCAGATCGCCCACCAGCGCTGAAAGGTCGATGGATTCGAAGCCGGACCGGTCGCTGCGCCGTGCTTCGCTGGAAGCGATATCCAGCAAGGAATCGAGCATGCGGGCCACGCCGCGGATATCCTCGCGCGATTGCGCCAGGGTGGAAAGCGTTTCGGGATCCTCGCTTTCGGCAATGGCCTGGCGCAGCCGCATGTCAAGATGCATAAGCGGCGTGCGCATTTCATGGGCAATCTGGTCGGATACATGGCGATGGGCGGCGATCAGCCCGATGATCCGCTCTGCCATGGCGCTGCCGTTACGGGCAAGCAGGCCAAGCTCGTCCTCGCTGCAATAGCCGGGAAATTCGATCTTGCCCGACTGGTCGCCCACTTGGGCGAAGGCGCGGTTCAGGTCATTCACCCGCGCGCGCAGGGCGCGGGCGCTGACGATGCCCAGCAGCAGGATCGCCAGCAGCGCAATGGCCAGGCCGATCAGGAAAGCGCTACGAAGGTCTCGCAGCAGCGCAGACTGTTCATCCGCGCCGTGGGCGACGACAAGCGTCAGACCTTGGTCGAGCTGGGTGGCGCGGGCACGCGCTTCGCTCCCGTCTTCGAGCACGATCGTGCCACTAGCGGAATTTTCCGCCGAGAGGTTGGGCCAGCGCGCGATATCGCCCCCGACCCGCTGCCCGGTGGCGTCGGCGACGAGATAGTGCCGGTCTGCCTGGTCGTAGGCTTCCATCGCCAGGCGGTCCTCGATCCGGTCGAGCAGTTCCTGACGGCCGGAAGAGGCATAGATATCGACAAGCCCGGCAAGATCGGTGTCCACGGCCTGCGCCAGCGCCTTGTCCGAAGCTTCGCGCACGTACCATTCAGTAGCGAAAGCCAGCGTCGCGAATACGGCCAGCGCAAGCGCGATCGCTGCCAGGGTGAAGCGGCCGGACAGCGATTTCGTGAAGGATACGCGTTCTTCAGATGGCGAGGGGCGCATCATGCCGTCAGGCGATAGCCCATGCCGCGGACAGTCTCTAGGCAGGGCTTTTCAAACCCTTCGTCCAGCTTGCGGCGCAGGCGGTTGATGTTCACCTCGATAACATTCGTCTCGGGGTCGAAATTCAGGTTCCACACGTTGCGCAGCAGCATGTCCTTGGTAACGATCTCTCCCGCATTCTCGATCAGGTACTTGAAAAGATTGAATTCCTTGGGGCTGAGCGGAATGTGGTGGCCTGCCCGATGCACGGTGCGGGCCTTCACGTGGCATTCGAAATCGCCGAACAGGATCAGTGCGCTTGCTTCCCTGTTGGTGGCGCGTCGATGCAGGGCGCGAAGCCGTGCCAGCAGCTCGTCCGGTTCGAAGGGTTTGGCCATGTAATCGTCCACCCCGGCATCCAGCCCCTCGATCCGGTTTTCCGCGCGGCCCAGTGCAGACAGCATCAACACCGGCACGGTCACGCCCGCTGCGCGCAAGCGCGACACGATCTCGATGCCGTCGAGATCGGGCAACATGCGGTCGAGAATGATCACGTCGAATTCGTCGGAGCCGGCGCGGTGCAGGCCTTTTTCCCCGGTGTGAGCCAGTTCGATCGCCACGCCGTGCTCGCGGGCGCCATCGCGCGTCGCATTGGCGATGACCTCGTCATCCTCGATATAAAGGACAGACAGTTGCTCCATGGGTCTCCGGCTCGGCTCGCTTCTGTCGAATGTGCAACAGATCGCTTGTTTTGGGGAGTTACAAAATCCGTTATGCTCATCTTGTGAAAAATTAGTGTGGCTGTTGCCTTTGCCTTGCGCAAATATGCGGGCTAAAGGAATGAAGTGGTAGGAAAGATAATGAACGCTTCAGATCCGGCAGTGGTCGACCTGATCGATACCAGTCCGGTTGCATCCGTGGTCAGCGATCCGCGCTTGCCCGACAATCCGATCATCGCCTGCAACCAGCCCTTCATGGACCTGACCGGCTATGACGAGAGCGAGATCATAGGGCGCAATTGTCGCTTCCTGGCCGGGCCGGGAACGGAACCCTGGCTGACAGAAGCGATCCGCCAGGGCGTGCGCGAGCGCAAGCCGGTGATGGTCGAGATTCTCAACTACAAGAAGGACGGCACCCCGTTTCGCAATGCGGTGGTCGTCGCCCCCATCTTCGATGACGATGGCGAATTGTCGTACTTCTTCGGCTCGCAGGTCGAACTCGCGGAAGACGCACAGGGGCCCAGCCTGACCCGCCGGATCAGGGCGGCGGAGAAGATCAAGGACCTCTCGAAAAGGCAGTTGGAAGTCTTGCAGATGGTGGCCAGCGGCCTGCGCAACAAGCAGATCGCATGGGAACTCGGCCTGTCGGAAAAAACCATCAAGATGCACCGCGGCATAGCGATGGAAAAACTGGGCGCGCAAAGCTCCGCCGAGATGATCCGCCTCGCGGTGGAAGCGGGCATTTAGGCCCACCCGCCGCCGAATGGGCCAAAGCCCGTATTTCGTTTGCCAACAAAAGGCCTAGATCGGAAGTGCATCGTAGCCGGATGCACGAGGCCCTCTTTCCTTCCCCTCCGCCTCGGCACCCATTTCCTCCTAATCCTCTTCGGCTGCGATGCACCTTCACCGTCATCTCAGGACTGTGCGGATACCGGCCTCTGCTCGGGACCAATCTCGATCACCACGTCCGCACGCTCTGGCATCTCCGATAGCATGTGACGGGTGAGCCGCTCGTAATGGTCGCAGAAACGCGCCAGCGCAGCGTCATCCATCGTCGCCGGGGCATGGGGATTGTCTCGCCGCAGCTTCTCCTCCTGCAGCGCGCGATTGCGGCGGACTGCGTCGAAATCGTCCACTTTCAGCATCACCAGCAAGTCCAGCTGTTCGAACAGGCGAGCGTAGTCCTCTTTCAACCAGTGGTTCACGAGCCCGCGCCAGATACCGTCCGGATCCTCGACGCGCTCCAGTTCGTTTACCGGTTCGGCCAGCGCCGCGGCGTCCTGCGGCTTTGCCCCAACGCACCAGCCTTCCAGCAGCAATACGTCGACAGGTCCGGTGATCCGCTCGGTTTCTTCCGCGCGGTCGTCCCTGCTCTTGTCGAAGCGGGGCAGCTCGAGGGGGCGGCCTGCCAGCATGTCCTCGATAATATGCAAGCCAAGGCTCACGGCATGGGTGCCCGGCACGCCGCGCGTGCGGAATAGCGGATGGACATCCTGCGCCAGTTGCAGCCGCTGGGCACGGGTAAGGTAGAGGTCGTCGAGCGAGAGCGTCACCGCGCGGATCTGGCGGCGCGCCAGCAGCACTTCGAGGAACCGGCAAAGCGTGCTCTTGCCCGTACCCTGAGCGCCATTGACGCCGATCACCAGCGGCGCACGCGATGCAGGAAGGCGCGCGATGCGCGTGGCCAGCGGCTGCCAGAACTGCTGCACCACCTCGATATAGTCGGCGGGCAGGCCCTCGGCGGCGATCAGGTCGGTGAGGGGATCGTTCATGTGACCGCGTCGGGCAAGGGCTCGTCCCTCGCGAATGCGTCGATATTGGCCAGCGCGCGGCGGCCCATGGCTTCGCGCGTCTCGGCAGTGGCGCTGCCGAGGTGCGGCAGCATGACAAGGTTCTCCAGCCCGAGCAGTTCTGCGGGCACGTGTGGTTCGTCCGGATAGACATCGAGACCCGCACCGGCGAGATGGCCCGACGCCAGTGCCTGCGCCAGAGCGGCATGGTCCAGCACGGCCCCGCGCGCGGTGTTGATCAGGTAGCTGCCCGGCTTCATCGCGCCGATCGCTGCCGCGTCGAGCATATTTTCGGTCTGCCTCCCGCCCGGCACATGCAGCGACACGAAATCGCACCTTGCCAAGAGGGAGTGAAGGTCGGCGCAGAACTCGGCATCCAGCGCTTCGGCATCCGGCTTCGGGCTGCGGGAATGGTAGATGATGTCCATGCCGAAACCCATTCGGGCGCGCCTGGCGGTAGCCATGCCGATACGGCCCATGCCGACCACGCCAAGCACCTTTCCTTTCAGCCCGCTGCCGATCATGTGGGTAGGCCGCCAGCCGGTCCACCGGCCCGCCCGCAATTCGCGCTCGCCTTCACCGGCGCGGCGTGCTGTCATCAACATCAGGGTGAGGGCAAGGTCTGCCGTGGCATCTGTCAGCACGCCCGGCGTGTTGGTGACGGCGATGCCCTTCGCCCTGGCAGCCGCGATGTCGATATGGTCGAACCCGACGCCGTAATTGGCGATCAGACTGCACCGATCCGCCGCCGCGATCACCTCGGCATCGATACGATCGGAGACGGTGGGAGCCAGCACGTCGAAGTCGCGCATGGCGCTTGCCAGATCGGCCTGCCCGAGCGGTACTTCTGTTTCGTTCAGCACCACATCGAACCGGTCACGCAGCGTCCGCTCCACGATCGGCGGCCAGCGCCTTGTTACCAGGACACGCACGATTGCAACCGCCTCATGCCCCTGCGTCCAGCAACCTCGGCCCGAGCAGCAGCAGCATGCGGGTATCGATAGCGACGTCACCCTTGCGGAAATCGGCGATGAATCTCTCGATCTTGGAAAGCCGTACGCGGTGGACCGTGATGTCCTCGTCCTCGACCCCTCCGCCTGCGGAAACCCTGGTCAGCCCGGTTGCCTTCAGCAGCGTGAAGCTTTCGTTGGTCATGCCGGGGGAGGAATAGAAGGCGCCGCAATCCTCCCAGTTTGTGGCACGGTAGCCGGTCTCTTCCTCAAGCTCACGCTTCGCGGCGCTGAGGGGATCGTCGTCCTCCCCGCCGTCGTCATCGCCGATCAGGCCAGCGGGCAGTTCCAGGCTGCGACGGTTCAGGGCTGCGCGAAACTGTTCCACCAGCAGCACTTCGCCGTCCTCGACAGCAAGGATGACGGCGGCGCGGATATGGCCGACGCGCGTGGCATATTCCCACTTGCCGCGCCTGCGGGCGGTGATCCAGTCACCTTCCCAGAGGATTTCTTCGGGCGGAAGCTGGTTCGTGTCACTCATGATGGCTGCGCTATCGCGGCCTTAGAGTTCGATCAAGCGATCCGGCAATTCATTGCGATCGTCGTCCTGCCGCGGGAAGTGCTGCGACAGCACCACGCCCACGTCGCGAACCCCGGCGGCGATGCCTTCGGCAATGCAGCCCTTGCGGACTTCATCGAGCATGTCGGCCATGGCCTCACCCCAGACTTCGGCATCGACCTTCACGGCAATAGGCTCGTCGGCGACGATTTCCGCGCGGTGTTCCTGCATGGAAAGGTAAAGCAGCACGCCAGTTCGCCCGTGCGTTCGCCCTTCCGCGCCAACCTTGAAGTGCCGCATCGCGCGCTGACGAACGCGCTGTGCCTTAACGGGCCTTGGAACAGCGGCCAAGCGAACGGCGGGGACCAGCAGCAGCAGCCACGTGCCGACAAACGCAAGCAACCCGAGTGCGATTGTCATGCTGGCGAGCTCGCCAGTCGTCCATTCATGGCCCCAGTCGGCCACAGTCGCATCCCAGAAGTTGAGGAAAGGAGCGGGCAGGGCGGCGAATACGCTCATCGCGGTAAATGCAATGGCAATGGCCCAGGTCAGTGCCACGTCGGCATAGTCGTCCGACCTTTGCGTTATGACAGGGACGATTTCACCGCTGGTGGCCGCTTCTGCTTCGCCAACTGCATCCGATACCAGCTTGTGCTGTTCCTTGGACAGATAGGCCATTACCAACCCCCCGATGCGCCGCCGCCGCCGGACATGCCGCCGCCGAAACCACCGAAACCGCCGCCGCCGAAGCCGCCACCTCCGAAGCCGCCTCCGCCGCCCCAGTCATCCCCATCGGAGAGGCCGCGGGCAATCGCCTTGCCTGCCTCCCACAACATGATGTCACCCACCACGCCGCCAACGCCGCTGCCACGGTAGCGGCGCCTTCTGCCCTTGCCGCCAAGCATGGGCAGGACAAAGAAGAATATGATGAACCCCAGCCAGATCAGCGTCCCGATGGGAAAGCCCCCTTCGCTCTGACGGTTTTCCGCCGCAGCCTGCGCGGCTTCCTCTATGGCGATGGCATCTTCCGGACTGTTCGCAAGATGCGAAAGTATAGCGTCCACGCCCTGGGTTACTCCGGCATCGAAATCGCCGGCCTTGAATTGCGGGGTAATCACTTCGCGAATGACCCGACCGGCCATGATGCCGCCAAAATAGGGATGCAGCCCATAGCCAACCTCTACCCGCAGTTCGCGGTCGTCCCGGGCGATCAGCAACAGCAGACCAGTATCGCGCTGTTCGCCGCCAATGCCCCATTCCGAGAAGAGTGCGGTTGCGTATGGTTCTATCTGTGCGCCGTTCAACGAGGGAACGGTTGCGACGACGATCGCACGGCCTGTTTCCTGATTATACTGCGTCAGCTGCTGGTTCAGCTCTGCCTCGGTTGCGTCCGAGAGCATATCCGCGCTGTCGAGCACGGGTCCGTCGGGACGTGCCGGAAAATCGTATTCCTGCGCGTTGCCCGGCATGGCCAGCGCGGCGAACGCAGTCGCCAGCGCTAGCCAGATGATCAGGAGCGGGCGTGTCACCGGTGCCGCCGCCCTCAGGCGTCGTCGCCGGTGATGTTGCCGAATTCTACTTCGGGGTTCTCTTCCGCTCCTTCGGCGGCTTCGAAGTATTCCAGCGGTTCCGAACCGTGGATGATGTTCGCGCCGATGGTGGAGGGGAAGGTGCGGATTTCGGTGTTATAATCGCGCGCAGCGTCGTTGTAGCGATTGATCTCGGTGTTGATCATGTTGTTGGCCTGTTCGATCTCCACCATCAGATCGGCAAAGCGCTGGTTGCTCTGCAGCTGGGGATAGGCTTCCACCACCGTGCGCAGCTGGCCCAGCGCCTGCGTCAACTGATTCTGCGCCTGGTTGAAGCGCTGGAACTCTTCAGGGTCGGAAAGGTCGTCGCTGGTGATGTTGACCGAGGTGGCGCGGGCGCGCGCGTCGGTGACACCCACCAGAATGTCCTCCTCGGATACGGCGGCGGCTTCCACCGTCGCGACAAGATTGGGAATTACGTCCGAGCGGCGCTGCAAGGAGGCCTCGACATTCGCCCACTGCGCCTTTGCCGCTTCTTCCTTGGTCGGCACCGAATTGATGCCGCAAGCCGATAGCACGAAAGTGCCGACGATGAGTGTGGCCACTTTGGCCAGACGAGTGAACATGACCCTTGAATCCCTCCGATGAACGCGGTGTGTTGTTTATATAGCACGGCTGATGGCCTGTTCAAGGAAAGCCGCCGCCGAAATCGCGGGACACTCCTTGGAAGATCGACGTTACGGTTGGTGTGCAAACAGATAGGGGATCGGACGAAACATGCTCACCGAATTCAAGAAATTCATCGCCCGCGGCAATGTGCTGGACCTGGCCATCGGCGTTATCATCGGCGCGGCCTTCGGCCGGATCGTCACGTCGCTGAACGAAAGCATGATCATGCCGGTTATCGGCTGGATCTTCGGCGATATCGACTTTTCCAACTGGTTCATCAGGCTGGGAGAGATTCCCGCCGACTACGATGGCAGCCTGACAAATTATGCCCAGCTGAAGGAGGCCGGGGTAGCGATGATCGGCTACGGCGATTTCATCACCCAGACCGTGGATTTCCTCATCATCGCGCTTGCCCTGTTCTTCATCCTGCGCGCCGTGAACCGGGTTCTGGACGAGATGCAGGAAAAGCAGAAGCAGGCAGCGGACAGCTCAGCCGAGGGTGACATTCCCACCGATCCGCAGCTGGATGTGCTGAAGCAGATTTTGGCGGAAATGCGCGGAAAACCGGCGCAGCCCTGATCACCACCCTTGCAAGCCTTCTTCTTTCCGGCAACCATCGCGCCGGTTCAACAGGACAAGGAAGGGGACCGGCTGGTGCTCAAGGACTTCAAGGAATTCATTGCCAAGGGCAACGTGATGGAACTGGCCGTGGCGGTCATCATCGCCGGTGCCTTTGGCCTGATCGTGGCCAGCATGACGGCGGATATCATCATGCCGATTGTCGGCGCGATCTTCGGCAACGTCGATTTCAGCGACAAATATATGGTTCTGGCTGGCGGTGACCTGATCGAGCCGGGCATGTCGCTGGAAGCTGCGCGCGAGGCAGGGGCCAACGTGCTCGCCTGGGGCAACTTCGTATCCACCGTGATCAACTTCGTGATTCTGGCTTTCGTAATCTTCCTTCTGGTCCGCTACACCAAGCGGGTTCAGGAACGGTTCGATAAAAAGGAAGAGGTAGCGGCTGCTGCGGACGAGCCTGCGGGCCCGACCGAGATCGAACTGCTCACCGAAATTCGCGACACGCTGAAGGGCGGGGCACCCGGCGCGCCGAGCAATGGGCCGATGGGCTGAGGCTCTGGATGGGGAGCGGCCCTTGCTGTCCGCTCCCTGACCCTTGCTGTCACTTCACATTCAGCGATTATCGCCTATATGGGGGTTGCTCGCTTCGGCGGGCTATGGCGATAAATTGCGCCGTGCAATAGGTACAGCGGACCCGGGGGCAGTACCCGGCGGCTCCACCAAAACTGGCGGTTTTCCGTCAGTCCTGACGGGGCCGAACCAGGATCGACGTGTGCTGAAAGACGGTGTTTTTGCTCGGGCTGAGTAACCCGTAAAACTGTTCACAACACACAAGTGCCAACGATAACGAAGCACTCGCAATCGCTGCGTAATTTTAAGACCTAACGGTCTGAATTTACAAAGCTAAGCGCGGTTGGACCGACCGGGCAACAGAACGGATTCCGGGGCTCCGGGGGTAGCTAGCAACAGAAACCCCCACCTTTACCGACAATCAGATTTTCTGAGGGATCGCCTTCAACGCTTCCTTCTCCGCCTTCTCATACTTCAAACAGTCGAGAATCTTCGCGCCGCCCAGGAACACCGCGCCGCTGCATGCGGTCATCAGCATCCAGCCGCCCCAGCCGGGAAACTGGTCAAGATAGTGGGTGCCGCGGTCCATGGCGCCCAGCGCCAGGGCGTAGATGATCAGGTAGGCTTCCCAGCGGGTCTTGATTACGAACAGTCGGGAAATCTTCTTGAACATCATGTACCTTTCTTAACCCACGCTATCGCAACTACCGTGCCAAGCACGCAGTTCCGCCAATTGTATGGTTAAGACAGGTGGGAGTGTAAGGCAGACCGACAGGGTGCCGGTCTTGCCCCTCAACCCAGCTCGTCGATTTCCAGAGTTTCCATCAGTTTAGCCCGCGCGGTGAGGACGGCGTATGCGAGTTCCTCGTCACCGATTTGGCCAATCTCAATGGTCTGCGGCCAATACCTGGAAATCACTGCCTCCATCCGGTCGGCCTTTGCCTCGTCCAGCATGAAGCGAGGGTCGACAGTCGCCGGGTCCGCCACGACCCGCAGGCGCAGGCAGGCAGGGCCGCCGCCATTGGCCATCGACTGCCGAACGTCGACAACATGCACGTGGCGGATCGGGCCGTTGCCCGCCAGCATGTCCTGCAGCCAGTTCCACACAACCGAATTGTCGCGGCATTCCTCCGGCACCACGAGCGTCATTTCGCCTGAGGGCGGGGTGAGTAGCTGGGCGTTGAAAAGGTAGGAGCTTATCGCATCGTTTAGGCTTACGCGGTCGGCGGGGACTTCCACCACCTGCGTGCCGGGGCAGCGCGCCGCTATCGCTTCATAGGTGCCCTTGGGGTCGGCGAAGGCGAGTTCGTGGGTGAACAGCACCTGTTCGTTCGCCACCGCGACCACGTCGTTGTGAAAGGCACCCGCCTCGATGGCCTGCGGGCTCTGCTCTACGAACAGGACGCGGCCGGGATCGAGACCGTGGGTGCGGGCAATGATGCGGCTGGCCTGTTCGTGCTGGCGCGCGGGGAAACGCCCGCCCGGCTTGCCGTAAACGAACACCTCCAGTCCCGGCCCACCATGACTATCGGCAAAGCGCATGTGATTGGCCGCACCTTCGTCACCAAAGCATGGCGGCACCGGGGCATGCACGGCGAAGTGATCGCTGTCGGCGAAGACCAGCCGCAATTGTGCGAGCGTGTCGGGCCATTCGTGGGAGCGGTGAGGCATCGTGACGAGATTGGCGACGGTCAGGTGGCACCTGCCGTCCGCGGTATCGGGAGCCGGGCTGACTGTGGCGGCGTTGGCCGTCCACATCGAACTTGCCGACCATGCTCCAGCCATCAGCGCCGGGTCGCTATCTTCGTCCACCGCGAGGGCTTCCAGCCAACCGGAATTCGGGCGGGGGAGAGGCACGAAAAATCCCTGCGCCAGTCCCATGGCCATGTTGGCGCGCATCTTGGCAATACCCTGCAACGCGGCCTCGCGCGGGAAACTTGCAGCGCCAGCGTTCTTGGTTGCGGCAAGATTGCCCAGGCTCAGCCCCGCGTAATTGTGACTGGGGCCGACGATGCCGTCGAAGTTGATTTCCTGCAGCTTCATCGGGCGATACTCCACACCCTGTCCCCCGTGCCGACACCCAGCAGTTCGGCTGACCGGGCGTCGATCGCTATGGCGTCGCCGCAAATGTCGCGGGCACCATAGCAGCAACGGAATTGCTCGAACTCTCCGGTCGCGATCAGCGCCTTTTCGCCTTTCTCCAGCGTGTCTTCCTCCACTTCGCCGTGATGGACATTAGCGATGGATCGCACCTTGTCGGTATCGGCCAGCATGGTGGGGCCGCCATCGAAGATGTCGACATAGCCCTGATAGGAGAAACCCTCGTTCTCCAGCATGCGCATTGCCGCGCGGCCGCTGGGGTGGGGCAGGCCGATAACCTTGCGCGCTTCCTCGTCCAGCATGGCGATGTAGACCGGATGCTTGGGCATAAGGTCGGCGATGAACTGGTTGCCGTGGATGGCGTTGAATTCGTCCGCTTCCTGGAAGCTCATGCCGAAGAACTTGCCGCCGATGGCGTCCCAGAACGGCGATCCGCCACGCTCGTCGATGATGCCGCGCAGTTCCGCCAGGATACGCTCGCCAAAACGGTGCCGGTGCGCCGCGATGAACAGGTAACGGCTGCGCGCCAGCAACATGCCGAGGCCTCCTGCCCGCTCCCCCGGATGCAGAAACAGGCCGCCCACCTCGCTGGTGCCCTCGAGGTCATTGACGAGGCTGAGCAGTTCGGCGGAAACCGTGCGATCAAGCTCTTTCGAGTACTGCGTCAGGCGGTTGATGCGATAGGAGTAGAAAGGCCAGCGGTGGCCCACAGCGGTAAACACCTGACAGGTGCCCCGCACGACCTGCGTTTCGGTATTTTCCAGCACCAGCACAAAGGTCTCGCCGACGATTTCGTCGCCCCTTCGGGCAAAGGCCTTTTGCGAGCCATCGAGCTTGCTGGTCAGCGAGTTGCGGTCGGGCGGCAGGTTGGTGAAACCGCCGCCGGTGAGTTTTGCCATCTCGTACAGGTGTTGCAGATCTTCCATGCCCGCGGGGCGGATGACGAAGCTCACAGCATGTCTCCCGTCGCGAGCCGGTGCAGCACGATGGCGGAAAGTTGGGCGCGTTCGGTAAGCGAGGGGACAATCATGAATTCGTCAGGTGAGTGGATCTTGCCGCCGCGCACACCCATGGTGTCCACCACCGGCACGTGGTTGGCAGCGATATTGTTACCATCGCAGACGCCGCCAGTGCTTTGCCAGCCTATCGTGTGACCCAGCGCGGCACCTGTATCGCGCACCAGGTCGAAAAGCTTCTGCGCCTGCTCGTCCACCGGCTTTGGAGGGCGTGAAATGCCTCCGTGCAGCGAGACCTGGACATCATGTTCGCTTGCAAGAGCATTTACCAAGGCATCGAGGTTGCGGGAAAATTCCTCGGCAGCCTTGGTAGTCTTGGGACGGATATTGAAACGCAGCACGGCATGGTCGGGCACCACGTTATTGGCCGCGCCGCCGTCGATCTTCGCCGGGTTTATCGGCAGGTCGGCGTGCTGCAGCGCTTTCAGTCGCACGGCGCAGTCGGCGGCAGCGACGATGGCATTACGGCCGTCCTGCGGATTGCGACCGGCGTGGGCGCTCCGGCCCGTAAAGGTAACGGCGAAGTTGCCGCTGCCGCCGCGGGCGTGGGCCAGCGTGCCATCGGGCAGGGCGCTGGGTTCGTAAGTGAGTGCGGCGAACTTTCCGCGGGCAAGCTCGTCGATCAGTGCGGCGGAGGATAGCGATCCTGTTTCCTCGTCCGCGTTGATCATAACGTCATAACCGACACTGGCAGCAGCATCGCTGGTTTCCAGCGCCATCAGCGCTTCGGCAATGATCGCGATGCCGCCCTTCATGTCGGCAGTGCCGGGGCCGTTCAGAGTCTCTTCGTCAAGCCATGCCTGGTCCTGGAACGGATGGTCTGCCGGGAACACGGTATCCATGTGGCCGGTCAGCAGGAAGCGCCGTTTCGCTGCGGGACGCACGCGGCATACCAGATGGCGACCGTGGGGTTTTTCCATCTCTCGCCCCTCAGCATCCACCACCGTGACCGGGGCTGCATCACGCAGGATCACCTCGCCCGGAAGTGCGGCAAAGGCTTGCGCCAGTTCCTGCGCCATGCGGGCCAGCCCCTCCAGGTTATCGGTGCCGGAATTGATGGCTGCCCATTCCTGCGTGCGGGTCAGCATGCGCTGCTGGTCTATGCCAGAAACGAGATCGCGTTCTGTCTGGGAAAGTGGTTGCATCCAAAACGACATGACCTCTCAAACCGCGCAATGCAACTCCCCCACCCGATGACAAGCGCGTTAACGAAGATATGAACGCTTCCGCCATAGCTGCCGGATCGCTTCTCGGCATGCTTTACCAAGTCCTAATGGTTTCCATCCATAAGGGCAGGCCAACCGTTCCAAGAGGATGCGATGCTGGCCCATAGCCAACAGTCCAGAACCGATCAGCGCGAAGCCGTGATGCTTAACGCGCGCGTGGTCGATTCGCGCGGCAGTCGCGGGGCCCGCATTTCAGATGTGAGTGCACGCGGCCTGCGCGGTTCGATGGCGCAGCCGCCCGAACGGGGTGAGTTCATCACCGTCCATTTCAACTCCTGCGAACTGGCAGGCCAGGTGCGCTGGGTGGACGGACGCCGCTTTGGCGTGCGCCTGAGGGAGCGGGTCGACGCGCGTCTTCTCATGGGTGGCGGCAATGCCAGGCGTCAGGCGGGGAAGAAGCTTGAACCTGTGAGGATCGAGGAAGACACCTCGATGAAGGGCGTCATCATCACCTATTCCGTCCTCGGTCTCACCGCCCTGTCGACCGCCTATCTGATCGTCACCTACGTAATTTTCTGATCGCCCATCGCGCGGGCGACGGCGACGAACTCCTCAACCGCCAGCGTTTCGGCGCGGCGGGTGCTTTCGATTCCGCACGATTCCAGCGCGGGTAGAGCGCCCGGCAGACCTTTCAGGCTCTGGCGCAGCATCTTGCGGCGCTGGCCAAAGGCAGCCTCGGTCAGGCGCTCCAGCACCTTGGCGCTGACCCCGGCCGGTGCGTCACGCGGTTCCACGTGGACAATCGCGCTCATGACCTTGGGTGGAGGCGTAAAGGCGCTGCGGTGAACCTTCATGGCCAGCTTTGGAATACCTCGCCACTGGGCCAACACGGCAAGACGACCATAGGCACCGGTGTCCGGCCTTGCCACGATCCGCTGGGCGACCTCCTGCTGAAACATCAGGGTCAGGCTGGTCCAGGCAGGTGGCCAATGCTCCCCTCCCATCCACCTGGTGAACAGCAAGGTGCCGATATTGTAGGGCAGGTTGGCTGCGACCGCGAAAGGTTCGCCCATCAGCTGTGCGTGATCGACGGCGAGGGCATCGTCCTCCAGCACGCGCAGCCGATTCGGGAAAGCCTCCTGCAGTTCCGCCAGGGCCGGGATGCACCGGCTGTCACGTTCGATGGCGGTAACGCGAGCGCCAGCGCGGAGAAGGGCGCGGGTCAGGCCGCCGGGTCCGGGGCCGATTTCCAGCACGGCATGGTCCTGAAGGTCGCCCGGAATGGCGGCAATGCGATCCAGCAGCTGCTCGTCGAACAGGAAGTTCTGGCCCAGCGCCTTGCTGGCGGAGAGGCCGTGTGTCGCGATAACCTGGCGGAGGGGAGGCAGGTCAGGCATTCGCCCGCCGCGCGGCTATTTCGCCTGCCATGCGAATGGCGGCGATCATCGCGTTTGGCCGCGCAATTCCCTTGCCGGCAATATCAAAGGCTGTCCCGTGATCGGGCGATGTGCGCACGATGGGCAGGCCGAGGGTGACATTCACACCTTCATCAAAGTCGAGCGTCTTGAGCGGAACCAATGCCTGATCGTGATACATGGCAATCGCCACGTCATAGGTGTCACGCTTGTGCGGTGCGAACAGCGTATCGGCAGGATGCGGGCCGGTGGCGTCGATCCCCTCGCCGCGTAGCTGCACGATGGCAGGGGCGATGATTGCGATTTCCTCGCGGCCCATCCGGCCGTCCTCGCCTGCATGGGGATTGAGGCCGGCAAGGGCGATGCGGGGGTTGGCGATGCCGTAATCGGTAACAAGGGAGCGGGCGACGATACGGGTACGCTCAACGATCAGCTCACGGGTCAGGCGACCGGGCACGTCTGCAAGCGCGCAATGCACGGTCATCGGCACGGTGCGCAAGCTTGGCCCCGCCAGCATCATCACGGCATCGTTGCGCAGCGCCCCGCAGGCATCGGCGCAAAACTCGGTTTGACCGACGAAGGTATCGTCAACCGCGTAGATCGCCGCCTTGGAAACGGGCGCGGTGACCACGCCGGAGGCCCCGCCCATCCGTATCAGTTCCAAGGCCTGCGAAAGGGCTGCGCGGGCCAGAATCGCGCCGTCCCGGGTCGGTTCTCCCGGCAGGTAGTCGGCATCGACGCCAGTTTCGGCGATCAGGCTGTCCGGAAAGGAAATGCCAAGCGCGCGGCCAGCTGTCTGCATTACCCTTGCGGAGCCGCAGACTACGAAGGGCGGAAGGCGCAGTTCATCCCGCCGGGACCATGATTCGAGAACGATTTCCGGACCGACCCCTGCCGGGTCGCCGATGGTAACGGCGAGCGGCCCGGAACTGGGGTCGGCGTCAGGCACGGCGGATCAGTTGTATTCGATCACCGCATCGCGGCGAAGGTCGCGCAGGTAACGCTGGGCGCGGCGGTTGACGCGTTCGTCTTCCAGCTGGGCCATGATCTGGTCGGTGCTGGGGCCCTGCGTCTCCTGCGGATCGTCACGGCCGCACAGCATCAGCACACGGATGCCTTCGGTCAGGTCGCCGAACGGAGGGGTGGTCTCGCCCAGGTTCAGTTGCAGCACGATCTGCTGCAGTGCCTCCGGCAGCTGGCGCACGGTGATCTGGTCGTTATCCACCGTCTGGGCGCCGATGGCAGCGGCACGCAGGTTCGCATCGCCGCAACCGTTCATGCTGTCGACGGCTTCGATGAAGGCAGAGCCGCGCTCTTCCGCCTCGGCCTGCGGGGTGCCGGCGGGGAAGTTGATGCTGATCTGCTTCAGGCTGAGCACGGCATCACGCGGGTCCGCCATGCCGATCTGCCGCTGATCGATCAGCAGGAGGATGGAATAGCCACCGGGAATTTCCAGCGGACCGACCAGCTGACCGGGCGTCATCTGCCGTGCCGCGGCTTCCAGCGTGGGCTGCTGCAGCTGTTCGAGACGGATCCAGCCAAGGTCACCGCCGACAATGGCGCTGGAGGCCTGCGAATACTGGCGTGCATAGGCGACGAAGCTGCCCCCGGCGCGAAGCTGCTCGATGATCTGGTTGGCGTTGGTACGCACCTGCTCGCGGTTGGCGCTGTTGGCCGACAGGAAAATCTCGCCAAGCCGGTATTCGGTCGATCCGCGCGACGCGTTCAGGCGTTCCACCAGCTCGTTGACCTCACCTTCGGAAACGTTGACGAAGGGCTGCACATTGCGGCGCAGCAAGCGATCCCAGGCGAGTTCGCCCTGGATCTGCCGCTTGATGGAACGGGGCGAGGAACCGATCGAGAGGAGGTACGCATCGAGTTCCGACGCGGTCATGCCGCGTCCTTCGGATGCAAAGCGTTCATAGGCCGCCTCGACCTCTTCCTGCGTAACCGGCATGTCCAGCGCCGACGCTTCCTGGACCTGTAGCGTCTCGTCGATCAGGTTGCGCAGCACCTGCAGGCGCAGTCGCTGGATTTCCTCGGCGGGGAATTCCTGGTCCTGCGCGGAAAGGATCAGGGCGACGCGGTGGTCCACGTCGGTACCGGTGATGATGTTGCCGTTCACGCGGGCCGTTGCGCGCCGGACGTTGGGATCCTGCGGCTCCACCACGAAGGAAATATCATCAGGCAGGTTGAACGCATCGGAACCTGCAACCTGCACGCCCTGGGCATGGGCGCCGGTGGCAAGCAGCGCGCCGGCGATGGCGGCAGCGGAGTATTTCAGCAGTTTTGTCGCAAACACGATCAATCGTTACCTTGTCTTGTATGCGGGCCCTTCTGGCGAAGGTACCCATGTGCAGGATGGGCCAATGACCATTGCCGGCTTAACCCTAGCTGAGCCGCCACTCCCTAGCCAAATGATGGGGGCCTGCCAATGACCCCGGTCAAAAGCGGGGGCAAAACCCGATCGAGGCTGCCGGGCGGGCGTGGCAAGTGCCTAGTTGAAGCCGATGTTGCGCAGGTTGAAATAGAGGCGGAAGCTGCTGCCCGATTGCGCGTCGGCCAGCTGGATGTAATCGCGCCGCCAAGTAAAACCGAACTCCAGGCAGTCGTCGGCATAGGCAATGCCGAGCCGCGTGCGCAGCGGTTCGAAGCCGTCGGCTACAAGGGTCGGGTCTTCGATACGATCGGTCAGGTTGACGACGGCTGAGCCAAAGACGGACCAGTAGCGGGCAAAGGCCACGCGGCCTGCAAGGCGGATTTCCTCGCGGTCCTGCAAATCCTCCAGCCGGAAATCGATGTCGCGGTTGAGCTGCAGGTAACCAACCTCGATATAGGTGCGGTCGGTGCCCACGGTCGCGTCAATCTCGTTCCGTCGCACGGCAAAATTATCCTTGTCGAGCCGGAAGCGGTGGGTGAATTTCAGGAAATCCTGATAGCGCACTTCGGTGCGGCCGACGAAGTCGGACCACTGCTCGTTCAAGCCGGTGCCGTCGGGGAACAGGTCGAAGGCATCATTTAGCCGGTACGACTGGCCGATGTTGGTGCTGAGGCGCCAGCCGGGCAGATTGGCCTGCCAGTCGACGCCGTAAGTCATTCGCACGCCGTCTTCGACCCGGTCGTATCCGGGAAAGCGGTTGAGAGCGAAGAGGTTGGAATCCTCCAGGTCGATGGCGCGCGCGTCCTCGTTCGGAATCTCCAGATTGCGGATCGAGGGGGAGGCGACGAACTGCACCCGGGGGGTGAGGATCTGCGATCCGCCCATGAAGTCCCCGATCAGCGGCCACTTCACGTCCAGCGCCGCCGTGGCGACGCCGCGCGCCTGCCAGCCTGCCTCACCGCGATAAAGATCAACCGATGTCAGCAGATTGTCGGTTGAATGATAGATGTCGCCGCGCACGAGGCCGGTGAGGGTAACCTCCTGCCCCATTGCGGTAATGCGGCGCAGGTCCCAGCGGGCACGGGCAAAGGCGCGCTGTGTATCCTGCCCCTCGGCGCGCGTAATGGCGAGGGTATTGGCCTGCAGTTCCACCTGCCCGCCCAGTACGGGGTCTTCCAGCCGGTAGCGTGCATCGATCAGGGGCAGCGCGAGCGGAACCTGGCCCTGGTCGGTGCTGACCAGCAGCGCCTGCGTGGCCCATCCTGCGATGGATACGTAGGAGTTCTCGTCCTGCCGTCGCAACTCCACCACCGACCGGATGCGGTCTTCCCGGCTGATGTCATAGCGGCGCAGGAAAGTGCGGTCGCTGGCGTAACGGATGGAACCTTGCGCGGTCCAGTGTTCGCCAAGCTGGAAGCGGCCGTTGGTGAAAAAGTAGCCGCGCACGTCCTTTTCACTGGAGGCCTGAACGGCATTCAGCGGAATGCGCGAACCATATGTAGCGTAGGCGGTGACCTGGAATGCACCGTTGCCGGTCAGGTGGCGGTACTGGCCCGAGACCATCGGCGCCGCTTCGGTGTAGACGTAGCCCGAGAGGGTCAGGTCACGGTTGTCGGCGAGGCGCCAGTAATAGCTATCGGTAATCTCAACGCCGTTCGATGCGGTGAGGCCGATGTCGGGAATGAAGAAACCAGAGCTTGCGCTGCCATCTGCACTGATGGTGAGGCCGGGCAGGGGCAGCACGCGCGCCCCGAAAAGTTCGAGGTAGGTATCGCGGAAACGGATGCGAGCGGTATCCTGATCGTAATAGACCCGTTCGGCCGTTACCCGCCAGCTGGGGCTCTTGTCGCAGCCGTCGGCATCCGTGACGGCGCAACTGGAATAGACCGCCCGTGTAAGTTCGATATCGCCATTGTCGGCCCGCGCGGCTTCCTGTGCGGCCAGCCGCCCCCCCTGCCTGAAGGCGAGCAGCAGGTTGTCCATTGCGCCCGCTTCAAGCTCGTCCGTCAGCACCAGACGGTCCGTGAACAGCTGGTTGCCGTTCTCGTCCACCAGCCGGATCGAACCGGTGGCCACAATCTCGCCGGTCATGCGATTCCAGGTGACGGCATCGGCGCGCACCGACTGATCGCCCGAGCGCAGCACTACGTTGCCGGCTGCGGTAATGGTATCGGTGTTCTGGTCGTACCGCAGTTCGTTCGCTTCGAACGCGATTTCGCGCGGATTGCCGTCCGCGTCCTGCGCGGAGAGAATCGAATCGTCGATCAGGGGGAAGCCCTGTTCCTCGTCATCGCCCGGTTCGGGCGTCTGCACAGGCTCTATCGCCGTTTGCACGCCAGGGGCGGCCCCCTCCTGCGCCAGGGCAGGCGCGGGGGCATACAACGCCAGCGCTGCCGCTGCGCCGACAAGCGACACGCGGAGCGGACAGTCAGGCAACGCGGGAAGCAGGCCGGGGAGCATGGCTTGCCTATTGCACCACGCGCACGTAATCGCAACGCCAGCTTTGACGCGCAGCCCCTTTGCGCAGCGCAAAACCCGAATTTCCGACAGGAGCCCCCGTTCAATGGATATCGAATTTCGCGACTCACCCGAAACCGGCAGCCCGCGCATTGTCGCCCGCATCGTGGAGCAGGACAAGCTGCCCGGCGACCTTCCCCTGACCATCGCCGAGGGGGCCAAGGCCACCCGTTTTACCGGCAAGGCGGGCCAGGTGTTCGACGGATTTGCGGATGAAAACGGAAAGCTGGTGCGACTCGCGCTGGCTGGTTCGGGCAAGAAGGACACCGAAAGCCGTCACGCTGCATTGGAAAAGGCAGGCGCGGCCCTGGCGGCGAAATATCTCACCAGCGGCGAAAGCGAGATCGCCCTCGATGCCGCATCCAGCGGGCTCGATGCCTCGGAAACTGCCGCTGTGCTGATGGGCGCTCGCCTGCGCTCGTGGCGCTGGGATCACTACCGCACCAAGCTGCGCGACGAACAGAAGCGCACACTGACCAAGGTCGTGGTGATTGGCGCGCCCGATGGCGCAAAGGCCGAATGGGAAGACGCGCAGGCCGTGGCCACTGGTGTCGAATTCACCCGCGAACTGGTGGCCGAGCCTGCCAACATCATCTACCCTGAAAGCTTCGTGGAACGCTGCGCCAAGCGCTTCGAGGGCACCGGTGCCGAACTGGTCGTGCTCGACGATGCCGAGATGGAGAAGCTCGGCATGGGCGCGCTGCTGGGCGTGGGCCTGGGTTCCGAACGCCCCTCTCGCATGCTTGCCATCAAGTGGATGGGCGGCGCGAAGGACGAAGCGCCGATCGCCTTCGTGGGCAAGGGCGTCACCTTCGACACCGGCGGTATCTCCCTGAAGCCCGGACCCGGCATGGAAGACATGAAGTGGGACATGGGCGGCGCGGGCGCCGTGGCCGGCGCGATGCTGGCGCTGGTGCTGCGCAAGGCCAAGGCGAACGTCATTGGCGTTTGCGGCCTCGTCGAGAACATGCCCGACGGCAAGGCGATGCGTCCGGGCGACGTCATCACTTCCATGTCCGGTCAGACCATCGAAGTGCTCAACACCGATGCCGAAGGCCGGCTGGTGCTGTGCGACGCGCTGACCTGGGTGCAGAATGAGTTCAAACCGGCACGCATCGTCGACCTCGCCACGCTGACCGGCGCAATGCTGGTGGCCCTTGGCAGCGAGCATGCCGGCGTTTTCTCGAACAACGACGACCTGGCGGACGATCTGCTGCACGCGGGCAAGCAGTCGGGCGACAAGCTGTGGCGTTTTCCGCTGGCGCCAGAATACGACAAGCTGCTCGACAGTCCGATTGCCGACATGAAGAACATCGGTGGACGCTACGCCGGATCGATCACCGCAGCGCAGTTCCTGGGCCGCTTCATCGAGAACGACACGCCATGGGCGCACCTGGACGTTGCGGGCATGGTCTGGGCCGACAAGCCCGGTGCGACGTGGGACAAGGGAGCGACCGGCTACGGCGTGCGCCTGCTCGATCGCTTCATCCGCAACACCGTGAAGGGCTGAGCCCGGCCATGCCGAAAATGCGGCGCAAATCGGACCTTCCGTCAAAGATTTGCGCCGCCTGCGGCCTGCCGTTCACCTGGCGCAAGAAGTGGGAGCGGGACTGGGACAACGTGCTTTACTGTTCCGAACGCTGCAAGCGCTCCAGGGGCCAGACCCCGGCATGAGAGTGGATTTCTACCTGCTTTCCAGCGACCCCGTGCCCGCCGCTGTCGCCCTGCTCGCCAGCAAGGTGCGGCAGGCGGACGAGCGGCTGCTGGTGGTGGCAGACGACCTCGCGCTGCTGGGACAGATCAGCCAGACCCTGTGGGGCGCGCAGCCCGAGGCATTTCTCGCCAATGGCATCGCGGGCGACGAGCACGATGCTGTGCAGCCGATCCTGCTTTCGGACGATATCGACCCCGCCAACGGTGCCAGCTTCCTGCTGATCGCCGATGGCCGGTGGCGCGAGCCGGGAGAAGCTTTCAGCCGCGTGCTCTACCTGTTCGATCGGGATACCATCACCGGGGCACGCCAGACGTGGAAGGCGTTGCAGGACCGCGAGGGGATGGAACGCAAGTTCTGGAAACAGCAGGCCGGGCGCTGGGTCGAGGGGCCTTGACCTTCGCGCCTGCTGGGCGGACAATCGCCGCGTTTGAAACGGGGGAAATCATGCGCACACTACTTACCCTCTCCGCAGTGACCCTGCTGCTTTCGTCGTGCGGCGGCGCCGACGAAGGCACGGTGGAGACAGCGGATGGCGAATCCGTCGACTACAGCGTCGATAGCGACAACGGCGATACGCAGATCCGCATTTCCGGCGACAATGGCGAGGAAATGGTCATCAATTCGGGCAGCGGCACTGCTAAGGACCTGCCCGCCGGCTACTCGCTATATCCCGGTGCGAGCGTCGTTCAGACCACCAGCATGAACCAGGGGGACGGGCAGGGCGCGCTTGTCATCATGGAAAGCGATGCCTCTCCGGCCGAGATGGTACGGTTCTACCGCCAGCAGGCAGAGGCGGCTGGTGTGCAGATCCAGATGGAAATGAACGCCAACGGCACCATGATGATCGGCGGCGAGAGCGAGAGCGGGGGCACATTCAGCTTCAATGCCTCGCCGTCTTCCAGTGGCACGACAGGACAACTGGTGGTGGGGCAAAGCCTGAACTAACGGCGCCCCGGTTCGGCGCTGCATGAATTGCGCCAGACGCAAGCCGTCTTGCCCTGCGCAGGCGGGGGCGCTAGTGCGCGCGCGAATTCACAACAACAGAACATTTCTTCGCAAAGGAACTTTCCATGGCGGCTACCCGCACTTTCTCGATCATCAAGCCCGACGCAACTCGCCGCAACCTGACCGGCGCGGTTACCAAGATGCTGGAAGATGCCGGCCTTCGCGTCGTTGCATCCAAGCGAATCCAGATGACCCGCGAGCAGGCCGAAGGCTTCTACGCCGTTCACAAGGAACGCCCCTTCTTCGGTGAACTGGTCGATTTCATGATCAGCGGCCCGGTCGTGGTGCAGGTGCTGGAAGGCGAAGACGCCGTGGCCCGCAACCGCAAGGTCATGGGCGCTACCAACCCTGCCGATGCCGATGAAGGCACGATCCGCAAGACCTATGCCGAAAGCATCGAGGCAAATTCTGTCCACGGGTCGGACAGCGAAGAAAACGCCAAGACCGAGATCGCCTTCTTCTTCGACGAGGACGAAATCGTCGGCTGATCGCCGCACACCGTACTTTAGAACGGCTTTCCAATCCCCCTCGACTGGTGTTATGTTTCCAACCGGTCGCAGGGGGATTGTTTTCTTAGAACGATTTTCCGGCGATTTGTGTGCTTGACGGCAAGATCGCGGGGGCGTCCGTGTTTTCCTGGCTGACGAAATCGCGGTTGCAGACGGCAAGGGCCTTTGTCGAGGCGATGAATGCCCGCGATTTTGCGCAAATCGAAAACTATCTGACGGAAGACGTACGCTTCGTCGACAATTCCAGCAGGGAACTGCAAGGTTCGGACAATTGCCTGGAATTGCTTCAGCGCCTGCTGGCGACTGCCCCGGACCTGCAGATAGAAATCCGGGCGATTGTCGAGCGTGGCAACGATATCCTCATTTCCGGCCGATCAAGGACAAGCATGGCGGAGCTGCGCGGGGCAAGCCAGTGGCGGGCAAAGGTCGGGGGCGGGAAGATCATCGAATGGCAGATGTACAGCAACCGCCTTACACCCTCGCTAATCCTGCTCTTGATGAAGGATGAAAGCTGATTGCTTCTCGGCGCGAGAATGCGGCGCGTCGTCTCCGAATGCTTCCGATTAGAGCCGAATCGGTTCTTCATGCTATGCTTGTGCGAACAGAGGCGTGCCATCGTTCGTCTTTGGCTCTCGGTATGACGACTTGGGGAGACCGCAAATATTCGAATTCCGGAAACATCGGCCCGAAGCAGTCGTGCAGCAATACATCGCTGCCCTGAACGCGCGCGATGCGCGGATCATCGCAGACCTGCTGGCGCACGATTGCCGGTTGGTGGACAGCGCGGGCGGATGGATCGAGGGGCGCGACAATGCGCTAGCGGCCACCCGGGCGTTCTTTGAATTCGAGGACGAATTTCATATCGAGCAAGAGGCTATCGCGCTGCGCGGCGACGAAGTTCTGGTGCGCGGAAGGGCGAAGGCCGCTAACCCCCAGCTTGCGAGCGACAAGTTATGGCGGGCCAGGGTCCGCGACGGAAAGTTATCCTACTGGCAGAGTTACGGAGAGGATGCCCTCCCGCTGGCCCGCATCCTGATGCCAGAGCAGGCGTATGTGCCGCAAACCTCGGAAACAGTCGCGCGCTCCGACCTGACGTAAGCCGAGGCGCGGTTTCAGGCCGCCGTTTCCGAAAACTTGCGCAATTGCGCCGCATGCTCCCGGTGTGCCGAAGTCTTGGCGCGGCCCTGTTCACTGCGCATGGCGGCAAGTGCCTGAGCCGACAGTTCCATGCCGAGCAACCCATAGACGCGTAGGATTTCTCCTTCCCAATCGCCATTCAGCGCCTCGAAATCCACGACAGCCAGGGGGCCTACGAAATTGGCGAGCGCATTGTCCATGCGGTGCTGGCGCAGGGCAATCTTGCGCTCGGTCTCTCCTTCTATCCAGTCGAAATCAACATGGTCCGACTGGATCGCCATCTGATTGGCAATGAGCGAAGCGGCGCTGGCTGCCGTGTCGCTGGGACAGCGCCTTGTTCGCACTACGCGGGCGTCAGGAAATTGGGTCAGTAGGGCGGGCAGGTCCTCAGCAAACTGCGGCACCTTCAGCACGCGCGACTGGTTGGCATTGCCGTGCCAGCTTGCATCGGTGCGCAGGATATTGGCGAATTCGCGATAGAGCGGCGCGGGGTCGCGCTCCTCGCTGAAAGCGGTGTAGGCAGGGATGCGCCACTGCGCTTCGTAGGAAGAATGATCCAGCGCGGTGGCGAGCCACCCCAGTTCCTCGTCCGCGCGGGTTACGCCGAAGGGGTGAATTGCATCCAGCCAGGGGTCCAGCGCGCGGGCGAACATCAGTGAGAGAGCCGACCAGGCGGGGCGCGTGTCGGGAGTACGTGGCAACGGGTGCCAGCTATCGCAGAACCGCGTGGACGAGAGCGCAGGATCTGATGCCAGCAACCGGTGAATGCGAGTGGTTCCGCTTCGCATATGTCCGACAACGATGACGGGCGGGGCGAGAGTTGTCCCCAGCAGTTCCGGTTCCGCCTGCCACAGCGTGCCTAGCTCCAGTCGCTGGCGAATGGCGCGAACAAGTTGGCCGTGGGCCATCGTCTGGCCGAGCGGGTTGAGCCTGGCCTCGGTTTCCAGCGATTCGCATAGGATCTCCAGCCGCAGGCGGAAGTCGGCCATGTCGGCCGGGCTGCGCGGCCCTTTCTCGCCCGCGGGCTCCGCATCACGCAGCGCTTTCGACCAGAGGGCATCGGGATCGAGCGATGGCTTCGCACTGATTCCCTTGCGCCACGCCGATTCCAGCCAGCCGTTCACGCGATCCACGCGGGGAGAACGGGTGCAGGGGTGCGGGCGCGGCGGAAGGCTCATCCCTCAGAATTCGTCAGCGGCATCGTGCAGCTTTGTGAGCCTACCGGGGGCGATGGATCGCCAACTTCTTTCAAGCCATTCAGCAACATGGTCCCAATCAACGCCCGGCTGATTGAGAATGATCCCGACCCAGCCGCTGGCGCCGTAGTAGGCGGGTTTGAAATAGGTGTCCGGAGCTGTCTCGACGAGGCCTGCGAGTTCATCCGGCCCACCGATCTTGACGAGCACGGCGACGTGTTCGCTGCCGTGGTGCCGGTCGGCGAAATGGGCGAAGTACTTGCCGCTCTTGCCGCCCGAGCGCCAACCCGGCGCGCCATGGCTCTCGCGCTCCTCTGTCTCGGGCAGGGCAAGGGCAAGCGTGCGCACTTTCTCCAGCAGCCAGTCGGCCCGGTAATGTCGCCCGACATAATCGGCCACCATGCGCGGGTAGAGCTGGTATTCGGCAAGGATCACGCGGTGGGCCAGCGTTTCGGGCGTGTCGCCGGGAAGGATCGCCACCGGCATCTGTCCCAGCAACGGGCCGCCGTCGAGTTCCGCCGTTACGACATGCACCGAGCAGCCGCCGAATGCGTCGCCAGCCTCGATCGCGCGCTGGTGCGTATCCAGACCCTTGTACTTAGGCAGCAGGCTGGGGTGGGTGTTGACCATCCGGCCTTCCCAGCCGTTCACGAAGTCTGCCGTAAGGATCCGCATGTATCCGCACAGCGCCAGATACTCCGCGCCCGACTCGCGCAAGGCGGCGTGCATGATCCTTTCGTGCTCGTTCCGGTCCATGCCGCGATGATCGTGGCTGAAGGTCGCGATACCTTCGGCAGCCGCAATCTTCAGGCCTGGCGCCTCGGGGTTGTTGCTGGCGACAAGTACGATCTCATAAGGGCAGTCCGGCAGGCGCGACTGGAACAACAGCGCCGACATGGTGGTGCCGTTGCCCGACAGCAGGCAGGCGATTTTCGCCTTTGGTTCAGGCATCGTGATCCGCGGTCCAATCGGCCTTGGCCGACCACGTGCCGGCAGAACCTTTCACCGTGCAGCCGCGCTGGCCTTCTACAATCTCACCGATGCGGAAAACGGTTTCGCCTGCATCGGAAAGAGCCTGGGTAACGGTATCAACCTTGTCGGGCGTCACCGCCAGGACCATGCCCACGCCGCAATTGAAGGTGCGCGCCATCTCGCCCGGTTCAATATTTCCCTGCGCCTGCAGGAAAGCCATCAGGCGCGGCTGGTCCCAGCTATCTGCGTCGACGACGGCGCGCGCACCTTGGGGCAGGACCCGCGGCAGGTTCTCCAGCAAGCCGCCGCCGGTGATGTGCGCCAGCGCATCGACATGGCCCGCGCGCACCGTGGGCAGCAGGCTCTTTACATAGATGCGGGTCGGAGCGATCAGGTGATCGATCAGCAGGTGATCCTGGTCGAACAGGGCAGGGCGATCCAGCTTCCAGCCCTTGTCGGCAGCAAGACGGCGGACAAGCGAGAAACCGTTGGAATGGACACCTGAACTGGCCAGCCCCAGCAGCACGTGACCGGCTGCGACACGTTCGCCCGTCAGCTGCTCCCCGCGCTCCACCGCGCCGACGCAGAAGCCCGCGAGGTCGTAATCCCCTTCGGCGTACATTCCCGGCATTTCGGCCGTTTCGCCGCCGATCAGCGCGCAGCCCGCGTCCTTGCAGCCTTCCGCAATGCCCGCGATCACGCGTTCGGCAATGCCGTTCTCCAGCTTGCCGGTGGCGAAGTAGTCGAGGAAAAACAACGGTTCTGCGCCCTGCACGATGAGGTCGTTCACACACATCGCGACAAGATCGATGCCGACGGTGTCGTGCCGGCCCGTCTCGATGGCCAGCTTCAGCTTCGTGCCCACACCGTCGTTGCCTGCCACCAGCAGCGGATCCCTGTAGCCCGCAGCCCTGGGGTCGAAAAAGCCGCCAAAACCGCCGATCTCCCCATCCGCGCCGGGGCGCATCGTGGCTTTCACTAGCGGTCCGATGGCTTTCACCAGCCGGTTGCCGGCGTCGATCGAGACCCCGGCCTGTTCGTAGGTGTAGGATTGCTTGTCGGAATTCATGCACCTGCCATACGCATTCGCGCTTGGAATTCCACTCGCCTTTGGGCAAAAGACCCACGAATTCCCCGATGAATAGTGTTTTCCTCCCTTCTCGCCCCCTGAATGAGCGCCTGCCCGCCGCGATTGCGGTGCTCGCCATCGTTGCGCTCGCCATACTCGCAGCAGCATCGCTGGTCGCGCAGGTTTCAGGAGATCGCGGCATCGCGCCTGTCGCCAGCAGCAGCGATATTGAGGTCAGCGGCATTGAGGTGGATGTGCAGGGGGAAACGGCGGAAGAAGCTCGCACCAACGGATGGCGCGAGGCGCAGCGCCTTGCGTGGGAGCAGTTGGATGGGCCGGACATTCCCGATTCGCGGCTCGAGTCGCTGGTCTCGGCCATCGTGGTGGAGGAAGAGAACATCGGCCCGCGGCGCTACATCGCGCGGCTTGGCGTGATCTTCGACAGGCAGCGCGCGGGCGCGCTCCTGGGTGCAGGAGGAGAACGGACACGCTCTGCTCCGATGCTGACGCTGCCGGTGCTGATCAGCGGCGGCACGCAGACGATGTTCGAGGTTCGCAACCCGTGGCAACGTGCCTGGGCGGAATACCAGTTCGGCTCCAGCACCATCGATTACGTGCGTCCTTCGGGTTCCGGGGGCGAATCGCTGCTTCTCACCTACGGCCAGACCGGACGCCGCAGCCGCGCGTGGTGGAACAACATCCTCGACCAGTTCGGCGCGGCGGACGTGGTGGTGCCGATAGCCAACTTGCGCTGGGAATGGCCGGGCGGACCGGTGGAGGGGCGGTTTACCGCGCGTTACGGCCCCGACGATCGCTATCTGGATGAGTTCACGATGCGCGCCGCGAATGCCGATGAACTTCCCGCGATGCTGGAACGCGCCGTGGCGCGCTTCGATTCGATCTTTGCCGCCGCGCTGGCCGATGGCACCCTGCGCCCCGATCCCACGCTGACCCTCGACAACATTGAGATCAGCCCGGAAGTGCGCGCTCTGCTGGACGCAGCCCGTGCTGCCGAGCGAGCCGAACAGGCTGCTGCGGCCGCGGACAGCGATAGCAGCGCCAGCGGCTCGACCGATACGGGGAGCACGCCGGAGCCGGTTGAGACTGCCGTTGCAGCGGCCAGCTACGGCATACAGGTGGCAACACCCGCTGCCTCCGATTTCGATGGAGCCATCTCCGCGCTGCGCGCTCTGCCGGGCATCAGCCGCGTATCCGTGCGATCGACCGCGATTGGTGGCGCTTCGGTATTCGACGTGACCTATGCGGGCGAGCTTTCCGCCTTGGCCGCAGCGCTGCGCCAGCGTGGCTGGGCGGTGAACGAGGGACAGAACGCGCTCGGCATTTCGCGCTAGTAGGCTCGGTATGAGCCAGATCGCACTTCCCCTTGCTGCCCATGGCAAAGGCCCGGCGCGTATCGTGCTAGGCAATGCGAACGCCGATGTGGCAGAGGCCTTGCTGGCACCGGAAACGTGGCCCTATCGCACCGCCGTGCTCACCGGACCGCCGCGTTCGGGCAAGTCGCTGCTGGCACAGTGGTTCGTGCGCAGCGAGCGGGGCGAGGCGATCGATGATGCCCAGACCATGGCCGAAGACGAGCTGTTCCACCGCTGGAACCGTGCGCAGGAAAAAGGAATGCCCCTGCTGATCGTGGGCGGGGAGCCGCCTTGGGATATTTCCCTGCCAGACCTGAGATCGCGCCTTGGCGGATCGCTGCAACTGGAGATCGGTCAGCCGGACGATGACATGGCGCGCGACCTGCTGCTGTCGCTGGCGGAGGAGCGCGGCCTGCCGTTGCCGGACGATGCGCCGGCCTACCTCATTCCTCGTGCCTCACGCTCTCAGGAAGAACTGGAGAAGCTGGTTATCACCATCGACCGCTTGTCTCTGGAGCGAAAGGCCCCACCTACGCTCGGTATTTGGCGCGCCGCGCTGGAAGCGGTGCATGGGCCAGAGGAGCCGCGCTTGATCTGAGCGGGTTTTGATGGGAAACTGAGTGCTATGTTCGAACGGCTTGTCGCCTACCTGGACTCAATCCGTGCGCGCGACCCTGCGGCCCGCTCGCGGTGGGAAATCCTGCTTTATCCGGGAGTGCTTGCCCTCGGCATGCACCGGGCCGCACACTGGCTGTTCGAAGCCAAGCTGTATTTCCTCGCCCGTTTCGTGAACCACCTGTCGCGCTGGATGACCGGAATCGATATTCATCCCGGTGCGAAGATCGGCAGGAATTTCTTTATCGATCATGGTTTCACCGTGATCGGGGAAACGGCCGAGATCGGCGATAACGTGACGATTTACCAGTGCGTGACGCTGGGCGGCACCAATCCCACCAACGGGCAGGGCGGCAAGCGTCACCCGACATTGCGCGACAACGTGATCGTGGGTTCCGGCGCGCAGGTGATCGGGCCTATCACGGTGGGCGAACGCGCGCGTATTGGTGCCAATGCCGTTGTGACGGACGACGTACCCGAAGGAGCGACGATGATCGGGCTCAAGGCCCGTTCCACGCTGGTCCCCGCCGAAACGTGGCTGCGCGAATTCATACCCTACGGAACGCCGTGCGACGAGCCGTGCGAACCCGCGCCCACCGAAAGGGTGCAGGCGCTGGAGCAGGAGATCCGCGCCTTGCGGGCCGAGATGGACGCCCTGCGCAAGGAAACCGACGAACCCGGTGACGGCCAGCGCAAGAGCGGGGCCAAGAATTGATGGCGGCACCGGGCGCAGGGCCGAACATCGTGGCATTTCCCGGCCAGCGCGGGCCGGGGCAGGTCTGCTTCGATCGCCATGAATTGATGCGAATCCTCGACCTTTATGGCCGCATGGTCGCGGCCGGTGAGTGGCGCGACTATGCGATGGACTTTGCCCGCGATTGCGCCACGTTTGCCGCCTTTCGCCGCACTGCCGACGTGCCGCAGATGCGATTGGAGAAGCGGCCCGCGCTGCACCAGAAACAGGGCATGTGGGCGCTGTTCGGCGAACATGGGCAGGTGCTCAAGCGAGGACACGAACTGGTCAACGTGCTGGCCCCGGTCGAACGGCGACTGGTCAAGCTGGTAGACCAATAGAAAACGCCCGCAGGTTGTGGCCTGCAGGCGTTCTCCTCCCCAAGACGAGTGACTGTTCGATCAGGCCACGTGGGCGAGCGGTCCGACTATGGGCAGGCGATCCTGCCAATTGCCGGGCAGCTTCTCCACCACGCCGGCGCGGATCGTCGGCCAGAATGCCGACAGCATCAGCAGTGCAGTACCGATCACCAGCGCGGTAAGCGCGACGCTGAGCTCCACCATGCCATACTGTTCGAACAGGCCGCCCAGCGCGAACAGCACGTAGGCCAGCGCCGAGACGAGCAGCGCACGCCGGTCCACCGCCAGAGCCACCACGCCGAACAGCACGTAGACCGCCAGCACCAGCACGGCCGCGCCCGGACCGACCACGCCGCCATCGGTGATGCCCAGCCAGTGGAACAGCGGATGCGCGATCATCGGTGCGGCCAGAAGGTGGAGCCAGAAGGCAACATCGCTGCGCCGCGTCTGCCGCGCACGGTCGGAAATATCCCAGCGCATGGCGAAGGCGAAGATGGCGATGCCAAGGGTAAAGACCAGCGGCAGCACGATCGCCTCGGCATCCACAGCCGTCGGGCCGATTGCCGTTACTGCCAGCGCGACAAAGGCCGCCGCCGCGGTCGCGCAGATGGCGGCGACGGTGATCGGCACCATGAACCGCTTCCAGTGCAGCCATGCGGATACTGCTCCGGCTACGAAACTGGCAGCAACCAGGGCCGCGACAAGGCGTTCGTTGTCATCGAGGCCGGTTTCGCTGAGAATCTCTATCGGGGCCGCCACGACCCCGCCGACGAAGGCCAGCAGCAGAACGATCGACGGCAGCGCCATGCGGCGCTGGCGCGTGAAGAACTCGCTCATCCCCCATGCCGCTGCGGCCACCAGCAGACCCGCAAGGCCGGGTACGATGGCAGTTCCGATCCCGGCCATGGCCACCAGCAGAAGGATTGCCGCGATCGTGACGAAGATATCGTTGAAGGAATTGATCAGCCGGAAGTTTTCCTCAACCGTCACCGGCATCTTGCGGATGTGCGCGACGTGCGCGCGTAGTGCGGTTGCCGCCCCGTCCGTAATTGCGCCCGCCGCAACGGCATCACGCAGGTCCTGTTCACTGTACATAGGGCTCTCCCCCTTTTGTCCCGACGGAGAGAGTAGCTTGCTGTATTAAAGTGTCAATACACCTGCGGTTTAGAACGCCTCGAGCACGCTCGCGAGTTCGTCGAAATGGTCGATCATGGCATCGCCGCCCAGCTCGTCCACCGGCACGTCGTGGTAACCATAGCGACAGGTGACCACGGGCACTTTCGCAGCCCGTGCGGCGCGCACATCATAGGTGGAATCGCCGATCATGACCGCGCGCCCGCCGCCGCAGTCTGCGATGGCCGCATTCAGAATGTCAGGTTCGGGCTTTGCCCGCTCGCGGCCCAGCGTGTCCCCGCCGTAGATCGCATCGAAGCGGTCCGTCATTGCCAGCGCGTCAAGCAGTTCGCGTGCGGGCTTCTCGCTTTTGTTGGTTACCACGGCCAGTTTGCAACCGCGCGCCGCCAGCAGGTCGAGCGCGCCAAGGCAGCCGTCGAACGGCACGGTGTTGCTGGCGATATTTGCCCAGTAGTGTTGAAGCAGCGCCTCGGTCAGTTTCCGGTAGGTCGCATCGTCCACCAGGCCGCCAGTTGCTTCGAGCGCGCGGGTCAGCATCATGTCGGTACCGCCGCCGATCATGTTGCGCGTCGCGGTCTCGCTCACGGCATTGCGGCCAATCACGCCCAGGGCATGATTCACCGCCGGGCACAGGTCGCGGGCGCTGTCTACAAGCGTTCCGTCAAGGTCGAAAAGGACGATATCGAAAGGAAATTTGCTCATCGCGAGGCCATGTGGGTGAGAGATATGGAAACTGCAATCAATTGCTGGCATGGCGCCTTCCATGAGTGACAGACCTATCGCCGCCATCATTCTTGCCGCGGGCAAGGGCACCCGGATGAACAGCAGCCTGCACAAGGTGCTCCACCAGGTGGCCGGCCGGCCCATGATCGAACATCTGCTTGCCAGCGTGCAGGCGCTGCAGCCGCAGAAGCTGGTCACGATCGTGGGAGAATCGCGCGAGCAACTGGCGAAGCAGCTGAAAAATCGCGTCGACTTCGCGGTGCAGGATCCGCAGCTTGGCACCGGACATGCCGTGCAGCAGGCCGAGGAGGCTCTGGCCGGTTTCGAAGGCGACGTACTGGTATTGTACGGCGATGTGCCGTTCGTGAAAGCTGAAACGATGCGCGCAATGGTCGACAGGCTGCGGGCCGTCGATGCTCCGGCGGCCGTCGTGCTCGGGTTCGAGCCCGAGGATCCGCTGCGCTATGGCCGCGTGATCGCGCAGCAGGGCCGCATACTGAAGATGGTGGAATACAAGGATGCGACCGGTGACGAGCGCGCCTGTTCCCTGTGCAACTCCGGTCTGCTGGCCGCCCGCAGCGAAGACCTTTTCGCCTTGCTGAACCGCGTCAGGAACGAGAACGCACAGGGAGAATACTACCTCCCCGATATCGTCAACATCGCCATTGCCGACGGCCATAACTGCGCCGTGATAACCTGCGATACGCCGGACGAGGTTGCGGGCATCAACAGCCGTGCGGAACTCGCTGCTGCCGAGGCGCAATGGCAGGCCCTGCGGCGTGAAGAAGTGATGGCCGAAGGCGTCACCCTGCGCGCGCCTGAGACTGTCTTTTTCAGTTACGATACCGAACTGGCCGCCGATGTGGTGGTGGAACCCAACGTGGTGTTCGGGCCGGGCGTCTCTGTCGCAGGCGGAGCCACGATCCGCGCCTTCAGCCACCTGGAGGGGGCGACGGTAGGCGAGGGGGTCGAAGTCGGTCCTTACGCCCGCCTGCGTCCCGGAGCGGTGCTGGAAAAGAACAGCAAGGTGGGCAACTTTGTCGAGATCAAGAATGCCACGCTGGCCGAAGGGGCCAAGGCCAATCATCTCAGCTATCTGGGCGATGCCAGTGTGGGGGCGGGTGCCAATATCGGCGCAGGGACCATTACCTGCAATTACGACGGGTATTTCAAGCATCAGACCACCATCGGTCCGCGCGCTTTCATCGGTTCCAACTCTGCTCTGATCGCGCCTGTCAGCATCGGTGCCGATGCCATCGTGGCCGCCGGCAGCGCTGTCAGCCGCGATGTGGCCGACGGGGAACTGCGCATGGTGCGGGCCGACCAGTTGATAAAGCCCGGTTGGGCCGATCGCTTCCACGACGCGATGAAAAAGAAGAAAGCCGACCGCAAGTGAGCGACAGGTACGAGGGCAAGCCTTTCCTGCGATTGCTCGATAGTTATGTCCTCGACGCGATCGACAGGCTGGACGAAGCCAACGCGAAATGGCTGGTCGAGGCAGAGCCCTATTTCCGCGAAACTTTCGGCGGTTCGGGCAGTTGGCAGGACATCGTGGCGCAGCGGATGCAGTTTCCGGAAGGCATGCAGTCCGCCATCGCAGAAACGTGGCAAAAGGGCCGCGTCCGATTCGTCGAACAGAACGGACACGAGCCTGAACCGGTGCAATTCGCACACATGTTCGTGGATCAGAATTTCCCGCATTAGGGCGCAAGAGGTAGAATTATGTGCGGCATTATCGGAATCGTTGGGCACCGCGACGTGGCGGCCCGTCTTGTCGACGGGCTGCGGCGCATGGAATATCGCGGTTATGACAGCGCCGGTGTCTGCACCGTAGACGAGGGCCGGCTCAAGCGTCGCCGGGCGGAGGGGAAGCTCAACAACCTGGTAACCGAACTGGCGAACAACCCGGCATCGGGGGATACCGGGATTGCCCACACGCGCTGGGCCACACACGGCGCGCCGACGGAAAAGAACGCGCACCCCCATGCCACGGACCACGTGGCGCTGGTCCACAACGGCATTATCGAGAATTTCAAGGAACTGCGGGACGAACTGCGCGCCGACGGCCGCGAATTCGAAAGCCAGACCGATACCGAGGTTGTCGTCCACCTGATCTCTCGCCGGATCGAGGAAGGCAAGTCGCCAGAGGACGCGGTGGCCGAGGTGCTTTCGCGGCTGCGCGGGGCGTTCGCGCTGGCCATTGCGTTCCGCGATCATCCCGACATGCTGATCGGTGCGCGCCTCGGTTCGCCGCTGGTCGTGGGCTATGGCGAGGGCGAGATGTTTCTTGGCTCCGATGCTTTGGCTCTAGCTCCGCTTACGCAGGAGATCGCCTACCTTGAGGAAGGCGACTGGGTCACCATCACCCGCGATAGCGCGACGATCCGCAATCAGGATGGCAACGTGGTGGAACGCGAGGTGAAGACTTCGGGCGCTTCTGCCGCTGCCATCGAGAAGGGCAATTACCGCCACTTCATGCTGAAGGAGATCTTCGAGCAGCCTACCGTGGTGGCGCAGACCCTGCGCAGCTACCTGCGCCCCGGCGAACAGCGTGTGGCGCTGCCGCAGATCGACTTCGATATCTCGGCCATCAACCGCGTCACCATCGTGGCCTGCGGCACCTCATATTACGCTGGAATGGTCGCGAAGTACTGGTTCGAGCAGTTCGCCCGCGTGGCGGTCGACATCGATTTTGCAAGCGAGTTCCGCTACCGCGAACCGGTGCTGCCCGATGGCGGGCTGGCGCTGTTCATTTCCCAGAGCGGAGAGACGGCGGATACGCTGGCCGCGCTGCGCCACTGCCGCACGCAGGGCCAGATCATTGCCGCTGTGGTGAACGTGCCGACCAGTTCGATGGCGCGAGAGGCGGACCTGCTGCTGCCGACCCATGCCGGGCCTGAGATTGGCGTGGCTTCCACCAAGGCCTTTACCTGCCAGCTGGCGGTGCTGGCCGCGCTGGCCGCCCATCTCGCGGTAAAGAAGGGCCTGCTGAATCACCGCGAGGAAGCGATCATCGTCGATCATTTGCTGGAAGCTCCGGCATGCCTGAACGCGGCCCTGGATCACGACGAGGAGATCGCCAGTATGGCGCACTTGATCGCTCCCGCCCGCGACGTGCTCTATCTGGGCCGGGGCGCGGACTTTCCGCTGGCCTTGGAAGGCGCGCTTAAACTCAAGGAAATCAGCTACATCCACGCCGAGGGCTATGCCAGCGGCGAGATGAAGCATGGTCCCATCGCGCTTATCGACGACAAGGTGCCGGTTATCGTGCTCGCCCCGTCAGGGCCGCTGTTCGAAAAGACCGTTTCCAACATGCAGGAAGTGCAGGCACGCGGCGGCAAGGTCGTGCTGATTTCCGACAAGGCAGGCATCGAACAGGCCGGCGAGGATTGCATGGCCGTGATCGAGATGCCCAAGGTTCATCCGCTGATTGCGCCGCTCGTTTACGCCGTCCCGGTGCAGTTGCTGGCGTACCACGTTGCCGTGGCGAAGGGCACCGATGTCGACCAGCCGCGCAACCTGGCGAAATCGGTGACGGTAGAATAACTCTTCGATTGGTCGCTGAGGAGCTGCCGGCTTTACCGGGCAATAACTATTGCCGGTTACGGCACAAGTGTGAGCGACAAGCATTCTGGATTACCAAGCCTTCCCCTGCAGATGAGCTTTCTGCAAGTGATAGGCCTTCGCGACCCTGGTGAGGGCGACTGGAACCGGCTGCGTACGCTACAGTACGCCGAACTTCACAAGGTCTCGCTGATCCGCATTGGCGCTCATGGCCTCGCTGCAATCCTGGCGGTTACCCTGTACCAGGATTCCGTCGCTCACTGGGTACTTGGCATATGGATGCTCAGCGTCATCGCTGCGGTCTGGAATGTCACCCGGCTCGATCGGAATTTCATCGATATCGAGAACCGCGGGGTGCAATGGAGCGAGTTCACCCGGCAGGCGCTTGGCGTGGGGGGCTGTACCATTCCCTGGGTCGCGGCGCTGCTGTTCTTCATACCGCAAGGTTCGCCAGCCGATCATTACGCCCTGTGGGCCGTTGCAGCGATGCTGATCGCGGGCAGCGCCGCCGCGATGGCTTCCGCCCCGGTCGCCACCGTCCTGTTCGACCTTGTTGTAGGGGCTGCTGGGGCTGCATCATTCATCATCGCCGGAGATTACATCTTCGCCATCGCTGCGGCTGTCTACACGATAACGGTCGTTGCCGGTGCCCTGCGTTCCGCGCGAACGTACCTGTCTGCAAAGATTGCCGAGGCAGGCGTTGCTGAGAAGGACGAGGTTGTCTCGCTGCTGTTGCGCGAGTTCGAGGAAAAGGAATCGGACTGGCTCTGGCAGGTCGATACCAATCGCCGGATCCGCTCTGCATCGCCGCGCTTTGCCTTCGCCTTCGGTTCTGCGCCGGGGGACATCGAGGGCGAGAGCTTCATCAAGCTGATCGCCGGCAGTTCGTGGGAAAGCGGCGAATTCCCACGAAGCCTGCACGAACTGGCCGACAAGCTGAAGCGGCGCGAGCATTTCTCCAACGTGCTGGTGCAGGTCCATCTCGATACAGGTCGCAGATGGTGGGAGCTTTCGGGTACGCCGCTTTACGATGACAACGGCAGCTACATCGGTTTCCGCGGCGTTGGCTCCGACGTGACCGAGCAGCGCGACCGCGACGAGAGGATCGCCTACCTCGCCCGCTACGACACCCTCACGGGCTTGCCGAACCGCCTGATGCTGACCGAGGCGCTGGGCGAGGCCATGCGTTATGCCGACAAGTGGAAAACCCGTTGCGCGTTCCTGATGATCGACCTCGACCGGTTCAAGGCCGTGAACGATTCGCTGGGGCATCAGCTGGGTGACAAGTTGCTGGCGGAAGTGTCGAAGCGACTGGCCGGTGTGATCACCGAGAACGAGCAATGCGGCCGCCTGGGGGGCGACGAATTCGCTGTCGTGATCCGCGACGCCACCGACAAGGGGCGCACCGAACGCCTCGCCAACGCCATCATCGACACGCTTTCCCAACCATACTCCATCGACAACCACACCCTTTTCATCGGGGCCAGCGTGGGTTCTGCGGTGGGGCCGCGTGATGGCGACTCTGTCGAGACGCTGATGCGCAACGCCGACCTCGCGCTTTACCGGGCGAAGGACGAGGGCGGGAACACCCATTACTGCTACGTCCCGTCGCTGCATGCCAATGCCGAGGAGCGCCGCAAGCTGGAGCTGTCGCTGCGCCGCGCGATAGGCCAGAACGAACTGGAACTGAATTTCCAGCCCGTCGTCAACGCGCGTAGCGAGACGGTGGTCAGCTTCGAGGCGCTGTTGCGCTGGAACAGTGAGGAACACGGGTCCGTAAGCCCGGCGAAGTTCATTCCCCTGGCAGAAGACACGCGCCTGATCGTGCCGATCGGCGAATGGGTGCTGCACGAGGCATGCCGCGAGGCAACGCGCTGGCCGGACGACATCAAGGTGGCGGTCAACGTGTCGGGCGAACAGCTGCTGGAACCCAAGTTTGCGAACACCGTCGTGCGCGCCCTGGCCGACACCGGACTTGCCGCGCACCGGCTGGAGGTGGAGGTTACCGAAAGCGTGTTCCTGCGCGATGGCCGCACTGCACGGCAGACGCTGGAAGAGATCATGGCGCTCGGCTGCTCCATCGCGCTGGATGACTTCGGCACCGGCTATTCCTCGCTGGGGTACCTGCGTACCCTGCGCTTCTCCACCATCAAGGTGGACAAGAGCTTCGTGCAGGGCGCCTCGCAGGAAAACCAGGAGAGCCTCGCCATTATCCGCGCCGTCGTCGCCATGGCCCGTAGCCTGGAGATGACCACCACTGCGGAAGGCGTGGAAGATGCCGACCAGGCCGCGCTGATCCGCGAGCTGGGGTGTACCAAGATACAGGGTTACTACTTCGGCCGCCCGATGAAGGCGATCGAGGCACGATCACTGGTGGTGAAGGGCCGCAACAGCCGGGCGGCGTGATCCGGATCTCAACCTGTTCGTCAGGCGGGGGCCGATCCCGCAGGTCGGCTCAACCCGCGAAAGCTAGGCGCCGACGAGCGAGCCGATCACGCTTTCGAACAAGCGCCGACCATCGCTGCCGCCGTGATCGGCCTCGATAGCGCGCTCCGGGTGGGGCATCATGCCCAGAACGTTGCCGCTTTCGTTCAGAACGCCCGCGATATCGCGGCGCGAGCCATTGCAGTTCTCAGCATAGCGGAAAGCCACGCGGCCTTCGATTTCCAGCCGGTCCAGCGTGTCATCGTCCGCGAAATAGTTGCCGTCGTGGTGGGCGACCGGGATGTGGATCGTGTCGCCCTTGGTATAGGCGCTGGTGAACAGGCTGGTGGCGTTTTCGACTACCAGGGGAACGGTGCGGCAGATGAACGTCTGCGCCGCATTGCGCATCAGCGCGCCGGGCAGCAGCCGCGCCTCGGTCAGCACCTGGAAGCCGTTGCACACGCCCAGCACGGGCACGCCGCGTTCGGCAGCGGCCACGACGGAGCGCATGATCGGGCTGTTAGCCGCCATTGCGCCCGAACGCAGGTAATCGCCGTAGGAAAAGCCGCCGGGCAGGGCGATGAAATCGAGGCCGTCCGGCAGGTCGGCATCGCCGTGCCACACCTTCACCGGCTCCTTGCCCGAAACGTCACGCAGCGCGACCCACATGTCGCGGTCGCAGTTCGATCCGGGGAATGTGACGACTGCGGTCTTCATCAGGCGACCTTCTCGATGCGGTAGTTCTCGATCACCATGTTGGCGAGCAGCTTCTGGCACATCTCGTCCAGCGCCGCGTCCGTCGTGTCGTCGGCCACGTCCATCTCGACAAGGCGACCGATGCGCACATCTTCCACGCCCTTGTAGCCCAGTCCCTCCAGCGCGTGGTGCACGGCGCGGCCCTGCGGATCGAGCACGCCGGGCTTCAGGCTGACATGGATGCGGACTTTCATGGATCGGGCCTTTCGAGAACTCGTCGGTTTCGCCGCAGCCTATGGCGATTGCCAGCGCGATGGGCAAGGGGCGGCGGCGCAATCCGCCTGGGATTTGCACCCGAAATCCAACTAACCTGGAACACATGGAACAGTGTCCTGAAGCGGAAAAGCGGGTGGGGCATTCGGGGCGGACTGGCGGCTGCATCAAGAAGGATTGAAAACGGTTGCATCGCCCCACGCATTGGTGTGCCATGGTGCGTGTAGGAAAGCCGCGCCGCAGGAGGGGTTGCAACACATGATCGCCACAGAGAAGTTCACTTTCACCGGCAAGAACGGACAGACGCTGGACGGGCGGCTGGAATTGCCCCTCTATACAAAACCGCGTGCCGCCGCGCTGTTTGCCCACTGCTTCACCTGCACGAAGCAGAGCCATGCCGCCACGCGCGTCGCCTCCGCCCTTGCGGCGAAGGGGCTGGCGGTGCTGCGGTTCGATTTCACCGGGCTTGGCGGCAGCGACGGCGATTTCGCCAACGCGGGCTTCGTTACCAACGTGGAGGACCTGACCTGTGCCGCGCAGGCGCTGGCCGACCGCGGCCTGCCTCCCGTGCTGCTGGTAGGCCATTCGCTGGGCGGAGCGGCGGTGCTGGCAGCTGCCGCCCACGTTCCCCAGGCGCGCGGTGTGGCGACCCTTAACGCGCCCTACGATGCGGCGCACGTGTTCGAGCATTTCGGCGATGCGGTCGACGATATCGAGGACAACGGCGAGGCGGAGGTGATCCTGGCAGGCCGCAAGTTCCGCATCGCCAGGGCTTTTCTGGAGCAGGGCCGCGACCAGCCGCAGGGGGAGCGTATCGCCAGTCTCGGCCTGCCGCTGATGGTGATGCACTGTCCGCAGGATGAAGTGGTCGGCATCGATAATGCCCGGTTGATCTTCGAGAAGGCGAAACACCCCAAGAGCTTCGTCGCGCTGGATAACGCCGACCACCTGCTGACAGAACCCGGCAGCGCCGAATATGCGGCCAACATGATCGCTGCGTGGGCAACGCCTTACCTGGCAGACCTGCCGATGGCCCCGCGTGAGGCATTCGCAGGTACCGTGGAAGTCGCCACGGCAGGCGGCAAGTTCGCCCAGTGGGTACGCACGGCCACGCACGAATTCATAGCCGACGAGCCGGTAAGCTTTGGCGGGAGCGATCACGGCCCCACGCCCTATGACCTCCTGCTGGCGGCGCTGGGCACCTGCACCAGCATGACCATGCAGATGTATGCGGAACGCAAGAAGATACCGCTCGATAGCGTGCGGATCGAACTGGAACACAGCCGCGACCATCACACCGATTGCGTCGATTGCGAGGACAAGGGCGTGCCGATCCAGGTGATCGACCGCGCGATAGAGCTATCGGGCGACCTGACCGGGGAACAGCGTCAGCGGCTGATGGAAATCGCCGACAAGTGCCCGGTTCACAAGACCATGCTGGGCGAACTGCATATTCATTCGACCCTGATCGAGGTCTGAAACAGCGCGAAGGAAAGGGGGGCACGAAAACGGGGGCCGAAGCACATGCCTCGACCCCCGCAATCAGTGTCAGGTATTATTCGCTGTCGCTGCCATCGGCAGAAACGAGGATGCGCGTGTCGGCACGGCGTTCTGGCACCAGGTAGGTCTGCGCCAGCGCCTGCAGGTCTGCGGGCGTGAAGCTCATGATGACCTCGGCCTGTTCGCGCACGCGGTCGAGCCGGTCGGCCTCGCTCTGCGCGTCGGAAACCACGCCCATCCAGAACCCGTTGTTCTCCCGCGCCAGGCGGATGCTTTCCAGCACCGGCTGGCGGGCGCGCAGCAGGAAGTCGTCGCTCACCGGCTCGTCACGCAGTTCGCTGGCGAGGCGGTGGATGATCTCGCGCACCTCGTCTGCCTGCGCAGGATCGACGATGGCAGCCAGGCTGAGCGTGCCGAAGTCGTCGAAATCCGGGCTGGTCGAGTTGGAGACCAGCGGGCTGTAGGTCGCTGCGAGTTCCTCTCGCAGGGTTTCCAGCCCCTTCAGCCGAACAAGACCGGCCAACAGGCTGAGGCCCATGTCCTCGCGGAAGTCGCTGTCGTCGCGCGTGCGCCAGATGCTGCCGACCAAGGCCTGGTCTTCCTGTCCGGTGTGCGTGAAGTCGTTCACTTCGTCGCCCGACAGGTCGATGAAGTCGAGTTCACGCTTGTCGGCGAAAGTGGAGAATTCCGCCATCCGCTCGGGCAGGGCACCAAAGGTCTGGGCGACTGCCTCGATTGCCGTCTGCGGGTCGATATCGCCCACAATGCCGATCTCGATCGCACCGTTGCCTGCATAGGACAGGACCTTGTCACGCAGGGCCTCCCGATCGACCGAGCCAAGCTGCTCGCGCGTCGGGAAGGCGGTGTAGGGGCTGTCCGAAATCTGCTCTCCCGTGCGCAGGCTAAAGACCTGTGCGGGCTGGGATTCCAGCTGGCCCCACACCGCATCGATAACCGCGTTGAAGCGCGCATCGGCTTCCGGACGCAGGCCCGGATCGGTGAGATAGGCAGCGCTGACCTTCATCTGCATAAGCAGGTCGTCCGGAGTGGTGACACCGGCAGAAACGAAGGTGTCGGTACCGGCACCAAGTCCGCTCGTAACCTGCTGTCCGGCGAGCAGTTCGGTGATTTCGTCGAAGCTGTGTTGGCCAAGGCCACCAACGTCAGAGGCGATCTGCAGATAGAGGCTCGCCGCCGTGGAATTCATCCCATCCAGCGCCAGACTGCCGCCGTCCATGTTGACGGTGAAGCGGACGCGGCCCGGTTCGAAATCGGTCTGCTTGATGTTCAGCCGCACATTGTTGTCGAAAGTGACGGTGCGGATGCCCAGGTCCTCGATCGTGGTATCCGTAACGATCTGGCCGGGTTCGCCCCAGTTGGCATAGGCGAATTCCGTGGCGACCACGTCTTCCGGCTCTGCCACGGCGACCTGCGTGCTGTCATTGTAGACTGCGGCGACGGCGGCTTCTCCGCCTTCAAGCTCCTTCGCGGCCACGCGAACCAGCGGTTGGCCCTCGCTCCAGGATTCGCGGAAGAATTCGTTCACCGCCTCCAGTGTCAATTGCGGGCGAATCTGCTGGAACAGTTCGTAACGCCACTGCGGATCGGTAACGAAGTCGTTCTCCGTCGCGGCATTCACCAGCGCCATTGCCAGCTGGGCATTGTTGCGGGCTTCCGCCTGCGCTGCTGCACGCTGGAGGTTGCTTTCGGCATTGGTCAGCGCATAATCCAGTTCGGACTGGGTGAACCCGTATTCAAGCGCCCGGCGAAGTTCCTGCTCGGCGATGATCAGGCCCTCGTCCCATGCGCCGTCGCGCGTGCTGATGGAGATGACCGAATAGTCGGCCACGTCCACATCGCTGCCGATGCCGAAGCCGCCGCCCAGGATCGGGCTGTTCTCACGATTGGAAATGCGGGTAATGCGCCGGTCGAACATGGCTTCCGCCAGGCCCTGCACCTGTTCGCGGGTGCGTTCCTCGATCGTATCGGCTGGATCGGTGTAGGGGCGCATCTGGAAGATCGCCACGGCCTCGTTGATGGTAGGATCCACAAAGGTGTCGAACGCAGCATCGCGGTCGAAATCCACGGAGCCGGGGGCGGGAATCTCGCCTGCCGGACCGCGGCCCTGCCAGTCGCCGAAGCGTTCCTTGATCGCAGCTTCCATCTCGGCAACGTCGAAATCGCCAACCGCCACGAAGGTCGCGTTTTCCGGACGGTAGAAGCGGTTGTAAAGGTCGCGCAGACGCTCCGCCGGGGCTTCGCGCAGCACCTCGTCAAGACCGATGGGGAAACGCGTGGTATAGCGCGTGCCGGGGATGCGGAAGTCGAAGAGATCGCGGAAGTTGCGCAAGCCAGCGGTGTCGCGCGTGCGGCGCTCGCTCACCAGGATCTCGCGCTCGCGGTCGACCGCTTCGGGGGTAAACGTCAGTTCGCTGGCGGTCTCGCGCATCAGGAACAGTGCGGTTCCCAGGCTCTCCTCGTTGGCGTTGGGAACATCCAGCATGTACACCGTCTCGTCGAAGCTGGTGTAGGCATTGGTATCGGGGCCGAAAGCAAGGCCCAGACGCTCCAGCAGCGGGATCATCTCGCCCTCGGGCACATTGGTGGAGCCGTTGAAAGCCATGTGCTCGATGAAGTGGGCAAGCCCTTGCTCGTTTTCGGCTTCGCCGAGCGAGCCAAAATCGAAGTGCATGCGGAAAGAGGCGGTGCCTTCGGGCGTATCGTTCTGGCGAATGGCATAGCGCATGCCGTTTTCCAGCACACCGTAGGTTACGGACGGGTCCTGCACGACATCGGTCGCTTCGGTTCCCCATTCGGCCTGTGCCGCAGCCGGAGCGGCGATTACCAGCGTGAAGGCCATCGCGGCCGATGAAATGGAAGCGGAAAGCGCACGGCGCATGGTCATGGAAATTGTCCCCTCGTCACAAATGGATAGCTGGCGAAATCACGCCGTTCGATAATGGGTAATCTATGCACGGCGAATGTACCTTGCACAACCGGGCAAAAAGTCCGTTAGTCCTAATCGTCGTAGCCGTATTGCGGATCACAGGCGGCGCCGTCGTTCAACCAGTCGGCCTCATAAGTTGCCGGAACGCCTCCCAATTCCGGCTTTGCGAAAACCCACCGCGTGAATTCGTAGTCCGGATCCAGCTCGATCCGGGCCATGCTATTGTGGAAATCGGGCAGCCTGCGGTTATCCCGTTCGGCCAGTTCGGAATCGATTTCCCGGTCCTGCGTCTGCATGATGCGGACCATGCGGATAGCGCCATCGCGTCGATCGAACATGCGGCGATAGATCGTGCCATAGATCTGCGTGTCGAAATCGGAGTTGAAAGACCAGTTCTCCTGCTTCGTATCGAGTGGCAGCCGCACGGTGGTAACGTCGCAGGAATACTTATTGCGGTTCACGTAGGGCGCACGCTGGTCCTGCCCCGGATCGCGCTGCCTGCGGGAAGGTGGGTTGAACCCGCCGCCCGGAAGAATGAGCGTTGCGCTGTCGCTGGTCCGATTGTCCCAGTCGGGCATCCCGGTGCCGATGATTTCCAGCACACTGGCCTGTTCTTCCCGGTCGAACCGCCAGGTTACCGTGTCGATGGTGTCCCAGCCGGTGGATCCAGCCAGTTCGTTGCGAAACGCGTTTTCAAGCTGGCTGTCGGTGACCGAGGAGTATCGCGCATATTCGGCCAGGCCATCGATCCCGCGCACGATGGTAGTCTGGCGCAATTTGGCTGGCGTTTCGATGCCTTCGCGTGCGTCGATCTCGTACAGGACGATGGTTTCCGGTTGTTCCAGCGGGGTCCACTCCAGTTCCTCGACGGCCGATCCGCCTTCGGTCAGCGGCAGGACCCAGCGATAGGGCAAGACGGGTCGTTGCGACGGAACGGTCACGCCGGGAAGCGTCCCATCGAGCCAGTACTGCTCGCCATCAATCGTGGCGCGCACTACCACATGGTCGAACAGGGCCGGGCTCGGCAGTAGTGCATCCAGCCCGTCATCGATGCCTTCGTTGCTGACGAGCACGGCCTCCGCTTCAATGCCCAGTTCGTTCAGCAGGGCGAGCAGTAACACAGTCTTGCCCTTGCAATCGCCGTAGCGGCGTTCCCAGGTCTCCTCCGCACTGGCCGGTGTCAGCGCCCCGGTGTTAAGGCCGACATAAACATAGCGGACCTGCTTCGCCACCAGTTCGAGAGCAGCATTGGCGCGTTCGAGCTGCGTGGCATTGTTGCGCGCAATCCGCGCTGCTTCCTGGGCAAGGGGCGATCCTGCCGGCAGGGCGCTCGCATTGTCGAATAACGTGTCGAACCGGTTGGAGATACTCTGCCAGCTATCGAAGTCGCTGAATTCCATCATCCGCTGCCAATGATAGCGCGGGGGCGCATCGCGGGGCGGGGTAAGCGGCTCGGCAGACAGGACGTCTATGGTGATCGCGTTGTCGCTGCGGGTAATCATCGGCGCGAGATCGTCCGTCAGGCGAACCTGCGGCCGGTCCTCCTCATCCTGCCAGCTCAGGCGCAGTTGCACGAGACCGGGCATGGGCTCCGGCGCAAGCATGAGCAGGCCGTAGTCGCGGTCGGTCAGCGTGGGGCTGCCCGTCGGCACGGTGTAGGCAAGTTCCAGCTCGTCACCCACCCGCAGGTCCGGAACGCGCAGCACCGCAGTCAACAGGCCGTCGAGCATGGCCATTTCGAGCTGGTCCTCGCGGCGCAGGATTTCGAACGAATTGTCGGCCAGCACGTCGATGATGTCGCCACCCCTGTGGATGCGCAACTGGTGAACCGTCGGCGAACCCGCCGCAGGGTTCCAGGTGATGCCGATGTTGCCCAGTTGCAGCGCGTTGGGATGCAACAATGTCGCGTGCATCAAGGAGTAGGTGCTCTGCTCCTCACCGTCGAGGTGTACCTGCGTCTGCTGGCGGTTCAGAAATATCATGCCGCGCGCATCTTCGGGCGCTGCCACCGGTTCCAGAACCTCCACCCATGGTGGGGGCGGCCCCTGAAGCACGTCTTGTGCGTGGACGAATGCCGGCGTTGCCATGGCGAATGCCGTAGCAGCCAGAAGCGGACGAATTGTCGCGGACAGGGTTCCCATCCGCATACCATTACCAATTACGACGCAATTACAACCCTCTGTCGCCAGCAGGGCACGGTCCGTCGCCTATTTCTTCGGCTTGGGTGCGCCAGGCTTTTGTGGCGAGGTGCGCAGGCGAGAGCGGTGGGCATCCATGTCCAGCACTTCGCCGGGGCCGTTATCCTCGCCCGAGAGCACGCCCAGGCGGCGGGCCACTTCCTGGTAGGCCTCTTCCTCGCCGCCCAGGTCGCGGCGGAAGCGGTCCTTGTCCATCTTCTCGCCCGTGTTGAAGTCCCACAGGCGGCAGTTGTCCGGGCTGAACTCGTCGGCCAGGATCACGCGGCTGAAATCGCCGTCGTAGATGCGTCCGAATTCCAGCTTGAAGTCGATCAGGCGGATGTCGACCGCGGCGAACATGCCGGAGAGGAAATCGTTGATGCGGATCGCCATGGCGGCGATATCCTGCATCTCTTCATGGCTCGCCCAGTTGAAGGCGGCGATATGCTCTTCCGAAACCAGCGGATCGCCCAGCGCATCGTCTTTCAGGTAGTATTCGATCAGTGTGTGCGGCAGCATCTCGCCTTCCTCGATACCCAGACGCTTGCTGATGGAACCGGCGGCGACATTACGCACCACGACTTCGAGCGGGATGATCTCCACCTGCCGGACAAGCTGCTCGCGCATGTTCAGGCGGCGGATGAAATGGGTGGGGATGCCGATGTGCGCCAGGCGCGTGAAGATGTACTCGCTGATGCGGTTGTTGATCACACCCTTGCCGTTGATCGTGCCCTTCTTCTGGGCGTTGAAGGCGGTGGCATCGTCCTTGAAATACTGGATCAGCGTGCCCGGTTCGGGGCCTTCGTAAAGGATCTTGGCCTTGCCTTCGTAGATCTGGCGACGACGGGACATGGGCGAAACCTTTCAACAGCAAAAAAGCGAGCGCCCCGGCCACGCGATGGAAGTTCGCGAAGGTGCCGGGGCGCGTTTGAACGCGGCCTATACACTTATCCGCGCGAGGGGGCAATCGGGGGCGATGCGACTCTTGTGCCCATCGCACGGAAGCCCGTGGATGCCGGCTTTTTGCAAAGACCGTGGGTTAATGAAAATGACTGTAAAACAGTAGATTGACAGCGCCCTTTTCCGATTTACAGATTGGCCGAACGAAGGGGGCAAAATGACGAAATTCCTTACGATTATCGGTGCTGCGGTATGCCTGTCGCTGGCGGCACCCGCTGCCGCGCAGGAGCGCGGCGCCGTGCGGCACGATTTCGATGCGACGCAGGTCCAGGGCGACGCGCGAATCCTGGTTTTCCGCCCGCGTATTAAAGTCGGCGAGCAGTCGACAGGGGGCAGCTTCGAGCCACGCGCGGACTGGACTGAACTTGCCCGCGACAATCTCGGATCAGCGATTGAATCCTACCAGCAGCAGTTCGGCAGCAGGCTGATCGAAGCGCCGGAGGCGTTCGGTGCAGATGCGCGGCTGGTGGAAGATTACATGACGTTGTTCGGCACGGTCTCCGAATCTATCATCAACTACCAGTTTTTCGTTGGCAATAGATTGGAAACCAAGAAGGCCGACAACCGCAACGATGTGTTCGACTGGACGCTTGGGCCGGGCGTGGCTGATCTTCCGGGTGCGCAGGACGCTGATTACGCTCTCTTCATCAATACCGAGGACCATTATGGTTCAACCGGACGCAAGGTGTTGCAGGTCTTTGCGGCGATGGGAGGAGTGAGCGTAACTTCGGGACTCCATGCCGGATATGCAGCTCTGGTGGAGTTGAAGACCGGCAACATCGTTTGGGTAAACGCCGACAGGCAGATGGGCGGCGACGTGCGCGAGATCGACGGAGCGCAGCGCAGGGTCGAACAGTTGTTCGACGACTTTCCGCTGGTCGCCCCTGTCACGGCGAGCGAATGATGCGCTGGTTGGGCATGCTGGCTGGCGCAATGTCGCTGGCCGTTTCCGCGATACCTGCAGGAGCACAGGACAACGAATTTGTCGTGCCGCCTTACGAAGGCGTGTATCAACCGCTGGACAGTGACGAGCGTGGTCTCTGGGGGCTTTTCGACGAGCAGGAGCGCAAGCTGCGCGATGCCGATGTCGTAATTCGCGATCCCGCTCTAAACGATTACGTACGCGGCGTGCTTTGCAGGACCGTTGGCGAAGAACGCTGCGGTGCAGTGCGAACATACATCGTCAGAACTCCCGCCTTCAATGCCAGCATGGCGCCTAACGGGACAATGCGTATTTACTCCGGCTTGCTGTTGCGCGCGCGAAGCGAAGCCGAACTCGCTTCGGTACTCGGTCATGAGTTCGCGCACTTCGAAATGCGTCATGGCCTTCACGGATATCGCAACAGCCGCACAAGTGGCGACATCCTGGCCTGGGTTTCTGTCCTGGGCGCTGCTGCGGCCAACTGGGGCGGAAGCAGCTATGGCAACAATTCCGATCTTCAGATCGCCATTTACGGCGACTTGATGCGCTATGGGCGCAACCAGGAGCGTGCGGCAGACGCTCTGGGATTCGGTTATCTTGCCAAGGCAGGTTTTCGCGCCGGTGCTGCGGCAGACATTTGGCGTGCCCAGATGGACGAAGCCGATCATACCAACGCGGATCGTGGTCGTCGCTCGCGGCGCTATGATGGTGTTGCCTTCTTTTCTTCGCACCCCACGGATCTTGAGCGCGCCGACACGCTCAGTGCGCTCGCGAACAGGGTGCCCGGCGGTCACTACGAGGGCCTGAACCAGCACCGACTGGCGATAGCCCCGTGGATTGGCGAATTCCTGAAAGACGAACTGGCGCTCAACGACTTCGGAGGCACGGACTATTTGATCGGGAGGCTTATCGGGGACGAGCCCACCGCCGACCTGCTTTACGCCCGCGGCGGATTGTATCGGGGGCGCGGCCATCCGCGCGATCTCGTCAACGCGGCGCAATTCTATCGCGAGGCGCTCGATCTCGATCCCGACCTTCACGACGCATGGCGCGGCATGGGCCTGGCCCTGCTGCGCAGCGGAGAATTCGCCCAAGGCTCCGATGCCCTGCGAACTTACCTGGAAGTGGCACCCGAGGCCAATGACGCGGCCATGCTGCGCATGATGATCAAGGAATAAAAGCTATGCGTAAATTCGGCCTCCTGATTGCTGCCGCCCTGCTTATCGCGCCGGGCAGCGCCATGGCCCACCGCCTTATCGACGCCAACGAGGCTGTCACCGTCGCGCGTTCCGACATGGCGGTAGTCCCGCAGATCGAATGGAACCGCATCAGCCAGCGGCCCGGCAGCAATGCCGAACGCTGGACGCTGGATGGCGAGCTGCTGAACGATGTGCTGTTCTTCGGCGAAGTGGCTTCGGGCGACACGCTGTTTCGCGAAGTGAACCGCCGTGAGATGCCGCTGCCCCAGTTTGCATCGGACATGCTGCTGGTGGACCTGCCGGATTTCGTGGAAAGCTCGTTGCGCATCGCCAAGGGTTCGTCGACATTCACGACCACTTCGGTGGAGCCGACGCAGTTCCTGGGGCAGGGCGGCGTGCGTTTCGAGTTCGAAACGCTGGGTTCGGACGACCTGCTCCGCAAGGGCATCGCGGTTGCCACGATCATCGATGGTGAACTGTTCATGATGCTTTACGAAGCGCCATCGCTGTACTTCTTCGATCGCAACCGGGCAGACTTCGAACAGCTCGTGTCTAGCGCGCACCTCGGCTGAGACCGGCGGCACGGGGGTCTTGCCAGTCGATGCCCCGATTCGCCGGAAAATTCGCCGCATTGCCCCCTCGGTTAACCGAGTGGGCCCGGCTTACCGGTGCAAAATCATGGCGTTGCGAAATGGTGCCGTAAAGCGGACGAACCGTGATACCGTTCCCGTTCCTTAAACGGGGGGAATACCGACATGAAGAAGCTTATTTTCGTTGCCGCGCTTGCTGTTGCAGCCTGCGGGGAAACCGCCACGGAAGAACCGGTGGTGGAAGAAGAAGTCGCCGTCGAAGAACCGGCGATGGAGACCGCCATGGCAGCCGACGGCATGCCTGTGCCGGGCGTTTATGAAGTGACGCTGCCCAACGGCGATGTCTGGACCGAAACCGTGAACGCGGATGGCACCTACACTTCCGCCGGGCCGAACGGGGAGGCCGAGGGTGGCACCTGGACGCAGGACAGCCCGGACCGGTATTGCACGACGAAGGACGGCGAGACCGAGCCGACCTGCTACAGCGAAACCATATCGGAAGATGGCGTATGGTCTTCGACCGAGGAAGGCACCGAAGAAACGGCGACCATAGTTCGGGTCGGCTGACCCTCTTTCCAACCAACCAAAAAGGGCGGGGCCGTGCGGCTCCGCCCTTTTTCGTTCTGGCCCAAGAACGCCGGGCTGTAGTCGCTATCCCAGTCCCTTGGGCAAGCTGCCTTCTTCTACGTCGTGCACGCCGTGTGGCACTTTCCCGCGCTCGATCACCCGGCCCAGCGTCATTCGCTGCACCAGTACGCCGAACAGCACCGCCCCGATCGTGGCGGCCAGCAGCAGATCGCGCACCGGTCCAACGGGCAGGGAAAGGGCCAGCGCGATGGAAATGCCGCCGCGCAGGAGGTTAGGGTTGTCGCGATGGCACGTTCTCACCCAAGTGCCAGCCGACCCTGGGATCGAAATTGCGGATCACCGTGCCTTCCGGCATGTTGCTGCGGTTCCGGTCATTTGGCGGCGGTGTTGCGTAGCGGGCCAACGATTCCGAGAGAGACCTGGCAGGCATCGCGCCAGTTGTTGTTGTTCTTGTTCCAGTGGTATTGCGGCGTGTCCGCGAAGGCGAGCTGCACCGGATTGCGGGGAAGCAGTTCGGTGGTTCGGGTCTCGTCGACCTTGTCTCCGATTTCGATACCGTCGTTGTTGCTCACCAGTTCGAAGCGGGCCGTGCGGGACTAATACTGGAAGCTTTCCGCCAGGAAATCGGGGTTCGTTTCCCGCAGGATCTGCCCGACGTTCACCGCGCCCGAATAAGGCACTACGCCGATACGAACACGCGCACCTGTCGGCGCGGTCATCGTGACCTGGTCGTAGAACTCGAAAACGGCGTCCTTCAAATCGGCAACGCGTTGTCCGACCATCGAGCCCGACATGTCCAGCACGAGCATGACATCCACGTTGGGCAAATTGAGTTCTGCGCTGCAGGTCACCGCGATTTCGTGCTCGTCGACACCGAACACGCTCATCAAGGTCAGGATATCACTAACATGCCATTGCAATTCAGCGGCTTGGCAATAGCGGGTCCGTTCCTGTGATAGATTGTCGATACGACGCCGCTCCAGTCAGCGTTGCAATTCCCGTTCTTTTGGTCCGTTATAAGCTGTCTGTCTTGCAAGCGTGCATCAGCAGGAGAACGTGGCATGGAATCGATCGGCGCAGACCTGGAAACCATGAAGCGCGTGCCGCTGGCAGACAAACACGTCGCCATGATCCGCCAAATCGCGACCGAGCGAAGCTATGCCGCGGGCGATGTCATTGCCGAGGTGGGCGATCCGATGGACGAGTTTCTCTATGTGCTGGAGGGCGAAATAGAGATCGCCGACCCCTATTCGGGCGAGCGCATGATCGAGAGTACGCTGGGCCCCACGCAGTTCATGGGTGAGATAGGCTTCCTGAACCAGGGGGCCTGGACCCTGCCGATGCGCGCAGCGCAGAACACCCGCGTAATCGCCGCCCCGCGCGAGGAGATGCTGGCAATGATGCGCCGCGTGCCCGAACTGTCCGACCATGTGATCACGGTCTATGCCGCGCGGCGGCGGCGCATGTTCGAGGAGAGCCGCAGTTCGATCAAGCTGGTTGGGGCAGACAGGGATGCGGCGGTGCAGCGGGTCGAGAGCTTCCTGCGCCGCAATCGCCTGCCATACCAGAGCTTCGATCTCGATGCGTCCGACAGGGAAAGCGCGGCACTATGCACGCTGGCCGATCACACCCCTGCGGTTATCTTCAACAAGGACGTGGTGATCGAGGACCCGACGCCGGGCAAGGTCGCGCGCCGGCTGGGGCTGGATATCGATAGCTGCCGCGAGACTGTCTACGATGTCCTGATCGTGGGCGGGGGACCGGGCGGCGTAGCCGCGGCGGTCTACGCTGGGGCAGAGGGGTTGTGCGCGCTGCTGGTGGAAGACACGGCCATCGGCGGGCAGGCGGGCACGTCCAGCCGGATCGAGAACTACATGGGTTTCCCAACCGGCATTTCCGGCTCCGACCTCGTCTACCGCGGAGAGATACAGGCACTGAAATTCGGCACCCGCTTCGCCATGCCGCGCCGTGTCGAGGGACTGGAAAAGCGCGATGACGGGCTTTTCTGCGCCACGCTGGACGATGGCGCGCAGGTCTGTGCGAAAGCGGTGGTGGTGGGCACCGGCGTGCAATACCGCCGCCTGCCGCTGGACCGGCTGGTCGAGTTCGAGGGGGCGGGCGTCTATTACGCCGCCACTGACATGGAGGCGCGCTTCTGCAAGGGCTGCGATGCGGTGGTGATCGGTGGCGGCAATTCGGCGGGTCAGGCCGCGATGTTCCTTTGCCGCAGCGCGAACCACGTTCACCTGGTGGTGCGCGGCGACAGCCTGGCAACGTCGATGAGCGACTACCTCAGCCGCCGCCTGGAAAGCGATTCCGCCATCACCATCCACTACGAGACAGAGGTTTCCGCACTGCACGGCGAGGACCACCTCGAAAGCCTGACCCTGACCGGGCCGGACGGAGAGACGCGCATCGACACCAACGGTCTTTTCGTCATGATCGGCGCCGCGCCCAACACCGCATGGCTGAAAGGCCATGCAATGCTGGACGAGCGCGGGTTCGTGATCACCGGGGAGGACGCGGGCGGCCGCAGCCAGTTCGAGACGTCCACCCCCGGCATCTTCGCGATCGGCGACGTGCGATCAGACTCGGTGAAGCGCGTCGCCAGCGCCGTGGGCGAAGGCAGCGTGGTAATCAGCGCCGCCTGGGAACACGCGAAGGCCTGACGGTTATCCTGCCAGTTTCGCTGCCGTATTCGCCACGCGGCGTCCGAGGTATTTTGCACCGTCGATCTCGTCGTCGCTCGGCTGGCGGTTGCCGTCCGGTCCGGCGATGGTCGTCGCTCCGTAAGGCGCGCCGCCTTTCACTTCGTCCACGCCGTTCTGGCCGTCGAAGCCGTAGTCCAGACCGACGATGGTCATGCCGAAATGCAGCAGGTTGGTGATCATGGAGAACAGCGTCGTCTCCTGCCCGCCGTGCTGCGAATTGCTGCTGGTGAACACCGCGCCCGGCTTGCCGATCAGCGCGCCCGATGCCCAAACGCCGCCGCAGGTATCGAGGAAGGCGGCCATCTGGCTGGGCAGGCGGCCAAAGCGGGTGGGCGCGCCAAGGACCATACCGTCATAATCGCCCAAGGCATCGGGCCCTTCGATCAGCGGGTGATCCTCGTTCGCCTGGAAGCCGAAGTTCTTTACCACTTCTTCCGGCGCGGTTTCGGGCACGCGGCGGATATCGGCGTCGTGCCCGGCATCGCGGATACCGGCGGCCACGGCCTCGGCCATGCTCGAGATATGTCCGTAGGAAGAATAGTAGAGAACGAGAATGCGAGCCATCGTTGATCCTTTCATCGGGCGCATGGCGCCCCTGTTCAGTTGTGCTGAACCCATGATGGGGTCTGATGGATGCGGTGCAACGGTACCAAAGGCCATGCGTGCGCCGCCAGCGACAAGCCTGCGCGGAAGGGGCGCCGTGGGCTGACAGTCTTGCTGAAAGGAGATGGTGCCCGGGGGCGGATTCGAACCACCGACACGACGATTTTCAGTCGTCTGCTCTACCCCTGAGCTACCCAGGCATTCTCAGGCTGCGAGAGGAAAAAGGCCCGCTCGCGGTCAAGGGAAGCGCGCCTATGGCGAACCCGTGCGGGCTTGGCAAGCCCCCAATTCAGTCTTCAGTGGCGATATCTTCGGGTGCTGCCGCCGGGCCGGGCACGGCGTAGCCATCGTTGAACCACTGCGCCAGGTCGCGGTCGCGGCAACGGCTGGAGCAGAAGGGATGGAATTCCTCGCTGCGGGGTTTCTTGCAGATCGGGCAGGGCTTTTGCTTGGCGGTCGTCATCACGGCACGATCTGGGCGTGATACCCTTCGATGGCAAGGGCTGGATCGGGTCTCAAGGCCACCTCGCGCCCGCTGCGGCGGCGAAGCTCGGCCAGCCAGTCCTCGGCAAGCAGGGCGATCACTGCGGGGCTGGCTGTCAGCTCGATGGTGCGCCCCATGCCTTCGAGATGCTCGGCCTCGCGCAGCAACTGGCGCGCGGCCAGCGCGGGGCGCTGGAAACGGGCGCGGTGGAGAAGGGAGATACGTTCCAGCCGGGCGACGATCTGGACGAAGCCGAACCCGTTCATGGCGGTACGCTCATGCGGCCGGGATGCCAGCGCCTCTCCCAGCGCCTGGTCAACCGCCCGCCTGTCTGCCTTTGCTGGCAGGGTCGGGAAGTCGATACCGATGTTGCCGCCGATATCCAGCAGCGCGATCGCCTCGGCAACAGGAGCCACGGCGGCGAGAGCCAGATCGCGCGGTGCGAGGTCTCCGTCCACGTCGATCAGCGTCATGGCGGGCGTGGGGAAAAGAGAAATGCTGCCGCCTGCGAAGCCGCACTCCGCAGCATAGGCGTCGGTCACGGCATCTTCCCAGACCGGCACCGGGATGCGGCGCACCGTCTTCACGGCGTGCCCCTCCGCCACAAGGCTGGCGGCGAGCGAAGGCGGCGGTGCCTCGGGCAAGTCGCAGATCTCTGCCTGCGCCCACTTGGACCGGCCCTGTTCGTGGATGGCCGGACGGGTGATCCTGACGCGGTAGCTGGCCCCTTCGGACGCATTTGCGGGCAGCCGCTTCACCAGCGCCTGCTGACCGTCCGCAAAGCTGACCATGCCGCGCCCCGACCCGGCGCTTCGCTGGATCAGCCTGGCGCCGGCAACAGTGCCGCTTTGCAATTCGCCGCGCCAGCGGTGCCGGGTTGCCACGGCTTCGCCATCGCGGAAAAGGACGGCGCGGTGCTCGCCGATCCCTTCCTCGACCAGCCATTCAGCCAATGGGAAATCCTGCCGCTTTCAGCAGCGCGCGCGTTTCGTAAAGGGGCAGGCCGACCACGCCCGAGTGGCTACCCTGGATCCACGGGATCAGCGCCTCTGCCATCCCCTGGATGGCGTAGCCGCCCGCCTTGCCGTGCCATTCGCCACTGGCGATGTAGGCGTCGATCTCCTCGTCGGAGAGGCGTTTGAATTTCAGCTGCGTCTCGCTCAGCTTTACGCGAACCGTTCCATCGGGTGCGGCCAGTGCGACGGCGGACAGCACCCGGTGGCGACGGCCCGATAGCAGCGTCAGGCATTCGCGCGCGGTTGCCTCGTCCTCCGCCTTGGGCAGGATGCGGCGACCGGCGGCGACCACGGTGTCGCCGGCCAGCACGAAACTGTCGGTGGCCTCCACGGCCAGCGCCTTTTCGCGCGCCATGCGCAGCGCATAATCGCGCGGCAGTTCGGACTTGTGCGGAGACTCGTCGATATTGGCGGGGGAAACGCTACCCGGCGCAATGCCCAGGCGCGCCAGCCATTCAAGGCGGCGCGGGCTTGCGGATGCGAGGATGAGTTTGGGAGGGGTGTCAGCCACGGGCGCGCGAAACGGCGCCTTAGCCGTTGTATCCCGGCGGGCCACTGCGGCCCGGCATGAAGCGATAGGTGATGCGCGCCTTCGTCAGGTCGTAGGGCGTCAGTTCGCACAGCACTTCATCGCCCACCAGCACACGGATGCGGTTCTTGCGCATGCGGCCCGCGGTGTGACCCAGTACTTCATGGCCGTTCTCGAGCTCGACGCGGAACATTGCGTTCGGCAGCAGTTCCACCACCTTGCCGCGCATTTCGAGAAGTTCTTCCTTAGCCATCCAGTATTCCGGTCCTTGTGCTTGTTGCTTGCAATTACGTTGTAGTCGGGCGCGCCTTTAGCGGCCTCTGCCGGAAAATGGAAGATGCGCCATGCATAGGACCTGAAATGCCCGGAAAGCTGCGATACATCTGCGACAAAATACGACAAGGGTCCGTATTGCCCGTTCGTGCGTTGCCAGCCATAGGCGCCACCTCGGGGGGCGAACGCTGCTTTTGCTCGGAGATTTCCTAACTTGTCCAATTCGTTGTCTTGCAGTGCGCTGGCCATTGCCGTTTCGCTTTGTGTCGGTGCCGCAGCGCCCGCCTACGCCCAGGATTCCGCTTCGGCGCCCCCGCAGGAAGGGGAAGGGCCGGACGCGCCGCCTGCTCCCGACGACGACATCAACACCATCGTGGTGCTGGGCGCCCGTCTGGTAGATCAGGTGGACGCGCCCCAGCCGCCGATCCTGGTACTCGATAGCGAAGATATCGCGGCCTATGGTGCCGGTTCTATCGAGGAACTGCTGCAGGCGATCGGCCCGCAGGTGAATTCCTCGCGCGGGCGCGGCGGCGATGGCCGACCGGTGATCCTGGTGAACGGCGTGAGGATTTCCTCCTTCCGCGAACTGCGAAGCTACCCGCCCGAAGCGATCGAGCGGACCGAGGTGTTCAGCGAGGAAGTGGCCCAGCGTTACGGCTATTCGCCCGACCAGCGGGTGGTGAATTTCATCCTGAAGGACAATTTCACCAGCCAGGAGATCGAGCTCGAATACGGCCAGCCTTTCGACGGTGGCTTCTCGCAGCAGGAGGTGGAGGGCACCTATCTGCGGATCGACGGGCCAAGCCGGCTGAACCTGAACGTGGAATGGGACAACACCAGCACGCTGACAGAGGCAGAACGCGGCATCATCCAGGTGGACGATGACGAGCAGCGCCTGGCAAGCGATCCCGATCCGGCGCGGTTCCGCAGCCTGGTGGCCGATAGCGCCGGCGTGGAAGCGACCGCCAACTGGACCACGAAGCTGGGCGACGCGGGCCAGTCGCTGTCGCTCAACGCCACTTACGAAAGGGAGGATTCGCTGCGTCTGCAAGGTCTCGACACCGTGCTGTTGACCGACGACGAAGGCAATTCGCTGCTGCGCACCTTTAACGAAGGCGATCCGCTGACCGTGGACAGCCGGAACGAGAATTACTCCTTCGGCAGCACGCTGAACCTTGGCGTGGGCGATTGGGAAGTGACCGGAACGCTGGACGGCACCTATGTCGACGCCATTACGCAAACGGGCAAGCGCATCGAGACAGGCCAGTTGATAGAGGATGCCGCGCTGGGCCTGCTACCCATCGACGGGCAGCTTGGCCCCCTGGTCGATGCCGGGTTCGAGGAATCGCTGCTCGATACCTATACCTTCAACGCGCTGGCAACGGCGCGGGGCAATCCGCTTTACCTGCCGTCTGGCGATGTTTCGGTAACCTTGCGCTCCGGCTATGGCTGGAACCGCATCGAAAGCAGCGACACGCGATCGCTGGCTGGCGAGACGCAACTGACGCGCGGTCGCGTCTTTGGCGGCGCGAACGTTTCGATCCCCATCACCAGCCGCGACGAGGATTTCCTCGGCGCAGTGGGTAACCTTACGCTCAACCTCAACGCCGGGGTCGATCACCTTTCGGATTTCGGCACCTTGCAGGACTGGACCGTGGGCCTGACCTGGGGGATTACCGACACGCTGACCTTCACCGCCAATCACATCAACCGCGAGGTCGCACCCTCGCTGAGCCAGCTGGGGAGCCCGGCCATCGCGACCCCGAACGTGCCGGTGTTCGATATCACCAACAACGAGACCGTGCTGGCGACCGTGATCAACGGCGGCAATCCGAACCTGCCCGCGCAGGACCAGAGCGACTGGTCCTTCGGCGTGAACTGGGAACTGCCTTTTCTGGAACGCAGCAGCGTTTCGATCAACTATTACGACAACCATTCCGACGACGTGACCAACGGCCTGCCCACGCTGACGCCGGAGATCGAGGCGGCTTTCCCCGACCGGGTGACCCGCGACCAGGTAACGGGCAGGCTGCTGCAACTTGACGATCGCTTTGTCACTTTTGCCGAGCGCGATCAGCGCCGGTTGCAGTTCGGGCTGAACCTTTCCGGCAATGTCGGCGGCGGTGACGAGGATGGCGAGCGCCGTGGAGGCGGAGGTCCGCCAAGCGGTCGCCCGGCTGGCGGAGCGATGGGCGGCGCGTCTGGCGACGGGGCGGGCGGCGCGCCCAGTGCCGAGCGTTTCGCCCAGATGCGCGCCACGTTCTGCGAGCGCGAACCGGCAGAACTGGTCGACCTGTTCAACCGTGCGCTGGCCGCACAGGCCGCCGGCGAGGAACCGCCAGTCGGCCCCGACGGCGAACCGATCAACATACCCCCGCAGATGCTGCAGCGACTGGCCGGGGAAAACGGCCAGGTCGATCCCGAACGTTTTGCCGCCGTGCGCGAACGCGTGTGCAGCAGCGACGGTCCGCCCCAAGGCCAGGCTGGCGACGGCAATCGCGGCGGTGGCAACCGCGGTGGCGGCAGGCGTGGCGGCGGGGGCCGCTTTGGCGGCGGCGGCGGAGACGATGGTCCGCCACAGGGCCGCTGGTTCTTCAACCTCGATTACACGCTGGAACTCGAGAACACCGTGCTGATTGCGGAAGGCCTGCCGCGGCTGGACCTGCTCGATGGCGATGCGCTGTCGGGCGGGGGCGATGCGCGCCACAATGTGCGGGCGCGCGGCGGCATCTTCTACGATGGCTACGGCATGATCGCCTTTGCCAACTATACCGGCTCTTCCCGCCTCGAAGGCTCGGGCCTCGACGGCAGCACCGATTTGAATTTCGGTGACTATGTTACCTTCGGCCTGCGCGCCTTTGCCGACCTTGGCCAGCGCGAGAAACTGGTGGAGTCCGTGCCCTTCCTTGAAGGGACACGGGTGGGGCTGAGCCTGGACAACATCTTCGACGCGCGCCAACGGGTGACGGACAGCAACGGCGCCGTGCCGCTGCGCTACCAGCCGTTCCTGGTCGATCCGCGTGGCCGCAGCTTTGAAATCGAACTGCGCAAGATGTTCTAGAGGGACTGCGCGCAGGCATGGGCGCTCGCCCATGCCCACTGGAAATTGTAGCCGCCCAGCCATCCGGTCACGTCCACGGCCTCGCCAACGGCGTAAAGGCCCGGCACCTTGCGCGCTGCCATCGTCTTTGACGACAGCTCGCGCGTGTCGATGCCGCCCACGGTCACTTCGGCCTTGGCAAAGCCCTCGGTGCCTTTGGGATTGAATGGCCACGCTGCCAGTTTCTCTTCCGTCGCGTGCAGGGCCTTGTCCGGCACGTTGCCCAAGTCGCCTTCCACGGCAAGCCGCTCTGCCAGCACGTCGGCCAGCCTGTGCGGCAGATGTTCGCGCAGGACGTTGCGCAGGGAAAGCGAGGGGCGGGTGCGCTTTTCCTCCAGCAACCAGCCGGATGCGGCATCGGGGAGGAAACGGATCTTTACCAGGTCGCCCGGCTTCCAATAGCTGCTAACCTGCAGGATGGCCGGGCCCGACAGCCCGCGGTGGGTAAGCAGCGCTGCCTCGCGAAAGGTTGTCTTGCCCGCGCTCGCTTCCACTTCGGCCGAGACACCCGAAAGCTCCCGAAACAGGACATCCTCCCCACCCAGTGTGAGCGGGACGAGCGCGGGGCGAGGCTCCACCACTTTAAGGCCGAACTGCCGCGCCAGCCCGTAAGCGAAGTCGCTCGCGCCCATCTTGGGTATGGAGGGACCGCCCGTAGCAATCACCAGAGAAGACGACGTGAAGGTGCCGGTCCGGGTGGTGACGCTGAAAACTTCGTCCTCGCGGGCAACGCTGGCCACGTTTTCATCGCAGCGGATGTCTACCTTGCCCGGACCGGCGGCGCATTCGTCCAGCAGCATCTGTACGATCTGCTTTGCCGAGCCATCGCAGAAAAGCTGGCCCAGCGTCTTTTCGTGCCAGGCGATGCCGTGCCTTTCCACCAGGTCGAGAAAATCGCGCGCGGTGTACCGGCTGAGTGCGCTCTTGGCGAAATGCGGGTTGGCGGAAATGTAATTGGCCGGGCCAGCGCCGATATTGGTGAAATTGCAGCGCCCGCCCCCTGAAATCAGGATCTTCTTGCCCACTGCTGCGGCACGTTCGAGCACCAGCACAGTGCGCCCGCGCTGCCCGGCCTGCGCTGCACAAAACAGGCCCGCCGCCCCGCCGCCGAGGATGATCGCATCGTACCGGTCCCGCATCACGCTGGCTCTGCAAGGGGCCGCTCTCTTGCGGCTATTAAGTAGAACAGCGTGCCCACGGTAACGATGCCTGCCAGCACGACCCACGCCTGTAGCGGTGCAAAGCTGCCGACGAACAGCGTACCGGCCACGGCAATGACCACGCAGACCATGTGCAGCGGCACCACGCGGCCATCGCGTTTCTCCAGCACCGGCAGGGCAAGAGTGGTGATCATGTAGGTGATGAGGCGCACCAGCGTTCCCGCCACTGCCAGCGCGGCAAACCCTTCCCACAGGCCAAAGCCGATGGCCGCTGCGCCGTAGAAGAGGATGGCGTTGGAGGGCGTGCCGAAACGTGGGTGAACCCGCCCGAACCAGCGCGGCAGCACGCCTTGCTCGGCCATGCCGAAGCTGAGCCGGGGCAAGGCCACGCCGGATGCGAAGTTGTTGGCCGCGCTGCTGACGCTGGCAGCGATCACGATAGCCACGGTGCCTGCCGTGCCTATTGCATCGCCCGCGACGGTGGCCAGTGCGTTCTCGCTATCCGCGCCGTCTGCGCCAAGGGCAATGTAGGCCCAGATGATCAGCACGTAAAACAGGGTGACGCCGCTCACCATGGTGACAATCGCGCGCGGCACGTCGCGGCGGGGGTTCTTCATCTCGCCCGCGGCCTCCACCACGCCTTCGAACCCGATGAAGGCGTAGTAGGTGGTGAGGATGACAGCCTCGATCTGACTGAACTGCGGCAGCACCACCTCACCGCGTGACGAGCCGACAATGGCACCGGCGATCACCAGTCCCGCCAGCGGCAGCAGCTTGATCACCGTCAGCGTTCCCAGCGTGCCGATGGAAGCGCGCATGGAGTAGACATTGATCGCGGTCATCACGGCGATCACGAAAGCCGCCGCCCAGGGGGTGATCGCAGGGTCCTGCAAGGCGGGAAACAGCGCACCGAGGTAGGTGATGATCACATGCGTATTCGCCGCCGCAGTGACGATGGCAGAGGCATAGCGTGCCCAGCCGGCCTGAAAGCCGACGAAACGCCCGAAGGCGGCTGCGCCATAAAGCATGGAGCCGCCGCTGTTATCGAACCGCGCGGCCATCCAGCCATAACAAAGCGCCAGTGGCAGGAAGCAGATGCCGCCGATCAGCATCATCCAGGGGGCGAAATTGCCGACCGCCGCATAGATCCCTGCGGGCAGGGCGAAGATGCCTGCGCCGATCATGCCGTTCACCGGGAACAGCGCCGTGCCCCAGAACCCTACCGTGCGCGGCAGGGCGGCGGGTTTATCGTCCATGCTATTGCCCCTGTGGACCCGAAAAGGCGCAAGCTGCCCTGTGGGGATTGGAAGCGCAAGCTTTGCCAACCGGCGCGTCACCACCTATCTCCTGCACCATGTCGCGAACCGAAGCCGGATCCCCTTCAGACCCCCGCGGTGCGGAGCGTTTCAACGAGGAACGCGCCACCTACACCGTGAAAGGCAACGCGCAGCCCGATATCGAGGCTGGCGTCACCGCGATCCGCGAGGTGGTGAAGACCTTGAAGCCCAAGCCCGGCGTCTACCGCATGCTGGATGCGCGCGGGGACGTGCTATACGTGGGCAAGGCACGCAGCCTGAAAGCGCGGGTGGCGAACTATACGCAGGTCAAGAACCTCACCAACCGCCTGCAACGCATGGTCAGCCAGTGCCGAGGCATGGAGATCGTCACCACAAATTCCGAAGCCGAGGCGCTGCTGCTGGAAGCGCAGTTCATCAAGCGCTTTCGGCCGCCGTACAACGTGCTCTTGCGCGACGACAAGAGCTTCCCCTTCATCCTGCTGCGCGAAGGGCACGACTTCCCGCGCATCATGAAGCATCGCGGCGCGAGGAAGGCCAAGGGCAACTATTACGGCCCTTTCGCCAGCGCCGGGTCGGTGAACACGACAATTAACGCGCTGCAGAAACTGTTCCTGCTAAGATCCTGTACCGACAGCTTTTTCTCCCGTCGCGACAGGCCGTGTCTGCTCTACCAGATCAAGCGGTGCAGCGCGCCGTGCGTCGGGCGGATCGACAAGCAGGGCTATGACCAGCTGCTGGCCGAAGCGAAGGACTTCCTGGGCGGCAAGTCCGGCGCGGTGCAGACGCGGATCGAAGAGCAGATGAAGAAGGCAGCGGAAGAACTGGACTTCGAAACCGCCGCCCTGCTGCGCGACCGCCTGCGTGCGGCGACTTTCATCCAGGGTTCGCAGGCGATCAACGCCGATGGCGTTGGCGATGCCGACGTGTTCGCGCTGGCGGCCAAGGGTGGACAGATCGGCGTGCAGGGCTTCTTCGTGCGCGGGGGGCAGAACTGGGGCCACAAGGCCTTCTTCCCCACCCATACGCAGGACCTCGACAAGGACGAGGTGCTCGCCCGCGTGCTGGCGCAATTCTACGAGGAAGTGCCGCCGCCGCGCATGATCCTTGTCGACCGCGAATTGCCGGAACAGGCTCTGCTGGAAGAAGCTTTCGGAGAGCTTGCCGGGCGCAAGGTGGAGATCAGCATTCCCCAACGCGGCGACCGTCGCAAGCTAATGGAGCAGGCCAGTCGCAACGCCGTGGAGGCGCTGGACCGGCGACTGGCGGAGAGCGGTACGCAGGCAAAGATCATGCGGGAAATGGCGGAATTCCTCGAATTGCCGGATATCCCCGCGCGGATCGAAATCTATGACAACTCGCACATCCAGGGCAGCAAGGCCGTGGGGGCGATGGTGGTGGCAGGGCCGGAAGGGTTCCTGAAAAACCAGTACCGCAAGTTCAACATCCGCGAGGCGCAGACGAACGACGATTTTGCCATGATGCGCGAGGTCATGTCGCGCCGTTTCAGCCGGGCGATGAAGGAAGACCCGGACCGCGAGGGCGGCATGTGGCCCGATCTGGTGCTGATCGACGGCGGCAAGGGGCAGATGTCCAGCGTGCGCGACACGCTGGAAGAACTGGGTATCGAGGATGTGCCGCTGATCGGCATTGCCAAGGGGCCGCATCATGGGCGCGAGGGGCGCGAGGTGTTCCACTTCCCCGACGGACGAGAAAAGATGCTGCCGACGAATTCGCCGGTGCTGTTCTACCTGCAACGCCTGCGCGACGAGGTGCACCGTTTTGCTATCGGCGCCCACCGCGCCAAGCGCAGCCGCGCGATCTCGGCTTCACCGCTGGACGAAATTCCCGGTATCGGTCCTTCGAGAAAGCGAGCCTTGCTGCTGCACTTCGGCACGGCGAGCAAGGTACGCGCCGCCGCGCTGGATGACCTCAAGCGGGTGCCGGGCGTCAGCGAGAGCGTGGCGCAGACGATTTACGATTTCTACCACGCGGGAGGGTAGGCACCCTCAGTCCGCATTCACTCGGCCACAAGGGCGCTCACACCGGCGCGCCGGTGGCATCGTTCCCCTGCGCTCGCAGCCGCCGCTCCTGGAATGCAAAGCGGGCGGCCTTGCCGACATCGTTCTGGAACGATGAATTGACGATCCCGCCGATGGCGGACCCGGCTACCGGCACCAGCATTCCCATCCGCTTGCGGAAAGATGCCAGCGCGACGGCGCGCGATACGCGCTCTACCATCTGGTCCACCACCGGGGTGATTTCCTCGTGCTCTGCATCGACCAGCTCTCCATCGGGGCCGATGGCGGCTTCCAGCGCGGCAATGCGCTTGTGGCGCTCTGCTGGCTCATCAAGCGCTGACAATTCGAGGATCTGCAGGCGAAACAGCTTTTCGCGCGGGCCTTCGCCGGAATAGCCATAGGCACGGCCCGTGTCGCGGATCACCCGCAGCGCGATTCCGATCGTCGCGGGAATATCGACGCCAGCGGTCACCACGCCGCCGAAGCCCGCCGCAGCACCGCTGGCGGCGCTGATGCCGCTGGCCGTGCGCGCCACGCTTTTGGCAGCCTTGCGCGCCGAGGAGATATCTGCGGGATCGTGCGAGAACTTTACCAGGGCCGGCCTGGCGACAGCGCTATCCAGTCCCTTCAGCACCTGTTCGACCAGCCGCTTTGGAACCACGCTGGCAATCGCCTTGCCGAATGGATGGGTGAGCCGTTCGATACCGCGACCGAGCCGGGAGGGCTTGCTCCGCCGGAAGCGGGCCTGTTCTTTTTCGAGATCCATGCGGGAATAACGAGAATGGCGCATCGCTGTTCCTTTGTTGACGCACGTCAATGATCCCGCAGCAGTGGTGCCGCACTGTCGCGATGAAGAGGAGAAGGAAACATGCGCTCTATTCTCGTACACGCAGGGGCCGACGGGGGTTTCGAGGCACGATTGCAGGCCGGGCTCGACCTTGCTCGCCGGTTCGACGCCCACCTTACGGTACTGCAAACCATCGTCCACGATCTCGTCATTCCGACCGACCCTTTTGGAGTTACGGCAGTCGATTGTTCGCCGGAGATGCGCGAACAGGTCGAGGCATTTCGCGACAAGGTGGAAGCCGAGTTGGAGCGGGAGGACGTGCGCTGGGACTGGCAGGTGGCCGCTGGGAACGAGGGGCAGGGACTTGCCCGGCAAGTCGCGCTGAACGACCTCGCCATCGTCGGCGGATCGGTGGCAGGCTCTCTGGCAATCCATTGCCGCGCCCCGGTGCTGGTGATGCCGGACAGCGCGCGGGGCTTCACGGCAGACGGTCCGGCGGCAGTATGCTGGAACGGGTCGATCGAGGCGGCGCGCGCCCTGCGCTGTGCCGTGCCGCTGCTGGCCGGGGCAAGCGCGGTGCATGTGCTGTGTGTCGGCGATCCGCTATCCGAAAGCGAAGACAAGTTGCCCGCCATCGCCGCCGCCGATTACCTGGCGCGGCACGACATCGCGTGCGAGATCGTCGAATTGCCGCGTGGAAGCGAACCGGTGCACGAAACGCTGTCCCACGCCGCAAGGGGGCGCAAGGCTAGCTTCATGGTGATGGGGGCCTATGGCCAGCCGCGCATTATCGAGACGCTGTTCGGCGGGGTAACGAAGGGCGTGCTGGCAAGTCCGGCAATGCCTGTCCTGATGGCGCACTGATCCGCGCGGCACCCGGCGCTGCCTTCAGGAGTGGCGCAGCATGCCTTCCTGCGCGACGCTGGCGACGAGCCGTCCATCGCGGGTGAAAATCTGGCCACGGCCGAACCCGCGGGCGTGGCCGGTCCACGGGCTGTCCGTCACGTAAAGCATCCAGTCGTCCGTACGAAACGCTTCGTGAAACCAGATTGCATGGTCCAGGCTGGCACTTTTCACGCGCGGATCGAGGATCGCCTTGCCGTGCGGCTGCATGGCCGTGGCCAGCAACTGGAAGTCCGAGATATAGGCCAGCACCGCGCGGTGGACGGCGGGTTCTGCCGGCAGGTGCGCGACCGTGCGGAACCACACATGGCTGATCGGTTCGCGCTTTTCCGGGTTCCACCAGTCGCGCGGCTCGACCGAGCGGAAATCGATGGGCGAGGGGCGCTCTGCCAACTGGCGCAGCGGACCTTCCGGCAGCGACTTGGCAATCTCACGCTGCACTTTGCTATCGGGAACGAGGTCTTCCGGTCCCGGCACCTCCGGCATTTGCGGAGAGGTGTGGGACGGGCCATCAACCGGGATCTGGAACGAAACCGTCAGGTTCAGGATCGGCTTGCCATCTTGGCTGGCGACCACCCGGCGGTTGGAAAAGCTGCGCCCGTCGAGGTCGCGCTTCACCCTGTATTCGATAGGCAGGTCGTCGTTGCCGGGGCGCAGGAAATAGGCGTGCAGCGAATGCGCCTCTCGGTCGTCTTCCACCGTGCGCCGTGCAGCGCCCAGTGCCTGCGCGATGGCCTGGCCTCCGAATACGCGGCCCGTCCCGTCCGGACGTCGACGGCCGATGAAGCGGTCACCGCCTTTGGGCTCGAGATCCAGCAGCAGGACCAGGTCCGCCACAAGCTGTTCAGGGGTTTGGGCCGATTGCGCTGCCATCACGCGCGCCATTGCGCGACCAGTCCGCCTTCGTCAAGCACGCGTAATTACAGCAGGCCGGGAATGCGGCGGGCAATGCGGCACCCCAGCGCCCGCGCCTTGTTGCGCTTCGGCCAGCGCCGCGTAGGATCCGGGTTCACGCCAAAGCGTCTCAGCAGGTGGTTGAAAGCACGCGCATCGGCCTCTTCGTAGCTCCATGTGGAGCGCCAGGTGATCGACAGCGAAATGGAAGGCACCGGACCGTTGCGAACATGATGCGGCGCCATGACCGGCACATACAGCGCGTCGCCCGGCTCCAGCTGATAGGTGAGGCCGTGCCGGGCGAAGCTTTCCTGCCAGGTCAGCTCGCGCGCACCCCCGGTGTGATAGGCCTCGTGAATCTCGTCCGGGGCAAAGCGCGCGTCGCCCGCCGGGAACACCGTCATCGCCTTGGTGCCGCGCAGTTGCAGCAGCACGTTGTGTTCCGGATCGAAGTGGTAGGGTGTTACGGCGTCGGGACTGGAGATGAAGATATAGCCCTGCGGCGTCAGCATTGCGCCGGTTGCGCCTTCGATTTCCTCGCGCAGTTCATCAAGCAGTTCGTCCAGCAGCGCCGCGTAGGCCGGGTTCTGCTCGACGTTCTTCAGCACCGCCCAGCTGTTTGCCGTGTCGATCTCGCGGATGGTTTCGCCGATGGACCTGCCCGTCGCCTCTGGCTTCGCATCGATGCCGATCGGCAGGTCGCCGCGGTTGTATTCCACGCTGCCCGGCGGCAGGCCTTCGCCCAGCAGGGCCAGCGTGTCGAGTTCCAGCAGCGGATGTTCGACAAGGTCGTGCGTCAGCTTGTGCGGGCCTTCCGGGTAGGACGCGGCGAAATAGGCGCGGCTTCGCGCGGGGAAGATCTGCTTTCCGCCAATGGATCGTCCGTGAAGGTTGCCGACGTAGTGGCTCATCGTATCCCTCTTGCGCCGTGCCCGGTTTCCATCCGGATCAGTGCCGAGAAGGCGGCGCGGCGCAGCCTGCCTCCGATGCCGATGGAGCGGCGCTGGATCACCCGGCGTTCGCGCCAGAAATGGTCGATCATGGGATGGTCCTGCGCAGCGCAGCTATCAACCCATTCGATGCCGTCGCGTTCCAGCAGGGCCAGATTCTCGCGCTGCAGCAGCACGCCGGGGGAGAAACGCGCGAAATCCTCGTCAAAGGCGGTCTTGTAGGAATAGGCGCCCGGCCGGGTGACGAAGTTGGCGAGCATGGCGATGGGCCTGCCATCCAGCCGCAGGGCAATGCGCTCCAGCCGTCGGCGCGCAGCGGAACCTGCGATGGCGTGCTGGAACAGCGAGCGGGTGGCGGCGTCGCTCTGCATTGCGGAGCCTGCCTCGCCCTTCCAGCCGCGCGCTTCCAGTTCCAGGAACTCGCGCGTCCATTCGGCCACCATGCTGTAGTCGGTGAGGCGTTCGACCGTGTAGTCGCCTTCCTCGCCCAGGCGGCGTTGCTGACGGCGCAGTTCCTTGCGTTTCTTGGCCGAGAGGGATTGCTCGAAATAGGCCTCTGCTCCGGCGGAGGACGAAAGCATGGCGCGCTCTTCCTGGAACACGGTGGCGGCAGGGCGCGGATTCTCACGCATCACCGCCGACAGCGCATCGTGCAGGCGACCCTGGGCGGGAACATGGGCGAGGTGCAGGAAAAGCGGCGTGCGGGTGGAGCTGTCGCACCAGGCCAGCAGGGCGCGCCAGAATTCCCGCTCCAGCCCCCGGGCAACCAGCGGCTGTCCAAGGAAGGCATTGGAATGCACCCAGTTGGACAGGTGCGGGATGGGGTGGCCGTAATAGCTGTTCGAGCGCACAAGCGGCATAAGCCCGGCAAGTTGCCCGTCCGCCTCCATGGCCAGGATGGTGACGTTTTCCCGCGGATCGAGCGCACGCAAGGAGGGGAGCAGGTACCAGCTTTCGTAGAACGGGTTGGGCTCGCTCGCCCATTCGGCCAGCGCATCCCACGCGCCGATGCGGTCCCGACGATCAAACTCGCGCCAGCCCCGTTCCCGGATCACCACCTGCGGCGCGGCCATGTCGCGCACCGCGGCAATGGTGCCGCCGTCGAAGGCGACCAGCCGGGGGAGGGGAGCGTCATAAGCCAAGGAAAAAGGTTAACCTTTCATCGCGTGGTCCCCTTGGGGACATCCGCCTTTCTAGGGGTAACGCCACAAGAAAGGTTTAAGCGCAAAGGTAAAGAAAACCCTGCCCGGCGCGAACCGGACAGGGTTTTCATTAACCTGACGGTCTTGGTCGGACGGGATTCTAGGCACCCCCCGCCAGCGCGGCGAGCAGCAGAAGCGCCACGATGTTGGTGATCTTGATCATCGGGTTCACGGCAGGGCCCGCTGTATCCTTGTAAGGATCGCCAACGGTATCGCCGGTAACCGCAGCCTTGTGGGCTTCGGAGCCCTTGCCGCCGTGATTGCCGTCCTCGATGTACTTCTTCGCGTTGTCCCACGCACCGCCACCGGCAGTCATGGAAAGCGCGACGAAGATACCGCTGATGATGACGCCCAGCAACAATGCACCCACCGCGGCAAAGGCATTTTCCTGCCCTGCCAGCAGCAGGATGGCGAAGTACACCACGATTGGTGCCAGCAAAGGCAGCATCGAGGGAAGGATCATTTCCTTGATCGCTGCCTTGGTGACGAGGTCCACCGTCCTGGCGTAGTTCGGCTTGCTGGTGCCGGCCATGATGCCCGGATCTGCCGCGAACTGCTGGCGTACGTCCAGCACCACATCGCCCGCAGCGCGGCCAACGGCAGTCATGCCCATGGCCCCGAACAGGTACGGGAGCAGTGCACCCAGCAGCAGGCCGACGATGACGTAGGGGTTCTCGAGGCTGAAATCGACATCAGCATCGGGGAACAGCTTCGCCAGATCGGTGGTGTAGGCGGCAAACAGCACCAGTGCCCCAAGGCCCGCCGAACCAATGGCATAGCCCTTGGTCACAGCCTTGGTCGTGTTGCCCACGGCGTCGAGCATGTCGGTCTTTTCGCGAACGCTATCGTCCAGCCCCGCCATTTCGGCGATGCCGCCAGCGTTGTCCGTTACCGGACCATAGGCATCCAGCGCCACGACCATGCCCGCCAGCGCCAGCATCGCGGTTGCCGCATAGGCAATGCCCATGAGGCCGGCGAGCTGGAAGGTGGCGATAATGCCCGCCACGATCACGAGCGTTGGCAACGCGGTGGATTCAAGGCTGATGGCAAGGCCCTGGATCACGTTGGTGCCGTGGCCCGTTTCCGAACTCTTGGCGATCGAGCGGACCGGACGATAGCCCGTGCCGGTGTAATACTCTGTGATCCAGATGATGAGACCGGTGATGGCAAGGCCGATCAGCGAACACCAGAACAGATCCATGCCGGTAAATCCGGTGACCTGTTCCGCCGTGCCTTCCTCTGCCAGCGGTGCGCCGATGTCCACGCCCGATACGACAGCGCCGATTTCCGTGCCCATGCCGCCCAGCGCATAGCTGGTGACGAAGTAGATCAGCGGGATCGCGAGCACCGCCGAAACGATGAAGCCCTTGTACATCGCGCCCATCACGTTGGTGCCGCCCTTGGAGAGCTTTACGAAATAGGTGCCGATGATGCTGGTGACGATGCACGCGCCGCCGATCAGCAGCGGAAGCGCCATCATGGGGAGCAGCAGATCGCCCAGAACCTCGCTGAACAGCAAGGCCGTCAGCACCATGGTGACGCCCACGGTGACGACGTAGGTCTCGAACAGGTCGGCGGCCATGCCTGCGCAATCGCCCACGTTGTCGCCCACATTGTCCGCGATCACGGCGGGGTTGCGTGGATCATCCTCCGGTATTCCCGCTTCTACCTTGCCGACGAGGTCTGCACCCACGTCTGCCGCCTTGGTGAAGATACCGCCGCCGAGGCGCGCGAAGATCGAGATGAGCGAGGCGCCGAAGGCCAGGCCGACGAGGCCATAGACGACTTCGTCGCTATCGGGAGCAAAGCCTGCAGGGCCGACGAGAAACCAGAAGAACACCGCGATCGAGAGCAGGGCAAGACCCGCCACCAGCATACCGGTAATGGCACCTGCGCGGAAAGCGAGAGTGAGACCCTGCTGCAACCCCTTTTGCGCCGCTGCCGCCGTGCGCACGTTGGCGCGCACCGAGATGTTCATCCCGATGAAACCGGCAACGCCCGAAAGCAGGGCACCGATAACGAAACCGATGGCCGGATAAATGCCGAGAAACACCCCGACAAGCACGGCAACGACCACGCCGACGATGGCGATGGTGGTGTACTGGCGGTTCAGATAGGCTTTCGCGCCTTCCTGGATGGCGCCTGCGATTTCCTGCATTTTCTCGTTACCGGCATCGGCACCGAGAACCTGGCGACTGGTAACAAAGCCATAGACGATGGCCAGCAGTCCCAGGACAATAGCGATTAAGATAAGGTCCATGACCTGCTATTCCCCTCTTCCCAAAATGAAAACGGCCCGGTTATGCCGGGTCCGCATGTGTACAGGGCTAACACAACGGGGGGCTTTAACAAGCGCCATTGCGCATTTTCCCCGCGCCAGGGCAATAAGGGCACTACCGGTGGCTGTAACCCAGGCCCTGCGGGTTGGTGACTGGTTCCCCATCTACGAAAAGCGGCGCGAACCCGCGAGGCTCCACGGTGCCGATGCGTGTCGCCCTTACCGGCAGTCGAGCGCCCGCGGGCAGTACGAAGAGCAACTCGTAATCGTCGCCCCAGGTGAGGCACTCCATCCGCCGTGCAGGATCGGCAACGGGGCAGGTGGCGGTCTCGATGGAAAGGCTCACTTCGCTCGTCTTCGCCATGCGGAAGGCATCGAGCAGCAGACCGTCGGATACATCCATCATCGCGGTGACATCCGGGGCAAGCAGCGCCCCCTCCGCCACACGGGCCATGGGCCGGGCATAGGCCGCAGCATCGCCGCCCGTGCCGTCGCGCAAGGCTTCGAAGCCTAGCATCGCTTCGCCCAGGGTGCCGGTAACGTAAAGCCCATCGCCAACCTGCGCGCCTGCGCGGCTGGGCACCGGCGTGTGCGAGGCACGGCCAAGGGCCGTGAGGCTGAGCGTGCGCGGGCCGTTGGCGCCTACGGTATCCCCGCCAAGGAGGCCGACGCCGTAATGCGCCAGCACGTCCTCCAGCCCGGCGACGAACGCCTCGGTGCCATCGCCCAGCGAATAGCTGAGCAGCACACCAACAGGATGCGCGCCCTTGGCGGCGAGGTCCGACAGGTTGCTCGCGACCAGTTTCCAGGCGACATCGGCCATGTCCTGACCGGGCAGGTAATGGATACCCTCGACCATGGTATCCTGTGTCAGGACCAGGGTTTCCCCGCCGATTTCCAGCACGGCGGCATCATCGCGCAGGTCGCGCGCAGCAGGGTGTAGCGACAGGCGGCGCAGTGCGGCGATGAATTCGGCTTCGTTCACACCAGCCTCCCTGCGAACCTACTTCAGTTCCGCACCTCTTTCGCCACGGCATCGAGAATGCCGTTTACGAATTTCGCCTCGCGCTCGTCGAAGAAAGCGTGGGCAACGTCCACGTATTCGCTGATCGCGGTGGCCTTTGGCACATCCTGCCGGGCCATCAGTTCATAGGTGCCGCAGCGCAGGATCTGCAGCATGGTCTTGTCCAGCCGGGCAAGGGTCCAGCCCTCCGCCAGCTTTGCCGTCAGCGCCGCGTTGATCTCCTCGTCCCTCGCAATTACACCCGACACGATATCATCGAAGAAGTCGACCTCGGCCTCCTCGTACTGCTCGTCCTCGATTTCCGCACCGAGGCGGTGCTGGTGGAATTCGTTGAGCAGCCGCGCGGTCGGCGTCTTTTCCATGTGGCGCTGGTAGAGTGCCTGCACGGCGGCAAGGCGGGAGGCGGAGCGGGCGCGGGAGCGCGCGGGAGTGTTCATTACAGTCTGACCTTTACGCTGGCGGCGTGGGCGGGGAGGCCTTCGATCTCGGCCAGGGTAACGGCGGCAGGGCCAAGCTCGCCAAGCGCCTTTTCGTCCAGCGCGATAAAGCTGGTTCGTTTCATAAAATCGAGCACCGAAAGCCCGCTGGAAAAGCGCGCCCGGCGCCCGGTGGGAAGCACGTGGTTCGGCCCGGCAACGTAGTCGCCAATGGCCTCTGGCGTGTGGCGGCCAAGAAAAACACTTCCCGCGTGGCGAATCCTGTCGAAGATCGCCTCGGGATCATCGGTGGCGATCTGCACGTGTTCGGCGGCAAGGCGGTCTGCAAGGGCGGGCGCATCTTCCAGCAGGCTATCCACCACGATCACGACGCCGTGCGTTTCCCAGCTTTGCCGGGCCACGCCCTTGGTGTCGATCTGGGCAAGCAGCACGTCCACCGCGTCTTCCACGGCTGCTGCATAGCCTTCATCGTCGGTGATGAGGATGGACTGGCTGGAGGGATCGTGCTCGGCCTGGCTGAGCAGGTCTGCGGCGATCCAGTCGGGATCGTTCTTCTCGTCGGCGATCACCAGGATCTCGCTTGGGCCTGCGACCATGTCTATGCCGACAACGCCGTAAAGCTGCCGCTTGGCCTCGGCCACCCAGGCGTTGCCGGGGCCGACGATCACATCGACCGGCTGGATACGCTGCGTGCCAAAGGCAAGCGCGGCGATCGCCTGCGCCCCGCCAACGCGCCACACCTCGTCAACGCCGCAAATATGCGCGGCGGCCAGCACCAGGTCGTTCATCTGCCCGCGCGGAGTAGGCGTGGTAACGACAAGGCGTTCGACACCCGCCACTTTGGCGGGGATGGCGTTCATCAAGAGGCTGGAAGGATAGGCCGCACGGCCACCGGGCACGTAGAGGCCGGCGGCTTCCACCGCGCTCCACCGCGCACCAAGACGCACGTTCTTCTCGTCGCGATAGTCGCGGTTCTGCGGAAGCTGGCCTTCGTGATAAGCCCGGATACGCTCCGCCGCCATCACCAGCGCCTGGCGCACATCGGGCATCAGCATGTCGAAAGCGGCCCTGCACTGGTCCTTGCCGATGCGCCAGCTGGAAAGGTCGGCCGTCAGCGCGTGCTTGTCATAGCGCATGGAAAGATCGACCAGCGCATCGTCGCCCTTCTGGCGAACCTGCTGGATGATCGCGCGCACATCGGTCGCGACATTCTCGTCGCTTTCGCGCCGGTCGTTCACGATGCGGGTGAACTGCTTCGCAAAATCCTCGGAATTGGCGTTCAGGCGGCGCATCAGGCGGCCTTCCTTTCGGTACGCTCGCGAAAGCGCTCAACCAGTGCAGAAACGCGCGGATCGGTTTTCATCGCGGCGCGGTTCACGATCAGGCGGGCGCTGACCTGCATGATGGTATCCTTCTCGACCAGGCCGTTCGACTTCAGCGTACCGCCGGTGGAAACGAGGTCCACGATCCGTCCGGCAAGCCCGCACGAGGGGGCCAGTTCCATCGCGCCGTTCAGCTTGATGCATTCGGCCTGGATGCCCTTTGCCTCGAAATAGCGGCTGGTGATGTTGGGATACTTGGTTGCCACGCGCAGGTGGCTGGCCTTGCCGTACTTGTAATCCACCGGCTCCTTTGGCTCGGCAATCGACAACCGGCAGGCACCGATGCCGAGATCGACCGGGGCGTAAAGCTCCGAATAGTCGAATTCCTCGATCACGTCGGAGCCCACGATGCCCACCTGTGCGGCGCCGAAAGCGACGAACGTGGCGACATCGAAGGCACGCACGCGCAGGATGCGCATGGCGCCGGTTTCGTCGGCAAAACTGAGCGAGCGATCCAGCTTGTCGTGAAACGCGCTTTCCGGCACGACGCCGGCCTCCGCCATCACGGGCAGGGCTTCGTCCAGGATGCGGCCCTTGGGCAGGGCAAATATCAGCGGCCCAAAGCGGTTTTGGTCGGAACTCTCGGTCATGGCCGCGCGATTTAGGGGCACGAGGCGAAAAGGGCAATGCGAATGGCAGATGGCGATGAAACGATGGCGATGGAAATCGAAAGCGTGCCGCAGGCGCTGGAGTGGCATGCCAGCTATTGCGAGCGTTCGAATGCGCCGATCACCGCCCGCGTGATACGCAGCCTGCTTGCTCTGATGGAAACCGACACCGCCAGCGGGCGCCGCCTTGCCCAATGGGCTGGACGCGGGATCGAGGATGCGCTGGCCCTGCGCGTGGTCGGCGGACTGCACAGCCTCAGCCTCTCGGGCGAGGAGCCGCGCCTCGAACCGGTGTTCCAGGGCCTGATTACCGACCAGGCCCAGGTCGATGCCATCGTGTGCGACGCGGCACGCACCTTTGACCACCGCCTGTTGCCGTGGTTCGATGGTCCTCCGCAGACGAACGAGGCCGGACGGTCCGCCAGCGTGATGGGCGCGCTGCTTTGGCTGTCGGCGAAACTGGGGCCGCGGTTCGAACTGAACGAAATCGGAGCGAGCGCCGGGATCAACACCATGATGGCGCGCTTCGCGTTCGACCTTGGCGGTACGACTGCCGGGCCCGGCCTGTCCTCTGTCCGGATCGAGCCGGAATGGCGCGGCGATGCTCCACCGCCGGGAACGGTTGAAATTGTCGAGGCCACCGGATGCGACATTGCGCCCGTCGACCTCACCGATGAAAGACAGGCCGAGCGGCTGCGCGCCTACATCTGGGCAGATGCGCATGATCGCATGGCGCGCATGGATGCAGTCATCGCCATGGCCAGGCGCATGCCGCCGGAGGTGCTGCGGATGGATGCTGCAGAGTTCGTTGCCACGCGGCTCGCCCGGCCGCAGGAAGACCGCGTCACCCGCGTGTTTTTCCACACGATCATGTGGCAGTACCTGCCCCAGCCGACAGCCGACGCGATAACTGCGGCCATCGAGACCGCGGGGGACCAGGCAACGTCCGAGAAGCCGCTGGCGTGGATCCAGCTGGAGACCAACCGCGAGACCTTCAGACACGAGTTGACCGTGCGATACTGGCCGGGCGGCGCGGACGAATGGACTATGCTGGCACAGGCCCATCCGCACGGCGAATGGGTGGACTGGAACGGGTAAGTCTAGTCTGTCCGGCGGAGAAACCCGTCCAGCGCGGCGTTCACCGCATCGGGTGCTTCCCACGGCACGAAATGGCCTGCACCTTCGACTTTCTCCAGCGTCAGGCTTGAGACCACTTCGTCCAGCCCATCGATATTGCCGGGCAGCAATGCCTCGTCACCGGTACCCCATACCACCAGCGTGGGGATGTCGATCTTCGGCAGCGGCGGCGGCGCATATTCCGGCGGCAGGCCGAACGGATCGTCCATCGAGGGCACGGAGATGCCACTGGCCCGATACCAGTTCAGCATGGCGAAGCTGGTTTCGGGATCTGTCCACTGTTTCATCAGCAGCGGCAGTTCGGCAGGATCGTATTGCGGGCGGGATTCCCACGTCAGTGCATCCTGCAGCAATCCGGCAAGGCCATGCTCGGCAATCACCGCGTCGTGCGCAGGATCACGGAACGTGCGCATGTACTGGCTGGCTTCGCGCTGGGCAGGATCGGTCAGCAGCAGGCGCTGGAAGATCACCGGGTGCGGGGCATTGGCAATCACGGCGCGGGTCACATGGCCGGTCGCCTGCCCGAAGGCTGCCACCAGCCAGGCCAGCGCGCCGCCCCAGTCGTGGCCGACGATGGTATAGGTGCCCAGTTCCAGCGTCTCGGCAAGGTGCGCGATGTCCTGCACCAGCGCCATCGTCTCGTAATGCTCGGTACTTTCAGGCTTCGAGGAATTGCCATAGCCGCGCTGGTCGGGCGCGATGCAGCGATAGCGGTCGGAAAGGTGCGCAATCTGGTGCCGCCACGTGCGATGGTTTTCCGGGAAGCCGTGCAGGAACACCAGCGCAGGCGCATCGCGCGGTCCGGTATCCCACACATCCAGTTCGATACCGGTGGGCAGCTTTACGCGGGTGAGGTCGCTCATGTCACACCCCCTTGCTGGGAATGCCGAGCAATTCGATGGTGAACAGCAGCGTCGCGCCACCCGGTATCGGGCCGCGACCCTGAACGCCGTAAGCCGAGGTGGCGGGAATGGCGATCTCTGCCGTGTCGCCCACGCCCATGTACGGGATGGCGACCTGCCAGCCCCGGATCAGGCCGGATAGCGGGAAAGTCGCCGGCTCGCCGCGTTCCACCGAACTGTCGAACACCTCGCCATCGATGAAGCTGCCGGTGTAGTGGATGGTGATCTGGTCCTGCACCGTGGGAGCGGGGCCGCTGCCGTCGCCCGCCACGCGGCGAAACTTGATGCCGCCGTCCAAGGTGGCCCAGCCGTCCGCGCTTGTGCGTGAGTGCAGAGCGGCCTGCTGGGTGTTGTGCCATTCAATGCTGCCCGGTTCGCCCGGTGCAGGCTCCATCCGGTCTTGCGCGATGGCAGCGGTGGTGAAAACGATGGCGGCGGCGAGGGTGTAGAGTGCTGTCTTCATGGCCGCGCTTCTAGCAGCAAAATCGCCTACGGGTAGCTGACAGTTTTCGGCTGGCCGTCGGGCAGGGGGATGAATTCCGCCTCGTCGCCGGGCACGGCGGCAAAGCGTCGCTCGCGCCAGTCTTCCTTGGCTTGTTCGATGCGCTCGCGATCGGAGCTGACGAAGTTCCACCACACATGGCGCTTGGTAGCAAAGGCCTCCCCGCCCAGCAGCATCGCGCGCCCGCCATAGCGGCTGGCCAGTTTCATCGCGGCGCCGGGCTTCAGCACGACAAGATCGTAAAGTTGCAAAGGCACGCCATCGATGGTGGCATCGCCGCCCACCAGCATCACCGCGCGCTCGTCCGCCTCGGCGTCGATCGGGACGGAGCCGCCTTCTTGTAGCAATATCTCGGCATAGATCGTTTCGGTGTGGCAGGTGGTGGGCGCTTCTTCGCCCCACAGCTTGCCCATGATGACCTGCGCGCGCGCCCCGCCGCCATCAATCCAGGGGAGGTCGCTGACAGCTTCGAAAGCCGGGTCGATCTCTTCCTGGCCATCGGGCAGGGCGAGCCAGGTCTGCATTCCGTAGAGGCTCGGGCCTTTCTCACGCTCCGCCAGCGGGCTGCGCTCCGAATGCACGATGCCGGTTCCCGCCGTCATCAGGTTCACGGTGCCGGGATGGATGGTGGAGAAAGTGCCGATGGAATCGCGGTGGTCGATCGCGCCCTCGAACAGCCAGGTCACCGTGGCAAGGTTGATGTGCGGGTGGGGGCGCACGTCCATGCCGCCGCCAAGATCAAGCTGGGCCGGGCCGAACTGGTCCACGAACACGAAGGGGCCGACCATGCGGCATTCTTTCGACGGCACGGCGCGCCGGACGGTGAAATCGCCAAGATCGTGGCTGACGGGGGTGACGGTCTTGACGATGTTGTCGGTCGCTGTGCTCATGACCAAGAGACGCTCCTATTGCTCGTCCAGTTCCTCGTAATGGCGGAAGATGCCGTCCTCGTTGAACTCGATCCGCCGCTCGCTGGCGAGGTAATCGGCCAGCGGCTCGATCTCCGGGACAGCGCCCTGCAGGCCTTCCAGGTTGACCCAGGTGCCCTGCATTTCCTTCATGTAATTGGGGAACATGTAATCGAGCCCTTCCATGATCTGGAACAGGCTGGTGTCGACGTGTGTGGGCTGCTGGCCCAACATGAACGGCCCGCCATTGGCGGCAAGCGCGTTGTCAAAGTGGATGAGGTATTTCGGGATGCGCTGGCCGCGGAAATGGGCGGCCTTCTCGAACGCGGCTTCCATCTGGTCGGCGTAGTAGAGTTCATTCGCAACCGGGTGGTGGACGGAATGAATCTCCTCCACGAAATCCGCGATGTCGAGTTGCAGCTGAAAGAGTTGCAGGTCGATCTCCATCTCGCCCGAGCCCAGCCCTTCCTTGTCGGAGAGGTATTGCAGGATCAGCGCGGTCTGGCCGATCACCACCTCGTCCTCCACGATGTAGGGCGGGGCGAAGGGGCGAATGCCTTCCAGGGAGTGCATGTGCTCCACCAGCGCGTCGGCGCTCTGCTCGCGCGCCATGTCGGTGTAGTCGAGCTGGAACGCCTCGCAGAACAGGCGCACGAATTCGCCGCGACCAGGGATCTGCGGCCAGTACCACAATTCGATGCTCATGCGGTTTCACCCGGCGCGTAACACTTCATGGCAAAGGCGTGGACGCGTTCACCCGGAATGTCGCCCAGCGCGCCCAGCACCATGCGCTGGCGGGCGAGGCGGTTCTTGCCTTCGAAATGGGGGCTTTCGACGATCACGGTAAAGTGGGATTCGCCGCTGCCGTCGTCTCCGGCATGGCCATGGTGCCTGGCGCTGTCGTTGATGACTTCCAGCCGGGTGGGGGCCAATGCGCCGCGCAGCAGCGTTTCGATTTCTTGTGCAACAGGTCCGCTCATGTGCCCCAATTGGGGGTTCCAATCGCGCGGTGCAATCCCCATCAAGGGGCGTTCATGCGTAACCAACGATTCCACGGCCGATACGAGAGCGAGGGGAGGGTGTGCGAGCACCCCACCTGCCGCGAAGCGGGCGAATTCCGTGCACCGGGCACACGCGGCAACAGCTTCGACGGGCCAGGCCAGTGGCGCTGGTTCTGCCTTGAACACGTGCGCGAATTCAATGCCGGTTACGACTGGTTCGAGGGCATGAACGCGGACGAAATTTACGCAGCGCAGGCTCCTGGCGCGGGCTGGAACAGCGAGAGCCCGGCGTTCAGGCCGACGGCGGGCATGGACGGGATGCCGCGCTGGGCGGACTTCCACGATCCGCTGGACGCCATTGGTGCGCGCGCGGCGGATATTCGCAGGGCGGCACAGGGGCGCAGCTATGCTGAGCACAGCCGCTTTACACCCCGCGAGCGGGAGGCGCTGACCGTGATGGGACTTGGGCCGAAAGCCGACAGGCCGGAACTGCGCCGACGCTATTCGGAACTGGTGCGGCGCTATCATCCCGATCGCAATGGTGGAGATCGTGCCTACGAGAACCGCCTGCAGCGCGTGGTGGAGGCCTACCAGCTTCTCCGGCGCGCGGAGGCCTTCGTTTAAACCAGAAACCCCGTGTCCGACTGCCCTGAGCCTGTCGAAGGGCTGCCTTTCTAGCTCAGGACGAACGGTTGTGGGGCTTCTGCCGGAATGCCCAGCGAAGGGTCTTGCCCATCGCATTAGTCACCAGCTTTGACGGGGTTGCCTGCCAGCCGGGCCGCTCCAGCGCCAGCATGGTGCGTGCGAACGGCGGGATCAGGTCTACGGCGGCATTGGCGAGGAAGGGCTGCACCGCGCCGCTGGCGCCTTCGATGCGCTTGTTCACGATCAGGTCGGCAACTTCGCGCGCTTCGGGCGAGCTGCGCAGGTCGCCGCGCATCTCTCGAAAGATCGCCATGGCCTCTGCCTTCGTTTCCGGCACGGGATCGGCGCCCAGGCCGCGTGCGATGATGGCGAACTGGCGGAAGTACTCGTCCTGCTCTGTCAGCGGCATGTTCGGGCGAACGTGGGTGAGCCATGCCTCCAGGAACATCAGCGATTCCGTCACATGCACCCATGCCAGCGTGCGCGGGTTGGTGGCGGAATAGGGGGTGCCATCGGGCAGGGTGCCTTGCACCTTTGCGTGGATTGTGTTCACGCGGGCGATCGCCGCTTCTGCATCGTCACGAGGGCCATAGGTGGTTACCGCGATGAAGCGGGCCGTGCGGCGCAGGCGGCCATGCATGTCGGCGCGGAAATTGGAGAAATCCAGCACGCCGCGCAGGGCATGGGGGTGGAGCATCTGCAACAGCAGCGCAGCCATTCCGCCCACCATCATGCTCACCACGTCGGCATGGACCATGCGGATCGGCGTATCCTTCGCGAACAGCGCCTCGTCCGAAGGCGGCACCGGGGTTTCCCCCTTGGCCGTATCGTTGAATGCAGCGCGCACGCCCTGCACCAGCTTCTGCCGGGCAAATTCAATTGGATCGGGGCGCGCCATCACGGACATGTGGGGCAGGGCACGCCGAAATGCGAGGGCTCAGTCGCCCAGGCTGCCCAACGTTGCCTTGTACGTCGCGCGCTCCTGCAGTCGCGACTGGTAGGCGCGGAAGGAGGGGCGATCCGTCAGCGTGCCGAAACTCAGGCCCCAATCGATCTGGCTGCCGACATAGACATCGGCCATGGTGAAGCGGTCTCCGCAGGTGAAATCACGGCTCTGAAACCAGATATCAAGCGTGTCGACCACACGCTCGAAGCTGCCGAAGCCGGAGGTCATTTCCTGCTTCGCTTCCTTCGGCTCCCAGCCCATCGCGCGATTGGTGATGGCGGCCTCCGCAGGTCCGGCGGCGAAGAACAGCCAGCGGAAATAGTCGGCCTTTTCCTCAGCGCGCGGCAGCAGGTCGGGCGCTTCCATCTCGGCAAGGTAATGACAGATAGCAGCAGCTTCACTTACCACCCGGTCACCGAACTCGGCGTGATGAATGATGGTGGGAATCTTGCCCATCGGGTTGGCCTCGAGCAATTCGGCGGGCTTGTTCTCCCACTCCACCATCGCGAGTTTCGGCTCCACACCGGCTTCGGCAAAAGCCCACTGGGCGATCAGCGCGCGGCTCATCGGATTGAAGAACAAGGTGTAGTCGCTCATCGGTTGCCTCCCCTTTGGATCGCGCGGAACAATACAGGAACAGGTGCGAAGGTCAATCGCCCTCGCATATGGCCTTGAGCTGCGCGGCGCACGCCTGCCAACCCTGCACGAAACCCATATCCTCGTGCGCCTTTCGATCTTCCTCGCGCCAGTGGCGGGCGCGTGCGGTGTAGCGCGTGCCGTCGCCTTCCGGTTCGATTTCCCAGATGCCGATCATGAATGGGCCGGCGGGCTCCAGATCCCCGGTCACGGCATCGGTGGAGGCGAAGCGACGCCCTTCGTCCCAGGCGAGATACACGCCCTCTTGCGGCATTTCCTCGCCATCGGGACCGCGAAACACCGCCTTGTTCACGCCGCCCGCGCGCTTCTCCTGCTCCACGATATCGCAGCGCCAGGGGCTGGGGCAGAACCATTCGCCCTGCCGGTTGGCCATCACATCCCAGACCTTGTCGGCGGGGGCATCGATATAGGTCGTTACACTCAGCTCTTTCGTGTCCTGCGTCATTCCGCCCTCCGCCCGACAAACCCCACCGCCGCGCCGGACGGGTCGGTTGCAACGATGATATGATCGTCGTTCGGCACCTCATGCGGGCCGTGCATGACGCTGCCGCCGTTGGTCGCGACCGCTGCCTTTGCCGCCTCGATATCGGCGACGCGGAAGTAGGGCAGCCAAGCGCTGGGCATGCCTTCGGGCTTCATCGAGCCGATGGCGCCGACGCCGACATCGCCGCGGCTCACGAACTTGTAGATATGCTCGCCCGGCATCGGCATTTCGCCGCTCACCTGCCAGTCGAAGAGGGCGGTATAGAAGTCAATCTGCGATTCGGCCTCGTCGGTGCTGAGCTCGTTCCATGCGCAGCGACCAGCGATATCGCCTGCAAAGACATCGCTTTGCGCATCGGGCTGGTCGGCTGGCGGTGTGGGCGTCATGACATAGAAGGGCGCGCCCTGCGGATCGGTGACCATAGCCATGCGGCCAATGCCGTCCATGGTCATGGCCGGCATCAACGAGGTTCCGCCCATGCCGGTGATGCGCTCCACCGCAGCGTCCACATCGCCGACATCCCAGTAGGCGACCCACGCAGGTCGCGCACCATGTTCGCTCATCTCCGGCGTAAGGGTGAGGATGCCGCCTTGCGAACCGCCGTCGGCGCGGGCGATTTCCCGGTATTCGCTGCCGCCGGGCAGTGCGTTGCCCTCTTCCGGGATCGTCCAGCCGAGTACCGACTTGTAGAACGGTGCTATGACTGCCGGATCCGGCGTCATCAGTTCGTACCAGATGGGGAAGCCAGCCATCAGTCGCGCCCCATCGTGAACAGCGGCGAGAACCCGCCCCAGATCATGCGCATGCCGTCGAACGGCATCTCCATGCCGCTGGACCAGAACTCGTCCTCCTCCATGCGCTTGTGAGAGGCTTCGCAGGTTTCCTTGTCGGGCCAGATCATCCACGAGAAGACGATCTTCTCGCCTTCCTTCGCCTGCGTTGCCTTGCGGAAGTCGGTGACCTTGCCATCGGTGACATCTTCCTCCCATGCCTCCATGATCTCGATCACACCGTATTCGGCGAACTTGTCTGCGGCCTTTGCAGCAAGGACGCGATAGGCCTCCTTGTTGCCCTCCGGAACGGCGATCAGGAATCCCTGCACATACATCGGTTCTCTCCTTCCCAACGACTCGACTTGCCAAACCATCCTCCAATGAGTTACCAAAAGCAACTATGAAGTTACAAAAAGAAACCAAAGGGGACTTGGCGCACGGGAAATGGTATGGCGATGCTTGCGGCACGGCCTTCGGGCTGGAGGTGCTGGGAGAGCGATGGTCGATGCTGGTGGTACGCGAACTCATGCTGGGCGCGCGCCGATTTTCCGACCTGCGCGCCAGCTTGCCGGGTATCAGCGCCAAGGTGCTGACCGAACGGTTGGAAACGCTGGCCGCGTGGGGCGTGCTGGAAAGGAAGCAGACGCCGCCTCCCGCATCGGTGCAGGTCTATGAACTCACCGAGTGGGGCTATGCCGCGGACAAGGCGATCAACGAGCTTGGCCGCTGGGCTGCGCGTTCGTGCCACCATGACCCGAACCTGCCGCTGTCTGCCTCGTCCCTGATGACATCCATGCGCACGATGCAGCTGCCCGCGCTGGCAGAGGCACCGGACATGGCGATCGGCTTCGATCTGGGCGGCGACGCCTATCAGGCGAATATCCGGGAAGGTCAGTTTTCCACCTGCCGGGTGGCAGAGGCGCGCGGCGATGCAGTGATGCGAGCCTCCAGTGCGCGGCCTGTCGCAGGTGCATTGTATTCCGGCATGGACATCGAGACGCTGGAGGCCGAGGCCGGGCTTGTGGTTGAGGGGGACAGGGCGGTGGCAAAGCGCTTTGTCGCCCTGTTCGCACTGCCGCCGAAACTGGATGCTCCGGGCGACTGACCCCATGGGCCTACATCTGTGTTGCAGCCGCTTCCTCTCCCGTCTAGGCAGCGCGGCGAGATGAATGACATGACCAGCACCGAAACCGGCAGCACCCTGATGGCTGCACCCGACACGCAAGTGGACGTTCGCGAGACCTTCGGGATCGACGTCGACATGAAAGTCCCCGCCTTTACCGAGGCGGACGAGCGCGTGCCCGATACCGATGACAGCTACGTGTTCGATCCCGACACGACGCTGGCGATCCTGGCGGGCTTTGCCCACAATCGCCGTGTGATGATCCAGGGTTATCACGGCACCGGCAAGTCGACCCATATCGAACAGGTCGCCGCTCGGCTCAACTGGCCGACTATCCGTATCAACCTCGATGCGCACATCAGCCGTATCGATCTGGTGGGCCGTGATGCCATCGTGTTGCGCGATGGCCTGCAGGTCACGGAGTTCCGCGAAGGCCTGCTGCCGTGGGCGCTGCAGCACCCGGTTGCGCTGGTGTTCGACGAATACGACGCTGGCCGCCCGGACGTGATGTTCGTAATCCAGCGCGTGCTGGAACAGGCGGGCAAGCTGACCCTGCTGGACCAGAACCGCGTGATCCGCCCCGATCCGCATTTCCGCCTGTTCGCCACGGCCAACACCGTGGGTCTGGGCGATACCAGCGGCATGTATCACGGGACGCAGGCGATCAACCAGGGCCAGATGGACCGCTGGAACATCGTCGTCGGCCTCAACTACCTGCCCGCCGAAACCGAGCGCCAGATCGTCGGGGCAAAGACGAAGCTCGACGAGAAGACCGTGGCCGACATGATCCGCGTGGCGGACCTGACGCGGCAGGGCTTCATGAACGGCGATATCTCCACCGTCATGAGCCCGCGCACGGTGATCACCTGGGCGCAGAATACCGAGATTTTCGGCAATGCGGGCTATGCTTTCCGCCTCAGCTTTCTCAACAAGTGCGACGAGGCGGAGCGGATGCTGGTAGCCGAATACTACCAGCGCGTGATGGGCGAGGATTTGCCCGAAAGCGTTGTCGGCAAGGCGTAAATCTGCGCGTATTCGCGTTTCATCGATTGTTCACTTGCCAGCCACGCCTTTGTGGCTAGCAGTGCATCTTTCTTCGAACCGGGGACGTTCACTTGATCAACCGACTTTCCGCTGCAGCGCTGGGCCTTGCCGCTTCGCTCGCGATCTCCACTGCCACTGCCGCCGATACCGTGGACCGGGAAGCGCTGGAACGCGACACGACGATCCTTGCTGCCGACGACATGGAAGGACGCGAGGCAGGAACGCGCGGGCATGAACGGGCGGCGGGCTATGTCGCCGGGCGCTTTGCGTCGCTGGGGCTTCGTCCGGCGGGCGACGAGGGTACCTATTTCCAGAACGTGCCCATGCGCCGCTTCGAGCGCGCGGAAGAGGGCAATTCCATTACCATCGAGGGGTTGGGCGAACTGGAAATGTTCGTCGACTACACCGTGGCCGGCACGGCGCAGCAGGAAAGCGGCACCGTCACCGCGCCGCTGGTGTTCATCGGCTATGGCCTCGACCTGCCGGACCGTAACGACTTTGCCGGTGTCGATCTGGAAGGCGCGGTGGCGATCCGCGCCTACGGTGCGCCCGAAGGCCTGAATTCCGAGGAAAACGCCCACTACCGCTCCACGCTGAACGAGCGCCTTTCCGAACGTGGCGCAATAGGGGTGCTACTGCTGTCCAGCCCGAAGCTGGAAGAGGTTTACGATTGGGAGCGTCTGGTGGAGATCACCAGCCACGGTTCCTCGATGACATGGGTAGGCCCTAATGGCCGCGCCAATTCAATCGGGCCGGGCATCCTCGCCTCTGGCTATCTTTCTCCCACGCTTTCGCGCCAGTTGCTGGAAGGGCAGGCCTTCGATTACGACGATCTTGCCGCCGCGGAAGAAACGCCCGAAGCGATCCTGCCCAGCTTTGCCCTGGAGCGCGAGATTACCATTTCCTTCGCCAGCACTTTCGAGGATATCGATACGCCCAATGTCATCGGCCTGATACCCGGCTCCGATCCTGACCTTGCCGACGAATATGTGGTGCTGACCGCGCATCTCGATCACGTCGGCGTGCAGCCGACGGCGGAAGAGGGCGATGACGAGATCTACAACGGCGCGCTCGACAATGCCGTGGGCGTTGCCAGCATGATCGAGGTCGCTCGCCTACTGGAACAGGAACCGCCGCGCCGCCCGGTGCTGGTGGTGGCGCTGACCGCAGAGGAGAAGGGGCTGCTCGGCTCCAGCTACAACGCATCCAACCCCACGGTGCCCGCCGACCAGGTGGTGGCCAACGTCAACCTCGACATGCCGATCGCCACTTACGACTTTGCCGACGTGGTGGCGTTCGGCGCCGAGCGTTCAAACCTCTATCCCCAGGTGGTGGCGGCGACCGAGGCGCATGGGCTGACGCTTAGCCCCGATCCGCAGCCGGAGCAGGGTTTCTTCACCCGGTCCGACCAGTATTCCTATGTGCTGCGCGGCATCCCGGCGGTCTATCTCGACCTTGGCTTCGCCAATGGCGGAGAAGAAGCGCAGGGCGTGGTGCTGAGCGAACATTACCACCGGGCATCCGACGAGGTCGGCCTGGTCGATTTCGCCGTCCTCGAACGGTTCACCGCGGTGAATCACGACATCGCACGCAATGTCGCCAACATGGACGAAACGCCCGCCTGGAACGCCGACGACTTTTTCGGCATCCACTATGGCGGGCGGCTGATCGGGCAGGATTGAGGCTGGTTTCATCGCAGTTTCATCTCCACCCTCGTATTGCGTGTGTTGTTTTGCTAACACACTGATGTGACTCGCATGTGGCGCAACCCCTTCAAGCGGCGAGAGCCGGAACATGATCGCTGGACAGAGCGCGATCTGGCACTGGAGTCCGCCCCGTGGACTCCGCTGCACGGGCTGGACGACGATGATTTTGGCCCGCAAGCCGCGCCGCCACGCCACTATGACCGCGAACGCTATCGCGAGGGGTGGCGACGCTACCTGCCGGAACGCGCACGGGGCCGGGGAAAGCTCTGGTGGGCCAGCCGGATATTCGCGGCGATCATCGCCATTTTCATCGTGCTGGTGGCCTGGCTGGCCATCACTGCGCCGCTATCGAAAAGCCTGAAGCCGATCGCGCCGCCGCAGATCACCCTGTTGGCCGCTGATGGCACGCCCATCGCGCGCAATGGTGCCATGGTGGACGAGCCGGTACAGGTGTCCGAATTGCCCGAACACGTGGTGCAGCCCTTCCTCGCCATCGAGGACCGGCGCTTCTACGATCACTGGGGGATCGATCCGCGCGGGGTGGGCCGGGCGCTGTTCATGGGTGTGGGCGGCGGCTCCACCATCACCCAGCAGTTGGCGAAGTTCACCTTCCTGACCCCAGAGCAGACGCTGACCCGCAAGGCGCGCGAGGCGCTGATCGCGCTGTGGCTGGAAAGCTGGCTGACCAAGGACGAAATCCTGGAGCGCTATCTTTCCAACGCCTATTTCGGCGACAACATGTACGGCCTGCGGGCCGCTTCGCTCCACTACTTCTATCGCCAGCCAGAAAACCTGCGCCCCGAACAGGCTGCCATGCTGGCGGGCCTCTTGCAGGCCCCCAGCCGGCTTGCCCCCACGCGCAATCCGGATCTTGCCGCGCAGCGATACGCGCTGGTGAAAAATGCCATGGTCGCCGCCGGTTACATCACGCAGGCCGATGCCGACGCAATGCGCGTGCCCGAACTGGACGTGCGCACCCGCAACGACGTGCCCACCGGCACCTATTTTGCGGACTGGGCGCTGCCCGCCGCGCGCGAGCAGAGCGAGATGAATTACTCGCGCCAGACCATCACTACCACGCTCGACAGCAACCTGCAGGCCGCTGCCAACCGTGTGATCCAGCGCGCGCCGCTGGGCGGGGCGCAGGTGGCGCTGGTGGCGATGCGGCCCAATGGAGAGGTCGTGGCCATGGTGGGCGGCAAGGACTATTCCAAAAGCCCGTTCAACCGTGCCACGCAGGCGCGCCGCCAGCCCGGATCCACCTTCAAGCTGTTCGTCTACCTCGCCGCGCTGCGCAATGGCTGGAGCCCGGAGGACAGGATCTCCAACGCGGAATTTACCGAGGGCAGCTACCAGCCGAGCAATTCCAACGGACGTTATTCCGAAAGCCTGACGCTGCGCGAAGCCTTTGCGCAATCTTCGAATGTCGCCGCCGTGCGGCTTTTCAACGAAGTGGGCAGCGAAGCGGTGATCGAGACTGCGCGCGAGCTGGGCGTTTCCTCCCCGCTGCCCGAAGGCGATCCCAGCATGGCGCTGGGGACCTCCACCATGAGCCTGCTGGAACTGACCGCCGCCTACGCCGGAGTTGCGGCCAACAGCTTTCCCGTCGAACCTCATGCCTTCGCTGCCGAGGAAGGGGGCTGGTTCGACTGGATACTGGACGGGCAAGGCAATCTTGGATCAAGCGATCACGAGGCTATAGAGGACATGCTGCGCACCGCGATCAATTCGGGCACCGGACGCGCGGCGACGCTTTCCATCGCCAACTACGGCAAGACCGGCACCACGCAGGACAACCGCGACGCGCTGTTCGTCGGCTATGCGGGCGAGGGGGAGAACCGCCTCGTCGTCGGCGTGTGGATTGGCAACGATGACAACTCGCCGCTGGGCAATGTTTACGGCGGCGGACTGCCCGCGCGCATCTGGCGCGATTTCATGCGCGCCGCGCTGGGTGCCAGCGCCGCTCCGCCGCGCGCCACCCCGTCCCCCGATCCCAGCGGCCCGGTGCAGCCGCAGGACGTGCCCGACCTACAGGATATCCCGCTGGGCGATAACCGCCGCCTGATCATCAACGATGACGAGGCGGTACTCTCCACCGACATCGAAGGTGTGCCGCTGGAAGTGCGCGTGCGCGACGGGGCTTTCTCGTTCGAACTGGACGAGGAAGCCGCCCGCCGCGAAGTGGAGCGGCGCGTGGAAGAAGCGGCGCAGCAGTAGCGCGAAGGCGCTCAGCCGTGCGGCGTGACCAGGTATTTCTCGCCGGTCGACATCTGCGCGTAGTCCATCATGGCGTCCTTGGTCAGCATGCCTTCAAGATCGACACGGGTCTTGTAGGAACTGGCAAAGGTCGTCTTCAGCCCCTGCTGCACGCGTTGGCGCAGGCTCATCATGGTCTGCATGTCGCAGCTTTCGAGGAAGGGCATCAGCAGCCAGCCCGAGACGGTCCACGAGAAGCCATAGCTCGGCGTCAGGATCGTGGGCGCGAGTTCAAGGCGACCGTAGATGTACATCTTCTTCTGCTTGTTCGAGCCATAGCGGCTGTATTCGGTCATTTCCTTTGCCGCGACGCGCTCCATTGCGCGCAGGCAGGTGTCGGTGGTCTGCCCGCCGCCGATGGGATCGAAGCCGAGGAACGCCCCGGTCGCGCCGATGGCTTCGGCCAGCTTTTTCTCGAAATCACCGTCCGAACTGTTCACCAAATGCGCCGCGCCCTGGTCCTTCAGCAGCTGCGCCTGCTCCTCCTTGCGCACGATGTTCACGAGGCCAAGCCCGTCTTCCTGGCAGATGCGGTTCAGCATCTGGCCCAGGTTCGAGGCGGCTGCGGCATGAATGATCGCGCTGTGTCCCTCGCGCTTTGCGGTTTCGGCAAAACCCAGCGCGGTCATGGGGTTGACGAAGGAACTTGCGCCTTCTTCGGAGGTATGGTCCCCCAGCGGCAGGCACATCATCGCATCGGCAATGGCATATTCGCTGAAAGCGCTGCCCGGCACGCAGGCCACGCGCTGGCCCAACAACGCCTGCGCCATTTCGCCTTCACCCGCAGCGATCACCTCGCCCGCGCCTTCGTTGCCGACTTTCTGCGGCTTGCCCTTTCGCGCTGCCTGTCCGGCGGCGACCTGCGGGGCAACGGGCATCACCACTTTGCCCGGCGAATATTCGGCCATCTGCAGATCGGCACCAGTGGTCATCAGGAACAGGTCAGACGGATTGATCGGCGCTGCCTCCATCTTCACCAGCACCTGGTTGCCGGTCGGCTGGGGGAAGGTCTTCTCCTCCAGCTCCAGCACCATGGTGTTGTCGGCGGTGAGCGTGGAAGTTAGCTGGCGTCCGGTGGTAGTCATGCGGTTATTCCTCTTCCGGGTATGTGGCTTTTACGAAATACAGCCCCTCTGGTGGGGCATTAAGACCAAGCGCGGAGCGGTCTTTCGCTTCCAACGCCTCAGCCATCTGTTCTATCCTCCAAGTGCCCTGGCCGACAAGCGCAAGACACCCCACCATAGAGCGGACCTGGTGATGCAGGAAGCTGCGCGCGGCGGCGCGCACGATCACCGCGTCGCCCTCGCGGGTGACGTCGAGCCGGTCCAGCGTTTTTTCCGGACTGGCCGCCTGGCAGTGCGCGCTGCGGAAGGTGGTGAAATCGTGGCTTCCGACCAGTGCCTGCGCGGCTTCGTGCATGGCCTCGGCATCCAGCGGGCGGGCGACATGCCAGGCGCGGCCCCTTTCCAGCGTCAGCGGCGCGCGGCGATTGCGGATGCGATATTCGTACCTGCGCCCGATACAGGAAAAGCGCGCGTGCCAGTCGTCGGGTTTCTCCTCGCAGGCGATTACCGAGACCGGGTCGGGGCGCAGCCTTGCATTGAGCGCTTCCATCAGCCGGAACGGCTCGATGTTCTTCGCGATATCGAGATGGCTGCGCATGGCCAGGGCATGGACGCCGCTGTCGGTGCGCCCTGCGCTGTGCAGGGTAACCGTCTCGCCGGTCACGGCGTGGGCTGCCTCCTCCACGCTTTGCTGCACGCTGGGGCCGTCTGCCTGCCGTTGCAGGCCGAAGAACGGGCCGCCATCGAATTCGATCGTAAGCGCGAACCGGGTCATCCGGCACTCATGCCTGGCGAAATGGCGTTCCCGCGCAGGAAATCGTCCAGCGCCATCGCGGGCTTCCCGGCGCGCTGCAAAGTCACCGGGCGGATCGCGCCGATGCCACAGGCGATGGTCAGGCGCTCGTCCAGCACGGTTCCGGCCTTTCCACTCTCGTCCACCAGTTCCGCGCGCAGCAGCTTGATACGTTCGCCTTCCAGTTCGAACCAGCTACCGGGGAAAGGGGCAAATGCGCGCACCTCGCGCTCGAGCACTTCGGCAGGCTTGGTGAAATCTAGTTTCGCTTCCGTTTTGCTGATCTTGGGGGCGTAGGTGGCAAGCGTGTCGTCCTGCCGTTCGGCCTCCAGCGTGTCGATCTGCGCGAGCGCCTGCACCATCAGCCGCGCGCCCATCTGCGCGAGTTCGTCGTGCAGTTCGCCGGTCGTCTTGTGATCGACCGGTGTGGCACCTTTCAGCAGCATCGGGCCGGTGTCGAGACCAGCCTCCATCCGCATGATGGTGATGCCGGTCTGCTCGTCCCCTGCCTGTATCGCCCGGTGAATGGGTGCCGCCCCGCGCCAGCGCGGCAGCAGCGAGCCGTGGACATTCAGGCAACCGTGTTTCGGCGCGTCCAGGATGGGCTGTGGCAACAGCAGGCCGTAGGCGGCGACTACGGCCACGTCGGCTTCCAGCGCGGCGAACGCGGTCTGTTCGTCGGCGCCTTTCAGGCTGGCGGGATGGCGCACTTCGATGCCGAACTGCTCTGCCCGCGCGTGAACGGGGGAGGGCCGCTCCTTCTTCCCCCGACCGGCGCGGCTGGGCGGCTGGCTGTAGACGGCCGCCAACTCGTGCCCTGTATCCACCAGCGCATCCAGCGTCGGCACCGCGAAATCGGGCGTTCCCATGAAGATTATGCGCACTACTTCTCTTATCCGTGACCCTGAGCTTGTCGAAGGGCTGTCCTTACTTCAGTGCGAGGGAAAAGGAAGGGCAGGGCTTCGACAAGCTCGGCCCATTCGGTCTAGGAAGAAGCAATGGCCTCTAGCGAAATCGAAAACCTGGCCTCTGCCCTGGCGCGTCTGCCGGGCCTTGGCCCGCGCTCGGCGCGGCGCGCGGTGCTGTGGCTGGTGAAACACCGCGAAACAGCGCTCGACCAGGTGCTGGATGCACTGGGCACGGTGAAGGAAAAGCTGGTGGAGTGCGACACCTGCGGCAACGTGGATACGCAAAACCCGTGCACCATCTGCGCCGATCCGAAGCGGGACCCCAAGTCCATCTGCGTGGTGGAGGACGTGGCGGACCTGTGGGCGCTGGACCGTGCGCGGCTTTTCACTGGCACATTTCACGTGCTGGGCGGCAGGCTTTCCGCGCTCGACGGCATTCGCCCGGAAGATCTCGCCATCGACAGCCTGCTGGGCCGCGTGGAACAGGGCGGGGTGGACGAGGTGGTGCTGGCGATGAACGCCACGCTGGAGGGGCAGACCACCGCGCATTACATTGCCGAACGGCTGGAAGGGCACCCGGTGCGCATCACTCAGCTTGCCCACGGGTTGCCAGTGGGCGGGGAACTGGACTACCTCGACGAAGGCACGCTGGCCCAGGCGCTGCGGGCACGGCGCCCGCTGGGGTGATCGTGCAACCGGCAATTGCAGGTTAAGCACAGGCTCCCTATACTTGCAGGCATGGCTATTCGTGAAATCCTGGAAGCGCCGGATCCCCGGCTGAAAGTCGTCTCGTCTCCGGTGGAGACTTTCGACGATAACCTGAAAACCCTCGTCGATGACATGTTCGAGACGATGTACGCTGCGCATGGCATCGGCCTTGCGGCGATCCAGGTGGGTGAACCCCTGCGCCTGCTGGTGATCGACCTGCAGGAAGAAGACCCCGATGCAGAGCCCGTGCCCTGCGATCACGATGGGCACTCCCATACGCACCAGCCGATCATCAACGATCCGCGCGTATTCGTGAATCCCGAAATCCTCGATCCGTCGGACGATACCAAGAGCTACCAGGAAGGCTGCCTTTCGGTGCCGGATATCTACGCCGACGTGGAACGCCCGGCCAAGTGCCGCGTGCGCTGGCAAGACCTTGAGGGGAACGCCCACGAAGAGGAAATGGACGGCATGTTGGCGGTCTGCATCCAGCACGAGATGGACCACCTTAACGGCATCCTGTTTATCGATCACCTCAGCCGCCTGAAGCGGTCGATGGCGCTGAAAAAGCTGCAAAAGGCGCGCGCTGCCTGATGCAGCGCTGCGTCGGCTAGCGACAGGCGACAATTAGTGGGCTGATCTTCGCGGCGCGCGGTGCAGAACCGTTAGCTGGCGAATGGAAGTAGAAACGAATAAGGGCGCCGGCGCGGCGCCCTTATTCGCTCTAGTCGATGGCTTCCTCGCCCGCGTCGGCAACGGACTTGAGATCCTGGCCGAGACCGCGAACGGCGTTACAGGCGGGAAGCGCCAGCACGGCGCTGCCCAGCAGCAGGCCAAGAAGAGCGGTTTTCAAACGCATTGTGTGTCCTATCCAGATAGTGAGACGCGGCTTGGCGCCGCATCTCCTGCCCACATATTATTACCGGGCGATATGCCCGTCTATCTGAACGGGACTGGAATTGGTCGCCGCGATCAGGCGGTGGCGGTTTCGACCATGCCCTGGAGCGCCTTCGTGCAGTCTTCCATGCACTCGCGGCACATCCGCTCGCAGCGCTTGCAGTGCGGGTTGTCGTGCTTGGCACACTCTTCCGCGCAGACCTTGCAGGCGATGATGCAGGCTTCCAGCAGCGACTTGATCACCACCGTGTTGCCGTGGGTGCGACGGGCGGCCACGCGGCTTACGGCCTGGCAGATGTCCGAGCAGTCGAGGCACTTGCGAATGCATTCGCTCATGTCGCCTTCCTCGGCATTGCAGGCATCGGCGCATGAATTGCAGATCGCCGCGCAGTACATCGCGTGCTTCACCGCCTCGCCCAGTTGTTCGTTGTAGTCGCTGCCCACCTGCGGGTGGTCCTTGATCATTTCCTTGATCGACATTGTAATTCTCCTTCGCCCCACTGACGATTGACGGCGGCTTCGCGTTCCTCGGAACCGGATTGGGGCGTGGCCGATTGAGGACTTATGATAACCGATGCACAGATGCTGGAGTTCGCCGTAGCGGTATCGCGGCTTTTCGAAATTGCCGGGATCGCCGTCATCATACTTGGTACCTTGCTGGCGATCGCGCGCTTCGGGCGCGGCCTGTTCGGCGGCGGCAGTCCGTTTGCGGACGATGGCCATGATCTGGTGCCCGCGTTTCGCAAAACCCTGGGCCGCTCGATCCTTACCGGCCTGGAACTGTTGGTCGCTGCCGACATCATCCGCACCGTTTCGGTCGAACCGACACTGGCCAGCATTGTGGTGCTTGGCGGGATCGTGCTGATCCGAACGTTCCTGTCGTTCAGCCTAGAAGTCGAGATTGACGGCAAGTGGCCCTGGCAGCAGCGACCTTCGGACGCGAAGAACTGATTGATGCAACTCCGGGCTAGAACAGCCCCTCTATATGGCCATTCTCGTCGAGATGGATGCTTTCTGCGGCTGGCACCCTGGGCAGGCCGGGCATGGTCATGATGTCTCCGGCGATGGCGACCACGAACCCGGCCCCGGCGGACAGGCGCACTTCGCGTATTTCTACATCGTGGTTTTCGGGCGCGCCGAGCTTGGTCGGGTCGGTCGAGAAGCTGTACTGGGTCTTCGCCATGCACACTGGCAGCTTGCCGTAGCCCATTTCCTCCCACTGCTTCAGCTGCCGCGCGGTGCCGCCGTCGAAATGGACAGCGGATGCGCGGTAGATTTCCTTTGCGACGGTGGTGATCTTGTCCGCCAGCGGCATGTCATCGGGATAGAGCGGGCTGAACCCGGGCGCGCCCTCATCGGCCTTGGCGACGACGATCCGGGCCAGTTCCTCCGCGCCCGCGCCGCCTTCGGCCCAGTGCTTGCAGGTCACGGCATCGGCGCCGAATTCCCCGGCCATTTCCCGGATCACGGCGATTTCCTCGTCCGTGTCGAGATGGAAGTGATTGATGGCGACAGTGGGCGTGACACCGAATTTCTTCAGGTTCTCGATGTGCCGCTTGAGGTTTACCGCACCCGCGCGCACGGCATCGGCGTTGGGCTTGCCCAGATCGTCCTTGGCGACGCCGCCGTTCATCTTCAGCGCCCGCACCGTGGCCACCAGCACGATGGCATCGGGCTTCAGGCCCGCAAGCCGGCACTTGATGTCGAGGAATTTCTCCGCGCCAAGGTCCGCTCCGAAGCCAGCCTCCGTCACCACGTAGTCCGCCAGTGTCAGTGCAGTGCGCGTGGCGATCACCGAGTTGCAACCGTGGGCGATATTGGCGAAAGGGCCGCCGTGCAGCAGGGCGGGACGGTTCTCCAGCGTCTGCACAAGGTTAGGCAGGATCGCGTCCTTCAGCAGCACAGTCATCGCACGGTCGGCCTTTATATCGCGGCAATAGACCGGCTCTTTCTGGCGAGTATAGGCCACGACGATATCGCCCAGCCGCCTTTGCAGGTCCGCCAGGTCGCTGGCGAGGCACAGGATCGCCATGATCTCGCTCGCCACGGTAATGTCGAACCCGCTCTCGCGCGGGAAACCGTTGGCAGCGCCGCCCAGCGGGCCTACGATCTGGCGCAGCGCGCGGTCGTTCATGTCCAGCACGCGCCTCCAGGTGACGCGCCGCTGGTCGATGTCGAGCGGATTGCCCCAATAGATCGAGTTGTCGATCATGGCCGCTAGCAGGTTATGCGCGCTGGTGATGGCGTGGAAATCGCCGGTGAAGTGCAGGTTGATTTCGTCCATCGGCATCACCTGCGACCTGCCGCCGCCCGCGCCGCCGCCTTTCTGGCCGAAACACGGGCCCAGCGAAGGCTCGCGCAGGCACAGCATGGCGTTCTTCCCGATCCGGTGCAGCGCATCGGACAGGCCGACCGAGGTGGTGGTCTTGCCTTCGCCCGCGGGCGTGGGATTGATGGCGGTGACAAGGATGAGCTTGCCCTGCGGCGCATCGGGCAGCAGCGCCGTGTCGATTTTGGCCTTGTGCCTGCCGAACGGGATTACGGCATCACCGGGGATGCCCGCTGCGCCAGCTACCTCGGCAATGGGTTTCAGCGTCGCCTGGCGGGCGATCTCGATATCGGTGGGCATTGTTTCCCCTGTCAGGTGCATGTTTCGTCGCCGTTGTTCGCATCTGCCGAACCCGGCACGCATCACAATTTGCGGGTAACGCAGACGATTTGGCAGGGCCTGTCCACGAGAATTCGACCGTTTTTAGCTTTTCGTGGAAAAGTTGGATCGGTTCTCGAACTGGGCTGGTACTTATGTTAACGTCATATGTCCGGCCTAGTTGGGCGGTTAGGACCGAAGCGCCCTGCTTCGTACTGTGAAACGCCTGAATGTTGGTTGTATCTTTTTAGTCGAACCGTATCCCTCAGAACCGAAATATCGGATGAGCATAGCGAGAAAGCTAATAACGACGACCCATGATCGTGTAGAGCAGATATAGCCCTTCGACAGGGAAACGCGCCATGCGAAATTGGCGGGTGGAACTGTGCTGTGGAGAAGCTGGCTGGTCTTGGGCTGTTCGTAATCCTCAAAACCAAATTGTGTGTTGTTGTCCGCGCCACTTCGAGTGGGGTTGGCAGGCTCTGAAAGACTTCGAGCACCAACTCGAGGATTTCGGTGCGTTGATGCGCGCCCGCTTTTCATAATTTGCACAGTGGGGTGGCTTCCGAAGTCACCCCACACCTTCAGCAGATTTGGGAGTAAAGTAATGGACCTCGAAGTGATTTTTGCTCTCGTGGTGGTGGCCCTGACCACCGGCGCAATCGGTTATTTCCTCGGTACCCGCCCGGTTGCCGACTGGCGAGAGCGGCATGCGGAGCGGGATGCTGCGGCGAGAGACCTGGACGAGAAGTTTCGCCGCGCCGTGATCGACCTGGAAAACGCCACTGTCCGCGCGCAGCGGGCCGATGGCCTGGAAAGCCAGCTCGATGCCGTGCGGGAGGAGCGCGATAGCGCGCGCAACCGCCTCGCCACGCTGGAGGCCGACAAGGCCAACCACGACCGGCAGATCGCCTTGATGAAAGAAGCGCGAGAGGAACTGCTCACCCAGTTCCGCGCGGCCGGCAGCGAAGTGCTCAGCAAGGCGCAGGAGAAGTTCATTGCCGATGCTGCCGAGCGTTTCGGCAATTCCGAAAAGGCCAACAAGGAAGCCGTCGCCAACCTGCTCAAGCCGGTGACCGACCGGCTGGAGAAATACGAACAGCACGTGGGCGCGCTGGAAGCGCAGCGCAGCGATGCCTTTTCCAAGCTTCACCAGCAGATCGAGACGATGCGGCTTGGGCAGGAGGAAGTGCGGCGCGAAGCGCAGCGGCTTGGCAACTCGCTCACCAATGCTCCGAAGGCGCGCGGGCGCTGGGGCGAGCGGGCCTTGCAGAACCTGCTGGAGCAGTGCGGCCTGGCCCAGCACACCGATTTCCACCTCGAACAGTCGATGGAAACGGATGAGGGTCGGCTGCGTCCCGATGCCATCGTCAACGTGCCGGGGCAGAAGAAGCTGGTGATCGATTCGAAGGTATCGCTCAACGCCTACCAGGCCGCGTTCGAGGCGGACGATGACGAGGAGCGCAAGCGCCACATGGCGCTTCATGCCAAGTCGATGCGCAACCACGTGCAGACACTGGGCGCGAAGAGTTACCAAAGCCAGTTCGAGGAAGCGCCTGACTACGTGGTGATGTTCGTGCCGGGCGAGCATTTCGTGGCCGCCGCGCTGGAAGCCGACCCCACGCTGTGGGACTTCGCGTTCGACAACAAGGTGCTGCTGGCAACGCCCACCAACCTCGTCGCCATTGCGCGCACAGTGGCGCAGGTCTGGCGGCAGGACGCACTCGCAAACGAGGCGCGTGAGATTGGCCGTATCGGTACGGAGCTTTATGACAGACTTGCAAAGGCGGGCGAACACTTGAAGCGCGTCGGTGGTGGTCTGGATAGCGCAGTAAAGAACTACAATAGCTTTGTTGGCAGCTTCGAGCGTAACGTTCTTTCGTCGGCCCGTCGAATGCAGGAGAAGGGGATCGAGATCGGCAAGCGTGAGATCGAAGATATACCCTTGGTTGAAAATTCTCCTCGTTACACGTCGGCAGATCTTGCGGAACCGGAAGAAGCCCTGCTTATTGATAGGCAGGAGAGCGAGGAGGCTTCGGAAACATCATGAAAATCGCGCGCGCCATCGGCGTCACCCTGCCGCTGCTGGCCATTCTTGCCGCCTGCGACCGCAGCGATCCACCGTCGGACCGGCTGGAGCGCGGGGTAGAAGAACTGGTGGCGGAGGTTGAGAACACCCCTGCCGCCGAGGCCACGCCTGCAGGGCCGTGGGCGCCGCGAAACGAGTGCAACGACCTGCCCGGCGCGGTCGATTTCCTCGCCAGCGTTCAGGCGGCCATCGACACGCGCGATGCCGATGCGTTCGTCGCGCTCGCGGCGGACGATGTGAAACTCGATTTCGGCGGCGGTTCGGGCAAGGCCGAACTGCGCAAGCGGCTCGCCGCAGGCGACGGTGCGTTCTGGGATACGCTCGCCAGCATGCTGGAACTGGGCTGCGCTGCGGACAAGACCGCAGGCATCACCATCCCGTGGTATTTCGCGCAAAGCATCCCAGTCGACCCCTATGCCGGGGCCATCGTCACCGGCGAGGATGTGCCGATCTACGAAGGGCCGGGCAGCGATACGTCCACAAAGGCGCAGGTATCCTGGGATGCCGTCGTCGTCCTGCCGGAACCGGGCGGCAACGAATTTGCCCCGGTGCGCTGGACCAACCCACAGGGCGGGGCCGAAGTGGAAGGCTACATCGCCCGCGACAAGCTGCGCAGCATCATAGACTACCGCCTGATCGCCAGCCGCCGCAACGAGCGGTGGCGTATCACCGCGCTGCTGGCGGGGGATTGAGCGGGAAAGGCTGCCGATTAACCCGAATGGCCGCTAAACTAAGCTCCGCCACAACAGGTCCTTGTTTCAGCCCTAGGCGCAACGTGCAGCGGACGTGCTGACCACCGCGAATGCTTCCGCATCGTCCCAGTCGCGCACGTGATTGATCAGGCCACGCACGGTCAGGTTCCGACCCTCTTCTTTTACCGAATTCGCGAAACGCGAAATGCCCCTTATCTGCGCAACAGACAGATCGTCCGCCCAGATTTCCGCCATGCATGATGCCATGCGGCTGGGAACCCCGGCCTCTGCAAGCTCGGTTTCCACGCGGGATTCGACGATGGTCGAACATCCTGATGCCAGGAAAAGCAAGGTCAGGCATCCAGCGACTGCCGTATTTGAGCGCAGAGACATCGCAATCCCTTTCCAGTTGCTAATAGGTCCGGAGTGCCTCGGCGCTGCCAGCAAGGGTCAGCCCTCCAGCACGTCCAGCACCTCGTAAGCCAGCACCGCCGCAGCGACAGCAGCGTTCAGGCTGTCCGCGCGCCCGCGCATGGGCATAGTGACGCGCAGGTCGCAGGCCATTTCGTAGGTTTCGGGAAGCCCTTGCGATTCGTTGCCCACCATTACGAAACACGGCGCCGTGTAGGGCGCTCCGCGATAGGGCACCGCGTCGCGCAAGCTGGCGGCGACAAGCTGGCCCTCCTCGCTCCGAAGCCATGGCAGGAATTCGTCCCAGTTGGCGCGGGCTATCTGCTGCGTGAACACCGCGCCCATGCTGGCGCGCACGGCTTCGACGCTGAATGGATCGGCGCAGTCATCGATCAGGATCAGGCCGCCAGCGCCCACCGCATCTCCGGTGCGCAGCATGGTGCCAAGATTGCCCGGATCGCGCAGCGACTGTGCGACCAGCCAGATCTTCGCCGACGAGCGGTCGAGCGCAGTCAAGGAAGTATCGAACTCGGCAAAGACGCCCGCCACGCTTTGCGGATTGTCCTTGCCGGTGATCTTGGAAAGGATGTCGGGCGGGGTGACGATCACCTCTCCGCCAGCTTCGGCAACAGCAGTTTCCAGCGCATCGATCAGTGGGTGCGGGTCGCGGCCGGTGGCCATCACCAGCATCTGCGGCACACGCCCGCACTCGCGCGCGTCTGTCAGCAGGCGCAGCCCCTCGGCAAGGTACACGCCCTCGCGCTTGCGGTGCTTTTTGTCCCGCAGGCTGCGCAGGTACTTGACCGTGGGGTTGGAGAAACCGGTGATTTCACGCCGGATGGGGGAGGGCATTATTCTTCGCCGAACTTGCCTTCGACGAGCGCGACCAGTTCAGCCAGCTTTGCTTCTGCGTCATCCCCGGCGACGCGGATTGTCACCGTGTCACCCTTGGCTGCGCCCAGCATCATCAGGCCAAGGATGGAACCGCCGGCAGCTTCTTGCCCGTCCTTTTCGACGAACACGTGATGCCCTTCCATCGCGGAGACGGCAGCCACGAATTTCGCGCTGGCGCGGGCGTGCAGGCCGCGCTTGTTGGGGATAACGACTTGCTGGCTCACTTCACTCATCGCGCGTCCCTCAGGCATCCTGGCCGAGAAATTCGGACGCGAGGGTGATGTAGTTGCGCCCCGCCTCCCGCGCGGCGGCGGCTGCCGGGCCAAGCGCCAGCTCCTTGCGCGCACCGGCAAGGCGGATCAGCATGGGCAGGTTGATACCGGCGATAACTTCGGTGCGGCCCTGTTCGAGCAGGGAGATGGCAAGATTGGACGGCGTGCCGCCGAACAGGTCTGTCAGCAGGATCGCGCCCGAACCGGTGTCCACCTTCGTTATGGCATCGGCGATTTCCTGGCGCCGCTCTTCCATGTCGTCATTGGGGCCGATGCAGATCGTGGCGATCGCATCCTGTTTGCCGACCACGTGTTCCATGGCGGAAACGAATTCCTCGGCCAGCTGGCCGTGGGTAACGAGAATCAGACCGATCATTGGGAAGATGTGCTTTTCCGGCTCTCAAATTTCGCGGTGCCTGCTGACAGGATGGTCACGGTTGCTGTGTCCCTTCCACCAGGTCTTCTGCCCGCGATCCAAGGTTGCGATGCAGCACGGTGGGCGAAAAGCCGCCCTCGCGCAAGACCTGCGCCATCTTCTCCGCTGTGTAAACCGAGCGGTGTCTCCCCCCGGTACAGCCGAAAGCGATGTTAACATAGGCTTTTCCCTGCTCGGCATAACGCGGCAGCAGTTCCAGCAACAGGGCGCGAATCTTGTCGAAGGTGGAGGCGAAGACCGCGCTGCGCTCTATGAATTCGCCCACGGGCGCATCGAGCCCGGTCTGTTCGCGCAGCCCCTCTTCCCAGTGCGGATTGTCGAGGTAGCGCATGTCGAACACCAGGTCCGCCGTGGGCGGCTTGCCGCGTGCGAAGCCAAAACTGGAGACGGTGACCGTCATCTGCTGCGGCGCGGTCTGGCGGAACTGCTCGCGAATCGTCTGCTTCAAATCGTTGGTCGAAAATTCGGTGGTGTCGATCAGCACGTCGGCCCAGCGGCGCAGCGGGGCGAGCAGTTCGCGCTCCGCCGCGATGCCGGAAGACACGGGCAGGTCGCCAGCCAGGAAATGTCGGCGGCGGGTCTCGTTGAAACGCCGCTCCAGTTCCGCCCCTGCGCAATCGAGGAAAAGCGTGGTGATGGCGAGGCCGTTACCCTCAACCCATTGTTTTACCTGCTCGATGATGTCGCCCGGTACGAAGCCGCGCGTGCGACAATCGAAGCCGATGGCCAGCGGATGCCCGTCGCTGTCGCCACCAACCAGGCGGTCCAGCAGGCGAATGGGGAAGTTGTCGATGGATTCCCAGCCAAGGTCTTCCAGCTCGCGCAGGGCGGTGGTTTTCCCGGCCCCCAGCATTCCGGTGACCAGCAGGATTCGCTGCGGCGGGGGCCCATGCTCTTGGTGCGGCGCTAAGTCTGCCATTGGTGCGCGGTTTGCGCGTTTGCTACGCAAAAGGGAAGAGTGGACTTGGGGTCGACCGACAGTTGATCGTCAGTCCAGCCCGTGCATTTCCAGCGCCGCCTCCGCACGCAGGGCCAGGTATGGCGTATCGGGGTAGAGATCCACCTGCGGCACGTCGCGGCCCAGCAGCGTTGCGGCGGCGTGGCCCAGCGGCAGACGCTCGGCCTCGGGTGTCAGGTTGATCACGATGGCCACCGGTGCGCGCGCGGTCGGAACCTCCAGCAGGCCCACATTGCGGATCTCGATCAGCCCCTCCGTATTGGGCGGGGGAGTGGCCACGATCAGTTCGCCCACCTGCGCCAGGGTCACCCCGTCATCGCCGATCAGTTCCGCCCCGCGATCCATCAGTGCCAGCGCGAGGCTGGATTTGCCGACGCCTGATGGTCCGGTGATCAACAGCGCGCGGCCGCGCATGGCCACGCAGCTTACATTTGCCATGACCTTGCTCATCGGAACGTTTCACTCATCGTACTGTTCTCACGCAGCGGGCAGTTCGAGGACGAGGCATGCACCGGCAAGCTGTCCGGAAGAATCCGCGACCCGCAGGCTGCCATCGTGGGCCTCGGCAATCGTTCGCCCGATGGCAAGGCCAAGGCCCGAATGGTTGCCATATTCCTCGCCTTCCGGACGATGCGAATGGAACCGGCGGAAAACCTTCTCGCGCTCCGCCTCGGGGATACCCGGACCCTCGTCACAGACGGTGGCGGAGACCCGGTCTGCCGTGCGCGCGATGGTGACCGTAATGCGCCCCCCTTCGGGAGAGAACGACACCGCGTTGTCGATCAGGTTCTCGGCCACCCGTTCCAGACGAATCGGCACGCCCATTACCAGGTCATCCCGCGTCTCCAGGTCGATGGTGATGATGCACCCGCGGTTCTCGTTGCGCTCCATCTTGCGGGAGACAACGTTGGCGAACAGCTGGCCCAGTTCCACCGGCTCGAAGATCGCCCGGCTCAGTTCGGCATCGATGCGGCTGGCTTCGGAGATTTCGGTGACCAGCCTGTCGATCCGGCGCACGTCGTGCGCGGCGATGTCGACCAGTTGGGCGTGCAGGTCCGGGTCCTTCACACGGGGCAGCGATTCGGTGGCGCTGCGCAGCGATGCGAGCGGGTTCTTGATCTCGTGAGCGACATCGGCGGCGAAGGTCTCCACCGCGTCGATCCGGTGGCGCAGCGTCGCTGTCATGTCGGACACGGCGCGGGCGAGCAGGCCGATTTCGTCGGCGCGTTCGTCCATGCGCGGCACTTCCACCTCGCGGTCGCGGCCAAGGCGTACACGCTGGGTGGAAATCACCAGTCGTCGCAGCGGCTGAATGATCGTGCTGGCAAGGTAGAGAGAGAGGATGATCGACACCAGCAATGCCAGCAGGATGATGGTCATCAGGCTGGCGCGTGCATCGCGCACCGCCTGGGTGATATCGGAAGCATTGCGGGTGGTCAGCAGGCTGGCACCGTTGATGCCCACTGGCGCGGCGGCATTGATCACCGGGGTGCCATCCGGTGCGCGGCGAAGCTCGATCTGCGAGAGCCCCTGCTGGCGGACGCGGGCGAGTTCGGGCCAGTTGTCGGCGGCAGTATCGTCCGGCTCGAGATAGCGCGGGGGGGAGGGCGCACCAACGGCTATGTTCACGGCATCGTCGGTCCAGCGCGCAAGATCTTCCAGGAAGGGCTCGGCCACGGGATCGTCGAACACGAAACTGGGCGCGTCCAGTTCGAAGCTGTCGGCAACCAGCGCGCCTGTGGCATCGTACATGCGCAGCCGCATGCGCTGTTCGCGGCCGATCTGGCTGAGCAGTGCCTCCTGCCGCTCGCGCGTGGCACCGGCCAGCGCCTCTGCCGTGATCTGGGCCTCGATCCGGGCCAGCTTGAAGCGCTCGTCCAGCAGCTGCCGGCGGTACGAATCGAGGAAGAACAGGCTGCCCGCCAGCACCAGCAGCGGGATCAGGTTGACGGCCAGTATTCGGGCGGTGAGCGAGCGGCCGACAGGAAAGGCCAGCCGTTCCAGCCGGCTGGCCTGCAGCGCGCCGTCGCCGTTGTCATCAGCCATCGGAGAAGCTGTAACCGGCGCCGTAGAGTGTCTCGATCGCGCCGAACTCCGGATCGGCGGCGCGGAACTTTCGCCGCAGCCGCTTGATATGCGAATCGACCGTGCGATCATCAACGAAGACATCGTCGGGATAGGCGGCATCCATCAGCTGGTTGCGGCTCTTTATCACGCCGGGGCGGATGGCCAGCGCCTCCAGTATCAGGAACTCGGTAACGGTCAGGCTGACCGACCGGCCATCCCAGGTAACCTGGTGCCGCGCCGGATCCATCGCCAGCCGTCCGCGCTCGATCACCGGGCTGTGCGTGGTGGGCGCGGGGGCGGTGCCTTCCGCCGTTTCGGATAGCGGCGCTGCGCGGCGCAGGATCGTGCGGATGCGGGCCAGCAGCAGGCGCTGGCTGAACGGCTTGGCGATGTAATCGTCCGCGCCCATGGCAAGGCCGGCTTCCTCGTCTTCCTCCTGATCCTTGCTGGTCAGGAAGATCACCGGCAGGTCGGAGGATTCGCGCAGTTTCTGCAGCAATTCCATGCCATCCATGCGCGGCATCTTGATATCGAACACCGCGAGATCGGGGGGATTGTGCTGTAACGCGGCCAGCGCTGCCTCCCCGTCGGAATAGACGCGGGTGGCATAACCTTCTGCCTGAAGCGCGATGGAAAGCGTGGTCAGGATGTTGCGGTCATCGTCCACCAGCGCAATCGTACGCTGTCCCTCGGCCACGGAATGCTGCGCTTCTGCAGCGATATCGTCTGATGCCTGCGCCATGCTACTCCTTGCCCCGATCTGTGCCGTCTGGCGGAGTTAATCGCTTGCCAGCGACGTGACAACCGGGGCGCCCATGCACGGTGGGCACAACGCGGCGTGATGGCAACTTTTTCTGCGATCAACTATTCGTTCGCTGGTAAATTGACCTAGCCTGTCAACGCGCTTATGCGGGCGGCACTGTCACGCATACGAATGCGCGGCTGCCATCTTGACCGTAATGAGGAGCCTACGTGTCATACGAACATTCCACGTCGCTGTCCGATCAGGGCATCGCGACCAAAGCCATTCTTCATGCCAATCTGGGCACCGCCGCGCTTGTGGAGCACGCCATCGAAAAGGGCGAGGGCAAGCTGACCCGGCATGGAGCCCTGCTGGTCGACACCGGCAAGTTCACCGGCCGCAGCGTGAAGGACAAGTTCATCGTCCGTGACGAGGTGACGCAGGACACCATCGACTGGGGCAAGATCAACCAGCCGATGGCCCAGGAACACTGGGACAACCTGAAGGCCGATTTCCTCGCCGCGACAAAGGATCAGGAAGAGCTTTACGTTGCCGACCTGTTCGGCGGCAGTCAGCCGGAATACCGCGTGAACGTGCGCGTGATCACGCAGATGGCATGGCACAACCTGTTCGCCCGCACCCTGCTGGTGCGCCCGACGGCGGAGGAAGTGGCGAACTTCGATCCCGAATACACCATCATCAACCTGCCCAGCTTCAAGGCCGACCCGGAACGCCACGGCTGCCGCAGCGATACGGTGATCGCGGTGAACTTCACCGAAAAGCTGATCCTGATCGGCAACACCGAATACTCGGGCGAAATGAAGAAGGGCGTTTTCGGCCTCCTCAACTTCCTTCTTCCCGCGCAGGGCGTGATGCCCATGCACTGCTCCGCGAATATCGGCCCCGACGGCAAGAGCGCCATTTTCTTCGGCCTTTCCGGCACCGGCAAGACCACGCTTTCCGCCGACGCCAGCCGCACGCTGATCGGCGATGACGAGCACGGCTGGTCCGACGATGCCGTCTTCAACTTCGAGGGTGGCTGCTACGCCAAGATGATCAACCTGTCGGCCGAAGGCGAGCCGGAGATCTATGCCACGACAAAGATGTTCGGCACGATCATCGAGAACGTGATCATGGACGAGGACACGCGCGAGCTGGACTTCACCGATGGCAGCAAGACGGAAAATACCCGCGGCGCCTACCCCATCGAATACATTCCGAACACTTCGGAAAAGAACCTCGGCCCGGCACCGGCCAACGTCATCATGCTGACCGCCGATGCCTTCGGCGTGCTGCCCCCGATCGCGCGTCTCACTGCCGACCAGGCGATGTACTATTTCCTTTCGGGCTACACCGCCAAGGTGGCCGGAACCGAAATTGGCGTGACCGAGCCGGAGGCGACGTTCAGCACCTGCTTCGGCGCCGCCTTCATGCCGCGCCACCCTTCGGTCTATGGCAACCTGTTGAAGGAACGCATCGCCAAGGGCGACGTGCAGTGCTGGCTGTTCAACACCGGCTGGACCGGCGGGAAGTACGGCGTTGGCAGCCGCATGCCGATCAAGGCAACGCGCGGCCTGCTGAATGCAGTGCTCGACGGCAAGATGGACGAGGTGGAGTTCCGCAAGGACGAGAACTTCGGCTTCGACGTGCCGGTTCATGTGCCCGCGCTGGATGAGGCTGGCATCGACCAGTCCGTGCTCGATCCGCGCAGCACCTGGGTCGACAAGGCAGAATACGATGCCACCGCCCACAAGTTGGTCGAACTGTTCGTGGAAAATTTCCGGCAGTTCGCCGCGCACGTGGATGAGGGCGTACGGCAGGCCGCCCCGCAGACAGCCTGACACCCAGTTTCAGAGCTGGAGAGGAGAGACCCCGCCCGGCGCAAGACCGGCGCGGGGTCTTTTATATCCGGGATCGACGGCCTACCCTGTTGTCCAACCCGAAGAGGAGGATTCGCGATGAGTATGTTCGATCAGATTCTGGGCGCAGCCCACAACCATCCCACGGTAAAGAACATGGCAGACAAGCTGGGCATCGACCAGGCGACTGCCGAACGCGCCATTGCCGCGCTGACAGAGGGGCATCACGCCGATGCCGATACGCTGGAAGTGGCCAGGGAAAAGAGCGGCATCGAGACCGGCATCCTGAGCCAGGTGATGGAACATGTAGGCGGCGAAGGCTCGCTCGCCTCGTTCATGCAGATCCTCGACCAGGACCATGACGGCAATCCGCTGAACGATGTCACCGGCATGGCCGGGAAGTTGTTCGGCAAGAAGTAACCGCCCGGCTCGGCAACTGGCTTGCCGATTGGTTATTCGCTAGGCCGACATTACCGAGAAAACGCTGCCGAACAGGCCAAGCCCGAATAGCATGGCAGCGCCGCCGCGCGCGGAAAGGCGCTGCCAGCGCACCTTCGATTCGGGCACTATAAGCAGCAGCAAAAGTCCGGTGCCGGCTACTACGATATAGTTCATCATCACAAAACACACCTCGTCGAATGAACGAAAGGTGCAGCACGCTGGTTAAGTCGATCTTGCGGCTGATGGTTACTACGGCTTGAACCACGCTTGTGTCTCGAATCACGAGCGTTTTTCTCGCCGTCCGTGAGGGTCTCGCGGTGGCGCTGCCGATGCAGCTCGCCGCCCGCAGGGAATCAGCCGATGCGCGCCCTGTTGGCTATTTCGAGATAGCGCAGGGCCTTGGCGACAGTCATCGGCTCGGCCCCTGATCCTTCCGCGTCGTGCGGTACCGTGTTGCGTCCGTACAGGGCGTTGGCAACCACCTGCTCGACAATGCGTGTGCCGTTCAGCAGCGGGGCAGGGGCAAGCACCGGTGCCGACACTGGCTGGCGGCTGGGACTGGGCGGTTTGTCGGCATAGGTCGCGGTGGTGACCCCTGCCATCTGCTCCACATGTTCGCACACCTTTTTAAAGCGGCGCTGGACGATGCGGTTGATCCGCGTGCGCTGGCGGCAGAGCAATTCGAAGCTGTGGGAGACGACGGTGAAACTGTTCAGGTCATTCCCCCGCGCGTGGCGCAGGGCCGCCACGATCTCGCGATAGGACAGGGCCGTAAGCTGGGCATGACGCAGTCCGCCCAGGGCATCGCCGATGCATCCGATTGGCACCTCGATCACCCCGTGTCGGCGCAACGGGCGGCGGTGCTCATCTCCCAGACCGATCGTGCACTCGCCCGGAACAAGTGCGGGCGCGTGGCTGGTGTCGTGGGTCAGGCCCACCTTGGCCAGGGCGCGCAGAGTGTCGTCATTGGCGCCGTAATTGCCCGCCCGGAACGCCACAGGGCGGGGTGCACCGGCACGCATTAGCAGGTCGATCGCCGTTTCCAGCAGCACGACCTGTTCCGCACGGGTGAAATCCTTTATGTTCGCGCCGGTGCGGGAGCCAAGCGGGTTGGCACTGCCCAGCAGTTCCAGCCACTCGGTATGCAGGTGCAACTGCACGTCGTGGCCGCGCTTCAGGATCGGCTCTACGATCTCTGCAATGGCGCGGGTGCCCCACAGCAGCGCGGGCAGGGGATCGACGAAGAACACCGCCTTCAGCCCGTGCCGGTCGAACACGTCCATCTGGTGGAAGATGCCGACTTCGCCTTCCGCCGTGGCGCAGCGGATCGAACGCCGAAAGTTCTCCTCCCGCGAGGAGACACCGCGATGGCGCGTGAAGCCGAACTCGTATTCGGTATCTATGGTTATATACAACGCAACCATGCAACGCTGCCTGCAACGGCTCCCCATACCCCAGCAAGCCGCGACGCGCGGCTGGCCTGAACGGGGACAGTTAGCAGGATGGAGTTAAGGGCAGGTTTGCTTGGAATGCGAGCCGGCCCTCATTTTCAGGAACCGTCGGCGGGCGCCCTCCACTCGCGAACGCGGGAGATATCCTCGTCCAGCTCGCCCGACGTGCAACGCTGCGGCAAGGGCGCGCCATCCTTCTCCAGTTCGACGCAGCGGAATGCGGCCTGCGTGTCCGGGATCATGGCTACCGGCTCGCTCTCCGCATTCTCCTGCGCGATCAGTTCACCCAGTTGGGGGAATGTCCTTATCCAGCCACTCCCTCCAGTTGCGCTGCTGGCGCTCGCTGGTGTCGCTCTCGAACGTGGCGGCGGCGGGATCGGCAATGCCCGACAGGACTTCACCAGCGCGTTCGAAATCGCCCAGTTCGCGCCAGGCATTGGCCGCGCGGAAGTTGAGGGTGATGCGATCGGCGCTGCTCGCATCGCCGGATAGCGCCGCCACGGCCTGCGCAAATTCGCGCTGGTAGCGGGCCTTCGCCGTCTCATCTCCGTCCACTTGCCAGCCCGCGCGCATCAGCAGCCATAGCGGCGCAAGATCGCCTTCCGTCTCAAGCTGGCGAGCGATGTGAGCGGCGCGGTAATAGCTGCTTTCCTGCCGGATCGCGGCAAATTCCTCGCTGGCGAGATAACTTTCCAGCACGGCAATCTCTTCGGGCGTGAAGGTCCGGTACATGACCAGTCCATTGCCCGGGCAGTCTGGCATGGGGAGCGGGAAGACCCAGCTGCCGTATGGCTTGCCATCAGGACGCGAACCGTAAACGGAATAGGATCCCGTGGTGGTGAAGGTGAATTCCTCCCCGCCAACCGCGCAGGTCACCTGCTCGGAAACCGGAAAACCTGCCCGGGCGGGCGCGTTCGACAAGGCCAGCGCCGTGCCCGCGGCAAGAGCGACCAGGGGTAAACGGCGCAGCATGGGAATCTCCTATCCGGCGGTTGCGATGTACCGGCTGACATTCCCGGCCAGCACGTCCAGCGGTGCATTGCCGCCTTCGACGACGGCTTGGTTGAACGTGCGCAAGTCGTAGTTACCCCCCATCGCGGCGCGCGCGCGTTCGCGCTGGCGCAGGATCTCCAGCTTGCCCACCATGTAGCCGGTCGCCTGGCCCGGCCAGCTGCAATAGCGGTCAATCTCGTTGGTTGTCTCGGCCACGCCAACGCCAGTGTTGGTATGAAAATAGTCGATAGCCTGCTGGCGGCCCCAGCCCTGAGCGTGCAGGCCCGTGTCCACCACCAGCCGCACCGCACGGTATGCCGCCGCTTGCAAATAGCCCAGCCGCCATGCGGGGTTGTCGTCGTAGGCGCCAAGCTCGTCCGCCAGCTGCTCCGCATAGAGCGCCCAGCCTTCGCTGAAGGCGTTGAACGCCAAGATTGCGCGGATCAGCGGCAGCTGGTTGGAGTACTCGCCTTCCCACACGTGGCCGGGAATGGCTTCATGATGGGTGAGGGTGACGAGGTCGTAAGTCCGGTGCAGGTCCGTATCGCGCAGGTTGATCCAGAATGTACCCGGACGCGACCCGTCTACCGCAGGTGCGCCGCCATAGGCGGTCGGCGCCCCCAGTTCCTCGTTGGGCGGAATGCGCTTCACCTGGACGGCGGGATCGACCACCCGCGCGAATGCGCGCGGCATCTGGCCGCGAATCCAGTCGATCCGTTCTTCCAGGAAGCTCATGATTTCGGCGCGGCCGGGATCGCCTTCCGCAAATTTGAACCGTTCGTCCTGCGAAAGCTCGATCATCCGCTGGCCGGGGGTGCCTTGGGTATAGCCCAGCGAGCGCAGGATCGGGTCCATCTCGGCATCGATGCTGGCCAGCGTATCGCGGCCAAGCTGGTGGATTTCGGCGGGCGACATGCTGGTGGTGGTGCTGGACTGGAGCGACCAGCGATACCATTCCTCTCCCTCCGGCTGCGCATTCATGCCGGGCGCGCTGCCTGCAAGCCCGCGCTGGATACGAAGTTCGGCAAGCTGCGCCTCCAGTGCTGGCGCGATCTGGCCGGTCACGACGGAGTTGGCCCGTGTCTCCCAGTCGCCTGCAATGCCTTCCTCGCGGGTTCGGCGGACCAGCGATTCGACAAGTGAGCCACCGCTCATGGCATCGGCCAACTGCCGTTCCATCTGGTCGAGCGCGCGGTCGACCAGGAAGTCTGGCGGGACCACGCCCATCTGGCGGGCGCTGCTGATCTTTTCGAGTTCACCAGCCAGCACGCCGGGCATCTCTTCAAGGCGCGCGATATAGGCCTCAGCATCGTATTCGTCGGAGATGGGATGGTCGGAATCGAGGAAGCGGGGCAAGTCGATATAGGCGCCTACATTCTGGATGACGGCGTAGGGCGCGGTGCGCCAACTGCCGACCGGGATGTCGCCGTAGGGCAGGGCCATGCCCTCAAGGGCGGTGGCATAGGCGCTTTCGACAACCTCGAAACTGGTCCGGGTCGCCGGGTCCAGCCCGTCTTTGGGGAAAGCGCGGACACGCCCTAGGTCGGCGCGCAAGGTTGCGGCCTTGGCATCCTGCGCTTCGGGACCGGCAGCGCCGAGCTGGCTGCGCAGCGCGGCATGTACGCCGGTATCGACCGCGAGCGAAGTGGCGCGGGTCGGCTCGTGCCGCAGCAGGTTCCAGGCGATGTCGTCCAGCAGCGCTTCTGCCGCGGCGGGCCCGCTGCCAGTGGCGGGCGTGGTGACGCAGCCCGGCAGGACGGTAAGCGCGGTGGAAGCGCCCAGCGCTCCGATAAAGGAGCGACGGGAGAGCGAAGTGTCGGTGATGTTCTGCATGTTCAAGTGGTTGCCGATGCAACCTGCCCTAGTCAAGCAAGATGGCGGCAAGAGCGTTAGCGCTGGCGAGGCGGCGCCCGCCGCGTTAGGGGAAGACCCATGTTCGATCTTGTCATCTCGATCATCGTTCTTGCCGCCATCGCGCTGGGCGCGGGGGCATTCGTGCTGTGGCGCAAAGGGATTGCGAAGCAGGCCATGCTGATGGCGTTGCTCGCCTTCGTAATGCTGGCCAACGCGGCGATCTGGCTGGTGCCGATGGATGGCGGACAGACGCCGATAGAAGCCGCCGACAGCGCTGTTGCCGAAGCAGAGGCCGGTCAGGAATAACCCGGCCTCTACCGGGCGGCTGGTCAGTCAGGTATCTGCCAGGTGACAGAGCCGGTGTAGGTGCCGACAGTCCTGTCGCCGCGATTGTTCGTGGCCGGTTCGAAGCGCGCCCGGCTTTCGATCAGGCGACAGGTGTTGCGATCGAGCGAAGCGTGCCCGCTGCTGCGGGTGATTTCGCAGGCATCCACCCGTCCGTCGCTGCCGATAACCAGGCGATAGCCCGCAGTGCCTTCGCGCTCTCTCACAAGGTCGCTGCGGCTGTAATCGTTGGTGGTGATCCACCCCGTGGGTCCGTTGCGGGGCCGTGCGCCAACGGGTTCGATGGCCGGTGTCACGCTGGGCGTTACGGCGGGGCCGGGGATTTCGATGGTCTCGGGCAGGGGACGTAATGTCACGTCGGTGGCGATATTGGGGCGTACCGGTTCTGCCTCGACAGGCGCGGAACGTTCCAGTTCGATCGGCGGCTTGGGCGCCGTTACCGGGGCGTAGGCCTGCTCGGCCGGCTCGGGGATAGGCTCGGGCCTGGGTGGCGGCGGTGGTGGAATGTCCTTGATATCCCAGGTGTCGACGATGACGCCGGGCTTGGGGATGGTGCCGGTGATCGTGAGGCCGATGACGACCCCCGCGCCGACGAGGGCGTGGATCGCGACGACCCCTGCTGCCGCGCGCATGCGGGCCGCGGGACTGGCTGTGGCATTGGCATAAGACATGGGGCTCTTCCTCTTCCATGTGCTCACTCTTGAAGTGGTGAGTCATGTTATACTGTTACACATGCGCAGAGGAATTGCAAGTGGCATGAAAAACGCGCGCCGGAACCATGGTCCCGACGCGCGCTGTCAAACTGGTTGTGAAAGCCTGCGATCAGGTGATCGGGCAGCTCGGATCCAGGCGGAAATCGAGGTAGTTGTCGACCGACTTCATCAGCTCGTCCTGCTCGTTCTCGAAAAAGTGATTGGCGCGCGGGATCTCGTCGTGGTGGATGGTGATGTGCTTTTGCGTGCGCAGCTTGTCGACCAGTTTCTGCACCGAATTGGGCTGCACCACGGTATCCGCCGTGCCCTGGATGAAGATGCCCGAAGCGGGGCAGGGGGCGAGGAACGAGAAATCGTACATGTTCGCAGGCGGGGCGATGGAGATGAACCCGCGGATTTCCGGACGACGCATCAGCAATTGCATGCCGATCAGCGCGCCAAAGGAAACGCCCGCCACCCACGTGGTCTGCGCCTCGGGGTGGATCTGCTGCACCCAGTCGAGCGCGCTGGCCGCATCGGACAGTTCGCCGATGCCGTTGTCGAAGCTGCCCTGGCTCTTGCCCACGCCGCGAAAGTTGAAGCGCAGCGTTGCGAAACCGCGCGCGACGAAAGTCTTGTACAACTGCTGCACGATCCGGTCGTTCATGGTGCCGCCGCCCTGGCTGTGCGGGTGCAGGATCATGGCGACAGGCGCGCGGGGGCGCGGGGCGGGGGAGAAACGGCCTTCGAGACGGCCCTCGGGGCCGGGAAAGATAACGTGAGGCATGGGCGTTTGTTGCTCTGCTGGATTGTTGAGCGCCTGCGGGTAGCGCGGCGCAAGGTGGCGGCTATATAGGGATTATGCCGATTTTCGCAATTGTTACGTGAGCGCCGTGCCAGCCCAGCGCATCTACCTCGACCATGCCGCCACGACTCCGCTGCGCCCCGAAGCGAAAGCGGCGATGGAGGAAGGCTTTGCCATATGGGCCAATCCGTCCTCCCCGCATGCCGAGGGACGCAAGGCCAAGGCCGCGCTGGAGGATGCGCGGGCGCGGTGCAAGGCGGCGCTGGGGTGGGATGGGGAATTGATATTCACCAGCGGGGCGAGCGAGGCGGCGGCGCTGGCTCTGCACAATGCCAAGGCCGGGGCGCGGTTGGTGAGCGCAGTGGAACATGATTGCATCCTAGGCACCGCGAAGGAGGCCGAACGTCTACCGGTGCGAGCCGATGGCGCGCTCGATCTAGAAATTCTTCGCGAGGCGGTGCAGCGCGAAAGGCCGCTCGTGGCAGTGCAGCAAGTGAATTCGGAGACCGGCAACTGTCAGGATATTGCCGCCATAGCCGAGATCGTGAGCGAAGCTGGCGGATTGCTGCTGGCCGACTGCGCTCAAGGCGCGCGCAAAATGGAATTGCCGCTGTGCGACATGGCGATCATCAGCGCTCACAAGTTCGGGGGTCCGATTGGTATCGGTGCGCTGCTGGTGCGGGGCTTTGCCATGCTTGACCCTGTTGGAGGCCATGAACGTGGCTATCGCCGGGGCACGGAAAACCTGCCCGGCGCAGTGGCGATGGCGGCGGCGCTGGAGGCTGATGAACCCTACCTCGCCGACGATGTAATGGCAGCGCGCGCTCGGCTGGCCGATACGGTGCGGGAAGCGGGCGGAACATGGTGGGCGGATCGCCTTTCCGACCCTGCGCCATTCGTCAATGCCGTGGCCATGCCCGGCATGTCCGCCACAGCGCAGGTGATGCGGTTCGACATGGCAGGGTTCGCCGTATCGCAAGGCAGCGCCTGTTCCAGCGGTACGATGAAAACCAGCCACGTGATGCAGGCCATGATGGCGGACAAGGAACTGGCGGACCGCACCATCCGCGTCTCGCTGGGATGGAACACCACCGCTGAGGAACTCGACGCCTTCGCGGCCGCTTGGAAGTCACTGACATGATCTACCTCGACTACCAGGCCACAACCCCGCTCGCCCCCGAAGCTCGCGATGCCATGCTGCAATGGCTCGACGGGCCGGATGGCACTGCTTTCGGCAACCCGCACAGCCCGCATTGCATGGGCCGCATGGCGGCAGCGGCGGTGGATCTTGCGCGCGACAGGGTGGCGGCGCTGTTTCCGCCTAATGGGCAGGTGATCTTCACCTCTGGCGCGACCGAGGCGATCAACCTTGCCATGAGGGGCTGCCCCGGCAAGGGCGCGATCAGCGTGTCGTCCATCGAACATGCCGCCGCGCTCGATACCGCCCACGCCATCGGCAAGGCGCACGAACTGAACGTCGCGAAAGACGGCCAGTGCAATGTGAAGCAGGACATTCCCAGCAACACCAGGCTTGTCTGCGTGATGCAGGTGAACAACGAGATTGGCGTGATCCAGCCCACGGTGGAATTCCACCGCAAGGCGAAGGAGGCGGGCGCGCTCTACCTGTGCGACGCGGTGCAGGCCTATGGCAAGATGCCGCTGGCGGGCGCAGACATGATCGCCGTTTCCGCGCACAAGATCCACGGGCCAAAGGGCATCGGTGCATTGTGGGTGCGCAATGGCATCGAACTCGAACCCCAGCTGACAGGCGGCGGGCAGGAGGCGAATATTCGTTCAGGCACGCTCAGCCCGGCACTTTGCGCAGGTTTTGGCGCGGCAGCCGTGGTGGCGAAGGAGCGGATGGAGGACGATGCCGCGCATGTGGAGGCGTTGTGGCACCGCGCGCGAGAACTGTTCGCGGACTGGGACCTGAACGGCAGCGCGGAAGCGCGCTGGCACGGCAACCTCAATATCCGCAAGAAAGGTCTGGATGTCGCGCGCCTGATGTCGGATTGCCGCGACGTGATGTTCTCTGCAGGCTCGGCCTGCGCCAGCGGGTCGGGCAGGCCCAGTCACGTGCTGCAGGCGATCGGGCTAAGTGCGAAGAAGGCGAAAAGCTCGATCCGGCTGGGCTTCGGGCGCTACACCAGCATGGAGCAACTTGAACTGGCCGCTGAAAAGCTTATCAATGCTGCGTCGCAGCAAGGATAGGCGCCATCAAAGTCACCTTCATTACACGCAAGGGCGAAAGGGTTGAGGCAGAAGCCTCTCCCGGTGACCGACTTCTGGAAGTGGGGCAGGCCGCGGGTATGCCGCTGGAAGGGACCTGCGAAGGGCAGATGGCGTGCTCCACCTGCCATGTGATCGTGGCACGCGAATGGTTCGGCAAGCTGCCCGAAGCGGTGGAGGACGAGGAAGACATGCTCGACCTTGCCGCAGACGTTCACGCCACCAGCCGCCTGTCCTGCCAAGTCGTGCTGACACAGGACCTCGACGGCCTCGAAGTGCGCATCCCCAGCGACAGCAACGACGCGCAAGGGTTCTGACCGGCCGTTCCCAGTTGGCCGTTCATGGTTGGCCTTTCAGGGCAAGGCGAGAATCCGTTGGCTAACAGGCGCGTTCGATTCTACCAGCGCCGGGCCGACCCTGCGCGCATAGCTGCTCCGGACCCAATCCATGACCTCTCGCAACACCACGCCGCTATTCTCCCTCGCCAGCGACGAGGACGAGGCGCCCGCTTCCAGCACTCCTGCATCCGACATGGCCTATCGGCTGGCGTTCGGCGCAATCGGATGGCCGTGGCTGCTGTTCAGCCTGTGGGGCGGGCGCAAGGCCGAGAAACGCCGCCTGTTGAAGCGCGTGGGCCTGCGTGAAGACGCCTTGCCGAACCTGGGAAGCTGGAAGGCGGATACCGGCTTCCTGCATCGCATCGTAGACGCGGTGGAGGAACTGCGCCCTGCCAACGTGGTCGAACTGGGCGCGGGGGCGACCTCGCTGGTATGCGCGAAAGCGATGGAGCGTAACGGCGGCGGAACCCTGCACAGTTATGACCAGCACGCCGGTTTCGTCGAGGCGACGCGCGAATGGCTGGCCGAAGAAGACGCAGAGGCGCGGATGGCCCATGCGCCGCTGACCGCCAGTGTACCTGGCTGGCCGGGCCGGTGGTACGACCTGTCGAACCTGCCCGAAACCATAGACCTGCTGATCATCGACGGCCCGCCGTGGTCGGTGCATCCTTTCGTGCGCGGCGCGGCGGACTGCCTGTTCGACCGCCTCTCCCCCGGCGCAATCGTGCTGCTGGACGACGGTGCCCGTCCGGGCGAGCGGATCGTTGCGCGGCGCTGGCGCGAACGCTGGCCGCAGATCACCTTCGAGCGCGTGTCGGGCAGCACCAAGGGTACGCTGGTTGGTCGCAAGCGGCGCAGCGGCGAGGTGATTGCATTCCCGCAGAAAGCCGCGCCCCGCCGCGCGGGCGACTGGCGCAGGGCGGCGATGCTGGCGATGGCATTTGCGGGCGGCTGGGTGGTCCACGCCGCTGCCGATCCGTCCGAGACAGCCAGCGCGGCCTCCTTTATCGAAGAAGCCGACGCGTCCTACGATGCCTCCCAAGCGCGCTTGCGCATGGTATCGCAGATTGAATCGCAAAACCTCGACCGGGGCGAGATTGCTGGCGCGACCGGCATCGACCTGCCGGCGCTACCGGTTGGATGGACCGTGCAGGACGTGCAGGTCTACCCATCGGACCTTGGCCCCGCGGTCGCCATGGTAATGCAAACTCCGCAAGGCGAAAGTGTGTCGCTTTTCGCCACACGCGCGGAAACCCCTGCCGAAAAGCTGCCGCTTGTGGAAAGCCGCGAGGGACGTTCGCTGGCCTACTGGGAAAACGGGCCGTTCGCCTACGCGCTGACCGGCGAGGTGGCGTCCGCGCGCATCCTGTCGCTGGCATCGGGCCTTGCAACTGCCGGTTGACCCTGACGCCGCGAGGCGAGGAACTCAGGCAGTCTCTTCCTCCACCGACATATCCATCCGCACTTCACGTTCGCGCGGCAGGTAGGCGGGGGAGGGTTCATTGCCCTCTCCGGCGTCCAGCCGGGCTGCGGCGGCCAGCATGTGTTCGCGCAGGCGGCAGTGCATCTTCCAGCCGCACCTGGGATCGCTTGACCGAGCCATGAAGCGCACCACCATGGCGCGCGAATTGTGGCCGACCACCTGGCACGCAGCGTCTTCTGGGGCGATCACGTCCTCGTCGCTTTCCACGAATTCACGGAAAGTTCCGCGCAGCGCGTCGACATCGCAGCGGTGGTCCAGTTCCAGTTCGACATGCATCATCAGGCTTGGGTCCTGCTTCGTCCAGTTCTCGAAGCTGTCGCTGGTAAAGGCGCTGACCGGCACCATCATACGGCGTTCGTCCCAGCTTCGCAGGCGCAGGTGGGTGAAGCCGATCTTTTCGACGTAGCACCACCGATCATCGTAATAGACGGCATCGCCGATCCGCGCGCTGCGGGCAAAGGCGATCTGCACGCTGGCCATGATGTCGCCCAGCACCTTGCGCGCCGCGAACACCAGCACCAGGCCCAGGATCCCGGCAGAGGCGATGATGGAAAAGCCCAGCGTGTTCGACATATTGCTGGCCACCAGCAGGAACCCGATGCCCGCCAGCAGCAACACGGCAGTGAGTATGCGGCGGATCGCGCTCATCTTGGTGTAGAAATTGCGGTCCTTGTTGTTCTCCGGCGCTTCCAGTTTGTCGGTGCGGCGGGTGGTGGCAAAATCGAACAGGAAATCGAGCGCGGCTAGCAGGATGCCGATGACTGCGGCGATGATAAGCAGGAGCTGCAAGGGGTTCAGCAGATCGGCGACCGGGCCCGACAGGCGGAAGAAAGTACCGCGAATGGCAGCGAAGGTCCCGGCGAAAGCCAGCAGCGTGGCGGGCATCTGGATCGCTTGCAGCACGCCGTAGAGCTTGCCATCCTCATCCATCCTGTCTCGGAAATGGCCGATAGCGCGGTAGGTCAGCGCGGCTGCGAAGGCGCCCAGCAGGAGAATCAGCGGAAGCGCGATGACCTCCCACCAGGCCAGCGTCCAGAAGGCCTGCTGGCGCAGTATCGGTGGCAGTGCCTTCTCGAACTTCGTCGGGCCATAAAGGGCGTAAAGTGCCGGCACGTTCGCCACCGTCTGGCGGCTGAAAACCCAGACTGGCTCGCCGCCCGGCGCCTGCACGCGCGCCAGCCGGATCGGTACGGAGCGGCCATCCAGGTCCAGCGTGGCCAGCCGAATCGAGCGGCGCGCGATGCCCGCCATCGGGTTCTTGTCGCTTGCCAAGATATCGACCGCATCGGGTCGGTCGGGCAAGTCGGACCAGCCGATCGAGATCGAGCGATGCACAAGGTCGTAAAGCTGCGCCGCGAGTTCCTGCCGGGCAGCGGGATCGACGTCGGTGTTGGCAAAATCCATCGCGGCAGAGGCGGCCTGCCAGTCTTCCTGCTGCCCTGCGGCCATGAATGTCTCGATCATGCCCATTGGCGTATCGAGTTCCAGCGGGGTGCCCGCGCCGCCGCCGTTCTGCAACTGCTCGACCTTATAGACGTACGGCTCCGAACTGGCTGCGACCGTGCGCCCGTCCTGTGCCTGTGCCTGCACGGATATGCCAAGAGCCAGGATCAGGGTGAGCAGAAGTGCGCCGGTTTTCAGGCGGATGATTTCAAGCGTTGTCTTCCCCATGCTGATCCCAATGCGCGAACGCGTGCATGGGTCCGGCCAGCAAGCTTGCAAGACACATGGAAAAACCCCGCCGCACCTGTCTGGCGCAGCGGGGTCTCGTGAAGTCCGATATCCCCGGTACTTTGGGGGGGGGGGACGGGTCGGATCCGGGGATCAGACGGCTTCGGATCAGGCGGCTTCGGTTAGCTTGGCGCTTTCCTTTTTCAGCGCGGAAATGATCGCGTCGGAGAAAGCGGGAATGTCATCAGGGTTGCGGCTGGTGATGAGGTTGCCATCATGCGCAACTTCCTTATCCACCACGTTCGCGCCGGCATTCTTCAGGTCGGTGCGGATGGAATGGTAGCTCGTCGCCTCACGGCCTTTCACGATGCCTGCCTCGATCAGCAGCCACGGGGCGTGGCAGATTGCGGCGATCGGCTTTCCTGCACTGTTGAAGTCCTTGACCAATTGGATGGCCTTGTCTTCCACGCGCAGCAGATCGGGGTTGATCTGGCCGCCCGGCAGCACCAGTGCATCGAATTCGTTCGCACTGGCTTCTGCCAACGTCAGGTCGACATCGACCGGGCTGCCCCAGTCGTCCTTGTCCCACCCCTTAATCTGGCCGTCTTCAGGACTGACGACCACGACTTCGTAACCGGCATCTTCGAGGTTGCTCTTGGGGCCTTCGAGTTCCGACTGTTCGAAGCCGTTGGTGGCGAGGATCATTACGCGCTGTGCCATGATGTTTGCTCCATATTCATGAATTGCTGTTTGACCGTCTAACGGGTGGGGAAAGCCTTGCGTTCCGCGCTGTCCGCCGAGTGGAGACGGTGATAGGGCAAGCTGCATGGCCACCGTTGAAGAACCCGATGATTCAAGTGCGGGCATCACCCGTGAACCGTTCGAAAGCGCACTTTCGGAGCGTTATCTCGTCTATGCCCTCTCAACGATCACGGCGCGTTCACTGCCGGACCTGCGCGATGGTCTGAAGCCGGTCCACCGCCGCCTGCTGTGGACGATGCGGCAGCTGCGCCTCTCGCCCGACAGCACGTTCAAGAAGAGCGCCCGCGTGGTGGGCGATGTGATCGGCAAGTATCACCCGCACGGCGACGTGGCGGTCTACGATGCCATGGTGCGCCTCGCCCAGCCATTCACGCTGCGCTATCCGCTGGTGGAGGGGCAGGGCAACTTCGGCAATATCGACGGCGATAACGCCGCCGCCTACCGCTACACCGAATGCAAGCTGACGCGCACGGCGATGCAGCTGATGGATGGGCTGGACGAAGGCACGGTCGAGTTCATTCCCACCTACAACAACGAGGAAGAAGAACCGGTCATCATGCCCGGCCTCTTCCCCAACCTGCTGGCAAACGGGGCGAGCGGAATCGCCGTGGGCATGGCCACCAGCATTCCCAGCCACAACGTGGCCGAAGTGCTGGATGCGGCCGAGAAGGTGATGTTCAACAAGGACGTTACCCACGAAGAGCTGATGACCGTGTTCAAGGGACCGGACTTTGCCACCGGCGGCCTGGTGGTCGACAGCGCGGAGGCGATTTCCAACGCCTACGAAACGGGGCGCGGCTCCTTCCGCGTGCGCGGGCGCTTCTTTGCTGCGGAGGCGGAGAGCGAGGCGGACCGCGAAGCCGGCATAGAGCGGCAGAAGGGCGGGGGATACCAGTTGGTGATCTCCGAGATTCCCTATCAGGTGCCCAAGAGCAAGCTGATTGAGCAGATTGCCGCGGCCATCGGTGACAAGAAGCTGCCCATTCTGGAAGACGTGCGTGACGAGAGCGACGAGCAGGTGCGCATCGTGCTGGTGCCGCGCAGCCGCAATGTCGATCCCGAACTGCTGAAGGAAAGCGTCTACAAGCTCACAGACCTGGAGACGCGTTTCAGCCTCAACCTCAACGTGCTGGATCATACCCGCACGCCGATGGTGATGGGATTGAAGGAGTTGCTTGCCAACTGGGTCACGCACCAGATCGAGATCCTGCAGCGCCGCACCGCGCACCGCCTGGCCAAGATCGCGGACCGGCTGGAACTGCTGGAAGGCTACATCATCGCCTTCCTCAACCTTGACCGGGTCATCGAGATCATCCGTACAGAGGACGAGCCGAAGCCGGTGATGATGGCGGAATTCGGCCTGACCGACCGGCAGACCGAAGCCATCCTGAACATGCGCCTGCGATCCTTGCGCAAGCTTGAGGAGATGCAGCTTCGCACTGAGAAGGACGAGCTGCTGAAGGAGCAGGAGGAGCTCACAAAGCTGCTCGAAAGCCCGGCTCGCCAGCGCACGCGCCTGAAACGCGACATGGCTGCCCTGAGCAAGGAATACGGCGAGGATACCGCCCTCGGGGCGCGCCGCACGACCATCGCCGAAGCTGCGCCGACCGTGGAATTCAATCCCGATGCCATGATCGAGAAGGAACCGGTGACGGTGATCCTTTCGGCCAAGGGCTGGGTGCGCGCAGCCAAGGGGCACGTGGACCTTGGCGAGGATGGCTGCGGCGATTTCAAGTACAAGGAAGGCGACGGCCCCGCCTTTGCTATTCATTGCCAGACCACGGACAAGCTGCTGCTGTGCGGGGCAGACGGTCGCTTCTTCACGCTGGGTGCGGATAAATTGCCCAGCGCCCGCGGCTTTGGCGAGCCGGTGAGGAACACGCTCGATATCGATGCTTCCACACAGATCATCGCCGTGGTGGTGCATGAGAAGGATAAGCAGGTCCTGCTTGCCTCGACCGTGGGCAAGGGCTTCGTCGCCATTACAGATGAGCTGCTAGCGGAAACGCGCAAGGGCCGGCAGGTGGTGAACCTGAAGGGCGATGCGAAGCTGACTGTCGCGCGCGAAGTGGCGAAAGAGCACGACCACGTGGCCGTAGTGGGCGAGAACCGCAAGCTGGTGGTCTTCGCGCTGGAGGAAATGCCGGTGATGACGCGCGGGCAGGGCGTGACCCTGCAACGCTACCGCGATGGCGGCCTGTCCGATGCCACCACCTTCAAACTGGAGGACGGCCTCAGCTGGCAGATGGGCGGCAAGGGCGACCGCACCCGGACGGAGAACGATATCGGGATGTGGAAGGTGGCGCGCGGGGCCGCTGGCCGGATGCCGCCGCAGGGCTTCCCCAAGGATAACAAGTTTTGATGCCCCTCATGCGTCGGCCTGCCCTTGGCAGGCCGCAAGGGCAAACGCCCGCCCGCAGCGGGCGCAGCTTGCTGCGCGTCTAGCGAGGACGAAGCTGCGGATGCGGCTTCGGAAGACTAACCATCCAACAAAAAACCCGGCAGGATCGCTCCTGCCGGGTTTTCCTGGTGATTTGGGTAAGCCGAAAGCTTAGCCAGCATCGGCCTGCGCGGCGAGCGCGGCTTCGAGGTCCGCCATCATGATGCGGGCCATCAGCGCGCCGTTGGGGTCCACCGCGAACATTTCGCGCGGCAGGGCCACCTTGGTTTCGTCTTCGCGAACGATAACCACATTGGCTTCGTCCACGGTTTCGACGGTGCCCAGCGGCTGCGGGTCGGCGGTGACGACGGCAGCGCCTTCGACGAGAGCGGCAGTCAGCGCCGCTTCGGCTGCAGCGAGCTGCTCTTCATGCATCTGCACGAGCTGGTCGCGGCTGATGTTCAGCGTCGGGCCGGCTTCGCTGGTGCCAAAGGCACCGGCGGGGATTGCGATCTGGTATTCGCCCACGGTCAGCAGGACGCCCTGTTCGTTCGCGTCGGCGACAGTGCCGATGGCATTCCCGTCATTGCCCATCACGGTTTCGCCCACATCCTGCGCCAGGGCAGGATTGGCGGCGAGTGCGGCAAGCGCGGCGGCGGCGGTGAGTGCGATCTTCTTCATGCAAGTAATCCCCTTCCATCCAGACCGCTTCGCATGACGCGGGTCCGGGAGTTCAAAATCGTCCGACATGGCCTGAAGTGGCGCCGGAAATGGCAAACCGGGCGGCAAGCACCCGGCAACGCGCCGGGGCAGACACAGACGGCGCAAGCAGCGCCGATCCCGATATAAGGCTACCTAACAGGTGGCCTCTGAACCTTACCTGCACCAGCCCTGCAGAAAATTTCAAGGGCAAATTGCCTGTCGTACCTATCGGGCAACGTCGTCCAGTTCCTCGTCCAGCAGCCGGGCGATGCGGTCTTCCCCGGGAAAACCCTCTGCCAGCCAACGATTTTCCACCGCCTGCAGGATGCGCGCCACCTCTGGCCCGGCGTCGACCCCGCGCGCAACGATTTCTCCGCCGCGCAAGGGGAACCGGGGGATTTCCCAGCCGTCCAGAGGCGCGACCGGCTCGTCTGCCAGCAGCAGAAGGTCGCGCGCGACTTCGCTGCCCTCGCGGTAGGCGAGCACGCGCGGGTCGCCCGGTTTGCGCTGCCGGTTCGCCAAGCGCGCAAGGCGTTTCCTGATGGCGTTGGAAAGCCGCAGGCGCGCTGCCACCTGCTCTGCGGTCCTTGCATCGGCGGGCAACATGGCGGCAAGGCGGCGGACAGAGTCGGGCGCGGAATGCTGCCCGCGCTCTGTCGCGATCAGGGCGGCCAGCCTTTCCAGCCCCTCGTCAGTGACTTCCGGCAGGATTACCGGCAGCACCCCGTGATCGAACATGCGCCGCACGGTGCCCAGCGGATCGGGCAAGCCCAGCAGGGAAAGCAGTTCCATCGCCACCCGTTCGCGGCTCAGACCCTTCAGCATCGGGGCAAGCGCGGCGCAGGCATCCTCCCCTTCGGGATCGAGCGTGGAGCCGAAGCGTGCCTGGAAGCGGTAATAGCGCAGGATGCGCAAGTGATCCTCGCGAATACGCTCCCGCGCGTCCCCGATGAAGCGCACGCGGCGTGCGCCGAGGTCGTCCAGACCGTCGAAATAGTCGCTGATCTCCAGCGTTTCGGGATGGGCGTAAAGCGCGTTGATCGTGAAATCGCGGCGCGCGGCGTCGTCCTGCCAATTGTCGGCAAAGGCGACGGTGGCGCGCCTGCCGTCGGTCGCGACATCCTTGCGAAGGGTCGTCACCTCCACCGGGCCGCCATCGAGTACGGCGGTGACGGTGCCGTGATCGAGGCCAGTGGGCACGACCTTGATGCCCGCCTCCTTCAGCCGCCTCATCACCTCTTCGGGATGCAGCAATGTGGCTGCGTCGATATCCTTTACCGCAAGGCCCAGCAGCGTATCGCGCACTGCGCCTCCCACCCAGCGCAGGTTATCCGCACCAAGCGCGCCGACAAGCTGCGCAAGGTCTGCGCGCTGCGTCCATTGGGTTTGAGGTAAAGTTGACACTATCTTTCCGAATACCCTGAGCCTGTCGAAGGGTTGCCCCTCCTCTGTTGCAGCTAGAAGAAAAGGCAACCCTTCGACAAGCTCAGGGTGAGCGGTGGTGGGGATAGCTCAGGTTGAGTTGTGGTGGCGATAGATCCTGGGGTTCAGCCCAGCAGATCATCCACGGTGAACCGGTGCGAAAGGTGGGCGATGATCCCCGCCGTAATGCCCCAGATGCGGTGGCCGTCCCAGTCGATCTCGACATAGGGCCGCTCGTGACCGTTGAACATACCGATCTTGGGCTTGTGGTTCTCCTGGTCGAGCAGGTGGCGAAGCGGGGCTTCGAACCACCCGGCAACCTCGCGCGGGTCGGGGCGGATTTCCATTTCGGCAGGGATCACGCCCAGCACCGGAGTCAGGCGATAGCCAGTGCCGGTCACGAAGGTCGTCGCTTCTCCCACAACTCGAACGCGGGCGGGATCGATGGCCAGTTCCTCGTGCGCTTCGCGCAAGGCGGCCTGGATTACGCTTTCTCCCGCTTCCAGCTTGCCACCGGGGAACGAAACCTGTCCGGGATGGCTGGGCATGGTGTCGGGCCGGTGGGTCAGCAGCACGCCGGGCTCGTCACGCTCGGTAACAGGGATTAGGACTGCGGCATCGCGCAGTTCGGGCAGATCGACGAAATCGCTATCGTCCCGAATACCGGCCATGCCGACATGCCGCGTTTCGGCAAAGTGGCGTTGCAGCCGGTCGAACAGCAGGCTCATCCGGCCCCCGTCACGCTGACGGTTTCAGGGAAAAGGTCTCGCCCTGGCTGGTAACGGCCAGCTCATCGCCGCCGCGCTCCAGCGCGAAATGTGCCAGTTGCATCCAGGTGGACCGGTCCAGCTTCGCCTCGCACCCGTGGCGCACGGCCAGGTAGATGGAGGGCGCGTCGGGATCGCCTTCTGCGCGAAGGGGGTTGTCAGGTCCGGCGATCACCAGTTCATCGGTGTTGAGCCGGAAGGCAAGAGCGCCCCCAAGAGCTTTGGCATCCTCACGCATGTCGGTCGCGATGAAAGCAGCGTCCTCCACTTCTATCGTCTGGCGATAGTGCGGGGTGACGAGATAATGCTGACCGTCCGCCGGATCGCGCCACAAAAGGCTGGCGAAGGCGCGCACCATCGCCGGCCGCGTGACCGGGCTGCCGTCATGATACCAGGTGCCGTCGGCGGCGATGCGCATGCGGCTGTCGCTGGTGCTTTCGGGCTTCCACGTGTCGACGGGAGGCAGCTTGCGCGCCTGCACCTGCTCGGCAATTTCCAGCAGGTTCATTCCGGCAAGGTCGGGTGGGATATCATAAGCCATGGTTCTCACCAGATGGCCATTGATGTCATCCAAGCCAAGGGCCCAATGTACCGTGGTCGGGCAAAATGCCCGGATTATCGCTGCGCACCAGTAGGCGGTGACGCTCGAACGGGCCGGGCAGGTCCCAGTCTTGCGTGGGAGCAGCGTGGAAACCGAACCGGCCGTAATATTCGGGATCGCCGATCAGTACTTGGGGCAGGGCGGCTGCGGGGTCCATCGCGTCGAACACGGCCGCGAACAGCGCCTGACCAAAGCCCTGGTTGTGGCGTTCCGGCACGACCGCGACCGGCCCCACCATCAGCAGCGGATGGCGGCGGCCGCGATCATCGGTCAGCGCAACCGGCCACACCTGGATCGACCCGACAAGATGGCGATTCTCGTCCACCACGGCGAAGCTCAATACGGGCAGCCAGTCGGTCCCCTCGCGCACCTTGTAGGCCGTGCGCGAATGCCGGTCCTCGCCAAAGGCGCGGTCGAGCAGCGCCTCGATCATGGCAGGGTCCACTTTGGAAAGCGGAATCAGGGTGGCGGTAAGTTCATCCATGGGCGCGCGCCGATAGGCCCGCAGGCTGGCGGGCGCAAATGTTTCGCGCGTTACCTTTGCCTATTCCTTTGGTGTGAGCCGCAGCAGGCGACCGTTTTCGCCGTCCTCGATCACCCAGATCGCGCCATCGGGCGCCACGGCGATATCGCGCAGGCGGCCAGGCATTTCGTAGCGCGCAGCCTCGTCGGCGGAATTGGCAGAGGCGTTTACCGTGACCCGGCTGATCGACTGCGTGCGCAGGTTGGCGATGAGGAGCTGGCCCTGCCAGTCGGCGAACATGCCGCCTTGGTAGAACACCATGCCGCCGGGCGCGATCACCGGGGTCCAGCCGATCGCGGGCTTGGCAAAGCCATCGTCGGGCGAATGATCCGGAATCGGCGTGCCATCGTAATTCTCGCCATTCGAACGGGTCGGCCAGCCGTAGTTGCTGCCGCGCTTCACGAGGTTGAGCTCGTCACCGCCTGCGGGGCCGTGTTCCAGCGCCCACAGGTTGCCGGAGGAATCGAACTCCAAGCCCAGCATGTTGCGCTGGCCGTAGGTCCAGATCTGGTCCGTCGGGCTGCCCCGGTCGGCGAAGGGATTGCCCGCGGCAGGCGTACCGTCGAGGTTCAGGCGAACGACGGTGCCGAGATTGTTCGACAGGTCCTGCGCTGGCGTTTGCGCCTGCCGGTCTCCGCTGGAGACGAACAGGTATTGGCCATCAGGCGAAAATGCGATCCGGTGCGAATAGTGGCCCGGGCGCGGCATGGCCTGGCTCTGCTGCCAGATCTCGGTGAGGCCGTCGACGTAGCAGCTATCGGCCTGCTCGCACACCAGTGTGCCGCGTCCGACAACGGCCTTCGTGCCTTCGCCGTCCTGCTTGGCCCACGAGAGGTAGATCATGTCGTTCGTTTCGTAATCCGGCGCGAAGGCGAGCGCGCCCAGGCCGCCTTGTCCCTCGTAAGCGACCGAGGGCATGCCATTGACGGTTCCCGTGCGGCCAGTGGCGGGATCGAAGAACTTCATCGTGCCCGGCTTCTCGGTCATGAAGATCACGCCCGTTCCCGGTTCGAAGGCCAGCGCCCAAGGCTCGTCGAACGCGCCGTAACTGGCGACATCGAACGGCGACTGGGACTGGACTTCCACCGGTTCGCCGCCCACGGGCACCCCGCTCTGCATTTCGGTAGATGAGGGGGTGGGGGCGGTATCCCCGGTTGCGGCGCTGTTGCAGCTTGCGAGCGCGGCGGCGGGCAATATGATGGCGGTCAGGATTTTGTATCGCATGCTCTCGGGAACTCCTTCGAACGACTTTTGTGCCACACTGGCACCTGGTCCGCTAGTCGCCGGCGTAGACGAGGCCGGTCGCGGACCGCTTGCCGGGCCGGTTGTGGCGGCAGCAGTGGTGCTGTGTAAACCGAGGCCAAAGGGGGTAGGCGATTCCAAGGTGATGAGCGCCAGGGCGCGGGCGGAGGCCGAGCGCGCCATTCGTCGACGCTGCGCATTCGGCATCGGCGTGGTGGATGTGGAGGATATCGACCGGCTCAACATCTTCGGCGCCACCATGCTGGCGATGAGCCTCGCCATGCAGAACCTGTGCGCCGCACTGGGGCAGGACCGGCTGGAAGCGCTGATCGATGGCAACCTCACTCCTGCCGGTCGCTGCGCCGAATGGCGCTGGCCCGCGCGGCCCATCGTGGGCGGCGACGGGAAGGAAGCCTGCATCGGCGCTGCCAGCATCATCGCCAAGGAATATCGCGACCGCATGATGGCCGATGCTGCGCGCGCGCACCCGCATTACGGGTGGGAGCGGAACAAGGGTTACGGATCGAAAGAGCATCTCGAAGCATTGCGAACATACGGACCGACGCCGCTGCACCGCCGCAGTTTCGCGCCGGTCGCGCAAATGGAGATGTTCTGATGAGTTTCACTTTCGGCGATATTCCGATCCAGCAGGGTCGCACAGCCGTGGTCACCGGCGCCAACACCGGTATCGGGTTCGAGATTGCACGCGCTCTGGCTGCCAAGGGCGCCCGCGTGCTGCTGGCCTGCCGTGATGGCGACAAGGCAGCGGAGGCCATCGCCCGGATTGACGGCGGGCGCGAACAGGGCGGGGAAACCGAATACGTGCATCTCGACCTTGCCAATCTCGCCACCGTGCGCGAGGCGGCAGAGACCGCTGCGAAGGAAGAGCGGATCGACATGCTGGTGAACAACGCCGGCGTGATGATGCCCCCGTTCTCCACCGCGACGGCGGGCTGCGAGCTTCAGTTCGCCGTGAACCACCTTGGCCACTTCGCCTTCACCTCTCTGCTGCTGGACAAGCTGGCAGAGGGTGACGGTGGCCGCGTCGTGATGCAGTCCAGCATCGCACACCGCAACGCCGACATCGATTTCGACAATCTCGATGGCAGCGAGGGATACGACAAGACGAAGTTCTATGGCCAGAGCAAGCTTGCCAACCTGCTGTTCGCCAACGAACTGGATCGCCGGTTGCGCAAGGCAGGCTCCAAAGCCATAGCGCTGTCCAGCCATCCCGGCATCGCGGCAAGCGAGTTGATGCGCCACATCAAGGGCGGAAAATATTTTTCCTCCATCGTCGGCGCGGTACTCAACACCTCGGAAGAGGGCGCGCTGCCCGCGTTGCAGGCCGCCACGGATCCTTCGGCACAGGGCGGCGACTATTACGGTCCCTATGGCTTCATGGAAACGCGCGGAAAGACCTCTGGCAGGGCCGTGCAGAGCAAGCGGGCGCAGGACGAAACGCTGGCCGCACGCCTGTGGGACAAGTCGGTCGAGCTAACCGGTATTGAACCCAAAATCTAACCGCGAAATCCGCCCCCGGTTCGCTTCCGCCTAGCCGAAGGCTTTGGCCTTCAGCTGGGCGATGTATTCCCTGCCGAAACGTTCCGCTGCGTCCGGATCGGCAGGGATACCTCCCATCTCGTCACTTGCGGCACCCAGTTCGTCGCGACTGTTGACGCGGGGGAAGGGTACGTCGGGCACGTCGACCCCAAGGAAATCGCAGAGCGGCTGCCAGCCCATCTTGGGGTGGTATTGCAGAAGGCGTTCGGGCGGCAGGGTGTCGACAACCTGCTGGTTCCGCTTCACGTACCAGTCGGTCATAAAAGCGCGGTCGGTGATGTCGCCGTCGAAGTGGTCGAAGATCACGCCGTTCATCATCACCTCCACGGGTGAGCCTTTCAGCGAATCCATCATGCGGGGCGAGAAAATCGTCTCGTTGACGGAATCGAACCAGCTATCGGGATCGCGGGTGGTAAGGACTACCTTGGCATCGGGATAATAGTCCGACAGCTCGCGCCAGTAGGTCGCAGAAGGGTAGTCGCTGGTAGAACGAAACCCTTCGAAAATGGCATCCCAGTCCGGATTGCCCTGGCTGGCCGCAATCCACAGCGGCACCTGCGTGCGACCATCGGCGAAAACCTCGCTCATGTGGTGGCAAGGCCCGAACCCCAGATGCTCCAGCGCGAATTTCATCGAGAACGTGGCATTGCGGCCAAGCCCTGCTGCGATCACTTCCAGTGCCATAAGAAAACCCCCTGTTCGCACCGTTGTGCCACCAGTGAGTCCTCTTGGCCACACCCCACGATGTCGAGTCCTGCAAAGGGCAGGAGACTCAACATCTTGTGGCGGACTCTTTTCGTTCTCTCTCAGGATCCCGATGGTGCGACCAAATTGCCGCTTGACCGGGGACTCGAGAGGACTCACACCCCTGTGGATAAGTGAGGGATACTGTGTTCATGGGCGAAATGACGAAACTCCGCACCGCGCCGCGCGTGCGCAAGGCCAAGGCTCCCGCGGTCGACAAGGCGGACCTGCCCCTTGGGCAGATCCTCGATGGCGACTGCGTGGCGGCCATGCGGCAGTTGCCCGATAACAGCGTGGACCTCGTCTTCGCCGATCCGCCCTACAACCTGCAACTGGGCGGCGATCTCAACCGTCCCGATGGCAGCCACGTCGATGCCGTGACCAACGAGTGGGACCGGTTCGACAGCTTCGGCACTTACGACACCTTTACCCGCGCTTGGCTGGCTGAGTGTCGCCGCGTGCTGAAGCCCGACGGCGCGCTGTGGGTGATCGGCAGCTATCACAACATCTACCGCGTGGGCGCGATCCTGCAGGATCTGGGCTTCTGGATCCTGAACGACATCGTGTGGCGCAAGACCAATCCCATGCCCAATTTCCGCGGCACCCGGTTCACCAATGCCCACGAAACGCTGATCTGGGCGAGCCAGGGCGAAAAGGCGCGCTACCAGTTCAATTACCGCGCGATGAAGACGCTGAACGACGAATTGCAGATGCGCAGCGACTGGACTTTCCCCATCTGCTCGGGCGGGGAACGGCTGAAGGACGAGGCGGGGCACAAGGCCCATCCCACGCAAAAGCCCGAGGCGCTGCTTTACCGCGTGCTGCTGGCAACGACCGAGGCGGGCGACGTGGTGCTAGACCCGTTCTTCGGCACCGGCACGACCGGCGCGATTGCGAAGCGGCTGGGCCGCGATTGGATCGGCTGCGAGCGCGAGGAAAGCTACCGCAAGGTGGCGCGCGCCCGGATCGAGAAGGAACTGCCGCTGGATGAAAGCGCGATCACCACGATGCAGAGCCGCAAGACCCAGCCGCGCATCGCCTTTGGCGCGGTGGTGGAAGCAGGCCTGCTGAAGCCGGGTATCGAGATTTTCGATAAGAAGCGCCGCTGGAAAGCGACCGTGCGCGCTGATGGCTCCATCGAATGTGGCAAGGAAAGCGGCTCCATCCACCACGTGGGCAAGACAGTGCAGGACGCACCCAGCTGCAATGGGTGGACGTTCTGGCATTACGAGGCTGGCGGAGAGGTAAAACCCATCGATGCCGCACGCGATCTTTACCTGCTTGCGGCGGAAGACTGAGGTTTCCTACCCGGAGTGCGGTGGTGCAGATGGTCGGCATGACAAATCCCCTCCCGATCAACGCCAGGTTTCCCGCTGTTGCGGGTCTGCCTCACAAGGATGACAGAGGGGCGAATTTTCTCCCCAGGACACTGTTCCATGTGTTCCACATTAGTTGGAAATGACGAGGGTATCTGAATGGCCGACCAGATCTACATCCAGCCGCTGACCTTCGTGCCCGGCCCGCAGGCTGTGGAGGGCGAGGCTGTTCGGCTGGCAGGCGGCATGGTCTATGCCCGCGAGTTCGCGGTGATGCTGCGCCGCGATGGCCAGGTGATAGAGCGCCACGTTGCGACGAAATCGACCATCGACGACGTGCTTGCCGCGATGCCCGAAGAGGTCGGCGCAGAAGGGGAGGCGCAGTGGGCGAACCTGCGCACCGCGCACATCGCGCTGCAACTGGGCGAACGCACGGTGCGACTGGACCAGCCGCAGGTGGTCGGCATCCTCAACGTCACGCCCGACAGCTTCAGCGACGGCGGCGAATTCATGGACAATGCCGAGGCCATGCAGGCGCAGGCCGCTGCCATGCATGAGGCCGGCGCGGCGATCATCGACGTGGGCGGCGAAAGCACGCGTCCGGGCGCGAAAGAAGTGTGGGAGGGTGAGGAGATCAAGCGTATCGAACCCGCCGTGCGCCATTGCGTCGGAATGGGCGCGGCGGTCAGCATCGACACGCGTCGCCCGGCAGTGATGGAGGCGGCTCTGGCGGCAGGGGCGCATGTGATCAACGATGTATCGGCGCTGCGCTACGATCCGCGCAGTCTCGAATTCGCTGCCTCGTCAGGCGCGCCCGTCGTGCTGATGCATGCGCCCGGCAACGGGGAGGACCTGCACGCCGGGCCGGACTATACCAACGTCGTGTTCGACGTTTTCGATTTCCTGAAAGGCGCACGCAATCGGGCGCTGGATGCAGGAATAGCGCGCGAAAGGATCTTGCTCGATCCCGGCATCGGCTTCGGCAAGTCGCTCAGCGATAACCTCGCGTTGCTCAATGCGCTCCCCCTATTCCACGCGCTGGGTCAGCCGCTCCTGCTGGGGGCCAGCCGCAAGCGGGTGATCGGCGCGCTGTCGAACGAGGCACCCGCGCACAAGCGCCTGGGCGGATCGCTGGCCATTGCGCAGCTGGGCATGGATGCCGGGGTGCAGCTGCTACGTGTCCACGATGTTGCGGAGACCGTGCAAGCGCGCAACGTGTGGCGCGGGTTGCGCGATGCTGCGCTGACGGAGTTTGCGATGCTGGCGGATTGAGCCGGTTTTAGTCAGTGGCGTCAATGCGACGGTCGAGGGACTCGGAAAGGCTGTGGATCACATCCCCCATCGCCTCTTCGGCATCCGGTGTGACCGAATCGTTGAATTGCCGGGCGAGGAGGATCGTACGGTCCTCCAGCCCGAAGAAATGGTACTCCGTGCCCGAACCTTCGGCCTGCGCGGTGAAGGAGAACCCGTCGACCCCGTCAAGTTCGACGCGATCGAGGCGCTCGTTCTCGAACGCCTGGCGATATTCGGCAACGGGGCGTGGCAGGTAGGCAATGGCGAGCCCGATCTCCTGGGCGGCATTGCATTCACTGGTCTGGCCTGACTGGCCGTATGTGCAGGCTAGCTGCCCCAGCAACCGGGCGCGTTCGCGAGGGATCAGCTTGGTCGCCAGCTGGCTTGCCTCGTATTCGGGCGGGATCGCGATCTCTACATCGGCGGCGGTCAGCGCGTCCGGATCGAACTGGTAAGTAAGGGGCCCAAGATCGGCCTCTTGCAGACCGGTGTCGGACTTGTGGTTCGTAACCAGAGCCTCGGGCTCGCTGGCGGTCGGACCCCCGTCCCCACAGGAACCGAGGGCCAGTCCCATTGCCACAAGGGCGATTGCGGATCGAAAGTCGAGCATACTGGGGAAGCGCCCCAGCAGCACGGTAGTTCCGCAGAAAACCGCGACTTTTTCGACAAGATTCACCTATGCGGCGTTGTCGATCCCCAGATCGCTCAACTTGCGGTAGAGCGTGGAGCGGCCGATACCCAGACGCCGCGCGACTTCGGTCATGCGGCCACGGTAATGACCGATGGCAAGACGTATGACATCGGCCTCGATGTCCTCCAGCGGACGCAGGTTGCCGTCGCCGGTATATAGCTGCACTCCCGCGCTCTCGCGGATCGGGCCGTTGCGCACGGGCTGTTCGGTCTCGCCGATGATCTCGCGCAATTGCGGAAAGTCATCCGCCGTCAGCGCGTCGCCATCGCAGAACACCGCCGCGCGGAACAGCACCGCCTGCAACTGGCGCACGTTGCCTGGCCATTCGAATGCACCGAGCAGGCGCAGCGCGTCGCCGGTGATGCCCAGCGGGCGTAAACCCGGCTGCTGGCCGATCTGGTGGAGGAAATAGCGCGCCAGCGCGCCGATATCACGGTCGCGCTCTCGCAAGGGCGGCAGTTCGATATAAGTTCGCGCGAGGTATTCCAGCAGTTCACCCCGGAAATGGCCGGTCGCCACAAGGTCTGCCAGCGGCAGGTTGCTGGCGGCGATCACACGCACATCTACCTTGAAACCATACTGCGCGCCCAGCGGCCTGACGCTGCCGGATCCCAGCACGCCTACGAGCCTGTCCTGAACCTCCAGCGAAAGGCGGTCGATCTCGTCCAGCACGAGGGTGCCACCATCGCATTGCTGGAATGCGCCCATCTGCTGGTCGAAAGCCCCCGCGAAAGCACCCTTCTCATGCCCGAACAGCTGCGATTCGACACTGTTTGCCGAAACGCCCGCGATGTTGATCATGCGAAAACTGGTTTTCGCGCGCGGGCTGGCTGCACGCATGGCGCGCACCAGCATTTCCTTGCCGGTGCCGCTTTCGCCTTCGATCAGGACATTGCCGTGACCGCGCGCCGCCTTGGCAGCCTTGGCCAGCGCATCGCGGAACGCGGGCGCGGTGCCGACCATCGTATCGAAATCGAGCTGCGAAGACATTTTCTCCGACAGCGGGATCAGTTCGTCGCCGGGTGCCTCGCGGGTAGTGGAATTGCGTAGGGCCTGCATCAGCCGGTCGGGTGAGACGGGCCTTATCAGATAGTCGGTCACGCCTGCCCGCATCGCCTCCACGGCCAGTTGCGGGCTGGTGCTGGATGTCAGCATCACGATGGGCAGGGCGGGGCGGCGCTCTTTCAGTTCGGCGATCAGTTCGCAGGCGCGGTCGCCCGGAACGCCCTGATCGAGAATGATGGCGGAAAGCTGCATGCCCTGGCGGGTGCCCAGCGTGGCTATGGCTTTCTCGCTATCGTCCACGCTCAGCACGCGCCAGCCTTCACGGCCCGCCAGCGCGCCGATCAGCCGGCTTTGCGCCGGATCGTTTTCAATAAGCATCAGCAGCCGCTGTTCAGGCTCTACCATGCGCAACTTATCCCTGGCCCCGGCGCTCGCCGGTTGTCGAACAGCGGGCCTAGCAGTGCGGGGTAAAGAGGCGATTAAGGCCGTTCTTTCGCTTTGTGCACTTGAGCGGGCGGGAAACCGGCGATAGGACATCGGGCAACAGTTCAAACCCCACAGGGAAGGCATACAATGAGCAACCCGCACGACATGAAGGCGGCCAAAGGCACTTACGAAAGCTTTATCGGCACCCTCAAGTGGTCGGTGCCGCTGATCAGCGTCATCGCTCTCATCGTCATTATCCTGATCGCCTGAGGCACAGCGCGGGGGATGAAAATTGCGGTTCTGAAAGAGCGCGCTGCGGGTGAGACCCGCGTCGCTGCCACGCCTGAAACGGTGAAGAAGCTCGCTGCCCTTGGCGCGACGCTGGCAGTGGAGGAGGGCGCTGGCGAGGCCGCATCCATCCCCGACGCCGCATATGCCGAGGCGGGAGCCGAGGTCGGTCCGGCGGTCAAGGTGGTCGCCGATGCCGACATGGTGATGGGCGTGCAGGCGCCCGATGTTGCTGCGCTGTCCGGCGCGAAGCCGGGTGCCTGGGTGGCAGCGACATTCGACCCCTTCGGCCAGCGCGAGCGCGTAGATGCCTACGCGAAGGCAGGCTTCGAGGCGCTATCGCTTGAATTTATGCCCCGCATCACCCGCGCACAAAGCATGGACGTGCTTTCCAGCCAGTCCAACCTTGCCGGATACAAGGCGGTGATTGCGGCGGCGAACCAGTATGGCCGCGCGTTCCCGATGATGATGACGGCAGCCGGCACGGTTTCCGCTGCCAAGGTGTTCGTAATGGGCGTGGGTGTTGCCGGCCTGCAAGCCATCGCCACGGCGAAGCGCCTGGGCGCGCAGGTTTCGGCAACCGACGTTCGCCCCGAAACCGCCGAACAGATCAAGAGCCTTGGCGGCAAGCCGGTGTTTGCCGAGGGACTGGAAGCTTCGGGCGAGGGTGGTTACGCGGCCGAGCTGACCGATGAACAGAAAGCCGCGCAGGCTGAAATGGTGACCAACCACATTGCCAAGCAGGATATCGTCATCACCACTGCGCTCATTCCGGGACGGGCTGCCCCCCGGCTGGTAAGCGATGCGCAGATCGCCAGCATGAAGCAAGGCAGCGTGATCTTCGACCTTGCGGTGGCGCAGGGCGGCAACGTGGAAGGTTCGGTGCCCGACCAGCTGGTCGAGAAGCATGGCGTGACGATCATGGGCTTTTCCAACACCCCCGCCCACCTGCCAGCGGATTCGAGCGCGCTCTTTAGCCGCAACCTGTTCAATTTCCTCAACGCTTTCTGGGACAAGGAAGCTAACAAGCCGGTCCTCGATGAAGAAATCGGTAATGCCATCAGGCTCACCCGGGACGGCGAGGTAGTGAACCCGCGACTAAGCGCAGCGTCGTGAAGGGGAAGGGCATCGTGGTGGGGTTCGTCATCGTGCTGATCCTGGTCGCGATTGTCGCCTATCTTGGTGGCAAAAACCTCGGCCGGTGGATGACTGCTACCGAGAGCGCTGAAGGGGGCGCCTGACAATGGACTTCATATCAATCCTCTCGATCTTCGTGCTGGCGTGCTTCGTCGGCTACTACGTCGTCTGGTCGGTCACTCCCGCGCTGCACACGCCACTGATGGCGGTGACTAACGCGATTTCCTCGGTGATCATCGTGGGCGGCCTGATCGCTGCGGCGGAAGCGGGAAGCGACGTGGCCAAGTGGCTGGGGCTTGCGGCTGTGGTGCTGGCCAGCGTGAATATCTTCGGCGGCTTTGCCGTTACCGAGCGGATGCTCGCCATGTACAAGAAGAAGGATAAGTGAGCATGATGTCCTTCCTTGCTCCTGTAGCCGATGCCGCGGCGCACGGCGGCGGCACCCCGGCCTGGGCGATGCTCGCCTACCTCGTTGCAGGTGTGTTCTTCATTCTGGCGCTGCGCGGGCTTTCCAGCCCGGCAACTAGCCGCGCGGGCAACCGTAATGGCATGATCGGCATGGCGATTGCCGTCGTCACCACGCTGGTGACGCACGACATCGCCCACATCGTCGAGATCGGCATCGCTATCCTGATTGGTGGCATCGTGGGCGTCACCATCGCGCGCAAGATCGCCATGACCGCGATGCCGGAACTGGTGGCGGGCTTTCACTCGCTGGTCGGCCTTGCCGCCGTGCTGGTGGGCTGGGCGGCCTACCTCAACCCCGGCGCTTTCGGACTGCTGACCAGCGATGGCAGCATCGGCGCGGTGAGCAAGATCGAGATGGGCCTCGGCATTGCTATCGGTGCCATCACCTTTTCGGGTTCCGTAATCGCCTTTGCCAAGCTGTCGGGCAAGATGAGCGGATCGCCAATCATGCTGCCCGGTCGCCACGTCATAAACCTTGGCGTGCTGGGCGCGATCATCGTCCTGACCGCGCTGTTCGCTCTCGCCGGGCCCGGTGACACCATGCCGCTGATCGTGGCAGTGACCGTGCTCGCTTTCTTGATCGGCTTCCTGCTGATCATCCCTATCGGCGGGGCGGACATGCCGGTCGTGGTGTCGATGCTGAACTCCTATTCCGGCTGGGCGGCAGCCGCGATGGGCTTCACGCTGGGTAACACGGCGATGATCATCACCGGCGCGCTGGTCGGTTCGTCCGGCGCGATCCTCAGTTACATCATGTGCCGGGCCATGAACCGCAGCTTCATCAGTGTGATCGCGGGCGGTTTCGGCGCAGACAGCAGCGGCGGCGGCAGCGGCGAAGCGCGCGAGCAGCGCCCCTACAAGCAGGGCAGCGCGGCCGATGCGGCCTACATGCTGGAGCAAGCGGAGAAGGTCATCATCATCCCCGGCTATGGCATGGCCGTGGCGCAGGCGCAGCATGCGCTGCGCGAAATGGCGGACGTGCTTGAGGAAAAGGGCGTGGAAGTGAAATACGCCATCCACCCCGTCGCAGGGCGCATGCCGGGACACATGAACGTGCTGCTGGCTGAAGCTTCGGTCGAATACGACAAGGTGTTCGAACTGGAGGACATCAACTCCGAATTCGCGCAGGCGGACGTTGCCTTCATCATCGGCGCGAACGACGTGGTGAATCCCGCTGCCAAGACCGACAAGTCCAGCCCGATCTACGGGATGCCGGTGTTCGACGTCGACAAGGCCAAGCAGGTCTTCTTCATCAAGCGCTCGATGGGCGGCGTGGGCTATGCCGGCGTCGATAACGACGTGTTCTACATGGACCAGACGATGATGCTGCTGTCCGATGCGAAAAAAATGGTCGAGGAGATCGTCAAGGCCATGGATTGAGGGCGAACCGCAATCCAGCCGGAACCGATCGAAATACGCTGAGGGCCGTTAACCTGGCTGTCACCCGGAACAAGGCATGACAGTGGCTCGTTCCGGGGACGGCGCAGGTTGGCACGACCGCGCCTTGCACACATTGGGGGCAACTGATCTTGCGCAAACTGGGCCTAATCGGCGGCATGAGCTGGGTTTCGACCCGCACCTATTACGAACGTATCAATCGCATCGTACAGCGGAAGGTCGGCGCGACCGCGTCCGCCCCGATGCTGATCGAGAGCCTGGATTTCTCGCGTGTCTACCGTGCCCGGAGCAAGGAAGACTGGGAAAACGCAACCAACGTCATCGCCGACAGCGCGCAGCGCCTGGCCGATGCCGGCGCGGAAATGATCGTGATCGGCGCCAATTCCATGCACAAGGTATATCGCGACGTGGAAGCCCGCGTGGCGACGCCGATCCTACACATCGCGGAATGTGTGGGCGAAAAGATGAAGGCCGACGGCATCGAGCGTGCCGCGCTGATCGGCACACGCAACGTGATGACCGAGAGCTTCTATCGCCGTCGCCTGGTGTCCCACGGTGTGGACCTGCTGCCCCCCGATATGGGATATGTCGATGAACTGGACCGCATCATTTACGAAGAGCTGATGTTGGGAAAGGCCACCAGGGATGCCCAAAGGTCCCTGCGATCCATGTTCACCAACCTTCAGAAGGACGGCGCACAGGCGGTGATCCTCGCCTGCACGGAATTGCAGCTGGTAGTGGATGTGGACGCCAATATCCTGCCCGTCTACGATTGCACCGGCATTCATGCCGATGCCGCGGCAGAATGGATCATCGGCGAATAATCAGCGGATAATCGGCATTCGGCTTCGCCAAATTCACGGCGTTCCCGCGCTGTTCCCGTTGCCTGTCTGCCTGCGCTCACCTAGCCAGCAGCCATGTCCCGTGCGCCCTATGCTGCCGATCCCGCGAACTCGCGCGGTCGTGAATTCGATCAACCCGGCCATGGCGCGCGCGGTCCGCGCGGCGCGTTCCAGCGTGACCGGGACAGGATCATCCATTCCATCGCCTTTCGCCGCCTGGCGGGAAAGACACAGGTCTTCGTCGCCCCTGACGGCGATCACTACCGTGTTCGCCTGACTCACAGCCTGGAAGTCGCGCAGATCGGGCGGGTAATCGCCCGCGCGCTGGGGCTGGACGAGGACCTGACCGAGGCGCTGTGTCTCAGCCATGATCTGGGCCACCCGCCCTTCGGCCACCCCGGCGAGGATGCACTGAACACCTCGCTCGCCCCGCGCGGCGGTTTCGATCACAACGAACACGCCCTGCGTACGGTCATGCGGCTCGACACGCCCTATTGCGATTGCCCCGGACTGAACCTGACCTGGGAAACCCTCGAAGGGCTGGCGAAGCATAATGGTCCGGTCTCGCAGCCGGGCTGGGCGCTGGCCGAACTCGGCGCGGCTTTCCCGCTGGAATTGTCACGCTGGCCATCGCTCGAAGCGCAGGTCGCGGCGCTGGCGGACGATATCGCCTACGACAATCACGACATAGATGATGGTCTGCGTGCAGGGTTCCTGCAGCTCGATCAACTGCTGGAACTGGATTTCATCGCCGACCTGTGGCGCGATATCGAAAAACGCTTCCCCAATGCGCGCCGGGATGAACAATTGCGCGAAATGGTGCGCACGCAGATTGGAGTGATGGTGAACGATCTGCTGGAGACGACCCGCGCCAACCTGCAGGGCATCGAAAATATCGCACAGGTGCGCGGCGCTGGCTGCGCGCTGGCAACATTCTCACCCGGAATGGCGCGGCAGGAACGGACGCTGAAAGCCTTCATGTACGCCAACCTCTACCATCACGAGGCGCAGAACCGCGCAGCGCAAGCGGCACGCAGCGTGATTGCCCGGCTGTACGCCGCCTATGACCAGGACCCCGCCCTGATGAATTCGGGCTGGAATGAGACCCTGCCCGAATCCGAACCCGAGCGGGCGCGGCATATTGCCGATTTCATCGCCGGTATGACCGATCGCTTCGCCATCAACCAGTATGCGCGTATCTATGGCGAAAGGCCGGAAGGGTTATCGAATGTCTGACGTGCGGCGCATCCTGCTGGTGGGGGCGACCGGCCTGATCGGCCGCACCATTATCGCACGCTCGCCCGATCTCGCTGACGTGACTTTGCAGGGCCTTGCAAGGCGCGAGATAACTTTTCCCGCCGGGGTGCGCATGGAACTGGTGCTGGCCGAAGGCGATGAATGGCCGGGCATCATCACCCAGCTTGAACCCGATGCCGTCATCAGCGCCTTGGGTACCACGCACAAGAAGGCTGGTAGCAAGAGCGCATTTCGCGAGATCGATCACGATCTGGTGGTGGAAGTGGGGAAAGCCGCCAAGGCTGCCGGCGTGCGCAATTTCGTGCAGGTTTCCTCGGTGGGCGCAGACCCCTTCTCGCGCAATTCCTATTTGCAGGTGAAGGGCGAGGCCGAGAAGGACCTGAGGGCGTTGAAGCTGAGTCGCCTCGATATTCTTCGCCCCGGACTTCTGCGCGGACAGCGACAGAACGATCCGCGCCCGATGGAGAAACTGGGGCAGATCGCGGCCCCGCTGGGCGATCTTTTCCTGCACGGTTCGAAAGAGAAATACCGCTCGATAAAGGCAGAGGACATCGCCGATGCCGCCATCGCCTGCACGGGGCAGAAAGCGGGCGGGCAGTTCGTGCACGAGCATGCGTCGCTTATCCGGCTCGCACGTGATTTCCGCCGGGCGCTTGCCGGGAAAGCGGATACGCAGGCGGACTGAATGGCGCTCCGGCTACCGCCGTAACGTGGTTGCAGCAACGAAGGGACAAGAGCGATGTGGGATAGCCTGTTCGGATTGGCCAACCTGTGGGCCATGGCGTGCTGGGCGGCGCTGATCGTGCTGCCGCGCGGACCTTTCGTGCAAAGCGCCATCTTCTACGCCGGGATCGGGCTGCTAAGTCTCGCCTACGCTGTCCTGCTGGTGCTGGTGACGGGCGGTTTTGTCGACGCAGGGGCCGTGGAAGGCGGGGGATCGGCCAGCTTTACCTCTATCGAAGGCGTGCGCGGTATCTTCATGTCTGACGGCGGTGTCACGGTGGGGTGGATACATTACCTTGCGCTGGATCTGTTCGCCGGTCTCTGGATCGCCAAGGATGCCGACCAGAAGGGCTTCTCGCGCTGGCTGCAGGTACCTGTCCTGCTGCTGACCTTCATGGCCGGGCCAGCCGGACTGGTGCTGTGGTTCTTCATTCGCGAGGGCAGGGCGCGCAAGGGCGCACGGTGGAAGGCATGACGAAGAGATATGCTCCGGCAACCGCGCGCAATCGTGAGCCTATCCGCGACGTGCTGAAGGCGGAGCTGCCTGATAGCGGCGGCCTGCTGCTGGAAATTGCTGCTGGCACGGGAGAACACGCGGTGTTCCTGTCGCAGTCATTCCCGCGCTGGCAGTGGCGGCCGACCGATCCCGACCCCGATGCGATCGCTTCCATCGCTGCATGGTGTGACGAGCATGGCCCCGCGAACCTGCTGCCGCCCTTGCGGCTGGACGCGAGCGATGCCGATTGGCCCGTCACTAGCGCGGATGCAATACTGTGCGTCAACATGACTCACATCAGCCCGCCCTCCGCGACCGTGGGGCTGTTCGCCGCCGCAGCCCGCTTGCTCGGTAAAGGTGCTCCAATGCTGATTTACGGTCCGTTTCTGGAGGCAGAGCTGGAAACGACCCGATCCAACCTGGATTTCGATGCCAGTCTCAAGTCTCGCAATCCGGAATGGGGGCTGCGTGATGCGGAGTGGCTCGATCGGCTGGCGGGTGAGAACGATCTGCGTCGGACGGCGCGTTACCAGATGCCCGCCAACAACCTGACACTGGTGTATCGCAAAACGTAAAATGCCCGCCGACACCAGTCGACGGGCACCTTGCGACCCTCAAAGGGTGATCGGCATCAGATTTCTTCGTCGACTTCCTCGCCGACGGATTCGATGTCTTCGCCTGCACCTTCGATGGTGTTGCAGGCGGCGGCCGACAGGGCGAACACTGCGGCGGTTACTACTGTGATTACTTTGCGCATTGGGGGAGCTCCTACTCTATGATCGAGAAGCGCGGTCCGGTCAGGTCGCGTCGTCGACGCCGTCGGCTACGGATTCAAGATCCTGTCCCACACCGCGAACGGTATTGCAGGCAGTGGCTGAAAGAGCCATGACGCTGGCAGCGATTGCCAGAATGATCTTGCGGGTCATCGATCGTTCCTTCTTCCGGGCCTGCATTGGCAGGCCATCGAAGTAGAAACAGATTGCGGGGCTTCAGGTTCCGGTGGCCTGCCGCTGGTCCACGAAGGCCCTGCGCGCCAGTACGTGCTCACGCCAGCTGATGATCAACCCTGCCAGCACGACCAGCGGCGCGCCGATCCAGGTGGTTACCGCGGGCAGGTTGGCAAAGAACAGCCATCCGTAAAGGGTCGCCCAGACGATGCTGGAATAGTCCATCACGATCACGCTCGACACCTTGCCAAAGCGCAGGGCTGCCGTGATCATTACCTGGCCCCATGTCCCCGCAACGCCGATCCCAATCACCAGGCCCCACTGGTACGCCGACAGCGGCTCGTGGACGATAAGCATGAAGGGGAAGGCCGCTACGGAAGAGCAGGCGGCAAACCAGAATACGATCGTCAGTGGGGTTTCGGTGCGAGAAAGGTCGCGAAGCTGGATGGCGATCAGCGCGATCATGAAGGCTCCGCCCAGGGCCACGGCTGCGCCGAACAGGGGCAGGTGCCCGCCGCCCGGCTGCGAAATGATAAGGATACCGGCAAAGCCCGCAGCGACGGCGGACCAGCGCCAGATGCCGACGCTTTCCTTCAGCAGCACGATGGATAGCAGCACCGCGAACATCGGCGCGGTGAAACCCAGCGTGGTCGCCTCCGCCAGGGGCAAGAGGATCACGCCGCCGAAATTCAACACCATGCCGACGATGCCGAACAAGGCCCGGGTTCCATGCTTGCCGGGCCTGCTGGTGGAAAGTTCCTTCACGATGCCGCCGGCCAGCATGGCCCAGACCAGCAGGATCGGGATAGAGACGAACTGGCGCCAGAAGATCAGCTCGGCGATATGAATGCCGCTGTCGGAGGCCAGCTTTATCAGCGCTGCCATGAAGGCCAGACCGGCCACGCCCGCCAGGCGCATGAGCAGAGCCAGCAAGGGCCGGTCGCTGGAATCATCGCGCGCGGGGGAAGTCATGCCGGGTGCCATAGGCCTCGCGCAAAAGCGATCAAGCGTTGTTAGCGTGCGCCGGCTTTCCCATATGCGCGGTCGCGATGCACACGCCCGACTTCATCACCTTTGCCAGCGATGCGACGCTGTATGGCCTGTGGGGCGGTGCGCTGCTGACAATTTCCGCCTTCGCCTCCTGGCGCGACCGCAGGCGGCGCAAGCGCAAGGATATCGATCGGGTGGGCATGATGCCGTGGCGCGACATTGCCGCCCTGACGGCCTTTGCGGGCTTCGCCCTGCTGGGCTTTGCCTGCGTGGGCTGGTTGCGCGGCTAGACGCGCCGCTGGCCTAGAGGCAAGCTTCCAGATAGGCCTGGTCGAAACCGAACTGGCGAGCTTTCTCCAGCGTGTAGGGGCGCAGGCCGGATGACCGGTGTTCGCCGATGATCTTGCCGTCGTCGCCTTCGTCCAGATATTCGAAACTGAACAGCTCCTGCGTCACGATCACGTCGCCTTCCATGCCGATCACCTCGGTGACGTTGGTCGTGCGGCGCGAACCATCGCGAAGGCGCTTCACCTGCACGATCAGGTCGACCGATTCGGCGATCTGGCGAGAAATGGCTTCCTTGGGGATCTTGATGTCACCCATCAGGATCATGTTTTCCATCCGGCCCAGGCACTCGCGCGGGCTGTTGGCGTGCAGCGTACACATGGAACCGTCGTGGCCGGTGTTCATGGCGGCGAGGAGGTCGAAACACTCCGCGCCGCGAATTTCGCCGAGGATGATGCGGTCAGGACGCATACGCAGGGCGTTCTTCACAAGGTCGCCGATGGTGATGGCACCCTGGCCTTCGAGGTTGGGCGGGCGCGTTTCCAGCGGCAGCCAGTGCGGCTGTTGCAGGCGAAGTTCGGCAGCGTCTTCAATTGTCAGCACGCGCTCGCCCGGGTCGATCATCTTCGACAAGGCATTGAGCATGGTCGTCTTACCCGAACCCGTACCGCCCGAGATGACGATATTCATGCGGCAGGCACCGGCGATCTTGAGCGCGGTACACATCTTGTCGTTCATCGAGCCCCAACCCTTGAGGTTATCCAGGGTGACAGGCTTTTCGGAGAACTTACGAATGGAGATCGCGGTGCCGCGCAGCGACAGCGGCGGAACGATCACGTTCACACGTGAACCGTCCTTCAGGCGCGCGTCGGCAAGCGGCGTGGTCTGGTCAACGCGGCGTCCGACCTGATTCACGATGCGCTGGGCGATCTGGAACAGATGGTTCTCGTCGCGGAACTTGATCGGGGCAAGGGTGAGCTTGCCGCCCTTTTCAATGTAGGTCTGGTCCGGCCCGTTGACCATGATGTCGGACACGTCGGGGTCGCCCAGCAGCTCTTCCAGCGGGCCGAAGCCGAGCAACTCGTCGATCAGCACCTTTTCCAGCGCGAACTGCTCACGGCGGTTCAGCGTGACCTTCAGCTCGGCCAGCACTTCCATGATGATCGGGCGGAATTCCTCGGAAAGCTCTTCCTTGGTCAGCGTGGCCGCTGCTTCGGGATCGACGCGTTCCAGCAAGCGCGGCAGCACCTGTTCCTTGATCTTGTGAACGCTGGCCTCGAAACCGCCGAGTTCGCTGACATTGTTGTGCGTCGCGTTCGTGCGATCGGCAAGGCGGCTCATCGCGTCGCCGTGGCGGTTGTTGCCTGCTTCTACCGGCGTCCCTTCGGAGGGGACGGGCGGAAACTGATCACCGCCCTGTTCTTCGGGGATGGGCTTCGAACCCTGGCTCGGGCCGCCGCCACGCATGGGCTTTGCCACGCCAAAGCTCGGACGGGCACCCTTGGCCATGCCGCCTGCGCCACTCTTGCGTCCGAATGCGCTCATCCTCGCAATCCCCCTAAAAAACCAGCAATGCCGTCCTCATCAAGAATTCGGCGGATTATCCACACACCGCTTCTTGCGAATTTAGGTGAAGAACTGGTTAAGTTTGTACGCCTAGGATCGCTTTCGGCACGGGTTACGAGGGTATACGGATCAGTGACGAACAGCGATAATCCTGCGATGCGGGTCGTCCTGCTGGGTACTTATGACCTGGGCAAGCCGCGTACGCGCCTGCTGCGCGAGTCCCTGCGGCAGATCGATCCGCAGTTGCAGGAACTGCATTTCAGCATCTGGCACGGTGTGGAAGACAAGTCCGTGATGACCGGCGTGAGGGCGAGACTGGGCATCGTCTTCCGGCTGCTGATTGCCTACCCGGTCTTGGCGGCGCGCTATCTTATGGCAGGGCGGCACGACGTGGTGGTGATCGGCTACATGGGCTTGTTCGACATGCTGTTGCTCGCCGCACTGGCGAAAGTACGCGGAAAAACAGTGGTCTGGGATGCATTCCTGTCGATCTACGACACTTATGCGCGTGACCGGGCAATGTCGTCGGAAGGGGGCTGGAAGGCGCGGGCGCTGCGCTGGATGGAAAGCCGGGCATGCAGGATCGCGGACCGGGTGGTGCTGGACACGCAGGCCCACGCCGCGCTGATGGGCGAACTGCACGGCGTGCCCGACGCAAAGCTGGGTGCCGTCTTGGTCGGCGCAGAAGCAAAGGCATTCCCCGCAGCCACTTCCAGCGCGAGGGATAGGGGCGGTCCCATCGAAGTGCTGTTCTACGGCCAGTTCATACCGCTTCATGGGATCGATACCATCATTGCCGCCGCGCTCGATCCACGGGGTCACGGGTTTCACTGGACAATCGTGGGTCAGGGGCAGGAGGCGACGCGTATCGATGCCGCCCTTTCCCGGCAGGCAGCGTCGCACATAACCCGCATTCCGTGGGTCGATTACGAGCGCCTGTCCGGGCTGATGGCGAAGGCTGATATCTGCCTTGGAATTTTCGGCACCAGCGACAAGGCTGCGCGAGTGATCCCCAACAAGGTTTACCAGGCTCTAGCGGCGGGCAAGCCCCTGATCACGCGCGCTTCGCCGGCGATGAGGGAACTTGCGGATGGTGACAGGGCGGGGCTCTACCTGGTCCCAGGCAACGATCCCGACGCCCTGCTGGCAGCGCTGGAACGCTTCGCTGACGAGCGCGATGATTTGCCTGCCGATCTTCATGCCGACCTATGCCAGCGGTTCTCCTTCCCCGCGCTGGTTGCACAGTGGCGTGGCGTTCTGCAAAAGGCGGTGAAACTATGAGCCGCATCGACATCCTTCTGGCGACGTATAACGGGGCACGGTTCCTGCCCGAACAGTTGGCCTCACTGTCGGCGCAAAGTCACAGGGACTGGCGCCTGCTGGTGCGCGACGACGGGTCGAGCGACAACTCCCTGGCGATCGTGCGCGAATGGGCGAGGGGCATTGCCCAACCTGTCGAGATAATTGAGGACGGGCGAACGGGTCTTGGCGCCTCGCTGAACTTTGCGACCCTGCTGGAAGCCAGCGATGCGCCCTATTTCGCCTGCTGCGATCAGGACGACGTGTGGTTGCCCGAGAAGCTTTCGATAATGCTGAAGGCCGTCCAGTCGGCAGAGGATAGCGCCGGGGCCGACATGCCGATCCTGGCCTATTCGGACCTGCGCGTGGTGGACGGCGGTCTGAACCTGATTGCCGAGAGCTTTCGCGATTTTTCTCGCAGACCGCGCCTGCCCCGCGGGCGCGAACTGCGCCAGGTGATGATGCACAATGCCGTGACCGGGTGCGCATCGCTCGGCAACGCCGCCTTGCGGGCAAAGGCACTTCCAGTTCCGCCAGAAGCGAGCATGCACGACTGGTGGCTGGCTTTGGTGGCGGCCGGTCTGGGAAAGCTGGTCTGGGTGCCGCATGCGACGATCCTCTATCGCCAGCATGGAGGCAACACCTTGGGTGCGAACGCCGCCGATCCCCTATCCCAGCTGCGTTACGTAGCAAGCAATGCGGGGGAGGCACTTGGGCGGTCGCGGAAACTGCTGGCAGCCACGCGCAGGCAGGCTGGTGCTTTTGTGAACCGGTATGGCGATGCCCTGGGCGGACAGGACAGGCTTATTCTGCAAAACTACGCACGACTGGGGCAGATGAACTGGGCGAGCCGCAAGGCGTTCTTCTTGCAGAACCGGCTGTTGGCCGACAATGCGCTGAAAAATATGCCGTTTTTCTTGCTTGGCTGATCTAGCTTCCCGTGCCCTTCGCGCGGAATCTATCATAGGTGCCAGAGAGTGCCGCGGCGATTTTGGGAGCGGCCATGCGTACAAGCGGTTGCGGACGCTTCAGCAAATGACGCCGCAGCGTTGCCAAGCGTTCGCTGGCCGTGAGTGCGGGCAGGACGGGACCGCCGAGTGAACCCACCGCATCGCTGACGCAGGTTTCCAACGCAAAGCGAGGGGCGTGGAGGGTTCGCAATTCCTCTACCTCCGCATGCGCCCGAGGGTATTCTTCCAGCAATTCCTCCACCAGCTCCTTCGCACCACGCATGCTTGTGTCCGACCGGCCGGAAAAATTCATGGCTCCATGGTGCGGGACATCGGCAGGCCGCATGAAGCCTGGCCCGCCGAAGCGATCATAGACGAAGACAGGAATCCCTTGTGTCAGGCAGTACTGCACGGTCTTGCCGATGGTGATGACGGTATCAAATCCGGTCAGCGTCGTTTCGTTCAGCCGTGTGTATGTATGGCCCTTGCCGAATATGGTGACTGACACCCCACGCTGTTCGAGCAAGTCCTTCGCCGCCAGCAATTCGTTCGGCACATGATTGGAAACGACAGCAACCCGCGCCAGCTGCTCTGGCAAGGTGCCCCGCAAGTTCGACGCATAGGCCTGTGGTACGAAATTGGGCATGACCGCGATGTCCCCGCGCCCGCTTTGCTGTGCGATCGCGTCGCGCGTCTCCTCGGAATTCGCCAAAAAAGTCAGATTGTCTCTTGAAAGGCTTGCAGGAACAAGAGGGATTCCCTCGATCCCGTGCTGCCAAGAGAGCAAGCCATGCAGGTGTCGGCGTGCCTTCACAGCCAGGACGACATGGAGCCATAGGAACACGGTTTCCTGATGCGACCAGACAAGGTCGAAACGTTTCGGCTGGTTTGCAAGCTGCCAGGGATTGATGATGGGCTGACCAGAGATTTTCATCTCCTCTGCCATTGGCCCCTCCGCCTCCAGCGCAAGGCACGACACATCGGCGCCAAGCGCGCGAAAATGGTTCACCAGTTCTGCAACATGCATCTCGCTTCCGGTAAATCCGGACATGAGATGACTGCCCAGCAACACGCGCTTGCCGGAAAAATCCGCCGGCTCTTTCATCCTTCGGTGAGCCGGTTGGCTGGGCGTAAAACGCGATCATGCATGTGGATGAACCGGCCAGTGTGATTGTCGAGGCGCCGCATGGCGGTATTGGTTACAGACTTGGCGGGCCAAGTCGAGCAAGTCTGAAAGGCATATGGTCAACAGAAAAGCCTTTCCCGGCGTGCGATCCATCGTGCGCAATGGCCTGTTTCTGACAGGTGCGAACTGGGCCGAGGCTGTGCTGCGCGCCATTTACGTGCTAGTGATTGCCCGCACGCTTGGCCCCGACGAATACGGCGTGTGGAGCTATGTTCTAGCAGCCTACATGGTTGCTGTAATGGCAACCGCTCTGGGCATGGAGATTATCCTGACCGGGCGGCTGGGCCGCGACCGGGAGAATGCCACGCCGCTGCTTGAGACAAGCCTGGCCCTGCGCCTATCGCTGCTAGTGGTGGCGTGCGCGGTGCTCGCAGTCCTGGCGGTGAGCCAGGACGAGCAGGGGCAAGTGGCCATGGGCATGGCCCTGTCGCTGCTGGCTGTGATTGGGCGCGGCATCGTCATGTGGGCGCGGCCTGTATTCATCGGGTTGGAGCGGGCCGGAATCGCCTTGCGCACGACCCTCGCCTGCCGGTTGGCCGAGGTGGCGCTCGGGTTGTTGGTGCTGTTCCTGACACGCGATATCCTGGTGTTGATCGCCCTCCATTCGGTTAGCTGGCTGGTAGAGGGTGCTCTCGCGTTCTTGCGCGCGCGGAAGGTAGTGCGCTTCTCCCGCCCGCGATTCCATCCTGGAGAAGCGCGTGCGATCATCAGGCAAGGCCTCCCGATCGGCATCGCAATGCTGGGCGTCGCGGCGTTGAATGCCGCGCCGGTCCTGCTTGCCGATCGACAAGGAGCGGCTTTGGCCGAGGTGGGCCAGCTGGGGATTGTGATGCAATTCGCCTCCCTCGCGGTATTGGCCATGCAGGGGTTTCTGGGCGCGGCGCCTCCTGTGCTTTCGCGGGCTATCATGCGAAAGGATACGCGCGTGCCGCACTACGGCGTTTTCGTCGCGATTGCCTCCATCGGTTCCTTCGGTTCGCTGGCCCTCCTGGCGTTGGGCTTTGGCGATATCGTGATTGTGGGTTTACTGGGTCCGCTTTACCGGACTGCGGCTGACCTGCTGCCCTGGGCGTTCGTGATAGGCGGGTTGAGCCTGCTGCCGACGGGATTTTGGCAGGAACAGGCATTGCGAAGACGCGTGCGACCGGGGGTGCTTGCATCCATCGCCGGGGTGGTAGTTACCCTCGTGATGGTCTCGCCGCTGTATGCGGCGCGTGGGCTGGAGGGGGTGCTGCTGGCAACGGCAGCGGGTTGGGCCCTGCGTGCCGCCGTGCTGGTTGTCGCGGTTGTTCAGAAGCCGACGTAGAGCGGGCCATCGTCCCATTCGCGCGCGGGTAGTGGTGCGCGGGTATGCCAGATCAGCCGGGCCGTGCCATCGGCGGCGGCGAAGTGGTGAAAGCCTCGCTTCAAGTTGACCACAGCACCCGCTCGGTGGAGCTGGCCATCGATGGCCAGCGAGGCACCTTCCAGCCGGTAGTTGCCCGGAACACGAACTTGTAGCGTCTTGTCCTGTCGGCTGCGAAAGTCGAAACCGGCCAGCCAGACCGGGCCCCAGGCATGGACGTAGGTCTCGCGCAGGGCCTTAGTATCGTCAGGCAGCAGGGCGCTCTCGCCTCCATCCAGCAACGTTTCGATAAGTTCGTCATTCGCCAATAACAATGGCACGGGTTCGCGCGTCAGCGCTTCGACATAGGCATTGCGCCCGCCGATGTGATAGCCGTCGATGGAAGACGGCGTCATGAGGTGATTTGCCTTCACGAACGAAGGCAGCATGCCGTTGTGATCGAAATAGGCAGTACCCGGAGGCAGCAGCCTTTCCGCGCTTTCCACCAGGGCGCGCTGGCGGTGGATGACCTTGCGGTCCTCCATGAGGAATGTCCCGGTCGCCAGCAACGCCAGCACTCCGGTGACGAGCGCCAATGGATAGCGGGACACTAGCGCACGGGCTGCGATGGTAACACTCACCGCGACCGGGGCCAGCATGAAGACGTAAAAGTACGCCGCCGTGTTCGTATAGAACAGCGGCAGCGTCAGCGGCAGCCAGAGGCCGGACAGGCCCCATTTCGCTGACTTCGGCAAGCCGCTGCGCCAGATGGCGAAAGGAGCGGCCAGCGCCAGCAGGAACAGCACAGGAGCGGTCAGCGCCGCCTTGATGCCCATCTGCCAATACGGTGGGACGCCGAGGAAAAACATCCAACGAGAGGCGGAGGCTGCCATGGCCGTGCCCTCGGTCGTGGTCGTCAGGGACGCGGAATGCCCTGTGTAGAGCAGCGCGAATACAACGCCAGTAGCCAGACCGGCAGCCGCCATGCGCAGGGCGGTGGCGGGCAAAAAACCGTCGGCGCTCCAGCGCATCCAGGCAAGGCCGACGAACGCGGGTGCATAGAGCACGGTCTTTATCGTGATCATCCCGGCGATGGCGACCAGCGCGGCGAAAGCGGCGAGTGGCAAAAGGCCGAGGCGGCAACGACCAAGGATGGCAAGCGCGCTCATCAAAGCGGCCGTGGCCATTGGGTCGGTGCGGAAGGAGAAGCCGTGCTGCAGCACGAACCCTGCGGAGAGGTAGAGCAGCGCTGCAAGGACAGCGACGGGCCGCTCAACGAACCGGCGGGAAAGGGCGTATATGGCTGCCAGCGTCACCGCTTCGCATGCCAGCATTACCAGCCGTGCTGTCAGGATCTTGTCCACGCCGCTGCCGGGCAGCGCGGGCAGCCAGGCGAAGAGGCGTACGTGAAGGCTCTGCAGGGGCTGGGCCAGGGTACCACGCGTAAAGTCGGCAACGTGGTAATAGAACCAGAACTCGTCCCAGTTCACGGCGCGGGTGAACACCATGGATAGCTGCATGGCCAGCAGCAGGGCCAGCGCAGCCAGCGGCCAGGCGGCGCTGTTCGCGGCAGGCACGGCAAAGGACCTTGCCGGGCCGGAAAATTCAGCCGAAGCGGCTCGGGTTGTCATGCGGCGTCCTTGCGGCGCGGACTTGCCTGCGTGCCCGATTGCGCCGCGTGCTGGTGATGGAGCGCGGCAACCATGTCCTCCAGCTTGCGGGTGCGGACGAGGTTTTCTTCCATCAGCTTGCGGTTGGCGGCGACGAGGTCTGCCACCATGCCCATGATCGCCACCAGCGTGCCCAGCACCAGCAGGGCCCCGCCGATGACCAGCGACTGCACGTGCCCGCCGCCATCGCCCTGGCTCCAGAACCACAGGAAGCGCAGGATCGGGATCATGCCGACGAATGCGATCAGCGATCCCGTGCCCACGAACGCACGCAGCGGTTTGTACGCGGTGAAGCTGCGGGCCATGGTAATGCCGGTCTGCATCACAAAGCGCGGGACGGATTTGAACAGGCGGCTGGGGCGTGCGGCGGCATGGGTGCGCACAGGGACCGTGGCAATCGCCATACGCTTGCGCCCGGCCTGGATGAGCATGTCTGTGGTGTAGCTGAATTCGGTGGTAATGTTGATGCGCTGCGCGGCATCGCGGCTGATGGCACGAAACCCGCTGACCGCATCGGAAACGCTGGTTCCTGCGAGGTGCTGCACCACGCCGCTGCCCACGCGTTGCATCAGCCGCTTGATCGGAGAGAAGTGCGCGTTGTCGCAAACGCCGCGATCGCCGATCACGATGTCCGCCTGTCCGCGCAGGATGGGTGTGACGAGTGCCTCGATATCGCCGCCTTCGTACTGCCCGTCGCCATCGGTGTTGACGATGATATCGGCGCCTTCGGCCAGGGCCCGGTCCACGCCGCTGCGAAATGCTGCAGCAAGACCCCGGTTGCGCCGATGGGACACGACGTGATGCACGCCCCACTGGCGCGCTACCTGGGCAGTGCCATCATCGCTGCCATCGTCGATGACGAGAAACTCCACCACGTCCACACCGGCCACGCGGCGGGGCAGGGCGGCCAGCGTCGCGGGCAGCGTAGCGGCCTCGTTCAGGCAGGGAATCTGGATAATCAGCTTCGTCATGTTGCCCCCGGCTCGAGTGCCTTCGCAGGCACGCCATAGGGCTTTGTTAAGCATGACCGTTTAACGCTTCGTAAAATTCGGCGACTGTCCGATGGAAAGATTGCCCGTCCCGCAACGAAGCCCTAAGCGCCCTGCTTCGATAGCGGGAGCCATACGGCATGCAGGAATCACATCGGTCAGGGCTCCTTTTCGCGCTTGCCGGTTTCTGTGCGCTGACGATCGGCGATTCCATCGTGAAGGGCATCGACCAGGCGTGGGCCCCTACGGCCGTCGCTGCACTGCGCTACGTGCTGGGCGCCCTCGGCCTGACCGCGCTGCTGGTCTGGAGCGAGGGCACAGCGCCCCTGCGCCGCATTCCCAACCCGCGGATCCAGTGGCTGCGTGGCGGAGCCGTAGCGATGGCGACGATCTGCTTTTTTGCGGGCGTCTGGCTCATGCCTTTGACGGAGGCGATCGCGCTCGTCTTCACGCAGCCGATCTTCACCGCCATCCTTGCTGCTGCCTTTCTGGGAGAGAGGCTGCGCTGGCAGACCGTGGCAGCAACTCTTGTCGCCTTTGCGGGCGTGCTGATCGTCCTGCGTCCCAACCTTGCCGAGATAGGAGTGGCCGCGGTGCTCCCGCTTGCCGCTGCTTTTGGCATGGCGGTGCTTGTCACGGCCAATCGCGCGGTAGCCGGGCGGGGCAGTTCTCTGGCCATGCAGGCCTATGTCGCGCTGTTCGCGAGTATCTTCCTGCTCGTCGGCATGGTCATCGGTCATTTCAGCGGCCTGGCGCAGCTGCGACTGGAATGGCCGGAATGGCATGTTCCTGCGCGCATTGCGATCATCGCGGTAACCGCCAGCACGGCTCACTGGCTGATCTACATGGGTACAGAGCGTGCAGGCGCGGCGACTGTTGCGCCCATGACCTACGGCCAGCTGATCGCCGGCTCGCTGATCGGCTATGTGTTTTTCTCGGAAGTGCCGGACCTAACGGCAATGGCCGGGGCCGCGCTGATCATTCTATCGGGGCTGTGGCTATGGCACCAGGGCCGGACCAAACGGGGAACCAAGCTGCCGGCCTGATGGCTAGCGAGTAGTCCGCACCCATGCGGTAAGCTGGCGGCCGTGCATGGTTACCGTCAGGCGCGGTTCGTAATGGCGTTCGAGCTCGGTTTCAACCAGCGCCTTTGCCTCTGCATTACGAATGGTCATCCCCTTGTCGGCGGTAACGATGGCTCCGGGCCGCATTGCTAGGATACGCGCGATTTCCTCCGTCTGCTCCACTTCCAGCGCGTCTGTTTCCAGTGCATTGTTGAGGTGATCGGGATAGACATACCGCGTCGGAACGCAGCTTTCCGTCAGGCGATAGAGCGCCGTCGGTCCGTCCCACACCCACAGGCAATTGCTCTCGCCGCCGACGTGCGGAGCGATCGCTGCAGCCAGCGTGCGCGCCGCATCACGTTCCTCGAGCGACTTTTCGTGTCGGTCGGGTAGCGAAAGCAGCGCGAATAGAATGGTCGTCAGCACCACGATCGGCCCGATGTTCAGGGGACCGCGCCGGTCCAGCAAGGGGAGGGCAACCAGCGCCACTGGAGCGGATAGGGCTGCATAGTAATACAGATACACCGTTCCCGGCATCAGCACCCCCGCCAGCGCGGCGAGCGTCCAGGCAAGATAGAACAGCCAGGCGGAAAGCGGTGCCGGGTTCTTCACCCGCAGCGCTGCGTAAATACCGCTGAGCATCAGGACCACGACCGGCGCGACGCCCACAGCGTAGCTGGGGGCCCAGCGCCCATGCGGTGCGGCTGCCCTGTCGAAGAAACTCTCGAAATTGGCGAACCAGAATGCGTCGAAGTGGCCGATGGCGGCGTAGAACAGGCCGACTGCGATTGTCGGCAGCAGGCCGAGAAGGGCGAAGATTGCCGCAAGTCCGGTGAGTTCGGAAAGCGCCTTGCCGCGCCGGTACTCCGCGTAGAGCGCCCAAGCCCCGAAGAACACGCACTGGGCGACGACGGTATACTTGATCTGCAGGGCAAGGCCGCCCAGCAACATCGCCCACATCGCCCGCCGGGCGAAATGCGGGTGCTGCCCGTCAACCAGCAAGGCCGCCATGCCCAGCGTGAGCGGCACGAAGAACACCTCGCTGTTGGCGGAGTAATTGGCGTAGGCCGACAGCAGCATCACCGCGATGGCGGCAACGAAAGTCGCGCTCACCCGGTCGACACAGCGCCGCGCAAGACGAAAGGTCAGCCAGGCGGTGGCACAGGCGAAGACAGCAGCAACCACCTGGTAGGCGAAGGCTGTCGGCCCGAACAGGGCGTGAGTCAGGCCGAACAGGGCGAACAGGCCGAAGGGCTTGCGGTCCCACCAGTCCACGAACGGCAGCTCGCCATATTGCATCCGCCAGCCGATGAAACTGTAAAGCTGCTCGTCGAAATCGGCGACCGGATCGCCAAACCAGATCGCGCGGTGACCTACCGTGAAGGCCGCCAGCAGCAGCAGGCACAAAGCGTCGCCGCGCGGCAGCCCGGCGCGAAAAGGCGCGGCCTTGGTGCGGGTCATGATCACATCGCCGGTCATGGTGGCCAGCCATGCCCCAACATGGTTAAGAACCGCTTATGAGTTCGGAGAAACCTGACACCTGCTGGCTTTGCGACAGGCCGCTGGGGCGGCGCGTGCAGTAGCATCACGTTGTTCCCAAAGCGAAAAAGGGGCGGGAGACGGTGCCGGTCCATCCTATTTGCCACCGCACGATCCACGCGCAATTCACCAATGCCGAGCTGGCGCGGATCGACGGCGCACGAGCGCCCTTGGTGGCAAATCCGGAGGTAGCGAAGTTTCTCGACTGGGTTGCAGACAAGCCGCCGGATTTCCACGCGCCGACGCGTCGTCCGAAAGGTTAGTCGTCACCGTCTGCGGCGGGGAAGCCGTCGATGAAAATTTCGGGAACGGTCCACTTGTAGACCTTGCGGTTCTCGACCGTCTTTTCGACATCGGGCTGCCAGCCGCCCATCGCGAAAGCGTGGCTCACGACCCGCGAACCGGGTTCCATCTGCTCCATTATCCGAGCCCGAAGGCGCAGGTTCTGCGTCGGCCCCAGATACAACGCCAGGGTATCCACGCCTGACAGATCCGTGGTGAAGAGGTCCTGCTTGCGGAACTCCACGAGGTGTTCGACTCCTGCGGCGCGGGCATTGGCGCGCGCTTTTTCGAGAAGCCCATCGTCAATTTCAATGCCGACCGCACGTATGCCGTACTCGCGCGCGGCGGCGATCGGGATGCGACCGTCGCCCGATCCCAGATCGTAGAGGACATCGCCTTCCTCGATCTCGGCAAGCCGCAGCATCTCGCTCACCACGGCGGGCGGCGTGGGTATGTAATGGATGTCCTGGCTGTCATCCACGCAGGAAGTAAGCGCGAGACTGGCGAAGGCGGTCAGCAGAATGTGAAATTTCATCAACGGTGAAATGCCGCTCGACCGGGTACGATCCAGACGCGGCTTAATGAGGCAGCCTGGTTGCAGCCTGGCAGGCTATTCTGCAAGTCGCTAACCCAAACGCAAAGGGCCGCAGCTTTCGCCGCGACCCCTCTGGAAAATGCGTATCGTGTGAAGGGAGATCAGTCCTCGACGTGCTCGGCCAGCACGGTCAGGCCCTTGTCGCCCACTTCGGCAAAGCCGCCGCGCACTTCGATGTTCTCGGGCGCGGAGCCTTCGGTCTTGTAGACCTGTACCGTGCCATCGCGCACGGTCGACATGAAGGGCGCATGGCCCTCCAGCACACCGAACTCGCCCTCGGCACCGGGAACGACCACCATGTGGACGTCCTCGGAGCGGACCAGCTTGCTCGGTGTGACCAGTTCGAAGTGAAGTGCCATGGCGCTTAAGCGTCCTCAGCCATCTTCTTGGCCTTCTCGACGGCTTCGTCGATGCCGCCGACCATGTAGAAGGCGCTTTCCGGCAGGTGGTCGTATTCTCCTTCCACCACGGCCTTGAAGGACTTCACGGTATCTTCCAGCTGCACGAACTTGCCGGGGATGTTGGTGAACACCTCTGCCACGTGGAACGGCTGAGAGAGGAACTTCTGGATCTTGCGTGCGCGCTGAACGGTCAGCTTATCTTCTTCCGAAAGCTCGTCCATGCCCAGAATGGCGATGATGTCCTGCAGGCTCTTGTACTTCTGCAGCGTCTCCTGGACCTTACGTGCGGTCTCGTAATGCTCCTGGCCGACAACGCGCGGTTCGAGAACGCGACTGGTGGAGTCCAGCGGGTCCACCGCCGGGTAGATGCCCAGTTCGGAGATGGCACGGTTCAGCGTGGTGGTCGCGTCAAGGTGAGCGAACGAGGTTGCAGGGGCAGGGTCGGTCAAGTCATCCGCGGGAACGTAGATGGCCTGCACCGACGTGATGGAGCCCTTGTTGGTGGAGGTAATGCGTTCCTGCAGGTTGCCCATGTCGGTGGACAGCGTCGGCTGGTAGCCCACTGCCGAAGGAATACGGCCGAGCAGCGCGGACACTTCGGAACCGGCCTGCGTGAAGCGGAAGATGTTGTCCACGAAGAACAGCACGTCCTGGCCTTCCACGTCGCGGAAGTATTCCGCCATGGTCAGGCCCGAGAGTGCCACGCGGGCGCGCGCACCGGGAGGCTCGTTCATCTGGCCGAACACGAGGGCAACCTTGGACCCTTCGGAGGTGGCGTTGCCTTCGTCGTCCTTGGCGATAACGCCGGCGTCGAGGAATTCGTGGTAGAGATCGTTACCTTCGCGGGTACGCTCACCCACACCGGCGAACACGGACACGCCGCCGTGACCCTTCGCGATGTTGTTGATGAGTTCCTGGATCAGCACGGTCTTGCCCACACCGGCACCGCCGAACAGGCCGATCTTGCCGCCCTTTGCGTAAGGCGCGAGCAGGTCGATCACCTTGATGCCCGTCACGAGAATGTCGGCTTCGGTCGACTGGTCGACGAAAAGCGGAGCCTCGGCGTGGATCGGCATGGTCATGTCCGCGCCGATTGGGCCACGCTCGTCGATCGGGGCGCCGACCACGTTCATGATACGGCCCAGCGTCTTGGGGCCGACGGGCACGGAAATCTGCGCGCCGGTGGCGATCACTTCCTGCCCGCGCGTAAGGCCGTCGGTGCCGTCCATCGCGATCGTGCGAACGGTGTTTTCACCCAGGTGCTGCGCCACTTCGAGCACAAGCGTCTGGTCGCCGTTCTTGGTCTCCAGCGCGGAGAGAATGGCAGGCAATTCGCCCGGAAAGGTCACGTCGACAACGGCGCCGATGACCTGGGCGATGGTGCCGTTGGTGGTCTGGTTGAGTGCAGGTGCGGTAGCCATGATTGGTATCCTGTGGCGTTCAGAAAAGGATCTGGTTCGGGTTCAAAAAACTATTGCGAGCAAACAGCGTCCGCATCGGCAATGGCCCATGCTTCGCCGGTTTCGTCGAGTTCGAGGGTCGCATCGTTGCGCAGGTATTCATCCTCGCCAAGACCGAATTCGCACGAGACGGTCTCGGCACCCATCGCGCGGCGGCAGACCGAGGTGCTGACCGGCTCCGCTTCGGGGCAGGCAGCGGCATAGAGCTGGGCAAACAGCTCTTCGTCGGGTGCAGGGGCAGATGGCGTGGGTTCGGGCGCCGCCACCTCGGCAGGTGCCGGTTCCGGAGCCGGTTCCTCGCCGCACGCGGCCAGCGCGAACATGGGGGCGATCAGGGAGAGGGTGAGAGTAAGCTTTTTCACGGGTGTCTTCCGGCTTTAGAGCGCTTCTGCGCCCGCAATGATTTCAATGAGTTCGGTGGTAATCGCCGCCTGGCGGCTGCGGTTGTACTGAATCGTCAGCTTGTCGATCAGTTCACCTGCGTTGCGGGTGGCGTTGTCCATGGCGGTCATCGAGGCGCCCTGTTCGGAAGCCTCGCGTTCCAGCAGGGCACCGAAAAGCTGCGTCTTGATATAGCGCGGCAGCAGGTCTTCGAGGATTTCCTCTTCGTCCGGCTCATATTCAACGGCTGCATCGGAGGCAACGGCATCTTCGGGAGCGGGCACGGGCAGCAGCTGCACTGTTGTCGGGTCCTGCGCCAGCGCGCTCTTGAACACGGGGTAAATGAGGTGGGCAATGTCGAATTCGCCCTTCTCGAACCGTGCCACCAGGTCATCGGCAATCTTTTCCGCTTCCTCGAAGTCGGGATTGCGCATTTCACTGGTGTCGTAGTGATGATCGATCTTGCCGGCATAGTCGCGCTTGATCGGGGCGCGACCCTTCTTGCCGACGAGGTAGAAGGTCACGTCCTTGCCTTCTGCGATCAGTTTGCGAGCCTGCTTCTTGGCCTCTTTCACGATGTTCGCGTTGAGACCGCCGCACAGGCCCTTGTCGGTGTTGACCACCACCAGCAGATGGCGCTGGTTGGAACCGGTGCCGCGCAGCAACAGCGGCGCGCTGTCCCCGCTCACCTTGCTGGCGAGCGAGCCCATCACCCCTGCCAGACGCTCCGCATAGGGGCGTGCGGCTTCGGCAGCGGCCTGTGCCTTGCGCAGTTTTGCCGCCGCGACCATCTGCTTGGCCTTGGTGATCTTCTGCGTGGACTTGACCGACTTGATCCGGTCCTTGAGTTCCTTGAGGCTAGCCATTTCGGCTCCCTATTGTTCTCGAGTTACCGGTTCAAGCGAACTGCTTGGCGAAGGTATCGAGCGCGCTCTTCACCTTGTCGCGGGTGTCGTCCTCGAACTTGCCGGTGTCGGCAATGGTCTTCAGGACGTCGGCGTGTTCGTTGCGCATGTAGCTGAGCATGGCAGCTTCGTACTCGGTCACGCGGTCTACAGCGACATTGTCGATGTAGCCGTTGGTGCCTGCGAAAATCGAGACGACCTGCTCTTCCACCGGCATCGGCGAGAACTGCGGCTGCTTCAGCAGCTCGGTCAGACGCGCGCCACGGTTCAGCAGCTTCTGCGTGGAGGGATCGAGGTCCGAACCGAACTGGGCGAAGGCCGCCATTTCGCGGTACTGCGCCAGCTCCAGCTTGATGGAGCCTGCCACCTTCTTCATCGCCTTGGTCTGGGCGGCACCGCCCACGCGGGACACCGAGAGACCGACGTTAATGGCGGGACGGATGCCCTGGTAGAACAGGTCCGTTTCGAGGAAGATCTGGCCGTCGGTGATCGAGATCACGTTGGTCGGAATATAGGCCGACACGTCGCCAGCCTGCGTTTCGATGATCGGCAGAGCGGTTAGCGAGCCGCCGCCGTTCTCGTCATTCATCTTGGCGGCGCGTTCCAGCAGGCGAGAGTGCAGGTAGAACACGTCACCCGGATAGGCTTCGCGGCCCGGAGGACGACGCAGCAGCAGCGACATCTGGCGATAGGCCACGGCCTGCTTGGAAAGGTCGTCGTAAACGATCACGGCGTGCATGCCGTTATCGCGGAAGAACTCGCCCATGGCGGCGCCGGTGTATGGTGCGAGGTACTGCAGCGGAGCGGGCTCCGACGCGGTGGCGGCGATCACGATGGTGTAATCCATCGCGCCGTTTTCCTCGAGGCTCTTCACGATCTGCGCGACGGTGGAGCGCTTCTGGCCCACGGCAACATAGATGCAGTAGAGCTTCTTCTTCTCGTCGTCGCCCTGGTGCGCGTCTTTCTGGTTGATGAAAGTGTCGATCGCCACGGCGGACTTGCCGGTCTGACGGTCACCGATGATCAGTTCGCGCTGGCCACGGCCAACGGGGACGAGGGCGTCGATGGCCTTGAGGCCGGACTGCACGGGCTCGTCCACCGACTTGCGCGGGATGATACCGGGGGCCTTCTGTTCCACGCGCATGCGCTTCACGTCGGAGATCGGGCCCTTGCCGTCGATCGGGTTGCCCAGCGCATCCACCACGCGGCCCAGCAGGCCCTTGCCCACGGGCACGTCCACGATGGTACCGGTACGCTTTACGACATCGCCTTCCTTGATCTCGGCATCGGAGCCGAAGATCACGACACCGACATTGTCGGCTTCGAGGTTCAGGGCCATGCCCTGGATGCCGTTGGAGAACTGCACCATCTCACCGGCCTGCACACTGTCGAGGCCGTGGATGCGGGCGATACCGTCGCCCACGGAGAGGACGGAGCCGACTTCGCTCACTTCGGCTTCGGTGCCGAAGTTTGCGATCTGGTCCTTGATGACCTTGGAAATTTCTGCGGCGCGGATATCCATTGCAATCAGCCTTCTTTGATATGGCTACTCAGGCGGTCTTCATGGCCTGGGCGAGGGAGTTGAGACGGGTACGGATCGAGCTGTCGATACGCTTCGAACCGATGGTGACGACGAGCCCGCCCAGAAGTTCGGGATCGACGCGCGATTTGAGTTTCACCGTGCGGCCTTCGCGGGCGCGCAGCTTGCTTTCCAGTTCCTGCAACTGGAGATCGGTGAGAGCGTGGGCAGAGGCAACTTCGGCCTGCACTTCGCCGCGCTGGGCGGCGGCTATCATGTGGAAAGCGCGGATCATGGCCGACAGTTTCGACACGCGGCGGTTGTCCGCCAGCACGCCGAGAAAGTTTTTCGTCAGCGCCGAAAGGCCCAGATGATCGGCAACGCCCGCCATGATCGCGGACAGCTGCGACCGGCTGATTTCGGGGTTGGCGATAACCGCGGAGAGGTCCGACGATTCGCGCAAGGCGACATCGAGCGTGTCGAGATCGGATTCGACGGCGGTTACCGTGCCAGCTTCACTGGCAAGATCGAAAAGGGCCGAGGCATAACGCCCTGCTAGGCTGGCCTGAATACCGGCGGAAAGCTCCACGCGCGATTATCCTTCAAGGTCCGAGTAACGGAAGAAATGGTGCCTTTTTCGCAGGCGCAGCAATAACGCCCGTGTTAAGGTTGGCGCGCGCCTAGCACCGGGGTTTGATTCATGCAACCCGGTGGGGGTTCGAGTCCGGATTGCATCATCCAAGCGATCTGCCGAGCCAGACAATCGGACCAAGGGCCAATATGCAGTAGGCGATTGCGATCATCCACCAGCGTTTGATGAAAATCATCGCGACGATCAGCAATCCCGCGATGACATCGGTCGCTACGACAGACACGAAATTGAGGAAGGGCAGGCCTTGCTGCCAGACTTCGGCGAACCAGCGGAAATTGACCGACCAGAAGAACAGCGACATGAGAATCCACTGATAGCGGCAATTGTCCTGATAATATTGCGCAAGGTCCACGCCTTTTTCATCGACCTTGTCAGGTAAGCTGACCGCAGCAAGCAGGACGAGCAGGATCAGAGCCAGCATGATTGGCAGGAATTGGGCCAGAGTGATGCTGCCTTCGGAATTTCTGGCCGCAGCCCACCAGTAGGAAATAATCGTCAGCAGGACGAACAGGGCGAACAGAGGCTGTGCCCAATGCCATTTGACCATTTTCGAGCGCAGGACGCGATTAAGGTTCTCCAGCTCGAAGGCGACCCCGATTCCGAGCACTATGGACGCAAAGACGAGAGCCTGTTCCATCTAGTCCCCCCGGTTTTTCGCGACGCTTTCCATACACCGGTAGACCAGCCGTTCGTTGGGTCTCTGCGGAAGGGCGTCCATAATGGCCGCCTGGTTATCCGCCAGTTCGATCGAAGCCTCTTGGTCTGCGCCGCATTCGGGTGCGACGAACTGGCCGCGCGCGGTTCGCGCCTGGCGCATGGCAGCAAGATCCAGCAGGTACCGTTCCATGACCAGTTCGCCAGCGACCGGGTCGAAGCGGTTGACGGAAACCGCTGCTTCGTTGGCGGGCACGAACACGCGGGTCCAGCGGCCGCTGGTAAAGCCGTACTGGGTGCGGCCATTGATGCAGCCATCGCCGGACCATTCAATGGCGATATCATCCTCGGGATCGCCTACTACACGGCTGCGGTCGGTATCGAGCACGCAGGAGAGGCTTGCCGCGCCCGATGCGGTCGCTTCTGGCGTGGCAATGGCGCCGATGGGGCCTTCTTCCTCGGCTCCTTCCCGCAGGGTCTGTTCCACCCGCTCGTCGATTTCGGCAAAGGCCGGGCGCGAAACCCACGCGATGAGGGCGCCAACTAGCGCAACCAGGGCCGCTGCGCCGCCGATGGCGCGCAAGCGCATGTCACGCTGCATGTGACCGAATGCCGCCACGCCGCCCGCGCCCAGTGCCACGATCAGCAGCAACAGCGACAGGGCCATGCCGTTGGTCCGCGTTTCCATCACTTCATATGTAATGGTGCGACGGGTCTCGGCAGTCTGCTGGGCCAGCGCCTCTGCTTCCCGCTCCGCGCGATCGGCCTCGGCACGGGCCTGCGCTTCGGCGCGGGCGATCTCTTCTTCCTCCAGATCGGCGAGACTACGGCACGGCAGCGAGTTCAGCCGCGGCTGCACGTCGTTGGCGCGCAGGAAAGGCAGCAACTCGCGGGTGCTGATGGCAAAGAAGAACTCTGCGTCGGATCCCGCGCTTTCGGTACCGAAACTGTTGACGCCGATCACCCGGCCACAATCGTCCAGCAGGGGGCCACCGGAATTGCCACGGGCGATGGGGGCCGTGTGCAGGATGGTGTCGAACTCCCGGCTGGGCCGTCGGCCGGAGAGGAAGCCGGTGGCGGTAACAGGGGGCTGGGCGCGAAAGATGTCTGACTGTCCAAGGCCCTGCGCCCGGTCCACGTTGAGCGGATAGCCGACAGCGGTCACCGCGCCCGACTGCGCCGGATTGCCCGAGATGGTGAGCGGCGGCAGGCCCAGCGGCTCTGTCAGTTCCAGCAAGGCGAGGTCGTTGCGCGGGCTGACCGAAACGATGCGCGCATAGACCGCCTCCGCGCCCTCCGCCGGGACGACACCGATATTCAGGCGCTGGTCGTCGATCGCCTCCTGCACCACATGGGCATTGGTGACGACGCGGGCGCCGCCTACTGCAAACCCGGTGCCGTGCGACACGGGGAAAATCTCGTCCCCGTCTTTTCCAATAATGATGACTCGTACAACGCCGCGCGCCGCCGCCTCGATGTCTGCCTGATCGGCTGCGGCGGGGGCTGGGCCAAGCGCGAAAGCGGCAAACCACAGGACGAGAAGGACAGCAATGCGATGCATATGGCTGCGGCTTCTATACCAGTGTGGATTGACCGCAAGCTTCGGGACGCGCAGTTTCAAGGCTTCTGGCATATCCGTTCCATGACCGACAAAGACCTCACCGATGAAGACCGCTGGCGAATAGCGCTGGCAAAGGACCGACGGTTCGACGGCATGTTCGTGACCGGCGTACACTCCACTGGCATTTATTGCCGGCCTTCGTGTCCGGCCCGTGTGCCGATGCGGAAGAATGTCCGATTTTACGCCACACCTCTTGATGCAGAAGCGGCGGGCCTGCGCGCCTGCAAGCGCTGCGCGCCCGACCAGCAATCGCGTGAGGAGGCCGCCGTACTGCGGACACTTGAAATCCTTCGCGATGCTGGAGAGCCGCTTTCACTGGAGCGGTTGGGTACGGCGACAGGATATTCGCCTGCCCACCTGCAACGAGTGTTCACCCGCGCCGTAGGCATGTCGCCAGCCGCCTATGCCCGTGCTCTCAGGCGCGAACGCGCAGGCGAAGCACTGGCCCGACAAGGACGCGTGACCGACGCGATTTACGAGGCGGGCTATTCCGCGCCCTCGCGATTCTACGATGACATGAAGGGACAGGCGATGATCCAGGGCATGAGCGCCAGCGATCGCCGCGATGGCGGGCAGGGGCACACGATCCATTATGCCGTGATCGACACCACGCTGGGCACTATGCTGGTGGCGGCCACTGCGAAGGGAGTGTGCTGCCTTTCTTTCAACGAGGGGAAGGCTGAATTGCAGACACGCTTTCCAAAAGCGCATCTGGTCGAGGGGGGTGAGCAGTTCCGCGAACTGTTCGAACAGGTGGCCGCAGCGGTCGAGAAACCCGGGACCGGGCAGGACATTCCGCTCGACGTGCAGGGCACCGCCTTTCAGCAACGCGTGTGGGAGGAACTGCGGCGCATTCCGGCAGGCGAGACGTGCAGCTACGGCGAGCTCGCTGCCGCGCTGGGACAGCCGAAAGCCAGTCGCGCGGTGGGCGGCGCGAACGGCGCTAACAAGATCGCGGTGCTCATCCCATGCCACCGCGTGATCGCGACAGGCGGCGGGCTGGGCGGATATGCTTACGGTACGGATATAAAGGCAGAACTGCTGCGGCGGGAAAAGGGCGAATAGCCTCTACTGCGGAGGGCTGGGCGTCCAGTGCGACAACCGGTCAGCCGTTTTTTGCCCACGTCTTCTTCGCAGGCGTCAACGTGTCGAGGAACGCCTCCGCGCTGTCGAGATATTCGCGCTGCTTCTCCTCGCCCATGCGATCCCACGTGGAATAGATGCGACCGATCCGGTGGTTCTGCTCCAGCCGGTCGCGATGACGGTGCATGAAATGCCAGTAGAGCGGATTAAACGGGCAGGCACCTTCACCGGTTTTCCTGGCTGGCGAGTATCTGCATTCCTTGCAGTAATCGCTCATCTTGTTGATGTAATTGCCGCTAGCCGCATAGGGTTTCGAAGCCAGCTTGCCGCCATCGGCGTAGAGGATCATCGCGCTTACGTTGGGAAGCTCGACCCATTCGTAGGCATCGGCGTAGACGACCAGATACCAGTCCTGCACCTCGCGCGGGTTCACGCCTGCCAGCAGCGCGAAATTACCCAGCACCATCAGGCGCTGGATATGGTGGGCGTGGGCATTGTCGCGGGTGGAGCGCACGCAGTCTGCCAGGCAGCGCATGTCGGTCTCGCCGGTCCAGTAGAATTCCGGCAGGCCGCGCTGGGCGTTCAGCTGGTTCGCGCTTTCCAGGCCCGGCATGAAATACCAGTAGAATCCGCGTACGTATTCGCGCCAGCCGATCAGCTGACGGATGAAACCCTCTACACTGTTGAGCGGTGCCTTGCCGTCACGATATGCCTTTTCGGCGCGTTGGCACAGTTCAAGCGGGTCGAGCAGGCCAAGGTTGATGCTGGTGGACAGCATCGAGTGGTAAAGATCGTCCTGCCCGTGGACCATTGCATCCTGATAGGGGCCGAACTTTTCGATCCGCTCGGCAAAGAAGCGGTCGGCGGCTTCCTCCGCCTCCTCATGGGTGACGGGCCAGCGGAAGGTTTCGAGGCTGCCGAAATGGTCGCCGAACTTTTCCTCCACCAGCGCAATTACTTCGCTGGTTATCTCATCCGGCTCGAACTTGGCGCGCTCCGGCGGGTCCATCTCGTCTTCGGGCGATTCGCGGTTCTGCTTGTCGAGGTTCCACTCGCCGCCTTCGGGCTTGCCATCCTCGGTCATCAGCAGCCCCGTCTTGCGGCGCATCTCGCGGTAGAAGAATTCCATCCTGAAGGTGTCGCGGTCCTCGGCCCAATTGCGGAATTCGGCGATGGAGGCGATGAAGCGATCGTCTGGCAGGATATCCACTTCGCAATCGAACTTGTCCGGCCATTCCTCGATGGCCTGCTGCACGCGCCACTCGCCCGCTTCCACCACGTGGATGGCGCGGGGATCGTGGCGCTCCACCGCGCGGGCTAACTCCCCGGTGAAGCTGCCGGAATTACTCTCGTCGTCCAGCCGGATGTAATCGACCTGCCAGCCGGCATCGCGCAATTCGGCGGCGAAGTGGCGCATGGCGGAAAAGATCAGCGCGATCTTCTGCTTGTGGTGGCGCACGTAGGTCGCCTCGTCCCACACCTCCATCATCAGGATGACGGTGTCATCCTTGGTGCGGCCCCTGATGGAGGCGAGGTCGCGGGTTAGCTGGTCACCCAGGATGGGGACAAGGACGGGGCGGTTATCTTGCGAGGAAGCCATGCCGTTCAAATGCTAGCGGAGGCCGGCGGTGCCGAAACATGGACCAAAGCCCGATGTCGCGCCTTGAATGCAGAGCGGGCGCCGCGTGATGCCGGAACACCGCGCGACGCCCGCGTTTGCATCAATGAAGAACTGCGTCAGTCTTCTTCTTCGTCGCAGCCGTAGGCTTCCAGTTCGGCTTCGTACTCTTCGCGCTCGGCATCACGAGCGGCCTCGTCCTTGTATTCGCCCGGATGATCGGGGCGCAGGTCTTCCAGCAGCCCCTCGCGGTCGCCCGCTTCAAACTCGGCGAACTTCTTGCGCATGAGGCAGGCAAAGCCGCCGTTGCCCAAGAGATAGGAGGCGCCCACCACGCGGGCTTCCTGCGCGCGATCTTCCTCCAGCAGCATGTGGATGAGCGTCCGCCGCACAGTGTCGTCGAACGGCGCGTAGCGGAACGACGCCTCCAGCGCCATCTTGGCCTGATCGGGCACCGGCTCGTCGTCGTAGAGGTATGTGAGGTAATAGCCGTAAAGCGGGTAGGCGTGATCGGTTTCCATCCGGTTGGCGGCGGCGAAGCGGCTGCGTGCAACCTCCAGTTGCGAGGGATCTTCGAAGGAACGGCGCAGCGCCACGTCGGCGTAATAGTTCGCCGCCTCGGTCGATTCCGGCTCCATCTCCATCACGCGCTGGGCGAGCTGTTCGGCCTCGTCGTAATTGCGCGCATCGAACTCGGCCTCGGTCGCGGCCAGAAGCACAGGCGCGCTGTTCGGATACTGGGACACGAGGGCACGGGCATCCCGGACAAGGCGCTGTGCGCCATCCTCGTCCACACCGCGCTTGGACTTGATCATCAGGTCCATACGGGCAGCCTCGGCGTCGGAAAGCTGGCGAATTTCCACTTCCGGGTTGGCGTTCGCGGCATAGGGCACGCGCAGGATGCGCGCCGCGCCACGGCGAAACTCTTCCAGCTCCTGCCGCAGCACTTCCAGATCGCCGAACGCGGTTTCAGCGGCTTCCATCGGCGCTGCGCCCGCGTTGATCGCATCCATGTAGACGCCCATCTGGCCACGGCGTTCAGGATTAAGGTTAAGGTGGCTGGCGATCAGCCAGCCGTGTGCGTAGCGCCGACCGATCGCTTCGCGCGCGTTCTCACGGCGGGGCGGGTCGAAGGTTTTTTCCAGGTCGATGGAAATTGTCGCAAGTGGAGCACTGCGCCACGGCGGCACTTCCCCGATAACGAAGTGGTCGTCATTGAATTCCAGATTGGAAAACAGTTCTGCAAACCCTTCGGAATACCACAGGGGGTAGGCTGCATCGCGATGCTGGAACATGAAGTAATGGACATATTCGTGGGCCAGAGTTGCCTTGGGATCGAGCATCATGTCGGTGTCGATCGCCTCGCGAACGCTGCGGCCGCGGCGCTTGTCGCGTTGACGCGGAACGAATGCGACCGAGCCATTCGCACGGCCGATGAAGAAACCGCCGACGCCGGTGTTGCGATTGCCTGCCAGCAGCACAGACATGTCCGACGTCTCGCCGAAGCGGAATACCGAAACCTTGCTCGACTCCGGCAGTTCCTCGTCCATTCCGACGCCGGTGAAAAAGCTGAGAACCTCGTCCAGCCGTTCCAGATCCTGCGCGAATTCGCGCGTGTCGCCTTCCGAATCCTCCGAATAGACGATGAAATGTTCCGTCTCTGCACGATACCAGTCAGCAGCGGAGGCGCTGATGGGGGCAAAGATAAAGGTGATTGCCAGCGAGAGTCCGGCAAGGATGCGTTTGGTCATGTGTAACTCCAGTCCTGATCGGAACGGTAATGGAGCACACTCGTCAACTCAAGCCGCAAAAGTCCGAAATTGTGCGCCGTCCACATACGAAGTATTCTTGCAAGAACAGCGGGATGAGCGAAATCAACACGAAGTTCGGCAATGCGTATGAACCAATGCGTCGATTCTGCCGGAACTCATCAAGCGCCATTACAGTGAAGCGCGCCTACACATCTCCTTTGAGGGTAGCGGCAGAAAATGAAATCGTCACGGCAGTGCCGTCCTTCCCCGTCTCCACCTCAAGATCGCCGCCCAGCCGATTGGTTAATTCGCGAACGATGCGCGCGCCAAGGCTGCCTTCGTTGGGCCAGTCGACATCCTCCGGCATACCGTTGCCATTGTCGGTGATCTGCAGGCACACGGTCTTGCTGTCCTCGCTGTTCCACAGTCTGACGTTCACCATGCCCTCACCGCCGGCTTCGAAAGCATGTTGCAGGGCATTGGTCAGCAGTTCGGATACCAGCAGACCCATCTGCGAAGCGGAGTCGATGGAGATGCGCAATTCGTCGGTTTCGAGATTCATCCGCACTTCACGGTGCCCGTCCAGCATGTTGAGGGCGCTGCACACGCGGGAGATGTAGGCCCCCAGTGCAACCGTGTTGCCGTCGGTTTCCCCCGGGCGCGAGAATTCGTCATAGAGCAGGTTCAGCGCCTCGACCCGGTTGGCCAGGACTTTCAGCGAGCCTTGTGCGTCCGCACCTTTCCTCGATTCCATACGGATCAGCGAAAGCAGCAGCGAGAGGTGGTTCTTCACCCGGTGCTGAACCTCGCGCAGTTGTTCGTCCAGCCGCGCCGCGCGTTCGGCAAAGGCCCGGTCCTTGGGCTGCTCGGACTGGATGCCAAGGAAATGGGTGATTTCACCGTTCTGCTTCATCGGAGAGATCAGCAGCCGGTTGATGAACTCCTCTCCGGTCGAACGGTAGTTGAGGATATCGATGGTGATCTCTTCCCCGGCATCCAGAGCCCTGCGGATGGCTTCCGCGTCCTTCTTGTCGGTGCGCGGACCCTGCAGGAAACGGCAGTTTCGCCCCAGCACCACGCTGCGGCTGTATCCGCTCACCCGCTCGAACGCGCTATTGACGTAGATCAGCGGCATGTCTTCCATCCGGGCATCGGCGATCACCAGCGAGAACGGCAGGTCCTCCATTGTTGACCGCGAAATGCCGTCGGGGATGGGAGGAGGGTCGTTCGGATCGAATGCGGTGTTCCGCGCAGCATTTTCGACCTTATCGGGAAACTCGTCGCCCAGCACGTCTGTCGTCCTCCAGTCCTATTCGCGGTCGCCGCAAGCTGCCGCCGGCAGGATCGAGATCGCGGGTACGTCGTAGACGAAACTGCAGGGGTGGATGTCAATCGCTATGCGCCACCCTTGGCGTGTGCTCGATCGCTGCAATTCAAACGCGGATCGCTTGCCGGGGTTCCGCGCACAGGGCTTACCATCGGGCCATGAGCCTTCGCGATTGAGAAAGAGACAGCTACACCAGAGCGTTTAACTGCTCCGCCTGCACCGGCAAGCTTCGTCGTCCCCTGACAATGGTGTCAGACAAAGCTGTAGGGGTCGATATCCACGCCGATACGCACGCCGGGCGGGTGGTTGATCCGGGATAGCCAGTCGCGGATCACCTGCTGGAGTTCCGCACTGCGTTTTGCGTTCAGCAGCAACCTGTAACGATAACGACCGCGCAGCAGCGCCATGGGAGCAGGGGCCGGACCCAGCACCTGCACATCTTCGAGTATCGGACGCGTGTCGCCCAGCCGATGTGCAGCCTCGCGCGCTTCCTTCTCGTCTTCGCTGGAAATGATGATGGCGGCCCATCGGCCGAAGGGCGGAGCATTGGCGTAGCGGCGCGCCTCGGTCTCGGCCTCGTAGAAGGCATCGCGGTCGCCCGCTTCGAGTGCGGCGATCACGGCGGCTTCGGGATGGCGTGTCTGGATCAGCACTTCGCCCGGCTTCGCGCCGCGCCCGGCACGGCCTGCTACCTGCGCCACCTGCTGATAGGTGCGCTCTGCCGCGCGCAGGTCTCCGCCTTCCAGGCCAAGGTCCGCGTCGATCACGCCCACCAGGGTAAGTTCGGGGAAGTGAAAGCCCTTGGTGACAAGCTGGGTGCCCACAATCACGTCGATAGCCTTGGCCTCTGCCATGGCGACGAATTCGGCGGCCTTTTCGGGCGAATTGAGAGTGTCGGAGGTGACGACAGCCACCCGCGCCTCGGGCAGCATCTCCGTCACCTCGTCGGCGATCCGCTCCACGCCGGGTCCGCAGGCGACAAGGCAATCGGGCTCGCCGCAGTCGGGGCACTTCTCGGGCGGCGCGGTCTCGTGGCCGCAGTGATGACAGGCGAGGCGTTTCGAAAGGCGATGCTCCACCAGCCAGGCGCTGCAATTGGGGCACTGGAAGCGAAAGCCGCAATGGCGGCACAGCGTCAGCGGGGCATAACCACGACGGTTGAGGAAGAGCAGCGACTGCTCGCCTTTTTCCAGTCGGTCGAACAATGCGCGGCGCAGGGGCGGGGCAATCCATGCGCCGCTGCCGGGCTTCTCCTCGGTCAGGTCGACAAGCTGGATATCGGGCATCTGCGCGCCGCCAAAGCGACTGGGCAGGACCAGCTTCTCGTAGATGCCGGTGTCGGCCATATGCAGGCTTTCCAGCGCGGGGGTGGCGCTGGCGAGGACGACGGGCATCCCCTCGAACCGGGCACGCATCACGGCCACGTCGCGCGCGTTGTAGCGCACGCCGTCATCCTGCTTGAAACTGATCTCGTGCGCTTCGTCCACCACGATCAGACCGAGATTGGCATAGGGGAGGAACAGCGCGCTACGTGCGCCAACCACCACCTGTGCTTCCCCGCTGGCGATGGCCCGCCAGGCGCGGCGTCGCTCGGTACTCTTGAGCGAGGAATGCCACACCACCGGGCCTGCACCGAAACGTTTCTCGAAGCGCGAGAGAAAAGCCTCGGTCAGTGCAATTTCGGGCAGCATCACCAGCACCTGCCGGTCCGCTGCAATGGCCGCGCCGATGGCTTCGAAATAGGTTTCTGTCTTGCCCGACCCGGTAACGCCGTCGAGCAGGACGGGGGCAAATTTCCTCGCCCCTACCAGTTCGACCAACCGATCGGAGACTTCGCGCTGGTCATCGGAAAGGTCGGGCAGGTGGAAGTCGGCAGCGGCGCGGGAGTAGGGCCGGTCGACGTCCACCTCCACCGGTTCCAGTACGCCGTGGTTGACGAGGCCGCGCAGCACGCCTTCGGAAACACCCGCAATGCCCGCCAGTTCGCGGATCGTCGCCTGCTCGCCTTCCAGCGCCTCTATCGCTGCCGTGCGTTGCGGGGTCATGCGTTCGGGCGCGCCGCCGGTGAGCCGGTATTCGGTCATGGTGGCAGGACCACGCAACGCTCCGCCGCTGGCGATCACCATGCGGGCCACTGCCGCAAGCGGGGCAACATAGTAATCCGCCGTCCACTCGATCAGGCGGCGCAGCTGCGCGCTGATCGGAGGCACGTCGAGCACGGCGAGAAGCGGCCGAAGTTTTCCCTCGGGCACCGGATCGGTCGGCAGCCGTTCATCTTCCCAGACTATGCCTGTTACCTGACGCGGCCCCAGCGGCGCAACGACGACGGAGCCATGTTCGACAGCCATGCCTTCTGGCACCCGGTAATCGAGCGGGCCGAGCGCGGCGTTCATGACGAGGAGGCGGGCACGGGTTGCGGGCATTCCCAGCCATATGGGCAATGCCGTGGCCAGCCTGCAAGAAGAGGAAGAGCCTTATGACCGAATTCACATCATCGCAGAGCAATCCCGGCCTTGTCGGTCGCCGCCGCTTTATGGGCGGCGCGCTGGCCTCTGGCGCCCTGTTGCTGCCCGCCTGCCAGTCGTTTGGCGGCTGGAGCCTGACCGACGCTGTCCGGCAATTGCTCTACCTATCCAGCGAGCGGGCCTTCATGCGCCTGACCGCGCCCGGCGGTTTCTGGGACGGGCAAGTGGCACAACTTGGCCTGCCGAACCTGATCGGATCGCGCGGCGGTGTGGTTGCATCCATTCTCACCTCCTCTCTGTTCAAGAGCCGGTTGGAAGGCGCTTTCGCCGATTTCGCCATCGAAGGGGCGGAACGCGCGGCGCCTATCGTGGCCGATGCCGTGCGGGTTATCGGCATTCAGAGCGCAGTCGCCCTGGTGAACGGCGGGCCGAACGCCGCAACTTCGTTCCTTCGGGGCAGCATGGGCACGACGCTGGTGGAAGCCATGGTCCCCGAACTGGGCGATGCGATGCGCCTGGCGAACGAACCGCTGGTGGGCGAACTGCTGGCGGGGCTGACGGGCATCGACGTGGGCGGCGTGGCGCGCAACCTTGCCAGTACCGTGGACAACGCCATCTGGAACGAGATGGGCGCAGAAGAAGCCGACATCCGCCGCAATCCGCGATCGACCAACGATCCGCTGCTGATTGGCGTATTCGGCGCACAAGGGGCACTTTAGTCCCTTGCGCCGGGTGCCGGACTGTCTCTAGGCAGCGCGCAGAAGAAAGCTGCTGATGTCCGACGAATCCCCTCTCGACCGCTTCAAGACCGCCCTTACCGGAGCGGCGCGTGCCATCGCGCGCGACCGGGAAGCCGAAATTGGCTGGACCGCGGACAAGCCGAGCCAGCAGGGGAAGATGGCGCGCGTGCCCATGCCGGGGCGCGATATCTCAGCCCAGCAGGCACGCGAGGCGCGCGGCTTTGCCGACAGCTTCGCCTTGCGGATGCGCCATCACAACGGCGCGCTTCATGCCAGAATGCGGCCCGGCGATCCTGCGGCCGGCGCCTGCTACGATGCCATCGAGCGCGCCCGTTACGAGGCGATCGGCGAGAGCGAATACACTGGTATGCGCACCAACATGGAGCTGATGCAGGAAAGACGGCTGGCCGGCGATCCGATTACCCGTGCCGAAACGGCGGACGACGTGCCGCTGCACACGGCGCTTGGCCTGATGCTGCGCGAGCAGCTGACCGGCCAGCCCATTCCCGACGCTGCGCGCGAAGGCGTGGAGATGGTGCGCGAATTTGTGGAGAGCCGCACCGGCGACGATTTCGAGCAGCTTACGGACGTTCTACACGACCAGTCTGCCTTCCAGAAGCTGGGTCTCGACATGCTGCGCCATCTCGACATGGTGCCGATGGAGCCGGAGAACGACGACGGCTTTGACGACGACGACTCCGAAGACGGGCAGGACGAACAGGAAAAGGACGAGCAGGACGAGGACGGCGCCGACCAGTCCGACCAGCCCGAAACCCGTGCCGAAGGAGCAGAGGGCGAGGAAGGCGAGGGCGACGAGAGCGACCAGTCCCCCGGCGAAGACGAACTGGCCGAAGGCGAACCCGGCGACGACGGCGAGGAAATGCAGCTGCCCCAGCGCAAGAACGCGCCGTGGCAGGACATTCCCAATTCCTTTGATTACAAGCCCTTCACCGAGACATTTGACGAAGTGGTTGAAGCCACGGAGCTATGCGATGTGGAAGAGCTCGACCGGCTGCGCGCCTATCTCGACAGCCAGCTTGCGGGCCTTGCCGGGGTGACAACACGGCTGGCCAACCGCCTGCAGCGCCGCCTGATGGCGCAGCAGAACCGCAGCTGGGATTTCGACCAGGAAGAAGGCCTGCTGGATGCGGCGCGTCTTGCACGAGTGGTGGTCAGCCCCGGTCACTCGCTCAGCTACAAGCAGGAGCAGGAGCAGGAGTTCAAGGACACCGTCGTCACCCTGCTGATCGACAATTCCGGCTCCATGCGCGGTCGCCCCATTTCCATCGCCGCGATCAGCGCCGATATCCTAGCCCGCACGCTGGAACGCTGTGGGGTGAAGGTGGAAATCCTTGGCTTTACCACCCGCGCCTGGAAGGGCGGGCAGAGCCGCGAGAAATGGCTGGCGGACGGTCGCCCGGAAAACCCCGGGCGCCTGAACGACCTGCGCCACATCATTTACAAGAAGGCTGATGAACCCATGCGCCGCGCGCGCCGCAGCCTCGGCCTGATGATGCGCGAAGGCCTCCTCAAGGAAAACATCGACGGCGAGGCGCTGCTGTGGGCGCACGACCGCCTGCTGGCGCGCCCCGAAGATCGTCGCATCCTGATGGTGATTTCTGACGGCGCGCCGGTGGATGATTCCACCCTGTCGGTAAACAACGCCGGATACCTGGAGGCGCACCTTCGCAAGGTGATCGAGTGGATCGAGAAAGTCTCGCCGGTGCAGCTTGTCGCCATCGGCATCGGGCACGATGTAACGCGCTACTATAAGAAGGCGGTGACGATCATGGACGCAGAACAGCTGGGCGGCACGATTATCGAACAGCTTGCGGACCTGTTCGAGGTGGATTGATGAAAAAACTCCTCGCTCTCATCCTCGCCATCGCGATTGTCGTCCTCGGCTGGTGGTTCGCTTCGCCATGGATCGCCATGAGGGGGCTCGCCGGTGCAGCACAGGCGGGCGATACTGCAGAGCTTGAGGAACGCGTCGATTTTCCCGCCCTGCGCGCATCGGTCAGTGACCAGATCAGCGAAGCCACGCGGCGGCGGCAGGGGCAGGAGGGCGGCTTGCTCGATGCGCTGGGCGGCGCCGTTGCCGAGCGGATCGGACGCGAGATCACCGATCGCGCTCTCACGCCAGAGGGGGTCGGCACGCTGGTGGTCTCGGGAAGTTTCGCGGCAGGCATGCTGCCCGAACGCTTGCGCGGACAGGACATCGACTGGGATGTCGAACGCGACGGCTTCGAACATTTCCGCGCCGTGGGAACGTTCGAGGATGGCACCGGCGGCCCGACCCTGCTGTTTGCGCGCGATGGGCTGGGGTGGAACCTTACCGGGATCGAGCTGCCGTAACGCGTAAGTGTCTCTTCCGGGCCGTTGGACTTGCGGCGCACCACACGGCTTGTCCGCTGACGCGCACCGCTCTAAGCGACACCGGCCATGGCAGACCTCACGCTCTTCAATTCCCTCACGCGGCAAATCGAGCCGTTCGTGCCCGTCCACTCCGGTGAAGCGCGCGTCTACACCTGCGGGCCGACGGTGTATAACTACCCGCACATCGGGAATATGCGCGCCTATGTCTTCGCCGACGTGCTGGGCCGCACGCTCACCTTCAAGGGTTACAAGCTAACCCACGTGATCAACATCACCGATGTTGGCCACCTGACCGACGATGGCGATGCGGGCGAGGACAAGATGGAGAAGATGGCGGCGGAGAAGGCGCAGTCCATCTGGGACATCGCGAAGCACTATACCGAGGCCTACCATGCGGATGTGGAGGCGCTAAACATCCGTCAGCCGGCGCACTGGTCTGTCGCCACCGACTACATCGAGGAAATGCTCGATTTCGCGACGTCCATTGCGGACAAGCACTGCTACGAGCTGGAAAGCGGCCTCTACTTCGATGTCTCGACCGTCGAGGATTATGGCAGGCTCGCCCGCGCCGTTACCGAAGAAGGCGAGGGCCGGATCGATGCGGTGGAAGGCAAGCGCAACGCTGCCGACTTCGCCATCTGGCGCAAGACACCGGCAGGCGAGACGCGGCAGATGGAATGGGACAGCCCTTGGGGCCGTGGCGCGCCCGGCTGGCATCTGGAATGTTCTGTCATGGGCGGAAAGCTGCTGGGCTTCCCGTTCGATATCCACACTGGCGGCATCGACCACCGCGAAATCCACCACCCGAACGAGATCGCCCAGAACCAGGCCTTCTGCGGATGCGGCGGACTGTCGGATGCGACCAATTCCGGCGCGAAAGTGTGGATGCACAACAACTTCCTGGTCGAACGCTCCGGCAAGATGAGCAAGTCCTCGGGAGAGTTCCTCCGGCTGCAGCTGCTGATCGCCAAGGGCTACCACCCGCTGGCCTACCGCATGATGTGCTTGCAGGCGCACTACCGCAGCGAGCTGGAGTTTAGCTGGGAGGGGCTGGGTGCGGCGCTCACTCGGCTGAAGCGCATGGTGATGCAGGCCGAGCGGCTGCGGGATGACGAGGCCGGCGAGACGGAGCATCCGAAGTTCGTTCCGCTGCTCGAGAAGTTCGACGCTGCCATCAGCGATGACCTGAACACTTCCATCGCACTTACCGTGCTGGAAGAGGCGCTGGCGGTGAAGAAGGTCGACGCCGGTGTGAAGCGCGCAGTGGTGGAGCGGATGGACGCGGTGCTGGGCCTTGGCCTGATAGACCTGGCGCGCGCGGACCTGCGTATCCGACCCAAGTCCGCCACGATCACTGAGACGGAGATCGAGAACGCGCTGGAGCGGCGCAAGGCTGCGCGGGCGGAGAAGGATTTCGCCACATCCGATGCCCTGCGCGACGAACTCGCCGCCAAGGGTGTCGAGGTGATGGACGGCGATCCGCTCGGCTGGGAATGGGCGCTTTGACGACGGCTGTCCTGCCGCAATGGATGCGAAAGCGTCTGGATGGGCGTCTGCCCGATTACCTTGATGTCGAATGGTGGCGCGATGAGGCCGATTTGGTCGAACTCGCGCCGCTGGCCGAGATCGGCTGGTTCGATCTCCACGCGAAGGCCGCCGCGCTTGAAGCGATAGCGCGGGCGAAAAAGCTGCGGTGGCTGTCCAGCGCCTATGCCGGGGTCGACTGGATGCCGTTGGAAGAGCTTTACGACCGGGGCGTGGTACTCAGCTGCGGGTCAGGGCTGGCAGCCAACCAGGTGGCTGAATTCGCGGTGATGTCGATGCTGGCCGTGGCGCGTGGGTACCGCGAGATCGTGCGCGCGCAAGATCGGCACGACTGGCTGCGCAAGCCACCCGCCATGCGCGAACTGGCAGGCAGTCGCGCGATGATCCTGGGCTTTGGGGCCATCGGACAGGCAATTGCCCGAATCCTGCGCGGGTTCGGCGTCGATTGCATCCCGGTGCGCAGCCGGGCCGGCGACGGCGTGCTAGGTCCGGATGAATGGCGCTCGCAGTTGCCAGGGGCCGATTGGGTGATCGTCAGCTTGCCGTCCACTCCCGACACTGCCGGCATGTTCGGCGCCGATGCCCTGGCGGCAATGAAAGCCAATGCGTGGCTCGTGAACTACGGAAGGGCCGAGGTGGTCGACCAGGTTGCGCTGCTGGACTCGCTGGAGCGCGGGGCGATCGGTGGCGCCATCCTCGACTTGACCCTGCCAGAGCCGCTACCGCCAGACCATCGGCTGTGGAGCCTTGAAAACGCCCATGTCACCATGCACCTTTCCGGCTATCCCAGCCATGCCAGCCGAGCCCGGTCGGCAGAGCGTTTCCTCGACAACTGCGAGCGCTTCAGGACTGGCAAGCCTCTCGAAGGGCAGGTCGACCTCCTGCGCGGCTACTGAGAAGCAGCTAATAGCGTAAGCGACCCACCGATCCGAAAAGCGGTCGGCCCTATCTAGCTTTCCTCGAGCAGCAGGATTTCGCAGATCACGGAGAGCCTTGGCGGCTGGACGGTGCTGCTCGCCTCCACCACGGCCGCATCGGCGACCAGCTGGCCCTGAATGGCGAACTCGTGCTCTGGCAAAAAGGCGATAAAGCATTCACCTGCGTCGATCGCATCCTCACCTTCGAACACCAGCTCTACCCGGTGGCGAGCGCCAGCAAAGGTAATGCTAGCCCAGCTCTTTTCCGAATGATGTGTGATTTGTCCCTTGCCCCTGGCGAGACCGCGCAGTGCATCGGCGAGCCGTTCGCGCGTTCCGCGCACTGCCCGGCGTTTTGCCGGGGGAACGTTTGCAGGGTCAGTATGCACCAGATGTCTCCCGGTATTTGTTCATGAAATGTTCCACTCGTTTTTCCGTCGATGCGCGCGGCGTACGGCCGTTGCGCAGATCCAGCACGAATCGCGGATCGCGAGTCGCGAGGCGGCCAAATTTGGTGGGCGGCATGCGCGTGTGGCGCAGAAATACTTCGATCTTGCGGATGAGCATGGTGCGAACCCCTCTTCCAGTTTTCCATGTCCGGCGAACCACTTATGCGATTCGATGACGCTTGTTTTGCGGCCGAAATCCTACTTGTCTAGGAAAAATACATCGTGTAGGAGGAAATTGCGCAACAGCATAGGAAGGCCCTTATGGACCCGCGTGAAAAACTGGCAGAACTGGCAAGGGAGCAGGGTGCGAGCCTGGCTTCGCTGTCGCGCATGCTGTCACGTAATCCTACGTATCTTCAGCAGTATATCACCAAGGGTAGCCCGAAGAAGCTTGAGGAGGAGGATCGTCGGGTACTGGCTCAGTTCCTTGGTGTGTCCGAATCGGAGCTTGGTGGTCCTAAGGAAAAATCCTATGGCCATCAGGATCACGGCGACTGGGTGGAAGTGCCTCGGCTTGAGGTCGATGCCTCCGCCGGGCCGGGGGCGGCGGGCGCGCAGGAAAAGGTTTTCGACGCATTTCGTTTTTCAAAGCGCTGGCTGACCGAGCAGGGTCTGGACGGTGCGAGGCTTTCCGCCATCCGCGTGGTGGGCGATTCGATGGAGCCTTTGCTGCGCGAAGGGGACGAGGTTCTGGTCGATTGCCGGGAGCAGCCCTTCCGCGATGGAGTACACGTCGTTCGCCTCGACGAACTGTTGCTGGTGAAGCGCGTGGCCAGCAAGGGCGGGGGGCGATTCTCCCTGTTGAGCCAGAACCTTGCTTACCCGCCAATCGACGTCAGCGCAGACGAGTTCGCCGTCATTGGACGGGTCGTATGGAAAAGCGGGCGGGTATGAACCCTGCAGCCCCGATTTGTTGGGGGTGACTCCTGCGAACTTCCGCTTTGCGAGATTTCAGTCCCTAGCCCAGCCGCATCTTGAAGCCCGTGTGGCTCGCCTCGAAGCCCAGCCGCTCGTAGAATCGATGCGCGTCCCGGCGCTGGTTGTCGCTCGTCAGTTGCGCCACGCCGCACCCTTTTTCCTCGCACCGTTTCACCGCCCAGCGCATCATTGCCTCGCCGATGCCCTTTCCCCGGACGTGCGGCATCACCCGAACGCTCTCGATCTGCCCGCGCCATGCTCCTTTTCGAGAGACGCCCGGCAGGTAGCTCAGGTGGAAGCTTGCGATATCCTCACCCTCCAGCGCGACGATCCACAGTTCGTGACCGGGATCGGCTGCGATGGCGCGCATCGCTTCCAGTTGCTGCGCGTCGTTGTCGGAAGAGGCGATGTCCCGCGCTACGGCCACTTCGTCGGCGGCGATCAAGGCGTCAAGGAACGGGAGATCGGCCTCGGTGGCCTGGCGATAGGTGAGGGCGGTCATTACCGCTCACTACGCTTGCATCGCGCCCGCGTCACCGCCACTTAGCAGGCCATGACGCAAGAAGCTTCAATCCCAAGTCCCATCAGGGCCGCCATCATTCCCGTTACGCCATTTCAGCAAAACTGCTCGCTGGTATGGTGCGCCAAGACCATGCGGGGGGTGCTGGTCGATCCGGGTGGGGAACTCGACAAGCTGAAGGACGCGGCACAGCGCGCCGGGGTGACGCTGGAAAAAATCCTGCTGACCCACGGTCACGCCGATCACTGCGGGCAGGCTGGCATGCTGGCGAAGGAACTTGGGCTGCCGATCGAAGGGCCGCACGAGGACGATCGGTTCTGGATCAGCCGCCTCGAGGACGATGGCCCGCGCTTCCAGATGGCCTGCGAGGTTTTCGAACCTGACCGCTGGTTGACCGACGGCGACACCGTTAGCTTCGGCGAGGTGACGATGGAGGTCATCCATTGTCCCGGCCATACTCCCGGTCACGTGGTGTTCTTCCACCGGCCTACCGGCTTCGCCTTCGTGGGCGACGTTATCTTCCAGGGAAGCATCGGACGCACCGATTTCCCGATGAGCAACCACCAAAGCCTGCTCGATGCGATCACGCGGAAACTCTGGCCGCTGGGCGACAACGTGACCTTCGTGCCGGGCCACGGTCCAACCAGCACTTTCGGCCAGGAGCGGAAGACGAACCCCTACGTGTCCGACGCGGCCATGGGCGAGTCCTAGAGCAGCCTGAGCCCTATCAGGGCAGCCCATACACTCCACAGCAACAGCAGGCCGAAAGTGAGCATGATGCCGATCTGGCGCGTCTTGGCGGGATGGTCTGCCTGCATGCCGATGGGGTGGAGCACCCTGCCGGCGAAATAGGCAAGGGCAGTGAGGCCAAGCAGCCAGCCATCCTGGTCGACAAGGTCCAGCAGTACGATCAGGATCAGGGCGAAGGGCGTGTATTCGACGTAGTTGGCCTGGGCCCGCATGTGCCTTTGCAGAGACACGTCGCCGCCGTCGCCGTGCAGCACCTTGCCGCTGATGCGCGCCTTGCCGCACCTGACCGCGAGCCACAGGTTAATCAGTGCTGCCAGCGCCGCGCTGATAAGGCTGATATGCATGTCTGCCATTGATAGTACCCCGTGTTGAACCCATGTTCTTGCTATAGCTGGGCGCGCGCGCTTGCAACCGTGTGAGAAATCGCTATAGCGCGCGCCTTCGCCGCATCCTCGATTGGGCTGCTCCGGCGCGCTTGCGCAGCGGACTGGCTTGGCCTAGGGCGGCTCCGATATCAATTTTGAACGAATTCAAGGAACAGGTGCCGCATGGCTGTCCCTAAGAGAAAAGTATCTCCGCATCGCCGGGGCAATCGCCGGTCGCATGATTCGCTGAAGGTCGAAGCCTTCCACGAATGCTCCAACTGTGGCGAGCTGAAGCGCCCGCACATGCTTTGCAACGCCTGTGGCCACTACAATGGCCGCCAGGTGATCGAGCCCAAGGGCCTGTAAAGTCCAAACCGGACCAAGGAGCGTACGCCCATGAGCCTGCCCCGTATCGCGGTTGATGCGATGGGCGGAGATCATGGCGTGCGCGTCATGGTGTCCGGCGCGGCGCTGGCAAGGCGCCAGCACGACAAGTTCAAGTTCCTGCTGGTAGGTGATGAAGCGCGCATCAAGAAGGCGCTCGAGGATCACCCCGGCATGCGCGAGGCATCCGAAATCCTGCATTGCGACGACGTGGTTGCGGGCGATGAAAAGCCCAGCCGCGCGCTTCGTCGTGCCAAGACCACCAGCATGGGTCTCGCGATCCAAGCGGTGAAGGATGGCTCGTGCGGCGCTGCGGTCAGCGCAGGCAACACCGGCGCGCTGATGGCGATGAGCAAACTTGCCCTGCGCACGATGCCGGGGATCGATCGACCCGCGCTTGCGGCGCTGCTGCCCACGCTGGAAGAGCATGACGTGATCATGCTGGACCTGGGCGCCAACACCGACTGCGATGCTCGCAATCTGGTGCAGTTCGCCATCATGGGCGCGGCCTACTCCCGAATTGTGAACAAGGGGCGCACACCGCGCGTACGCCTGCTGAACATTGGCACGGAAAGCATTAAGGGAACGGACGACCTGCAGCGCGCAGCGCAGCTGCTGAGGGATGCGGAGAGCCTCGACATGCAATTCGATGGCTATGTCGAGGCCGACAAGATCAACCGGGGCGAAGTCGACGTGGTCGTGACGGACGGTTTCTCCGGCAATATCGCGCTCAAGGCGATCGAGGGGTCTGCGCGTTTCGTGACGGACCTGCTCAAGGCGGCCTTCACGAGTTCCCTGCGCTCCAAGGTCGGCTTCCTCGTGTCGCGCCCGGCAACCGAATTGCTCAAGCATCACCTCGATCCCAACAACCACAACGGTGGCGTATTCCTCGGCCTGAACGGTGTCATCGTGAAATCGCACGGCAGCGCGAATGCACAGGGTGTGGCCAATGCCGTGGCTGTCACCGCGCGCCTGCTGGAGGACGATCTGACGGACCGGATTTCAGCCGATCTTACCAAGATGGGTGAAGATGCTCTCGCCGCGAATGGCTCCGGCATGGACGAAACGGTGCTGGGCAAGTGATCCGCTCGGTCCTGATCGGTACAGGTTCGGCGCTGCCGAAGGCCTGCGTCAGCAACGAAGAGCTGGCAGAGCGGGTGGATACCAGCGACGAATGGATCCGCGAACGCACCGGCATTACGCAGCGCTATATCGCGGCAGAGAACGAGACGACCGGATCGCTGGCGGCGGACGCGGCACAGGCGGCGCTGGACGATGCCGGCGTGGCGATTGGCGATATAGACCTCATCGTGCTCGCCACCGCCACTCCCGACAACACCTTTCCCGCCACGGCCACGCAGGTGCAGAAGCGGCTGGGCGGCAAAGGCTTTCCCGCCTTCGATGTTGCCGCTGTCTGCTCCGGTTTTCTCTACGCGCTCACCACGGCAGACGCGATGGTGCGTTCCGGCATGGCAAAGCGCGCCATCGTGATCGGGGCGGAGACCTTCAGCCGCATCCTCGACTGGGAAGACCGCACCACCTGCGTTCTCTTTGGTGATGGCGCGGGCGCTTTCGTTATCGAGGCGCAGGACGTTGCCGAGGATGACGGCGCCGGCATCATCGCCTCGCGCCTTCATGCCGATGGTGAGCACGGCGAAATGCTCTACGTCGATGGTGGGCCTTCCACCACCGGCGAAGTGGGCAAGCTGCGGATGAAGGGGCGCGAAGTGTTCCGGCATGCCGTGGCGAACCTTTCCAGCGTATTGGGCGAAGTGCTGGCGGAAGCCGGGCACGAGCCGGGCGATATCGACTGGGTGGTGCCGCACCAGGCGAACTTGCGTATCCTCGACGCCACGGCACGCAAGCTGGGCCTGTCGATGGACAAGGTCGTGGTCACCGTGGATCAGCATGCCAACACTTCGGCTGCGTCCGTGCCGCTGGCTTACGACGTGGCCAAGAAGGACGGGCGCATCAAGAAAGGCGACCTCGTGATGCTGGAAGCCATGGGCGGCGGCTTCACCTGGGGAGCCAGCCTGCTCCGCGCGTAGGATTTTTCCCCCGGCTGGGCCAAGTCGACCTTGCGTTCGCCACTGATTTCCTACATAAAACTTTTCGGGTCGAGAGCTAATCAGGAGTTGGACGCATGAATGTTATGCGATCCGTGGGTACGTTGACACGTGCCGACCTTGCCGAGACCATCAATCACAAGATGGGTTTTTCGCGTGCCGAGAGTCTCGACATGGTGGAATCGATCCTCGCCAAGATGTGCGATGCCATGTCGGATGGCGAAAACGTGAAGATTTCAGGGTTTGGCAGCTTCGTATTGCGCGACAAGAAGGAACGCATTGGCCGTAATCCAAAAACGGGTATCGAGGTGCCGATTACGCCGCGTCGGGTGATGACCTTCCGTGCCAGCCAGAAACTGAAAGAGCGTATCGCGAACGCTTCGTGAGCAACCCGCCGCCAAGCCAATCGCGCTTCAATGACAGCAAGGCGCCCGACGCCATGCGCACGATCGGCGAAGTGTCGGCGGCGTTCGGTATCAAGCCCCATGTGCTGCGTTATTGGGAGCAGCAGTTTCCCGTCCTCCAGCCGTTGAAGCGAAGCGGCGGACGTCGCCTTTACCGTGCCGAGGACATCGCCCTGGTCGAACGTATAGACCGGCTGGTGAATCAGCAGGGATACACACTGAAGGGTGCGAACAAGGCACTGCTGGAAGGCGAGGGCGGTGACGCCTCCGCCGAGAGCGACGCTGCTCCGCAATCGCGAGAGCAGGCAGCCCGCGATGCCACATCGTCGGAAGTTCTGGTGCGCCTTTATTCGATTCGCAATCGGCTGTCCGGGGCGCTTGCCGACTAGATTCCCTGATAGGCGAAGGCCGCAATCGTGGTTTCAGCCGACTTCCTGCGGGCCGAGTTCGGGATCAAGATCGCGCGGGCGTGCGAAATGTGTCAGCCTTCCGCAACCGGGGGACAGGTCTGTCCAGCTGTCGATATCGAGCTCCAGCATGGCGAACGCGGCAGTCGGGTACTTTTGCAGCACCTCTGAATAGAGGTCGTTCTCGGCATCGGCGGCAACCAGGTCCAGCGCCAGTTCCTGCATGCCGGGATTGTGGCCCACCATCAGTACGGCATCGACCTCGTCATCACACGAAGTCAGCAACTGGATAAGCGTGGGACTGTCTGCGAGGTAGGCGGTCTCCTCGAACCGCACGGGTATGTCCAGTCCGGTCGCCGCTAGCGTCAGCTTCACGCGTTCGGCCGGGCTGGCGACTGCGAGTTGCCATTTGCCGCCCTGCTGCCTGATGTGTTCACCCATCAGCGCCGCGCCCTTGCGCCCGCGCGCGTTCAGCCCGCGATCGAAGTCGCGCAGGCTCATATCATCCCAATCCGATTTGGCGTGGCGCAAAAGGCCAAGGCGTTTCACTGGGGCGCATCCTCTTGCATGACCGGCTGCGGATACGAAACACCGGCAGCGACGCGTTGTAAAGCCTCATCCAGCGTCAGGCGGATCACCTGCACACCCGGCGGGAAGGCGGTCAGCAGCCGAGAGGGGAAGGCCGGGGACAGGACAATGAACTGGCCACTGTCCTCGCGGCTGCGAATCAGTCGGCCGAATGCCTGGGCAAGGCGCCCGCGCATGATCGAATCGTCGTAGGCGCTGCCGCCGTGTGCCGCACGGCGCGCGCGGTGCAGGATGCTGGGTTTCGGCCAGGGCACCTGTTCCATCACCACGCAGCGCAAGGAACGACCCGGCACGTCCACACCGTCGCGCAGGGCATCGGTGCCCAGCAGGCTGGCATGGGGATCGTCACGGAAGATATCCACCAACGTGCCTGTGTCGATCGGATCGACGTGCTGCGCAAATAGCGGCAATCCCTCCCGAGCCAGCCTGTCCGCGATCCGGCCATGCACGGCGCGCAGACGCCTGATCGCGGTGAACAGGCCCAGCACGCCGCCGCCGCTCGCCTCTATGATACGCGCATAGGCCCCGGCGAGACCGGCGAGGTCTCCCTTCTTTATGTCGGTCACGATCAGGACTTCGGCGCGCGAGGCGTAGTCGAACGGACTGAGCGCGTCGGCCAGCCTTGGTTGCACCTCGATATGCGGAGCGCCCGATTTTGCCACCGCGCTGGGCCAGTCGGGACCGTCCTCCAGCCGGTCTGTCAGCGTCGCACTGGTCAGCATGACACCGTGCGCGGGCTCCAGCACCACGCGGGCAAAGGGCCTCATTGGGTCGAGGAAACGGCGGTGCAGGCCGATATCGAATTCGCGCGATTCGTTGCGCTCCACGGATAGCCAGTCGACGAATTCGGGGTCTGCAGGGCCACCCAGCCGCCCCAGCAGCGCTTCCCATGCCGCCAGCGTGTCGATCCGCCAACTGAGCGAAAAGCGCGCTCCCTCGATCCGCGCGCGGCCCTGGCTGTCCAGCCAGTCGGGCGGGTCCTCAAGCATGGCTTCCAGCCGCACGCCCAGTTTGATGAGCGGGGTGCGGATCGCGGCCAGCGCCTGCGCGGCGGCCTGCGCGCGTTCGACGAAATCGCCTTCGAGCCCGGCGGCCTCGGTCTCTATCCCATAGCCCGCATCCAGCGCGCCGCTCTCGTCGCGGGCGTAAGTAACAGCGCGCACGGCGGCCAGCAGGGTCTCGACTTCTCCCGACGGGGCATTCTCGGCCAGCCGGGCGATCCAGCCTTCGCCGGGAAGGGAATGGGCGGCTTCGCACGCGGCATCGATGGCCGCGCCGCCTGCCTCGTCGTAGCTGGCAACGTCGGCCAGCCGTGCGGCGAGGCCGCGCCTGCGTCCTCTCGATCCGCGCTCGGGGCCCAGGATCCAGCGCTTTAGCTCGATGGCTTCCTGCCCGGTCAGCGCGGCGGCGAAGGTGGAATCCGCAGCGTCGAATACGTGGTGCCCTTCGTCGAACACGATGCGGGTAGGCCGCTGCGCATGATCGCGCCCGCGGGCTGCGTTGACCATCACGAGTGCGTGGTTGGCGATTACCAGGTCGGCCTGCGCGCTGGCCCTGGCGGCGCGTTCGATGAAGCATTTGCGGTAGTGCGGGCACCCGGCATAGATGCACTCGCCGCGCTGGTCGGTCAGGCTGCGGATGGCGCGCTGGCGGAACAGCGTGCCCAGCCAGCCGGGCAAGTCTCCGCCGATCATGTCACCATCCTGCGAATAGGCGGCCCAACGCGCCACCAGTTGCGCCAGAACGGCCGCGCGTCCGCCGAACCCGCCTTGCAGCGCGTCTTCCAGGTTGAGCAGGCACAGGTAATTCTCGCGCCCCTTGCGCACCACCACCGGTTGCGTGCCGTCGGCGCGGCGATCGGGCCATGCTCGCGCGGCCTCGCTGCGCAGCTGGCGCTGCAGGTTCTTGGTATAGGTGCTGACCCAGACGGTGCCGCCCGACTTCTCTGCCCACAGTGAGGATGGTGCGAGGTAGCCGAGTGTCTTGCCGATGCCCGTGCCTGCCTGTGCCAACAGGACGTGCGGCTTGTCGCGCCTCTCGCGCGGGGCGAAGATTTTGCCCACATCGGCGGCATAGGTGCGCTGCCCCTCGCGCTGCTCTGCCCCTTCGCCGGTCAGTCGGGCGAGCTGGCCATGGATGGCATTTTCGCCCAGCAGCACTTGCCCCGGCTGGGGACGCTCGCCGCTGTCTTCCCATTCCGGCAGGCGCGAGAACAGCCACTTCTCCGCCTTTTCCGGCCGGGCGATGTGGGGCGCGAGCACCTGCGCCCACGGCCAGCGCAGGCGTGAGAGGGACTGGAGCACGCTCCACGCGCCTTCGCGCGCAGTCCAATCCGGGCTTTCGCATGTTGCCAGCAACACCCCGGCAGCTTTTCGCAGCAAAGCCGGCACCTGCGCGCCGTCTTCCGGTTCCGGCAATCCCAGCGCATGGGCCAGCCCTTTTGGCGTGGGCACGCAGAAGACGGCAGGATGCACGAAGGCGAATAGTTCCAGAAGATCCAGGCCGGAAAGGTCGGGATAGCCCAGCCGAGTGGCCACCAGCGGCGCATTCAGGATCAGGTGCGGCGTATCGGCGGCGGCCATCACCGCCTCTCCCTTGGACGCGCCCCGAACAGAGCCATCCGCCCCGCAAAGCCAGCTACCCGCATGGCTGGCATGGAGCGAAGGCAGGGGAACGTCTTCTGCAGGGAGGGCGGGATTGGCCATCGCGCTCCACTATCGCCAATGAGAACGAAATGTAAACGAAAGGCTGGCGAGGAAGCCGTGGACGCGCAGAACTGCATCGTTCGCGGGCGGGCTGAACAGAGGGCGGTTGCGAAGGCAATTGTTGATCGGCGTCGACGCGTCCTGCCGCAATATCGGAGCAATTTGTCGCTTCCCGGCCACGATGGTGCGGAAATCGGCTTGGTCGCGGCATCCATTCAGTCGCGCTAAAGACAGCGGACGCCTATGGCGGTTGGCGCAATGATCCACGTGATACGAACCGCTTCGGCAATGGCATTCCTGCTTATCTCCGTCGGCGCCCATGCGCAGGACGGCACAGGACAGCCGCAGCCCACTCCTACGCCGACGAGCCAGCCTACGGGAGTGGAACGGGTGGAAGGCGTTCCGGATGATTTCAGCCTGGAGCCGACGCCCGGCACCGCCCGCCGCAATCGAATGGAGCCGATGGTGCAGCCGTTGCCGACGGCGACGGCGACACCGAGGCCCAGGCAGGACACGCCCACAGTGGTCGTACCACAGGCGGGTCCGGTTCCGCAGGCCACGCTGCCCGTTCGGCGTGAGGAACGCGAGTCGGCGCCACGCCAGCAACCCGCACGTCCCGCTCCGGACGATGCGCAGGACGCACCAACGCCGCAGCCCGAGGCCACAGACAGTGCCGGTGAAGTGGCTGCACCTTCCCCGGTTGATCGGGAAGCGCCGTCGCAACCGGTGATCGAACAGCCGCAGGTCGAGAGCGATGGAGATAGTTCAACCGGCGGGGCCTGGATCGTCTGGCTACTGGCAGGGCTTGCCTTGCTTGCAGCAGGAATACTGGGGTTTGTCTGGTACCGTCGCCGCGGCGGGACAGGGATAGTGGTTGAAAAGATCGAGCCTTATCATCCTTCCCCGGCGCAAGAGCCGGTTGCTGGACTGGGCCCCACTCCGGAAGCTGTCGAGCGACCGGAGGAACGGCGCGAACCTCCCGCGACCCAGCCTTCCGGTCTGGTGCTGGCAAAGCGTCCGGACAGTCCCACCAAGTCGGGAGGTTTCGTCACCAGCAGCATCGCCGCGCGCCCGCGGGGCGTGGCAAACCCACCGGAACGGGTGCCGCGCAGCTACAAGTCTGCCGATGGCCGGATTGTCACTTCGATGTCGTCCGGGCGTCGTCCGCCCAATTAAGCGAACGCCATCCGGCTCAGGCAGAGGATTTTTCCGAAGTAACCTGTTCGATCCGCAGCGGCTCTGCAAAGTAGTTGGTCTGGATGGGAAAGGGTATGCCGATGCCCGCTGAATCGAGGCCCTTCTTGATTGCCTTGATCGCCTCGCTCTTGGTCTGGCGCAGGTCGCGCGCGGCGGACTGGGCGTACCACTGGACGAGGAAATCGATCGAGCTGCCACCGAATTCCTGCGCGTAGACTATGATCGGCCTGTCGTCGACGACGGCATCCACGGTCTTCATCGCTTCCTCGATCACGCGCTGAGCCTCCTCGAGGTCGGCGTCGTAGGATACGCCAACGATGACTTCGTTACGGCGTACGGTATCGTCGGTCAGGATCTGTACCGCGTTCTTGAAGAGCATGGAATTGGGCATGATCGTCAGTTCGTTGGAAAGCTGGCGAACATAGGTTTCGCGAAGGGTGATCTTCTCCACTTTGCCCAGCACACCCTCGACCTCGATCAGGTCGCCGATACGCATCTTCTCGCGCAGCATGATCAGCACGCCTGCAAGGAAGTTCTCGAAAATGTCCTGGAAGGCAAAGCCGATGGCAAGCGCGCCGATGCCAAGGCCGGCAATCAGGCCCGCCGGCGTGAACCCGGGTATGGCCACGATGAGTGCCAGGATGATGCCGGTGATCCAGATGGCCAGCCGCACGACCGTTTCCACGAGTTGCCGCAGATCCTCACGCATGCTGGATTTGCCCGTCGCCTTATTGGCGATGCGCACGGCAAATTTGGCCACGATCCAGGTCAGGACCAGTACGACAATGGCAATGGCCAGATTGGGCAGGATGGCGATGAAGCCAGCCCACATGCCCATGACCTGGTTCTGGAGTATTTCGATGTAGTTCAAATGAACCCCCGGTTTGATTTGGTTTTGTTATAAAATGTTACGGCTGGCTTAGAGTTCCGGCCCAGACTTCGCGCTTGCGAAATCGCGCTGCTTGGGCGATGGGCGCAGCCCATGTTCAGCACCGATCTCATCGAAGCCGCCCGCAACTCGAAAGCGTGGCCATTTCAGGAGGCCCAGCGCCTAGCAAAGCGGTATCGAGACGGTAAACCCGGCGGAAAGCCGGTGCTGTTCGAGACCGGCTATGGCCCCTCGGGCCTGCCGCATATCGGCACGTTCCAGGAAGTGCTGCGCACCACGCTGGTGCGCAAAGCCTACGAGATCGTGGCAGCTGCCGAGGACGGCACGCCTGCGCCCACGAGGCTGATCGCCTTCTCTGACGATATGGACGGGCTGCGCAAGGTGCCTGACAATGTACCGAACAAGGCGCTGCTGGAAGAGAACCTGCACAAGCCTCTCAGCCGCATTCCCGATCCCTTCGAGAAATACGAAAGCTTTGCTGCGCACAACAACGCCATGCTGCGCGAATTTCTCGACCGCTTCGGTTTCGATTACGAATTCGTTGCGGCATCGGACAAGTACAACTCCGGCGAATTTGACGAGGCGCTGCGCGGTGTGCTGGCTAACAACCAGGCGATCCTCGATATCATACTGCCCACGCTGCGCGTCGAACGCGCGGCTACCTATTCGCCGATCATGCCGATTTCGCCCAAGACCGGCCACGTGCTTCAGGTGCCGGTCGAGGTGGTGAACGCCGAAGAAGGCATCGTGCGCTTCACCGACAGCGATGGCGAGGTGATCGAGCAGAGCGCTCTGGGCGGCATGGCCAAGCTGCAATGGAAGGTCGACTTCGCGATGCGCTGGGTGGCGCTGGGGGTCGATTACGAGATGTACGGCAAGGACCTGACCGACACCGGCGTGCAGTCCGGCAAGATTGCCCGCGTCCTGGGCGGGCAGAAGCCCGAAGGCCTGATTTACGAGCTGTTCCTTGATGAGAAGGGAGAGAAAATCTCCAAGTCGAAGGGCAACGGCCTGACGATCGAGGAATGGCTGACCTACGGCTCCGAAGAGAGCCTGGGCTTCTACATCTTCCCCAATCCAAAAAGCGCCAAGCAGCTTCACGTCGGCGTCATCCCCCGCGCGGTCGATGACTACTGGCAGTTTCGCGAGCGTATCACGGAACAGGATGTCGACAAGCAACTCGGCAATCCGGCTTGGAACCTGCTTCGGGTGAAGGATTCCAGCGGTTCGCAGCCGCCGATCGGTTCGGGCGACAGCCTGCCGGTGACCTACGGGCTGTTGTTGAACCTCGTCGGCGTACTGGGTGCCACCGCGACGCACGAACAGGTGTGGTCGTATCTGGGCAACTACATGCACGACACGGACCCGGACGATCATCCGGACCTTTTCCGGCTGGTTGAAAAGGCGCTCGCTTACAACCGCGACTTCATCGCACCCACCCTGGTGAAGCGCGCGCCGGAGCCGAACGAGGCGGAGGCGCTGAAGGCTCTCGATGCGAAGCTTGCCGAGGTGCCCGGCGATATGCCTGCCGAGGACCTGCAGACCATCGTCTACGAAATTGGCAAGGACGAGACGTTCGGGTTCGATAGCCTTCGCGACTGGTTCAAGGCGCAATACGAGACACTGCTCGGTTCCTCGCAGGGGCCGCGCATGGGCAGCTTCATCGCGCTTTACGGTGTCGAGAATACGCGCAAACTTATTGCCGAGGCACTGGCGCGCTGATTTTGCCCCTGATCCTGACCTAGTTCCAGCGCCGGGTGCGATACCATTTCGTGATAATGTATTTCGCCCCGGCAATGACTGGGCGCCCGGCGTGAATGGTTCGCGGGTTGGTCTGCCCGTCCAGCGTCGCGTTGTTCCAGATCAGCAGCACCCCGGGCGTGGGTTCCAGCGAGATGCCCAGTTCGGTGAAGTCGGTGGTGCCGCCAGCCTCCACATCGTTGAGGAACGCCATCGTCGTGAAGCTGCGCTGCCCGCCGCGGCTCATTTCGAAGTCCCAGTAACTGGTGCCGGGATGGAACCAGTCATGGTGCGGCTGGAATTCCTGCCCCGGCATGTACCGCTGGCCCTGGATCGTCTCACCCCAAGCGGGGTCGATACCCAGCAGGTCGTCGATCCGGCGACCGATCTTCTTCACGAAAGGATCGTTGGGATCGACATCGCCCGAATAGCTGGTGCGATAACCCGATTCGTATGACAGGTCGAAAACCTTGCTCGGCTTCGCCGTCGCATCGATCAGTTCCATCATCTTCCCGCATTCGGCGGCGGACATGAATTCGCCCACGGCGAACAGTTCCACGTCCTCGCTCGGAACCTTGTAGACCGAAGGGTTGGCCGCGAGACGCTCGCGCACCTGCCTGCCCACCGTCTTCAGGCGCGCCTGGTCTGCGTTGGGGGGAATCTTGCTTTTGGTATTGGTTGTCATCACGCAGACTGCTTTTCCATTGCTTGAGGTTGCAGACAAGAGCAGTCTTGCGCAACCAGCAAGGGAGAATGCTAATGACCCAGGCTCGCCGGTATTCCGCAGTCGCGATGATCTTTCACTGGACGATTGCCGTCCTGGTAATCTGGAACTGGCGCCTGGCGGAGAGTGCCGAACATGCGAGCCGCGCAGAGGCGATGGCGATCTTCGCCGATCACAAGGCTATCGGCATCACGATCCTTGTTCTCACCCTTGGCCGTCTTGCCTGGCGCCTGACGCACAAATGGCCGCCGCTGCCGTCGAACTATGCGGGATGGGAACGCGCTTTGGCGCGCACCACGCACGTCGTCTTCTACGTCCTGCTGATCGGCCTGCCGCTGGGCGGCTGGCTCGCCAATTCATTCAACGGGCGCGAGATCGAGTACTTCGGCCTCTTCACGATCCCTGCCTTACCCGTTGGCGAGAACGAGGGGCTGGGGGATAGCATCTACGATGCCCACGCGCTGGGCGGCCAGGTCATCATGTACCTGGTGGCTCTGCATATCCTTGGCGCGCTCAAGCATACCTTCATCGACAAGGACGGTGGCATCTTTCGCATGCTGCCTTTCGGCCGGGTCGGAAAGGCGCGCTAGGCCGAACGAAGAACCCCCCACCCGGTTAGGGGCGGGGGGTTCCATCGCCGGCCACTCGCTCCGGCAATGGGGGTGTTCTTCCTTACCAGAAGAAGTCGTAGATCACGTCCACCACTTCGCCGGTGTAGATGTCCACAAGCACGACATCGTCGTAATAGCGAACCCAGCGGTAGGGGCCGTAGACCTCGGGCAGACGGTACTGCCAGGGATCGGAAATCCAGTACCGGCTGCCGAAGAACAGGCTGTCGAGGCTGAAACCGATGCTCAGGCGGCGATAGCTGTAGTTCCGGTAGGGCGAATAGTAGCGGCCCAAGCGGTAAAGGCTGCGATTGTTGGTGCGATAATGGCTCCAGTTGTACCGGCGGTCGTTGCGCCAGGCATTGCGGTTCCACCGGCGGTAGTCACGGCGTGCCTCCCGGCGATCCTGTCGATAGTCCCGGCGTTCACGATAGTCCCGGCGCTCACGATAATCGCGGCGTTCGCGATAGTCGCGCTGGTCACGGTAGTTGCGGCGCTGGTCACGATAATCGCGGCGCTGGTCACGGTCGCGGTAGGTGCGGTTGCGATCGTTGTCGCGGTAGCTGCGATTGCGGGTCACGATGTTCCGGTCACGCTCGCCGCGATCGCGGGTTACCACGTTGCGGTTGCCGTTGCGGATGTTCTCGGCCCGGCGGTCACCACGATCTTCGATGCGGTCGGCACGGCGTTCGTTACGGCGGTCGACCTGGCGGGCGGCCGCTTCACGGGCCGCACGGGCACGTGCCATCTCGGAATTGCGGTATTGCTGGTTGTCACTGCGACCTGCTCGGCGTGCTTCAACGCTTTCGCTGGGCGCACGGCGGTTGCCGGCGTTACGGTCTATGCGCGCTTCACGGCTCTGGCGGCGTTCGGTACGTGCCTCGCCACGGTTGCCGCGACGTTCCTGGCGTGCCTCACCACGATTGCCGCGACGATCCTGTCGCGCATCGCGGTCGCGCTGCTGGTCGGCACTGGCTTCGGCAGAAGTATTTGCCGCTGCCTGCGCTGCTTCGGGCAGCACCGGTACCGTCATGGCGACGGCCAGGGCAACAAGGCCAACGGATTTGAAAAGGTCTGCGAGTTGCATGGCAACATCTCCCGTGGGTTTGACCATTACCGCTCGAGTGCTGCGGCCATGAGTGTCGTTACGTTTCATTCGATGTCACAAGTTGTAACGATTCGGCATGAGCATTAACTGAACCACTTAGTTTGCTTAACGTTCATGTTCGACGTAGCTTTTATGAACAACGTTGGGAAAGGATGCAAGCCATCGAAACCCTTGAGAACATTCGCGATCATATCGCCTCTCGCCTGAACGACGGCGCAACCAACCGTCGCAGCGCGATGCATACGCCGGTGGTGGCAACGGCCGATGCGGACGCGCGGGTAATGGTCTTGCGGGGTTTTGACCGGGCGGAATGGCGGCTGCGGTTTCATACCGATGCGCGGTCTCCCAAGTGCGCGATGATAGGAGATGGGGCTCCGGTCGGCGTGCTGTTCTATGATCGGGAGGCGAAGTTGCAGGTCCGCTGCCGGGGGCGCGGGTGGATCGAGACCGATACGCCGCTGGTGGATGCCGCATGGCAGGAGAGCACCAACTTTGCGCGCCGGTGTTACCTTGGCGAGGGGCCGGGCGCAGCGTCCGACACGCCGACATCGGGCCTTCCTGCATGGGCGGAAGGGGTCGAGCCGGAGGACGAGCAACTGATCGATGCGCGCAAGAACTTCGCCTTGCTGATGGTAGAGCTGGTTGAGGCCGACTGGTTCAGCCTTGCCCACACCGGCCACCGCCGTGCGATCATCCAGCTGGCAAGCGGCGAGGGGCACTGGGTCTCGCCGTAACCTGGAACACCTGGAACACTGTCCTGGACCAGAAAAATGGCGGCCCCTCTGCCAGGGACTTGGGCGGCTTTTGGAAAGAGGCGGCACGGTTCGCATGGGATCGCCCGATGCACCTTTTTCGAAGCAGTAGGGAAGTCTATCCTAAACGTCGTCGCCCGGCGTGATCGTGGCGATGATCTGCCGCAGCGTGCGGTACAGCACTGTTACGGTGGCCGCGATCAGGCCAACCATGACGACGCAGGCCGCAAACAGCACGTTGTAGAGGTTGTCGAACCAGGCCGCTGGCAGTTCCTCGAACTCTCCTACGGGCAGGGTGAAGGCGAGGAGCACGACCAGCCCGAGCATCAGCGATACGGTGGCAAGCCGCGCGATCAGCTCCACGCCGCGGTAAGCCGTATCGTCGAACTCGCTATCCATCCGCCGCATCATGCCGATCATGGTCAGCATCAGCGCCAGGGTGGTGGCCGATGCGGTTACGACGGCAGACCCCAGATAAAGCCCGGCGCGGCTGAGCGCTTCGATCAGCAGTGTGGCTTCGGCTGTCGAGTAAATCGCGCCGATGGCCTGCCGCGCGCCAAAGCCGATCAGGCAAAGCGTGATGAAGGTGCCCGCTGCCCAGATGTGATTGCCATGCTTGTTTTGTCCGGACATGGGACTGCAACGGATGGCAGGCGCGGGGTTTCCGTTCTCAACAATTTGCAAGGTGGAAGCAGGTCAGCGTCGCCGGAAGCTTTCACATCCCTGTGTCTCGGCATCGGCGCGCTCGATCCGCTCGACCCTCGCAGCAGGCGGACCGTCCTGCATTGTCGCGATCATCGTCTCGACGGCTTCGGCATCGCCCTCGAGGTGCGCCTCAACCGTGCCATCGGGCAGGTTGCGCACCCAGCCGTTGACGCCGAGCTGGCGCGCGGTGGTAACGGTCCAGTCGCGGTAGAACACGCCCTGCACGCGGCCGTGAATGATGAGGTGGGTGGGGTTCATCGTCATAAGTAAACTTATGAGTTCTCGTCAGCGGGTCCCTCAATTGTTTCATCGGACTTCTTAGAATGATCCTCGGCCCACCTTTCTAAAATGCCTCGCAACTCATCAGGAGATGCGTCGACAAGCGGACTCATGTTGCGTTCGAAGATACTTTCTGAATTCGAAGCATGCGCCGCCGCATCGGCCAGAGCGTTGAGGGTCGCGCGTTTTGGTCTTCTTCGACTCAACCTATCTATCGTTATATCTCGATCTAAAGCCTTTAGAGTTTCTTCGAGAGAGTTTAATCTTGAGTTCATTCTTTGTATTAAAGAGTATACATCTGCAATATTCGGAGCGTTGTCAGGACCTTTCGGAGAGGACGAAACTTCAGCGAGTGCTGATTCGAACTTCGGCCAGAGAGCGGAGAACCGTCGATTTACACCATCTTCTTGTATATCGAAGATGCGTGCAAAGCTGAGGACGGTTGCAAGAATTTCGTCTCTAGAGAAATCTTTACTTTGAAATTGATTCATTGGCGAATCCGCCAAATCACCGACTTGCACGTCCCAAAGCAATGGGACAACATTTGCGTTTGCGACGTCCTTCGAAATTGCTCCTGCCTCAAAATTGAGCCATGGTGCGCCCTTATTTTCACTTGTAACAACTATTACACCCGCGTCACAGTTCTCTAAAGCGCTAGCAATTTCATCGCTCCAGCGCCTCCCGCTGTCAATTTTCTGCGACAAAAAGATTTCATCAAAGCCGAGTACATCTTGGAAAAAGTTTCTTAGGATAGGGGCAATTTGGGACGCGATTGGACGGGACCAACTTACGAAAATCTTATGTTGAGCCATGAATTCCTCCCCTACCTAGTCAGCTTCTTGTAAGCCACCCGCGTAGGCCGATCCGCCGCGTCACCAAGGCGGCGGCGCTTGTCCTCTTCGTATGCCTCGAAGTTGCCTTCGAACCATTCCACGTGGCTGTCGCCCTCGAAGGCGAGGATGTGCGTGGCCAGGCGGTCGAGGAAGAAGCGGTCGTGCGAGATTACCACGGCGCAGCCGGCGAAGTTCTCGATGGCTTCTTCCAGCGCGCCCAGCGTTTCCACGTCGAGATCGTTGGTCGGTTCGTCCAGCAGCAGCACGTTGCCGCCCTGCTTCAGCATCTTGGCCATGTGCACGCGGTTGCGCTCACCGCCCGACAGCTTGCCGACGTTCTTCTGCTGGTCCGCACCCTTGAAGTTGAACGCGCCGACATAGGCGCGGGTAGAGGTCTCGTGCTTGTTGACGGTCATGTAATCCAGACCGTCGGAGATTTCCTGCCACACGTTGTTCTTCGGGTTCAGGTCGTCGCGGCTCTGGTCGACGTAGCCAAGGTGAACGGTCTCACCGATCTCGATGGAGCCGCTGTCGGGTTCTTCCTGCCCGGTGATCAGCTTGAACAGCGTGGACTTGCCCGCGCCGTTCGGCCCGATCACGCCCACGATGCCGCCGGGCGGCAGCATGAAGGAAAGGTCTTCGAACAATAGCTTGTCGCCGTAAGCCTTGGTGATGTTCTTCGCCTCGATCACCTTGCCGCCAAGACGTTCCGGCACCTGGATGACGATCTGCGCCTTGCCCGGCTTGCGGCTGGACATGTCGTCCTGCAACTGGTCGAACTTGCGGATACGCGCCTTGCTCTTGGTCTGGCGCGCGGCAGGGGTCTGGCGAATCCACTCCAGTTCGCGCTGCAGGGCCTTCTGCTTGCCCGATTCCTCGCGGTTTTCCTGCTCCAGGCGCTTGGCCTTCTTTTCCAGGTAGGTCGAGTAGTTGCCTTCGTAGGGGTAGTAGGTTCCTCGGTCGAGTTCGAGAATCCAGCCCACCACGTTATCGAGGAAGTAGCGATCGTGGGTGATCATCAGCACGGCGCCGGCATATTCCTTGAGGTGGTTTTCCAGCCACTGAACGGACTCGGCGTCGAGGTGGTTGGTCGGCTCGTCTAGCAGCAGGATGTCCGGCTTCTGGATCAGCAGGCGGGTGAGGGCGACGCGGCGCTTCTCACCGCCAGACAGGTTGCCGACCTCGGCATCGGAAGGCGGGCAGCGCAGGGCTTCCATCGCGATCTCCAGCTGGTTGTCGAGCGTCCAGCCATCGACCGTGTCGATCTTGGTCTGCAGCTCGGCCATTTCGTCGCCCAGCTTCTCGTAATCGGCATCGGGTTCGGCCATCTGCGCAGCGACCGCGTTGTAGCGGTCGACGAGGTCGGCGGTTTCGCGCGCACCATCCTTGACGTTTTCGAGCACGGTCTTGCTCTCGTCCAGCTGCGGCTCCTGCGGCAGGTAGCCGACAGTGATGTTCTCGCCCGGCCATGCCTCGCCGGTGATGTCGGTGTCGATCCCGGCCATGATCTTCATCAGCGTAGACTTGCCCGCGCCGTTCGGCCCGACGATGCCGATCTTCGCCCCGCGATAGAACTGCAGGTTGATGTCATGGAGCACCGGCTTCTGCGCACCGGGGAAAGTCTTCGTCATGTTCTTCATGACATATGCGTATTGGGCGGCCATTTTCGGTCCTTGTCGCGGAATCTGGATATGGATTGGATTTGCCGCGCAGATAGGGGTTTGGACTGCTCTGGGCAAGCGTCCAGAGGAACGGCGACGTTGCCAGCGGCCTTCATGCCCGCAGTGCACGGGACACCGAAGAAAAGCCCGCTTGTCCCAAAGCCTGAAAGAATAGGCCAGACGGGGAATGCTTTAGCGGTGCCTTTACCTTTTATTCCTAGTGCGGGCACGGGGAGAAAAAGGTACCACATGCGCGAACAGATTCTCGGGCTGACCACGCCGCTGACGGCGATCGTCTTCATGACGACGCTGCTGCTGCTGTGGCAGCGCGGGGGGGTTGGGCGGCATGTGCTGGCCTTTGCATTGGGCTATCTGTTCTTCGGTCTCGGCTTCGGTATCACGCACCTTTTTCCTACCGATTCCCCGTTTCTCTTCCACGCGACGCAGCTGTTTTACGCGCTGGCTTCGGGCTGCCTGATCTGGGGCGTTTGCGACCGTATCGGCCTGGCGGTAAGCCTGCCGGCGCTCGGCATGACCTATGGCGCAGCGGCGCTGGCGCTGGTGGCGGCGGTGTTGCTGTCGCAGGATGCCGGACCGCGGCTGGTGATCGTGAACACCGGATATGGTGTCATGTTCGTGATCGGTGCGGTGACCCTGCTTGGCTCCACCCGCCGCGAATGGATCGACCGGCTTATCATCGCCGCGCTGGTTATCAACGCGGCAGACTTTCTCCTGCGGCCCAGCCTGACGCTCCTTGCCGAAGGGGCAATTCCCGTGGCCGAGTATCGCCAGTCGATCTACTATTCCGTCATCAACCTTGTGCTGACCGTGAAGGCGCTGGGCATGGCCATGGTCCTGCTTGGCGCAAGTTTCCACGACCTGGTGCGCAACGTGCGCGAGCGCGGCAGTTTCGATTCCATGACCGGCCTCAGGATCAGGCACGCGTTCGAGAAGGAGGCCGACAGGCGGCTGGTCACGGCGGCGCACAATGGAGTGCCGGTGTGCATGGTGGTGGCCGATATCGACCACTTCAAGCAGGTCAACGACCTGTGGGGACACCAGGCAGGCGACAGCGCCATCGCCGCTTTCGGAGAGCTGCTTGGCAGCATGATACGCGAAGAGGATCTTGCCGGGCGCGTGGGCGGCGAGGAGTTCTGCGTGCTCGTGTGGGATTGCCGGGGCGATGCCGCGGCGCGCCTTGCAGAGCGCGTGCGCCTGGCGTTCGCGCGCCTGGTGCATCCGGCGCTTGGCGAGGGAATTTGCCTGACTGCCAGCTTTGGTGTCGTGGAGCGCAAGGGGCGGGAGAATTACCACACCTTGTTTGCCCGCGCCGACGCGGAACTTTACCGGGCCAAGAACGGGGGTCGCAACCGCGTCGCCAGCGAGGGCGAGGCCGGACAGGCGGATCATCCCGCCTGCGATGGCGAAGATGCAAGCTCTGTGCGAACCTTGCCCCGAACTGCTGCGGCCTAGGCCGAAATCCTGTATTGGTCGCTTGGCACCGCGCGCCCAAATGACCTGCCATGGACATTGCTATCATCGGCGCCGGTATGGCTGGCCTTACATGCGCGCGTCGCTTGACGGACTCCGGCCATAACGTCGAGGTGTTCGACAAGGGGCGCGGGCCGGGAGGGCGCATGTCTTCCCGCCGGGCGGAGGCGAATGGCCACACCCTGCGGTTCGACCACGGCGCACAGTTCTTCACGGCGCACGATGATCGGTTTCGCCGCCAGGTGGAGGCGTGGCACGCGGATGGCGTGGTAGCGCCGTGGCCCGCTGCTAAGGACGGCGCCTGGGTCGGCACGCCGGCGATGAACGCGCCGATCCGGGCGATGGCGACAGCGGCAAATGTCGCATTCGGGAGCCGGGTGGAAACGGTGCGTGCCGTGGGCACCGGCTGGAAGCTGGTCGGGCCCGATGTGCCGCGTACGATTTTCGATGCGGTCATCTCTGCCGTGCCTGCGGAGCAGGTATCCCCCCTACTTGCCGGCAGCGCACCGGACATGGCCGCGCTGGCCGGGCAGACCGTTTCGGACCCCTGCTGGACCCTGATGGTGACATTCCGTGACCGGCCTGAGCTGCCGGACACCCTGCGCGGCGCAGGAGCGATCGGCTGGGCGGCGCGCAACAGTTCCAAACCCGGGCGTGGCGACGAAGAATGCTGGGTCGTACAGGCATCGAGCGAATGGTCCCGCCAACACCTGGAACAGCACGCCGCTCCCGTCATCACCCTGCTGCTCGACCAGTTGCGCAAGGAAGCGGGCGGCTCTCTTCCCCGCGTGCGCCATGTCGATGCCCATCGCTGGCGCTATGCCATGTGCGGCAATGCGGGCGAGGGCGCGCTGTGGGACGCGAGCAGGCACATCGGGGCCTGCGGCGACTGGCTGCTTGGCCCGCGGGTGGAGAATGCCTTCCTGTCCGGCTGGGAACTGGCCCAAAGGGTGATCGACGGTGCCTGATGTCACGGTGTGGTACGATGGCGCCTGTCCGCTTTGTAAGCGGGAAATTCGTGGCCTGCGCAGGCTGGACCGGCGCGGAGCCATCGAATTCATCGATGTGAGCGATGGTGAACCGGAAAGCTGTCCGCTGTCGCAAGGCGAGCTGCTGGACCGTTTTCACGCCTGCGAGAAAGGCCGCCTCTTGAGCGGGGCGGCGGCGTTCGCGGCTATGTGGCGCGCAATTCCGTTGCTGCGACCTTTCGGAGAGGCCGCGCGGCTGCCGCCGGTCCTCTGGCTGATGGAGCGACTTTACCGCCAGTTCCTGCGCATCCGTCCGCGCCTGCAACGCCATTTCGCCCGAAAGGACGCCGCATGAGACATCCCGAGCCAGACCCCGTCGAACCCGGCCAGGAAAGCGTGTGGGACTTTCCCCGCCCGGCCATAGCCGAACCGACCGACGCACACATTGTGATCGAGCACGGCGGCCGTGTGATTGTCGATACGCGCAAGGCGGTGCGGGTGCTGGAGACCAGCCATCCACCCAACTACTATATCCCGCCCGCCGATATTGCCGATGGCGTGCTGCGCCGGGCTGGCGGCACGTCCTTCTGCGAATGGAAAGGCGCCGCCAAGTATTGGGACGTTGTGGTGGACGACGACGTGCTGGAGAAGGTCGGCTGGTCCTATCCCAGTCCCACGCCTTCCTTCGCCATGTTAACGAACTTAATCGCCTTCTATGCCGCGCCTTTCGACAGTTGCCGCGTCGATGGGGAGGAGGTCAAACCGCAGCCCGGCGAATTTTACGGTGGCTGGATTACCAGCAAGGTTGCGGGGCCGTTCAAGGGCGTGCCGGGAAGTCGTTTCTGGTAAAACTTGGCAAGTGTGCTTGTTCGCGTTAGCTGGACAGCCATGCAAAAACATCTACTTGCGGCTGTCGCCGCTGCCTCGCTTGTCCTGCCCGCAGCCGCACAGGCCAACCATCACGAAAATTCCGTCGCCAGCCAAGCTGACCACGCGCTGGATCACGATACTGCGGCGTGGGATTTCCTTGAGGGGATCACCACCGAAGTGGGGCCGAGACAAGCCGGAACGCCGGACGAGGCGCGCGGCCGGCAATGGGCGATCGACTGGCTGAACGCACGCGGCTTCGACAACGTGGCGGACGAGCCGTTCACCATGCGCACCTGGGTTCGCGGTGAGGAAGATGCGCGCATTACTGCGCCCTTCGCGCAGCCCATGTACATCACCGCGCTGGGTAATACTGCCTCCACCGGGGCCGAGGGTATCACCGCGGAGGTGGTCTATTTCCCGACCTATGCCGACCTGGTGGCCGCGCCGGGCGGAAGCCTTGCCGGAAAGATTGCTTTCATCAGCCACGACATGCGGCCGACGCAGGACGGCTCCGGTTACGGCTTTGCCGGTCCTGCGCGCTGGACCGGGCCAAGCCTTGCCGCCAGCAAGGGGGCCGTAGCAACGGTCATCCGTTCCATCGGTACGGAGCGTCACCGCACCCCGCATACGGGTGGCACCACCTTCGCCGAAGGTGTCGAGCCTACGCCTGCGGGCGCCCTGTCAAATCCCGATGCGGACAACCTGGAACGCATGTTCGCGCGCGCCGACGGGCAGCCGATCACGATGCACCTCACGCTCACCCCGCAATGGCTGGGAGAGACAACCAGTGGCAACGTGGTGGGAGAGATCGCGGGCCGTGACCCGTCGCTGCCTCCCGTGCTGGTTGCCTGTCACCTCGACAGCTGGGATCTTGGCACCGGCGCGATCGACGATGCTGCCGGGTGCGGCATCGTGGCCGCCGCCGCGCTCAACGTGGCCGAAGCCGGCCAGCCGCTGCGCACGATCCGCGTACTGATGGCAGGGGCGGAGGAAACCGGCCTCTGGGGTAGCGAAGCCTACAGCGCCGCACATCTCGACGAGCCGATTGCCGTGGGCCTGGAAAGCGATTTTGGTGCCGACCGGATCTGGCGTTTCGAAAGCAATTTCCGCGAGAGCAATCCGAACCTGCATGCCCGGCTGGCCCAGTCGGTGGCACGTTTCGGCGTGGCCAATTCCGCCAATGTCGCCACCGGCGGTGCGGACATCAACATCTCGCGCGATCAGGGCGGGGCGATCATCGACCTGCAGCAGGATGGCACCCGCTATTTCGAACTGCACCACACGCCCGACGATACGCTGGCCATGGTTGACCCCGAACAGCTTCGCCAGAACGTAGCGGTATGGACACAGGTGGTCGGCATCCTTGCCAATGAGGCCGATGACATCCAGACTGGCGAATGACCTCTCTATCCGCTTGCCCGAAAACGGGCGGGCGGTTAGTGGCGCCTTTGCACGCAAGGCATGTGGGCCTGTAGCTCAGCGGTTAGAGCTGGCCGCTCATAACGGCTAGGTCGCGGGTTCGAATCCTGCCGGGCCCACCACCTTGCGTGTTTCGCGATCTAGACCGTGCGCTGCGCCGCCAGTTGCGGGCAATCTGCGGCGACCAGTCCGTCATCATCCCACCGCTCGATGTAGAATGCTTGCCCGGCTGCCAGCTGGGCGCAGGCGACGTTTTCTCCATCGGCATAGACTACGCCCAGGGTGCGGCCATAGCGGTCGCGTCCCAGCCGCACGATTGTCAGGCGCTTGCCCTCAACGGCGGCCTCCATGGCGCGGGTGGATGCATGTCCGTCGCCCGGCACGCACGTCCTCCCCTGGCGGCAGGCGCGCGTTTCGGGTGCATCGATGCCGGTGATCCGGATCCTTTCATCGCCGCAGCGAATGGTATCCCCGTCGGTGACAGAGCAGGAAAGGGTCATGGCGATGGCGGTGGTAAGTGCAAGCATGGCGCCTGCCTAGGCTGGCCAAGCCGCGGGTTTCTCCCCGTTCCGCATCCGTTGCGGACCCGTAACGCCAGGTAGAAATACGCAGTCACCCGTCTCGGAAATTGCCCGCTAGGTCGGTGGAGGTGCGATTTTCAGCGCCCCGGCATGGATTGGTGCTTGCACCGTTTCCGCGTAAAACCTAAGGGCGGTCGCGGTCCGGGGAGTGGCGCAGCCTGGTAGCGCATCTGTTTTGGGAACAGAGGGTCGCAGGTTCGAATCCTGTCTCCCCGACCATTCTTGCAAGGGAATCGATGAAAGGCCGGTCAGGTCCTGTCGGTTGCCTTGCCCCCGCTATCTCTGGACGCTTGCCATCACGTCACGCACGCAGCTGGGCTTCACCCCGCGCTGCGCGAGGTAGGCGAAGATACGCCGCCACCAGTCGTAAAGCGCATCCAGGTCGTCCTCATCGCGCACGTAAGGGGTTGAACCGGGCCGCAGCGAAGGGCTGTGGAAGGAGAGGACCAGCATGGGCACCGCATCATCCAGCGCCATGTCGATACCGCGAATGGCTTCCCCCACGCTCACGCCTTCGGGCGTCAGCGGCACGCGCTCCAGCAGCCCCAGCCGCGCGAGCGCTCCGCGGATGGAGGGCATGCGCCAGAGGCGCGGATAGATCATGTCGCCCTGCCGCCGAAGCATGCCCCAGAAAGTGCTGGTGAGTGGTAATTCCAGAAGGGTCCTGTCCGCATCCACCCAGTAGGGGTGCAGCGGATGACCGCGGTAATCGGGGCCCCCGGCGCTGGAATAGTCGAACAGCGGGCGCACCGAACTGTCGATGGCGATCCCCTGGTCTGCCAGCAGGTCTGCGGTGTTGGGGCCAAGGCCATAGCGCCCGGCGCGATAGATCAGTGGCGCGACGCCGAAATTCGTCTCGATCGCATCGCGCAGGGTCGCCAGCTTTTGCTCTTCAAGCTCTCTCGGCAGGTTGCCGGCAAAGGAGTTGTGCTGATTCACTTCTTCCTGGAAAGGCGGGTTCACCCACGGGTGCAACTGCACACCGATTTCGGCGCGCCCTGCCAGGACTGGCTCTCGCAGCACTTCCTGCGCGGTGCGCGAATTGGCGATGGGCCAGTCGACCAGGTAGATCGGCACGACGCCTTCGTTTTCGCAGAACTGCTGGAATTTCGCCAGCCGCGGGACGTGGCGCGTATCGTGGCTCTCGCGCGACAGCGGCAGGTCCCAGTCGAAATCTTCTTCGGTGTCGACCGTCAGGATGAAGCGCGGGACATCGTCCGCAAAGCGCGCCCTTGCGCTCGCGGATGGCGGGTCGAGCAGGTTGCCCATCGCCATTGTCATTCTCCCCGACTTGCGGCCCTCACTTGCCTCCCGTGGCGTTATCGCTGCTATGGGCCGCAACCGGAGAGGTCAAGGCGGGCAGTTGCAGCGATACCCGGTCTTCCTCGCACACCAGCGATCCCCCGGCAGCGCGAGCCTCTGCCTCGGCAAGGCGGAAGGTGAAGCGCGGGCCGAACATCCCGGCGCTGATCGCACGGCGGCGCTGCCCCTCGCGCGAGGTATCGGGCGCAGCATTGCGCAGGCTTTCGGGCACGTCGAGGAGCAGGGTTATCGTCTCGCCATCGCTGGCGAGTTCGAGACAGGCTTCCTCGCCCGGCGCAAGGGCTCCGGCGGCGGTTGCCAGCAGGCGCCAGCACAGCGCCATCGCATCGGGGCGTTCCATCGCCACGTGAAAGGGGGAGCCGGAGACTTCTAGCCTGAAGCCAGCGTTGCGCGCGCGAAGCACCTTGTCCAGCCGGTCCACCGTGGTCACCAGCGCCTCGCGCAGATCGCAGGTACCCTCTTCCAGTTGCATGGCTGCGCTTTCCAGCTTTACCAGCCGGTCCACCTCGTCGAACCCGGCAAGCAGCATTGCAGCATCGCCCGCGATAGTGGCGGCATGGGCGCGGTATTCGTGCGGCACGGCGCCAAAGATTTGCTGCTGGATGATCTCGGCAAAGCCCTGGATGGCGTTTACCGGCGTCCTGAGTTCATGCAGCACCTGCCGCATGGCATCGGCGGCGCTCTCTTCCTCTGCTCCGGCGGCCCGGTTGGGCCGGTAGAGGCGAACGGCGTAGCCGGTGAAGTCCCCGGTTGCGCGAGTGAACAGCGGCGCTGCGTCCATGCGCCATTCGCCGCTGATTTCAGGAGCGGCATCGATGGCAAGCGCGGCACCGCGCAGCGGCAAGCGGCGGCGCAGTTGCACCGCTACGTCGTCGCCAAAGTCGACCAGGTCGCCGGGCTTCGGCGCGGTCAAGGCAAGCCCTGCAAGCATGGGCGCAGCAAATCCGTCCACCCTTGTGACGACTCCGGTCGCGTCGGTGAACATGTCGAGCATGTCCCTGGTGAAGGGTTCATTACTCGGTGCCATGTCGCCAAGTGGCAGGCGCGGCGCAGTACGGCCGAGCTGGCGTCCTTCCCGAAACGCCTCGATGCGCCGCCGCAGCGCGCCGATGCCATCCTCCGCCGCTTCGGTCTTGGACGGGGCAGGGGCTTCTATGCTGACTTTCGTGGGGGCGGGAGGCGGCACCGGGGTTTCCACGCCAGCGACGGCGGTGTCCGATGGCAGCACGAGATCCTGCACGCCCAGGTCCTGCAGCAGACGCTTGACCCTTGCAGGCAGATCGCGGCGATGGCGCATGAATCCCCGCGCCGTCACCGGCAGGCGCGGGATCAGGTCCAGCCAGTCGTCTTCACTCAGCCGCGCGGTGGCCACGACAGCCGCGGCGGGCTTGGCCTCTCCTTCGGCAAGGAAAGCAACGAGCTCGGGATTGCGGAGCCGCAGGCCCGACATGCGCAGGATCGCCGACTGCTCCTCCTGCGGAATGGCGCCCTGCAACTGGTGGAGCCGTACGAAGCCGTCGAGCGTGACGAGGTGAAACTCTTCCTTTTCGGGAGCCGGGCGCATGTAGGCCTGTTTCTGCTGCTGTTCGGACGGATCGTTGATGGCGCGGGCAAGGCGAGCCAGCTCCTTTCCGGGCATGTTCGTGGGACGCATGCCGAGCAGGTCCAGCAACTGCCGGAACTGTGTTCGCATGCTCGCCTCGCTGCCGGCGCGCATGCGCAGCACGGTCGCTAGGCGGTCATCGAACAAGGGGCGGCTCCAGTTGGCAGAAAGTTAAGAAATTACCAACTTTCCCATTAGCCGCGTCGCCCGGAGCAAGCATGGTTAAGGACCGATGCGTTGCAAAAAGGGACAATTACATTCATAAGGAACTTTGTTATGCAGAAACACGTTTTGGCGTGGTAGAAATTGCGCAGTCCGCACAGGAGATTGCGGATGAGGCCCCAGGGGGATCAGTCATGTCCACACTCGACAAGATCGACCGTCGCTTGCTTGCCGAATTACAGGCGGAAGGGCGCGTGACGAATGTCGATCTCGCCCGCCGTGTCGGCCTGACAGCGCCGCCTTGCCTTCGCCGCGTGAGGGCGCTGGAGGAGGAAGGGGTGATCCGCGGCTATCATGCGGACCTCGACGCTTCGAAGCTGGGCTTTGCCATCACCGTGTTCGCCATGGTCAGCCTGCGCAGCCAGGCCGAAGAAGCGCTGAAGGCGTTCGAGGATCACATCGCCACGCTCGACGAAGTGCGCGAGTGCCACATGCTGAATGGCGAGATCGATTTCATCCTGAAGATCGTCAGCCGCGACTTGCAGAGCTTCCAGGAATTCCTCACCAGCAAGCTGACGCCTGCGCCCAACGTGGGAAGCGTCAAGACATCGCTGACGATTCGCACGTCCAAGCATATGCCGGGCGTTCCGCTGGAATAGCCCGGGTGGGGCAGGACACCATCGCAGGCCACTGCCTCTGCGGCGCGGTCCACATCGCCCTCAATTCGCCATCATGTCACATCGAAGTCTGCCAGTGCGACATGTGTCGCCGGTGGAGCGGAGCGTTCTATCCGGCGGTAACGGGCGAGAGCTTCGCAATCACCGGTGAGGAGGCGATCGGCACCTACCAGTCCAGCGACTGGGCGGAGCGGGCCTTTTGCGCAATATGCGGGTCGGGCCTGTGGTACAGGTTCCTGCCAACAGGCAATCGCAGCTTCCTTGCCGGCTTGTTCAGCGATGCCGACAACTACCCGGTGGAAAAGGAAATCTTCTGCGACGAGGCACCCGTGTGGTGCAGGCTGGCAAGCGACCATCCCCGCCAGACCGGCGCAGAGGTGATTGCAGAGGCCCGGGCCGCCGGGTTCACTTTCGACTGAGCGCGGGCCGGGTCAGCAACCGGCTGACCGGGTCGCGCCCCTCAAAGCAATCCCGAGGTGAAAGCGGTGTAGACGATGTAGGCGGCCAGCAGCACGCCCCCCTCTCGCCGGGACAGGCGACCTCCGGTAAAGGCGAATATCATCACCACGAAGGCTGCCAGCGTGGCCAACGGCAGATCGAAGGCGATGATTTTTTCGGGGATCGCGCCCGGGGCGACCAAGCCGGTTACCCCGCCGATAAACAGGATGTTGTAGATATTGGAGCCGAGCACGTTGCCCAGCGCGATGTCGCTCTGCCCGCGGATTGCGGCGATGACCGATGTCACCAGTTCCGGAGCGGAGGTGCCAATCGCGACGATGGTAAGACCGATCACCGTCTCGCTGACCCCCATGGCCGACGCGATGGAAACAGCGCCATTAACAAGTAGCGTGCCACCGCCGACGATCAGGACGAGCCCGACCACGAAGAAACCGAGCGCCTTTCCTAGGCTCTGCTTCGGGCTGTCGTGGGGGTGCAGGGCCGGGTCGAAGCCTTCCGACGCCACTGCGCGATCATAGGCGGCGGTGTGGTCGTAGGGCTGGTCTACCGGGGCCAGCCTTTCCTGCTGGTAGGCATACCAGATGTAGGCGGCGAGACCGGCAAGGAAGATGGCCGCAACGGTGCGATCCAGCCCCAGGGTGAAGCTGGCGGCAACCATGGCCAGCGCGGCTGCCAGGCCGACGCCGCCGTCGCGCCAAAGGGCCGTGCGATCCACCGCCATCGGAGCAATCAGTGCCGACGCGCCAAGAACCAGCAACAGGTTGGCAAGGTTGGAGCCAACGATGTTGCCGATGGCCAGCCCCGGCGACCCGGCCAGCGCAGCCTGCACGCTGGCGGCGAGTTCGGGGCTGGACGTGCCAAGCCCCACCACCACCAGGCCGATCAGCATGGGTGACAGGCGCAGTCGTTCGGCAATGCCGACAGCGCCGCGCACCATCACGTCGCCGCCAACCATCAGCAGGGCAAGGCCTGCGAGCAGGATTCCGATAGCGGTAAAGGAAGGCATCTAATGTTTCTGGCTCTGGCTCAATTTTCGGACAGCAGGTTTTCGCGCACGAAGGTCAGGAACGTCCAGTAGTAGTAATCGGCGTTTTCCTTGCGGGCGAAACCGTGGCCTTCGTTCTCGGCGAGGAAATGCCACGCCTCCCTGCCGTTGGCGCGAACGGCCTCGATAACCTGGTCCGCTTCCGAGGCGGGAACGCGCGGATCATTGGCCCCTGTCGCCACCAGCAGGGGAATGTCGAGCTCGTCGATGCGGGTCAGCGGACTGATCTCGATCAGCTTGGCACGCTGTTGGGGATCGCGCTCGTCGCCGTATTCCACCCGGCGCAGGTCGCGGCGGTAATCCTCCGTATTCTCAAGGAATGTGACGAAGTTGGAAATCGCGACAACGCAGGCGGCGGCATCGAACCGGTTGCCATACCTTAGAGCGCTGGCATAGCACATGTACCCGCCATAGCTGCCGCCGGTCACCATCATGCGGGTCGCATCGATGGCGGGATCGGCTTCCAGAACATCGAGGAAGGCACCGATGTCGCGCACAGAGTCCTCACGCTGGAACGGGCCGTTGTCGAGGCTGACGAAGCGCTTGCCGTAGCCGGTTGAACCGCGCACGTTCGGTTCGAAAATCGCCACGCCCCATTCGTTGATGAGATAGTTCGCACGGCCCTGGAAGCTGGCCGAGGACTGGCCTTCAGGACCGCCGTGGATATCGACAATCAGCGGGCGCGGGCCGGGGAAGCGTTCCGGGTCCGGGCGGTAAAGGAAACCCGACATGGGCTCCCCGTCGAAGCTCTCGATCTCGATCAGTTCGGGCAGGACATTGGCCGTGGGGTCAAGGCCGCCGGTCTCGCTGACGGTCCAGCGGGTGAGATCAAGCGTTGCGGGATCGAGGCTGTAGGCATCGGATGAAGCCTGGTTGGAACTGAAGGTGAAGCCGACATCACCCCACGGCGCGATTTCAAAACCGCCCACGACGCCCGGTGGCAAGTCGGCTGCGCGTATTGCGCCGCTCGCCGTGTCGTAGATTTTCAGCTGCGAGCGACCCGCTGCGTTGACTTCGTAGGCGATGAAGTTGCCGTCTTTGGAAATGTCGAAAGAGGCGATGTCCCAGTCTTCCTCCACCACCGGCGTGAAAGCGCCGGTCGAAGGATCGAGCGTGCCCAGCCGCTTGAAATCGGATCCCTGGTCTGTCGAAATCCACAAACGGCCATCGGGGGCATATTCGATCCCGCTGAAGGCAATTGGATTGCCGGGATCGGTGATGCGGGTTTCCTCACCCGTGCCAAGGTCGATCCGGTAAAGCTCGATATTCTGGACCGAGATGTAATTGGCCACCAGCGCGGCGCTGTCGTCAGGCGTGAAGTCGACAACGAACCAGCCGCCGCCCTGCCGCTCCACCAGCATGCGCGTGGTCGAGGGATCGCGCGGATCCATCACGTAGAGGTCGGTATCGCGGCCATTGCGCTTCGTGGAACTGAAGGCAACCAGCGAGCCGTCGCTCGACCATGCGCCCAGGCCGTTGCGGCTCGTGCCATCGGTCAACAGGACCAACTGGCCATTTTCATAGCGGAATATCTGGTCGAACTCGTTACCGCCAATGTCCTTGGAAACCAACAGCACGCTGCCATCCGGAGAGTAGGTCGCGCCGCCGATAGGCTCGGCCTCGAAAGTCATCTGCATTCGCGCGCCGCCGGGCGTGGCCACGCGGTGGACCTGGGCCGTGTCGGCAAAGCGGGTTTGCACGATCATCGATCGGTCCGCGGCGTTCCAGCCACCGAAGCTGGCGGTGCGGTATTCGAAATAGGGCCGCGTCTCTTCTGCCAGGGATGCCGGAATGGCCGGTATGCCGTCCGCAACGATCGCCGCAGGCTTGTCGACCACCGCCTCGGCATCGTCCTGCGCAAGCGCGGGGGTGGAGAGCGACACGATGGCGAGGGGCAGGCTAATCCAGCGCATATTGATCACTCCGCTAAGGCAAAAAGGACTGTTCTATTCGGTCCCGGCCTCTCGTTCGGCCAGCCATTCCTCGAGCCATTTGATGGTATAGTTGCCGCTGATCACGTCCGGCTGCTTCAGCAGTTCCTGGTGGAGCGGGATCGAGGTCTTCACCCCCGAGATCACCATTTCCTCCAGCGCCCGGCGCAGGCGCATCAGGCACCCTTCGCGCGTGCGGCCGTAAACGATCAGCTTGGCGATCATCGAATCATAATAGGGCGGGATCGTGTATCCGGCATAAAGCCCACTATCGACGCGCACGTGCATGCCGCCGGCCTGGTGATAGTAGTCGATCTTGCCGGGGCTGGGAGCGAAGGTAAACGGGTCCTCGGCGTTGATGCGGCACTCGATCGCATGGCCCTTGAACTCGATGTCTTCCTGCTTCACCGACAGGTCCTTCCCGTCGGCGATGCGGATCTGTTCGCGCACCAGATCGAGGCCGGTGATGGCCTCGGTCACCGGATGCTCCACCTGCAGGCGAGTATTCATCTCGATGAAGTAGAACTCGCCGTTTTCCCAGAGGAACTCGATGGTACCGGCGCCGCGATAGGCCATCGCGGCCATGGCATCGGCCACGATGCCGCCCATCCGCATGCGGTCTTCGTGCGTGATCACGGGCGAGGGCGCTTCCTCGAACACCTTCTGGTGGCGCCGCTGGAGCGAGCAATCGCGCTCCCCCAGGTGGATCGCGTTGCCGCGACCATCGCCGAATACCTGGAACTCGATGTGGCGCGGATTGCCGAGATACTTCTCGAGGTACATCGTGTCGTCGCCAAAGGCGGACTTCGCCTCGTTCATGGCCTGCTTCACCAGGCTTTCCAGCTGGTCCTCGCTGGGGACTACCTTCATGCCGCGGCCACCGCCGCCCGCAGCCGCCTTGGCCAGGACCGGATAGCCGATTTCCTTGGCGACCCGTTTCATCTCGTCGAAATCGGACACGGCCCCGTCGCTTCCCGGTACCAGCGGCAGGCCCAGCGCGCCGGCGGTCTTCTTTGCCTGCACCTTGTCACCCATGGTGCGGATGTGTTCGGGCTTCGGTCCGATCCACGCGATATCGTGCGCTTCCACGATGTCGGCGAACTTCGCATTTTCGGACAGGAAGCCATAGCCGGGGTGGATTGCATCGGCGCCGGTAATTTCGGCAGCCGAGATGATCGCCGCGTGATTCAGATAGCTTTCGCTGGCGGCGGGCGGGCCGATACACACGGCGTGATCGGCGAGGCGCACATGCATCGCATCGGCATCGGCGGTGGAATGCACCGCGACGGTCTCGATCCCCATTTCATGGGCGGCACGATGGATGCGCAGCGCGATTTCGCCGCGGTTGGCAATCAGTATCCGGGAAATGCCCATGCAATGAACCCCTACGCGACGATGACGAGAGGCTGGTCGAATTCCACCGGCTCGCCATTGCCGATCAGCAGGTCCTTGACCGTGCCATCCTTGGGCGCGGTGATCGGGTTCATCACCTTCATCGCTTCCACGATCAGCAGGGTGTCACCCTTCTTCACGCTGTCTCCGACGGCGACGAAGTTGGGCGAACCCGGATCGGAAGCGAGATAGGCCGTGCCGACCATCGGTGACTTCACGGCGTTCGCCATATCGACAGGCGCGGGTTCGGCAGCCGAGGCGCCCTGGCCTTCCGCAGTCGCGGGGGTTGCAACGGCAGGCGCTGCCATCGCCATCGGGGCGGGCGCGGCCATCGCGGTCGCAACCGCCCCGCGAGAGACGCGGATCTTGCGATCGTCGTCCTCTACCTCGATTTCGGTAAGGCCGGTCTCGTTAAGGATATCGGCAAGCTCGCGCACCAGCGCTGTATCGACGTTCAGACCACCCTTGCGGGCCGGTGTGCCTTTGTTCTCAGGCATGCATTCCCCATTCTGCGACCAATTTGCAAATAGACTGTCCGGCTAGAGCCTGCCGCGCGGCAAGGCAAGCCTGACGGCCCAGATTAAAGCTTGGCAGCCGCATCCAGCGCCAGCTCGTATCCGTAAGCGCCAAAGCCCGCGATGGAGCCCAGCGCAGCCATGCCGACATAGCTCTTGTGGCGATAGGCCTCGCGTCCGGCGGGATTGGAAACGTGAACCTCGATGACGGGCGTCTTGATCGATTTGATGGCATCGTAAAGCGCGAGCGAGGTATGCGTCAGCGCGCCGGCATTGAGAATGACGGCCTTGGCACCGGAGGACTGGGCTTCGTGCAGCCAGTCGCACAGGTGGCCCTCGTGGTTGGACTGGCGCATGTCGATCTCGATATCGAGCGGGCGCGCGCGATCCTCGAGGCGAGAGGCAATGTCGTCGAGCGTTTCGGCTCCGTAGATTTCGGGCTCTCGCACGCCGAGAAGGTTGAGGTTGGGTCCGTTGAGTACAAAAATGGTATCAGTCATGCATCAGCCCTTAGACGTTCGAGCGGGCCCGGGCCAAGGGCTGATTGCATGCTTGCGTCGGGCTAGCCCTATTTCTCCACTCCCTTGACCTTCCCCCACTGGCGCGCGGCGGTATAGCCAAGATAGCCGGTGCCGAAGAGAGCGTAGAGCGGTTCGGGCAGTCCGCCCAGATAGGCGTTCATCCCCTGCGCGATCTCGCGCGCGGTGACGGGGGAAAACGCCGAGAGCACGCCCATCGGCAGGGCGGTCAGCAGCAGGATGTACATGACGTACAGGAAGCTGGGCCGTGCGCGGCTGGTCCAGGGATCGGCGGAGCTGGCTTCCGCGACAATGGCGGAAAGGCGCGCCTCGATCTGCTGCATCTCCTGGGTACCTTCGAGCTTGATCAGCTCTATCTTCGCCCGCTCCCGCGCTTCCTCGTCGGGGATCACCTTGTCGATGATCGAGGCGATAGGACCGATGAGCGATTCGAGAATTGCCATGTCTTTGATTCCGTTGCAGTTTGATTCGCAGGCGGTCTGCAACGTGTGCTGTCGCGTAGGAAAGCTCTTGTCCTGCGTTGAAACGGCTGGGCTTGTCTGTATGAACCCTGGTCATGACCGAAAAACCCACCAAACAAGACTGGCATTCGCGCGCTGACAGGGAAGTGAAGGGGCGTGATCTGACGTGGCGCACGCCTGAGGGCATCGATGTGCAGCCGCTCTACACGGCGGAGGACGCGCCGGCAGACGGACCCGGCCTGCCCGGTTTCGCGCCTTTTACGCGCGGGCCTTATGCGAGCATGTACACGGGTCGTCCGTGGACGATCCGGCAGTATGCGGGGTTCTCGACGGCGGAGGAGAGCAATGCCTTCTATCGCCGCAACCTTGCGGCG